>JADKHI010000001.1 GCA_016721825.1 Flavobacteriales bacterium
AGCAGTGGTGGCTTCTGGGAAAAGTATAGAGCGCCTAACAGAAGACAAGCACCGGCAATCTTCAAACCCACATTCACTCCCTTTTCACTCGTTCTTGACGGTAGTGCATCGCCAACAATACCTGTAATTGCAAGTATGCAAGAGTCGATAGTCGAAACTGCTGCGGATACAACGGCCCCACCAAACATAATAGTAACAAAGAGAATTCCAATCACTGCGAATCCACTTCCCACTCTCAAAGAGCGCATGACATCGCCTGCGACAAAATCCGGACTTGCGACCTGAAGCTTAGCTGCTCCATAAAAACCAATTAGACCCGCAAGAACCAGCGCGACCGTTCCGATGATAGGATACCAGATCAGTGTAGGGCGCAACTTCTTGGCATCCTCTAGTCCCATTAGCTTCGTGAGACCTGAGGCGTTGCGATGGTGATTAGGCCGAAAATAACTCCAAATGAAATTAGCATGGGCGCATTGAAGTACCCTTTAGGCCCAGGCAATGAGAGAAGGCCAGCCTCATTCAGTGCCGCAATGTTCACATCACCATCCTGAAAGAACAACCATCCCACATATCCGGCGATTACAACAGTTGCTACTAGCATTATAAGTCCTTGCCAGAAATCGGTTTCAATGTCGGCCTTTGCTCCGCCCTTAACTAAATATAGACCAACTACCGCGCAGCAGATTAACGTCGCTAAGATGTAGCTCACCTGTCCATCGCTAAAACTCACAATGAACTTGCCGACACCTGCAATCTGCAAAGTCAGATAAGGGAACAGAGCAACAATTGTGACCACTGCAATTGCCTGGGTGAGTGGCCGTGACCCATATCCCATTGTAAGCAATCCTACTGGTGATTTGAACCTACTTACGTCACCATTGGATGTTTGAATTAGCTTTCTCCCAATCGTATATAGCGTTAACGGAGTAAGTGCCATGCCAATCCACATGAACCAGAATGTGCCAATGCCATGTGAAATACATCGCAGGTAACCCAACCACCGTAAATGCACTAAACGTGGTCGCGTAGATTGAGAAGAAAACACGATTTCCGACCATGAATCCACGCCCCAGAAAATACTGATCCGCATCAAGCTCGCCTTTTCTCGTGCGAAAGACCGACCACAATCCAATGGCCAACGTTACCAGCAAGGAAGCGACAACGGCAAGTGTCTCGATGTTCATCTAGAACGGTATTGAAATAGTTTCGCTTTCACGATTGAATGCCTGGAGAATGCCCAGCTTGACCTTTGTGTGAAAATCAGTGCTTGCATCATTTGCACAAGAATCAACAACTTGCAATAGAGTTGCCCATGTTGCCGGGTCGCCTACCATAAACTTATCAAAGACAGTCGAAGCCGCACAGATGCGCGTTGACTTACCCTTGTTTGTATGACCGGTCCCTTCGGCAATCCTCGCAAGTGAAGGTCTTACCCAATTGGGGACAATTAAGAGCTTCCAACTAAGTTTCGTCTTCTCGAGAAAATTCGCCAGTCCGTCTGAAGAACCCAGAAAGATTGCTACCGATTTCCCATCAGCAGTGACATTGCCTCTTGGATCATAAATTGTACTTCTTACTGTCCATCCTTCGTCGTGCAGTGCATTCCTTAGCATAGCCTCCTCTTGACTGAACCCATCTTCAGCGTATACATTCACAATACTCGGTTTTTCTTTCCTATAACGAAGAACACGAAGAATATCGGTCTCAAAAGACGAGAGGGAGACGTCTACAATGGCTGCTTGATGCATCCCAATAGCTTGCTGCAGAGAAACGATTGGTCTTCGAATAGCCAGCGGCTTAGGAAATGCTACTTTCTTCGGAAGCAATGGCGTTTCGACAGTGGAAATCAAAATCTTATTCTCCAGTGCACCAGTCATGTTCAACTTTTCCAAATCGTGGACATATTGTGATTCCACTTCAGTAAGGAGTGCAGGATGGAAAGGTTCGACACCGCTATCGTAGACTACTACATACTCTAATGGAACATCAGCTGGTTGCATGACAGCTACAATACCTAATACGAGAACCGCGGCAAAACCCAGCCGAATGTGAAGAGTAGACTTCTTAATCCAGTTGCTAGCGACAATTGCTGCAACAGCCAGGACAATGAGAGCCTCTCCCAGAAGTATGACAACTGGTTGATTCAGAATTGCCTCTATCCATGGCTCCATACGATCCAATGCATCGAGGTACACGAGAATTGCACCAAGTACCACAGAACCCGCTAGGAACAGCGCCCAAGGTTTCTTGAACTTGTCGAAAACGCTCTTTTGTGCCGGTCTATCGTTCATCCTGCTATGAAGCTTATCCCGTACTTCCCACAGATACGATGTACATCGTCAAAGTCAGGAGGCGGCATCAGGTCTGCTAGCTCATTAAACATCTGTTCAAGTCCAGCTGGTGTGATAAGTACTAAGAACCTGGCTCCGGCTTCCTCGGTTATTTGCCAAGAGTGCGGTATGCCTCTGGGGCATATCGCTACGTCACCTTTGTTGAGCGCCAAATGCTCGGCGCCAACCAAGCTGGACCGTGCCCTCGGTAACAGCAAAGTCCCTTCTCATGTTGGTGAACATGCATCGGTATTCCTGCACCCTGTGTTTCAAGCTGTTCAATAGGCGTAAACCCCCCGCCAGTTTGTTCCCCTGTTAGGATGATGGCCTGATTAGTTCCAAGAACTCTGTCCAATGTCCTTGGGGGTCGGGGTGGCGGGTTCCCTTTGGGGGGGGGGGGCGGGCTCCCGCTAGGGGCGCCCCAATGTAGGCTGGTTGGCGGTTAGTGGTTGTTGGAAAAATAGAAACAAACAGTCCAAACCAAACCCCTGCCCAAACGCAACACCGACAAGAGCGTTACAAAACGGGGAGCATTTGTGGCGCCGCACACAGGGCCACGTATCAACCCCCCCCACCACCAACCCGATCATACTTCGTCGCCACGCCCTTCGCCTTCTCCACGGGGTACTTGGCGGCGTTGGTCACCAGCTTCTGGCGCACGGCGGTTTCGAGGTCCACGCGCAGGTCGTGTGCGAGGTAGGTGAGCAGGATGGCAATGTCGGCCATCTCCTCGGCCAGGGCATCGCGGTGCTCGGTGGCCAGTGTGGGCAGGTCGGCATCCTTCGCCCATTGGGTGTGCTCCATCAGCTCGGCGGCTTCCAGGGCAATGCTCGTGGAGAGGGTCCGCAGGTTGTGGAACTGCTCCCAGTCGCGCTCCTTGCGGAAGGCCAGCAGTTCATCGCGCAATTGGTCGCTGATCATGGGTTGTAGTGTTCATCCAACAAAGCGTTCAGTGAGGTGCCAGCGCAGGAACTCGGGATCGGGGCGCTGGCTGTCCAGCTTGGGGATCACGGCCAGGGGCTGGTCGTGCAGTCTATAGTAGGCCTTGCCGTTGAAGTACTGCTCCTGGATGCGGTCGCTCACCCGCACCCGCAGCTCGGGCGTCACGGTCACCAGCCCGGCATCGAAGAGCTTGTGGAAGTCGGAGCGCAGCAGCATGCCGTTGGAGATGCGGTGCGGCCCTTCCAATTCGTACGGCCGTATGTGCGCCGCCTCCAGCACCGGGAAGGTCGATTCGCCTGTGATGGCGCAACGCTTCGAGTAGGCTTCGCTCACCAGCACCCGGAAGGCGCCCTGCCCCAAGCGGCTGCGCGTGAGGAAGAGTTCGCCGTAGCGCGGTCCGCCGTATTCCGCCGCCGGTTCGGCCACGAGGTCTTGGACGGCATGGTCCTGCAAACGCAATTGCACCTCGTTCCAGAGCCACGCGCCTTCGGTGGTCTCGGTATCGAAGGTCTTACCAGCGACCACCGCCTTGGGCCACGTCGGTAATTCGATCCACCGTTCCCTCGGAAAGAAGAACGGCTGCACCAGCACATTGCAACCCATCTCCAGTGGTCCCTTGGGCAGCTTCCGGTATTCGCGGATCTTCCGGTCGAAGTCGCGGAACGTGGGCATACCGTTCTTCTCACCGAACGCATCCCACGCCATTTCCAACGGAAGGGAGGAGTATTGCACGAAGAAGCCGCCACCCGCAATGTGGTTGTTCGGCGCCTTCAATTTGAAGAGGAAGGGCGTGCCCGCAGGCAAGCCCGTGAAGTAAGGCCCCGGCGATGGCCGCCAGAAGTTCACCTCATCCAAGCCGCGCGCAGCGAGGAAGGGGAACCATTCGTTGTCGGTGACGCCGGCCCAGAATTTCATCTTGCTCAAAGGAACGCAAGGTTGCTCGATACCTACGGACCATGCCCACCTCTGAGCTTCACCGAAGCTCGGCTTCGACTTTCCAAAGGCCACCCTCGTTATCGGATAGCACCGCGCCACTATCTTGTTCGAGCGCGGTTGACGGAAAGTCCGTCAGGCGCAGAACATGGCAAAGCGAACGAAGAAGGAGGACGGGCAGGCACCTGTGCTGCTGTACCGCACGGAGGACGGCACCTTGCGCATGGATGTGCGCATGGAAGGCGAGACTGTCTGGCTATCGCAAGACCAGATGGCCGTGCTCTTCGAGAAGGACAAATCCACCATCAGCCGGCACATCCGCAACGTGATCGCGGAGGGCGAGCTGGAGGCCGTTTCAGTTGTTGCACTTTTTGCAACAACTGCCGCCGACGGCAAGACCTACCAGGTGGAGCACTACAATTTGGACATGATCATCTCGGTGGGCTACCGGGTGAACAGCAAGCGAGGCACCCAGTTCCGCATGTGGGCCACGCAGCGCTTGAAGGAGCACCTGATCAAAGGCTTCACGCTGGACGATCGGCGCTTCAAGGAACACAGCGCGCTTGACCGCTACTTCGATGAGCTGGTGGAGCGCATCCGCGACATCCGCACCAGTGAACGGCAGTTCTACAGGAAGGTGACCGACATCTACTCCACTAGCGTGGACTACGATCCGGATGTGGACGCCACGCGGAAGTTCTATGCCACCGTGCAGAACAAGTTCCACTTCGCGATCACCGGCCATACGGCCGCGGAGTTGATCGGTGGCAGGGCGAGCGCGGAACAACCGAACATGGGATTGACCAACTGGCCGGGTGAGCGCATCCTCCCGCGCGATGTGACGATCGCGAAGAACTACCTGAACGAGGACGAGCTCAAGCAACTTAACAACATCGTGGAGCAATACCTCGCTTTCGCGGAATCACAAGCCTTGCGCAAGAAGCCGATGGCCATGAAGGATTGGATCGAGAAGCTCCACGGCTTCCTGACATTGAACGAGCGGGAGGTGCTTGAAGGGTTGGGACACCTGAACAAGGTGGAAGCGGATGAACACGCATTGCGCGAGTACCACAAATACCGCGAGGCGAACAAGCTGGGACCGGACCACGAAAGCGATTTCGACAAAGCCGTCAAACGAATAGGCAAAGGCAAGCCATGAGCGCACACGGAAAGAACCGGTTGATGGAAGCCGTGCGCAAGGTTGTGTTGCTGCAGCAAGTTCCGGATGCGGAGATGCTAGCTGATAGCAGCGCTTTCCAGCGGTTCGGCCTTTCGGGTGGCAGCCTTTCGTTCCTGCCCGACATCGTCGCCTTTTCCAAGCACCACAACACACTCTTCTTCATCCACGCCGATCCGTCCGCAGCCATCGACAAGCCTCGCTTTCAGGAACTGGAACGTTGGTCAAGCGCTGCGACTTGTCATGTCGCCGTCGTTGCGGCATTCGCATCTCGTCGCGCATACGCAACGAGCGCAGTTGAACTGCCTGCCAAAACTTACATCTGGTTCGCAGATGAGCCGAAGCACTTCCTCTTCATCAGCGGATCGCCGCAAGCGTCAGCGGAGTTCTTGAGCGCACGGTTCGCGGCGAAGTAGAGATCATCCTCTTGGCTGGATCATCGGTTGTGCTTCAGCGCGTGACGGATTGAAGCGGAAAGCCCGCAAGCCCTGTATTCAGGGCGCGGACTTGTAGCGGAAAGCCGGACCCTTGCCGCTCCCGAACGTAGCCCTGCGGAGTGAAGGGATGGGCAAGGGGCACGCCCACATCGTTCAACTCCCCTCATGCCACCGCCCACTGCCGCATCCGCCATTTCCCCGGCGTAATGCCGCAGCCGCCTGTCCGCTAGTCGCACGCGTAGCTTCGCCTCAGCCCGCGTCCACCATGCGATCCACCGAACGCTTCACGGGCCTGGCCAACGCATACGGGCAGGCGCGGCCCACCTATCCACAGGAACTGGTGCGTTGGTGCTTGGAACAGGCACCGGCCCCCGGCTTGATCGTGGACCTGGGCTGCGGCACAGGCATCTCCACGCGCCTGTTCGCAAGCACGGGCCACCCGGTGATCGGCATCGACCCCAACGCGGACATGTTGGCCACGGCACGCGCGGATGGTGCGCAGGACTATCGCGTGGGGACGAGCGAGCACACCGGCCTGCCCGATGCGTGCGCCGTTCTGATCATCGCCGCGCAGGCCTTCCATTGGTTCGATCTGGATCGCACCTTCGCCGAAGTGGAGCGCATCGGCACCCCGCGCTCCGCGTGCGTGGCCTTCTGGAACGTGCGCCTGGAGGACACGCCCTTCATGCAAGGCTATGAGACCTTGCTGCGCACGTGGTCCACACAATACGAGGTGAACGAGCGCGCAGGCAGGACGATCAACGCCATCCGTGAGCGAGCGCCGCATGCGGAAGTCCGTGCGTTCATGCACTCCGTGCCCATGGACCGCGCGCGTGTGCGCAACCTGGCGCTGAGCAGTTCTTACGTGAAGCATGGTGTGGCCGACATCCCGGCTTTCCTCGAAGCGTTGGACGCGCTGTTGGATGCCACAAGCCCCCACGGGCCGGTGGACATGCGCTACACCACGCGGGCCATCGCATGGCGGGTGCATGGGTGAGCGGATGGCCAACAGTACATGGCGCAGTTGGTCGCTGAGGCAGGGTTCCTGCGTCCAGTACCTCACTCCTGCTTCACCACCCGCACCGCTGCGGGACCGCAGCGCAACAGGTAGATCCCATCCGGCAGCGCGGATAGATCGAGCGTGTTCGGGCCAGTGATCAATCGCAGCACACGGATCACCTGGCCGGTGGCATCGATCAACTGGGCGGTGCCGGGTTCGTTCGCGTGCACACTGACCCGATCCGCTGTGGGGTTCGGCGTGGCCAGTAACGCGGGCGATGTGCGGGTGGGGATGCCCGTGGATAGCCCATCGTAACGGGCCACGAACAGGTCGTGGAAACCCACCATGGTCCAGAGCGATGTGCCTGTGCCGGGATCCAGATCGATGGTGTTGTTGAAGTAGCCTCCGAGGTAGGTGGCACCATCAGCGCCCATGGCCACGGCACTGGCACGGTCGTAGTCGTTGGCTCCGACCCCGAACGCCCAGAGCACGTTGCCATTGGGGTCCAAGCGTGTAAGGAAGGCATCATCCCACCCGAACCCGTTGATGAAGTTGCCGATGGTGATGGACCCGGCATAATACCCGGCCAGCGCCACTTCGCCTTGTGTGTCCATGCGCACGGCCGTGCCCATGTCCAGGCCGTTGTTGCCGAAGCGCTTGGCCCATTGCAGTGCGCTGGTGCTGTCGTACACCGCCACGAAGGCATCGTAAGCGCCGGGGATGGTGGCCATGAGCGTGGTGGTGCCTGCCGACATGTCGAAGTCGTAGTAGCCGCGATAGGTCCCGGTCACCACCACGCGTCCATCGGCATTGGCGGCGATGGCGTGGGCGAACCCATCGAGCGATCCACCGATCACACCGCCCCAGTGGAAGGAACCGTCGGGGCGGTAGCGTGCGAGGTAGACATCCTCGACGGGCCCCACCCCATTGATCACGGTGTTGGTGAAGCCCGGATCGAGGTTCAACGAATCGCCCACCGAGCCACTGATGTAGGCATTGCCTGCGCTATCCACCGCAATGACAGGCTTCTGGAACACGGCCGGTCCGCGCAACATGCGGGCCCAAAGGGCCTGGCCATTGGCAGCGTACTTCGCCAGGAAGTTGTACTGGATGAAATCGTTCGGAAAGGGCATGATCGTGTCCGGCCCCGGATCGAAGTCGCAGCCGCCGTAGACGATGCCACTGATGTACACGTTGCCAGCCGCATCCAAAGCAAGGCCAGCGATGGATTCCGTGTTCGTGCCCCCGATGTTGAACGACCAGAGGTGGTTCCCCGTGGAATCGTATCGCGCCACCACCAACCGACCGTTGCCACTGGCATTGGCCGGTACCACACCGGGTCCGGGGTCCAACTCACCCGAGCCTGCCCAGCGGCCCGCGATCACCACATCGCCATTGTTCCCCGCGGCCAATTGCGCTTCCGTGAAGCCTCCACCATCGAACGCGTAGGCCCAGCGGTAGGTGCCATCCGTCGTGTAGCTGGCCAGGAAAGAGTTCGCGCTGTACTGGTCCGCTTGGCCAGTGCCGGGGTCCATGTCCACGATATCGTCGTACACATAACCCGCTACGTAAAGGTGCCCGAAGTCGCTCACGGCCATGGCTTGCACATCATCCTGGCCCTGCCCGCCCAGCGCGAAGCTCCACGTGTGGCTTTGTGCATGCACGAAAAGTGCGGTGATGGTTGAAAGAAGAGTGGTTAGCGCACGCATGGTCGATCGGAAATGTCAGCCTAAGGTATCACGTGGTTCAGAGTTGCCCGGGATCCCGTGGATCGGAAGTGTCTGCATGGCTGGGCCTCTGAGCCAATGAGCCCAAGGTCACGTGGCCTATGAGCCTCTGAGCTGTGAGCCTGTGTCGTCCTGAAAAAGGTTGACGGGTTAATGGTTCTATTCCTGTGGTGAGTTTACAACGATCGTTTCGTCCTGAGCTGGGTTGACAACACCCTTGAAGCGATATCGACGCCAGCGACGCTTGAGCCGATGATCCTGTTGATGTGCATGCTCGGGTTCGTGCATGTCACAACTGAGGTGCGGTCGTTGCGTATTGTAGATGAGGACCGCTTCTTCCAGTGCAGCTCTGGCCTGGTCGATGTTCAGGATCTTGTGGTGTGCAAGCAGCTCGTTCTTGAGGATGCCGTTGACCCGTTCAGCGACCGCATTGTCCCGCGGATCGGAAGTTTCGGTCATGCTGGTGCGCATGCCTGCCTGCTGGAGCTGCTGAACGTATTGACCGAAGCAGTACTGTTTACCCCTGTCGCTGTGGTGGATGATGCCGTGCAAGGCATGTGCACTGGAACGCTGGGCCATGTGCAATGCGGTCAGCGCATGCTCTCCGCTCATACCTCTGGCCACATGGTACCCGATGATCTTGTGCGAACACGCATCGGTGATCAGGAAGATGAAGTAGAAGCCTTCTTCCACCCGCCAGTAGGTGATGTCCGCCACCCATACCTGCCCAGGGGCTGTTATGTCCATGCCTCTGATCAGGTCCGGATACACGGGTAACCCATGCTTGCTCATGGTGGTGCGTACACTGCGCTTGCGTTTGCGCAGCACCAACCCTTCCCGGCGCAGCAATGCGTAGAACTGGTCACGACCGAATGGTGCCGGCAGCTCGCTGATCCGTGGGGTGAGCAGCTTGTACAGCTTCAGCCCGCCCAGCTTGGGTTGCTTGGAGCGGATGCCGCGCACCAGCTCCACGATCGTTCCATGCCCTTGCAGCACGCGTTCAGCACGGTGGCCCTGTTTGTGATGCGCTTGTCTGCTCACACCAAGTGATCGACACAGCTCCTGTCCACTTACCTCTGGATGCTGTCTCTTCATCTCTCGGATCACTTGGTGCCGGACTTTTTTCGGATCGCCACCTTCAGTTCCTTCTCTGCCAGGTCGATCATCAGCGAGTACGCCTCTGCCTTCAACTCTGCTGCTCGAAGGTCCTTCTTCAGTCGCTCCACCTCCCGGCGCAGTTGTTCCGCATCGCTCTGTCCACCCATCGGTGTGGGTCGCTCCTTCTTCGGTCTACCCATCTGTGCCAGTAGCTCCTTATGCTCCGACAAGATACCGGCGCCGAACCGGTCGATCATCCGGTTCACCGACCGCACACTCAGTATCCCATACGTGCGGCAGGCCTCGCTCTTGGTCAATGCTCCGCTCATCACTTCAAATGCCACTTGCCGCTTCAGCACTTCTGAATAGCGCTGCCGTTCCCTGAACTCGCTTGAAAATCCCATGGTCTGTTGACGGGTTGTGTCAACCTCCGTCAGGACAAGACATTCGCGCCCAGCGCGGGCATTTGCCGGATGCGGTAGCGGCCTGAGGCGAGCTTCGGCGGTAAGTTGAGCGTGACGTGGTGGGGCCAACTCTCGCCGTAAACATCCGTATCCGTGCGCACCGCGAAGGTGAAGTCGCACAGGTGGGTGCAGCAGTCCTTCATATAGAGGCCGCCCATGCTCGCCTGGTGAGGCTGGCCGCTGTTCTCCCAGGTGAACGCGAAGTGCACGGTATCGTCAGGTGCAGGGTTGATGGGGCTGACGCGTACGTGTGTTCCGAATAGGTCGCCGATCACGGTATCGCGTGGCACGGCGGTATCGATCACCAAGTCGCCGTCCTTAGAGCGGTAGTGGCTCGGCTTCCAGGCGAAGGACCCCAGGTCGATGTGCTTGGCATAGGGAACACGAAGCACCATTTCGGGATAGGCCGTGAACAGGTAGGAGACGCCCACGAAGTGGATGTCCACCCAACGGCCGTGGGCATTGCGGCTCACCCCGCACACCAGCTCGCCTTCGAAGCGGCCGGTCCTAAGGTCCACCATCAGCTGCGGCCTGGTCGACACCACGCCGTGTTGCGGCAGTTCCGTGGAGCTGACCACCATGGCCGTGAAGTAGCCGGCGATCTCCCAGCTCTGGATATTCTCCACAGTGCCGGTGACGTGGATGCTGCGTGTTGCCGCGTGTGCCCACCCGACGTGCAGGACCGAAACCATGAGCATCAGCGAACGCATGCGGGAAGGTACACGCAGAACGTGTGGAGGTTCACTATACGCGCTTCACGCGGCGCGGAAGGCCGTTCGTCGTCGCTGACGCCGGCACCTCAATTCGAATGGCGCCAGCTCATCACACTACGTCCGGAGCAACCGCAGGATCAGTTTCCACGCCACAAGGTCGGAGACCTTCTCGGGATACGCGTTCGCCGACGTCTCCCAGTCGTAGAACAGCCGTAGCGCTTGCAGGAATTCCGCCTCGGTGGCGAACGTTCGGTGATCCGGATAGTCGCCATAGTCGGAGCGCACGAAATGTTCGCCGTTCCAGCTGATGTTGGTGCCCCCTTCTTTGTGCGACGTGGAGAAACGTCCGCCGGCCTTCATGGCCGCCACAATGGTTTGTTGGATCGTCGTAACCGTGCCGAGATGCGCTTCAGCGTTCAAGGACGCGAGGCAGATCGCTTGATACCGTTCGGGCGCACCTGCATCAGCGGCTGGTGGCTCGGCGGGCATGAGGTCGCGCGTCCAGAAACCGAACCAACTGCCCGCGGTCTTGCGGTAATAGTCGTGATGCGTTGCAGCGGCATCGGCCCATGATGTCTCTACCTGCAGCGAATAGCAGTTCTGATGCGGCATCGCGGCCTCGAAGCGCAGCTCAACGTCATAGCGCGCACCGACCACGTTAGCGACGGCCCTTAGGATCAGGCGGTCGTACTCCATGGAGGCCGCGAACAGCGTCATGAGGTTGCGTTCCAATACGAACTGGATCTCGTGCGGCGGACGGTGGTCGTTGAAGTGCAGCAGGCGTTTCGCGCTGGTGGCGGTTTCGGTGACCGTCAGCGCGCGAGCCGGCACGCTCGCGTCCTCAGCCCGAACGGGCTGCTCCACCAGTGCTCTGCCGATCTCCACACCCGCGCCCGCTTCCCGCTGGGACAAAGAGGACAATGCGTCCGGCTTGGGCTCGAGCGCCTTGCGGATGGCGTCCATGTCCGGCTCGGGTGCTGGCGGCAAGGGCGGTTCGAGGACGAAGAAGTGCCGCTGTTCGGTGGTGAACTCGCCCGCGTAGGAGGTGTTGTTGCGCGCGTAAAAGACCACCTCACCCGTCGTTCTCCGGCGTTCTGGTCCGACCGCCTTGGCCAGCTTGACGGAGGCACCACAGGGCGCTGCGGGAAAGCCATTCTCGACGGCGACGATAGTGTTGCCGACCTGAAGCTCGGCTTCCACGAGCTCGCGCAAGGGCGCGGGGAACTCCGCGAGCTGCTGGCTATGGGGATCGGCGGTCGTCATCGGTCCGTTCGTGGATCCACCGTGCTCACTTCATCTTCTCCTCATACCACCCGTGCAGCTCGGAGAAGTCAACGCCGGTGCCGGCGAATTTCTCGGGAAGCACGCGGAATAGCTCATCGCCCAAACGCCGCGTGCGCTTCAAGTGCTCCGACGTGGTGAAGTTGGGCGCGGGTGCACTGTTCACCCAACGCCCCAAGGCGTTGAGCGCGGGTCGGGCGAACCGGGCTTTTTCGGCGGGCGTGAGCTCAGCATCGCGCACGAACGACAGCGCAGGTTCCGCATAGCCGGAATCGAGCATCGAAGCCATGCGCTCAAGGAATTCCGGATCCGAACGCAGGCGCGCAGTGGCAGCCTCGCACACGGCCCGTTTCTCATCACGGTTCGCCCGCCAAAGCAGCTTTTCGAAATCGTTCGTCGGATCGAGCTGTGCGATCTGCGCAAGCTCTTCTTCGGTTGCTGGCAAGAAGACGATGATGCGCATGGCGATACCGGACAGACCGCGAACGCCGTTGGTAGCGATCCAATGGCCGGAAAAGATCAGGCTGCCCACGAGGCTCAAGGCAGTGAACCACGTCCATGGACGAAGCAGCCACTGTACGGAGATCCCCGGCACGAGCTTCTGGTTCAAGCTCACGACCACGAGCAGCACCGTGGAGAACAGGATGAGGTAGAGGAACGGGCTGTAGAGGCCGCGCGGCGTGAAACCGGGCCGGACGTACAAGCCGATGAACAGGTAGGAAGCGCATGCCAGCGCGAAGGCAGCTGCTACGGTGAGCAGGTAGAGCTTGCCGCGTCCCAACCGGATCCAGTCGAATCCGCCGCTGGCCGTCATGCAGAGCAGCGCGATCATCATCAGCACCCAAATGGGCAACAGGATGGAAAGTGCGGGTGCCACCCATTGGTCGCTGCTGGTCTCCTTGCGCGACCATTCCGCCAGGAACGGTAGCAGCCGTAGTAAGAAAAGGAGAACAGCGAGACCGGCGCTGATGCTGCCGATGATCTGTTGGGAGGTGGAAGGATTCATACCCGGGATCGGAGGAGAGCGATGAGAAGAACGATGCCAAAGTAGCCGTCGGCGCGAACACCGTGTTGAACGTTAGGTCCACCGGTCGTCCGCTGTCTTCGAGGACAGGCATCTTCCGTTCAGTGCCGTCGGGATCGCTCGCCTCGTACTCGCGGTGTGTGCCCGGCATTCAACGCGGCGTGACCATCGCGGGGATACCCATCGGGTTGCTGGACATCCTTAACGGATCCTTAAACCATGTTCACGCTCGGCGTTCGTGGGAAACGGTCCCGTATACTTGAAAGGATGAAGCGGATGGAGCGTTCGGACCTGGGGATCACCTTGGCACTCAGTGCCTTGTTCCTGGCCGGCTTGCTTGCGTGGAGCACTGTCCTGCGGCGCGAGCGTACCGACCTCTTGAGCCAGGCACAGCTGCGCTTGGACAGCGTTGCCGCCCAGGTGCGGGACGACGCGCGTTGCGTGGAGCTCTTTGCCGAACGCTCCCTTCCCGGTGGGTCCGCGTTCTACTTGATCGCCCCGCCGAGCAGCGCCGGATCGACCGGCGATACCATCGCGCAATACCGGGTGCACACCGCTGGTCCGGACACGCTGCTGGATCGTCGACGGTTCCCGATCGATGTGCCGGCGTCGATGCGGATCCATGTGCGCCTCAACTTCCTGCTGCCCATGGAGAGCCCGAGCGACACCAACAGCACCGGATCACCGGGTGTGTTCGCGGACCGGGGTCTGCTCTGTGCCGAGGTGGCCGGGCGACGCATGGAATTGGTGGATGTGGCGCGCTTCACCCGATCGCTCCGGGAGACGTTTTCGCAAGCCGGTGATGCGGGCTATGTGGCGCTGATCATGGACACCCTTTCGAGGGATACGCTGTTCCGAACGCCAACGCACGGACCCGCTGTTGATGCACCATCGGTGCGCTCCTCGGCCATCGTGCCTACTGACGTGGCGCCGTGGGTGGTGGTGCTGCACTTGCCCGGCCTTACTGCTGCGGCCCTGCGGGAGACCCTACCCTACTTGTGGATCTTCCTGGCCCTGTTCGCGGTGCTGGTGTTCACCCTGTGGAGGAGCCGGCGTGCTTGGGCCCAGGAGCGGCGGTTGGCACAGATGCAACTGGACCTGGTGAGCAACATCACCCACGAGTTCAACACACCGCTCACGCACATCTCTCTGGCATTGGACACACTGCGGCGGCCGGACCAGCAGGCACAGCATGCGCACATGATGGAAGTGATCGGTGAAGAGAACGAACGCATGCAGGCCAACGTGAAGAAAGTGATGTCCGTGAGCCTGCTGGACCAGGAGGCGCTACCGTTGGAACTGGAGCTTCACGATGCGCACGAACTGCTGCAAGCGACCCTGCGCTCGCTCAAGCCCGCGCTGGACCGGGAGGCCGTTGTGGTGACTTGCGCTTTCGAGGCCACTGACCCGTGGGTACTTGTGGATGCGACTTACCTGACCAATGTGTTCCATTCGCTGTTGGACAATGCGATCCGATACGGCCGTGCGCCCCGGCGTGTGAACATCGGCACCCGTAACACATCGAGCGGTCTGCGGATCACCTTCGCGGACAACGGGCCGGGCATCCCCGCCAGCGAGCGATCGCTGGTGTTCAACAAGTTCTTCCGCGGCAGCAACGGCCGCGAAACCGCCGTGAAAGGCACGGGCATCGGCCTGTACTTCGCGCGCAAAGTGGTGATGGCCCACGGTGGAACCATCGCGTTGAACGCAGGCCCCTCGAGCGGGGTCGAGGTCGAACTCGTTCTTCCGCAACCGGCACATGGCTGAACGGACCCTGCTGATCGTCGAGGACGAACCGCACATGGCGGAGCTGCTGCAGAACAGGTTCCAGCTGGAGGGCTTCGTCGTGCACCATGCCGCGGATGGCCTGGAGGCCTTGGCACAGTTCACGGCGGTGCGACCCGACCTGTGCATCCTGGACGTGATGCTGCCCAAGATGGACGGTTTCCAGGTGGCCCGCGAAATGCGGAAGATCGCTCCACTGGCGGCCTTCATCTTCCTCACCGCGCGAAACACCCTCCCCGACAAACAGGCCGGTTTCAACAGCGGTTGCGACGACTACCTGACCAAGCCGTTCCTGTTCGAAGAGCTGCTGTTGCGCGTGAACGCCGTGCTCTATCGCACGCAGGGTCCCAAGGTGCACGCCAGCGGATCGCTCGTCTTCCCCACCTTCACGCTGCACGTGCGCGAACGCACCTTGGAGATGCCGGGGCGTACCATCACGCTCACCGCGAAAGAGAACCGGATCCTCTACATCCTGCTTTCGAACGCAGGCAACATGGTGGAGCGCCGATTCCTGGTGGAGCAGGTATGGGGCAGCATGAACGACTATCATTCGCGTTCGCTGGACGTCTACCTCACGCGCTTGCGCAAGTACGTACAGCTCGTTCCGGGGATCACTTTGACCAACGTCTACGGCAAAGGCTTCCTGCTCCAGGTGGCGGAGAGCCGCGCTGGTGAAGCGGAACCGGGTTCTTAGGTTTTCATTAAGCATCGGCGGGGCGACCGACCGGCGTCATCCACGCACGATCAACCCGCACGGCGACACACGCCGTCACATCAAACACCGGCTCATGAAAACCACGCTACAAGACACGCTGCTCGTCCTCCTCCTCTTCGCTGTTCCATCCGCATCCGCCACCGCGCAATCCACCTATTGCATTCCGCAGCACGGCGGGCAGATCGTTGCGCCCATTCTCACGTCGGTGTCACTCGGCACCATCAACAACACGGGTACCACCGCTCCACTGGTTCCCTCGGGTTACTCCGACTATACCGCCTTGCAGACGACGCTCGCCGTGGGCCCTTCCTACACCCTCACCATCGGATCGGGCGATGCGTGGCCGCACAATTTCGCTGCCTGGGTGGACCTGGATCACGACCAGCGGTTCAGTGATATCGAACGCGTAGGCCTGGCCCAAATGGGCGGTGGTGCCTATACGATCAGCTTCACCTTCAGCATACCTCCCAACGCACTGAACGGACCGACACGCCTGCGCATCCGCGGCGTGGAGGAACCTTTCGGCCCGTGGACGCTATCCAATGACCCCTGCATCCCCTTCACATATGGGGAAGCGGAGGACTATACGGTGGTGATCACCGGTGGAGGCGACGATGATGCAGGGTTGAGCGCATTCCTTTCGCCCATCAGCAGCGTGGGTCTCGGTGTAGAACCCGTGACGGTGCGGATCGAGAACAAGGGTTCCATAGCCCTCAGCAACCTGCAAGTGCAATTGACGGTGGACGGGCTGCTCGGTCCTGTGGAAGTCGTGCCCGGGACCCTGCAACCAGGCGCAAGCGTGGACCATACGTTCCAGACCACGGTGGACCACACCGGTACAGCCTGCCACCTTATCAACGCGACGCTCTTGACGCCGGACAGCCGATCGGAGAACAATACGCTGATCATCGACGCCTGCGGACTGGACCCCATCACCGGCTCCGACGTGTGGTACATCCACTCCGACCAGTTCCAGGTGATGGAGACCTACAGTAGCGGCACCACCAACGAGAGCACCATGAACACCGTGTTCGGCCAAGGCAACTGGCAGCTCGGCCATTTCGAGACCATCAACGTGGCACAGGTCTTCGGGCCGGGCACCTGCACCATCTTCATCGACGGAACCTCCCTCGACGTGGATCCCCTGATGGACTTTCTGACCGTGCACGGGGAAACCGTGGAGCGCTGGGTGGCCGCTGGTGGCAAGCTCTTTCTGAACAGCTCCCCTGATTCGCAGGACTTCACCGGGCACGTGCGCTTGGACCTGGGCTTCGGTGGTGTTTCCATCGCGCAGGGCTATTCGGTGAGCTTCGCACGGCCCTACGGTACGCACCCGATCCACACCGGTCCGTATCAGCCCATCGGTTCGGAATGGGTCGCGTTCTACTATGGTAATGGAGTGCTCCACGGCGAAGGGCTCACCAAAGTGAACGTGGAGAACAACGATGACAATTTCGGTGGTCCCACAGTGGACCTGCCCACCTTGGCGGAGATGGACTGGGGTGCTGGCAAAGTGTTGTTCGGCACCATCGGCCCGAGCGAGTTGTTCGGTCCCGAGGCCATGAACGATCGGGCCAACATCCTGGACCACATCACCGATTGCAGCATCAACACGACAAGTATCGGATCATGGGATGTCGCCTCGGGACCGGAGGCCTACCCCAACCCGACGCGCGGCGAACTGCGCATCGCTTGCGCCAATGGTGTGGAGCCGATCACCGTGTCGGTCCATGACCTGCTCGGCGCCCGGATCGCGATGCCGTACACGCTGGGCGATGATCAAGTGATCGTGCACGCGGACGCCTGCGCTTCCGGTTCCTACGTCGTATCGCTCGGGTACCGGAACGGCGTTCAACAGCACGTTCGGTTCGTGCGGGAATAGGTTCACCGGAAGAATGCACGGTCGCGAGGTCGGGAACGCCGGCCCGAATTGCGCCCGGTCGCCCGCATCAGGGTGGCCGGGCGCAGTTCTTATGTCTGTGTTCAGGGCACCACCACCAATTGTGCGAACTGCTTGTGCGTTCCGTCCGAGACAGTGAGCACATAGGGTGCCTTGGCCAGACCAACGGTGCTGATGTGCGTTCGCGGACCGTTCAACGCTGAACGATGCACCATGCGCCCACTGAGGTCGCGCAGCTCGATCACCGGTGCTTTGCTGGCCAGCGGTTGCTCCGGGGCGTTGACCATTATGGCATCAGTGGAAACGCTCACCGCGTAACCAGCGGTTGTCAGTGCATCGATGCCTTGTTCGTCGGCCAGGCAGTACGCCACCCGGCCGCTCCATTCGTACGTACCGTACGCAGGCCCGAAGTCGCGCGGCAGTGCATAGGCCACCGTGATGCCCACGTGGGTGTCGCTTTCCACCACCGAGCCGGCCGGTGTGAGGTTGCCGAAGGAGAAGAGCCCGCTACTGGTCTGGTCGGTGAGAAAGAACGAGACGGTGTCGCCCGGTGCCAGGGTCAGGGCGAGCGGTATGGGGACGACCGCGGTATTGCTCTCCTGGAACCCCGTGTTGGCGGAGGTCACGGTAACGGTGTCCAGCGGCGTCCATGCGCTGGGATCGTCGGTATGCCCAACGTAGCCGCCCTGGCGCATGTGAAGCGCGTACTGGCGCGTGCCGGGGAAGAGGTTCGCGGAAATGTGGTCGAGGGTGACCGGTGTGGTGGCCACCACGCCGAACATCATGCCTTCATGCTCGAAGAAGCTGCCCAGGATGGTGTGCAGGCTATCGCACACGGTTTGCGCGCGCACGGTGCACGAGGCTGCGCACAGGACCAGGATGCTGAACGGTCGCCAGTTCATGGTGATGACTTTCCGGAAAGTTAATGACCTGCTTTGTTCAGCCTGCCAGGCAGGTCCGGCAAGGGCGGCGCAGATGACTCTGGCCAGTGGCTTGTGGATGTGGCCGCGTTCTGGTCCGTCCGGGCGATGAAGCACTCATGCGTTACCACCCTCCACCCCCACCACCGCCGCCGCCCCCACCCGAAGACCCACCGCCGCCAGAGCCACCGCTGCTGCTGGGCGGCGTGCTGGAGGACTGCACGCTGCTGCTGAGCGAGCTGTTCATGTGCGAGGAGAACGCGCCGTAGTTCATGATGGAGCCGCTGTACCAGGTCGTGCGGTAGTTGGGATCCACCAAGGCCTTGCTGATCATGTCCTGGAAGCGGTCGCCCCAGATCTGCTCCACCTTGAAGGCGATGGCGTAGGGCAGGTACTTCTCAAAGACCTCGGGTGTCAGCGTGGGCGGGTTGAAATGCTGGAGCTGCTTCTCTTCCGCGGCGCTCAGGTACATCTTGAACCCTTGCAGGCGCGAACGCAAGGCCTGCTTCTCCTCGCTCGGCCGCTTGATCAGGAAGAGATAGACTATGAAGAGGAACATGTTCGCCACGAGAAAGGCGATGATGTACACCAGGTCGTTGTCGCCCCAGTATGCGTTGTGCAGGACGAACAAGGAGATGGCGCAGACGGTAATGGTAAGAACAGGGATCCACCAGAAGCGCACGTTGTTGCCCTTGTTCAGAAAGGCATGCCACTGGTGGCGCAAGCTGCCCCGGAACGCGCTGGCCATGCTCTGCACATTCGGGTCGTAAGTGCCGGTGATCTCAAAGCTCTCCTGGCCCGAGCCGAACATGCGGTTCAGTAGTTCCTGCTCCTCTTTCGGCAGGCCCGATCCGCCTTTCAGCTTCACAATGGTGTAGGTGTCCTTCTTGATCAGGCCGAGCAGCATCTCCTCCTTCTTCTCATCGATGCGGATGTGGCCCTTCACGGCCAAGCTGATCATGGCCGGGGTGATCTGGTCGTCGTTCGCACTGCCGCGCATCACCATGGCCACCGATGCGGGCGAAAGGTTGTCCGGTGGTTCGAAGAGCGGGATCACCGTGGGCCGGTCCGGATCGCGACCAAAGCGGGACCAAGTGAAGCTGTAGTAGAGCAACAGCAGCAGCGAGATGATGCCGCCCACCAGCGGCACGGCATAGCGCTCCCAGAACGTGGGCGGCGGTGGTTCGGCCACCACGCCCTTCTGGAAACCGACCGCTACCGTGAGGCCTTCATAGTACTCCATGGCGCGGCCCACGAAGCGCACTGTACGCGGATCAATGAGGCTGTCCGAGCAGGCGTTCTCGGTGCTGCCCAAGGCCCCCGTGTAGCAAGCGGTCTGTTTCACCTGGGCCGCGGGCGGCAGGTGGATCAACGCCGAAATGCTGTCGATCGCGAAGGCCCAGCCGTTGCCGTTCACGTTCCAGTAGATCTCGTCGTATTCTGGGAAGAAGCCCACCTGGCCCTTGGTGGTGTAGGTGATGCGGTAAGGGTAGTCGCCAGGCTCCAGGAAGTTGCCCTCGCTGCCCACGTACAGCACGAAGTCGTCGCCCTCCGTGGCGGTGTGGTGCGGGGAAGGCGCGCCGAAGATCTCCACGGCAGTGAACTCGTACTGCACGCGATGCTGCCTGCCGTTGTGGTCGGTGAAGCGCAGCGGCAACTTCCGCACGATGCCCCGCTTGAACTGATCGCCTTCCGCGTGGATGGTGATCTCCTCCGTCACCGTGAGCTGCCCATCGGCGGCCACGGTGAGGTCCGTATGGAAGGCCTTGATCTTCTCGGACTGGCCGTGAGCGCTCAGCACACCCACCACCGATGCCAGCAGCAGCCAGCGCCGCATCAGTTGAACTTTACGGATGGAGCGACCTTCTCGGCCGGGTTGTCCAGTTCGAAGAACACGGACTTGGCGAAGCCGAACGCGTTGGCGATCACGTTGCTCGGGAAGCTCTCGATCAAGGTGTTCTGCTCGCGCACGTTGCCGTTGTAGTAGCGCCTTGCTTTCTCCAGGTCGCCTTCCACCGTGCTCAACATGTTCTGCAGCTCCAGGAAGTTCGTGTTCGCTTTCAGCTCCGGATAGCGTTCGGCCACGGCCATCAGGTTCACCAGCGCGCCGCCAAGCGCCTTCTCCGCGGCCTGCTGCCCTTCCACCGTGGTGGCCTGTTGCGCCGCCGCACGGGCACGGGTCACGCTCTCGAAGGTCTCTTTCTCGTGGGTGGCATAGCCCTTCACCGTCTCCACCAGGTTCGGGATCAGGTCGTAGCGCTTCTTCAGCTGCACATCGATGCCGCTCCACGCCTCGGCCACCAGGTTCTTCAGCTTCACGAGCTTGTTGTAGATGCCCACGGCGTACAAGGCGACCAGGACGACGAAGGCGAGTAGGACGAGGAGGGCTGTCATCGGGTGAGGTTTGAAGAGAATGGGGATCGAATATAGGTCCACGTCAACAACCCGGTCGGCATAGCGGGCAGCTTGCTTGGGGCGGGCCAACTCGGTATCGGTTCGCATGTACGCGCCATCCACCCACACTGCCCCGTGAATAGTTGGTGGAGCATTGCGATCCAGGGTCGGGGTTGCGCTTTCGTTCTTGCAGCATGAACCGCGCACAGGCCCTTCCCGGTCTCGACCACTTGCGTGCCTTGGCCATTGTGCTGGTGTTCGTCTACCACTACGGGCTCTTCGCGCACCCGGCATGGATCGAGAGCATCGGTGCCTTCGGCTGGATCGGCGTGGACCTCTTCTTCGTGCTCAGCGGGTACCTGATCGCGGACCAGCTCTTCCGAACACAGGCGCGCACGGGCACCATCGGCTTGCGCACTTTCTACCTGCGCCGTGCCTTCCGCATCCTTCCCGCTTACAGTGTGATGGTGGCGCTCTACTTCCTCTTCCCCCTCATCCGGGAACGCGCCACGATCGCCCCGCTGTGGAAGTTCGCCACTTTCACCTTGAACCTGGGGCTGGACCTACGGCACCACGGCACGTTCTCGCATGCGTGGTCCTTGTGCGTGGAGGAGCATTTCTACCTGTTCCTGCCGTTGATCCTGCTCGGCTTGCACCGTCTGCGTGTGCGGAGCGCCGGATGGCTGCTCGGCGCACTGGTGATCCTGGGCATCGCATGGCGCGCCTGGGCCTGGCATGTGGGTGTGCCGGTGGATCTGCGCGGCGAACAGACGGCCGTCTGGTTCCAGTGGATCTACTACCCCACCCTCTCCCGCTTGGATGGTTTGCTCGTGGGCATCACCATCGCCGCTGGGATGCACTACCGCCGTCCCATGATCGATCGACTCCCCCTTTCCGGGATCGGTTGGCTGTTGTGCGGTGGTGCCTTGCTCACCCTCGCGTGGTGGCTCACGAAGGAGCGCTATGCGCTGCTCGGTTCGGTGGTGATCTTTCCAGTGGTGTCCCTCGGCTTCGGTTGCTGGTTGCTGGCGATGCTTCAGCCGAACTTCAACCTGGCCGCCAAGGCCACCTGGCTCACGCGTCAGCTGGCCGAGCTCGCCTTCTGCCTCTACCTCACCCACAAGGCCGCCATCCATTGCACGCAGGAATGGCTCGCTAGCGATGCCCTGCCGGTGGACGGTTCCGGCATGTTCTTCTGCTGCGGGGTCGCCAGCTTGTTGGCGGCCTTGGCCTTGCGCTTCGCAGTGGAGCGACCGTTCCTTTTGCTGCGCGATCGGTGGACGTGAGCCGATCAGCAGTGCTCAACGCCCTTTCTCTCGGAACCGATAGCGCTGACGGATGACAGGTCCTGGCTCGTGCGCTTTCGTTCCTTTGTCCATCGTGCGTCCTGAATTCACCCCGAAGCTCTTCTCCCTGTGGAAGGCGGGGATCCCCCGTGAACAGCTCCGCAAGGATGTTGTCTCGGGCGTGATCGTGGGCATCGTGGCCTTGCCTTTGGCCATCGCCTTCGCCATCGCCAGTGGCGTTCCGCCGGAGAAGGGGCTGATCACGGCCATCGTCGCAGGCTTGACCGTCTCCGTCCTCGGAGGCAGCCGCGTGCAGATCGGAGGGCCCACGGGCGCCTTCATCGTCATCGTGTACGGCATCGTGCAGCAGCATGGCGTGGAAGGCCTCATCATCGCCACCTTCATGGCGGGCATCATGCTGGTGTTGCTGGGGCTGTTGCGCGCGGGCGAACTGCTGAAGTTCTTCCCGCACACGCTCATCGTGGGCTTTACAGCGGGCATCGCACTGATCATCCTTACCACCCAAGTGAAGGAACTGCTGGGCCTGCACATGGAAGCGCTGCCCAGCGGCACGGTGCAGCAATGGATGGCCTATGCCGGGCACCTCGACGGCATCAACCCGTGGGCCGTGGGCATCGCTGCACTGTCCATCGCCCTTATCCTGGGAACGCCGCGCATCACCCGCTTCGTGCCGGGCCCGCTGGCCGCCATCATCGTGTGTACGGCGCTGGCCTGGGGTTTCCAGCTGCCGGTGGAAAGCATCGCGGGTCGCTTCGGTGCCATCCCGCAGACGCTGCCCATGCCACACGTTCCGCACGTGGACCTGGCCACGTTGCGCGAGCTGGTGCAACCCGCCGTGGCCATCGCGCTGCTCGGTGCCATCGAGTCGCTGCTGAGCGCCGTGGTGGCCGACGGCATGATCGGTGGTCGGCACCGCAGCGACATGGAACTGATCGCACAGGGCGGCGGCAACATGCTCTCCGCGCTCTTTGGGGGCATACCGGCAACAGGCGCGATCGCACGCACGGCCACCAACGTGAAGAACGGCGGCCGCACGCCCGTCGCCGGTATCGTGCACGCGCTCACCCTGCTGGTGATCATGCTTGTGTTCGCACCCCTCGCCGGCCGCATCCCCCTGCCCTGCCTGGCCGGCATCCTGGTGGTGGTGGCCTACAACATGAGCGAGTGGCGAAGCTTCCTGAGCGCCTTGAAAGGACACCGCTACGATGCCTTGGTGCTTCTCGTCACTTTCTTCATCACGGTGGTCTTCGATCTGGTACTGGCCATCGAGGTCGGCATGGTGCTGGCGGCCTTCCTCTTCGTTAAACGCATGAGCGACATCACGGACCTGAAGCCCGTGTTCACTGAGGGCAGTGAAACGGAGGAAGGCGAGGTGGCCGTTCCCGCTGGTGTGCGCGTGTTCGATGTGAGCGGCCCGCTCTTCTTCGGCGCCGCACAGAAGTTCCAGGACGTGCTCACGGAGATCAACGACAGGCAGCACCTCATCATCATCCGCCTGCGCCACGTGCCCATGGTGGACGGTACGGGGCTGCACCGCATCGGCCACATCGTGCATCAGTTGGAGCGGCAGCGGAAGCAGGTGGTCATCACGGACGCGGCACCCAGCGTGGAAGCCGAGCTGCGCGCGGAGCCCTGGTTCCGTGAAGAGCTGTTGGCGGTGAACGTGCAGGTGGCGCTGGGGCGGATGGCCGAAGCGCGCAATCCTTGACCCCCGGGACAGTTCCTTTCAACGAGCTTCGAGCACGATATCACGCGGCTCTGGCGAAGCGATGAGGAGGTAGGAATTGAGCTCACTCAACGACGGTGGAAGGGATCACCCCTCGGATACATGGGGTGTTCCGCAGGTAGTCCCAGCTATTCCCGGAAGAAGTGGAGTTGCTCATCCGGCAGCGCATCGTACACCAGTTCCTGCTAGCGCAACGCTTCCGCAGCGGGCACATTGGAGCGGGCTTGCCCGCGCAACCGCAGCAAGTAAGCGCTGGTATAGCTCTCGTGGGCAAAGGGCTATTTGGGGTCGATGTAGCGTAGAACACCGGCCACGCCTATGAACTGCGGCAATGGCGACCACGGCAGCAGCGGGGCTTCTGCGAAGTGCGAGAGCGAACAATGGGTGCGAAGGCGAAGTACCGTGTTGGTAGAGGACCGAAGTTCCTAATACTTGCCAACGTGAACAGGTGGCCAAGTGCCCAACCTTACCTTCATCATAATGCAGAACACAACAAGCACGCTGCTGCTCTTGGCACTACTGGGCACAACGGCCTGCAACGGCCAAAGCAAGCCGGAGGCGGATGCACTTGAACCTGGAAAGGACACTCCCATCGCCGAATACGTAGTGGAGTGCTTCCTCGATAGCAAGGGCGCGCTGTGGTTCGGGACGATCGAACATGGCGTGGCCCGCTACGATGGAAAGACACTCACCTTCCTGAACCCAGCCGATGGCAAAGGCGGCAATGTGGTGACGAGTATCGCCGAAGACAAAGATGGCAACCTGTGGTTCGCCGGACACGATGGCACCGGGGTGGTGCGCTATGATGGAGAGCACTTCACCCAGCTGTGGGAAAGTGTGAGCAGCGTGAGCACGGATCGCGAAGGCAACATTTGGAGCAGTACGCGGGACAGTGTGTTCCGATATGACGGGCGAACGATGGTGCCCTTCACGGTGCCGATGGAACGCTCAGCGATCACGCAATACGCCATCCTTCCAGGTCGGGCCTCCATGCGGTTGCACGACAGCAAAGGCAACTACTGGTTCCGCACCGATGGGGCCGGCGCTTTTCGGTACGACGGAAAGAACTTCACACAGTTCACCAAGAACGACGGACTTTGCAGCAACACGGTCAACGACATCAAGGAGGATGATGCGGGCAATATCTGGTTCATCTGCATGCAGGCTTACCAACCCGAGATGACCAATGATGGCGGCCTGTGCATGTGGGATGGTTCCCGCTTCACCATTTTCAACGATGTGAACGGCCTTCACCACAACGACCTCTACACGCTCTTTAAGGACCGCGCAGGCAGGCTGTGGGTGGGTGCCACCGGCGTAGGGGCCTACCGCTATGATGGGATGTCGTTCACCTTATTCAATACCACGGACCGCCCCGACCTGAACGCCATCTTCGGGCTGCAAGGCATGGCGGAGGATGCGAAGGGCATCCTCTGGTGCGGCTTCAGCGGCGGGCTGTTCCGGCTCGATCCAGCGGAGGAGAACGCCAGCTTCCGGCATGTGCCACGCGAAGGGCCGTGGGAGTGATCTGGAATGACCCTACTTCCGGTGGAAGGGGTCCCCACCTTGATAGACGGGTGCGACTGAAGACATCCCTGCCTGCGCTCGTAGGAAGTGGAGCAGCTCATCCAGCAGCGCATCGTACACCACTTCCTGCTCGCGCAACGCTTCCGCATCGGGCACATTGAAGCGGGCTTGCCCGCGCAACCGCAGCAGGTAGGCGCTGGTATAGCACTCGTGGGCAAAGGGCTTCTTCGGATCCAGGTAGTGGAGCTCACCGCGCACGCCGTTGAACAGCGGGAAGGGCGGTTCGCCTTCGGTGTCAGCCACCAACAGGATCGGCATGGGGTAGCTCTTGGTGGTGATAGCCTCCAGCATGTGCGGCCACTTGTCCCGCACCTCGGCTGTATCGGTCTTCCATTCCATGGTGGTCTCCAAGCTCACGAACGCATCGACCAGGTCGGGTTCGTACAGCGTGCACCACCCTTCCTGCGCGCCCCAACTATGCCCGATGTAGAAGGTCTTATTGATGTTGGCGAGCTGGTTTGCGAAACGGAGCATGGTGAGGATGCTGGACTCGTCCGGTTCCCACACGAGCGGTGTGCCGTACATGGCGCCTTCCAGCGGCCAGTGGAAATTGCACGAGAGGAAGACGAAGCCGTTCGCGGCGAAGTGTTCGGCCATGCGCACATTCTCATCGCTCGTGCCCTGCGAGCCATGGTGGTAAACGATCACCGGGAAGTCGAGCGCTTGCACGCCGGTCGATCGATGCGAACTGGTGGGCAGCGTGAGGAGGCTGTCCTTCACTTTTAGTTCGGTGAACGGTGCGTAGTCGATCGGATCATCGCCGCCCAGTGGGTAGCGTAGATCGTAATCGATGAAGGCGGAGTCCATGCGCAACAGCAGTTCGTCGTACACGCGCCGCAACGGACCTTGGAGCGTGCGTTCCCTTAGCTGTGCGTGGGTCAAGGGCGCGGTTCCGGCGTCCGTGGAAAGCGGGAACCACACTTGCACGAAGAGCGGTGCCGGGCCGTTGTAACCGAACGCGGCGTAGTGCAGGCTGTCGTTGAAGAGTATCACATCCCTGAACCCGATGTGGTAGGGCGCACCGGTGGAAGACTGGCCGAACGCGGCTAGCGCGAGTAGCAGGGCCAAGGCAAATAGCAGGACACGCATCGGGTTGAAATTAGCGCGTGCCATGGCAACCGATCGTGGCAACCTGCAGGTTCATCCACGGTGCAGGGCCGGGGCAAGGGCCTCCCCAGGAACGAACGAAGCCCCCTTTTCAGGGGGCTTCGTACTGCACAGATCACCTCAGGGGATGTGCATATAGGTGAACGAAGATGAACAGGTGGAAACCACACCGCCAACGCTCGTAGCCTTCGCTGTGATGACCGTAATGGTGTTCAACCCCACCGGGACCGGCTGGCCGAAGAAGCCGCCCGACACCGGATCGCTCACGGCCACGGGTGCGCCCTGGCAGTTGTTCGACGCGTAGAAGCGAACGATCGTTGCTTCATCCGAGGTGCCGACCAACGTTGGCGTGTTGTTGTTGCTCGGTGAAAGCGGCGTGCTGCCGGTGATGGTGGGTGCTGCTGGTGGCGAGCACGCGCCGTCCTCGTCCGCGATGCCGTCGCAATCGTTGTCCTGCGTATCGCACGTGACCTCGCTGGTCTCGTATGCCGCTGAACTGCTCGCGTATTCGGATGTGGCACAGGTCACCCAGGCGCCGCCAACGCAGAGGTTGCTGGTCTTCTGCACACCATTGCAAACACCGATCTGGTTCTCGCAAAGTACCAGCATCAGCCCCGGATCGGCCGCATCGGTGAGGCCGTCGCCATCGTTATCAACACCATCGCACACCTCGTTCGCCATCGCGGTACCGGAGCAGAAGCCCGCACCGTTGCAGACATCGTTGATGGTGTTCGGGTTCCCATCATCGCAGGCGGTTCCAGCGGGTCTGTTCAGCAACGGACCGCACTGCCCTAGGCCGTCACATATGGAGCTGAAGGTGCAGTCCGTGCCTTGGATGCACACCGTTCCGAACGGTCGGAACGACCAGCTCGTGGTGGATTGGAGCGGGTTACACACCTGGCAGTACGCGACGGGGTTCGCCTGGCCGCTGGTGAAACACTGGCCGCTGATGTTGCAAACGTTGGGACCGGAGCACGGGTCGCACACATTGTCCTCATCCACCTGCCCGTCGCAGTCGTTGTCCTGGGTATCGCAGGTGACCTCATTGGGTTCGTAAGCTGCTGAGCCGCTCGTGTAGTCGGAAGTGGCGCACGTGAGCCAGGTGCCGGTCACACAGAGGTTGCTTGTCTTCTGCACACCGTTGCAAACACCGATCTGGTTCTCGCAAAGCACCAGCACCAGACCCGGATCCGCAGCATCCGTGAGGCCGTCGCCGTCGTTATCCAGACCATCGCAGACCTCATTCGCTACGGGTGTGCCGACGCAAACGCCTGTTCCATCGCACGCGTCGTTGATGGTGTTCGGGTTGCCATCATCACAAGCGGTACCTGCGGGAGCGGCTATGAAAACGCAACCGGTCAAGGGGTTGCACGTGTCGAAGGTGCAGGGGTTGCCATCATCACACACGGCCGCGGCACCGCTGATGCAGTTGCAGGCGCCATCCTCGATGTCGTTCACCGTGCAGGCGTTGCCGTCGCTGCAGGGTGTTCCGGCCGGCGCGCATCCGCAAACACCGCCTTCATCGATCAGTCCATCGCAATCGTCGTCGATGCCGTTGCACGTTTCCGGCAGGCCGGGCTGGCTGCAGGTGGTGCCGCCGTTGCCGTCGCAGATCACCACACCGCCGCACCCGCAGGCCTGACCGAGGCCGAGGCCTTCGTCGATCTGGCCGTTGCCGTCGTTGTCCAAGCCATCGCAAAGCTCCAGCGGACCGCAATCCTCATCGACCTGTCCGTCGCAGTTGTTGTCGATGCCGTCGCCGCACATCTCGGTCGCGCTAGGGTTGGTGAGCGGTTCGCTGTCGTCGCAATCGCCGCTGTTGGACACACCGACCCCGGAGCAGGGAACGGGCGCGTTCGGATCGCCGAAGCCATCCTCATCCTGGTCGGCGAAGAGGTTCAACTGGTCGTCCACGATCCCATCACAGTCGTTGTCCAGACCATCGCAGACCTCCTGGGCGCCCGGGTAGATGTCCGCGTTCGCATCGTCGCAATCCGAACCTGCGGGCCAGCCATCACTGTCCGCATCGGTAAGGCCGAAGCACTGCATCAAACCGGCGTTGCATCCTGCTGTGTTCATGCAGGCATTGCAGGCCGCCTGCCCTTGTACACAGGGGATGAGGCAATTGGTGCGCACACAGTTCGCCCACGTGATACCGCACGAATTGCACTCAGCGCTCAGCGGGAAACCTGCTCCCGCCAAGGAGTTCTGGATGCACGCTGTAGGATCGTTCCCGAAGAGGCAATTGCTGAACGCGTTCATTAGCGCCTCTCGGTAATCCGCGAAGTTGGCGCTCACCCAAGCTGCCTCCGCCGCAGTGCACAACACGCTGCAGTTCTGCCCGGGAAAGATGTTCGGGTCGCTATCGTCGCAATCATCATCGTTGGCAACGTGACCCACTGGTTGAGCGCAGGCGCTGTTGCTGATGGCCGCGTCGCCATAGCCGTCGCCATCGGAATCGGCATAGAAGAGCACGAAGGTTTGCGGATCCGTGTTGTTGTCCGGCGTGCCGTCACAATCATCATCGGTACCGTTGCCGCAGAGCTCGGCGGCCCCGGGGTTCACCTGCGCATCGGCATCGTTGCAATCCAGGGGCGGACACGCCGCGTTATTGTAGAAGCCATCGTTGTCAGTATCCAGGCAGCCACCGTTCGCAGCGCTCAATCCCGGAATGATCACAAAGCAGCCATTGGTCTGCTTCAGCGTGTCACCCAATAGGCTCACCGTTGGGCAATCAACGCTGCCGGCATGCAAGGCATAGGGTACGCTGAGCAACTGGGTGGTGCCCATGTCCACGTAGGTGCTGCCCCCGCTGCCGTCCAGTTCCACTTGCAAATAATGCGGAGCACTTCCCCAGGCCACGGTCGCGAACTCGCCTTGCACGGTGTTGCCCTGGCCGACCGCCACGCTGAACAGACCGAACGAACTGGTGACCACAGCGTGCGTCTCCCGGTAGGCGATAGGCCCCGTGGCGGCACCGCTGCGGACGGTCAGTCGCACGCCTACGGATTGCGTGCTCAGCACATTGCCGCTGGCATCGCGGGCCACGGCCTGGAAGTCGAAGGCCTGCGGTACTTGTGCGGTAAGGGCACTGCACAACAGAGCGGTAACGAAGAGGGTAAGGAAGCGCATGGACGGATGGTTCAGGGAAGCGGTTGGACGCGGACGGCGGTGGGCACGGTACCGCCGATGGTGAGCAGAATGGGGTCCCGGTCGTTGCGTACGCCGGTGTATTTCACGGTGCCATCGAGGTTCACGTCGGCGGGCAGGTAACCGCTCACGGTGTTGGTGGGCACCGTGCCTCCAATGGTCAGCAGCACGGGGTCGCGGTCGTTGTCGGCACCGGTGTACTTCACTGTGGCGTCGCCGTTCACGTCGCCGCCCCAGAGCAGGTAGCGACCGTTGCGTTGAGCTTCGGCGTTGGGTACGTGCAGCGTCGTGATGCCGGTAGTGAGGTCGAACGCGTTCACCCCCGTACCGAGCGTGATGGGTGCTTGCGTGAGCACAGGCAGGTGGTTGCGGTGCAATAGCGCGAGGTGGTAGCTGCCGGGCAACACCGTGATGCGCAAGGGCGAAATACCGTCCACGTCCACCACATCGCCATCGCGTTGCAGCAACGCGGCGCGGGCGGCATCGATGCGGCTGGCATCATCGGCACCGCGCAGTTCCACAAAGACCCAATCCACCAAGGCATCGGCACCCGTGTTCAGCAGGGCTGCCGGAGTGAGCTGTGCCCCCCCTTGCATCCCCACAGGCGGATGGCCCACTGCGCTGAAGGGTTCCATCAACGGCAACAGCCCACGCGTGCGCAGGCTGTCGTGCATCAGGTCGGTGCTGGCATCGTAAGGACCATCCAACAGCGCGGCGATGTTCAACGAGAGCTGCACGCCTTCGGGCTGCTGCACGCCGGCCGTGGCAAAGGCATTGCCATCGGTGAACGTGGCGCTGGCCGGTTGGCCGAGGGTCCAGCTCAAAGAAGTGCCCGTGCTTTCTCCGGAACCACCGGTAGGCACCACCGCACGAGGTTCAAGAGATTGTGCAGAGGCCGTGAGGCTCGCGAAAGCGGGCAAAAGGCCGAAGAGAAGGAGGCTGCGCATGGGCGTTCTGGGCTAGGTCGAAGCCATGCCCAAGGTTCCGCGACCCGGGGCACAGATGCAATAGAACTTTAGTTAGGGGATGATCCGCCCCCCCGGCAACCCCCACCCTCACTGGCGCGTCAACTTCGCAGCCCTTCCACATGCGCAACCTGATCCACTTCGCAGCACTGCTCTACGCCTTACTACCGGCACTGCTCTCCGCACAGACGAACACCCCCTGGTGCCAGAGCACATCGTCCGTGAGCGCCGACATCGTCCGTGCGGCGCAAGGCTATGTGCCCGGGCGTGGTGGAACGCGCTACGTCAAGCTCAAGGTCATCATCGCTTCGCAGACAGGGCCTGGTGGTGATGCCAGCACGCCCAGCATCGTGCAGCGCGACCTCGATGGCATGAACGAGCTCTTCGCGCTGAACAACACCGGCATCCAGTTCGAGCTCTGCGGGCCCGTGCAAGTGGTGGACAATGACAACCTCTACGCGCCGTGGAACTTCGACCCTGCGAGCATCAACCCCTATTACGAACCGGGCTACATCACGCTGGTGTATTGCGCCCTGCTGCCCAACAGCCTCGGCGGCTTCACCATGGGCGATCTGGTGTACCTGCGCGGTTCGGGCAGCGCACAGATCGCCGCGCACGAGGTGGCCCACGTGCTCGGGCTCATGCACCCGCACGACGCCGTCTTCGGGGCGGAACTGGTGGACGGCAGCAATTGCGCCACCACCGGCGACCTGATCTGCGACACGCCTGCTGACCCCGATCTCGGCCTGCCCGGTATGGTCACCTATGGCACCTGTAGTTACATCGGCACCGCCACCGACGCCAACGGACAGGCCTATGCGCCCATTACCAGCAACATCATGAGCTACGCGCCCTGCGTGCTCAGCACCTTCACCCCCGGCCAGGCGCAGGTGATGCAGTACGTGCTCGACAACGTGAAGACCAATTTGCGCGTGAGCTACGTGCCCGTCGCCATCACGCCTTTCAACACGCGGCAATGCCACAATGGGTCCTCCATCCAACTCTCCGCCACGCCCGCGCCGGGCAGCTTCGATGGTCCGCTGGTGAACGGCACCACACTTGTGAACGCACCGAACACGCCGAGCGAATACGCCGTTACCTACACGCCTACCACGCCACCGCTGGACAGTAGTACAACCATCGATCAGGCGTTCACCATGTTCGACCAGTACTTCAGCTACAACTACACGTACACGGTGCTGGACAGCCTGGTGCAGACCATTCGCGCCGGTGCCGATGGCCGCCTTACGCAGGTGGACTTTCTGATGCACGACAGCTTGCCGAACAACTTCCGCCTGCGCATATACAGCGGTCAAGGGGGCGGGGTGCTCCTGCATGAAAGTATGCTCTCCACTCCCGCCATCCCGGACACCTCGTGGCTCTCGTTCCCCGTATCGGACCTGGTCCCCATGGTGAACAATGCCGTCTACACGTTGGAACTGGTCGCGGACCATGCCTTCAAACAGGTCACCAGCTTCGGGGCGGGTTGGGCCTATTACGATTACATGCGTGGCAGCAGCAACGCCGGGGGCTTCAAGGATGCCGCCTTCCGCACGTGGGTGCATGCGCTGCCGCCTTGCCAAAGCACCATCCGTTATTACGAGCTCTATCAAGTGCCACCCCACTACATGCTCAACCTCGCCGATGTCTATTGCACCAGTGAAGCGGATACCGTGGTGCTCATCGGGGACAACATCCTCTCGCTGGATGACGAGATCTGGATCGAGGGGGTGAACACCAGCGCCTTCGTGCCCGCCATGCTGAATGAAGGCGCGCATGAGCTGCTCTACATCAACTCGGCGTTCGGCTGCACGGACACCACCATCTCCATCATCAACGTGAACCAGCCTGCTGCGCTCAGCATACCGGACCTCAACGGGCCCGTTTGTTTCCAATCCGCACCCTTCGTTCTGGAGGGCGATCCGCTCGGCGGGTACGTGACCATTGATGGGGTGCGCGATAGCGTGCTCGACCCGGTTACCCTGGGCCTGGGTGCGCACACGGCCAACTATTACTACGAAGGCGTGCTGGATACCGTCACCTTCGCCGACCAGCGGACGGGCCTCGTCAGTTATGTCAGCGGTGCGCAGGGAACAGTGGCCGTGGGCACCCCGATCTGGCAGTCCTTCACACCAGCCTTCGGTGGACGGCTCGAGAAGTTCATCGTATCGCTCTATGGCATCAACGGGCCTTTCACGTACGGGGTGAAACTGCTGAAGGGCACCGGCACGGGCGGAACGGTCATCGATACCGACACCATCACCGTGCCCAACAACTCCTATCCGGACATGCTCGGCGACATGCATCCCGTGGTGATCCGCGATTCGGTGTACACCCTCCAACTGGAACGCCTGCCCGATACGCTCAGTATGGCGGATCAGATGTACTTCTTCACGGACGGTTCCCTCTATACCCGTGGTACAGGGCAGTTCGGAACGGACACCAACATCGACCTCTATTTCGAGGAGACGGTGAGCCGTATCTATTCCTGCGCCGACTCCATCGCTGTTCCCTTCACCGTGGAAGTGTGCACAGGCTTGGCGGAGATCGGTGAGGACGACCTGCTGCTCGGCCCCAACCCCTTCACTGATGTGCTCACGCTGCGCCCCCGCAGCTCGCTTCGTTACACGCTCTACAATGCACAGGGCGCGCTGGTGGCCTCGGGCATGGCGCGCGGCGGGGAAGCCACCGACATCGGTACAACAGCGTTGGCAGCAGGGCTGTACACCTTGCGCGTTACCGCAATGGACGGAACAGGCCAGCGCGCATTCGTGCTGGTGCGGGAGTAAGCGTTGTGTATCCGGTGGAAGCCCGCGCTCAATTCTCCTTCAGAACCCTTACCAGCCGCGTGGTGCCCTGCGCATCCACAACTTCCAGCAGGTAGAGGCCCGCGCCGATTGAGCCCAGTGGAACGCTGTTGCCTTGCAGCGAGGCCAGCGCCACACAGGTGCCCGTGGCGGACCAGAGGCGGTAGCGGACCGGCGCATGGCCGGGCCAGCTGATCGTGAGCTCCGTGCTCGCCGGTTGCGGATACACAGTGATGTCTGATGCGGTAGTGTGCGGATCCGCGATGCCCGTGACGTAGGGCGCACCCACATAGACCATGAGGTAACTCCCTACGCCCAGCTTCACCACGCTCGGGTCGCCGCCCTGGACGTTGGTGTTGGTGTAACCGTTCCACTGCCCGCCGTTGGGTGTGCTGTTGTACCAGATGCCGTTGGTGCCAGCGCCGTAGAAGCGCAGCTCGTTGGGGTTCTCCACCACGTAGTTGCCCGTCCAGTTGTGCTGCATGTCGGAGGGGATCGTTGGCACCGCCGCCCACCCCACGCCGTCCGGCGATACGTAGTGGAAGGCGCCGTCCTGTGGCGCACCGGCCGGGGCCAGGTAATGCCAACCGGGTCCGAACTGGATCACCGCCGGATCGATCACGCGCTCGTTCAATTCATCCACGCGGGCGCCGGGCTCAAAGCTGTAGTGCACCCCATCGGCGCTGCGGGCGCTGTAGGTGTTCACCGTGCTGTCCAGCATCAGGGGCATGCCATCGCTGCTGCTGAAGTAAATGCGCAAACTGTCGCCCCCGAAGGCCGCCAGGGTGGGATCGAAGGGCCGCTGGTAGCTCGAAGGCAGCCCGTTCACCACAATGGGTGTGGGCGCCGTCCAGCTCGCGCCGTTGTCGTAGCTGAACTTCACCGCCACACGGTCCCAGCTGGGCCCCGGGTTCGGCTGCCGGAACCATTGGAAGGCGGCCACCAGCGTATCGCCGTGCCAACGCACCACCGAGGGCACCCCGCTGCTGTCCTGGAAGACCGTGGGCGGATCAAAGGTGATGCCATCCACCGATCCGCTGATCAGCAGGGGCCGTTCCCAAGGGAAGTTCTGGGCCGTGGCGGCGCCGCACGCAAGCGCCGCGAGGAGGAGGAAGGGTGCATGCATGGGGCTTGGACCTGCGGGGTGGGGAATGGTTTGGTCGGGGGCTAAGGTGCCTGGAGTACAGAATGGATAACTCCCTATTCATAGTGTATCAAACACTACAGACTCGATTCCAATCCTCAATTTCTCTTCCAATCCAACTGCTCTGGAAATCTCCTGAAAGTTGGTCTTGCCATCAGGAATCAATGAACCCCTGGAGCAGGCAAGCAAGTACTCTCCCGCCGCATGAGCATTCCCCTGCTTTGCAATCTCACCTCCCATCCATTTGCTCACGTCCTCAATTCCGCGTATTCCCCAATCACGTCGTTGAACGAGTTTCAAGAGGATACCCCACAATAAGTCCTCCTGATACCGACTTGAGAGATTCTTGATACTGAAGGCACCACTATAGGGAAAACCCGTGTGCAACCGCTTCGCATAGTCCGGGTCATTGCGCAAGGACTGAAGACCACTCGCTACGACGAAGGCAACGATCTTCGAACTTGCTCCACATTGTGCTAAAGGAGAAAAGCCACCGATTCCCTTGGAACTATAACCCGGAAGGAGCAATAGTGCTTCACTCCCAATTCCCCGCTTTCGATCTGCGAGTAACCCCAAGCGATCATCAATCCATTTAGGGGGATTCGTCATCTGCTGCACCCAAGCATTCAGAACATCATACTCCGAACACCAAGGACAGTCTCGCCCATTCCAGTGCGGAAGCGAAAGCTCGGCGACATAACTGTGATTGCCCTGCCAATCATGACCACTTCCTATCTCTGCACACCTACCATCGTATTCCACTTTGGAGTCTGTCCTGTTCACAGCCCACGCAAATCCAACCCGTTCAAAAGACCCAAAATCATTCTCTCGCAGAGCGCGTATGTAGCTCCGCATTCGCGCTCCAGTGTTAATCACATCATCAACGAACAGCACGCGCTTTGATGTCCTCAATGCATTGGCATTCTCCGATGAAATCTCCGAACTCCTGAGATCATCGCTTGCAAACCAAGGCACACCCTTAGCTTTTGACAATTCGCTCGCCATGCGAATTCCAGCCGCATGATTCGGACAGACTATCTGGTCAGGATCAGTAGCATGCCTAACACCATGGGTAATCCAGTCATTCCGAAAAGCGTTGCTAGCATCAAGCAATTTCTCGACATCAATGTCAAATGCATGATGGCGGTTGTCATTCGGATTGTCAGCATGCATGAGAAAGCACTCCTCATGGACCCCATAACGCCGTATGAAATCGCTCGCGACCTTGAAGTGAGCCTTTGTCAACATAACGGGGCGATCCTTTGCCTCTTTGACATAATAGCTCTTCCCATCAATAGAGATAGCCTCGGACTTCCTTTCGCACAGGGGGCAGAAATCCGCAGACCATCCTTCCGATGAAAAATCCAACTCGGCCCAGGCTTCACAAGTCGCACCTTCAATATGCGTGGATTCGCTGCGACTACTAAAGAGATGAACACAGGTAACCTTCGAAGGAACAACCGTACCAGAAAGAACGAACTTGCATATCTGCGCAGCAGTTCTTCCAGTGCCATTAACACTGTTCAAGAAGAGGAGTTGCTCGTTTCCGTCAATGAAGCTTGTCAGCCGGCCGACTACAGTTCTAGCAGCAGAGCGATCCAATGAGGGGTGGATTGTAAGGCCCTCCACTTTGCATGTGAGCTTGTACTTCGCTTGCGCACGAAACACAGCGGACGCAATCTGGAACGTGTCCAACAGAACAAGTTCATGTGTTGCTAGTGCAGGCCTCAACCAAAATGCGAATAGATCAATGGTTCTTGCATCCCCAAGCATGTCCCCGACTCGTAGGAATTGGGTAACATGAAGCCCCGATGGTGTCACAAAATGGACTCCTTCTGGTGCAACGAGCAATGCCTGATCACCCTTGCTCTTTATCCTTCCAAGCAGGCACTGAGTGCGTAGCGCTACAACTTGATGACCCGTCAACTCATCACTTCGACCCGCGACAAATATTCGCCCCTGCACCGTCATTGTTTCACTCAAATACCTCAATGCTATGATGGGCTTCCCATGTATTGCTCCTAACTCTTCAAGTGAGGCATCAACCCACATGATATCATTCTCGAACAAGAGCACAAGACAGGAAAGCGAGAAGAATCGAACCGAGTTACGCTGGAAGTAGGAGTTAAGGTGTTCATACTCCTCCTCTCGATCCACAAAATGAAAGTGTGGCGAAGAAGTATCCACCTCAATCATAACTCAAGTGTAGTTTGCCCCGTTTGCTTCACCCTATTCGGGAATATCAAGGACAAGCTGACACCAGGTATCGCATCGCCCACACGACTAGTCCACCTCTGGGATTCAACGAACTCGCCAGCTTCCGCTTGAGCGGCCACACCATCATAGCTTAGCAACAAGCCTCGTGATCGAACGACAAGAAAGGCACGGAGCTTTCTTGTCGTTGCTAGAATTTCCGGAAGGCCTTGGCCGTAGTTTGGCGCACCGCTCTTGGGTTTCGAAGAAACACCTGCCTGAAAGGCACGCTTGACCCTCATCGATTCGGACTCACCAGTTACGGCTTCCAATGTTCGCTGAATCCCAAGGCCATAGTCGGCAACGGTAATTGCTGTCAATTCGGCTCCCTTAAACCCTCCTTCCACCACCGCAAATGACTTTAGGTACTCACCCAACCGAGAGACGTGATTGGTGTACGATGCAACATCCGCCTGTTCCTCAAGATTTACGCGCTCGATCAGGATTCCCGAAAAGCCCATTTGGGAAATGGACGCATGTTCTATCAGGTTCCGAAACGCCTCATAAACGTAGCTGATCGCTGATCGTTGATGTAGGTTCCAGCTTCTTTCAAAACCCTCCTTATGATTGAAACGAAGTCGATACAACACGGTTGCAATCATCTGAGGGTCCGGAATCGTCTGACTCCCTCCAATTGCCAAGCAACCCGGGATTATCGGACCAGGCCAACGAGACGCAATCCAGGTCTTGTCTCCTTTGCGCAGAAAATCCCTTGGACGTAGTTCCTTGTGCATGAAGTCGGCCACCAATTCCTTCAAATCGCGGCCGGAAGTATCAACGACCTTATCGCACGTATAGATTACATTCAAACCGAATAGCGAGTATAGAACCTGGCTGTTCCGGACATAGCCAAGAATACTCTCCTGCTGTTCAGAAGAGAAAGGGATGCGCACAGCTATCTCCACAGAATTCTCGCGCAGCGCTTGATAGGCCGCAATAGCCGTCCCCTCCGCCAACAGACTGAAGGACGATTCATGCGTTATGTGTAGCTCTATCACCTGCCCATCAGCGGCAGGCCAAGAAGCGATGTCAGATAGCGACGTGTTCGCATTGATGTCAATACGCACTGTGAGGCGGCATTTGGTGTTGTGAAAGTAGGGAACAGCCGAATAGACACAGACTTCCTCCAGCACGAGCCCGTTCGTTTGTCTGGCGTTCGGCAACGCAGAGTGTCTTCTCGCTCCAACACCGCCTGTCTTGCAAGACGTCCCAACTAGTGACGGCCCGATTCGAACTGCCTACTTACAGCATCCGGAGTCATATGATGCGGAGAACAAAGAATGGGGCCAACCCCCTCTGGATACGCATGTGTCATGCCAGCTACCCAATTCCCTACAGTGACCTGATTGCCAAAATTCAACGGCCAATTCTCAAACGAGGTGGCTACAGGTAAATGGTCATCAATGCTGAACCCTACGACATTCTTGCTTCTTGACCAGGAGACGGTGAACATGTGCCATCCATCCGTCAGCCTTCTGTTTATCCTCAGCTCTGTTTGAGGATGACTTTCTCCATTACTGTAAAAGCGCCATTCTGGCGGCGCATTGGGTCCGGACTTATCCACACAACAAATGGCCCAGGCATTCGGATATCGACCGTAGGATTGATTCGCCCTTGGGTCAGTTGCATGGGCAACTAGGTACATCCAATGGGAACCAGTGTGTGACTTGACTCGTTGATGATTCACATTCGCCCAAACCGAGACAGTACCTTCCGGTAATTGAATCACGCTGGATGGTATCATGGTTCCAGAATCATATCTGGTGCCTTTTGAGGCTGACGTACCTTCTCCTGCACCGCGCGGCTGCTTCAAACCGCTCAGCCATCGCCTGAACTCGTCCTTAGTTCGCTTCACCGGAACCTGAACCCGGTCGCCAAATCGTTCACTCCCATGAATGAGAATCCAACCACCTAAATCAGAGGGCACATGCACGTTGCCATACTTGACAACGGCAATGTTCGCTTTACTGAACTTGCTCAGAAAGAAACCCCATTCGAAGACTACATTGAGATTAGGGAGCAAGAGTCTCTTGCGCCTGTATGTAGTCCTCATATCAGGAGTAAGAACAACCAGTGCACCGTCGTAGTTGTCCTTTATCCTGTGCAGTTCGTCAATGACGATCTCGCTCATCTGAAACTCAGTCCACCAAGGACGATATTCGATTGTACCACTGTCATGGCAATGCTTGATAAAGCACTCTGCCTGCCTCCTGCCCTCTTTCGAGGACACTACGAAAATCCGCTTGGGTCGAGCCGCTGCTGACACGTTTGTGATTTTGGTCCAAGATATTCTAGTGCGCGTTTCAACGGTCATTGTGTCCCTCAATATCGGCACACTCTTCGCTTGGCACCCCAAAACCATTGCAATGACCACCACTCAAGAGCTCGACTTGTTGCTCAGCACTATTGATAGCGAGAGTAGCAATGGCAGTCAACTCACGTGGTCGCAGATTGCCGCAGCCTATCCCGGTGAGCGAAAAGGTGACCTCCGTCGTATGCTCGATCACCTTGTGCTTCTTGGTTATGTGCACTACTGGCCTGTCGATCCGACCGTGGTTGGCAGAAAACACGACGAGCATTGGTATAGCAGCATTGAAGGTCGCCTAGTGCGTGAGCAAGGTGGGCTAGTCGCACTTAAGCGGCGGAAGATCCGAGCGAATGTTTGGGCTTGGGTGAAGCTCATAGCGGTCGTGTGTAATGGTGCGGCTCTCCTTTACCTGACTTGGCGCTCAATACAGAGCTGATCAATGAAGCCCCACCGTTGAGCCAAGGACCTGAATCCACTGGCCTCCTGAGCCAAGAACCCAGAGCCGATAGCCAGCCTAGCCTTGAGGGAACCCCTTGACCTGCCGGCCAGAGCTTCATAGCCTCCATCGCTGCGTAAAGGCCATCCCGAAACCAAGGTGGAGCCGAAAACATGATCATGATAGCGGCTGAAATAGGCATTGTAGCGTTTATGATGGGCATTGTAGGTCCTGTGATGGGCACTTCTTCGGCTACAATGCGCATTCTAGCGATCATGATGGACATTGTTGCGGCTATGATGCGCATTCCTTCGGCTACAATGCGCATTGTAGCGATCATGATGGGCATTGTCTCGGCTATGATGCGCGTTCCACCGGCTACAATGCGCATTGTAGCGATCATGTTAGGCATTGCACCAGCTACCATGATCATCTTCCCGGCATTCCTGACGGTCACCGACATGCCTGGGACCTAAAGCCGGGGCCCCTGAGCCAAGAGTCGAAGCCAGCCGCCCTCACCAGCCTAGATCCAAAACCGCCAGACCACGAGGGAGCCTCTTGGCCTGCCGGCCACGCCCAAACCCTGAGCCCAGCGAAGTCGGACGAACACCAGCCTAAAGTCGGCTTGATGCCTGGATCCATGAGCATGGGAGGGTTCGTATTGATCAGATCTCCGACTTCCTGATGGTTCAACGGCCCGTCCTGATCGCACAATGCCTCGGCCGAATGAAGGATGCGCATCAGCTGGTGTGGTCGTGGTCCGACCTGATCGGATCCCGCCAAAACCACGTTGATCCTTGGCGGAACCATGCAGTGTTCTGGCAGAACCACATCTTGTTCCGGTAAGATCACGTTGATCGTTGACCCAACCACGTTATGTTCCAGCGATCCCACGTTGATCACTGGCTCAACCACGTATGGTTGCGGCAAGATCACGTTGGCGCCCAGCTGATCCATGCATGATTCCGACAATACCACATTCATTCGTGGTCCATCCACGTTCTCTTCCGGCAAAACCCTGTTGATCGCTGGCTCGATAACACACTGTTCCGGCAATACCACATTGATCCGTGGCTCGAGCATGTCGTGTTCCGCCAATACCAGGTTGTTCTCTGGCTCAGCCAGGTTGTGTTCCGGCAATTCCACGTTGCTGAGCAAGGGCCTTTGATGATCCGCTGACGCAACCTTGCCCCCCACCCCTTCGTATACTACCTATCTATAGGCCCGCCCCACAGCGGGCCATTGGCTTTGGCAAGGGCCTTTTGGTCAGTAGGTCATAGGCCGCGGCACGCGGAGGGCCTCGTGGCGTTCAGGTCGGTGGGTTCCTGGGCACTCAGCCGATCTTCAATTGGCGCAACATTTTTCCAAACTCTCGCAGATAAGCCTCGAAGGCCGACAAGGTCATTTCCCGCACGGCACTTACTTTCAATGAGGTCGCAATACCCTGTCCATCGTATTCAAACCTCACATGACCAAAGGCCTGTTGAACGCTCTTAATGTCCTGGTCAGTCCAACTGTCCAGGTGCCCATAGTCTGCTTTTGCGATCACCCTTAAACGCCCGTCCTCCACTTCACAGATCATCTCAAACTGATCAAACCGCCCTACCGCGATTCGCTTGGACAAATACCACCTGCTATCTCTGCTATCCCATTCCTTGGTGAACCCCTGCCCCAGCCATTCCCTCATTGTCCTACTTTCAAAGAAGCTTTCAGTCCTCTTGTACTCGATCATGCCGTACAGGGCCTCCGATGAGGTCACCAATGCTGGAAGGATGATCATTGTCAGGAGCAGGCCAAAGACGATACCCGGTGCTGTAAAACCTTCGAGCCCGCTGCAAAAGATCCAGATCAAGAACCCAATTGTCAACGCGGCCGAAGTCATCATGAATGTCCACTTGAGCTTTGTCGCGTTCTGGTGGATGTACTCCTTCATCAGTCTGGCGCTCAGTAAAGCTCAAAACTAACAAGTGACCCAATGGCGGCCAGACCTGAAAAGCCCAGACTCATGTCAGGAGTTCAAGGCATTCAGGCCGGTGGCTCCCTAGGCGGTGGGTTCAGCCCTCGGCGGTTGGTCAGGGGTTCAAAGTCATCGGCCGCGGCACGCGGAGGGGCTCAGGGGTGCTCAGGCCATTCGCTCAGGCCAGTGCATGCGGGCGCAAGAGAAAGGGCGCACCGAAGCGCGCCCTTCATCTCAAACGGTAGGTTGGGCTAGTCCATTTCGCGCTCGGCCAGCAAGTTGCCCTGCGGATCGAACTGCTCTCCGCGCACCAGGCGCCCGTTCGCGTATTCCAGCTTGAAGCGGTAACCGTCCGACAGGCCGACGTACAGGCACTTGCCATCGCGCACGCCGTTCTTGAAGCGCACCTTGGCCACCACCTGACCCTGGGCATCGTAGCGTTTCCAGATCCCTTCGCGCTGGCTGTTCACGAAGGCGCCGCGCTCGTACACCTTGCCGTTGTCATAATAACGCACAAAGGTCACCTTATCCGCCTCCGCGATCCGTACCTCCTGCACAGTGCCGTTGGGGTGGTAGGTGTGTTGCACGTTGGTTTGGGCCTTCACTCCCATGGCGGCGACAAGCACCACACAGCAGATCATCGTTCTCATGGCCGTATCGTTTTGTATCACGAAGATAATAGGTAAAATCACTTTGAATTCACATTGGCTTAACATTTAACATTCCGAAGAACTGGAAAGCTTCGCTGTCGTTAGGGGGCTGGCATCCGTGGCCTGGGGTGGTCAACCCGCCGCGGCACGTGCGATCGCTTCGGCTTAACAGCGTTCAGGCATTCGGTCAATGGGTCGACTGGTCATGCAGTCTTCGGCCCCGGGCGATCGGCATGCGGCCGTGTTGGCGTGACTCTTGAACTCCACGGACCCAAACACCGAACAGATGAACACGAAGCAGCTTTCCTTTTTCGCCGCCCCCGCCCTGGCCTTTGCGCTATTGACCGGCTGTGGCAGCGACAGCACCAACACCGATGCGCACAACGACGGCACCACTTCCACAGGTACCACCCACGGTTCCAGTTCCACCACGAACGCCGATGGCACCGATGTGAACGCGACCGCCGACCGCGACCGCACCGACGTGGCCACCATGGAGAGCAGCGAGATCCGGATCAACGGCGCTGTGAGGGGCACACCTGTCTATGATGAGCGCTACGCGGCCAGCAAGGATATCCGCGGCTACCGTGCCTTGCTGATGGCAGAGCTCGAGGCCATCCGCGTCCGCCTGAACGACGGTACGCGCGCCGCCGACGTGACCAAACAGGATCAGGACCGTGCAGCCGACCTGGCCCAAGGCCTGGAGCGCATGGACCGCTTGATCAAGGCCGTGGAAGAGTCCGATGACATGACCTGGACGTCGATCCGCGAAAGCCAGCTGAAGGAAGCCGGTGAGGTCCGCGTATGGGCCACGGGCCACGGCTACAAGTTGAGCTGAGCACGACCCAACAACGCGAGAAGCGTGCATCCGGATAGCTTCTGGATGCACGCTTTTTTGTGGTGGAACATTCCCATAGGTTGCTTCAATGAGGGAAAACAATTCCCCAAGGCCGTCATCATCCGCCGTTTGCCATATGGCTAGAAGCCATCGGCGCGGCGCACGGCCAGGTTAGTTTTGAGCATGGCTTATCGCGCATATCAAGGCCTGTTGTCGCTGTCGTTCGTGCTCTCGCTCGCGGCGTGCGGTGATAAGCCTTCCACCGAGCTTCCCACGGAGACGTTCGATGAGACCGCCGTGCGACCGGATAGTGTTCCGGCGCGCATCGACTACACGCAACCAACAGCCCCCTTGCGCGCCAAGCTGGCCAAGGGCACCTGCACGGAATGGAAGCAACGTGGCGATTCGCTACACACCCTCTTCACCGGAGTGACCGAACTCCTGGAACGTATGCGCAGCAGCATGGAGCACGGTCCGCTTGATGACCTGATCGTAGCGGACAGCGTGTACCGTGCCAATGGCGACGGCGAACGCCTCTACAAAGACCTGCGCGGCTTCTATGCCTTGGCCTTGCGAAGCGCAGCGGACAAAGACGCCTTGAAGCGCACCGAGGGCATGGCCATGCAGGTCGTGACCTTCCCTTCTGCGGAAGCTTGGCGGCGCGCTTGCTTCGTGCGAGTGCCACGGGTAACGAGTTCCACCATCCTGTCCAAGATCGCTACGGACGCCCTGTTGGTGGAGAGCATCTGCCTGCATTCCATCCTGAAGGAATGTGAGCGCAGCGTGGGCGGAAGCCCGTTCCCGGAAAGCGATAGCACGGGGGAATAGGCAGGGGACACGGCTTTGGTGATGTGAGGGACAAAGCAGCCGGAGCGCGAGAGCCCTCAATGTCCCCACTCCTCACACCTTCGGCTCTGCTCCTCGATGAAGCCCACGCACCGCTTCGCCTTGCGGCACTTCAGATCGTTGCGATCCTTCCGCACACGTGGTCGCCAGCCGAAAAGGTTCAACGTCCCGGGCACACCGCCTTGTATGGTGTAGCAGCGCTCCAGGATGTCATCTGTCCTGCCTTCGCGTGTGCGGAAGACCACACCCAAAGTCCAGGTGCCTGGCCACACGGCGGGCTTCACCACGCAGCGGTCCCAGTCGACACCCACCACACCGATCTGCGTGCGCAAGGAGGTGAACAGATCGCCGATGCGCGCTTCCGCACCACCCAAGGGATGCGCGTAGCTCGGTGCGCGATGGTCCCGGCCTTCGCGCTCGATGAAGCGACGCATGCACCGGTCGATGCGGTGGGGATTGCCCCGGTGGATGACGCGAGCCAGGTGCGGGTCATTGTCCGCTGATGCGAGCAGGGGAAGCATGAAAAGGGCGAAGACGACGGGTAAGCACTTGAGCATGTCCTTGAGTACACGCCTGGCAGCGGAAGGTTCGAACGTTCTTGCGGGACAGGTGTACGGGTGGGTCATGAGACCCTTCGCACTCGCGATCTGCTTTTTGCCGTTCAGCCTCTTCGCCCAACACTGCGGGTACGACTTCGCCTCTGTTATCGTGGTGCGCCCGCATGCTGCCGGTGACAGTGCCGTGATCGAAGGCCTGCGGATCACCCTGCTCGATAGCAACAACCTGCCACTGATGCACCAAGGCCATGCATGGGACCTCTTCCGGCCGAACAGCGACTACGAGGCGTGCGCCCATTGGCAGGGTGGATTCATGGCGGGGTATCAGGTCTGCTTTCCCTTCGCGAAAGACAACTATGTACTGGTGATCCCCACGGGTTACGACACGTCGAAAATGAAGGTGTTGGTACAGGATGAACGCCCGCGCAGTCACGTCGATGTTCGCCGCCGGATCTGGCCAGAGCGATACACGCAAAAGGTGGTACCTCTCACGGCCTTTGACAGCTATCGCTTGTGCGGTGTGTATGATGAAGAGGTGTATCCGCACACAGAGGGGCGACCGAACTTCGCGCCAGTGGACGTTATCCTAAGGCTCCAATGAAAACCTTGTTCATCGCGGTGCTGCTCATTGCAATGCACAGCGCATCGGCACAACCCGGCAATCTGGAAGCGTGGTTGACCAACCCCTGCGGCATGCCCCCGAACGACAGCTTGGACGTGACCGGCGCTGGCGTGCCCGACCTGTTGATCGGTGGCTACTCCATGGGCACGGATGATGTACCGAGCAGCACCGGCTCGTGTACGCGCTTCGTGGGAACACTGCATGGCACCACCCTGCTTTGCGGCTTGGACCGCACCGGGCAACGCGTGCCTCAGGCCTTTGCCGTGGGCGACACCGTGCCCGCGTTGAACGAGGGGATCCAGAACGACCTGCAGATCCCGCGCTTCGTCTTCGCTGAGCGCAGCATCATCGTCATGCAGTGGGGTTATGGGCACCAAGTCGGAGGTCCGGTGCCCGCGCCGGGCCTGGAGAAACAGGTCTTTGTGTTCCTGACCAGGTCGCCCTATGAAGATCGCCTCGGCAGCTTCACCCTTGAACCACTGATGGACCTGCGCAGCGTCCGCATCACGGTGGGTACCTTGGTGCATGCCAATGAGCCGTTGATCGTTCGATGAACACGGGACACCTTTTGCTGCTGATCGGGCTGTTCGCGGGTGTTCCATCGTTCGCCCAGATCGCCTCCGCACCGGATGAACCGATGGTTCCACCCGGCATCCCCGCGGACGAGCGCGTGGACGTGACCGGTGATGGCATCGCAGACCTGCTGATCACGGGTCGCACGGAGCACATTCCCGATCCGGAGCAAGGACTCGATGGCTGGTACCGCCGAGTGGTGCTTCCATTGCCGGGCACTGCGATATTGCTGCGATGCACGCGCAACAGCAGCGGCTATTATCGGGTGACCGAGGGAACGGAGATGGACACTTCCGCCATCCGCAAGGGACTCCACTTCAAGCAACTGTGCTGGACCGACCCAGGCGATGCATGGGCGTTCCGGATACTGGAGCAGCCCTTCGGACCGGGCATTCAGGAAGCGCAGAAAGGCTGGTATGGCACGGGCGAGAACAACGAGGGCACCTTGGTGCTGCGCAGCACCTCCGGACGTCGAACGGTCCTCGCCGCCTTCCGGATCACGTTCAACCTGCCCGCTGGTCGCATCTGGATCACGCCGGTCAGCACTGTCAAGGTCGACGACGGCTTCGGCCTGGAACCCGCGCCCCCTCCCGCTCAGCCGAAGGACGCCGATCCCTATTCCTTCGGGCACGATCAGGAACCGCAGGTGATGGTGCCGCCGGGCGTTCCGCCGGACGAGCCCATTGACCTGACCTCGGACGACATCCCGGATGTGGTGATCACCGCTGAGAACGCACCCTATCATTCAACAGCGCCACCGCTCGGCACCTACCACCGAGGCCTGCGCATGCTCCCCGGAGCCGCTCTGTTGATGGAGAAGTCAGCGGACGGCACCTTCCAACTCTTCATGCTGCACGAGGGCCAGGAACTGGGCCCCACCGAATTGTCCATGGGCCTTGGCACCGATCGCTTCCGATGGGCCGAACCACCGCGATGGCCGGAATTCATCGAGGTGTTGACACAACGATACGGGTCGCTGCGCGCATCGGACGAACCGCCTGGCTGGCTCCCTGTGGAGGCGCCCCTTGAAGGCGCCCCGGTGTTCCGTGGCACCCAGTACGGCCGGCCCATGATCGGCTGCTTCGAGATCGACCACACCACCCCGGGCGGAGAGCTTTGGGTGCGGTTGATGGGCCTGGTGGACGAGGGCGAGGTGCTGCGGGTGCAGTGAACGCAATTCCCTCAAGGTCTCGACGCCAACAACCTGCGCAAAGAGACCAGGTGAGCGAACAAAACCAGCGGCACCACCAAACAGGGCAGCCACACAAAGGGGAAATACAGCACGCCCACATTCGGCTTATCGAAGGCGATCTGTTGGAAGTCCGTCGGTGCGGCCAGCACCGCATGCGTCACCACGTTCACCAGCAAGGCCAGGCAGGCGACGTTCCAGGCGATGAGCACGCCCTTGCCGATCTGCGACCGCAGGTAACCGAAGGCATACACCAGTGGCGCGGTGAGCCCGGAGAGGATGTCGAAGTTGCGGCCCTCGAAGGTCATCACCTCCGGTACAGCGCCATATGTAAAGAGACCGAACAGCACCAGCTCCACCGGGATGCGCACCATGTGCAGCAGCGTCAGCCTACCTGTATCGAGTCCATCGATGAAGCGCCTTCCGGAAGCTGTGAGGAACAGCGACAGGATGAGGAGCGCGGGTGGACCAACAAGCAGGACGAAACGTGGTGGCATCCCTGACTCATCCAGGTAGAAGCCGGTAAGGGAGATCCAGCCCTGCAGCAGCAGCCAACCGACGAGCACAAAGAGCGTGATGCGGTGCTGATGGGCGGCGCGTTGGAAGAGCACCAAGGCCAGTACCGTGGTGGCGATGAAGGTGAGGACGAGGGAGAGCGGGTAGTGCATGACGCGCTTTGCCGGTGAATGTAAATACCACACCCTGGAACAACATCCATTCACCGATCGCGCGAAGCCGTTCCCGATCTTCGCCCCCTGATGAACGATCTGGACCTCGCCCGCCGCTTGCGCGTTCTCCGTCGCACGGTGCTCATGCTGCAGACCGAATTGCGCCACGACCGTGTGGATGACGCCTTGATCGCCGAGATCGACCAGCAGATGGAGCACGGCATTGCCACGGAGCCCCGGTGCACGCACTTGCCTGCCGCCGTGGACGCCCTGCGCGAAAGTGCCATGCACCCGCGTGCCGAGCTTTTCCCCGATACCATCCGTGCCTGCGAGAAATTGAAGGACGCCATCGAGGGCGTGGTGAGCGCTCTAGGGTGATGTGTCCTCACCCGACCTTTTCCCGTTGCACCATCCGCTTCAGGAAGAAGAGCATAACCGTGGAGAGCAGCAGCAACCCGGTGAACAAGTACCAGGTGGTAGCGTAGCCGAACCGGGCGATCAGGTTCAGACCAAGGGTGTGACCGATGATGTGCGATACGCTCCAACCAATGGTGAAGAGCGCCATGTACGCGCCGGGGGGGCCATGGTCCGAACGGTCGTAAGCGAAGCGGTTCATGAACGGGAAGTTGAGCATCTCGCCCACCGTGGCCAGGAACATGCCCACCCACAGGAAGGCGATGATCGGGAAGAAGTTGAGCACCACGAAGCTGAGCGCGAACAGGATCACGCTCCAGATCATGATCCCGAAACGATCGAATGAGCGATCCTCGCAATACTTGATCAACGGCATCTCTGCAAGGAAGATCAGAAGTCCGTTCATGCCCAACAGCAGACCGATCTGGAACTCGTTCAATCCATGCACCTCACTGTAGAACAAGGGCACGGTGCTGAAGTACTGCAGAAAGGCGATGCCGATGAGCACCAGGATGAACAGGAAGAAGAGATAGGTACCATCGCGGTACGGTGAGCGTTGTGCGGTGGAGCGTGTGGCCTGCTCGTCGCGTTGGGCCTGCTTGCGCGGCAGACCGTACCACATGAGCAACACGGCGGCGAAACAAGTGAGGCCATCCACCCAGAACAGCCCCCCGTAGCTCCATGTGGCGATGATGAGCCCCCCGATGGCCGGCCCCATGCTGAAGCCCAGGTTGATGGCAAGCCGGATCAGCGTGACCGAGCGCGTCCGGCTCTCCGGGGTGGCGTAGCTCCGTATCGCCACGAACATGGCCGGGCGGAACGCATCGCTCAACAGCATCAGCACGAAGACACCCGCACAGAACGGCCAGAAACCGTTAGCGTACTGGAGAAGGATGAAGGCCGCACCCGAGGTGAGCAACGCTCCGGACATGATGTCGTAGAACCCGAGGGTGTCCGTGAGCTTTCCACCCAACCAGGAGCCCACCACCGAGCCTGCACCGAAACTGCTCATGACCCAACCCACCTGCTCCAAGCTCAGGCCCATGTCCTTGGTGAGGTACAGCGACAGGAAGGGCACAACCATGGAGCCCGCGCGGTTCACGAAGGTGATGAAGGCCAGCAACCACACCTCACGACTTAGGCCGCTGAAGGAGCCGATGTAATAGCGGTAGGCGCGCGTGAACATGGCGGGCGTAAACATATCACGCAGGCCATCAGGACATCACCGCCACAACGAATGCGTGACCATGGCACCGGTCGCATTGTCCACGATCACCAGCAGCGGCTCGCTCACCTTGTCCGGCACCGGAGGCCTTGTGCCAACAAAGGCCATTGCTGTCTCGCCCGGGAGGATCTGCTGCAGCTTGAAACGGTCGATGGCGGTATCCACCCTCCATTGGATGTGGCCTTCGTTGTCGACCCGAGCGACCATCAATGTCCCCTTCAGCCCGGGTGCGGAAGTATGGATCATCAGCGACCCGTCGGGATCAGTGAGCCGCAGCGGTTCGGATGCGTCATCGATGCGAAGGAAGGCGGCGTTGAGGAACTTCTCATCCCCAAGCGGTGTCATGGAGATGATCTTGTAGTACGTGTTGTCCACAGGGGCATCGAGCTCCGCACGGTACAAGCGCCGCATCTGCTTGGCGTCCTCTTGGCGCTCGACGCGACGCATGAACTTCCCAGGAGCGAACTCACGCCCCACTTCAGGATCCGAATGCAGGCCTAGCCACTCGTTCGAGCTGGTCATCAAGCCTGCACAAATGAAGGCATCCGGCATCAAAGCAATGGGCCTATCGCTGGCGCCTTGAAGTTGTACACCCGCCTCCGGAACCTTGCCCGCAGCAACCAACTTATGGGTTCCCAGGTCCACCCCACCCACACCGTTCACATTGAACCAGAGCGTGCGCCCGTCGCTGCCGAGGATCTGGGCCAAGCCCATGGCACTGGGCGAAAAACCACCGCCGATGGGGATCAGCTTCGAATCCGAACCATCCAACGGCACCAGGAACAGGCTGTAGCGATAAGTGTCGTTGCCATGGTTCCGGTTGAGCGAGGGTGTGTAGGGCTCCAGTGTCTGGATCAGCGTGGCGATGTACTGGTCCGTGCGCACGGATGAGCCGACGGCCGTGCCTTTTCCGGGATCGATCACAAGGACCTTCATCTTGAACCACATGAGTCCTGCGAGAATAAGTGCGCCACCGAGGACCACAAGACCCAACTTCATCCGGAGTTTGGAATACCGGCGCATCCAAGCGGCCGCTTCCTCGCGTGCCTTTGCCTGTGGTGCGGCCGGCGAGGACCGAAGAGCGCTCTTCGAGCCACTCGTAACGGTGCCTTGACGCAGGTTCATCCATCCGGAGGCTTCGTCGATCTCAGCAGTACATGTAGGTGCCTTCCGTTCCACCACCGCATTGCCTACGAACCGCAGGATACTGTCGCGCCGGTCGACGGCCCAGGCATGCTCTCGTCGCCAGTCCGCCTCGGTACCCACGTTGATGCAGACCACCACATCCCCACCACCGAACTCCCAGTAGAACGAGAGACCGCCAGCAGGCTCGCGATAGACCACGGTGCCGGAGCGGCCGTGCTCCGTGATCTCCACATGAGGATGTTCCGGAGCGTGCATGGCATTCCAGGTTCCGTTCAATGATACGCTGCAAAAGGTCCCTGCGCAATCCCTGTGAACTAGGTGGTTACGGTATAGGGAACAGAAGCACACAACGAACCGCTCCTATGCCTAGGTCACTTCGAGCCATGCACTGCGACCGATAGCCTCCATCACACGGCAGCCCCCCCGCCATTGCCACAACATGTTGTCACAGGGGTCATGTTCCATACCATGCAGCCGAGCCCTGCACACGGGCCGGTGATCACGATTCGGTCGATTCCCATGAACCACTCGTCCGTCCTCACATCCCGATAGACAACGATGCGAATCGAATAACCTACCCTCTCATCAACGACCTTAACCTCCAAGGGTTATTGTCGCATCGCGCGGAGTGATCCACCTTAGCACCATGACAGGTCGCGTATTGCTCATGGAGTTCATCTTGGCGCCCCTGCCATTGTTCGCCCAAGAGAACCCCGGGCGGCTCGATTCCATCCTACCGCTCCTCGACCCGGCCAGGAAGGACACTCTTCAGCTCACCCTGCTCATCGCGGTGTGCGAGTCCTGGACGACCTCGCGACACGCAGTAGTGGGGCGGCGCTTCTCCGGTGCGCTTCGCCATGCGTTGGCGTATGATGCCCCGGCCATGCGGATGGGGGGCTCGCCACTAAAAGCGGGTGTATCTGCCTGGTCGCTAACGCCCCCTGCTTCTTCGAGGTCAGAGAGATCGATACCAGTGGGAAACCGCGCGTATCGCTCCTGGACCTGCCGACGAGCGTGCCAACCAGCGCCAAAGACACCGTATGCACTGCCATTGAAGCCAACAGCTTCCTCTCGGTCCGCAACCTGGCCTTCGTACTGCACCACAACACGCGCGATCGCTCCAATGAAAGGCTCCGGGCTGCTTGTGCGCGCATGCTCAAGCCGGGCGGAGACCAACGTGTATCACGCCGCGATGCCAGTCGTCGTAACCGACAGAACCACAATGCCATGAGCAAAGACACTGTTGAACAGCGAACGTTCGACCGGTATGCTTGCCTCCGTTGTCTGGTGGTGACCTACCTGCTCATTGGCCCTTCGGCGGTTGCTATTGCGCAACGCACGAAGTTGGACAGCCTCCTTCATCTGTTGAACGAGCACCCCGCGCACGATGCCCGCCGCGTGGACCTTATGAACAAGGCTGTGCGCACCTACTACTGGATCGACCCCGGCACCGGTGAGCGCCTAGGCAGCGAGGCCGTTGCACTAGCCCGTGAGGTAGGCGATCCATCCTTACTGGGCATTGCTATCTCCAACATGGTGGGCGCGCGACAGTGCTACCGAACAGACGACCAACAAGCACTGCTCAACGAAGCTATCGGCCTACTGGAACGATCCGGTCCACGCGTGGAACTAGGCTACGCCCTTTACCGAAAAGCTGTGTTCCCACAGAACAGTGGTGGGTCGCCGGACTCCGTACAGCGTCTCCTGCGAAGGGCTATGGCGATATTCAAAGAAGAGAAGGACCAGCTGGGTCAAGCGTGGATACTCGGATGGCAAGCACAGATCCTACCTAGCGACAGTGTTCATATCGGCGACTCGCTCTATAACGTGGCGATCGGATACGCGGCGCGCTATGGCCCTTCAGAAGAGGCCTTCTTCCTGACCCAGGATGCGAGCAGGCGGTTCTGGATCTCGACCGATCCGATCTGGCATGAGCGCTTTATGAAGGCCATAGATCGTGCCCAGCTTGCTGGGTCCACCACCGGCGAAGCACAGGCAAGATCCCTCTATACCGGTGCGCTTCGGGCGCGCAGCCTGTTCGATCTGGCCCAAGACCAGGCCATACAGTGCCTTGCGCTTTATGAGAGCATCCACGACACGATGAACATCGCCATAGAGACCAATGAGTTAGGCTGTGTGTACCGCGCATTGGGAGAAACCCGTGAGGCAATTCCACATCTACGGAAGAGCCTTGCCATTGCCCTGCAGCAAGGACCGCCTCACTTGGTCATCAACAATATGAACGAATTGAGCGCGATAGACATCCTTGAGGGTGAACCGGACAGCGCCTTGCTCCGATCCTTGGATGCGCTCCAGCACACCCATCTGATGGGTCGTTCGCTCGGCGATGTGTATTTCAACTTCCACCTATGGGAATCGCACTTCATTCTTGGTTCCGCATACGAGGCGAAAGGGGATCTGCCTATGGCGATCAAGCACTATACCGAAGCCGACAGCTCAGCATCTGCAGGACAGTTCGAGCCGGAGTCCATCAAAGCAAGCACATGCTTATCCCTAGCAAGATTCGCTTCCGACCCTTCGAACCCGGGACCGGTCATCAAGGTCTTGGAAAAGAACATACGCCTAGCCAAGAACCTTGGCCTGCTTGTCGAGCAACGCGATGCCCTGATGGGTCTGGCGCACGTGAACGAACATGCGGGGAACGAACGTGCGGCGCTCGAGAACCTCAGATCCTACGTCATGATCAAGGACAGCATCCTCAACCTAGAGAGGATGCGTGCGATCACCAGCTTGAACATCCGCTTTGGCACGGAAAAGAAGGATCTGGAGATCACAACACTGAACCAGATGAAAGCGGTGCAGGTAACGGAAATCGAGCAGGAAAGACAGATCAAGTCATTGACCCTAGGAGCATTGTTGCTCTCCTTGCTTTCAGCGGGAGCATTGATCTTCCTGTTACGGAGCTCGAAACGCAATGGAAAGCTGCTGTCAGCCAAGAACAAGGCTCTCGTTGAAACCCAAGCTAAACTAGTGGAAAGCGAACGCGCACGGGAAGCCAGCGAGATCCGCACACGCATCGCTCGCGATGTTCACGACCAGCTCGGAAGCGATCTTACCAAGCTCGTCATGCTCAGTACTGAAGCCAAGGAGGTGGCAGAAGCCGATACGACCAAGCTGCACGACATCGCCAACGACATCGAGCGCATCGCCGGTGAGGCGAATCGTTCACTGGGCGACATCGTCTGGGCCATTGACCCGCACCACGATTCCCTCGCGGGCCTCACTGAACGTGTTCGCGCACATTGCCAGCGCATGCTGAAGTGGAGCAAGGTGGAGCATACCATCGATTGCACGCACGACGGGCCTGACCGGACCCTGGACCCCGCCACGAAGCGCGATATCTACCTGATGGTACGCGAAGCACTGAATAATGCTATCAAGTACGCGCAGGCCAGGCACATCAGTGTGCTGTTCCATACGTCGCTGACAGAAGTGCTGTTCGAGGTGAAGGACGATGGCGTGGGCCTGAGCGCGAACAACACGAACGGCCATGGACTGGAGAACCTGAAGCACCGGGCTGAGCGGGTGGGCGGCACCTTGACCATAAGCGGCTCCTCTGGACAGGGCACGACCATCACCTTCCGCGCCCACCTTAATGTTACACAGGCACGGACATAACCTGAGAGGGTTATTCCACCCCTGAGATCAGGCCCCGATCTTTGCCTTGTGATCATGTCATCCCCCCGTTCCGCTTTCTGTGTTTCGCTCATCATCTTGAGCGGCACCGTTCTCGGCCAAGGCGCTTTCATCCGCGAGCTGAACCTTGAGTTATCGAACGAGAAACTCACCAATGCTGATCGCGGTAAAAAGCTCGAACGGCTCTCTTGGTTTCAGCGCGAGGCCGATCCCGTGATCACCATGGAAGCTACGCAGGAGGCCATCGCCATTGTGGAGCCCATCCATCATCCTTCGCTCCTCGGAAGCGCGATCACCCGCAAGGTGGCGGCAAAACAGACGGGTTATGACCATGTCCCGGTCGCAGCAGGAATTACCGGCGTGAAGAAGTCCGCGGACGACACGAGGGGTGAAACGGTGAACACGGCTAGCCGCATCGAGAGCAGCGATGAGGTGGGACAGGTGAAAATCAGCGAGGCAACCTATGCGCTCGTGAACAACGGGCCGGGCCTCACTTTCACACCGCGCGGGAAAGTGCAGGCGCATGGGAAAGGGGCGATCTAAATGGACTTTGTTACCGCATGAAGAGATCCACCGCCTTCCTCCTTCTGATTTTGCCTTGCTCCGGAGCCCTGCATGCACAGAAGGATCGGACCCTATCGATCGATAGCCTCAGCACGGTCTGGAAGGATGCGTCCCAATCGGATACGACGCGCTTCAAAGCCATGCAGGAGGTGCTCATCCAAAGGAGGTACTCCGCGCCACCGGACAGCCTCCTCGCACTCGCTCGTCAACTGGTCGCCTTCACACATGACCGGGGCCTGCAAATGCAAGAGGCCACGGCATGGAACCTTACGGGGAATTTCCACAACAACATGAGCCAATGGGACAGTGCTGAAGTGGCATACCATAGCAGCCTGCACATCTGGGAGACACTGGGCGAGCGAGGGCGCATGGCCGGTTGCTACAACAACTTGGGCAACGTAGCGGGCTACAAAGGCGACCAAGGCTTGGCGATCGAATACCTCACCAACAGCCTGCGGATCGGCGAAGAACTAGGGGACAGTTCTGTCATAGCCAGGGCCTTGGGCAACATCGGAGTTTGCCATTTTGATCAAAAGGAATACGACGTGGCTCTGGACTACTTCCACCGGCGCATTGCGGTGGCGGACGCCATCGGCGACAAGCAATGCTCCCTGGAGGCTTACATCTGCATCGGTATGTTGCACGACGAGCGGCACGAACCGGCCCTGGCCCGGAAGGGCTACATCAACTGCCTCCGCCTCGCACGAGAGATCGATGACGTAACAAGCATCTGCGTGACCCTTAACGCCTTGGGCACCGGGGATGTGGCCCAGGGTAACTACCAACGTGGCCTCGCTTATCTGGACAGCAGCCTGGCGATGGCCACGGAACATGGTGACCCGGCGTACGAGTCGTCCGCTCTAGCGGAGATCGCCCACGCACACCATCTGCAGGGTATGGACTCCAAGGCACTACCGATCGCGCAGCGCGCCATGGCGAAAGCACGGGAGGCTGGCACACCAGAGGGCCTGCGCGATGCTGCGGAGGTGAACTACGAAGTATTGAAAGCGCTCGGCAACCAGCGCGAGGCGCTAGAGATGCACGAACTCTACATCGCCATGCGCGACAGCGTGACGAACGACGAGAACAAGAGGGCCGTCATGAGCAAGCGTTTCCAATACGCATACGAGAAGAAGGAGGCGCTGTTGCAGGCCGAACAGGCGAAGAGGCAGGCCGTGGACGCCGAAGCGCTTCGCCGCAAGAACGTGCAGCGCAATGCCTTCATCGGTGGTTTCGGGCTGATGGTGTTGTTGGCGGGATCGCTCTTCCTGTTCTACCGGAATAGCCGCAGGAACGGCCGTCTACTCGCCGAGAAGAACAGTATGATCCTGCATGCGCAGATCCAGCTCGTAGAAAGCGAACGCGCCCGCGAAGCCAGCGAGGTTCGCACCCGCATAGCCCGCGATGTCCACGACCAACTTGGCAGCGACCTCACCAAGTTGGTGATGCTCAGTACCGAAGCCAAGGAAGTAGCGAAGGCTGATACAACGGATCTGCACGGCATTGCAAACGACATCGAGCGTATTGCCGGTGAGGCGAACCGTTCCCTGGGCGATATCGTCTGGGCCATCGACCCGCACCACGATTCGCTCGCCGGCCTCACTGAACGCGTGCGGGCCCATTGCGAACGCATGCTCAAGTGGAGCAAGCTTGAGCATACGGTCGATTGCGTACACGATGGCCCCGACCGCACCCTGGATCCGGCCACCAAGCGCGACATCTACTTGATCGTGCGGGAAGCGTTGAACAATGCGATCAAGTATGCGAAGGCCAGGCACATCAGTGTGCGGTTCCACAGCTCACCAGTGGAGCTGCAGTTCGAGGTAAAGGACGATGGCGTGGGCATGAGCATGGTCAGTGGATCCGGCCACGGACTAGAGAACATGAAACACAGGGCTGAGCGCGTGGGCGGCATCTTGGACATTCAAAGTGGCCCTGACATGGGCACGAGAGTGGCGTTCCGGACCGCCCTCGCAGCAGATTAGACCGGTCCGGCTATCTTGCGGCTCATGTCCGCCAGCATACGCACCGCCATCGTTGAGGACGATGATGAGCTCCGGGAGCTGATCCGCCGACGCCTTGAGCGCAGCGGCGACATGCAGGTGGTGCGAACCTTCAGTAGCGGCGATGATTTCCTTGACACCATGGACAGCCTCGACCTCCATGTCGTCCTCATGGACATCAACATGCCTGGCCGCAACGGGATCGAGACCGTGCGGGCCGCCAAGCAGCGCAAGCCTGGGGTGCAATACCTCATGCTCACCATCTTCGAGAACCCGGCGTATATTTTCGATGCGCTCTGTGCCGGCGCGACGGGATACCTATTGAAGAGCACCCCGTCCGAGGAACTCCTTGACGCGGTGCGCGACATCCACCGGGGCGGATCACCGATGAACAGCGCCATTGCGCGCATGGTGGTGAACAGCCTCCAAATAGAGACCCAGCAGCGCATCAACGACGATCAGTTGAGCGAGCGCGAAAAGCAAGTGCTCGATGGCCTTGCCGCCGGACTTCAGTACAAGGAGATCGCCAGTAAACTGGAGTTGAGCACGGAGACCGTGCGCGTGCATGTGCGCCGGATCTACAGCAAATTGCAGGTAGGCGGCCGCATGGAAGCACTGCGCAAGGTCTATCCACGAGGCGCCTAGCGTTACCACAGGAGGGTTATTGCCGTACCCCGATGGTCCGGGTTGCTTTGGTGCATGGCCGTGATGCGGCCTTGCATGGGCCTCTTCACCACCATACGACCGATCACTTTTGCGCTGATCGCCGCTTCCTTGGGAACGGTCCGGGCACAGGACCTGGCCACCCTTAAGGACCAGCGGTTCTACGACCATAGCGGAAGCCTGAACCTACAGGGCGGCCCCTACCTGTACAGCGGCACAGGAACCCCACGCAACCAACCTTCGTTCTGGAACGCCAACGGCCAGTACACGGCGCGGATCTACGGCTGGGATATCCCGTTCAGCTTCAACGTGGGTTCACAGGAACGGGGCTACACCCAGCCCTTCAACCGCTATGGACTGAGCACGCACTATAAGTGGATCAAGGTGCACATCGGATACCGAAGCATGAAGTTCAATCCGTATACGTTCAGTGGGCTCCAGTTCTATGGTGGCGGGGTGGAGCTGGAACCGAAGGGATTCCGTTTCGGTGCATTCTACGGTCGGTTCAACAAGCCCGTGGCCCAGGATACGCTGGCAAGCATCACTCCCGTGCCCGCCTACGAGCGCACAGGATACGGCGTTAGGGTCGGCGCTGGTACGGCACGCAACTTCCTCGACCTGATGATGGTGAAAGTACAGGACGACGTGACCTCCATACCGGACCTGGTCGACACGCGGACGACACCGATGGAGAACCTAGCCATCGGGGTCAGTGGACGCGTGTCCATCGACAAGCGCGTGTTCTTCACCTTCGACGTCGGCGCCAGCGCCCTCACCCCCGACCTGCTCGCGCCCGTTAAGGTCATCGAAGAGGTGCCCGTATCCGCGAACGGTCTGCTGACCACACGACTTGGCACCAAGCTACTGTACGCAGCGAACGCAGCGGTGACCTACGCGGATCGCTACTTAACGCTTAAGGTAGCGGCCAAGCAGATCGACCCCGGCTATCGTTCGCTGGCGGCGGTGTTCATGCAGACCGATGTTCGCGCTATCACCATCGAACCATCCGTCCGCTTGCTCACCGGAAAGGTGCGCCTGGGTGGGACCGCCGGGCTACAGTACGACAATGTACGTGGACAGAAGGCGGTCACATCAGTGCGCACGATCGGCTCCGCGCGGCTTTCGTGGAACCCTTCCCGCTCCTATGGCATCGATCTCAACTACGCGAACTATGGTATTCAACAACAACAGGGTCTCCAAGTTGTGAACGACACCTTTCGCGTCGCGCTCGTCAATCGCTCATACGGCTTCGCACAGCGCATTGTGCGTGCCAGCAACGCACGGGTGTGGACCCTGACGCTTGTGGGCGGTGTGCAGGAACTGCAGGACCTGAACCCGTATGACACGTTCAGCAGCAGCGAGAATGAAGTGCTCTTCGGCAACTTGAACGCCATGCGTGTGCGCACACGCGACAACCTCAGTGTGAGCGGCGGCATCAACTTCTCGCGCAACACGGCGTCTCTTGGCACATCGACGCTGTTCGGGCCGATGGTGGGGTTGAGCAAGCAGTTCGCCAAGCAGCAGATGACCGCTGGCATCAACGTGGTCTGGAACGCCGCCTACCAGGACAACGAACCCGCTGGAAGCACCTTGAACGGCAACTGCAACCTCCAGTACCGATTCTCCGAGATGCACCGGTTCTCCCTCACGGTCACGGCCCTGAACAACGAGACGTCCTTCGCCGCTTCACGCCGCTTCACCGAAGTGCGTGTGCTTGGAGGATACACCTTCCTGCTCCAGCCCATAAAGCGCCCCAAGCCATGACACAACGAGCATCCAGTGGCTTTCCCCTAGCGATCGCCTGCCTCATGCTACCCCCGGCACTGCTGGCGCAGAACGAACCGCTCCTCATCAACACGCAAGTGGTCCCCCCTTACTCGGCCAGCTACGCGGACTACTTCGGGAACGCGCAGCAGGTCTTCATCACGATCACCAACACGTCCACCCAGTCGCGTAGCATCTACTTGGCCGGAAGCCTCGCCACGCTCGACCAATCCGTGCGCGCGGAGGTCGCAGGCGGTTCGCCATGGGGAGGGCCGCCCTTGGAAGTTCCACCCGGAGTACACCAATTCACCGGTAACGACCTCGAACCCCTTGCAGCGGGGGGAGTTGGAGAAGTGCAGTACACCGGCATCACCCAGCAGCAGATCGTGGCCGGTCTGCTTCCTGAAGGCGAATACCAGCTGTGCTTGCAAGCCTTCGACTACACCACGAACGACATCCTGAGCGCGGCCGAACCACTTGGTTGCAGCAACGTGTTCACCATCACTTGGCCCTCACCACCCATCATCCTCTCTCCTTCCTGTGGGGAAATGGTCACACCGAGCGACCCACAGCTGGTTCTGTTCATGTGGCAAATGATGGACGGGTTCACGCTGCCTCTTGATTACCGCTTCAGGCTGGTGCGCCTCTTCGATGCCGGTAACCCGCAAGCCGCGCTGGAATCGAGCACAGACCTGGTGTATGAGGAAACCACAACGCAGCCCCTGTTGGTGTACAACCAGCTTATGCCGGCGTTGATCCCCGGCCAACTCTATGCTTGGCATGTTCAAGTTTCCGATGCGTCCGGTACCACCTTGTTCCAGAACGACGGCTACAGCGCGCCATGCACGTTCACCTACCAAGCCCAAGACGGTGCCGGTTTCGAGATGGTCTATCCTTTCCCTGGGGATACACTGCCCTGGAGCATGTTCCCGGTCATCACGCGATTCGCCCCCCACACCGATCCAGAGGTCACAGGGCGTTTCCACAGCAGACTGCGCATGAGCAGGGATGGGCAACCACTCGATCCGGTGGAGCGCAACCCGGGTGATGAGGACATCCTTTGGAACAGTGGGCCATTCGAGTCGCAGAGGTACCTGCTACAACAGGCGGGCATTACGATGAACCCGCCATTCGATGAAGTGATGGCGCATCACATCAACATGTACGAGCGTCCGGCGGGCACAGGAAATGACTTCCTACCGGGCCACTCCTACACCTTCGATGCGGATGTGCGGACCAACACCTACTATGAGACCGATGTGCGATACGGCGATGTGGCCACACACATGGTGAGCGGCATGGGTGTGCCGCAAATGCTCAGCCCGGAGCATAATGCGATCATCGAAGAACCCGAAAGCGAGGAGACCGTAAGCGGCTTCGCCGATGTGCCCTTGCGCTTCTTCACCAGCACGCCTCCTACACACCTGTTGCCGCCGTATCCGATCTACATCATCTCGGGGGGTGGAGTTCCTGCGCAAACCACGGGCCGCGCCCAACAGATATGGCGATTGGTCGTGAGCCGGAGTCCGGATCTGACCTCCGATCTGAACACTACGGGGGTCGTAGGCAGCACGCTTCAGCTCCTCGGTCTTGGCCAGAACGACGAGCAGCGTTTGCGGGACAGCCTGTACAAGGAGATCACCGTCAACTTCAATCCGCCGGATACCGGATGGTACTACTGGGAAGTGAGTTGGATGGGACTGGCGACCAACGACGCTTCGACACTCACACCTTACATTGACGGAGGCATACATCGATTCCACGTCGGTGCGCTGAACGGCGCAAGCGGCGCGGCGACCACGGACGAAGCCCCCCCAAGACCTCCGGAATGCCTGGCCGAATGCCGCCGTGAGCCAACACCCCTGGACCAGCGCGTGCCGGTGATGACCACAGCTGTGGGTGACACGGTGCATGTGGGGCTGTTCCGCATGCGCATCACAAGCATCGTGCATGCTGGAGGCTCCGCCCAAGGCGAAGGCTTGATGGATGTGCCCGTGATGAAAGCACAGCTACGCGTGGCCTTCAGCAACGCGCGCATCAACGCGCAGAAGCGTCTGTACGATGGCACCGTGAACGGCCTTTACGACAACAGTGGTGTGATCCCCGCCGGGTGGACCGTTGGTGGATCGATGGCATCGGGCTTTAGCCCTGCCGCGGCAGCCGCCGTGGACAACTACCTTCAAACGGGCGGACGATTGGTGAGCCAGTTCACCGGCAACCAGCCCATGGGCCTACCCATCGGCATCGACAAGGATCTGCCCGATGGACGCATCGTGGTCGGCATTCTCGGCATGCAGTTCACTGACACCATTGCACGCTTGAACGCTGGTATGGGACTGCCCATTCACGGCGTGGGGACCACAGTGGGATTGGGCAACATGGCCGTCCCCTTCCATCCCGGCGGCATCGGTAACCTGAGCGAAGAGGCCACACTGTACTTGCTCGGCGACATCAACACCGCGGTCGGTCAGGACACGTTGCGCGTGAAGGGTGCTCGCTTCGAAGGGGGCTATACCGCCGTTCAGGACTCAGGCACTTTCGTTGCCTGGGATTGCCAGGGCTTTCGCGCAATCACCCTCGATGCACAATGGCGCTTCAGCGAAGAACACCTGCGGGAGGACATGCCCGATGGCGAGGATGGGCCTACCAAGATCGTCGCGGACCTGAAGATGCGCACAGGCCGAGCGGGGCTCTTCGGTCGTGTCGATTTCAACAAGCCGTTCCATGTGAACGGCATGGAAGGATGGGGTTTCGACGTGCAGGAAGCCTGGCTCGATCTGGCGAGCTATATGAATCCACCGGAGATGGAGGTGCCGTTGAACGTGGCGACGGAGGTAGGCTTGGCGGACGACCAGACGGGCTTGCAGCTCCCCTCGTGGGAAGGCTTCTACCTGAAACGTGCCGTGCTCCGCCTGCCACCGGCCGTGGAGCGGACCAACAGCAACGAGCGCACGGCCCTACTGGTGCGCAACATGATCGTGAACGGGACGGGCGTTACCGCCAGCATCCGTGGATCGGACATCATCCCACAAGATGAGGGCACGCTGGGCGGTTGGGGCTTCTCCATCGACACCCTGCGCATCGACATTGTGACCAACAGCATCCACCAAGCCGGCTTCGCGGGTCGCGTACATCTGCCGGTGACCGACACATTGCTCGCCTACAGCGCCATGGTGGTGCAAGACCTGGCGCAGGACGACAAGTACATCGAGTTCCTCCTACATCCCACTGGCACCATATCAGTACCCATGTGGGTGGCGAAAATGGACCTGTTGGAGACCAGCTACCTGCGCGCCGTTCTAGCGCGAGAGGACACGAGCGCTTTCGCCAAGGTCTCGCTCAACGGAAAGTTCACCATCGATGGTCAAGTGCCAGGCTTGGGCTGGATGAACTTCCGCGACATCGCTTTCCAGAACCTGACCTTCCAGACCGAAGCGCCCTACACCAACATCGACGACCAGGCGGTGTTCTCGTTGGCAAGCCCGCAGAAATCCCTTGGTGGCCCTTCACCGGAGGATGACGATGAAGCGGCGCCTCCCGGTGGTGCCGGGGGCTTCCCCATCAGCGTAACGCGCGTGACCGTGGAACGCCGAAGCCTCGATGGCACGCCCATGGCCGGTGTGGGCTTCGACATCAACCTGGACCTGAGCGGCAACGTGAACATCTTCACCGCCACCACACGCATCGCGGTGCTCGGCACATTGAACACCAGCGCACTGCACGAGTGGGGCCACCACAGCGTGGAACTGGACAGCATCGGCATCAGCGGCGAGACAGGCGCAGTGAAGATCCAGGGTGGACTGCGGTGGTACAACGACGACGCCACGTACGGCGATGGCATCAATGGCAGCGTACGCGCCTGGTTCCTGAAAGGAGCGATCGAAGTGGCGGCTTCCGCCCAATTCGGCAACAAGGACGGTATGCGCTACTGGTTCGCCGATGCCATGATCGCCAAGGACAATGGCTTCTCGCCGGGCCAACCCTTCAACGTCTACGGCTTTGGTGGCGGTGCCTGGTACCACATGCGGCGCACCGGTACCATGCCCAGTGCGCAAGCGGTCACCACTGCGATGGTCGCCAACCAGGACGATATGATGTACACACCGGGGCTCACGCTCTCGCAGGTCACGTATGTGCCCGACGCCGGCGAGAGCTTCGGCTTCAAGGCCACGGTGATCTTCGGTGACGGCGGCAGTGGCCGTGCATACAACGGCGACCTCACCGCGGGAATGACATTCAGCGATGCTGGAGGTGTCAGCACCGCATTTCTGTTAGGCAACGTGTACCTGATGTGCGAACGCAACGAGCGACTGAACATGCCGGTATGGGGCGATGCCAACATCACCTTCGACTTCCCCAACGACATCTTCTCCGCCAACTTCTCCATGAGCGTGAAGGCACCTGGTGGCACCGTTGTAGGCACTGGACCCAATTACCTGGCAGGCGCTGCCGCTATCTACATATCACCGGACACCTGGCACTTTTTCGTAGGCACACCACAGACCCCTGTGGGGCTGAATATTCTAGGCTTGATCAATGGCGGCTTCTACTTCATGGTGGGCAAGGACCTTCCACCGCCACTGCCTCCACCCTCCCCCATTCCGCTTCCTCCGGGGTACATGGACCGCGCACCGTTGGATGATGCAAGCGGATTGGCCTTCGGATCACGCACGTCCTTCGAGAACGATTTCAAGTTCCTGCTCCTGCGTATGCACCTTCAAGCACAATTCGGCTTCGATCTCGCCTTCACCAGCGCTACCGGTATGGCGTGCGTCGGATACGACCCGACCGGTATCCATGGCTGGTATGCCAGTGGACAGGTCTACGCGCAGCTCGCGGGTAAGGTGAGCTTAATGGTCGACATCCTGGTCGCGAGCGGTGAGTACGAGATCTTCAGTGTGGGGGCTTCCGCAGTACTTGGAGGAGGTTTTGCCCGCCCCTCGTACATGGAAGGTGCCGTGGATGGCTACTACAGCATTCTGGGCGGTGCGGTGGAAGGCAACTTCTTCTTCCCCTTCGAAGTAGGTGAAGGCTGCATCGATCCCGGCGACGGTATCCTCAGTGACCTGGACCCCATAGGCGATCTGGTGCCCCACAACGATCAAGGCATGAACGCTGCCACCTTACCTGTGGATGTGGGCGTACAGCCCGAGGCCATTATGAACATCAAGGTGAACATGCCCTTCACACTTAGGGTCCTGAACGCGGACAATCACCTGGAACCACACACTTATCGGTTCCTCGTGGACAAGTTGCAGCTGCACAAGCGGACCGGCAACGTGCTGCAGACCGGAACGGTGGTAACGGCCAGTACAAATGACCGTGTGGTCTTCGAGCCAGCCAAATTCCTAGATGCCGAAACGGAGTACACCATCACCTATACGGTGAAGGCCGAAGAGCGCATTGGATCCACCTGGACCTCGGCGAAGAAGCCAGGGACCAACACACAAATGACGTGGTCCAAGGTCCACACGTTCAAGAGCGGAAAGGGCATCAACGTACTTGCAGATGATCATCTCAACTACAGCTATCCCTTCCGCAGGCAGCGCTACGTACTTCAGGATGAATGTCGCAATGGCTACATTGAAGTGAAGGCCAATGCGAGCACCCAACCGGTATTCACCGCCCCCGAGGGCAAGGTGCGTAACTACCGCATGGCCTTCACACCAAAGTCCGGTGGCCCGCCCGTGTTCGCCACTGCAACGGTCACCCATAGTGGCAATAGCATCATCACCTACACGCTACCCCAGCTATTGAACGATCGGGTATACGTGGTGCAGCTCATCGCCAAGGACAGCATTGACCTGTCCCAACTCGGTACGCTTGCTGGAGACGGGGGGACCGGTGGCGGCACCACCAGCATGGTGAACACGTCAGCGATGGGGACGGCCATGATGATGACGGCCACGGCGAACACCACGACCACTTCATCCTTCAACAACATGGTGAACCGGCATAGCCAAAGTCTACAGGGCTACACCGTTCGAGCGAACGAAAAGGTGGTCTACACCTATCACTTCCGTACGTCGAAGTTCAACACACTAGCGACCAAGACCGCTTCCATGACCTCCATGGGCACCGACCATACCAGCACCAATGTCGGTGTGCTCAAGGAGTATGTGAACCCTTCATTCGGCAGTGAAGGGTTCGATGTGTTCGATGTGGACGGCTTCACTTACGGAAGCACCGGACAGAACACGATAGCTCCGCTCATCATACTTCGGGACCAACGCACGGACCTATGGAACCGCATGTGGGCCACGCCGACGTTATACGACTACTATGAGCTATTGAAGCAGAGCGGATGCAGTGAACTGGAGCTTGAGCGACACGTTACCACGCAGCAACTGCCTTGGGGCGGATCCGTTTCACAGATCAACGATAGTCCGGACCTGTACATCGGTATCCCCCCCGATAAGACCGTGCGCTTCGCCACCGGCTTCACCAACCCGAGGCTGAGCGATGCCGATGTGATGCCCTTCGACCCGAACAACCTGATGGTGTTGGATGGTAGCATGAGCGGCACAACGCCAGCCTCCTCGAAGTTGCGTGTGCTCACGCCCAGCCAGACCAGCAAGGACTTCCTGCGCCTGAAGACCATTACGGCGGACGCATTGGTGCACTGCAGCCCGAACGCCACCGAGCGCTATTGGTCCGTCGAACTGGAGACCGCCATGGAGCGCTTCCGCACGGCGACATTCAAACCGCTGTATAGCGGCAACTATGGAGTGAAGGCCCTGTTCCGCACTCCACCGAGCTGCGATGAAATGGAGGATAGCGGGGAAAGCGAAGTGCTCAGCTCCGGTATCATCACGTATCCACTTCCCACGGGTGCTGCCCCACCACCTCCCGCACTACAGAACGGCAATGTATCCGGTGCTGGGATCCTACAACAGCCCTAGATCATGCGCACCCTGCTCACTTTCGTTCTCGCTTGCGCGTGTACCCTCACGCAAGCACAGACCTTCTCCGTGATCGCCGCGAACCACGCCGACAGTGTGGTGCTGCGCTGGGCACCTGGCAGCGCAGCGGCGTGGGAGCGCTACCGGACCAGTGGCTACCGCGTGGAGCGCATCGCCATCGACAAGTCGCAGCCGAACAAGCCCCAGCGCATCGGTCCAGAGCGCATTGTGCCGTGGACCTTGGAGCAGTTCAAGAGCGGCTTCAACCGCGACCATCCGAACGCACCTGCTGCTGCACAAGTGCTCTTCGGTGCTGTTGCTCCAGAGCAACGCACGGGTATGGAACCTGCGGATGCCGAGTTGAACTTGCGCTGGTCCATCGCCACCTTCCTGTCCGATGTGGATGCAGGTGTTGCGCACGCGATGGGCTTGCGCTATGTGGATCACGAAGTGGTGCCCGGCGCGTACTACTACTACCGCGTGATCAGCTTGAGCGAGCCGGCTGACACAGCTTTCGTGGCGGTGGACCGCACCATGGGCACCTATGCCGTTGCGAATGGACCGCTGCTGGAAGCCGAAGAAGGTGAACACCGGGTGTTGTTGAAGTGGGATGAGGAAGCGAACCGTGGCTTCACGGCCTACTGGATCGAACGCAGCGAAGATGCCCGCTCCTGGAGCCGACTGCATGATCACCCGTTCGTGCCTATGCGCAATGGCGACCAGCGCGCAGTTGTAGCGCACACCTATGCCGATACGTCCATCACGGCGAACTACAGGCTCTTCCGGTACCGCGTGCTAGGCATCGACCCCTTCGGGAACACGAGCAAGGAGGCACCCGCGATCAACGCCATGGGCCGCGATCGGACCGCCCCACCCTCGCCGGAAATGAAAGGCGCTACCGAGGAGAAAGGGCGGATGATCGTGCGCTGGGAACAACCCAGCACACCGCCCGATCTGCGAGGCTTCCGTGTCGAGAAAGCAATGAGCGGCACCACTGCCTTCCACCCGCTGCACAGTGACCTTCTCCCCACAGCAACGCACCAATTCACCGATACGTCCTCCATGCTGATCTACGGCAACTACTACCGCGTTGCCGCTGTTGACACTGCCGGTAACACGAGCTACTCGCTCGGCGGCTATGGCTCCGTTTCCGACTCCATCGCACCGCTGCCCCCAACGGATCTGCATGGCAACATCGATACCAATGGCGTGGTCACCGTGGAATGGAAGCAAGGCAAAGAGCGAGACCTGCTCGGCTATCGCGTGTTCTTCGCCAACCAAGCGGACCACACCTTCATCAACCTTTCGCCGGCACCCCTGGCCAGCCTCACATTCACCGACACCATCCCGCTCAACACCCTCACCAAACGAATACACTATCAGGTGGTGGCGGTGGATCGCAGTTTCAACCATAGTGGCTTCAGCGCCACGCTCACGCTAACTAAACCCGACCGGGTGGCGCCCGTGGCACCGCTTTTTAGCGACTTTACGGCGACCGACACCAGCGTGGTGCTTTCGTTCATTCCCAGCAGCAGCGATGATGTGAAGGAGCATGTGATCTGGCGCAAGGGTCCAGCCGTCGTGGACTTCCTGGAATTGGCGCACTTCAGCGGAAGCGTGGTTCCGCGCACTTGGACTGACACCGAAGCCCACGGCCCAGCTACCTACGCCTACCGTATCGCCGCCATCGACAGCGCTGGGAACAGCTCGCCGTTAACACAAGCCATCGAGGTGACCGTGCGCGGGAAACGTGCGGACCGACGACCCGAACAGGTGAGGGCCACAATGGATGCGCAGAACACTTTGCGCATTACGTGGAAAGGCAATAGCACAGGCGTCAAGCACTACATCGTTTACCGTTCGCGCGATGGTGCTGCTCCCATCGCCGTGGCTTCACCGCCCGGTGATGTGCAAGAGTTCATCGATGACCGGCTGCCTGGTAGTGGCACCTACACATACTCGGTCCGCGCATCGGGAACCGATGGTTCGCTTTCCGCAGAGAGCCGTGGCGCATCCGTGACCTACGCACGCTGAAGCTCAACCAGCGGTTACCACGCATGGGTTATTGTACAAGGGCCAGTAGGCCGGGTACTTCGCAGTGTATCAACGCAACGAACGAGATCACATGAGAGTTCTCCTTGTCATCATCGCGGCCGGTGCAGCAGCATCGGCCCTCGCACAGCAGACCATCGGGGCGGCGGGTGCGCATTACGCCGGCACCCAAGTGCAACTATCCGCCAACATCGGCGAACCGGTGGTCGCCACGGTGAGCGGAACAGCAGCAACGCTTACGCAAGGCTTCGAGCAGCCCTGGGCCGATGTGAGCACTGCGCAGCCCGCCCCTGAAGGCTCAGGCGAACAAGTGCTCGTCTACCCGAACCCCACGCGTCATGAGCTCTTCGTGACCCTTGGCCGCACAGCGCGTGGCGAACGCTACACCTTGTTCGACACTGCAGGCAAGCTCATCACCACCGGACTTATTGAAGCGGATACCCAGAGCATCGGTGTGGAAGGCATCGCTTCGGGGTACTACCAACTCGTACTGAACACCAAGGAGGGCTCGCCGCTCGGCGCCTTCCGCATCATCGTAAACCACTAAGCCATGAGAACGCTTCTATTGTACATCTGTGCGTTGCTGATCAGTACAACCGCCTGGGCGCAAGTGCCTCAGCGCATGAACTACCAGGCCATCCTGCGCGATGGCAATGGCTTGGTGCTTCCGAACACCGCAGGTACGTTGGGCATCGCTGTACTACAGGGCAGTAGCAGCGGCCCGGTGGTCTATAGCGAGGATCACGCGGTCACCAGCAACGGCTACGGACTGACCAACGTGGCCATTGGAGCGGGCACGGTCGTCAGCGGCAACTTCACCGCGATCGACTGGAGCACCGGCTCATACTATGTGCGCACCAGTTGGGATGGCGACGTGCTTGGCACTTCCCAACTGCTGAGCGTGCCCTATGCTCTGTTCGCTGAGGAAAGCAACACCCCCGGGCCGCAAGGTGCGACAGGCCCGCAGGGGCCAGCAGGTGTGACAGGTGCACCAGGCGCACCAGGCGCACCGGGTGCCACAGGCAGTGCCGGCGCTACGGGCCCGCAAGGACCGCAAGGCCCACAAGGTGCCAATGGAGCTACCGGTCCACAAGGACCAGCAGGTACCGATGGCGCTGATGGTGCCGATGGAACAGGTGTGACCATCCTAGGCTCGCTGACCAACGTGAACCAGCTGCCCGGCACGGGTGATCCTGGAGATGCCTACCTGGTGAACGGCAACCTCTATGTGTGGAGCGACAACACGAACACCTGGGAGAACGTGGGTTCCATCCAAGGTCCCGTTGGCCCGCAAGGTCCGGCAGGTCCCCAAGGAACCACAGGGACACAAGGTGCTGCGGGCGCTGCCGGAGCTCCGGGCGCCACGGGTCCGGCCGGTCCTCAAGGAACAACGGGTGCTGCAGGCCCTACAGGTGCTGACGGACGCACCGTGCTCAGCGGCAATGGTGCTCCCAGCAACGCGACCGGTGTGAACGGCGACTTCTACATCAACACCACGACGAACCTCATCTACGGCCCAAAGAGCGGCGGTAACTGGGGCGGAGGCACATCACTCGTTGGACCCACTGGCGCGACCGGTGCCACCGGCCCGGCAGGTGCGCAGGGACCGCAAGGCAACACAGGCTCACAAGGGCCTGCTGGAGCGACAGGTTCACCGGGGGCGGCCGGAGCGCAAGGCCCGCAGGGAAACGCCGGACCAACAGGACCACAAGGGCTTGTCGGGCCCATCGGTGCTACAGGCCCAACGGGCACGAACGGAACGAATGGCTTGGATGGCAAGACCGTCTTGAACGGGGCCACGAACCCGATCAACACCATAGGCACGAACGGCGACTTCTACATCAACACCGCCACCAACTTCCTATTCGGACCAAAGGCTGGAGGAGCATGGCCCTCAGGGGTAGCGCTCGTAGGTCCGCAAGGCCCTCCAGGTGCAGGGAACGGTTGGACCATTGTCGGGAACTCCGGAACGGTAGCTGCCACCAACTTCCTTGGCACCACCGATGCGCAGAGCCTTGCCTTCCGCGTTGACAACATTCCCGCTGGCCTGCTCGCTGCCGACTCCACCGCCGGCACCACTGCTCTTGGAAAAATGGCGCTGCGCGCCAACACCACTGGACAGCTCAACAGCGCTTTCGGCTTCCAAGCCTTGCGATCGAACCTGGATGGTGATTGGAACACCGCACTCGGATACCAGTCCCTGTATAGGAACACCACGGCGAGCAGCAACACTGCTGTGGGTGCCGGTAGCTTGTACAATAACACCACGGGTGGCAGCAATGCGGCGTTGGGCTACCGCTCTTCCTATGCCAACACCACAGGCCAGCATAACGTTTCCGTTGGCTCAGCCTCGGCCTACTTCAATACAACTGGATCCGACAACGTGAGCGTGGGATACAATGCCGCGCGCGAGACCACCACCGGCAATTCCAATGTGGCGGTCGGTTCATCAGCCTTGCGCAACAACCAGACCCGCACGGACAATACCGCCGTGGGGGATAGCGCGCTGCACAGCAATGACGATGGGCTTCCTCCATTGAGCGGAGAACTGGACCCACCTACTGGCTTCTACAACACCGCCACAGGCAGCAAATCACTGCGCGCCAACACCTCTGGCTACATGAACACGGCCAATGGCTACCGATCGCTAACGGTGAACACCACGGGCTACATCAACACAGCCGTCGGTGCATCAGCGCTCAGCTTGAACACAACGGGCGATGAGAACACGGCAGTAGGGATCGAGGCCCTACAATCGAACACCACGGGGAATTCGAACACCGCCGTCGGCTCCGGTGCTGGCCCCAATGCGGGTACACGGAGCAACACCACGGCCCTGGGCGCTGGTTCCATCTGCACAGCCAGCAACCAGGTGCGCGTAGGCAACGACCTTGTCACCAGCATTGGTGGATATGCCGGTTGGACCACCCTACCCAGCGACGGCCGTTTCAAGCTCGCAGTGCAGGAGGACGTGCATGGCCTCGACTTCCTCATGCGCCTTCGCCCCGTCACCTACAACGTGGATGTGGCTGCCATCGAAACCGCACTGCACAGTGATCGTTCCGCCGTATCGCGCACCCTTTCACCCGAAGCGCTAGCTGCACAAGCTGAGAAGGCCAGTATCCGTTACACCGGCTTCATTGCTCAGGAAGTGGACGCAGCGGCGAAGGCCACTGGCTACGACTTCAGCGGGGTGGACAAAGCCACTGATGGCAGCGCGATGCTGGGCCTACGCTACGCGGAATTCGTGGTCCCCTTGGTGAAAGCCATGCAGGAACAACAAGTCATCATCGAGCGCCTGGAGAAGCGCATCGCTGAGCTCGAGGCGCGCTGAACCGATCGAAGCACATGCCCATAACACGAGCGGGTTATTGCCCTGCTGTGTTAAGGGCGCGTGCTTTGAAGCAGAATGCGGAAGCTGCGTGCATATCTCTCCTGTGTCGTTGGAACCCTTTGGTTCAGCGCAGCTGCACAGAACATCGGCATCAATGCTGATGGTGCAACGCCACACGCCACGGCTTTGCTGGATGTGAGCGTGGCCGCTCTACCCATCAACGCGAAGAAGGGCCTGCTGGTGCCGCGGATGACCACGCTGCAGCGCAACGCCATACCTACGCCTGCGGAAGGGCTGCTCGTTTACGACACATCCTTGAACGAATTCTGGTACTTCGATGGTGTTCAGTGGGTGGTGATCGCCATTTCCGGGAGTCCGTGGAACACCAACGGTAATGTGGGCAGCGCCGTAACCCATGTGGTCGGCACCACGGTAGGCAGCACCACCTTGGAGTTGCGCGTGAACAACCAACGTGCCGCGTACATGGCGGATGGGATAGCACGTACATCCTTCGGACACGGGGCCATGCCCGTTGCAACGGGAGCTAACAATACGGCCTTTGGCAAGAACGCATTGCTGGCACTGAGCACAGGCACCAACAATACGGCCTTGGGTACAAGCGCCCTGCGCACCCTCACCACATCGGTCTCCAATACGGCAATCGGCTTCGAAGCGCTGAACATGAACAACGGCCCACGGAACACGGCCGTGGGGTATCGTGCACTTGCGTCCAATACACTTGGCACGGACAATACCGCCGTTGGCTACCAAGCACTGAGCAGCAACCTATCCGGCGACTACAATACGGCTGTTGGTTACCAAGCCCTGCGCGACAATACAGGCAACAGCAACACCGCTGTAGGGTACGTAGCGCTGCGCGACAATACCAGCGGCACCATGAACACCGCAGTGGGTGTGCGTTGTTTGGCGAACAACCTCACCGGTAGCTACAACACGGGTATGGGTTACGAATGCCTGCAGTTCAACACTTCCGGAGCGGGTAATAGCGCCGTTGGCCACCAGGCGTTGGAAGTGAACAGTGTGGGCCAATACAACGTGGCCTTCGGAAAAGATGCCCTCGGCTCCTGCACCGGTTCGTTCAACACGGCGGCAGGCACATTCAGCGGTTATGGCATCACCAGCGGTCAATACAACACCGCGTTCGGCTACAATGCTCTGCCCAGCACCACCACCGCCAGCAACAACACCGGTGCTGGAACGTTCGCTGGGATCGGTGGCAACTTCACCAATACCACGGCCATCGGTGCTGCCGCCTTTCCTACCGCCAGCAACCGGATCAACATTGGCACCATACTCAACAACAACCTCACCGGCGGCTACGGTACGTGGCAGAACTTCTCCGATGCACGCTTCAAACGCGATGTGCAGGCGGACGTTCCCGGTCTTGATTTCATCCTTCGCCTGCGACCAGTGACCTATTTGTTGGATGCCGAAGCCACCGAGCGCAAAAGCGGCAACTGGCAACGCATGGACACCTGCACGGGGAAGGACCATCGCGCCATGTACATGCAACGCATTGCCGAAGTGTCGGCGGAGCGGCAGACCGGCTTCATTGCGCAAGAAGTGGAAGCAGCGGCGCGAGCGATCGGTTACGACTTCGACGGGGTGCATGTGCCCGTGGACAGCACCGATACCTACACGTTGGGGTACGACCTCTTCACGCTGCCGCTTATCCAAGCTGTAAAGGAGCAGGAAACGATCATCGTGGAACTGGAGACGATCAACGCTGAACTGCAACGGCGTGTGGCGGAAGTGGAGGCGGGCATGACTTCAACCCACAGAACGCCATGAGCCGATCGGGGCATATCCTTCGCTCCGGCACGACGATCATGGCTTTGCTGTGCGTCGCCTGCTTCGCCGAGGCGCAGAACATTGGTGTGAATGTCACTGGTGCAGTACCGCACGCGAGCGCACTGCTCGATGTCGATGCAGCCGGACTGCCCTCGAATGGCAAACGTGCTATACTGATCCCGCGCATGACCTCGACCGAACGCATGGCCATTGCTGCACCGGCCAATGGATTGCTCGTGTACGATACCACCACTTTGCAATTCTGGTACTTCAATGGAACCTCTTGGGTCTCGTGGACCAACTCGAACGATGCTTGGAAGATCACCGGCAATACCGGCCTTACCGCAGGAACGCATTTCATCGGCACCACCAACGCCACCAACATCCACCTGCGTGTGAACGGAGAAGATGCTGGCATACTCTCGGACCCGATCACTGCTTTCGGCTATCGCGCCAACGCGGCTACGCAATACACGGCCACGGAAAGTGCCGCATTCGGATACGAAGCGCTGGGCAACGTGGTCTCCGGGCAGCCTCAATCAAGGAACACAGCAGTTGGCCATCAATCGATGATCGCTCTTACGATCGGCGGATCGAATACCACCGTGGGAAGCGAGACGGTGTTGAACACATCGATACCATTCTCGTCCGGAACCACCGCCGTTGGCCATCGTGCCATACGCGATGTGAACGTGGGCTTCTGCACAGCGGTCGGTCATCGGGCTGCGGAGGCTACCGGCACCGATCCATGGGTGGTGGGCATCGGCGCACAATCGATGATGGCGAACATCGACATCGATTCCGATCTGGGCATCGGCTACCAAGCAGGCACGAACGGATCGAACGGTGTGGGCCGTGGTTCGGCCATGGGCGCGAGTGGATATGCATTCGGCGCGGGGGCATGTGCTGCATCCAACCGATACAACAACTATGGTTTCGGATACAATGCACTGAACAATGTGACCTCCGGAGAATTCAACTGCGCTGTGGGCTACGGCGCGTTGCAGACCGGCACCGTGATGACGCAGTGTACGGCCATCGGTGCGCTAAGCCTGGGCGGAGCCACCGGCAATGGCAATACGGCCATGGGCTTCTCCGCTCTGGATGGCATCACCAGCGGCACCTTCAACACGGCCCTGGGTGCTTTCGCAGGACCCACGGTGGGTACGTTGACCTATACCTCAGCCATCGGCGCCAACGCCGTACCCACGGCAACCGGTCGCATTGTGTTCGGCACCACCGCGAGCACCAACCTCACCGGCGGCTTTGGTGCGTGGCAAAACCCGTCGGATGCGCGGTTCAAACGCGATGTAAAAGCCGATGTGCCCGGATTGGAACTGATCACCGCGCTGCGACCTGTGAGCTACCGTATGGACGCCCCGGCCATTGAACGTTTCATTGGTGCAGAGGCTCGGCTGGAGCGGAACGTGACCGCCTATGAACTTGCCGAACACTGGGCAACATGGGCGCGTGCGGCACAGGTGAGGCATTCGGGATTGCTGGCGCAGGAAGCCGCTACCGTGCTGGACAGCTTGGGCCGCTGCGCGGATATCGTACATGTACCCACCGAAGAGCATGACCACTACACGGTTGGCTATGCCACGCTTGTTGCGCCGCTTGTTCAGGCCATTCAGCAACAGCAAGTGCGTATCGCTGCGTTGCGTGCATCGAACAACGAACTCGTGAAGCGTTTGGAGAACGCATCGAAGGGCAGAACAGGCGCGGAGCGAACACTTCAACCTTCCCTGCCATGATGCGCTGGCTATACCTCTCTGTGTTCTTCGCGTTCGCCGCTGTCCTCGCGAACGCGCAGATCGGCATCAGTGCGAACGGTGTTGCACCTGCGCCTTCGGCCATGCTCGATCTGAACGTAGCCTCATTGGTAACGAAGAAGGGACTGCTGATCCCGCGGATGACGGCCACGGAGCGCGCGGCCATCGCTGCACCAGCGCAAGGATCCATGGTGTACGAGACCACCACCGATCTCTTCTGGCACTTCAATGGTACCGTTTGGGTGCCCTTGTTCGGCTCGGCCGTGGGCTGGCGTACCAATGGCAACCCTGGGATCGCACCGGGCACGCACTTCCTTGGCACCACCGATGTGGTTCCGCTCGAATTCCGCCATACCAATCTGCGCAGCGGCTGGATCTCGCCCACTACGGACAATACCTCGTGGGGCTATCGAGCGCTCGGGCTGAACACCGGAACAGGTAACAGCGCCTTCGGCACTCGGGCCATGCGAGCGAACACTACGGGAAGCAGCAATACCGCCGCTGGTGCGCAAGCATTGGAGGCCAACACTACAGGTTCCAACAACGTAGCTGTTGGAACCGATGCGTTGGGCGGCACCACCACAACGAGCAGCCAAACCGCCATCGGAACCGATGCCATCGGTCTTGCTGGCGCTGCCCCCGGATGTACGGCCATCGGACTACGCGCGCTCGTCGGTGTCGGCACCGCCTATACGGTAACCAATTGCACGGCCATTGGCTACGAAGCCTTGGAACAGAACATCGGCGCCAGCAACACGGCTTGCGGCGAGAGCGCATTGAACTCGAACCAGAACGGGATAGAGAACACCGCCGTTGGACGTCGGTCGTTATATGGCAGCGAAGCAACCGCCAGCACCGGCCTTTTCGCGTTCAATTTCCTGACCTCCGCTACGAACACCACCGGCTTCGGTTCGCTCTACACCGCTGGTGGTTTGGGCAATACCTCCATGGCGTATTCAACGCTCAGCGACCTAACCAATGGCACGTTCAATACAGCGCTCGGCGACGGCTGCTTGGCAGACAATGCTACGGGCGACCAGAACACCGCACTAGGACATTATGCATTGAACCATACCGTGGGCAATACCGGTGTGAACCAATGCACCGCGATCGGATACGCAGCCCGAACGGCGAATACCGGGAACAACCAAACGGCCATTGGGTACAACGCCCTCTCCACGGCCGCCAACGTGGTCCGCATCGGCAACGTCACCAACAACAGCAACCTCACGGGGGGCTATGGCACGTGGCAGAACCTGAGCGATGCACGCTTCAAACTGCATGTGCGCGAAGATGTTCCCGGCATCTCGTTCATCACCGGCCTGCGACCGGTCACCTACCGCTTCGATGCAGCCGCCTACGAAGAGTTCACCGGGCAGGCGAACTACATACGCGAACACGGAACCGAAACGGAACGCGCGGCGCACGCCCAAGCCTCCGCAGCGTCTTCAGCAGTGCGGCGCACGGGCTTCATCGCGCAAGAAGTGGACAGTCTTTCGCGCGCGATCGGCTTCGAATTCTCCGGTATTCATCGGCCCATCGCTGAAGGCGATCACTACACCATCGGCTACGAGCAATTCGTGGTGCCGTTGGTGAAGGCCGTGCAAGAGCAGCAAGCGATGTTGGGGGTGGTGCGGGCGGAACAGCAGGAGATCCTGAAGCGCTTGGGGCGGGATCAAAGTTCCGACGTTCTTCCTTAGCCAAAAGAAAGTCTCACGGGAGTTCCTTCCTCCCATACGGCGGATGGATCGCCTCCTGGATCATAGTTCGCGGTGCGTCAGGTATTGGGCAACATCACCGCCGCCAACATCTCAATGACTCGGGCATTGGCTGAGGACCGGTCCTGATCAGCCGGATCCACGCAACGATGTTGCAGGATAAGCTGCCGTGCGCTGTTGCCAGGCATGGGCAGCCATAGGCCTAAGCACGGATCAAGTAGACCCCGAAGTACAGGCCATACTCGGCGAAGAACAACCACCAGAACTGTCGATAGAAGCGCGGGAGCGCCTGCTTATCATGGCGTCGAAGAGTGCGGAGGTTGAACAGAAAAAGGGCGAGCAACACGAGATGGCCGATCAACAGCACGCGCGTTCGCGGTCCGTCGCCACCCAAGCTTAGGTGAAGGCCGAGCGCTGCAATGGTGAAGAGGTAGGCCAGCCCGACCAACACATGCCCGGCGATCAGTGCCGTTCGCGGCGAAGTGACCAGCGCCAGTGTACGAATGCCGAACCGCGCATCGCCTTCCATGTCGGGCAGGTCCTTGAACCAGGCGATGCTCGTACTGAACGCGATGATGAAGACGGTGAGGATCCACACATGCAGCGGCACCTCCACCAAGCCGTTCACCAGATGATCATAGACGAGGAATCCACCCAGGTTCAACAACACCCCTCGGACCATGGCGATGGATAATGATGCGGACAGGTGATGGCGCTTCAGATGAAAGGGCGGCATGGAATACGCCCAACCGATGAAGGTTGCCGCAGCCACCACGGCGAACAGGTAGGGGGACACCAACAAGGCCACCCCGAGGCTCGCCCCCAAGGCCGCCAGTACGATGCCCCACGCTTGGGTGCGGCTCAGTTCACACGCCGGCAATGGCAGCTCCGGCTTGTTCAACCGATCGATGGCCACGTCGGCCAATTGATTGATGCCGACAATGAACACATTACAGGCAATGCCAACGAACAGCGCCGATATCAACAGCAACGGACGTTGACCCTCCGCCCTGTCCAGCACGATCATGTACAGGGTGACGATGCTGATCACGCTACCGACGATGGTGTGTGGTCTGCTGAAGCGCCAGAGGGTCCCCACGGAGCTCATGAGGCGGGAACATGGATCACGGTGATCGGTAGCCAAGGACCTGGAAGGCGGTGTACCTGCACGTCGGCACCCAACGCTTCGAACTGAGAACGGTATTGCTCTGCTGTCCGTGCACGCAGCACGGAGATCACGCCATCCCAGGTAATGGTGAGCACGTTCACCGGGACCACGTACGTGAAGAACAGACGACCCAGTGAGAAGGGCTTCACGAAGGGCGCGAGCAGCAATACACCGAACGTGGTGGCGAACAGCACTTTCAACATGCACAACACCGTGGGTTCAAGCAGCTCCACGAAGAAGGCCTCCACTCCGGCCGTCCTGAACTTGGCAATGAACCGCCCCTGTTCACCTTTCGTGAAATGATGGAACGCGTTGAACATGGTATAGCAGGTCCCTTCGACCGGTTGGAGGGAGCGCGCGTTCAACGGTCGTGGGTCATAGATCACCCCTTCCGGGGCGGAATATCCCCACTGCGGATACCGATCGGTCAGCGTCAGGTCGGTGAAAAAGCCCCCTCTTCGGTAGAGCGTCACTGCGGGCTCCCCACTTCCGGAGCAGAGGTCCACTTGCGGTCCCCTTCGCGGTGCGTTCCTACGCAGGTAAGCCAGGAACACATCATAGACCGGCATCCGCGTGGCCAGAAAGCCGATGTGCTCGGTCTGATAGTCGCGCAACTTGGCCGGGAACCAAGGAAGGTCTTCCAGCTCCTGCATGCCGTCCTACGAACAAACGCTGCGCCGTTGAACGAAGCATGACGGAAAAGACCGCCTACGACGAAAGCCGAGATCCGTTGATCCTACTCCTTCACGACCCGCGTTCCGCGCGAACGACCTTCCCCTTGTACAAGGACCTTATAGATCCCGTTCGCAAGGCCCTGCCCCAACTCAGCATTCAGACCCTCGCTCCGTTCCACTACACGACCTGCCCCGTCGATCAAGGTCACCGTTGTTGATGGGTCGTTGGGGAATGTGGCGCTCAACAGTCTGAACGTCGAGGTGAACACTGAAGGACATGCGATCAGATCGCTGGTCCCCGGAGCCTCAGCGACCGCTGTGCTCAAGCCGGGGTCCACGCGCGCCACCACTGTGCCCCGCGCGTTCACGGGATCCACAGTGTACGGACCTAGGGTGAAGGGATCGCTGGTGACGCCAACGAAATGTGTGACACCATCGGTCGCGACAGCCAGATCGTACATCATATCCGAGAAGGTGCTTCCCCCTTGCTGCGCCCAGTTCGGTAAGCCAACCGGATCGAAGCGCAGCAACGCAATGGACTTGTCGGCGATGGTACCCGATCCGGTGACCACGCCATTGCCCCAGTCGATGCTTCCGTTCACATTGCCCAACACAAAAGCGTTGCCGTCGCCATCTACACCGAGCGCGTTGCCATGTGCCAGAATGAACTGGCCCGAGCCCCATGCGCCTGGCGTTTGCACGCCCCACTCGAAACTCCCCAAGCTGTCCAAGCGGGTGAGGAAAAGCCCCGTGCTCCACAGCGGGTCGGTGAAGGGGATGGTGCCCCAGGTGAGCGGCTCGAAATAACTCCCCGCGAGGTAGGCATGACCGCTTGTATCGGCCACCACGCGCGGCTTCTGGAAGGTGATATCCTCGGCGGTGCTTACCCATTGCGCATAGCCAGCAGCGTTCATGCGGGTCACGAAGAATGCGTAGTTCTCGGCCACTGGGAAGACAGTGCCATTGATCGTGATGTCCGGCGACTCCGCAGCTCCGGCCACATAGAGGCCACCCCACGGATCGAAGCTGATACTTCCGATCATCTTGGAGTCGACAAGGCTCCTGCTCTCGACCTGCGAGCCGTCCGTCTCAAGGCGAACGATCTCCGCACTGAAGAAGGTGCTCAATGCCGCCCAGAAACGCCCTTGCACATCCAACGCTAGGGATGCGACGCTCACGTCATCGAACGTACCGCCCGAAACGTCCTGTTGCCAGAGCAACTGCCCGTTCGCATCCCATGCGCAAAGAAATGACCCCTCTGCGACATGCCCCCCGGGCACAGAGAGCACCGGTGACCCATCCACCAGTAGACGGTTGAAGTAACGACCGCCCAGCACCACGGTACCATCTTCATCACTCGCGATGGACTCCACCTGAACGGTATCGCCGAGGCTCACGCTCCAGAGCACTGTGCCATCCGCGGCCTGACGGGTCAGCGTAACACCACCCATCGGTTCGTTGTAGGTGTAAGCGATATGGTCCAACTGCGCCACATACACGTGATCAGGGTCGCGTGCACAGAGCACATCCACAGGGGTCGTGGGGTTCAGGACCCAATCGTTCGGCGAGGCCGTGAGCCATTGGACCTGCTGTGCAGCGAGGAACTGTGGAAGTAGCGCCGAGGCGATGTGAAGGATCGTGTGAGATATCCGTTGCATGTTCCGGTGATCGATCAATGAATGACAAGCTACGCACCCATCTTGAATTGCAGGTGCTTCTTCACCGCGGGCCATTCGCCCGGGAGAATGGAATACACGCAGGTGTCGCGCAAGGTGCCGTCGGGCATACGCATGTGGTTGCGGAGGACACCATCCTGCTTCGCGCCCAAGCGCTCGATGGCCTTCCGGCTTTGCAGGTTGAAGAAGCTCGTCCGGAACTCCACAGCGATGCAATGCAGCGTTTCGAAGGCATGGGTCAACAGTAGCAACTTGCAATCAGTGTTCAACGGCGTACGCTGCACCGATCGCGCGTACCAAGTAGAACCGATCTCCACACGTTGGCTCTTCGTATCGATGTTCATGTAGGTGGTCATGCCAACGACCTTTCCACTAGCATGGTCGCGTACCGCCCATGGCACCATCGAGCTTTCCCGTTGAAGTTCCAACCGGCGCTCAATGTTCGCTCGCATATCCTCCGGAGAAGGCACGATGGTGTACCATAGCTTCCATAGCTCACCATCACGCGTGGCTTCGCACAGCTCGTCGTGGTGTTCTTGGGAAAGGGGTTCCAACGTGACATGGCGTCCGGTGAGGGTGACCTCCATTGTGATGTCCGTCATGCGAGCAAAGGTGGAAACGAACCAACAGCAAAGGCGCTCTTTTTGCACCTTGCCGACATGTCCATGCCGCTCTCAACCGAACACCCACGCATCTTGGACCGATTTCCGCCTGTTCTACGGACCTTGGTACTGGCCGAACTCGCAGCCGGAAACAAGATCATCGATGCGGGCGCGGGCCATCCCGCCCCACCTGCCGGGGACTTGGTGAAACTCGCGAACGACCTTCGCCCCCCCCTACCCGATGCGCTCAGCGCATATGCCCGGGACAGCTCCACGCACCATATGGAGAACACGGACGAGGATCGTTTCTTCTTCATCCTCACCGCACCACATGAGCCACTGCCACTGCCGGACATGGACGCCATCCGCCATGCGCACCGTGACAGCCTGCCACCTGCACCGAAGCCAACGCGAATGCCGGGTAGCGTTGAACTGGACTTTCGGGGCGAGATGTTGATCTACCGCGAAGCCGAGCGGACCACTGACATCATCTGGACATGGAGCCAGGGCAACCACTTCTACCGTTCGTCGCTCTCACATTGGTGGTATCCGAATGAAAAACGCAGCGTGCCGTTAACGGCAACGGAGAAGGAAGACCTTCTTCAGACTTTCCTGGACTTCGGCCATATCAACATCGGCAGCGCCATCCACGTGGTGGAATGAGCGCGACCTTAGCCACGAGAACCTCCCTGCCATGTCCTGGAAGATCGCCTTGCTTGTAGCCTTGTTGAACGGCGTGATCACGGCGGTCGTTACCGCTCCTGTAGCGGACCGCATCACCAAACTGCACAAAGTATCCGATCGCGAAGGTGGACGGGGCATGGCCGTCATTTTCTTCTTCGTTCCCGCGGGCCTTATCGGCGGTTTCCTGCTTGGGCTCCTGGGCACGTACCTCGTGCATGCTGTGGAATGGGCGCAATTCTGGAAAGCAACGGGGGTATCGCTCCTGTTGGGTCAAGGCGCCTTGTTCGCCATCGCCGGGGTCTCGATGCTCAGCCTGCCGAACCCACCGAAGTTGGATGGGCAACCCTTAGCGCTCGAAGTGGAGGTGTTCGTGCCGTTGGCCCGCGTGCCAAACGGAAGGTTAGACCCGCAGTACCTTACCATGAGCCTGTATGCTGGATCCGAGGACAATCAATACGCGGAGGTCGACAGCGCGCACATTCGTTCAGAGAAGGGCTACCTCGTGGTGCCCAGCTCCGTGCGATTGAACAGCCGCGCCGTGTTCCGCATGTTCTCCTTCAATGTGGAGAACACCCTTTCCGTGACCTTGGATCCACTTGCGCTGTTCCCGAGCCCTACGGAGAAGGACCTGCAGTGGACCGATCCAACGCCGATGCGCCTGTCCAAAGTGACCGGTACTGAATACACGTATACGGATGTTCTGCTTCGGTTCCGCGTCGTGAAGGTGACCAACGGGGCAGGGTGACCCTGTGCCTGATCGCTCGCTCGCAACGGATCCGGATCACTTGCACTCCCCGCTCTTCACCACACGCACACCGGCCCGCCAGGCCATGCATTTGTTCGGATAGGTCTTGCCATCGCAACCGCATTGCGGATCGAACTCGGCCGTGCAGGCGCCTTCACTCAACCGCGCGGGGTCGGGACAGAGATCCACGTATGGCTTGAAGATCTTCAGCAGCACGCTATTGAACGTATTCGGAACCTCCATGTTCGCCACGTGGCCTGCGTTCGGGATCACGATCCAATGGTCGGCCGGCAGCTCGTTGATCCGCATGATGCGTTCTCCCACGAACAGCGGTATCAGCCTGTCCTCCGCACCCCAGATCACGTACACGGGCATGGACCACATGTAGCGCTTGTTGGCGTACTGGGCGTCTCGCTCGACCAGGTCCTTCAGCAGACCTTGGTACACCGGCAAGTGCGCAACGCCAGCCTCGCCCATCTGCTTCAACGCGAAACGCGGGATCTTGCGAGGCTTGGCCAGGATCGCGTTCAGGTTCCGCTCCCTTTCGTCCAGTGTCGTCGGCTCGAAGAAATCCAGGATGCTCTCCGCACCAAGGCTTCGCGCCACACTGTCGGCTACGGCATGGGTGTAGGCGTTCGCAGGACCATCGTAGATCACCAGTAGCCGCGTTCGGTCGGGGTGTTGCTCAGCGAAGTTGGCCGAGATGGCTCCACCGTAGGAATTGCCCACGAGGTACACCGGCTCATGTACCCCAAGGCTATCGAGGATCAGCCGCATGTGCGCTACCTGCTGATCCACACTGTTACCGCTCCACGTGTTGGTGCTGAGCCCATGCCCGATCAGGTCCGGTGCGATCAGGTCGAAATGTTCGCTGAGCGCTTCGGCATTGCTGGCGTACTGCCCACAGTTACCGGTGACCCCGTGAACCACCATCAACCAGGGTTTGCCTGTCGAAGCGCTCGCCCACACATGGCGAGGACCTTCCGGGGAAGCGAAGGTGTGCTCCGTCATGCCGGCCTGGCGATACTCCTTGGCAGCGTTCTTCTCTGCCATGCGGACCACGTTGCAGGAGGTGAGCAGCAGCAGGAGGGCCACCACACTGGACGGTCGGGAGATGGTCTTCATGGTGTAAACGTATCTCATGCGAGAACACCCTTGCCGCTTGGGATGTTTCCCGCTGGCCCCTGGTCACAGGTCGGATCGACTGATACCTGATGTAACTTTCAGTCACTTACGCAGGTGAGGGTGGGCACGGATCGGTCCATCACGTCCAACGGCGATCAAATTCCCCATGCCATGGAGACCGCAGCGTACCCTTCCCAAGATCTCGCTATCGGAAAACGGAAGCACACCCTTTTGTGGGTCTTCCAGTTCGTACTCGCCCTTGTGTTCGGGGCAATGGGCACAATGAAGTTGTTGCTCGGTCAACAGCAACTTTCCGATCTGATGATCTGGCCGGGGCTTGTGCCCATGGACTTGGTGCGCTACAATGGTGCTGCGGAACTCGCCGGCGCCTTGGGCCTGGTGCTTCCAGGGCTCCTGCACGTCAAGTCCTGGCTCACCTGTTACGCGGCCTACGGGCTTACGATGATCATGGTGATGGCCATGGGTTTCCACCTCTCGCACAGCGGCTGGTACCTGGTCTTCCCCAACCTGCTCCTGGGCGGCATGGCCTTGTTCGTGGGCATCGGCCGCACAGAGGATCACACGCCGTTGCCGGAGCGCTAGGCAGGTTTTGCGCCATCCATTCTTCGCAACACCGCCCTTCCATCGGTCGGTGCATCTCTACCTATGCTCTTCTTCGATGGTCGATATGAACGACCTTGTGCATCAGAGCACCACAACCTTGCCTTTCTGTATGATCCGCCCATTGCTCTGGACGGTGAAGAAATAGGTCCCCCTTTCACTCAAGGTCCGCTCAAGATCCACATGGCCGGGTGTCAAGACGACCCGATCGACCTCACGCCAGGTGAGGTCATGGATCGAAAGCACGCGAACACCGTAGCCGCTCAGGTTCCCTTGGAAGTGGATCGTGCCCGTGCTTGGGTTCGGAAATGCCATGAGGCTCCCCACATCATTCGCAAGTGTGTTCACCCCTTGCATCATGCACTGCCCCGGTATGTTGGCATCCAGCCATTCGATCCGACGTGTGATCCATGACTTCAGCGTGTCCAGTTCCGCAGCGTAGGTATTGGCCACAGCGTTCACTTCCGGTGCCGGCCCGCTCACGCCCAGGATCGGCCATTTCTGAAAGTGCCGCACTTGCGCGTTCTGCACCAATGCACCCACGCTATCGATGTACGCGTTGAGGTAGGCGGTATCCAGTACGGTGGTGCGATACGAATCGTAAGCACAGCGAAGCTCGTTGTTGAACGTGCTATCCTGTAGCATGCGCACATACCAGCCGCATGAGTAGTTGTCCGTAAAGCAATCGTTGATGAGATGGGCCCAGCCGGAACCATCCGTGGCCTCGAAGATGGAGCAACTTGCGATGTTCTTCCACGCCCAGTCAAAGTCCCAAACCGGGCCTGCCTTCAGCTTGCCGCCGTTGCTGCCCTTGTCCTTATGGAAGAACACGCTCTTCTTGAACCCGTCGTTGCTCCGCGACACCTCGTTCACAAGGAAATAGTGGATGAACGATGGCACGTCGAGGTACCGGCGATACCCAATGACCGGATCCGCGAAGTCAGCGCTGTACAACGCGGTCTCCAAGCTATCCACATACCCGGCGATGTAGTCGCGTTGCTGCGCGGTGATCGTATCCGGTTCGGGATACTCGTGCACGAAATGCACATCGAAACCTGGATGGTCGATCGGCGAGAAGTTCGACTCGAAACTGTTCGACGCATCCCAATAGTTCTGCTGCAGGATGTAGCCGCCGGTCACGTCATCCCCAGCGTTCTCCATCCCTGTGAGCTTCGCGATGTCCACACGCCCGCTGTCGCGTTTCACTTTCTCGGCGAACACATAGATGCCCTTGTACACACTGTCGACCAACACCTCACAGAGGCTGTGTCGCGCAGCGTACTGCCCCATGCCCTGTGCAATGGTGAAGGCGAGCGTGTTGCGGATCAAGGACCGGTCATTGTAGTTGCTCAACAGCGACCAATCGTTCTCCGCGGGCATACCCAGTATCGACACATTGTTGTTGGCACCAAGCGCCGTTCGGGTCTCGATGCCATACGGACGTTGCGGATAGCCGGCCGATGACGCACCCCGGATATTGATGCCGATGTGACCGTCGTACTCATTCGCCGGGTCGGTCACGTAGGTGAGGTTACCCGGCCCGTTATACTTCACTTCCATGAGCGCTTCGATCTTTGCTCCTTCCGGAATGGCCTGCCCCAGGGTGTTGATCATGATGATCGGGAGTTCCGAACTCTCCAGGGTGACGGTACCCGGGTCGGTGACGCACAGCTGAAAGGCACCTGTTCCTCCCCCGTAACCGAAGGCCTGGATGTACAGTGAATCGTCCGGCGATAGCTCACCGACCAACAGCATGGAAAAATAGCCGTTACCCGCATCATCATCACAGCCTTGGAGCGTGAGCGCGTGGCAATCCGGTCCCGTCCAGACCGCGATACCGGAATCCGTCAGCCCCCCCACATCATCTGTGGAAACGACAACATTCCCGGAGGGTGGCACCGGCATCACGAACCAGATGTCGCCCCCCTGGAAATTCGCGCAGCCCGCGTTCAACCCTGAGCCAGGTGCCCCGGTGTTGTCCGCTGTCACGCAATTCACCGTGTCGATCGGCAAGGCGACACAAGGCACACTACCGGGCACAGCGACCAACGAACAGTCGCCGGTCCCGGTGAACACGCTCCCCGTGGCCGGATCGGGACCGTCCGCATGGAGCAGGTATCCGGATGGTGCAGTGACCTGATAGGTGTTCTCGTTCTCGTAGTCACCGGCGGAATACACGAGCTCCAATTGGTCGCCCGTGCAGATAGAAAAGGTCGCTGAGGATGCGTAGCCGGCCGCAGCGAACGTCCCCACGGAGCTGCCGTTCACCAAGACCGCGAGCGATCCCCCGTTCCAACCATCACCATAGCTGTCCTGCATGGTGATCACATGGTCGCAGCATTGCGCAGACACCTCCGTACGCGCCAGAAGTCCGGCGATCAAGGTCAGAACGATGGTGATGGAGTTCCTCATGTCAGCGAGCTTACCGCTCTCCGACAGGCTTATGTCCGTCGGTCGGTCGGCGGCAAACATAGGTGGACGCGGTTCCGTGAACCGCCCAATTCGCGACGGTCGTTGGGCGGCAAACAAGTGGAAGACCTGCCGACCGGAGCGAGGCACCTTACTTTCGGCCACCGAGCCCATGGAACCGATGACCGCACCAATGTTCGATATGACCGCGCAGACCATGCACGGCCTGGAAGCGGTGCTGGCCAAAGAACTCGCAGAACTTGGTGCGCAGGACATCACCACGCACAATCGCGCCGTTCGATTCAAAGGTGACAAGGCCTGCCTCTACCGGGCGAACCTCTGCCTGCGTACGGCATTGCGTGTGATCGTGCCGGTCCATGAGCTCACGGTGCGCAACGAGGACGACCTGTACATGGGCATCAAGCGCATGGAATGGGAGCGCTACATGGAGAACAAGGACACGCTGGCCGTCCAATGCACCGTGAACTCACCCTTCTTCAACCACTCCCAGTATGTGGCCCTGAAGATCAAGGATGCCATCGTGGACCGCTTTCGGGACCGTACCGGCCGCCGCCCTTCGGTGGATACTGAATTGCCTACGCTGCGCATTCACGTGCAGTTGCACAACGATCTTTGCCGCATCGCGCTGGACAGTTCAGATGAGCCCTTGTACAAGCGCGGCTATCGCGACGAGACGAACCTTGCGCCGATCAACGAGGTGCTGGCGGCAGGCATGGTGATGCTCTCCGGCTGGGACCGCAAGAGCAACTTCGTGGACCCGATGTGTGGCTCGGGCACCATCCCCATCGAGGCGGCGATGTACGCTGCCAACATTCCCCCCGGTCATGATCGTGCGCAGTTCGGCTTCGAACGGTGGAAGGACTTCGACGCGGAGCTTTGGGCGCAGGTACAGCAGGAAGCGATGGCGAAGGTGATACCCGGCGGGCCGTTGATCCTGGGCAGCGAGATCTCACCCAACGTGGTGCGCAAGGCGATCGCCAACATGCACAACGCCGACGTTGCCGACCGGATCACCGTCCGGAACATGGCCTTCGAAGATCTGGAAGCGCCGGAGGGCGGTGGCGTGCTGATCATGAACCCGCCCTACGGTGAGCGCATGGACCGGGAGGAGGACATCAACGCCTTCTACAAGATGATCGGCGACACGCTGAAGAAGAAGTGGGCCGGCTACACCGCCTGGGTGCTCACCTCGAACATGGAGGCCGCCAAGCACATCAAGCTCACGCCCAAGCCCAGGTTGCAACTGTTCAACGGTGCCCTCGATTGCCGCTTCATGAGGTATGAGCTGTACAGCGGCAGTCGCCGAAGAGAGGACGCTCCGCCCAAGGAAGCCTGAGCGGGTCACCGATGAATACGGTATCCACCGTATTTCCCGGCCTGCCGAACTTCCGAAGCTTTGCGCCAAATACTCACAGCATGCGCGCATTCTCCCCTCTCTCCTTGTTGTTCGCCTTGGCCTTGAACAGCCCTTCAAGCCAGGCCCAAACACCCACGAACCAGAGCGTCGTTCACAACACCAGAGGGACCACGACCAGCGTGGTGAACGGCGTCGCTGCGGACGCGGATGGAAACATGATCATCACAGGCTGGCGAACCGACACCCTCGACTTCGGGGGAACGGTGCATCCCCAAGGGACCGGCGCCATCTTCCTCGCGAAGTTCGACGCACAGGGCAACGAGCTTTGGAGCAAGGTCTCCGGTTCAGCTGACCAGAACGGGAACCACAAGGGCATGTCCGTAGCTGTGGATGGCAACGGGAACATCTACAACGCCGGCTGGGTGTTCGCGGTGGAAATAGCCACCTTCGACGGTACCTCACTTCCCTTGGGCAGCGCGGGCTACGTGGCGAAGTACTCCTCCTCGGGCACATTGCTATGGGTGAAGGACTTCGCGGGTGGCGTGAACGCGATCGCAGTGGATGGCAGCGGAAACCCGTTCATCAACTACGGCGATGCGACCATTCAGAAGCTGGACCCGGCCAATGGCAGCTCGGTCGCAAGCGCCACCGGCGGTGGTGACCTGCAGAACGTGGGCTATCACAACATCGCCATCGACGCCAACAACAACGTTTTCGCGCAATGGGGCAACAAGATCACCAAGCACAACAACGACCTGGTGGAGCAATGGAACACGCCTTTGGTGAAGCCGACCTTCTGCGAATCCTTCCGCATCAGCTTGGATGGTGCGGGTAACGTGTGGGCCACGTTCTACGCCCTCTTCGGTACGGTGACACTGGGCGGTACGGACTATTCCACCTTTCCCAACGGCTACATCTACAGCCTCGACGGCAACACTGGTTCGGTGTTGAGCTGCGCATCCCCCGGAGCCTACAAGATCAAGAAGGTGATCGGCGGTGATGCCGGCTCGCTTTACGCGTTCGGCGACTTCGCGTTCAACGACCCCTACCTCGTGAAGTACGATGCCAGCTTGACCGCCCTTTCGAGCGTGCTCACGTTCGATACCAAGGATGTCATGTCCATCGGCCCAGATTGTTTCGTACTGGGAGGAGCGCATGATGCCACCATCACACTGGACGGAACCACGTACGGGCGTCCGAACGGATCTCCACAGGAAAACGCGATGGCCGGATACCTCTGCACCGGCACCGTTGGATTCGAGGAGCCCGCGAACGACGGGGGCCTTATCCTGTTCCCAAATCCTACCACGGACCGGATCACGTTGAGCGGTCGCGTTCGCGGAGGCACATGGCACGTGATCGGTACGGATGGTGCGATCGTGCTCTCCGTTGCGGTCACCCCTAGCAACGGTTCAGTGGATGTGAGCGGTCTAGCGAACGGCATCTACCTGCTTCGCGATCGTGAAGGCCGCAGCCTGCGCTTCGTCGTCGCGCATTGATGCAACGTTGATCGGGATGGCCAGGTGCGAGAGCGTTCGTACCTGGCCATTCTCTTTCCGGAGGATACACAGCCCGGTGGCCCCAACTACCTTTCCTCCTTCAACCGTGTTCCTATGCGCTCCTTGCTGATCACGCTCATTCTCGCATGGCCCTTGAGCGCTGCCGCCCAAGCTCCCCGAATGAGCGAGGCCGCCGCGAAGGATGCCGTGTACCGGATCGTCCAGCACTCGGGCCTGCTACCCACGTTCACGGTGCGTGAGGACGCCACGATCAAGAACGCGAACGCCTACATCAAGGGTCGTGAACGGATCATCGCCTACAACCCGACCTTCATTGCCAGCATCATCGATTCCTCGCGCACGGACTGGTCCGCAGTGAGCATTCTGGCGCACGAGATCGCCCACCACCTATTGGGCCATACGTTGGCGCCATCGGAACTGCACCCTGGGGACGAATTGGCCTGCGACCGCTACTCGGGCTTCGTCCTGTTCCACATGGGGGCCACACTTCAAGAGAGCCTGGCCGCCATTGCTGTAGCGGGTAATGTGCATGGCACACGTGACCACCCGCCCAAGCATGCCCGATCGGCGGCCATCCAACAAGGCTGGGAAGAAGCTGAGCGCATGAGCGAACGCCGGGATGCCGTCCCCCTCAAGGTGGACATCGCCTTCCAATACGTGGTGCGCTTCGCGGGGGATGACAACACCTACTACGTGGACGCAGCAGGCTGCCTCGTCTGGTTCAACGATCATGCGGAGCCCATTGAGTTCGGCGCCTGTACCAGGCTAGGCGAAGGCGCCTTCGTGTTCGCATTGAACTGGGAGGACCAGGAGTTCTTCGTGGATGCGCGGAACATCATCTGGCGGCAGTCGGTCAACGGAATGCAGATGGCCGTTGGCCGGATCGAACCCTACACGGTGGCGAAATGACCCGGCACCACTAGGGCTTGGCTATTTGCTGCGCGCCGTAGGTGACACCGTAGTCGCTTTCCACAGTAGCACCAACAAAGTGGATGTACAGCATGAAGCTCACCGTCAGCGCGAGCTGGGTGATCGCCAGTCCCATCAGCATGCGTGATCGCGGTTGAAGGAGCTTCGCGAGGAAGATGAAGGGGAAGGGGAACGCGCAGATCAGGTAGTGCTGGTAGATGGTGGCCCCGCTCAATGGCAGGAACACGCCCAGCGCCAGCAGGATCGCCAGCAGATAGAAGCGTGTGACGCTCACGTTCCGAAGCAACTTGGAACGGTCGATGCCTTGGCGCAGCCGCTGAACAATCCCACGGATCCGCTCGAACAAGACCTTCAACACGAACAAGGCAAAGCCCACCAGCAGGATGTGGAGCAGTGCCACGAGATAAGTCGGCGTGCCGCCCACTATCGGGTAGCGAATAAAAGTCCAGAAGTCGTCGCGAAGGCTGTAATAGAGGTCCAGACCCAACGCATCGATCAGCCAGTAGAAGTAGAGGTTCAGCTGGAACAAGTTCCAGAAGTTGGACGTGGTGGTCTGCGGATTGGTAGCGAGGAAGGCGACCCAAGGCAACATGGTCAAGGCCCCGAGAGCGCTGCCCAACAGCCATGCGATCCATTGGAAACGGATGCCGTTAGCACGATCGTGCACCACGGTGAGCAGGAAAAGTCCGAAGGCATAGAAGAAGCCGCTCATGTGCACCTGACCCATCAATGCACCGGCAAGGCCCCAGATAAAGGCCGCCCAGCCCTTCTCTCGGTGCATGTGCGCGGTAACGATCACGAAGACGAAGGCAGGCAACAGGTCCTGTGCCCAGATCTTCCGGGAGAAAAGCACGGCCAGCGGAGAAACGGCCGCCAGCGCCAAGCCGGCCACCCAGGCCTCACGCTCCGCTCCTACCAGCTTCCGCCGCGCCAGCACCACGAAGCCCAGCAAACTGAGCACGTTCACCCATTGCACCACACGCACCATGGCGATCGGATCATCCGTAAAGGCCGCAATGGCCGCGAACATCCCGATGCTCATGCCCGGGTTCACGATGCCACCGCCGCTCTTGATCCCCACTTCCGGGAATACGCCCGTCCGCACCACTTGATGGGCTTCCGCATAGACCAGCTTCTCGTCTGTCTTCCACTCCATGTCCGTCGGCCAGATCAGGCGTAGCGACGACCCGATGGCGATCAGGACGTAGAACAGGAGTTCCTTCTTCATTCCGGGGGAAGGCAAAGTAAGCGCCTGGCCTGTTCCTAAGGTGCAAGGTCATATGGCGTGGCGTTGCTTCACGGCGGTGTGCGAGCTTTGCGTCCACAAGCGAGAACTGCCATGAACGACGGCTATGTGAAAAGCGAGGTGATCGACGGTATCGCCACGGTCACCTTCCACCACCCCAAGAGCAACAGCCTGCCCGGCCACGTGCTGCGGTCCATGGCACAGGCCATTGAGGATGCCGGGCGGAACTCCGACGTGCGTGTGATCATCCTCCGCAGCGATGGTGAAAAGGCCTTCTGTGCGGGTGCGAGCTTTGACGAGCTGGCTTCCATCGACAGCAAGGAACAGGGTCTCACGTTCTTCAGCGGCTTCGCACTGGTGATCAACGCCATCCGCAAGGCACCCGTGCTCGTGATCGGTCGCATCCACAGCCATACAGTGGGTGGTGGTGTGGGCCTGGCCTGCGCCGTGGACATCGCCTACGCCCACGAAAGCGCCAGCGCGCGCCTGAGCGAACTGGCCATCGGCATCGGTCCCTTCGTGGTAGGCCCTGCGGTGGAACGAAAGGTGGGCACCGGCCTTTTCGGCCTGCTAAGCGCCACCCCCGCCACCCGCCGCAGTTCCGCCTGGTGTGAACAGCATGGCCTATACGCCGAGGTCTTCCCTACGATCGAAGCCTTGGACGAACGCATCAACGCACACGCCAAGGAACTGGTTGCTTACAGCCCCGAGGCAATGGCCGACCTGAAGCAAGTGATGTGGACCGGAACCGAAGACTGGGACACCTTGCTCACCGAACGCGCGGCGGTCAGCGGTCGCCTGGTGTTGAGCGACTTCACCCGGAGCGCCATTGCCGCGTTCAAGGCCGCAACGGCCAAGCGTTGATACATGCACCGGGCACATGTCTTCCTAGTGTTGGTCCTTTCGGCACTGCTCGCCGCCTGCGGGTCTTCCGACACTCCCCTACATTCCACCGGAACGAACGACACGCTTGTGATACCGAGGGACAGTAATGCAGTGTGGTCCGATCTGAAGGACCGCCTGCCACTTGTACCATTGCCTTTCCGCTGCGAGCTGATGGGCACCGATCCGGAGTTCATCACCCTGAGCCCAAGGGAACAGCGGCTACTCAATGGCAGCGATTACGAACAAGGCGTGGCGGTCGGCCTCTTGCCTGACACCACACGTGCTTTCCATGTGCTGTGGCTCGGTGCCGCGGATTCATGGTTGCCCACGGTCACCACCTTCTCCATGGATGGCCGACGCGTGACCATTCAAGAGCTTGTCATCGGGCAATGCGGTCCAGACCCCTGCTATTCCTGCGCGGAAACGGTACACATCGATGTGAAACTGGAAGTGCTCACCACCGACACGGTAAGTATGTGTGAATGTGACAGCAACTATGCCGAGATCCCAGGGACGTGTATGCGCTTCGTCCTGAAACGGACCGGCGTCATCGGCCCCACTGGCGCCCTCATGTCCGAAGTGATGAAGGAACCGCTCCCTATGCCTGAAACCACGGGAGCCTTTCCCCCGTAGGAACGCACGCCCGCTCCTTTCCAAGGGCGGTCGTTCGCGTGTTGAAGAACCCTGCCTCCTCCACCAGCCGAAAGGTGCTGTTCGCATTGTACGGTGCCATGCTCGTACTGAGCGCGGCCCTCATCGCGTGGCAACACAGCGGACAGCGCAAAGCCTTGCAGCACGAGGCCCTTTCGCGGCTCGGTGGCATCACCGGCACGCTGGCCGCACAGTTGGAAGGTGGAAGGTTGCGGACCCTGTTGGAGAAGTACGACTCCCGGGGCATGATCATCCGGAACACGCAGGACGCCTACTACTACGTGCTGCACGAGGCGCTTCGCAAGAGCGCCGTGGCCAATGGCCTGGAACAGCCGTTGCTGCTGGTGGTGAACGACAGCATCAAGAAGGAACTACAGGTGGTGGTCACTTCCGACGAGCGACCCGCATTCCGTGAACCATACACCGGTGCTGCGGCCGCGGCCATGCTCGAACAGCTCTCGAGCGATCGCTCCGAAGGCACCCGCATCACCGACGACGGCGCCCTGGCCACCTTCGACCCGTTGCAGGACCATCAGGGTCGGACCACGGCCTTGATCGTCGTCTCCCAACCTCTCGCCGACCTGGAAGCCATCGCCTTGACCAAGCTCTGGCGCAATGTGGCCATCGCCTTGGTCACCTTCGTGATCCTCGGTTTCCTGCTGTTCCGCTCCGTGGGTCGCTGGGTGCGGGATGAAGAAGAGCAACGCGCCAGCTGGCAGCAGCGGCACGAGGGGGTGACCGACAGCATCGCTTATGCGGGTAAGATCCAGAGCGCGCTGATCCCCAGGCCCGAGCGCTACCGCGAGCTCTTCGACGACTTCTTCGTGCTGAACCGGCCCAAGGATGTGGTGAGCGGCGACTTCCACTGGGTGCACCGCGTGGACGAGCACATCTGCTTCGTAGCCCAGGCCGATTGCACCGGGCACGGACTTCCAGGTGCCATGATGGCCGCGATCGGCTGCTCCGTCCTGAACGAACTTGTCTCCCAATACCCCACCTCCGACCCCGCCGAGCTATTGGCCCTGCTGAGCCAGCGCATGGTGATCGCCCTCCAGCAGAACGGCCAGAAGAAAGGGGCCGGTGATGGCATGGACATCGGCCTTTGCCGCATCGACCGTCGGGAGCGTGAACTCCTCTTCGCCGGGGCCTACCGTCCCCTTTACTGGATGCACGACGGACAGCTCACTGTGATCAACGGCGATCGCCAGCCAATCGGTGGCAGCCATCACGACCCCGACCGCAAGTTCACCGTACACCGGGTAGCCTACCACGCCGGCGACCGCATCTATCTGTTCAGTGACGGGTATGTGGACCAGTTCGGCGGACCTGAACGCCGCAAGTTCATGACCACCCGCCTGAACGCACTGTTGATGGACCACCGCGACCTTCCCATGGCCATGCAGGCCGAGCGATTGGAGCAGGCCTTTCTCGATTGGAAAGGGCCTTTGGAGCAGGTCGATGACGTTTGCATGTTGGGCATAGCTGTTTAAGGCTGCGTTCACATTGGCCGTTGCTTCACCGGCCCTCTCTATCTTTGGACGATGCGGCCCGACAAGCCAGTGGCCGCGTGAACTGTTCATGACGACGAAAAGCGCGTTGATCGCCCGGATGGAGGAGCTCCTGCTCCAGACCGATGTGGAGCAAGCCTCCGAGGGGGTGGAAAGTGTGAAGGAGGCCTACGAGGCCTTGGTGGCCGCAGCCCAGCAGCAGGCCATGGCGGAAGCCCCTGCGCCTGTGGAAGCCGTGACCGCCGAGGGAGAAGTTCCCGAAGCAGGAGCAGCCCCGGCCGCCGAGGTGACACCCCAGCCCATCGAGAGCGCCCCCCTCCAGGACGAGGACGACAAGAAGTTCAAGCAGCTGATGGACGCCTTCCACACGAAGGTGAACGACATCCGCCGCAAGCGCCAGAAGGAAGAGGCCGACAACCTCGCTGCCAAGCAAGCCATCATGGAAGAGCTGCGCACCATGATCTCCAACGAGGAGAACATCGGCACCGCCTTCCAGCGCTTCACCGAGCTGCAGGAGAAGTGGAGGACCATCGGCAACGTGCCGGCCACGGCCTACCGCGAGCTGCAGAGCGACTTCAGCCACCTGCGTGATGAGTTCTTCTACCACATCCGCATCTACAAGGAGTTGCGCGACCATGATCTGAAGAAGAACACGGCATTGAAGCAGGCCCTGATCGCCGACATGGAGGCCGTGCAACGCGTGGACAGCGTGAAGGAAGCTGAAGCACTGGTGCGCGAGTACCAGGAGAAATGGCACCAGATCGGCCCTGTAGTGAAGGAGGAATGGGAGGCCGTACGCGATAAGTTCTGGAACGCCACCCGTGTGGTGTACGACCGCATCAACGAGTACTATAAGGCCCGCCGCTCCGAGCACGAGGCCAACCTCAACGCCAAGCAGGCCTTGGTCGACAAGGTGAACGAGATCGTGAACCAGGCCGAGAACATCGCCGGTAAGGAATGGAAGCTGCTCACCGACCAGGTGATGGAGGCCCAGACCGCATGGAAAAGCATCGGTTTCGCAACCAAGAAGGACAACGAGCGCATCTGGAAGGAGTTCCGCAACGCCTGCAACGCCTTCTTCGACAAGAAGAACACCTACTTCACGGCGTTGAAGGACCAGTTCAAGGGCGCACGTGACAAGAAGCAATACCTCGTGGATCAGGCCCTGGGCCTGAAGGGCAGCACCGAGTGGAAGGCCACCGCCGAAAAGCTCAAGCAGCTCCAAGCCCAGTGGAAGGAGGCCGGCAGCGCCGGTCCCCGCGACGAGAACCGCCTGTGGAGCAAGTTCCGCGAGGCGTGCGATGGATTCTTCCAGACCCGCAAGGCCTTCTTCGACAAGCTCGACGCTGAACAGGCTGAAGGGCTCAAGTCCAAGAACGACCTCATCGCCGAGATCGAAGCCTTCGTGCTTTCCGGCAACCGCAACAACGACATGGACGCGCTGAAGGCCTTCAGCCAACGCTGGCTCACCAGCGGCCGTGTGAGCCCCAAGAACTACGACCTGCTGAGCGAGCGCTATCGCAAGGCACTGGACAAGCAGTACGATACACTACGTCTTGAAGGCGAAGAGCGCCGTCGCATGCACTTCCATGAGCGCGTCGAGAACATCAAGAGCGCGCCCGATGGGCTTGACCGTATTGAGCGCGAGGGCCGTTTCGTGAAGCGCAAGATCGAAGAGCTTGAACTGGAGGCGAAGATGATGGAGCGGAACATGGGCATGTTCAACTTCAAGAGCGCCAGCGGTGCTGCCATGCGTGCTGACATGGAGAAGAAGATCGACAAGGCTCGGCTTGAAGTGGCACGCTTGAAGGAGCAGCTCAAGGCCCTGAACCGTGAGCTGCGCGGACCCGCGAAAGGTGCTGATGCTCCTGCTGCCGCTCCGAGCACGGCAACACCAGCCCCTGCTGCTGCAACAGCTTCCGTCTCGGCACCCGCCCCGGAGGCCGCTGCAGAGCCAGAGCCTGTCGAAGCACCCGAACCACCGAGCGCCGAGGCCGGCCAGTGATCGTAGGTTGATGGAGGCCCCCTTCGTGATCCACCTCGATGTGCCCGTGGCATGGGGGGAACAGGACCTGTTCGGCCACGTCAACAACATCGTGTACTTCCGCTACTTCGAGAGCGTGCGCATGCACTACCTCGAACGCATCGGCACCCTCCGCTCCCACCACGAGCAGGGCATCGGCGTGATCCTCGCCAGCACCACCTGCGACTTCAAGAAGCCCGTTGAATGGCCGCAGCGCTTGCGCATCCTCACCGGCACCACGCACATCGGCACCACCAGCTTCACCATGGCTTACCGCATTACGAACGAGGCGGGTGCCGTAGTGGCCGAAGGCACCAGCGTGCAGGTGATGTACGACTACAACGCCGGTCAGAAGACCCCCATCCCGGCCACTATCCGCAAGGCCATCGAAGAACTCCAGCGCTCATGAAGCTGCACCACACCCTCTTTGCCGCCACCCTGCTGTTCGCGAGCTGCGGAACCAAGTCTCCGGAACAGATCAACACCACACCTGATCCTCTGGCGCGTGAGTGGGATCTGGCGGAAAAGCTGATCGGCGACTGGGTGGACAGCACTTCCAGCGACACCTTCCTTGTGCACGAATCGTGGAAGGCGATCAACGATAGTACGCTCGACGGTCGTGGTCAGGTGATGGCCGGCAAGGACACCGTGTTCATTGAACTGCTTAAACTGGAACGACGTGGCGGTGAGCTGATCTACTCCGCACTGCCCGGCGGTCAGGCCACCGGCACTTGGACCTCCTTCCAAGGAACCGTTTCTTCCGGGGACACGCTGCTCTTTGAAAACCCAGCACACGATTTTCCGCAGCGCATCCGCTACCAATTGGAAGGCCCGGGTTGGCACGCTTCCGCTTCAGGAACGGAGAACGGGAAGTTGCGCGAATCACATTTCTGGTACGTCCGTCGATAGTCATTGGAATGCCAAATGGCATGTAGGGATATCGCCACAAAGGCGAATATTTCGCTCCCGTATGTGACCGACGGAATACATTCACGTCTAACACACCTAACCAAACCAAAACCTCTCTACCAATGGGCATGATGAAAGAATTCAAGGAGTTCGCGATCAAAGGCAACCTGATCGACATCGCGGTCGGTTTCGTGATGGGCGCCGCCTTCAACAAGGTCGTGTCCGGCTTCATTGATGGCATGGTGATGCCGCTCATCGGCAAGGTCACCAGCGGTGTGAACTTCAATGATCTGAAATACGTGATGCAGCATGGCGTCGCTGAAGTGAAGGATGCTTCAGGAGCTGTGGTCACCGCTGCCGTACCCGAAGTGGCCATTGCTTACGGAGCTTTCATCACTACCATCATCAACTTCCTTGTGGTCGCGTTCGTTGTCTTCATGGTCGTTAAGGCCGTGAACAAGATGAAAAAGGCTGAGCCTGCGCCAGCCCCTGCAGGTCCAACCCCGGATCAGCAGCTGCTCATGGAGATCCGTGACGCGCTGAAGAAGTAAGCGCCCCCCAACCTAGACCCGAAGCCCCGGCTTCCCGAACCATCGGGACCGGGGCTTCGCCGTTTCAGCGAGCGATGTGAAAGGACCGGGTAAGTGGATCGAAGCGCAGGCCTTCGCGCGCGAACGTCCGCTCGAGCAGGCCGTTGCTCAAGGCCTCAGCAGGTGCCCCCTGCCATACGCTGCGCTCGTGGTCGATCAGCCACAGGCCGTCGCTCACTTCCAAGGCCAACTGCAGATCGTGCGTGCTGAACAGGATCGTGCGTCCCTGTTCGCCTGCCAAGGTCCTGAGGAGCTCCAGCAATTTCACGCGGTTAGCCACGTCGAGGAAAGCGGTCGGTTCATCGAGGAAGAGCAGCGGTGTCTCCTGCGCCACAGCGCGTGCGATCATCACCTTCTGCAACTCGCCGTCGCTCAGCTCCTGCACCTGGCGATGCTGAAGTGCTGAAATGCCCGTGATGTCCATGGCCGCTTCAATGCGTTCCTGATCTGCTGACGTTAGCTTGCCGAAAACGCCGGTCCATGGCTGGCGGCCCAGTCCAACGAGCGTGCGGACATCCACCAGCCCAGCAGCGGGTCGACCGGAAAGCACAACGCTCACCGTGCGTGCGCGATCCATTGGTGACATACGGTGGAGGTCACTGCCTTCCGCCAGCACTCGCCCCGAGAGCGGCACCTGAAGGCCTGCCAGCGTGCGCAACAAGGTGCTCTTGCCAATGCCGTTCACGCCGAGAAGCGCCACAAGCTTCCCGCTCGCAAGCTCTAACTTCAACTCACGCAGCAACGGTTCGCGACCATGCCCGACGGTCAACGCTTCGGTTGTGAGGAAGGAGCTGCTCATGCGCGTGCCCATCGTTTGCCTTTCCACAGGACGGCCAGCACAACCGGCACACCCAACAAGGAAGTGACCGCGTTCAACGGAAGCCCGGACCCGCCCCAACGCACCACCACATCGCACAGCAGCCCCAGCGCAGCACCCGTGAGAATGGTTGCCGGAACCAGTCGCAGGTGTTCACTCGTGCGCAACAAGGCTCGTGCAACGTGCGGCGTGGCGAGGCCCAGGAAAGCGATCGGTCCGCAGAACGCCGTGACCGTTCCGGCCAGCACCGCGGTAACCCCGATGGTGATGCGGCGCATGCGGTGTACCGAGACACCGAGGCTTGTTGCGTACGCATCGCCCAGCAACAGGGCGTCGAGCGGTTTCGCCAAGGCGAAGGCGGACACTAAGGCCAGAAGGCAAGGCACCACCAACCAAGGCAAGCGTGCCGTGGTCACCTGCCCGAAGCTGCCCATGCCCCACATCACAAAACCTTTCAATGCCGAAGCGGCCGAGGCCATCTGCAACACACTCACCAATGCAGAGCACAGGTAGCCCGCCATCATACCGACGATCAGCAACGTGATGCCGTCACCGATCCGATGATCCGCGAGCAGGATCAAGAGCAAGAGGACCACAGCGCCCCCGAAAGCCGCGAGCGTAACGGCCGCTTCTGCGGGAAGGAAGGACGACCAGACGGGTGCCGCCAGCATCACCACCGCCACACCGAGCCCGGAACCACTGGTGATCCCCAGCACCGAAGGCCCGGCGAGCGGGTTGCGGAAGAGCGTTTGCATCAGCAGGCCACTCGCTGCCAAGGCCCCCCCTGCGACCAACGCTGTGAGCGCCTCGGGCAGGCGCACCTCGCGCACGATCGAGCGCCATGCTTCATCGGACACCGGACCACCCGAAAGGGCCGACCACACTTCACCAAGTGGGATCGACACGCTGCCTACAGCCAGATCGACAAAGAACAGCAGCGCGGTGATCGCGGTCAACACGACCAGGATGTAACCGTTCCGGTGCATGCGGGCAAACTTACAGGCCCCCTGCTCAGTGGAAGTTCGCGGGACCCGAATAGAGCTCACCCAGGGCCATGCCGCCCAGGCAGGTGCCGAAACCGATGACGCCGATGAGGAGCGCGCTCAAGATCCACTGGCCTGCCTCCTTGCCCTTACTTGATGCGAGTTGGACAAGTGAACCCAGCACCAACACGCCGACGTGGATCGCCACGGCGAACATCATCAAGATCGCCACCATCATGCCCGCCCCATTCTTCTCCGTTAGCGAGAGCAACTGGGCCAGGACCGCATAGCCCAGCAGGATGAAGAGGTTGTTGCGGAGAAGCTTGGCGTTCATTTCACGGGCAAGTTAGGATCCTTCACGATCCGACCCACACGGCTAGAGGACCAGGACGCAGGTACCAAAGCCCAACAGGCCGACCAACAGAAGCGCAACCAGGTTCGTGCGCCGGATGTGCTGGTCCTCGGCTGAAACGACCTGGAAGAAGAGCATCAGGACATGTACGCCGACACCGATGGCCATCAGCATCAACGGCAGAACGGCATCAAATCCCCCGCTGGTCAGTGCTATCCATCCGCGATACGCAACGGAATAGGCCAGCAGGATCAGCAGGTGCTTGCGCAGGATGCGACCATCCATCATCTGCTTCAGCTTCACTTAGTGACTGAGGAGAACAGCATAGGCACCCCACAGACCGCACCGCCGATCAGCAGCCAAAGCAGGCCGGAGAGGAACAGCTGCCAGCGAAGCAGACCGGCCTTCTTGAACACTAGCAGGCCAGCGGCCGCAATGATCTGCGCTGCACCCAACGAAGCCGAAATCCAACAAAAAGCCAACCATCGCAGATCGAAAATGGCATTGCGAGGTAGCAGCTCACCATATATCCAACAGCCGATACCCAGTAGGAGCAATCCGGTCAGACTTACTATGAGGACCTTGCTATTCACTCAATGAACATTGAAGTGGAGCAACCCATTAAAGAAACACAATCCATGGCCAACGAGCAGAACCATCACTCCAGCCAAAATCTTCTGCTTTCCAAAGGGCTTCCTTCCCTCGATGGAAATGTCCTTTCGACCGAGGATGAAGAGGACCACTGTGTGAGCCACCAGCGTGAACCAATGGATACCGATGATATCCACCCATTCACCAATGATCATGAACGCCACAGAATAGCCAAGCAGTATCAGCAGGTTGTTCCTGAGCGGATGGGCGCTCATGCCGTTCATGATCCGATGGAGATCCTCTGCAGCTCCGCCAACCGCTTCCGTTGCGACTCTTCCCGGTAGAACAGGTTCATCGTCTCGAAGGGGATCGCGTTCAAGCTGACCGGATCGATGATGTGGACGCAACTGCGCTTGATGGCCCGCACGTCGAAGTCGTAGGCATCGATGAAACGCATGATGATGATGCGGAAAAGGTTCTCGTACTTCAGCTCGGGCGCGTCGATGTCAGGCAGGCAGCACATGATGCGGTGCATCGTTTCGTGGGCCTTGTCGCTGGGCGTGCCGGTGCTGAAGAGCTTCACCATGTGCTCCTTCAATCGCTCGTCCTGCTCGTACACGATGGTGTTACGGCTGTTGTTCAGCAGGTCGTCCGGGTCGATCATGCGCGTGAGCGGGAAGACCTCGCCGTTCAGCTTCAACGCATAGCCCATGGCCAATGCATCGGGGTTGCAGGGCACGGGCACGATGTCCTCCGGCGTGAACACCGGGCACTGGTCAAGGATCCCCTGGCGTACTTCGGTGAGCGTGATGCGATCAGTGGCCGGGTCGTAGTGCTCCGTGCGCCCCGCCGCCTGCACGGGCTGGAAGGTGACACCGCGCACGCACCGCTGCTTCATCGCATAGTCGATGATGGCGCCGATTTCGTCGTCGTTCACGCCCTTCTCCACCGTCACCACCAACGTGGTGCTCAGGTTGAACTCGTTCAGGTGATCGATGGCTTTCTGGCGAATGGCCGTGAGGTCCTCGCCCCGCAGGCGCTTCAGCACTTCGGGCTTGAAGGAATCGAACTGCAGGTATAGCTCGAAGTCGGGCATGTAGCCGGCCAGGCGCTCGGTGAAGGCCCGGTCCTTGGCGATGCGGATGCCGTTGGTGTTCAGCATCAAGTGCCGGATGGGACGGCGCTTGGCGGCATCGAGGATCTCGAAGAACTGCGGGTGCACCGTGGGTTCGCCGCCGCTGAGCTGCACCACATCAGGGTCGCCTTCGTTGCGGACCGCCGCGTCGAGCATGCGCTCCACTTCCTCCAAGGTGCGGTGCTGGCCGTGCATGGGACCACTGCTGGCGTAGCAGATCGGGCATTCCAAGTTGCAGCGGTCGGTGATCTCGATCAGCGTGAGGCAACCGTGCTGCTCATGGTCCGGGCAGATGCCACAGTCGTACGGGCAGCCGTAGTGCGTCTTGGTGTTGAAGGTCTTCACCATCTCCCCGGGCTTCAGGTAATGGCGGCAGCGCTTGTAGTACTCCACGTCCGTGGCGATGAGCACCTTCTGGGCACCGTGTTCCGGACAGCGCTTCAGCATGAAGACCTTGCCTTCGTCGAAGATGATCTTGGCGTCGATGCGTCGCAGACACGTCGGGCAAAGGCTCAGCGTGAAGTCGTAGTAGGTGTAGGGACGATCGGGCATGAGGGTAATATTAGGTTCCCTGCCGATCGGCTTCAGGTGGAACAACAAGAAGCGACTTCGGCTCGGTCCAAGCTTTGAAGTAGTAGAACACGCCTGCCTCGGCGGCCAGTTGGATGGCGGTGAACCCGAACAGCACCTTGGGAGCGGGCTTGATGAACTCGATCGCGAAGCGGAACTCGAGGTAGAGCACCATGAAGATGATGAAGCGGGCGCCCGGCCGAAGATCCCATTTCCGTTCGATGGCGAGCAACACGAGCCAGATCACGCCCAGCCAGAGGATCTCGTAGATGTTGGTGGGATGACGTTGGATCCCATCGCCCAGGTCCATTCCCCAGGGAAGGTCGGTGCGCACGCCGTAAGTGTTGTCCTCCAACCCGCCCAACAGGCAGCCCACGCGCCCCACCATCATGCCCAGGATCAGCGGGTAGGTGAAGAGGTCGCCGCTGCTGCTACGCACGCCAATGATCTTCTTCGTGAGTTCCACACCGATCAAGCCCCCGAGCAGGCCACCCACCACCGTGCGGTTGTTGAAGGCCACAAAGAGCGCTCGCCAGTCCCACGCCAACTTCGCCGGGTCCTCCAGCGCGCCCAGGATGCGCGAACCCAGCAAGGCCCCGGCGGCAGCGCCGATGATGATCCACACGCGCTTCTCCTCCGCGATCGGATCCCCCTTCCCGGCCCGCAGCCGCTGGAAGTAGGTGTAGCCCACGGCGAAGGCGGCGATCTCGAAGATCAGGTGGAGCAGCTGGTGCATGGGCGGCCGAAGTTCGGCATGCGCACGATCTTTGGGACATGCAGGTCCTCTTCATTCTCTATGTCCGCTCCCAGGCCGCCAGCCGCGACTTCTACCGCGTCCTCCTCGATGCGGAACCTGTGCTGGACGTTCCCGGCATGACGGAGTTCGACCTGGGTAGCTGCAAGCTGGGCTTGATGCCGGAGGACGGCATCGCTCGGATCATTACTCCTGCCCTGCCCCATCCAGCCACTGGCCAAGGCGTTCCGCGGTGTGAGCTTTACTTGCTCGAAGATGATCTCTCCGCCATGGTGGAGCGGGCGAACAGCGCTGGTGCGCAGGTCGTCGCGCCCGCCAAAGACCAGGACTGGGGCCACCGGGTCACCTACTTCGCCGATCCCGATGGCCATGTGATCGCCCTCGCACGACCGATCCGAGCATGAGTTATCGCACCCTCTACGACATCACCACCGGGCCCAGGTTCGACCTCCAGCTACCTATACGCCGATGGCACCGATGATCCACCCCGGATCGTGAAGCTGGAGGAGGTGTTGGCTCCTTAGTCCAGGTACGACGAGTAGCCGAATCGCCCCTCCTCCTGCCAACGCGCGCGGCCCATGTAACGCAGCTTTCCGGCCAGGTCCTTCACGCGCTTCTCCAGTTCCGCACGATCGGTCACGTTCTCCTGATCCATCATGATGAACCGATCGGTGAAGGGCTTCGCATCACCCTCGCGGTAGAAGCCTGTGCAGGACAGTGTCCATTCCTTCGCGCCCTCGTCCTTCTGCACCTTCGACGTGAAGAAATGGACCGGTCCGTCGCCGAAGCGCGTCGTCACTTCCTGGACGCCGACCTGCTCCACACTGTCCTTCAGGTACTCCCGATCACCCGATAGCAAGTAAGCCTTCGCATTGGCATCCGTGCTCAGCCAGTCCTTGCTGAAGAGCTCAGGATGGTGAAGCGCCTGCAGCGTGCGGTAGGTCCAGAGGCGCGCGTCATCACGCTTGGCGTAGCGCTCCCAGAACGCAGGTGGCACCGCCGCACCACGGTCCAGCAGGAAGGCCGCTGTAGGCAGTTCGATCTCGTCCGTTCCGCTCGTCAACGCCTGGTCGAAGAACGCACGTACCTCCGGCTCCTTGATGAAGGGGAACAACAGGCGTTGGTAGGCCTGGTAGGTTGAGGACCAGTTCCCCAGCTCGGGCACCTCGTGATACTTCAGCAACTCATCATCCGTGGAACGTTCGTAGTGCCCGCTCCATGCATAGTCACGCATGGCCCCGGTCGGCGAGTCCTCCTCCTCATCGTACGCATACTCACTATCGTCCCCCTCATGCCGCGCGCTGGCGATCGCGCGCTTCAGCTCGACCCGTCCCTTCATGAGCAACTCGCTCTTGCGCGCCGCGATCTCGGTGGAGGACATGAGCTTCTTGTCGACCAACGCGCCAGCGAGCTTCAGAACGGGGTCCTCGAACTCCGGGAAGGTCCGCAGTTCCCATGCCTTGGGGAACAGGTAACGGGCCACTTCCAACGAATCGAAGAACGGAGAGAAGGTGCTTTGCAAGCGCCACTCCTCTTCGCTGAGCGGTGGGTCCGCGATCATCAGTTCCAGAAAGACCTGTGCCCCTTCCTTGGTTCGCTGCCGGGCCAGTGCTTCCAGTACAGCGAACCGGACATCCAGCGAATCGCCGGCGGCGACATATTGCTCCCGCAGGAAAGGGATCACCTGCGGGTGATGCAAGCCACCCAACTTGTCGATCGCAACGGTACGATGACCTTTCTCCGGATCACGCGCTTCATTGCTCTTGATGTAGGCGATCAGATCAGGCGCATCGGCATCCTCGTAGTTCCCTTGGTAGAAGGAAGAACGGGCCTGCGCTGCGTGAGTGGAATCGGCTCCGTTCAACCAGCTCAGCAGCTCAGCTCCCTTCTTGCGGAAGATGCCTTCGCTGAACACCGTATCCGTTCGGAACGAGACCAGGAAGCTGTCCGCCCACGCCGTCGGAACGCCACGTTCATCGGCCACCGTACGCAGGGTGTACAACGCGCCTGGACATTGCTGCATCACCACACGCACAGTACGCGAACACGCGCTGTCAGCCAGGTACAGCTCCACCCGCCGTGCCTCTTTCTCGCCGGTCATGCGACGGTCCTTCACCTGCAAAAGACCGCTCTCGCTGAGTTCCTTGACACGTTCCTCCCAGAAGCCATCCTCATCATCCATGGTGATGAAATGATGGAAGCGCTCGAACACCACGTATACGGCCTCCGGTGTTGATGTTGAGCGGTACAGCAGCTTGCGCTCCTCGTGCTGGTGTGACACGTTCTCCTTCTTGGAAGCGCTCTGGAGAAGTTCCTGGAAATAGTTGGCGAAGCCTGCGACACGGTCCATCAGTTGGTCATGCGTGGAGGAGGTGCGCACCGAGAAGTGCATGAGCGTGTCGCGGAAGGTGATGAGCGGCTCCACAGCGGCATAGGATGTACGCCGGTAGCTATCGAAGAAACGCGAAGCTTTGTCCGCACCAGCCCTCGTGCACAACAGGTCATATCGGTCGCCGTCCAGCGCGATCATGTAGTGCACGGTGTCGCCCTCGGCGTTCACACCCGTGGCCCGGATCGAACGAGCATCGCCTACGAAGGGTCGCTTGCTGATCGAGGTGAGCCCCAGCTTCTTTCCGCTTTGCTCCGCCAACACGGCCAGCTCGAAGGTATCCTGCTCCAATGTGGTCACATCAGGGAACAGCGCGGACATGGACATGTAGCCCTTGCCATCGGCATCCACGGCCTGCACCATGTGGATCTGCTCCACCGAGGCATTCGTCAACCAGCCCATGCGCGGCTCCGCTTCGGAGGACTGGCGCAGGGACGGCAGCTCCATGGAACAGCCGCCGTAGCTGGGGCTCCAGGTGCTCGACGCTGCCGTCGGCGGCGCATTGAACCGGATGGAAGCGAAGGCACGCTCACCGTCCTTCTCGGCTTGCGACACGTCGCGCATGGTCCGCTCGAAGATGAAGACCTCGAAGGGGCTCACGACCACCTTGTGGTGCACCAGGCGACCCGAACGGTCCGTGGAACGCACGTCGATGCCGGGCCAGCCCGTGTTCGTTGTGAAGGGCTTGATCTGCTCAATGCGACCGGGCACGCCCTCGTACAAGCCGCTGTCCACCTGCTGCAACACCTCCGCAGCGCTAAGCCCGCGCAAGGCGGCGAAGGTTGGCATGCGTTGCACCAGGAAGTGCGAGCCGTTCGTCATGTCCGCAGCGATCTGCATCTCGTTCGAACCGGACTTGAACGGCATGGGGTACAACGGCGCCGGAAGCTCGATGCTGAACGCACTATCCGCAGCCCATTGCGTACGCCACTGAACGGGGCGGTAGGCGACCTCATGCTTGCGTTGCGAGGCGCGGCTCTTGGAGGTCGGGGTCCCGCGTACGGGTTCCACCACATAACCCTTCCTGCGCAACATTTCGATCAGTCCCTTTTCACCCGGAAGGTGCATGGCGCCGACCCCTGTGAACACTGAGCGCTGCCCCATCAGTGGCAACATGGCCTCCAGGAACACGTCGTTGCGCTCGTCGATCACGAAGCGGCGCATGCGGTCGTCATCGGAGGTGAGGTCGAAGAGCGAGTCCATGCGGTCGAGGTCCTGGAGCCGATAGCTGTCCTCGATGGCCTCCAACGGTGTAATGCCCAGCGCGCGGGCCTCCTTGCGTCGTTTCTGGCGCGCGGGATCAGGCTCGTTGTCATCCGGCATCACGGCCCGCATCAACTGCTGGATGGCGTGCTCCATCCCTTCCAAGCCCACGACCTGCTTGCCGGAGCGGCTGCCACACTGATAGATGAACAGGTCCAGGTAGGTGTCCTCCTCATGGTTCGCGTTGCGGCTGGTCATGCGGTACAGCAGGTCGTTCACCACCTCCGGGTCCTGCGCCAAGGCCGTCGTGTAGGCTTTCCGGTCCGGGAACTCCAGCTCGAAGGCCTTGCGGTAGAGGTCGTTCTCGCTCAAGCCGCCCTCCCGCATGCCGGCGAAGGCCGCGAACCATTCCGAGGTGGCCAGCTCGCCCAGCCACGAGGCCGGGTCCATCTCCAAGGCCACCACATCGCTCCCGTCCAGCGCTGCGAAGAACTCCTCGCTCAGATGGAAGGCCACCTTGTTGCTTACGTGCATGGTGCCGTACAGGTAGCTGGGCTTCGCCAGGCCGGGACCCGTGATCTTCCACAGCAGCGCATCGTACTTCGGAGCCTGCTGCGCCAGCGCGGAACTTGCCAGCACCAGTCCCATTGCCAAGGCCATCAGGCCGTTCCGGGGTTCGATCCTCATTGGGGCAAGATAATTTCCCGCCCCGATCCGGAGATGCTCCGCTTGGCCAATCCATCCGATCAATACGCCGGACCTACCTTCAGCGGCATTCCACCCTTCAGCCAGGACCATGACAGAACTTCCGCGCACCACCGACGACCTCACGCGCTATGTGCTGGTGCTGCTCGCCATCACGCTGACCTGCACGGGGTTGTACTACGGACGCGACCTGCTGATCCTGCTCTTCACCTCGGCCATCTTCGCTTCGCTGATGCTGCCTTTGCATAACGGCCTGGTGAAGCGGCGCTTTCCCACGTGGCTGGCGGCCTTCCTCTGTTGCCTCAGCATGCTGTTGGTGGTGGTCAGTCTCATCTGGTTCTTCGCCTGGCAGTACAGCCATTTCGCCAAGGACCTGCCCGAGCTTCGGTCCGCCTTGGGCATCAAGCTCGCCACCATCCGCGGCTATCTGGACGGGCGCTTCCACTTCAGCATGGCCGAACAGGAGACTTGGCTTGATGCGCAGGTGAAGAAGCTCGGTGAGAGCGGTGGCAGCATCGTGATGGGCGTGTTCTCCGCCACTGGTGCCGTGCTGGCCGTGGTGATGCTCATTCCCATCTTCACCTTCCTGTTGCTGTTGTTGAAAGGGAAGATCCACACCTTCCTGGAACAACTGAGCGGGGACCAACAGGGCGCCACCTTGAAAGTGGTGAAGCGCAGCTCCTTGCTCTCCCGGAAGTACCTGCGCGGCGTGGTCACGGTGATGGTGATCCTAACGGTGCTCAACTCCATCGGCTTCCTGCTGCTTGGGCTGAAGTACGCGATCCTACTTGCGGCCACCGCTGCCGTGTTGAACGTGGTGCCCTACATCGGCCCCTGGGTCGGCAGCTTGCTGCCCATGTTCATCGCGCTCATCACCAAGGACTCGATGTGGTATACCGTCGGTGCGTTGGGGGTGATCCTCGTCTCCCAATTCCTCGACAACAACTTCATCACACCCAAGATCGTCGGCTCTTCGGTGAGCATCAACCCACTGGCCAGCATCGTGGCGCTGCTCGCAGGCGGCATGCTCTGGGGCGTGGCCGGACTGATCCTCGCCATTCCGTTCACCGGTGTGCTCAAGGCCGTGTGTGACGAGGTACCCGGACTGAAACCGTGGGGCTTCCTGCTCGGTGAAGAACATACCTGGCCGGAAGAGGACCTGATCGACATCCCCTTGATCCGTAAGAAGGGGCCGCGAACGAAAGCACCCTAGCGCACATGAACATCCCCTTCCAGATCACTGACTGGAACACGGTTCCCACCACCGTTGTACATGGCACCACCGGCACCGCTACTATGCGCATCCAGCAGCTCGGCGATCTCCGCATCCGCATGATCGAGTACAGCGCCAACTACCTCGCCGACCATTGGTGCGAACTGGGCCACCTGGTCTTCGTGCTCGAAGGCGAACTGATCAACGAACTGAGGGACGGCGCTACGACATTGATGAAAGCCGGTTCATCCTATGCAGTCTCCGATGGGTTGAGCTCGCACCGCTCGCGCACTGTCGGGCCTGTGAAGCTGCTGGTGGTGGATGGGGGATTCCTGGGATAGTGGGCCGATGATCTTCCTTGGTCGACCCAGTGGGTCGACGCTACGGGATCTTCGGTGATCGGATCACATCCGCCGGTACCACCCCTTGATCCGCTCGCGGTCCAGCACCTTCTGCCAGTCGGGTCCGAAGGCATGGTCCCACATGTGCGGCAAGTTGTAGGCCACTTCGGCCATGGCGCTGATGGTCTCATCGCTCCAGTCCTTCGCGAGGCCTTGGGGGATGTGCACCTTGTTATGTGCTACCATGCCCTTGAACTCCTGGACGTAGTCGCCATAGACGTCTTCCAGCTTGTCGAACGCGATGCAATTGGCGATGCAGTGGTGGATCTCGAGGATCTTGCCCAGGCCGTAGCTCAGCGCATGGCACACGCCCACTTCGCTGTAGGTGAGGCTAAGGCCGCCCATGTAGCTGGCCACCATCAGGAACTCGTCGCTCTTCACATCCTTCCGGTCCATGCGCAGGAAGACCTCGCGGCACATCTCCAGGCTCTTCTCGCTGTAGGCCTCGGCGAAGGTGTTCTTCTTCGTGCCGGTGATCGCCTCCACGCTGTGGATGTAGGTGTCCATGCCGGTATAGAACCATTGGTCCGTGGGCACGCTGGCGATGAGGTCCGGGTCCAGCACGATCTGGTCGAAGACGGTCCAGTCGCACTTCAGGCCGAGCTTCTTCACAGGCCCCGTGAGCACGGCCGTCATGCTCACTTCCGCACCGGTGCCGCTGATGGTAGGCACGCCGCAATGGTAGATGCCGGGCTTCTGGATCAGGTTGAGGCCCTGGTACTGCACGCTGCTGCCCTCGTTGGTGAACATGAGTGAAGCAGCCTTGGCGATGTCCATCATACTGCCGCCACCAATGCCCACGATGCCCGCAGGCAGGCCACGGCGCTTCAGGATGTCATCCCGCAACTTGTCGATCAGCTCAGTGGTCGGCTCCTTCAGTGCGCTGATGAAGTGGATCTCGTCGCCCTCCAGTTCGGGGATGCGCGCCACGAAGTCGGCCTTGTGCTCGAAGTAGTCGTCCACCACGAAGACCATGAAGCCGTCGTTGGCGGAGCGCTGCGGCTCCAGGATCTCGCCCAGCTTGCCGAAGCTGCCGCGGCCGTAGCAGGTCTTGGTGACGGACTTGAAGTTGCGGAAGAGTTGCATGTGTTCGATCCCGACTTGGCGGGAGTGCAAAGGAACGGAGCGGGCGGGTATGGTAACCCGGTATATGGACACGGATGGACAGGATGGACCTGGCGGGCGATGGAACTCGTCCATCCCCGTCCATCCGGTCCATCTGAACTGCTCCTTACATTGGCAGGTCCCAATGCCCGCCCGCGACCCGAAATACTCCTTGATCCTGCCGCCGAGCGGAGGCTTTCGCAAACTGAAGAGCTTTCAGCTGGCGCAACTGGTCTACGACATTACGGTGCGCTTCGTGATCCGCTACATCCGCGAGGACAGCCGCACCCGCGACCAAATGGAACAAGCCGCGCGCAGCGGTGCCCAGAACATCGCCGAGGGTAGCATGTTCAGCGCCACCTCGAAGAAGATCGAGATGAACCTCACCAACGTGGCCAAGTCAAGCCTGACGGAACTGAAGTTGGACTACGAGGACTTCCTTCGCCACCGGAAGATGTCGCTATGGGCCAACGATGACCCGCGCCGTGCCGAATTGGTGGCCAAGCGCTTCACCACTGCGGACGAGGTGGCGGGCTGGGTCAAGGATGTGCATGAGCGCGGCCAGGGAGGTACGGCCAGTGCCACCGAGAAGAACAGAAGCTTTGCGGAGCTGAGCGCGAACGCGGCCCATGTGCTGTGCGGCGTGGCGATCACCATGACCGACCGCCAGTTGACCAGCTTGGCCAAGACCTTCGAGAAGGAAGGTGGTTTCAGTGAGCGGCTCTATCGGGTGCGCACCGAGGCCCGGAGGTACAGCTGAGGTCAGGGCTTCTGCTGCATCCGCTCCAACCGAATTTCCAAGTCCACCATTCCCTTGGTCAGGTCCACCTGGTTCCTGTAAGTCAGGTAACCATCGAGATCGGCTTTCAGGCTAATAAGCTCTTGGGGAAAGCGCACCACGAAGAGCCCGTCAAAGTCTGTCTGTGTTGAGCAGGTGTCCTTCACCCCGACAAGGTCAATGTGAACGAAAAACAGCGGCTCGCCGGTCTCTTTGTCCACCACTTTCCCTTGCAACCAGCCCAGGTCACGACCAGATTGGGCAGTTGCAGAATGATGGAGCATCACCCCAAAGCAGAAGGCCCAAACAACCAAAGTTCTCATTGGACCACCAAGTTACTCGCGTTAGGGATAGCAGCGGAAAGCCCACAGCGAGGAGGAACGACGAGCGAGGACTTGTAGCGGATAGCCCGACCCGAGGCTCTGCGAGGGGAACGCCCAAACAACCTACGCGGTCACCGGCTTCATCGCACTCACGATCGCCCCCTCCAACTTCGTCAGCAACGCGTCCAGTTCAGCCTCCGTCCACGTAACGCGGATGTTGAAGCTGATCAAGCGGCACATGACGGCGTCGCTCTGGGGGAAGGTCATGGTCTTGAGGTCCTGCGGCAGGCCGAGCTCGTGGGCCACCATGCGGAAGGGCATCTTCAGCTCCTTCACGTGGCTCCACTGCTTGATGTAGTGGTACATGTTGTCGTACCAGTAGCCACCGCCGATGCCTGCGACGCCCATGTTCTTGAAGGTGGCGCGGGCCGTGGCCTCATCGGGCAGTAGCAGGTGGAAGAAGGTGGCGCTGTCGCCGGCGTCGTCGCATTGCTTGCGGAAGGCGAGGCCGGGGATCTTGCTGAGGCGCTCCTGGATGATGGCCTTGTGTTTGCGCTGCTGGCTGATGATGAAGGGGAGCTTGCGCGCCTGTGCCAGGCCGATGGCCGCGTTGATCTCGCCGATGCGGAAGTTGGTGCCCATGATGTGATGGGGCTCCATGCCGCGGTTGTCGCCCTCGTGGTTGTGGCCGTGGTCGCTGAGGTGCTCGGCGGTTTTGATGAGCTGCTCGTCGTCGCTGATGATGACGCCGCCTTCGCCGCAGGTGTTGATCTTGAAGAAGTCGAAGCTGAAGCTGCCCATCTTGCCGAAGAGGCCGAGGTGCTTGCCCTTGTAGGTGGCGCCGAGCGCCTGGGCAGTATCCTCGATCAGCATCACGTTCTTCTCCTTGCACACGGCGAGGATGCCGTCCAGATCGGCGGAGGCACCGCACATGTGGACGAGCAGAACAGCTTTCGTCTTGGGCGTGATGGCTGCCCGGATCCCTTCAGCGCTGAGGCAGAGCGTCTCATCGATCTCAGCGAACACGGGGATGGCTCCCGCGAAGAGCACGGCCTCGATGGTGGCCACGAAGGTGAAGGGCGGCACGATGACATGGTCGCCGTAGCCCACACCACAGGCCGCGAGCATGGAACTCACGGCCGTGCTGCCACTGCTGACAGCCAGCGCGTGCTTCGCCCCAGTGAACTTCGCGATCTCGGCCTCGAACTCCTTCGCCTTCCAGATGCCCTGTCGCTGCGCGTCGTGGTTGTAACGGAACAGGACGCCCGTGTTCAGGACGTCCATCACTTCCTTGCGTTCCTCGTCTCCGAAAAGCTCTGTGCCGGGCATGGGTGTGCGTGTTGCTGCGGCAAAGGTAGCGGCCCGGCGCCGTGGCTCAGCGGCCGCTCAATGGGCGTACACCTGCCCGTTCCACCACACCTTCACCTTCTTGTTCGGCATGTTCAGCAGCAAGGTGCCCCGGTCGAAGGTGAAGTCCTGGAAGGTCTCGCGTTGAATGGCCACCTCGCTCTTTCCTTGGCGCCACACCTTTACGGCCCTGTTCACATCCACGTAGGCGAGCGTGCCCCAAGAGGCCTTCCACTGCTCGGGCCAGTAGTTCTCCAGCTCCTGCAGCTGTCCGTTGGCGAAGGCCTTCAGCCGGTCGCGGTCCTTGATGATCACCAGGCTATCCACCACGTAGTACTCCTGCGGCTCGTAGGTGTACGCGGTGTAGACCTTGGTGCCGCTCAGCACTTTCAAGGAGCCGCTCATGTCCACATAGGCCATCACGCCCTTGCCCATCTTGAAGCTCTTGGGCATGATCGGCTCCAGGTCGATGATCTCGCCGCGCAGGAAGGCATGGAAGCCGTTGTCCTGCGAATCCTGATAGACCACCATGTCCAGCGCGGCCTCGTAGGGCACTTCGTTGGCCTGGGGTGTCAGCTCGTAGATGTCGCCGTGGTAGAAGACCTTCAACTTGTTCTCGATGTTGGTGACCCAGGCCACCAGGTTGTCACCGGTCTTCCAGCTGTGCAGCGGGTTGTTGGCCAAGGCATCCTCCAGTTGGATGTTCTCGCCTTCGTACCGCACGTTGATGGTGCGCTGGGCCTCATCGTACCAACCCACGATGCTGTCGTCCACCGCCCAGTTGCCGGTGTTGTAGCACAAGGGGATCACCTCGCCATGGTCGTAGAGCTTCAGTGACGTGGCGAGCTTGTAGGCCATCAGGTGGTCCGTCGCCTTGAATTCCGCAGCGCTGCGGTCCAAGGTGACGGTCTTCCCATTGGCGTACATCTTCAGGTCGCTGTTGTTCGAGGAATAGAAGACGGACCGGTCACCCATCTGCACCGACCGTGGCGGCAGGTTCTCCAGCTGGGTGAAGGTGCCCTTGTCGAACACGTGGAAGCGGTCCATGTAGTCGGTGAAGGCGGCGAGGCCTTGGGCAGTGGCGGTCGTGCTGGTCCACAGGGAAAGGGCGACCAAAGGAAGAAGGGAGCGTGAGCGCATGCGGTTCATCGGTGACGTGCAAGATAGCCGCTGTCAAGGACCGGGCCAGAGCGGCTATTTTCGGACCATGCGCGGAGCCCTCGCCCTTACCACCCTCTCACTGGCCTTGGGCCTCCCGTTCACGGCGAAAGCCCAGGTCGACCTGCCCGTCTTCGGCAAGCAGGACGTCATCAACGGCTACGCGAAGGACATCGAGGGGGAGGTCCTCTCCTACTTCAGCGTGTACCCGGAGCATGCCACCACGGCTTTACTTACACGTTGCACGGATGGAGCGAAGGCGATCGCGTGGGAAACGGCCGCCGTGCCCTTCTCGGAACGAGAGTCAGTCCAGTACTATTACTTCAGCTGGATCGCGGCGCATAACAGCACTACCAGCGGTGGGGACCGGTACTTCGACCTCTATGTGAACGACCGGCTCGCGCTCACCTTCACCACCCACCACAACACGAAGCCCGGTTCATGGAGCGCAGCCGGGATCGACAGCACCAAGCTGGTCTTCGAGTTCATCAAAGCGGACCGCCATGGCGATGCGCATGGCTTCGCGCACCTGCGCGTTCCAAGGAAGTACATCACGCCCGGCCAACCCGTGAAGCTGATGATCGTGGGCCACGCGCAGAACAGCCCGGATTGGTTCATGACCTTCCGGTACACGTTCGAGGAGAAGGTGGAGGTGGAAGTGTTGCCATTTCGGCGCAAGGATGGGAAGCAACCGGTTCTATTCACAGTGATGCACTTCGGTCCTCCTGAAACATTGGCTGTGAGCATCGGCAAGTACCTTCAAGTGGACTTTCTCAATGTTCGGAATGGGCTTCAGGTTTTTGAGTCATGGGCATACTCTGCAGATTCGACAACCAAATACGCGAGTGTCAGAGCTGATATGCGAGGTCATAATGTCCTTGACACTGTCATTAGGATTGACCCCATCATCCACCGCGACATCCACCTCGTCCACCACAGCCACACCGACATCGGCTACAGCCACCTGCAGGCCGAGGTGGAACAGATCCAGAACAACAACATCTGGAAGGCGCTGGTGCTCATCGATCGCACGAAGGACTATCCCGAGGACAGCCGCTTCGTGTGGAACGTGGAGAGCCTTTGGGCCGTGGAGAATTTCCTGGGCATCGCCAGCGAAGCTGACAAGCAGCGTTTCATCGCGGCAGTGAAAGCAGGCAGCATCGCCCTCAGTGCGAACTACGCCAACCTGATGACCGGCCTGTGCACACCCGAAGAGATGCACTGGATCGTGGAGTACGCCGATTCGTTGCGCGCTTGGTATGACCTGCCGATCACCATGGCCATGCAGACCGACGTGCCTGGCATGAGCTGGAGCATGGTGGACGCCTACGCCGCGCACGGCATCCGCCACTTGAGCCAGGGCCCGAACTACATCCCCGACATGCCCGACGGCGGCGACCGCATTGGCAGCACCCTGCGTGAACAAGGCGACAAGCCCTACTGGTGGAAGGGCACGACCGGTCGCGACAGCATCCTGGTATGGACGGCCGGCCAGGGCTACGGCGGTTGGCACGGATACACCGCCGGGGCCATCAAGGAGCGCGGCACGCGGAAGATCGCCGCCTACATGAACGACTTGGCCGCGAAGGGCTACCCCTACGACATGCTGCAGTGGCGCTACAACATCGTGAGCGACAACGGCCCGGTGGACAGCACGCTCAGCGACTTCGTACGGGAATGGAACGAGAAGTACAGCTCACCGCGCCTGATCATCGCGAACGCGGGAACGATGATGCAGGAGTTCGAGCGGAAGTACGGCAAGAGCATCCCCACCTGGAGCGGCGACTTCACGCCCTATTGGGAGGATGGTGCCTACAGCACGGCGAAGGAGGAAGGCGATGTGCGCGTGCTCAGCGCGCGGCTCACCAACCTGATCGACGCGGCCAAGATCCTGGACAAGCCCATCGACCCGCACCTGCTCTACCGCGCCAAACGCAGCATCGTGATGTGGCACGAGCACACCTGGGGCGCATGGTGCAGCATAAGCGATCCGGATGCGCACTTCACCACCGACCAGTGGCGGGTGAAGAAGGACTTTGCAGATAGTGCGGGGTGGTATGTGGAACAACTTTTTCGCACATGCAGCGCTGGTCTGCCGCAACAACCGATCGACCTGCACAACCCGATCCCGCTATGGGAACAAAGAGCACCTCGATGGGTCCCTTCGCTCAAAGTGATCAGCGTAAGGGACAGCTCGGTATACGAGGCACGCCTCACTCCGCCGGACCTTAGCGAAGAGACGGATGATGGTGTGGGAATGGCGATGCTTTTTCTAGCGGACCGGGCTGTCTCCAGGGTGCTGGAGCAAGCAGCGGACAGCGCGGCATGGTTCCATAGTCAGCTTGGGAACATGCCATCGCGGGATAAAAAGGCGCTCCACCTGGCCCTCCCCTTCAACATCCCCAACGCCACCGTTCGCATCGGCATCGGCGATACCTGCGTCACACCCGAGAGCGGCCGCATCCCCGGCAGCAACAACGATTTCTTCTGTGCCCAGCGCTGGATCGACGTGAGCAACGACAGCATGGGCGTCACCATCGTATGCCCGCAAGGTGCGATCTGGGAGGTGGGCGAGATGGTGGACGAGCGAAAGGTGAACCCTGGCCGCGGCACGAACGCGGAGAAGTACAAGGCCTGGAAGACCGAGGCGAAGAGCAGCAGCACCCTCTACCTCTACGCCCTCAACAACTACTGGCACACCAACTTCAAGGCCGACCAGGAAGGGCCCATCACCTTCGACCTCTACCTGAAGATGCACGGGCCGTTCAAGCTGGAGGAGGCGCGGCGTTTCGGGCTGGAGATGACGCGGCCGTTGATCACGTGGTGGAAATGATGGGCCGCAGAGGCGCAGGGGCGCAGAGAGAACAAGGGCAGCCGCCTCAGTTCCATTTCATTGTATTCTCAGCGTCTCCGCGGCAATTCCCACAGCACGCATGTCCCTGCTTCGCATTCTCCGCGCCTTCGCGTCTCTGCGGCAAACCCTACAGCGCGTCTTTCCTTGTTTCGCATTCTCCGCGCCTTCGCGTCTCTGCGGCAAACCACACCTTTGCACTCCATGAAGAAGCGCCCCACCTCTTCCGACGGCCTGGTGTACAGCACCAACAAGAACCTCGGCACCGCGCGGGAGCCCAGCACCCTGCCGCCGCAGCAACAGGACCTCCGCCTGCACCTGGACCGGCTGAAGGGCAACAAGGAGGTGACGCGGATCGTGGGCTTCGTGGGCAAGGACGCGGACCTGGAGGACCTCGGTCGCACGCTGAAGAGCAAGTGCGGCGTGGGCGGCAATACCAAGGACGGCGTGATCCTGCTGCAGGGCGATCACCGGGACAAGGTGCTGGCCTTCCTTGCGGAGAAAGGCTACAAGGCCAAGAAGGCGGGTGGATAGATCGGAGCACCTGTACCCTCGACCCACCGGGTCGACCCGTGAACATGCCAAAGAAGAAACCCCAGATCTGGACCTTCACCGCTCCACTGGAGCGGATGACCGGACGTTTCGCCTGGAGTTACGTGGAGTTCCCGCACGATGTGAAGGAGCTGTTCGGCAAGCGTGGCGAGGTCCGCGTGAAGTGCCTGATGAACGGCGTGCCCGTTGACCGCGCGTTGATGCCCACCAAGAGCGGTTACCACATCCTCGTGCTGGGCGGCGACCTGCGGAGGAAGGCCAACGTGAAGAAACCGGGCGATCCGGTGAACGTGGAACTCTGGCTGGACCCCGAACCGGACCGCATCAACATCCCCGAGGAACTGGCCGACACCATGGACTTCATCCCCGAAATGAAAGCGGCTTGGAACACGTTGACGCCCGGCATGAAACGCAGCATGTGCTACTGGGTGGACAGCGGGAAGACCGTGGAGACGCGGGCGAAACGGGTGGCGGAGCTGCTCCGTCGTTTCGAGACGGGGCACTTCCAAGTGGGCAAAGGGCCCGACCGGAAAAGCTAGAAGCTCAAGGAAGCGTACACCAGTACTCCGCCTTGGCAGGATCACAGCGCTCGAACAGCGGCAGCTCCATGCCGGGCTTCACCAGCAACAGGGCCCATGGCTCTGCGATGTGGAGGTAGCGGGAACCTTCTGCGGAAAGACCGAGGGACAACGCATGCTCGTGGGCGCGTTCCTCCCTGGGCACGCAGAGACCTGTGCGCAACAAGGCACCTTCACCAACACCCGTGCGCTTGGTGAGCGAGCGGAAGTCCATGAAGCCTTGCAGCAGGCACTCGCGCAAGTGGTCGGCGCGCTGGGCCTTCCAGACATCCCGACCGGCCTGATCGCGCAACTCCTCCACGGCGGCGAACTGGGCAGCGGTGGGCTCCGCGTAGGTCGGCTTGAACAGTGCGTCCGGCTTCGGGTCCTTCTTCACTTCGCTGTACAAGGCCGCCGAGCGACCGGGTCGAACGAGGATCAGTTCCTTCTCCGGGATGTAGACCATGAAGGCATCTCCCTTCTCGGTAGGAATGTAACCGTGGTAGCGCTGGAACTCGGACCAGAGCTCTCGCCTTCTTAGGAGGCCGAGACGGACCAAGGGACCCAGGCCGGTGGACCGACCCAGGTGATCCATCAATTCCTCATACCCTTCTTCACGGGACCGCAGGATGCGGTTCCAACGGAGATCGAACGCTGCGGCGGACATGGTGCCAAGGTCCGGCGAGGGAGCCCCATGCGCTTCGGTATCCGCTCACGGATCACCAACCAAGCGATGTTGATGGGACCCTTTCGGCCACCCCACTGAACCTTCAGGATCCCTTGCCTGTTCAGGTTTTCACGAAAGGCACGACCACCCTTCCCTCGTACATTACACCCCCTTGTTCACAACTCATGGACCGCACCCTTTCCACCCTTACCGTTCTATCATTCACCCTCGGTCTTGTCGCCCAGGAGCAGACCACCGACCCGCTCACCACCATAGCCGTGAACAAGGAGGGCCAGACCGTAACGACGGTGTTGCCTTCTGATTTCCGGTTGAGCACACCCATGCGCGATTGGCCGGTGATCGAGGAGGAGACCGAGATTCATGAACGCCGCGAGGTGCGCAACGACATGACGCGCCACGCCTTCGTCAACCCCAACGCACTTCCACAGGGGCTGGACCCGGTGCTACAGACCGCCGTGGCCAGCCGCCAACATCGCGCACCGATCGAGAACTGGGGTGGGCAGGCCGGCTCTGGCTATCCGCCTGATCCTTCCGGAGCAGCAGGCCCGAACCACTATGTGCAAGCGGTGAACACCAGCTACCGCGTCTATTCCAAGACCGGCTCTTCGATGGGCGGCCCATACAACCTGAGCAGCTTGTGGGCCGGCAGCAACGACGATGGCGATCCCATCGTGCTGTATGATCGCCATGCCGACCGCTGGTTCATCTCCCAGTTCCAATTCTCGCCGAACAAGATCCTGATCGCCGTTTCGCAGACGCCCGATCCGCTCGGCTCCTACTACACCTACAGCTACAACTTCAGCCAGTTCCCCGATTACCCGAAGTACTCCGTGTGGTGGGACGGCTACTACATGACCTCGAACTCGAACAAGACGGCCGTGGTGTTCGACCGGGCGAAGATGCTCGTGGGCAATTCCACTGCGGCCATGGTGGCCTTGAGCGCACCCTCGGTGCTGAACACCGGCTTCACCAGCGTGCTGCCTGCCGATGCTGACGGCGACCTTCCACCCAATGGCACGCCCTGCTACTTCTTCAACTTGGAGGACGATGCCTGGGGCTCCAACCCCGACCGCATCAAGGTGTACGAGATGAGCACCGACTGGGTGACGACGAGCAACACCAGTGTGACCACCTCGCAGAGCATCAGCACAGCTCCCTTCGATACCAACTTCGGCTCTGGCTACAACAACATCAGCCAGCCGGGCACCACACAGAAGCTCGACGGCATTCCTGGTGTGTTCTATTTCCGTGCCCAGCACACCCGCTGGGTCGGCTACAACAGCATCCTGCTCTGCCACCTGACGGATGTGAACGGCGCGAACCGCGCGGGGATCCGCTGGTACGAGCTGCGCGATGCCAACGACGGCAACTGGAGCATCTACCAACAAGGCACCTACTCGCCCGATGCCGCCAGCCGCTTCATTGCCAGCATGGCCATGGACGTGAACGGCAACATCGGCCTGGCCTACAGCCACACCGACCCTGCGAACAACCTCTACCCCGGCCTGCGTTACACCGGCCGTTATGCGAACGACCCCTTGGGCGAAATGACCGTACCGGAGGAGGTGGCACAGACCGGTGGGGCTTCACAGAACGGGATCAACCGCTACGGCGATTACGCGCACATGAGCCTAGACCCGAACGGCACCACCTTCTGGTTCACCGGCGAATACCTGAACACTAGCGGCTCCCCCCGCACGCGCATCTTCTCCTTCGACCTGCAGGCCATGCTCAGCGTTTCCGACCAGGTCAACGGCGGCCCTTCCCTTTCTGCATTGGTGAACGGACAGGAACTGCAGCTCTCCCTTTCCGGCGCACCCGTGGACGGACCGCTCACGGTGGACCTGATCGGACTTGACGGCCGTGTGCTGCGTACCCAACAGGCCCGTGCTGTCGGTGGAGTTTGCACGGCCAAGGTGGACCTCACCGGTCTGGCCCCGGCCGTGTACTTCGCTCGCGTCGGCGACGCCGGCTTCCAACGTGTTCAACGCATCGCGCTTCCATGAATCGTGCTTTCACGCTGACGGCCGCTGTGGCCATTACCCTTGTAGCGCTCGCCGTTGCTTGTGGCTCGAAGAAGACCGCTGTGTTCGAACCACCGGCCGAGGCATCTTCCGAAGTCGTCATGGTCCATTCGGGCACGATCACCCTAGGCGCAGCTTCGGAAGGCTGCCCCTTGCTGCTTCGGCTTGATCCGGAGAAAGAAGGACAATGGCTGCTGCCGATCGCACTGGACGAGCAGTACCAGAAGGAAGGGCTTCGCCTGAAATTCAGCTACCGCCCCTCACGCGCCAGCAGTGGCAGCTGCACCAAGGGTACGCCGGCCATCCTGGAGAATATCCATGTGATGGACCAGAAGTAGGGGTCAGTAGGCTTTCAGCTTCACCAGCGCCTCCTTGAAGCGTGCCTTGGGTAGGAAGGCCTGCTCCAGTTCCACAGCAAAGGGCACCGGCGTATCCGGCGAACCGATGCGCATCACCGGAGCGTCGAGGTCCTCGAAGCACTCCTCGCTGATGGTGGCCGCGATCTCGCCACCGATGCCGCCGGTCAGCGTGTCCTCGTGCAGCACGATCGCCTTGCCGGTGCGACGGACGCTCTCCAGCACCTTCTCCCGGTCCCAAGGAAGCAAGGTGCGCAGGTCGATCAGGTCAGCGCTGATCTCGGGGTGCTCGGCCAGTGTTTCCAAGGCCCAGTGAACACCCATGCCGTAGGTGACGATCGTTAGATCCGTGCCTTCACGCAGCAACGCAGCTTCGCCGATGGGCAGCGTGAAGAAGCCTTCCTGCACCGGACCGGTGAGGCTGCGGTATAGCATCTTGTGTTCGAAGTACATGACCGGATCGGGATCCTCCAGCGCGGCGCAGAGCAGGCCCTTCGCGTCGTTGGGGAATGCGGGGTACACGATCTTGAGCCCAGGGATCTTGAAGAACCAGGCCTCGTTGCTCTGGCTGTGGAAGGGACCGGCACCGGCACCCGCGCCTGTGGGCATGCGCACCACCACGTCCGCGTTCTGGCCCCAGCGCCAATGCGCCTTCGCCAGGTTGTTGCAGATCTGCGTCATGCCCTCGCTCACGAAGTCGGCGAACTGCATCTCCACCATGCTCTTCATGCCCGCGATGCTCAGGCCCAGACCTGCGCCCAGGATCGCGCTCTCGCACAGTGGGGTGTTGCGCACGCGGTCCTTGCCGAACTCCGCCATCATGCCGTCGGTGACCTTGAAGGCCCCACCGTAGTCGGCGATGTCCTGGCCCATGAGCACCAGGTTCGGATGGCGGCGCATGCTCTCGCGCAGTCCATCGCTCACCGCTTCAATGAAGCGCACCTCCTTGGTGGCCGTGGTGGTGGGCGCAATGACGATGGGTGTGTTGTTGCTGTAGACATCGCGCAGTTCTGCGGCCATGTCCGGCACCACGGGCGGCTCGCTGAAGGCCACTTCCACCGCTTCGGCGATCTCGCCCTTGATCCGCTTGCGCGCGGCGTTCATCTCCGCATCGCTCAGCACACCGGTGCTCAGCAACCACTGCTCGTAGTTGGTCACGGGGTCCTTCTTCTCCCACGCGGTGAACAGCTCCTGCGGGACGTACTTGGTGCCGCTGGCCTCCTCGTGACCACGCATGCGGAAGGTCATGCACTCCACCAGCACCGGGCGTGGGCGGCGGCGGATGCTCTCGGCCACTTCGCGCAGCGTGTGCACCACCTCCAGGATGTTGTTGCCGGCTACTACGCGGCTCTCCATGCCGTAACCGAGGGCCTTGTCGCTGATGTAGCGGCACTTGAACTGCTCGTTGCTCGGGGTACTGAGCCCGTAGCCGTTGTTCTCCACCACGATGATCACGGGCAGGTCCCACACGGCGGCGGTGTTCACGCTCTCGTGAAAATCCCCTTCGCTCGTGGCGCCATCACCGGTGAAGACCAGCGTACACTTCTCTTCCTTCTTGAGCTTGTGGGCCAGCGCGATGCCATCGGCCACGCCCAGCTGGGGTCCGAGGTGGCTGATCATGCCGCAGATGTGGTGCTCGCGGGTACCGAAGTGGAAGCTGCGCTCGCGGCCCTTGCTGAAGCCGTTCATGCGCCCTTGGAACTGGCTGAAGAGGCGGGCCATCGGCACCTGGCGGGAGGTGAAGGTGCCCAGGTTCCTGTGCATGGGCAGGATCCACTCGTCGGGCTGCATGGCCAACGCGGCGCCAACCGCCACCGCCTCCTGTCCGATGCCACTGAACCACTTGCTGATGCGCCCCTGGCGGAGCATGCTCAGCATCTTCTCCTCGATCAGGCGTGGACGCAGGATGTGCTCATAGATGTCCCGAAGCTCCGCGTCGGTCAGGTTCCGGCGGTCGAAGGCCAGCTGCTTCTTCTCGATGGTATCGATCATGGTGCTTGAAATGCGGGGCGAAGTTAGCCGCGCCACCTGCCCTTGCGGAGCATGCGGCGCTGCGTTGCGCACAGCCGCTGGTGGTACAACTTCCCACTATGGCGCGCTGTGCGTTGGTCAGTGCCTTTTCCGGAAGAATTACCTTGCCGCCACGCATGGTCGCCCCTCTGGCCCCCGGTCAGCCCACCTCCTCCTCCTTCCGCACCGTACTGAAGGCCTTGGCCATTGTGGTCTCCGTCATCCTGGTCGCGACCACGCTGTTCAGTCGCATCCACTTCTTGCCGACACCGTTGCTCAATGTCATGGGCGAGGAGCAGAACGTCGTGTACGGCCTGATCAAGTGGATGCAAGGGACGCCACTGTACACGGACCCCGAGGCGCTGCCGATGGACATCATCCAATACTCGCCGGCGTACTACTACTTGGTGGGCACCATCGGACATGTGTTCGGTGTGAATGCTCAGGAGCCGATGGAGGTGTATCTGCTCAGCCGGATCATGGGCCTGCTCTTCAACCTGCTGTTCGCGTGCTCCGGCTTCCTCATTGCCCGCAAGCTTGGCGCTCAATGGTGGTCGGCCCTGCTCTGGGCCGCGGTTCTCTTCAGCTTTCTACCCCGGCAGGTGCATTCCCGGCCGGATGCGCTCAACCTCCTGTTCTTTAGCCTGTGCATGCTCACTTTCTTCCATGCGCTTGCGGTGGAGGGGTCACGGTCGCGCAAGCTGCTGGCCTTGGCCACGGTACTGGGCTGCCTGGCTGCGCTGACCAAGCAATCCGGCGTGCTCGGTCTTGGGGTGATCGGAGCCTATCTGTTGTTCACACAGCAATGGCGGTTGTTGGCTCAACATGTGCTGGTGGCGGCCCTTGTGCTCGGCACGGCAGTGGGCGTGCTCTGCTGGCACTACGGGGCGAACGAGGTCCACCTGAACCTGGTGGTCGCGATCAAGAACGGCATCGACCTCCACACGATCCACCGCTTGGTGCGCATGCGGTTCTGGAGCATGATGATCCTCCAAGCGATCGGCGTTTTCGTCGCCTGGCGCTGGTGGCGGGGCACGGAGCCCATGCAGCGCGGGTGGGCCGTCGCGTATGTCCTCAGCCTGGCCTTCGGCTATTTCACCAGCCTGAAGTACGGCAGCTCACCCGGCTACTACATGGAAGGCTTCGTGCTGGCCGGCGCGGGAATGGCCGCGCTGTTGTCCGCCGACCTTGGCCCTTCGCGCTGGCCCCATGTGGCCTTGATGGCGCTCGCCGTTTCCTTCCTCTATCCGCTGCTCTTCCTGTGGGGCTTGCCCGAGCTTCTGGGCGCAGGCCCTGCCGATGACGAACGCGAAGCCTACCAGAGCGCGCGTGCCATGGCGCAGGAGTTCAGGACCGACCCCGCACTGGAGGAAGGTTACGTGCTGCTGACACGACACGACCACTTGGAGAACTTCATCGTCGGTCGCAGTGTGGTCACGCAAAAGGACATCTACGTGCTATCGACCTCCAAGGCCAACTTCGACCTGTCCGGATTGCAACGCGGGCTGAACGAGGGCGCTATCCGCTTCGTGGTGATGAGGACCCCGGGTGAACCCCTGCTCCTTGTGGGAGATGCTCATCCTCCGCTGCGGCCGATAGGCGTGCGGCACGGCTACCACATCTACGAGAATTCCGCCTGGCGCCCCTGAACCGGGTGCTGTCACGGCTTGGCCACGGCGATCACTGAGGTCCCTTTCCACCGCGAAGGGAGGATCAGGTACTCGATGTAGAAGAACAGGCCAAGCAGGGCATGCACGGTGTTCGCCAGGAACCCTTGTGGCACATTGAAGCCGACCTCCCGTTCACCCTTGCGGGCCAGCAGGATCCGCGCGGCCGGATACAGTCCGTGGAACACATAGCTCGCACGAAAGTCCAGCGTGCGTTGCGGATCCACATGTGCGCGCACCATGTCGGGATCATACCGCCGGTAGTGGCCGTTGAAGCGATCGAAGTTGCTGAAGAGCTCCTGCCGCGCAGGAACGGTAACGAGCACATGCGTGAGCGCAGGCATCTTGCGACGGATGGCTTCCAGGAAGCCCTTCGGATCCTCCAGGTGTTCGATCACATCCAACAGCAGCACGGTGCGGACACGGTCGGCGATCGCTGGCTCCAGGTCCATGACATCGATGCCAGTGCGGACGTGGGCCACCATGTCGGTCAGCGGAGCCACCGGCGCCAGTTCGATGCCGGTGATGTCGAAGCCATCATCGCGCAGGTAGCGCACCACAATGCCTTTGCCACAGCCCACTTCCAGGATCGGCCCTTGCGCTCCGGACCGGCGAAGCTCGCGGGCGATCACGCGGTTGCGGCAGCGGCTCCAGTAGTGGCGTTCGACGCCAGGCGGATACAGCTTGTCGAACTGCTCGTCGCTGAACGAGGATGCCTGGGGGTCACTCACCTTGGGTGGAACGATCAATGATGTAACGGGGACGCTGCTTCACTTCGCGGTAGATCTTGCCGACGTACTCGCCGATGATGCCGAGGCCGATCATGTTCATGGCCGAGAAGAGCATGATGAGCACCACGGTGGAAGCCCAACCCTGAATGGCTGTACCGACGATCAGTGCCCACACGATCCACGCACCGATGCCGAAGCAGATCACCAACATGAGCAGGCCCAGGTAGAGCACCAACTTCAATGGCGTGGTGGTGAACGATGTGATCCCCTGCCACGCCAGGCTCATCAGCTTGCGGTACGAGTACTTCGATTCACCGGCATGGCGCTCCTTCCTCACGTAGCGCACTTCCGCAGAGGAATAACCGATCAGCGGGAAGAGGCCACGCAGGTAGACGTTGGCTTCGTTGAACCGCTCCAGATCGGCCACCACACGGGAATCCGCGGAGCGGAAATCCGCATGACCCTTGATGGCCCGGTCGTTCATCCACTTGATCATGGAGTAGAACACGCGCGCCGCGATCTGCTTGCCGAAGGAATCCACCTCACGGTCTTCTCGAACCCCATAGACCACGCGCTTGCCTTCGTGGTGCTTGCGCAACATCTCGGTGATCACGTCCACATCGTCCTGCAGGTCGGCGTCGATACTGATCAGGATATCCGCGTTCGGGCGCTGCGTGAACAGACCGGCGATCACCGCGTTCTGGTGACCGAAGTTGGAAGAGAGCTTCAAGCCCTGCACCCGCGGGAACTCCCGCGCCAGCTGTTCGATCTCCGCCCACGTCGCATCGCGGCTGCCGTCATCGACCAGACAGAGAAAACTATCCGTGGTGGAGAGCCCGGCCTGCGCGGTGGAATCCAGCTGAGCGAGCAGAACATTCACCGTGTGACCGAGCACCCCTTCCTCGTTGTAGCAAGGAATGACGATGCACACCTTCAATGGGCGGCCGGGGGTGGGGGGCGATGCGGACATCTGAGAACGGAGGGCTGGCACGGGCCGCACCAGAGGGTTCCAGTGGGTCGGCAAAGATAGGATCGGCCTCGGAACGGCTCTGAAGGCCGGTTACCAAGCCTTTCAGGAGGTTCAATGCCCGCGGACCCATCGGGCCCACCACTGATCGATGGATCATCCTCCATATGCGACCCGACCGTGGCGGAGCACCACCTCGGCCCGCCGTTCCGCATCTTCGCATCCGTGTTCGCGCGCCTTCGTCCCTTGTACGTGCTGCTCCTGCGCCTGGGAGGCATGGCCGTGGTGTACACGCTGCTGCGTCTGCTGTTCTGGCTGCTCAACCGGGACCAGTTCCCGGCCCCACCCCTCGCGGCCTTCCTTGGTGGCATCCGTTTCGACCTCAGCGCGCTGGCCTGGTTGAACATGCCATGGGTGGTGTTGGCACTCATCCATCCGGATCCTTCCCCCCGCTTTGCCCGGATCCAACAGTGGGTCTTCCTTGGCATCAACGCCATCGGCCTGTTCTTCAACTGCATCGACATCGCTTACTACGGCTTCACCTTGAAGCGCAGCACCGCCGACCTCTTCGGCATCATGACGGCCGGTGGTGATCTGGTCAGCCTGGCGCCCGTTTTCATTCGCGACTATTGGTACATCGTCCTGCTCTATCTGGGCAGCTTGGCACTGGCGAAGTGGTTCTACACCCTTGCGGGAAAGCTGCCGCGAAAAGACGTGTCCGCGCGACCGAAGTGGCTCTGGCGTTCCCTGGCCGTGGTGCTCGTGGTGCTGTGTTCGCGCGGCGGTGTCCAGCTGATCCCTTTGATGGTCATCGATGCCAGTTCCTACGCGGAGCCCGGCTATATGCCTGTGGTGTTGAACACACCCTTCACCATCATGACCAGCTTGGGCAAACCAGCCATCCAGGAACGACGGTACATGACCGATGCCGAAGCGGACCGCCTTTGGCCAGTGATCCATCAGTACGGCGACACGGCGATCGCCGGTACCAAGCCGAACGTGGTCCTCATCATCCTGGAGAGCTTCAGTGCCAACTACAGCAAGCTGCTTTCCGGTCAAGCTCCAGGCTACATGCCCTTCCTCGATTCGCTCATGGCGAACGGGCTCACCTACACCCATGCTTATGCCAACGGCCGCCGAAGCATCGATGGGGTGCCCGCGATCATCGCCTCCATGCCGAAGCTGATGGAGGAGGCCTTCATCAACTCGCCCGCGATCGATGTGCCCTTCACGTCGCTCGCCAGCACGCTCGCCGCCCAAGGCTACGCGACGAGCTTCTTCCACGGCGGACGCAACGGGACCATGGGCTTCGACACGTTCACGCGCCTTGCTGGCTACCAGCGCTACGTGGGGCAGGACGAATACCCGGACGCTGCGGACAATGACGGCATCTGGGGCATCCGCGATGAGCCCTTCCTGCAGTACTTCGCCGAGGAGATGAACAACACGCCGCAGCCCTTCCACAGCACGGTCTTCACGCTGAGCTCCCACCACCCCTATCACTTACCGGAGAACGACGCGCACCGCTTCGCCGCAGGCACCATGCCCATCCACCCCACCCTGCGCTACGCGGATCATGCCCTTCAGCAGTTCTTCGAGACTGCCAAGAAGATGCCGTGGTATGCGAACACGCTCTTCGTGATCACGGCGGACCATACGGCCGACCTGAAGCGCGACGGTCAGCTCAGCGGAACGGCCTTCGACCACTGGATCCCACTGGTCTACTACATGCCGGGTCGCATCCAGCCGAAGCAGGAGCAGCGCACCACGCAGCAGATCGACATCGCCCCGACCGTGTTCGATCTCATCGGGTATACAAGACCTTTCTTCTCCTTCGGCGCCAGCGCCCTGCGCAATGAACGAATGCCTTCTTCGGTCAGCGAAGGCAACGCCACGTGGATGATCATCACCGACGATGTGCAGATGCGCACGGACGGGGAAAATGTCCTCTGGTGGGACCGTATGGGGGAAGTCGACCACACTGTCCCTCCGTCGGACAACAAGGAAGTCGAAGGTCCCAACCGACAGTTGCAGGCCGCCATCCAGCAGTTCCATGCACATTTGCTGAAGCGCGACATGGTCGTAGTGAAATGAAGGTCACCCTCCTCCTCAATCCCAGGGCCGGGAAGAAGCGTGCGCTCACCGTGCAGGACAGCGCGCGGGCCATCGCGAAGGAACTGGGCGTTTCGCTGGACATCCAGGTGATCACCGCACCGGGGGAAGGGACCACCCTGTCCCGCAAGGCGGTGGAAATGGGCTCTGACCGGGTGATCAGCGTGGGCGGCGATGGCACCTTGAACGCTATCGCGGCAGGGCTCGTGGGCACGAAGGTCCCGCTGGGCATTGTGGCCATGGGCAGTGGCAACGGCTATGCCCGCTCGCAGAAACTGCCGCTCGATCCGGTGAAGGCCTTGCGCATTGCCATGACCGGTACGGCCAGCGCCATGGACGTGTGCTACCTGAACGACCGGCTCTTCCTCGGCACGGCGGGCATCGGCTTCGACGCCCGCGTGGCGTGGGAGTTCGACCGCAGCGAGGCCCGTGGGATGTGGAACTACCTGCGCATCACCCTGAAGGAGATCCTAGGTGCCAAGCCCATGCGCGTGGTGGTGAAGGCCAACAACGAGACCACCGAGCACCAAGTGCTCATGCTCGTGTTCTGCAACACCCGCGAGTTCGGCAACGGCGCCATCATCAGCCCCGGCTCGGCGCCCGACGATGGGCTCGCGGAACTGCAGCTCGTGAGCAAGCCGTCCTTCTTCCCGCTCATGAAGGCCTTCTATGACGTGTACACCAATCGCGCGGACAAGAGCAAATATGTAAGGACGATCGTAACGCGCGAGGCCCAGGTGAACCAGAGCGGAACCCTCACGCACCTGGACGGTGAACCGGCCGTGATCGGCCACGACGTGCGCTTCCGCCTTGAACCGAAGCGGCTGTGGGTGGTGCGGTGATCGAACGCTTCAATGCCACGCGTGTACGGAGCGACGTCATGCGTCGCACCCTCCTTCTCCTCCTGCCTTTCCTGGTCGGCACCTCCACCGTACAGGCTCAATGTTGTTGCTCCAGCATCTCGGTGCAACTGAGCCTGCCCTACCCGGCGATGCGCGACACGTCCGCGTCGTACACGATCAAACCCGGCGACGGGCCACGGACCAGTGTCCACTTCAGCGGTGACAGCCTGATGTCACTCAACTTCCGGACCGGCTGTGGTCGCTCCTCCACGACCTGGACGATCCGCCACAAGTGGACCGGGCAGGAGATGCAGGTGGACCTCGACGGCATGTGGGGCGATGTGCCCTACCCGATCATCCGGATCCCGTTCACCAGCGGCTGGTATCGGTTCGATGTCCAGGAGCTCGGGCGTTGTCAGGCCGATCAACTAGACCCGGGCGATCGATACCTGCGCGACGCACAGCGCCCCGGTCTGGCCTTGGAGCAGCCTTTCGGAAGGACGGACACCATCGCTTGCCACGGAGGCTTGATGGCCATCCATCGAGGAGGGCGTGAGGCCGGGTGGATCCGACCGCTCAACATCATGAACTTCGGGTGGAGCCTCTACGCGCCCCTGCCCGAACCCACCAAGGCTGCAGCACCCCAGCATCCCGGCGGAGAGGCGTGGTTCGAACAGCAACTGCACACGCGCTTCAGCAAGCCCTTGATCGAGCGGTTGAACGTGCAGACCACGATCACCGGATTCGCGATGGTGGAGGAAAGCGGCTACATCCACGAGGTGCACCTGAACGGCGGCAACTACACCGAGCTGGATGCCGAACTGAAGCGCGTGGTGCGCCTCAGCCAACGCTGGACACCGGCATCGGTCGAGGATATCGCTGTAACGAGCGACCGCACTGTCTACCGCTACATCCGTCAGTCCGTACCCATCTCGTTCACGGTGGACCCGGACAGCATCTGGACGGAGATCTCCGAGCAGGACCTGACGATCCTCCCGGCCGCTCCGACCAGCAGCGATGAGCTTACCGTGACCTTTCACTGGATCGGTGGCTCCTGCGGGCAGTATGAGGCCTATGCCAAGGTGCAACCAGCACCGAAGGATGGAAGACCACGCGACGTGTTCCTCTATTTCGGTGCGACACTCCCAGCGCAATGCGAGGACATGCAGCCGCAGTCGTTCGGATTCACCATGAAGCCGTTGCCGCCGGGGCGTTACCGATTCCGGCAGATGCCGCATCCCACGTTGGAGCGCGGCGTGTGGGCACCGGATCCGTACCGGGTGCGGTATGTGGAGGTGCGGTAGGAGTTACGGGCCGAAGCGCTTGCTGGGCTTGCGGTTGGTGTGACAGATCTGGTAGACGTAGATGATGTCTTCCTCGACCTCGTACACCACGCGGTAAGGGAATACAGCAAGCATGGCGTGCCGGAAACGGCCACGACGTTCTTGAAAACCGCGCGGGAAGTCTTGGATGTAGCCATAGCAGCGGTCCAACTCATCGAGGAAGCGAAGGCCTTGACCAGGTGAACGATCCTCCAAATACAATGCAGCTTCCAATGCGTCCTGCTGTGCACTCGGTTCAACGACGAAGCGATAGGCCATCACTTCTTCAGCCTGTCGCGCAGCATCCGGATGGACTCTTCCCTGGAGAGACCTTGCGTCTCACCACTGAGACGCTTCGTGCGTAGAGCTTCCAACTCGGCAAGTTCAGCGTCCGTGAAGTCCACGTCCCCCGCATCGCGGCGCTCGAACAGCTCACGAATGCGGTCCAACACGCTGCGATCGTTCTCGTGGAGCAGGCGCTCCATAAGGCTGAGCTTGAGGTCAGAGGTGCTCATGGCATTTGCTGTTGCTCAAAGATACGCGGCTGAGCAGCGAAGCAGGTTCACCTAAATGACCTCACCGGGTCGAACCACTTCTTCCTGTTCGCCACTTCGACGAGGTGATCGATGGTGAAGTGGTTCACCTTGGGCACGGGGCGAAAGGTGATGCGCTTCCAAAGCCGATCGAGCGCGTCGGCCAAAGGCACATCGCTGTCCCCATAGTCGAAAGCTTGGTCGGCACCTTCCATATCAACGCCGTAGCGATCCGCGAACTCTCCCATGAATGTCCAGGCATCCAGCCCGGCCATGCCTGTATCCCACCAGAACCGGGTTTCCGGGTTAGGAGTGAAGCCGAGCCGGTCCTTCACGAACTGGATGATCTCGGCACGGTCAGCCATGACAGATGCCCTCGTAGCGCCAGAGGCCGTTCATCCATTCGTAGTGATCCTCGGCGGACAGCTCCGAGACTTCCGGTAGGAACTCTGTGAAGCGTAGGTTGGAAAGGTCTGCGTGGGAGACCATTGGAGGGTGGTTCACGTTGCGCGCAGAGAATGAGCACATTGCGCCATGCTCGCTCGGCACTAAGCAGATCGCATCATTCAATCGTGGCGCTGATCAATATGGGTCGCTTTGCCCCTGGCACGAAAAAGTACTTCTCCATCGCCGCCACATTGATACTGAAGGTCACTTGTACGATATAGGGGACCCAATGGCCCTTCTGATGTAGGCGGAACCTTCCGTTCAATAGCATCTCCCGATCCACATCACTCATCACCGGGCCTTCCCCACCTCCTGGAGGAACATGGAATATCGGACTGCTCCGGAACTCCTTCAGGCGTTTGGGAACGAACTCATCAAGGCCTGGAGCTCCAGTTGAATCAGCCGAAGCGATCGTGTCTCGACTTACCTCTGTGAACGCCCCTGGAGCATAGACGTGGCGATCACCCCAATAGCCATGACGTGGATAGCTGCAACCGAGCCACGGGAGAACCAAAGCCACCATGAGCAACCACATCCACCTTCCGTTCATGACATGCGGCGCCGCTACTGCCCCTTCATCTCCCCACCCTGCTGCTGCTTGTTCCGGTCCATCTGCATGGGGTTCGGTTGGCGCCACTCCCGCTCCTTGAAGACATCGAAGCGTGTGGGCACCATCTTCGGCGGCCAGCTGTTGTTGTTCAGGTCGCAGTCCGCGGTCTCGAGGAAGGGATCGAGGGTCACGTTCTTCACCTCCTTGCGCTTCACGAAGACCTTGGTCACGTCATCGCTGGTCTTCCAGATCTCGGCGGGGATGCGGTCCACTTCCTTGGTGCCGTCGGCGTACTCCCATTCCAGGATCACGGGCATCACCAGCCCGCCGATGTTCTTGAACTGGAGCTCATAGAGGTAGAGGTCCTCGTTCAGCAGCGCCAGTTCCTCCGGCTTCAGCCCCTTCTTCCATTTCTCGTAGGCGACCATATCGCGTTCCGTAGCGGTGAGCGGGTCGTAGTTGTTGTAGAAGTCCTTGGTGCTGGGGTCGCGCTCCACCACCACCTGGGACACGTCGGTCTTGTTGCGCTCGCGGCTGAGGTCGGGCACCTCGCGGCTCTTGTCCGCGCGCTTCAGTTGCTCGGCCATCAAGGGATCGCGCGGGTCCATGCGCTTGTACTTCAGGTTGGCCAGCTGGATGTCCACGTGGTCGGTGGTGTAGAACCAGCCGCGCCAGAACCAGTCCAGGTCCACACCGCTGGCGTCCTCCATGGTGCGGAAGAAGTCGGCCGGTGTGGGGTGCTTGAACTTCCAGCGCTCGCAATAGGTCTTGAAGGCGTGGTCGAAAAGCTCACGGCCCATGACGGTCTCGCGCAGGATGTTGAGCGCGGTGCAGGGTTTACCGTAGGCGTTGTTGCCGAACTGCGTCAGGCTCTCGCTGTTGGTCATGATCGGCTCGATGCGCGCCTTCACCTTGTCGGGTGACGCGTTGGGATCGCCCTTCATGTAATCGACGATGTTGCGGGGCTTGCCGCGCCAGCTCGGGTAGTCGCGGTCCCACTCCTGCTCGGTGAGGTATTGCACGAAGGTGTTGAGGCCCTCGTCCATCCACGTCCACTGGCGCTCATCGCTGTTGATGATCATCGGGAAGAAGTTGTGGCCGACCTCGTGGGTGATCACGCCGATCATACCATACTTCGTGCGTTCGCTGTAGGTGCCGTCCGCTTCGGGGCGACCGCCGTTGAAGCAGATCATGGGGTACTCCATGCCGATGCGGTCGGTGTGGATGCTCTGCGCCACCGGGTAGATGTAGTCGCAGGTGAACTTGCTGTAGGTCTTGATGGTGTGCGCCACCACCTTGGTGCTGTACTGGCCCCAGAGCGGGTTGCCTTCCTTGGGGAAGAAGCTCATGCAGAGCACGTGGCCCTTGCCGATGGGCTGGTCCATGCCGTCCCACATGAACTTGCGGCTGCTGGCGAAGGCCACGTCGCGCACGTTGGTCGCCTTGTAGGTCCAGGTCTTCTTGCCCAGTGATCGCTTGTCATCCGCGCTCTTCACCTCGTTCTTCTTCGCCTCTTCTTCGGTGACGATGTAGACCGGTGAAGTTGCGGTGCGCGCCTTGGCCAGACGGCTGCGCTGTTCGGCAGTGAGTACGGCGCCTTCGTTCTGCAACACACCCGTGGACGCCACGATGTGGTCCGCCGGCACGGTGATGCTCAGCGTGTAGTCACCGAAGTCGAGGGTGAACTCGCCCGGCGCCGAGGAACTGCTTGTGCATCCAGCCGCTGTAGTCCATGTAGGCGGCCATGCGCGGGTAGAACTGTGCGATGGTGTGGATGTAGTTGTCCTCCTTATCGAAATACTCGTAGCCGCCGCGGCCACCCCACTTCATGCGGTCGTTCAGCCAGTTCCACCATTCCACCTTGAAGCTGTATACGCCACCGGGGGCCAAGGGCTTCGGCAGGTCGATGCGCATCATGGTCTTGTTGATGGTGTACTTCAGCGTGCCGCCATTGGCATCGGTGACGGCTGTGATCTTGTAGCCGCCCTCGAAGGGCTTCACCCACTTCCCGACCTGATCGAGGCTGATGCTGTCGCCGATGGTGCCGGTGCGGATCATGTTGGCATCGCTGCCGGGCTCGAAGATGTTCTGGTCCAGCTGCAGCCAGAGGTAGTCCAGCTTGTCGGGGCTCTGGTTGTGGTAGGTGATGGTCTCCTTGCCGGTAAGCTTCGGCAGCGCTCCGCTTCCATCCGCGATGGGCTCTTCGATCTCGACGGCGATGTTGTAGTCGGCCTTCATCTGCCAGTAGGCGTGGCCGGGGGCTCCGCTGGCCGTACGTTGCTCGTTGGGCGTGGGCAGTTCCTGGTCCAGCTGGCGGAACTTGTCGCGGCCGTAGCGTTGGCTGTCCTGGGCGAAGGCGGTGACAACGACGAGGGCGGCGAAGGCCGCGAGGGCGTGCTTCTGAGGCATTTGGCGAAGGTAAGTGGCGAGTGGCGAGCAGAACGCCCGCCCCTCGACGGGCTCGGGGTAACAGGGCGTACCACTCGCCACTCATCACTCGTAACTCGCCACTCTTCGCGACCTTTGACATGGAATGAAGACCGTCCTCCTCGCCCTCTGCCTCGCACTGCCGATCGCGCCGCACGACTTCTTCCTGTCCATCCTCACCATCCGGCACTCACCCAACACCCGCACCCTCGACCTCACCTGGCGGATGACCGCGCACGATGTGGAGCACGCCCTGGCCAACGTCGCCGAACTGAAGCTGGCATCGCCCAAGGAACACCCCAAGGCCGACAGCCTGCTCAATGCCTACTTCCACGAACACCTGCACCTGGTCGTGAACGGACAACGCGTCGACTGGACCTGGGTGGGCAAGGAACTCGAGAGCGAGAACCTCTATTGCTACCTGCAAGTGCAAGGGGTGGACAGCTTTGGCTCGCTCAGCGTTTCGAACACGCTGCTGCAGGACCTCTTCTACGAGCAGCAGAACATCGTTCACTTGGAAGAGGAAGGAAGGCCGGTGCGGTCGCATACGTTCATTCGGGGGGCGGAGGCGTTTGCGTTCGTGTGGTAAACCTTGAACCCAAACCTGACAAGCGCGTGAAACAAGCAGCTTCGGTCCTGTTCCTGCTCGCGCTGGCCACCAACTCCTTCGGGCAGGACTTCCGGATGCAATGCGACTCTGTCGAGTTGGAATGGATGAACGGGGGCAAGGCGCATTGGCGCGCCATCATGAACTGCCCCTATGTCGAACATCCCACCGCGGACAGCATTCCCCATCACATCCGCGACGCGAACGGCCGCTACCTGGCCGGTCGGATGGGCATGCACTTCCTGGAAGTGAACTTGATCTTCCTCGGAGCGGTCATCATCCGGCACGACCTGTTCGATACGCTGGAAAAGGTGCACCCGTGGATCGACAAGGATGCGTGCGATGGCCGGATCGCTTACGCCTTCGAGCATTGCTTCCTGGTACAGGACTCCATGCGCTTCTATTTCACCACCATCTTCGATCGTAAGGGGCAGCTCGTGACCCCGCACCAGATCCCGGACATGCCGATGAGCGCGGACATAAGGTGGGTCAGTGCATGCGAGGCGCGATCGATCGCCGAGGCGGATGACAGCTATGCCGGCCGGGTGGAGGGCATCTCGTTCGAGTACTACAAGCCCTGCAACTGCTTCGTCTGGAAAGCCAGGAAGACCCAGATCCGGAATGGCAGGAAGATCATCACCCCTTATGCCTTGGTGGATGCCCGTTCCGGAAAAGTGCTGGACCATGTGCTTGAAAAGGGGACCATCGTCTGTTCAATGGGAGCCTGGTAGATGACACATAAGGAAATAGCCGCCTTCGTCGCCCTGAAGCTCGCCGAGCTCTATTGGCGCAGTGTCATTCATGGGGCGGAGACACATACGTTCACAAGGTGAGACCGGAACGCGTGAAAGGTGATCGGCACCATCCGTTCAGTTGCGCGCTACTTCGGGTTCCCGGCATCTTCTGCGTTGGCGTGCTTTTCCTGCTGCTTGGTATCCGTTGCAAGGAGACTCCTGCGGGCGGCGAGGAGGATCCCACTCCAGCCTCCGACCATCGCGACACAACCGCTGTGCTGTACGATGGATGCCATCACAGCACCTTTGCGGACACGACCGGTCTCGCGCACGACCTGGACATCATTGAACGTAAGCTGGGCCTTCTTGACCCGGGTATCCGCGATCACCTTGAAGCCGTGGAGATCACTTACTACACCTTCACGGACAGCGCCTTCACCACATGCGATACCGCTCGCGTCTGCTCAGGGATCTTGCTTGTCCATGCTTGCATGGCCGATGAAGTGCGAGCAATTTTCGACGGGCTGCGGCGCGACCATTTCCCGATCGCCAAGGTGATCCCCATAAACCGTTACGGTCTGAACGCTGACAGCACTGGCTGGGATGATGTGGCTTCCATGACGGACAACAACACGAGCGCCTTCAACTACAGGAGTAAGACCATGGTGCCGGAGACCTCGAAGCATGCGCAAGGGATCGCCATCGACATCAACCCCTTTCTGAACCCCTTGGTGCGGCATGGTGCGAACAGCAATACACACGAACCACCGGGTGCGCACTACGATCCCGAACGGCCTGGAACGCTGACGCGGTCACGGATCATGAAGCACCTGGCACCGATCGGTTGGACCTGGGGAGGACGCTGGAGGCGACCGCAGGACCATCAGCACATCGAAAAGGCGCATCCGGTCTGTGAGCACCTCCGAGAAAAGGTGCGATAGCAGCATTCTGTCACTGCACAATTGGAATGAACAAACGAGAAAAAGCCGCCTTCGTCGCCGAAAAGCTCGCCGAGCTCTACCCGCGCACGACCATCCCGCTCGACCACGAGGATCCGTACACGCTGCTGGTGGCCGTGGTGCTCAGCGCGCAATGCACGGACAAGAAGGTGAACGAGATCACTCCGCTGCTCTTCGCCAAGGCGCGCACGCCGCAGCAGATGGTGAAGTTGGATGTGAAGGAGATCGAGGACATCATCCGCCCCTGCGGGCTGGCGCCGGCCAAGGCCAAGGGCATCCATGGGCTGTCGCAGATCCTGCTCGATGAGCATGGCGGCCAGGTGCCCGCTTCGATCACGGCGCTGGAGGCACTGCCTTCCGTTGGCCACAAGACCGCCAGTGTGGTGATGGTGCAGGCCTTCGGTGTACCGGCCTTCCCCGTGGACACGCACATCCACCGGCTGGCCTGGCGCTGGACCTTGAGCACGGGAAAAAGCGTGGAGCACACCGAGGCTGACCTGAAGAAGCTCTTCCCCATCGAGACCTGGGGCGACATCCACATCCGCTTCATCTACTTCGGGCGGGAATACTGCCCTGCCAAGGCGCATGACCCGCTCAAGTGCCCCATCTGCAGTGTGATCGGGCGAAAGGAACTGTTCACGTAGCGCCTTACCTTCGAGGGGCCTCCATGCTGCGCGCCCTCCTCTTACTTCAGCTGGCATTCATCCTGCCCACCTCCGGCAAGGCCCAAGCCTCGCAGGAATACCTCGTGACCTTCATGAGCGGCCGTACGCACAGCTACATCATGGAGGCGGACTGGCAACCGACCGTGCGACAAGGACAGCTCGTGCTGAGGCCTGCGACGCGCGTTTTGATGATGGACGTGGCCTTGATCCAGCCCTACGTGCCGAACGACGTTCGCGGCTTGAAGCAACTGAAGCTGATGCCTCAAACGCCTCGGATCAACAATGCCGGTATTCTGGTCTGGGTGGAATTCGACCCGCTGACACCGGGGGCGCCCAAGGACAATGAGACCGGGCTGGTGCAGGCCGCCCCACAGACCTGGGTGCGGCCCGAAGCCTTCAGACTGGCGATCGATTGACCGGCGACCGGTCTAGTTCAGAATGATGTCGATGCTTCCCACCGGGGGCACGTTCACCACCTTCAGCGCCTTGCTGTAGTTGAGAATGGCATTGAGGGTGCTGGTGCGGGGGCCGGGTTGCAGGTCGAGGGTCATGCGGGCGCGGCGGGGCCGGGGCGAAGAGGAACGTTTCCGAGGGGTAGAGTGGATCATCTACGAGGGGTTTGGGTTCATTTCACGGTTGAAGAACGCCACCCCCCTCCCCTCTTATTGCATGCCCCCTGAAAAAGGCGGACCCCGGCTTACAGGCCGGGGTTCGCGGGGCACGGAGCCCAGGTGACCCTTGCGGGTCGGATGCGAGCGCTAGGCGCGCTCCAACGTGATGTCGTTCTCCTTGATCATCTTCCGCATGTTGATCAGGGCGTAGCGCATGCGGCCCAATGCGGTATTGATGCTCACGTTCGTGTGCTCGGCGATCTCCTTGAAGCTCATGTTCAAGTAGGTCCGCATGATCACCACCTCACGTTGCTCTTCCGGCAGGTGGTCGATCAGCTTGCGTACATCGTCGTCGATCTGCACGTTCACCATGTTCTGCTCGGCGTTCTTGCCGGGCTGGGCCACTGTGGCGAACACGTCATGGTCGTCGTTGCCCCGCACCAGCGGCATCTTCTTGTTGCGGCGGAAGTGGTCGATCACCAGGTTGTGCGCGATGCGCATCACCCAAGGCAGGAACTTGCCTTCCTCGTTGTACTTGCCGCTCTTGAGCGTGTGTACCACCTTGATGAAGGCCTCTTGGAACAGGTCCTCTGTGGCCTCGCGGTCGCGGACCATCAGGTAGATGTGCGACCACACCTTGCGCTTGTGGCGCTGTAGTAGGATCTCGAACGCCTGTTCGTTGCCCGCAACATAGAGGCGAACGAGTTCAGTGTCTTGGAGCACCCCCGCCTTGGCGGAACTTGAAAGCTTGGACAGCATGACCTTACCGTTTAGGTCCGAAGAGGTTCTAGGAACTTCGGGGTAGAGGTCTAGCTATGCGCTGTCCGGTTTGGGTTGGGGGTGAAGAGTTCCGCGTGCTACGGTACAAGGACGGGGACTGTTCCAGTAACGCTGCCCGGAGGGGCGTATTGTGCGGCCGGAAAAAATCTTTGTCCTACAACCCAAAGATAGACGGATCCAGTGTTCGGGCCAACGCCGATGGCTAAATTCGCGCCGCCTTTGCCTGCCCCCACTCACACGAAGAAGCCTGTTCCCCCGGCCAACGACCGGAAGGGTGAGGTGCGCCCGGCCGCCAGCGGCTTCATCCGTGTGCAGGGCGCACGCGTTCACAACCTCAAGAACATCGACGTCGACATCCCCCGCGGCAAGCTCGTGGTGGTGACCGGCCTCAGCGGTAGCGGCAAGAGCTCCCTGGCCTTCGACACCTTGTACGCAGAGGGGCAGCGGCGTTATGTGGAGAGCCTGAGCAGCTACGCCCGCCAGTTCATGGGCCGCTTGGAGAAGCCCGACGTGGACCGGATCACCGGCATCAGCCCGGCCATCGCCATCGAACAGAAGGTGCTCACAAGCAACCCGCGCAGCACCGTGGGCACCAGCACCGAGGTCTACGACCACTTGAAGCTGCTCTTCGCTCGCGCAGGACGTACCTACAGCCCTGTGAGCGGCCAGGAGGTGAAGCGCAACACCATCGAGGACGTGGTGCACGCCGTGGACAGCTTCCCGGTCGGCAGCATCGTGTTGCTCCTCTGCCCCATCCACCTGCCCAAGGACCGCACCATCCGCGAACACCTGGACGTGCTTCAGCAACAAGGCTTCGCCCGCGTACACGACGGCAAGGAGGTGCAACGGATCGAGGACCTGCTCCTTGAGAAGAAGCTGGCGAAAGGCCCCTGGCACCTTGTGCTGGACCGACTGACCGTTGAACCCGGCAGCGACGAGGTGGCCAGCCGTGCCGCCGATAGTGCGGAGACGGCCTACTTCGAAGGACAGGGTGAGTGCATTCTGCTCGGCGAGAACGACAAGGGCCAGCCCCGCCAGCTCACCTTCAGCGACCGCTTCGAACTGGACGGCATCACCTTCGAGCAGCCCAGCCCGAACCTCTTCAGCTTCAACGACCCCTTGGGTGCTTGCCCGGTCTGCGAAGGCTACGGCAGCGTGATCGGCATCGACGCGGAGCTCGTGATCCCTGACAAGAGCCTTAGCGTCTATGAAGATTGCGTGGCCCCCTGGCGCGGCGAGAAGCTCAGTGAGTGGAAGAACGATTTCATCCGGGACACCGCCGCCCGAGACTTCCCCATCCACCGGGCCTACCGCGACCTCAGCGATGCCGAACGCGATCTGTTGTGGAAAGGCGGCAAAGGCATCCGAGGCATCGACCGTTTCTTCCAGTATGTGGAAGAGAAGAGCTACAAGATCCAGTACCGGGTGCTCGGAAGCCGCTATCGTGGCAAGACCACCTGCCCCACCTGCCAGGGCTCCCGCCTGCGTGAGGCCACCAACCATGTGAAGATCGCCGGACGCACCATCAGTGAACTGGTGCACCTGCCCATCACCGAATGCCAGTCCTTCTTCGCGACGCTTGAACTGAACGAAGAGGACCTGCGCGTAGCGGCACGGCTGCTGAAGGAGATCCGCAACCGTCTGCGTTACCTGGTGGAAGTGGGCGTGGGCTACCTCACCCTCGATCGCCGCAGCAACACCCTGAGCGGCGGCGAGACCCAACGCATCGATCTGGCCACCAGCCTGGGCAGCAGCCTTGTAGGTAGCATGTACATCCTGGACGAGCCCAGCATCGGGCTGCACCCTCGCGACACGCAGCGCCTTATTGAAGTATTGAAGCAGCTGCGCGATCTGGGCAACACTGTGATCGTGGTGGAGCACGACGAAGAGGTGATGCGTGCCGCCGACCACATCATCGACATGGGGCCTCTGGCGGGATCGCATGGCGGTCAGGTGGTGTTCAGCGGCACACACGCCGAGCTGATGAACAGCGATGGCCTTACGGCCCGCTACCTCACCGGTCGCGAACGCATCGCCCGCCCGGCCCGTCGGCGGGTGGTAAAGGACCGCATCATCGTGCGCGGTGCCCGGGAGAACAACCTCAAGAACATCGACGTCGCTTTCCCGCTGCACATGCTCACCGTGGTGACGGGCGTGAGCGGCAGCGGAAAGACCACCTTGGTGAAGCGCATCCTCCACCCAGCATTGCGCCGCGAGCTGGAAGGTTTCAGCGAACGACCGGGCGAGCACAAGAGCATCGAAGGTGACATCCATCGCATTCAAGCCGTGGAACTGGTGGACCAGAACCCGATCGGTCGCTCTTCACGCAGCAACCCGGTCACCTATGTGAAAGCATGGGACGAGATCCGGCAGCTCTTCACCGAGCAGGAAGTGGCGAAGGTGCGTGGCTACAAGCCGGCCTTCTTCTCCTTCAATGTGGACGGCGGACGTTGCGAAGTGTGCCAGGGCGAAGGCGAAGTGCACATCGAGATGCAGTTCATGGCGGACATCAGCCTGCGCTGCGATGCCTGCCACGGCAAGCGCTTCAAAGAAGAGATCCTCGACGTGAAGTTCGCGGGACGCGATGTGGCCGAAGTGCTCGACATGACCGTCGACGATGCCCTCGCGTTCTTCCAGGCGAACATGGACAAGCACAACGCATGCAAGCGCGTGGTGGACAAGCTCCTCCCCTTGCAGAGCACCGGCCTGGGCTACGTGAAGCTTGGCCAGAGCAGCAGCACCCTGAGCGGCGGCGAGGCGCAACGCATCAAGCTATCCTCCTTCCTCACCAAGGGCCAGGAGCAGAAGCCTACCCTGTTCATCTTCGATGAGCCGACCACGGGCCTGCACTTCCACGACATCGCCAAGCTGCTGAAAGCCTTCAACGACCTGATCGAGAACGGCCACAGCGTCTTGGTGATCGAGCACAACCTGGAGGTCATCGCCTGCGCGGACCACCTGATCGACCTCGGCCTTGAAGGCGGTGACGGTGGCGGCCAGCTGCTGTTCGAAGGCACACCGGAACAGCTTGTCGCGGATCAGCGCACGCATACGGCGCAGTTCCTGAAGGCGCACTTGAGTTAGTCCGACTCAGCTATCGCTTGGGCTTTCTCCAGCCTTTAGGGCACAACGACCCTTTGCATGGTTGAGGTGGCGCCAACAACTCTTATCGTGTACAGCCCTGAAGCGACCGCGACAGCAGGTAGCGTCGCACGACCGCCGGAAACGCTCACCCGTTCTCTGTTCACCAGCCCGCCGCTCAGGGAGAAAACCTCCATCTCAACAGGGCCATCGTTCCAACCGGCATTCACCAGTTCGAAGCTGGTCCCGTTATACCACACCGTGAACGGAACATCGTCATCGACCAGCGTACCCAGCCCCGAACAGATGTCGACCTCAACGACCCATTGCAGGCTGTCGGACACGTTGCATGTGGCGGGATCCGTACCGCGCAGCTTCACCACGTAACCGCCCGGCTGAGCAAAGGCATGCGACACGACCTGCCCTTGGAACACGCCGGTCCCATCGCCGAAGTCCCATTCCCAATCCACGGCGTTCCCGTTACCGACGAAATCGGCGGCAAGGCCGCTGCAGAGACCCTGTGGAGGGGCAAGCATATAGACCTGACAACCGGCCTGCTCCAGATCGATCTTGAAGACCGCCACTTCCCATCCAGCCGGTTGGGTGTTGCTCCATGCGTTCGGCGTAGTGGGAAATCCTCCGCTCGTGCACACCGCTTGGTACACGATGCCGTTCGGGTCGAAGTGGCTTGTTCCTGCATCCACATGATCACCGGTGTAGTATGTACCGTACAACAGACCCGTCATGCCTACATCGAACACACCGATGTAGAACCTGTTCTCGTTGGAGTGAGCATAAAGAAGATCCGGCGTTGTCGGTAAGCCATTCTCCGCCGAGTAACCGGAGATGCACGGATGACCGCAGAGATCCACCATGAAGGCCACCGGCACCAGGTTATAACCCCACGGGCTCGCCGCCCCTAGGACACTGGTGAAAAGGGCCATGCTCAATCCCGCGTCGAACTTCCCCAGACAGATATCCCCACCTACCATGCCATACGTCCCGACCGGTTGGATCGCGATCGTGCCGTCGGTCTGACCGTAGACATACACGTTCCCAGCACCATCCATGTCAAGGAAGAAAAGATCATCGCGTTCGCTCGTGCCGAAAAAGGTGGAGGCGAGCAGCGTTCCTGCATTTGGTCCCAGGTGTATGATGTAGCCATCATTGTCCCCCCCCTGATAACTGGCCTGATACGCGCCACTGGTCGTTGGTAGCGCAGGTGAACCGGTGGATCCGCAGATATACACGCCACCAGTTCCGTCAAGGCGAAGTCCATAGGCCATGTCATTCTGGGCACCACCGATGTAGGTCGACCAGAGCAAAGCGCTCATGTCGCCGTTGAAGCAGAACACTGCCCCGTCCTGACCGCCCGCATTCCCGGTCTGCCAAGCGCCGGTCGTGGTGGGCAGGTCGGTGGATGAACTTGGGCCGGTGACATAACAGTTTCCGGATCCATCGATGATGATCTCGCCTCTGTAACTATCGCCATAGTTGATCCCGACCGCATTGTAACCATCGGCCAGTGAACCGCCCATGTAGGTGGAACCGATCAGCGAAGCTCCATCGTCCTGGATCCGAAGCACCACCATGTCCACATCCCCGTTGTGCGACCCATCGTACGCGTTCGCCGTGACCGGGAAATCCGTTGATGTGGACGAGCCCATCGCATACAGGGTACCCGCATCATCAGCGAAAAGGCTGTGTATGATGTCCATGCCGGAACCGCCCACGTAGGTGGCCCAGATCAGCTGTGATCCATCGCTGTTCAACTTGCTGAGAGCCATGTCGGTGTTCCCACCGCCGTACAGGCTCTGGAACGCACCCAATGTGACAGGATAACCCTGACCGAAACAGCGTGCACCGGTGTAGATGTTGCCCAGTAGATCGTAAGCTGCGGAGTGGCCATAATTCGTCGTAGTGCCGATATCGCCCGTCCCGCTCATGGTGCTGGCGATCAGGATCGGATCGATCACTATACCTCTTGACCGATCGGCGCCGACCAGTTCATAGGACACGACGTTCTTGTTCAACACGTAACGGCAGGCCACCTTCTGAGCAATATTATCTGCATACCACGCTACCGGAGCCAACTCCCTGATCACGCCTTGTGAGGTCGAAAGCAGCAAGTCACCGTTCCTATCAATGGCCAATCCATCCAATCCTTCATATCGCAGATCGATGGCTTGCTCGTCCGCACCCGGCTGAAGGGTGAGGTCGTACTTGAAGGAGCCTTCCTGTTGATAGAACCGCATGGACACACCGGCCCAGGGCTCCGTATACCGCACCGCACCATAGGAGGCTACACCGCTCTTCCACCGGTCGGGATCATTGCCCAGCATGTAGTTGGTGGTCAGCTCCGAGCGGCCCTCCGCTTCCATCGCACTGGATCCAGCGCCATCGAAATGCACTCGCCATGCATGACCAGCCAGCACCGGCCCCCCACCTTCATGCATCGCATCGTGCAGAACGTCAACATAGTCCGGCTGCAACAGGCTCCACGTCAACGCACCTGGCTCCAGGAAGACCGTGAGGTTTCCTGCGCTTGCCTGATAGCTGAACGGTGCCGCCCATTGGCCCAGGTTCCGAATGAACGGTGTCGGTCCTTCGGTCCCGTTGCCTGCGATGACGGAGGGAATGCACGTAGCCAAGGCGAAGAGCGCGGAGAGCTTTCTCATGGTAAGGGTTGTTATGGCAACCTATTGACGCTTGAAGATACCCCGAACGCTGCTTCCGTATGATATGGCCACCCCAACGCAGAAGAGGCCCGCCACCGGCGAGCCTCCCCAATGATCCCAACCCAAAAGGGATCAACGCAACAAGGTCACGTGCCCAACGTCCGTGGTCTTCGCAGCATCGCAGGCAGCGCGGTACTTCACGATATAGAAATAGGTGCCGTCCGGGACCGACTTACCTTCATGCTTGCCATCCCATAGGCGGCTCAGGTTCGGGCTGGTGAACATCTCCATGCCCCAGCGGTTGTAGATCGTCACTTCCACATCCTGCGGGCCACCGGTCTGTGGGAAGAAGCGGTCGTTGTCGCCATCCCCGTTCGGGCTGAACACGTTGGGTACGATCACCGTGAAGTCGTTCGGGTCGGCGGCGAGGCTGGCCACTGCGGCCCATTCGCAACCGTACTCATCCACCACCGTGAAGGCGTACTGCCCGAACTCGTTCACCTGAATGCTCTGTCCGGTGCCTCCAGTGCTCCAGAGGTAGCTCTGGCCTTCGATGGGAATGCTCAGCGTGACCACATCACCGGGGCACGCCTCAACACTACTGCCAAGAGGTCCGGGATCTGGCGTAAGTCCCACATCCACCGTATCGGTCGCGGTGCAACCACCGATCGTCACTGTTACCCAGTACGAGCCGGGGTCCTCAACGGTGATCGACTGTGTTGTGGCATTGGTGCTCCACAGATAGCTGGCACCTTGCAGGTTGGCCGTAATAGTGGCCTGGCCGTCCGGACACATCACCATATCCGGTCCTGCGTTGAAGTTGAGGCCTTGGGTCAAGGTGATCGGTTGCACGAGCAAGGCCGTATCTCCGCAGAGCGTGTCGATCACGGTGAGCGTTACTGAGTAGGTACCGACCCCCGTGTATTCGTGGATCACCTGCGGCCCACTGAGCAACGTGCCATCACCCATGTTCCAGTCGCTGATGAGCCAGGTGCCAGGCGTGGTGTTCGTAGCCACCACCTCAAGCACCGTACAATCCGTCGTCTGCTCCAACAGGAAGGTCGGCTGCAGCGAACCGGGCGCGTTGATGATCACAGGGATCAGCGTCGTATCCGCCACATTGCAGGTGGCACTGTCGATCCCGATCAGCATCACGTTGTACACGCCGGCCGTGCCGTACGTGTGCGTTGCGTTCTGCGTAGTGACCTGCGGTGAACCATCACCGAAATCCCAGATCCAATATTGGGCATTGCCCGTGCCGGTGAACTGGATGCTCGCTGGCGCACAACCCGACGTGGCACTGGCGGTGGAGAAGGTCTGCACACCAGCCTGCTCGAAGTCGATCTTGAAGATGCCCACATCCCAGCCGCTGGGTTGGTTGTTGCTCCAGGCGTTGGCCGTAGTAGGGAACGGACCGCTGGTGCAGACCGCCTGGTACACAATGCCGTTCGGATCGAAGCGGCTCGTTCCTCCATCCACGTGACCTGCTCCTTCGTAGTATGTACCGTAGTTCAACGCCGTCATGTTCGGGGCGAACACGGCGAGGTAGAAGCCACCGCTCTGGTAGAGGGCATTGGGGGTCGTGGGGGGCGAACTGCTGATGGAGTATCCTGAGAAGTAGATGTTCCGGCACACATCCACCAGGAAGGCCACCGGTACCATGTCCGCACCGAAAGTGGTCTGTAGCTCCAAGGTTGTTAGCGTAGGGTTGAACTTGGCCACATAGGTGCCACCGGCCTGACTGAATACGCCGGTAGGCTCTGGCGTGAACGTGCCGTCGCATTGGCCGTAGATGTAAGCGTCACCGAAGTTGTCCAACTGCAGGAAGAAGGCCTCATCATCCGCAGCGGTCCCCCATACGGTGCTCGCGAGCATGACCGTGGCGTTCGCGTTCAGGCGCATCAGGAAGGCATCATGCACGCCGTTGGGTGAGGTGTCATAAGCGCCGGTGGTGGTCGGGAAACCCGTTCCGTCGGTACCGCCGCACACGTACACCGAACCATCATTCGCCACCTTCACACCGAAGGCCATCTCGCCACCCGAACCACCGATGTACGTGCTCCAGTTCAGCACGGAACAGTAAGGGTTCAAGCTGAACAACACGCCATCCTGGTTACCACCGGCCGTGGCCTGCACAGCGCCCGGAGTGACCGGAAAATCGGGCGATGTGGAACTGCTGCAAATGATCGCGTTACCGGCGTTGTCAGCGATGATCTCGCCTCGGTACGAATCACCGTAGTTGTACGTGAAGCTGTTGCGACCATCCGTCGCACTGCCCCCCATGTAGGTGGATCCCACCAGCACCGCGCCGGTCTGATCCAGCTTGCTCACCACGATGTCCTCCGTGCCCCAACCCGTACCGTTGAAGCTTTGATCGAAACCGTTGGCCGAAGTGGGATAGTTGGTGGAAGAAGTGGAGCCATAGACCCAGAGGTTGTATGCATTATCCACCACAAGGCTGTGCGGGTAGTCGCCGTCGCTTCCACCGAGGTAGCTGGCGAAGAGCAGGTCGGAACCATCCGGGTTCAACTTGCTCACCGCGATGTCCGTACCGCCGCCGCCGTAGATGGACTGGAACGCCCCGGTCGAGACCGGGTACCCCTGGCCGAAGCAGATGGCTCCGGTGTAGATGTTCCCTTGCGCATCGTAGGTGGCGCTGTGTCCATAGTTCTGCGTCATACCGAGATCACCGGTCCCGCTGAGCGTGCTCGCCACCAGCACGGGGTCGATCACGATGGCACGTGTACGGTCGGCACCTGGCAATACGAAGCCAAGGCGATCACCGGAAAGCACATACTTGCAGCTCACGGGTTCCTTGGCTCCGTCCGCATACCAGGCCACTGGTCGGAGTTCACGCACATCACCAAGGCTCGTCCGCATCACCAGGTCACCATCCGCGTTCAGTGAAAGACCATCCAAGCCCTCGTAGCGCATGGCGATCAATGCCGGATCAGCGTTGGGAGCAAGCAGCAGATCATACTTGAACGAACGCTCCTTCATGTACATGCGCAGGTCGATACCCGCCCACAAGGCCGAGTAGCTCACTTCTTGGAACAAGGGCACATGGCTCTTCCAATGGCTGCGGTCGTTCCCTAAGAAGTAGTTGTTCGTATGGCGCGCAGCAAAGGCGCCAGCAATGGCGTTGGCGCTTGCTCCTTCGAACCGCACCTTCCAGGCATGGCCGCGCAACTCCGGACGGATGCCATCGTGATGGGCCTCGTGAAGCACCTCTCCCATATCCGCCTGAAGCATGCTCCAGGTCAATCCGTCCTGCTCGACGAAGAGGGCCACGTTCCCCACTTCGGCCTTGAACAGGAAGGGCTGGGTCCATTGCCCCTTGTTCTGAATGAAGGGCGTGGCGGGTCCTTTCTCCGACCCCATGCTGGGCAGCGTGATGGCCACGGCCATAGCTACCGCAAAACTCTTCTGTACATGTCCCATCCTTGCCATGGTCAATGACGTCTTTGGTTCCTGATTACGATCCGGTTCAACGAAGCACGCTGACGTGCCCCCGTGCTGTTGTGAACTCACTCTGCTTGCAGACAGCGTTGTACTTCAGCACGTACACATAGACATCCTGCTTCACGGGTTGCCCATTGTAGGTGCCGTCCCATGGTCGCAGCAGGCTCGTGGTCTGATAAAGTTGCTCGCCCCAACGATCGAAGATCATGAGGTCCACCTCCTTCTCACCGTATCCGCCGATGGTGAACACATCATTGATGCCATCGCCATCCGGGGTGAAGGCGTTCGGGGCGAAGAGACGCGCATCCGCATCAAGCGCATCAATGGTGATGGTGTCCGTATGCGAGCAGCCGTACTGGTCGATCACGGTGAAAATGTACTCACCGGGACCCACCACGGCCTCATCGCGGTCGGTTCCGCCGGTGTTCCATTGGTAGCTCTGTCCCTCCAGCGGTACGCTCAGCAGGTAGCGCTCATCCGGGCAGCCGTCGAAACGCTGGCTCATCTCCGGGTCCGGCGCTTCGATCACAGTGACCGTGGTCGTGCCCATGCAGTTCGCCGTGTACACCTCCAGCACGTATTGCGCGGCCTGCGACACCGTGATCGTTGACATGGTCGACCCGTTGTTCCAATAGTAGGTATAGCCCGGACCTGAAGGCGAAGCCGACAGTTGAACAGATGAACCGGGACAGATGGCCTCGGGGCCGACCACCGCCACCGGGATCGTGTTGATCACATCGATCGGCAGGCTCATCTGATCGGTCTGTCCGCATGCCAGGTCCGTCACCGTCAACGTGACCGTGTATGTTCCCGGGGTCGTGTAGCTGTAACTGACGTTCGTGGTCGTGAGCACGGTACCATCGCCCATGTCCCAGCTGAACGCAATACTGTCACCAGTGCTCAGATTCGTAGAGGCCACCTGGAGCTGGGTGCAGGCGTTCACCTGTGCCAAGGTGAAGTCCGCCACCACAGGGATCAACGGATCAACGACCAATACTGCGGTCGCGGTGTCGTTCGGAGAACAGCCCAACAGATCGGTGACCACAAGCGTGACCGTGTATGTACCATCGTTCAGATAGGTATGCGTCACGTTCGTATCGTTCAGTAAGGCCGTACCATCACCCATGTCCCAACTGAAACCGAGGAAGGTTCCTGTGCTGGTGTTCGTTGTGGTCGCCAGTAGCTGCGCGCAGTTGAACACCTGGTCCACGCTGAAGCCTGCCGTCACCGGAATGGTCGGGTCCACGGTCACTTGTGTATCCGCCGTATCGGCTTGGTTGCACGTGTTCGCATCGTTGGCGATCAATGTGATCGTGTACGTACCCGCTCCGGAGTATGTATATGTCACGTTCGTGCTGTTCAAGAGCGGACTGCCATCACCCATGTCCCACGAGTACGTGATCGGGCCGGGGCCTGTGCTCGTATTGTCCGTGGTCACGATCAGGTCATCGCAATCCGGCACTTGTGTCACCGTGAACAGCGCCTCCACTTCAACAGGCGGTAGCACCGTGAAGGGTATGGTCAGCGAATCCGGTTGACTACAACCTGTGGGGTCATAAGCAAGGAGTTCAATATCGTAAGTGCCCGGCCCGGAGTAGTTGTGTACCACGTTCGTGTCCGTAAGGAAGGTGCCATCGCCCATGTCCCAGACGAAGGCCAGTGGGCTGCCGGTGCTGTTGTTGGTGGTAAGCACCTGGCTGATGGTACAGTCGGTGTTCTGAACGATCGAGAAAGCCGCTGTGATCGGCTGCGACTGTCCGATGGTGACCGGGAAAGTGATCGTGTCAGCCAGGTTACAGCTCAGCGAGTCGAAGGCGATGAGAGTTACGGTGTAAGCACCCGGGGTCGTATAGGTATGGCTGGGAGCATAGGCGGTGTCCGGCGCACTTCCATCGCCGAAATCCCAGATCCATGAGTCCCCAGTGCTCGTGTTCAGGAAGTCGATCTGGATGGGCGCACAGCCTTGATTGAGCGTTCCGGCGCCGGCGGCGTTCACACCCGCCACCTGGAAGTCGATCTTGAAGACGCCGACATCCCAGCCGTTCTGCACGTTCGAATAGGCGTTCGCAGTTGTCGGGAACACTCCGATGGTACATACGCCCTGGTACACAATGCCGTTCGCATCGAAACGGCTCGTACCACCGTCCACGTGGTTCGCCCCATCATAATAAGTGGCGTAAAGCACCGAGGCCATGTCCACATCGTACGAGGCCAGGTAGAAACCGCCGGACTGGTAGAGCGCGCCTGGGCTGGTCGCAAAACCGGCCGAGGCGCTGTAGCCGCTGATGTAGATGTGCTTGCAGACGTCCACGAGGAAGGCCACCGGAACAAGGCTGTTGCCGAAGCCGCCTGGGTTGCCGACCACGCTGGTGAAGATCGGAGCGGTCAAGCCCGGATCGAACTTCGCAACGAAGATGTCCGCACCCGCTTGACCGTAGGTAGTGGCAGGCTGGATCTGGAAGGTGCCCGCATCCGACTGGCCGTAGATGTACACGTCACCATCAATATCCACCTGAAGGAAGAAGGCGTGCTCCTCTCCGCTGGTACCCACGAAGGTGGATCCGGCCAAGGTGGTGGCATTATTGGTCAAGTGGACGATGAAGGCGTCCGCGGCTCCACCCTGGTAGGCCGTCTGATAGGCACCGGGGGTGGTCGGGAAAGTCGCCGTGCTGGTGGAACCGCCCACGAACACACCACCGGCCCCGTCCTGCTTAATGCCAAAGCACATTTCGCCCCCTGAACCACCGAGGTAGGTGCTCCAGATCATGGTTGACATGTTCGGGTTGATGCAGAACGCCACACCATCCTGCGCACCACCACCATACGTGGTTTGGATCGCTCCAGCGGTGGTCGGGAAACCTGCACCATCCGTGCAGCTTGCCACATAGCAGTTACCGGCAGCATCTACGATCACCTCGCCACGAAAACTGTCGCCGTAGTTGAAGGTGAAGGAGTTGCTGCCGTCGTTGTTCGGGCCACCCACATAGGTGGAACCGATGATCGCCGAGCCCGCCGCGTTGAGGTGGGTCAGCACGATGTCGTAAGCGAAGCCGCCACCGCCGAAGGTGTTGTCGAAGCAGCCCGTGGAGGTCGGGTAGTTGGAGGACAGCGACGACCCATAGACATAGAGCTCGCCAAGGCCGTTCGTTACCAAGCTGTGCGGATACTCGGAATCACTTCCCCCCAGGTAGGTAGCGTAGATCAGCGCGCTGCCATCGGGATTCAACTTGCTGATGGAGATGTCCGTGCCACCGCCATTGAAGCTTGTGTCAAAGGCGCCAACCGTGACCGGATAACCCTGCCCGAAGCAACGCGCCCCGGTGAAGATGTTCCCCTGGTCGTCGTAGGTGGCCGAGTGCCCATAGTTCGAGGTCTGGCCCAAGTTGCCGGTTCCGCTGAGCGTACTGGCCATCAACACCGGATCGATCACGATAGGTCGCTCCAGGTCCGTACCGTTCCCGAATTCGAATCCGGCAACACCGTCGTTCAGGGTGAAACGACAAGTCACTGCTTGCATATCACCATCGGCGTACCAGGCCACGGGATGCACCTCGGTCATCGTGCCCACGGTCGTACCGAACACCAGATCGCCCGCTTCGTTCATTGAGACGCCTTCCAAGCCTTCGTAACGGAAGCCCACTTGGGCAGCCGCCGAGCCCTTCTCCAGGACCAGGTCATACTTGTAGTTGAGGTCCTTGGAATACATCCGAACATCAACCCCCGGCCAAACTGCGTGGTACATCACCTCGCCGTAGATGGGCACGTGTCCGGCCCACTTGCTCTGGTCATTGCCGATGAAGTAGTTGTGATAGGCTTGGGAACGGTCCGAAGCAGTGACCTCCGCCGCAGGATCCCCGCCAACGAAGCGCATACGCCAGGAATGCCCCTTCAGGTTGAAGGCTGCCTGTTCCGCTTGGGTCATGTGGATGTAGTCGTGCATCCGTTCGCTCGCGTCATCCTGAAGCTTGCTCCACACCATTCCGTCCTTCTCCAGGAACACCGCCAATCCGGTCACCTCGGCCTTGTAAAGCACAGCAGGGTCCCATTGGCCCTTGTTCAGGATGTAGCGGATCTTGTCCGCAGGGGCGCCACCCACCGCCTTCATGCCCGGCTGATGGTCATGGTCGTTGGCGTGTAGGGCAGCTGCGAAGAGCGGAGCTGAAAGGAGGAGTGTCCAGCGATTCATGGGCAATTCAATGGGTCGGTAACAGTATTGAGACGCAAGGTACCCCCCGCGCGTTGCTTGGGGCTTGAAACTTGATCCTCAGCTAGTTAAACACACTGGGCGAACCGACGGCCCCACCCGGTGATCAGCGGAATTGCAGGTCGAAGAGCTTCTTGTAGGCCCCGTCCAGCGCTAACAACTGCTGGTGGCTGCCCTGTTCGATGATCCGGCCCGCGTCGATCACCAGGATCCGGTCCGCGTCCTGCACGGTGCTCAGGCGGTGCGCGATCACAATGCTGGTGCGGCCTTGCGTGAGCTTCGTCGTGGCCTCCTGGATCAGCTGCTCGCTCATGCTGTCCACACTGCTGGTGGCCTCATCGAGCACCAAGATCCGGGGCTTGTGCACGTAGGCGCGGATGAAGGCCAGCAACTGGCGCTGCCCCACGCTGAGCATGCTGCCCCGCTCCCGCACATCGGTGTCGTAGCCTTCAGGCAGCCGCTGGATGAAGTCGTGCGCCCCCACGGCCTTCGCCGCTTCCACCACCTCCGCCCGGCTGATGGTGGGGTCGTAGAGCGTGATGTTGTTATGGATACTGTCGCTGAAGAGGAACACGTCCTGCAGGACCACGGCGATGCTGCTGCGCAGGGCCGGAAGGGCATACTCCCGTATGTCCGTACCGTCCAGAAATACGTGCCCCTGCTGGAACTCGTAAGCGCGGCTCAACACGTTCACAATGCTGCTCTTCCCACTGCCCGTGGCGCCCACCAAGGCCACCATCTCCCCCGCTTTCGCCTCAAAACTGATGTCCTTCAGTACGAACTGCTCGTCGTCATAGGCGAAGGAGACGTTCTCGAACCGCAGATCCCCGCGCAGCTCCCTAGTGTCGTGTGTTCCAGTATCCCCGATGGAAGCATCCGTATCGAGCACCTTGAACACGCGTTCGCTGCTCACCATGCCCATCTGCAGTACGTTAAAGCGGTCAGCCAGTTGGCGGATGGGGCGGAACAGCATGTTGATGAACTGGATGTAGGCCACCAACGCGCCGAACGTGGCCACGCCTTCCAGCACGTCGCCCATGCCCCAGTAGATCAGGGCCGCCAGGCTGATGGCGCTGAGGATCTCCACCACGGGGAAGAAGATGCTGTAGGCGAGCACGCTACGGATGTGCGCTGCGCGGTGCTCCTTGTTGATGGCCTTGAACTGCTCGAACTCTTGTTGTTCGCGGCCGAAGAGCTGTACCACGCTCATGCCCTGGATGTGCTCCTGCACGAAGGCGTTCAGCCGGGCCACCTGTGTCCGCACGTCCTGAAAGCTCTTCTGGATGCTGTTCTTGAAGATGTTGGTGGACCACAACAGGATCGGGATCGGCACCATGCTCAACAGCGCCAGCTTCCAGTTCACCACGAACATCACCACCACCACTACCACTAGCTTCAGAATGTCGCCCATGATCAGCAGCAGCCCCTGCGAAAAGATGTCGTCGATGGTCTCAATATCGCTGACCACCCGCGTGACCAACGTGCCGATCGGCGTACGGTCGAAGTAGCGCATGCGGAAACCCATGATGCGCTTGTACAGCGCATGGCGCAGGTCGTAGGTGACGCTCTGCCCCAACCAACTCGTCCAATAGGCTTGGAAGAACTGCACGGCGGCTTCGATCACAAGCAAAGCGGCCACCACGCCCATCATCACCATCAAGCCTTCGCGGTCGCCAGTGAGCGCATAGCCGTCGATCATGTCGCCCATGATCAGCGGACGCACAACGCCCAGCCCGCTCAGCACGATGGTGAGCAGCAGCGAAAGCCAGAAGATGCGCTGGTACGGCCGCACGAAGACCATGACCCGACCGAACAACTTCCGATCAAAGGCCTTGCCCTTGGGCTGGGAAGACGCTCCTTCGCTCATTCGGGCAGGAAGGGATAGGATACGTATTCGAGGTAGAGACCACGGGCAGGGGCGCTCTTGCCAGCAGCGGCCCGATCACGCGCAGCGATCACTTCAGCCATGTGACCTGGTGGCTGCTGCCCCTTGCCGATGCGCACGAAGGTGCCCACGATGGCGCGCACCATGTTGCGCAAGTACCGGTCAGCACGGATGGTGAAGCGGTAGCCTGCCTCGGTGCGCACCCACTCCGCCCGGCGCACGTCACACAGCATCGTCTTCGCGTCGCTTCCTGCCAGGCAGAAGCTGCTGAAATCCTGTTTCCCCAGCAAGGCGGGTACCGCGGCCGTCATCGACTCAAGGTCCAGCTCAGGTTGGAGCTGGTATGAGCGCCCGGCCAGGAACGGATCCTTGCGTTCGTTGATGAGGTAGACGTAGCCACGCTCGGTGGCACTGAAACGGGCATGCGCGTCGTCGTTCACCGGGAACACGCGGTACACGGCAATGTCCTCAGGCAACAGGCTGTTCACGCCATGCACGAAACGCTCATCCAACTCACGCGCTTCCGGCAGGTCGAAGTGCAGGAAGTACTGCGTGGCATGCACACCGGTGTCCGTTCTTCCGCAGCCCACAACGAAAAGCTCTGGGACATGAAGCACAAAGCGCAGGGCCCGCTCCACCTCTGCCTGCACGCTCGGGGCCGAAGGCTGCCGCTGCCAACCCCGATAGGCCGAGCCGTTGTATGCGAGTTCGAGGAAATAGCGGGACATCGATCCTTTCGCCCATAGGGCCATGTGCACATGCATCATGACCTCGCGTTGGGCGGGGCGCAAAAGTAGCGCGGTGCCTACCTGCTCATTTCCGCATTCGCTCATTTCCACATTCGCCGCACCTTCGCGACATGCCCCGGATCGGACTTCTCAGCGACACCCACGGCTGGCTCGACCCACGCCTGAAGGAGCACTTCGCGGCATGCGACGAGATCTGGCACGCCGGCGACATTGGTGGCTTGGCCGTGACGGACGAGCTACGATCCTGGTTCCCGGGGAAGCCCCTGCGCGTGGTGATCGGCAACATCGATGATGCGGTAGCCCGGCGTGAATTTTCCGAAGACCTGCGCTTCGAACTGGACGGTGTTCGGGTATGGATCACCCACATCGGCGGACGGCCGCCCCGCTATGAAAAGGAGGTATTGTCAGAACTGCGTCGCGACACGCCGAACCTCTTCATCTGCGGCCACTCGCACATCTGTATGGTGAAGTTCGATGAGGCCCTGAACATGCTCTACATGAACTCTGGTGCCTGCGGAAAGCACGGCTGGCATCAAATGCGCACCGTGCTCCGCTTCACCATCGAAGCCGGCAAGCTGAAGGACCTGGAGGTGGTGGAACTCGGAAAGCGCGGCGGAACCCCGAGTGGCGAGTATTGAGCGGCGATCGCTGTCGATCCGACCCAACAGTGAAACCCTTAGCGCAAGCGGTCCATGCTCTTGACCAGTTCCTCGTCCTTGCGGATGCCGCGCTCGGCCAAGAAGCTGAACACAAGGATGCCGATCGGGAAAAAGAATGCCGGGCCGAAGCTGTATTCCACCGAACTGCCTTGGGCGAGATAGGCCCTGACGGACATGTGCGTGATCAAGACCCCGACCTGCAAGGCCAGTGCGAACAAGTAGGTCATCCGTACGAAGCGAAGCTGACGGGCACGGCTGCCATAGAGGAAGATGCAGACCAACAGCAAAGCGGCCAGGATGGCCGTGACCGCATGTACGGGCAGCTTCAGCGCTACATCCGGGACCGTTCGCCCGTCGCCATTGAACAGCCCCCACAGCTTCAACAGGAACTCCTGATGGTCCATCCGTTCATAGGATACGAGGGGGAATGCGAACATCAGGCCGGCCAGAAGCGCGGCCAGGGCCAGGAATACGGTCTGCTTGCGCTGGATCATGCGGGAAATTGAGGCTGCAAAGATGGAACACCCCGGCGTTTGGATATTCCCCCGTTCGCCTTACGTTTGCCCTGTTCTTCCCTGCGGGTGCCGTTCGGTACCTGCCCCCTACCCGAAGTATTTTCCTGAACCGACCGAAGCCCTCCTGGGCTTTCCGCAAGGCGTCACCCACGCCCCATTCCCTACCTGACATCCCACGTCATGCAAGACAAGACCGCGCTGGAGAGCTTGAAGCTCCCCGAGCTGAAGGAGATCGCGAAGAAGCTGAACATCAAGAAGGCCGACACGCTCAAGAAGCAGGACCTCATCGCCCGCATCCTTGAGGAACAAGGAGGTGCGGCACCCAAGGTCACCAACCGGCTCGACACCGATGAGATGGCGGCCATGGCCACCGCCGATGAGGCCCCCGAGCCCCAACCCGACCCCGAGCCGCCCGTCAACGATGAGGATGACGACGACGATGATGATGACGAGGAGGAAGATGACGATGATGATGATGACGATGAAGAGGACGAGGAGCGGGAAACCACTTCCTCCGCTCCCCAAGCACCCAGCGAAGCACCTGCAGTGACCGCTGAGACGAATGCAGATCAGCCCCGCGACCCGCGACCCGCTCCGAACAACGAGCGCAGCGACCAACGCCGCGAGGACCGCAAGCGCGACCGTGAACGGGAGTGGCGTGAGCGCAAGGAGCAGAAGGCCCAACAGGCACAAGGCCAGGGCGGTGCCCAGACCAACGTGCCTGAGCCACGTCCGGAAGAGCGCCGTGAGCAAGGCAGGGATGACCGCCGCAATGAACGACGTGATCAGCCCCGCGACCAGAACCGGGAGCAAGGGCAGCGCGACGGGAACCGCGACCAGCAACGCGAGCAAGGGCAGCGCGAGGGCAACCGCGACCAGCAGCGCGACCAGGGTCCACGGGACCAGAACCGCGATCAGCAGCGCGAACAAGGTTCGCGGGATGGCAACCGCGATCAAGGCCAGCGCGGCGATCAGCCACGCAATGAGAACCAACCACGTCGCGAGCAAGCACCCCAGTACAACTTCGACGCTTTCGTGGAATGCGAGGGTGTGCTGGAGATCATGCCTGAGGGTTACGGCTTCCTGCGCAGCAGCGACTACAACTACCTCGCGAGCCCCGATGATGTCTATGTGGGCCAACAGCAGATCAAACAGCTGGGCCTGAAGCTCGGCGACACGGTGAGCGGCTATGTGCGCCCGCCGCGCCACGACGACAAGTTCTTCCCCTTGGTGAAGGTGGACCGCATCAATGGCCGCGATCCGGAATGGGTGCGTGATCGCGTGCCCTTCAAGTTCCTTACGCCGCTGTTCCCCGATGAGAAGTTCAACCTCACCGGCAAGAACCCCAACCTCAGCATGCGCGTGCTGGACCTCTTCTCCCCCATCGGGAAAGGCCAGCGTGGACTGATCGTGGCGCAACCGAAGACCGGTAAGACCATCCTGCTAAAGGACGTGGCCAACGCCATCGCGGCGAACCACCCCGAGGTCTACCTGATCGTACTGCTCGTGGACGAACGCCCGGAAGAGGTGACGGACATGGCCCGCAGCGTGAACGCGGAAGTGATCGCCAGCACCTTCGATGAGCCTGCAGCCCGCCACGTGCAGGTGGCCAGCATGGTTCTCGAAAAGGCCAAGTGCCTCACCGAGTGCGGCCACGACGTGGTGATCCTGCTCGACTCCATCACGCGCCTGGCCCGCGCCTACAACACCGTGCAACCCGCCAGCGGCAAGATCCTCTCCGGCGGTGTGGACGCCAATGCGTTGCAGAAACCGAAGCGCTTCTTCGGTGCGGCACGGAAGATCGAGAACGGAGGATCGCTCACCATCCTCGCCACGGCGCTGGTGGAGACCGGCAGCAAGATGGACGAGGTGATCTTCGAGGAGTTCAAGGGCACCGGCAACATGGAGCTGCAGCTCGACCGGAAGATCAGCAACCGCCGCATCTTCCCCGCCATCGACATCCAGGCCAGCGGTACCCGTCGCGACGACCTGCTCCATCACAAGGACGTGCTGCAACGCACTTGGGTGCTCCGTAAGCACCTCGCCGACATGAACCCCGTGGAGGCCATGGAGTTCGTGAAGACCCGCATGGAAGGCACCAAGAGCAACGAGGAGTTCCTCGTGTCGATGAACGGCTAACGAAGCGTGGCGATCCCACAGTTCGCATGAAGACCGCCTTCTTCGTCGCCCTGGCCGTGATGGCTGTGCGTGTGGTTCTGTTCTACAACGGCCGTTCGCTGGAAGGGCCCGAGTTCATGTTCGTACATCTACTGGCCATGAGCGTGATCGCCTTCTTCGCCGGACATGCTTTGTTGGGTGAGGACCCCAACGCCACCTTCCCTTCCCTCGTGAAGGCCTCCTTCTCGGGTTGCGCGGTGTATGCCCTGATGATGGGCGTGTTCATCTGGACCTACTACAACGCCATTGACGTGGTGGAGTTCCCTTCCAAGATCAACGAGCGCGTGGCTGCTGTGGTGGCCGCAGGCGGTAACGAAGCGAAGGCGCGTGCCGAGCTCACGAACGTGTTCAACCCCTTCAGCTACGCGAGCATCACCTTCTTCGGTCTGCTCTTCGCCGCACTGGGGAACGCGCTCCTTTTCAGTGCCGTGCACCACAAGGTGCTGCGTCGCCTGCGCTGAGCAGATCCGCTCAACGTTGCGCTCGTCGCGCCGTTGCCGTGAACCTTATGCGATGAAGGCCTCGCTCAACGCCTGAAGGTCCAGCCCACCGAAGTTGCCGCTGCTCATCATCAGCAGCACACCGGGATCCGCCTGCGCCTGACGCACCGCGCCCATCAACACGATCGGGTCGCTCAACACCTGCAGATCGGGACGCGCGAAACCACGTTGGATCCGTTCGGGCGGGATCGGAGGCAGACGCTTCAGTTGTACCGCGTGCGGATCGTAGAACACGATGGCCGCATCGGCCTGGTCCATGCAACCAGCGTACTGGTCGAGAAAGCCTTCGCTGAGGCTGCTGTAGGTGTGAAGCTCCATGCAGGCCACCAGCTTGCGTCCGGGGAACTGTTCGCGCACTGCGTCCACCGTCGCTTTCAACTTGCTCGGGGAATGTGCGAAGTCCTTGAAGACCACTTTGCGGCCTTGTTCCGCCAACTTCTCCAAGCGCTTCGCGGCACCATGGAACGAAGCGATGGCCTTGTAGAAAACCGCATCGCCGATACCCAGCTGGTGGCACACATGCCGCGCGCCTTCCAGGTTCATCAGGTTGTGCTTCCCGAAGACCTGCAACGCCACTTCCTTCTCCCCCACCATCAACTTCGTCACACCGTCGTCGATGCGGTGCGCCGGAACGCTGTACGGAATGCGCGTCGCCTTCACGCCTTGCTCGTTCGCCAGCTGCTTCACTTCGGGATCCTCCGCGCAGTAGATCAGTTTTCCTCCGGGTTCGATCACGTCGATGAACTTCCGGAACTGGTCCACGTAGCTCTCGAAGGTCTTGAAGACGTTGATGTGGTCCCAGGCGATGCCGCTGATCAGCGCGATGTCCGGGCGGTAGAGGTGGAACTTGGGTACGGGCTCCAACGCGGAAGCGAGGTACTCATCGCCCTCGATGATCGCCACGGTGCTGGTGGGGCTCAGCTTCACCATGCAGTCGAAGCCTTCGAGCTGCGCGCCCACGAGATAGTCGAACTCCACGCCAGCCTGCCGCAGCACGTGGATGATCATGCTGGTGATGGTGGTCTTTCCGTGGCTGCCGCCGATCACCACGCGGGTCTTGTCCTTCGTCTGCTCGTGGAAGTACGAGGGGTAGCTGAACACCGGGATGCCCAGCTCCTGCGCACGCACCAGCTCGGGGTTGTCCGCCCGGGCGTGCATGCCGAGGATCACCGCGTCGATGCCTTTGTGGATCCGCAGTGGGTCCCAGCCCAGCTTGTCGGGCAGCAGGCCCAGACGGTCCAGGCGGCTGCGGCTGGGCTCGAAGATCTCGTCGTCGCTGCCGGTGACCTCGTAGCCCTTCTGGTGCAGGGCGATGGCCAGGTTGTGCATGGCGCTGCCGCCGATGGCGATGAAGTGTACCGTGCGCATGGGGCGAAGATGCATGTGCCCATGGGTTCATGTGCCCATGTGCCCATGGAATGCTTCAACCGGGGGGTGTGGGAAGTCGCATCACAACCAGATCATCGCCGCCACGCCGAGCAAGTAGCTGTCGTTGAAGTAGCCGTCGGTGGATGGAGCCGAGGTCTTCCCCGTGGGCCGCTCAACAGTTACCATAGGTACATCTAGCGCCCAGGAATAACCCGCCCGAAGCGCTATGGAGAGGTTGGTGTCCGTTTGGACGAGGAAGGAAACGCCGGCCTTGACCGAGGTGCTCGGGTCCGTGGTGGTGCGGTAGCCGCTCGCGAACTCATCCTCCTGCACCCGACCGAATGCGTAGTTCCAATACCCCCAGCCCTGCAGGCCTATGCGTTGCGTCCGCCACACGCGCACCTCGTTGCCCACCGCGATCGTGGCACCGTCGGGACCGCCCCCAAGGCCGAACACCAAGGCGGGGTCAACCAGGCGGCCGAGCTCCACGCCTCCTCCGAAGCCGAAGAATCCACCGGGAAGACGGCTGCCCAGCATGAACTGCGCCCAGGGTCTCACCTTGCTGCGCGTGCTGTCCACCTGCGCATGAAGGCACAACGGCAGAAAGACAACAAGGAGCAGCGCGGACCTTAACATGGCCGTGAAGATGGGGAAACCGATGGGTGGGCCAAGGACTTCGCGATCTTCGCCCCACGCCTCGGCCCATCGCTTCGGCGCACAACGATGGAACTCTACTCGATCGACACCGGCTTCTTCAAGCTCGATGGTGGCGCCATGTTCGGCGTGGTGCCCAAGACCCTCTGGAGCAAGCACCACCCGCCCGATGAGAAGAACCTCTGCACCTGGGCCATGCGCTGCCTGCTGGTGAGGACCGGCGATCGGCTGATCCTGATCGACAACGGCATCGGCGACAAGCAGGACGACCGCTTCTTCAGCCACTACGACCTGCATGGTGAGGCTACACTTGACGGCTCGTTGAAGAAGCACGGCTTCTCGAAGGACGACATCACCGACGTGTTCCTCACGCACCTGCACTTCGACCATTGCGGCGGCAGCATCGTGCGCAAGGGCGAAGTCTTCGCGCCGGCGTTCCGGAACGCGACGTACTGGAGCAACAAGCCGCACTGGGACTGGGCCACCAAGCCGAACCCGCGAGAGAAGGCCAGCTTCCTGAAGGAGAACATCCTGCCGATCCAGGAGAGCGGCCAGCTGAAATTCGTCGACCTCGAACGCAAGGACGCCACGGAGAACACCTACATCACCGAGCTCTTCCCGGGCTTCGATGTGCTGCTGGTGAACGGCCACACGGATGCCATGATGATCCCGCACCTCAAATACAAGGGTCGCACGCTCTGCTACATGGCCGACTTGCTGCCGAGCGTGCACCACGTGCCCCTGCCTTGGGTGATGGCCTACGACACACGTCCGCTGCTGACCATGACGGAGAAGGCCGGCTTCCTGGAGCGCGCTGCGGACGGTGAGTTCGTGCTCTTCCTGGAACACGACAATGTGAACGAATGCGCCACATTGGAACGGACGGAGAAAGGTGTTCGGTTGAAAGAGGCGATGCCGCTTTCGAGCATCTGACCTGAACATGGTCCGGTCACTTCGACCTGACGCGTAGCTTCGGGTTCACACCCACACGCTCATGAGCATTGTCGCGAAGATCCTGATCGCCGTTGTGGCGATCGAACACCTGTACATCCTGTGGCTGGAGATGTTCGCTTGGACCACGCGCGGACCGAAGGTGTTCCGTTCGCTGCCTGCCAGCCTGTTCGTGCCCACCAAGGCCTTGGCGGCGAACCAAGGACTGTACAATGGCTTTCTTTCCGCAGGGCTCTTCTGGAGCCTGTTGATCGCGGATGTGAGCTGGTCGGTGAACGTGGCGCTCTTCTTTCTGGGCTGCGTGATCGTGGCCGGGATCTACGGTGCGCTTAGCGCGCAACGCTCGATCTTCTACGTTCAAGCACTGCCCGCGCTGCTGGCGCTTGCAGCGGTGCTGGTCGGATGATCAGTGCTGCACGAGCAGGCGCTGGGTGGTCACGTTGCCGTTGGTGGTGAGCATCACCACGTAGGTGCCGGCAGGCAACATGGAAACATCGAACTCCGTGCGACCTGCTTTGGCCTGAACGGGCAACGACATGGTCTGCCCGAGCTCGTTGAACACGGACAACTTCGCCATGGCATCCTCGGCATCGTAGATGGCGGTCACGAGATCCTGAGCAGGGTTGGGGAACATGGTCAGCGTACCCACCGCACCTTCAAAGCTGACGGAAACGATATCGGAGACCGTGCTCGCCCCGTCGTAGTCGGTCTGCCGCAACCGGTAGTACGAAGTGCGCGGCAGCGGGCTCAGATCCTCGGAAGCATAGTTCAACACGGACTGACTGTTGCCTGCACCTGGCATGGAGAGGATGGTCTCCCATTCCTGCATATCCATCGAGCGTTCAATGGTGAAGCTGGCGTTGTTGAGCTCAGAAGCGGTGGTCCATCGCAGATCGACCCGCTTTTCCATGGCCGTTGCGTTGAAACTGACCAGTTCGATGGGCAATGGAGCGCTGGCCTCGGAGATGATCCCGCCGTTGTTGGAGCCACCGCCGCCGCCAGCGCGCGAGATGCACGGGGTCTCGTTGCAACCGCCTAAGCCGTTCAAGGTCTGCGTGGTGACGTTGGTTGCGGGAAGCGTACCGGTGAAGAGCACCGCCCCCTGTCCACCGCCGCCGCCGCCGCCATGCGTACTGGAGTTCACCGTGCCACCATTACCACCGTTCGCGCGGATGGTGAGCGGACAACCGGCCACAACGGAGAAGGAGGAGCAGCTGATCACGATGGAGCCTCCGGCCCCAGCTCCACCAGCGCCATCGTTCCCTGAGGTGGCCGCCGTAAGGCCATCAGCCGAAATGCGGCGCGAACAGCTTCCGGTGGTCACGATGGAACCAGCCTCGATCAACACGATGCCGCCTCCGTTCGCACCATCCGTGGACAGGTTATCGTTGCCTTCGCCGCCACCACCGCCGCCACCCATGAAGATCCGTGTGCCGCTGATCTGGGCGCTGAGGCCGATGCCCCCGATGCCACCGGCATCCGCCACACAGCTCCAGCCCAGAGGAGCGCTTCCACCAGCGGTGTAATTACCGCCGCCACCACCGCCCGCATTGATCTGGTTGGCACCGCCACCACCGTTGATGATCTTGCCACGGCCATCGGCCCAGTTGGTGTTGGTGAGCTTGTAGATGCCCTCGCCCTTCGTGGCGAAGTACTCCGTTCCGGCCGCAATGCTGCTCCACCGGAAATCGGTCGTGTTGCAGGGTGTGGTGTAGGTCCATGGATCACGCGCGCCGCCTCGGAATCCGGCACCGTCAGCCGTGATGTTGTGCTGAAGGGTCAATGCGCCTCCCACTTGGAACGAGACCATGCCACCAACAGCACCCGTCCATGGCAACGCGCTGATGTTGGCCACGGTGGTGTAGTTGCCCCCGCCTCCCAACAGTTCGTGGGTGATGATCTGGACCGAGGAATTGGCGCCTGTATTGAAGGTTATCCCTGTGGCCCCGTTGAGCGTGACACTGGTGAGCACGCCTCCACTTCGGGTCACGGCCGCGATCTTCCGAATGGCATAGCGACCCGCTTGCTGAATGGCCGACAAGTTGCCGAACGATGCGTTGTTGCCGGTGTTGGTGCCGATCACGTTGTCCTGCATCTGCATGATCACAACGTCCTTGCCGACGGTGAACGTGGCCCCCGTCTCGTTGGTGGTGCCGATCGTGAGCACATTGCCCGCGATGGCCGTGACCTGCGCATAGCCATTGATCACTTGGGCATCCAGCGATGTCCATGAGATCACCAGAAAGAGGAATGAGCTGAATATGCGCATGGCGAGGTCCGTTGAGTGGGCCGTTCAACGATGGGCCCAGCCGTCAGGTTACCGACGGAACCTCCTTATCCCCTGATGGATCACCAGATCCTGACGCCGAACATCCGAAGCGACTTGTAGGGAAAGCCCATGTAGAGGCCGTCCGCCCGCTCTTCCAACGGAAAGACCTCTATGTTGGAGCAGACCCCATGGCGCGCCTTGCCGGTTACGGGATCGAAGTGGAAGCGGTGGAACGGACATACCACATGCCCTTCATCGCACCAGCCGCCGCTGATGGAACGGCCTTGGTGCGGACACGCATCCGCCAGCACACGCAACACGCCGTTCATGCGTACGACGCAGAGCGTTCGCCCGGCCATGGTAAGCTGCATAAGCTTGCCTTCCGCGAGCGACTGAGGACGATCATCCTTCACTTTCCGCCAGCGGGTGCCTTGCACGATCATGGCCCAAGGATAAAGGCTCCGTCGCGATCCACGTCATGCACGGCGATCGCCTTGTCCACGAACCACTGCCGGAGGTAGCTCAAGCGCTTCCGCGGAATGTCGGGCGCCAACACCACCTGCTGTAGCTTCGGACAGCGGACCACCAGGCTGTCCAGGTCGAAGCGCCCATCGCCATGCAACACACACAAGGCCACGTCCGGAGCGAGTGGGTCGGGCAATCGGCCCGGCGGGATCAGCGCGATGATGGGGAAGCCGTCCGACCGCAGGGTCTGTAGCTCTGATGCCACGACCGCACTTGCCGTGATCTGGGCACCCACCGAGCGCGCATGCAGTTCCACTTTGCGTTGCAGGTACACATCCACGGAATCAGCCACGACGGTCATGTGGCGACCGTTCACCAACGCGAGGCTCAATCGCTCACGTTCCGCGTAGGCCGTGACGCTTTGTTGCAGGTTCCGCTCGTTGGCCATCGCCCCCCAGGATATGAGAAGAACGAGAACCACAGCGACCGAAAGAAGCCTCGCGGGCCGCCAGCGCCAGAACGACCACACCGCCACCAGCGCGATCAGCAGATAGAGAAGCAGCATCTGGAACACATCCACCCGTACGGCAGGATAGGCCCAGGGCAGTTCCGCGAAGAAGCGCGAGCACCAGCCGAGGAAGTGGACCAACTGCTCGTTGCACCAGATGATGAACGGACCGAGGTAGGGCACCTGATGGAACAACACCATGAGCGCTCCGGCGTAGACGCAGATCGTCACCAGACCGACGATGGCCAGGTTGGCCGGTAGGAACCAGACGGGGAACGCCTTGAACATGTAGAGGGAAAGGGGCGTGGTGATGACCTGGGCCGCGAGGGACACCGCCGTGAGCGACCAGAAATAGTGCAGCACTGTGTTCGGAGCGTACCACAACCGCATGATGGGCTTGTAGAAGAGGAGAATGCCGAGCACCGCGAGGAAGGACAGCTGGAAACTGAGCTGAAAGAGCATCAGCGGGTCATAGATCAACAGCACGAAGGCGGCACCGAACAAGCTGTTCAGCGGCTCGGCCTGGCGACCGCTCATCTCGCTGATGGTGAAGAGCGTGAACATGACAGTGGCGCGCATCACCGAGGGCGACCAACCCGTGAGCCCCGCGTAGCCCCAGAGGAAGAGCAACACCAGCGCGCCCCGCACCAACCGCGCGCCCTTCTTCCGGCCCCACCAACCGAGCAGCGCCATGAACACTGCATATACCAGCCCCACATGCATGCCGCTCACCGCCAGCACGTGGATGGTGCCACTGCGCGCGAAGGCTTGCTTCTGGTCCGCGTCCAACTCATCACGGATACCGAGCAGCAGGGCCTTCACCATGCCGCGCTCTTCACGATCCAGTCCGCTCGCTTCGATCCATTCCAATGTGGCGTTCCTCATGCGGTCGGTCCACTGATCCACCAGTGAAGGGCCGCCGATCACCTGCCACTGACCCGGTCCGGCAAAGACCTCGTGCGAAGCGCCGTGCGAAGCGGCCCAAGCCCCCGCATCGAAACCGCCTGGGTCAGCAACGCGCACTAGCCTTTCCGCTCCCCGGCCGATCCAAAGCCGATCGCCGTTGTGCAAGAGGGGTGCGTTGTTCTTGTCGAAGAGCGTGAGTACGATGGTCCCGGCCGCTGGCACCACCACGCTGTCCTGTGCAGCGGCCTCCACCTCGGCGAAACCCTTTGCTGTTCGCAACGAACGTCCGGTGACCTCTATCACGTTCACGAACAGGGCGTCGGTGTGCGGATCGTTCAGTGTGGAAGCCTTCGGTGCTTGACGTGGATCACGCACGCCCAGCCAGAGCAGCCCGAAGGCCACCATCAGCAGGCCGAAGGCGAAGCCGCGTTCCCAACGCCGGGGGTAGGTGGTCCGCAGTGCGCTCAACAGCACGAAGGCCAGCGCCAGCACGCCACAGGTGCTCCAGGCGATCCATAGCGGAGGCTGAAGGAATGCGGCGGCGCCGATACCGATGATGAAGGGCAAGGTGACCCGAAGCATCGGGGCACGCGCCACGGCACTGCCGATCGAACGAAGGTTCCCTGGTGTCGCCATGCAACTTGCACGAGACGACCGGGGGGAGCAGTGCCTCTGGAACGAAAATAGTGATCCCGACTACATCACCTGCATCACCAGGCACTTCAGGTAGTGCGTCTCGGGGATGCTCCAGTGCATGGGGTGGTCCGGCGGCTGGGTTCCATAATAGACCTCGCGCAGTTCGCGGTGCGCGTCGTTGGCAGCGTCGGCCACCATCTTGCGGAACAGATCGGCGCTCATGTGCTGGCTGCAGCTGCATGTCACCAGAAAGCCGCCGGGGCGGAGACACTTCATGGCGCGCAGGTTGATCTCCTTGTAGCCACGCGTGGCGCTCTCCAAGGCGCTGCGGCTCTTCACGAAGGCGGGCGGGTCCAGCACGATCACATCCCACAGCTTGTTGGTGCGGCTGGCGTCGGTGAGGAAGTCGAACACGTTCGCCGTGCGGAAATCACATACGCCTTCGAGCTTGTTCAGTTGCGCGTTCGATGTGGCTAGTCGGATCGCCTCCCCGCTGATATCAAGGCCTTCCACCTTCGATGCACCGTACATGGCCGCGTGCAGCGCGAAGCCGCCCGTGTGCGTGAAGCAGTCCAGCACGTGCTTGCCTTTCACAATGTTCGCAAGGGCAGCATGGTTCAACCGTTGGTCCAGAAAGTGGCCGGTCTTCTGCCCTTCCGCCACGTCGACCGCCAACTTCAAGCCGTTCTCCTCGATCGTCAGGTTGGTGTCGAAGGGATCGCTAAGGAATCCCTTCAGCTGCCGAAGACCTTCCTTCTCGCGGATCGGCACATCGTTGCGTTCGTAGAATTTCTCCACGCCGGTGACTTCGCGCAGCGCCTCCACGATCTCCTTCTTCCAGCGGTCCATCCCCAGGCTCAGCGTCTGGATGGCGATGACGTCGTTGAACTTGTCGACCACCAAGGCTGGCAGCCCATCGGCTTCTCCGAAGACGACACGACAGGAAGTGGTGTCCACAAGCTCTTTCCGGTAGGCCCAAGCGTCCGCGATCTTGCGCTTGAAGAAAGCTGCGTTGATCGGCTCGTCGAGGTCCTTGGTGAGCATACGCACGCGGATCTTGCTAGCGTGGTTGTAGTAGCCCTGACCCAGTGGACCCTTCTTGATGTCGAACACCTGCACGATGCCGCCGGATTCGGGATGCCCCTCGCTGCGCAGCACCTGGTTGTCGTACACCCACGGATGGCCATGACGGATGCGTAGGCGGGTGTCTTCGATGTAGAGGCGGTCGCGCATGGGAAGGCCGAAGTGATCGGCGCTGGATGAATGAGGCGCGAAGGTACCCTGTTGCCGGCAGGGCTACTTTCGTCGTCGATGTCAGACCTGCCCACACCGAGCCCCTCCCCCGCCGAACGCGCGCTGCTGCTGAAGTTCCTGGCTAAGCTGGGGCAGGCGCAGCTGGCCGGGGGCAACGCGGTCCCCTTGGTGGAACGGGACATCGTGCTGATCGCACGGCAGAACGGATTGCACGGCGTCACGGCCTTCGTGCTGCCCACAGGCCTGTTCATCGAGGTTGACGATGCCACGGAGCACAAGCTGGACCTGGCCACCGGGCCGTATCGCAGCGGTCAACTGCGGCTGGACCAGATCGAAGAGGTGCTGGTGATCGCGCGTGATGCGCGGGTGGGACGCATCACCCCGGAACGCGGGCTGGACCGGCTGGAGGCCATGTGGCGCTCGCGGCACCGCTACGGCAAGGTGGGCTTCGTGCTCGGCTACCTCGTGACGACGCTTGGTGTAGCGCTGATGCTCCGTCCTTCGCTGGTGGGGCTTGGCGTGGTGGCCCTGCTGGCCTTGTTGTGCTCGGGGCTCATGCTCTGGGTGCGCAAGCGGCCGGCCTGGGCGGTGATCATGCCGGTGGTGGCCTCCTTCGCATTGAGCGCCGCTGTGGCACTGAGCTACCGTTTCGGGCTGAAGGAACCCGCCATGACCCTCTTGATCCCGCCGTTGATCACGTTCCTGCCGGGCATGATGTTGACGGTGGCCGTGATCGAGCTGGCCTACTCGAACGTGATCAGCGGTGCCAGCCGCTTGGTGGCGGGTTTCGCGCAGCTGATCTTGCTGGCCTTCGGCATCCTCGGTGGTTTCAAGGCCTTCCCGTTCCCAACGAGCGGTGATGCACCGGTGCCAGTGCTCTCCCGCCTCGGCCCCATAATGCCCTGGCTGGGCGTACTGGTGTTCGCCATCGGACTGCATGTGTACCAGAGCAGCAAGCCGCGCAGCTTCCTCTTCATGCTTCTGACCGCCGCTGTAGCCTACGGTGCCCAGACCTTGAGCGGCATTTACATCCATGGTGCCAGCACGGCTTTTTTCGGTGCCGCGGCCATGACCATTGTGGCGCTGGTGATCGAATTCCGCTTCAATGGACCGCCAGCGATCGTCACCTTCATCCCCGCCTTCTGGCTCCTGGCACCGGGGAGCTTCGGCCTCGTCAGCGTCGCCAACCTCGCGACCAGCACCAGCACCGCCGAGGACATCCTGACCTTTCTGTTCACGCTGACCGGCATCGCCACCGGCTGCTTGATCGGCGCCTTCGTGTATAGCGGGTTGCTTCACCCCCGAAACATCCGCTGGTGGCGCATCGAGGAAACCGCACGTTGAACCGGGCGCCAGGTTCGCGTGTTCATACCAGAACACCGGCTTGAAACGTTCTTCAGCCCCCACCCACTGACCATGACCATCAAGCTGCTGCTCCTTACCGCAACGATCCTCTTCACCGCTTGCAGCGCACCCAGCCAGACGACACCCACCATGACCACCCACACCAGCAACCCCTACTATAGCCGAACCGACACCACGCCGATCACCATCGCCAACAGCGAATGGAAGAAGGTGCTCCCCGAAGAGGTCTACTACATCGCTCGGGAACAAGGCACCGAGCGTGCCTTCACCGGCAAGTATTGGGACTTCGAAGGGCTCGGCACATACTACTGCGCGGCCTGTGGCAACCAGTTGTTCCGAAGCGACAGCAAGTTCGGCAGTGGCTGCGGGTGGCCAAGCTTCTTCGAGCCGGTGCGCAAGACCGCCGTCCGCTACATTGACGACAACACCCACGGCATGGTTCGCACGGAGGTCCGCTGTGGCCGTTGCGATGGGCACTTGGGCCATGTGTTCGACGATGGCCCGCCACCCACAGGGCTGCGCTTCTGCATGAACTCGATCGTGCTGGACTTCGAGCCTGACAGCAAGTGAAGGGCGATCGCTGAAGGCTGAAGTGGAAAGACCAAAGCCTGAGGATCATCTTCAAACCTTCATCCTTAGGCCTTCAGCCTTTGCCCCTCCAAGGGGTCACTCCGTGTCCCGGAAGAAATCAATGCTGCCCAGGTCCATCAGGTGGACGTCGGCGAAGTAGTGGTGCAGGATGTCGGTGAAGCTGCAGCCTCGATCGGCCATGCGCATCGCACCTTCCTGACAGAGCCCCACACCATGGCCGAAGCCGCGGCCCTCGAACACGAGCTGATCGCCGTTCGGCCAGATGTTGAAGTACGCGCTGTTGAACTTCCAGTCGGCCCGCACCTTTTCCAAGGAGACCAAGGGCCACAGGCGGCTGATGTAGAGCTCGCGGCAGTTGGGTTCGAACAGCACCGCCGCACGCACCATGTTGCTGTCCGCGATATCCACGCCGTAGGTCTTCCGCAGGTACTCCAGCCATTGCGCGCGACCGATGCTTTTGCGCCAGGTGGCGTGCGGTGAGGCCACGCAGAAGCTGTCCATCGTGCTCACCAGGTAGGGCTCCGACTTGCTCCAGAGGTCTTCAGCGTTCATGGTCTCACCACCGCAATTGCTGTGGAAGGTTGCATGGATAAGGCGGATGTTCGCGTCCACCACGACCATTCGACGCGTGGCATCCACGGCGGCTTGGATGTCGGGCAAGGTGGTGAGCCCCGATACACTTGGCAATGCACACCATCGCACACCTCGAAGCCGTCAAGGATGTGCTTGCGCTTGTTCACCAACGCATAGGTGCGACAGCTCACCGCTTGCAGCTTGTAGTACTCCGGTGCCTTGTCCTTACCTGCTTCGCTCTGCACAACACCGGCCACGTAATCCTCTATGGCCACCTCGTTCACCAGCAACAGGTCGCCCGCCACCACGGAGAGCGTGATCGAACCTGAATAGGTGCGCTCGGCCACCTTGGGCTGCACGCCGGTGATGCGCAACAACCCTTTTCCTCCGTGCGGCCGCAGTTCGATGCGTTCCGCACTGGCGAACGAGAAGGCGAGCGAACGTGCCTGGACCTTGCCGTTCACCACGTTGATCTTGAGGCCGTCGGTGGTCATGAGCTCGCCCTTGCGCACACCGTCCACGAAAACTTCACTGGCCCCGCGCTGGCTCATCACCAGCACCTCCTTCATCGCCTTGTCGCGGAACAGGCCGGCACGCATCACCGTATTGTCCTGCGCGGCTGCGAACAGCGTCGCAGAGAGACCGAGAACGATCCAAAGGGAACGAATGCACTTCACGGCGGCGAAGCTACCCGCCCACGGAAGGGCTTTAGACGCGGCCGGTCAGAATTTTCCACATGCCCGAAGCGGCTTTCGCAGAGGCACCGGGGCCACCGAGCTTCGCACGCAACGAATTCAAGTCCTGCTCCACACGGCTCCGGTAGGTCGCGTCGTTCAACAGGCGACCCAACTCTTCGGCCAGGTTCTTCGGTGTCAGCTCCTGCTGGATCAACTCGCACACCACTTCGCGCTCCATGATCAGGTTCACCAAGCTGATGAACTCGATCTTGATCAGGCGACGCGCCAGCCAGACGTTGATGGCGCCGCCGTTGTAGCAGACCACCTCGGGCACACCGAACAGGGCGGTCTCCAGTGTGGCGGTACCGCTGGTGACAAGGGCGGCCTTCGCCGTGCGCAACACGTCGTAGGTGCGACCGAAGACCAAGGCCACCGGGGCGCTACCGATGATGGAACGGTAGAACTCCGGGGGCAACGAAGGCGCTGCTGCGATCACGAAGCGATGGTCCGGGAAACGTTCCGCAGCCTTGAGCATGATGGGCAGCATACCGGCGACCTCCTGCCTGCGGCTGCCGGGAAGCATGGCCACCACCGGGCGCGCGTCGGCTCCGGGCAGGGCTTCCAGCGGACGGGTGCCTTCCTGCTGGATCGCATCGAGCAAGGGGTGACCGACGAAGTCCACGTCCATGCCGTAGTTCGCATACCACTGCTGCTCGAAGGGCAGGATCACGAACATGCGGTCCACATCGCGCTTGATGGCATGCACGCGCCCCTTCTTCCAGGCCCACACCTGCGGGCTGATGTAGTAGATGATCTTGATGCCGCCCAGCTTCCGCACGTGCTCGGCGATGCGCAGGTTGAAGCCGGGGTAATCGATCAGGATCACCGCGTCCGGTTTGAAGGCTTCGATGTCGGCCTTGCACCAGCTCATGTTGCGCAGGATGGTGCGCAGGTTCAGGATCACCTGGGTGAAGCCCATGAAAGCGAGGTCGCGGTAGTGCTTCACCACCTCGGCACCAGCGGCGGCCATGCGCTCACCGCCCCAGGCCCGGATCACCAGTTCCTCCCCGTCCTGCGCTGCGCGATCCTTCAGCGCCTTGATCAGGTTGCTGCCGTGAAGGTCGCCGCTTGCTTCCCCTGCGATGATGTAGATGCGACGGGCCATCAGAGCACGCCGTGCTTGAGGAGCTGCTCGTATCCGATGTGCAGCACGATGACGACGCCGTAGGCCAGCATGGCCAAGATGACCCCGCGCATGGCCTTGTGCATGTCACGACGGTCCATAGCGAAGAAGAGGAAGGCGTCGGCGATGAGGCTGAGGCTGATGATCTGCGTACGGTACTCCGTGGTACCCAGGAACAGGTCGTTCACGAACCAGCCCAGGTCGTACATGGGGCGGATGGCCGTGGTGTAGATGAGGCCGTAACCGAAGAAGCCCAGTACCGGCACCAGCAACCCCAGAATGAAGCCCGCTTTTCGGCTATTCCACTCCATGGTCCCAGGTGTTCAAGGCGGCGATCTCGTGGTGTGCGGTCATGTCGAACTGTGTGGGCACAATGCTCACATAGCCATTGGTAACGGCCCACACGTCGGTGTCCTCGCCGTGGTCCTCGTTCTTGAACTCGCCTTTCAGCCAGTAGTATTCCTTGCCGCCGGGATCCAGCCGGGTCTCGAACTCGTCCTCCCAGTTGGCCCGGGCCTGGCGACAGACGCGGATGCCTTTCAGCGCTCCATGGGAGGCCTTCGGCACGTTCACGTTCAGGCAGCTGCCCTCGTGGATGCCGCGCTTCAAAGCATTGCCCACCACACTGCGGATCACCGGACGCACGTGGCTGAAGTCGGCCTCCAAGGCATGGTCCATCAGGCTGAAGCCGATGCTGGGGATGCTCTCCATGGCCCCTTCCACCGCAGCGCTCATGGTGCCGCTGTACAGCACATTGATGCTGATGTTGGCCCCGTGGTTCACGCCGCTCACCAGCAGGTCGGGCTTGCTGCCCTTCAGCAGCTTGTAGATGGCGAGCTTCACGCAATCCACAGGGGTGCCGCTGCAGCTCCAGGCCTCTACGCCTTCCATGTAGTCCACCTTGGTGAGGCGCAGGAAGTTGTGGATGGTGATGGCATGCCCCATGGCGCTCTGCGGCTTGTCCGGAGCCACCACCAGCACCCGCCCGAAGGCCCGCATCTCCTCCACCAGCACACGGATGCCCGGAGCGAAGATGCCGTCGTCGTTGGTGACCAGGATGAGCGGAAGGTCTTTCATGGGAGCGCAAAACTACCCTGTTGATCAGAAGGTCAGATCATGAGATGATCAGATGATCATAGGAAGAAGGCGCTTGCTGTTCCGCTGAAGCACTCGGCCCTAGCGCTCACACTGCACGTTGATGCTCCCCCTTGGATATGATGCGATCGAAGGGCTGAGGTCCAGTATCATCTTCCCCCCGACCATAGCACGCATTCCATTTTCTGATCTTCTGATCGTCCGATCATTCGATCCTCCTCCCATCTTCGCCTCATGAAGAAGCCCATCTTCCCCCCCAACGCCGCCAAGCCCCTCGCCCCCTACACCCCGGCCATCGAGGCGGGCGGCTTCGTGTTCCTGAGCGGACAGATCGCCTTGGACGCCGAGGGCAACCTGCACACCGGCGACATCGCGACCGAGACCCGGAAGGTGATGGACAACATCGGCACCTTGCTCCGGGCTGCAGGGCTCGACCACAGCCACCTGGTGAAAGTGACCATCTTCCTGAGCGACATGGCCCACTACGGAGCGGTGAACGAGGTGTACGGCAGCTACTTCACCGAGGTGCCGCCCGCGCGGGAAGCGGTAGCTGTGAAGGCACTGCCGCGTGGGGTGAACGTGGAGATCAGTGGGGTGGCGGTGAAGGGCTGAGCCCGTTGCTCCTTTTTCCACCTACTGCTCGATCCGGGTCTCTCGCAGAGGACCCCTGATGTTGATGGAAGCCGGGACTTACTCCGCTACATCCCCCAGAACCTCATGGCTCAACACCCTGGCCCGGCCGTTCTGCTCGACCATGGTGAAGACGTGACGGAAGGCGACCTGCTCGTAGTGTACGCGGTACGTAAGCTTCAGCTTCTCCGCGCCAAGGAATGAGCTTTCCAAGTTCGAGCTGATCAACGCGTAGTTCTTGATCGGCCCTAGTTTCTCCTGCGTCACCTTGAGCGTGTAGATCCACTCCTCCCTGGGCATGCGCGCAAAGAACTTGTCCGCGTAGAATTGATCCAAGGCGGCCAGCTCCCCTTGTTGAATGGCAGCCAAGAGCTCGCTGGTGACGCGCTGGCCACCTTCAACGGTCAACGGCGCTGAGCAGGCAGTGTAGCAGAGCGCGAGCAAGGCGCTCAGCACCATCTGGACCCAAGAGGTGCGGATACCCCTGTTCATCGCTCCGTTCATGACAGGAACCTCCGCTGTGTGCCGTACAGGGCGGTCATGGCAACGGCCACCAACGGGCCACCGAGGCCCAGGAACTTCCACGGCAGGATCAGGTGCGGGGCGAAGATGCCGGCCAGCTGGGCGAAGGCATACAGGTAAAAGCCCCACATGCGCCCGCGCCACATACCCAAGGCACCGGCCAGGCGAAGGAGCGTGCGGAGAAAGAGAATGCCCATCAGGGCGAACCCGTGCTGGTACACGACATCCATCATCAGCAGCGCATCCTCCATCTGTGGGCCGCTGAAGTACCGGTCGAGCTGCGGTTGCACGATGGAGTCGAACTCATCGCGCGGCATGCTCTGCACACCGGCCATGCCCAGCACACCCATGCCGTACACGAGCACAAAGAAGCCCGTGTTGATGAAAGTGAGGATGCCCAGGTTCGTGATCAGCTGCGGGCGGCCTGTGGGCGGGGCGGGTTCAAGTGGTTCCATACGGCCCGAAAGGTATCCGGGTAACTGAAAAGCCCCTCCTCCGGATGGAGAAGGGGCTTTCCAAGGAAGGTCGAAGAACCTCAGCTCATGTGCTTCAGGTTCACAGCGTAGAGGATGATGAAGACGATGGAGATAAGGCCGCCAAAGCCTACGCTCATCAAGGTCAACATACCACCCCCGAGGAACACCATGGGCACCACCAAGCCGGCGACGGACGCAGCCACGTACATCCAGAACCCGCTCTTCTTCAGGTTCCACATCTGCCATACGCCGAAGAGGCTGAGCAGCGAAAGGATGATGTTGGAGTAGCCGATGGGCTTGGCGTTCTCGGCAGCCTTCTCGGCCATCACCATGCCCGACTCCATCATCTTGGTCATCATCTCATTTCCTTGGTCACCCACTTGGGCCATGGTCTCCTCCAACTGGACCCGCGCCTCCTGAAGTTCGGTCTGGGGTGCATCAGTGAAGGCGTTCTTGATACCGCTCCACAGACCGAAGGCCCCAGCGATGAAGCTCAGGATGCAGATCACGGTCAGCAGTGTCGGACGCGCAGGCATTGCGGTCCCGGGGTTCATATCGCTCATGCGTGAGTTGGTTTGGTTGTTCCACCAAAGTACTGGTCGCACGGCCAACGCTTCGTCTTACCCATCTGGCGAGTTTCCAACGGCAAAACGCTCGGATCGTGGATAACTAGCCTTCTGCCCAGTTCAGTTCGCCAACCCGAACATGGCCCCGGCGAAGAGCAGCATGAAGAAGAAGAACAGGGCATAGATGCTCAGCACGATGATCATGAGGATGCCCATGAACTTGTACAGGCGGCGGTGCGATTCCAGCCCGCTGGTGAAGGTGATGGGGTCGAAGCTGCCGGCCAGGGAACGCAACGTGCGTGTAGCGAATTGAAAGAGCAACAGCGTAGGCACGAAATAGAGCGCCCCGACGAGGAGGAAGATCACGGTGTACATGGTGCCGATGGCCCCCACATCGAAAGGCATGGGTGTGCCTAACATTTCAGATTGCATGGATGCCATTCGCCCCAAGAATGCGCCCATGCTGAAACCTGCCAGTACCATGAGCCCGATCATCACGAACCCAACAATGGCCAGGAAGCGGGCCCACTTGGCGGTCTTGCGCAAGGAATCAGCGTCCTGCACGGAAAGGTGTGTGGCGGTGGTGTTGGGGTCGAGCATGGGATGGATCTTGATGTGAGGCCAAGATAGCCGGGGATCCGTTGTTCGTTGCTCGGGCCTCGTCGTTCGCCCCCCGAACAACGGACCACGAACAACTATCCCGACCCATTCCGAACGGCCCGCTACCTTCGCCCCATCAAACCGCTACCGCTTCCTCATGAGCTATGATGTGATCGTTCTCGGCAGTGGCCCCGGTGGCTACGTGGCCGCCATCCGCGCCAGCCAGCTGGGCCTCAAGACCGCCATCGTTGAAAAGGAGAGCCTCGGCGGCATCTGCCTCAATTGGGGGTGCATCCCCACCAAGGCCTTGCTGAAGAGCGCCCAGGTGTTCGAGTACATCAACCACGCCAAGGACTACGGCATCACCGTAGCGGCCGGCACCCCGGACATGACCGCCATCGTGCAGCGTAGCCGCGACGTGGCCAAGGGCATGAGCAACGGCGTGACCTTCCTGATGAAGAAGAACAAGATCGACGTGATCATGGGCACTGGCAAATTGCAGCCCGGCAAGAAGATCGAGGTCACTGGCGCGGACGGAACGAAGCAGGTGGTCGAAGGCAAGCACATCATCATCGCCACTGGCGCCCGCAGCCGTGCGCTGCCGAACCTGCCCCAGGACGGCAAGAAGATCATCGGCTACCGCGAGGCCATGGTGCTGGCGCAACAGCCCAAGAGCATGGTGGTGGTGGGCAGCGGGGCCATCGGCTCCGAGTTCGCCTACTTCTACAACGCCATCGGTACCAAGGTCACCCTCGTGGAGTTCCTGCCGAACGTGGTGCCTGTGGAGGACGAGGACGTGAGCAAGCAGCTGGAGAAGAGCTTCAAGAAGCAGGGCATCGACGTGATGGTCTCTTCGGAAGTGACCAACGTGGACACCAAGGGCAAGGGCTGCGTGGTGACCGTGAAGAACGCCAAGGGCGAAACGAAGATCGAATGCGACATCGTGCTGAGCGCGGTGGGCATCACCCCGAACATCGAAGGCATCGGCCTTGAAGAGGTCGGCATCGTTACCGACAAGGGCAAGGTCACGACGAACGAGTTCTACGCCACCAACATCCCGGGCTACTACGCCATCGGTGACGTGACCCCCGGCCAGGCCCTGGCGCACGTGGCCAGCGCAGAGGGCATCACCTGCGTGGAGAAGATCGCAGGCCACCACCCCGAGCCCATCGACTACACCAACATCCCCGGCTGCACCTACTGCAGCCCCGAGGTGGCCAGCGTGGGCATGACCGAGAAGCAGGCGAAGGAGAAAGGCCTGGAGATCAAGGTCGGCAAGTTCCCTTTCAGCGCCAGCGGCAAGGCCAGCGCGGCAGGTGCCAAGGACGGTTTCGTGAAGCTGATCTTCGATGCCAAATACGGTGAGCTGCTCGGCGCCCACATGATCGGCATGAACGTGACGGAACTGATCGCCGAGTGCGTGAGCATCCGCAAGCTGGAGACCACGGGCCACGAGATCATCAAGACGGTGCACCCACACCCCACGATGAGCGAGGCCATCATGGAAGCCGCTGCTGCTGCTTACGGCGAGGTGATCCACCTGTAGGGGCGACGTTCACTTCGCCCGGAAAGGTGGATGAAGGCCACACGAACCGGTCATGCCTACGCCAGAGCCCATGTCCACCGAGCCCAGCACTTCCGATGCCGCCCGTTTCTTCGACCGGACGAGCACGAACTACCGGGCGAAGTACACCCAAGCCAGCCCCTTCCACCACTACTACTTCAACGAGCGGCTTGACAAGGCCACGCGTGGGCTGGAACTGAGCGGAAAGAACGTGCTGGACATCGGCAGCGGCACTGGCAACCTCTACGACCACCTATTGCCCCGTTTTCCCGGGATGCGCTTCTACGCCACGGACGTGAGTTCGGGCATGCTCGCGCAGAGCCTTGTCCCTGATGCGGATCGCTTTGTGGGCTTCGCTTATGACCACGTCTTCGCCCAGCGCACCTTCGACGCGGTCTTCATGCTGGGTGTGACCACTTACATGGACGCCGCCGAATTGGAGCGGAACCTGGCCTTCATCGCGAGGAGCCTAGCCCCGGGCGGACAGGCCGTCATCACCTTCACCCACAGCGGCGGTCTGGACACCTGGATGCGCTGGCTACTGAAGCTCCCCTTGCGCCTGTTCGGCAGCCGCGACAAGGTCCTGAGCTCGGGCGTACGCACACGGACCTATGGTGTTGGCGAAGCGAAGAAGGCATTAACGCCCCACCTCACGATCGACCGGCTGGAGTTCCACAACCACACGGTGTTCCCCTTTGGCCTGCTGCTACCGGGGCTTTCCATCGCACTGGCCAAGCGCATTGACCGGCTCGCGACCACCAACCCGCTCCACCGCTGGCTGAGCTCGGACATCATCGTACGGTGCTCCGCGAAAAGGTTGCCTTGAGGCAACCCCTCCCCTGCGGGTCGTCTTCACAGTGAACCGTTCACCGATGCTGACCTTCGAGGGTCGGCCGCCATTCGGCTAACGGTACCTTTGACGCTCCGATGCCTCGCATTCTCCGCATCATCAACCGCTTCAACCTCGGTGGCCCCACGCACAATGCGGCCTACTTGACCAAGCACCTGCCCGGCGACTACGAAACGCTGCTCGTGGGTGGTCAATGGGATGAAAGCGAGGAAGGCAGCAAGCACATCCTGGACGCCATCGGCGTGGAACCTTTGATCCTGCCGGAAATGCGCCGCGACATCGCCCCTTGGCGCGACCGTACCGCTTACCGCCGGGTGAAACAGCTGATCAAGGATTTCAAGCCGGACATCGTCCACACGCATGCCGCCAAGGCCGGTGCAGTGGGTCGCATGGCCGCCAGCGAGATGGGCGTGAAAGTGATCGTGCACACCTTCCACGGTCATGTGTTCCACAGCTACTTCGGGCAGCTGCGCACCACGATGTACAAGAACATCGAGCGCTTCCTGGCCCGCCGCAGCACACGCATCGTCGCCATCAGCGAGCGGCAGAGAGCCGAGCTGGTGGATGAGCACCGCATTTGCGCCGATAACAAGGTGAGCGTGATCCCCCTCGGCTTCGACCTCAGCAAGTTCCAACAGGACCTGGAGGCCAAGCGGAAGCTCTTCCGCCGGGTGTATGGCGTGGCCGATGACGAGATCGCCGTCGGCATCGTGGGGCGCCTGGTGCCGGTGAAGAACCACGACCTCTTCCTGCAAAGCATGAAGCACCTCTCCGAGCGCACGGGCAAGAAGGTGCGCGCCTTCATCGTGGGCGATGGTGAGGAACGTGGACGCCTCGAGCAGGTGACCCGCGATCTCGGGCTCAGCATGGCGGCAGGCCCCTTCTTCAACGGCCATGGCTTCGGACACGGTGTGAACGGCAAGCCCTGTGTCCAGAATGCCCAGATCACCTTCACCAGTTGGATCAAGGAAGTGGATGTGGTGAACGCCGGGTTGGACATCGTGGCCCTGACGAGCAACAACGAAGGCACCCCGGTGACCCTGATCGAGGCCCAGGCGGCCAACAAGCCCGTGGTCAGCACCAATGTGGGTGGCATCGAGAACGTGGTCCTCAGCGGCCGCACCGGACTACTGAGCCCTCCAGGGGATGCGGTCAGCCTTGCCGACAACCTGCTCAAAGTGGTTGAGGACGAAGCCCTGCGCGCCCGTCTGGGTGCCGGTGGATGGGAGCATGTACGCGACCGCTACCACTATTCGCGGCTCGTTTCGGACACGGATCGGATGTACCGCGAATTGCTGGGCTGAGCCCACGGGCCAACCGTTACATTTGCGCAAATACGAAGGCATGGGAAGGCTACTGGGCTTACTGGTCGTGCTTGTGGTGCTGGCCACCGGATGTACGATCAACAAGGACATCATGTTCAAGACACCCACGGACTATCAGTTCGCGGTGCCGCCGGATTCCATCGACCCCAACTTCACCATCAACCAGAACGACTTTCTGCAGTTCAGGCTCTTCGCCAACGACGGCTTCCGCCTGATCGACCTTATCTCCGAGGAGAACGTCCGGATGCCCAACCAGCGCCAGTTGAACTCCTACCTGGTCTCAACGGACGGTATGGTCAAGCTCCCGTTGATCGGTCGGGTCCCCATTGCAGGAATGACATTGCGCGAAGCTGAACTCTACTTGGAAGGATTGTATGTGCCTTACTACAACCGCCCCTTCGTTCAACTGACCGTGCTGAACCGCAGGGCCATCGTGTTCCCCGGTTCAGGTGGCGATGCCCGTGTAGTGACCTTGGACAACAACAGCAGCACGCTCACGGAAGTGCTGGCACAGGCCGGTGGCATCACGGACCGAGGCAACGCCCACAAAGTGAAGCTGTTCCGCAGAAAGGTCGGGGGCGGGCGCCTCGTGTACCAATTCGACCTGAGCGATATCGAGGGGCTGAAGTATGCCGATATGATCATCCAGGGGGACGACATCATCTACGTGCAACCGAACCCCGAACTGGCCCGCGAGCTGTTGCAGGACCTGGCCCCGTTGATCACCCTCCTGACCACCACCGTACTGGTGCTCGGCTTGGTGCAAGCCCTACAGAACTGACCCTTGCATGATCAGCGAAGAGGGGGGCGCCCGGAACAATAATCTCGACAGCTATCGTGAGCGTATCACGAACTTCAGCAACGAGTTCGACCTTGGGCTGTTCATCTACATCGTCAAGCGCTCGCTGATCTGGATCGTCCTGTGCATCCTCCTCGCCCTCGCTGCCGCTTACATCTATCTGCGTTATACCGCTCCCACCTACGAGAGCAAGGCCATCATCCAGCTCAGTCAGCACAACAACGCCCGCAAGGTGCTGGACGTTACGGACATCACCGAGGACAAGTCCATCCAGGCGGATGTTGAATTGATCCGCTCGAAGTTCTTCGTTGGTATGGCCTTGGACCGTCTGCCGCTGGCCGTCAGCTATTACTACAAGGGCCAGATCCTCACCAAGGAATTCTATACCGAGAGCCCCTATACGTTGGAGGACCTCGTGGTCGCCGATACGCTGGTGCTCGACCGTCCGATCTTCTGCACCCCCAGCGCGGAAAGCAAGGTGAAGGTGAGCTACTCGGTCGAGGGCCGCAACTTCGCGGAACTGTTCGACATGCGCTCGCGCATCGTCACCCCCCATTTCAGCTGCCGACTGAAGCTCAGTGAGGGAAGCACCTTCGCCACCCCCGACCCGGACGGCACACACTACTTCGTGATCAACAACAAGACCACGCTCATCAGTCGGTATTCGAAGCAGCTCTCCGTGCAGATCCTGGACGCGAACGCGAAGACCGTGGTGCTGAGCTGCAAGGACCACAACAGCATCCTGGCCAGGGACATACCGCAGGCCATGGCACAGACCTTCATCGACTACGATGTGGAGCGGAACAGGGCCAGCGCCGAGGCCATCCTGCGCTTCATCGAAACCCAGAAGGACACGGTGTTCCAGCAGTTGAAGGAGAGTGAAATGCTCCTACAATCCTTCAAACAGGATAACCAGGTCGCGGATCTTGAGCGGCTCACCCCCATCTATTTGGAGCGCAACAGCGAGTACGAGAATGAGATCCTCAACCTACGCGTGGAGGAGAGCCTGCTGAACGAGATCGAGAAGTCCACGAACCAGACCCCGAACCAGATCGAGGTCTACAACTTGATCCCCCTGCTGGTCGGCACCTCCTATGAACAGACACTGTCCGCTCTGGTGCGCGCCCTACAGGATCTGGTGACGGAACGGGACAAGGCGCTGTTCGAAGAGACGCCGGAGAACGAGGAGATCAAGGGATTGGAGGTGCGCATCAACATCCAGAAGAAACTGATCCTGGAGAGCATCAACACCTTGCGCAAACGCTTCAACGAGCGGCGGCTGGACTATGAGGAGCGGATCGCCGAATTCGAACAACGTTTCATGAGCCTGCCGGAGAAGGAACTCGCCTTTGCACGGATCCAGCGCCTGTTCAACATCAACGAGAAGTACTACACCCAGCTGCTGGAGAAGGACATCGAATACCGCATCAGCAATGCTGGTTTCGTTCCGGAGAACCGCATTCTGGAAAGTGCCGCGCTGCCGCGCAGCCCGATCGCACCGGACCGCAACGTGGTCTTGCTCTCCTACCTGCTCACCGGCATCATCATCAGCTTCCTGATCGTGCTGATCCGGTACATCCTCCATGACAACATCACCTCGCTGATCGACATCGCCCGCCAGAGCAATGCCTCCATCGGCATTCTGGGCATGGTGCCCCGCTACAAGAAGGAGATCCCCATCAGCCAGTTGCTCGTGGACAAGAATCCGAAGAGCCTGATCGCGGAAAGCTTCCGTAGCGTTCGGACCAACCTCCAGTTCGTGGACAACACCCCCGGACCCAAGATCATCGCCGTTACCAGCACGATCTCAGGAGAGGGCAAGACCTTCGTGGCCATCAACTTGGCGGGCATCATCAGCTTCAGTGGCAAGCGTGTGATCGTGCTTGACCTGGACATGCGCAAACCGAAGATCCACCTCGGGTTCGGCGTTGAGAACATCAAGGGGATGAGCACCCTGCTCATTTCCAAGGACACCTTGGAGGATTGCATCCAGAACAGTGCATTGGAGAACCTCGACTTCATCACTGCAGGCCCCATACCTCCCAACCCCAGCGAGCTCATCATCAGCCCGCGCATGAACTCCATCCTTGAGGAGCTGAAACTGAGCTACGATGTGATCTTGATCGACAACCCGCCGGTGGGCCTGGTAACGGACGGCATCGCCATGATCCAGCGGGCCGACTACCCGATCTACATCTTCCGGGCCGACTACTCCAAGAAGGCCTTCGTGCAGAACGTGGACCGCCTGATCAACGAGAACAAGATCACCCGCATGAGCACCATCCTCAACGGGGTGGACATCGAACGGAACAAGTATGGCTACAACTATGGCTACGGCTACGGCTATGGCTACGGTTACACCCAGGGCTACGGTTATGGGTACGGTTACTATGAGGACCGTGGCCGCGACAAGCGCACCAAAGGCTTCTTCGCCAAACTCTTCGGAGGCTGATGCACATCGAAACCACAGGACTTGAAGGGCTCCTGCTGATCCGGCCCACGGTGTTCGCCGATCACCGTGGCTACTTCTTCGAGAGCTTCAACGCGGGCCGCTTCCGCAAGGACACGGGCGTGAACACCGCCTTTGTGCAGGACAACGAAAGCCGCAGTGATCGGGGCGTTCTGCGCGGCCTGCACTTCCAGCTCCCCCCCCATGCACAAGCCAAGTTGGTACGCGTGGTGAAGGGCGCCGTGCTGGACGTGTGCGTGGACATCCGTCCGGACAGCCCGACCTATGGACAGCATTTCAAGGCGGTATTGGATGGGGAGAACAAGCACATGCTCTACATCCCCGAAGGCTTCGCCCATGGCTTCCACACACTGGAGGACGGCACCATCTTCGCCTACAAATGCACCGCTTACTACGACAAGGCGAGCGAGCGTTGCATCCGCTGGGACGACCCCGCCCTCAACATCGAATGGGGCGCACAGGATCCCGTGCTGAGCGAGAAGGACCTGCTCGGCGTGCCGTTCGACCTGAACCCTTGGCCGAAGGCTCATGTATAGCGGCACACAGCTCTTCCTCATTTACGCGGGGCTGTTCTTCGCAGCACTGCTCTTCTCACTGGTGGTGAACTCCGTGTTCATGCGCTTCTTCCGGACCTTCGGCATCCGGGAGCAAGAGGGCATGGTGCGTTGGGCGGCCAGTTCGAAACCTGCCTTCGGAGGCATCGGCTTCTTCATCATCTTCCTCGGCTCCTTCGCCGTGAACGGTGCCTTGTTCCCGAAACTGAGCGACCCGCTCCAACCCGGGCTGTTGGGTCTTCTTGCCGCCACAGGCCTAGGCTTCCTCATGGGTCTTGCCGATGATGCTTACAACACGAGACCGTTGCTCAAGTTCGCCACCCAGGTGTTCTGCGGCATCCTCTTGATCCTCGGTGGCACTTCCATCCATGTGTTCGATATCCCATGGGCGGATCAGGTGCTCACCGTGCTTTGGGTGGTTGGCATGATGAACTCCATCAACATGCTCGACAACATGGACGGCATCACCACGGTGACCTCCCTGGGGATCCTGGCTGCCGGCCTTCTGGTCTACCAGATGAACGGTCCGCGCATGAGCATCGACATGGTGCTGATCATCGGGGTCATGGCCTCACTCGCGGGCTTCCTGTTCTACAACTGGAACCCTTCGCGCATGTTCATGGGTGACACAGGTAGTCAGTTCCTCGGCGTGTTCCTCGCCTACGTGGGCATACGCTGCCTATGGAACGGTGCCTCCCCCACTGGCGAGATGGAGCCCTGGCGTCAAGCCTGCATGGCCTTGGTGGTGTTCCTGCTCCCCATCGCGGACACCACCACTGTCACCATCAACAGGCTCCTGCGTGGCACTTCCCCGTTCGTGGGCGGAAAAGATCACACCACCCACCACCTTAGCTACGCTGGCCTCAGCGATGCCCAAGTAGCCCTCACGTTCGGCGCGCTGAGCGGCGTGTCCTGGCTGCTTACCTTTGTCGCATTGAAGTTCATCCCTGTCTGGAAGAACTTCCACAGCTTGATCTACGTTGGCTATGCGGTGGTGGTCTTCGCCCTGTTGTTCGGGCTCACCAGACGCACACGCAGAACCCCATGAACACCCCGCTCCGCTACGCCTTACGCAGCCTCCTTCTGGTGGTGACGGTATCGGCGGCCGCGTTGGTCGTGCACCTCTTCAGCTTCAGCGTGTCGGCCACCGATACCGACCTGGACCACCAACGCAACTTCAACGACAGCTACAAGATCTTCAGCCTCACCTTGCCCAGTGACCTGAGCTTCTGCGGTGAGCCAGTGCCGCTGGGGAAGTTGGACGTGCGTGAACGACTGGACCGGGAACTTTTGGTGAACACCTATTGGCAGAGCAACTCGCTTTTGGCCCACAAGCGTGCCGCACGTTGGTTCCCTGTTATCGAACCCATACTGGCAAGTGAAGGGGTTCCGGACGACATGAAGTACCTGGCCCTGATCGAGAGCGGACTTACCAATGTGGTGAGCCCGATGGGTGCCACGGGCTTCTGGCAGTTCATGAAGGAGACCGGTATCCAACACGGACTGGAGGTGAACGCCGATGTCGACGAGCGTTACAACGTAGTGAAGAGCACCGAAGCCGCGTGCCGCTACCTCAAGGATGGCTACACGAAATACGGCTCTTGGGCCATGGCCGCGGCTTCCTATAACCTCGGCCCGGGCGGTGTGGAGAAGCAGATGGACCGACAGAACACCAAGGACTACTTCTCACTCCAACTCCCGGAAGAGACCTCCCGCTACGCGTTCCGCCTCCTCGCCATGAAGGAGATCATCAATGACCCGGAGCGTTACGGATTCCACATCCGCAAGAAGGACCTCTATGCCCCCTACCACACCCGCGTTGTGGAGGTGACCGGACCCATTGAGAACATCGCCGATTGGTCCCTGCGCCAAGGCACCGACTACCGCACCGGGAAACTGTTGAACCCCTGGTTGCGGGACAACAAGCTCACCAATGCCAAGGGCAAGGCCTACTCGCTACTGTTGCCTGCCGACGATTTCAACCAGGCCGTCACCTCCGAGGATTGACCGGCCGCTTGTCCCTGAACCACTGTTGGAGCCCGAGTTGAAGAACGATCACGCCGTCACCTCCCATGAGGCGACCGAAGGCTACATCGAGGTGTTGGGCGCACGCGTCCACAACCTCAAGAACATCGATGTAGCGATCCCGCGCGACAAGCTCGTGGTGATCACCGGTCTTAGCGGCAGTGGCAAGAGCAGCCTCGCCTTCGACACCATCCACGCCGAAGGTCAGCGCCGGTATATCGAGACGTTCAGCACCTATGCACGGCAATTCCTCGGAGGCATCGAACGCCCGGATGTGGACCTCATCACCGGGCTCAGTCCCGTGATCGCGATCGAGCAGAAGACCATCAGCCGCAACCCACGGAGCACCGTGGGTACCATCACCGAGATCTACGACCTGCTGCGCCTGTTGTACGCCCGCGTGGCCGATGCGTTCAGCTACGTGACCGGTGAGCCCATGGTGCGCTACACCGACAAGCAGATCGTGGACCTCATCTTGCGGGAACACGATGGACAGGACCTGCTGGTACTCGCACCCTTGGTGCGCGGCCGCAAAGGCCACTACCGTGAGCTCTTCGAGCAGTTGCTCCGCCAAGGCTTCCTGCGCGCACGCGTGGACGGCAAGGTCATCGACATCACCGGTCGTCCGCGTCTGGACAGGTACAAGGTGCACGACATTGAACTGGTGGTGGACCGGATCAAAGTGAAGGAGGCCGATCGGAAGCGGATCGGCGAGAGCTGTGCCACGGCGCTCAAGTATGGCAAGGGTAACCTGATGGTCCTCGATGCGAAGACCGAGAAGGGTCGTTACCTGAGCCGCCACCTGATGTGCCCCACCAGCGGCATCGCCTACGAAGAGCCGGAACCCAACCTCTTCAGCTTCAACAGCCCCTATGGCGCCTGCCCACGCTGTAGCGGACTCGGACAGGTGACCGAAGTGGCCTTGGACCGCATTGTGCCGGACCGTGGCAAGAGCGTGAAGAAGGGCGCCATCGTTCCCCTCGGCACCTACAAGAACAACTGGATCTTCAAGCAGATCGAGGCCGTGCTCATCCACTTCGGCCACACCGTCGATTCCCCGATGGAGGACATGGAGGATGAGGTGCTCGTGGCCATCCTCAACGGCCTCGACGAGCCGCTGAAGGTGAGCAGCGCCATCGGCCTTAGCGATCGCAGCGTACAGTTCGAAGGCATCATCCCCTTCATTCTGGAACAGGCGGAGGAAGGCCCGAAGACCGCGCAGAAGTGGGCTGAGAGCTTCACCCACATGGTGACCTGCCCCGAGTGTGCTGGCACACGGTTGAAGAAGACGGCCCTCTGGTTCCGCATCGATGGACGCAACATCCACGAGCTGGCCAACATGCCCTTGAACGACCTGCACCGCCACATGGACGGCTTGCTGGAGCGCATGGGTGAGAAGCAGGCCATCATTGCCCGCGACGTCGTGAAGGAGGTGACCGCCCGCTCCGAGTTCCTCCTTGACGTGGGGCTTGAGTACCTGACCCTGGACCGCAGTGCACGCACCCTCAGTGGTGGCGAGGCGCAACGCATCCGCCTGGCCACACAGATCGGCAGCCAGCTCACCGGCGTGCTCTACATATTGGACGAGCCCAGCATCGGCCTGCACCAGCGCGATGACCAACGCTTGATCGCCAGCCTGCGCCAGCTGCGCGATGGCGGCAACAGCGTGATCGTGGTGGAGCACGACAAGGAGATGATGATGAGCGCCGACCATGTGATCGACATCGGGCCCGGTGCCGGTGTGCACGGTGGTCATGTCGTGGCCCAAGGCACAGCGAAGGAGCTCATGGGAAGTCAGTCGCTCACGGCGCAATACCTGCGCGGCGAACGTCGGATCGAGATCCCCTCCGAACGCCGCCGTGGCTCAGGTGACCGCCTGATCCTGCGTGGAGCCAGTGGCAACAACCTCAAGAACGTTGATGTCGAACTTCCCCTAGGAACCTTCATCTGCGTGACCGGTGTGAGCGGAAGCGGTAAGAGCACGTTGATCGGGGACACCTTGTATCCGATCCTCAGCAAGCATTTCCACCGCAGCGAGGCCCAGCCCATGCCATTCAAGAAGATCGAAGGGCTCACGCACATCGACAAGGTGATCGAGGTGGACCAAAGCCCCATAGGTCGCACACCCCGGAGCAATCCCGCTACATACACCGGTCTTTTCGACCACATCCGCGAGCTGTTCGCCCAACTTCCCAGTGCGAAGATCCGGGGCTACAAGGCCGGCCGATTCAGCTTCAACACGGCCGGTGGTCGTTGCGAGACCTGCAAGGGTGCGGGTGTACGGGTGATCGAAATGAACTTCCTGCCCGATGTCAGCGTGCCCTGCGAGACCTGTCGGGGAAAACGCTACGATCGAGAGACACTGGAAGTGCGCTTCAAGGGCCGCAGCATCGCCGATGTCCTTGCCACCAGCGTAGAGGAAGGACTGGAGCTCTTTTCCGAGATCCCGCAACTGCGCATGAAGCTCCAGACGCTGCTGGATGTGGGCCTGGGTTATATCACCTTGGGCCAGAGCAGCACCACGCTCAGTGGCGGTGAGGCGCAGCGCATCAAGCTGGCCACCGAGCTCAGCAAGCGCGACACGGGCCGCACCTTCTACATCCTCGACGAGCCAACCACCGGTCTTCACTTCGAGGATGTCCGGCAGCTGATCTCCGTGCTGCAACGCTTGGTGGACCAAGGCAACACCGTGCTCGTGATCGAGCACAGCATGGACATCATCAAGGTGGCTGATCATGTGATCGACATGGGCCCTGAAGGCGGAGGAGGAGGCGGGCAGATCGTGGTCCGTGGCACTCCGGAGGACATTGTGATGATGGGCCGTGGACACACCGCACGTTACCTGGAGCAGGAGCTCCGTTGAACCACATTGGCATGAGCAAGCAGGAGAAAGTACCCCAGAAGGCCACCGACCACCACGAGCGCCGCATCAAGAACGCGTTCAAGCGCAAGGGCTGGAGCGAAGTGAAGGCCAACGATAGTTGGGCCATCTTCAAGATCATGAGCGAGTTCGTGGAGGGCTTCGAGGCCATGCAACGGATCCGCCCCTGCGTCAGCATTTTCGGCAGTGCGCGCACCGCACCCGAAGCACCGGAGTACAAGCTGGCGGAAGAGATCGCCTTCCTGCTCACCGGTCATGGCTACGGCGTGATCACAGGCGGTGGGCCCGGCATCATGGAAGCCGCCAACAAAGGCGCACAACGCGGCGGTGGCACCAGCGTGGGGCTCAACATCGAACTGCCTTTCGAGCAGGAACCGAACCCTTACATCGACAAGGAGAAGAGCTTGAACTTCGACTACTTCTTCGTGCGGAAGGTGATGTTCATCAAATACTCGCAGGGATTCATCGTGCTGCCCGGAGGCTTCGGTACCATGGACGAGCTCTTCGAAGCGCTGACCTTGATCCAGACGCAGAAGATCGCACGCTTCCCGATCATTCTGGTAGGACGCAAGTATTGGCAGGGCCTCCTGGATTGGATCAAGTCCACCATGGGTGACAAGTATCACTACGTCAATCCCGTGGATATGGACCTGTTCAGCGTGGTGGATAATGCGGAGGAAGCCGTTGCCGCCATTGATGGCTTCTACAGCAAGTACATGTTGAAGCCGAACTTCTAGATCCGCGTTCAACAGGCGCCTGTTGGAAGATCTCCGCGCGGCCCGGCCGTTCCACGCGCGAAGAAGTTGAGTTTTGCTGAGGTCCACATTGCCGTGGTCTGAGCATTCCCTCCTTCCATGATCAAAGCCGCTGCGCTATTCAACCTGTTCGGCCTCTTTCTCTTCAATGCGCTGTTCCTGGCCGACATCACGATCACGCAGGATGTGCCCGCCACCATGCAGGCCGGCAGCGAAGTGAAAGTGACGGTGACCGTTGAGAAGGGCGACCTTACAGGTTTCGCGAAGCTGCAGATCGATATGCCCGAAGGCCTGAGCGTGACGGCCATCGAGACCAAGGGTGCCTCGTTCACCTTCGCCGACCAGAAGGCCAAGTTCATCTGGATGGCTCTTCCTACCCAAGCGAACTTCAAGGTCACCTACACGCTGACCGCTGCTGCCAACGCTTCCGGAAGCCTGCCCATCAACGGCAAGTTCAGCTTCATCGAGGACAACGAGCGCAAGACCAAGGACCTGCCTTCCACGTCCATCACGATCATCTCCAGCGCGGTGGCCCAAAGCGCCACGGAACCGGAACAGGTGGCCACACCCGCAGCTTCCACCGAGACCGCACTTCAACAAGCATCTTCCGATGCGAGCAACGATGTGGTGTTCGCAGGAGGCGCTGCGCCTGTGAAGACCATCGCCGTGGAGACCCGAAGCGGTGTGGCCCCACAACAAGGCAAGGGAAATGTCGGCGGCACCCGCACCGTCACCGCCATCACAGAGAATGAAATGCTGGTGGAGGTCACCATCAAGAAGGGTGATATCCGCGGCTTCGGAAAGTTGCAGGAGACCATTCCAACCGGTTTCACTGCTCTTGAGAAGTCGAGCGATGAGGCCATCTTCACAGCGCAGGACCGTATCGTGAAGTTCGTGTGGCTGAACCTGCCCGCGAAGACCGACCTCAAGGTGACCTATAAGCTCCGTGCGAACGGACAACCCGAGGGTGATTACGTGCTGAACGGCGAGTTCGGCTACCTCCTGAACGATGAGACCCAGAAGGCCGTGATCGGTAGCACCAACTTCCTGATCGGGCCCAAGGCCATGCAGACGCTGGCGGTCACCCCCACCGAGCCCGAGAAGAACCTACAAGGCGGTGGCACCAACACGATCGTGACGCCGACAGAACCGGAGACCGTAGTGGAACCTGTGGCCAAAGTGGAACCCAAAGTGACCCCCAAGGCGGACCCGGTAGTGGCCAACAAGCCCCGCATTCCGACACCCGAGACCGGTGTGACCTACAAAGTGCAGATCACCGCAGCGCACAAGGAAGTGGGTCGTGAGTACTTCTCCGAGCGTCACCGCTTCAATGGCGACTTCGGCATCGAGCGTCACCAAGGCTGGATCAAGTACACGACCGGGCGATACGAACGCTATGCCGAGGCCCGGGATCAGCGCCAATCCTACATCAGCGCCGGCCACAACTTCCCCGGCCCCTTCGTTACCGCTTACAGCAACGGTGAGCGTGTTACGGTGCAGGAGGCCCTGATGATCAGCAACCAGAAATGGGTGCAGTGATCTGATATCGAACGCTATCTTTCGGCTGACACCATAGCCGATGCCCCTTCGCCCCGTCCGCTCGATCCTCCAAGGCCGCTCTGCCACGTTGTTGGTCGCCGCCTGTCTCTCCACCCTTCTTGCCGCACAGGACGACAGCACCAAGGTGATGCTGAAACCCACCTTCGGACTGGGTACCGGCATGTTCGCCTTCTACGGTGATATCGGTTCGGACCATTCCAACTACAGCCCGCTGCTGACCCGCGTGGGCTACGAGCTTCGTGCTTCCTCTCCCATCACACCTTGGCTGGAAGGTGGCCTCTATGCCATGCATGGCCGTTTGGGTGTGAATGAACGCAGCCTGGAGCGCAACCTCAACTTCGAGTCGCGCATCACCATCGGTGGCTTCCAGTTCGCATACAACTTCAACCAGTTCCTGAAGCCCGACCATGTCGTGGAGCCCTTCATCAACCTGGGCTTCGAGAGCGTCGAGTTCCTCAGCAAAACGGACCTCTACGATGCGCAGGGCCGGGAGTACAACTACTGGAGCGACGGCACCATCCGCGACATCGCGGAGTCGGCTCCGAATGCCGGGACCGCAGTCATCATGCAGCGCGACTACAGCTACGAGTCGGATATCCGTGAGCTGAACCTCGACGGTTTCGGGAAGTACAATGAACGCACATGGGCCATCCCCGTCGGCATCGGTGCCAAGTTGAAGATGGGCGGTGGCTTCGATTTCCGCGTGGGCGCCACAATGCACTTCACCCAAAGCGACCTGGTGGATGGTGTGACGGACGAGAGCGTGGAAGGCCGAACAGGCGATAACCGCAACGACCGCTTCCTCTTCTCCTCCTTCTCGCTGAACTACGCCATCAACGTGGACCGCAAGAAGGCGAAACGCCTGTCCGAGCCACAGCTTACCCCTGAGCAGATGGACATGTTGGTGCTGAAGGATGACGAGGATGGCGATGGTGTCACCGATTTCAATGACCTCTGCCCACATACCCCAGCTGGTGCGAAGGTGAGCGCACAGGGTTGTCCTGAGGATGGCGACGGCGATGGCGTGCCGGATGTGATGGACGATGAACTGGCCACCGCTGCCGGGGCACCCGTGGATGAGCGCGGTGTCACCATCACCGACGACATGTTCCTGAAGGACTACCTGAACTACAAGGATTCCGGCAACGTGAACTTCGTGACCTCGCGTGTGGAGAGCTTCGGCCCGTCGCGTAAGGGCTCTTCGGCAAAACCGGCCAAGCGCGTCTACACGGTGCAGGTCGGTTCCAACGTGGAAGGCATCACCGAAGCGCAGATGCAGCAGTTGCTCAGTATTCCGGATGTGCGCACGATCGAGCACGGCGATACCACCATGTTCGTGGTGGGCAGCTACGACGCACTTCCTGAAGCCATCCGCCGTCAGCTCAACCTGAACAACGGTGGCATCACAGGCCGCGTAATGGCGGAAGAGAACGGTCGCCTGATCGATATCGGGCCTGAGGTGGCGTCCACGCAGGGCGGCATGGGCAGCGATGCCGGCGGACCGGTGACCAAGGGCGAAGCCATTGTCCGGGTGCAGCTTGGCGCCTACCGCGAAAAGCTCTCCAAGAACATCTTCGAAGGCGTGAACGACCTGGTGGTCCTCAAGGGTGATGACGGTCTTACGCGGTACTACACGGGTTCCTTTACGGACGTGAACGCCGCTGCGAAGCACAAGGTGAACATGCTTCTGAAAGGCTTCGACGGTGCGTTCCTCGTGGCCTTCAAGGATGGAAAGCGCGTTTCGCTGAAGGAGGCTGGCGCACGACTGACGGGACCGGAGAACCTGAAGAGCCTGCCGGAGGGTGGCATCAGCAAGGACGCGATCCGCTACAAGGTGCAGCTCGGGACCTTCGCAGGTAACGTGCCCAGCGACGTTATGGGCAAGTACATCGAGATCGGGAACGTATCCTCGGTGACCAGCGCGGATGCTGTGCGTTACTACTACGGGTCCTATACCACCCGCGCTGAGGCCGAGGCCGCCAAGGCCACGTTGGTCCAGAAGGGTCTTTCCGATGCCTTCGTGGTCGGTGATATGCTCGGACGTACCATCCCGGCCGAGGATGCCGATCGCGTGCTCATCGGCAAGTGATACATCCTCCATTCGGATGATGAACGGGCTTGCAATAGCTCGTGGCGCGTTCGCGTTATCGTTGCAGCGTACCTCCGCCTTTCGCGCCCTCCACCCCTATTTCCCGACCCACCATGTTCCGTACTGCCCTTTGGCGTGTGCCCCTGCTCGCCCTGTGCATCGCTCTGTTCAGCGCATGTTCCGATCGCAAGGACAAGATCATCCCCGATAGCGCCTTCACGCCCTACATCCCAGCATTCACGGCCGGGCACATCTCCGCACGCAGCCCGATACTGGTGCGCATCGCCGATGGTCAGACCTGGCGTGATAGCTCGAACACCGCGCTTCAGAAACTATTCGAGCTGGAACCGGCAGCGGAAGGAACAGTGACCTGGTATGACCACCTCACGCTCGCCTTCACGCCGAAGCAGCGATTGAAGCAGGACGAGACCTACACCATCCGCTTCGCGCTGGCGGACCTTATCGAGGTACCCAAGGAGCTGAAGGAATTCGCGTTCCAGGTGACAACATATCGCCAAGGCATCGATGCGCGCATCAGCGACCTCCAGAGCCTGTCAAACACGGACCTTACCTGGCAGCGGGCCTTGGTCGCCGTGCACACCAGCGACGATGCGACCGGCCAGGACCTCGAGGGTTGCGTGACCGCCGAGCAGAACGGACGCGCGCTGCGCCTGACCTGGGAGCATGAGCCCAATGGGACCTTCCACCGCTTGGTGGCCGATAGCGTGCAACGTGGCGAACAGGCCAGCTCCGTGATCTTCCGCTGGAATGGTGAACGGATCGACAGTGAGGACAAGGGCGAACTCGTGTTCCCCATACCCTCCATCGGCGAGCTTCAGCTGGTGAACACCCAGACCAACAGCGAAGGTGAGCAGTACGCCGCGCTCCTTTTCAGTGATCCACTGGACGCCCAGCAGGATGTCAACGGCCTGGCCGGCATCACCGGGGTGGAGGAAACGCGCGTCAGCATCGATGGCAATCGGCTATTGCTCTATCCGGGCACGCGCCTTACCGGCGAGCACCAGGCCTTTGTGGCCGCCGGATTGATGAACGTGAACGGACAAAAGCTCGGCAAGGACCTTACTGTGGACCTCACCTTCGAAGAGGTGAAACCCGACGTGCGCTTGGTGGGCTCCGGGACCATCCTGCCGAGCACCGATGGCCTCCTCTTCCCCTTCGAGGCCGTGAACCTCAACGCCGTTGATGTGCGCATCGTACGCATCTACGCGGACAACGTCACCCAGTTCCTACAGGTGAACGACCTGGCCGGTGAACGCGAACTGGCCCGTGTGGGTCGGCCGATACTGAAGAAGATGGTGCCGCTGCGGGGCAAGGATGCTCCTGCACTGGGCCGCTGGAACCGCTACTACCTGGACCTCGCCGAACTGATCAAGACCGAACCCGGCGCCATCTACCGGGTATCCATCGGCTTCCGTCGCTCCTATTCCACCTACCCCTGCCCCGACCAGGCTTCGGCCAGCAACACGCTTCAGGCCGCAGCCGTGGAAGAGGAAGGGGACGAGGATGACGCACAGTGGGACAGTCCCAACGACTACTATTACTACTACGACGATTACTACGAGTACGAGGAGGAGTACGACCACCGTCGCCGGGAAGACCCCTGCTCTCCCAGCTACTTCCGGGGCAAGACCGCAGTGGTGGAGCGCAACATACTGGCGAGCGACCTCGGTCTGATCGCGAAGCGTGGTAACAACGGTGAACTGCTCGTGGCCGTTAGTGACCTGCTCACGACGGAGCCCATGGGCGGTGTGAAGGTGCAAGTGCTCGACCTGCAGCGCCGTTCCATCGGTGAACTGGTGACGGACAAGGAAGGCTTCATCACGCTGCCGAAGAGCAAACACAAACCCTTCCTCCTCGTGGCCAGCAAAGGCCAGCAACGGGGCTACCTGAAGCTGGATGATGGTTCGGCCTTGAACGTGAGCGAATACGACGTGAGCGGCGAGGCCGTGGACAAGGGACTGAAAGGCTTCCTCTATGGTGAGCGCGGCGTTTGGCGCCCGGGCGACAGCCTCTACCTCACCTTCATCCTCCAGGACGCGGAGGCGAAGCTGCCCAAGGACCATCCGGTCGTACTGGAGCTCACCGATCCGCAGGGGCGCTTGGACCAGCGCCTGGTGCGCACCACGGGTGTGGATGGCACCTACGCCTTCCGCTGCGCTACCGATGCCGAAGCACCCACGGGTGTATGGGGTGCTCGGGTGCTCGTGGGCGGCACCAGCTTCTACAAGCCCATCCGTATCGAGACCGTGAAGCCCAACCGCTTGAAGATCTTGCTGGATGCAGGCGGCGATCGGCTTACGGCCGCCGATGCCTCGCGCCGGGTCAAGCTCACGAGCACGTGGTTGCACGGTGCGCCGGCCAAGGACCTTAAGGCACGGGTCACGGTGAACCTGACCCGCAACTACGCTGGCTTCAAAGGGTATGAGAAGTACCTCTTCGAAGACCTGAACACCACGCTGAGCTCGGATGAGCAGGTCGTGTTCGACGGCTCACTGAACGCTGAAGGCCAGGTAGAGTTCCCCTTCGAGGTCAGCGCAGGCCGTGGCGCACCTGCTATTGTGAACGCCAACGTGGTGACCCGAGTGTTCGAGGCCGGAGGTGATGCGAGCATTGATCGCTCGGACATTCCTTTCTACCCCTACACCAGCTATGCGGCATTGCGCCCTGCGGAACCAACAGGCTATTGGGGTACCTACCTCACGGACACCACGTACCGTTTCGCCGTGGCCAGCATCGATGGGCAGGGAAAGACCCTCGCGGGACACAAGCTCCGGGCACAGGTGGTGAAGGTGAGCTACAGTTGGTGGTGGGATGGCGACATGGAAGGCACGAACAGCTACATGAGCGCGCCGAGCTCCCAGATCATCTCGGACCAGGAGATCACCACGGATGCGAAGGGCAAGGCCACCTTCAACTTCCGCGTCGCCCGTCCGGAATGGGGCCGCTTCGTGGTGCGCCTGAGCGATGAGGCCAGCGGCCATGTGAGCGCCGCGCAGGTCTACGTGGATTGGCCCGGCTACGAAGGCCGCTCCCGTCGACAGGGTGGCAAGGAAGCAGCCATGCTCACCTTCAATGCGGACAAGGAGAAGTACGAGGTCGGCGACGAATGCACCCTCACGATCCCGACCTCCGGCCAGGGGCGCGCACTGATCAGCTTGGAGACCGGCTCGCGCATCCTCGATGCCAAGTGGGTCGAGGTGACCGGCAAAGAGACGCGCTTCACCTTCCCCGTGACCGCGGACATGTCCCCGAACGTTTACGCGCATGTCACCCTTGTTCAGCCACACGCCCAAACGGCCAATGATCTGCCCATCCGCCTCTATGGCGTGATCCCTGTCTTCGTGGAGGACAAGACCACCCATCTGTATCCCGAGGTGACCATGGCGGCGGAGATCCGCACGGACCAGCCCTTCAGCGTGGAAGTGAAGGAGAAGAACGGCGACGCCATGACCTACACCCTTGCCATCGTGGACGAAGGGCTCCTTGACCTCACCCGGTTCAAGACCCCCGACCCCTGGAAGTACTTCTATGCGCGCGAAGCCTTGGGTGTTCGCACTTGGGACCTCTACGACCAAGTGATCGGTGCGTTCGGAAGGCAACTGCAACGTGTGCTTGCCTTGGGCGGTAGCGACGAAGGTGGACCGGCCGACGCCACGAAGGCCAATCGATTCAAGCCGGTGGTGCGCTTCGTGGGCCCCTTCAAGTTGGCCGCCGGTGCGAAGGCCAAGCACAGCTTCACCATCAGCAACTACGTGGGCAGCGTACGCGTAATGGTGGTGGCCAATGCCGAACAGCGCGCCTATGGCAGTACCGAGAAGACCGTGCCTGTGCGGAAGCCCCTGATGCTGCTGGCCACCATGCCCCGTGTGGTGGGCCCGGGCGAGACCGTGGATCTGCCCGTGACCGTGTTCGCGATGGACAAGAAAGTGAAGGATGTGAGCCTTCGCTTGGAAGCGAACACCTTCTTCACACCCCTTGAAGGATCGAGCCAGCAACTTCACTTCAATGCCATCGGTGACCAGGTGGCCTACTTCCGGGTGAAGGTGAAGGAGGGCATCGGTGTGGGCAAGGTGAAGCTCATTGCCGAAGGTGCCGGTGAGAAAGCGACCGAGAGCATTGAGATCCAAGTACGGCAACCCAACGAACCCCAGACCTCGGTGACGCAGACGGTGCTGGAGGTGGGTGCCAGCTGGCAACAGAGCCCTGCGCCCGTCGGCATCCTTGGCACCAACACGGCCTACCTCGAGCTCAGCACCATTCCTCCGGTGGACCTGGGGCGCCGCTTGGAATACTTGATCGGGTACCCGCACGGTTGCGTGGAACAGACCACCTCAAAGGCCTTCCCGCAGCTCTACCTCGCGGACGTGGTGGAAGTGACGGACCGCATGGCCCAGGAAATGCGCGGTAACGTTGAGGCCGCGTTGCGCAAGCTCAAGCAGTTCCAGCAGCCCAGCGGCGCCTTCAGCTACTGGCCCGGTGAGAGCTACGTTGACGACTGGTGCTCCATCTATGTCGGACATTTCGTGATCGAGGCCGAACGCAAGGGCTTCGCCATACCGACCGGTATGCGGTCCAAGTGGCTCGATAGCCAGCGCAAAGCAGCCCGCGATTGGAGCCCGAACAACGACAACGAGTGGTCGCAGGCGAACCGTGAAACGTTGCAGGCCTATCGCTTGTGGGTGATGGCTCTGGCCAACGCCGCCGACCTGGGCGCCATGAACCGGCTCCGCACCGCACCCGACCTGAGCTTCCAGGCACGTTGGTCCCTCGCTGCCGCCTACGCAACGGCCAACCGCAAGGACGTGGCCCGGGAACTGGTGAAAGGCATTGCCACCGCCTCCACCCCGTACACCGAACTCGCCTACACTTACGGCAGTGATCTGCGCGACGACGCCATCATCGCTGAAGCGCTGATGCGTATGGATGACAAGGCCAGTGCCGCGCTGGTGATCAAGCGCATCGCCGAAGAACTGAGCAGCGAGGACTGGTACAGCACGCAGACCACGGCATTCGGGCTGCTCGCAGTGGCACGCATAGCGGAGCAGACACAACTGGCCGCAGGCATCACCTTCAAGCAGACGGTGTCGGGCAAGACCCAGGACCGCTTCAGCAAGAAGAGCATCGTGCATGTCGACCTGCCCACACCCGATGGCAAGCAGACCGTGAGCATTGTGAACACCGGCAAGAACCTGCTCTACGCCCGTTTGGTGCGCACCGGAACACCGATGCCCGGAGAGGAACGAGCGGAGAACAACGGCCTGGCGATCGACGTCCGCTACCAGACGATGGATGGCCGCCTGCTGGACCCGACCAACATCGCTCAAGGCACGGACCTGATGGCCGTCGTGACCATCCAGCACAACGGCGTACGGGGTTGGTATCAGAATCTGGCCCTTACACAGGTCTTTCCGTCGGGTTGGGAGATCCGCAACAGCAGGATCGAGGGCACGGAAGAGGCTGCAGGCAACAGCGCCTTCAGCTACCAGGACATCCGCGATGACCGGGTCATGACCTACTTCAACCTCCGCGCCGGTGAACAGGCCACGTACCGGGTCTTTCTGAACGCGGCCTACGTGGGCCGCTACTACCTGCCCGCTTCGATCTGTGAGGCCATGTACGATCATACGGTGAACGCGCGGGACCGGGGACGTTGGGTGAACGTGACCAGACCTGGAGGCGCAGGCGCACCGTGACGGCATGAATATTGATCTTTGCCGGACCACCATGAACACCATGCGCCTGACCAACCTCCTTCTGACCTGCGGCTTCCTGCTGAGCACGTTCACCACCCTTGCACAGGATGCCCCAAAGACCATCTACAGCTATGCCGTGGGCAACTGGCGGAATGGCCCCACGGTGGTCATCAGCCCGCTGTTCGAGACCACAGAGCAGGCCAGCACCCCGCAGCTGATCGCCCGGGTCAAGAAGGACTACCCCGCGTTCAAGGACATTACGGACATTGATGTTCAGCGCTTCGCCACGACCGAAGAAGGCAATGACTCCCGCACCACCCTTCGTTCCAAGTACCTCATGCGCAAGCTCGAGGTGCTGATGGTGGAGCCTGAGACGAAATGACCATTCCCACCGCAATGAAGAAGGGCGCCCCGAGGGGCGCCCTTCACTGTTCCAGATAGTCCTGTTCAGTGCACCACGGTCAACCGGGCACCACCGGAAACATGATCATTGCCCACCGCGCGGACCACATACGTGCCGTTGGCCAACCCGCTCACGTCGAGCACGGTGTTGTCCGTCCCGATACGCTGGCTATCCACCAAGCGACCGCTGAGGTCCAGCACATCGATCCGTGAGGCATCTTTCAGCCCCTCGGGCAGCGTGATCCGCACCAGATCCTGAGCCGGGTTGGGCGAAACAACAGGTGCTTCGGCACCTTCGCTGTCAGCGATGCCCAGCGTACCACAAGGGCCATAGCTACCGTTCATCACCTTGATCCCGGTATTGTTGGGATCAAGGAAGTTCTTCAGATCATCGGAAGCAGGGCCGCCATTGCTTTCCCAGTGGTAGCTCAACTTCCCGTAATAATCCGGCTGTACTTGCCCGCCGGGCTGTACACTGTTGCAAAAAGATGCTCCTCCGGTAAGCGTACCGACGATGTGCCCACTGTTGTTGTAAATGGGAGATCCCGAAGACCCCCCTTCGGTAACACCCCACCCGTTCGTCGTTCCGGCCCATGTCACACGCCAATGGGTCTGCGCTGGAATGCCGTTCCACAGGGAAGAGCTCTGGATCGTGTTCACTGTGCTGATCTTCTTCTCGTCACCATCCGGATGATGGATGCAACGGACACCTGATCCCGGGTTCGCGTTGTTCGCATCCCAGCCGAACCAGTATGGGTTATAGTTCGCCGGGATCGCATCCTCTCCTTCGAGCAGCAGGAAGTCCGACCCCGTATTCCCGCCACCGTCATTGCTGTCCGCACGTTTCACACAACCGGTCACCGAGGTGCCCGTGGAGGCTGTTCCCGATTCGCAGCCAGGACGTTGGTACTTGAAGTAGAACTTCCATGCGTTGAAATCCGAAGTGCTGGAGTTCACCCCGCAATGAAAGGCCGTGAGGTAGTATGCCTTACAATCCTGATCGCGGTTGTTGATCAGTGCGCCGGAGCACCAGCCTGTTTGGTTTCCCTCCTTCACGCTGATCCTTACCACACCGTCCCGCTGTGCGGTCTGCCCAGTGCCTTCCGGAACGCAGTTCACATCCACTTCACAATCCTGCGCCTTTGCCTCGCCAACAGATCGATAGGCATGTCCAACACCTGTAATGGTGAACAGACCCGAACCGGCGGAAGCGATCGGCTCGTAGTACTCCACGATGCACGAACTGCCCATGATCTGACTGGTCGTGAAGATCCCGTTCTCCTTGTTGTTCGCTGCCGTGTAGCCCCCCATCACCTCCGATCCATCCTCATTCCTCACATGCATGATGCCGCCGGATGGAAGACGGAAACCCTCGAAGAACAGTTCAGTGGCCAGGGCTCCAGGGGAAGTGATGCGGACCCGCCAGAACCGGTCACCGTTGACCAGATCCGTCCAAACACCATGTGTAGAAGGCGAAATGGAGAGCGGAAGGATGCGCCCGTACATCGGCAAAGATCCCGCATCCGCACGAGCCTTGTCCTCAACGGCGACCGACGCAGCATCGAAAGCTGGTGGTTGAACGGTAGGTACTTGCGCGTCGGACATTCCGATCCGCATGGAGTATGGAAGTCCACCCACGCTGATCTGCGCGGACAACGGCAGTGACAATGCACTGGCGATCAGTACTGGGGCTATGGCTCGTATCATGGTTCGTTGCAACTAAGGGGACCGCCAAGATAGGCTTGCCATCAACCCATAAGAAGCGACACTTGACAAGTCGGAAAATGAACCGCCTGAAAACAGGAACGGGGCCGATAGGCCCCGTTCCAATGCTGTACGAAATGCTCAGCGCAACAGGGTCACCGTGCCAACCTTGTCAATGGACTCTCCATTGCTCGCGTCGCCTTTAAAGACCCAGAAGTACGTACCGTCAACAACGTCCTTGGTCGGACTCCAGATCACCTTGCTATTACCGGTCGTGCTGGCCTCCTTGATCAGGTTGCCCCAGCGGTTGTAGATCTTCATCGATGCGTAGTTGAACCCTTGGAGGTCTACATACTCGAAGATGTCGTTGTCGCCATCGCCGTTCGGGGAGAAGACGTTCGGGATCTCCACAATGGGCTGGAAGAGCACCAGCACACTGTCCACATACGTTCCATAGCAGCCGTTGGCATCTGTTCCTGTAAGGGTGACCGTGTACCAGCCTGGTGCATTGAACGTGTACTGAGGTGAGGTCTCGGTGGAGCCATTGCCTTGGTCACCGAAGTTCCAGTTGAAGCCACCCACGTTGCTCGCCGACGTGTTGTTGAAGGTCACGTTCAGCGGGAACACACCGACGCTCGGACTGGGCACGAAGCTCACGTCCGCATTCGGGTACCATTGAATGGTCAGGTCGGCGGAAGCAAAGCAGCCTTGGGCCGTGTCTCCCACCGTCACCGTGTAGGTCACTGGAGATGATTGAGGGGTCACCAAGGGGTTGGCGATCGTCGGGTCGCTCAGACCGATCGTGGGTGACCAGGTGTAGCTGATCAGGTCTTCGTTCACCCCGGCACACACCACAAAACGCATGTTCGGTCGTTCGGTGCTTTCGCTCTCGGCCATGAAGCCAACAGGTACCGTGCAAACGCCCCCACCATCGGAGTGGCGTTGAATGACCGAGGTGAAGGGCGTAGCCGTGTAATAGGTGGGAGAGTTATTTGTGAAGCCGAGGCCCAGACCGTTGTGGTCAAAGCAGGTCTCGATCACTAAGTTCACTCCACCTGGCCAGTCGAACCCAGGGCTCAGGATGAAGTTGTTCCAGCCAGTGGTTATGTTCAACGTATCCGCATAGAACACCGTGGTCAGACCATCCACATAGTTACCGTTGGACATCTGCTCCAAGGTGGTGCAGCCCATCTTGATCGTGAATCCATAGTACTGCGTGGTACCATTGATGGTCGCGATGTTCATGGCCAACTGATTGAAGGTACCACCGGCAAAGCCCAAATTCACCAGTTCATCGTCATGGAAGAGGATCTGGTGTTTGGCTCCTTGGTAGAAGTTACCGAAAACAGAGGGATAGGAAGTGCCGGTACCCTGGTTCTGATCGGTCCCGATCTCTACTTCCGCAACCACACCTGTTGAGCACACCGAGGGATTCGCACCGCAGAACTCGGGGGGGGCATTGTTGAGGTTCACGAAGAATTGGCTCGATGCGCCCTGGCAGATGAACTCATCCAGCTGCGACACGGTGAAATCCGGCACGAAGGACGGGGCGACGGTTACGACCACGGTCGTATCAAGTCGTATGCAACCATCCGGGCTCGTCACCTCTAAAAGGTACTCGTAAATGCCGGGGAACTGATAAGAGCCAACGGGGTTCGGAATGCTCGTGTTGCTCAGTCCGGTGGCAGGGGACCACTCGAAGATGTAACCCGGCACGTTCGGGTTCACTGTCGTGTTGAACTGCACGGTCTCGCCAAGGCACAGAGCGCTATCGACCGTACTGGCTTGGAAAGAGAAGTCCGGCACCACGAACACGGTCACCGTGTCCGCATTGATGCAAGAACCCGAGAGGTCACTGGTCACGATATAGGTGGTGGTGATCGAGGGATCCGCGATCACGTTCTCGCAGTTCGGTTGCAGGCACTGGAAGTTAGCCGCGGTAATGGGCTCACCGGTCAGCACGCTCCACTGGAACTGTGAACCTCCGTTCGCCTCAAGTTCCGCCACCTGAGGGCCGCAGATGATAACGTCGGGACCTGCGCTTGTGCGCTGCAGAACGTTAATTCCATACACGTAGGTCTGGAACCCTTCGATGGGGCAGGCTCCATCGCTCACCGTGATGATGAACGGGAAGAAGCCGGAAGTGCCGGGGGTGGCCGTCCAGCAGATGTCCACCGTGATGGGGTTGATACCCGTGTAGGAGAAGGTGGCTCCTGGCAAGGTTTGCTGGATGTTCGTGACAGCCGTTAGCGTATCAGCCGTGTTAGGATCGGAGATAACCGCCGTGAAGCAGAACTGATCGCTTTCGCAAAGCTCCAATCCATAAGGGCCTGTTTGCACAGCCGTACCCGTCAACCCGGCAATGACACCAGTGTTAGGGTCGGGAGGTTCGTTCGCACAAGGAACTCCGACGAACTGCATGTCGCGCATCACCGTGCCGAGAATGTTGCCATCCTCATCGTAGGAGGTCACTTCCACGACCACCACCCAGTTACCACCTTGGTTCAGGGTGAACTGTACCAATCCGGTCAACGGGTCGATCGTCAATCCGGTGATGGGCTCGTCAAAGGTGAACGGTGCCTGATACTGGATCGCACCACCACCACCCAACATCGCGTTGATCAGTGAATAGGACAGCGAATCCGCATCGGGGTCGAACACACCGTAGCTGTAAGAGATAGGGTAACCCAAGCACACGTAAGGGATCGGCGCGTTCGTGAACTCGGGGGAGTCATTGCAAGGGGCGATCAGGTTGTTCATGACCGCCTCGATGTAGGTGTCCTGCGAATCAGGGTTGGTCAGGTTCGCAACCGCTTGGTTCCGGCAGCACGAAACCCAGGAGATCGTCCAGGAATCACAGGGAGGAAGGGTCACGATGCCTGTGTAGACATACTCCTCAATACCAGGCAGCGTACCTCCGTTGCAGGTACTGTTGGGAAGCTCCGCATCGCACAGCTGCGAGATCTCGGTACCACCTGGCGAGGTGACCGTCACGGTCTGAGTTCCGCAGGGGCTCTGAATGTCAAGGGTGTAACTGAGGTCGATCGGAATACCGAAGCAGTCCCGGTAGAGGTACATCGTGATCTCGTACTGGTTCGGACCGATACAGTCCCAGTAGATCTCACCCCCGGAGATGTGAGATGCACGGACGGAGCCTCCGGCCAGGATCCCGAGTACGATCAGAGTGAAGAGTTTGCGAAGCATGCGGTTCGGCTTGGTGATGTGCGTTTCAACAGCGGTCGAAAATAGCGTTTCCCGGATAATGGGCGACCTTTCGATCCCGTTGCTTATCCACATGACGAACCGGCTCTCTGGAAAGTTGTCCGGCCTGTGGACCAAGAAGTGGTTGATCATATCCGTATTGATCCTCAGCTCCTTAGCATGGGCGCGATGGTGGCCGATCGAACAGCTTTTCCACGTCCCCACCTCCACGGTCCTGCTGGACCGGAACGGTGAACTTCTGGGCGCTTCGGTCGCGGAAGACGGGCAATGGCGCTTCCCGCCCAACACCACTGTCCCGCCCCGCTTCGCCACTTGCCTGATCCAATTCGAGGACCGGCATTTCCAAGAGCACCATGGCATCCACTTTCCTTCCCTTGTGCGGGCCTTTCAACAGAACCGCCGCGCAGGCCATGTGGTCAGTGGTGGTAGCACCCTCACCATGCAGGTGGCCCGTTTGAGCCGCGGTGCCAGCCATAGGTCCTACGTGAACAAGTTGGTGGAGGCCTTGCTGGCGATCCGGATCGACCTGTACATGGAGAAAGAGGAAATACTGGCGCTGTTCTGCGCCCATGCACCTTTCGGAGGGAACGTGGTGGGCTTGGAGGCCGCCGCTTGGCGCTACTACGGCCGCCCACCCGACCGCCTCAGCTGGTCCGAATGTGCCACGCTGGCCGTGCTGCCCAATGCTCCGTCCACCATCTACCCCGGCAAGGCACAAGAAGCCCTTCGCGCCAAGCGCGACCGGCTGCTGGACAGGCTTCTATTCATCGGCGTGATCGATGCCACGGAGTGGTCCCTGGCACATCAGGAACCGCTTCCCCAGCGCACGCTTTCCCTCCCCCAACGAGCCCCGCATCTACTTTCCACGTTGCGGTCCACTGGCCATGGAGGAGTGCTGATCCGCTCCACGATCGATGGGCACTTGCAGGATCTCACGCGTTCATCGATGGAACGGTTCGCGCCGCTACTGGCGGCCAACGAGGTCCACAATGCGGCCGCTCTGATCCTCGACATCCCAACAGGACAGGTGCTGGCCTATGCAGGTAATCTACAGGCGGCGGGCCCGGAGCATGCTGGACAAGTGGACATCGTCAGGGCCCAGCGAAGCACGGGAAGCTTGCTGAAACCGTTCCTCTACGCCGATATGCTTGCCCACGGCGAACTGCTTCCTGACATGCTGGTCGCAGATGTTCCGACGCAGTATGATGGCTTTTCGCCACGGAACTACGATGAAGCCTACACGGGGGCCGTGCCAGCCTCTGACGCCCTGGGCCGGTCCCTGAACGTTCCGGCGGTCCGTGCCTTGCGCAAACACGGGATCGCTCCCACCCTGCATACGTTACGGTCCATGGGGTTCACATCCATCGGGCGGTCTGCCGACCATTACGGCCTCTCCTTGATCATCGGTGGTGCCGAAAGCTCCTTGTGGGAAATGTGCGGCGCTTACGCCAGCTTGGCGCGCTTGGAAATGAACTTCGGTCGGGGAGGGAACACCTACCGGGATGGTGACGTTCATCCTCCCCTGTTGGTGGCGAAGGAGCTCACGAATACCCACGCCAGCGAAGAGCCGCCCCCGCTAAGCGCCGCTTCCATCCACTTTACGCTGAAAGCACTGCGCGAAGTGAAGCGGCCTGATACCGAAGCCGGTTGGGAGCAATTCGCTGACCAGCGTGGCGTGGCATGGAAGACCGGTACAAGCGTAGGGCATCGCGATGCCTGGGCCATTGGCGTGAACGGGCGGTACTGCATCGGAATTTGGACAGGCAACGCCGACGGTGAAGGGAGGCCAGGACTCACAGGCACGCTGGCTGCGGCCCCCCTGCTGTTCGACCTGTTCGGGCGGCTTCCCGCGGCACCACCACCTGATGCGCCATTCGATGAACTCGTGAAGGAGCCCATCTGCCGCTGGAGCGGCCACAGGGCCGGGCCGGATTGTCCGCGGGTGGATACGCTTTTCATTCCCATCCCTGGGAAACGCACACCGGTTTGCCCCTACCACCTGACGATCCTTGTGGACGAGCCGGAACGCTACCGAGTGCAGCCTGGCATGAACGGGCATCGTACAGCCTGGGCTGTACTTCCCCCGGCCATGGAGCACTACTACGCCTTGCACGACCCTTCATACAGGCCATTGCCCGCTTACGCTAGCGGCATCAGTGAAGACCAGATGACCATGGAGGTGCTTTACCCCGATCCCAATGCACGCCTATTGATCCCAACGCAGCTGGACGGCGCGCGTGGCAATGCTATTGTTGAGGTCGCCCATCGCCAGGACAAGGTGCATATTGATTGGGACCTGGACGGAGACTACCTCGGGCGAACGATCTCGGACCACCGCATGGCCATCTCGCCGCCGGACGGACCGCACCTGTTAACTTTGACGGACGCCAAGGGACACGTGCTCCACCACCGGTTCACCGTTGTGGCCTCATCCAGGGACCGACCATCCGAATGAAGATCCTATTCGCTGCCGTGGGTTCTTCCATGGCCATTTCCCTTACGGCCCAGCCTGATACCCTTTATGTACCGAACGGCGGTACCATCGAAGCCCAGGCGGTCTCCTATGAGCCCCTTCAGGTTGCCGAACAGTTCAGGCGCATCGGCCATTTCACCAGCGACCCCACCAAGGTGGCCGTGCAGTTGGACTACAAGCAAGGCCGGCCGTGCGGCGTGTACAGGGCCTATTTCCCGGATGGGCGACCGCTGATCTTCGCCGTGTACGGAATGAACGGCCTGCATGGCGACTGGTCGGAGTATGACGAACAGGGCCGGATCACCGTAAAAGGCCAGTACCGCAACGGGCTTCGCGATGGCGTGTGGGCCTTCCGTGGTGAAGGCATCGTTGGGCACTACAAGAAAGGCCTGAAGCATGGTAAGTGGAAGTACTACGAGAACGGAAGGGTCGTAGGCATGGAGAAGTACCGCAACGGTGAGCTCAAGAAGGGTTCCAGCATCCGCATCGGGCAGTAGCGGACTTAACGTTCATTAACGGCACTTGGGAACCCCCGGGGGCATTGGTCCGTTACATTCACATTCACTAAGCTTCGTCCATGACCCTGTATTTCCGCCAAGCGCTCCTCTCCGTCCTCCTCTTCATCTGCCTGCAAGGGAGCGCTCAGGACCCTGTCTCGGTGAGCAAGCTTGACGCCTTGCTCTACCACATCGACCGCATGTATGTGGATTCGGTGAACGATAAGGAACTGGTGGATAAGGCCATTATCAGCATCCTGGAGGAGCTTGACCCGCACAGCATCTACATTCCAAAGGAGGAACTGGATGAAGTGAATGAGCCCCTCAAGGGCAACTTCGAGGGGGTCGGCATCCAATTCAACATCGTGCGCGATACCATCTATGTGGTGGACGCGATCGCGGGCGGCCCCAGCGAAAGGCTCGGCATTCGAGCGGGTGACCGGATCATTCGCATCGACGGTGAAACCGTGGCGGGTGTCAACTTCAAGAACAGCGATGTGATGAAACGCCTTCGAGGTAAGAAAGGCACCAAGGTGGATGTGAACATTCTGCGCCGCAGCGAGCCGGAGCTGCTCGAGTTCAGCATCACGCGCGACAAGATCCCCATCTACAGTGTGGAGGCCGCTTTCATGGCTACCCCATCCGTCGGTTACATCAAGGTGAGCCGTTTCAGTGCTACCACCATGAAGGAGTTCCGCGACAAGCTGGACGAGTTGAAGCGGCAGGGCATGCAAGACCTGGTGCTCGACCTACAGGGCAACGGCGGCGGTTACTTGCGCACGGCCATTGAAATGAGCGACGAATTCCTCGGCGACAAGAAGCTCGTGGTGTACACCGAAGGCCGCTCAACGCCGCGCGAAGACACCTACTCCACCACTGAAGGTCGTTTCGAGAAGGGTCGGCTTGTGCTGATGGTGGATGAAGGCAGTGCCAGCGCCAGCGAGATCGTGAGCGGGGCAATACAGGATTGGGACCGGGGACTGATCGTGGGTCGTCGAACCTTCGGCAAGGGACTGGTGCAACGCCCGGTCATGTTGCCGGATGGTTCAGCTGTCCGCCTCACGGTGAGCCGGTACTACACCCCCTCCGGTCGCTGCATCCAGAAATCCTACGAGGAAGGTGTTGAAGCGTACCAGCGCGAAAAGGCGGAACGCCTCGGTAAAGGTGAACTGACCAGCGCGGACAGCATTCACCAACAGGACACGGCCCGCTACTACACCATGCGCAAGCGGGTGGTCTACGGCGGCGGCGGGATCATGCCCGATGTCTTCGTTCCCATTGACACGTCGCTCAGTTCCGACTACTTCGGGCAGATCGTGCGCAAAGGTTCGTTGAACACCTATGCGCTCACCTACACGGACGTGAACCGCGCAAGCCTGTTGCAACGCTACCGCAACCCCGACCAGTTCAGGAAGGAGTTCAAGGTGGATGACAGCGTGACCGGCGGACTGGTGGCACAAGGTGAGAAGGACGGGGTGAAGCCGGATGCCGAAGGCCTGGCACGCAGCAAACCCCTCGTGGACCTGCGCCTGAAGGCCTTGATCGCACGGGATCTGTGGGACACGTCGGCCTACTGGCAGGTGATCAATCCAGAGAACCCCGTGGACCGCAGCTTCCAACGCGCCTTGGAGGTACTGAAGGATGATACCTTCCAGCGCTTGGGCATGTCCGAACGTTGATCGATCGTTAATGCTGCCAGTGCGGTCGTCCGAGTTGGTATTTTCGCCCTCCCAACAATCACACAACCTGTTCCTCCCATGAAGGAAAACATCCAGATCGGTCTTCTCGTGCTCATCGCCGGCATGGTCGGCTACCAGATCGTAAGCCAGCACAACGCGCCGGCCCCGTCGGCCACCATGGCATTGAACGCGGCAGCCCCAGCGGCATCCAATCCCTTTGCAGAACCAGCGAAGACCGGCTTCGACCCCCTTACCCCTCCGGCTGCGGCAGCCACACCCGTGAGCGACAAGCCCCGCACCGCCGTCAACTTCTCCAAGAGCGAGCACGACTTCGGCAAAGTGATCTCGACCAGCGAGAACACATACAAGTTCGCCTTTACCAACACTGGAACCGAACCGCTCATCATCGAGAACGCGGTGGGTAGCTGTGGTTGTACTGTTCCTGAATACCCCAAGGCCCCCATTCCTCCGGGTGGCAGCGGCGAGATCAAGGTGGTGTACAAGCCGAACGGCCAGAGCGGTGCTCAGCAGAAGACAGTGACGGTGACCGCCAACACCGAGCCCAATCAGACCATCCTGCGCATCAAGGCCGATGTTACCCCGGACCCGAATGCTCCGAAGACAGATGGCGCCACGGTGATCAAATAGGCTGGATCGCCCTTTCCACTTGAAAGCCCCGTTCAGTTCTGGACGGGGCTTTTGCTTGCTCAGCCTTTCAGCAACCCGTTGATGGCCTCGGCCAGCCTCAGGTCCTTCTCCGTCACCCTGTCGCCAGCATCATGTGTGGACAAGGCGATATGCACCTTGTTATACACGTTGCTCCATTCGGGGTGGTGGCCCATGCGCTCGGCCACCAAGGCTACCCGCGTCATGAACGCGAACGCTTCGCTGAAGTCAGCGAACTTGAGGGTGCGCACCAGCTTGTTATCCTGTTCGGTCCAGCCTTCCATGGTTCAACGGTGTATGGGCAGCTTGATGAAGGCTGGTTCACCCGTTGCTTGATGTGTAAGAACCATTTCGTCCACCAAGTGCTTGGCACCGCACACCTTGTCGATCACGAAGAGCACATAGCGGATGTCCACGGCGATGTTGCGGCACTTGGCCGGATCGAACTGGATGTCGCTCATGGTGCTTTCCCAGCTACGGTCGAAGTTGATGCCGATAAGCTCGCCTCGTCCGTTGATGACAGGGCTACCGCTATTGCCTCCCGTGGTGTGCAATGACGAGGTGAAGCAGACGGGCATGCGGCCAGCCTCGCCATAGTCCCCGAAATCCTTCGCCGCATGCAGATCGAGCAACCGCTTGGGCACATCAAACTCGGCATCACCTGCGCGGTACTTCTCCATGATCCCGTCCAAGTAGGTGAATGGCTCGTAGGACATGCCATCACGCGGTGTGCTTCCCTCCACCTTGCCATAGGTAAGTCGCAAGGTGCTGTTCGCATCAGGCCAGAAGGTCTTGCCTGGATACAAGGTCATCAAGCCCTTCATGTAGGTCCGCATGCCCGCTTCCACCCGATCACTGGAAGTGGCCAGCTTGGGACGCACGCCTTCCAGAAAGCTCTTATAGAAGCTCTGCGACAAGGTGAACGCGGGATCTTTCGCGAGCTTCTTCAACGCCTTGGGAGACGGTGCGTTCAACAACTTGAACAAAGCCGTACTGTCGGTGAAGACGCTGCGCGCGTAGACATCGGCAACATAAGCATCCATGTTCCCCTTGAAGCGGATGTCAATATCCTGCAACGCCGGCGGCGCGTTCGCGGGATCCACGTTGCTCCGATAGATGGGTAAAAGGGCCTTGAAGATCCGTTCGTCCACGGTCTTATCATAGTCCTTGTAGAAACCTCGGGCTGCGCCCTTCAGGTGGTCCACTTCGGCTTGCAACTTGCCCGTAGTGCGCAGATCCTCCTGCCCAGTGATGAGACCCTTGAACGCATCCGTGAAGCGCAGCAGCTCAGGTCCCACATACACGAACTCCGTGAACAGATCACGCGCCTTGGCCAGCGGTACATACTCCGTGTAGGCGAGCTTCAACTCATCAAGCGCCCCTTCGTAGACCGTGCCCTTCGCCTTGCTTCGGTAGTCCGCCTCTTGTTCACGCTTCCGATCCAGAGTGTGCAGTTCCGTAAGTCCGCGTAGTTCACCGATCCACTTCTTGTACGCGTTGCTGATGCCCTTCTGCTTGTCAGCATACTGGATGCGCTTACGGTCGCTGGACAACATGGCCTGATCGATGATCGCGAGGCTTGCGCGCCGCATCTGGATCTTCAGCGGATCGCCGACCGTGGTGACGTACTCCACTGCATAGCTCGTGAGGTAGCGCTGCGTGCTTCCTGGGAATCCGAAGACCATATCGAAGTCGCCTTCCTTCACCCCATCCATGCTCACGGGCAGGCTATGCCGGGGGGTGAAAGGCACGTTCGTGAGCGCGAAGTCGGAGGGCTTATTATCGACACCCGCGTATATCCGGAACACACTGAAGTCGCCCGTGTGCCGGGGCCACATCCAGTTATCGGTATCGCCACCGAAGTTGCCGATGGAGCCTGGGGGTGCCCCTACGAGCCGCACATCGCGGAAGGTCTCGGTGACGATGAGGTAGTAGCTGTTACCATAGTTGAACGGGCGTACGACAGCAGTATAGTGTGAACCCTCAACGGCTTCCTTGGTGATCCCGTCAGCGACCTTTGCGAAGGCCTCGCGTCGTTGCACTTCGGTCAACCCGTTCGGCAGCCCGGCAAGCACTCGCTCGGTCACATCCTCCATGCGAATGATGAAGGTGGCCGTAAGCCCATTGTTCCGAAGTTCACCAGCGTAATCCGCTGCCCAGAAACCATCCTTCAGGTAGTCGTGCTCCACTGAACTGTGATCCTGAATAGCACCGAAGCCGCAGTGGTGGTTGGTGAGGATGAGCCCATTCTTGCTGACCACTTCCGCCGTGCAACCACCACCAAAGAGCACGATCGCATCCTTGATACTGGTGTGGTTCACAGCGTATATGTCGTCGGCGCTGATGCGCATGCCCATGGTCTGCATATCGCTCTCAATACCTCCGAGCAGTGTGGGTAGCCACATGCCTTCGGTGGCCAGTACCATTAGCGAAAGGGTGGTGCAGGAGAGAAGAGCGGCAAGGCGGGGCGAACGGAACATGGGAATGGTTGAAGGCCGAAAGGTAGTGGCCCGAAGATCCCCGGTCGGCTACGCGGCGATCCAGGACCATCGCCCCTCAGCCCCCATCGGCTTCAATGTCCAGCAAGGATCCGGTTCTGCCCACCACGGGAATACCATCGACCCGGGCATGCTTATGCGGTGTTGTCAAGAAGATCTTCTAGCTTGGAACTACTCAACGGACCTCTCTCCATGGACATTCGTACCTCGGTACGCCGATGGCTGCCGTCTCTCTTCCTTTGTTCCTTATCCGTCTCCGGGTTCCCCCAAGCCGGTTCCTTGGACCCTTCCTTCGACCCTGGCGTCGGGGCCAGTGGTACGGTCAGACTGGTCGGTGTGCAACCCGACGGGAAGATCGTTCTGGGTGGCACGTTCACCATGTTCAACAATACACCGGCGGGCAACATCGTGCGTTTGCTGCCCAACGGCACGGTGGACAATACGTTCCTCTCAGGCTCCGGGTTCAATGGCGTGCTACTGGACCTCGAGGTGCAGGCGGACGGCAAGCTCCTGGTCTGTGGGAACTTCACACAGTATGATGGTGCCACATTGACCGGGAAACTGGTCCGATTGAACGCGGATGGGACCAGGGATGTGGATTTCAGCCCTCCTTCGTTCGGTCTCATCTCCATCAATAGTGTTGCCCTTCATGCGGACGGCCGTATCGTGATCGGTGGTGGCATGGGTGTGCCCTCCCCCCTTCAGGTCGGTGTTTGCCAACTCAACCCCGATGGCAGTCCGGACCCTTCCTTCACCACCGGTTCCGGATTCAACACGTTCGTTCGACATGTGGCCGTTCTCAGCAACGGCAAGATCTTCGCTGCGGGGTCGTTCTCTAGCTTCGCTGGAACACCGAGGGCAGGGCTCTGCATGTTGAACATTGACGGCTCCATGGACGCCGGTTTCGACCCAGGGACCGGATGCGACCAACTTCCCGGACTCGTGGAACCGGCGCCCAACGGCGGCGTGTATCTCGGAGGCACCTTCAGCACGTACCAGAACAATGCCGTGCCACGGCTGATACGGCTCCTGGCGGATGGGCTACCGGATCCCCTGTTCGATATCGGCACGGGACCGAACACCGGAACGCCCGCGATCCGAACACAACCGGATGGCCGGATCCTTTGCGCTGGCGCGTTCACGTCGTTCAACGGCACATCGGTCGGTCGGATCTGCCGTCTTGAGAACTCGGGTAGCTTGGACACAAGCTTCGATGCAGGTGCGGGGGCCAACAACGCGATCAACAGCGTGGTGCTACAGGCGGACGGAAGCATCCTCGTCGCAGGCTCGTTCACCATGTTCGACGGCCAACCGATCAACACCATGGCGCGGTTGCTGAACTGCGCGCAGCAGACGTGGTACGCGGACGCGGATGGGGATGGCCTCGGTTCCCCGTCATCTCCCCTGCTGTCCTGTGACCAACCAGCTGGCACCGCCACCAACAGCAATGACTGCGATGATACGGACCTGAACATCGGGGCGGCCCAGACCTACTATGCCGATACGGACGGGGATGGGGAGGGTGACCCAGCAGCTCCGTTGACCATCTGCATCCCTCCCTCCGGCTACGTGCAGAGCAATACCGATTGTGATGACGCGGACCCGGAGGTCTACCCCTTCGCGCTGTGCAATGATGGAGACCCGTTGACATACGGCGATGAGATCGGTGAGGATTGTATCTGTAAGGGACGGCACATCCAGGTACAGGTCAACACCTTCCTGGGAGGGCCATACAATGGCACCGACATGGAGGCCACCTTGTTGCAGACCAATGTGATCCCTTTGCAGGAGCCCTACACGGCCTTGGGATACACCTTCGTGACGGGGGGCGGTGAAACGACAACACCTTCAGCCCTTGACCCCGCAGGCACCTTCTTCGATGTGGTTGACTGGGTGATACTTGAGATCCGACATCCGACGATCCCTACAGAGGTGCTCGCTTCACAGGCCTGCCTCCTCCACCGCAATGGGGTGGTCACTGACGCGGACGGGATCGATGCCCCGCAGTTCGTTCTGCCCACCGGCCCTTATCACATCGCCCTGCGCCACCGGAACCACTTGGGCGTGATGACCGCTGCTGCATTGGAAGTGGATAGCATTACTGGTGTAACGGTGGCCTTCCAGCTTCCGAGCACACCCACGTTCGGTGCGAACGCCAGACGGATCGATGGCGATGTGGCTTGCCTGTGGCCGGGGGATGTTCAGCAGGACGGGACCATCATGTACACAGGAACAGGGAACGACAGGGATCCGATCCTACAGCGCATTGGTGGAACGCTTCCTACCGCCACCGCCTTCGGGTACTACGCGGAAGATGTGAACTTGGACGGTGCCGTTCGCTATACGGGAAGTGGCAACGATCGCGATCCGATCCTACAAGTGATCGGCGGTTCCGTTCCAACGGCCGTCCGCCATGATGGACTGCCCTAGTGTTCTGTCGGCTGCTCGGTAGGGTTCGGAACCGTCGGTGGCTGATCGCGTTCGCCGATCTGCGATAGCAGGATCGCCAGCAGCACAAGGATCACCAAGGCGATGAAGGCCTTCGGATCGCGGTACAACGGCTTACGATGTAGCAGCACCTTGGCCTGCTGGTAGTTGTGCAACAAGCGGGCGCTGTCCTTGTAACGACGCACCTCCTCCCCGCTGAGCTCGGGCCCACGGCCTTCAGGTGATATCCGGTAGTGCTTGCTCATGCCCGTGGTGAAAGATGGTCGCGCAGAACGGCCAGCACGCGGTGGGTGCGCATCTTGGCCGCATCCTCAGTGATCCCCATGACCTGGCCGAGTTCCGCGAAGCTCATGCCGTCCATGTAGCGCAGTTCGATCAATCGCGCCTTCTCCTCATCCAATCGACCCAATGCGATCCCAAGCCTCCGCATGTCCTCATCCATGCCCGGGAGGCCCACCTCTTCGCTCAACCCCTTCACCTCAACGTAGCTAAGGTCGATCACCACTTCGCGCCGTTTGCGCCAGTGCATCTTCAGCTCATTCATGGCAACGCGGTAAAGGAAAGCCTTGAATGGGAATCCCCGGGGTTCGTATCTCGGCAGGGCGAGCATGGCCTTCAGAAAGGTCTGTTGGGTCAGGTCCGCGGAAAGGTCCCGGTCGCGTGCCCGCCTTTGAATGAAGCGGAATATGGCTTCGAAGTGCAGCTCATACAGGGGCGCAAAGGCCTGCGGCGACCGTTTGGCCGCTTCGATCAGCGCTGCTTCCGAGGGTCCTTCCATGTGCGGGTACAAGGTCGGTAATGCGAAGGGGCCGGAGAGGTAACACGCTGGTCGCCAAGAGCCGAAGGTGTAACCCTGGAGGCCCGGAACCGTTGAAGCCGACAGCTCCCAATGGGCCCGGACAGCCCACGAAGAGCCGAAAACCATCGACGGATGCCCACTACTCAACGGCGATCCAGTGTGATCAAGGCCCTATTGCCCGTGCTGATGCTGCTTTTGACCGAAGCGGCCCATGCTTCCTATTCATGGCAATTCGGACAGGGGATCGGAACGAACCAGGAGGACCGGGTCACCGATGTGGCCTTCGACCCGAACGACCAATTCGTTTATGCGGTCGGCTACTCGGAGAACAACAACGACCTGAGCACAGGCTTGGAATACTCCGAAAATGACCAGGGCTTCCTGATCAAATTCAACGAGACCGGTGCGGCGATCTGGCAATTGGAGATCGGTGGCAGCGGCCTTGAAACGGCTGAGAGCGTTGCCGTTGGCACCGATGGAACCGTGTATATGACAGGTAGCTTCACGCAGACCTGTAAATTCTTCAACGGGACCGGAAGCCAAGCAGGAACCACACTGACCTCAGCAGGCGGTTCGGACGTTTATCTGGCAGCCTACAACCCCAACGGCACATTCCTCTGGGCCACAAGGATCGGAGGCAGTAGTGAACAGACCGCTCCGCGAATTTGCGTGGATGCAACGGGTATATCCATCGTCGGTGAATCCATATCGAGCTTCACCGCAGGAAGCACAACGGCCGTCAACGCCGCCAGCAATTCGATCATCGCACTGAGCAGTGACAAGCATGTGTTCCTGTGTCGTTATTCCCTCACGGGTGTGGTCAACTGGGTAAAAGAGGCTTACACGAGCGGCACGGGCAATGATGCTGTTGGAACGGTGGCCTCGGATGGTTTCAAGATCTACGTAAGCTTACTGGGAGCCAGCGCTACACTGAATTGGATCAATGGCGGGGTCTCTTTGACACCTTTCACGACCCATACGAGCGGTGGTGTTGGTGATCAATTCCTCACAGCCTTCGATATCAATGGAAGCCACCTATGGACCAACTCGATCAGCGACCCCACGGCGGACTACCATGGCACGCTGGCGATCGCCACCGGATGCGACGCGGTGTACATCACCGGTGAGGTCGGCCCAGGTGCACAGTTCGCCAACGGCACCACACACCCCGCCACCGCTACCAGTGACGCCTTCTACATCGCGAAGCTCAACCCGAACGCTGCGGGTAACTTCACCTGGGTCCAATTCGGCAACACGGATGGGAACGATGAGTTCGTAGGCTGTGACATTGCCTATGGTACCGGAGATATGCTCTACATCACCGGTCGTTTCCGGGGATCCGTCAACTACCAGACGCGCACCATCGCAGCGTCCAGTCAAAGCGATGGGTTCCTGTTGACGGCGAAAGCCACGACAGGCCTCCCGCTCGAACTCGAAGCGATCAACGGATCCAATCTCCAGGAATCGTGGTCAGTGGCCGTAGGTCCACTGGGCGGGGTCGCGATCGGCGGAGAGTTCCTAGGGAACGTGGTGGCCAATTCCACCATCATCAGCAGCAACGGGGGCAAGGATGGATACGTCGCTCTCGCACAGATGGGTGTGCGAGCCATCGGCCTTCAGAACCCAACACATTGGAACGCACCTGCCCAAGTCTGCGCTGGTCAGGGTCCCTTCGACCTTGGCGCCCTGCTGGTTCCGCCGCATATGGGAGCCGGTGTTTCGGTCATCTCCTTAAATGCCGTGGTCAACCCGGCGAACGCACTTGGTGCGATCAACGACATGAGCGCACGCTTCACCAACAGCACATCGTGGGTGGTGATCGACCTGAACGATACCATACCCGCAGGTGAGGCGCTCCAAATGCGGTTCCGCAAGAGCACAGCTACCACCTCCGGCTCAGTGTATCTCCGCTTGTCAACCTCCATGAACGCCTCCGGTCCCTTCCAGGCCGTGGACTCGATAAGCTCTTCGAACGCTTGGTACATGTGGAGTTCGAAGCTTCTTCCTGCGAACGCGCGCTATGTGAGGATCGCTCAGAAGGTCGGTAGCGACAACGCCGAGGTGGATGGCTTACGGTTCGCATATGGTAGCTATCCCACAGGTGCATGGTCAGGCAACGGTGTCAGCGGATCGAGCTGGTCGCCCACTACTGCAGGCGCTGTACCGCTCACCTATACGGTGGGGACCGGTACCTGTGCCCGAAGCACCACGCGAACGGTGAACGTGCTCGCAGCTCCTTCACCGGGTACTATCTCCGCAAGCGCAACGACGGTATGCCCTGGTGGAAGCGTCACGTTCACCGCCTCTGGCACCAATTCCGGCACCTTGACCTGGCAGAAGAGCACGGATGGTTTCGCCAGTTCGACCATCATTGCCACGAATACGACCACGGCCACCCTATCCTCGGTAACAGCCGTGACCAAGGTCCGAGTGATCGCCTCCAATGTTGGCTGCAGCGATGTGATCAGCAATGTGATCACGATCACCCCGCAGGATCTTACAGGTCCGGTGCTCACGTGTCCGATCGGCACCATAACAGCTCAACTTGGCACCAACTGCCAAGCATCGATCCCGAACTTGGCGGTGATCGCGAGCGCTTCGGACAATTGCAGCGCAGCAACCATAACCCAGAACCCTGCTGCGGGCACATTGGTGTCCGTGAACACGGTGGTGACGATCACCGCCGTTGATGCGTTCAATAACACCAGCACGTGCACAAAGACCGTTGTCGTGCAGGACGGCATCGCTCCTCAATTCACGCTTTGCCCAAGCAACCGCGTTGTTTCCACCGGTGGAGGACCGGTGGTGGTGAATTATCCAACACCAACAGCGACCGACAACTGCGGGACCCCAACGGTTACACGCACCGTTGGACTTGCGTCCGGCAGCTTATTCCCGGTCGGCACTACCACCGTGACCTGGCGTGCACGCGATGCAGCGCTCAATGAAACCTTCTGCACCTTCACGGTAACCGTACAACCGAACACGGTACCGGTCATCAATTGCCCGAACGCCATTACCGCATATACACCAGCGGGTTCGTGCACAGCACTTGTGAACTACTCTGTTCCCGTTGGTACGGATGACTCCGGGGGGCCGACCGTTCAGAGCGACCTTACAGGATATACCAGCGGTTCCCAATTCCCGCTGGGCCAGAACATCCAGCAGTACACGATGCGCGCGCTGGATGGGGGTACCGCCACATGTTCGTTCGTCATCACGGTTTTGGACACGATCAAACCGGTCGTGGTCTGCTCACCGTCCCTCACCCTGACCTCGCCGCTGTCGCAATGCGGAGCTGTGGTGAACTACATCGACCCTTCGGTGAGCGAGAATTGCATGGGCTGCGCGCCGCAGAACATCCCGGGCCACACGTTCGTCGGCACCTTCCAAGGGAATACATACTGGCGGTCCTGGAGTGCTACACCTTGGAATGTTGCCAATGCGCAAGCGCTGGCCATACCCAACGGACATCTCGCGGCCATTGGCAGCCCTTCGGAACAAGCCTGGCTCACCTCAACACTGTTCGGCCAGCTCGGGAGCAACGCCCCCTTCTGGGTCGGCCTCTCCGACGAAGGTTCGGAAGGTGCCTGGTACTGGACGAACGGCGAGGTATTGGATCACACCAATTGGAATCAATCCCCGCTACAACCAGACAACTTTGGTGGATCCAACTACGCCTATATCAATGCGTTCGGAACGGATGCCTGGGATGATGCACCCGGCGGTACAAGCTTCCCATATCTCATCGAGATCGATTGTTTGCCCGCGCTGTCAGTTACCCTGGCTGCGGGCTTGGCCACTGGCTCTTCGTTCCCCGTGGGGACCACTCCCGTGGTCTATCAGATGACCGATCACGGTGGGAACACCGGCACTTGTTCCTTCAACATCACGGTACAGGACCTGGAAGCACCCGTTCTGACCTGCCCGGTGAACATCAGTGTGGAGGCTGCGGCCAACGCGTGCGCTGCTAATGTGACCTATGCAGCCACAGCAACCGACAACTGTGCAGGGACCCCGAGCGTCAACTATTCGATCGCACCTGGTTCGGACTTCCCCATCGGTACGACCGAGGTTACCGTCACGGCAACTGATGGGACCAACGCTTCCGTTCCTTGCTTTTTCAGTGTTCGAGTGCGCGACGTTACGGCACCGACCATCACGGGGCTTCCCGCAGCGATGCCTTCAGGGTATGATCCTGGAACGTGCAACGCGACCGTACCTGACCTTCTGTCCCTTTGCATCATCAGCGACGTCTGTTCTGCGCCGCTGGTCATCTCCCAGTCACCGGCATTGGGCTCGACCATGATCGCTGACCAATGGGTTGTGATCACTGCGACGGACACTGCGAACAATACGCGATCGGATTCCACCTTCGTTACGCTGAACGCGCCGGCCATTTTGGCCGTTTGCCCAACCGATGTTGTAGGCAGTGCTCCAGGAGGATCGTGCAGCGGAAGTCTCGCTCAACCCACACCTTCGGGCCTATCTTCTTGTGACTCTTGGACACAGGTCGCTGGCCCCGCAGATTGGAGCAACCTCGCGATCGATACCATTCCTGCGGTCTACGAGATCACCAACGGCTACACCACGTTGACGTGCTCATTCAATGCGATCGTGAATGACATCGAACCGCCCAGTGTCTACTGCACTCTGAATGACAGCCTGGAGATCTACCTGGATGGCACGTGCTCGGTGGCCTTCCCGGACCTGCGCGACTCGATCAGCATCTACGATTGCAGTGGCGTGCGCGACACCATCATGTGGCCGCCTGCGGATACGGTATTCACGACGGACACGGTGGTATGGATGACCATGGACGTGTACGACATCTACGGCAATCACACGGACAACGACCATTGGATCTGGATCCGGGATACGATCGCACCGACCATCACGTGCCCATTGGATATGGACGTTCAAGCTGCGGCCGGCGTATGTTCCGCGCTGGTCGAGCTACCTGGGCCGGCCTCCTTGGGCGACGCTTGTGGGTTCCAACCCTGGACCGCCAATGCGAACAATGGAAACTGGCCGATAGGTGACAGCACCGTCGTGTACAGCGTACAGGACGTGAACGGGAACAGTGCTTCGTGCTCTTTCACCGTACATGTGACCCCCTCGGTCCTTCCTGACCTAGCTTATTCACCATCGACCTTCTGCCCGACCCCATCGCTGCAGTACCCAGTGAACACAATGCCAGTAGGTGGCACCTTCCAATGCAACACATGCACGAGCATCATCGCTCCTGACGGTGGGATCCAGCCTTCGGCCATGCAACTCGGCACGAACGAGGTGATCTATTATGCACCTGCTGCATCGTGCTATGATATCCTATCGGATACAGCTTGGGTGACACTCAACCCTATCGTGGATGGAGGAGCTGACCGATTCGTCAATGCCTGCTCATTGGACGCACCTTTCCAATTGGTGGATTCACTGGGCGGCACGCCGCAAGCAGGAGGTTCATGGTTCTTCGGAGGATCGCCTCACCCCGATTTCTTCGACCCGAGCACTGATCCTCCAGGTGCATACTCCTACAGTATTTCCGGCCCATGTGGAAGCGCCGGAGCCGACGTTGTCATCTCCATCTCCGTCCCCATGGATCCCGCATTCACATATGGTACGGGGCCATTCTGCACGACCGGCGCTTCAGTGGCACCTGATATCGATTCGGGCACCTTCACATCCAGTGATCCCGCGAACTTGATCGTTGACGCGAATACAGGCGCTATTGACCTGGCCAATTCTCAACCTGGCATCTATCAAGTAACACAAGTGGTCGGCTCCGGTACTTGCACCACGAGCCATACTGAGGTCATCGAGATCATTGCGCCCCCATCGATCAGCACTGGCGCGTATGGCCCAAGTTGTACCAATGCGGGGGCCATCATCCTCTTGGCAACTCCTCCTGGCGGAACATGGAGCGGTGCTGGGATCAGCGGGGGCACCTTTGAACCGAACACTGCCGGCCCAGGCTCACACACCATTACGTACACTGCTGGTGATCCAGGTTGCACAAGCAGTGCGACCACGATCATTTCCGTAGGCAATGGACCATCCGCAACGATCAGCTACATCGGGTCGCCATATTGCGCCAGTGCAGGCTCAGCTACTGTGATCCGTTCAGGAACCGCCGGCGGCACGTACTCCTCCGCAGCAGGGCTTTCCATCAATACCGCTACAGGTACAGTGAACCTCGGTGCCAGTGTGCCCGGGAACTATGTTGTCACATACACGATCCCGGTCGCCAGCGGCTGTGCCCAATTCCAGACCACGGCTACGATCACTGTTTCACCAGCCCCGATCGCGAGTATTTCTTACTCTGGTTCACCCTATTGTTCGAACGCCGGCATCGCAACAGTGACCATCTCCGGCCTAACAGGAGGGACCTTCAGCTCAACTGCAGGACTGAGCATCAATGCTGTGACCGGAGCGGTGACCTTAGGGACTAGCACTATTGGAACCTACACGGTGAACTACACGATCGCAGCTGCTGGAGGTTGCGCACAATATGTGCGAACCGCTTCCATAACGATCGATCCACAGCCTAATGCGACCATCACCGCTGGTGGTCCGTTGACCTTCTGTCCAGGCGGTAGCGTAACGCTCACCAGCAGCAGTAGCACGGGCAACATATGGAGCACAGGTGCTACGACACAGTCCATCACAGTAAGTACCTCCGGCGCTTACTCGGTGACGGTTACGAACGGCAATGGATGCAGCGCGACCAGCGCAGGCACCACTGTTACGGTGAACCCCAACCCGCCCCTACCAACGATCACCGCTGGTGGTCCGTTGACCTTCTGCCCAGGCGGTAGCGTAACGCTCACCAGCAGCAGTAACACGGGCAACCTATGGAGCACAGGCGCTACGACACAGTCCATCACAGTAAGTACCTCCGGCGCTTACTCGGTGACGGTTACGAACGGCAATGGATGCAGCTCGACCAGCGCTGGCACCACCGTTACGGTGAACCCCAACCCGCCCCTACCAACGATCACCGCTGGTGGTCCATTGACCTTCTGCCCGGGTGGTAGCGTAACGCTCACCAGCAGCAGTAACACGGGCAACGTATGGAGCACAGGCGCTACGACGCAGTCCATCACAGTAAGTACCTCCGGCGCTTACTCGGTGACGGTTACGAACGGCAATGGATGCAGCGCGACCAGCGCAGGCACCACCGTTACTGTGAACCCCAACCCGCCCCTACCAACGATCACCGCTGGTGGTCCGTTGACCTTCTGCCCGGGTGGTAGCGTAACGCTCACCAGCAGCAGTAACACGGGCAACGTATGGAGCACAGGCGCTACGACACAGTCCATCACGGCAAGCACCTCCGGCACTTATTCGGTGACGGTTACGAACGGCAATGGATGCAGCGCGACCAGCGGCAATTCGACCGTAGTTGTCATTGACAACTCTGCCCCAACGATACTTTGCCCTTCCAATGTGGTTGTGAATGCAGCACCCGGTGCATGCAGCGCAATTGCCACGTTCTCTGTGACTGCGACAGACGACTGCGTTGCGAATCCTTCGATCACATATTCCCAAGTCCCCGGGACACTCTTCCCCATTGGTAGTACCTCCGTTCTGGTCACGGCATCAGACGGTGTGAATACGAGCTCTCCTTGCATGTTCACTGTTACTGTGAATGCAGCTACGGTCGACCTTAGTTATGGGATAACCACGGTATGCAGGAACTCAGCACCGATAGCACCCACGATAGCCAGTCCAACAGGCGGCGCGTTCAGCGATGCCAATCAGATCGGCACTACGAACGCTACCAATGGCGTGTTCGATCCGGCCCTAGCAACACCTGGATTCCATACGCTGGGCTACGTCTTCGCAGGTGCCTGCACCAGCCATGACTGGTTCACTATCGAAGTGGTCGAAGCTCCCGATGCTGGCACCGACGGAACTATATCCATCTGTTCATCAGCCCCAGCTGAAAGCCTGCTGATGCAGTTAGCTGGAACACCTGCTGCGAATGGAACATGGAGCGGCCCAAGCCCGGTATTCGGCGGAATGTACGATCCGGCCACGATGGATCCCGGTGTCTATACGTATAGCGTGGCCGGGGTACCACCATGTGCAGCATCGACATCAACCGTAACCGTCACAGAGACCGTTCAGAGCACCAACACGACCACCGTATCGAGCTGCGACAGCTATACATGGAGCGTGAACGGGCAGACCTACACCACCAGCGGAACTTACAGCGCAGTAGTGGGCTGCTCCAACGAGGTGCTGGTGCTCTCCAATACCCTTCCAGGAACAACCTGTAACGACGGCAACGCCAACACCATTAACGACACCTACGACGCGAGCTGCCAATGCGCCGGTACACCTGTGGTCTTCGATTGCCTGGGTGTGGCCAACGGAACTACGCTCCCGGGAACCAACTGCGATGACGGCAACGCGACCACCATGGGTGACGTGTTCGACACGTCCTGCATCTGCGCTGGAACTCCGTTCACCGTGGACTGCAACACCACCATCAACGGCACAGCAAGCATTGATGCCTGCGGCGTTTGCTCTGGGGGAACCACCGGCATTGCACCCAACAGCACCTGCACCGATTGCATGGGCGTGGTGAACGGTACCGCGCTCCCCGGTTCCGCTTGCGATGACGGCAACGCGACCACCATGGGTGACGTGTTCGACACGTCCTGCATCTGCGCTGGAACTCCGTTCACCGTGGACTGCAACAGCACCATCAACGGTACCGCCAGCCTCGATGCCTGCGGCGTTTGCTCAGGTGGAACCACCGGCATTGCGCCCAACAGCACCTGCACCGATTGCATGGGCGTGGTGAACGGTACTGCACTCCCCGGTTCCGCTTGCGATGACGGCAACGCGACCACCATGGGTGACGTGTTCGATACATCCTGCATCTGCGCTGGAACTCCGTTCACCGTGGACTGCAACAGCACCATCAACGGTACCGCTAGCCTCGATTCCTGCGGCGTTTGCTCAGGTGGAACCACCGGCATTGCGCCCAACAGCACCTGCACCGATTGCATGGGCGTGGTGAACGGTACCGCGCTCCCAGGTTCCGCTTGCGATGACGGCAACGCGACCACCATGGGTGACGTGTTCGATTCATCCTGCATCTGCGCTGGAACTCCGTTCACCGTGGACTGCAACAGCACCATCAACGGTACCGCCAGCCTCGATGCCTGCGGCGTTTGCTCAGGTGGAACCACCGGCATTGCACCCAACAGCACCTGCACCGATTGCATGGGCGTGGTGAACGGTACCGCGCTCCCAGGTTCCGCTTGCGATGACGGCAACGCGACCACCATGGGTGACGTGTTCGATTCATCCTGCATCTGCGCTGGAACTCCGTTCACCGTGGACTGCAACAGCACCATCAACGGTGCCGCCAGCCTCGATGCCTGCGGCGTTTGCTCAGGTGGAACCACCGGCATTGCGCCCAACAGCACCTGCACCGATTGCATGGGCGTGGTGAACGGTACCGCGCTCCCAGGTTCCGCTTGCGATGACGGCAACGCGACCACCATGGGTGACGTGTTCGATACGTCCTGCATCTGCGCTGGAACTCCGTTCACCGTGGACTGCAACAGCACCATCAACGGTACCGCCAGCCTCGATGCCTGCGGCGTTTGCTCAGGTGGAACCACCGGCATTGCACCCAACAGCACCTGCACCGATTGCATGGGCGTGGTGAACGGTACCGCGCTCCCCGGTTCCGCTTGCGATGACGGCAACGCGACCACCATGGGTGACGTGTTCGATACATCCTGCATCTGCGCTGGAACTCCGTTCACCGTGGACTGCAACAGCACCATCAACGGTACCGCCAGCCTCGATGCCTGCGGCGTTTGCTCAGGTGGAACCACCGGCATTGCACCCAACAGCACCTGCACCGATTGCATGGGCGTGGTGAACGGTACCGAGCTCCCCGGTTCCGCTTGCGATGACGGCAACGCGACCACCATGGGTGACGTGTTCGATACATCCTGCATCTGCGCTGGAACTCCGTTCACCGTGGACTGCAACAGCACCACCAACGGTACCGCCAGCCTCGATGCCTGCGGCGTTTGCTCTGGTGGAACCACCGGCATTGCACCCAACAGCACTTGCACCGATTGCATGGGCGTGGTGAACGGACCTGCACTGCCTGGAAGCCCATGTGACGACAACGATAGCAGCACGGACTTCGATACTTGGAGCCCTGCTTGCCAATGCGACGGAACGCCCACGAACACGGACTGCATGGGCGTGAACAACGGATCAGCACTGCCCGGAAGCAGCTGCAACGACAACAACCCGAACACCATTAACGATACGTGGACCTTCGCTTGCCAATGCCTTGGAACGCCCGTGGTGTTCGACTGCCTGGGTGTCGCGAACGGAACGGCCCTGCCCGGCACCAGCTGCGATGACGGCAACGCGAGCACGACCAACGACATCTACGACGCGAGCTGTGCTTGCACCGGAACGCCCGTGGTGTTCGACTGCCTGGGTGTTGCGAACGGAACCGCCCTGCCCGGCACCAGCTGCGATGACGGCAACGCGAACACGATCAACGACCTGTTCGATGCGACCTGTGCTTGCGTCGGAACGCCCGTGGTGTTCGACTGCCTGGGTGTTGCGAACGGAACGGCCCTGCCCGGCACGAGCTGCGACGACGGCAACGCGAACACGATCAACGACGTGTTCGATGCGAACTGTGCTTGCGCTGGAACACTCGTGGTGTTCGACTGCCTGGGCGTAGCGAACGGAACGGCCCTGCCCGGCACCAGCTGCGATGACGGTAACGCGAACACGATCAACGACCTGTTCGATGCGAACTGTGCTTGCGCCGGAACGCTCGTGGTGTTCGACTGCCTGGGTGTCGCGAACGGAACGGCATTGCCCGGTACCAGCTGCGATGACGGTAACGCGAACACGATCAACGACCTCTACGACGCGAGCTGTGCTTGCGCCGGAACGCCTGTGGTGTTCGACTGCCTAGGCGTCGCGAACGGAACCGCCCTGCCCGGAACCAGCTGCAACGACGGCAACGCGAACACGATCAACGACCTCTACGACGCGAGCTGTGCTTGCGCCGGAACGCCTGTGGTGTTCGACTGCCTGGGTGTAGCGAACGGAACGGCCCTGCCCGGCACGAGCTGCGATGACGGCAACGCGAACACGATCAACGACCTCTACAACGCGAGCTGTGCTTGCGCCGGAACGCCTGTGGTGTTCGACTGCCTGGGCGTCGCGAACGGAACGGCCTTGCCAGGCACCAGCTGCAACGACGGCAACGCGAACACGATCAACGACCTCTTCGATGCGAACTGTGCTTGCGCCGGAACGCTCGTGGTGTTCGACTGCCTGGGTGTCGCGAACGGAACGGCCCTGCCCGGCACCAGCTGCGATGACGGCAACGCGAACACGATCAACGACCTCTTCGATGCGAACTGTGCTTGCACTGGAACGCCCGTGGTGTTCGACTGCCTGGGCGTCGCGAACGGAACGGCCTTGCCAGGCACCAGCTGCAACGACGGCAACGCGAACACGATCAACGATCTGTTCGATGCGAACTGTGCTTGCGCCGGAACGCTCGTGGTGTTCGACTGCCTGGGTGTCGCGAACGGAACGGCCCTGCCCGGCACCAGCTGCGATGACGGCAACGCGAACACGATCAACGACCTCTTCGATGCGAACTGTGCTTGCACTGGAACGCCCGTGGTGTTCGACTGCCTGGGCGTCGCGAACGGAACGGCCTTGCCAGGCACCAGCTGCAACGACGGCAACGCGAACACGATCAACGATCTGTTCGATGCGAACTGTGCTTGCGCCGGAACGCTCGTGGTGTTCGACTGCCTGGGTGTCGCGAACGGAACGGCCCTGCCCGGCACCAGCTGCGATGACGGCAACGCGAACACGATCAACGACCTCTTCGATGCGAACTGTGCTTGCACTGGAACGCCCGTGGTGTTCGACTGCCTGGGCGTCGCGAACGGAACGGCCTTGCCAGGCACCAGCTGCAACGACGGCAACGCGAACACGATCAACGATCTGTTCGATGCGAACTGTGCTTGCACTGGAACGCTCGTGGTGTTCGACTGCCTGGGCGTCGCGAACGGAACGGCATTGCCCGGTACCAGCTGCGATGACGGTAACGCGAACACGATCAACGACCTGTTCGATGCGAACTGTGCTTGCGCGGGAACGCTCGTGGTGTTCGACTGCCTGGGTGTCGCGAACGGAACGGCCCTGCCCGGAACGCCTTGTGATGACGGTGACACCAATACCATCTCCGATATCTGGAGCGCAGCCTGCGAATGCGAGGGCATCCCTACCAATGTGGACTGCATGGGTGTGAATAGTGGCTCCGATCTTCCCGGCACCCCTTGCAATGACAATGACCCGAACACCACATCCGATACATGGAGCGTCTCCTGCCAGTGTGAAGGCACTCCGATCCTGATCAACGACTGCCTTGGCATACCCGGAGGCTCTGCGATCCCTGGTTCGGCGTGCGACGATAGCGACCCGTTCACCTTCAACGATACGTGGTCGGCTGCCTGTGTTTGCTCAGGCTCAGTGGCATGCGTTGGACCGACCATCATCTCGATAACGGGCAGCACTTCGATCTGCGAAGGCACCAGTACTTCCATTGAGGTCGTTGCCTCAGGCACCGCTCCTATGCAGTTCACTTGGAGCGGAAGTGGGACCACTGGAACCGACACGACGGCGAACATCCTGGCATCCCCTAGCCAAAGCGGCTCCTATGTCGTCGTGGTGACCAATGCATGCGGCACCGCTTCTGACAGCTTGTACGTCATGGTCTCCCCGACCGGCGATGCCAGCTGGACAGTACCTCCTGTGATCTGCTCGGGCAACGGTCCGTTCGACCTCAATGCACTTATCACCGGTGATGTGGGTGGCACATGGTCAGGTCCGGGAGTGATCGACCCCATCCTCGACCCCACTGGTCTCAATGGATCGCAGGCGATCACGTATACGACCGGATCGGGAGCCTGTGCTGATTCGATCACACAGTCCATCCTGATCTCAGAGGGTCCCTTTGCCGATGCCGGGCCTGACGCGACGGTCTGCGGACTTTCCACCGACCTCAACGCCGTTCTGCTCACCGCTATCGGCAGCTGGTCCGGCGATGGAACTTTTGCGCCGTCCCCCGCCATGCCCATTGTGCAAGTATTCGTGAACAGCCCTGGCCTGTACCCCTTCGTATGGACGGTCGGCGATGGCCAATGCTCGGCCAGCGACACGGTGTTGATCAACTTCCTTGATAGCGCTGCGCAGGTCTTCGTGAACGCTGGCCCGGACCAGAGCCTGGATGTGTTCAAAGCCACCACCCTTCAAGGCGAGATCTCCCCAGGTGCCACGGCTCAGTGGACGGTACTGAGCGGATCGGCCTTTTTTGATGCTATCCAGAACCCGCAGACCTTGGTGAACGACCTGGCCGTCGGGGACAACATTCTTGTTCTGACCGCCCAGTTGGGAACCTGTTCCTCGGCCAGTGACACGGTAGTGATCCACGTTAACGATGTGTTCATCCCCCAAGGCTATTCGCCGAACGGTGACGGGGTGAATGACCGCTTCGAGATCACTGGTATCAGTGCCTTCCCGAACGCCCAGTTGCTCGTCTTCAACCGGTGGGGGCAGCCGGTGATCAGCACCGACCACTATACCAACGAGTGGGATGGTCATTCGGACAATGGAGGCGTACTGCCCGACGACACCTACTTCTACGTGCTGAACCTTACCGAGGACCGCACGTACAACGGCTATATCATCATCAAGCGGTGAGGCACGTGCGAACGACCATAGTAGCGTTGAGCCTACTGTTCACGGGGGTTTCCGTAGGGCAGCACTCACCCTTGACCAGCCAGTACATGTTCAACGGGCTGCTGATCAACCCGGCCTATGCCGGAAGTCGGGATGCGTTGGCCGTGAACCTCACCTACCGCCACCAATGGGTTGGTTTCGACGGGGCGCCGACCACACAGCTGGTGAGTGTACACAGCCCCATCAAAGCAAGGAAGATCGGGCTCGGTATCCAGGTCTACAACGACCGCATTGGCGTCAGTAGGGAGACCGGTGTGATGACCAACTATGCCTATCGGATCCCTTTCCAGAAAGGCAAGTTGCAGTTCGGCCTTGGCGCCGGGATCAGCTCCCTGCAAGCCGATTGGACGCAAGTGGCGCTGCAGGACCGTTCGGATGTGGTCTTCTCCACCAACAGCCGGGGGACGATTCGGCCTAACTTCAGCGGTGGTGTCTTCTACTACAAGAAGGCTTACTACGTGGGCGCCAGCATGCCCTTCATGCTTGCCCACACCTATGACCCGGCGAACAGTACCTGGGGCCTTGCCACACGCAAGGAACAGTACCAGCCCATGGTCACCGGAGGTTATGTGATCAAGCTGAACAAGACCTTCAAGCTGAAGCCCAGCACGCTGGTGCGTTACCAAGTGGCTTCCGGGGTCCAGGCGGACATCAATGCCAACCTGATCATCAACGACAAGATATGGGCGGGTGTAAGCTACCGGAGCGAGGATGCCATTGTCGGCATGTTCGAGGTGCTGCCTACGCCGCAATGGCGGCTCGGCTACGCCTACGACATGGGCATCAGCAAGCTCACACCCTACAATAGTGGTACGCACGAGCTGATGCTCCAGTATGAGTTCGGGTATCGGTTACGCGTACGTGACCCCCGCTACTTCTGATGCAACGCCATCTCACCATAGCGCTGCTTCTGCTCACCAACGCCCTGGCACATGGTCAGGTCAGCTACGTGGTCGAGCCGCTCAAGGTCTCTCCTCTTGCGGATGACTATGCCCCGGTACTGGTGGACAGTACGCTCGTTTTCTGTTCGCTCCGCGACCGGGACAACATCGTCGGCTACAGGAACGAGCTTACCGACAAGCCGTTCAGCGACCTCTACCGCATTGAGCTGTTCAATAGCGGGAGCCAGCAGCCAAGACTATTGGGCGACGCACTTGCCGGCCCGCTGAACGATGGACCTGCGTCCTTCTTGGACCATGGTTCGATCATCTGCTTCACCAAGAACCAAGCGGTCGCGAGCAAGCTGGGGAACACCAAGTCGACAGGCGATCATCTCGGACTCTACTTCGCTAACAAGGTCGGCACTGAATGGACCATACCCGAACCGTTCGAGCACAACAGCACGGCATACTCCGTGATGCATGCGGCCTTCACAAGCGACGGTGGCACACTGTACTTCGCGTCGGATATGCCCGGCGGGGAAGGTGGAATGGACCTATACGCCTGTAAGCGAAAGGGCGAAGGGTGGACCCTTCCAGAGAACTTGGGATCACGGATCAACACCGAAGCGAATGAGGTCTTCCCTTTCTCCTCACCGAACGGCATGCTCTACTTCTCCAGTGATCGTGAGGGCGGCATGGGGGCGCTGGATATCCACTCCAGTTCGTTCGACGGTAAAAAGTGGAGCGCCCCGGTCGCCTTGCCCGCACCAGTGAACTCAAGTGCCAACGACCTTGGCTACACTTCCTACCTCACCGACCGGTCCGGCTTCTTCAGCTCCGATCGCGATGGAAGCGACCGTATCTATGGGTTCCGCAAGGTCATTCCGTTGTTCACCGATTGCCCTGTGCAACAGGTGAACAACTACTGCTTCGAATTCAAAGCGCCGGTTGACGCTTCACTGGACAAGTTGCCGCTGATCGCCCGTTGGGACATGGGTGATGGCACCTTCGTGAATGGTGCCGAAGCAGCACATTGCTACGCGGGCCCTGGTGTCTACCAGGTGCGACTGGACCTGATCGATAGCGCATCGAACTCTGTGTTCTTCACCAAGGCAGCGTACGAGTTGCCCATCGAGGACATCCGGCAAGCCTACATCACCTCGGTGGACTCGATCCGTAGCGGCCGCCGCGTGATCATGAACGGCCTCCACAGCAACCTGCCCGGCTTCGCCGCGGAGGAATACCACTGGAACCTAGGGGATGGCACTGTAGCCCAGGGGGCAAGTATCGCACATGCGTGGAAGGAGCCCGGCACCTACACGATCAAGTTGGACCTGCTGGGCATTGAGCGGGATGGTGCTCATCTTACCCAACACTGCGTTTCCCGGACCATCGTTGTGATCCAACGCTTCGAGGACGTCGAGGACTCCCCTGTTGTGGCACAATACCAGGACGCGGCCGGCGTGACACGCGAGTTCGAATACCAAAGCCTGCCCTTTGACCAATTCGACATGGCTATCCGCGAAGGCGAGGATGCCACGTTCAGCATCGAACTGTTCGCACGGAAAGAACGCATGAGCTTGGATGATCCTGCGTTCGTGGAGATCCGAAAGACCTATCGCGTGGTGGAGCGCTACGACCCCGACAGAGGTGTCTATACCTACTCGGTCGGGGATGCGAAGGAGCTGGCCGACCTGTACGATGTGTATCGCCGGGTGAAGGAGCTACAGTTCCTGGATGCGGAGGTGATGGTGATCCATTCGGAGAAGGTCACGGACCTGAGCGCGCTACAGCTGCTCAGCACCAAGGAGCTGGACAACACCGTTGTGCGCGCCAGCACGGTGTACTTCGAGAACGACCAGTACGTGTTCAACAAGAACTTCGAGCCCCAGCTGAAGAAACTGCTGAGCGTTCTGGATGAACACCCCCAGGTGAGCATTGTGATCGAGGCCCACACCGATGCCATTGGGAAGGACGACTATAACCTGAAGCTCTCCCAGAAGCGGGCCCAGAACATTGTCGACTACCTTCTGGCGGATGGGGTGACCAGCGACCGGTTGGTGCCCGTGGGGCATGGCGAGAACCACCCCATCGCCGACAACACCAGCGAGGATGGCCGAGGCCAGAACCGCCGTGTAGAGTTCCGCCTTCAGGTCCAGAACGACCAGGCCTACGAACGCAAGCGCTGAGTTCTGCCCGTCCCGTCCCTTCAAGAACGGATGAATGCTGGCCTGACCATATCTTTTCATAAGAGATCGCGGCAACAGATGGTTACTTTGGAGCGTCCTCCACTCGATGAGACGTTTCCTGACCCTGACACTTCCGCTGCTGTTGCTATCCGACCCTGTGACCGGCCAGGGTGCGGTGCGGTTCATCGAGAACCGGGGCCAGTGGCCTTCCGCGGTGACCCACCGGGCCGAACTGCCGGGCGCTACGGTCTGGTGCGAACGGGGGGCCGTGCTCCTTGACCGTTACGATGCTCCTGCGCTACAGGCATTGTTCCATGCCCATGCGGGACTTGAAACCACAACGGCTTCATCACGCATCCGGCACCATGCCCTGCGCCTGCGCTTCATCGGGGCGGACCAGGAACCTGTGACCGAAGGCCTGGGCGTTCTTCCCGGAGCGTACAACTACATCGTCGGCAACGATCCTTCCCGCTGGGCGCGGAACGCGCACGCCTTCCGAGCCGTGGAACAACGCGACCTGTGGCCCGGAGTCGACCTAAGGCTGCGTTCCGGGGATACCGGATTCAAGTACGACCTGATCCTTGATGCCGGAGCGGATCCGAACGCCATCACCTTTGCCTACGATGGAGCTCTAGGCATCGAGGTTCGGCCGGACCGCGTGGTCATCCACACGTCCCTGGGCGATGTGGTGGAGACGATACCGCTGGCCTATCAAGAGGTGAACGGGGTCCGTGTCCCCGTCAGTTGCTCCTACCGAAAGGTGGGCGATGCCATCGGCTTTGCGTTGGGCAACTATGACCCTGAACGGTCCGTGGTGATCGACCCCACGCTCTCTTTCAGCACCTACTCCGGAAGCCTCGCGAACAACTTCGGCTACACGGCCACCTTTGACAGTGATGGCTTCCTTTACAGTGGCAGCAGCGCGTTCGGCCAAGGGTACCCGACCACCACCGGAGCCTATGAGGTGACGCATGCCGGGGGAGATGGGCTCTTCGATGGCACCGACATCGCGCTGACCAAGTACGACACCACGGGTACCTTCCTGATCTGGAGCACCTACCTGGGCGGTAGCAGCGATGAGCTACCCCATAGCCTGATCGTGAACGGCAACGACGAACTGTTCGTCTATGGCACCACCAGCTCTCCGAACTTTCCCACTACGACAAGTGCTCTCGACGTTTCCTTCAACGGTGGTCCACCGGTGGACCTCACCAACGGCCTTGGCGCCAACTACCCGAACGGCGTTGACATGGTCGTGGCCCGTCTTAGCGCTGATGGTTCACAGTTGCTGGCAAGCACATACTTGGGAGGGACGAATACGGACGGCTTGAACACCGCCCCAGGCTTGAAATTCAACTACGCCGACGAGGTCCGTGGGGAAGTGCTCTTGGACGCGAACGACAATGTGTTGATCGCCAGCACCACCGCTTCAGCAGACATGCCGACCACGGCCGGTAGCTTCCAATCCACCTATGGCGGTGGATCACATGATGGCGTGATACTGAAGATGGATGCCTCGCTGACCACATTGATCTGGGGCACCTTCTTCGGCGGCTCGCTGGCCGATGCCGCCTACAACCTGGAGCTTGATGACAACGACCGGCTGTACATAGCAGGGGGTACACGCAGCGTAGACCTACCGGTGACCGCAGGAGCATTGCACACCACGTTCCAGGGGGGCACGGCGGATGGATTCGTGGCCGAGCTGAGCAGTGATGGAAGTGCACTCTTCGCGGGCACATACTACGGGACCGCTTCCTATGATCAGTGCTATTTCGCCGACCTGGACCAGAACGGCTATGTCTACCTCTACGGCCAGACCCAGGCACCGGGCAGCCAGCTGATCTTCAATGCGCAGTACAACATCCCAGGTGCCGGCCAGTTCCTGGCAAAGCTCGATGCCTCACTCTCCACCTTGCTCATCGGCACACGCTTCGGCCAAGGCGACGGCACGCCGGACATCTCCCCTACGGCGTTCCTCGTGGACTATTGCGACAAGATCTACGTGAGCGGCTGGGGTAGCGCGATCCAAGGAGGAACCCTTAGCACTACCGGTATGCCGGTGACACCTGACGGCTATCAACTGACCACCGACGGCAACGACTTCTACCTCGCTGTGTTCGACATTGACATGAGCGCCTTGTTCTATGGCACGTACTTCGGGGGAAGCATCAGCGCCGAGCACGTGGACGGGGGAACGAGCCGGTTCGATCGGCGCGGGCGTGTGTACCAGAGCGTGTGCGCGGGCTGCGGCGGCAACTCGGACTTCCCGATCCAGCCGAACCCCGGCGCTTGGAGCCCCACCAACAACAGCGGCTTCTGCAACAACGGCGTGTTCAAGTTCGACTTCGACTTCCCTATCGTGGTCGCGGATTTCAACGCGACCCTTTTCTGCCTGCCGACACCCATCACGTTCACCAACACCAGCTACGGCGCCACGAACTACAACTGGGACTTCGGCGACAATACCTTCAGCAGCGCGACATCTCCGACCCACGTGTATCCTGCTCCCGGCGTGTACACGGTGACACTGATCGCCAGCAATGCGGCGACCTGCAACCAGGCCGATACCATAAGCCAACAAGTGGTCGTGCTCGGCAATGGCACCTATGCCCTCCCCGACACTTCGGTCTGCGAAGGACAGAGCGTGCAGATCGGAGTGCTGCCGATCCCTTCTCCCGGCATCACTTACCAATGGACACCAACGACCGGCCTGAGCAACCCCAGCGTTCCCAACCCGATCGCGACACCGTCGCAGGCCACAGCCTATTCGCTCGCGATCAGCAACGGGCTATGCACCACCACCGCAACGCAGCTGGTACAGGTCACCTCCCCGCTGATCGATGCTGGCGTGCAACAGACCGTATGCGGACCTAATGCCAACGCTACGCTCGTGGCCAATGGCTTTGGCTCAGTGGAACTGTTCCAGTGGTCGAGCAATGCTGCCTTCAACGACACGCTGAACACACCGCTTACGGACAGTACCGCTACCCTAAACTTTGCCAGCAGCGGGTGGTATTTCGTTCAGCCCCTGGACAACAACTGTGGCGGAATGGATAGCGTGTACATACTGGTTGAACTTGCTTCCCCCTCCATCACCGGCAACCTGTTGATCTGTGCGGACGAGAACACCACCCTTCAACTGAGCGGTGTCGAAGCCGGGTCGACGATCACATGGTCACCTGCTGCGCTCATCGACAATGGTCAGGGCACTGCCACAGCGACGGTCAGTCCCTCAGTGACCACACTGTTCACCGTTAGCGTGCAAAGCCCTGCCGGTTGCAGTTGGTCCGGATCGGCGACGGTAAGTGTTTCCACGGTGAACGCCTCCGAGGTGAGCGCAACGGTGGACCAGGCCGTGGTGATCGCAGGCAGCACCGTGCAGCTTCAGGCAACGCCTGCAACAGGCGTGACGTATTCGTGGTCTCCGAGCGGGGACGTAAGCAACAGCGCCATTGCCGCACCCACCGCGGTGGTGAATTCCACGACCACATTCGTCGTTGTGGTGAGCGACGGGATCTGCACTGCGTCCGATTCAGTGACTGTCCGCATCTTCGAATTCGCCTGCGACGAACCGGACATCTTCGTGCCGAACGCCTTCACCCCGAACGGTGATGGGAACAACGATGTGCTCTTCGTCCGGGGTCGATACATCACTTCACTGGAGTTCAAGGTCTTTGACCGCTGGGGCGAGAAAGTGTTCGAGACGACCGACCAAGCCATGGGCTGGGACGCTATGTACAAGGGCAAGCCAGTGGATCCGGCCGTGTTCGTGTACTGGCTGAAGGTCGCTTGCGAAGGCGGACAGACCTATTTCAAGAAGGGCAACGTGACCGTGATACGATGAACCGGATCAGTGGCGAGCATCGGACAGTGAGTGGCGCGTGCTGCACCATAGTGCACCCGCCACTCACTTCTCGCAGTCCTTGGTTCCTTGCCTTGCTCACAGCTCTGTTCATGCTGTGCGCGGTTCCATCGCTCGTTGCCCAGGACATCCACTTCAGCCAGTTCTTCCAGACGCCCTATGCGCTGACCCCGGGGAACATCGGTCTGTTCGATGGCGATCACCGGGTCGCGGGAGTGTTCCGCCAGCAATGGCGAGCCGTCACCACGCCTTATCGGACATTCGGGGCAGGGGGAGATGCTGCACATGCCTTCGGTGTGGAACAGCTCGGTGCTGGTGCTTGGCTCTACAACGACCGCGCGGGCGATTCCCGCTTCAACACCTTTCAGATCAGCTTGGGTGGCAGTTGGACCGAACGCTTTGGCGACCGCAGGGAGCATAGCCTTACGGCCGGCCTGCAGTTCGGACTTACCGCCATCAGCATCAACTATAGCGACCTTCAATTCGACAATCAATACAACGGTTTCTACTTCGACCCATCGCTGTCCAACGGCGAGTCCTTTGCGCGCGACGCGCTTACGCATGTGGACCTGCATGTGGGGGGCGTATACCGCTACCATCCGGCCAAGCGCGAGCTGGTCCAGGTCGGCCTCGGACTGTTCAACCTCACCAAGCCACGGATCGGCTTCTTCGGCACCGAGGGCGATCCACTCGATCGACGGGCCAGCTTTCACATCCTCACCCAGTTCCCCGTGAGCGAGAAGGTGGATGTGCTGCCGATGTTCCAGTACATGGGGCAAGGCCCCTTCAGCGAATTGGACCTCGGCGGCACGGTGCGCTACATCATGAAGGATCACTATGGCGTACTGCGGGCCGTGCAGGGCGGCCTCTTCTATCGTGCATCTGACGCGGGCTATGTGTACGCGGGCCTGGAGCGCGATGACTGGACCTTCGGTGTGAGCTACGACATCAACTTCAGCGACCTTGTTCCCGCCAGCCGTAACCGTGGCGGCATCGAGTTCACTGCGGTCCGTGTGTTCCGCAAACGCCCCGCCGTCCCTGCCCGCTTCAAGGCCTGCCCCGACCTGCTGTGACCATGCCCCGAACCCTTCGACCGCTTCTGTTCATCCTTCTCCTTTGCGCGCTCCGTGGACAGGCCCAGTCCATCGACCAATGGGCCACCTGGGGTGATGCGGCGTTGGAACGCAATGATCGTTACGGGGCCTCACGGTTCTATGCCGAAGCCTTGAAGATCGAGCCAGGCCGCATGGAACTACAGTGGAAGTACGCCGAGGCCTGCCGCCTGAGCAACCAGTACGACAAGGCCGAATTGATGTACGACAAGGTGCACCGGAAAGACCTGGACCGGACCCACCCCACCGCACTGCATTGGTTGGCGGAGATGCAGATGTGCAACGGCCACTATGACGATGCCAAACGTAGTTGGGAGAAGCTGCGCAAGCGCGATGCCGGGAAGAAGTCCTTCGAAGCATTGCGCGCAGAGGCCGGTATCGAAGGTTGCCGCTTCGCGAAGGATGCGTTGCTGAAACCCGATCCAGCGATCACGGTGGAACACCTGCCGGAACCGGTCAACACCTACGATAGTGAGTTCGGTGGAAGAACCGATAGTGCCGGCACGCTCTTCTTCAGCACTCTGCGCGGGAAACTCTCCGACGATGACGAGGTCCAGGACACGGCCACCTATCACGTCAGCATTTGGAACGCGAAGACCTCGAACGGCTCTTGGGCGGAGCCGAAGCCCCTTCCGGCTACCATCAACACCGACCAGGACAACGCCAACTCCGCTTGGTCGCCGGATGGCAAGTGGTTCTACTTCACGCGTTGCACGACCAACCTTCCTTGTGCGATCCATGTGATCAGTTGGGATGGTGTTTCGTTCGGAACTCCGGAGCCCGTGCACGGACTGGCCGATAATGCCACCTCCACACAGCCCATGTTAGCTCCGCTCAACGGTCGAACAGCCCTGTACTTTGCTTCGGACCGAAGCGGTGGCGAAGGCGGCATGGATATCTGGGTCTGTGAAGTGAACGGAGCGCAGATCCTGAATCCCCGACCCCTCGGTCCGACGGTGAACACACCCGGCAACGAAGCCTGCCCCTATTTCGAAAGCACGACCAAGACCCTCTATTTCAGCTCCGACTTTCACCCCGGCCTTGGTGGATACGACATCTTCACCAGTAAGCTGAGCATGGGCGGTTACGAGCCACCGATCAATTCAGGCGTACCGATCAACAGCCCCGCGAACGACCTGTACCCCGCGTTCGACGATGGCACTGGACAAGGACTCCTCACCAGCAATCGCGTAGGCTCCATGGCCAAGAAGGGGGCCACCTGCTGCAACGACCTCTACCGCTGGAAAGAGCCACGCGAAGTGAAGCCTGAAGAAGTGCCGACCACGCCTGAGCAGGCCATCGCCCTAAAGCGCATCACCAGCTTGCGCGAGAAACTGCCGCTGCGCCTCTACTTCCACAACGACGAGCCGAACCCGCGCACCTGGGACACGCTCACTGCGCTTACATATGGCAACACCTACACAGCCTATAAGGATCTGGTGGCTGACTACCACAAGGCGTGGGAGGACAATCCAGCGGGCACCACGGCCATCGATGCCTTCTTCCGTGACCGTGTTGACCTTGGATTCGCGCAACTGCTCGACTTCGTGGGCCTGCTGAAGCAAGCGCTAACCGAAGGACAGCGGATCCGCTTGGTGGTACGTGGCTTCGCCAGTCCGTTGGCCAAGAGCGACTACAACAAGAACCTCTCGCTGCGGCGCATCAGTAGCTTGGTGAACCACCTGCGCACCGTGGACCGCGGTTCGCTCATCCCCTACTTGGATGGCACGGCGAAGAACGGTGGGCGCTTGGTGATCGAGAAGGCTCCCTACGGTGAGGACCGCTCGGCGGGTGATGTGAGCGATGTGCTTGAAGACCTCAAGAAGTCAGTTTACAGCGTGGGCGCTTCGATGGAACGGCGCATCGAGATCGAGCAGGTGGAGCTGATCACAGCGGGAACCGGATCAGGGCGCGCCGATGTGCCAACGATCGACCTGGGGTTGCACCCCGAAGGCTCGCCGAGCGCAGTAAGCTTTCCGATCACCAATACGGGCGACAAGCCCTTGAGGCTTCTATCCGCAAAGGCTGACTGTGGCTGCACTACGGCCACCTTGCCTGAGCAGGCCATCGCGCCGGGCGCTACGGAAGAGGTCGAAGTGCTCTTCAACGGCCGGGCACCTGCTGGTCCATTGGAACGGCATGTGACTATCGCCACCGACGGCGATCCCGCATCTTTGGTGCTCACCCTCACGGGCACCATCGTGACCCACAAGTGATCATGGACCTTCTGCTGCTATCGAACTCGACCCTGCCAGGCGAGCCTTTTCTCCAATGGCCGCGCCAGGCGATCACCGACTTCCTCGGAGCGGAGCAGAGACGGATCGCGTTCGTACCCTTCGCCGCTGTCTCATTCAGCATGGATGAGTACACCCGCATGGTGCAGGGCGCCTTCGCTGAAATGGGACACGAGCTCTTCAGCCTCCACACCGAGCCGGACAAGGTGAAGGCCTTGGAGACCGCTGATGCCGTGGTCGTGGGCGGGGGCAACAGCTTCCAGCTCCTCCGCACGCTCTACAGCACCGAACTCATCCGGGCCGTACGGCGTCGCGTACAGGGCGGTTTGCCATACATCGGTTGGAGCGCAGGAAGCAACGTGGCCTGTCCTTCGATCATGACCACCAATGACATGCCCATCACCGAGGTGCCGACGCTTCGCGCCATGGGCCTCATTCCCTACCAGATCAATCCGCATTACACGGATGTGAAACTGGATGGGCACGGCGGTGAGACCCGTGACCAACGCCTGAACGAGTTCCTGGCATTGAACCAACGCATCACCGTTGTCGGGTTGCGCGAGGGAAGCGGACTTCGCGTCCACAACGACCGCACCGAACTGATCGGCAGGGCCATGCGTCTGTTCCGTCACGGCAGTGAACCGCTGGAAGTCGCTGAGGGCAGTGCGTTCCGGAGCGACCTGAGCGATGTGAAGTGACCACATTGCCGACCGACTCGGCTAACGGGCTTCAGCTCGTTCAACAGTAGTCCCAAAGCCAACACATCACTGTTCGCACCGAGGTCTGGGCCTGGCACACTTGGCATCGTAACGGGGCTAGGTTTGCACTTCATTCCAGCTGCCGTTCATGAACCTCACGGACGAACTCGACCGTCTCCGCCAGAAGCTGGGCTTCGACCTGCTTTTGCTGGGCAAGGTGGTGCTGATCGTGGTGGCCGCGTTCATCCTGGAGCAGACAGCCACCTTCTTGATGAAGCGTGCCTATCTGCGCAGCAACCAGGATCCCGAGGACCGCACTCGGTACCGGTTCCTTCGGAACGCCACCCGCCTGATCGTGGGCATACTCGCCTTCATCGGTATCATCTACAGTGTGCCCTCGTTGAAGCACTTCGCGGTCACGCTTTTCGCTGGCGCAGGTATTCTGGTGGCGTTGCTGGGACTTGCGGCGAAGGATGCGTTCGGCAACATCATCAGCGGCGTTTTCATCGTCTCCTTCAAACCCTTTCGCGTAGGGGACCTGATCCGCGTGGGCGACACGTATCAAGGTGTCGTCGAGGACATCACCTTGCGGCATACGGTGCTGAACACCTTTGAGAACCGCCGTGTGATCATTCCCAACGCGATCATCAGCGACGAGGTGATCACCAACAGCACCATCCGCGATGAGGCCACTTGCGAGTTCATCGAGGTAGGCATCGGGTACGAAAGCGACCTGGACCGGGCCATGGCCGTAATGGCCGAGGAATGTGAGCAGCACCCGGACTGCCTGGACCGGCGTACACCGGACGACATGGAACGCGGTATGGCGAAAGTGCCGGTGCGATTGGTGCAGATCGCTGAGAGCAGTCTCATCCTGCGCGCTGCGGCTTGGGCGAAAGACCCGGTGGTGGCGCGGAGCATGCACTACGACCTCAACCGCATCATCAAACTGCGCTTCGACAAGGAGGACATCGAATTGCCGTATCCGCACCGGACGATCACATACAAGAAGGGCCAGGTGCCCACAGCCACCGCATGAAGAAGGTGCGTAGCCGTTCCGGCAAGGCCGGTCTGCCTCCGGGTTCTCTGGTGCGCGTCGGGGATGCCACCGCGTTGGCGCCGGTCATCAAGCTCTTCACCTACACCGCCGAAGGCTTCACTGAGCAGGACCTGAAGAACTTGGAGGAACTACCGGGAGCCAATGCATTGAACGGCATTGCTTGGTTGGACATCGATGGGCTCGACGACGAAAAGGTGATCCATGCCGTGGGTGAGCGCTTCTGCTTGCACCCCCTGTTGCTCGAGGATGTGCTCAACTACGACCACCGTCCCAAGCTGGAGGAGTATCAGGACACCCTTTTCGTGGTGGCCAAGATGTTGAGCCTGGATGAGGAGACCGGAGGCATTGACATGGAGCAGGTGAGCTTCGTGCTCTCCAAGGGTACGCTGATCAGCTTCCAGGAACGACCCGGCGACATCCTCGATCCCATCCGGGAGCGTATCCGCAAGAACCTGGGCCGCGTGCGCAAACACAATGCGGACTACTTGCTCTACGCCCTGCTCGATGTGATCGTGGACAACTACTTCCTGATCGTGGAGAACGTCGGCGAACGCATCCAGGAGCTGGAGCGCAAGGTGACCGTGCGCCCAGGTAACGAGGACCTGCTCACCATCCAGGAGATCCGCAGCCTGCTGATCACCGTGAACCGCTACGTAACGCCGACGCGCGAACTGGCCGGCCGCCTCAACACAGTGCAGAGCAGCTTGATCGAGAAAGGCACACGACGCTACATCAATGACCTGCAGGACCACACGGTCTATATCGCGGACAGCATCAACACGTTCCGCGACATGCTCACCAACCTGGAGAACACCTACCACGCCGGGGTGAACATGCGCATGGGTCAGGTGATGAAGCTGCTCACCGTGATCAGCACCATCTTCATTCCCCTCACGTTCATCGTGGGCGTGTACGGCATGAACTTCGACCACATGCCGGAGCTGCACTGGCACTACGGTTACTTCACCGTGATGGGCGGCATGTTCATCGTCTCGGTGGTGATGCTGCTCTGGTTCCGTCGGAAACGCTGGCTGTGATCAAGGCGATCGTTCGCCATTCTATGGCGACGCACACCCGTCCGCAGCGCCGGTCAAGGAGTTCCGCTGCCCTCTGCTTTGATCATCGATCTACGAAATGGCAACAGCGCGTCAACAGTGATCATATAAAGGATCAGAAAGACAGGGACCACCGGAACGACCAACCTGTCCCGCTGCCAGAAGGAAATACCACAGGTCAGGAGGATGAACCAGGTAACGACCATGGCCATGCCCCATAACACCGCGTGTCCCTTATCCCCCCTGCGTATCATCATGATGAAAAGCCAGCTGCATGGAAGAAAGGCCAACACATGGAGCACGGTGTAGACCTTGTTGGTGCGCATCATGAACAAGCGTGCGCGTGGATGCTCATACTTGGGAACCAACTCCAACGAAACGCCATCCGGCCGATAGATGTTCCGTTCGAGGTGGGTACCATACAAGCCGATGAACGTTCGTGCATGTTCGCCTAGGAATCGCCGCATCTCGCTTCCGCTGAGGTCCTGAACCGCTACACGTGCGTTGCTGAACGAGAGTCCGTTCACCTTCCCATATCCCTCGGCGAACAGGTAGTTTCGGAAAGCGCTCTCACCTACGGTGGAGATGCCCAAATGGTCGTGCTTCGTGCGCATGATGACCAATTGAGGGACGACTGGCAGGAGCGTAAGGACCAATAAGAAGAGGGCTTTCGGAGTTGCCTTGAACGCTTGATAGTATAACAGTGGGCCGCAAACAAATAGCCACACCAACAGCAGCGGAAAAAAGACCGGCCGCACCAACGAGAGCAACGCCAGTTGAAGTACGATCGAGCAAAAGAAGCGCGGCCTAGCCCATCGGTCAATGTTCCCGGCCAGAAAGAGCATAAGAACCGAGAGCAGCATCGCGGTGAACACCTCGGTGAGCGCGTGGTAGGTAAGCGCGAAGAGGGACAGGTTGAGCATGAGCATGGTGCTCACGACCCATGCGAGCCACCGGCGGCCAGTGACGGTCAACACGGCAAGGTGCACACAGATGACACACACCAACCAGGCCATCGCTTGCATGGCCCATACACCCACCGCACCGCCCAAGGCACTCGCCACAGCACGAACGACAGGGTAGAGGTATGGACGTAACAACGTTGCGTCCGTGGCAGTGCCGTGCAGCAGCCAATCCCCCACCTCCCGATAGTCACGGGCATCCGCCGAGAAGAACATGAAAGCCTCCGTGACCGGATAGTCCAGCGTACAAGCCAAGGACGCGTAGAACAACATGGCCACCATACCCACTTGGATAAGTTCCCGCCCCATGCGCGGTTGACCTTCGGATCGCGAGCCTACCGTACTTGATGCTGACGATCGCATGTCCTCAAATATAGAAGTGGCCGATCTGCTGGTCCTTACATCCGGCAACTCATTGTCGGGCGCTCCTTTGAACGGTCCTTATGTGATCGAACATGGCACTACGACCGGTCGCGCCCACCTCTGGGTTCCAATTATTTGTACCGGTCATGGGCGCGCGTTGTCGGGCACCGTTATTTTGCACCTGCTCTCAGGCATGCGTACGCCATCCTCCTTCGTTCAGGCCATCGGCCTCAGCGACCAGACCTGGTCCGCATTGCTCATCCCTGCCCCCAAGGGCCGTCTTCCGCGCACCTACCGATGACGTGCCCGGTCGTGCCCCTCAGGATGCCCATGGACCCCGTGTCCATTCCGCCCTGCGCCCGGTGCATGCCAATGTCCTTCCGAATTCCCGCCACACGAGCCTTCCAGGGCTGTGAACGGCAGCACCTTGCTCTTTCGTCCTTCCACCCCGCACGCCTTTCCGCTCGATGAAGACCCGTTACGTCGACCTGATCGAACAGACCTTCGATTTCCCCAAGGATGAGTTCACCTTGGAGGACGACAAGTTGCAGTGGAACGAGCTGCCCTTGATGTCGATCCTGGAAAAGCACGGCACGCCGCTGCGCATCACCTACCTGCCCAAGATCGGCGAGAAGATCGACCAGGCCAGGAACATCTTCGCCAAGGCCTTCGAAACGCACGGCTACAATGGCACCTACGAGTATTTCTACTGCACCAAGAGCAACCACTTCAGCTACATCATCGACAAGGTGCTGGACAAAGGCGTGAACCTGGAGACGAGCAGCGCCTACGACATCGAGATCATCGAACTGCTCATCGAACGCGGCCGGATCCAGAAAGAGACCTGCACCATCCTGTGCAACGGGTACAAGGACGAGCGCTACATACGCAACATCGGCCGGCTGGCGAACAAGGGCTTCCGCGTGGTGCCGATCATCGACAACATGGCCGAGATCTATGCGCTGGACGAGGTGATCAAGGGCACCTGCGACATCGGGATCCGCATCGCCGCGGAAGAGGCACCGAAGTTCGAATTCTACACCAGTCGCCTGGGGATCGGGTACAAGGACATCATCCCCTTCTACATGAGGAACGTGAGCAAGCAGAAGAAGTTCCGCTTGAAGCTCATGCACTTCTTCATCAACACCGGCATCACCGACACCAGCTACTACTGGAACGAGCTGAGCAAGTGCGTGAACGTATACTGCGACCTGAAGAAGCTCTGCCCCACCTTGGACACGCTGGACATCGGCGGCGGGATGCCCATCAAGAACAGCCTCAACTTCAGCTTCGATGTCGACTACATGATCGGCGAGATCGTGGGCCGCATCAAGGATGTCTGTGAGGAGAACAAGGTGAAGGAGCCTCACATCTACAGCGAGTTCGGCAGCTTTACGGTCAGCGACAGCGGCGCCACCTTCTTCGGCGTGCTGTACCAGAAGAAGCAGAACGAGAAGGAGCGCTGGAACATGATCGACGGCAGCTTCATGACCACGCTGCCCGATACCTGGGCCATCAGCAAGCGCTTCATCATGCTGCCCATCAACAACTGGAATGACGAGTATGAGCGCGTCTTCCTCGGTGGCATGACCTGTGATAGCGACGACTATTACAACAGCGAGCAGCACGTCAACGCCATCTACCTGCCGAAGATCCGTGAGGACCGCAAACAGTACATCGGCTTCTTCAACACCGGCGCCTACCAGGACTCGCTCGGCGGCTTCGGTGGCATCCAGCACTGCCTGATCCCGAAGCCCAAGCACGTGCTCATCGACCGACTCCCTGACGGCACGCTCACCGACCGCGTGTTCGCCGAAGTGCAGAGTGCCGAGCGCATGATGGAACTGCTGGGGTATTTGCCGCAGGCGGAGCCGGTTCGCGGGTGACCGATAGCGGATGAGCGACCTGCGCGCCACTTTCCTCAAGCACCTGGCCCAGACCAGCCCGCATCCGCTGGCGCTGGACATCGCGAGGGCGGAGGGCTGCGTACTTCATGACCGCGACGGAAAGACCTACCTCGATCTCGTGGCCGGCCTGGCCGTGAACAACGTCGGGCATCGCCATCCACAGGTGGTGCAGGCCATCAACGACCAATGCGACCGCTACCTGCACGTGATCCCTTACGGGGAGTTCGTGCAGGAACCTCAGGTGCGCTTCGCCGAGGCGCTCACGGCTCAACTTCCGCCTTCGCTGAACTGTGTGTACTTCGTGAACAGCGGCACCGAGGCCATTGAAGCCGCAGTGAAACTGGCCAAGCGCGTCACGGGTCGAACACGCCTGATCGGCTGTCGCAAGAGCTACCACGGTAGCACGCACGGTTCGCTCAGCCTCACGGACAACGAGACGAAGAAGTACCGAAGCCGCCCCTTGTTGCCGGACACACTGCACATCACCTTCAACGACCCGAAGGACCTTGACCTGATCACGGAGGAAGCAGCCTGCGTGGTAGTGGAGCCGATCCAGGGTGATGCCGGTGTGCGCGTGCCGGATCACGCGTGGTTGAAGGCCCTGCGCGAGCGCTGCAATACCACCGGAACAATGCTCGTGTTCGATGAGGTTCAGACTGGCTTCGGGCGCACCGGCAAGCGCTTCGCATTCGAACACTCGGGCGTGGTACCGGATATCCTGGTGCTAGGCAAGGCGCTGGGCGGAGGGATGCCGATGGGCGCCTTCGTCAGTTCACGCGAACGCATGCACTTGCTCACGCATGATCCGGTGCTTGGACACATCACCACCTTCGGCGGCCATCCCATCCCCTGCGTGGCCGGACACGCTGCGCTGGAAGTTATGCTCGAAGAGGACCTTTCGGCGAACGCACAACGAATGGGCGCCCTGTTCAAGCAGCTGTTGGTGCATCCGGCCATTCACGAAATGCGCGGGGAAGGCCTGATGCTGGCGGTGGACCTGGGTGATGCCGAACGCGTTCAGCGCGTGGTGATGGACTGCCTGAATAACGGCGTGCTCGGCTTCTGGTTCCTCTCCTGTCCCACCGCGTTCCGCATCGCACCGCCGCTGGTGATCAGCGAGGCACAGGTGCGCGAGGCGTGTGAAGTGATCCTTCGAGCGCTCGACGCAGCAACGACCTGAAGTCTGTTCGGTCAGTACGTCCCGGCCGACAGCATCACGAGCGTGCAGCCTTCCACCACCTCAATGCCCTGTGCCGCGGCTCGTTCAGCCAGAACCGGGTTCTCGGCTCCGGGATTGAAAATGATGCGCTCCGGTCGCAGGGCCAGGACCCGGTTGATCCAACCCTCCTGATTCCGGGCGTTGAGGTAGAGCGTCACGGTATTGAGGGAACGGCCTTCGGGCACTTCCGCGAGAATGGGCTGATCGCCGATCACACCCACCCGATGCCCCACAGCGATCACCGGATGCCCCGCCGCCAACAGCCGCCGCACCGCGATGTTGGAATAGCGATCGGGCTTCGGGCTTGCACCCAGCACCAAGGTGGTCTTCTTCGGCATGCGCTAAAGATCGTCACGGCACCTGCCAATCCGAGTATTCCAGATAGAACCGCACGATCTCACGTTTCTTGAACGGGATATCCCAGACACCGTCGTACACCACCTTCAGCGGGACGAGGTCGCCGTTCACCGTCGTGTTCTCCACGGTGATGGAGATGTCGAAATCGAGGATCAACGAAGCATGCGCGATGCGGTATTCCCTTGCCAGCACCTGCATGTCTCCCTGATCGAACCAGGTGAACATGCGCTTGATCACGGTGTCGTCCTCATCCGCCGGATCACCATCGACGGTGTCCTTGACCACAGTGCTGAACACCCAGCAGGCCCTGCCACCACGGAACCCTTGGTCGATGCCGTAGTCATAGAAGGGCATCATCCGCTGGTCGAAGAGCGCGAGCTTGTCGCCGATCATCGGCACGCTGGCGATCTCCTGTCCCGGGTTGAACATGAACTTCTTCAGTTCGCTCCGGTACTTCTCAAAGCGGCTCGATCGGTCGATCTCCTGTTCTCGACCGTGGATCAGGTTACTCGCAGGCCAAGCCCCCTTCGGAAAGAACACATCATCGTACATCTCCGCTGTCAGGTAGCGGAGGTCGCCGTTGCGCTCGCGTAAACGCCCTTGCTCGCTCACGCTATCCAATGAGATGTGTGCCGTAGGACCCTCGCGTACCAGCTTGCCTTGGCGGAAGAGCGACGCCGTTTCGCGTTCATCCTTGTTCCGCACACGCAAGGCGCTCTTCACGTGGTGCGGATGGAAGCGCGTGTTCTGGAACGCGTGCTGGAAGGTGGTATCGTCCATGACCTGTTGCACGAAGCCCTCCACGTTGAAACCACTGCCTTGTGCACGCACCACCAGATCACCCAATTGGATCACGTTCATGATGGTGTCCACCTCGTTCTGTGCGAACGACGATGTGCCCGCGGAGCAGGCGATCAGGACCAATGGAAGCGCGAGGCGGACCCGCATGCCGTGGGGCATCAATGCAGCCGTGTGGGACCGAGGCTGGTGTAGAGCTCGTACTTCTTCTGCACGTACAGCAGGAACTCATACTGGCTCAAGCCCTTGATCACCGGATCGGGTACGGCGCAGAAATCGATGAAATCATCGAAGCTCTCGTTGCTGAGGTTGATGATGTCATACTCCACATACTTGTGCAGCAGTTCCTTCAACAGTTCACGCTTGCGGTCCTCATTGCGCAGTTCTGCTACCATGCGCTTGCTGCGTTCCCGTTTGCTGAACTCCTGATAGAGGAAGGTGATCGGGCTCTGGAACGCATCCACTGTGCTCAGGCGGTAGTCGCTTTCACGATAGCCCAGCTTGTCGATGTCGGCCTGGATCTGCTTCAAGGTGCGCTCGGGTAGCACTTCCAGAGGCTTCAGTTCGATCTTCCAAGGCTTCAGGTCCACGATGACATCATAAACCTCGCGGTCGACACTATCCGTCAAGAAGAAGGTTCTGGTGAGGTAACCGCCGGCACCGATCAGCAAGGTGTCCGTACGCAAGGCTTTCACGGTGAATGTGCCATCCGCATTGCCGAAGGAACCGTTGCGCGTGCGGCGGTTCACGATCATCAGATCATAGAAGGCATGATCCGTATCCGGCGTCCGGATCGTACCGCGAATGGTCACCTCGCTTTGACCAAGCAGGTCGATGGAAACAAGTAGAATGAGGGCGAGAAGGAGGGGGCGGTTCCGCACGGCGTAAAAATAGACGGCGCTGACCAAGAACCGTTCCGCTATCAACGGCAAAGGGCCCCGGCCATTGTGCCGGAGCCCTTCGCGAAATGGCCTGTGCATCTATAAGCCGGGTCCTGTATCCACACGTTCAGGGCTTGCGCCCCGGCCTGTGGACCTCCACCATCTATCTAGGCCTGCCGTCACCGACAGGCTCAAGCAACCTACCCGCCAGGATCGAGCGGACAACCCTTAGCCCGGAACCTTGCGGAACCAGGCACCCTGGCCTATTTGGTCTTACAGCTCGTGAGGTTTACCAAGCTGCCGATGTTGCCACCGGCACTGGTGGGCTCTTACCCCACCTTTTCATCCTTACCTCCGCCTTGCGGCGGGTCGGCGGTCTCCCTTTCTGCGGCACTTTCTGTAGTGCCACCGTTCCCAGTGACACCCCTTCCCGTTAGGAAGCACGTTGCCCTACGCTGCCCGGACTTTCCTCTCCGGACGCCTTACGGCGAGCGGAACGGTGGAGCGATGCACAGGATATCAAGGAACAACTGCACTGACCAGCGGACAGACATACAGTCGGACGGCCGGGTCAATGGTGGAACAGCTCCACCGCCGTGGCCCCGTAACCGTAGCGACGGGGATCAGCATCATCGAAACGCAGGTGCTCATAGTACTGCAACACCTTGCGCACTTCCTCCCGAAGCACGCCCTCGCCCACTCCATGGATCACGATCAACTTGCGCTTGCGTTCACGGATGGCCGTGGTGAGCATGCGCTCGAAGTAGCTCAATTGGTATTGAAGCTTCTCCCCATCGCTCATGCCCCGTTCGTTGTCCACGAGCTCATGGAGGTGAAGGTCCACCTCCATCACACCTTCTTCCGGTCGCTCTGTACGTCCGCCTCCTTTCTGGCCTGCGGCCGTTGGCCGTTGGCGGTCGCGTTTCCGGGTCTCTTCCATCCGGTCGTTGGCCGCCACCAGATCCGCCTGGTGATCGCTGACACTGTAGACCAGATGGGCAGGTCCGTCAGCGCGGGGTACCAGCTCGGCCATGGGGTACTCCAGCTCGAACCCATCATCCGTGCGCACCAAGGCCCGGTTGTGGCTCAAGGGCCGCAGCACCACACCGCCGCCAACCTCGTTGAGCAGGGCTACGCGGTCACCGGCTTTGAAGATCTTCACGGACATAATCGCAAATTTACGCTTCCATGTGGCGCGCCCCGGCTTTTGCATTATCCCTGCTTGCTTCGTTGAACGTTCTTCCACAGGCGTTCATGCCTTGTACTCCATACGGAGGCGATGAAGCGGTGAAGTGGTTCATTGAGGAGGAGCTTCGTTTCCCCGAAGAAGAACTGCAGCAGGGCGTGAAGGGCAGCAGTGTCCTGATCTTCCGGGTGAACGCCAACGGCGATCTCGTTGATCTTCGTATTTGGCGCCCATTGACCCCAGCCTGCGACGCTGAAGCCTTGCGGATCGGCAAGTTGGTACGCTGGCACCCGGCCACCGTCGCTGGCACCCCGAACGATGCCGAGCATTATCTGGAGGTTCCCTTCGATGCCAAGCGTTACATGAAACTCCGGAAGGAACGCAAATGCCCTTCGCTTTCCCCAGAACCGATCGCGAATGAACTGACCTTGTACGAACCGAAACAGGTGACCACCCCGCCCACACCGGACATCCCGAACGGCATGAAAGGGCTTCCCACCTACATCAACGCCCACTTGCGCTACCCGGAAGTTGCGTACAAGCGGGATCTGCAAGGCACGGTACGGATGGAGTTCGTGGTGGAACGAAGCGGCCATGTGAGCAACCTGCGCGCAATTGATGCATTGGGAGGAGGATGCACAGAGGAAGCTCTAAGGCAAGTGAGGGAGATCTGCTGGAAACCGGCCGAGAAGGACGGCAAGCAAGTAAGGTGTACGCAGATCGTCCAGATCGATTTCCGGTTGGCCCCTCGCGATCAATAGCCACTTACCGAACCGCCACGAACCGAACACAGCAATGATCAAGCGAGGTCCATGGACCACATTGAAGGAAGAGGTACGGTATGAGACCCCGTGGATCTCGGTGAGCCATCACGACATTCTGGACCCAAGTGGTCAGCAAGGCATCTATGGCGTGGTGCACTTCAAGAACCTGGCGATCGGCGTGGTGCCGCTTGACGCTGACCTCAACACTTGGATCGTAGGTCAGTACCGCTATCCGGTCCAGGCCTACAGCTGGGAGATCCCCGAAGGTGGCGGCGACCGCAACATACCGCCACAAGCCAGCGCGGAGCGCGAACTGCGGGAAGAGGCCGGCATTGTGGCCGCACGGTGGACCGAGATCCTGCGCATGGACCTGAGCAACTCGGCAAGCGACGAGGAGGTGGTGCTCTACGTGGCCCAGGACCTCACCTTCTTCGAGCCGGAACCCGACCACAACGAAGAGCTGGCCTTACGGAAACTGCCCTTCTCGGAGCTCTATGCCATGGTGACCAGCGGCGCGATCCGTGACAGCCTTACAGTGGCCGCCGTGCTGCGCGTGCAACTCATGCTGATCGAGGGCACGCTGCTTCTCTAGAAGTAGAGCCAGTGCCCGACCCATTGGCCGTTGCTCTGGTACTCCAGCGTAGGCGATGGCACCTTGATGCAGTTCAACAGGAAGAACGCGGTGCGTAGCGCCTTGGAACGTGTGGGGATGCGCTCCAGATCGATATCGAGCGAGAGGTAATACTGCCTGAACGGCGCTCCATACAACGCCAAGTCCTCCGGGGTGGGGGTCGCATGGACCATTCCGTCAGCACCGTAACCGAAGGCCACGTTCAACCAACTCCAAGGGCCCTTGCGGTGGGCGAAGGAAGAGGGGTTCACGCTGAGCCAATAGGTGGCGCCGTTGTAGTCCTTGAGGATCCGCTGTGGTGTGGTGCTCCCGAGCAGATCCGGATTCTGTTCGGCATAAGCGGTAAGGTGCGATGCGTACTTCAGGCGGATGCGCTGCTCACGCCAACCCAATTCCTGACCGATGAACAAGCCGGTGCCGGCCGCATTGGCCGCCATGTCCCACCAACTGAAGCCCCAGGCCGCCGATCGGCCATCCAGATACTCCACCCCCGTGAGGTAGAGGAACCCGACGCTTCCTCCCACCCAGGTGGAAACACGTCGGTCAACACCCGCCAGGTCCAGCAAACCCTTCCCCCAGCGGCCCACGGTGTAAGTGCTGAACGCATGGCCCACCTTGTCCATCTGTAACCACTCGTCGCCATCATTGAACGTGTGGAACTGTACGCGTTCATACTGTTGATACCACGCCTGGTCCAGAGCGATGAGCGTGCCGCCGATCACCAGGGCACTGCCACCGGCCACGACCCCCAGAGGTACATGGCTCTTCGCGACTGCAACGGTATCAAGCGATTGCGCGCTCGTAGCAAGGGGGAGCAAGCCGATCAGCCACGACCCAATGACCACCGGTGCCGGAGGAACCTTGAAGAACGGGCCTTTGCAAGCGCTCAATGGACTTGTGGAGAAGATCCCAAAAGTAACCCTGAAGCAACCCTGAGAAAATTGACGCTCAGGGGATTATAAGCTACTTTTGAGGGTTCCAAATGACCAGCCGCTCGTTCCCTCGACTCTTCACAATGAAGGTACTGCTTGGCCTCATGGTCATCGGGGGGTTGCCGTGTTCTTCCGTTGCAGGACCCAGTAATGAAGGCACCTGGCAACCGTCATCTCGCTGCGAAAGTGGCGACATGCGCTTTATCAGCTCCGTGGCCGGTTACCGTGCGGAGGTCGATGATCAGGGACTTGACCTCATTGGGCACGATCGGTCTTGGAAGACCAACCTCAGGGTGCGTAGCATTGGACGGATCAACGGTGCGCTGCTGCCTTGGACGGGTGGTGAAGGGACCCGTACTGGGAACGAAGTGGAGTTCGCAGGGGCCCACATGACCGTGCAGTACGTCTCCAGCGATCAAGGGGTGCGCCAGAACTTTCTAGTGCCCGAACGTATACCAGGTGAGGGCCCTTTGGTGGTAGACATGTCCATCCTAGGGGACCTTGCCCCTACCCTTCTGGCCTCCGACCGGATCGCATTCATGGATGCCCATGGTCATGTTCAGCTGGACTACTCCGACTTGCGCTGCTGGGATGCTCACGGCGCGCGATTGGATGCCCATCTGGAGCTTGCTCGTGTGAATGGAGAAACGAACGTTCAGGTTGTCGTCGATGACCGGACAGCCCGCTACCCCATCGTCATTGACCCGATCTCCACAGTACCGAACACAACCTTGTCCGGAACCTTTGGCTCGGGAGAGTTCGGCTTCCCTCCCAGCTCGGCCGGTGATCTGAACGGGGATGGGTACAGTGACCTTGTGGTAGGTGCCCGTTTGGCCTCCAATCCTGAAACACAAGAGGGGCTTGTTTACGTGTATTACGCATCAAGCACGGGCATCCCCACCGTACCCTCCGTGATCCTGCAGATCAACCAGGCCACCGCCACCTTCGGATGTTCGGTCAGCACTGCCGGGGACGTGAATGGGGATGGCTACAGTGACCTGATCGTTGGTGCCCAGAATTGGGAGGACAATGCTGCGACAGCCCAGGAAGGCGGGGCCTTCATCTACTATGGATCCGCCGCCGGCATCAATACCGTCCCGGACCTCATTCTCCAGACCAACCAGGCCTCGGACTACTTCGGCGCCAACGTGGGCACAGCTGGGGATATCAATAACGATGGCTACAGCGATGTGATCGTGGGTGGTTTTCTCGCTGCTTACCCGACCTATCAGGAAGGTGCTGTCTGGGTCTACATGGGTTCAGCCACAGGATTGAACACTGTCCCTTTGCATCGCTTGGAAGCGAACATCGGCGCCGCGCACTTCGGCCGAAGCCTCTCACCAGCGGGCGACGTGAACGGTGACGGTTACAGTGACATCATCATCGGAGCGCCGGATGCGCCCAACGTGAACGCGGACGCCGGAAAAGCCTGGATCTATCACGGTGGTGCCGCCGGTTTCGGCGCCGGTCTGAACCCTGCGCCGGCCACCACCCTTTTGGGAAGCACCGTGGCCAATGGCTCGTTCGGCTGGTCCGTCTCCACTGCCGGAGATGTTAATGGGGACGGATACAGTGACGTGGTCGTGGGCGCCTACCTGGACAACAACGGCCAAGCGACCGAAGGAACGGCTTGGGTGTTCCACGGCTCCAGCACAGGTGTGTCCACCACTGTGGCCACCTTTCTGGAAAGCAACGTGGCGGGTGTCTGGTTCGGCCGCTACGTGGCGACCGTCGGTGACATGAACGGGGATGGATATGGGGACATAGCGGTGGGCGCTCCACTTCTTACCAATGGTCAATCCCAGGAAGGTGTGACCCGCCTCTATCTCGGCACCCCAACAGGCATCAGCACCGTGCTGTCCGTTCAATGGGAACTCAACTTCACCGGGGCGAATTTCGGTGATGGGATCGCCTGTATCGGCGACGTCAATGGCGATGGTTACTCTGATGTCTGCATCGGAGCGAAACTGGCCGGCGTCACTGGCGCCGCAGCCGTCTTTCATGGTGGAACCACTGGTACGGCCACGGCGTTCACCATGAGCAAGTTCGGCGGGGTGACCAATGCGCGTTTAGGTGCCTCGGCAGGGAACGCGGGCGACATCAATGGGGATGGTTACACGGATGCCATCTTTGGCGCTCCGGGGCTCAATTCCGCTTATGTGCACTACGGCTCCGCCGCAGGACTTACAGTGGCTCCATCACTCACCTTGACCGGTGGCGCCGGAACCCAGTTCGGTGCCTCGGTGGCAAGTGCCGGCGATGTGAACGGTGATGGTTATGCCGATGTGATCATTGGAGCTCCGCTGTCAGGTACAGGTGCCGCATACATCCACATGGGTGGTCCTGGGGGACTGGCAGGCGCCGCAGCGCTGACATTGACCGGAGGAAGCCTGTTCGGCACTTCGGTCGCTCCTGCCGGGGATGTGAACACCGATGGCTATGCCGATGTGATCGTGGGGGCTCCAGGAAGTGGACAGGCCTTCGTTTTCCATGGCGCCTTTTCCGGCTTGACCAGCGCATCCGCGATCACACTATCCGTAGCGCCCTCCAGCAACTTGTTCGGCTGCTCAGTGCACACTGCTGGAGATGTGAACGGCGACGGCTACAGCGATGTGGTCATCGGGGCGAGGTCAGGTGCGAACGGCCAGGCCCTGGAAGGACTTGCCTTCGTTTACCTGGGCTCCACCACAGGCATTGTCACGCCCTTCCAGCGTCAACTGGAGGCCAATGTGGCCGGCGCCAACTTCGGTGTGAGCGTAGCTGGCGCTGGCGATGTCAATGGTGATGGCTACTCCGAGGTCATTATCGGAGCGGACCAATGGGAAAGTGCTGTTGCGGAAGCGGATGAAGGTGCTGCCTTCATGTTCAACGGTGCTCCCTCGGGAACTGTGGCGGTAGCCAGTAACACGCTTCAACGGAACATCGCCGGGGGTTCCATGGGCCGTTCCGTGGCCGAGGCCGGTGATGTGAACGGCGACGGCTACGCCGATGTGATCGTGGGTTCTACGCTCGCCGAAGCCGTTGAGCTGGATGAGGGTCTCGCTTACGTCTTCCGTGGAGGCCCGACCGGCAACAGTTCGGCGGTGGTGGATATCCTTCAGCCCAATGTGGCCGGCTACCAGTTCGGTTCGGTGGTCAGCGGCGGCGGGGACGTTGACGGCGATGGCTATAGCGATGTGCTCGTCGGTGCCTCCAACGCGGCCCCATCGCTGTCCGGAGAAGGAGCTGCATACTGGTTCCGAGGCAACAGCGCCCGCTCTCTTGGGCGGATCACCCGACAGTACGATGCTGATCTGGTGACCCCCCTTAGCACCAATGGTATGGACTTCTCCCAGCCGGACTACTTCGGCATAGGGCACCGAGCGCGGAGTCCCATCCATCGCTGCCGCACCAAGTTGAAATGGGAAGTGGTCTTCGAAGGTCAACCCTTCTCCGGAGGACCCATAACCAACAGCTTGCTCAGCACGGGTAACAGCGCGGCATGGACCACCCTTCCGCTCGCCGGGGTCGAGATCAAGGAGTTGATCTACAAATTCCCTGGCGTGCTGCGTTACAAGTGGCGCGTACGCGTGGAATACGACATGGCCAAACTGATCACCGGCCAGCGGTTCAGCAGATGGTTCTATGGATATGCGAACAGCGTCGGTGATATCGGCGTTCTTCCGATCGAACTGGTGGAATTCACCGGCTGGCCTGAAGCCCAAGAGAACGTGCTGCATTGGACCACGGCCACAGAGGACAATAGCGAGCGGTTCGAGGTGTATCGATCACGCAATGGGGTGGATCACGTTCTGATCGGTGCGGTGACCGCGGCAGGAGCCAGCCAGACCATGTTGTCCTACATGTTCAACGACCCCTCCCCTCCCCCTGGAACCGTTTACTACCAGCTCAATATGGTGGACCGGGACGGCGCAAGCGAACGTTCAGCCTTGATCGCTATCACCCGTGTTACCGACGTGACCCTCTATCCGGATCCGGCGGAGGATGAGGTCACCTTGTCCGCCTCGGCGCTGAACGGAGTGCGGCGCATCACGGTCATCGATGGCCTCGGCCGAACCGTCCTCGATGAACAGGTCATGAGCCCGGACCTTGCAGCTCCGATGACCCTTTCCCTGAACGGGCTGGCCAGCGGACGCTACACTGTACGGTTGTCGGACGCCCAAGGCGCCATGCTCGATCGCCTACCTTTCATCAAGCGTTAGGCGCCGATAGCGGTCTTGCAGGCCGCCAGGATCTTGCGGGCGTTCTCCAGACTATTGCTTTCGGCATAAGTGCGCAGCACGGGTTCGGTACCGCTGGCGCGGATCATCAGCCACTGGTCGTTGTCGAAGTGGTACTTCCAGCCATCGATCGTTTCCAGACGTCGTACTTCGAGCTCTCCGAACTTGGTGAGTGAACCGCTGTTGCACTTCGCAAGCACCTCCTCCTTCAATGCTTCCGTGATGTGGAGGTCGTTACGGTCATAGCTGAAAGCCCCAACGATGGCGTATACCTCTTCGATCAGCTCCTCCAGCTTCTTGCCGCTCTTGGCCATGTACTCCCAGATAGTGAGTCCCATCCAGATGCCATCGCGCTCGGGGATGTGGCCCTTGATCGCGATACCACCACTTTCCTCGCCGCCCAGAAGCACATCCTCGTTGATCATGATGCCACAGATCCACTTGAAGCCGATCTTCACCACTTGGTACTCCAGTCCGTAGTGCTTGCACATCTTCTCCACCTTCGGTGTGGTACTTACGGCCACCACCACCTTACCACTGAACTTCTTGTACTTCACCAAGTAGTGGATCAGCAACAGGATGATGTGGTGTGAATCGACGAACTCTCCCTTGCTATTGTAAAGACCGATCCGATCGGCATCGCCGTCGGTGGCCAAGCCGCAGTCGATACCGCCCTTCTTGATCAGCTCGCTGAACTCGATCAGGTTCTTGTGGATCGGCTCAGGCGCCTGGCCCTTGAAAGAGGGGTCGTTGACACAGTGAAGAAGCGTGGTGGCAGGAAGAATGCGCGGGATCACGTTCTGGCCCGCACCGTACATGGCATCATAGCCGAGGCGCAGTCCGCTCTTGCGGATGGCCTCCAGGTCGAAGTTCTTCTCCACGTGCTCCACATACATCGTCTCCAGGTCCACGTACTCTAGCAGTCCATCCTTCTCAGCCTTCTTCAGATCGATGGACGCGAGGTCCAACCCATGCACCGCCGGGATCATGTCCTCCACTTCCTGCACGTGTTCCGGGATCAGCGGACCACCGTAGTGCCCTTTCAACTTGTAGCCATTGTAGCTCGGCGGGTTGTGGCTGGCTGTCAGGATCACGCCCAAGCTGGCCTTCAAACGCAACGCACCGAGGGACACCATCGGCGTGCTCACGAAGCCCTTGGCCAGATAGACCTTGATACCCTGCGAGATGAACACCTTCGCCGTGGTATGGGCGAACAGCTCACCTGCGAAACGACAGTCGTGGCCCACCACGATGGCAGCATCCTTCGGGAAACGTTGATTCACCCAATTGCCGGACGCAACGCTCACACGCGCCACATTATCAACGGTGAACTCCTCTGCGATGATGGCCCGCCAGCCGTCGGTGCCGAACTTGATCTTGGTCATGATACGATCTGCTTTGCAGCCGCGAATCTAGACGCAGGCCTCATGGTCCGGTCATCCCCGGCAACGAGGTTTCAACACCTCAACGGTAAATGCCGCGGTCGTTCAGGGCCTTCTGGTAGCGCCGCGCGTTCACCAAGTGCTGTTCGTAGGACTTCGCGAAATTGCTGTATCCATCGAGGGTCTCCCTTGCACAGAAGTAGATGTAGTCGTGCTTCTGCGCTTTCAGCACAGCATCGATGAACCCGGGTTCCGGCATGTTGATCGGCCCTGGAGGCAGGCCGGCATGGGTGTACGTGTTGTACGGTGAATCCACCCGCATATCCGTCGTCAGGATCCGGCTCAGGCTGTCCAGTCCAAGAGCGAACTTCAACGTCGGGTCGGCCTGCAAGGGCATGCCGATGCGCAATCGGTTCAGATAGACCCCGGCGATGGTGGGCGCTTCGTCCCGCTTGGCGGTCTCGGCCTGCACAATGCTGGCCAGAGTGCTCACTTCGCTTTGCGACATGCCCAGAGCCTTCGCCAGTGCTTTTCGCTCTTCCGTCCAGAAACGCCTGTACTCCCGAGCCATCCGCTCCAGGAAAGCGGAAGGGCTCTCCGTCCACCACACATCGTAGGTGTTGGGAATGAACAAGCCGATCATGGTCTCTTGCTTGAAACCCAGCCGTTCGACGGTGACTGGATCCCGCATGGCTATGATCATGGTCGCCGAGTCCACCTCCAAGTATTTCGCCACCTGACCGGCCAACTGTGGTAGCGTGCGGATGTTGGTGAACGTGACGCGCACAGGGTCCTGCTCGCCGCTTCGCAAGCGGTTCAACAAGGCGTTCAGGCTTGTTCCCTCTGTGATCCTGTACCGGCCGGGTTTCACCTTCGACACGTAGTTCTTGCGCTTGGCCAGCCAGCGGAAGGTCGCTTCATCCTTCACCATACCTGCCACTGCAAGGCTGTCCACCACCTGATCGAATGTGGCTCCGGATGGGATCAGCAACACGCGTTCATCGTTGGGTAGCTCGGGGCCCCTGCCGAAAATGGTCCGCCATGTGCGGTAGCCCAACCCACCAGCGATGAGGCCCAGAAGAAGCAGCACCAAGAGGATGACCTTCCAACGCTTCATCGTACCTCAGTAATGAACGGTCCCTTCAAAAACCTCTCCGACCGGCCCGCTCAGGTGCACGTGGGAGAACCCACCCAGTGCGGTGCGCTCCGCCTCCACCCGCAATCGCCCCCCACGCGTGGACACCTCACATGATGCCTGCGCTATTCCGCGATGCATGGCCGAAAGCGCGGCGGCCGTTACACCGGTGCCACAGCTCAAGGTCTCGGCCTCCACACCACGCTCGTAGGTCCGCATCTCCAAATGCCCATCGTGCCAGCGTACGAAATTCACGTTGATACCTTCCTTCTCGTAGAGCGTGCTGTAACGAATGGCACGTGCTTCGGCCACCAGGTCGATCCCTTCAGGATCGTCCACCCAGACCAGCAGGTGTGGTGAACCGGTATGGACGCGGTCGGTATGCTCGTCGATGTGTTCGATGGCTGCCACGTCCCGCATGGAGACCCGCACAAGACCGTTCTGCCATTCAGCGGCATGTACCCCATCAATGGCAGTGAATCGGGCTGGCTCCATGCTTCCTTCGGTGCGGCACCAGAACGTATACGCGCAGCGGCTCCCGTTGCCACAAAAGCTCTTCGACCCATCCGGATTGAAGAACTCCATGTGAAAGTCGGTCCCAGCTTCCTTCGGGGCCTGCACGAGGATCAGCCCGTCGCTGCCCACACCGAAATGGCGGTCGCACAGGCGGCGCACCAAGGCCAGGTCCTGTGAAGGAAAGGAGGCATCCTGATCGTTGATCAGAATGAAGTCGTTCCCGGTACCTTCCAACTTCGCGAAGCGGAGCATGTCGCAAAGATGCATTCCCCAGCGCTGGCAGCAACACCGGGACAGCTTGGCAGCGCTTCTGACGATCAACAGATCTTAACAGGCCTTCAGGGAACATCCCGTCAGCCTCTCCGTTGCTTTGGGTGAATGGCACACCCTTGGTGGAGCCGCACCCGAACACGAGAAAACAGACCATGAAACGCACATTGAGCTACCTCGCCGTTGGACTGGCTGGCGGATTGCTGGCCTTGGGCATCCATGACCGTTACTTGAGCCCTTCGCGGCCTTTGGAGAATGTCGTCGCCTCCGCTTCCACCTCCCTGCCGGCCCGCTTCGTCAACCTCCCTGGCCCGGGAGGCACCATCGTTGCCGCTCCTGATTTCACGGATGCGGCTGAACGTACGGTGAATGCCGTGGTGCACGTGACCACTGAGGCCATGGTGCAACAGTCCGATCCCTTCGCGCAGTTCTTCTGGGGCTACCGGGCTCCGGCCCCGCAACCCATGCGTGGCGCCGGCAGCGGTGTCATCATTTCTGATGATGGCTTCATTGTGACCAACAACCACGTGGTGGAGGGGGCAGACAAGATCCAGGTGCACTTGAACGACAAGCGCCAGTTCGATGCTACAGTCATCGGCCGTGACCCGAGCACGGACCTGGCCCTGATCAAAGTCGACGCCAAGGACCTTCCGGCTATCACCTACGCCAATAGCGATGCCGTGAAGGTGGGGGAATGGGTGCTCGCGGTCGGTAACCCGATGAACCTCACCAGCACCGTTACTGCCGGTATCGTCAGCGCCAAGGCGCGCAACATCAACCTGCTTCAATACAACCCCGACCAGGACATCTTCCCGATCGAATCCTTCATTCAGACGGATGCTGCGGTGAATCCCGGGAACAGCGGGGGCGCGCTCGTGAACACCAGCGGAGAACTGGTCGGCATCAACAGCGCTATTGCCAGCACGACCGGGGCTTATTCGGGCTATTCCTTCGCCATTCCGGCCAACATCGTACGCAAGGTCACGGGCGACCTGATGGAGTTCGGTGCAGTGCAACGGGCCTACATCGGTGTCAGCATCGGTGATGTGGATCAGGAATTGGCGGCGCAACTGGCCATGGACCGCATCCGCGGGGTCTACGTCAAGGACATCACCAGTGATGGCGCGGCGGAAGCGGGGGGCATGAAAGCCGGCGACGTGATCCTGAAGGTCGGGAACATGGATGTGAACAACGTGCCACAGCTGCAAGAGCAGGTGGGCCGGTTCCGGCCTGGCGACAAGGTGGCCGTAACGGTGCTTCGCAAGGGTGAAGAGAGCGTGCTGGACCTGACCCTTCGAGGGCGGGAAGGCAACACGAAGGTGGTCGAACGAAAGGAAGAAGCGACAGCGGCCACACTGCTCGGCGCCCAGCTGGTGAAGGCCACTGCGGAAGAAATGCGCGCGCTGAAGATCAGCAACGGTGTCAAGGTGAAGAGCCTAAGCGGGGGTAAACTGCGCAGCAGCGGCATCCGCGAAGGCTTCATCATCACCAGCATCGACCAACAACCCATCCGTGAACCGGAAGATGTCGGAAACGCATTGGGATCGAAGCGCGGCGGTGTGCTGATCGAGGGTGTTTACCCCAACGGAATGAAGGCCTACTACGGACTCGGCATCTGAACCCACTGATGACCAACCCCTTGTGCGCCCTGAATAATCCTGACCTCCTAGGCTTGTCCCATGTGGGTGGGGGGGCTTACCTTCGCAGCGGGAACCACCGCGTTTCGGAACCGCGCGCCCACTACTATCGTCCATAACCTTCCAAATACTACCCCCCGCCCGTGACCAGCAGGATGCGCCAACTGAAGATCACCAAGTCGATCACCAACCGGGAAAGCCAGTCGCTGGACAAGTACCTGCAGGAGATCGGCAAGGAAGGCTTGATCACGGCAGACATGGAGGTCGAGTTGGCCCGCAAGATCAAGGAAGGCGATGGTCGCGCACTTGAGAAGCTGGTTAAGGCCAATCTGCGCTTCGTGGTCTCCGTGGCCAAACAATACCAGAACCAAGGCTTGAGCCTGCCCGATCTGATCAACGAGGGCAACTTGGGCCTCATCAAGGCGGCCCAACGTTTCGATGAAACGCGCGGCTTCAAGTTCATCAGTTACGCAGTTTGGTGGATCCGCCAGAGCATCCTCCAAGCCCTGGCCGAGCAGAGCCGCATCGTGCGTCTGCCCCTGAATCAGGTGGGCTCGCTCAACAAGATCAACAAGGCATTTGCCAAGCTCGAACAGGAGTTCGAGCGTCCGCCTAGCGCCGACGAATTGGCCACCCTGCTGGACCTACCCCCCGAGAAGGTGGCGGACACCATGAAGGTGAGCGGTCGCCACATCAGCATGGACGCCCCCTTCGTGGAAGGCGAAAGCAACAGCCTGCTCGATGTGCTTCCGAACAACGACAGCGCTCCGGCCGACCGCATGCTGTTGAACGAATCGCTGGCCAAGGAGATCGAACGCGCCCTGAGCACCCTTACGGAGCGTGAGCGTGATGTGGTGAAGTTGTTCTTCGGCATCAACATCAACCACGGTCTCACCCTGGAAGAGATCGGTGCCAAGTTCGACCTGACCCGTGAGCGCGTTCGCCAGATCAAGGAGAAAGCGATCCGCCGTCTGCGTCACACCAGCCGTAGCAAGCTCCTCAAGGCGTATCTCGGTTGATCTCCATCACGTAGAAGGGCCCTGAACTTCCATTCCCAACGAACATGCAGACCGCTGAAGCGAAGACCGGTTACGAGGCCGGCCTGAAGGAATATGTGAACCGCGAGCGTGCCGCCGTGGACCTGATGAACTCCGTAGGCCAGTTGATGTACGGCAAAGGAGTTGAGCTCGTCTTCTTCCGCAACCACCTGCTGGACATCAGCATTTCAGAGGCCATCAAGCTGTTCGGGTATGCCGAGCAGGTCGTTAAGAAGCCGATCGATGTTTTCACTGCGGCCGATGTGGCCCGTGGACTTCTTGAATTGGACCTGGCGCCCAGCAAGATCGATATAGGCAAGCTCACACACGAGTACACCATCTCCGGTGGCAAGTCCATCCCCGAATTCCTGATCAACCACCTCGGCGGGTTCATCGGACAGGACAAGCTGACCTTTCAGCCGCAGGATGTGGTGTTGTACGGCTTCGGCCGTATCGGGCGCATCGCTGCACGCGAGCTTGTGAAGCAAGCAGGTAAGGGGCAGCAGCTCCGCCTCCGCGCCATCGTTACGCGAACCCTCACCGATGCTGAGATCGTGAAACGCGCGGCCCTGCTGCGCAATGACAGTGTTCACGGCACATTCAAAGGCACGGTAACTGAGGATATCCCCAACAAGGCCTTGTGGGTGAACGGCCAGCTGATCCAGTTGATCGCAGCGAGCAACCCTGAGGATGTCGACTACACTGCTTATGGGATCGAGAACGCGCTGGTGATCGATAACACCGGTGCCTTCACCAAGCGCGCTGATCTGGAGCGCCACTTGAAAGCCAAGGGTGTTGCCAAGGTCCTGCTCACGGCCCCTGGCAAAGAGGTTCCCAACGTGGTGTACGGCATTAATCACAAGGATCTGGACATCGAGAACGAGAAGGTCTTCAGTGCCGCCAGTTGCACCACGAACGCCATCTGCCCCATCTTGAAAGTGGTGGAGGACAACCTGGGGATCGAGAAGGGTCATATTGAGACCGTGCACGCCTACACGAACGATCAGAACCTGCTGGATAACTACCACAAGGGTCCACGTCGGGGTCGCAGTGCGGCGATCAACATGGTGATCACAAGCACCGGAGCAGGCACCGCTGTGGCGAAGGCTATTCCGAGCCTGAAGGACAAGCTGACAGCTAACGCGGTTCGCGTGCCTACGCCGAACGGATCGCTGGCCATCATGAACCTGACCCTGAAGAAGCCCATCGCGGATGTTGCGGCCATGAACGACATGATCAGGAATGCCGCCTTGAACGGGGAACTGGTGAACCAGATCCACTATCAGGTCGATCCTGAATTGGTGAGCAGTGATATCATCGGTGACACCTGCTGCAGTGTTTTCGACAGCAACGCCACGATTGTGGCTCCGGACGGCAAAAGCGTGGTGCTCTACACGTGGTACGACAACGAGTTCGGCTATACCAAACAAGTGATCCGCCTGGCCAAACATGTGGCCAAGGTGCGCCGACTGATCTACTACTGATCCGCAGACCTTCGAAATGGAAAAGCCCCGCCAGCGCGGGGCTATTCCATTTCGTGTCGCCCTAATGACCGAGAGTGACCCTATGCCTCCGTTCGGTCCCATCAGGCTGAAAATAGCCGGGGCCCCGGATCCTTTCGGACCGAGGCCCCGGAGGCCAAGGCAGGCGTGTAGAAAATAGGTGCTCCGGTAAAAAAGGCCTGCCTATGGCGTTGAGGTGACCATCCAAAAGAGCACGCAGGTCAGAACTACGGCCAGCACCAACGAGGTCCACAAGAGCATTTCCGTGCTCCACCCGCTCCTGCGCTTTGATCCTTGGTTCTGGCTCATGGCCCGTTCGCTCCTGACAAAGGGAAGCCATGCGGACCTTTCAAAAAATACCCGATCCTAGGTATTTTTTGGCCCTTTTGACCCATTTGGTCGGCTTCGGCGTTCCCCCGGACCCTGCCCTGATGGAAAATGAAAAGCCCCCCGGATCCGGGGGGCTTTTCACTGAGAGGTTCGTCGCTTTACTGGATCACCAACCGCTGGGTCATCGTCTGATCACCGGTCGTGACGTTGACCAGATACATGCCGTTGGCGACGCTACCGTTCAACTCGATCACCGTGTTGAGCGTGGTGCCGTTCACAGGGATGGAACGCGTTGCCACTCTCTTACCGACCATGTCAAAGATGTCCACGGTGGCCATGCTCACCTGTCCATCAAGTTGATCGACCGTCACGTACAACTGATCGCCTCGGTTGGGGTTCGGCCACATGGTCAGGATGGCAGCTCCCTGAGCTTCATCACCATCGTAGAACACGCGATCATCGGAATCCGCCATGGCACTGCCTTGAGTTGAGCAGAACGGTGAAGCCAAGTTGTTCGTGATCGTCACCGGGCAAGTGGTACCATAAGGGCACCAAGTGGCTCCACCATCAAAGCTCGCACGCACCCGCACATTGTAGGTGTAAGTGCCGCAAAGCAAGGGTGCGGTGTACCATTGACCAAGTACCAGGGTACGCGTTGTCACAGAAGTGCTCCGGGTATATCCAGAGTTGGTCTCCGTAAGATCGAACCAGTAGCGATTCGCCTGTTGGGACACTCCGCCTACGATGCGGCTCGCTTGCTTGGCATAGATACGACCTGGTGCCCCAGCAGCACCAACCACTTTACCCGTCGCTCCGCAGCTATACTCGGTTCCTGGCAGCGTGACCAGATTGGTGAGCGGGCAGGCAGCCGCCTGTTGGTCGATCTTGAATCGGCAAGCACCACCCCACGCGCTGAACACACCGTTCACGCGACTACGCACCCTAATGTTGAGCAGAATGTTCTGGGGTACGGGGTTGGTGACCAGCGCGCTGTAGTTCAGATGGCAGGCTGCTGTGGCACCCGGAGGGGCTCCCACGCTGGTATTCGCATGGCTTTGGTACACGAAGCGGTTGTACGTGCCGTCCGGATCGAACAGCCAGAACTCGTAACCATCATCCGCCAAGTTACCGTTGCTGCTGACCGGGTACTGAGCGCTCACGGTTCCGTTCGGAGTTGCGATCAGGAACTGGTTCGGGATCCAATCCACCTTGTCACACTGTGCCTGGATCAACCCATCCGCTCCCACGGGGTCACAGAAAGGAATACCTACTTGGCTGGTTCCAGTGAACACTCCGTCGCCTGCATTGTCGATCACACGACGACCGGACTGGTCGGCCAGCACATAGCCACCGGTACTTCCGCTGCTCATGCCGTTCACATCGGTCACGATCAGTTGGAAACACCCGCCGATCGGGAGGCAAACGGTCTCGTTCGTAAGTGTATTGCTGGCATAAGGCCCCCCGGCATCGACCACACTGTTATTGCTGTTGTCAAGGATCTGCCAAGTGGTCTCACTACCCACGTTATCCGTGGCGATCGTAAGGATGTAGTTCGAGCAGTTCACCACCGGGATTCCAGCGCAGCTGCAATCGCTCTGGATCACATCATTCGTGGTCAACGGATTGTTGTCATTGCACACAGCACCTGGCTCAGGACCGTTCGCACAGATATCCAGCGCATCACAGGTGCCGTCGTTATCCGAATCACCCGAAGGAGTACCAGCGCACTGACAGTTGGCCTGATACACATCGTTCAGCGTACAGGCGTTGTTATCGTTGCAAGAAGTGCCGGGTAGCGTAGTTCCTCCGATCACACCCAAGCAGTCGATCAGCTGACCGGCGCATACGCAGTTCGCGTCGTACACATCGTTGCCCGTGGTGGCAAGACCATCATCGCAGGACGTACCGGGCTGGGCAGGGCCACCGGGAACTCCCAGACAGTCGTTGGGGAGCGTGCCAGCGCACACACAGTTCGCACCATACACATCGTTGCTGCTGTTCGCGTTGCCGTCATCGCAGGCAGTACCCGGAAGGGCTGTTCCACCGGCTACACCCAAGCAGTCGATCAGCTGGCCAGCGCACACGCAGTTCGCGCCGTACACATCGTTGCCCGTGGTGGCAAGACCATCATCGCAGGACGTACCGGGCTGGGCAGGGCCACCGGGAACTCCCAGACAGTCGTTGGGGAGCGTGCCAGCGCACACACAGTTCGCACCGTACACATCGTTGCTGCTGTTCGCGTTGCCGTCATCGCAGGCAGTACCCGGAAGGGCTGTTCCACCGGCTACACCCAAGCAGTCGATCAGCTGGCCAGCGCACACACAGTTCGCGCCGTACACATCGTTGCCGGTGGTGGCGAGACCATCATCGCATGAAGTGCCAGGAAGAGCGGTTCCGCCAGCTACGCCCAAGCAGTCGATCAGCTGGCCAGCGCACACGCAGTTCGCGCCGTACACATCGTTGCCCGTGGTGGCAAGACCATCATCGCAGGACGTACCGGGCTGGGCAGGGCCACCGGGAACTCCCAGACAGTCGTTGGGGAGCGTGCCAGAGCACACACAGTTCGCGCCGTACACATCGTTGCTGCTGTTCGCGTTGCCGTCATCGCAGGCAGTACCCGGAAGGGCTGTTCCACCGGCCAGACCAAGGCAGTCGATCAGTTGGCCAGCGCACACGCAGTTCGCGCCGTACACATCGTTGCCCGTGGTGGCGAGACCATCATCGCAGGAAGTACCAGGCAGAGCGGTTCCGCCAGCTACACCCAAGCAGTCGATCAGCTGGCCAGCGCACACGCAGTTCGCGCCGTACACATCATTGCCCGTGGTGGCAAGACCATCATCGCAGGACGTACCGGGCTGGGCAGGGCCACCGGGAACTCCCAGACAGTCGTTGGGGAGCGTGCCAGCGCACACACAGTTCGCACCGTACACATCGTTGCTGCTGTTCGCGTTGCCGTCATCGCAGGCAGTACCCGGAAGGGCTGTTCCACCGGCCACACCAAGGCAGTCGATCAGTTGGCCAGCGCACACGCAGTTCGCGCCGTACACATCGTTGCCCGTGGTAGCGAGGCCATCATCACAGGAAGTGCCAGGCAGAGCGGTTCCGCCAGCTACACCCAAGCAGTCGATCAGCTGGCCGGCGCACACGCAGTTCGCGCCGTACACATCATTGCCCGTGGTGGCAAGACCATCATCGCAGGAAGTGCCAGGCTGAGCAGGGCCACCGGGAACACCCAGACAGTCGTTGGGGAGCGTGCCAGCGCACACACAATTCGCACCGTACACATCGTTGCTGCTGTTCGCGTTGCCGTCATCGCAGGCAGTACCCGGAAGGGCTGTTCCACCAGCCACACCAAGGCAGTCGATCAGCTGGCCAGCGCACACGCAGTTCGCGCCGTACACATCGTTACCCGTGGTGGCAAGACCATCATCGCATGAAGTGCCAGGAACAGCGGTTCCGCCAGCTACGCCCAAGCAGTCGATCAGCTGGCCGGCGCACACGCAGTTCGCGCCGTACACATCGTTGCCCGTGGTGGCAAGACCATCATCGCATGAAGTGCCAGGCAGAGCGGTTCCGCCAGCTACGCCCAAGCAGTCGATCAGCTGGCCGGCGCACACGCAGTTCGCGCCGTACACATCGTTGCCCGTGGTGGCAAGACCATCATTACAGGCTGTACCGGGAAGAGCTGGTCCGCCAGCCACACCGAGACAGTCGATCAATTCACCCGCGCAAACGCAGTTCGCGCCATAAACGTCGTTGCCAGTGAGCGGGTTGTTGTCGTTGCAAGCGGTACCCGGCTGGGCAGGGCCACCAGGAACACCGAGACAGTCATTCGGCAAAACACCAGCGCATACACAGTTCGCTTGGTATACATCGTTGACCGTACCAGCGTTGCCATCATTGCACGCGCTACCTGGGATCGCTGTACCGCCAGGAACACCCAGGCAATCGCAGTTCGTGTTAACTGTTACTAAGGTAGCACCGCTCGTTGCACTGCAGCCGTTGCCGTTCGTGAACGTGACCGTGTAGCTACCTCCAGTGGTTACGCTGATACTCTGGTTCGTAGAACCACCAGGGTTCCAAACGTTACCCGTCGCACTGCTGCTGGTGAGCAGCACGCTGCCACCCGAACAGAATGTCGTCGGACCATCAGGCGTGATGGTCGGAGGTGCGGGGGCCGGGTTCACAGTGACCACCGTTGGCTGGCTCGTTCCATTACACTGATTGGCGTTGGAGACAGTGACCGTATAGCTGCCACTTGCAGTCGCACTGATGCTCTGGGTGGTCTGACCTCCAGGGCTCCATAAGTATGACGTTCCAGAAGTGCTTGTCAGTGTCACGCTACCACCGGCACAGAAGGTCGTAGGACCGCCAGCCGTGATCACAGCGGTAGGATTCAAGTTCACAGTTACGGTGGTGCCAGCGCTTGTGCCGCTGCAACCACCGGTGGTCACCTGCACACTGTAGGTGCCGCTGCTGTTAACTGAGATGGCCTGAGTGGTCTGACCACCGGGGCTCCACAGATAGCTACCACCGGATGTGCTGGTCAACGTTACGCTACCACCAGCGCAGAAGGTCGTGGGACCACCGGCGGAGATCGTGGGAGTTGGAAGAGGGCTCACCGTAACGGTCGTGCCTGCGCTCGTGCCGCTGCAACCTCCGGTCGTCACCTGCACGCTGTAGGTGCCGCTGTTGTTAACTGAGATGGCCTGAGTGGTCTGACCACCGGGGCTCCACAGATAGCTACCACCGGATGTGCTGGTCAGCGTTACGCTACCACCAGCACAGAAGGTCGTGGGACCACCAGCAGAGATCGTAGGTGTCGGAAGAGGGTTCACTATTACCGTCGTTCCAGCACTTGTGCCGCTGCAACCACCGGTGGTCACCTGCACGCTGTAGGTGCCGCTGGACGTCACCGAGATCGCTTGAGTGGTCTGGCCACCGGGGCTCCAGAGATAGCTACCACCGGATGTACTGGTCAGCGTTACGCTACCGCCAGCACAGAAGGTCGTAGGACCACCGGCGGAGATCGTGGGAGTTGGAAGAGGATTCACCGTAACGGCCGTTCCAGCACTTGTGCCAGTGCAACCATTGGTCGTCACTTGTACGCTGTAGTTGCCGCTGGACGTCACCGAGATCGCTTGAGTGGTCTGGCCACCGGGGCTCCAGAGATAGCTACCACCGGATGTGCTGGTCAGCGTTACGCTTCCACCTGCGCAGAAGGTCGTAGGACCACCGGCAGAGATCGTGGGTGTCGGAAGAGGGTTCACTGTTACCGTCGTACCAGCGCTCGTGCCGCTGCAACCATTGGTCGTCACTTGTACGCTGTAGGTGCCGCTGGACGTCACCGAGATCGCTTGAGTGGTCTGGCCACCGGGGCTCCAGAGGTAGCTGCCGCCAGCCGTGCTGGTCAAGGTCACGCTGCCACCTGCGCAGAAGGTCGTAGGACCCCCGCCAGAGATCGTGGGTGTCGGAAGAGGGTTCACTGTGACCGTCGTACCAGCGCTCGTGCCGCTGCAACCATTGGTCGTCACTTGTACGCTGTAGGTGCCGCTGGACGTCACCGAGATCGCTTGAGTGGTCTGGCCACCGGGGCTCCAGAGGTAGCTGCCGCCAGCCGTGCTGGTCAAGGTCACGCTGCCACCAGCGCAGAAGGTCGTTGGGCCACCAGCAGAGATCGTAGGCGTGGGAAGAGGATTAACGGTCACTGACACGTTCTGGTTCACGTTGCCGCAAGCATTGCTGACCGCAACGTTGTATGTGCCGGTCGCAGCGCCCGAAACGGTCGCATTCGCTGTGCCACCATTGGTGAATGTACCTGTACCGCTCCACAAGAATGTCAAAGGCGCAGTTCCGGTGGCAGTAGCATTCAAATTGAGGGTAGAGCCCGCGCAAATGGGGCTGTTGCTGGTCGCACCGGTGATCTGGGCAGGAATGCAGGTCACACAAGGTCCGAGATCGACCTGGTTCGCGTCGATCACACCGGTCCTGGCAGCTCCGTTCAGGGAAACGTAGTAGTTCCGGTTGTTCGCTCCAGTGAACACGTCATTGACAATGGAGAAGTTGGTACAGACTGACACGCTGGATGCCGTGATCGTGGCTACCGTGATCCATGCATCCGCTGGCAGGCTTGCAAGGCAGCCCCCATCACCATAAATGGCCTGAAGCTGAGAAGATCCGAAACCATTATAAGTCCGGTACTTGTATGTCGCATCCGTGACCGTGGCCGAGGCCCCGAGGGGAATGGCGGTCTGGATGTCATCCGTTGGACAGAACGCGGTGGTATTTGCCCCTCCCAATGTGGCGGGAGAAAGCGTCCCGTCCTGGTTGCGGTACCGGATCGTAAATGTCAATGTGCTTAGAACCTCAGCGAAGGATGCTCCATTGGACCGCAGCTTCACATCCATAGTATTGGTGACACTCCCCGGAACAAGGTCAATGTCCACGGAGGTCGGCAACTGGGCCTTGAGCGCGGAAACGCTCAGGATGGTCCCAACAAGGAAAGCGCACGTTCGCGCCCAGGACGAGGGAAAGAAATTCTTCATGAGGCTGTGGTTAGGGTCGATCCGGTAGGTCGGCAGATGGGGCAATTTATTGGAACGAACGATCCCTTCAAGGGATCTGCTGTAAACGAATGTTAGTTGGCACGCTTCCGCCTATGGTCTGAAGGATCGGATCTCGGTCATTACCGTTGCCCGTGTACTTCACAAGGCCGTCCATGGAGCAATCCTCCAAGAAGTATCCGGAAACCACGTTGCTCGGGACCGTTCCTCCTACAGCGGCGAGGATGACGTCGCGGTCGTTGTCCGTTCCTGTGTACTTCACCATGCCGTTCAGCACACTGTTACCCATCCAAAGGGCCGAGTTGGCCCCAACGGTGCGCCGAGCTTCCGTGCCATATGTCGCGGTGCTGGTCAAGCTCAGGTCCACGGATGTGGATGTTGTGCTGAAGGTCATCGCTGTAGCGGTCATACACCCTAAGTGATTCCTATGACGCACCACGAGGTAATAGTTGCCGCTGGGAGCCATGAATGTAAGCTGACCACCCGAGGCCGCTACGATGGACCCGTTCCGCAGGACCAGACCATTCCGAGCAGCCACAATTGCCGTTGGATCCGTCCCACTGCGTAATTCAAGATGCACCCAATCAACTGGAGCAGAGGTCCCTGTCGTGCTCAGCAGGGCGGGCGAGGTCGTTTCTCCCCCACCTCCACCTGCCTGCGACATACCAAGGGCCGAATAGGGCTCTTGCAGTGGGACCAGTCCCAAAGTGCGCAGATCATCACGCATGAGACCGGTGAGCTGATCATAGGCACCCTCCAAGAAGACCTTGGCGTTCAATGGAAGCGCATTGTTCACCGTTACCAAGGCTGGTACCCGAGTGCTTGAGCAGACCTTGTCCGGGGTGCTCACCTCCCAATCGTAGCAGTACGGGTAGGCAGCTACACCCACATTCGTGGTCTTGATGGAAAGAACGTTCGGGATCGTGTACGGGAAATTCACTCCAGATGAGGAACTGTTGCGATAAAGGTTGCGCAGGGTGTTGGTCACATACAAGCGCATGTTGTTGGCTTGCGGAACGTTCAAGTTCAATGTCACACGCTGGTTACCTACGGGCACGTTCACGGTTGCTTGGGCGATGAAGGACCCATCTTCGCCCAGGACCTGGAAAGTACGGTTACCAGCTACTGTTGCATAGACCCGAACGGATTTGATCGTCAGTGGCTTATAGGCATCGAACACGAGGTACTCGTCATTCGAGCTGTACCCTCCGCCTCCCGTGTTCGTTGGCTTACCGATGTAGCCGGTGATACCCGATTGGATGGCATTCGATTCGCACCAGAAGGTGGTGCTCTGCGAAATGGAAGGGGTATTGAACGGGGAGCCTGTCCCGACCTGAGAGCCTCCAACCTGCGCATCGTACCATCGAATGGAACTTCCTGTAGCTGAAAGGCTGGCACTACCGGGAGCGCTCAAGGTAGCCCCCGTGGCCGTAGGTGTGCCGGCGTTCAGCACCGTCACCGCATATGGCAAAGAGGTCATGGTACCGCAGGGATTGGTCACGGAAACGGTATAGTTCCCGGCCTGGCTCACCACTATGCTCCGCGTGGTGGCACCCGTGTTCCAGAGATAGGAATAACCTGCATTCTGGCAGGTCAGGGTCACGTTCTCGCCAGCGCAGAGCACCGGGTCCCGGTCGGTGATGATCGCGCACGTGCCACCACTGTTCGCAGCGCTTTGCTGGGTCAGCGTGATGGGGATGGCCGTCCAGTTGTTGTTCTCGTTCTCTTCGAGGAAGTTATCCAACGGATCCACCTCCGCAACGATCCAGTAGTTGCCGTTGCAGGTTCCGGGTGGAATGTTGATCCACATGCCGTCGAGGCTCTCGCTGTACACATCCTCCCACCCTGCGCTGATGCCTTGGCTGATGGGGCTGCAGTTGTAGGCCTGACCACCGAGCCCGAAATTGGCGAACTGGCCTTGGGTGTTCAGCATTGTACCTTGATTGTACAAATGGTTGTTGCGGCAGTGACCGGGGGCGCTGGTGGTGTTCGTGCAGGAATAATAGTCCATGAGGCAAAATCCGACCTTGGCACCGGAACCAACGATGGGCCAGTTCCGTGGGTCAGGCTCGCTGGCGATCTCCAACCGCAGGGTAAAGGTCACCCAGTCATCCACGTGGTTGTGGCCGTGTGATGGATGATAGGTCATGGTCCCAGCGAAACGCTCGGTGAACTGCATACTGTTGCCAGCCTTCTTGTAGATCCGCTGAACGACCAGCTGCTTGGTGATGCCGCTGTTCGGACAAGCCAAGGTCGCGGTCGAGTTCGGGTCCGAAACGCTGAACGTATCGGTACCACAGATGTACCAACGTAACCCGTCCTTGTCCACACCACGGAAGTTCAATGGTCCGTGACCAATGTTCGGCGTTGCCCCGGTAACACGCAGTCGACCGTCATTCCCACTGCAGCCACCGCTACAGACCTGCGCATACTCACTCGGGCCGCTCGCGTAGGACTGCAATGCCTTCCACGCGATCATCACATCGGGTCGCAGTTCGCAGTTCGTTTGGCCCGTGGTCTCGCAGAGGCAGCTGGTGGCTCCAGTGTTGGTTCCGTTGGGGCTGTTAATGCCGGTCACTGAGCATTGGGCCCAAGATGCACCGACCAACAGTACAGGGACGACTGCTGATAGAACGTAACGTAAGTTCATGTAGGGAAACCTTTGATTCAAGGATGGGCAAGGTACCTCTAACCGGACCTTCTGGTCAATAGCGGCCGGTCACAGCTTCACGAACCGTTGGGATCCAACGCTGGGTCGCAAGGTCTCCAGCAGATAGATACCCGGCGCCAGTCGTTCCACAGGGACCAGGTTCCTTCCCTGCTCAAACCTTCCGGACGATACTATGCGGCCAGAAGCATCCCGGATGTTCATTTCACCATTGGCCAGGGTAGGTGGCACCTCTAGAGCCAGAACATCGCCGACCGGGTTGGTCACGATGATCTGGGGCACAGGGGCCGCCACATCATCTATGCCGACCGCGTAGCTAAAACGCGCAGCGCCACCATTGGATGTACCTACCCAGACCCGGCCCGCCCCATCCAACGCGAGGGACATGATCTCGTCCCCTGGCAGGTCGGAGTTCGCTGAGGTGAACGTGGTGAAACTGCTGAAGCCTTGGAAGAGGGTGAGACCGGAGATCTGGTTGCCGAGGAACTTGCGGTCTCCACCATCGATCACGATGCTGGTGAGTGCGTTGGATGCCATCATCGAATTCAACGTACTGTATTGATACCAAGCACCTCCGATGAAGTCGCCGGCGTGGCTTAACAAGGCACCTGCAGGACAGGCCAACCAGCGCGACCCATCGCTGTCCAAGGCCACTCCGAGCGTGGTATTGTCCGGCAATCCGTTCGCGAAGGTGGTGTACACTGTGACCGTCGAATCGGTGAGGTAGGTGAAGCCGGCGTTCACCGTACCAATGCACAGAAGGCCGTCCGCTCTGGCCTTCAAGGCAGCGATGTTGGTACCTGGAAGCTGGAGCCCATTATAGCTTGATGGCGTGTCGTTGTATTCGCGCCAGGTGCTCTGTCCGTCAAACCAGGCCAAGCCCCCTACCGTCCCTACCCAAAGACCTCCTTCCGGAGCGACTTCGAGGCTTCGCACGTAGTTCTCCGGCAGGCCCGAATTACCGGATGTGAACGTAGCCCACGTGCCGTCGTCGTATCTGGCCAGACCGCTCAAGGTACCGATCCAGACCGTGCCAGTGTCATCCACGGCCAGCGCTCTGATGTCGTTGTCCGGCACGCCCGATGATCCGGTCTGGAACACCTGCCAGAGGGAACCATCATACCGGCACAGGCCGTACTCCGTTCCCACCCAAGCATCGCCATTGGGTGCTATGGCAATGGCGCGCACCGCGTTGCTGGGAAGCCCAGCAGAGACCATATCGAACACCTCCCAGCCCTGCGCCGACGATCGCAGTGGAACTGCCTGGCTCAACACGATGGCCAGCGAGAAGGAGTATTTGTTCATGTTGGATCAATATCGCAGCGCTCGGCCCTATTGGATGACGAAGCGCAGGTGTTCGGCTCTTCCGTCGGCGACAAGCACATATGCTCCGGACGCTAAGCCCGACACGCTCACAGGCTTTCCATCGCCTGCGTAAACGGACCGCAACGCGAGCTGACCAGCTCCATTGTAGATCGAAAGTCCGCTGCCGATCCGCACGTCCTTCATACCGGTCACGTAGAGAAGATCCGTTGCAGGGTTCGGATGGACAGCTGCTCCAGGGGCCACCAATGTGGTCACTCCTGTCTGCACCTCCGGATCCAAACGCAGTAGTTGGTGTGTCGTGGCGTTCACTGCCCAGATCCTCCCGTCAGGCCCGATCCGTATGCCCATGATCCCTGGGGAAGCTGTCACGATGCGACCGAGCTCCGCCACGGGGTCCACCGACAGGTCGTAGATGATGATGTCGCCATTTGAATGGTCGCTCACGAGCAAGCGATCGCCCTGAACGTCGATCCCAGCTGGCTCGACGAGCCCTGAGTTGATGATCACCTCCCAATCGTAACCGGTGACCATGGAATACTCGGCGTATGACTCCCAAGGGCCATAGGTGCCGGGACCTGAAACGGAGCCGCTGCGCGTATCAAGCCGAACCACTCGCTGTCCACCGTGGTCAACCACGTAAAGCTGACCCGTCGACCGATCCAATACGTCATGGCTGACGATGTGATCGTTCGGGTCCTTGGTGATGGTGAACTCGGCGTAGCGGCGGATCACTGCGTTGCCGTGATAATCGTTCCCTGGTCCATGGTCCACCGTAAAGTCGTTCATCACAATGTCGCCATTGAATCCATCGACGACCCAATAGCGGTTCCAACGGTCGTGCGCGATGCCTTGGCTGTTCGGGTTCACGTGAAGCATGTCGAAATGGCTCCCCAGTGGACCGTACACCACATCAGCGTAGATCGACGTATCGGCGCTCCAGAGCGAGGGACCTGTGAACGGATCACCACCATTGTGGTTCGCGTCGTATACCCCAGGACAGGTGGCGAAGAATCCGTTGTCACCCATGGCGATGGCCGTAGGCAAGCTCATGAAGTGCCAAGCATTGGGATCGCGCTTCCACATCCAATCCATGCTGGGGGCACCGGGGTCGAAGAAGGTCACGGTGCTTCCACCAGAGCTCTCCACATCCTTGTTGAGCACCCAAAGCTCGTTCCGTTCCCGATCGGGATGGAAGTCCAGGTCACGAGGCACCAGAATGTCCTGATCCGAATCAGCGATCACATTCACCGACGGTGTTCCGCTGAGGTACTGATCGATGATGTTCGGCACAGGCAGGAGCACCTTGGTATCGAAGGTGAGCACATCGTTCACGGCATTCCCGTCCACAGCACCATTGACAAGCCCAGGACGCAAAGTGACCGTATGCACTCCGGGGCCCACCATGGACCATGGCACGGGGTGTTCGAACTGCGCGGAACTGCCGGGAGCGATGTTCAGTCCGCTAAGCGTGGACAACACCGGTGAGCCACCGTCGATGTCGTAGATGAGCTCGTAGGAGTTGACCGTCAACGCTCCGGAGTTCTTCATCGTGCCCGTGAGCATCAGGTCCTCCCCTTCCGTTCCGTACAACGGCGTATTGGCCCTTACCAACGACACATCATGGTCAGGGGGCAGTTGCACCAGGAAGGTGAACGTCTCGTTGCTCACGCCAACATCACCCACGAACTGCGCGGAGGCCACACCATCCACGATCACGTTGAAAGACAGCCCCCATCACCCCAATCATCGGCCCAAAAGATGTCATACGCAGCACCGGTCGCAAGGCACCACGGGCCTTCACTGATCACCAAGCCGTTGCCGTAGCCGCCCGGTTGCTGAAGTTGCAGACCGCCACCTGTGCAACCCACAAGCGCATTGCCACCGGAGAAGATCGTGCCCGTACCACAGGGCGATCCCGTAGGCAGAAGTTCCCAATAGGTCTCATAGGCATAACCATCCGTGGTCACCTCTATGAAGACCTGGGATTCACCGGCGCCGCATTGACCATAGGTGGCCATGCTGAGGCAGAGCCCGGAGAGTAGCAGAACGTGTCTCATGATCGACAGCTGTTGTGTATGACGAAGGGTAACAAGCGGACCGCAACGGTTGTGCGGGCAAGGATTCAGGGCAATTGCTCGGCGCGTGTATTGGTCGGTACCAGGCCTCCGATGTTCACCAGGATCGGATCACGGTCATTCCCAGCACCCGTGTACTTCACGAAGCCCGAAAGATCCACGTCCTCCCGAAGGTAACCGCTGACCACAGCAGTGGGCGTGATGCCACCGATGACGCTGAGGATCGGATCGCGATCGTTGTTCTGCCCCGTGTAGCGGATCGAGCTTACGGCCCCATCGCGGAACACGTTCCCTGCCCACAGGACCATGTAGCCGTTCACGTTCTTGCGCGCCCCGGTACCGTACGTGGCTGTGGCAGAAGCCCGGAAGTCCACCGTGACCGCATTGCCGCTCAGGGCCAAGGGCATGGAGGACATAACGCCCAAGTGGTTGCGATGGCGGACCGCGACATGGTAGTTGCCTGGAGGAACGTTCAGCAGCACGGGTGAGACACCATCGATGCCCACCACATCCCCATCGCGCTGCACCAAGGCGCTGCGTGTGGCCAAGACCAACGAAGGAGTTGTGGCGCTACGCACTTCGACCAACACCCAATCGACCATTGCGTCGTTGCCGGTGATGTCAAGAATGCTCGCGGGCACGATCTCTCCTCCCCCGCCGTTCACGTGCACGAAGCCAAGGCCCGTATAGGGTTCGCTCAAGGGGATCACATCCTGTGCACGCAGCAGATCGGCCATGGATCCAGCACCATTGAACGGTCCTTCCAGGAAGACCTGCGGACGCACGGTGACCACATTGGAGACCGTGATGCAACCGTTGGCCACCTGAGCTACAACGTTGTTCGCATCCTTGTTCACGATATCCGTGATGCTTGCGATGCACACCTGGTTATTGGTCAAACTGAGGTAGTGGACCCGGCATAATGGAACATAGCCGGTACCCTTGGCCAGGCTCGTATCGATGTAGCTCAGGCCGATCACCTTGCCGCCACCGAGCGAACTGTTCCAAGCCCAATCACCGACCAGCTGCCCAGCGAGGGTCTCCACCGATTGCACCTGCATGCCGGAAATTTCGAACTCCACCCCGAGCACGCGGCAGGTGGTGTTCCTGATGTGGATGTCCACGTAATGATCCGTTGGGTTGAACGCCCCGATCATCAACTGGACCGTGTCGACCGTGCTTCGGTAACCGCGCGGGAAATCGCACCAAGGGTGATAGTGCAGCACGTGGCTGGTCTGGTCGTGCTGGCTCTGCTGATTGTAGCAATAGGTCATGAGCGCCGCATCGGTCACCGTGATCGCAGCATCACCATTGAGGTCGGTGCAGGGTGCCGGGGTAACGTCGTTCCCCAGGATCCCCTGCACGTAGGCCACCGCATCGGGTTGGTCCTGCGCGTTGTTCAGGCTCAGATCGCCGGTCTTCGTGGTGCCGTTGCATGCACCAGCGCAATCGGCTTTCGCACTTCCATAGGACTGACCCATGCAGTCCACCACCGGCGTGCACCCTGTGGCCACGGTGAACGACGGAACGTTCTGTGCGTTGCGGGTGATGCTCACACACACCGACGCGTAGTTGTTCGTGTAGTCCATCTCATGCCTGCCCAACGCATCCGGGCGGCGCTCCCAGTTGGTGCGTAGCACCAACGTGTAGAGGCCGGCCGGAACATCCGTGATGTCGATCCAGTTGCAGGTCGTCCCACTGCCGTACAGGTCATAACAGTCCTTGCTGATGCCCATGTTGCTGCAGCCATAATGAGATGTCCCACCGAAGCAGCCCACGTCGATCACGCAGTAGCCGTTCTTGAAACCCACAGGGATGGGATTGCTGTTCTGATCGAAGAGCAGATAGTCCGCATAGCCTGAGTAGTGCGCATGGCCATGGCAGTTGTTCGTGCTGAACATCTGCGGCTGGCTGCTCGGACTACCGATGTAATAGTCCGTCTCGCCAATGTTGTTGATGCGCGTGTTGAAGCGGATCACGTAGCGCTGCCCGAAGCCCTTGACACAACCTTCTTGAACTGCACAGACGTCCGTGGTGGCTATGGTCACTGTGCTCAAGCTCAAGCTTCCTTGCATGGAAGCCTGGTCGATGGTAAGGTCCGGGCCGAACGGGCAGGCAGGATCACCCAAAGCCAGACAGCAGTTGGTACACGCCACTGTTGCCAAGGGGTCATAGTTGCAGGAACTGGTGTTCATGCAGCCCACCGCAGGTCCGTTGTAGTCGATGCGGAAACTCACGTTCGTGCAACTTCCATTGTTGGTCCCTACACGGATCCGGTAAAGTTGGTTGGCCGGCATGTTCGCAGTGATCCGCGCCTGCTGCCCGCAACCACCGAGGTCATCATCCGCGAACGTCGATCCTTCCAATCCGCTGCTCACCGTAATGCTGCCACAGACCATGTCGTACATCCACAACTTGGTGTCGCAGGTATTGAGCCCGCAGGTGGTGATCGTATAGGAACCTGTCTGCGCGGGCGTCCAAGTGTACCAATACTCCACGGCCGGGGACGTATACACCACGCCGGTCTGTGCGGCCACCGCTGTGGTGCAACTCTGCCCGGGTCCGCAGTTCAAAGTGGTCTCTTGATAGGCGCCGAACTGTCCACCTTGGAAGATGAGCACCCCATCCACATAGAGGAAATAGGCGCCGTACCCATAGGATGGATGATAGATGCCATCGCCTGCGGAATCGTTGATGCGGAATACGAGGCATGCGTTGGCCGGCACGCACAAGGTCACCCCGGTGGAAGTGCCTGTGGCGACGTTGGTATTGGTGGAGGCGTCCTTCAAGGTCCAACTCGTTTCCTGCGGATAGTTGTCGTTGATGATCTCGATGGTGACGCGCTTGAAGCCGACGGGGCATGCGTACTGACAGGAGCCGTTGTTGATGTTGACGGCGCTGTTGTAGTTGCTCGCATTCACATCGGGGCAACCCAGCACAGGCACCAGGCTTCTCACCACCACGTCGTCAATGGCGATGTCGCTCAGTTCGCCCGCACCGGTCACCGCACGGAACCGGATGCGCACGTTGTTCTGTCCCGCAAAGGGCTGTAGGTTCAACCAGCCTTGCTTCCATTTGAGCCCCTGATCACCTGAGATCGACCACGCATTGGAGGTGATGACGCCGCCCACGCTGATATCAACGTACAGCGCGCCCATCTGGGATCCCTGCATGTGGTACCAGAAGGTGAGGTAGGAGTTGGTGAGCGTGGTGAGGTCGAAGCAGTTGCTCTGAAGGATCGCCACTTTGCCCGGTGTGGCCGTGCCCCCAGAGGCTTCCACGTACATGTAGTTCCCTGATGTGTTGTTGCTCGTGTGATCCCCAATGGGGCCGGTCAGGTCCGTCGGGGTCCCGTTGTTGTCCACGAACCAGTCAAGGTCGTCCCCGGTCGTGAGGTTGGACCAACCCGTGGTCAGCGTGCCGGGTGTGCCTACCGTGCCACTGGTGAAATTCTCCGTGGCGGGGAAGGTGGTGATGCACTGCGAACGGACCGCGGCATAGGCGATCATGGCCACTAGTGAAACTGACGATCGGAGCATGGAGCAAAGGAATGAGCGCAAAAGATAGCGAGGATCCCCTACCCGACCAGACCAATAACAAGGATGTCCGGTCCTAAGAGCCGGGCTCATTCTTCACCCGGCACAGGGCGAAAGCCCACCTCTAGCGGATCACAACGCGGTGAGTCCGCAGGCCTTCCTTACCGGTGATGTTGATCATGTACACCCCGCTGCCCTTGGCCTTCAGGTCCAGCTCACGGCGATAGGTCCCTTGGAAGGAGGACAGCTGCTCAGCGTATACGCTCTGGCCGAGGCTGTTCAGCACTTCGATCTTCAGGTCCTGGGCATCCTCCACACCGAACTGCAGCTGCACCGGACCTTCGCTCGGGTTCGGAACGATGCTAACAACGTTCGGTACAGGCTCACCGGCAGTGATACCGGTGCTGCTGGAGTAGATGACACCGGTACGATCAGCCCCGTTCAAGGAAACGTAGTAGTTCCCGTTATTGGCCAACGTATGTGCATCCTCAATGATCTCGAACGTGCTTGAGCCGTTCTGAACCTGCAAGGTGATCAACGTGTATTCATTCCCAGCCACCCAATTCGTGCCTGCGTCCACCAGCGTGTTGAACCCGAAGCCGACGTAGGACTTGTAGCGGTAGCCGCCATCATCCACCGTTCCACCCGGTGAGCTCACCGGCATGTAGTCACCAACGGGCACAGGCTGTCCTGCGGAGCTCAACGTGGCACCGGAAGAGGTCTCCCAGCGGATGGTGAACACCAGGCTGGAAAAGAGTCCATCAAAATCAGCATCGGGCCGCACCTTCACTTCCAGCTGATTACCGCCGACGGCAACCATGGTAATGTCCAATGTGGGCAACTGGGCAGAGGCTCCAAGAACACTACCAACGAAGAACAGAGTGGACAGGGTACGATTCATCATAGCAATTCGGTGGCCTTAAGGGCCGGTTCAAAGTTAGGTGCGGGAACTACCTGACGACCAAGTTGATCCGGACTTTCCGAACAGCCATTCTGGTACCGCTGCCGATGCAGGGCCGCGGTCGCACTGATCGCGGCCCCTAGAGGATGGACTCCACAATGCGGTCCACCGTGATCCCTTCCGCCTCGGCCTTGTAGTTCCGCACCAGTCGGTGGCGCAGGATGGGCTTCGCCACGGCCTGCACATCTTCAATGTCCGGGCTGAAACGGCCACGTACCAAGGCATGGCACTTGGCGCCGATCACCAGGTACTGGCTGGCACGGGGACCAGCGCCCCAGCTGATGTGGTCGTTGATCATTGCAGGCGTGCCCGGCTGTCCGGGGCGGGTGCGGGTGGCCAGCTTCACAGCGTACTCCAGTACGTTGTCCGGCACGGGAATGCGGCGCACAAGCCCTTGGAAATAGGCGATCTCCTCGGCGTTCAACACCGGGTTCACCTGCTGGTGCACATCGCTGGTGGTGGCCCGTACCACGGCCAGTTCCTCTTGATAGGTTGGATAGTCCACCCAGATGTTGAACATGAAACGGTCCAGCTGGGCTTCGGGCAAGGGATAGGTGCCTTCCTGCTCGATCGGATTCTGGGTGGCAAGAACGAAGAAGGGCTCAGGCAGGCGCCGGGTAAGTCCAGCGGCGGTAACGGCCTTCTCCTGCATAGCCTCCAACAAGGCCGATTGGGTCTTCGGTGGCGTCCGGTTGATCTCATCCGCCAAGATGATGTTGGCGAACAAGGGGCCTTGGATGAACTTGAACTGCCTGTCCTGATCGAGGATCTCGCTGCCGATGATGTCGCTCGGCATCAGGTCGGGGGTGAACTGGATGCGGTTGAAGGACAGACCCAGGGACTTGGCCACGGTGTTCACCAAGAGCGTCTTGGCAAGACCAGGAACACCAACCAGCAAGCAATGGCCCCTGCTGAAGATGGCGATGAGCACATCATCCACAACGGCATCCTGGCCGATGATCACCTTGTTCACCTCGGCCTTGAGCTGACGGTACTTCTGGCCGAACAGTTCGACGGCTTGCACGTCACTCGCAGGCTTGTTCATGGTCATGGGATGGGGCGTCGAAATTAGGTGGTTGTCACTGGCCCGCTTTAGGGAGCCAGGGATGCTGGAAGGTGCAGCCGGCGTAATCGTCCAGGACCCGAACATAGATGTTCGCCAGGTGGTCCTTCACCCAGTCGTCCACGGCCTTCTGCCGCTTCCGGCCTTCAGCGGCCTGTCGGATAAGCTCGTAGTCGTCCTTCAGGTTCATGCGGTGCGGCTCCGAACGCGACGTGAGGCGGATCACCCGATAGGCTTGGGTGCCGTCAGGCTGTGTTACCGCCTGGGCCTCGCTGATCTGGGCGGTCTTCAGCTTGTCCACGACGAAGAAGGTCTGCTGATCAAGGTCTCCGATGGCCCATTTCGTGGAGCCCGTGTTGGGCTCAAGCATCACTCCGTTGGTCGATTGGCTTTCCTCGTCATCGCTCAGCTCGGCCGCCGCTTTACCGAACTCCAGGATCCCATCGCGCACCAAGGCGGCCACACTGTCCACGTAGTTCTTCGCCAGCTTCAGGTCCGCGCTGCCGATCTGGGCCTGCACCAGAACGTGGCGCGCATTGTATTGTTCACCGCGGCGTTCGATCATCTGCATGAAGTGGTAGCCGAAGGTGGTCTTGAAGACCTGCGAGATCTCGCCATCCTTGAGGCTCATGGCGACGGCGTCGAACTCAGGCACCATCACCCCTTGAGGCACCATGCCCAGTTCACCGCACTTGTCCTTGCTGCCAGGATCCTCACTGTAGAGGGTCGCGAGCACGCAGAAGTCCTCCCCTTTCACCGCGCGCTCACGCAGCTCCTCACACTTGCGTCGCACACGGCGGTCCTCTGCCTCACTGGGGCGCGCCTTCCGAAGGATCATCGCGAACTCCACCTCGGCGTTGATAAAGGGCAGGCTATCAACAGGGATCTCCTTGAAGAACTTCTCGACCTCCTTGGGCGTGACGCGCAGGCCGCTGGTCAACTGCTCCTGCATCATGCCAACCTGAAGCTGGTCGGCGATGGCGTCATGGAAATCAGCCTTGATCTCCTTGATCGACTTGCCGTAGAACTTCTCCAAGGCCTCTGGTCCGCCGAGCTGCTGTTCGAATACCCTGATCCGGCGGTCCAGTTCACCCTCCACGCGTGCTTCTTCGGGGTAGACGCTGTCGATGCGGGCCTGTTCGAGCAGGAGCTTCTCGTAGAGCAGCCCTTCCAGCTCGTTGCAGGCCATGTCATCGCTGATGCGTTCGCCGGCGTTCCGCGCCTGTTCCAAACGGGTGGCCAGGTCACTGTACAGTACAACACGACCACCGACGTTGGCGATCACACCATCGATGAACTGACCTGTGGGCTGTGCCATGGAGCTGCCCCAGCAGAACACCAGCAGCGCCAGCAGACTAGAGCACCTCGACATCCTTCTTGTCCAATGCATCGCGGTAAAGGTCAGTGCGCATCCGCTCGATGAGCTGGATCTTGCGCTGGTTGATGAGGATCGATCGGATCTGCATGCGCACCAAAGGAAGCGGTGAGATGCTCTCCCCAAGGCGGTGCTCCAGCAGGTCCACGAAGTAGGTGCTCACGCTGTCCTGGGCCATCACCTTATCGTGACGGGGGATCCAATCGGTGGGGTTGTCCACTTGCAAGGGCACCTGTTGAAGAAGTTCAGTGAAAGGCACCCATTGATCCCGGCTGTCGACCATGGCCACGCCGTGCCCGGCCAGCCAGACCTCCAGCTCGTGTTGGTCCGTCTCCTTGCCACTGCGCCACCACTGCTCGATCTTCTTCAGTATTCGCTTATCCTCCTCCCGCAGCTTGAACCACCGCACCCGCACGATATTGTCCTTCAGCAGGAAGTTCTTCTGGTTCTCGGTATAGTAGCGGTCCACTTCGGCATCCGCGACCGTGGTGTCCAGCTTCTGGCCGACCAAGGCCTCTTCGTAAGCGTAGGTCAGCAACGAGCGCCGGTAGGTCTCGACCTTCGCTTCGATCTCCTGTTGGTCTGTGCCAAGATCCGCCGCTGCCTTGTGCAGCACCACTTGTTCGCGCAACCAGTTCTCAATGAACTGGGCCGCCATGGCGGAGCTATCTGCAGCTGTGGCGTCCAAGGGGATCACTTGGCGGAGGTCGCTCCAGTACAGTTCCTGATCGTAGGCCCGCGCCACCGCAGGGTCACCGGCATCGTGGTCCGCGCCGCAGCCGGAAAGCAGAAGGGCGGCGATCACCGCCGCCCCTCCGATGCTGTTCCGTCCGCGTTCCACGGCCTATCGGATGCTTTGAAGCACGTCCTTGTTCACCACAACGGGGTACTTGGCGCGCAGTTCCTTGATCCAATCCTTCTCCAGCTGGTCCTGGTAGGCGGCCGTTACCAAGCCACGGGCCTCGTTCAACGGCTTCGGGCTGGGCGGGACCACGGACTTCAGGTCGGCGATCACCACGCGGCCGTTCACCTCGTAATTGGTGCTAAGGCCGGGCTGCACATTGCCTTTCAGGTACGGCTTATCCTCCTCACTGAAGATCCCACTATCGATCGTCAGGTTGAGGGCGGAGGTCTTGTTCACCACATCGGTAAGATCAGCACCACGCTTGCCCTTCTTCACCAGGGAACGTACCTGCTTGGCCACATCCGTGTTGGCGCAGTCGTACAGATCCGCCTCGTAGCGCGTGGGGTACATGTACACGGTCTTGTTCGCCTGGTAGTAGTTGTCAAGCCCAACGGTATCCTTCACGGCCTTGCTCCACACCTTCTGGTCGGTGAGCTCGAACAACAGGATGCCATCGCGGTACTCCTTCATCAACATGCGGAACTCGGGGTACTTCTTCTCCAGGTTGGCGTCCTCGAACTCCAGCACCTTGTCATCGACGAACTGAGTGAACCGCTCATCGACGTAGGCCCCGATCGGGCGGGTGGACTCGCGGCGCTGCTTGCTCTCGATGTAGTTCAGCAGGTCGGTCTGGGAGAACGAAGCACCATCCATGGTGAAGACGGGCTTGGCGAGCACTTTCGCCTTGGCGCGGTCGTAGGCCCAGCCTTCGTTCACGTCGCGGATCACGACCGTATCCGTGGGATTCTTCTGCATGTCGTCATACTTGCGACTGCGCACGTTCACCACCTTGCCTGCCTCCAGGGTGCCGTTGATCTCGCGCTTGTAGCGCATGCCCTTGTGCATCACGATGCCTTCGGTCACGTCCTTGCGGATCAGCGTGTCGGTGATGGCGGTGCCTTTCAGGAAGATGGTGGTGTCGACCATCTTGTACAGCGCCTTCACATCCTTGGTGTAGGGGGTGAAGTGGTAGTCCTTCTTCAGGCGCTCCAGGTAGGCCTTGCGGGTGATGTCGGCTCGGCTATCGCGTCCGATCTTGGACTTCAATTCGCCCTTGGCCTCATCGAAGGTGGGGGGCGCCTTGTACTCCAGGCGCTGCACGATGTGCCATCCGAAACGGGTGCGGAAAGGCTCGGAAATGTCACCATCCGCCTTCAGAGCGAACGAAGCGTCCTCGAACTCCTCGATCATCTTGCCGGTTCCGAACATGGGCAGCTCACCACCCTTGCCGCTGCTGCTCTCGTCCTCGCTGTACTTCAGCGCGGCGTCGGCGAAGGTGATCCGCTTGGCCAACAGCTGCGTGTGCACCTCGCGGATGCGGCGCTCAGCGTCGGCACTGCGACCGGTGGTATCGTTCTCGGTAGCACGGAGCATGACGTGCGCGACGCGGATCTGGCCACGGGCCGGACGCTTGCCGACAACCTTGATGATGTGGTAGCCGAAACGGGTGCGGACAGGTGCGCTCACCTCCCCGGCCTTGGTGTTGTATGCTGCCGTCTCGAAGGGATAGACCATCTGCAAGGCGCTGAACCAGCCGAGGTCACCGCCGTTCTTGGCAGCGCTGGGGTCGTCGCTGCCGCCCTTGGAACGGGCCACGGTAGCGAAGTCCTCACCACCGATCACCCGCGCACGCAGGGCCGAGACCTTCTTGAACGCGACCAGGGTATCCTCCGGTGAAGCATCGGGGCCGACCTGCACAAGGATGTGGCTCGCGCGCACCTCCGTGCCCATCCGATCGTAGGCCTCCTTCATAAGCTGATCGTTCAGTTCACGATCGATCAGGTAGGGACGTGCCAGCTGCTTGCGGTAGCCGTCGAGCTCCGTCTTGAACTTCGCCACGGTGTCCAGGCCTTCCACCTCAGCCTCGCGCACCTTCAACTTGTAGTTGATGAAGAGGTCGAGGTACTCGTTCAGGGCCTCGGGCGTCACCGGAGCGTCCTTGTTGTTCTTCTTGTAGATGGCCTCGAACTCACTCTTCGTCACGGGCTTGCCGTCCACGGTGAGCAATACGGCGTCGTCGCCCTGGCCCATGGCCGAAGTGCCCACAAGGGCGCCCAGGAAAAGGGCCATGATGAATTTCCTCTGCATGACTGATGTGTCCGTTATCGTTGCTGAAAGGGTGCCAAATGTAACCGATCGTTCCGGGGGCCTTAGGCGCGGGCGAAGTGGTGCCGTTAAAAAGATCCAATGGCGCGGGGTGAAATGCTACTTTGCCCGCCCACACCATGATCCGTTCGCTCTTCCGTCGCCGTCCGCTCCACGCTTCCCCGGACCAGCCGGAGGAGACCGACAGCCACCTCCTGAACCGCACGCTATCCGTGCGCGACCTCACCTTCTTTGGCATTGCAGCTGTCATCGGGGCGGGCAGCTTCAGCAGCATGGGGCAAGCCTGTGCCAGCGGGGGCCCGGGCGTGGTGTTCCTCTTCGTGATCTGCGCCATCGCCTGCGGCTTCACGGCCTTGTGCTACGCGGAGTTCGCTGCTCGGGTGCCTTCCGGCGGCAGCGCCTACACCTATGCCTACGTCAGCTTCGGGGAGGTCTTCGCCTGGATCATCGGCTGGGCCCTGCTGATGGAGTACAGCATCGGCAACATCTATGTGGCCTTCAGCTGGAGCGGCTATTTCACCAACCTGCTTGAGGGCATCGGCCTGCACATGCCGGAATGGTTGACCATCAACTACCGCAGTGCCCATGCTTCGGCATTGGTCGGCACCATCGGGGAAGGACTGATCGCTTGGAACACTGCCCCCATGATCGGCGGACTCCGCATCATTTTCGACCTGCCCGCCTTCGCCATCAACATCCTCATTACCTGGCTGGTGTTCACCGGGGTGAAGGAGAGCCGCAACGCCAGCAACATCATGGTCGTGGTCAAGCTCGCCATCATTGGACTGGTGATCGCCGTGGGCCTCGGCTACATCGACATCGACAACTGGACGCCCTTCATGCCGAACGGCTTCGGTGGCGTGATGGCAGGCGTGAGCGCCGTGTTCTTCGCCTACATCGGCTTCGATGCCGTGAGCACCTTGGCCGAAGAAAGCAAGGACCCGCAACGCGATCTGCCCCGGGGCATGATGTGGAGCCTGGGCATTTGCACGGCACTGTATATCCTGCTGGCGCTAGTGCTGACGGGCATGGTGAGCTACACCCAGCTGAACGTGAGCGATCCCCTGGCCGAGGTCTTCGCCATCCGGGGCGTGAAGTGGATGCTCTTCCTGGTAAGCATCGCGGCCGTGGTGGCCATGACGAGCGTGATGCTCGTGTTCCAGCTGGGCCAACCTCGCATCTGGATGAGCATGAGCCGCGACGGTCTGCTGCCCCCCCGCTTCGCCAGCATCCACCCCAAGTACAAGACCCCCGGCTTCAGCACCTTGGTGACCGGGGCCGTGGTGGGCATCCCCATCTTCTTCACCGATGAGAGCTTCATCCTTGACTTTACGAGCATCGGCACCCTCTTCGCCTTCGTGCTGGTCTGCGGTGGGGTGCTGATCCTGCCTTACCGCGAAAAGACCCACGGTCGCTTCCACTTGCCCTACATCAATTCGAAGTTCATCGCCCCGCTGCTCGGCCTGGTCACCTTGGCCCTTCTCGTCACATTGGACCCGAACCATTTCCACCGCGCATTGGGCCGCACTGGCGGTGCCCCGAACATCCCCTTGCTGGTGTTCTATGCACTGTGCGTTGTGCTGGCCTGGTTCAGCTTCAAGAAGAGCTGGTCGCTGATCCCACTGCTGGGGCTGGTGAGCTGTTGCTACCTGCTGACCGGCATGGCCGTGAGCAACTGGCAATGGTTCGGGATCTGGCTGCTGGTGGGGCTGGTGTGCTACTTCGCGTATGGCTGGAGCCATAGTAAGTTGGCGACCAAGGGATAGTCGGCGCGACGGGCGTTCACCAATAGCGCCGATCTTCGTGCCCCGATGACCTTCCTCTTCCCTGGCTTCCTGTGGGCGCTCGCTGCGCTGGCCATCCCCGTCATCATCCACCTCTTCCAGCTCCGGCGCTTCAAGCGGATCGACTTCCCCAACGTGCGCTTCCTGAAGGATGTGGCGCAGCAGACCCGTGCCCGCAAGAAGGTACGCCACTGGCTGACCCTGCTGGCCCGCATGGCCGCGCTGGCCTGCCTGGTGCTCGCCTTCGCACAACCCTACATTCCCCGCACTGATGCGCCTGTGACCTCCGGCCAACGCGCCGTTTCAATCTATGTGGACGACAGCTGGAGCATGGACGGACAGAACGCCGAGGGCCGACTGCTCGATCAGGCCCGGAAAGGCGCACAGGACGTGATCATGGGCCACTCGGCCTCGGACCGCTTCCAAGTGCTCACCGGTCGTTTCGAAGGGCGCCAGCAAGTGCTCACCGGGCGCGATGAAGCCCTGGCCAGTGCTGCACAGGCCGAGGTGGGACCCTTCAGCCGTCCGCTCTCACAAGTGCTCGCCCGACAGGCGGAAGCCCTTGCCCGCGCCGAGGCTCCCGTGCGCCGTCGCTACCTCTTCACCGACCTACAGCGTGCCTCCGTGGATGTGGAGCGCTGGACCGATGACACGACCATGCGAACGGTTATCGTGCCGCTGTCCAGCGCCGCACCGGACAACCTCTCCATCGATTCGGCCTGGTTCGCTTCACCCGTGCGCCGTCTGGGCCAGAGCGAGGAACTGCATGTGCGCATCCGCAACCATGGGGAGCAGGCGCTGGAGAACGTGCCGCTGAAGCTTACTGTCGATGGGCGCCAACGCGCGGGGTCCACCTTCAGCGTGGAAGGCGGTGCGGCGGTGGATACCATCCTGCACTTCACCAACGACGCCACCGGGGACCATTGGGGAAGCATCGCGCTCACCGACCGCCCCGTGACCTTCGATGACGAGCTCTTCATAGCCTACCACACGGCGGAACGCTTGCGCGTGACCTTGTTGAGCGGTGGCGACGCGATCAGCGACAAGAGCATCGAGGCCGTCTTCGCGGGTGACAGCAGCCATGTGTTCACCCAGTTCCCCTACAAGGCCTTCGACCTTTCCACCCTGCAACGCACGGACCTGGTGGTGCTGAACGGACTGGCCGAAGTGCCCAGCGGACTTGCAGGAGCGCTGAAGAGTTTCGTGGATGAAGGGGGAAGCGTCGCCATATTCCCTGCCGCCAAGCTCGATGGTTCCGGCCTCGCACCGCTATTGACACCCTTCGGGATCAGTGGTCCCAGCCGCACCGACACCGCGGCCATGAAGGTGGACCGTATCGACCTGGAAGAGCCCTTCTACAGGGAGGTCTTCAGCACCATGCCCCGCAACGTGGAACTGCCCTTGGTGCGCCTGCGCCATGCCTTCGTGCCACGACCGGGAGCCGACCAGCTGCTGCGCCTGCAGGATGGATCGACCTTCCTCAGCGCCACCCGAAGCGGTCGCGGCAAGGTGTACATGTGCGCCTCTCCCTTGACCGAGGCAGCAGGGAACTTCACGCGCCACGCCCTCTTCCCCACGTCCTTGTTGCGCATGGCCGAACTGAGCCGACCCATGGGCATGCTCTACCACATCATCGGAGACGAGGCCACCATTGCCTTGGACGGTGTGGAGATGAGCGGTGAGGGCGCTGCTCACCTGAAGGGTCCGCAAGGGCTTGACCTGGTGCCCGAACTGCGCCGAACGCCTGCGGGGAATGCCATCGTGCTGCACGACCAGGACCTGTTGCCCGGGGCCTATGCCTTGGTGCTGGAGAAGGACACCCTGCAGATGCTCGCGCTCGACCTGCCACGAACCGAAAGCGACCTCAGCGCCTACAGCCCCGAGGAATTGCAACGCGCCCTCGAACAGCAAGGGCTAGGCAGCTTCTCCGTCCTGGACACCGCACCGGGCGACCTTTCGCTAAGTTTGAAGGACCTCGACCAGGGCGTTAAGCTGTGGAAATGGTTCCTGATCGCGGCCCTGTTGTTCCTGGCCTTGGAGATCCTCTTCATCCGATCGGAAAAATGAAGGACCTGTTGCTTCGTCGTGTGAAGGTGGTGGACCCCGGAGGCCCGCACCATGAACAGGAAGTCGACATGCTCGTGGTGAACGGGCGCATCACCAAAGTGGGTCAGCGGATCGCCAAGGGCGAAGCACGCGAGGTCGACCACGCGGGGCTGCACGCAAGCCCGGGCTGGGTGGATCTACAGGCCCACTTCCGCGATCCCGGTGAAGAATACAAGCAGGGGTTGCTCAACGGTCTCGATGCCGCCGCCGCCGGAGGCTTCACCGCCGTGGCCACCTTACCTTCCACCGAGCCGCCCGTTGACGCCCGCGCCTCCGTGGACTACCAGTTGCGCAAGGCCCAGGGACATGCTGTGCGCGTGCTGCCGCTCGGTGCGCTCACCAAAGGACTTAAAGGTCAACAACTGGCCGATCTCTACGACCTGCACCAGGCCGGTGCCGTGGCCTTCAGCGATGATCAGCATCCGATCCGCAACAGCCGATTGATGCTGCTGGCGCTGCAGTACGCCATGAACTTCAAGGGCACCGTGTTCAGCTTCCCCAGCAACCCGGACCTGAGCGCCCAAGGGCAGATGCACGAAGGCCAGATGAGCGTACGCTTGGGCATGCGCGGGATCCCTGCGCTGGCCGAGGTTGTGCAGCTGGAACGTGACCTGGCCCTGCTGGCCTACACGGGTTCGCGCATGCACGTGGCCATGGTGAGCACCGCGGAAGGAGTGGAACTGGTGCGCCAAGCCAAGCTGCGCAAGCTCAAGGTGACCGCCGCCGTAGCCTCGCACCACCTGCTGCTGGATGACGGCTGCCTGCGCGGCTTCGAAACCAACTACAAGGTGATGCCTCCCTTGCGCGACCAAGAGCACATCGAAGCGCTGCGCGAAGGCGTGAAGGATGGCACCATCGACGCTGTGATCAGCGACCACCGCCCTGAGGACGTGGAACACAAACAACTGGAATTTCCACAGGCCGCCTTCGGGATCATCGGGCTGGAAACGAGCTTCGCCGTGGCCAACACCGCGCTGCGCGGCCGCATGTCCGTGCGTCGCATCGTGGACCGTTTCTGCACCGGCCCCCGCGCGGTTCTTGGACTCGAAGTGCCCCACATCGCCGAAGGCACTCCCGCGGACCTGACGCTATTCGACCCCGCGATCGACTGGCAATTGGCGGCTCGTGACCTGGTGAGCCGCTCGCACAACACGCCGTTCATTGGTCATCGCCTGGTCGGCCGTCCGATGGGTATCATTGCACAGGGCAAGGCCCTGCTACGCATTCCTTCCGCGGCAGGAACCCTAGCCTGATAACCTGCGTTCAACGCCCCACATTCATTTTTCCATGAGCCTGATCGAAAAGGTCATCAACCGCGCATTGCAGCCCTTGGGCTTCGAACTGTATCCCATCCGTCCACCCAAGAACCGCTTGAGCGGTGGCCAGTTCAACCTTGCGCCGATCCGCCTGAGCATGGAGGCCAGCTTGCAACACTTGCGCGGCCTTGGCTACAACCCGAGCCTGATCGTGGACGTGGGCGCCGGACACGGCACCGCCCCTTTGCTGAACACCTGGCCCAAAGCCACTTCCCTCTGGCTGGAGCCTTTGAAGGAGTTCGAACCGAAATTGCAGGCCCTGAGCCAGAAGCACCCCGGCCGCTTCATCATCGCTGCCGCCGGCGCTGAGAAAGGCTCCTTGACCCTGCACGTGCACGGCGACCTTTACGGTAGCTCCCTGATGCAGGAAAGCGATGGCGCCACCGCCGACGGTACGCCCCGCGAAGTGCCCATCGTGCGCCTGGATGATGAGGTGGACATGGCCAAGCTCGGCACCGACGTGCTCCTGAAGGTGGACGTGCAAGGCGCTGAGCTGCATGTGCTCAATGGCGCACAGGAACTGCTGAAGCATTGTGCCGTGGTGGTGCTGGAGACGAACTTCTTCGAGTTCCACACCAACTCACCCGAGTTCTTCGAAGTGCTGAAGTACATGTACGACCGCGGCTTCGTGGCCTACGACATCTTCGATGGGCACAACCGCCCGTTGGATGATGCCCTGGCGCAACGCGACGTGCTCTTCGTGCAAGCGAAAGGCCGCTTCCGCCACTCGCACGAATGGTCCAGCAAGGGCCAGCGTGAGCAGTACTTCGGCAAGTAGTCGCTACCTGCTTCCTAGAGAAGATCTCTAGCGGCCGGCCGCTTGGGCGTCCGTCTGCTCGTTCTGCTTGCGGAAACGATCGATCAGCTCGGCATCCGTGTATTGCAGGTTGTCGATCATCACCTTGGCCTCCTTGCCGAAGGTGTGGTCCGGAAAACGTTGGATCACTTCCTCGTAGGCCTGCTTGGCCTTGCCCAGCTCTTTCATGTCGTCCTGGTAGATCAGGGCTTTCTGATAGTAGCAGGCCACCACATCAGGCCAGTTCGGGTAGTCGCGGATCACACGGTCGTAGATGTCCACGGCGGCTTGCGGGTCCTTCAAGTTGCGCTGGATGCCGGCCGCACGCACCAGGTACTCCGGAGCCAGCGAATCCAGCGGATACGCCTTTGCATAGGCCTTGTAGACATCGAGCAGCGCGACAGCACCCCGGCGATCAAAGGCCGGCTTCTCAAAGATGGAATCCTCCATGGCATGGATCCGACCGGCCATGAAAGCAGGCGACACAGATGCGGAGTCCGCAGCGGCTGTGGTGTCCGCGCCTTCCTTCGCACCACCGCCACAGGCGGTCAACACCAACATCGAGAGGTAGATCAGTCGTTTCATCGTCGGGCTATTTCGCTGGAGGGAACCGCATCTTGTACTTCGCTTCGGTGCGCCCGGCCGTGATGTCGCGGAGCTTGCCTTGCAGCAACCGGCGCCGTAGGGGCGTCAGGTGGTCGGTGAACAGGATGCCGTCCAGGTGGTCGTGCTCGTGCTGGATCACACGGGCCGCAAAGCCTTCGAAGGTCTCCTCGTGCTCCTTGAACTTCTCGTCCTGGTACTGCAGCACGATCTTGGGCTGGCGCATCACCGCCTCGCGGATGTTCGGAATGCTGAGGCAGCCTTCCTCAAAGGACCACTCCTCCCCATCCTCTTCCACGATGTAGGGGTTGATAAAGACCTTCTTGAAGTCCTTCAAGTGCGCATCTTCCGTGGGCTCTCCGTCCTCATCTTCCGCGAAGGGCGAAGCGTCGACGATGAAGAGGCGGATGCTCTGGCCGATCTGCGGGGCGGCAAGACCCACGCCGCTGGCCGCGTACATGGTCTCGAACATGTCGGCGATGAGCTGCTTCAGGCCAGGGTGGCCGGGCTCAATGTCCTGTGCCATTTTCTTCAGCACAGGGTCGCCGTAGGCGCGGATGGGAAGGATCATGCGGTGTCGGTCCCCTTGGAACTGCGCTCGGGGGGCGCAAAAATAACCGGCCAAAGCTGCGCCGCAGCGACCGGGCCTGCCAGTACGCCCCTATTTCCTACCGGTCCGACGCTCCATGAAGCCCTGGAGAAGGATGGTGGCGCTGATGCGGTCCAGCTGCCCCTTCTCCCGCCGGGCCATGCGTCCCTTGCCGCTCATATTCAGTGTCTGTTGCGCCATGCTACTGGTGAAACGCTCGTCCATCGTCTCCACCCATTGCTTCGGACAGGCGCGCTTCAGGTGCTCCAGAAAGGTGAGCACGCCGGGCGTGGCATCGGTGGGACGACCGTCGAGGTTCAAGGGCATGCCGACCACGATCCCTTCCACGTCCTCCTTCGCCACGTAGCGCTTCACATAGTCGATGGCCTCTTCCGTGGGCACCGTGTCCAGTGCACTGGCGATGATCTGCGCGGTGTCTGTGACCGCCAGTCCGGTGCGTTTGCTGCCGTGGTCGATGGCGAGGATGCGGGGCATGCGGCGAAGGTGCGGAGAATGGCCCGCATCTTTGTGGTATGCATGAACTGATCGAGAAGGCCTGGGCGGACCGCTCCATGCTCCGCTACCCCGAGGTCGTTGAGGCGGTGGAGAACACCATTGCGCGGCTGGACAAGGGCGAACTTCGCGTGGCCGAGCCCGATGGTGATGGCTGGAAGGTGAACGAATGGCTGAAGAAGGCCGTGCTCATGTACTTCCCCATCAAGCAGATGCACACCATGGAGGTGGGGCCGCTGGAGTTCCATGACAAGATCCCTTTGAAGCGGCACTACGCCAGCCTTGGCGTGCGGGTGGTGCCCCATGCCATCGCGCGGCACGGCAGCTATCTGGCCCCCGGCGTGATCTTGATGCCCAGCTATGTGAACATCGGCGCCTATGTGGACAGCGACACCATGGTGGACACCTGGGCCACGGTGGGCAGCTGCGCACAGATCGGCAAGGGCGTGCACCTGAGCGGCGGTGTGGGCATCGGCGGTGTGCTCGAGCCAGTGCAGGCCGCTCCCGTGATCATCGAGGACGGTTGCTTCATCGGTTCGCGGGCCATTGTGGTGGAGGGCGTGCGGGTGGGTCGCGAGGCCGTGCTCGGCGCCAACGTGGTGCTCACCGCCAGCACCCGCATCATCGACATCACCGGACCGGAACCGAAGGAGATGAAGGGATACGTGCCGCCGCGCTCCGTGGTGATCCCCGGCACCGTGCCCAAGAAGTTCCCGGCCGGTGAATACGGTGTGCCCTGCGCGCTGATCATTGGGCAACGCAAGGAGAGCACCGACAAGAAGACCAGCCTCAACGACGCTCTGCGCGAACACAGCGTGGCCGTGTGACCCCGATCATGCGTTCCTTCCGCATCCTCCCCATCGCCCTCTTGCTGCTGCTCGCCAGCGGCTGTACGGTAGGCCGTTTTGTGAAATGGAACTTCGCGGATCGCCGCGACTACAGGAAGTTCCCCACGCGCCCGCTTCCCGCTTCTCCCCAGCCCTTCCACTACCCGGTCGCGGCGCAGGAGCTCGGTCCCCGGAATGTTACCGAGAACGGTAAGGATGTCCCCTTGGACACCTGGCTGGCCGACCACAAGACCGTGGCCTTCCTCGTGATCCGCCGCGACACCATCCTGTACGAACGCTACTTCAAGGGTTACGACACCACGCAGGTACATCCGTCCTTCTCCATGGCCAAGTCCGTGGTGAGCATGCTCATAGGTACCGCGATCGCCGATGGCCTGATCCGAGACGTGCAGCAACCCATCACCGACTTCATTCCGGAACTGAAGGCCAACGGCTTCGATGCGGTCACCATCGAGCACGTGCTGCAGATGACCAGCGGCATCGACTTCAAGGAGAGCTACGTGAACCCCTTCGGCACCGTGGCCAAGTTCTACTACGGCCGCCAGCTCACCAAGTACACGCTGGACCTGAAGCTAAAGAACCCGCCCGGCACGAAATGGGAATACGTGAGCGGCGACACGCAACTGCTCGGCCTGCTGCTGGAGCGGGCGTTGCGCGCCAAGGGCGATCCACGCACGCTGACCCAATACCTGAGCGACCGCATCTGGACACCGCTCGGCATGGAGCACCCCTCTTCGTGGAGCATCGACCATAAGGGCGACGGCATCGAGAAGGCCTTCTGCTGCATCAACGCCCCGGCCCGCGACTTCGCGAAGCTGGGCTCGCTCTACCTGAAGAAAGGCCTCTGGCGCGGGCAGCAGCTGGTGCCGGAGGCTTGGGTGGAGACCAGTACGAAGGCGGTGACCACCAACGGCGGTGCGAGCTTCTACCGCTACCAGTGGTGGCTGCCATCCGGCGAGGGCGACTTCAACGCTGAGGGCATCCTCGGCCAATTCATCTACGTCGACCCGGCGCGTGAACTGGTGATCGTGCGCTTGGGCGGTGCGTACGGGAACGTCGGCTGGCCGCAATTCTTCCGCACCCTGGCGCCCTTGTATTCGACCGTTCCCTGATCCATGGAGATCCTCGTCATCTTCCTGCTCACCCTGCTGAACGGCTTCTTCTCGCTCAGCGAGATCGCGCTGGTGAGCGTGAAGCCCTCGCGCATCCAAGGCCTGGCAGACCAGGGCGATGAGCGGGCGAAGGTGATCCTGAAGCTCCTCGCCAACCCCGAGGCCTTTCTCAGCTCTGTGCAGGTGGGCATCACGCTCATTGGCATCATCGCAGGTGCGTACGGCGGCACGGCCCTCACCGGCGACCTTGAAGCCGTGCTGCTCGGCTGGCCGACGTTCGCGGCCCACGCGCACAACATCGCCCTCGTGTTCGTGATCGGCGGCATCACCTACTTCACCATCGTAGTGGGTGAGCTGGTGCCCAAGACCGTGGCCATGAGCAACCCGGAAGGCATCGCGCTGTTCAGCGCGCCGATCATCCACATCTTCACCATGGCCATGTACCCCTTCGTGAAGCTGCTGTCCATCTCCACGGCACTGATCGTGAAGCTGCTGCCGATCAAGGAGGACCAGAGCGACCAGCTGAGCGAAGAGGAATTGCGCGCCATCATCCGTACGGCCAACACACAAGGCGTGCTGGATAAGCAGGAATCGGAGGCCCACCAGAACATCTTCCGGTTCAGTGAGCATGTGGCCCGCACCCTGATGACCCACCGCAGCCAGGTGGAATGGATCGACAGCACCAAGCCGCTGGATCAGATCATCACCCAGGTGAAGGACAGCACACGGTCCAAGTACCCCGTCTGTCGCGGCCAGCTCGATGAGATCCTCGGCACGCTCGACATCCGCGATCTGTTGGAGCAGGCCAACACGCCCGGCTTCCGCATCGAGCAGGTGGTGAAGCCCGCCATCATCGTCCCGGACAACGCCAGCGGCTTCAACATCTTGAAGCTCTTCAAGAAGAACAAGCAGTACATCGCCATCGTGGTGGATGAGCATGGCCAGTTCGAAGGAGTGCTGACGTTGCACGACCTCACCGAAGTGATCGTCGGCGACCTGCCCGATGAGGATGAGGACACCACTTCCGAGATCGTCCAACGGCCCGATGGTTCGTGGCTTGTGGGCGGCCAAGTGCTGATCGGAGACCTCAACCAATTCCTTGGTCGAGCTGTGATGGACGAGGAATCCACAGGCTACACCACGGTGGGTGGCTACTTCCTCAGCAGGCTCGACAACATCCCCACGGTCGGTGACCATTTCGAGGATGAGCATTTCGTGGGCGAGGTGATGGACATGGACGGCAACCGGATCGACAAGGTGCTCATCACCCTGCAAGCGGATTGACCGATGAAACAGTTCCTCGTCATTCAGACCGCCTTTCTCGGTGATGCCGTGTTGGTGACGAGCATCGTGGAAAAGCTGCACGCCTTCTACCCGGACGCTCAGATCGACCTGGTAGTGCGGAAAGGCAACGACGGGCTCTTCACGGACCATCCGTTCCTGCGGAAGCTCTTCGTGTGGGATAAGCGCACAGCCAAGAACCGCAACCTCTTCGGCCTGATAAGTGAACTGCGGAAGACCGAGTACGACCACATCATCAACTGCCAGCGCTTCTTCAGCACGGGCCTGATGACTGTGTTGGCTCGCGGCAAGGAAAAGATCGGCTATGACAAGAATCCCTTGAGCCTGTTCTTCACCCGGACCGTGAAGCATGTGATCGGTGATGGCCGCCACGAGGTCGATCGCCTGAACGCGCTGATCGAGCACCTGACGGATGCGTCGCGTCCGTTGCCCAAGCTCTATCCGGACAAGGAAGCCCGTGATGATGCCGAGCGGCTCATCTACCAATTCACGGAGAACCAAGGCCGCTATATCTGCATCGCCCCGGCATCTGTTTGGTTCACCAAGCAATGGCCCGAGGCGAAGTGGATCGAGCTGATCAAGGCCCTGCCGCAGGACCTGCACGTGTTCTTGATCGGTGCACCGAGCGACGGACCGCTGTGCCAACGGATCATCAAGGCTGCGGGACTGGGCCACGACCTGAGCGAAGATCTTTCCCTGCTGGCCAGTGCAGCCTTGATGGAGGGCGCCGCCATGAACTACGTGAATGACAGTGCCCCGCTCCACATCGCCAGCGCCATGAACGCACCGGTGACCGCGGTGTTCTGCAGCACCGTTCCCGCCTTCGGCTTCGGTCCGCTACGCGCGAACGGCCGCGTTGTTGAGACCACCGAGAAGCTGGATTGCCGGCCTTGTGGTTTGCACGGCTACAAGGCTTGTCCGAAGGGGCATTTCAAGTGCGCGTTGGGGATCGAGGCTGTGCGCGTGGCTTCCTAAGTCCCGGCCTACTTTTGCCGCCCTTCGCCATGTCCCGCACCAGCAGCTACACCGTCGATCCCGACCGCCTTCAGGGCGTGGTGGGTGAGCCGTTGTTCGCGGCGGTGGCGGCGGAAGCGGCGAAGCAGAACATTCCCGCCTTCGCGATCGGTGGCTACGTGCGCGACCGGCTGATCGGGCGGCCCTGCAAGGACATCGACTTCGTGGTGGAGGGTGACGGCATCGCGTTCGCGGAAGGGGTCTCGCAGCGCCTCGGCGCGGGGCACGTGAACGTCTTCAAGAACTTCGGCACGGCCATGTTCATGTTCGGTGACTGGCAGGTGGAGTTCGTTGGTGCTCGCAAGGAGAGCTACAGCCGCGACAGCCGTAAGCCCGCCGTGGAGCCAGGCACCATCAAGGATGATCAGGAGCGGCGCGACTTCACCATCAACGCACTGGCCATCTCGCTCAACGCCGGAAGCCTTGGCGCGCTGGTGGATCCCTTCGGTGGTATCCTCGATCTGGACCGGGGCATCCTGCGCACGCCGCTGGATCCGGACATCACCTTCAGCGATGATCCGCTCCGCATGTTGCGGGCCGTGCGTTTCGCGACGCAGCTCAACTTCGTCATCGACCCACCGACCTTCGACGCCATCAAACGGAACGCCGGGCGCCTGGAGATCATCAGTGCGGAACGCATCCACACGGAGCTCAACAAGATCATCGAGACGCGCAAGCCGAGCAAGGGTTTCATCCTGCTGCGCGACACGCTCCTGCTGCAGGAGTTCTTCCCCGAGTTCCTGGAACTGGCGGGTGCCGAGGAGAAATTCGGCATCGGCCACAAGGACAACTTCTACCACACGCTGCAGGTGCTGGACAACGTCTGCGAGCATAGCGACGACCTGTGGCTGCGCTGGGCGGCGATCCTTCACGACATCGCCAAGCCGAAGACCAAGCGCTTCGAACCCGGTCACGGCTGGACCTTCCATGGCCACGAGGACAAGGGCGCACGCATGGTGCCCACCATCTTCCGCCGCCTGAAGCTTCCGCTGGACGAGAAGATGCGCTTCGTGCAGAACCTCGTGGCGCTGCACCTCCGCCCCATCGCGCTCACCAAGGAAACAGTGACCGACAGCGCCGTGCGCCGCCTGCTCTTCGACGCCGGCGATGACATCGACGCGCTGATGATCCTGTGCCGTGCGGACATCACAAGCAAGAACGAGAAGAAGAAGGAACGCTACCTCCAGAACTACGATGTGGTGATCCAGAAGCTGCGCGAGGTGGAAGCCAAGGACCGCGTGCGCAACTTCCAGCCACCCATCACTGGGGAGGACATCATGCGCGCCTTCGGGATCCCGCCCTGCAAGCTGATCGGCGACATCAAGACGGTGATCAAGGACGCTATCCTGGACGGCAAGATCCAGAACGACCGCACGCAGGCCTGGCAACTGATGCTCGACACGGGCCGGGAACTCGGCACAGAGCCGTTGGTCGGCATGGAGAAGGCCCAGTAGGAGCCGCTCAAGGCAACTGCTCCTGCCGCACCGCCGCAGGGTTCACGCCGCCGATCGCCACCAAGAGCCGGTCCCGATCGTTCACTGTTCCAACGTACTTCACAATACCGTCCATGTTCACGTCTTCGGTGTAGTATCCGGTAGCCGTGAGGGTGGGAACGCTGCCGCCGATCACTTGGAGCATGGGATCCCTGTCGTTCTGCGCCCCCGTGTACTTCAATTCCGCATCGAAGCTGGCATTGCCGACCCATAACAGGGCCTTGCCATCGCGCAGGGTGCGGGCGTCGCTGCCGTAGGTCGCAGTGAGCGTATCGGAAAGGTCGATGGCGATGGGATCCCGGGTAAGGGCGAAAGCCGCATCCGTCATTACGCCAAGGTGATTGCGGTGACGCACCACGATCCGGTAGTTGCCCGGATCCGTTGCGAACGTCACCACGCCCCCATCGGCGGCCATGATATCGCCATCGCGCTGGAGAAGCCCGTTCGCGGTGGCCAGCACTTGAGTACCTGTATTGGCATCGCGCAGCTCAAGGAAGACCCAATCCACCAGAGCGTCCGCACCAGTAACAGCCAACAAGGCGGGGGCGAGGGCCTCGCCCACCACACCGCTCACATGCACCAAGCCCACAGCTGTGTTCGGTTCGGTGCCGGGTAGTAGGTTCTGTGCGCGCAGGGCATCACTCATAAGGTCGGTCTGGTCGTTGTACGGTCCATCGAGCAAAGCCCTCACGTTCGCCCGAACGACGATCGGCGGACAATCCGTGAAGCTCGACTGCGATGTGATCCGCGTGGAGAGCGAGAGGGAATCCGAAAACGCGAGACCAGCCGAGGGATCATCCTTCAGGTAGCGCTTCAACCAGAGCAGGGTGAGGTCCTGCGCCACGTCCTGTTGCTGGGCGCGCGTCAAGCTTCCAGGTCCACCGCAGGTGAGCTCGCCAAGGCTGCAGGTGAAACTGTTGTTGGCGAACTGGCAGTGGCCCGCGCCTGTAATGCTCACGAAGGCTTTGCAGCTGGAAGCGCTGGCGGTGTACATGTCCTGCTGGTTGCCCGATGCAGGCACCACGCAATCGGCGCTACCGGAGAACACGAGCGTGGGCATCGCGGCGGTCGCTGCCGCAGTGATCGCTGACGGGCTGGTCTCCGCTGCGGCATAGTTCACCAACGTGGTGATCTGAGGAGCCCCGGCAGCCGCCAGGAACGACGCGCCACCACCCATGGAATGCCCCATGACCGCCGACGTGGAAAAGACATGCCCGAAGAAGGGGGAAGCGGGTGCTGTGCTTTCGGCCTGCATGGCGCTGATCGCGAACGCAAGGTCCAGCCCGAAGTCGCCGTGGCTCGGTGCGAAACCGCCCTCGGTGGTCGGAAGCACCAAGATGAAGCCCTCGGGCACGAAGGCCTGCTGTAGGTTCGTGTAGGCACCGGTCGTCATCACGAAACCGTGTCCGAAGGCCAGCACCGGAAAGGCACCGGGTGATACGGGTACGCCAGCAACAGCCGTGGCCGCTGGGTAGTACACCTCGCAAGGGATCGATCGGCCGCCCCGGGAGGGATCGGTGAACGTTAGGTTCGTGGACCCTACTGCAAAAGGCTGTGCGTGCAGCGTTCCAAGAGCAACGCACAGGGTCGTGATGGTCAGGATGGCTCGGCTCATGGCTTCAAGGTAGCCCTTGAACAACCAGAGCGCACGAAACGTTCACCAACACCAGCGGCATACCTTCGCGGTCGCATTCCCATGGGCATCTACCGTTTCCGCGTCCTGATCGACGACTCCAGCGAGGCATTCCGCGACATCGAGATCCGGAGCTCGCAGACCTTCTTCGACCTGCACAAGGCGATCAAGAAGGCCTTCGGCTTCATCGGTGAGGAGATGGCCTGCTTCTATGTGAGCGACGCCGAGTGGACCAAGGGCATTGAGATCCCCTTGGCCGACATGGGCTTCGCAGAGGATGGCGCCATGCCGCTGATGATGGATCAGGTCCAGATCGGCGACCACATCCGCGACACCGACCAGCGCTTCGTGTACGCCTACGACTTCCTGCACATGTGGATGTTCATGCTGGAACTCGTGGACGCGCATGACCCCATCAAAGGCAAGCGCTACCCGCAAGTGGTGCTGAGCCACGGCACGCCCCCCGGTGAGCACAGCCGCGAGCTCAACCTGGCCGATGGCATCCTGCCCGACGAGGACGACACCTACCGCGCGGACACCGAGGAGGTCTACGATGCCGATGAGGACATGGGCTTCGACGAGGAGGAAGGCGACCACCATGAGGAAGGCGGGCATGGCCACGAGGAAGGCCATGATCCCTCGCAGGAATGGTGAGCACCTCTCAGGGTCGGCTGATCGTGATCGGCGGGCCTACCGCCTCCGGTAAGACACGCATAGCGGCCCAACTCGCTAGGCAGCTCGGCACCGAGGTCATCAGCGCCGACGCCCGCCAGTTCTACCGCGCCATGCCCATCGGCACCGGGCAGCCTACAGAGGCCGAGAAGCTCGGGGTTCCCCATCACTTCATCGGTCACCTGGAAGTGGAGCAGGCCATGAGCGCGCAGGAATACGCCCATGCCGCATTGCCGGTGATCGATCGCCTGCTGAACGAAAACGGTGTGGCCGTTCTGGCCGGTGGTTCCGGACTCTACGTGGATGCCGTGTGCTTCGAGTTCGATGCGCTTCCGCCAGCGGACATGGCCTTGCGCGAACGGTTGCGACGGACACACAGCGAGCAGGGGATCCGCGCGCTACAGGACGAACTGCACAAGCTCGACGAGGCCATGTGGCATCGCATCGACCGGCAGAATCCGCATCGTTTGATCCGCGCCATCGAAGTGTGCCTGCTGACCGGCGGCAAGGTGAGCGAGCTGCACCAAGGCAAGCGGCCCCGACCCGGCTTCGAGCCGATCTTCCTTGCACTGGATGTGGATCGCAACACGCTGTACCGCAACATCGACCTGCGCGTGGACGACATGGTAGCGAACGGCGTGGTCGAGGAAGCACGGGCGTTGTTCCCTCAGCGCCACCTGAACGCACTGCAGACCGTCGGCTACAAGGAGCTCTTCCTCCATTTCGACGGAACGCTCTCGTTGGAAGAAAGCATCGCGCTCATGAAGCAGCACACACGCAACTACGCGAAGCGGCAGATGACCTGGATGCGACGTGATGCCCATTGGCAACGAGTGGACCCTGCGGATGCAGAAGGAATTCAGCGTTTGATCGGCGCGCACTGAACGCGGCTGGCTCAGCTGATCTCCACGCCGATCAGCAACACATCATCCACTTGCTCTTCCCTCCCCTTCCACATGCGGAAGCGATCGGAGATGGCCTGGTACTGATCGTCGATCGGTAGCATTGCGGTCTCCAAGAGCCATTGCTTCAACCCGGAAGAGCGCAGCCGCTTGCCGTTCGGGCCGCCGAACTGGTCCTGTAGTCCGTCGGAGAACAGGTAGATGCGGTCGCCGGGAAGCAGTTCCACTTCCACTTGTTCGAACGCTTTCACTTCATTGCTCGTGTGGCCCACCGGCATGCGGTCCCCTTTGAACTCGAGGAGCTCACCCTGCCGGACCAGAACCAACGGTGCGAAAGCGCCAGCGTACGTGAGCTTGCGGGCTTCCCGGTCCAACGAGACCACGGCCGCGTTCATGCCATCCTGCGGACCGGACTCTTCTTCATCCGTGCCCAAGGTGCTCGCTAACACCGTGCGGGCGTTGTCGAGCAATTCACTCGGTCGGGTAAGACCGCGCTCGTGCACCAGCTCCTGGAAGATCGACGCGCCGATGAGCGTGAGCAGAGCACCCGGCACACCATGACCCGTGCAGTCCGCAGCGATCAGCACCAAGCGACCGTCGCGTTCACCGAACCAATGCATGTCGCCGCTCACAATGTCCTTCGGCCTGTGCAACACGAACGAACCGAGGATCAGGTCCTGCAAGGCATCCCCACTTGGAAGTACGGCCTGCTGGATACGTTTCGCGTAGCGGATGCTACTGAGCAGGTCCTGGTTCTGTTGGTGTACGATGGCCTGTTGTGCGCTCACCTTCGCCTTCAGCTCCAAGCGTTCCGTGATGTCGCGGGCGAAGAGGATGATCGCCGGATAGCCCCGGTACGAGGTCACTTTCGTGCTGCTCTCCACGGGGATCACACGCCCATCCGCATGCAGCAGCGGAATGTCCTCGTAGATCAGGCCTTTGCTCTCCCAGGCATCGGCAATGCGTTCGGCGCTGAGGTGCAGGTAGGAAGCAGGATGCAGTTCGAAGATGGTGAGGCGCGCAAGCTGTTCGCGTGTGTAGCCCAGCATGGTCGCCGCCATGTCATTGGCCTGGTAGATGCGCCCGTTCACGAAGTTCACCACGAACAAGGCATCGTTGCTGGCCTCAAGTACTTCCAAGTAGCTCTGGCGGTCGTTCTCGATGCGCGTGTAGCCGGAGCGAAGGCGGTTGTAGGCATGCGCAAGCCCCGCCGAGGTGGCCAGCAATGCCACAGGCACCGCAGCGTAGAAGAGCAAGGCGGTCAGCTCCATGCGACTTGACCTTCAGCGGGCAGTTGGTCGAGGTAGCCGAAAATGAGCGAGGGGTCCAGGAACTCGCCAACGCGGTCGGGACGCGAGACGTAGCGGATGATGCCGTCAACATCCACGAGAAAGGAGGCCGGCAGCGGAATGCCCTCCGCATAGTCCACGCCCAGCTGTTCAATAATGGGGTTGCTGTACACCACGCCGTACTGTCCGCTCACGGCTTGTGCATCGTCGGAGAGCATGCGGTAACCGACGCCGATCCGCTGCACCATGTCCTTGTTCACGCCGATGTCGTCCGGTCCAACGCCCACCACGTGGACACCCTTCTCCATGAAACGAAGGCGGTTCCGCTCGTAGGTGCGCAACATCATGTGGCAGCCCGGGCACCAATCGCCGCGCACGAAAATGAGCAATACGGGATGCTTCCCCCGGTAGTCCGAAAGGCGTACCATGGCTCCTGTCTGGTCCGGCAGTTCGAAGTCCGGCGCGGGGCGACCCACCTGCACCTTGTAGCCGAACTTGGTGCGCTTCAGCATCTGCTGCGCATCCTGGATGTAGCTGAACGTAAGGCCCACGGCACACGCCAGCGGCAACAGCGGCAGCAGCCAGAGCACCCAGTTGAAGGGCGTTCCGATAACGGCGATGAGGTAGAGGGCCGTTGCGAGCAGGGCGACACCGCTATCCAGCCAGAGCAGGTTCACGTAGGTGAACTGTTGCATGAAAGCTTGCCGGGCGATCACCGCCGCACTGGCCAGGAACAGGGACATGGTCAACAACCCGTGGATGCCGAACTCCAGATCAAGCACAGCACCCAGGCCGAGGCCTGTCGCGAGGATCATGCTGAACTGGAACCAGCTCGTGTACTTCTTGAATTCCAGCAGGCTGAAGCCCAAGGCCACGAAGAACAGGCAGGCCGCCACCCAACCGTGGTGCAGACCCAGAAGGCCAAGGGCCAGCACCGCCAGCAGGACGGCCAGCGAGGTGAAGGGGTGTAGTCGGGAGAGCGTCACCTGCGTTCCTACGTGGGAACGGGCGCCTCGGTTTCCCTGGAAAGCCCTTCGAAATACCACGATCGAGGGATGGGACGACACTGGCTCCCCGGATAGCTTTGCGGCCCTTCGCTCAGCGCATGAACCGTTCCTCCCTCCCGCTCCTCGCCCTCTCCCTGCTCTCCCTCGCCGCCTGCACCAACAAGGGCGGTGCCGACACGACCACCCAGCCCGCCGCCGACAGCGCCCGCGTGGTGAACGTGTACACCCACCGCCACTACGAGACCGATAAGCAGCTCTTTGCGCAGTTCACCAAAGAGACCGGCATCGAAGTGAAGGTGATCATGGCCGATGACGACGAGCTGCTGAGCCGCCTGGAGGCCGAAGGACAGAACAGCCCCGCCGACATCATCATCACCGCCGATGCCGGACGCCTGGGCCTGGCCCGCCAACGCGGATACCTGAAGCCCGTGAAGAGCGCCATCCTGGAAGCGGCGATCCCCGCCCACCTGCGCGATCCGGAAGGCCATTGGTTCGGCTTCACCGTGCGGGCCCGCGTGTTCGCGTACGACAAGAACAAGGTGAAGCCCGAAGAGCTCCGCACCTATGCCGACCTCACGAAGCCACGCTTCAAAGGCAAGGTGCTCGTGCGCCCGGCGGACAACGTCTACAACCAGAGCCTCGTGGCCGCGATGGTGGCGCACGATGGTCCGGAGAAGGCCCAGGCCTGGTGCGCCGGAGTGGTGGCCAACATGGCCCGCGACCCCAAGGGCAGCGACACCGACCAGCTCCTTGCCATCGGTGAAGGACAGGGCGAAGTGGCCATCGCCAACAGCTACTACATCGGCAAGCTGCTCACGAGCGACGACCCCGCGCGCCAGAAGGCGAAGAACGCCATCGGCGTGGTGTTCCCGGACCTCGATGGCCGCGGCACGCACGTGAACATCAGCGGTGGCGGCGTGGCGAAACATGCCAAGCACGAGGCCGAAGCGATCAAGCTGCTCGAGTTCCTGGTGAGCGACGAGGCCCAGCGCCTGTTCGCCGAGGGCAACATGGAGTTCCCCGTGAAGGCCGGGATCCCCGCTGCGCAAGTGCTCCAAGGCTTCGGTGCCTTCACCCCCGACACGCTCGACCTTGCGAAGCTCGGCAGTAACAACGCCGCCGCCGTGAAGGTCCTGGAATCGGCTGGATGGAAATGACCTATCGCGGTGAGCACTTGGCGTGAACACGGGCTTTCCGCTGCGCTGGCCCTTCTGGTGCTGGCGCCCTTGCTCGTCGTGGCCACCGCGCCGCTTCACACGCCCGCGCCCGAGTGGCCTTATGTCGGCTCCACGCTCCTGCCGACCTACCTCTTGGAGACCGCCGTCCTCATCAGCCGCACCGTGCTGCTGGCCCTGCTGCTGGGCGTGAGCACCGCCTGGCTCGTGTCCGCGAACGACTTCCCCGGGCGCGGCCTCTTCCGTTGGGCCTTGGTGCTTCCGCTCGCCCTGCCCACCTACATCAGCGCCATCACCTTCTCCGCGTTGTGGGGCCCCACCGGCACCTGCAGCCTCTGGGTCGCGGAACACACCGGCCTCCACATCGACCTGCTGACGCCGAGCGGACTGGCGTACGTGCTGGCCTTGGTGCTATTCCCCTACGTGTACTTACCGGCTCGTGCGGCCTTCAGTGGCGGCATGAGCGCGCAGCTCGATGCGGCCCGCATGCTCGGTGGTGGTGCGGTGAGAAGGGCTTTCCGCGTGGCATTTCCCCTGGCACTGCCCGCGATCGGCGGCGGCGGACTGCTCGTGGCCATGGAGGTGCTCAACGATTACGGCGCGGTGCGGCACTACGGCGTCCGCACCCTCACCGCGGGCATCTTCCGCAGCTGGGGCGGCCTGTACGACAGTGGCAGTGCCCTCCGCATCGGCGGGATCCTCTTGCTCGTTGTGCTGCTGTTGATGCTCGCGGGCAAGCTCACCGACCGCGGTGCATTGCGGGCCGTCAGCGGAGCACGGCTGCGTCCTGTGCCCTTGACCGGCCTACGTGCTGCGTTGGCCACCACCTATTGTGCGCTGATCCTCGGGGCCGCCTTCCTGATGCCGGTGCTGGCCCTGCTGAGCGATGCCTTCCGGTCCAGCAACTGGACCTCGGCGCTCAGCTTCCTGCCCGCTGCGGGCAACACCTTGCTGATCGGTGTCCTGGCGGCGCTGCTCACCCTCGCCCTGGCCCTTGTGCTCAGCTACGGACAGCGTCGCACGCGTTCACGCTCCGGGCTGATCGCGGGCATCGGCTACGTGGTGCCCGGCGCGGTGATCGCCATCGGCGTCATGAGCCTTGCCGGTTGGCTCACCGACCTCACGGGCGTGGTGCTCATCGGTACCATCGCGCTCATGGTCTATGCCTTCTCCGTGCGCTTCCTCGCCCTGGCCACACAACCGCTCCGCGCCGGACTGGACCAACAACCCACCAGCCTGGACGAGGCCGCACGCCTGCTCGGCGCCAGTCCCCTGCGCACCTTCCTCCGTGTGAACCTGCCGCTGCTGAAGCCCTCCCTGCTCGCCGCCGCGCTGCTGGTGCTCATGGAAGTGGTGAAGGAACTGCCGCTCACCCTCATCCTCCGCCCCTTCGATACCGACACGCTCAGTACCAAGGTCTTCGAGAAGGCCCGCATCGAACAATGGAGCGAGGCCGCATTGCCCGCCTTGTTGATCGTGATCTGTGGGTTGGTGCCGGTGGTGCTTCTGGATCGGCTGCTGGAGCGGAAGCGGTGATGCCGGTCGCATCGTCATCATGCCCCGGTAACCTCTCCACCGTCCGCTCGGTACCTTGCCGCCGCTAACGGAGCATTGGCCTTTGCTCCGCCCCTCCTCCCGAATGGATCCTTCCCCCTCGCCCTTCAGCAACCTCGGCCTTCCCGAAGCCCTGCTGAAGACGCTCGCCGACCGCAACTACACCGAGCCCACGCCGATCCAGGAGCAGGCCATACCGGCGGTGCTCTTCGGGAAGGATGTGCTGGGCATCGCGAAGACCGGTTCGGGCAAGACCGCGAGCTACGTGCTGCCGATCCTCGCGCGCATGCAGAAGGAACAATGGGTGATGGCCAACCGCCACGTGCCTGTGCTGGTGCTGGTGCCCACGCGCGAGCTGGCCTTGCAGGTGGAAGCGGTGTTCAACGAGCTGAGCGCCGGCCTGCCGGAACGGGTGAAGACGGTGGCGGTGTACGGGGGCGTCTCCATCAATCCGCAGATGATCGGCATGCAGGGCGTGCAGGTGCTGATCGCCACGCCGGGCCGCCTGCTGGACCTGATCGACAGCAAGGCGGTGCACCTGGCCGAAGTGAAGGTGCTGGTGCTGGACGAAGCCGACCGCATGCTCGACCTGGGCTTCAAGGAGGAGATGGACCGCCTGCTGGCGCTGATGCCCCGCAAGCGACAGAACCTGCTGTTCTCCGCCACGCTGAGCAACGCCGTCAATGAGATCACCCGGCTGGTGCTTCACAAGCCGGAGGTCTTCCAAGTGACCGAGGAGCCGCAGGAAGTGACCTTGATCCGGCAACGCGCCTTCCGGGTGTCCGAGGAACGCAAAGGGCCCTACCTGCGCTACCTGATCAAGAGCCACGACATGCAGCAGGTGCTGGTCTTCACGTCCTCCACGCACAGCGCCGACCACGTGGCGGACAAGCTGGTGAAGAACGGCATCGACGCGCGGGCCACGCACAGCAAGAAGAGCCACCACGCCCGTCAACAGGCCCTGGCCGACTTCAAAGCGGGCAAGCTCCGTGTGCTGGTGACCACCGACCTGCTGGCGCGCGGCATCGACATCGCCTTCCTGCCCTACGTGATCAACTACGAACTGCCGCGCTCACCGAAGGACCACGTGCACCGCATCGGTCGCACCGGACGCGCGCACGGGGGGGGGGGGGGAAGGAGGGGGGGGGGCGGGCGGGCCGGGGGGGGGGGGGGGGGGGGGGGGGGGGGGGGGGGGGGGGGGGGGGGGGGGGGGGGCGGGAGTGAAAGACCGGAGACGGAAGGGTATTGATCCGTGGTTTAAACCACAGATGGACACGGATGCACACAGATGAATGCCTGTGGGGCTGCCGAATCTGAGATTCGCCCGAACACCTAGAGGGCGATGGCCCCGAAACGGTAGCGCTTGCCGCCATTGTGCATCATGGCCAGCACCACCAGATCGCCGTTGAGGTCGAAGAAGAAGGGCGTGGTCATGCTCATCTCGAACACGGCGCCCTCGTGCAGATGGAACAGCGGCAGCCCGAAGGTGCGATCGGCGTAGGCGAGTTTCCCATCCGGTTCGATCACCTGCATGAAGGTGGCGTGCACGGTGTTGCTGTCGAAGGCCTTGTGCTTCACGTAGCGTGTGCCGTCCGGCTCCGTCCAGTTGGCGGCTGGAATAGAGGGCACGCTCAGGTCGGTGTTGTTCCACAGCATGTAGAGGCGATCGGCCTTCAAGTGGTACACGAAGGAGCCGTACTCATCCTGTGAGCGGCTGTTCCGAACCTCCTGCTTCTTCTCCAAGCGTTGCCACCAGACCAGGTCCCCGTTCGCTGGGTCCAGGCAGAGCGCGACGGCATCGCCGTAGATCCATTGGTAGGTGAACTGCATGGGCGATGAGCCGGCAACGGCTTCACTGCTGCTCTTGACCTGTTCCAGGAGGACCAAGGGCCGACCATCGGTGCGGTAGAGGATGTCCTTGATCCGCAGGTCGTCCACGAAGGCCTTGTTGTCCGCAATGTGTTCGCTGCTCAACGCGGCCACCATATCGCGTGGCAACGCTTCCGCCCGGTCGACGGTCACCGCGCCATCCGCGGCGAAGCGAGCGTACCAAGTACCATGCACCGTCTTGTTCACGCTGGAAGGTTCCGTGGTGTAAAGCGCATACACGAAGCATGCGCCGTCAGGACCGACCGTGATCCGATGGTCCTCGATCTGCTTGCCCTGGAGCCCTTTCGGTGCATGCGCCTTCCAACTGCCCTTGCCGTCGGTAGCGTACAGCATGTAGGTCCATACGGGCTTCTGCCAGATCTTCTTGTACAGGTAAGCGTGGCCGTTGTTGTCCACGGCGGCGTGGTTGTGCAGGGCCTTGCTGGCATCGATCTCCAAGGTCTGTTCCAGCTGCCAGATCTTCGTGAGCGCAGGAACGCTGTAACACGTCATCCGCAGTGCTTCCTTGGTGTCCTTCACGAACGGCAGTTCGGTCAGGAGCAAGAGCTTCCTGCCGTCGGGACTGAAGGACCACTTGTAGGTACCGCGATTGCCCATCTTCTCGGCGGTGACCAGGTCCAACTGTGTTCCTTCCTTCAGCGAACCATCTGCACCGAGCGCGTGGATCATCAGCGTATGCTTGCCTGCAGCCTTCTCCCAATGCGAGACGAAGGCATAGAGGGCTCCATTGACGACGGTCACTTCATCGAGGAAGTAGGAATCCCCCATGACGCCGTTGCTGAATGCGATCTCCGTGTTCCCAACGAGCTGGAGTGACCGGTCGTAGCGCTCCAACCAGAAGTGCTTCACCGTGGTGGCATCCTCGGCCGTGCGCAAGAGCACGAAGCCCTGGTCGCCCAGATCCAGCAGGCGCTCGATGTGGCGATCGGGAAAGTCGTTGGTGGCCGGTGGCCCCCAGCGGTAGACCGGCTCCTGGGCCTGCGCCGCAAAACCAATGGCCAGTGCGGCCGCAACGTGAAGGAGCTTCACCTTACTTGGTGCAAGCGGCGTTGTACTCCGCGATGATCGCCTGGATGTTGAGCATGCCGTAGCCCTTCTCCTTATCGGCGACCTTCTTCGCGAGGTCCTTGTTGTCGGCCACGTACTCGCTCATCTTGTCGGCGAACTTCAATCCGAAATAGTCCAGGGAGCGGGGCTTCTCATCGCCCGGCTTCATATACACCATCACCGCAGGGTACATACGTGCCATGAACTCCTCCTCTGTTTCGCTGGCGCCTTTCTGCATGATCGCCCAGTTCTCCGCGCGGTTGTACCACACATACTCCATGATGCAGCCTTCCTTCACCACCAGGTTGGCGCGGATCGCCGAGCCGGAAAGCCCACCGGAATAGTTGATGCAGTGGTAAAGCTTGTCGGCCACCTTGTACTCCTTGAGGTCCTTGGTCTTCAGGTCCTGCTTGCTCTTCTTATCGTCCTTGTCGGTGTAGAACAGCACCTCGTTCTGCATGGTGTACCGGTTCTGGTACTTGATGAAGCCTTCGGTCTTCGTACCGGCCGCATCGATGATGTAGCCGGGATAGAGCTCCCCGCTGCGATAGACATCGGAGCTCCAATCCTGGGCGTTCGATGCGGTAGCGGTGACAAGAAGCAAGGTGCTCAGAAGTGTGCGGAAGGTCATAGGGGTTGTGTTGGGGCTGCGAAGCTAGGCTATGACGCAGGGCACGCCGAACCGACCGTCACCATCCTGGAACCGTACGGAACAGGCAGGCCTCCGTAGTTTCGCGGTCCTTTCGGCATGAGCACCCTCCTCTCCATCCACGACCTTTCCTTCGCCCATGGCGAACGGACCGTGCTGGACCGTGTGGAACTTGAGGTGGCCAAGGGCGAAGTGCTGGTGATCGTGGGCGCCAGCGGCTGCGGGAAGACCACCTTGCTGCGGGCGATCGCTGGACTGGAACGGCCTTCGGCAGGCACCATCACCCTCGACCAGCAGCTGCTCTCCGGACCGGACGCATTCCATGGCCCCCGAGGATCGCGCCATCGGCTTCGTGTTCCAAGGGCTGGCCTTGTTCCCGCACCTCACCGTGAACGGCAACGTGGCCTTCGGGCTGCACAAGCTTCCCAAGGCGGAGCGCGCCGACCTAGTGGCGAAGGAGCTGAAAGCGGTGGACCTCGAAGGCCTTGGTGACCGCTATCCGCACCAGCTTTCCGGTGGGCAGCAGCAGCGGGTCGCCATCGCACGTTCCCTCGTGCGTCGCCCGCAACTGATGTTGATGGACGAGCCTTTCAGCGACCTCGACCCCACCACCCGGAAGAACGTCCGCGCCGAAGTGCTGCGGATCCTGCGCGCGCACGGCACCACGGCCATCATCGTGACCCACGACCGCGAGGACGCCTTCCATGTGGCCGACCGGATCGCCGCGATGGATCAGGGCCGCATCGTGCGGATCGCCGAAGCGGCGGTACTGCGCAGTGAATGGTCCGCTCAGCCCTTCACGCCATGAGCACGGAGCGTCTCGCCCAGCTTCAGGAGCTTCTGGCCGAAGACCCGAAGGACAACTTCGTGCGCTACGCCATTGCTCTGGAGCACAAGCGCCGTGGAGCCATGGACGAGGCCGCGAACGGCTTGGAGGCGGTATTGCACGACGATCCGAAGTACATCGCGGCCTATTACCAGCTGGCCTTGATCCTCGCCGATCTGGGGCGCGGACCGGAAGCCGTTCATGTGTGCGAGATCGGCTCCTTGCAATGCATCACCTCCGGTGACCGCAAGGCCCGCGCAGAGCTGCTCGAACTGAAGAACGCGTTGAGCGGCGACGACGACTGATGCGCCGCTGGCTGAAGGTATCCTTGCTGTTGCTGCCCATCGGGCTGCTGCTCTTCATCTTGTTCATCCACCCGATCCTGGCCTTCACCGAGTTGAGCGGAGGGAAAGTCGCCGTGGTGGAAGGCTGGATGCCGCGCCCCCAGTTGGAGGCCGCCGCCGCGCTGATCCGCGAAGGCGGCTACACACGCGTACACACCACCGGCACCATCCGGCCCTTCGCCTACTACCTGAAGCCCGGTGAGGCGCTGGACTTGGTGCTGCGTGTTCCGGCAAGTGGCGAAGTGGTCCTGGAAGCGGCCGGTCTGCCCGGGGCCTTGGTGAAGCTGCTGAGCGGCAACGATACGCTGTGCACATGGGCGTTAAAGGAGCGGATCGACACGTATCGCTTCCCGTTGAAAGTTCCCCGGACACAAGTGCGTCTCCTCTCCCTGAATCCACAGGCACCGAACGGCGAAGCGGACAACGTGTTCACGCTACAATTCTCGATCGGGGGCGAGAACGTGCACCTGCTGCAGCGCGAGACCTTGTTCGTGCGTGCTGATGGAAGTCTTTCGAAAGGCTGGCCCACCTTCGCGCACATGGCCGCCTATCAACTGCATGCGGCCGGCATCCCCGAGGATCGCATCCAGGCCGTTCCATCCTGGGGCAAGCCGGACAGTCGCTCGTGGGCCAACGCGGCGGCCTTCGGGCTCTTCGCACATGCACAAGGCTACAAGGCGGTGGACGTGTTCACCATGGGCGTGCACGCACGTCGCTCGCGCAACCTCTTCCGCCGGGGCTGTGGTCCTGAAGTGAACGTTGGTGTGGTCTCCATTCCCGATGCCCGCTGCGCAAGGGCCGATTGGTGGCAGCACTGGAGGGGCTGGTTCTATGTGCTGAAGGAAGTGGCAGGATCGTCCGAGCCGTATGCTGTCGACCTGACCCATTGATCGGCGCAATATCTTCAGGCCATGAACGCTCTTGGACGTCCCGGACCGGAGGAGGCCAACGCCTACTTCGCGCGCTACATCGACCTGGCCGACGGCCGTGATCTGCTTGAAGCGCTCGCCAACGCGTCGGAACAGGTCCGTACCACAGCGCAACGCATTCCTTCCGAGAAAGCCGGATACCGGTATGCTCCGGGGAAATGGACCATCGAACAGCTGCTCCAGCACGTGGTGGACACTGAGCGCATCTTCACTTACCGTGCGCTCTGCTTCGCGCGGAAAGACGCCACCGAGCTGCCCGGATTTGAAGAGAACGACTACGCGGATGCCACGGCGAACAACGACAAGGGCCTCCGCCGGATCCTAGCGGAACACGACGCGGTACGCAACGCCACCATCGAGTTGTACAGGGGATTCAATGCTGAGGAGCTGCTGCGCATGGGCACCGCGAACAGCAACCGGTTCAGCGTGCGGTCCTTGGGCTGGGCCATCGCTGGCCACGCCATGCACCATGTCCGCATCCTGAACGAACGCTACCTCTGATCATGCGGCCCATCCAAGCCTGGTTCGACGAGTACGCGGTGAGCCACCAGAACGCTACGAACACGGCCATTCACTGGATCTGCGTGCCTACGATCTACTTCTGTGTGGTCGGGCTGCTGGTATCGATCCCTCCCCTGCGCATTCCGGGTATCGGGCACCTGAGCATTGCGGTCCTGGCCGTCGCCTTCGTGCTGTACTTCTACTTCGTGCGGTCGAAATCCCTTTGGTTAGGCATGACGGTCTTTTCGCTGCTGTGCCTCTGGTTCGCGCACTGGCTCGTGGTGCACGCCCCGTGGCCCCTGTGGGCGATCAGCCTGGTACTGTTCGCGCTGGCCTGGATCGGACAATTCATCGGTCACCACATTGAAGGTGCGAAGCCGAGCTTTCTGAAGGACCTGCAGTTCCTGCTGATCGGTCCCGCTTGGCTGCTGGCAAAGCTCTACCGAAGGTTCGGCATCGCCTACTGATCCAGCGGTACTTCCTCGGGTTCGTAGGGCATGGAGACCGGCTCGGGACGCAACGGAGTGAAGTATGGGTGGTCGTCCTCCCAGGGCTTCCATCGGTAGGCATCACCAAAGCAATACCGCAGGTCACGCAACACGCGATCGGGTTCGAGAAGCGCCTGCCCGAAGAGGTCGGCGGTGCGTGTGTTCCCGCCGAAGAAGTGGAACTGCTGCACAACCTTCAGCCGCGTGAACCGCGGATCGTTGTTGGTGATGTGTCGCGGGAACATGTATCCATCGACCGCAGCGATCATGCCCCAGTTGTCAACGGTGTCGAGCGTGGAAAGCAGCGTCTCCATATCGAGATCGATGTTGCCCGAAGCGGTCCGATCGGCGAACACGTAACGCCCCCCGGCATCGGCGATCAGGCGCGCCATGTAACTGTTGCCCGGCGGAACGCTCCATTGGCCGTTCCATTGGCTTCCGAAGAATACCGTGGGCCGAAGACTGTCCTGTTCCGCCAAGACGGCCAAGGCTTCATACCGCTCAGCAATGCCGGTGAAGAGACTATCCGCCTCACGTTCATGGCCCGTAAGCACACCGAAGAACCGCAACCATTCCGCGCGACCGAGCGGATGCTCTTCAAGGTACTCGCTGACCTGTACCACAGAAAGCCCGGCCCCTTTCAGCGCAGTGGCGCCCTGCCCGCTGAACGGATACACCAGCACAACATCCGGTCGCAAAGCGATCAGCGTTTCTCGATCGAGCGCTTCGGATGAACCAAGGTCCTTCACCTCACCTGCTTTCAGGGCGGCTTGCACCACGCTATCCCGCACCTCACCCGCGAAAGCCGTCGCGACCATGGTGCTCCTCGCTCCCACTGCAGCCAAGTAGGGAACGTGCGTTGTACTTAGCAAGGCGATCCGGTCCACGGGCAAAGACAAGCGCAGGGCGGTGAACGGTGTTCCAGCGAAGGCTCCGTTCGGGGAGAGGTGGTAGACTCCTGCAGTATCAGCCACCCCGCCATGTCCATGAACGAGAACAAGCCGCTCTGATCCCTTGGACCAAAGCTCAAAGAAGGTGGCATAACGCAGAGGAACCTTCGTCCAGCCTTGCAGGTCGGTGGTCTTGGGCGTCGGTGGTGAGCAGGCCAGCAGAAGCAGCGGGAAGACCGCCAGCGACCATCTCATTGCAGCTCCCGGATGAGGTCCAGCAGCGAAGCCTTCACCGTGTCGCGGCCTATGGCCAGTCCGGAGACCTGCTGTTCCACCGGGTGGTGTGGCAGTTCACCGTGATCGACAGGACCATCACCATGCCCTTCCGGAACGAAGCGTGCCAAGGGGATATGCAACCGCAACTTGGTGCGTGGCAAGGTGACCAAGGCCTCGCGTCCACCGCAGAAGCTCTGGCTGTTGCTTCCCACTTCCTCGCCGACGATGCGTGCCCGACCGGAACGCTTCGCCAGCATCACGAAGGCCGCACCGGCATCCCTCGTCAACCCGTCGCACACCACGTAGACCTTGCCGAGGAACGCCTTGGAATAGGGCGGTGTCATGGCCAGGCGGGGATCATCAGCAGGGATCGTGATCGCCCGATCGCTCTCGGGAACTGACGTGGCATCGAGGCTCGCGTAATCCACAGAACCACCATCGGGCAGCGATCCGGGTTGGCGCATGGCGATCTCGCGCACCACGCGGTAAGGCGAAGTACCGATCATGGAGAAGAGCGCTTCCGCCATGCCCAGGTCCGCGCCGCCAGCACCACGCACATCGATCACGAGCGTACGCAGGTCCTTTGATCGCACCTCTTGAAGGAAGAGTTCCACCATTCGCGTGGCATCGATATCATAGGCCCGAAGGGTGTCCGCATCCAAGGTCCGGCAGGTGATCCAGGCCGCATGCTCATCTCCGAAAGGCTCCAGTCGCCAGGGACGCAAACGGGCGGTGGCCGGGCGGTAGGAACTCGAGATCTCTTCGCCAGTAAGCGATCGTAAGACCGTGCTGGTGACCGTACCGTCCTTGGCCTCGTGCTCAACAATGTGCTGCGGGCGATGGCCGTATTGCAGGGCATGGAGATGGAGAAAGTCCCGCTCCACCGTGCGTGTCACGAAGATCTCATCGTGTCCATCAGTCCGGACCAAGGCTCCCAGTTCACTCAGCAAGCGCTCCATGGGAACGCCGTCGATGCTGCGGATCCGCTGGCCCGAAGGAATGGAACGGAAGCCCATCAACTCCTCTTCTATGTATGCCTGCCCGTGGATCACGCGGATCTTCAGCGGTAACAAAGGCGTGGTCTGGTGGAGCCGTTCAGCGGTCGCCACCGGCAGGTCCACGAAGGTGTGCGCGTCGCCCAAGGCCTGAACCACGGGTCCGACCATCAGCATGAACTCGGTGGTGGTGGTGGGTACGGAAAGCGCCGCCCCAAGGGAATCGAATCGCTGGTCAAGCGCAGCCTTCGGCACGTAGCGGTAAGCATCCGGATGCAGATGGTGTACGGCACGACGGATCGTCTCCACATCCTCCCGCAACTCCTCCGGATAGAACCGGCGCTCATTCAGCGGCGTCTGCGCCCACGCCACGGAACCGACCAGGAACCCCACCCCCATCAACGACCGACCAAGCCTGCCCATTCCGTTCACCGCATTGAGGCTTCGAAAATAGAAGGATCACAAGGCCAGCCGAAGGCGCAGTTATGAACGATCGGCCTCAACGCACGAAGGCCCCGGTCGTGTGACCAGGGCCTTCGCCATAAGTTGTTCGGATCAGGCCTTCATTGCGGTCTTGGGAGCAGCAGCGAGGATCTCAGCGCTCGCACCCTCCGCATACTTGGCGAAGTTGTCGTTGAACTGTTTCGCGAGCTTGTCGGCCGTGGCATCGTAGGCGCTCTTATCCTTCCAGGTGGAACGGGCGTCGAGCACATCCGCGGGCACGTTGGGGCAGCTGGTGGGGAAGCTCACACCGAACACCGGGTGCTGCTTGTATTCCACCGTGTCCAGCTCTCCTTTAAGCGCGGCCGTGATCATGGCGCGGGTCAGTTTCAGCTTCATGCGCTCGCCGGTGCCGTAGGCGCCGCCGCTCCAGCCCGTGTTCACCAACCAGATGCGCACGTTGTGCTGCTTCATCTTCTCGCCCAGCATGTCCGCGTACTTCGTGGGGTGCAGGGGCAGGAAGGCCTTGCCGAAGCAGGCGCTGAAGGTGCTCTGGGGCTCGGTGACACCCGCTTCGGTGCCGGCCACTTTCGCGGTGTAGCCGCTGATGAAGTGGTACATGGCCTGGCCCGGGCTCAATTTGCTGATCGGGGGCAGCACGCCATATGCATCGCAGGTAAGGAAGAAGATGTTCGTGGGGTGACCGCCGATACTCGGGCTGGCGATGTTGTCGATGTAGTCGATGGGATAGCTCACCCGCGTGTTCTCCGTCTTGGAACCGTTGGTGAAATCCACCGTGGTGGTCTCGCCCTTGAACACGATGTTCTCGAGGATCGAACCGAACTTGATGGCGTCCCAGATCTGGGGCTCCTTCTCGGCGCTCAGGTCGATGCACTTGGCGTAGCAGCCGCCTTCGAAGTTGAACACGCCCTGGTCGCTCCAGCCGTGCTCGTCATCTCCGATCAGGCGACGCTCGGGGTCGGCGCTAAGGGTGGTTTTGCCGGTACCGCTGAGCCCGAAGAACACGGCCGTATCGTTTTCCTTGCCGATGTTGGCACTGCAGTGCATGCTCAGCACACCACGCTCCTGAGGAAGCACGTAGTTCAGCACGGTGAAGATGCCCTTCTTGATCTCGCCGGTGTAGCCGGTGCCGCCGATCAGGATCATCTTCTTGCTGAAGTTGATGGCGGCGAAGTTGTGCTGACGGGTGCCGTCGGCAGGGCCAGCTGCGGTGAAGCCGGGAGCGCAGATGATGTGCCATTCAGGCTGGAAACCGGCGATCTCCTCGTGCGAAGGCCGGAGGAACATGTTGCTGGCGAAGAGCGCGCTCCAAGGCTTCTCGGCCACCACGCGCAGGTTCAGGCGGTAGGTGGGATCGGCACAGGCCATGGCGTCCTTGATGAAGACCTCGCGGCCTTGCAGGTAGGCGCACATCTTGTCGTGCAGCTGGTTGAACTTGGCCTCCTCCATGGGGTAGTTCACGTCGCCCCACCACACCGTGTTCTCGGTCTTGGCGTCCTTCACACAGAACTTGTCCTTGGGGCTGCGTCCGGTGAACTCGCCGGTCTCGATGGCCAGTGCGCCGCTGTCAGCGAACACACCTTCGCCGCTCAGTATGGTGCTCTCGATGAGCTCCGCGGGTTCAAGGTTCCAGTAGGCATCACCCACTTTGCCCAGGCCGATCGTCGCGAGGTCGGCGTTCGTTGGCTTATTCCCGAATTCGTTCATGTCTTGGATGGTTCGCGTTGTTCCCCGGACACGGCCGGGTCATCAGGACCAGCCGTTCGGGGCCGCGAATTTAACCCTTCTCCCCTTCCGCCGTCCACTGACGACCGTCAGGAACGACGTAAGGCGCTGACCAACAGCACGATCCAGCCACCCATGTAGAGCAGTCCGCCCAGGGGCGTGATGGGACCCAGCACGCGTGTGAGCCCCTGTGTCCCAAGTACTTCGCGGGTGCTGAGCAGGTACAGCGAGCCGCTGAAACAGAGCACTCCACCCAAGAACAAGAGGCGTGCGAACGAGAGGTAGCGCTGAGCGAGCTGCTCTCCGGCCAACGCCATGAACAACAGCGCCAGCCCGTGCACCATCTGGTACTGAACGCCGGTGTGCCAGTTCGCCAAGGCATCCGGTGAGATCCTCGGTTTCAGCCCATGGGCACCGAAGGCACCCAAGACCACTGCGGTGAGCATGACGATAGCGGCCAGGGCGAGCGTGTTGCGTTGCATGTGGCAAAGGTGGTACTGAAAGCCGAAGCCCCCACCTTGCGGCAGGGGCTTCATTCATGCGTTCGTGGACCTTACTTGTTCTGGAGTTTTTCCATCTCCTTGTCGAAGGTCTCCTTGAACTTCTCGTAGTCGTAGTCGATGCGCAGGCGCTCATCCTTGCTGAGACGCTCATTGTAGCTGGAAAGCAATTCCTGCGCGCTGAGTTCGATGGCCACGTAGCACTTGTAGTTGCCGGAGCCGTCCACCTTCATCATCTTCTCGCAAATGGTGCGGGTGCCGCTCAGCTTCTGGTCGAGCACTTCGCGGGTAAGGCCTTCGAAACGCTCGGCGACCTCTTCCTTGTTGTTCAGCTCACGGCTGTTCACGTAGTTGTCGATCACACCCTTGATCTGGGTGTTGATGGCGCTGGCCATGTCGGCGCGGGCATTGGCCATGGCCTTCTTCTTGGCGGTGGCCTGGTCCATGCTCTCACCCAGGTTGTTGGCGCGGAAGAACTCGTTGTTCGTGAAGAACTCAGGACCGGAGCAGAGCACCTTCACTTCGGTCTCACCGGAAGGAGGGGTAGCAGCGGCGGCGGCCTTTTTCTTGCTCTTGCAGGCTGTCATTGCGCCGGACAGCATCAGCGCCGTCAGCAGTACCGTAACGGTGCGGTTTGGAGTGAAGGTTTTCATCGGTATCGACGTTGATGGTGTCGTGTGTGTGAGTTTGCGAACAGCGTGCCAAACTACGGAAATGCCCGTCATTCCTACAGTATTGCGTTCATAAGGGCCGGCACGACCTCTTGGCGGATATCCTGAACGGCCTTCTTGTAGGCTTCAAGACCGGCCTTGTCATAGGCGAGCTGCACGCCCTTCACCCCTTGCTTGCCGCCGGAGTAAACGACGTCCTGAGTGCTACGATCCTTGCAGGAGACGGAGAGGTCCAAGAAGGCGGTGAAGAATCCGTTGGAGGTGCCTCCTTCACGTGTGGTGGCCGTGACCGACATGATCAGTTCGGCCTCGCTCTCTTTCTCCACGAAACGGAAACCTTTGGTGGTGAGCTCTTGCCGAAAAGTTAACGCAGCGCCCGCTTCGGTCAATGGCTCGCCCAAGTTCTTCTCGGACGCCGATATGAACACTTTCGGAAGTTTCAGATCGATGGGAACACGAAGCTCAGGTACAGTAAGGCTGCTCACAAGCGGCTTCACAAAGGTGGGGTCCAGGTCCTTGCTCACCAGACCGTCCATATCCACGCGGACCAGAAGTTCCGGACCGGCAGCTCCCAGATCGATGCCTTGTACAGTGGTGCGCGCCTGGCCTTCACCGTCGGTATTGCTGGTGGCCGTGACCTTCCCGTTGATGCCGGGGTAGCTCATGACCAGTGGCAGCTGTGCCAGATCACGTGTGGTGGCGCCGTTGACGGAGCGGGCGGTCACCAGCAGTTCACGCTTGAAATGGTTGCTGTATTCCAAGGCGCAACGCTCGGGTAAGGCGGTGAGCCGGACACCATTGGTAAGGCGTTGGAGGTCGTTGTAGATCTCGTTGGCCAAGGGCACGCTCCGCTCGCCGATAAGAACCTCATCGTTCTCGCCCCAATAGGCCTTTATGGCCAGCAAGGCGCGGAGGTCCTGATCGATGGCGCTCTTGAGGTCACCGGCAGCGACACTGGCCTGTGAACGGGCGTAGAGGTCCGTGGCCTGGGCGATGGCCTGGCGCTTCTTCTCGGCCTTGATGCGGGCGTGTTCGGCCTTGTTCAGGCGGTAATAGGTCCAATACTCGGTGCCATTGTCCCAGCTGTCCACCATCTCGAAGCCTTCGATCTGCTCGCTGGTCTTCGTGTTAATGGTGCTGGTGAAGGACTCATCGAAGGAGTTCTTCCGGTCCAGCGTGTAAAGCAGGCTGTTGCCCTCCACCTTCACGCTGATCTCGCTGGCCAGGTCGTTCAGGGCGTTCTTCTTGGCGGTCTCCTGAAAGTCACTGCGCGACTTGTTGGCAAGGCCGATGCCGATGTAGTCGGCATCGCTCACCGGTCGGCTGGCCACCCAGGCAGGGCGCTGGACCGGCGGCGGCACGTTCTGCACCACCTGCTGCTTGTCCTTGCAGGCAAACAGGCCCAGGACAAAGGCTATGGGAAGGAGCTTGTTCACGGGAGCTTGGAGGCCAGTTCCTGTTGGATCGCCGAGGCGATGCCCGAGCACGAACCCCGCAAGGCATCTGCGCTCAACGTAGCGACAGGCTTCACTTCGCGCGGTGCGGTCAGCAGCCCTTGAAGGTTGCGACGGGCACCATCACTGATGTCCGCAGCACCGTTCCGGGTGGGAAGTAGGTTCTCCTTGGCACCATCGTAGCTCGCGTAATAAGCGTGGTCCTCCGCTTCACGATCCACCACCTTGCTGAGCAGCACCTCACCGGTCTCCAGGCTTACGAGCTTGTAACTTACACTGGTGCTCACCTTGTTCTCCTGGTAGTACTCCATGTATTTCACCGGACGGTACTTGGTCACGATCATCAGTTGACCAGGGTTGTTGGGGTCCGCGACCTTGACGCGATAGCTCTCGAAGCCATCCTTGGTGCTACGACGCGCGGTCCCGGTCACTTCCTGGTAATCGATAACGGTTCCCATAAGCACTGCTTGGGCCCCCATCAGGTTACCCACGCGCACGGCGGTCTGCTCATCGACCACGCCGCTCAGGCCCAGCCGTTGCTCTTCCAGAATGCGTTCGATGTTCTCCCGGTCAACGATCTTCAGGAAGGGATCGTTCACTTCGGTGAGGGCGGTGGTCGCGTAAGCCTGCACCTTGGGCGCCAGGTCCGTGCGGGTCTTCACGCTGCTGGTGAAGGGCAACACGGCGATCGAATATTGGCCACCGGTCAGAGCGTCCTGGCGAAGTACACCCGCATCCTTGTAGCTCGCATCCTTGTTCACCACCAAGCTCAGGTCCTCGTATGCCTTGCGGTATCGCTTTCCGGCCAGCGCGTCCTTCCCCGAGCGGTACAACGGTTCGAGGTAGGCGATGTTCTGCAAGCTGCTCGCATCCTTGTAGTTGGGTTCCAGCTTGGCGATCTGCGCGAAGGTGGCCTCGGCGCCCTTGTAGTCCTGCTTGGTCAGAAGGTCCTGCCCCTTGGTGTAGAGCTCCACGAGGAACTCACCTTTCACCTGTTCAAAATCCTGCTTGTAGTGGTCGGCGATCTCCAGCACAACACCGGCGCGCCCCACACGGTCCATGTAGTCCTTGCCTTCCAAGAAGACCTTCACGGCCTCGCCCTTCTCACTGCCCATGCTGAAGGCCTTGAAGAAGTTGCTGAGCTTGTCGTTGAGCACCAACTGGCCGGTCTTTTTCAGACCGATCTTCGCGTCCACGTTCTTCGGGTTGCGCTGCGCGGCCTGCAGGTACATGTCCGCAGCTTCAGCGTAAAGGCCCGCTTCATCCAGTTTCTCTCCCTTCTTGGTGTAGGCTTTGGAGCCACTGCACCCGGCCAGGAGCGCGACCGCGAGCGCGGCGCACAAGGCGATATGTCCGGTGGTCCTCATCGGTTCGGTGGTTGCGCGGCGCAGGCCGCATGGATCAGCGCGACTTGATGTACTCGTTCAGGTCCTCCACGGAGCTCTCGAAGCTGAACACATCGTTCACCTTGTAGTAGTTCCCGATGTCGTAGGTGTGGTCGTAGGCGAACTTGGCCAGGTCAAGCTTGTTGTCCTCGAAGCTGAACAGGCCCATCAGACCCTTTACCTGATCCACGGTGAAGCAACGGTTTCCACCGATCTGCTTCACAAGGGTCATCTTGGTGTCCTCGAAGCTCTTGCTGGAAATGCTGGCCTTGGCCTCTTCGAACTCGCTCGCGCTCATCGGATCGCCGCAACCGATCGGACCACTGTAGCCAGGCATCTTGTAAACAGGCTCCAGTACGGCAGTGGTCTCGGGTTTCGTCGTGGTCACCGGCTTCGTTGCCACTGTGCTGGTCTGGGTCACCTTGGTGGTGGTGGTCGTAGTGGAGGTACCCGTTGTTGTCCCGGTGCCCGTGCCGTTCACATTGACGTTCATGTTCACGCCCATGCCGTTCACGCCGAAGGACATGTTCACGTTCTCGCCTTCCATGTCATCGACTCCACCGGCGGATTCTTCAACAACGGTCGTTGTCGTGATGGTCTGCCCACCGACGTTCATGTCCACTGCTTCCTCGGTAACGGCTTCCTCCACAGGTGCGTCCTCCACGAACGTGGTCGGCTTCGGCTTTGCTGCCTCGGCCTTGGAGGCAGTACCCAGTTCCGCTTCACCCGACGGGCGCAACACGGTCTGGCCTTTCTTGTTGGTGGTGATCACAACGGTGTACTCCTTCCCCAGCGGGAAGTAGCCGTTCTGTTTGATTGGGGCCTTGGCGGCATCGGCGAAACGGACCAGCAGCGAAGGGGTCTCGTTCCGGATGCTGCTCGCCACCACACGAGAGGCCGGGGTGGCATTGACCTCCGCACCGTCCACCATCAGGGTGAACTTGTCGCCCATGTCCGAGAAGACCACGATGTCGCAGGTCTGGGCGTGAAGGCTAAGGATAGAGAGTGTGCCGGCGAGGGCGAGGGTAAGGAAACGTTCCATGGTGGTGTGAGAGGTTTGCAAATGTAGTCGTGGGTGGCGGAAGGCAAGGGGTGTGCCAAAGCCTACTGAATGGCGGAGTTCACCACAGCGGACCGGAAATCCGTTCATCTTTGCGCAGCGCCACGGGCGCAGCAGCTGCATGGATATTTCGGTCGTCATTCCCCTGTTCGAAGAGCGCGAGTCGCTGGCCGAGCTCACCAGCGGCATCCACAAGGTGATCTCCGGCATGGGCCTGCGCTACGAGGCGATTCTGGTGGACGATGGCAGTGGTGACGGTTCGTGGGAAGAGATCCAGCGACTGTCCGCTAAGAACTCTGCCATCAAGGGCATCCGTATGGGCCGCAATTACGGCAAAAGCCCCGCGTTGAATGAAGGTTTCGCCGTGGCCCAAGGGCGGGTGGTGATCACCATGGACGCCGACCTGCAGGATGACCCGGACGAGATCCCCGAGCTGTACCGCATGATCACCGAGGATGGGCTGGACCTGGTGAGCGGCTGGAAGAAGAAACGCTACGACCCGCTCAGCAAGACCATTCCCACCAAGCTCTTCAACTGGACGGTGCGCAGGGCTTCCGGCATCCACCTGCACGATTTCAACTGCGGGCTGAAGGCCTACCGGAAGGAAGTGGTGAAGAGCATCGAGGTGTTCGGCGAGATGCACCGCTACATCCCCTTCATCGCCAAGAAAGAGGGCTTTCCGAAGATCGGTGAGAAGGTCGTGGTCCACCACGAAAGGAAGTACGGGCACAGCAAGTTCGGCCTCAACCGCTTCATCAACGGCTTCCTGGACCTGCTCACGATCACCTTCGTGTTCCGGTTCGGCAAGAAGCCCATGCACTTCTTCGGCAGCCTCGGCCTGTTGATGTTCTTCCTGGGCTTCCTCAGCACCACTTGGATCCTGGCCAGCAAGCTCTACCACCTGGCCACCCATCAAGAGGCGCCACTGGTGACCGACCAACCGCTGTTCTACATCGCGCTAACCGCCATGATCATCGGCGCGCAACTGTTCCTGGCGGGCTTCGTGGCCGAACTGGTGAGCCGCAGCAGCCCGGAGCGCAACCACTACCGCGTGGCCGAACGCATCGGCATCGGGGCCTGAACATTCCCATGGCACCCCGGTACTTCCCCGCAGGACCGGTGCTGATGGCCGCTTCGCTCGGCATGCTCGGCCTGTATGCTTGGCTGGCGCAGTTCGCCTTCCCCATGGCGGATGACCTGGCCTTCGCGGCCACGGGACGCACAGGCGGCTTCCTCGAACTGCAGATCGAACGTTGGAAGCTGTGGAACGGCCGCTTCTCCAGCAACATTCCGATCCTGTGCTCGCCGTTGGTACAGGGCTTGGGCGGACTGCCGTGGTACCGTGCGTGCTCGGTGCTGCTGATGGGGCTCACGGTGACCGCGTTCCAAGGCCTGGTGCGCTCCGCCTCCGCTCGGTCCATCGCACGACCTCGTGCATGGGCCACCGCACTGGTGCTCACCATGGTCCAGTTCACACTGATGCCGAACCTGGGCGAAGGGCTCTATTGGTACACCGGTGCGATGACCTACCAGACCGCCGTGATCACCGGCATCGTGTACCTCTCCATGTTCCTGAGCCTTCTGCATGGAAGGCCGATCGGGCATCCTGCGGTCCACGCGCTTGTGATGGCCTTGGTAAGTCTGGCCTTCATCGGCACCAACGAGATGAGCATGGCGATGGCCGTGATGACACACCTTGCACTGCTCTTCGTGCTTCCGAAATTCCCTAAGGAACAGCGGACGACGCTGTTGTTCCTGGCGCTGGTGGCGTTCGCCGGTGCGGCGCTCATGTTCTTCGCGCCCGGGAACGCGGGTCGCGAAGAACAGTTCACCGGCACAAGACTGCTGTGGCATTCGATCGGCATGAGCGGCGCGCAGAGCCTTCGCTTCACCGGCCTGTGGCTGCTCTCACCCATCACCTTGAGCGGCTCCTTGCTGTTGTGGACAGCCTACGAGATACTACCGGAGCAGGTGAAAGTGTCCGCCCGCAGCCTCTATGGTTACCGCTGGCCCTTGCTCCTGTTGCCCTTCACGCTGGTCTTCATCGCTGCCTACCCTGCCTATTGGTCCACCGGCATCCTGGGTCAGCACCGCACCATCGACCAGGCCTGTGGATTCTTCGTTCCCGTATGGTGCGTGGTGGTGCTTGTCTGGCGAAGCGACCCTCGAAGATCCGCCGCGTCACCCCTGCCCGCGTTCGTGAACACCGGGGCCTCGCTCCTGCTGGCCTTGTCGATCATCCTCACGGGCAACGGCATCAAGGTGATCGCTGACCTCACCAGTGGGCGCGCTTCAGCATTCGCCCAGGAGATGACCGCTCGTTTCGACCTGATGCAGCAGGCCAGCACCGATGCTTCGAACGTAGTGAAGGTGCCGCCGGTTCAGCAGGTCCCGCGTAGCCTCATGTTCATGGAGCTCAGCGACGAGCCTTTCTTCTGGGTGAACCAAGCGCACGCCCAGTACTTCGGACTGCTGGAGAAGCGCATCGTACTCGACCGACCGCCTCACTGAACCGTGGTCCCCGCCGCCAGGTCACCGAAAAGTTCCCGCGCCAGGCGCTCATCGTGACCGTAGATGTCGTCACGGAAGTTCAGTCTTCCTGCATCGTCCACCCAAGCGGTGAAATAGCCGATGATCACAGGGATGGCGGGCTTCACGCGAACGGTGGTCTCGGTCTTGCCATCGGCCGCTTTCTCAATGTTCTTTGATGTCCAGGTGGTGTCACTGCGCAAGAGGTACTCCGCCAGTTTCAAGGGTTCGCTCAAGCGGATGCAACCGTGGCTGAAGGCACGTTGGTCCTCTTTGAAGCCGCCCTTGCTGGGCGTGTCGTGGAAGTAGATGCTGTAGGCGTTCGGGAACAGGAACTTCACGCGCCCCAAGGCATTACCGGCTCCTGGTTTCTGACGAATTGTGAAGGGTACGCCCTTGGAATACTTGCTCCAGCTGATGCTGCTCGAAGGGACCACCTTGCCGCCCACCACCACTTCCATGTTCTTGCGGTCCAGGTAACCCGCGTTGCGTTTCACAGAGGGAAGTATCTCGCTGCGGATGATGCTCTGCGGAATGTTCCAATAGGGAGCAAGTACCACTTGGGAGAGCGAATCGTTGAAGATGACGGTGCGCGTGGCCTCGCGGCCCACCACCACGTTCATGGTCCAGGACACACGTCCCTGGTCATACACGTACAACCGGAACGCCGGAATGTTAACGAGCAGGAACTCCCCCTTCGGTTGGTCGGGCATCCAGCGAAGCCGCTCCATGTTGATCAGCAGCTGCCGCACCCGATCGTCAGGTGGCACGTTCAGCACATCGACCATTGCGTCGTCGATCACATCCACTTCCTTCAATCCATGGCGCATACGGAACTGCCGCACGCCCCGAACGAGCACGCTATCGAACCGCGTGGAAGCCGTGGTGTCCAACACATCGCCCCACTTCTGCAACAAGGTGCGCACCTGGCCGATCGCCTCGGCCGAATCGCCCGGCACGAAGCGCTTGTGGTCCGTGTAGACCGGGGCCCACGTGCTGTCCAGTTCCAACGACCGGTAGCGCCGCAACCACTCCTTCAAGCCTTGGTACTGCGGATGCACCGGCTCGATGGCGGAAAGGTCCCGCGAGCCGGAGACCAGTGAATCGAGCAGCCGCGTGTAGTCCTTTTTGGCCTTTGGGATGTACCAATCCAAGGCCTTCAGGTTCCGGACCGTTCCACCGTAGCGTTTGTCCGCGAAACGGAAGAACTCACTCGTGAGCGATAGTTCCACGAACGAATGGTCCACGGAGCTCAGCGTATCCTGCAGTGCGGCGATGAGCTGATGCAACTCCTCGTGCGCTACCTTCCAGGGCCCGTAACCACTACCGGATGAACCGGAGAGGTCGAGAAAGCTCTGCGCTGCGGAAGACAGTGTATCGCCCTGGAACCAAGCATACTGAAAGTCGCGGTGCCGGTAGAAATCGATGATCAGCGAATCGTAGGCGACGTAGACCGAATCGTGCTGCAGAAAGCTGTAAAGTGCGACCGAGTCGATATGGGCCGTGGTGTACAGCTCCTTCGTCTCGAAATCCTGCACGAGTTCCTCCTTGGTGGGTCCCTGTGGCTCCTTCGGTGAGGCGGTGGTACACGCCTGCGCCGTCAGCAGAAGCACACCATGAAGACAGACCTGAAGGGTCGAGCTATTTCGCATGCACGTACAGGAGGCCATCACCAGCGAGCCATTCCACCATCCGTGGCATCATAGCATCGGGAACGGCCGGACATCCGAAGCTGCGGCCCAGACGACCATGCTCCTGAATGAAAGAGTCGCTCACATAGTCGGCACCGTGAATGATGATCTCACGCTCCAGCGCCTTGTCGTTGACCCCGCGGTCCAGTCCGTGCAACAGCAGCGCCTGGCCATGCTTCGGGCTCTCGATCTCCGCCCCGACGCGATACAGGCCCTTGCTGGTCTTCAGGGAACCTTCCTTGTTGCTCACCGAGGTACACATGAGCTCTCCGGAGTTCTTGCCGTGCGCCACCCATGTAGTGCCCAACAACCGGTGCGCATCCAGATCGACTATGAAAAGGCGCCGCTCCGAGCTTGGGCGGGTCATATCAGCGATCGCGATCACGTGCGGCTTCAGTCCATGCTTGCTCGCCGCCACCAAAGCTTGATCGAACACGTTCTGTGGCAGCACGCCGGCCAGTCCGCAAGCTTTGAACAGCGACGCTGCATCCTCCTCTTCAAAGGAATCGAGGACGTGCGCCTGATGCGTGGCCGGGGCCAGCACCATCAACAGGGCGAACAGGATGATCCTCATGGGCGGCGCAAAGGTACCTCCAAGCTTCAACGTTAGAACAGGCGCTTCGTTGTGCTCAGCCATTCAATCGGGCCACCAGGCGCTCCAGTGCTTCCGCGTAGGCCGACCAGCTGTACTTACGCCGTTCCTCACGGATCGCCGGGGTCATATCCTTCCGCTCACGCAGGAAAAGCTCCATGCCGTGCACCAGTCCCTTGCGGTCGTCGGGTGGCACCACATAGCCCGTGCGACCGTGGATCACCACTTCGCTCAGTCCACCAACGTCCGTAACGATGCAAGGCCGTTCGAAGTGGTAGGCGATCTGCACGATGCCGGATTGTGTAGCCGTACGGTATGGAAGCACCAGCACATCGGCGGCGCAGAAGTGATGCGCTACCGCATCGTTCGGGATATAGTCGCTGAAATAGTGAATGCGGTCCGCTAGCGGACTGGCCTTCACCAGGTCCTTGTAGCGCTGCTCATCCTCATAGCACTCACCGGCGATCACCAGGTGAAGCTTGGGGTCCAGTGCCGCCATGTCCGGGAAAGCAGCGATCAGCTCATCAAGGCCCTTGTATGGTCGGATGTAGCCGAAGAACAAGGCGATCACGGCATCCTCCGGAAGACCAAGACGTTTGCGCGCCTCCCGCTTTTCCATCGCCGCGCCGAAGTTGTCGTATACCGGATGAGGGGATCGCTCTATCGGCAATTTCGGATGCACCGCTCGGATGTCGCGCTCCACGCTCTCGCTCATCACCACACAGCCATCCACGGCGCGGAAGGCCAACCAACGAAGGAGCCCCTCGCCGATACGGCTCTCATGCGGAATGAAGTTGTCGATCAGGTAGATCACACGCGTGCGCCGACCTTTCGCCAGCGTCGAGATCGCCCAAAAGCAGGGTGCGAAAAAGCTGATCCAGTACTTGAAGACCAGCACGTCCGGTGCCTGCTTCCGAATGCTCCGACCGGTGCGCCACCATGACAGTGGACCAATGCTGTCCACGCGTACCTCAGCGGTCACCGCTTGTTCACCGGCGGCGCCTCCAGTTTCCTCCTGCGTCTTGCCCGGAAAAAGCACCTTCGGGTACTGCCTCGAGAAGGTGATGGCCCGTACAGCATGCCCGCGCCGTTGCAGTTCCAGCGCGAAACGCTCATTGAAGTGAGCGATGCCGCCCCGCAAAGGGAAGAAGGTGCTGAGGTAGGCGATCCGCATCGATGGACGAACTGGATCAAGCGGTCAACGAACGATGCAGTTGGCAGGCCTTGACCGCAGCATGCACCGTACCGGAATGGATGTCGTCCATGCAGGCATGGCCGCCCTTGTCCAGGCGCTTGCAGCGTGCCGCATAGAAACACTCGCAGCCAGAGCTGGGCTCCACCACGCTTCCACGGCCGTACAGCTCGAACTCATGGCGGTTGAAGATGTTGTTCATCAGCACCAGGTTCTTGTGCCTGCCGAGCGCCAGGTGCATGGCCATGGTCACCTGGGTCACCACCGTGTCGCAGTGATCGAGCAGGTCGATGAAGAGCTGCAGGTCGAAGAAGCCGAAGTAAGTGGCACCGCTGGCCGCCGCGATCCGGAGGTTGCGTTCATGTTCTTGTTCGCCACCGAGCAGCAGCACTTCGTAGCCGTCCTTCTTCAGCAGCTGTGCCAGTTCGGTCCACTGCCCTTCGCTCCACAGACGGCTCGTCCAGCGCCCACCACAACCGGTGTTCAGGCCCACCACGTGGCGGCCCCGATCAATGTCCCAGGCCCGCCGTCCGGCCGCATGGTTGTCCAACACGTACTCCTCGCCTGCGAAGGTGAAGTCCGCCACGGCGAAGATCTCCTGCAGGTAGTTGAGCGTGTTCTTCTGGCTGAGGTCATCGAAAACGCCGGTGCTGAACTTGTGAACAGCCAGCTCATCCACCGGGGCGCAGCGACCGTCCTTCCATGTGAAGCCGTGCTTCACCTTGGCCTTTACCCGCGCCATCAAGGCACAGGCCTCGCGGTCCTTGTCCAGATTGATCGCGTAGTCGTACTCGGTCTCTTCGATCACCAGCACCGAGGACAGGCTGAAGGGCAGCTTGAGGTCCACGGTGGCGGGGAGGATCTCGGGGCTGAGCGTGAGCCAATGGATCTCGGCTTGGGGGAAGCGCTTGCGAATGGGCGTGAGCAAGGGCGTGGTGCGCACCACATCGCCCAAGGCGCCCAGCTTGATGATGAGCACCCGCTGCTTGATGGGGTCGTAGTGGGTGCAGTCGGCGCAGTGCACGCCGTGCTGTTTGTGCGGTTTGCAGGGCACATCGCCACGGAAGTGCCTGCAATCGGGACGGAAGGTGATCATTGGCAAGGGGCCGAAGTTAGCCGCCACCTTGTTGACCAGCAGGGTACGGCCGCGTTCTTGCAGGGCGGGGGCCACCCCACCCCCAAAAGTATCTTTGCACCCATGCTTGCTCGTGCTTTCTTCCTTCCGCTGGCCCTCACCTTGGCGACCGCCGCGTTCGCCCAGCCACCCGCGCCCAATCAAAAGGACGCCAAGGGCCTGAAGCAGGGGCATTGGGCCAAGACCTGGGCCGAGAGCAGCCAGCTGCGTTACGAAGGGCAGTTCAAGGATGACAAGCCTGTGGGCCGGTTCACCTACTACAGCAACAAGGGCAAGGTCGAGAGCCTCGTGGACCACTACCCCGATGGCAAGGCCTCACACGCCAAGCACTACCACCCCAACGGCAAGCTGATGGCCGAAGGGCGTTACGTCGGCCAGGAGAAGGACAGCACCTGGAGCTTCTTTGATGCCGAGGGCCACAAGCGTAGCATGGAGCAGTGGTCGGTAGGCCAGAAGGACGGCGAACAGATCACCTACTACGCCGATGGCAAAGTGGCCGAGAAAGCCACCTGGGTCAAAGGCGTGCAGCAGGGTCCCTTCGAGCAGTTCTTCGACAACGGTCAGCCGAAGGCCCGCTCCACCTACCAGAAAGGTCAGCCCGAAGGCACCATGACCTACTTTTTCCCCAGCGGCAAGAAGGAGATCGAGGGGAAAATGGTGAACGGGGACCGCGATGGTACCTGGTACTACTTCAACGAGGACGGCACTGTGCAGATCCAGATCCTCTACAAGACAGGCACCTACGTGAAGGACAGAAAGGAGAACGGCACCTTCAAGGAGTACTACGATCAGGACAAGCTGAAGAGCGAAGTGACCTACAAGGCCGGCCGCAAGGAGGGGCGGTTCACCGAGTGGAACAACGATGGCGCCTGGGTCGAGCGCCCGGTGAAGATCGGCCCTGATGGCATGCAGAAAGGTGATACGGAACGCGTGCTTGAAGGCCAGACGAAGAAGCGCGAAGGCACCTACAAGAACGACCTGCTCGAAGGCGAATTGAAGGAGTACGATGAGAACGGCAAACTGATCCGGACGGTCAACTATGTGGCCGGAGAGGAAGTGAAGTGACAGTGGACAGTGAACAGAGGAATAGGTTGATGGACGGACAGAACGAATGAGCAAGCACGGACGGGTATTGGTGGCCATGAGCGGCGGGGTGGACAGCTCCGTGACCGCGCTCATGTTGCATGACGAAGGGTACGAGGTGATCGGGGTGACGATGAAGACCTGGGACTACGCCGACACCAGTGGGGGGAAACGCGTGACCGGCTGCTGCGACCTGGACAGCATCAGCGACGCGCGGAACATGGCCGTGAGCCGGGGCTTCAACCACATCATCCTCGACATCCGCGAGGAGTTCGGCTCCAGCATCATCGGCAACTTCACCAGCGAGTACATGGCGGGCCGCACACCCAATCCCTGCGTGCTCTGCAACACCTTCATCAAGTGGGAGGCCCTGCTGAAACGGGCCGACATGCTGGACTGTGAGCTGATCGCCACAGGCCACTATGCCAAGGTGCGCGAAGAGGCCGGTCGACATGTGGTGAGCAAAGGCCTCGACCCGGGCAAGGACCAGAGCTACGTGCTGTGGGGGCTGCAACAGGAGAACCTGGCCCGCACACGCTTCCCCATCGGGGGCTTCCACAAGAGCCGCATCCGCGAAATGGCCGTGGAGAGCGGTTTCCCGGAGCTGGCCAGCAAGAGCGAGAGCTACGAGATCTGCTTCATCCCCGACAACGACTACCGCGGCTTCCTGAAGCGCAAGGACCCGGCGGCCTTCGAGAAGCTCGCCCACGGCAAGCTCGTAACCACCGAGGGCGCAGTGCTCGGCGAACACGACGGCTATCCCTTCTTCACCATCGGCCAGCGCAAAGGCCTGGGCATCGCCACCGGGGAACCCCTGTACGTCACGGACATCCGGCCGGAGAGCAACACCGTGGTGCTCGGGGCCAAAGAGCAGCTGAACAAGCAGAAAATGTGGGTCCGGCGACCGAACTTCGTGAAACTGCCCGCGTTGAACGGGGAGATCGAAGCGGTGATCAAAGTGCGGTACAAGGACAAAGGCACGACCGGCACACTTTCCATGGACGGTGAACGGGTGCTTGTTGAATTCCATGCACCCGTGACAGGCATCGCTCCGGGACAGTCCGCCGTCTTCTATGACGGGGACGATGTGATCGGAGGAGGATTCATCGACCGCGAAACGCCTGAACCATGAACCGCATCCGCCAGATCCTGCTGTTGACCTGTGGTGCTGCCGTGCTCTTGGCCGGTTGCAAGAAGGACGAGCCCACCCCGGTGGACCTGGGCTTCGGCTACTTCCCTACGCGCGTGGGCCATTGGGTTGAATACAAGGTGGACAGCGGCTGGATCGATGAAGGCAACAACCTGCAAGGCCAGGTCGTGTATCCGCTGCGGGAACTGATCGAAAGCAACTTCACGGATCCCGAAGGCCGTCCCGCCCAACGGATCGTACGCCAGCTGAAGGACTCGCTGGGCAACTGGGGGCCCAAGGATGTGTGGTGGCAGGTGAAGGACAACTACAAGGCCGAACGTGCCGAAGAGAACCTTCGGCTGATCAAACTTGTTTTCCCTGTGCGTAATGGCCAAACGTGGAACACCAACGAGTACAACACCACGGCTCCCTTGGAGCTGACCTACTTGGCATGGGACGAACCATGGAGCGCCAACGGACTGAGCTTCGACAGCACCTGCGTGGTGAAGACCACCTTCGTGAACAACCTGGTGGATACCGTGCGCTATTTCGAGCGCTACGCCAAGAACGTCGGGCTCGTGTACCGGCAGAGGGACGTCAGCAATACGCAGTACATCCAGCAACCCGGCAACCCGCCCACTCCTTACACCCGCGGCACTTATCTGCGGATGACCGTGGTGAACTACGGTGGCTAGCACGGAAGCGGTACGCTGAACGCATGAGGCCCTTCGCATCCATCATCGGCCTGCTGCTCTTCTGCTCGGTACACGCACAGACCGCCCCAGCGACCTATTGGATCCAGTTCACCGATAAGGTGAACACCCCCTACACTCTCAGCGCTCCGGAGGACTACCTCTCTGCTCGCGCCATTGAACGTCGCGAAGCACAAGGCATCACGATCGACTCTTTGGACCTGCCGGTGGATCCGGCATACATCGCTGGTCTGCTCGCTGCTGGTCAGTTCCAAGTGCACAACGTGAGCCGCTGGTTCAACGCCGTCACCCTTACCAGCACCGATACCCTGGCCCTGGATACGATCCCGCAGCTACCCTTCGTGAAGGCCATGCGCATGGTCCAGGATGGTCGTCCCCGAAAATCGCTTGCGGCGGACAAGTTCCCCGCGGCCACGAAGGCAGATGTGGAGATCGGCGGCACCTACGCATCGGTCTACGGCGCGTCGTTGCGACAGGTGAGCATGATGAACGCGCACCTGCTCCACACCAAGGCCAACGCCCGCGGAGAAGGCATGTTGATCGGCATCCTGGACTCGGGCTTCGATCAGGCGGATTCACTGCCGGCCTTCGACGAGCTTCGGGGGCGTGATGGCATCGTGTATGATGAAGATCTCGTGGCCCACGATGGCGATGTGTATGGCGATCACTGGCATGGGCGCTCCGTGCTTTCCGTGATCGTCGGACACCTGCCTGGTAAGATGCTCGGCATTGCACCGAACGTGGATGTTGTGCTGCTGCGAACCGAGAACGCCGACTCCGAATACCTTGTGGAGGAAGACAATTGGGTGAGCGGGGCCGAGCTCGCGGACAGCATCGGCTGTGACGTGCTCAACACCTCGCTCGGCTACACCACCTTCGACGACAGCACGCAGGACCACACCTGGGCCGACCTCGACGGGCTTACCACCCGCATCAGCATCGCCCAAGGCATCGCATCGCGGAAAGGCATGATCCCCGTGAACAGCGCGGGCAACTCCGGCAGCAGCGACTGGCGCTACATCAGCGCACCTGCCGATGCGATCGACATCCTGGCCGTGGGCGCGGTGAACGATGACCGTGTGGTGGCCTCCTTCAGCTCGCGTGGCCCCAGCATCGACGGTCGTGTGAAGCCGGACGTCAGCGCGGTGGGCTGGGGCACCATCGGACTGGGTTTCGACGGTACGGACATTGCGCGCATCAACGGCACTTCGTTCAGCGGGCCCTTGGTGGCGGGCGGTGTTACCTGTCTGTGGCAACTGCACAAGGACAAGACCGCGCACGAAGTGATGGATGCTGTACGCCGCAGCGCTTCACACTTCGACCAGCCCAACGATTCCATCGGCTACGGGATCCCCGACCTGTGGCGCGCGCACCTGCTGCTCGGGGGCGAGGACCTCACCGGTCTTAGCACGCCGCAGATCCTCAGCGTGCAGCCCGTGCCCTTCTCCGATCACTTCGAGATCTCGCTCTACTCGGGCCCTTCACAGCGGCTGGTGCTCAACCTCTGGGATGCCACGGGACGCATGGTCTGGAGCGCTGAACGGGGCATCGACAGCGAAGCCTACGTGCGGTTCCTTGTTACGGATGGGGCCCTGTTGAACCTGCGCAGCGGAGTCTACGTGCTGCGCGCTTCCCTCGGTCAGGCCGAACTGACCCAGCCCGTGCTCAAGCTGGAGTAACGTCTCAGACCTCCCGCTTCCTCCGGACCAGATAGAGGACGCCCTTGTGATCGTCCGTGAATAAGAACGAGTTGCTATCGTGCATCAGCACATCACAGCAGCGGGCCACACGCTCATCGCCTTGCAGGAAGCCGGTGATGATCGGTTCCGCCGGGTGGCCTTTCCGCACGCGCACGACCGCATAGCCCTTCCCCATCTTCACAATGCTGCTCCCATGCAGCGCCACCACGAACCAGTTGTTCAAGCGCGGATCCGCGAAGCCTTGGAACAATTCGAAGCCCAAGGCGCCCACGCGTGCACCCAAGGGGACATAGGCCTTGGTCGGTGACATCACGCGCATGTTCGGCTTCAGAAAGGCGGTGTCCGCGAACAGCTCCTCGCCAACCTGGTAGTGGAAGGGCCAGCCGTAGTGCTTCCCCTCCTCGATATGGAAGAGCACATCATCCGGCGCTTCGGTGCCCAAGTGGTCGCTGCCCATGCCCGTAGCGAAGAGCTCATCACCGACCCAACGCAGGCCCACAGCGTTACGCAGCCCCGTGGCATAGATCCGCTTGTTGCCACCGTCCGGGTCCATCTCCAAGAGCGTCGCACGCACATCCTCGGTCTCGAGACAGGCGTTGCAGCTGCTGCCCACGCTCACGTACAACTTGCCCTTGTGGAACGCGAGACTGCGCGTCAGGTGCCAGCCGCCATACTTGTAGCTCAGCCCGTAGCTGGGGAAGGTGTCGATCACCGTGGGCTTCGCGCGGGGCACCGTGTCGCCAGCATGGTAGGCAAAGCGAAGCAGCTTCCCTGTGGTGGCCACGTAAAGGAAGGTGTCGGTGGCAGTGCTGAGAAAAGCGACTTGATTGGGATTGTGCAGGCCGCTCAGGTAGGTGGACCGCTTTTCGAAACGTGCGCTGTCCTCGTTCCAGCCATCGAAGATGTACACGCGTCCCCTGCGGTTATCCGTGAGGTCGTGCATGTCCGTGGCGAAGAGTCGTCCGTCCGGAGATGGTGCCAGGAAGCGGAAACGCTTCATTCCCTCCGCGGCCACCCTCAGCTCATAGCCTTCCGGAATGTCCAAAGTGACCGTTCGACCATCTGCAAGGTTGACCGTGGCTGGGACGAGGCGAAGCGGCGTTGTGTCCAAGGGAAGCTCATCCACCGCAAGACCATGAGCGGTCGAGGCTGTGTCCTGTTGCGTGGTATCGGCTTCGATCTGGTCGGGATGCTCCGATGGCTCCGGAGAACCACAGCCGACCAATAGGCCCATTAGCGCGCACAGTCCCAAGACCTTCCTTTGCATGCCGCCAAGGTAGAGATGTCCGAAACCGATCATCCCCTCACCGCCGATCTGCTGCTGCGCGCGTATCGCCGCGGCTGGTTCCCCATGGCCCATGAGGACGGTGAGCTGTACTGGCACGATCCGGACCCACGCGCCATCTTCCCCCTCGCGCACCTGGAGCCCAACGCACGCCTGCAACGCGCCATCCGCAGCGCGGGCTTCCGCGTCACCCTCGACCAGCGCTTCGAGGAAGTGATGCGGGCGTGCGGCGAACGCGCGGAGACCTGGATCACCGAGGAAATGATCGCGGCGTACGTCGCACTTCACGGGCAAGGACATTCGCATAGTGTGGAAGTCTGGCAAGACGGGACGCTGGTCGGCGGGCTGTACGGCGTGTCGGTCGGCGGTGCCTTCTTCGGGGAGAGCATGTTCAGCCGCGTGACGAACGCGAGCAAGGCCGCCTTCCACCACCTCGTCAAGCACCTACGGCTGCGGGGCTTCACGCTGTTCGATTCGCAATACATCAACGACCATACAGCTTCGTTGGGCGCGATCGAAGTGCCGCGCAGCACTTTCCGCACGATGCTTGCGGAGGCATTGAGGAACGATGCCGACTTTTAACCCATGCGCTTACCGATATTCTTTCTGCTCTTCATGTTCACGGGCCTTGCACATGCCCAAGGCATCTTGAAGGTGGAGATCATCCTGAACAAGCCCGCGGCAGGCGGTGAATTGAAGGTCGCGCTATGCCCCTCCAAGGATGCGTACGACGACGAAGTAGGCTGCACCCTGCAGACCGTCAAGGCCTCGGGGAGCACGGTCAGCTGCACCTTCACTGGACTTACACCCGGCACCTACGCCGTGAAGGTGTTCCACGACATCAACAGCAATGGTAAGCTGGACACGAGCTGGATCGGCTGGCCGCAGGAACCCTACGGCTTCAGCAACGACGCGCCCGTGAACATGGGGCCACCATCGTTCAAGCTTGCGGCCATCACCGTGAAGGAAGGTGCACAGACCGCCCGGATCAGCTTGCGCTGATCAGCGACCGTTACGCACGATATCCGGCACCACGGCCTGCCGCTCGGCGAGGTAGCGTTGGTAGGACTCCGTGAACCCAGCGCGGTGCGCGATAACCTCCGACCCGTTACCGAGCAGGGCGATCAGTGCGTCCGCCGCTTCCCGCAATCCGTTGTTGCCGCCACTGTTTCCGGTCACGAGGTCCGCTTCGCCACGGGCCACCACCTGCTCCACGAACCACGCGGTCGCCGGGCTGCCAATGAGGACGCGGAAACCGCAGCGCGCGGCCACCGGAAGGTCGATCGCATCGTCGAACACGAAGGCCACTTCATCCGCTTCCAGGCCATGCTTCGTGAGGAAGGCGTCGAAGGCATAGGGCTTGTTGGCGAAGCCCATGTACAGGCCGTGCAGCCGTTCGCGCTGGGCGAAACGCTCGGCGAAGGGGTTGTGCTGTCCGGTGATCACCGCCGCCTTGGGCAAGGACCCGTTCCGCAACCACAGGGCGAAGCGCAGCAGGTTCACGCCCATGCTGCCCACCTCACCGAAGGGACTTCCACCCTCCGCATCCTTGAAGCCATCGTTGAACACGCCGTCCCAATCGAAGAGCACGGCCTTGGTGCGTGCCAAGCGTCGAAGCAGCTCCTTCTCGGAGCCGATCACGCGCAGGCCGTTGTCGGTGAAAGGCTTCAAGCTGAGCATCAGCCCGCGATCGCCTTCATCATGTCCTGGATGTCGAGCATGCCGAGCTGCTTGCCGTTCTCGCTCACGCTCAACGTGTCCACCTTGTGCTCCTTGAAGGCCTTCTGGGCCTCATCCAACAACGCCTCAGGACCGATGGTGATGGGCGTGTTGAATTTCAGGGTGCTCAGTTTCTTCGCCAGGAACTTGTTGCCGTCCTTCTCCAGACCACGGCGCAGACCGCCATCCGTGAAGACCCCGATGTTCTTGCCTTTCGCGTCGACCACCATTACGGCACCGAAGCCGTGCTTGGTCATCTCCACCAGCGCCTCGCTCACCGTGGCGCCGTCCTTCACCACCGGGTTGCTGCGGCCCAGCACGTCCTTCACCTTCATGGTGATCAGGCGGGTGTGCTCGTAGAACTGCTGTGTGCCCAGCTGGGTCATGTGGTTGTCGGTGAGCTGCTTCATCAGCTTCCAAGGCACAGTGATGGTGTGCACCCCGATCTCCACGGCGTTGCGCACATGCTCCACGGTGCGCACGCTGCTGAACATGATCTTGCTGTTGTAGCCGTAGTAGTTCACGGCCTCCACGCACTGGCGCACCAGGCTGAGGGCATCGTGACCCTGATCCTGCAGGCGACCCACGAGCGGGCACACGTAGGTGGCACCGGCCTGCATGGCCATGTACGCCTGCTGCAGCGTGTACACCAGGTGCACATTCACCATGATGCCTTCGTTGCGCAACATCTTGCAAGCCCGCAGACCTTCGAGGCTCACTGGGATCTTGAAGACGGTGGTCTCCTTCTTCAGGCCCATCTTCAGCTGGCGCTTCGCCTCTTTCACCACCTCCTCGGCGGTCTCACCCAAGGCCTCCACCTGCAGGATGGGGACCTTCTTCGCGAGGTCCAGGATCATCTTGTCAATGTTCGTGACCCCACCGCGGTGCATAAAGGTGGGCGTGGTGGTGAGTCCGGTGAGGAAGCCGAGCTTGAAGGCTTCGTCGATCTCCTTGATGTCGGCGCTGTCGAGATACAATTCCATGGTGCGAGGTAATGCGTTGGTAGGTTCTGATGAGCGTGTTCCTTGCACCTGTAAGGGCGACCACATGGGTCGCGTGCACAGGTGCGATGATCAGGCGTTGACCAAGGTATTCCGGTACTGCACTTCCACGGCGTGGAGGTCCAGCAGGGGTTTCATGAATTCCTCCAGGTCGGTGACGCAGAGCTGGCTGGCGGCATCGCACTTGGCGGTGCTGGGGTCCGGGTGCGTTTCGATGAAGACGCCATCCACACCAGCAGCCACACCGGCACGGGCGATGGTGGGCATCACCTCACGGTTACCACCGCGTGGGTCGGCGCTGGGGATGCCGTACTTGCGGATGCTGTGCGTGATGTCGAACACCAGCGGGTAGCCGGTCTTGCGCATGTGGTAGAAGGCGCGAGGGTCCACCACCAGATCGTTGTAGCCGAATGTGTAGCCGCGCTCGGTGAGGATGACCTTGCTGTTGCCGACGCTCTCACACTTCTTCGCCGGGTTGATCATGTTCTCCGGAGCAAGGAACTGGCCATGCTTGATGTTCACCACGGCACCGGTCTTCGCGGTGGTGGTAACAAGCTCGGTCTGCATGCAGAGGTAGGCGGGGATCTGGATCACGTCACACACCTCGGCGATGGCCTTGGCCTGGCTGGGGTAATGGATGTCGGTGAGCAGGGGGAAGCCGAACTGCTTCTTCACCTTCTCCAGCACCTTCAAGCCCTCTTCGAGCCCTGGGCCTTGGTAGAAATCTACGCTGCTGCGGTTGTCCTTGGTGAAGCTGCTCTTGTAGATCACGGGCACCTTCAGGCGTTCGCTGACCTCGCGCAGCTTCTCGGCGGTGCGCATCATGATGTCCTCGGTCTCGATGACGCAGGGCCCGCTGATGAGGAACAGTTGGTCGCTGCCGCAGGCGATGTTACCGACTTGAACGATCTTGGTCATGTGCTCCTTCCCGTTGTTAGCGGCGCAAAGTTACCCTTTCGCCACGGTCACATTGAGCACGCGCTGTCCGTTCAGGAAGCCTTCCAACACATCACCCTCAGCGATCGGCCCCACCCCGGCCGGTGTTCCGGTGAAGAAGAGGTCGCCCGGCTCCAGGGTGATGAAGCGCGATACGTAGGCGATCTGCTGCGCCACAGTGAAGAGCATATCCGACGTGCGGCCTTGCTGCACCAGCGCTCCGTTCTTCTTCAGTTCAATGGACAAGCGCTGTAGGTCGGTGCTGGCCGTCATGGGCAGTTCCACTTCGCCGAGCACCGCGGAACCGTCGAAAGCCTTCGACTTTTCCCAAGGCAGTCCTTTGGCCTTGAGCTCGTTCTGCAAGGTGCGTGCGGTCAGGTCCAGCCCGAGGGTGAAGGAGGCGACCAGCCCCAAGGCCATTCGCTCGGGCACGTCCTTGGCGTAACTGTCCACCATCACCACCAGCTCCACCTCGTGATGGATGTCGCCCAAGAAGGGCTTCAGCTTGATCGGCTGCCCGGGATACAGGCAGGCCGTGGTGGGCTTCAGGAAGATGATGGGTTCTTCGGGAGCGTCGTTCCCAAGTTCGGCCGCGTGATCGCGGTAGTTCCGACCGATGCAAATGATCTTCATGCCAGAGGGAGAGGTTCTAGGCTTGCAGGTCCGCGAGGGTGGCCCGCATGATGGAAAGGGTGCTGGCGGGGAGTTCCGCTTTGGTCATGAGCCATTGCAGGTAGCCGGGGTCGTTGCGGCCAATGGTCTCCAGGGTCCAACCGCGGTACTTGCCAAAACCGAGGCAGACCTGGCCACGATCATCGAACATGAGCTTGCCACCGGCATCCGGACTGCGTTCACGATCACCGCTCAACTCGCCCAGCCCGGCCACGTCAATAGGCAGGTCGCTGTAGCGCTCCATCTGAGCCAGCAGGACATCGGCCGTGGCTTGTACGTCAGCGAGCGCCTCGTGGGCACCTGTATGCTCACGTCCACAGTAGAACTTCAGCGCTGCACTGAGGTTGCGAGGCTCCATCTTGTGGAAGATGCGTTGCACATCCACCACCCGCAAACTGGCGTGATCCCAGTTGTGCCCCACCCGAAGAAGTTCCTCCGAAAGGAGCGGCACATCGAAACGCAGGCAGTTGAACCCGGCCAGGTCGCAACCGGCGAGCTCATCCAAGATCTCCTTCGCGATGTCCTCCAGGCAGGGAGCCATGGCCACATCCAGGTCCGTAATGCCATGGATCCGGGTGGATTCCGGGGGAATGGGGATGCCCGGGTTCACCAAGGTCTCGTACTGTTGACGGGCACCATCCGGCATCAACTTGACGATGGCGATCTGCACGATACGGTCCGTACCCACCTTGACGCCCGTGGTCTCCAGATCGAAGAACGCGAGCGGTCGTTCCAACTTCAAACGCATGGGCTGAAGGTAGAATGAAAGGACCCCGACCGCATGGCCGGGGTCCCGTGAATTCTTCACGATCGCCGAAATGCTCAGTGCACCTTCAGCTTCACGAACTGGAACTTGCCGTACTTGTCCGTGTTGCGGAAGTCCCCATCGTACTTGGGACCCTGCACCTTGCTGTTCACCGCTTCGAGCAAGAGCTTGGTATTGTCCTTGCCACGCGCGGCCACCGCTTCGAGCAGGCGGGTGCGGGCATCTTCCATGCGCTTGTTGCTGAGGTTCTCGTTGGTGCCGAAGGTCTTGGTGGGCACCTTCGAGGCGCTGGCCTCGATCACCACCTTGGCCTGTCCGTTCTTTTCGATCAGGCTTACAACGGTGTCGATGAACTCCTTCCACTTCGCATCGTTCTGGTCGATGTCCTTCATGTTGTACGCGTAGAACTTAGCGTACTCACCGTCGTAGGTGGCATCCGGCGCTACGTGCTTCGACGCCTTCTCCTTCATCTGTGCATCGGTGAGCGGTGCTTCGACCACACCCTTACCGCCCTTCACAGGTTCACCTTTCTCCTTGCTTCCAGGAGGCGCTCCCTTGGGCAGGTCCACGATGCTGGCAGGACCAGCGAGCGACACGGGGTTCAGGTAGATCTCCTTGTTGATCTCCTGGTAGGCGCTCTCACACTCCACGAAGATGTCCTCGGTGTGCACGGTCTTGTCGTTCACTCGGTAATCCAAGTTGTACTCCTTGCAAGGGGCCAGGATCGCCACATACACACCATCACGCTGGCGCGGCTTGTAGGTCTTCACTTCGCCCGTGGCCTTGTCGGTCACATATAGGATGGTGCTCGGGGGAAGCGTCTCGCCCGGAGGCGGAATGATGAAGCCCTTCAACACGGTGAGGCCATCAGCCTCCATCTCCTCGGGAAGGTCCACGAAGTAGATGTCCTTTTCGCCGTAGCCCCCGTTCTTGTCACTACTGAAGTAACCCCGTCGACCATCCGCCGTGGTCACGAAATACACATCGTCATCCACCGTGTTCACAGGATAGCCCACGTTCACCGGCTTGCTCCATGTGCCATCCTCGGCCATCTCCGTGTAGAAGATGTCAAAGCCGCCCATGCTGTTGTGCCCCTTGGAGGCGAAGTACATGGTGCGCGAGTTCGGGTGGATGAAGACCGCATCCTCGTCATACGGCGTGTTCACCACGTTACCGATGTTCTGGGCCTTGCTCCACTCCCCGTTGGGAAGTTTCACCACACGGTAGATGTCTCGGTCACCGACACCGCCTTTGCGGTCGCTCACGAAATAAAGGGTGCTGCCATCGGCGGTCAGCGCGCAATGCGGTTCCCAGCTCTTCGTGTTCACATCGCTCCCGATCAGGACAGGGTCGCTCCACAATTCACCCACGAGCTTGCTCTCGTACAGGTTGCCATCCCCTTCATCCGAACGGTAGATGAAGAGGGTCTGACCATCTGCGGAAACGTTCACCGTGGCCAGGTGGCCTGCGGGGGGGTTGATGTTCAACAATTCAGGCTTCTGCCAGGCTCCGTTGCGGTCCTTGTAGCTTACGTAGATGTTCTCGAACGGCAGACCGGCGATCTCGTCGATCACACCGGCGTTCGAACTGTCAGGACGGATGCGGCGGCTGGTATAGAACATGGCGTTGCCATCCACGCTGATCACCGGGCTGAAGTCCGGGTGATCGGAGTTGATCACATTGCCCACGTTGTTGATCTGGTAGGGCTTGGGGTCGGCCATCAAGGCACGGGCATTGGCGGTCTGCTCCTTGCCCCGCTTGGCTTGGGAGATCAGCTCGTGCTTCGGATCGGCCTCGGCCACGAACTTGTTGTAGTACTCATCGGCCTTGTCGAACTGACCGTCCAAGTGATAGGCTTTGCCGAGCCAGTAATCCACTTCCATGGGCGCGTTCACCTCCTTGGAATCAAAGGGGTCGTAACCGGAAGTATTGAAGCCCCCGTAGTTGGAGGCGCGCTTCTCGGCTGAGGTCTTCAGATAGGGGAGCGCCTTTTCCTTCTGGTCGTACGAGTTCATGTACGAGTATCCCAACTTCCAGTTCAGGTTGGAGTTCTCCGGCTGAGCTTCCACCAGTTCCTTCCATATCTCGGCGGACTGGTTGTAGAACCGTTCCTCCATCATCTTGTTCGCCTCCTCGAACTTCCACTGGAAGGTGGTGTTCTCACCTTGTGCAACGACCTGCGTGGAGAGGCAGATCAAGCCCAAGGAAAATAATGCTGTGTACCCGTAGTTCATGCGCAGGTCAATTCAACGGACCGACATAGCGGTCAGCGGCTAAAAGTAGCTTTTTTCCCTTGCCAAGAAAGGCTCAGAAGTCCTGGTCCAGGCTCCAGGCCTCAAGGATGTCCGCCACCCTGCGCACGAAGCGGCCTCCGAGCGCGCCGTCAACCACGCGGTGGTCGTAGCTGTGGCTCAGGAACATCATGTGCCGGATGGCGATCACATCCCCGGTCGGGGTCTCCAACACCGCCGGTTTCTTGCGGATCGCGCCCATGGCCATGATGGCCACCTGCGGCTGGTTGATGATCGGCGTTCCGAGCACATTCCCGAAGGTGCCTACGTTGGTTACCGTGTAAGTGCCGCCACTGATCTCATCAGGCGAGAGCTTGCCCTCGCGAGCGCGCTTGGCCAGGTCGTTCACAGCCTTGGCCAAGCCAGTGAGGTTGTAGCGATCCGCATTCTTGATCACCGGCACGATCAGGTTGCCCGTGGGCAATGCAGCGGCCATACCGATGTTGATGTCCTTCTTTTTGATGATGGTCTGGCCGTCGACCTGCACGTTGATCATGGGCATTTCCTTGATCGCCTGGGCGATGGCCATGATGAACACCGGCGTGAAGGTGATCTTCTCCCCTTCGCGCTTCTCGAACGGACCCTTCACCCGGTCGCGCCAGAGCACAAGGTTCGTGACATCGGCCTCCACGAAGCTGGTAACGTGCGGGCTGGTGGCCTTGCTCATCACCATGTGGTCGGCGATCAGCTTGCGCATGCGGTCCATCTCGATCAGCTCATCGCCGGGGCCGGGCACCAGCTTGGGCGCAGCAGGCTTCGCAGCGGTCGTTGCAGGAGCGGACGAAGCGACCGGGGCCGGAGCGGCCGCAGCAGGAGCAGGAGCGGCGACCGGAGCCGGGCTGGAACCGCGCTGCGGAAGGAAGTCGAGGATATCGCGCTTGGTGACACGCCCACCTTGGCCAGAGCCCGCGATGGACTCCAGTTCCGACAAGGAGACGCCTTCGCTCTGCGCGATGTTCCGCACCAGAGGGCTGTAGAACTTACCGCCAGGGCCTGACTTGCCGATCGGCTCTGCGGAAGCAGCAGCTGCTGCGGGCTGTGGCGTTGCTGTTGGGCGACCGTTGCTGGGGGCTGTGGGGGGAGCGGCGGCCGGAGGCGTGCTCTTGGACTCAACGGCCGTACCGATGTGGGCGATCAGCTGGCCCACCTTCACCACATCACCGTCGTTCACCAGACGCTTCAGCAAGATCCCGTCCTGTGGGGCAGGTACTTCACTATCCACCTTGTCCGTGGCGATCTCCACAATGGGCTCGTCGGCGGCTACGTGATCACCTTCGTTCTTGAGCCATTTGATGATCGTGGCTTCAGCCACGCTCTCGCCCATCTTGGGCAGCAGGATGTCGATCTGGGACATGGGAACGGTTGCGGTGCGCAAATGTACCTGCGGAAGCGTGTGGGTGCACATGTCCGATGCCTCCGTTGTCCATCGCGAACGGTGAACACCGTGGTCAGTGCCCCAATGCTGCCAGTGAACGCAGGGTCCACCGAATGTCCGACCAGGGCTGATAGTCCTTGGCGTAGGTGATGTTCACCCGATCCACGGTGAGCGGGTCGGCGGATAGCCCTTGCGCCATGACCGGATCGATCACGCCCGGCTTCATCCGTGGCAACTTGAAACTGCGGTGACGGTCCGGGTGGAAGCCCACCCAGCTGGCCTTTCCAACGAAGACCCTTCCCAGGTTGCGGAGAAAAGCACCCTTCTCCTCCACCCACCAGATGAGCACGGGCAGCCCCAGGATCAGGAGCAAGGACAGCACGACGTCCACGATCCGCTTGCGCCTTCTGCCAGCGGCACTGTAAATGGCGTGTTCCTCCATCACCAAGAGGTCTTGGACACTTTCGATGCTGTTGGGGCCGATGATGAAGTCCGACCCCGGCTGGGCGATCTTGAAGGTGGCGCGTGTCCGGCTCAGCTTCTCCATCAGTTCAATGATGCGTCCCCAGGCCATGTCCTTGGCGCAGAACACGACCTCATCCATGCCCTGCTTCCGGATCTGGCGCTGCATGTCGACCACGGCCACCTGCCCTTGGGCTTCCGCCACGGAACGTTGCTCCTGCCTACCGAGCCCGAAATGGGTCTGCCAAAGCAAGGCGAGGGCCAGCCGGTTCTCTTCAGCACTGCCAATGGACAAGATGCGTTTGCGGTCGAGGGCGCGCAGCGTGAAGGGTTTGATGGAGATGGCATGGAGCAGAAAGCGGATAACGAAATGTGCGACCATGGTCACTAGGACACTGTAAATGAGCGCGAACGCGAGCATTCCTTCCTGCGCACCGCCAGCATGAATGAGCCAATACCCGACCCCAGCGACGGAAAGTAGAACCCCAGCCTTCACCACGTTCATGAGCTTGACCGGAACATCATAGCCGCCGCAGAGCGCTTCGGCGGCAACGCCGATCAACGCACCCGCCGAAAACAACCGTAACCGTTCGGCATCGATGGCTTCGGCGCCAAGGGTCCATTGGCCGATGCAGAACAACAGGACCGCCGAAAGCGCGTCGAGCATCGGTAGAAGGGCGCGCCGCAAGAACCGCATGACAATGGCCCCCGCCGCACTGAGGTAGATGCTGGCGTTGATCACCGCCGCGAGCAGGTCCGGGCGCTTGCGGGTGAAGTGCTTCTTGGCGAAGATCGCCATGGCATTGTAGAACACGAAGACGTAGTTCACGCTGCTCTTCTTGGTGCTCTCGCCCTTGTAGTGGATGATCCGGGCGTCCGGGAAATACCAGTTCTCGTAACCGCCCAGCATGATCCGGTAGCTGAGGTCGATGTCCTCGCCATACATGAAGAAGCTTTCGTCCAGCAGTCCCACCTCGTCCAGCGTTCGCTTCCGCATGAACATGCAGGCACCTGACAGGATCTCGATGGGGGCGGCCTCGTTCTCCCGCAGGTGGCCCAAGTGGTACCGCCCGAAGACCTTGCTGCGTGGGAACAACCGCGTGAGGCCGATGATCTTGTAGAAGGCCACAGAGGGTGTGGGAAGACCACGTTTGCTTTCCGGGAGGAAGCGGCCCGTGCCGTCTATCATCTTCACCCCCAAGCCACCGGCCTTCGGGTGCGCGTCCATGAACGCGATCACCTTGCGGAACACGTCCTCCCCCACTACCGTGTCGGGGTTGAGCAGCACCACGTACTCGGCATTGCTCTCGCGGATAGCTTGGTTGTTCGCACGGGAAAAGCCGACGTTCTCCTGGTTGGCGATGAGCTTCACTGCGGGGAACTTCGCCCGGACCATCTCCACGCTGCCGTCCGTGCTCAGGTTATCAACCACGAACACTTCGCCATCAATGCCCTTCATAGCCTCGGAGACCGTACGCAGGCACTGCTCCAGGTAGGCCCGGACGTTGTAGTTGACGATGATGACGGAAAGTTTCATGTGCTCATGGGCACATGTGCACATGGGCACATGTCATCCTCGTTTCACGCTCTGTTCATAAGGCTTGCGGTCCATGATGCTGCGGCCCAGGGTAAGCTCGTCGACATTCTCCAACTCGCCGCCCACACTGATGCCGCGGGCGATCATGGAAACATCCACGCCCTGTTCCTTGATCCGGCGGTTGAGGTAGAAGCTGGTGGTGTCGCCTTCGAGGGTGGCGCCCAAGGCCAACACGACCTCCTTCACCTCGCCTTGCGCGATGCGCTCGAAAAGCTGCTTGGTGTTCAGATCGTCCGGACCGATGCCATCCATGGGACTGATGACGCCGCCCAGGACATGGTACAGCCCCTTGAACTGGCGGGTGTTCTCGATGGCGATCACGTCCCGGATGTCCTCCACCACGCAGACCAGCGTGCGGTCGCGGTTGGGGTCGGAGCAGATCTCGCACACGGCGCGATCACTGATGTTGCAGCACTCCTGACAGAAACGCACCTCCTCACGCAGGCGGCGGATGGCCTCGGCCAGGCGCACCACCTCGGCGGGTTCGCGGCGCAACAGCTCCAACGCGAAGCGCATCGCGGTACGCCGACCCACGCCGGGCAGGGTGGCAAGTTGGTCGACGGCCTGCTCGAGCAGGGGGGAACTGAGCGCCATGGGTGCGCGGCAAAGATGCATGTTCCGGGGCGCGGATCGCGTTGCACCTTTGCGGCAGACCATTGGACACCCCATGCGCAACATCCTCATCCTCGGTGCCGGCCGCAGTGCCAGCTCCCTGATCCACTACCTCATCACCCACGCCGACCAGCAGGAATGGCGCGTGACCGTAGCGGACCGCGAGCTGGGCAACGCACAGGCGCTGGTGCACGAAGGACCCGAGGTTTCGCAGGCCGTGGCCTTGGATGCCACCGATGCAGCCGCCCGAGCCGCCCTCATCGCCAGGCACGACCTGGTGATCAGCATGCTGCCCGCCTTCATGCACATGGACGTGCTCAAGGACTGCCTACGCCTGCACAAGCACGTGATCACGCCGAGCTACGTGCCCGACGCGCTCTGGGCCATGGACGCGGAGCTGAAGGCCGCCGGGCTGATCGTGCTGAACGAGATGGGCCTGGATCCCGGGATCGACCACATGAGCGCCATGCGCATCCTGGACCGGGTGCGGAAGGAAGGGGGCCGCATGGAGGCCTTCGAGAGCTATTGTGGTGGGCTGGTGGCGCCTGAGAGCGACGACAATCCCTGGGGCTACAAGTTCAGCTGGAACCCGCGCAACGTGATCCTCGCGGGGCAGGGCGGCAGTGCCAAGTACATCCGCGACGGCATCACCAAGTATATCCCCTACCACAAGCTCTTCCAACAGACCGTGCGGATCAGCGTGCCCGGCACCGGCGACTTCGACGGTTATTCGAACCGCGACAGCCTGAAGTACCGTAGCCACTATGGCCTGGACGTAATCCCCACCCTGCAACGCGGCACGCTGCGTAAGGTAAGCTATTGCGAGGCCTGGGACGCCTTCGTCCAACTGGGCTGCACCGATGACGGTTTCGCGATGGAACTGGACGAAAACGCCACCTGGACCGACTACCTCAACGCCTTCCTGCCACACGATGCCACGCGCAGCACCCACGCCAACTTGGCCCACTATCTCGGCCTCGAACCGAAAGGTGAAGCGATGGCGAAGTTGGACTGGCTCGGCCTCTTCGGCGATGGACGCATCGGAGTCAGCGGGCGATCACCAGCGGCAACCCTTCAGCATCTGCTCGAACAGAAGTGGAAGCTCGGCGAGGACGACAAGGACCTGGTGGTGATGTGGCACCGCTTCCGCTACACGGTGGAAGGGATGCATCAGGAGATCCATGCTTCGCTCTCCGTCACAGGACAGGACCGTGTGCACACCGCGATGGCACGCACCGTGGGCCTGCCGATCGCCATGGCCTGCAAGCTGGTGCTCAATGGGCACATCCACGAGCATGGCGTGCTGCTTCCGCTGAAGGCGCACATCTACGACCCGATACTCGATGAGCTCGAGAAGCATGGGGTGGTGTTCGAAGAAGCGGACGTGGAGGTGTGAGCCGAGAACTACGAAGTTCAACGTGCAAAGTGGACCAGATCGGCCACCTGCTCAAAACCGCAGCAGGAAGTCCTTCAACAATTCACGATAGCCCTCAGTGTATTGGCTGGGCGTGTGTTCCACGATCAGTTCCTCTTCCTCTGGAGCGCCAGCATCCCGGACGAACTCCAGCAACACGCGCTTTGGCGGTCGCCCTTCGAGGTAGCGCAACACACAACGGCGTGAAACGCCCAGCCAGGCGGCATCGGCCAGCTCCACCAGTTCGGCCTCGCGGTTCAGGGGAATGATGCACGCGAATCGACCTTCCTCCGCGAGCAACTGGCGCACGGCCTCGATCAGTTCCTCAAAGCTCAACTCACCGCTGTGCTTCGCCAGTCCCTTGCGCACATCGGGTGAATCCATTTCACCGGCATAGAATGGCGGGTTGCAGATGATCAGGTCGTAAGGTTCCGCAGCGCTCATGCGGCGCACATCGAGGCGATGCACGCGGATACGATCGGACCACGGACTTGCACCAGCGTTCTCCGCGGCCTGCCCGGCTGAAGCATCATCGATCTCCACGGCATCCACATGCGCAACTGTGTTCCGCTGTGCGGCCATCAAAGCAAGCAAGCCGGTTCCCGTTCCGATGTCGAGGATGCGTTCCGCTCCTTGCACGTTCCCCCATGCACCGAGCACCACACCGTCGGTGCCCACCTTCAAGGCACATCGGTCCTGTTGGATGCTGAACTGCTTGAACTGGAAGCGGTCGTTCGGCATTTCAGGAGGCAGTGGTAGTGGCAGTGAAGTGGGTGTTCCCGAGGCTTTAACAACCGACAACGCAAAACCGAGCGCTAGGCATTCCGGTACAGATCGATGAGGCCCTCCGGCGTGCGGATGGTCATGGCGCGTTCCTCCATATCGATGTCCACGATCATCTCCTCCACCAGCGGCACCATCACCTCCACTTCGCCATGCAGGATCACCAGCACGGGGTTCTTGTCGGTGCCTTCCATGCCGGTGACCTCACCCAGTTCGCCATGCACCTCATCCTTCACCAGCATTCCGATGAACTCCTCGGGGTCCCAGCTCTCGTCGCTGGCATCGCTGAAGTGGCCGGGCGGGGCGAAGAGGTCACGGTCCACCAGGATGGATGCGGCCTGTGGATCGGTGAAGTCCTCGAACTTCACCAGCACATGCGGCCCTTTCTCGTGCAGCTTGGAATAGGCAAAGGGCACATGCTGGCCATCGATGTCCACGAAGAAGGTGCCCGTGTGGTTCAGGTCTTCGGGGCCGAGGTCGTCGAGGTGCACTGTCAGCTCGCCCTGGTGTCCCCATGGCTTGCCGAGCTTCCCCAAGCGGTGCAGGCTTTCCTCTTCCATCGCGTTCCGAATTTAGGTGCAAAGAGGCGTTCGGGTATACTTGCCATCCATGGAACGCCCCCGCGTAATGGTGACCGGCTGCTTTGACCTGCTGCACAGCGGGCATGTCGCCTTCCTGCGCGAGGCCGCCAAGCACGGTGAACTTCATGTCTGTATCGGCAGCGACGCCACTGTACACGCGCTGAAAGGACGCTGGCCCATCAACGACGAGCTGGAGCGCACCTACATGCTGGAAGCGCTGCACTGCGTGCACGCCGTTCACATCAACAGCGGTAGCGGGCAGATGGACTTTTTGAACGAGTTCGCGGTGATCAAGCCGGACGTGTTCGTGGTGAACAGCGACGGGCATGCCAAGGCCAAGGCCGCGCTCTGCGCGAAGCATGGCACCCACTACGTAGTGTTGGAACGCATCCCGCACGCCGGACTGAAGGCGCGCAGCACCACCGCCCTGCGGAACGAATGCACCATCCCTTTCCGGCTCGACCTGGCAGGAGGTTGGCTGGACCAGCCTTTCGTATCGGAACATCATGCTGGCAGTGTGCTCACGGTGAGCATCGAGCCCACGCACGACTTCAACGACCGCAGCGGCATGAGCAGCAGCACGCGGAAAAAGGCGATCGAGCTCTGGCGCACGCACCTGCCCGACGGCGACCGTGAACAGCTGGCGAAGGTGCTCTTCGGCTACGAGAACCCGCCCGGCACCACGGAAGTGAGCGGCTCGCAGGACAGCATCGGCATCGTGTTCCCCGGGCTGAACCGGCTTCACTACAACGGCGGCTACTGGCCCACGCGCATCGAAAGCGTGAACGACGAGGCTGTGCTCAGCTTCATCGAAACGCACCTGCAGCTGGTGCCGCTCGGTCCGCGACACGATGGCTACGATGTGCTGAGCGACACACACATCGATGCAACGGGCGCGAAGGCGCTGGCGGATGCGGCTGACGCCTGCTGGGACGCCTTGCGGGCCAAGGATGCGTCCGCCTTTGGCGCCGCGTTCAGGACTTCTTTCGAGGCGCAGGTGGCGATGTTCCCCCACATGGTGGACGAGGGGATCCGTGCGGTGATCGCGCAACATGCGCCCGGTGCCTTGGGCTGGAAGCTGAGCGGTGCTGGCGGTGGCGGCTACCTGATCCTCGTGCGGCGCGAGGATCTGCCCGGTGCGCTCCGCATCAAGATCCGGCGAGGCGCATACTGAAGGGAAGAACCACGGATGGACACGGATAGACACAGATATGAGAGGTCCCCATCCATGTTCATCTGTGGTTGAGCCAACCATGAGGAACAACCGCACCGCGATCGCGCTCGTCACGAGCCTCTTCTTCCTGTGGGCGCTGGCGCACAACCTCAACCCCATCCTCATCCCCCACCTGCGGAAGGCGTTGCAGCTTACGGACCTGCGTTCGGCCCTGGTGGATTCGGCTTTCTTCATCGCCTACTTCGTGATGGCCCTGCCCGCCGGGGCGCTGATGAAGCGCTTCGGCTACCGCGCGGGGATCGTGGGCGGACTGCTGCTCTTCGCCACCGGCACCTTCCTCTTCTGGCCCGCCGCCACGCTCCGCTCCTACCCCTTCTTCCTCAGCGCGCTCTTCGTCATCGCCAGCGGCCTCACGTTTCTGGAGACCGCGGCCAACCCCTACATCAGCGTGCTGGGTGATCCGGCCACAGCGCCACGCCGGCTCAATTTCGCACAGGCGTTCAATGGGCTGGGCGCCGCAATGGCCGCCTTCTTCGGGGGCCGCTTCATCCTAAGCGGAACGGCACTTTCCCCGGCTGAACAGGCAGCGATGGAGCCCGGAGCACTGGACGCCTACCTCGCGAATGAGGCCCTTGCCGTGCGAGTGCCCTATCTGATCATCGGTCTCATCGTGCTGACAGCGGCGATCCTCTTCCTGCGAATTCACCTACCGGAGATCCAGGACACGGGTGACCGTAACGGAGCGCGCGACCCCAAGGCTTGGCGACGGCTGTGGTGGGGCGTGGCCGCGCAGTTCTGCTACGTGGGCGCGCAGGTGGGCGTGGCCAGCTTCTTCATCCGCTTCAGCGGACAGGTGGCCGGTATCGGTGAACAGGACGCGGCCTACCTCTTGTCCATCGGTCTGCTGCTCTTCATGGCCGGTCGGTTCATCGGCACGGCACTGATGCGGTGGGTGGCAGCTCCGACCCTGCTCGCCATCTGCGCGGCGTGCACCCTGGTGCTGGTTGGCATCGCCGTGCTGGCTACTGGGTTGACGGCCGTGATCGCCCTGCTCGGCGTGGAACTGCTCATGAGCATCATGTTCCCCACGATCTTCTCCCTCAGCATCGAAGGCCTGGGGCGCGACATGAAGTTGGGTTCCTCCCTGCTGGTGATGAGCATCGTGGGCGGCGCGATCATTCCCCCGCTGATGGGCGCCATCAGCGACCGGCATGGCATCCAGCACGCTTACCTGGTCCCGCTGCTCTGCTTCGTGGCCGTGCTGCTCTTCGCCCGCGCCGTGCGCTCAACCGTTTCCCGATGATCACCTGCTACGCCCTCGACCTGAAGAACGACCCGGCGCTGATCGCGGCGTACGAGGCCTGGCACCGCGCGGTGTGGCCCGAAGTGTTGGAGCACCTGAAGGCACAAGGGATCCGTAGCTGTTCCATCCACCGCGCCGGCGATCGCCTATGCATGATGCTAGAAAGCGAGAGCGGCGCAGCCACGGATGGTGGCGGCGGCCCGCTCCCACCCCGCGTCCAAGAATGGGAAGACCTGATGGCCAGCTACCAGCAGCCCCTGCCTTTCGCCAAGCCCGGCGAGAAGTGGGTGCGCATGGACCGCATCTTCGACTGGTGCGCCCCTAAATGACGAAGCCCCGTCGGTGTGACGGGGCTTCGAGCGATGTCGTGGTTCCGAATTACTCGGCGGCAGGAGCCTCGGCCTCAGGGGCAGCTTCTTCGGCAGGAGCCTCAGGAGCAGCCTCTTCAACTGGTGCGGGGGGCACGTAGGCAGCAGCGGCCAACTTGGCGCTGAGCTTGGCGGCCATTTCCGCAGCCTTCTTCTTCTCGGCATCCAAGCGGGCCTTGTTGGCCTGGTCAGCACCGGAGGAGAGGTTCGTGCGCTTCGCCTCGATCTTCGTGTTCTTCTCGTTCAGCCAGATGTCGAAACGACGGTCGGCCTCCTCCTGCGTGAAGGCGCCTTTCGCTACGCCGCCCTGCAGGTGGTTCTTGTACACCAGTCCGGTGTAGCTCAGGATCGCACGGCAGGTGTCCGTGGGCTGGGCACCCTTCTGCATCCAACCGAGCGCCTTTTCGCGGTCGATCTCAACGAATGCGGGGTTCTGGTTGGGGTCGTAGGCACCGATCCTCTCGATGTACTTACCGTCGCGCGGAGCGCGCTGATCAGCCACTACGATGTGGTAGTAAGGCTGGCCTTTCTTGCCTTTCCTCTGAAGGCGGATGCGAGTTGGCATGTCGCGGTTAAGGTTAATCCCCTCACTGATAAGGGGCCGCAAATGTAGCCGATCATCCCGAACCCACAACTCCTTCGGAAGCAGTTCACCCCCCCGGGCCGCACCACCGTGGCACGAACATCGCCATCTTTCCGCCGTGAAGCGCTACCCCCTCATTCCCACCCTGTTGGCCATCTGCCTGGTCAACCTCGCCACGGCCCAGACCAACCTCATCCCCAGGCCAGCGGCGCTGAGCCTCACCCAAGGCACCATGGACCTGCAGTGCCCCTTGTCCGTCAGGGCGGGCTCGGAGGTGGACCCGGCGCTCGTCGAACTGATCCGGGCGGACCTGGAACTGACCCTCTCCCCCAGCCTTCAGGAGTGCATGGACCCTAACGAGCTGTCACTGGATCTGATCCGGCCGGACACCCTCCTGCCCCCGGAATGGTATTCCCTGACGGTCACCACGAAGCACATCGCCCTCGTCGCCGTGGACGAGGCCGGGCTCTACCGCGGAAGCCGCACCCTCGCGCAGCTCTTTGAGGAGGGACGGACCTCGACAGAGCTGCCGTGCATGTCCATCACCGACAGCCCCCGCTTCCCCTGGCGCGGCATGCACCTCGACGCCAGCCGACACTTCTGGACGGTGGAATTCACGAAGAAGTACATCGACCTGCTGGCGCGTTACAAGATGAACAGCTTTCACTGGCACCTCACGGACGACCAGGGCTGGCGCATTGAGATCAAGAAACACCCGAAGCTCACCGAGGTGGGCGCGTGGCGCAAGGGCAGCCAGGTGGGACCCTACAGCCGGCGCGAATACGACAGCACGACCTACGGCGGCTTCTACACGCAGGACCAGATCAAGGAGGTGGTGGCTTATGCGAAGGCGCGGTACATCAACGTGGTGCCGGAGATCGAGATGCCCGGTCATGCCCTGGCGGCACTGGCAGCTTACCCGGAACTGGGCTGCACCGGCGGTCACTACGAGGTGAACAAGGGCTGGGGCGTGTTCGAGGAGGTGTTCTGTGCCGGGAACGACAGCACCGTCCATTTCCTGGAGGACGTGCTGACGGAAGTGATGGCCCTCTTCCCCAGCGAGATCATCCACATCGGTGGCGATGAGTGCCCGAAGGAAAGCTGGAAGAAATGCCCGAAATGCCAGGCCCGCATGAAGGCGAAAGGCTTGAAGGACGAGCACGAACTGCAGAGCGACTTCATCCAGCGCATCGAGGCGTTCGTGAACAGCAAAGGCCGGAAGATCATCGGCTGGGACGAGATCCTGGAAGGTGGGCTGGCACCGAACGCGGCCGTGATGAGCTGGCGTGGCACCGAGGGCGGTGTGGCCGCCGCGAAGCAGAAGCACAACGTCGTGATGAGCCCCGGCAGCCATTGCTACTTCGACCACTACCAGGGCGATCCCGCGAACGAGCCGTTGGCGATCGGCGGCTACACCACCGTGCAGAAAGTGTACAGCTACGAGCCCATTCCCACCGAGCTGAACGCTGAGGAAGCGAAGTACATCCTCGGCGCCCAGGGCAACGTGTGGACCGAGTACATCCTGACGCCCGAGCACGTGGAATACATGGCGGTGCCGCGCATGCTGGCGCTGGCCGAAGTGCTGTGGACACCGAAGGCGAAGCGCAACGAGGCCGACTTCATCCATCGCTTGGAGAACGAGTTCCCTAAGTTGGAGGCGATGAAGGTGAACGCGAGCAAGAGCTTGTACCAAGTGAGCATCCGCCCCAAGCAAGGGCCCAAGCCCGGGGAGATCGCCGTTGAGATGACCCTGGCATCCGGAGGAAGCTTCAGCATGACGGAGATGGCACCACCGTACGATGAGAGCATGGCCGGTCTTGCGGTCTATTCGGCCCCGGTGATCATCAACAGCGATCGCGAACTTCACGGCTGGATCCAACGCGAAGGCCTCACCGGTCCCATCTCGAAGCGCCGCTTCCTGTTCAACAAGGCCACCGCACAGAAGATCACCCTGAGCGAACCGCCCAATGAACGCTACGCGGAAGGCGGCGCTTTCACCCTCGTGGATGGGATCACCGCTGGCGAGAAACGGGTGAACACCGAGTGGCTTGGCTGGCGCGGAAGCGTCACCATCACCGTTGACCTGGGCAGCGAGCAGGATGTTCGCACGGCGGGGATCGGTGCGCTCAACGAGACCTACAGCTGGATCCACATGCCGGATCAAGTGGAGTTCAGCACGAGCAACGATGGCAAGACCTTCGCGCTGCAGGGCTCGCAGAAAGTGAAGCCCGGTGTTGGTCGCAGGGCGTTCAAGTTCGATGTCGTTGCGAAAACCCGCTACGTCCGCTTCACCGTGAAGCACCCCGGCAAGATCCCCGAGGGCTATCCCGGTGCGGGCAACCCGGCGTGGATGTTCCTGGACGAGATCGAAGTGCGCTGAACACGGCCTGAACCTTGTGACACCGCTCCATCGCCCCATCGCCCTATCCGTTCCGAACTTCGTCTCCATGCGCTACGTGATCTTGTGCTCCTCGATCCTTGCTCTATGGTCGTTACCTGCGAGCGCCCAGGTGCTTGACGCCGCATCGCCTTCCGCTCTGCTCAAGCTGCACACCGACAGCCTACGCGGAAGCATCGGTCCGGAGCGTGCCTGGTGGGATGCCACCTTCTACGATATCACGGTGAAACCCGACCTCAGCGCGCGCACCATCCAAGGCACCACGATCATCGCCTTCGTGGCGTTGAACAAGGGCCAGCGCTTGCAGCTCGATCTGCAACAGCCCTTGGTGGTCGACAGCATCACCTACGAAGTGCAGGCCTATCGCAACGGAGCGCTCGCCATCGAGGACCGGCCTGTGAGCTTCAAGCACGAGGAGAACGTGGTGTGGGTGGACCTTCCGCTTGCCTTGAGCGCCGGTGAAGCGAACACCCTGCGCGTGCACTATCACGGGAAGCCGCGCGCCGCGAAGAACCCGCCCTGGGACGGTGGCTGGATCTGGAAGAAGGACAAGCGCGGCAACCCGTGGGTGAGCGTGGCCTGCCAGGGGCTCGGTGCCAGCGTGTGGTATCCCTGCAAGGACCACCAGAGCGACGAGCCCGACAACGGCGCCGCACTGCACATCACCGTGCCAGACAGCCTGGTGGCCTTGGGCAACGGACGCCTGCGCAGCACCGTGAAGAACGGCGATGGCACCAGCACCTGGAACTGGGCCGTGAGCAGTCCCATCAACACCTACAACCTCATCCCCTACATCGGGAAGTACGCGCACTTCAGTGAAGTGTACGCAGGCCTTAACGGTCCGCTGGACTGTGACTATTGGGTGCTCGAACAGGACCTCGACAAGGCGAAGGAACAGTTCCAACAAGTGAAGCCGATGCTGACCTGCTTCGAGCAATGGATGGGACCATTCCCCTGGTACGAGGACGGCTACAAGCTGGTGGAGGCGCCTCACTTGGGCATGGAGCACCAGAGCGCCGTGGCCTACGGCAATGGCTTCGTGAACGGCTACTTGGGCATGGACCTCAGTGGTAGCGGCTGGGGCAACAAGTGGGACTACATCATCATCCATGAGAGCGGGCATGAGTGGTTCGGCAACAGCATCACCACGGCGGACATCGCGGACATGTGGGTGCACGAGGGCTTCACCATGTACAGCGAAGTGCTATACACCGAATGCCAGAGCGGCAAGGACGCGGCGGAGGAATACCTCGTGGGCGTACGCCGCAACATCGGTAACGACAAGCCTGTGATCGGGCCCTATGGCGTGAATCGCGAAGGAAGCGGCGACATGTACTACAAGGGCGCCAGTGTGGTGCACATGGTGCGGCAGATCATCGGCGAAGAGAAGTTCAAGGCGATGCTGTTGGAAATGCAGCGCAAGTACCGGCACAAGGTCGTGACATCGGCAGAGATCGAAGCCTTCATGAACAGCTACAGTACGAGCGACCTGACGCCGCTCTTCGACCAATACCTGCGCACCATCCGCGTACCGGTGCTTGAGTGGGGCGTCGCCAACAAGCAGCTCTTGGCGCGGTGGACGAACTGCATCGACACCTTCCACATGCAGGTGATGATCACCATGAACGGGAAGCCGATGCTTACCACCATCGGTCGCGATTGGAAGGTGATCGCTACGGGCAAGGTGAAGAGAGCCAAGGTCGAGCTCGACCGGAACTGGTACGCCACTGTGCGAGCCGTACCGGCCTCGGAAATGAAAGGCATTGCACCCTTGAAGATCGTCTCACCTGAGCTTCAATGATCATCGGACAGCGACGCAGAACATGACCCTCTCACACATCACCGGATCGGTAAGCGTCGCGTTCCTGATGCTCGCCCAGAGCAGTGCAGGAGCCACTTTCACCTTCACGCATGTGAACTCCACCGCAGCGCAGGCCACGGCGATCGAACATGCTGCGGGGATCTGGGGAGACATTCTACAGAGCGCCGTGCCGATCAAGGTTCGGATCACCTTCTTTCCGCTCGGTGCGAACGCGCTGGGTATCACATTCCCGAACGGGCGTCGTGATTTCAGTGGTGCGCCACTTCCGCAGACCTGGTATGCCACGGCACTAGCCAACAGCATCACGGGCACCGAACTGAACACGGGGGAAGGCGACATCGACATCTTCCTGAACATCACCGCCAACTGGTACACGGGTACGGATGGCAACCCAGGAGCTGGCGAATACGACCTCGTCTCCGTCGCGTTGCACGAGCTCGGACATGGTCTTGGCTTCGTTGGGCTCAGCAAGAAGGTGGGCGCCGAAGGTTCGCTTGGCACCTTGCAAGCCTCGGACTTCGCGCCGCTCACCACCAGCTTCCCGTGGCCCCAGCTCGACACATTGCCCGGTGTCTTCGACCGCTACCTAAGCGACCTGCAGGACGGACCGCTCACCCTGATGCAGAACCCCGGCACCCTGCTCGGCTCGGCAATGACGGGCAACCAGATCTACTTCAACGGCCCCGTGGTGATGGCGACCAACGGTGGCAATGCACCACGCATCTACGCACCAACGACCTATGCGCTCGGCAGCAGTTGCGTTCACCTGAACGAGGCGACCTACCCTGCCGGGAACCCGAACGAATTGATGACGCCCTTCAGTTCAGCGGGGAACGCGAACCACTGGCCCGGTCCGCTGTGCATCGCCATGATGCAGGACATCGGGTGGACGCTGGCACCGGATGTGGGGCTTGCGGAGAATGTGGCAGCGACCGAAGCCTTGGTTGTATGGCCTGTTCCGACCGAGGACCTCTTGCACATCAGAGGCACCTTGGCAACGCGGCAAGGCCCTGGCACCATCAACGATATGCACGGATGCACGGTTTTGGCCTTCCCATTCACCAGCGTGATCAATGTGGCGGATCTGGCACCCGGCATTTACTTCGTGCGGTGCGATGATGCTGGCGGATATGCCCGCTTCATCAAGCAGTGACCCGCTCGACCACCATGCTTCTTCGTCCCCTCGGGCTTTTCGCCCTCGTTCTACTTTCCACCTCCATCAGCGCTCAAGGCCCCGACCTGGTGGGCTACTGGCACAACTGGAACGATGCCTCGGCGCCTTACATCGAACTGGATCAGGTGGATCCGCGCTATACCGTGATCGAGGTCTCCTTTGCGGAACCCGCACCCGGCACCACCTACAACATGCAGTTCAGTCCGGCGCAGACGGCTCCGGCCATTTTCATCGCGCAGGTGGCTTCGTTGCAGGCGCAAGGAAAGAAGGTGCTGATCAGCATCGGTGGTGCGAACGCCACGGTGCAGCTGAACGCCGATGTGGAGCGCGACCAATTCGTTTCCAGTGTGCTCGGGATCCTCAACGCTTACGGGTTCGATGGGATCGACATCGACCTGGAAGGCGCCTCGGTGGGCAACAGCGGTGGCACCATCGCAGCGCCCACCACGCCCTCCATCATCAGGCTGATCGATGCGGTGGAAGCCATCATGGTGCAGTACCGCGCGCAGCACAATCGCAAGCTGTTCCTGACCATGGCGCCGGAGACCGCCTATGTGCAGGGCGGCATGAGCGCGTATGGCGGCATCTGGGGCGCGTACTTGCCGATCATCGACGCGTTGCGTGACTCCCTGGACATCCTACAGGTGCAGTTGTACAACAGTGGAAGCATGTACGGCCTGGACGGGGGCATCTACACCCAGGGCACGGCCGACTTCATCGTGAGCCAGACCGAAGCGGTGATCCAAGGTTTCACGACGGCAGGCGGGACCTTTGCGGGGCTTCGTGCGGACCAGGTGGCGATCGGTCTCCCGGCCTGTGTCAGCGCTGCTGGGGGCGGCTACGTGGACACCGCCACCGTGCGGGCCGCGGCGGATCACCTCTTGGGCGCAGGACCCCAGCCAGGGACCTATGTCCTGCAACAGAGCGGTGGCTACCCGGACCTGCGTGGCCTGATGACCTGGAGCGTGAACTGGGACGCGGCGCCTTCGTGCAATGGCGCGAACAGCTTCGCGGAGACCTATGAACGCATCTTCGGCTCCATGGCCACAACCATTACGGATCAGGGTGCCACGCACCTGCTGCCGCTGTACCCGAACCCTGCGAGAGACCGCATCACCATGAGGCTGCCTTCAGGCTGCTCGAGCATGCGTGTGGTCATCCAGGATCTCACCGGCCGCATCGTGACCGACACGTGGTCCATGGGCCTTGTTGATGTGAGCCACCTTTCCAATGGGTTCCATGTGCTCACCTGCCCCGCGCTGGGGTTCAGGGCCAACTTCATCAAGGAATGATCGGCGCACGCTTGCCCTGTCGCTGTCTTCCAGTGGTGATCGCGCTGCTTCTGGTTCGCGTGGGGGCGAAGGCCCAGCCCTTCCTTCCCGGCAATACCTATTTCAGCCCCAACGGCCACATCGAATATCGCTGTGGAGACCTGCCCCTGATCATCTCCGTACCCCATGGTGGAGCGCTTCAACCTGCCGATATCCCCGACCGCACCTGCAACAGCCCTGTGTACGATGTGGATGCCAACACCGTGGAGCTCGGGCAGGCCATCGATAGTGCGTTCCTCGCCCGCGGCGGATGCCGCCCCCACCTCATCATAAATCATCTGGCCCGGCGCAAGCTCGACGCGAACCGGAACCTGATCGATGGTGCATGCGGCGATCCGCAGGCCGAGCTGGCATGGAATGCGTTCCACGACTTCATCGACAGTGCCAGCGCGACGGTCACTGCGCTGACCGGCAAAGGCTTCTACCTCGACCTTCACGGGCATGGCCATGCGATCCAGCGGGTGGAGCTCGGCTACCTGCTCTATGAGGATGAGCTGGCCCTGCCACCGGCCACGCTGAACAGCAGCACCTACATCAACTACAGCAGCATCCGGAACCTCGCCGGGAACAACCTGCAAGGACTCACGCACGCCGAGCTGCTGCAGGGTCCACAAGCGCTCGGCACCCTCCTGTCCAACACGGGTTATCCGGCCGTTCCCAGCCAGCAGGACCCCTTCCCAATGGCCGGCCAGCCGTACTTCAGCGGAGGGTACAATGTGGCACAGCACAGCAGTTACGCAGGTGGCTCCATCGACGGCGTACAGGTGGAATGCTACTACACGGGCATCCGTGGCACAGGCGTGGACCGCGCACGCTTCGCGGATTCACTTGCCATGGTGATGGATGCCTACTTCGCACTGCACTACTTCGGCTCGGGCAACACGTGCACCAGTGGCCTGCCCGAACGACCGAGCACCACCTCGATCGTATGCTTCCCCAACCCCTGCACCGATCACATCACGGTGGCCTGGCCAGCAGGCACCTCGGCCACGGTACGGGTCAATGATCTCCTCGGACGTGTGTGAATCGTCCAACGATGCGAGGGAAGGCTCGATATCACCGGCCTACCCGCCGGCATGTACAGGATCTCGGCGGTCGATCTCGGGTTCCGCACCACCTTCGTGAAGGAGTGAAGGACCGCCCCCGGTCATTCGTGCTTCATCATGGCCTTGAGCACCCCGGCGGCGGCGGCGTTGCGGATCTTGTCCCGCACCATCGGTGTCCAACCGAGCAAGGTGCCGCTGAGTCCCAACGCCTGCCGGCTCCAACCCCAGAACGAGAAGTGGTCCTTCTGCGAGAAGATGAGACCGTCCTTGAACGTGAAGGTGGACGTGATCACGTTGTGCACCTTCCGACCGGTCTTCGAGAACGTATAGAACGCCTCCCATTCCACCTTGCCGCCCTTTTCATCCTCCTTCACCACCGTGAAGCTGATACAGAGGTCCGAACTACCGGACAGCAGCATCTTCCACATGGCCTTCACCCCTTCGGCATCCAGGTCGGGGAATACCGGGTCACTGAAGCGCGCCTCCGGATGATAGCAAACACCCATGATCGCCCAGTCTCTCTGTGCGAAGGCGGTGTAGAAGGTCTGCAGAACGGACATGGCGATGGGGCTGGTGCGATGTGAAGTTGCGAGAAAGTGCCGGAACCGAACCCACCGTCCTGATTACTTTTCGCTCATGCATCAGCTCTTCCTGTGCTTGCTGGCCGCGGGGGCCTTCGGCAGCGTCCGTGCCCAGGTCTCTCCTGGCTACCAGAACCTCGTAGCGCAGGCCTATGCCGCCTATGAGGCGAAGGACTACGCCGCTTCCGCCCGGTCGTATTCCGCCGCTTTCGAAAGCAACGGATGGCGCGGCACCCAGAACGACCGCTACAACGCGGCCTGTTCCTGGGCGCTGGCCGGCGGGGCCGATTCCGCCTTCTTCAACCTGGACCGGATCGCACAGCTCATGGATTACGCCAACGTGTCGCACATCACCGCGGATACGGACCTCAACAGCCTGCATACCGATGCGCGATGGAACCCGCTGATCGCTGTGGTGCAGGCGAACAAGGACCGGCTGGAAGCCAACTTCGACAAGCCCTTGGTGGCCTTGCTGGACAGCATCTTCGACGAGGACCAGACCCTGCGGCGTGCGATCGGGGATGTGGAGGCGAAGTACGGTAACGACTCCAAGGAAATGCAGGAGCACTGGCGCCTGATCATCGAAAAGGACTCGCTGAACCTGATCCAGGTCACACGCATCCTGGACGAACGGGGGTGGCTCGGTGCGGACGTGGTGGGCGGCAAAGGCAACCAGACGCTCTTCCTGGTGATCCAGCATTCGGACCAGGTCACACAGGAGAAGTACCTGCCCATGATGCGCGAGGCCGTGAAGAACGGCAAGGCCCAGGGATCGAGCCTGGCGTTGTTGGAGGACCGTGTTGCCCTGGGCCAGGGAAAGCGCCAGACCTACGGCAGCCAGATCGGCGACGACCCCGGCACCGGGCGGTTGTGCGTGCTGCCGCTCGATGATCCCGGTCATGTGGATGAACGCAGGGCCGGCGTTGGGCTGGGCACATTGGCGGAATACGTGAAGATCTGGGACATGACCTGGGACGCCGAGGCCTACCTCCGTGAGCTTCCGGCCTTGGAGGAACGCATCAAAGCGCAGCGTCCATGAACGCCGGCACCCACCCCTACGCGTTGGAACTGGAGTGGCGTGGCAACCAAGGCTTGGGCACCTCGACGTACGAGGGCTACGCGCGCGAGCACGTGATCCGCATCGCCGGAAAGCCGGACCTGATCGGCACGGCCGATCCGATGTTCCGCGGCGATGCCGGTGTGCACAACCCCGAGGACCTGCTGCTCGCCGCGCTCAGCGGTTGCCACCTCCTCACCTATCTGGCGCTCTGTGCGCGTGCACGCATCAACGTCACCAGCTACCGCGACAACGCCTCCGGGATCTTGTTGCTCACCAAGGATGGCGGCGGGCACTTCACCGAAGTGATGCTTCGTCCTGAGGTCGTTGTGGCCGAAGAGCACATGCTGGAGAAAGCACGCTTCTTCCATGGCGAAGTGCACAAGTACTGCTTCATCGCGCGTTCGGTGAACTTCCCGGTGCGGTGTGAAGCGGTGGTTCGGGTGGCCTGATGGTCCTGGTTTTCAACGCCGGTGGCTGGTAAGGCCCCTCCCGTCGCCCTGCCCGCTCCCCTACCTTCGGGGCCTGTGTCCGTAACAGCCGACGATACCCCGAAAAAACCCGCGAAGTCCGGGTGGTCCTGGCGCCGCCTGATCAAGCGGTCGCTGTTCTGGCTGTTGGTCGTACCTGGTCTGTTGCTGGTCCTTCTGGTGGCGCTGCTCTATGTGCCGCCTGTGCAGAACCTGGTGCGTGGAAAGGCTGTGGCCTTTCTTTCCGAAAAGACCGGCACCGCTGTGCAGCTGCAACGACTGCGCCTCGTGTTCCCTCTTGATCTGAAGCTTGAAGGACTGCTTGTCGCTGACGACCGGGGTGACACCCTGCTCTATGCGGGAGCTTTCCAAGCGTCGGTGGGTTGGCGCGCGTTGACGGACAGCCGCCTGCAGTTGAACCATGTCTCCTTGTCGGATGCGCGTTCGACACTGCGCCAGTACCCGGACAGCTCCTTCAACTTCGACTTCATCGTGGAGGCCTTCGGAGGAAGGGAACCCAATCCGTCTGAACCAGCGGTGGACACCACCAGCGGATTCCAACTTGACCTCGGCACCATAAGCCTTCAACGCATCCGCTTCGACCTCGACCTTCAGCCTTCCGGTACGTTCATGCGGCTCGCGCTCGGCGAACTCGAGGCGCGCATCGATACGTTCTCGTTGGAACCCATGCGCTTCATCATCGACGGGTTCGACCTGAAGCACACTACCGTCGATCTCCGCATGCCGCCAGGTGTGAAGGAACCCGTCTACCCTGCCCTCACGAACCCGCTCGCGAACATCGATGTGCGGTTCAACAGCATTGCGCTCGAAGGTCTGGATCTTCACATGGCCACCATCGGCACCTCGGACAGCCTGTGGTTGTCCCTGATGCGCGGGCAACTGGAGGCGCGTTCCATGAACACGTTGAAGCAACAGCTCGCGCTGAAGGATGTGCGGCTCAACGGCTTCCGCTTCGGCATCATCACGGACGCACGCGTGGTGAAGTCCGACACTTCCACGGCCGGGCCGATCTGGATGGACAAGCACGATGGTTTCCGCTTCTGGACACAGGACTGGGATCTCGCCATTGACAAGTTCCACGTGGACAATAGCGGCTTCGCCATGCATGCGGACAGCATCGCCACACCGGCGCGTCTCAATGACCCGGAGCATCTCGTGCTCACGGACGTGGCGCTTGATGCGAAGGGCCTTGTCGTGAACAACGAAAGGATGACCGTGCTGCTCGACAGCTTAACGCTGCGTGGCGGTGCGGATAGTGCGCTGATCACTTTGGGCCTGGGACTGGAGGCTACACCGGCAGCTATCGTTCTTCGCAATGGTTCGCTACAGTCCTTGGAGAACACCTTCCGATTCGACCTGGCAGCGCGACCCGGCGATCTCGAACACATCTTCCGAACACCAGAAGCTGTGCCGATGGAAGCCGACATCACTGGAGATGTGCATGTCGAAGGACTGCGTCGCCTCCTTGCGCAGCTTGATGCGGAACTTCCGCAGGGTTCACCAGCACCGGAACGCTGGCAAGTGAAGGCCGGATTCAAGGGAACCATGCGCGACATTGATCACGCGGGTCTGGTCCTGAGCGGGGACGGCGGCACTCGTGTGAACATGAGCGGCAACATGCATGCGTTGGACCGATGGCCTCGGAGCAACTTCGACCTTCAGGTGGATGAACTCACCCTAGGGACCGGATCACGAGCGCTTCTGCTTGCTCAACTACCGGCAGGCACACCCCTCCCACAACGGCTCACGCTGAACGGAACAGCGAAAGGCAAGGGCGGTGCACTTCAAGCGACGATCGATCTCGAAAGTGACCTCGGTGATCTCAGCGGATCGGGCGCGGTCAGCGACTGGAGCGGAGCGCTTCCCGACCGGATCGAGCTCGACATGAAAGTGGCCGATCTCGCCGCAGCGAAACTCAGCGGTGACACCGCATTGGGCCCGATGAGCTTCACGATCGTGGCTGATGCGACCGGGTTGAAGAGCACGGCACGTGAAGGCACCCTCACCTTCACACCCACCCGCCTGAGCTACCACCACTACGACCTGAGCAGCTTACGGTTGAACGCGGATGTCCATGACGATTCAGTACATGCCGAACTGAAGAGCGATGCCGATGCGGCCGCGCTGGACCTCCTCGTCCGAGGTCGTTGGCCTGAAGCGGGGGATAGCCTGGCCATGGACCTGGAACTGGTCCTACGACGACTGCACCTCGATGAACTTGGTCTGATGGATCAGGTGCTCCGCGCGGATGGGCGTATCACCGGAAGGCTCGCCTTCCTTTCTCCGACGCGTGGTCGTGCGTCACTTCAAGCACCGGGTCTGCACCTCTTCAATGATCAACGCTCCTACCGGGCCGAGCACTTCACCTTGAACGGTCTGCTCGACACTGATTCCACGGCTGTAGAGCTGGACAGTGACGTGGCACGCGTGGACTACCACGCCAACCTCAGCTTGGACAGCACGGAACAACTGCTCCGCGAACGCCTGCTCGGTGCGTTCGAAGAACCTTACCGCTTCAAGTCACCACCAGGCCGACGTATCGACCTGAAGGTGGACCTGCCGGGCACCGAGCGCGTGGGCACCCTGCTGTTGCCCGAGCTGCACGCCCTGGAATTGAAGCGACTGGAAGCGCACTACGACAGCGACCGTGATGCCTTACTGGTGGATGTAGACCTGCCCCAGCTTGACTACGGCGGTGTCGTGACCCAAGGACTGCTGCTGCATATCGACGCCACAGGCCCGAAGCTGAAGGGACAGCTGAACGTGCTCCGTGTGGTGCGTGACAGTCTCCACTTGGACGATCTGGTGCTTGAAGCATCCAACGCGCCGGGGGCTCTGCGCACATCACTGCGCATGCGCGATGGAGAAGTGGACCGCTATCGGATCGGGGTCGACCTGCGGCGCCAGGGTGATGTTCCTGTGCTCCATGTGCAAGAGGACCTTGTTCTTGACCGCAAGGCCTGGCAGGCTGCCGCGGGCAACGCGCTCTACCTCGATCCACAGGGCATCCGCGCCGAGGAATTCATACTGAGCAATGGCGCACAACGCGTGGAACTGCGGACGGTGGGCGATGGCACACACCTCGACATCGCCGGGTTCGAATTGGCGACCGTCACCGGGCTCATTCGCACGCAGGATAGCCTGGCGATCCTTCGTGGCACATTGGATGGAACGGTATTGCTCCCAGTGAACGCGCAACAGCACCTCAACGCGGATCTCCGCATCTCCGGCTTCCACCTCATGGATGTGGAGCTGGGCTCACTGAGCGTGCAGGTGAAGGAGGAAGCGACGGACCGCTATCGCAGCACACTTGCGCTGGATGCCGAGAAGAACCAGCTCAGCGCCACGGTCTTGGCTGACCTATCCCACAGCACACCGAACATCACCCTCGACAGCGACATCGACCTGAACGATCTTTCGCTGTTCAGTCCCTTCGTGAAGGGCTACCTGTTCGAGCTCGGTGGAGCGCTCAACGGCCCGCTCCACTATTCACAGATAAGTGACGACGTGAAGGTGCGTGGACAAGTGGCCGTCACCGATGGACGTCTCGGGCTCATCCAAACAGGCGCGGTCTATCGCATACCGAATGACACGGTGCTCTTCGATGAACGAGGCCTCTCGTTCACCGACTTCGCTTTGCTTGATGCCAGGGACAACCGCTTCCTGCTCGATGGCCATGTGATCACCGATGCACCAATACCGGAACTTGACCTGCGGCTCCGCACCGATCGCTTTCAATTGGTGAACAGCACGGTCAAGGATGACCCCACGTTCTATGGCAGGCTCTTCAGCAGCATCGATCTGCACATCGGCGGCACAGCGCTCACCCCTTCCATCAAGGGCAGCCTCGGCGTGCTCGACTCCACGGACCTCAGCATCGTGCTGCCCGGTAGTCGTGTGGAGCTTGTGGACCATTCGGGCATCGTTCAGTTCACCGCCGACCTCGACGCTGAGGACTCGCTGAGCATCCGGACGGACGGTGAGATGCTGCGCGACTCGCTTGCCGCCCAACTGCCCGGAGTCGACCTGGACCTCCGCATCGCCCTGGACCGCGATGCGCGTTTCAACGTGGTGATCGACCCCACCACCGGCGACCAGGCCACCTTCCGCGGCGAGGCCGACCTGTTGTTCCGCTACAACCCCGACGGCGACATGTACCTGCAAGGTCCCTTCACCGTGGTGGACGGTGGCTATACAGTGGAGTTCTATGGCTTGGTGAAGAAGCGCTTCGAGCTGGTGCCAGGGGGAACCATCATCTGGGACGGAGATCCGCTCACTGGTCGCATGGATGTTCAGGCGAAGTACAGCACCACCGCAGCTCCGTATCCCTTGGTGGCGAACGCGCGCGGCGGGCTCACCGAAAGCGAACGCAACAGCTTGCAGGCACGCCTGCCTTTCGACGTGCTCATCAACATCAAGGATGCCGTGCAGGAACCGACCATAAGCTTCGGGCTGGACATGGAGAGGCAGGTGCGCAATAGCTATCCCCAGGTGAACAGTGTACTGGACCAGCTTGCGAAGCCCACGAACCAGGAGGAGTTGAACCGTCAGGTGTTCGGCCTGCTTGTGCTCAGCACCTTCATCGAGAACGAGAACGGTACCGATCAAGGCGGCAGCAGTTTGGCCTCCACCGCTGCCCGCAATTCCGTCAACAGCATCCTCACCCAACAGCTCAACCGCCTCACCGGCCAAGGCATCAAGGGAATGGACATCCAGCTCGGCGTGAACACCTATGACCAGACCGAAGGCGGCGAGAGCTACGCCCGTACCACCGTGGACTACAAGGTGACACAGCGCATCCTGAACGACCGAGTGAGCATCGAGGCCGGAGGTTCGATGGGCGCGGATGAGAAGAACCAAAGCGTGAGCTCCGTGAGCAACACCCGCGCGCCGCAATACGCTATCGCTTATGACATCACCAAGGACGGACGATTGCGTTTACGCGCCTACCACGAGAACGCCTATGACCTCTACGACGGTGAACTGGTGAACAACGGCGTGGCCCTCATGATCACCCGCGACTTCGAGCAGAACGCACGGGAACGGGAGCGCCAGCGGCAGGAGATCATCAAGCGGCGCCAGATGGAACAGAACAAGGACGACAAGCCGTGAGCGCGATCGACCATAGCGGACCTCGGCCTGCGGCACTTGCGCGAAGCACGGTGTGGATCATTGCCATGTTCCTGCTCTCGTCGTGCACAGGCCTGCGCTACAGCACGAAGCAGCGCCCCCTCTACACTGGCTTCACGCTGGAATGGACGGAGAAACCGGTCTTTGATGCGGTCGGTGCAAGGCAGGAACTGGAGGAACTGGTGAAGCCTGACGCCAACAACAGCATCCTCGGCCTTCGCCCGACCGTGGCCCTGCACAACGGGATCAAGGAGCCGAAGAAGCAGAAAGGCATCAAGCACTGGCTGCGCAACAAGATCGGTTCGGAACCCGTGTACCTCGATGCCTTGCCCTTGGCGGACATCAACAAAGCGATGGTGAACCGCTTGAACAACCGCGGCTATTTCGGCGCACAGAGCAGCTATGCCGTGGTACCGCACGGTAAACGGGCTTCGGTGGTGTTCACCGTCACACCCGGGGCGCCGCACCTGATCAGTTCCATCCGCGTGGGTGATCCAGCAAACGGCGGACTGGACAGCACCATAGCCTTGCAAGTGCCCCAATGCGCGATCCGCATCGGTGAGCCGTACGACCTTGCCCGTCTCACGGCCGAACGCAGCCGCGTGGTGGACCGCATGCGCGACAAAGGCTGGTACCGCTTGCGCGACGACGACCTCATCTGGGCCACGGACACCGCCCGTGGTAACAAGAGCGTCGCCCTTCACCTCCGGGTCAAACCCACAACTCCGTCGACCAAGCGCAGTCGATACACCATCGGTTCCGTCACAGTCCACAGTGACCAGGACGAAGTACTACCACCCATGGACACGGTCATGGTGGATAGCGTGAAGTACATCAGCTACCTCGACTCGTATCGTTCGGCGGCCATCCTGAGGGGCGTGTATGTGCGACCTGCTACCACCTACTCGTTGGCCCGCACCACGGCCATGCAGAACTACCTCACCTCCTACGGTGTGTTCCGCAACGTGCTCGTAACGTACTCGGACGATACACTGCGCAGTGGGGTCTTGAATTCGCACATCACCCTGCAACCCTTGAAACGCTTCTCCCTGTTCAGCGAAGCGAGCATGGTGAGCAAGAGCAACAACTTCGCAGGCCCTGGTGTGCGCGCCGGTTTCAAGGACCGCAATTTCCTCGGTGGAGCGGAACAGTTCACACTGGACATCAACGGGCGCTTCGAGACGCAGATCTCCGGGGCCGACCAAGGAACGAACGCGTATGAGGTCGGCATCAAGGCAGGCCTGGCGATCCCTCGCATGTTGTTGCTCCCCGAACCCAAGGGCATCCGCACGAGCGCTCCGATCACCAACCTCACCGCCGGCTTTGGCCTCTTCCGCCGCATCAACCTCTACGGCATGCGCTCCGCCAGCGCGGGCTGGGGCCACATGTGGAAGAGCGACCTCCGTACGTGGCACGACCTCCAACTGCTGGAGTTCAGTTTCAACCAGCTCTACTACACCTCCGCCGACTTCAGCCAATTCCTGCAGGAGAACCCCACGATCCAACGGAGCTTCGAGGATCAGTTCATCGTCGGAGTTGGCTACACCTACACGCACAGTACCAAGAAGCGTGACACCCAGCGCGATTGGTTCGTCTACAGCCTCGGCGCTGACGAGAGCGGCAACCTTCTCAACGCGATCTACGGCGTTAAGGGGGCGCGACCGGAAGAAGGCTACATCCTGTTCGGCCAGCGCTTCTCGCAATACGTGCGCCTGCGGCCTGAAGTGCGCTGGTACCATGCGTTAGGTGGGCGAGGCGACCAGCTCGTCACGCGCTTCCTCTCCCAGACCGGCATCGCCTATGGCAACACGGAGGTGATGCCTTACGTGAAACAGTTCTATACAGGTGGCACCAACAGCCTTCGCGGTTTCCGCGCCCGCAGCGTGGGCCCCGGCAGCTACATCTCACCGCAGAACGACAACCTGCTCGTGGACCAGGTGGGCGACCTGAAACTGGAGGCCAACATGGAGTACCGCTTCGGATTGTCGGGCATCGTCAAGGGTGCCTTGTTCGCGGATGTCGGCAACGTTTGGCTGTTGAATGAGGATCCGACCCGCCCGGGGGGAGCGTTCAAGTGGGACACCTTCGTGAGCGAGCTGGCCGTGGATGCAGGTATCGGCCTCCGTGTGGACCCCCAGGTCATCGTGATCCGACTGGACCTTGCAGCTCCACTGCGCCGCCCCGACCTGCCTGCGGGTGATCGTTGGGTCTTCGACGACCTTTACACCGACATCACCCGCAACTTCATTCTGAACATAGCGATCGGCTATCCGTTCTGACAGAACCACACATGGCGCTCACTCCTGCTATCAAGATCCTCATCGCGATCGTCTCCACGTTGGTGCTCGGTTCGCTCAGCGGCCTCCTGACGATCGATGCCATCAACGGATGGTATGCCTCGTTGGCCAAGCCCTCCTTCAACCCTCCCAATTGGGTCTTCGGTCCGGCATGGTCGGTTCTCTACATCTTGATGGGCCTTGCTGCTGGACTGGTGTGGAGCGCCAATAGCGATGCGTCGTTGAAGCGCAAGGCGCTGCTTTCCTATATCGTCCAGCTCGGCTTGAACGTAGTCTGGACCCTCATCTTCTTCGGGCTCAGATCCCCCGCCGTCGCGCTCGTGGAGATCATTGTGCTATGGGTCGCCATTGTTTGGTGCATCCGGCTCTTCCTTCCGATCAGTCGCCCGGCAGCGTATCTGCTCGTACCCTATCTGTTGTGGGTCACCTTCGCCTCCGTATTGAACGGTGCCATCGTGTTCTTGAACTAGCGCGCTCCGCAAACACGACGCTCAGTGCCGAACCGAGGGCTTGTCACGTTTCGACTTTCGCAAGGCGACGAACACCGCGACCAGCTGCATGCAACCGGCGAACAGGTACATGTACGGCAGTCCCTTCTTACCCTGCGCCATGAACTCCAGCATGATGGTGAACGAGAGCAAGGCCTCGATGGCGATGAACACGGCATCGATCCAGGGGAAACGATGTGCGATCCGGTGATGGAACGCTGCAAGGATCAGGAACACGACCGCCGCGGTGCCGAACAGGACGTAGGTCGAATGACCATGCTCATACCGCTCATACGCATGCAGCGCGATCAGCAGACCAGCGAACACGTGGGCGAAGCGGAGCAGGCGTTCCTTGCGCGGTGAGTTCCCTGTGGAGGACATGGCGGTAAAGGTGGTGAAAGTGGTGGTGCCGCGATGGTAGCACAGATCCGACTTTCCGTCAGGGTCTCACGAAAAGGACACTCAGGTTCCGAGATGCCTCAGGGTCGTGATCTGCTTACAGGCGTGAAGCTCGCTTGCGGAGAACCTCTGTGATAAGGAAAGGAACTAGCAGTCCTCCAAGTCGCCCAGTCTAAACGCCGAACTCCAGCAAAATGGCGTCAACACCTCCCTTATACAAGACTTCCAAACTCTTTACCATTCGGTCTTGCGCCAGCTTCTGATTCTCGAATGCCTCCTCGGTTGGAACGTGCCTTGATCTGCTCAACTTTGCCCGGATAACCTGTTCGCGTGCGAATAGGATCTTCTCAGCGAGCTTCTTCCATTTCAATCGCACCTCGTCGGGTAGCACATCTTTCGGATCAGCTTGCTCCGCTATGGCCTCTCGCAGTGCTCGTTCGGCATCATCAACACGCGTCTCATGCGTATTCCCTGTGTACTGTCGGGCCCACTGTGCCATTGCAGAACGTCTGATAGAGCCAATGTAGCGCTACAAATGATCACGGAGCCGGCACCGAATGATCGTGGAAAACTGCTTCCCCCTCCCTCCTCCCCCAGCAGGTAAATTCGCGGGCCGATGACGAAGTTCTCCCACCTCCACGTTCACACCCAGTTCTCGCTCCTCGACGGGGCCGCCAGCATCCCGGCGCTGTTCAAGAAGGCCGCCAAGGATGGCCAGCCGGCCATCGCCATCACCGACCACGGCAACATGTTCGGAGCCTTCAAGTTCGTGGCCGAGGCGGGCAAGCACAAGAACGAGGACGGCACACCGAAGGTGAAGCCCATCGTGGGCTGCGAGTTCTACGTAGTCACTGACCGCTTCAAGAAAGTCTTCACGCGTGAGGACAAGGACAAGCGCTTCCACCAGCTGATGCTGGCGAAGAACGCCACCGGCTACCGCAACCTCAGCAAGCTCTGCTCCCTGGGCTACATCGACGGATTCTACAGCAAATACCCACGCATCGACAAGGCGCTGATCGAGCAATACCACGAAGGACTGATCGCCACCACCTGCTGCCTCGGCGCCAGCGTGCCCCAGGCCATCCTGCGCGGCGGCACCGGCGATCTGCAGAAAGCGGAGGACGAGTTCCGCTGGTGGCTGGACCTGTTCGGCGAGGACTACTACGTGGAGCTGCAACGCCACGGCATTCCCGAACAGGACCAGGTGAACGCCGTGCTGGTGCAATGGGCGCGCAAGTACAACGTGCCCATCATCGCCAGCAACGACAGCCACTACACCGATCAGGCGGACAGCAACGCCCACGACATCCTGCTGTGCATCAACACCGGTGAGAAGCAGAGCACGCCCAAGGCGGAGGACGGTGATGAGGAAGGCTCGAAGGGTAAGCGCTTCGCGTTCTACAACGACGAGTTCTTCTTCAAGACGCAGGCGCAGATGGCGCAGACCTTCCACGACCTGCCGGAAGCCCTGGACAACACGAACCTGATCGTGGACAAGGTGGAGACGCTGAAGCTGAAGAAGGACATCCTCCTTCCCAACTTCCAGCTGCCCGAGGGCTTCACGAACCAGGACGAATACCTGCAGCACCTCACCTACGAAGGTGCGATCAGGCGCTACATCAACGATGGGGTGTCGGGCATCGATTCCCTCGAAACGAAGATCAAGGAGCGCCTGGACTTCGAGCTGTTCGTGATCCGCACGATGGGCTTCGCGGGCTACTTCCTGATCGTGCAGGACTTCATCAACCACGGTCGCGACATCGGCGTGTTGATCGGTCCGGGTCGTGGCAGTGCGGCGGGCAGCGCGGTGGCCTATTGCATCGGCATCACCAACATCGACCCGATCAAGTACGACCTGCTGTTCGAGCGCTTTCTGAATCCGGACCGCAAGAGCATGCCCGATATCGATACGGACTTCGACGACGAAGGCCGGCAGAAGGTGATCGATTACGTGGTGGAGAAATACGGCCAGAACCAGGTGGCACAGATCGTCACCTACGGCAGCATGGCCGCCAAGAGCAGCATCCGCGATGTGAGCCGCGTGCTCGATCTGCCACTGCAGGAAGCGGACCGCTTGGCGAAGCTGATACCCGAACGACCGGGAATCGAACTAGGCCGCATCCTTCGCGCACCGCTCGATGGCGAAGGCAGCCTGAAGCAGAAGGAGAACCTGGGCAGCGAGGAGATCGCGTTGGTGAAGCAGCTCCGCGAGATCCTGGACAGCGGCGAGCTCACTGCCGATGTGCTGCGTGAGGCCGAGAAGCTGGAAGGTTCCGTGCGTGGCACCGGTGTGCATGCTGCCGGCATCATCATCGCGCCGAGCGATCTCACCGAGATCATCCCCGTGTGCACCTCGAAGGAATCCTCCCTGCTGCTGACGCAGTACGACGGCAAGGTGATCGAGGACGCGGGTGTGATCAAGATGGACTTCCTGGGGCTGAAGACGCTCACCATCATCCGCGATGCATTGCGGATGATCGATGCGAACCACGGCATCCAGATCGACATCGACGGCATTCCTCTGGACGACCCAAAGACCTACGCGCTCTACCAGCGTGCGGAAACGAACGGCACCTTCCAGTTCGAAAGCGCGGGCATGCAGAAGTACCTGCGCGAATTGAAGGCGGATACGTTCGGCGACCTCATCGCCATGAACGCGCTGTACCGTCCGGGTCCGCTGGAATACATCCCCACCTTCATCAAGCGGAAACACGGCCTGGAGAAGATCGTGTACGACCTCACCGAGATGGAGGAACTGCTGAAGGAGACCTACGGCGTCACCGTGTACCAGGAGCAGGTGATGTTGCTCTCGCAGAAGCTCGCGGGCTTCACCAAGGGCGACGCCGACGTGCTGCGCAAGGCGATGGGCAAGAAGGACCGCGCCACGCTGGACAAGATGAAGGGCAAGTTCCTGGATGGCACCGCCTCCAATGGACTCGACCCCAAGGTCTGCACCAAGGTCTGGACCGACTGGGAGGCCTTTGCGCAATACGCCTTCAACAAGTCGCACAGCACCTGCTACGCCTTCGTGGCCTACCAGACGGCCTGGCTGAAAGCGAACTACCCGAGCGAGTTCATGGCCAGTGTGCTCACCCATTCAGGCGGGCAGATCGACAAGATCACCTTCTTCATGGAGGAGTGTCGCCGCATGGGCATCTCCGTGCTGGGGCCCGATGTGAACGAGAGCGGGTTGCAGTTCAGCGTGAACAAGGCCGGGCAGATCCGCTTCGGTCTCGGCGCGGTGAAAGGCGTGGGCGAAGCGGCCGTGGAATCCATCGTGAACGAACGCAAGAGCGAACGCGGACCCTTCCTCAGCATCTTCGACCTGATGCGCCGCGTGAACCTGCGCAGTGCCAACCGCAAAGCCCTGGAAAGCCTGGCTTACGCGGGTGCCTTCGATGGTTTCGACAAGACACACCGTGCGCACTTCTTCCACAGCGCCGGGGAAGGAAAGCCCACCTTCATTGAAACACTGACACGGTACGGCCAGCAGCATCAGGACGGCGAGGACAGCAGCCAGGTGAACATGTTCGGTGACTCCGATGATGCCGCCGGGATCCCCGAACCTACCCTACCACAGATCGAACCTTGGAGCGCGCTGGAGCAGCTTCACCATGAGAAGGAGGTGATCGGCTTCTACCTCAGCGGCCACCCGCTGGACGACCATCGCCTGGAGATCAAGCACCTCTGTAACACCACCCTGCCCGAGCTGAAGGAACTGGACAAGCTGGCCGGTCGCGAGCTCACCTTCAGCGGCATCGTCACCAAGGCTGAGCACCGCATCGCCAAGAGCGGCAAGGCCTTCGGCAGCCTGAGCCTGGAGGACCACCACGGCACCTTCGACCTCATGCTCTTCAGCGAGGACTACCTGAAGTTCAAGCTCTACCTACAGACCGGCGCCTTGTTGTTGGTGAAGGGTCGCGCGAGCGCTCGCACTTGGGGGCGCGACGAAGGCCAGATGGAGTTCAAGATCAGCAGCATCGACCTGCTCAGTGATGCTCGCGAGAAGTACATCACCAAGCTCAACCTGAAGCTGGAGGCCGAGCGCGTGGACGACAACCTGGCCCGCGAACTTGGACAGCTACTGAAGGGTTCACCCGGTAAGTGCAAGGTCACCTTCCAAGTGATCAGCCAACAGGAGAACATGGCGGTGGAAGCCCCTAGCAAGGGCTTGAGCGTGGCCCTGAGCGAAGAGCTGATCCGAGGGCTGGAATCACTGGCCGCTGTATCCTACACCCTCAACTGACGGATCGTCAGAATACTTTCCATGGCAAGGAAATTGCTCCAAGAGGGTACCTTTGCCAACGGAACGCGGTGAGGAACTGAGGATAAGTCCTTGCCGAGGCAAGGATCGAAAAGTCCCAACTTGCGGTCCCTGCAAAAAGGACACTGAACCAGAAACCAAGCAAGGGCGCGAAAAAGGCGCCTCACCATCATGGCACTCGAATTCACCGATAGCAACTTTGAAGAACTCGTCCTCAAAAGCGATAAGCCCGTGCTCGTCGACTTCTGGGCGGAATGGTGCGGACCCTGCCGCATGGTGGGCCCTGTGGTGGAGGAACTGAGCAAGGAATACGACGGCAAGGCCGTGATCGGCAAGCTGAACGTGGACAACAACGCCCAGATCAGCATGAAGTACGGCATCCGCAGCATCCCCACGTTGCTGGTGTTCAAGAACGGCGAGATCGTGGACCGCGCTGTGGGCGCCGTGCCCAAGAGCACCTTGGTGCAGAAGCTGGACAGCCAGCTCGCGTGAACCACTTTCCATAGAACGGAGAAGGCCCGGAGCGATCCGGGCCTTCTGCTTTTTCGAATGCCAGTTGACCTGTGCATGACATTACCTCGCGATCACCACGGGTACATGCAGCGCTCCTGCCACACGCACATGGTAGAGACCCGGAGCAAGGTCGGTCACAGGAAGGACCGTGTTGCCCGACATGCTTCCGGACACACGGTACACCAAGCGACCAGCGCCATCGATCAGCTCGATCGGGACTCCCGCCGTGCCGCGCAACACGTTCACCATGATGTGCTCGCTCGCAGGCGAGGGATACACACTGATGCTCACTGTCGTGCCCGTGACATCGGATACGCCGATATCATCCATGGGTGCCAGCATGCGGATCCGGTGGTTCGCTGCATCGGCGAAAATGACACGCCCGGCACTGTCGACCACGATGCCGCAGGGAGCACTGATCATGGCCGTTGAGGAACTGATGTTGTCGCCATTGAACCCGGATGTCGCAGTACCCGCGATCGTGGAGATCAGGTCCGTGAACGCATCCACCTTGCGTATCCGACTTTGGTTCGCATCGCAGATGTACAGGTTGTCATCGGCATCGAACGCGATGCCCAGCGGTAGCCCGAGCGTTGCCTGCATTGCTGGAATGCCATCGCCGTTGTAGGCCGAAGGTCCCGTGCCGATCCCGGCCACGGTGGTGATGATACCCGTGATGGCATCCACTTTTCGGATGCAGGCGTTGTTGATGTCCGCGATGTACACATCACCGTTCGACGCGATCGCGATGTCGTACGGCTGGTTGAGCGATGCGGTAAGCGCTGCCCCCCCATCACCAGCGAAAGCCGCTGTTCCATTGCCGGCGAACGCATGGAGATACATGCTGTCCGCATCGATGTAGCGCACGTAGTTGTTGCCGATCACGCTCAACAAGAGGTCACCGGACGCCGTGAACCGAACACCCATGGGTGCATGAAGCGCGGCGGAAAGGGCCGGTACCTCGGTGTTGTTCCCCGGGCTCATGGTACCGGCATAGGTGGTGATCGTGCCGTCGGACGCACTGATCCTCCGGATCCGGAATGCATCACGCTCGCCGATGAACAGATCGCCATCCGCATTGAACGCGAGTCCGAAGGGATAAGCGAGGCCGGCCCCAGTGGCGGCACCGCCGTTGCCACCATACCCAAGGATACCAATGCCAGCGACGTGCTCCATATTGCCTGTCGACGCATCGATCCTGCGAACGGTATGATCGGCCGGCTGACCGAAGTACAGTGAACCATCGGCCGCCAGGGCTATGCCTTGCGGGTAATTGACAGTGGCGTTGGCGGCGGATGCGCCATTGCCAGTGCTTCCCGCCATGCCGGTACCTGCGATGGTGGTGATCGTATAGTCCTGCGCCATGGCAGGCATCAGGTGGGCGAGCAGCAAAGCCGTTGAGAAGGGGCGCATGATGGATGGTCTTGGCGGTTGTTCAACCGCAAACGTCCAACGCTTCCGGAGCACGGCCCCTACCATCAAGATGGTAGGCGATGACGCTCAGCGCTTCGCCGGAAAGGCACGGCGTACGGCTTCCGCACGTGAATGCACCTGCAGCTTCTCGTAGATGCTGCGCACGTGCGTTCGGATGGTGCTGATGTTGACCGCGAGCTTGTCCGCGATCTCCTTGTACATGAGGCCGGCAGCAAGTCCATCCAGCACCTCCCGTTCCTTGGTGGTCAACAAGGCCTGCTGCATCGTGGACGAGGCACCTCCTTGCAGACTCGCCACCACCAGCCGTGCGATGGCCGGGGTCATGGGCGATCCACCCCCATTGATCTCCAACACCGCGGCCGCCAGGTCGGTGACCGAGCACCCTTCACGAGGTACCCGGTGGCACCGGCGCACAGCGCATCGAAGATGTAGGCCGGGTTCTCGAACACCGTGCTCATGAGGAACTGCATGGCCGGTCGTTGCGGCTTGGCCCGCCGAACGCATTCGATGCCGTTGGTGCCGGGCAGGTTGATGTCCATGACCACCACGTCCGCATCCAGGAACGGCAATTCCTCGAGGAAACGATCACCGCTTGGGAACACACCTATCACCGCTATGCGTGGATGCTGCCCGAGCCCCGCCTCCACCAGGGTCCGCAGCAAAGGATCATCCTCCACCACCGCTGTGCGTACGCGACGTTCGCTCATGCGCTCGGAGGCATTGGACCGCGCACCTCGACCAAGGTTCCACCACCAGCGGCCGGAGCAACGAGAATGGTGGCTCCTATCGCGCGCGCTCTTGATCGCATGTTCGACAACCCTTGGCCGTTCCCTTCAGCAGCCTGCATACCACGTCCATCATCCGAAACACGAAGGAAGTAGTTTTCCGCGCCCAGTTCGACCGTAACGGCCACACGCCGCGCCTCAGCATGCTTCAAGGCGTTGGTCAGCGCCTCTTTCACGATCAAGTGGATGTGGTGCTTCACTTCCGGCGAGAGGACACGGGTCGGATCCGCAGCTCCCAGATCCAAGCATAGTTCGATGTCAGCGCTGTCCAGGATCCTGCGCGCTGTATCGGCCACCCGATCCAACAGTGCCAGGGCGGAGTCGTGTGTGGGATCCACCGTCCACACCACATCGTTCAGCGAGGCTTTGACCTCACGCGCCTGTTCGGCCAGGGTGAACAGGGAAAGGACGCCCTCCTCCTTCGCCGACCCGCCCGTGCGCAGGTGATCGCTGAGCAGGGCGATCTTCGCCAGGCTGCCTCCCAGCTCATCATGAATGTCGCGTGCAATGCGTGTGCGGACCGATTCCGCCTCATGCTGTTTCTCTGCCGCTACCAAACGCTCCTGTGCTTCGATCAACGCCTTGTTCGACGCCTTCGCCTGGCGCGTGCTCCGTTGGCTGTGTCGGTAGAGAAGGAGCAGCAGTCCGACGATCAGCAGCAGCGCACCACTGCCGGCCAACGCCAGTCGCGTGTTCCGCCGCTGTTCCTCCACTTGATCCGATGCGGCCTTCAGCTCCTGCTCGTACGCCATGGCCGAACCCTTCGCGGTCAACGCACGCATCTTCTCCAGGCCCATGTCCAGCTTCAGTTCCTCCGCAGCGATCTCCGCGTGCCGGAAAGCTCCGTGCACATCACCCAGCGAAGCCGAGGCGATCGACCAATTCTGATGGATGTAGTGCCGCTGCCGGTGGTCCTCCATCGATACGGCCAAGGAGTCCGCACGTGTAAAAGGAGCAAGGCCCGCGCGCATCCCCGTGCTCCATCGCCATGCGCCCTTGGAACAAGGTGTAGCGCATCTCGGATCGCTCGCTGGAAACGCCCTCCATGGACTTGGCGATGAGCCCCATGTACCGATCCAACGAATCAAGTCGCTCCTGCCGAAGGAAGATCTCCGCCAACATGAACATGGCGGACGTGCGATTGGCAGGTTGGTCCAAGTGCTCGTGCAACCGCACCGCTTCCCGGTAGTAGAGCACGGCGCTGTCCTCTTGTGCAAGTCCATACAGGATGTTGGCCAGGCCCACATACGCGTTGGCCATGTCGATGCCGTCGGGCTTGTCCTTCAGTATCTGAACGGACCTCCGCGACCAGCGCAGCGCGGTGGGCAGATCGTCCATCGCGTCGTAGCAGAACGCCATGTAGTTATAAGCCGCACCAATATCATTCGCACGACCCAGTTGCTCGGCCGAAGCGAGGTATTCCTGCAACCGGTCCACGCATTCCGGATAGCGGTTCAAGAAGAACAGGCCCATGGCTTGAATGCGCTGCGCATCCATCAGCTGCTTGCGCACGTCCGACTGGCTGTCGGTCGGCAAGGTTGACAAGGCTTCCATCGCTTTCGTACTGGTGCGCACGGCCCACACCAACGAACTGTCGGGCCGACCGGCATGGTGGTAGGCTGTGGCCAAGGCGTTCATCAGGTTCAGGCCAAGCGTATCGGAGGCACCCGACGCACCCGCTCGTTGCCACTGCTCCAGCCGGTCACGCAGGCTATCCACTGCGCCCCCACCGCTCTGCGCACCTGCCCCATGGCACAGGCCAATGAGCCATCCGACCAGGACGAGGACGTAGCGGAGCATTCGCCAAAGATGGTGGACCGTCGCCCGCTCACCGTTTCTGCCCGAACTTTACGCCGCTCGCCTTCGCCGTAGCTTGCGGCGAGCAACGCATGCCGATCGAACAGCGCCATATCCAAGCCCTCAGCGCCCTGGAGTTCAAGGCCCGCCAGGTGGTGGAGGGCTTTCTGGCCGGCCTGCACAAGAGCCCTTTCCACGGATTCAGCGTGGAGTTCGCCGAGCACCGCGCCTACAACCCGGGGGAAAGCACCCGCCACATCGATTGGAAGCTCTACGCCCGCACGGACAAGCTGTACGTGAAGCGCTACGAGGAGGAGACCAACCTGCGCTGCCACCTCGTGCTGGACGCCAGCAGTTCGATGTATTATCCTGCGAAGGGCGAGAGCAAGGAGTTCAACAAGGTGGAGTTCGCGGTGCACGCCGGGGCCGCCTTCATCCAACTCCTGCGCAAGCAGCGCGATGCCGTGGGTCTCACCACCTTCAGCGATACGGTGTTGGTGGCGGAGGAAGCCCGGAGCAACGCCGTCCACCTGCGGCACCTGATGCAGCACTTGGAGAACCTGTTGGCCACCGGCGCCCCCGACCGCGGGCAACGCACGCACATGGTGGAGGCCCTGCACGACATCGCCCAACGCGCGCACCGCCGCAGCCTGGTGGTGGTGTTGAGCGACATGCTCGATGACCAGGACCGCGAGTCTGAGGTCTTCGATGCGCTCCAGCACCTGCGCTTCAACAAGCACGACATCATCCTCTTCCACGTAGTGGACCGCAAGCACGAACTGGAGCTCGACCTGCAGGACCGCCCCTACACCTTCGTGGACGTAGAGACCGGCGAACAGGTGAAGGCCCACCCCGCTGAGGTGCGCGAAGCCTACAAGACCGCCATGGCCGAACGCTGGCACCGCCTGAAGCTCAAGTGCGCCCAGTATCGCATCGACCTCGTCGAGGCCGACATCAACGCAGGCTTCGAACCCATCCTGCTGGAGTTCCTCACCAAGCGGGCGCGGTTGTATTGATCGGAGCGCAACTGATCGGCCCAGGCAACGTCTTCACTCCGATGAAGCATATTGCCCTCGTTACGCCGATGTTCTTGATGATGAGTTTGGCGAACGCTCAGGTGCTTTTGGAGCGCACCCTTCTGCCCTACGAGCCGCTGCACAACCTCCCGCTCAGCAACGGCGACATTCTCCTGAATTCGGATGGCGAACAAATGGAAGCCCCGTACCACCTGTATCGTCTAGACCCACAAGGGCAGCAGGTCCTTTGGTCGAGAGAGTTCGGCAACATCAGCAACCTCTCGGCCATGACACCGGCAGTGGAACTTCCGAGCGGCAACCTGTTGTTCGGTGCGAACCATACGGATAGCACAGGGTTGCATTTCTCGATGGTCACGGTCACCGCCCAAGGCAATTTCGTTGGGGCAACTTCCTATTCGGGGCCTTCCTCCCTTTCCATCCCCAACCTACTGCTGACGAGCACTGGCGATATCGTGGTCGGCCATTCGGCCGGTGCCGCCCAGCCTATGCGGATAATGAAGTTGGATACGATCGGCAACGTGCTCTGGGCACTGACGTGCGGCACCACCACCGATGATCTCCGCCTTTCCTCCTTGACGCAGGATGACGGAATGCTCCTCGTAGGTGCGAACGGTCTCTTGGTGCGCCTGGATACGGATGGCAACGTGCTCTGGGCCAAGCGACACCCTTCCACCAATTCCATCTTCAACATTGCCAGAGAGGCCGTGCACTTGAGCTCGGATCGCATTCTACTCTTCCTTGATGTGACCACGAACGGGGACCGCGACCTCGGTGTTCTCAGCCTTGATGCCAGCGGCAACATGCTGCATTCCGCTCGATTCTCAGGCACAGGCATCACTACCTGGGTCCAATTCGTTCGGGCCTGCGCCCTTTCCCCCACGACCGCAGCCTGCTACACGGACCTGTACGGTGCCAGCCAAGCACAGATCCTAGTGATAGACACCATGTGCGCGGTATCATGGTCCGCCGGCCCTCAAGGACCGCTGGTGCTATGCGGTTTCAAAAGCAGACCTATGAAAGGGACCGGCAATACGATCTGGCTTGCCGGCGGGCCATCCTACACCTACAATTCCTCAGTGCTCTATCATGTTGACCTCGACCAAACGCCATTGGGCTGTTGGTCGCCGGTCGTGTATTCGAGCGTGTACGACGTGTTCACCCCTGTGCAGATCAACCTTACTCCTACGCTCCAGTCGGTCCAGGTGGAAACATGGTCGTTGCCCTTGCTCCCACTCATGGTCCAAACAGGATCAGGATGCTCGACAGTGGATGTTGGGGCGGCTCCCGCCCTCTTCAATGGCGACTAAAGCGCAATACCTCAAGCCAGTTCCGAAGAAGTAGCGTTGAGTGGCCATCTGAACTCACAGGCCCGATCCACTGGCGCATCATCGATGCCTACGGACGCACAGTGGGGTCGGGCACAGGCTCGGGCAATGGCCTACGCGCACCGGTCCGTGATCTTGCCAGTGGTCTGTACACTGCCGAGGTACGCTCTGAAGGGGTCCGGCTCTCGGCCAGCTTCTTCCTGCTCGACTAGGTATCTGCACCTTTGCCGCAAAGCGTCCAACTTTTTTTGCTGCGTTGCGTCCGGGTCTTACATTTGCACCCGCTTCGTTGAAAAACGGGGTCAGTCGGTTCGGTAGTTCAGCTGGTTAGAATGCCGCCCTGTCACGGCGGAGGTCGCGGGTTCGAGTCCCGTCCGGACCGCATACGTTTCGCCGCAATCCCAAGCATAGCAAGGGTTTGCGGCGATTCTCGTTTTAGGGGTTGTCGGATTGGTTGTCGCTTAGGTGCGATTCTCCTTTGTTCTCGGCCGAACTTGATCAACGTCGAAAATGGGGTGACCCAACACCTCAGCAAGTAATCAGCGCGGAGATTGGACCATGCCGTGAAATGGGTCCCCCCCACGCTATACAGCACCGCTCCGCACCAAACGACTTTGAAAATGGGGAAGGCGGGGGGACGCTTCAATGGGGTATATGGCTGACAGACCGTTATTCCCAACACCCTTGGAAGCCGGATGGACTCAAGACTTTGAGGGCGGATTATGGCCATCACCCCCCCGGCATTGGCTTCCCGATGTGCTTGCAGGGTGGGAATCCATCACGTATACACGCGCGTGCGCCTCTGATGATCCTCCAACACTGCCAAGGGTTCGGAGGCTTGGAGCAGCTGAGTTATGCCCAGCAACTGGTGGTCCCGGCCCGAGGTGCGATCTGTGGCCTGAGCACGAATGCCGAGATAGCTGCGGATGCTGGATAAGCATACGCGCCCTTTCCTTGGTCGCAGGTGAAGCGCTAAGACTGCATACCGATGAAGAAGTCCCCTTTGCTGCGGTATGGTCCAACGCCAAATTGATCTTTCTTGGGAAACAATGGCGGGGGGTCTTTCTCCGGTAACACTACCTGACGCACAGGAATACCCTTGGACAAAGTTGGCGGGGTGCTTCCATGTTCGCAAGGTCCGCGATGCCACACGCGCGCGAGGCACAGTACCCCGTCAGGGCGCAGTTCTGACCCCACAAGCTGCTCGATGAAATGCTGAAGGTGGGTACACGCCCCCGGATTGGCGGAAGGTGCTAGAGGAACAGGAATGGGAAGGCGAGATATACGCATTGGCTCTGGATTGAGCGGAAGTGCATGTGGCTACCGCTTGCCAGAACCGCTGGCCAGAATAGCGGGTGGATCAATCATTGTCATTACGCCTGAGGGCATGGTGCAGGGGCCTCACGTGCGTGGAGGCGCGCGCGTTGCGCCCATGGGTACCTTATGCTCCTCCCACATTAGGTGCTTTCCAAACACACCCTGCCGCTTAGCCGGGTTTCATTCGATTGAAAGTGTGCCGCACGCGCATGTGAAGACGTATCACTGATCAATGGGTGCGCGGAGTGCCCCGGAGAATAGTTCTACGATGGAGTACACTGGCAGTGCGGTCACCGTACTACGGTGACGTGTCGCAGTATGGTCTGTTCATCGTACCCGCACACTTCGCGGACCTTGAGGCGCCATACGTATACATCGTTCATGGCCGGAACTCCGTTGACGAAGCCGTTCCACCGTGGCTGGCCACTGGTCTGTGAGTAGATGACCTCACCCCAACGGTCGAACACGTCGAACTGGAACGACGTGGTTGTCCAGTCCACGCCCTCGACGATGAAATCCTCATTCAGGCCATTCCCATCCGGTGAGAAAGCGTTGGGGGCGAACACGCGTACATCACGGGGCACGGTGATCACCCGACGGCCGTATCGGTGCACTGGAACTCGTTGTAGACCACGAGCATCGGAGAGTAGCTACAAGTCGAGTTGATCGCATACTGATGCCCGGGCTCGAACTGGTTGCTGCCCTGGCCATCCCCGAACGTCCAGACGTAACTCACGGCGCCGGTGGAGAGGTTGTCGAAGTAGGCTGGAAGGATGAAGTCAGGGAGGGTGTCCAAGGCGAAGGTGAACGCAGCGGTGGGGACAGGGTGCACTGTTACGGATGTCTCTGTGGAATCCACGCAGCCATTGCCGGACGTGACAAGCAGCTCGATGGTGTAGGCGCCCGGTGTCGTAGACGTTCGATGGTGACGCGAAGCCTGAGGTGTTGCCATCGCCAAGGTCCCAATGGTACTGGCCTGCGAACTGGCTCTGGTCCTGGAAGTAAACCCAGAGCGGGTACACCCTTCGAGCGGCGCAGCGGTGAAGGATGCCACGGGATTCGGGAGCACCCAGACCGGATGCTGGACGGTGTCCGGGCATAGGGTCACAGTGGAAAGACAGATCAATTGCACAGTATAGACCCCTGCCTGAGCATACTCATGAGCTGGCGCGGCCTGGGTGCTTACACTCCCATCACCAAAGGACCATTGATACCCCGTGAGGTTCGCTCCGAACGCTGTGAACTGGATGGTGTCGCCCGCGCAGATCGAATCCGGATCCGCCACGAAATCGAAGTCCGGCCCTGGCAACACCGTGATCACTTGAGAAATCGAATCAGAGACACAGCCGTTGCTCACATCAAGCTCTGCCGTATAGGTGCCATCGTTGAGGAAAAGGTGTGATGGGTCCTGTGCCAAAGAGCTGAACCCATCGCCGAAGTCCCAGGCCCAGTCAGTGATGCCGACCATGGATTGCGTGAACTGGACGAGAAGCGGTTCACAACCGATCAAGGGTTGGCGTTGAAGAAGGCTGTGATCGTGTTCGGGATCACCAGCAGGGTATCCGTGTCCGAGGCGATGCCGCACGCGTTCTCTGCGACAAGGGTGATGTTGAAGATGAGCAGGGATCGAATCGGACGAATAGAAGTGCGACACCAGTGGCGTTTGGGACACCAGCGTATCGCCATCACCGAACAACCACGTGTAGGTGGTCTGCCATGCGCATGTGGTGGCATTGAAGCCCTGCACGGTATCCGGTGAGCAGATGGTATCGGTGTTGAGCAGGAGCACGGGATAGGGTACGCTGAAGACCTTGACCGAGTCAATGGCGATGACCGTTCCGCATTGATTGGACGCGGAGAGCTGGATGGTATAGTAGATGGAATCACAGGGTGCCTGTGGGAAGGTGATGGGCCCGGGGTTTGCGGCTGCGGATGTACCGTAGGTCTCGATGTCCCAGAGATAGTTGATCGGTAGGCCCAAGGAGTTGTTAGCGAGCGTGACCTGAAGCGGACCGCAACCGTTATCCGGCGTAAAGCTGAAGGCCACCTCTGGAACCTTGATGATCCGGATGGTCCGCGTGGTAGTATCCGTGCAACCAAAGCCACTGCCCGCTATCAACGTCACCACATAGGTGCCGGTATCCGGGTAGGCATGCTGGGGGGAAACCAAGGAACTGCCGATGCTGCCATCACCGAAGTCCCATTCGTACGACAGGACGCCGCAAGTCGGGCAACTGGTCTGGTTGGTGAACAGGACGTTCACGTTGACGCAAGCGGTGTCGGGTGCATTGAATGCCACCAGGGACCTCGTTCACCGTGACCACGAGGCAATCTGTGTTCGGGCACAACGTGATCGGATCGGTGTAGGTGTAGCAGAAGGAATTGGAGCCAATAGCGAGCGTATCCGGCATGAAGATCGGGGCAGGGCTCCATACGCCTCCGACCGGGGAGAAACCGCCAAGCACCTGCAAGGGCGCGTAGGCACATAGGCTGATGTCCGATCCGCATCCACCACGGGAAGCGGGAAGACGATCACTGTGAGGCTGTCCGTATCCGTGCACCCGACCTGGTCTGTTACCGTAAGGACGTAGGTGATCGAGTGGATCGCGGAACTGATCGGATCGGGGATGTTGGTGGCGCTCAATGCCGTCGCGGGTGTCCACAGGAACGTATGAGGGGCTGTACCTCCATTGGCCCCTCCGGTGAGCTGCACGGTCTGGAACATGCACATGCTGGTATCCTGCACCACGGCCATGTCCTCCAAACCAGTGACCGTGACGTTCGCTGTGTCCGTGTCTGTGCACCCATTGGCATCGGTGACAAGAAGGACGTAGGTACCGGTCGCGATTACTGAGTGCTTGCTTGTGGGCAGGAAAATGCCGGTGGTGGGGGTCAACTGTAGCGCGTACCCCGGCAGGCCCTGGATGGCAGAACCGTGGTCGTATCACCGCAAGCCACGGTCACATCACCACCCGCATCAGCCACGGGCAAGGCATGCACCGTGAGCGTAGCTGTCGGAGGCATCCGGACATGGACCAGCCCCATCAGGGTCGTCCGTGGTCCATGTGAGCACTACCGTGGTTGCGAATTCCGAAGGAGCGGCCGTGTACGTGGTCTGGGGGGCTGAACTGTTCGCGAAGGTGCCAGCGCCACCGGACCAGTTGCCCGTTCCATTGGTGATCGCCGTGATGCTGACCGGATCGGGTCCACAGGTCACGTAGGGCCCTCCGGCATCAGCCGTTGCAGCTTCGAGCACCGTCATGAAGGCCGTATCGGTAACGATGGGACATGGACCTGAACCATCAGGGTCAACGGTCGTCCAGATGACGCTACGGTTGTACCCGCTTCGCGGGTTTGGCGTATAGGTGGTCGTGGTCGCAGAGGGTCAAGATTGTCCCTGCACCACCGGCCTCCACCGCCCGGTGTAGTGGTCACACTGATATCCTCGGAGCCGTTACTGCATGCACCGTATGGACCTCCGGCAGTGCGCGTAGCAGGCGCGGGGATCGTGAGGTCCGCAGTGGAGGAATCACCTGGCAGGGTCCAGCGCCATCCGGATCATCGGTGGTCCAGGTGAGTGTGACCGTGGTACCCATCTCGGCAATGGAAGGTGTGTAGCTGGTGCTCCGGGTCCGAACTGTCGGCATAGATCCACTTCCACCGCTCCACTCACCAGTGCCATTCGTGGTGGCGTTCAGTGCAACAGGGGCTGGGCCGCAAACCTCATAGGTCCGCCCGCATTCGCGATAGCAGCTTCGAGCACCGTCATGAAGGCCGTGTCGGTAACGATAGGACATGGACCTGAACCATCAGGGTCAACGGTCGTCCATATGTTAGCCACTGTGGTGCCCGCTTCGCTGGGTGCTGGGGTGTACGTGGTGGTGGTAGCAGATGGACCAAGATCGTTCCCAAGCCGCCCGCCCACGCTCCACCGCCCGGAGTGGTGGTCACACTGATATCCTCGGAACTGTTGCTGCACACACTGTACGGGCCTCGGCTATCGCGGTGGCTGGTATGGAGATGGTCAGGTCAGCCGGTCGAAGGCCTAAACTGGGACCAGCGCCATCCGGATCGAAGGTGTTCCACGTGAGGGTGACCGTTGTACCGAGCTCCGAAGCGGCAGGAGTATAGGTCGTGCCGGGGTCCGCGTTATCGGCGAAGATGCCTGCTCCACCTGTCCATTCGCCGGTGCCATTTGTTGTGGCGTTGAGCGTTACCGGGTCCGTTCCGCATACCTCATAGGGTCCCGCTGCATCCGCGATCGCAGCCTCAAGCACAAATACAAAGGCCGTGTCGGTCACCAAGGGGCAAGGGCCTGCTCCGTCGGGATCAACGGTTGACCAGATGATCTCGACCGTGGTTCCTGCTTCGCTCGGATTCCAAGAAAGATACCCAGACCACCTGCCCATGATCCAGCACCGGTTGTGGTGGCCACGCTGATGGAGACCGAACTATTGCTGCACACGGTGTAGGGTCCTGCCGCAAGTGCGGTGGCAGGTGTCGCGATCGAAAGGACCCGGCGCCATCCGGGTCGGAGGTGGTCCAGGTGAGGGTGACGTTAGTTCCGACCTCCGACGGGCCGGGCGTGTAGCTCGTAGCCGGGTCCGTGCTGTCGGCGAAGGATCCTGCTCCTCCCGTCCATGCACCGGCGCCATTCGCGATGGCGGTGATAGCGATCAGCGCTGTACCGCACGTGGCATAAGGGCCACCCGCATCGGCCGTTGCCGCGTCGTTCACAACCACTTCAAGGGTATCACTATCCGAGCAGTTGTTCCCGTCCGTGTAGGTATAGGTCAATGGGAAGGCACCTACCGCAACCGGCGTGAAAGAACCGTTCGTGACACCCGTAGACCACATTCCACCGGGAGGGGTTGGAGCCAGCACCAGCGGTCCGCCATTCAGACAAAGCGTGGTGTCGTTACCAGCGTCCGCAACCGGGGCCGTGTTCACTGTGACCACTGTTGATGCAGAAGCTGCCGTGCAGGGACCATTGCCGTCAGGATCCGTGGTGGTCCATGTGAGGGTGACGTTGGTGCCCGATTCGCTGGGGGCTGGCGTATAGGTCGTGCTCGAACTTGTCGCATCCGCATAAGTGCCCGCACCTCCGCTCCAGTTGCCCGGATTGTTGGTCGTCGCATTCAGGGTCAGCGAGGCGTTGCTACACCGAGGCGGTCGCTGGCAATGAGGCCGTGGCGGGTGGATTCACGATGACCAAGGCCGTGTCACTGGCACTGGGCAGGGTCCTGGGCCATCAGGGTCCGTGGTGGTCCATGTAGTGACCCGCGTGGTCAGGAGGGTCACCGAGGTCGGATAGGTGTATGTGCTGTTCAGCGTGTTGGGTGTACTGAACGAGCCGATGTTGCCCACTGACGACCAGGAGCCCGGGCCGTTCGCCAAGGCCGCAATTGCGATCGGACCGGTGCCACAGGTGGTGTAAGGTCCACCCGCATTGGCCGTTGCTGCAGGGCTTGCGGAAACCACCATTGGCGATCCAAAGCCCGTCCCTGTACAATTGGCATCGGCAAGCGCCGTGATGGAATACGTTCCGTTCGGCGCGTTGGTAACGTGTGGTAGAGAGGTGGGATGGTTCTTGATCGTTGTTGTATTCGACCCGTCAAACAGCTGAAGGTCCATGGGCCCGTACTGGTGAAGGTGAAGGTGACGTTGGGGTTCGGGACCGAGGTGCAGTAAACGCCTCCACCGCTTGCGGCAGCCGTGGGCAAAGGTGTTACGGTCACACTCGCTGTACTCGTTACGGCGACGCAAGGCCCATTGACATCCGGATCGTTCGTTGTCCATGTGAGCGTGACCGTGGTGCCCACTTGTGCGCTGGTGGGCGTGAAGGTGGTGCTGGCCACGCTCGCGTTCGCGAAGGTGCCTGCCGGCGAGGTCCATTGTCCCGGGCCGCTGGCCACCGCGGTGATGTTCACGGGTGCCACGTCACAGGTGGCGTAGGGCCCTCCGGCATTGGCCGTGGCAGCTTGGTTAATGGTGACGTTCGTGGCAGCCGTGGCCGATTGGCATGGACCGGCACCGTCCGATCGGTGGTGGTCCAGGTGAGCGTGAACGTGGTGCCTCCGTCTGTCGGTCCCGGTTGGTAAGAGGTGCTTGCCGTGCTCGCGTTCGTGAATGAACCAGAGCCTGTTGTGGTCCATGTTCCCGGGGTGTTCGTTGTGGTCGCGATGTTAACGGGTGCTTTGCTACAGCCGGTGTATGGCCCGTTCACCGTGGCAGTGGCTGGTGGATTCACCGTGATCGTCGCCGTACTTGAAACGCTCGTACAGGGCCCGGCTCCATCCGGATCGTTGGTGGTCCAAGTAAGAGTGATCGTGGGTGGTGGGGCTGCGGCCGGAGTGAATGTGGTAGTGCTGCTCGTTGCGTTGGCGAAGGTGCCAGTGCCCGCAGGAGCGCTCCATTGTCCGGGGCCACTCGCAATAGCGGTAATGCTGACCGGGAGGTTCCCGCAAGTCACGTAGGGGCCTCCCGCGTTGGCCGTGGCGGGTGGGGTAACGGTGAGCGTGACCTGATCGGTACCTATGCACCCCCCGCCATCGGTAACGGTCAAGGTGAAGGTGGTGGTGGTGGCAATTGTGACGGTTGGAGCGGCGATGGCCGGATTACTGAGCCCGGTGATGGGTGACCAGGAGTAAGTGTAGTTGCCACCCCCTCCTGAAGCCGAACCCGAAAGCGTTGCCGCGGTTCCGGCACAGACCATCATGTCAGGGCCCGCATTCGCCACGGGAATGGTGCTTACCGTAAGCGTGACCGGATCGCTGGCGGTCCCACTCGCATTGGTCGCACTGGCGGTGAGGGTATAGCTGCCTGCGAGCGTATAGCATACTTGGCCAGGGACCTGAAGAGTGGAACTGAGCGGCACGCCGCCCGGGAATGTCCACCCATAAGAGGTGATCGGTGAACCACAGGGTTGGGTGGTGGCCGATGGGTTCACGCAGCCCCCACCTGCACAGATGGTGGCCAAAGGCGCTTGATCAATGAGGGGCGGACCATTGACCGTGATCGGTTGTATGGTCTGGTCATACACCCCACAGCTATTCTCCAGCGTAAGGGTCACTTGATAGGTGCCCTGGCCCGTGAAGGTGAACTGGGGAGCTACGGCTTGTGCGTTGAAGCCGATGGTGCCGGGTTGGGGTGCGCAGCCTTGGGTGAGCTGGCTGGCGCTCCATGTGCGGGTGACCAGACAGGCATTCGCGGTGGTACTGTTGTTCACTGTGTTGGCCACCAGCGGAGAGCAGCCCACAACGGGCTCAGTGTAAAACTGGGCACAGGAGGAGCCTCCACGCAGATGCTGTGGGTGATCGAATCGGGCGCACAAGAGACACCCGCCAGCATGGTGATGTCATAAGTGCCCGGCGTAGTGAATGTGACGCCGAGTGCCTGTGTGCCGGATACCCATGCAGAGGGGGCCCAGCTATTCGGATAGTCGTCAAAACCGAACCCATTGCCCAAAGGTCCACTGGTGACGGTCCATCCCGTTGGGGGTGAGATCCGCCAAAGGATAGCCGGGGTCGGGTCGCAGACCCCTCCCACGATCTCATCGCCCACGGTGGTGTTGGTGAAGGTGACCGTGGTGTTGGTGCACACAGTATCCGCCGGGCTGATGGTGAAGCCCGCCACCGGTGTGGTGTTCACATAGATCGGCACGACAGTAGCACTCGACGTACCGCAAGGGTTGGTGGCGACGATGTTGGCCTGATAGGAGTTCGGGTATTGGTTGAGGCCGTCGCTGCTGGTGGTGCCACGGAACCCACTGCAAAAACGTGGGTGATGGAAGGTGGTGGGTGGCTGAAGGTGACAGGAGCACTACCGTCGTTGAAGCTCACCGTGTAGATGGTTCCGGCCGCGTTGTTGATCGTGCCGGTGATGGGAAAGGTGAGCGAGGTCCGGTGCGCAGACGTTGGTATTACCCGGGTTGCCGAGACCTACTGCTGGATTGGAACCGAAGAAGACCTGATAGGTGGCAGTGGACACACAGTTGTTCGCATCGGTGATGGTGTAGGTTAGCGTGTAGATACCCTGGCCGTAGATGTGCACCGTTGTATTCGGTGCTGTGTTCGCACTGTAGTTCGGCGTTGCATTGCCCCAGGAGATCTGGTAGGTGCTTCCGGCCGTGGTACCTCCGGGATCCGTGAAATTGAACGGAACCGTGGGCGTACTTCCACATTGGTAGAACGTGGGCACCCCATTGAAATTCACCAGCGCCACACTGCTGATGAGCGTGGCCACGGATGAAGGCGTGACCGTTACATTCATCTGGTCCGTGTCCGTGCACCCGTTCGCATCGGTGACCGTGAGCGTATAGGTTGTGGTGGTCGTAACGGAACAGGCCGGGTTCACTACGTTCGGGTTGCTCAGCCCAGTAGCCGGGCTCCACGAATAGGAATAAGGGGGCTGTGCCGTTCTGGGCACCATTCGTGTTCACCCCATTGTTCGGAGGCGATATGGTGATCGTCTCACCGGCGCACTTGGTGCGGTCGTTCCCAGCATCCGCCATCTGGTTCAGGTCCGTCACTGTGATGGTGACCGTTTCGGTATCCGTGCACCCCTGCGAATCCGTGATGGTGAGCGTGTACGTCCCACTTGCAGTAACGATGGGGTCAGAAATACTGGCATCGCTCAAGCCTGCCGCAGGGCTCCAACTGAACGTGTATGGACCTGACCCATTGTTCGCTGACCCATCCAGCACACTCCCACAGGGGAGCGTTTGGTTGGGGGGGCCTTGGATATCAGCCTGGCATTGCCCCAAGGCCACAGACAAGAACAACAGATGCACCGTTAGCAGCGCTAACCAGCGCAGACAATCTCCACATGAGCCTGGGCGGCCCAATTGGTTGTTATACCGGGAGTTCGTCAAATGGCAAAATTGCGGGTCTCAATCTACGGGAATCATCCCTATGCGCTTGGTTTTCAGCTTTATGGCTCCATTAAGGGGTAGCGTAGTCCCCGAATCGCTCGTGACCCGCTACCTTGACGCCCAACCCCCGTTCACCATGAGTGCCTTGCGTTCCCTGTTCCTGCTTTCCGGTCTTTTGGTCGGCCTCTGGGCCCATGGCCAGGACTGCTACGACCTCTCCGGAAACTCTTCCTGGATCAGCTTGGCCTGCCACTATGATGACGGACGCATGCTCATCCGAATGCAGGGGAACGACTACGTGTTCTGCGGTGTGCCCAGCTCCATCTTCAACGGGCTTATACGGGCGGACAGTCCAGGTGAGTACTACCAAGCCTATATCAAGGGGCGCTATAGCTGCTATTGAACTTCGGCTGCGGTGGCAGCTTGAGGTTCGGGAAGTCTCTCCGTTCAAAGGGGCATCACCTCTACCCCCGCCCTCTCCTGTCTTCCCATTCCTTCTCCTTTCCCATGAACGGGGATGCTTCTACCTTGGACCGCAATGGAACAGGTAACTACGGATAAGGAAGGGCAACTCTTGGAGTTGCTGGAGCAGGAAGGCAGCATGGGCCCCGTGCAGGCCGCCAAGGTCTTGGGATGGACCAAAGAGAATCTGGCTCAGGTGAAGGACGCACTGAAGGCCCAGGGCTTGATCGCCACAGGCAAGGGCGGTAGCATGCAGCTGGCCGTTGGTGAAAGTGTTCCGCAACATCGACGATGCCCTGTGGAAGGACCCCGGCTGCACCAGCGAACTGGACTACACCGAGCAGACCAGCTGGATCCTCTTCCTGAAGTACCTCGACGACCTCGAGACCGTGAAGCAGATGGAGGCCGTGCTGCAGGGCAAGAAGTACACGCCCATCATCGAAGCCAAGTACCGCTGGCCGGTGTGGGCCTGTCCCAAGGATGCCAACGGCAAGCTGGACCACCACAAGGCCCTCAGCGGAAAGGACCTCGTGGAGTTCGTGAACCAGCAGCTCTTCCCCTACCTCAAGGGCTTCAAGCAGAAGGCCACGGGGCCCAACACCATCGAGTACAAGATCGGCGAGATCTTCAGCGAGATCAGCAACCGCGTGCAGAGCGGCTACACCCTGCGCGATGTGCTGGAGCATGTGGACGCCCTGCACTTCCGCAGCCAGGAGGAGAAGCACGAGCTGAGCCACCTCTACGAGGCCAAGATCAAGAACATGGGCAACGCCGGGCGCAACGGCGGCGAGTACTACACCCCGCGCCCGCTCATCAAAGCCATTGTGCAGGTGGTGGACCCGCAGATCGGCGATACCGTGTACGATGGCGCCGTGGGCAGCGCGGGCTTCCTGTGCGAGGCCTTCGACCATATGAGCGCCAAGGCGAAGAGCACCAGCGACCACAAGACCTTGCAGGAGAAGACCTTCTTCGGCAAGGAGAAGAAGAGCCTGGCCTACGTGATCGGCATCATGAACATGATCCTGCACGGCATCGAGGCGCCCAACATCATCCACACCAATACGCTGGCGGAGAACCTCGGCGACATACAAGCCAAGGACCAGTACAACGTGGTGCTGGCCAACCCGCCCTTCGGCGGCAAGGAACGGCCGGAGGTGCAGCAGAACTTCCCGATCAAGACCGGGGAGACCGCCTTCCTCTTCCTGCAGCACTTCATCAAGAGCATGAAGGCCGGTGGCCGCGCGGGCATCGTCATCAAGAACACCTTCCTCAGCAATACGGACAACGCCAGCATCAGCCTGCGGCGCAAGCTGCTGGAGGATTGCGACCTGCACACCATCCTGGACATGCCCGGCGGCACCTTCCAAGGTGCGGGCGTAAAGACCGTGGTGCTCTTCTTCGAGAAAGGCCGCCCCACGCGCCGCATCTGGTACTACCAGCTGGACCCCGGCCGCAACATGGGCAAGACCAACCCGCTGAACGAAGCCGACATGGCGGAGTTCGTGCGGCTGGCGAAGACCAAGGGCGAGAGCGCGAACAGTTGGAGCGTGGATGCGAGCGCGGTGAAGACGGACACCTATGACCTGAGCGTGAAGAACCCGAACCGCGCCGAGGAAGCCCCGCTGCGCGATCCCAAGACCATCCTGCACGAAATGCGCGACCTGGATGCGAAGACCAAGGGCTTGTTGGACAACATCATGGCGCTGCTGAAATGAGTGCGAGTTGGGAACTGGCACCGCTGCGCGAACTGCTCGAAGTTCAGAACGGCTATGCGTTCGACGCGAAGAAGTTCACTGCGGAGAACGGTGTTCCGCTGATCCGCATTCGCGATCTGAAAGAGGGCGATGGAACTGAGACGAACTACACAGGTCAGTTGATGGCAATGGTCGTGAATGGCGGTGGGGACCGTGGATGGACGCATCTTGCCGTCAACGATCGAGGTCCGCCATCACTGTTGAATCGTGAGGCGTCGCTTGCGGAACTCATGGCAACTTGAGCCTGCTTCCTCTACTACGGGATGACCGTACCTCGAAGAGATCGAGGATGCGACATCACAACGGTGAAACTTGATCTCAAAGATCCTTGGAATTGAGTTCCCACATCCACCCCCTCCCCGAACAGCAGCGGATCGTTGGGAAGTTGGATGCGGCGTTTGCGGCGCTGGCGGAGGCGCAGGCCCACGTGGAGCGCAACCGGGCCAACGCGCGGGAGCTGTTCGAGAGCTACTTGAACGGGGTGTTCGAGGGGAAGGGGATGGGTGGGTGGCGAGGACCCTGGTTGAACGTGGCGGGTCACCAAGGCCGATCCAGAACTTCTTGACTACGGACCCGAACGGCTTGAACTGGATCAAGATCGGCGATGCCACTGCTTCCGACAAGTACATCTACGAAACCAAGGAGAAGATCAGACCCGAAGGCTTGAAGAAGTCACGGTTCGTTGAGGTTGATGACTTCCTATTGTCCAACTCCATGAGCTTTGGTCGGCCGTATATCATGAAGACCACCGGGTGCATTCATGACGGATGGCTCGTACTCAAGCAAAAGGAACGTGTGTTCGACCAGGACTTCCTGTACCACTTGCTCAGCTCACGATACGTTTTCGACCAGTTCGATACGCTCGCCGCTGGCTCCACTGAGCCGCAACCTGAACCACAGCTTGTCAGCCGTGTGGTCGTTCACTATCCAGGGCTCACAGAGCAAAGGCGGATCGCAGAAGGCATTGGCGAGCTCTATGCTGAAACGAAGAAACTCGAAACCACCTACCAACAGAAGCAGACGGAGCTTGCGGGTTTGAAGAATGCGGTGTTGGGGGCGGCCTTCAGGGGAATTGTAAATACCGAGTAGAATGCCCAAAACAAGGGAGCAAAGAACATCAAGCCATTCACGAAGTGGCCTTCTATTCCCACCAGTTCACGTAGTGCCGTGAAGCACCTGTCGTCAATCAAGGGTAGTCCACTTGACACATACCTCGGCTTGCTGAAGCATCAGGAGAACTACTTGAAATGGATCGAATCCCGACACACGCAGGTACTACAGCTAAAGAAGGAGTTGATTAATTGCAAGTCTCCTGGTTCAACTAAGAAGGCACGAGTAAAGGAAGCTACCTACGCAAAGTACAGGTGGTACACCGAACAGGTTTTAGTCCTGGAATCAATCAATTCGTTCGAGACCTACTTCAAGACGACAATTGTTCGACTCGGGGTGATTCTCCAGCCATATGTTTATCCACATCCCGATTCGTATCCTGAAGATCAGCAGTAAGGAGTTGTGGGGATAGTTGGCGAGAAGCTTTATTCAGACATGGTTCCTCTCGTAGAGTTTGAACAGCAACTGTTTCACAATTTGGAAGACGTTGATAGGCCACGGACCTATTGATCGGGAAACGCAGGTATACTCCCAACATTAGCACCAACCCGTTAGCTGAATCAATAAGGGCGATACGAGGCATGTTCCAGATAAGGCATACCCTCTCACACAATGCTGGAAGGGTCACAGGGCGATCGCGCCAAGTACCTCACTATTGGGCTTACGATTACCGAGAATGAAGTCATCGACCCGACGAGTGGCTCATTGAGCAGAGCGATGTCTAAGACGCTCGCGACGGAGGCCCGTGATTTCAACGATTGGCTCAGATCAGAGACGGCTAAATACCTGGCTCATTGCATTGCGAACAGGGGGCTGGCAGTACCGAGTGTAAAGCGAGCGGAGCTTGAGAAGCTCTTGGGCAAGGATACATGCTGGGATACTGTGACTTGGTCTTAGGAATGGACCTACAGTAAATGAACGAAGCCGCTGCCCACGTTAAGTAGTGCAAGCCATGAGCACCCCACCCTTCATAACTGAACCTCGTGGTGGCCGATGGCCAGCCTTTTGAGGGTTTGACGAAGACGGGGTTGGGGTGACGTTCAGGGGAGATGTAAGACGACAAACATGAGCAAGGACAACCACAAGATCGACGCCGACGACCGCAACGTGTTCGAGGTCCTCAATGAGCGCAAGTACACGGTGGACTACTTCCAGCGCGAGTACAGTTGGGAGCAGAAGCACATTGAACAACTCATTACGGACCTCACCTCCACCTTCTTGGATGTCTATGCCGAGGGATGACCAACGCTCAGCAGTGGAGCACTACAACAACTACTACTGCGGGTCCTTTCGTGGTCAGCAGCAGGGACGGGATGGAGCATCATTGACGGCAGCAGCGACTGACCTCGTTGACCTTGTTCCTCATCTTTCTGAACAACCTGCAGAAAGAACTCGGTGGCAAAGAGTCCATCGAGCCCCTGGTATTCTCTGAGAAATACGGCCAGAAGTCCTTCAACATTCAAGTGGAAGAGCGCAAGGCATGCTTGGAGAAACTCTTCATTGAAGGGACATACGAGGTGCAACCCGATGATGATGAGTCCACCGTGAACATGGCCTCGCGCTATGCCGATATTGCTGACGCCTTCCCGGAGGAGATCAAGGGCAAGGCCTTTCCGTACTTCCTCGATTGGCTGAAGTACAATGTCATCCTGGTGGAGATCACGGTCTACTCGGATGACAACGCCATACCATCTTCGAGTCAATGAACGACCGGGGGTTGAACTTGACATCGACCGAGATGCTCAAGGGCTACATCCTGTCGCGCTTCAAGGAACCGAAGGACCGTGAGAAGGCGAACCGTTTCTGGAAGGAATCCATCCAGAGCCTTCATGCACAGAGCAAGGAAGAGGACCAGAGGTTCTTCCAAGCATGGTTACGGAGCCAATACGCGGACCATGATCCAAGCAGGGCAAAGCCGGTTCTTCCAATGAGGACTTCGAGAAGATAGGAACGCGGTTCCACAGTTGGTTCCGTGACAACCTCCTGAAGATGGGGTTGAAGGCCGATGCACCGGATGGATTCCGCAGGATGGTGCATGAGGACATGAAGTACTACCTCCGTGCATACCACGATATCCTCGCTGCGCAGCAGAGTGAGAAGACAGGTTGGGAGCATGTCTTTTATCACGCACAATGGGGCATCGCGGATTCCCTCGGCTTCCCGTTGATGCTGGCGCCTTTGAAACCGACTGACTCGCCGGAGGTCACTCGACAGAAGATCAACGAGGTGGCCCGCTTCATGGAGACTTTCGCCGTACGGCGCTCGCTCAATTTCAGGACTTTCAGCGCGAGTTCCATTCGGTATACTATGTACACCTTGGTGAAAGAGATCCGGGGCAAAGAGCTGGATAGCTTGAGACAGATCCTGGGGCAAACTCGACGAAATGGTTGAGAAGTGGGATGGTATCGCTGAGTTCCGAATGCATGGAACGAACCGTCGATTCGTAAGATTCTCCTGTCCCGGATCACCGGCTTCATCGAACAAGGCTCCGGGTGCTTCCACCAACTTCGCAACCTACTTCACAAGCCCTGGCACCAAGCCGTATGAAGTGGAGCACATCTGGGCGGATAAGTTCACCGAGCACTTGGACGAGTTCGAACAACAGCACGAGTTCGACAATTATCGAAACCGCATCGGTGGATTGGTCCTGTTACCGCAAGGCACGAACCAGTCGTATGGTGCAATGACCTATCCCCAGAAGCTCGAACACTATGTCAAGGAGAATCTGTTCGTGAAGTCCTTGCACCCCAAGGCCTATGCGAACAACCCGAACTTCGTGGGTATGGCGCAACGCTTGGGCCTGGGATTCAAGAACCACGAGGCATTCACCAAGGCCGACATCGACGAGCGCCAAGCTTTGATCCAGCGCATTTGTGAAGTGATCTGGGGCAAGGATGCCAACCCTACAGCAAGCAACACATGAACGAAGCCATAGCGCGCCCAGATCGCCCATGAACCTCACCCCGAAATTCGAACAAGCCCTGCACTACGCGGTGCTCGTACACGCAGGGCAGCTGCGCAAGGAAACGGAGATCCCCTACCTCGCCCATCTACTGGGTGTTGCCAGCATCGCCTTGGAGTACGGTGCGAACGAGGAGGAAGGCCATCGGCGCGCTCCTGCACGATGCGGGCGAGGATGCCGGTGGGGATGGGCGCATCGCGGACATCCGCCAGCGCTTCGGCGATGCGGTGGCCGACATCGTGCAGGGTTGCACGGACGCGGTCACCCTGCCGAAGCCGCCGTGGAAGGCACGGAAGGAGGAGTACATCGCGCATGTCGTTACTGCATCACCCTCGGTGAGGCTGGTGTCCACGTCCGATAAGTTGCACAACGCCCGCGCCATCCTGCGGGACTACCGGCGCATTGGAGAAGCGCTCTGGTCGCGTTTCAACGGCGGGAAGGATGGCACGCTTTGGTACTACCGCTCGCTCGTTAACGCTTTTCAGCAGGCAGGACGGAACGAGCTGAACGAGGAGCTCGACCGCGCCGTGACAGAGCTTGAGCAACTGGCCGGAGCCGCCTGAACTGCGCAACTCATGAACGAAGCCGAGACCCGCGCCGAACTGATCGACCCCGCCTTGAAGGAGGCCGGATGGGGCGTAGTGCCCGATAGCCGGATCCGGCGCGAGTACCAGATCACCTGGGCCGCTTGCAGGTGCTGCGGGTAGACGCAACACGGCCGACTTCGCCGACTACATCCTAGAGTACAAAGGCCGCATGGTGGCCGTAGTTGAGGCCAAGAAGGCGAGTGAGCCCGTAAGCCTGGGCCTTGGGCAGGCGAAGAAGTATGCGGGCAAGCTGAAGCTGCGCCATGCGTACAGCACGAATGGCAAGGGCATCTACGCCGTGGACATGCTTGTGGGCCATGAGGGGAGATCAGCGCCTGGCCGACCCCGGAGGACCTCTGGCGCATCCTGCATCCGGAGCCACCGACTCTGCCCGCACCGAGCACCATTGATTGGCTCGACCGCTTCGGCTCGATCCCTTTTGAGGACAAGAGCGGAAGTTGGCAGCCGCGCTACTACCAGGACATCGCCATTCAACGCGTGCTGGACGCCGTGGCGAAGCAGCAGGACCGGATCCTGCTGACGCTGGCCACCGGAACCGGGAAGACGGCCATCGCCTTCCAGATCGCTTGGAAACTCTTCCACGCCAAGTGGAACCTTGGCCGCGACGGGCAGCGCCGGCCGCGGATCCTCTTCCTGGCGGACCGCAACATCCTGGCCGACCAAGCCTACAACGCCTTCAGCGCCTTCCCCGAGGATGCCCTCGTGCGTATCGACCCGAAGAGCATCCAGAAGAAGGGCAAGGTGCCCACGAATGGAAGTGTGTTCTTCACCATCTTCCAGACCTTCATGAGCGGGCCGGGGGATACGCCCTATTTCGGCGACTACCCGCCCGACTTCTTCGACCTGATCATCATCGACGAGTGCCACCGGGGCGGCGCCAACGACGAGAGCACGTGGCGCGACATCCTGAAGTACTTCAGCCCGGCCGTGCAGCTTGGTCTTACGGCAACTCCGAAGCGTGACCAGAACGTGGACACGTACAAGTACTTCGGCGACCCGGTCTACATCTACTCCCTGAAGGAGGGCATCAACGACGGCTTCCTCACGCCCTTCAAGGTGCGGCAGATCACCACCACCCTGGACGAGTATGTGTACACCCGGATGACAAGGTGGAGGAGGGTGACGTGCAGGAGGGCAAGCGGTACACGGAGGCCGAGTTCAACCGCATCATTGAGATCAAGGCCCGCGAGGAGTATCGCGTGAAGGTCTTCATGAGTGAGATCGACCAGCGCGAGAAGACGCTGGTGTTCTGTGCCACGCAGGACCACGCCCTGGCCGTGCGCGACCTCATCAACCAGTACAAGACGAGCACCGACCCCAACTACTGCCACCGCGTGACGGCGGATGATGGTGAGGTGGGTGAGCAACACCTACGGGACTTCCAGGACAATGAGCGGAACAGTCCGGTGATTCTGACGACGAGCCAGAAGCTGAGCACCGGTGTGGATGCCCGCAATGTGCGGAACATCGTGCTGCTGCGCCCGGTGAACAGCATGATCGAGTTCAAGCAGATCGTGGGGCGCGGTACCCGCCTGTACGACGGCAAGGACTACTTCACGATCTACGACTTCACGAAGGCCCACGAGCACTTCGCGGATCCCGAATGGGACGGTGAGCCGCTGGAGCCAGAGCCACGCGGGGAGCGCAAGCCGCATAAGGAGTACCCGGAGCCCTCCTAGTGACCCACCGGACCAGGTGAGCCCCCACCGCCCCAGATCCTCCGCGTGAAGCTGGCAGATGGCAAGGGAGCGCAAGATCCAACATACCGCGTCCACGAGCTTCTGGGGTACGGATGGCCAGCCGCTGAGCGCTGAGGCCTTTATGCGCCTGTTGTTCGGCGAGCTCCCCACTTCTTCAAGGATGAGGACGAGCTGCGCACCCTGTGGAGCCAACCCGACACCCGGAAGAAGCTATTGGAGGAACTGAGCGAGAAAGGCTTCCCCGCGAACCAACTGGCCGAACTCCAGCGCCTGATCGATGCGGAGCGCAGCGACCTGTTCGACGTGCTGGCCTATATCGCCTTCAGTCAGGAGCCCCAGCTCCGCGAGCAACGCGCCCTGGCCGCGCGCTCCCATTTCGCGCAGTATGACGACCGCCAACGCGCCTTCCTGGACTTTGTGCTCCAGCAGTACGTGAAGTCAGGTGGGGACGAGCTCCAGCCAGAGAAGCTGCCGATCATCCTGCAACTGAAGTACAAGACCATCCCCGACGCGACGAAGGAACTCGGTGACGTGGCCCGCATACGGGAGACGTTCGTGGGGTTTCAGAGGTGGTTGTATGGGGGGAGGTGAAAATCGACGAAGCACTTGCGTTCCGAGGAATGAGTTGCCCAATTGGCTACTGACTCGCCCCACGTGGCTTCCAGGTATGCCGTGCGACTTTTACTCACAGTGACAGGTAGACGGCATGAAACCCGTTGCGGGCCGATATTGACCTTGGGCTTTAAGCGGTGGTGGGACAAACCGTGCGACCTCCGTCGGCCGCTCTACGCGTTGAGGCACCGTCTTTGTCGTTGAAATCGCGTTACTTGGCCTTGAAATGCCAAGTCTACGTTGTGGCGTTTCAATGCTCAGAACTCACTACATCGACCACGCTATGGCCGACAACACAAAGGAGCAACCTCCCGAGGAGGAATCTTTGGATTTGGATAAGCAAGAGGGTATAACGCCTGAACCGATACCAGAACCGATAACCTTTCTAAACCTCCATAACGGGCTCACGTTTAGCTGCGTAGATGGACTAAATATCGACCCCAAAGCTGTCTACGCCATAAAGATCACGGCTGGTGAGTTACGGGCCAATGACTTCAAGAGTAAATGGGAAAAGGACCAAGATCAAAATCGAGAGCATCCTCCAATAGATCCGCAGTACCCTCAGCAAACATGCAGCAAGCGCGGGGTCTCAATTTCCTCAACAGAGGAGGCTGACAAGCTGGAAGGAGGTGTTTCAGGACCAGTGGCCTCTCAACCCAAGCACTACAATAGGATTGCCCTGTTCACTTTCGGAGGGAGATGTGGTTGCGTCAAGCCCACTAAGAGTAAGCGAAATGATTACCACTGCGACTTTTATAAGAGCGATCAGTTCGACTTCACACACGTCTCTGTAGTGGAGATTAAGCCCCTGCACCCATGAGCAAGGTGGTTTCACTGATCCCGGATGTTCACCAGATCGTCAGCGGTGATCTCGCTATCGTGAACGATGGTGAGTACGATGTGCTGTATTCGGGCCGTAACAAGTATGAAACAAGAGTACTTGGAGCGATTCTGAAAGAAGACGAAGAGAAAGGGTGTATGACATACGTTCATGTTCTACTGAAATCCGGAGATTATTCAAGCTTTCTGCGTGGGGCGGTGACCCTCAAGTCTCTGTATCAAAACAGCCAAGCGCTGTTCTTTGTTGACAAGACGTACGGAGGGAGATTTTTGGGTGCCAGTATTGCTACCTGGGAGGATATTCCTGAAGACCATCGCCCCCTCGACAACTCCTTCTGTCCGGCATTTTCCTATGAGCCCTCGTTTGAGTTCGATGTCTCAATGAAGGATGGTCGATCTGAGGAACACTTGGTCCTTCCACATGAAACGAATGAAGTGAATGAATCCTTCACGCGTTTCATAGATGCCTCTCTATCGTGGACAAAAAGAATCGGGATTAAAGCTATAGCCTATAATGAGGGGTTAATGGCAGCAAGCTTCAAGATACGCTTCAGAGTTGAGCTTCCCGAAATGGATCAGACTTCAATTGCGGCCGTTGATATTACCAAGGTTCGCAACCTTCTTCCATCAATATTGAAACTGGCCGTATCCAAGGGCATAAGGGCCGAGGTCATGACCAAGGAAACTATAGAGCATAGTAGTCCTGAGTTTCAGACCATCATGTCCGGCGTAAACGAAATCTTCGATGAAGTACACGCGATGAGGCCTACGGTCGATGAGATGAGGAAGGTGTTGGCGCAAGCAGTTCAGCCAATGCAGGGCCTACAATTCAGTGACAGCTTCAAGCGGATTGAGATTGACAATCTTGATACTCGTGGCGCCGCAATACCTATCGGAGTAGTGGATGAACAATATGTGGCCGAGGCGAATGAAGTGCCTGCCGACCCTCTCAAGGTCGATATCACTGTTAAGGATGAGACGCCCCGCTCCTATGCCATTCAGGTCACCAACTTCAACATCGAGAACGGTAACGGGAAAGCATACGTTGGCAACGACAAGAAAACCTTAGGCAAGGTTAGCATCTATGTCAGAGGCCGCAAATCGTATGATGGCACACACTTCACTCAGAGCATGCACGAGAAAGACCCCTTTGACATAAAGGGTAAAGCCGTTAGAGTGAACGGTCGTATCAAGAGCATTTCAATAGAACTGCCTCCACAGAAGGGAGATCAATAGATCTATCCGCGCACATTCTTTAGGACTCGTAATTTCGACTTGGGCTAAGCGCGTTATGCCCACAAGACCCACGATTGTATTTCGCGCAATGGGAAGCTCACAATGTCGAGTGGCGTGCATCACCCATACCTTCTTGCAGCACTGTAATAAAGGGCAAGAACATCATGGGCAAGGGTTCAGGAGATACGATTCAGCTTCGCTCCATGCGGGCCTTCAGTTCGGCTTTGTGTTGGGATGGGCACACCGCGCATAGATGCGCTTGAGGGCAGCTTTCACCTCGGCCCTTCGCTGCGCTGTTCTCAACTCCTTCCAGTAGCTCTTCCACTTCACGCGCTTCAGCATGTCCTGGGCTGGCCGTAGGCGCTCTGTCTCAACCTCGGGCTCGATGAACAACACCTCATTGCAGCGCTGGAGCAGATAGCCACCCAGGGCTCGCCATTTCTTCTTGTCCAGCAGGTCGTCCAAGGTGCGGACGCCGTATGGCTTCAGAAGAGCCAACCGCTTCACGTGGACCTCCACCCGCATCGTCTCATCCGGTAACCGGCACTGCGCGGCCTTGTCTAGATCTTGGAAGTAGAACTGGTGGTGTTCTGATCCGAATGCCGATGGCAGGATATCGCATCGGCTTGGCAAAGGCCGTGCGGTGCCCGATGAAGCAGGGGATCAGGTCAGCCGTCGGTAATGAAGGTTCAAAATTCACCCCGATCTCCAGCCGGACCAGTTGAAGGTCTTTGGCGGAGAGACCGAACTCGCACTCCATCTGCCACACCGCCCTGACGAACTGCGGGTAGGTGAAATCCTCATAGTTGAAGCCGCCATGCACTTGCTTATGAAAGGACCCCAGGATCAGATAGACGCTCGCGAATGGGTTGAACAGGAAGGTGAACTCTCCCCAACTCGCAACATCCGTTGCCCGGAGTTTCAGATGCGGTTTGTCCGCAGGCTTCCAGTTCAGCTTAGAATGGCTTCGAAGGTGGTCCCGTACTGAAAGGGGAACGACCTTGAGCTTCATCCAGTCATACATGGCTACCCCCTCTTTGCAGAGGTCTGATCACCGCAGTATCCATGAACGAGGCTCAGCATGGCCTCATACTCGCGCGGCTCTATGTGGGAAGCGTACTGCGCACGGAAGGCTTCACATAACGGCTGGACGAGCTTGACCAAACGGATGACCCGAAGTGTGCCATGGAGGAACGAAGGGTCTGGAATGCTCCAGGATGAGCTCCGCGAGCACGCGTTGCTCTTGCTCCAGCCCATGCAGGGCCGAGCTGTCTATCTTTGCCATTGACTACTGGATTGGAGCCGGAACTCGTGGGAGCGGGGACCCGGCTCAGTTGCTCTTGGGGCCAGCAACGCTCAGTTCGGAGCACATTGCGGCCTGGTCTTGGGACGCCCTGAAATGACGGAAGGGCGGTGGCTCATTTGCCACACTCACCGAGCCTTCGCCGAGAAGCGCATGGCCTGGACGCTCGCCAGTACCTCGCTGCGCTTGTAGCGCACACGGGCTCCAATGCGGTAGCCATTGAGCAGTCCCCGCTTGGTATACAGCCTGAGCGTAGGCAGCGTGATGCCCAACATCTGGGCAGCTTCCTTGCGGGAGATGAGTTCCTCAGCAAGTGGTGGAGGCGCGGCGGCTTGCGACTCTATCTCCGTGCGAAGAGTCTCCCTGATCAACCTTTTGAGCTCCTCAGGTGTAATGGAAACGAAAGTGATCTGATTCATAGTCCAGCCGCCAATTGTTCAGCGACGGGACGAAATGACGATTGCGAGAAAGGGCGGGCAATACCGACCAGTTACGTAACTCCTATCCTACACTCGCTTCTTCTCTGAATTGGGATTCTTGCCAATCTTGAACGTGTATGTCCCCCCGGCCTGTGCCCTCTTGGCTTCATGTACTGGATCGAAGTATTCCTCAGCTATCCTCTCACCGCCCTCCAGCGCGAATGCAGCGCTCAGCCGCTTCGCAAGTTCAGTACGGGAATACTTGCCGCCATTCATCGGGAGGGCCAACCAGTTCTTTCCAACCAGTTCCTCCACCAAGTTGAAGAGGTCGGCTGGCTCACCCAACCACGTAAACTGAGGCACCAATGCCCTTTGACTCTCTAAGTCACCAGTCTTACTCGAAAGCACTTCCTGGATGTGTCGTACCAAGGCTTGTGCTCTACTCTGAGCCTGGCCCACATTCTCCGCCACGACCCCATAGAACCTCCACCACTGGCCAGCTCCTCCACTTCTCGCCAATCCTTCAGCTCATCACAGAAGCCCTTAACCCCTCCGTTAGTTCTGGCTCTGAAGCATAGCGGGCGACCACTGAATCGAGCACCTTGTAGTAGCTGGGGAGCCAATGATTGTACAAGGCAAACAGGCTTCCGGGTTCCTCATCTTCATACCACTCCATCACCTGAAGTTCGCCCAGTTCTGCAACGGTCATTCCTGCACAATTCTCCACGCTTCCCATTCATCAAACAAGTCAGGCAGCTTGCCGCTGTAGTTCGGCCTCAATAGAGACCTATTGAGGGCATCGAGCCCGGCCACTCGCAGGAACTCGACATCGCGCTTCATACCGAAAGGTCCTTGTTCAAACTGCTTCAACCAACCTGCTGCATGTTCGAGTTCCAGCTCAGCTTCCTTCCTTGCCGCTTCTGGTATCAACCGCTTGGTCGCTGCGTCAAGCGAAGCACCGATGACAGTCCTTTCAATAACCTCTCGACCCTTTGCCAATCCTTCGGCAAGCACCGGATCGAATCGATGATCGATGAGTAACGCCTTCACTTCTTCGGCAAAGTCCATGAGCCACGGGCGTGGGCCATCCTCACCTACGTCGAAAATCATCCAGCCGAACCGTGCGCCCTGCCGATGTGCCCCCGCGTCCGGCTCACGCTCGTAAGGCGACAAAATGCTTTGGCGCTCACGATCCAAGGCTGCACACAGACGCTCAACCTTGTCCGACCGTCGCTCCTTCGCCCCTCCTCTAATTCCCCTATTGAGGACGAGATAGGCACATGCGATCGCTTCCAAGCACACACGATGGGTTTGATCTGCGGGCGATAGGTCTTTCTCGTTCCAGGGCTTGACGTAACGCTTCTCTTTGCGCGTCCTGCCCGGAAGTGCCCCTTTCACTTGATACTCCCAAGTGTCCGTGTAGGGATCACTGAACTCTTCAACTGCTTTGGTCGGTACCGCTTTCGCAGTTTTTGATCTGGGGGTTGATGCGGTAGTGCTCGGTGCTTTCTTGGCCATGCCTAAGGGTATATCACAGTTCTCAAACCACTGCCTTCAGACGGGACTCACTCCCAAAGACTACCGCAATGATGTCCGCATGCTGCTCACCATCGAGCCGCAGGTACTTCAGGAATGCAGCTTCGGTCCGGTGGCCGGTTACCGACATGATGGTCTGCGATGGGATGCCCCTCTGGTATAGGTTCGTTGCGAATGAACGGCGGGCCGTGTGCGTGGAGATGAGTTCCCACTTGGCATGGGCGACCTCTCTCCGGACCCCTCCCTTAGCGATCCCGACCATCACCTTTGTTTGTAGCGTTAGCACGAGCCGCGCCACCTCCTTCACGTAATCGTTGAGCTTCTGGTTGGAGATCGTCGGAGGCACCGCGCCCTCATAGCTGGCCATGATGGCGCCCACGATGGGATGCAAGGGAATGACCACCGCCTTGCCGGTCTTGCTCATCTGGATCCGGATACGGCCTTCCGAGATGTGCTCCTGTTTCAAGTTCGTGAAGTCACCAAAGCGTAGGCCTGTCCAGGCACCAATCAGGAACAAATCACGAGCCCTTTCCAAGCGGGGTGCTCGATCCAGATGCAGGCGGTACAAGGCTTCGAGCTCCGCCTCATTGAGGTACACTTTGTCGGTGCGCTCCTCCGGGATGGTAATGCGCTTGGACCGGAAACCCCGGTTCACTTCATACCCTTCCTCCTCGGCCGCATTGACGAACATGCGCAAGGCTCGCATGTACTTGCCGACCGTGTTCGTGGCCAGGCCTTTGCCGGTGGTGAGGAACTTCATGAAGCCCTCCACGAAGTCAGCATCCAGGGCGGAGAAGGGTATGCGACTTCCCTTCCTTCGTTCCGTGAGATACTCGCGCAGAAGATCAGCGGTCAGCTTGTTCCTTCCGTGGTACGTGGAATGCAGGGGCTTGCCCGTCTTGGCGTTCACCTTCCCCACTGCCTGTGCATTGAACGTGTCGATGTAGCCGAGCAGGTCGGTCGGCTTGCCTTTGGTCTTCCCCGTCGCCTTGTCCAGTGCCTGCTTCAGTTCCGCCTCCTCCGGCTCCCGGTCGAAGTCCCGGGCGAATTGACTGAATGCTGACTTCCGCGCTGGCCAGCAGCTTGTCCAACCGGTCGTTGAAATCAGGATACTCGGGAAAGGCCTTGGTCTCCTTCGCCCGTTGGTAGTTCCGCTGCTTCTTTTCCACGCACCAGTGGTTCGGATGGATCGCCTCCCCGGTGGGATAGACCAGGCGACGATTGCCCCAACGGATGACGAAGTTGACCGGCGTTGGACGGTCGGATTGCAGGGTCCTGAGGTTGAAGTTGTACTTGGGCATGGTGGAGGCTGGCGTTGTTCCCTTCGTGCGTGCAAAGGTAACCGCCCCTTTCCTCGGTTGTCGGTTTGGTTGTCGGTTTTGGACTCGTTTAGCACCTCTTCCCCTTCCCTTCCTTTTCCCTCTACCTCTGCTATATCCCTTTATTTACAGGCTTTTCAACCGGGAAGCAAGGAAATGGAAGGGGTATAGGTTCGAGTCCCGTCCGGACCGCAAAGGTCCTCACGAAAGTGGGGACCTTTTCGTTTTACAGCCTTTCTTCAAGCCCCCTGCCACTCCGCGATCGCAGCGAGGAAACGCTCGGAATAGAGCTTGGCCTTGTGGTCGCCCACGCCGTTCACCAGCCTGAACTCGTAGAGGCTGGCCGGGCGCTTCTCGGCCATGTCCGTGAGGGAGGCATCGCTGAACACGATGTAGGCAGGCTTGCCGATCTCTTTTGCGATGGTGCGGCGCAGGTCCTTTAGCACGGTGAGCAGGTCGGCCATTTCGGAGGAAGGCTGCACCACCACGACCTCCTTCTTCTTGGAGCGTGCCTGACGCTCCTTCACCGTGTCGGGTGTCACGAGCCGCACGGTGCGGTCAACAGCAGCGCGGCCTCGCCTGCTGGTGTCATCTTGAGGTGGTGGTGCTCGCGGTAGTCAACCTCGATGAGGCCGAGCTGGATGAACTGCTGGATGAAGAGGATCCAGGCGAAAGCGCTGGTGTCGTGTCCGGCGCCGAAGGTCTTGATGCGCTGCCAACCCTTCTCGTTCACCTCGGGGCTGTAGGTGCCCTTCAATACATCCACCAGCACACTGAGGCTGATCTGTTCCTTGCTGCGCACCACGGCGCTCAATGCCTTCTGGGCCAGCACCGCGCCATCGAAATACTTGGGCGGATCCTTGCACACGTCGCAGTTGCCGCAGGCCTCCACCGTTTCCTCGCTGAAGTAGCTGAGCAGGATCGTGCGTCGGCACACTTGGGCCTCGGCATACTCCTTCATGCGGTCCAGCTTCGCGATGATCACCTCCTTGTAGCGCGGATCCTCGATCTCCTCGGCGAAGTGCATGTGCGTCTGCACGTCGGCGTAGCTGTAGAAGAGGATGGTCTCTGCAGGCTTCCCGTCGCGGCCAGCGCGTCCGATCTCCTGGTAGTAGCCTTCCACCGTGCCGGGCAGGTTGTAGTGGATCACGAAGCGCACATCGGCCTTGTCGATGCCCATGCCGAAGGCGATGGTGGCGCAGATCACATGGAGCTTGCCTTGGATGAAGTCGTCCTGCACCCGGCTGCGTTCGGCCGGTTCGAGCTTGGCGTGGTAGTGCTCGGCCCGTACCCCGATGTCGCGCAGCTTGGCCGCGAGCTTCTCGGTACCCGCCCGACTATTGCAATAGATGATGCCGCACTTGCCCGCGTGGCGACCAACGATGCGATCGATCGCCTTGAAACGGTCCTGACCCGGCAACACCGCCAGCGACAAGTTCGGTCGGTCGAAGCTGCTGATGAAGACACGGGGTTCGCGCAGCCCGAGGCTAGCGGCAATGTCGCCACGTACCGTTCGGTCGGCGGTGGCGGTCAATGCGATCACCGGTACTTCGGGGAAGCGGTGTTTGATGGCGTGCAACTGCTTGTACTCCGGCCGGAAGGAATGACCCCAGCTGCTGATGCAGTGCGCCTCGTCGATAGCGAAGAGCCTCACGCCAAGCTCCTGAAGCCAGTCCAGAAAGCCCTGTTGGAAGAGCCGCTCCGGTGACACATAGAGCAGCTTCAAGGTCCGTTTCCGCAGTTGCTCGCTGATGGCTTGTTCCTCCGTGAACCCCAGCGAGCTGTTGAGGAAAGCCGCAGGGATGCCGTTACCCTGCAAGGCCTGCACCTGGTCCTTCATCAAAGCGATCAGCGGCGAGATCACCACGGTCAACCCGTCCAGTGCTAACGCGGGCACTTGGAAGCACAGGCTCTTGCCGCCGCCGGTGGGCATGAGTACGACAGCATCGCGACCGGTCACCACATGTTCGATGATCTCTCGCTGCAGCGGGCGAAAGCTCTTGTAACCGAAATGGCGTTCGAGCAAGCCTTCGAGGTCGAGGGGCGTGGCGCTGTTCTGTGGAAGCGGTTCGCTGACGATTTCCATGTCGATCGGAAGGAGGCAATGTAGCTTTCAGCGGATCAGAACGATGAGCGCCGAACAACCTGAGCGCGGCGCGTTACGAACAAGCCTTGCCGCACGGCGTCGCCCGGATGAACCCGTATGGTGGGACCGTGGCTTCCTGCCGCATGTGGAGAGCTCCCAACTGCTTCAGCATGTGTGCTACCGTCTGGCCGATAGCCTCCCGGAGCCGGTGGTGCAGCAGATGGAGGACGAGCTGAAGAGCCTGCCTCCTTCCCTTCGCGACCCGGAGAAAGAACGGCGCGTGAACGCCTACCTCGATGCCGGACATGGATCTTGCGTGTTGCGCGACCCGGAGATCGCACGCTTGGTGGAACGCACCTTCCTTCATTTCCATGGCCAGCGCTACCAGATCCATGCGTGGTGCGTGATGCCGAACCATGTGCACGTGCTCTTCCAGCCGCTGGGCACCTGGACGATGAGCAAGATCGTGGCCTCGTGGAAGTCCTTCACGGGACGAAGGATCAGCGCATTCGTTCAAACCGGGCTGGAGCCGGGTCTCGGCGGCGCCGGGCTGGAGCCCGGGGGACCCGGTGGTCGGTCCCCCGGGCTCCAGCCCGGCGCCACGCGGATCTGGCAACGCGAATACTTCGACCGGTACATCCGTGACGAAGTGCAATACGCCAACGTGGTGGACTACATCCACAACAACCCTGTGAAGGCCGGGCTGGTCGCGGAACCTCAGCAATGGGCATCCTCCTCCGCAGCGCGTTGGAAGGATGGACCGGCTTCCGGCCGGACGAAATGATCCCATGTGAGCGCAGGGCTGCGAGATCCAGTGGTAGAGATCTTCAGGCAGGGAGAGATCACATGTGTAGCGCAAGCCTTTTTACCCCGGGCTGGAGCCCGGAGGACCCAGTGTGGGGCTGGAGCCCGGGGGAACTGATGGCCGGAAACGAACCGTTCAAACTTTTTCTTTCAATACTATTTGAAACTTCCATTTCGAAGATCTAGCTTTGTCCCGTTCAAGCACCACGCCACATGGAACTCCACGACGCCAAGGACAAGTTCATCCAGGCTTGGGGCGCGTTCGGCAGCCAGTGGGGCATCAACCGCAGCATGGCGCAGGTGCATGCGTTGTTGCTCATCAGTCCCGAGCCACTGAGCACGGAGGATGTGATGGACCAGCTGAACATCAGCCGCGGCAATGCCAACATGAACCTGCGGGCGCTGATCGACTGGCACCTGGTGGACCGCATCCTGAAGACCGGCGAGCGCCGCGAGTTCTTCCAGGCCGAGAAGGACGTGTGGAAGATCGCCACGCACATCACCCGCGAACGCAAGAAGCGCGAACTGGAGCCCATGGTGAAGCTGCTCGCCGAACTGAAGCGCACCGAAGGCCAGAACGCCGAGACCAAGGCTTTCCGCCAGATGACCCACGACCTCCACGACCTCACGAGCCGCATCGACGCCGTGCTGGAGCGCAGCACCCGCAGCGATGTCCAATGGTTCCTGAAGGCCGCATCCACCCTGCTCCGATGACCACTTTTCTTTTGCTCCAATGTTTCAATATTTCTTGAAACTTCAGCGCTGAAAGACCGCACCGCCATGAACCTCAACCTCCTCAGCTACGCCCTCTTCTTCCCCGCGATGGTGGTCGTGGCGGTGTGGACGGCGCAGGTGAGCCACCGGCACGGGCGGATCTGGATGCTCCGGATCTTCGACGGGGAGGCGGTCTTCGTGGACGCGGTGAACAACGTGCTGCTCGTAGGCTGCTATGTCGTGAACGCTGGCTACATCGCCCTGGTCATCGGCCAGTGGCAGCCCATCGATAGCGTACCGGAAATGCTCGGCGTGCTCAGCCAGCGCATCGCCGTCATCCTCTTCGCCCTCGCCTGGCTCCACTACCAGAACATCGCCGTGCTCCTCGTGTGGAGCCGGATCAAACACACGATCCATGCTAAGAACAGGGCGACAGAAATGATGCCCCGACCGAAACCCGACCAAAACCAAAAGCCATGACCAACAAGATCGTCCTCGCTTACCTCGTGTACCTGCCCGTGGCCCTCGGCCTCACCCTCTACGTGGCCCGCACGCTCTTCCGCAACGCCCGCGTGTTCATGCTCGACATCTTCCGTGGCAAGGAGGACATCGCCGACAGCACCAACCGGCTCTTCGAGGTGGGCTTCTACCTCCTGAACATGGGCTTCGCGCTGAAGATCCTGCGCATCCACGACGGCAGCTACGACCCCTTGGACAGCTACCAGGAAGTGGTGGAAGTGCTCGCCGGGAAGATCGGCGGCTTCGCGATCTACCTCGGCGTGATGCTCTTCCTCAACATGTACCTCTTCTTCCGAGGGCGGAGCAAGAGCCGTGCGAACCGCCCCCTGCCTCCCGCCGGCAACGTGATCACGGAGCCCACTTACTGATATCCTTCACGCGACTCCGGGTCGAGCCCGGAGTGACAACGATGAAAAAGAACACCATCCTTCTCGCCGGCGGCACCGGCACCATGGGTCGGATCCTCCAGGACCACTTCGTGAGGCAGGGCTTCCGTGTGGTGGTGCTGACCCGCGATCCCGCCCGCCACAAGCGCACCGGTGTCACCTTCCTGCCGTGGGACGGCCGCAACATCGGTGAATGGGCCGCGGAGCTCGAAGGCGCCACCGCCTTGATCAACCTCGCCGGCCGCAGCGTGGACTGCCGCTACAACGAACGCAACAAGGCGTTGATCCTCGACAGTCGCGTGGACGCCACGAACGTCCTGGGCCTCGCCATCGCACGTTGCACCGCCCCCCCGAAGCTGTGGATCAACCTGAGCACGGCCACCATCTACCGGCACGCCGAGGACCGCGCGATGGACGAAGCGACCGGCGAGCTCGGCAGCGGCTTCAGCGTGAACGTGGCCAAGGCATGGGAGAAGGCCTTCTTCGACCATCCCCGCGCTGGTGTGCGGCAGGTGGCCGTGCGCTGTGCCATGGTCTTCAGCCCGCATGGGGGAGCCTTCCCCCGCTTCACACAGCTCACGCGCTTCGGGCTGGGCGGGCACCATGGTAGCGGAACGCAATACGTGAGCTGGGTGCACGAAGCCGATGTGGCCGCCTTCTTCCAGTGGCTGATCGACACCCCCGGCGTGGACAGCGTGATCGACCTCGCCGCACCGACGCCGGTGACCTAAACGACCCTGATGTCCGCACTGCGGGCGCGCCTCAAGCCTTTCGTGCACTTCAACGTGCCCTGCTGGATGCTGCCCATCGGCGCCCTGCTGATGCGTTCGGAGACCGAACTCGTGCTGAAGAGCCGTCGCGTGGTGCCAACCCGTGCATTGGCGCTCGGCTACCGATTCCACCATTCCACCATCGCAACCGCCCTCGACGACCTGCTGCGGACGGACAGGGCACAATACCCATGACCATGAACACCGTACAGAAGATCCTCCACTGCGACGGGCGCACCGGGCCCCTCACCTACCAACGGAACATCGCCCTGCTCGCCGTGGGCAAAGCCGCCGTTGACCTGCTCACCCTTGCCCTGGTCCCCGGCACCGACGCCGCGCGGGAAGCCCTGTCGTGGCTGAACCCCTTCGCCTTGGTGCGACCGTGGATGGACGGCACCATGCCCTTCAGCATCTGCCTGGGCACCTTCGCCTTTTTCGCCGGGCTCGTGTGGAACAGCGTGCACCGCGCCAGGGACACCGGCTGGAGCCACTGGCTGGGCCTGCTTACCGTCGTTCCCTTCGTGGACGTGATCGCGGCGGTTGTCCTGTCCTTCGTGCCGGCCCGGAAGCGTTCGGTCTGGGACCTGGTGTGAGCCCTCGGATGGGGGTTTCAGAGGTGGAGATGGTCTCCACAATGAACGACGACATCCATACCGTCACCCCTAACTTGGCTCCGCAACCATGGAACGCTCCGTCATCGCCCGGCTCCTGCTCTTCGGCCTGAGCCTGATCACCCTTCATGCTTCCGCGCAGGTCACACGCTTCCAAGTGCTGAAGGCGGACGAATTGGTTGGCAACGTGATCGCCATGCGGATGCCTACGGCCACTGGAACCGTTTACACCATGACCTCCCACTGCGAGCTCGATATCATCTGGTCGCAGGTGGTGCGATCCTCGCTGCGGACCGAGTACACCGACGGGGTGCTTACCTCCTGCCACACGAGCTTTCGCGTCAACGACTCGGTACGCGATTCCAGCAGCATGATCAAAGGTGCGGATCAGTGCTTCGTCCATCCGGACGTCGCCTTCACCTGCGAGCGCACCACCCAATGGACCACCAGCCGCATGTACTTCGAGGAACCGGTGGGCCAGCCGCTCATCTTCGTGGAAAGTGTGCTCAAGGATTGTCCGCTTGTACCGTCCGGGCCCAACCGCTATACCCTCACCTTCCCGAACCGGAACGTGAACCACTACATCTACAAGGGTGGCGTGCTGCAAGAGATCCACGTGGAGCGCACGCTCATGGACCTGGTGTTCCGCAGGGCCTGAACTGCAACCCACCGCTCCTCCCCGTTCGTCACCGTTCGTGTAAGCCGCATCGCGCAAGCGCCCAGGCCCGGTACTTTCGAGGCCGATGATCAAGCTGACAGGTATCCGCAAAGCCTACCGCACAGGCGCCAACGTGCTGCAGGTGCTCAAGGGCATCGACCTGGAGATCGCGAAGGGCGAGCTGGTCAGCATCATGGGCACCTCGGGTTCCGGCAAGAGCACCTTGCTCAACATCATCGGGATCCTGGACACATACGACAGTGGGGAGTACCGATTGGACGACCTGGTGATCAAGGGTCAGAGCGAGACCGAGAACGCCGGCCTGCGAAGCAAGTACATCGGCTTCGTGTTCCAGAGCTTCAACCTGATCGCCTTCAAGAACGCCGTGGAGAACGTGGCCCTGCCGCTCTACTACCAGGGTGTTCCTCGAAAGAAACGCAACGACCTGGCGCTGGCCATGCTGGAGAACGTGGGGCTGAAGGAGTGGGCGAACCACATGCCCAACGAGATGAGCGGTGGCCAGAAGCAACGCGTCGCCATCGCCCGCGCCCTCATCAGCAACCCCAAGATCATTCTGGCGGACGAACCCACCGGCGCGTTGGACAGCAAGACGAGCGAGGACGTGATGAAACTGCTGACCAGCGTGAACAAGGACCTGGGCCTGACCGTAGTGATCGTGACCCATGAACGGGGTGTCGCGGCGGCCACACAGCGTGTGATCCGACTGAAGGACGGCCTGATCGAGGACGCGTACGTGCAACCCTCAACGCTCCTCGAAGATGTTCGATAGAGAGAAGTGGGGCGAGATCATGCAGAGCATTGGCAAGAACAAGCTCCGCACGGTCCTTACCGGCTTCGCTGTCTTCTGGGGCATCTTCATGCTCATCATCCTGCTGGGCGCAGGTGCCGGTCTGCGTAACGGCTTCTCGTACAACTTCAAGAACACTGCCACCAACAGCATCGAGGTCTACGGCGGTCAGACCAGCAAGCCGTGGAACGGGCTGCCTGCGAACCGCGACATCCAACTGACGGAAGAGGATGTGGAGGCGCTGCGGAACTCCATCCCGGGCATCCAGCACATCAGCGGCAGTTACCGCGTGTGGCGTGGGAACAGTCAGTTGCAGCACGGCATGAACTACGGCAGCTACAACATCCGCGGGGTGATACCAGAGCATCAGCAGTTGCAGAAGCAGATCCTGGTGGCCGGTCGCTTCATCAATGAGGTGGATGAGGAACAAGTGCGCAAGGTGATCCTGATCGCTGACGATGCGAGGAAGGAGCTGTTCAAGGATGAAGAGCCCCTGGACAAGTGGGTGAACGTGAACGGCGTGCCCTTCCAGGTGGTGGGCCTGTACAAGTTCGAGAACAGCGGCGAGGGCGGTATGATGCAACGCAGCCCCGTCTTCATCCCGTTGAGCGCTGCTCAACGTGTGTTCAACGCGCAGCGCGACGTGGACGAGATCATGTTCAGCTTCAGCGACGCCAGCATCGTTGGTGCACAGATGGCCCAGGAGCGCGCCCTGCACACCATCGCCCGGCGCCACAACTTCGACCCCACGGACGATCGGGCCATCTGGCTGCAGAACAACGTGGCCAACGTTTCCACGTTCAACAACATCTTCAACGGCATCACCGCCTTCCTCTGGTTCGTGGGTATCGGCAGCCTGATCGCGGGCATCGTAGGCATCGGCAACATCATGCTCATTGTGGTGAAGGACCGCACCCGCGAGATCGGTGTGCGCAAAGCGCTCGGCGCCACCCCGGGCAATGTCGTTGGCCAGATCCTGATGGAAGCCATTTTCGTCACAGCACTTTTCGGTTACCTGGGCCTGGCCTTGGGCGTAGGCCTCTTGGAACTTCTGGCAAGCGCGATACCCGGCAGCGAATTCTTCCGTGACCCGACCATCGACTTCAGCGTGGCTGTGCGTTCGTTGCTGGCCCTCCTTGTTGCTGGCGCCATCGCCGGGTTCATCCCTGCGCGCCGTGCTGCAGCCATCCGTCCCATTGAAGCCCTACGCGACGAATAAGCCATGTTCGACAGCGACCGTTGGAACGAGATCATGATGACGCTGCGGAGGAACAAGCTCCGCAGCTTCCTCACCATGTTCGGCGTGGGCTGGGGCATCTTCATGCTCGTGGTGATGCTGGGCATGGGCAACGGCCTGAAGAACGCTGTGCTCGGTGGTTTCGACGGCTTCGCCACCAACAGTTGCTTCATCTGGACCATGCCCACCACCAAGCCCTACGAAGGGTTCCAGCGGGGAAGGCGCTTCAATTTCGACAACGAGGACATCCGCCTGATCCGCGACAATGTGCAGGGCATAGAGGTGTGCTCGCCACAGTTGCAACTGGGCGGCTGGCAGGGCGGCAACAACGTGAACTACAAGAGCAAGACCTCGGCCTTCTCGATCTATGGTGCCGAACCCGAGGTGCTGATGGTGGAGGCCGTCCGCATCACCAAGGGCCGTTTCCTGAACCGGCAGGATCTGCTGGAGGAGCGCAAGATCTGCGTGATCGGCAAGCAGGTGATCGAACAGCTCTTCGGAAAAGAGGATGCCATGGGCAAGTACATCCGCATCAACGGCGTGTATTTCCAAGTGGTCGGCATCACCGAACGGAAGAGCAGCGCCGAGATGGGTGACAATCCCGACGCCAAGATCTATGTGCCTTTCACCACCTTCCAGAAGGCCTTCAACAGCCTGAACGAAGTGCATTGGTTCACCATCGTGGCCAAGCCCGGTGAGGATGTGGCCCGCATTGAGAAGGACATCAAGCGGATCATGGCGCGCAAGCACAAGGTGGACCCGACGGACGACAACGCCTTCGGCAGCTGGAACATGCAGGAGATGTACACCATGATGAGCGGCCTGTTCATCGGCATCTCGGGCCTAAGCTGGTTCGTGGGCATCCTGTCGCTGATCGCCGGTGTGATCGGCATCGGCAACATCATGCTCGTGAGCATCAAGGAGCGCACGAAAGAGATCGGCATTCGCCGCAGCATTGGAGCCACACCCGGCAACATCACCGGACAGATCGTGCAGGAAGCGCTCACCCTCATCCTTATCGCTGGCTACTTCGGGTTGCTGGTCGGCGTGGGCGTGCTCGAACTGGTGCGTCATTTCGCCGGTGATGCCGACTTCTTCAAGAACCCGGGCGTCGACATCACCGTAGCGTTGGTGGCCTTCGCCGTACTGATCATCAGTGGGCTTCTCGCCGGATTACTTCCCGCCCGCCGGGCCCTCGCCATCAATGCCGTTGACGCACTTAGAGCAGAGTAAGGGCCGGAAAACCCGCCCCAACAGACCAACCCATGAAACGCATCCTCAAGTACCTCCTGTTCGCCGGTCTCGCGGTCCTCTTCGTGTGGACCATGTATTTCCTTTACGAGAAGAGCGCCAGCAAGCCCGACGTCTTCTCCACAGAGCACGCGAAGAAGAACAACGTGGTGAAGAAGACCGTGGCCAACGGCAAGATCGTGCCGCGCAAGGAGATCTTGATCAAGCCGGTGGTCAGCGGCATCATCCGCGAGCTGATGGTGGAGGCCGGACAGCAGGTAAAGAAGGGGGATGCCCTCGCCCGCATCCAGATCGTGCCCGACATGCTCTCGCTCAGCAGCGCTGAGAACAGGGTGCGGAGCGCGGAGATCACCGTGCAGAACGCCCAGCTCAACTTCGACCGCAACAAGCCCTTGGTGGACAAGGGCGTGATCAGCGCTGCTGAGATGCAGACCTACGACGTGTCCTTGAAGAACGCGAAGCAGGAACTGGAAGCCGCACAGGAATCACTTCAGGTGGTGCGCGACGGTATCAGCCGCACCAGCGCTGGCAACACCGTGGTCCGCAGCACCATCGACGGCATGGTGCTCGATGTTCCAGTGAAAGAGGGCAACAGCGTGATCGAGCGCAACAACTTCAACGAAGGCACCACCATCGCCAGCATCGCTGACATGAACGACCTGATCTTCCAAGGCAAGGTGGATGAGAGCGAGGTGGGCAAAGTGAAGCTCGGCATGCCCGTGGTCCTCACGGTGGGCGCTATTGAGAAGGCCCAGTGGGATGCGGAACTGGAGTACATCGCCCCCAAAGGCGTGGAGGAGAACGGCGCCATCCAGTTCGAGATCCGCGCGGCCGTGAAGCTGAAGGAAGGTCAGCAGCTGCGCAGCGGTTACAGCGCCAATGCCGACATCGTGCTGGACCGTCGCGACAGCGTGCTCACCGTGGCCGAGAGCCTGGTGGAGTTCAACACCAAGGGCGACAGCGCCTATGTGCAAGTGAAGGATGGCGAGGGCTGGAAGAAGACCCACATCAAGACCGGCCTCAGCGACGGCATCAACTTGGAAGTGCTCAGTGGCGTGGACGCGAAGACCGAGCTGAAGGGCGCCAAGAAGGAGGAGATGCCTGAAATGGAGATGGGCGCAGAGTAAGCGGCGACCCGCTCTCTACATGGGCATCATGCCCGTAGTCGCACTGCGATCAGACCAGCTCGTGTGAGTCCTGTCCCTAGTGGACAATCTATATCGACGACAGGAGCCCCGATGCTTCCACAACCGTGCCTTTGCCGTTCGTTGACCCTACGCTAAGCGTTCCTGAAAGTCGCTCAGCGCGGGATCGCATGTTCTCCAATCCGTGCCCGCCATTTCCGTGCGACGATAACCCCACGCCATCGTCCGTCACGCGCATATTGAATCGGTCGGTGTCAATGTGCAGGACCACGAAGATCGCGGTCGCCTCTGCATGCTTCACTGCATTGTGCACGGCCTCTTTGGCCATAAGAAGCAAATGCCTTCGCTCTTCCGGTTGGAGACGCTGCTCAGGGTCAGCCGTTGTTGCCTGCACGTGCAAGGCCGCACTGCTACCGTGCATCAGATCTACTAGCGTTCTCTGCAAATGATCAACGAATGCGCCCGCATCATCCATGGCCGGATTGGTGCTCCAAATGATGTCCCTCACCGACCCTTTCACCCGGCGTGCATGTTCGCCTAGTGAGCGAAGCGCAGCCTTGCGGTCCGATCCGCTCGATCCGGATGCGCTGGCCTCATCGCTCAATAGGGCCACCTTGGTAAGTTCCGCACCTAGATCATCGTGCACATCGCGCGCGATGCTTGCACGTACTTCAGCAATGACCCTTTCACCTTCGGCCTTCAACAGGCGTGCCTGTGTTGAACGCAATTCCGCATTGACACGCTCAAGCGACCTCTTGGCCCGTCGGCCGCGGACCATGGCCCAAGCAAGCAGCGCCACCAGCGCCGAGGCACCGCCAACGATGGCCCATGCCACCTGCCTGCTTCGCTCGCGGACCAATAGTTCCGCATCTACCAGCCTTCTTTCCTTCTCGTGCAGCAGCTCCGTATGCTCGGTGGCCATTCTACGGACCCGTTCCAAGCTCAATCCTGATAGTAGGGCGGCCTCACCTCGCGCAGTCGCGGTCAGGGCTTCCTGCACCCGACCTGTGGCAGCGTACGCCAAGGCGTAGAGCTGCAGGACCTTCACCGCATCCCCGTATGGTGCGATCGCACCGCCGAGCGCAACGCACGAGTCCAAGGACAATAGCGCTTCAGCAGGTCGGCCACGCAACAGGGAGAGCTCTGCCGAACACATCTGCACCGTTCCATTGGGCGGCAGTTCAGGGTGCTCAGCGAGCCCCCTTCTCGCGACTCCCAAGTAGTGCTCTGCGGAATCCAGCCGCCCGTTCTTCAAGTGGACCTCCACAAAGAACCGTGTAAGCTCGGACCTGTCGAACGAAGCGCCCGCCGATGAATGAATGCGCAACCCGTAGGCTAGCTTGAGCGCCTGTTCTTCGTCCCCAACTCCCAACAACGCAAAGGCCCGGGCTACGTCGAACATGATCCGAGCGTCATCATTCATGAACCTTTGCAACGTTTCGGCACTGTCCAACCACTGCAGCGCTGTCCTATGATCACCGGTATGGCTGAAGCTCCTGCCAATGCCATAGAAGTGCAACAGGAGCCCTGCGCTGTCACCCTCCGCTTCAGCGTTATGGATGGCTTCGCGGTATATGCCGATCGCTCCCAGTTGATCCCCAGCAAAGAGCGCCTGCTCCGCACTGATCCCCAGAATGTTGCCAAGTCGCCGTCGAACCGGCGAGCGCTCAGCTTCCTGAGTGACCGCTAAGGACGCCATGGCCAAGGTCCGCGCCTTGTCCATGCACACTGCCACGCTCTCCCCTGAGCCGCGCATCAGAAAGCGCACGCCATCATTCAGGAGCTCGTCCAATACAAGCGTATCGGCTGGCCCCCCAATGACCGCTGGCGCTCCGTTCTGCTCCTGCGATCGATGCCCTCGGGACCCCGCACCCTCCCCGCCGCATCCGCAGCAAAATACCAATAAGGTGTACCATACCCCTATCCAAGTGCGACGGTCATGCATGAAACAAAAATGGTTCGATCCCTCCTTCAAATCATATCATACGCCTGAAATGGAGAAGAGCGAGGGTTCCGACAAGAGCGCTCCGCCGGCACGCGCTTTCCCATTCTTTTCGATCCAACGTTGGCCGGAAGGGTCCGCACGTCACATCCCGCCTCTATATTCGACCCGGATTTCCAAAGCAATGAGCAACACACGTCCCGTATCGGCTTTCATGGAGCGCCACTACCTGCATTTCAATGCAGCCGCGCTCATGGATGCCGCCAAGGCCTTCAAGGTCCACAAGACCGCAGGGGGCAAGATGATGGTGACCCTCGCAGGCGCCATGAGCACCGGCGAGCTCGGCAAGATCCTGGCCGAGATGATCCGCCGTGGAATGGTCGACATCATCAGTTGCACCGGTGCCAATCTGGAGGAGGACGTGATGAACCTGGTGGCCCACGACCACTACGAGCGGGTACCTAACTACCGCGACCTCACCCCTACCGAAGAGCGCGCCCTGATGGACCGCGGCATGAACCGCGTGACCGACACCTGCATCCCCGAGCACGAGGCCTTCCGCCGCTTGGAGAAACACGCGGTGGACCTGTGGAAGAGCGACCAGGCCAGCGGCAATCGCCGATTCCCGCACCAGTACTTCTACGAGATGATCACCTCGGGCGTGCTGAAGCAGTATTACCAGATCGACCCGAAGGACAGCTGGATGGTGGCAGCCGCCGAACGCAACCTGCCAATTGTGGTACCCGGCTGGGAGGACAGCACCCTCGGCAACATCTTCGCGGCCCACTGCCTGATCGGCGACTGCAACGTCACCATCATGAAAACCGGCATAGAGTACATGATGTTCCTGGCCGACTGGTACAAGAACAACTGCTCGGGCAAGGGCATCGGCTTCTTCCAGATCGGGGGTGGTATCGCCGGGGATTTCCCCATTTGTGTGGTGCCCATGATGCACCAGGACTTGCAGATGGACGGCATCCCCTTCTGGAGCTACTTCTGCCAGATCAGCGACAGCACCACCAGCTACGGTGGCTACAGCGGCGCTGTGCCCAACGAGAAGATCACGTGGGGCAAGTTGGACATCGACACCCCGAAATTCATCATCGAGAGCGACGCTACCATCGTGGCACCGCTTATGTTCGCGTACATTCTTGACATGTAAGTCAGCCGCACCATGCAACGACTGATCCGCTCCTTCAACACGCTCACCGACGAGCTGCGCGACAAGCTGCAGGAACAATATCCTGATGGCATCGACAATACGCACATCCGCACCATCGCCACGGCGAAGGGCGACAGCCTGCGTGTGATCGAGCTCCGCACCGCCGACGCCATCTACTTGATCAAGATCAGCGCCGAAAGCCGCGAGGAGATCGAACAATTCCTCGACCAGGACGAGGGTCCCGCAGCAGGGGCCGACGACATTGAAGGCGGCGATGAGCTCGAAGGCGCTGAAGGCGCCGACGAGGAGGAAGAGGAGGACACCGACGCCCCCGATGAGGACGATGGTGACGATGAGGATGCCGGCGGCGGTGACGACGCGGGCGATGACGACGAGGACTGAGCTTCTACCACAACTGAACTGAGCGAACGCCGGGCGGGATCAACCGACCGGCGTTCATCTTTCCCGGCCATCCGTTTTTGGGGGATGCAGCACCCGGCTATCTTCAAGCCATCGCCGTCGCACCAGCCACGGCGAGCACCCATGCTGCAAGGGAAATTCCATATCGCCTTCGCCACCACGGACCTCAAACGCATCAAGGCCTTCTACGGTGGCCTCCTTGGCTGCCCCGAAGGACGAAGCGCCGAACACTGGGTGGACTATGACTTCTTCGGACACCAGCTCACCATCCAGGAAGTACCCAAGCTGATCAAGACCGCACGCATCTACAACCCGCAGAGCAACATCCCCAGCGACCACTGGGGCATCGTGCTGGCGATGGAGGACTGGGAAAAGCTCCGCGACAGGTTCAAGAAGGTCGGCGTCACCTTCTTCATCGACCCGCACGTGGTGATGAAGGGCCAGGTGGGTGAGCAGAAAAGCCTCTTCATCGAGGACCCCGATGGTCACGCCATCGAGTTCAAGGCCTTCGAAAAGGCGGGTAACCTGTTCAAGAAGGGATGAAGGACCTGCTCCTTGCGGCTCTTGTTTTGCTTGGATTCTGTGTGATCATGGTTTGTGGAGAGAAGATATGCCTGCCGTTGGTAGTTGTCATCCTTAGCTCTCCGTCATTGCTGGTCGCTTCATTCATCGGCGCAGTGTTTTTGGTGACTGGCATTATAGAAAAGCCATGGGCGCTGATCTGCTCTCTACTCGGCAGTGCTACGCTTACTATCACAGCGCTAGTAGCTCTGCCTCACGAGAGATGGACATGGACCACTGTATTGTGGACCCTCCCATTTGCCCTTGCTCTGAGCATCTGGATCTATCGCACGTGTTCGAGGTTCAGGGCTGAGATGAACTAGATCACTGACCCGCCCGACCGGTATTTCGTTCAAGGACCGTAAGACAATGGAGGCGCACGCCCCTTACGGAAGTTCGATCCGATCGGTGCTTCTTCCGTGGCACCGGTTGCACGCCCCATCGCGGATGGCCTCGCTCATGAAGGCGGTGTCGCCGTTGGCGTTGATCACTGCGGCGAAGAGCCCATTGCCAAAGGCCACGTCCTGCGAGGTGTAGACGTTGCCGTTCTGGTCGCCTTCCAACTGGAGCTTGAGCGAACCCTTGCCCAGCGGAGCGGTGAACAGCCGGAACTGCGCGGCGGCCGAAGGATGATCCCCGTTCGGATCGTAGACCGTTCCGCCGATCGTCCAGCAACCTTCCCCTTCCCCGTCGGGCAGGTGGCAACTCTGGCAATCGGCACCGGCGTTGTGACTGTCGCGGCCAGCGCTGCTGGAACCACCATCCTCGCACTTGCCGTGCTTGCAGGAGGGCATCGCAACGAACAGCGCTGTCACAACAACGCCACGCATCGCACGGAACCGAAGTGATGGGCTCATGCACCGAAGCTAGCCCCTTGTTCCGGGGCCAGGGGTGAGCATGATCACCAACCGGGTGAAGAAGGCGATGGATCAGTATTCGCGTGTGGCGAACAGGGCACCATCGGTACCGTATGCCTCGCCGCTTGCAAGCGCGCCCTCATCGTACGAAAGGCGGCCGCGCAATTTGCCATTGCTGGCAAAGAACTCCCACGTGCCGCACCGATGTCCGCGGTCGAAGCAGGCCTGAACGAGCATCACGCCATGCTCATCGTAAACCTTCCAAAGCCCGTCGCGCTGACCGTTCAGGTACTCGCAGGAACTGCTGAGCTGGCCCGAAGCGTGGTAGTTGAACACATACTCCCGGCCCTGCACCACGTAGCGCGTGGACTTGATGCGGCCGCTGGCGAAATGCTCCTGCCGAAGCCCTGTCTGGGCCATGGTGGCCGTGGCGAGCACGAGCAGCAGGGTGAGCATCAAGTTCCTCATGATCAAGGTGTTGTTACCTGTTCAACGCATCGAAGATAGAAATAGTTCACTCGGATCTAACATTAAGTTAACATGGCGATCGAACCGTCCGGTGTGGACAAGCCGCCTATTTTCGTCGGCCTGCGCGAGGGCGCGGCGCACGATGGTCTTCAGCTCACCGGTCTTCCTTTTCCTCTTTCTGCCGCTGGTGCTGTTGGCCACCCTTCTGGCTGGCGGGCTGAAGGCGCGGAACACCGTGCTGCTGATCGCGAGCCTGCTGTTCTACACCTGGGGCGAAGGCACCTACTTGGTGCTGATGCTGTCCGTCACACTCGTGAACTACCTGTGCGGACTGGCCGTGGGCCGGTTCCGGGACCGAAGGCTCTGGCTGACGCTGGCGGTGGTGGCCAACATCGGAACGCTGGTCTGGTTCAAGTACGCCAACTTCCTGGTGGACAGCCTCGACCCCTTGCTGCAGCAGTTGGGCCTTCCTGTCCTGGTGCTCGACCCCGTTCACCTGCCCATCGGCATCTCCTTCTTCATCTTCCACGGCCTCTCGTATGTGATCGACGTGTACCGTGGTGATGCGAAAGCGCAGGCGAACCCCAACCTCGTTACGCTCTACATCACCTTCTTCCCGCAGCTGATCGCCGGGCCCATCCTGCGTTACCACGACATCGCTGATCAGCTCACGGACCGAAGCACGGACATCGCGCGCTTTGCCAGTGGTATCCGGCGCTTCGTTATTGGCCTGGCCAAGAAGGTGCTCATCGCGGATCAGGTGGCCCGCATCGCCGACGGGATCTTCGAAGCCGACCCGGACACACTTCCGCCAAGCGTGGCCTGGCTAGGGCTGGTGGCCTATGCCATGCAGATCTACTTCGACTTCAGCGGCTACTCCGACATGGCCATCGGCCTTGGGCGCATGTTCGGCTTCGAGTTCATGGAGAACTTCCGGAGACCCTACATCTCCCGCTCCATCCGCGAGTTCTGGCAGCGTTGGCACATCAGCCTCAGTACCTGGTTCCGCGACTACCTATATATACCGTTGGGCGGCAACCGACTTGGCCCTGGTCGCACCTATATCAACCTCTTCGCCGTGTTCCTGCTTACCGGCCTGTGGCACGGCGCCAGCTGGAACTTCGTGGTCTGGGGGCTCATCCATGGGCTCTTCCTGGTGTTCGAACGCATGGGACTGGGCCGCTTGCTTGACCGGCTGCCCACAGCACTTTCCAATGCCTATGCGGTCTTCGTTGTGCTACTGGCCTGGGTCTTCTTCAGAGAGACGGACATTACTGCGGCCTGGCACTTCACGCTCAGCCTTTTCGGCGGTGTGAACGGGGATCCGGTACTGCACCACACGTCGCTCTACCTCTCCCACACCACCTTGCTCGCCTTGGTGATCGCCGTGCTCGGTGCGCTTGATGTCCATACGCGCATCGCTCGCATGGTGAGGCTGGCGCCCGAAGGCAAGCAACTGCCCGGGGGCTGGCGCGGTGGTCTTGAAGTGGCCGGCCTCGGTCTGCTATTGCTGCTTGTCGGCATGCACATCGCCAGCACCACCTTCAGTCCGTTCATCTATTTCCGCTTCTGAAGATGAACCGTACAACACGCACCTGGCTGCCGGTCCTTGCGGGGGCGCTGGCCTTCGGTATCGCCTGGTGGATGCTGCGCGTGCCCGGTCAGGTACGTGGCCTGCAGGTGGAACTGGAACTGCGCACGACCTACACCGATGTCTTCGCCCTGTACTGGGACGATCACGCTTTCACCTACGACCCAACGCGCAGACAAGAAGTTCAGGTGACACCCGAGGCCGGGGTGCAGCACATCACCTTTGAACTTCCCGTTGAGGTAAGGCACGTACAAGGGCTGCGCATCGACCCCGGAAGTGCGCAGGTCGAAATGGGCCTGATGGCCATTGTGCTGCGTGGCCCTTATCGCGAGGTCCGTCTGGATGCCCAAGCGATCATCGCCCACTTCAAGGCGATGAACGATCTGAAGGAGCTGTCCGTGGATACCGTTGAACAAGCAGTGCCGCTCGAGATCATCGGCAGCGACCCCTATTTCGCCAGTTCGATGGATCTATCCTCGCTGGTAGCGGAGGCCCTTGATCCAGTGCGCCCTGTGCTGCGACCATTCCTCATGGCCATAGCGATCGGCGTCCTGGTCTGGTTGATCCTTCGCACTGCATTGCGACCACGCACAATGCCCGCAATGGGAGTTCCCAATGCACCCATTGCGACCCCCATCACAAGGTCCCTGGCGCTTCCTCTCCTGGCGGGTCTGGTGGGCTTTGTGTTCACGTACGGACTGACCAACAACATCAGTTTCGTGGATCGTGCGGTGCGCGTGGAGTTCGAGCTCATCGCAACGCACAAGGACAACTTCCAGATCTTCCACGCCGACAAGCCGGGGGCATTCACCGATGGCAATTACGTGAACGCCGCCGTGCATGGCTCTCCAGGCATTCAGTTGGTCAGCTTCCGTATGCCGCAGGACACGTTGTTCAGTTACCTGCGCTTCGACCCAGGCAACGCTCAGGATTCCTTGGTGATCCGGCGAATGTGGTTGCGATGCAACGACGAAAGCATGGAGCATAAAGCCAATTCCGTGTTCTATCTGTTCAAGCCCAACGAGCAAGTGGACCTGTACGAATTGCGTGGTGATGCCTTGGTGATCCACTTCAATGGGAACGACCCCTTCCTGTTCTGTGATGCCAACCTGCAGAGCGAAGTGAAGGCCTTGTGGAAGCACTCGGGCAATGGTCCGCTTCCGCTTCTGTTCGCCCTTGTGGCCGGTCTGTTCACCTTTTTCACCCTGCTGTTCCGCCCGCTACCGGACCGGGTGAACAGGCGACCTACGGAGATCGCCCTCGTTGGAGGATTCCTGGCCTTCCTTTACCTGCCACTGCTCTCAGAGGTGATGCCCGTGGAACCGAAGCTGGCGGACACGGAGAAGCGGCCCATGGCCGAGAAACCGTTGCTGAAACTTCACTCGCTCACCGAGTTCGCACCGAAGTACACGAAGTTCTACAACGACCATTTCGGCTTCCGCAAGTCGCTCTTCCGCCTCAACGCGTTCTTCCACAGCTACGCGCTGCGCGATTCACCCATGCCCGACAACTTGGTGTTCGGTAAGGATGGCTTCATGTTCCTAGTGAGGCCCGGTGCCGTGGACCAGTACCGTGGGTTGCCCATGTTCACGGAGCAGGAGCTGCATTGGATCAGCGAGCGGTTGGAGAAACGCCGCAAGTGGCTGGCCGAACAGGGCACCTCCTATTACCTGATGTTCCCGCCCCTCACGGCGACCATCTACCCGGACAAGCTTCCGGACAACATCGACCGCGTGCGTGAGCGTGGTGGTCTTGACCAGCTGATCGACCACCTGAGAGCGCACACCAACATACCTGTAGTGGATTGTCGCGAACCCTTGAAGCAGGCAAGGAGCGTACGTGACGTGTACTATACCACGGACATCCACTGGAATCCTTGGGGTGCGTACATCGGTTACCGCGAGCTGATGAACACACTGCTGAAGGACCATCCCGAACTGGGCAGCGCCTGCCTGCCCGAGGACTATATCGTGGAGGCCGACACCAATGACCAGGGTGACCTGGCCATGCAGATGGCCCTCAACGATCAATTCACGCGCGTGACCTACATGATGGTGCCCTTGGCCGGCGATCGCGCGCGTTTTCTACCAGAGGAATCGCTACCCGCGTCAGCCTTCTTCAAGTACAAGCCGGTCTTCAAGCAAGGCCCCGACCCCAACGCCCCGAAGCTGCTGATGTTCCGTGACTCCTTCGCGGTATACCTGATGCCTTATCTCAGTGAGCATTTCAGCCGCAGCGTGTACGTATGGACGCCCATCTTCATTCCCGACATCGTCGAGAAGGAACATCCGGACATCGTAGTGCAGGAGATCCTCGAGGTCTTCATCCGCGACCTGCTGGAGGACAAGCTCAGCGACGACATCTAGGTCATACGGCGAACTGCCAATCGTGCACGCCCCGGCTCAGGTTCGGGTTGTAGCAGGGATCATCATCGATGTAGCCTTTCCACCGCGCCTTGAAGAGGCCGACCTCGCGTAAGTGCCGCTCGTAGCTCTCCCTTGTCATGTGCGGATGCCCGCGCGTGAGGGACTCGTAGTGGTAGAGCGTAACATGAGGTAGATAGACGTTGTTCACACCTGACTCGCGGAGGCGTAAGCAGAGATCGACGTCGTTGTACTCAACGGTGAAGTCCTGGTCCCAGCCACCGATGCGCTCCAGCTTCGCACGTTCCACCATCATGCAGGCGGCTGTCACCGCACTGTTGTTGTTGATGGTGTTCACGTAGTTGAAGTAGCCCGGCCCGTCGCGATGCGTGCCCACGAAGGTGTGTCCGGCCACCCCTCCAAGACCGATCACCACACCCGCATGCTGAATGCTGTCGTTGTGGTAGAGCAGCTTCACACCCACCGCCCCGATGGAAGGGCGCTGGCTCCACTCGTGCATGGCGCGCAACCAGTCGGCGTGCAGCACCTCGGTATCGTTGTTCAGGAAGAGGACCTGTTCACCGGAGGTGTGCTTCGATCCCGTGTTCATCAGCTCCGAGAAGTTGAACGGGACATCGTGGGCGATCCAATCAAAGCGACCGGGATGCGCGCTCTTCATTTCCGCGAGCAGTTCGAACAGCTCCTTCTCCTTGCTGTTGTTGCTGACCACGAGCACCTCGAAGTCCGGGTGGTCGGTGAGCGCGAAGATGGAAGTGAGGCAGGTGCGCAGCACCTGTGCCTGGTCCTTGGTAGGGATGATGATGCTCACTTTTCCGCGCAAGGGTGACGTGAAGCGGATGCCATAGCCACGGAAGCCATCGAGGAAAGAGACCTCACCCGGTTCACCGCGACGTTCCAGCGCCTCGGTGAGCGCCTTGCGGGCGGCATCGTAGGCATAGGGCTTCACATCCTCGCCATGCGCGGCACTGCCTGCGTGTATCCGCCAGTGATACAGCACGCGTGGTATGCGAACAATGCCTTGCGTGCGCTCGGTGCAACGCAGCAAGAGGTCGTAGTCCTGGCTGCCTTCGAAGCCCGGACGGAAGCCACCGACCTCCTTGATGAGCGCAGCACGCAGCACCACCAAATGGCCGAAGTAGTTGCGTGAGAGCAGGTGATCAGGGCACCACTGGGGTTTGAAGTGCGGATCGCTGTGCTTGCCTTGCTCATCCACCTTGTCCTCGTCCGTATACAGCACATCCAGCGTGGGGTGAAGCTGAAGGCGCTTCACAATGTGGTAGAGCGCATCCGGTGTGAGCAGGTCATCGTGGTCCATCAACGCCACGAACTCGCCGGAAGCCAGTTCCAAGGCGCTGTTGCTCGCTCGACAGATGTGCCCGTTCTCTTTGCGGAAGATCACTTTGATGCGGGTATCCTCCTTCATCCAGCGTTCGAGGCACTTACGCACATCGGGGTCCGTTGAACGGTCATCCGCGATGCACAGCTCCCAGTGCTCATAGGCCTGATCGACCACGCTGCGGATCGCGGCTTCGAGAAAGGCCACTGGCGGATCGAACACCGGCATGACGATGCTGATCAACGGGCGGAACGTGAAAGCCAGCGCATCCTCCCGATATTCACGCAGGTCTGAGTCACGGGCGAAATGGCGTGCCATGTACTGATGGTACGGGTCGCCGTTCACTTGGAACAGGTCAGGGCGATCATGGGCCTCACCCACCACGATCCTTACGGGCCGGATCTCCGTCCACAGGTACAGCGCCTTGAACACCTTGGCGAAGAATTTCCGCAGTATGGTGCGCCCTTGACGGGAGACGAAGAAGGTGGCACGCTTCAGCCAACGCATGCTGCGACGCGAGGTGTCACTGGAGGTCCGGAGCAAGGCCCGCATGCGGTAATACTGCTTGCGCAGGCGCCACAGCTTGCTGTTCTCCATCGACCTGATGCGCTCCTCGTACTGTCCGAGCATGGACTGCAAGGCCTTCCCATGTTCGCGTTGGACCGAGAGCGCATGCATCACCTTCTGGACCTCAACGTTCAGACGCCGGGCTTCCGCCGCCAGGTTCTCCCGATCGGACACCGCGCGGGAGAGGTCTTTCCGATGATCCTCTTCCAACGCCGCCACCCGGTCGATCAAGCTCTTCAGCTCTTTCAGCGCCCGTTCACGTTCGACGTTCAGCGTCCTCCGTCCGTTCAACCTGTAACAGCCGATCTTGCTCCGCACCATGCGCTTCTCGCAAGGCTTCAGCACGCCCAGCTTCGGCACGTTGAACAAGCTGCCGATCATGCGCCTGGATGCCATGCAACAGAGCGACCACCGCTTCACCGTGCTTGGCAAAGAGCGTGGCATGCTTGCGCACAACGTAGCTGACGATGCGGCTGCGTATGGCTGGGTCGTTCGCTCGCGACACCAAGGAATTCCCACGCACGCGGTACCGGAACAACGGTCGATCCACGTGAACGAACCGGCACCCTGAGCTCATCATCCGGATCCAGAGCTCCCAATCCTCGTAGCCGTCGCGCATGGCCTCATCAAAGCCCGACAAGGACACCAGCGCGGAGCGATGGACCATGGCGCATGCATCGATCCTGTTCCCCGCGAGCAGTTCCGGCAAACTGCAGAGCGGCTGCTTCACCAAGGCCTCCCGCTCTCCGAACTCTTCGCGGTCGCCGTACACCATGCTTGCCATCGGATCCGCATCCAATGCGGCTACCATGGCTTGCACGGAACCTTGGAGCATCAGGTTGTCCGCGTCGAGGAAGAGGATGTAGGGCCGTTCGCAAGCGGACCAACCGGCGTTGCGCGCAGCCGCCAGTCCTCCGTTCGGCCGATCGATCACGGTGACCCCACCGGCACGAACGTCCTCCAGTATCCGAAGGGTCGCCGCATCAGTACTTCCATCGTTCACCACGGTCACGGCAGCACCAGCCCTGCGCGCGTCCTCGACGCTTGCGATCGCCTCTTTGAGGAACTCCCCGTCGTTGTAGCACGGGATGACAACGCCCACCGCTTCCATGCCCGATGATGCGCTCATGGGTTCAGCGGAATTCCGAGCAGCCCATGGTAGTGCAGGCCAACCTCGTGAGTGCTGCCCACTTTCACAATGGTGCCTTGCTCCATGCACGCGGCCCTGTCGCAGATGCGTTGTACCTCACCCAGGAAGTGGGACACGAACACGATGGTACAACCTCCCTTCTTCAGTTCGTCAATGCGACGGTAACACTGCTGCTGGAAAGCAGCGTCGCCCACAGCAAGCACTTCGTCCACCAACAGCACATCGGGGTCGTTCGCGGTAGCGATGGAGAAGCCGAGGCGTGCGGTCATCCCTGTGGAATAGCGTTTCACCTGCATGGACAGCTCAGGCTCTGAAAGGCCCGCGAAATGCCGAACGTAATCCTTGGTGTGCGCAATGTCCGAGCGGCTCAGGCCTAGCAAGGAACTGCACAAAGCAACGTTCTCCCAGCCGCTCAACTCGGGCTCCAAGCCAACGCCCAAGGACAGCATGGGCGCGACACGGCCCTGTACACAGACCGCACCCTTCGTGGGTTCCACGATGCCGGCGATCACGCGCAGCAAGGTGCTCTTGCCAGATCCGTTGCGGCCAACGATACCGAAGCACTCGCCCCTTGCGATCTCGAGGTGTACGTCGTGCAGAATGCGCTTCCGCTCCAGCAACCGTTTCGAGCCAATGGAGACGAGGTACTCCTTGATGGACCGGAACCCATAGCGCTGCACCAGCAGGTCCACGTGCAGGTCATGAAGGGCGATCGCTAACGGTGCCATGCTCAGTAGTTCGCGATGAAGCCGCGACGCAAGAGATTGAACACGGAGAGGCCGGCCAACAAGGCGATCAGCGCGAGGCCGATGGCCGGCACCCATAGTTCCGGACCTGGCACTTGTCCATCATAGAGAACCACGCGCACGAGGCCGATGAAGTGATAGAGCGGGTTGAGGGAGGCCACCCACTGCAGATCAGCAGGCACCAGATCGGGTGGATAGGCTACGGGCGTCAGGTAGAACAAGGCGGGAAGCAGCGCGCTCCATAGGATGCCAATGTCACGGAAGTAAACGTTCAGCGCGCACAGGGCCAGCGAAAGGCCGAACAGAAAGGACGCGAACAAGGCCACGACCGGGATCACCAACAGGGTGGCCGGCACCGGACGCCAGCCGAACCACGCCAGAATGAAAGCAAAGGGGATGAAGGACACCAGCAGGTTGAATAGCCCGGCCATGAGCTGCGCCAATGGGAACACCTGCGCGGGTACGGCCAGCGAACGAAGCACATGGGCATTGTCCACCACAGAGGAAAGGATGTGTGCGCTCGTGGTGGCGAAGAAGGACCAGAAGATCAAGCCCGTGAGCGCGAAGACCGGGTAGTTCTCCACCTGTGCGAAGGCCCGGCTGAAGATGAAGAGAAAGATCAACAGGAAGAGCAACGGATTGAAGAGCGTCCAGAGGAACCCGAACAACGAGCTCTTGTACCGTAGCCGCACGTTCTTCCAAGCCACGGTGAGCAGCATGGGCAGGTGCTGTCGCTGCATCCGCAGGGTGGTTTGCCCGGGCAAGGGAACGGCGGTGGACATGGGTCGCGCAAGTTAGCGCAGCCCCTTCGTGGAGGCCTTCTATCTTGGCCCTTCGCGCATGTCACTGGTCTTCAATGGTCGTTGCCTGGATCGCCCCATCGGCGGTGTGGAACGCTATGCCCGCATGCTGCTGCACACCCTTGCACGGATCCACACGGACCTGCGTGTGGTGGTGCCTCCGAAGGCGACCGCGGACCTAGGCCTTCCACCAGGCATCACGGTTCAACGCTTTGGGAACATGCGGGGCCATGCCTGGGAACAGCTCTCGCTGCCAAGTGCGCTCCGCAAAGGGGACTTCCTGCTGAACCCGGCGAACGCGGCGCCGCTTAGGGTCCACAAGCAGGCCGTGGTGGTGCACGACCTGGCCTTCCTCCACCATCCGGAGTGGTTCGATGTGCGCTTCGCGAAGTGGTACGGATTCCTTATGCCTCTGGTGGTGCGGCGTTCCGCCGTGGTGGTGACCGTGAGCGAGACCATGCGCCAAGAGCTCATCACCACCTTCGAGCTGCCTGCGGAAAAGGTGATCGTGGTCCCGCCATACGCCGACCCACAGCAGTTCTCTCGATCCGAAAGGGTTAATGTGCCGGATCGCTTCTTCCTGTTCGTTGGCGGTGATGATCCGCGCAAGTCCATCTCAGGAACACTGGACCAGCTCTTCGCTTCGGACGACCAGGCCCATGCCGTAATTGTCGGTCGCCAACGCAAGCCCTTCAGCGCAAAGCCCCTTCCCGCCGATGCTCGGATCCACTGGCTCACCGACGCGACCGATGCGCAGCTCACATGGCTCTACGACCGTGCCCAGGCGCTCATCCACCCTTCGGTTTACGAGGGCTTCGGCCTGCCTGTACTGGAAGCGCTTCAGCGAGGCTGCCCCGTGATCGCGCGACCGCTGCCGGTCCTGTTGGAACAGTTCGGCAACTGCTTTCATGCCTCCCCATTCGCCGGATCCTCCGATCTTTCGGCTGTGCTTCCACTTCTTCCGCTCCGAACACCGGGATCCCACTTGCATGGGGAAGAGGTCCTGCGGGTGCTTGCACGCTTCTCGGAGCAACACACGGAAATGGCGCTGCGAAGCGTGATCGAACGTTCGAAGCACCTCTGATATGCGCATCGCACTGGTACACGATTGGTTGTTGGTGAGCGGCGGGGCCGAGAAAGTGACGAGCGAGCTGTTGAAGATCTACGATGCGGACGTGTTCTCCCTGGTCGACTTCCTGAATGATGAGGATCGTGCGGAGATCCTGCACGGAAAGCACGCGCGCACGAGCTTCATCCAGCGCCTTCCCGGTGCACGCAAGCACTATCGGAACTACCTGCCGTTCTTCCCGAAGGCGATCGAGCGCTTCGACCTCTCCTCCTACGACCTGATCATTTCCTCGTCTTACGCGGTGGCGAAAGGCGTGCGGAAGAAGCACCACCAGGTGCACGTGTGCTACATCCATACACCCATGCGGTATGCCTGGGTGCAGGAGGCCACGTACATTGAGGACCATGAGCTTACCGGACTGAGAGCGTCCGTGGTGCGCACCGTGCTTGATCGCCTGCGGCGCTGGGACCACGCGAACTCCGCCTATGTGGACCGTTTCATCGCCAACAGCCGCAACGTGGCCGACCGGGTGAAACGGATCTACGGACGCGAGTCGGACATCGTGCTTCCTCCCGTGGATGGCGAGCTGTACACGCTCGGCGATGGGGAACGGACACACTACCTGGCCGCTGCCCGACTGGTGCCGTACAAGAAGATGCACGAGATCATACGGGCCTTCGCACTGATGCCGGACAAGCGGCTGATCCTCTGCGGTGACGGTCCCGAGCGTGAGCGCCTACGATCCATGTTGACACCGAACGTGACGATGATCGGACACGCTACACGGGCCGAACTCATCCGCCTGATGCAGACCGCCAAGGCCTTGATCGTGGCCGCCGACGAGGATCTGGGCCTGACCCCGATGGAAGCGCAGAGCTGCGGGACGCCGGTGATCGCCCTGCGCAAAGGAGGCTATCTGGAGACCGTGCTGGAGGGCGAGACCGGTGTCTTCTTCGATGATCCATCCCCAGCTGCCATCGCGAAGGCCGTGGACCGTTTCGAGGCCCAAGGTGTGCGGTGCTCTGCGGCAGGCATCAGGGAGCACATGACCGCTCATTTCAGCCCCGTTTTCCGAGCAGAGATCAAGGCGCTCGTGGATGCCGAACTGGCCAACCATGCCCGCCGCTAAGGTCTGCAAGGCCCTTTTCCGGACATCGACCCTGCTGCTCGCCTGTATACCCATGCTGGGCATGCGGCCCGCCGTAGGCGTGATCCTGCTCTGGGTACTCAGCGCGTTGCTGCACAGGCTTCTGGTCCGCACCGAACGACCTGCGCCCGATGTGCGGACTTTTCTCTTCCTGGCCTCTCCTTTCCTGTTGATGATGCTCGATCTGCTCCGAGCGAGCGATCCGTTAGCAACTTGGCACATTTCGGAACGAAGTTCGATCCTGGCCATCGCCCCGTTCGTCATTTTCATGCTGCGCCCTCCAGTGGACACGGGGCTGCGGGACCGGGCTGTGGATGTCTATGCGTTCGCCTCGCTGGCCCTCGCCCTATTCGCCAACTTCAACATCCTCGCTCATGGCCTCTCCGCGGACCTTCCTTTCGCGCAGGCTTACCGGCAACAGTTCTCCGATGCCACCGGGATCCATCCACCCTTCGGCGCATACTTCTTCCTGCTCGGGGCGCTCTTCATGGTGGAGCGTGCTCTTCGTACCCAGGAACAGCGCAAGCTGCGTATCACCATCGCGCTGCTATTGACCACGGCCGGTGCCTTGATAGCGTCGCGAACGCCCCTGATCGCCTTCGCCATGGCCAGCTTACTGATGCTGTGGTCACACCCGGAACGGAAGCGTGCACTGCGCCTTGCAGCCCTGTTGATCGGTGGACTTGTGTTGCTGATCGCCCTGATCCCTTCGGCACGCCAACGAGCGTTGGAACCCTTCCGCACCGACCTGGCGATCCCCACCGCAGGTGCTTCGAACTCGGTGAGCGAGCGTTTCGTGATCGGCCATTGCACCTTGGAACTGCTGGAGAACAACTGGCTCTTGGGCCTCGGTCAGGCTGCCGTGCAACCAGCGTTGGACACCTGCTACGAACAGTTCAACGACCCGCGCTTCCTGAACGGCAGCTACAGCACGCATTGCCAACCGCTGCATTGGTGGCTTTCCTTCGGCATGCTCGGCGCGCTCCTCTTCGTAGCGCTCTTCTTCGTGCCCTTGCGCAAGGCCTGGGGAACGAGAGACGCAAGGCTTGCTGGCTTCCTCCTTTTCGTGTTGGTGTGCTGCCTTACGGAGAATGTGCTGGCGCGTCAGTGGGGTGTGGTACTCTTCGCCTTCTTCCTCGCGCTTCTGTCGCCTTCGCTCTTCGCGGGTGCAGGTTCCGCAGCCGAGCGCAGCCAGAGGTAACCGCCCCCACCCGCGATCACTGAAGCGAGGATGATGGCCAGCTTGGCCTGCTGGACCGGCTCCGCATCCTGAAAAGCGAGTTCGTTCACGAAGAGCGACATGGTGAAGCCCACGCCGGCCAGGATGGACATGCCCACCAGATGGCCCCAGCGGATGCCAGCGCTCAGCTTGGCCGCTCCCGTGCGCAACAGCAACCAGCAAGTCACCAGGATGCCCACCGGTTTCCCGACCACCAGTCCGAGCAGCACGCCAAGGAAGACGGTCCCTTGCAAGGCGGAGGGCATGTCATTTGGCAATTCCACACCCGCGTTGGCGAAGGCGAAGAGAGGAAGGATCACGAAGGCGACGAGCGGATGCAAGCCTTGTTCAAGGCGCTGTAGTGGTGTTTCGGCATGCTTCGCAGAATCCTTGATGGCGCTGACCGTCTGCATCTGTTCCTCGGTCAATGTGGGAAGGCCGTTCGGGTCCTGTCGGGAGAAGCGGTCGGTGAGCTTTCGCAAGCTGGATAGGAACTGGGCCTCGTTGAGCTTGGTGCGCGCCGGAATGGTGAAGGCGGCCAGCACACCGGCGATCGTGGCATGCACACCGCTCAGTAGAAAGGCCGTCCAAAGCAGGCAGATGCCCACCACACCATAGAACAGGGCGCTGCGCACGCCCATCAGGTTGGCCAAGGTCATCAGCGCCAGTGCACCACCACCGATGGCGAGGTAGCTCCAGCCGATGTCGCTCGTGTAAAAGAACGCGATCACCAGCACGCTGCCCAGGTCGTCGGCGATGGCCACGGTGGTGAGGAAGACCTTGAGCGCCGCAGGCACCTTGCTGCCCAGCAGCGCCATGATACCGAGCGCGAAGGCGATGTCCGTGGCCATGGGCACACCCCAACCGCTGGCGGTGGATGAGCCGGGGGGATTGAGCAGCGTGTAGAGCAGCGCTGGCATGATCATTCCACCGAAACCGGCGGCCACAGGTAGGAGAGCCTTTCGCGGGTCGCTCAGTTCACCGCCCACCACCTCGCGTTTCAGTTCCAGACCTACCACGAAGAAGAAGAGGGCCATCAGCCCGTCGTTGACCCAATGATGGAGCGAGCGTTCCAGGCGATATCCTCCGAGATCCAGTCCCATCGGTACTTCCCACAGGTGGTGATACGCCTCGCGCCAAGGGGAATTGGCCAGCACCATGGCGACCAGGGCTCCAATGAACAACAGCACGCCACCGGTGGTCTGGTGGTGCATGAAATGGTCGAACGGCCGACGTAACCGGTCGATGGGATCCTTTCGCATGTGGCGGAAGATAATGTCACGGGATCATGGCTTCCGGAACACCAGGCAATGCTGCCAGGGCAGCCCGCGGTGCTCACGGTGAAGCCGCAACCCCGCCTCACGCATTTCCACAATGCACTGCTCCCTGCTCATCCGGTGAATGGCCTTGATCGGCACATCCTCGTCCTCACCGCGATACTCCACCAAGTAGAGCAGCCCTCCGGTCCGCATGGCTGCCACCAGAGAGGTCATCACTTCGCATGGAAAGGCCATCTCATGGTACACATCCACCAGAAGTACCTTGTCCAGCGTGTCCGCCGGCAGCCGCACATCCTTCATCCCGGCCTGGACGGGTATGATGTTGGTGAGACCTGACCTGGATGCCTTCACCCTGACACTGTCGAGCATGACCGGTTGCACATCGACCGCGAACACAACTCCTCCAGTGGCACGACCGGCCATCGGGAGGGTGTGGTAACCGATGCCGCATCCGATATCGGCGATCACGTTCCCGGGGCACACATCCACATAGGAGAGCAAGCGCGCGGGATCCTCCTCCTGCACCCGTTGCGGGCGTTCGAGCCAATCGGCGTGCACCACGGACATGGTGTGGGCGATCTCGCGGCCCATGTACCACTTTCCGATGCCGTCCGGAGATCCCACATGCAAACTGTACAGACCATCACACTGCGCTGCAACGGCCAGCGTGGCGCAGGTGAACCAGGTAGCGAGCACGAAGCGAAAAGCCACCTACGGCAACGTTCGAAGGCGGCTCGCTGTTCATTCAGCCTAGTGCAACGTATGCCCTTTTCACTTTTCAGAAGTTATCCACACGGAACGGGCTTGGCGAGGCCTCCCGGATACCTTCGCAGCACCATTCCGGAACCCTTGCCCACCATGACCAAACCCGCGCCGGCCGTAGCTTCCAGCGTATCGACCGACGAGCTTGACCGCATCTGTTCGCAGGTGCGCCGTGACATTGTGCGCATGGTGCATGGCTGCCAGAGCGGCCACCCCGGCGCCTCCCTCGGCTGCACGGAGTTCTTCGTCGCGCTTTACTGGAACATCCTGTGCCACGACCCCAAGGCCTTCAGTATGGACGGCATCGGGCAGGACCTGTTCTTCCTGAGCAACGGCCACATCAGCCCGGTCTGGTACAGCGTGCTCGCGCACAGCGGCTACTTCCCCACGAAGGAGCTGTTCACCTTCCGCAAGCTGAACTCGCGCCTGCAAGGGCACCCTACCACGCATGAAGGACTGCCCGGCATCCGCATGGCCAGCGGCTCCTTGGGGCAGGGTCTCAGTGTCGGCATAGGCGCAGCATTGGCGAAGAAGCTGAACGGCGATCCACACCTGGTGTTCACCCTGCACGGCGACGGCGAACTGCAGGAAGGCCAGATCTGGGAGGCCGCCATGAGCGCGCCCCGCCACAAGGTGGACAACCTGATCGCCACGGTGGATTGGAACGGCCGCCAGATCGATGGCGACGTGGATGACGTATTGCCTTTGGGCGACCTGCCGGCGAAATGGAGGGCCTTCGGTTGGGATGTGTTGATCTGCAACGGCAACGACATGGCCGAACTGCTGGCCACGTTGAATGAAGCGAAGTCCCGCACCGGCAAAGGCCTGCCGATCGTGATCCTGATGCGCACCGAGATGGGCCAGGGCGTCGACTTCATGGTCGGCTCGCACGAGTGGCACGGCATTCCACCGAACGACGAACAGCTTGCCCGCGCACTGGCGCAGCTCCCTGAAACGTTAGGGGACTATTGAAGCTCTCCATCCCCCGGCTTCGCTTGGTACCGCATTTGCAACACGGCAGCACCATGCGGACCTCCTCCTTCCTGCGCAGCATAGTGATCGGGCTGTCGTTGGCCTGGATTGTGCCGCTCGCTGCCCAGACGAAGCCTGCTGAAAAGCGTGAGTTGACGCGTCTGTTGTTCGTAATGGACGCGAGTAACAGCATGAACGCGTTCTGGGACAACCAACCCAAGATCAACGCCGCGCGCGAGGTGCTGTTGCGCTCCCTGACCGAGATCGAAGGACAGCCCGACCTGGAGATCGCCCTGCGGCTCTACGGTCACCAGACGCGCATCGAACCCGGCAAGCAGGACTGTGACGACACGAAGCTCGAAGTGCCTTTCAGCCCCAACAGTGTGCCCGCTATACGCGAACGCATGCGCACTGTGCAATGCCTGGGGACAACGCCGATCGCTCGTTCGTTGCTGAAAGCCGCAGATGACTTTCCCCCCACGCTCTTCAACGACACGCGGAAAGTGCGCAACATCATCATCCTGATCACCGACGGCATCGAAGCCTGTGATGAGGACCCCTGCGCGGTGAGCCGGGCGTTGCAGGCCAAGGGCATCATCCTGAAACCGTTCGTGATCGGTGTGGGTCTCGTGGGTGATGAGAAGTACAGCCTGGAATGCGTCGGCAATTACTACGACGCCGGCACCCCGGCCATGTTCGACCATGTGCTGCGCCTGGTGATCAGCCAGGCCCTCAACAACACCACCACCACGTTGCACCTGCTGGATGTGAACGGCAAGCCCAAAGAGACCAACGTGCCGGTGACCTTCTACGACCAGCGCACAGGACAACAGCGCTACAACTTCGTGCACACGATGAGCAGCAAGGGCGAACCCGACACGCTGACCATCGATCCACTGTTCAGCTACCGTGTGGTGGCCCACACCATACCACCCAGCGTTCGGGAGAACGTGAGCGTGAAGGCCGGACAGCACAACATCATCACCCTGGACGCGGGACAGGGCGATCTGGAACTACGCACCGAAAGCGCTTGGGGCAGCGAGCGTGGCATCCCCGTGATCGTTCGCAAGGACGGCCTTGATGCGACACTGCACGTGCAGGACCTGAACAGCACCGAGCGATACCGTGTAGGCCGTTACGACCTCGAAGTGCTCACGCTACCACGCCTCACCATCCCGGATGTGGACGTGAAGCAGAGCACCGTCACCACCATCAGTGTACCGCAGCCAGGTGTGGTGAACATTGTGCCCACCGCCCAAGGCCCGGGCGCCATCTTCCTGAAGGATGGCAGCGAACTGAAATGGGTGGTGGACCTCGACCCAACGGCTGCCCGCCACCAGTTCCGCCTCCTGCCCGGAAGCTACAAGGTCGTGTACCGTTCCGACAGCGCACGCCAGACCATCTACTCCATCGAAAAGGATTTCACCATCACCGGCGGGCAAAGCATCACCGTCAACCTCTGAACACCATGGCCCACTTTCCCATCCTCGACCAAAAGGACACCCGCAGCGGCTTCGGCGCCGGACTGCTTGAGCTCGGCAAGAGCGACCCCAATGTGGTGGCGCTGTGCGCGGACCTCACAGGCTCGCTGAAGATGGATGCCTTCGCAAAGGCCTTCCCGGAGCGTTTCTTCCAGATGGGCGTGGCCGAAGCCAACATGATGGGCGTGGCCGCGGGCCTTACCATCGGTGGCAAGATCCCCTTCACCGGCACCTTCGCCAACTTCAGCACCGGAAGGGTGTATGACCAGATCCGCCAGAGCATCGCCTACGCGGGCAAGAACGTGAAGATCTGCGCCAGCCATGCAGGCCTCACCCTTGGAGAGGATGGTGCCACCCACCAGATCCTGGAGGACATCGGGCTGATGAGGATGCTGCCCGGCATGACCGTGGTGGTGCCTTGCGACTTCAACCAGACCAAGCAGGCCACCATCGCCATCGGTGCGCATGAAGGGCCCGTCTACCTGCGATTCGGTCGCCCGAAATGGCCCGTGTTCATCCCCGCCGACATGCCCTTCGAGATCGGCAAGGCCCAACTCCTCGTGGAGGGGACCGACGTCAGCATCTTCGCCTGTGGCCACTTGGTATGGCGCGCGTTGCAGGCCGCCGAGGAGCTGGCCACCGCCGGTATCAAGGCCGAGGTGATCAACGTCCACACCGTTAAACCTCTCGACGAGGCCGCCGTCCTAGCTTCGGTACGCAAGACAGGATGCGCGGTCAGCTGCGAGGAACACAACCGGTTCGGAGGCTTGGGCGACACCATCGCCCAAGTGCTCGCATTGAACCAGCCGCTCCCCATGGAGTTCGTGGCGGTGAACGATTCGTTCGGCGAGAGCGGAACACCGGACCAGCTGCTGAAGAAGTACGGTCTGGACGTGCCGGACATCGTGGCCGCCGCGCAACGTGCGCTCAAGAGGAAGTAACCTTCCTCGCAACTGAACGGCCCGGCACATGAGCGACATGTCCGACGCCGAGCTGATGGCGCTCTTCCGCAAGGAGGATACGCGGCACTATGCCTTCAACCTCATTGTCCGCGCCTACCAGAAGCGCCTCTATGCCTTTGTGCGCCGCATGGTCACCGACCCGGATGAGACGCAGGATGTGCTGCAGAACGTGTTCCTCAAGGCCTGGACCGGACTTGAACGTTTCCGCGAAGATGCCCAGCTCTACAGTTGGCTTTACCGCATCGCGCACAACGAGAGCATCACGCACCTGAAGCGTATGAAGCGCGGCCTGTTCGTGAGCGAGAGCAGCGTGATCGAACGCCTCACCACCACCTTGGACAGCAGCGAGCATTTCAACGGCGACATCATCCAGAAGAAGCTGCAGAAGGCCGTGATGACCCTGCCCACCAAGCAGCGCGCGGTCTTCACCATGAAGTACTTCGAAGAGATGAAGTACGAGCAGATGAGCACCATCACCGGCACCAGCGTGGGCGCTTTGAAAGCCAGCTACCACATCGCGGTAAAGAAGATCGAGGCTCATCTCACGCGCCCCGATCAAACCATGTGAAGGACAACCGGTCTTATGCCTGTACGCCGATGAACACTCGACCCGAACACGAAGACCTGAAGCCACTGGCCCCCACGTTGGCGTCCATCCCCAAGGTGGATCCCTTCGTTGTGCCGGATGGTCTCTTCGAGCGCTTCCCGCATCAGGTGCAGGCCCGTGTTACCACTCACGTTCCCGGCCTTCGCTGGTCGCCTTGGGTGAAGCGGCTGGCCCTTGCTCTTCCCGTGGTCGCCGTATTGGCTGGTGCCTGGTGGATGCTGCGCAGCACTGATGCCCCTGTTGAGCAAGTGGCCGTGGTGATCCCCGAGACCACCGTGGACGAACTGGAGCTGCTTGACGACCCCGAAGCGCTCGCTTCACTCTACGCAAGCGAAGGTGCAGGCGTGGCGAGCGCGAACGTGGACCTGACCGAAGACGAACTGGCCGCCTGGCTGGAGACCGAACAGACCGACCTTTCCCAACTGATCACCGAGCTATGAACACCCTGATCACCCGCCTGCTTTCCAGCGCCACGCTGGTCCTTGCCAGCACCCTGACATTCGCGCAAGCTGACGACATGCCGCCCATCCCTGATGATAAGCTCGAGGAGATCAAAGCGCAGAAGGTGGCCTACATCACCCAGAAGATGGGCTTCACCCCGGAAGAGGCGCAGAAGTTCTGGCCCATATACAACCAGTACGACAAGGAGCTCGATGCTGCCCGCAAGGAGATGCGCGACTTCCACCGTGGCGTGAAGAAGAGCGGCACCGAGCTCACCGAGGCCGAGGCAACGCAGCTGATCGACAAGGAGCTCAGCACCCGCCAGAAGGAACTGGATACGCGTCGCAAGTACAGCGGTGAGTTCAAGAAGAACATCGGCGCCGTGCGCACCGTGAAGCTCTACCAGGCCGAGCGCGACTTCAACAAGGAACTGCTGAAGCGGATGCGTGAGCGGGGTGGTGACCAACGAGGTGGTGGTCAGGGTGGTGGTGGCCGTCAAGGTGGTCCTCCCCCCAACCGCTGAGCGCGAACTGTGGGCGCCGTGCCCGCACCGCTGGTTACCTTGGCGCACCTTCCACAAGCGCCATGAACCTTCGTCACGTTCTCCTCTTCTCCGGATTGCTCGGCCTTCCTTCAGCCTACGCCCAGAACAGTCCCGACCTCCAGGCCCTCGACACTTACCTGGCCAACGCCGTGCAGCAGTTCGACCAGCCCGGGCTCGCGGTCGGTATCGTGCAGAACGGACAACTGATCTGGAGCAAAGGCTACGGTAAGCTGGACCTGGACAAGGCCGATCCGGTGACCCCGAACTCCGTCTTCTACTGCGCCAGCCTCAGCAAAGCCTTCACCGCCTGTGCGATCGGGCTGCTCGTGGACGAAGGGAAGTTGAACTTCGAAGATCCCGTTCGGAAGTACCTGCCTGAGTTCAAGACGCCGGACGCCTACGTCACCGAGCACTTCACCGTCACCGATCTGCTGTGCCACCGTAGCGGCTGGATCACCTTCGACGGCGACCTGCTGTGGTATGGCACGAACTACACCCCGAAGGAGATCCTCGCGCGCCACTCCGGCGAGCCCTTCAGCCTGGAGTTCCGCGATGAGTTCGGGTACAGCAACCTGATGTTCATCGCGGCCGCGCAGGTGATCGAGCGCGTGAGCGGCATGACCTGGGACCAGTTCATCACCACGCGGATCTTCAAGCCGCTGGGCATGGACCGCAGCCGTGTGGAGACCGCTGACCTTGCCGCAATGACCGATGTGGCACTGCCACACGTACGAAAAGGCCAAGACCCTGCCGCACCGCAGAAAAGCATGCCCTACCAAGCCTTGGCCGGAGCGGACGGGGCCTGCGGTGTCCTCAGCACGGTGACCGACCTGGTCAAGTGGGATGTGATGTGGGCCAACGAAGGCAAGGTTGGCGACAAGGTCTTCCTCAGCAAAGGCAGCTTCAACACCATCACCTCCAGTCACCTGGCCATGGGCGGTCGTCGCGAAGGAGCAGGACTTGGCTGGTTCATCGAGTCGAACAACGGCGAGAAGGTGATCACCCACAGCGGTGGCATGCCAGGCTTCATCCTCAACCACGCCGTGGTACCCGACAAGGACCTCGCGGTGATCGCTTTGGGCAACGGCGAGTCGTACTCCGTGTTCGCGGCCACCAACAAGATCCTGGACCTGTACCTGGGTGAGGGCAAGGCCGACCCCGTGGCCACCATGCTGCCGCGCATCAAGGCCAACAAGGAGGAGGACGCCAAGCGTGTGGCCGACCGCAAAGCCGCGCACGCGTTGAAGACCAAGCCCTCGCTCCCGCTCTCCAACTACATAGGCACCTACACCGATAAGATCTATGGTGACGCGGTGATCACGGAGAAGGACGGCGCGCTTTCCCTGCGCTTCGACCCCGCACCCGAGCTCTTCATGGGAACGCTTTCCCACTGGCACTACGACACCTTCCAGTGGCAGCACGCCGACCCCTTCCTGGAACCCGGCTACATCACCTTCAGCTTTGACGCGGACCACAAGGTCACCGGCTTCAAGGTGGACCTGAACAGCCCGGACTTCCACTTCTACAAGCTCGACTTCCAGCGGGAAACGAAGTAGGCATGCACCGTTTCATCGTCGACGACCTATCGCTGGACGACCTGCGACTTCCTGAAGAGGAGGCCCACCACGCTGTGCATGTGCTGCGCGTGCAGCCCGGATCGCACGTGATCCTCGTCGATGGCCGGGGCATGTCCGCAACGGCGGAGGTGGTGGAGTCCGGTAAGAAGGGCTGCTCAGCGCATGTGGTCCAGCGCAACGTGCACGCCCGTGAACGCGAGGTAGCCATCCACCTCGCGGTGGCGCCCACCAAGCAGAACGACCGCTTCGAGTGGTTCGTGGAGAAGGCCGTGGAGATCGGCGTGGACCGCATCACCCCGCTGATGACCGAGCGCACCGAGCGCACGCGACTGCGCACGGACCGGTTGCTGCGCGTGGCCGTGAGCGCCATGAAGCAGAGCCAGCGCACCTGGTTGCCACAGATCGATGAGCCCGTGGCCCTTTCCGCCTTGCTGCGCGAAGAACTGCCTGGACAACGCTTCTTCGGTTGGTGTGCGGGCGAACATGAGTCCCTCGTCGCCCGCTACCAGCCCACAATGGATGCACTGGTGCTGATCGGGCCGGAAGGCGACTTCACTCCGGGGGAGGCTGACGCACTGCGTAAGCACCAATTCCAGGCCGTCAGCCTCGGAGCAGCGCGCCTTCGCACCGAGACCGCCGCACTTGCCGCCTGCACTTGGATGAGCTTCGCCCAACAAGCTCGGTAACTTCGCTCCCATGTTGCGCACGTGCCTCTTCGCTTGCTTCCTCAGCCTCTCGGGCCTTTTGAATGCCCAAGGCACCTACCAGATCGCCTTGCTGAAATACAACGGCGGCGGTGATTGGTATGCGAACCCCACCTCCCTCCCGAACCTGGTGAAGTATTGCAACGACCAGCTCGCCATGAACATCAGCACGGAGGTGCCGACCGTGGAAGTGAGCAGCCCCGACCTCTTCACCTTCCCCCTGGTGCACATGACCGGCCACGGCAATGTGGTGTTCAACGGGCAGGAAACGGAGAACCTGCGGAACTACCTGATCGGCGGCGGCTTCCTGCACATCAGCGACAACTACGGCATGGACCCCTACATCCGCCCAATGATGAAGCGTGTGTTCCCAGAGCTGGAGTTCGTGGAGCTGCCCTTCGCACATGCCCTCTACCACCAGAAGTTCGACTTCCCCAACGGTCTGCCCAAAGTTCACGAGCACGACAGCAAGCCCCCCCAAGGCTTCGGTCTGTTCTGGGAGGGAAGGCTCGTCTGCTTCTACGACTTCGAGTGCGACCTCGGCGATGGCTGGGAGGATCAGGAAGTGCACAACGACAGCCCCGACAAGCGCGCGAAGGCTCTACAGATGGGGGCGAACATCGTGCGGTACGTGTTCTCGGGAGCTGAATAGAAGCTCCGTGGAGCAGCGGGCGACGAGTCGATCACCCCGATCGTTCACTCGGAACTCCGACCCTACTTGTTCAGCTTCACCACCCGTTTGCGGTAGCGCATGTTCAGCAGCTCCACGCCGAAGCTGAAGGCCATGGCCACGTAGGCATAGCCCTTCGGGATCTCGCTGTGGTGGAGGGGGTGCAGGCCCTCGAAGAAGAGCATGAAGCCGACCATCACCAGGAAGGAGAGCGCGAGCATCTTCAAGGCCGGGTGCTTCTCGATGAAGCCGCTGATGGCGTTCGCGAAGAAGAACATGACCACCATGGCAATGATCACGGCGGTGATCATGATCTCCACGTGGTCAGCCAGGCCGATGGCAGTGATGATGCTATCGAAGGAGAACACGGCATCCACCAGCAGGATCTGCACCATCATCGCCGCGAAGGCCTTCTTAGCCGTGGAAGCATCCACGTGGTCGTCGCCGCCTTCGAGCTTCTCGTGGATCTCCTTTACCGCCTTGTACAGCAGGAACAGACCACCGAAGAACATGATCACGTTGCGCAGGTTGAAACCATAGCCCGCCACCGTGAACAGTTCGTTCTCCCCGTTCTTCACCAGCCAACCAAGGCCCAGCAGCAGGACCGACCGCAACAGGATGCCACCGATCATCCAGATGCGGCGCGCACGCAACCGGTTCTCCGCCGGGATCCGCCCCAGGATGATACTGACGAAGATGACGTTGTCGATGCCCAGCACCACCTCCAGCACGGTGAGCGTGAGCAGGCTGATGAGCGCGGATACGGTGAAGAGATCTTCCATGGAGCGGTATTGCGGCAACGAAGATGCGCATCGCACGTCTACTTTCGGAACTCAAGCCCTCAGCCATGCGGACACTTTCCACGATCATCTTCGTTCCAATACTCTTCACCAGCCAGGCACAGGTGGTGAACGGCGGTTTTGAGAATGGCCTGAACGGCTGGAACACTCCCTGTGCCTGCGCCCCTGTGATGACCTCGGGCGACATTCCCCCGGGTGGCGGCTCCACCAGCCTGGCGATCGGCATCCTGGACTTCAATTGCCTCTGTGCCGTGACGGATGCCGTGCATCAAGCCACTCCCTGGTTGTACCCGGGACAATGGGTGCTGAGCGCCTGGATCAAGAGCGCAGAGGCCGGCAACGTGCCCGGTGCATCGGTCAGGATCACCGAAGGTCCCGCCTTCACGAGCCCCCTTGTGGCCGATGCATGGTCCTTTGCAGGAGACTGGACCTTCGTGGCCGACACATTCCTTGTCACAAGCACCACCAATTTCGCCGCACTGGAACTTTCGTTGATCCCTGATGATGGTAACCAAATGGCAGCCGGACTGCTCGCCTACTTCGACCAAGTGATGCTCGAACCGATCCTCGGCACTGCGATCAATGGGCCGGCAACTGGCCCGGTCGCCATATTCCCCAACCCCGCCACGCAAAAGCTATGGATCGACCTGCCGGAAACTCCGAGCAGCCTGCAGCTCTTCGATGCTCAAGGACGCAGCGTGCCGGTGCATCAGATGGTCTTCAGCGCACACACGCTGGAGCTGAACGTGGAAGCCTTGCTGCCTGGCCCCTACGTCCTGCGTATCGCCAACAGCTCGGAGCTTTCCGCACTGCGCTTCGTCAAGCAGTGAGCGCGCTGCGAAGACAGGCGGCCACTTCGTCCGCCTTGGTCAATATCATGACGTGCTGCCCGCCTTTGACCAGGTGATCGACAGGGAATCGCAAGGGCGTAACGATGTCCTTGTCGCCATGGATCCTCACGAGCGGTCCTGTCCAACGCGAGCCCTTCCACCGCATGATCGCACCTGTGCCGTTGCGTAGCTGCCGTGCTGTCTGCTTCACGGCCATGTCCCAGAGCAGGCGGTCCACGGGGCCTTCACGCGGGTCCATCAGGCGCTTCACCGGCCAGGACGCGCGCATGGTCCACTCCCGGATGATCCCGTGGATGCCCAGCCGTGCGCCGACCCGGACATGCATCGGCCATTCCTGCGGACCGGTCCAGGATGAGATCAGCACCACCTTCTCCGGCTTCGTGAGCAGCGCAAGTTCTTGCGCCACCATGCCGCCCATGCTCACCCCGACGAGCACATGCGGCTCCGTGGAGCGCACCTCAGCGCTCATGCGACCAGCAATGTCCTCCAGCGTATCCTTTGGCCCGAACGAAGGCCATTCCAGCTTCACCACCTCGTAGCCGTCAAGGTGCAGCCGCTCGAACAAGCGCGCATCGCAGCCCATGCCGGGAAGCAGGTAGACCGTCATCGGACCAGCGATCAATCCAACGGCAGCGTGCGCACGAAGTCCAACGAAGCCTCCATCAGCTCGTGCATCACCACATCCTTCTTTACGAAGGGCACGCGCTCGCGGAACGCAGCCACGAGCGACTCCAGGCGACCCGAGGTCTTGGCCGGGCGACGGAACTCCAATGCTTGCACAGCGCTGAGCAGCTCGATGGCGAGCACACGCTCCACGTCGTTCACGACATGCCAGGTCTTGATGGCGGCGGCGGCACCCATGCTCACGTGGTCCTCCTGTCCGTTGCTGCTGTCGATGGTGTCCACGCTGTTCGGCATGCAGCGCTGCTTGTTGGCGCTCACGAGCGAAGCGGCCGTGTACTGCGGGATCATGAAGCCGCTGTTGAGCCCCGGCTCCGCGACGAGGAATGCTGGAAGACCGCGTTGACCACCGATCAGCTTGTAGCTGCGGCGCTCGCTGATGCTACCCAGCTCGGCAACGGCAATGGCCAGGAAGTCCAGTGCCAATGCGAGCGGCTGCCCATGGAAGTTGCCCGCGCTGATCACCAGGTCCTCATCGTCGAACACCGTGGGGTTGTCGGTGACGGCTTCCAGCTCTCGCTCCACCACGCGCTCCACGTAGGCGATGGCATCGCGGCTGGCACCATGTACCTGCGGGATGCAGCGGAACGAATACGGATCCTGCACGTGGGCCTTCTTCCGCGTGATGAGCGCACTGCCGTCAAGCAGGTCACGCATGCGGCCGGCCACCACCGCCTGTCCGGGATGCGGACGCACGGCATGCACCGAGGCATGGAAAGGCTCGATCCGGCCGTCGTAGGCATCAAGACTTACGGCAGCGATGATGTCGGCCAGGTCGGCGAGGCGCGCCGCCTTCACCGAGAGCAGCGCGGCATAGCTGTTCATGAACTGGGTGCCGTTCAGCAGCGCCAGCCCTTCCTTCGGGCCGAGCTCCACCGGCTTCCACCCCAGCTTCTTCAGCGCCTTCGACGAGGGCATGCGTTCGCCCTTCAGCATCACTTCACCCAGACCGATCAGCGGAAGACTGAGGTGCGCCAAGGGAGCGAGGTCACCGGAAGCACCGAGCGATCCGCGTTCGTAGACCACCGGCAGCATGTCGGCGTTGTGCATGTCCACAAGGCGCTGCACGGTGCTGAGGGCCACGGCGCTGTGCCCGAAGGCCATGTTCTGCACCTTCAGCACCAGCATGGCGCGGACGATCTCCGCAGGCACCGGATCACCGCTGCCGCAGGCATGGCTCATCACCAGGTTCTTCTGCAACTGCGCCAGGTCCTTCTTCGCGATGGAGGTGCTGTGCAACGAACCGAAGCCCGTGTTCACGCCGTAGATCGGCGCGTCGCTCTTCTTCAGCCGGTCGGCGAGGTAGGCGTGGCTGCGCTTCACTGCGGTCACCGCGTCCTTGTTCAGGGCGATGTTGCGGCGTTCCGATACGATGACGTCGAGCTCATCGAGCTTCAGGCCAACGGTGCCGATGACGTGGAGGGAGGTGCTTGTCGGGGCGGGAAATTTCCCGCCCTTAGCGCTCTTACCGGACTTGCTCTTCTTGGATGCCATGATGGATACGACGGGAGGTTCCCGCTATTACGCTTGAATGGTGTGGATGAGGTCCTCCTGCTTCACGGCCTTCTGCTCACCGGTCTTCATGTCCTTGATGGTGACGATGCCTTGTTGCATCTCGTTCCCACCGATGATGGCTACGTATGCGATGCCCTTGTCGTCCGCGTACTTGAACTGCTTGGCCATCTTCACCGCATCGGGATAGAGCTCCGCGGCGATGCCCGCTTCACGCACCTGGCGCAACAGCTTCAGGCAGTGCAGGGCCTCGGCCTCACCGAAGTTGGCGAAGAGCAGTTTCGTGCTTCCGCCCAGTTCCGCAGGGAACTTGTTCGTCTCCAGCAGCACGTCGTAGATCCGGTCCGCGCCGAAGCTGATGCCGACGCCGCTCATGTTCTTCAGGCCGAAGATGCCCGTGAGATCATCGTAGCGACCTCCACCGCAGATGCTGCCCGGCATGGTCCCTTCCGCAGCCTTCACCTCGAAGATGGCGCCGGTGTAATAGTCGAGGCCGCGGGCGAGCGTGGGGTCGAACTCGAGCACCGCGCTCTTCATCGGTCCCACGGCATCGAACACCGTGCTCAGGTCCCTCAGGCCTTGTTGTGCGATGGCGGAAGACGCCAGCCATTCTTCGAGCTGCGGACGTTGCTGCTTCCAACTTCCCTTCAGTTCGAACAGTGGCGCGATGCCTTTGATCGCTTCATCGGACACGCCTTTGGTGCGCATCTCTTCTTCCACCTTCTCACGACCGATCTTGTCCAGCTTGTCGATCGCGGTGACGATGTCGACCACCTTGTCCGGTTGGCCGCTCACTTCCGCGATGCCGCTGAGCACCTTGCGGTCGTTGATCTTCACCACCACCTGCAGGCCGAGCGCAGTGAAGACGTCGTCGAACAGGGTCACGAGCTCCACTTCGTTCAACAAGCTCGTGCTGCCGATCATATCCGCATCGCACTGGTAGAACTCGCGGTAGCGTCCCTTCTGCGGACGGTCCGCGCGCCACACGGGCTGGATCTGGTAGCGTTTGAAGGGGAAGGCCAGCTCGTGCTGGTGCATCACCACGTAGCGCGCGAAGGGCACGGTGAGGTCGTAGCGCAACGCCTTCTCCGCAAGCTCACTGGCCAGGCGACCCGGATGCACCGCCTCCCCCGCCTTCAGTTGGTCCTTCACATTCTCACTGACCTCCTTCCACGCATCACCGCTGTTCAGGATCTTGAAGATCAAGCGGTCCCCTTCCTCACCGTACTTGCCGGTGAGGGTCTCCAGGTTCTCCATGGCCGGGGTCTCCAAGGGCAGGAAGCCGTACTTCCGAAAAACGCCACGGATGGTGTCGAAGATGTACTGGCGGCGCAGCATCTCCACGGGGGAGAAGTCGCGCGTGCCTTTGGGGATGCTGGGCTTCATGGGAAGTGGAAAGTGCAAAGTCCAAAGGGCGAAGTGCGTTCACCACGCCTCGGGGCCGCGAAAGTACGGGCCGGGGCCGCAATGGACCGGGCAGGGAACGTGAAGAAGTGTGCGGGCTTATTCCACCAGGAAGGGGTGGCTGGAGTGGCCGCCAGGGCCATCGAGGCGCAGCAGGTAAACGCCTGCAGGCAGCTCTGCCGTGCGAACCCATGCACGGTCCGCGCCGATGACGATCGGCACCCGGATCTCCGCCCCAGACGCGTTGAACAGGCGCAAGCTGCCTTGCTCCAGCTGGGCGGCCACCACGATCAGCTGCTCGTGGGCCGGGTTCGGGAACAGAGAGACGTCTGATGCCTTGGCCCAGAGCACGCTTTCCGTATGCGAGAGCGTGGAGGTGCCGTCCATGTCGGTCTGCCGCAGGCGGTAGTAGTTGATGCCGACCCGGGGTTTCGGATCCAAGGTGACATAGCTCAGCGCCGTGCTGCTGTTGCCAGCGCCGGGCACCGTGGCCACCGCGAGCCATTCCAACAGGTCGGTGCTGCGCTCCACTGTGAAGTGGTCGTTGTTGCGCTCCGTGGCGGTGCGCCAGTTCAATCGTACACCTGTGGGGGGATCCGCCTTGGCCTCGAATTCGAGAAGTTCGATCGGCAAGGGCGTCTGCGCGTAGTTGATGGTACCCAGGGTGAAGCGCCGGTTGTTGGCGAGCGCGGTGATCCCGGTGAAACGATAGATGTTCCCACCTGCCGCCACCGGCGTGGCGACCGGCGTCTCGTCAATGAAGAGTCCGTCGTTGTCCATGTCCACCAGCAAACGGATGTCGGAGGCAGTGATCGGCGAGATGCCCGTTAGGTCGAAGTCCATGGTAACAGCACCTACATCGACGGCAGCTCCGCTCTGGTTCACCTCACTCACGCGCCATTCGCGGAACCAACGGCCTTGAATCCCCGCTGGCAGATCGATGGAGCCCCAAGTACCGACGGTGCCGTTCTGGTGGCCCCATAGCAGGAACTCGTTGTTGGCTAGACCGGAGGGATTGTAAATGCGCACGATGCCAGTACCACGCGCGTCGGTGTGAAGCGCGGAAGTGCTGGTACGCCCGATCCCCGCCACATCGTGGTCGTGGTTGCCGTTGGCAGGGTCATCCTGCACGTACAGGTTGCCGGTGGTGTGTGGTAGGGCGTACTTGGCAGAGAGGTAGTTGCTGACGATGATGCGCTGGGCCTGGTTCAGCGGGCTGTTATAGAAGATCAGCTCGGCCAGGTCGCCGTTCAGGTTCCAACCTGCCGGGCCTTGCACGTTGCCGATGCGTAAGGGCTGGTTGTTGGCTTGGGGAAGCTGGAGGAGGCTGGCGTCCGTGTACACCGTGGCGCCTTGGGAATAGACGTTCCGCGAGGGGAAGATGCCCAAGATGGCGGTGTTGCTGTACTCGACCAAGCCGAAGGACGTGGATGTCAGTCCCGCGATCGTGGTCGGGGACGAAAGCAGACCGAAGATGTCGTAGACGGGCAACTGCAAGGCCCCGGAGCTCGGGCTCCACATCGCGTAGTTCGGAGCGGTGTTCGTGCCTTTCGCGAACCAGGCGTTGTTGTTCTTGGCCGCGTCCACCGCACCCACCATGAACAGGTCCCACTGGTTGAGATCAAGCGTGGCATTGTCCGGCACTTGCAGTTGGTCGTCAATCCCATCGAAATCGATGGTGGCATAACCGTTCTGGGAGGTTCCCACCAGCACAGGGCGTTGCCCCGGTTGCCCGACAAGGAATGCAGCGTTGTTGGCATTGCCAGAACGGTCGGTCCAGGCGTTCACCAAGGGCCCGGATGTGGTCACCCCTTGGTTGGCGGTGAGCCAGAGCACGTTGTTGGCGGCCGTGCCCACACCACCAGGCCCGTTCTGGGCGCTGGCGAGGAGGTCGAGCAGGAGAGCTATCGACGCAAAGACACGCATGTCGAGCCGTTGAACGCAAGGCCGGCGCTTTAGGTTCCCCCTTCCAAGTACGAGGCCGCTAATACCACTGGGCCTGAGCCGCCTTCAACTGCGGAATTCAACCTCAGCGACCGCCATCCTGCCAAGAATGACGACCTTCGCGGCCCGAAACCGGGGAAAAGCCCCGGTCCGCACTGCCCCATGAAGAAGATCACCGACAGCCGCCGCTTGCTTGGCGCCACCCACAGCACCACCTTGAAGGAGCTCAACACGCTCTACAAGGGCCTGATGAAGACCCACCACCCGGACCGGTTCCAGGAGGAGGCCCAGCGCTTGGAGGCCGAGCAGACCAGTCAGCGCGTGATCGAAGCGTACAAGTTCCTCGAGAGCATCCACCCGGAGACGCACGAGAAGGAGGCCGAGGAGTACACCAAGACCACGGAGACCTCAGCGCTCAGCAACTGGAACTACAAGCACATGACGTTGCATGTGAATTTCGGCGACGGCAGCGTGTACGAGTACTTCGGCGTGCCCCCGAACACCTACAAGAAGTTCGTGAACACCGATGGCAACGCGCGTTTTGCACGCCGCCACATCTTCCACGCCTTCAGCTACCGGAAGATCAGCGGGCCGAAGCCGGCGTAACGAAGCATTGGGAGAAATGGGCTTCTTCGACTTCTTCAAGAAGCCTCCCCGCATCCATGACCCGTTGTTCGGAGAGCTTCGCTATGAAGGTGGCTTCGCTTCGTGCAACGTGCCTTTCGCGCCTCTCAATAAGCAGGTCGAAGTGCTGATCACATGCGGCCCGGAAGGCCCCATCCAAGCGCAAAGGGACTTCTTCGCTCGGGTTGAACAGGACTACGCCGCGCTGATCCCGGGTTGCGCCAGGGTGATCGAGGAGGAATTCCGCAACTGGAAGGAGGAATTCGTCATCCGCGACTTCGCCAAGGAGTTCGAGCTGGTGTGCATTGAGGTCCCAGACAACACCGCTGGGGAATGGAGCCTCAGCTTCACATCATCACACGACCTGGATCATCACTTCACGGTAAGCCTGTTGGACAATAACGCGACCCACGTCCTCATTGACGGCTGAGACCGTTTGGGGCCGAAGTCGGCCTAGTCGTAGGTCACCGCAAGCACTTCCAGTTCCTGCTGCATCGTCCCCAAAGCGAATGCAGCGATCTCCCCTGGTCGCTTGCCCAGCAAGGCCCTTGCGATCGGTGCCACGAAGGCGATCCTACCCTCCTTCACCGAGGCTTCGTCCACGCCCACGATGTGGAAGGTGTGGTCCTGCCCTGCCTGTGGTCCTTTCAGAAAACGGAAGGAGACCGCGGCACCGAAACGCACATCGTCCGGCGCAGGATCAGGCGGCTCCACCACACGCGCTGAACCCAGGCGCTCGTTCAGCAGTTCCAAGCGACCGTCGATCTCGGCCCAAGCCCGGCGTTTGGCGTTCTCACTTTCATAGGGCTTGGACCGGTCGGCTTCCAGTGCGGCTCGTTCCTCCTGTAGCAAGCGGAGCCCTCGCGGGGTCACGTGATTGGGCACACCCTGTGGCAACGGCGCACGCGGCGGTACGAAGGGGGCTTCCTCCTGATCATCTTCCCTGACGAATCCGCGGCTCATGGTATCACGAACTTACGTTGCCATGATGTCCACGCTGAGTGATATCGGACAACCAGCAGCACAGCATGAAGAGCGCCTGAACCATGAACACTTCGTGGAACAGGTTCTCGCTGGCCACGCCATCCGAAAGCACGAACAGGTGGTCGGACACCAACACCACCAAGCTGCCTGCGAACAGGAAGAACATCGCCAAGTCCCAACGTCGTAGGAAACGGAACAAGCCGAAGAAGCCTTGATGACGTGCCATCTCCGCTTGCCAGGCATGCCCCAACAAGGGAAACACGAGCACCAGCGGAAGCGCGAAGAGGCGGGCTTCGCGGGCCTTGGTGGCCACGAGCACCACGGCGGTGTTCACCAGCAGCGCGATCAGCATGGCGCGGACCTGCTGCTTATGCGATGCAGGACACGCAGGTCCGAGCACGTAACGACCGATCAGGAACAACGGCAGCCCCAGCGCAAGGAACAGGAAGCTGAGCGACTCGCCAGCCGTATCGCCGTTCTTGAAATTCTCATCGAACAAGGACATTCGGCTGCCCATCTCCGCCTCTGCACCATGATCCATGCCCACGTGATCCAAGTAGAGGGCCAGGAACGCCGCATAGAGCACCACGGGAGCACCCAACACGAGCAGCGTTCGCCAGCGAGCCTTGGTGAGACTGAACGTTCGTTCACCGGAAAGCGCCAGGTAGGCGATGGAGGGCAACAGCAAGAGGCTGGACTCCCGCGCGACCAAGGCCAGTGCGAAGGCCAGGATGAACGCCCATGAGCGGCCTGCTGCGAAGGAAGCGAGTGCAATGAGCAACAACACGTACTGCAAAGGCTCATCGTAGCTGTAGATCGGAGCGAAGTAGGCGAACAGTACGGTCGGTGCCAGATGGAAAAGCACCTGTGCGGTGGTTGCTTGCCGCTGGTCCGCGCCAATGGATCGGGCCGCCCGGTATACCAACACCCCTGCCACCATGAACAACACAAAGCCGCAAAGCATGAACGCCAGTGGCGATGGTACACCGATCGCCGCAACTCCATCCATGCACCAAGTGGTCAACGGTCTGCGGATGAAGGCCGTGTCACCGGATCGATGGAACTCCAGCATATGCGCGATGTAGTCCGAGGAGACCAGGTCGCCGCCCGTGTTCCAATCCTCGTTGCTCATGCTCAACGTGCTGTTGAGCGGTGGCGCAAAATGTATGGCGAGGCTCAGCGCTGTCATCAGCGCGCCAACGATCCAGGGACGCCATTGACGGGACGCGCTGCGTTGTGTCAATTGGAACTGGTCGTTGGGATGCGCGTGTATCCTTTCTCCACCTTCTTCGCCCGCACCTTCTCCAGCTCACGTTGGGCAGTGGTCTCGTCCGCGAAGCTCTTCGTCAGCGACTGGCCGTTGGTTCCGATCCGGCCGTAGCGGACGGTGTACGACGGGCCTTCCTGCTTCACCTCCCAGAACTTCCGGCTGCCTTCTTCGGTGCATTCGTAGCGTTCGAAACCAGCCTCTGAGGGCGTGCTGGTCTGCGTCCCGATCACTTCTTCTGACAATTCGGCCGATTCAAGAAGCACGATGGGTTCCTCAGTGATCACGGCTTCCACATTGACCGCCGTGATCTCAGGTGTCAGTTCCTCCACTTCCTGCACCCCGCTCAAGGCCTTGGCGATGCGGTCCACCACCAGCTCCGGTCGGTGGAACCAATCCTTTGCGAGCACGGTGATCACATTCCACCCGAAGGCCTTCAATAGCTCCGGTCGTTGGCAGTACTGCTCCAGCACGTCGTTGTTGCGGTAGTGCACATCGGAATCCACCAGAATGCCGAGCCGGTAGCCATGTCCATCCACCGAACGCACGGCCAGGTCGCAGCGGAAGTAGGAGCTTCCGACCTGCTGGTCCACGGTGTGGCCTTCCGCTTGGAGCCGCACGGCGATCTGCCGTGTCACCGAAGCCACATGCTCGCTGCGATGGTCCGCGTGATGCAGGGAGAGACCGTCCAAAACCTGCGCTGCGCCCCGCTGTTCCCCGGCGCTCATCCGTTCCGCATAGAGCAGGAAGCGACGCAGGAAGTTGGCGCCTTCGTTGTACTCGTTGCTGATGTCCGTGGCGGTGATGGAGCTGACGATGGCCATGTGGCGTTTGGCGCGTGAGAAGATCACGTTGAGGCGTTTCTCCCCGCCACGCCGGTTGATCGGCCCGAAGTTCATGAGCATGCGGCCGTTCGGGTTCGGGCCGTAGCAAACGCTCATGATGATGATGTCGCGCTCATCACCCTGCACGTTCTCCAGGTTCTTGATGAAGAGCCCCACGAACTGGTCGTCCTCCACGCGTTGGTATTCCTCCTCCAAGCGCGTCTCGAAGGCGCGGTCCTCGTTGGCCAGTTGCAGCAGTGCCTCTTCGATGGCGCTCTGCTGTTCCAGGGAGAAGGCCACCACGCCGATGCTGCGCCCCTGGCCGATGAGCTGCTTGATGAGCAGCGCGATGTAGTTCGCCTCGTGTTCGTTGCGCCGCTCGTGATAGACCCCGTGCTTCAGCTGGTGGAAGCTGATGGGGCGGTCGCTGAGCGCGGTGATGAAACGCTCGGCATCCTCCGTGCGCTCAGCGAGGATGGCGGTACTGTCGGCATGCGGAAGCTGCTGGTCCGGGATGGTCAAAAGGCCCCGCCGGTAGAACGCGGCATTGCTGAAGCTGATGAGGCTTTCGTGGCGGCTTCGGTAGTGCCAGCCGAGCATGACGCCGGGCAACTTTCGCACCCCTTGGCTCAGCAGGCTGTCCGCATCGAGGCTGATACCGATGCGGTCCTCGGTGGCCTCTTCATCCTCATCCACTTCGCCCGCTGTGGTATTGAAGAAGTTGGTCGGTGGCATCTGCATCTCGTCGCCCACGATGATCGTCTGTCCTGTGCGGAACAGCGCCGGGACGCCTTCCTCCAAGGTGATCTGGCTGGCCTCGTCGTAGATCACCACATCGAAGAGCTGGGTGTCCAGCGGCAGGATGTCGCTCACGCTCTGCGGGCTCATCAGCCACACCGGCTTCAGGCCCATCACCACCGGGCCGCTCTCCTTGCCGATGAGCTCTCGGATGCTCTTGTACCGCATGCTCTTTCCGAACTCATTCTCCAGGATACGGCGCCCGGCGGTCCAGTTCTTCTTCAACTCCCGGTCCTCGGCGTTCATGCCGGTCACAGAAGTATCCGAGCGCTTCACGTTCTGGCGGAACTGCGCTCGCACCGAAGCGCGGATGTGCTCAACGTTCACATCGAGATATTGCGTTTGCAACAGGTTCAGCTGCTTCACGCTGTGCAGGATGGTGAGGCCATCGAGCTTGTCGAACAGGCGGTCGGCGCGATACACCTCGCGCAGGCTCTTGTAGCCCGTGAGGTAGGCCATGGCATCAGGACCGATCCGTTGGCGCGTCAGGAAAGTCCGCATCAACGGCGACTGCGCGGCGAGATCACGCAGGTAAGGGACCAGGCCGGAGAACGTATCCAGCGCCTTGCGGACATCATTCTGCCAGCGTTCCACGCCGCTCAGCTCGAGCTCGGCGAAGTGCTCGTTCAGCGGGCGCACCAGCTCACTGAAACGATCGAGATCTCCGCTCAAGGCAGCTAGCTCGCCAATGTCGCTCGGCGTCATGGCCAGCAAGGCCTCCCACTTCGCTTCAAGCTGGCTGCCACGGATCGCACTCACAAGCTCACGCGAAAGAGCATTGTCCTCCATTCCGGATCGCTCCTGCACGCCCTGCTTCAGCTCTTCAACCGCACGCCGCTGGTCGTACTCTGCACACAGGTCCGCGAGCAACTTGCCCACTTCCGGCTTCACCTGGTGTGCGGAGAAGGCGTAGCTCGCGTTCACCAGCTTGTTGAGGCGGCGGTAAGTGCCGTTGAGGAACTTGAAGAAGCCTTTGCTCACCTGCTGCCATTGGTCACGGGCCGCATAAGCGTCGGTCGCGGTCAGCTTCTGTTTCCAATGCTTGTTCAACGCAGTGGCCTTCTCCGTGGCGCGCTCCTGCTTGTCGATGGCGGCGATGTCCTTGTCGAAGCGCTGGGCTTCCACAGTGCCCGATCGGAAGATGCCGAGCTGGTCCTTCCGCGCGATCGGCTCCAGGCTGCGCGCACCGCTCACCAGTGCGATCACCTCGCCCAAGGTGCGACCCTGCCCTGCCGGAAAGTCGATGGCATCGAAGCGCTCGTTCAGTGTCTCCCAAAGGGATGCCGCGCGGTCCAGCAGTTCGCTCGCACGACCAACAGGATGCTCTTGCTGGACGAGACCAACCTGTGCCGCGATCAAGGGATGATCGGCCAGCAGGGTGGAACGACCCTGGTCCTTCAATGCCGCCGCGAGTTCGCGCACCAAGCGCTCCACCGCCAGCCACGACGCGTGGTCCGGGATGCGCTCCAAGGTGATGGCATCGATGTCATGCAAGGTCTCGTTGCGATCGGTGATCAAGCGGTCGAGCAGGTCGTTGAGCGGAATACCGATGGCCTGCTCCGTGCTGCGCATGCGCTGGTGGAAGTGCTCCAACTTGCCCAGCTCCTCCTCCATCCGCGCGATCACCGACTCGCGCTTACGCGCGATGGAACGCTCATCCAAGGTGCTCTTCAGGAACGCCTCATACGTGTCCTTCAGGTTCAGGATGAAGGCCTTCTTGTCGGCCTGCGAATCGTGCACGCGGCAGCAGACCTCGTCCAGATCGCGTTGTTTCAGGCGGTGGTAAACGACATCCAAGGCAGCGCGCTTCTCGCAGACGAAGAGCACCTTCTTCCCCGCGCCGACATAGTAGGCGATGAGGTTGGTGATCGTCTGTGACTTGCCCGTTCCGGGCGGACCTTGGATGATGTAGCTCTTTCCGCTCGCGGCCTGCTCGATGGCCCGGGTCTGGGTGGGGTCGGCCTGAATGATCGGGAAGCGGTCTGCCAACGGAGCTCTCGCCAATGCGGCTTCTTCGGTCGGCCGTGGCTGATCGCTGAACAACAGACTGAACACCTCGTCCTTCGCGCTGGCGCCGATGATGTGGTCGTAGTCGCGCACCAGCGACATGCGGCGCGCGTTGAAGTTGCCGAGGGTGACGTTGCACAGGTCGACCTCCCAGTGGTAGGGGTTGCTGTCACCCTCCTCCACCGTGTTGTAGAAACTGCGACCGGCATTTCCCTTGGCGAAGTCCTGCCCGGGCCGGATGTCCTCATTGATGATGTACTCGAAGGTGCTTGCCGCAGGCCTGACCTTCTGTTGGTAGAGCTGCAGCCCCAGCGGTGTGAAGCCCTGATCCGCGTAGGAATAGCTGTATCGCTTGGGGTCCAGTTTGCGGGAATGACGGGCAGTGCGCAACAAGGTGCGCGTGTAGGCCTGACGTGCAGCCGCATGCACGAGCTCGATGCGCGGCTTGTCCACCAGCGCCAGCTCGATCTCCGAACCGCTGGCCTTGGCCTGCTGCCGGATGCTGCTCACCAAGTCCTCCACCGACGATTCCTCCAGGTCGATGCTGTCAGGTAGTTCAATGCCGTAGAGCTCACGCAGGTAGTGCACGAGCACCGGGTTCACCTCGGCCTCGGTGGTGTCGCACTCCACCACGTACTGGTCCTTGACGCCCTTGCGTCGCACCAGCTCCACTGGCACCAACAAGAGCGGCGAGCTCATCTTCTCGTTGCCATGCTCCTTGAAATTCGTCCATCGCAGGAAGGCGATCACCAAGCGCAGCGGGTTCATGCCGAACTCGTTGACGCTCTTACGCGCCTCGCTACGCACCTTGTCCAGCTTGGGCGCCAGGTAGGGCCGCTCCTTCAGGTCGAGGTAGCCGGTGAGCACCAGCTTCTTCTTCCCGATGAGCTTGTCCTGCACACTCTTGTTCCAGGTGATGAGCGAAGCGGGATCGATGTTCTTGTGATCGAGCAGGGGCGGCACGCTGGCCACGGTGAGGTTCACGAAGCTCTCCGTGTCACGGAAGTGCAGGAGCTTGTTGCGGCGGCTGAGGTCGAAGAGGCGGCTCTTCAGCTTCGCCAGGATCCAGTTGTCGCGGGCGCTCAGGTCCTGCTGCCGAAAGCCCGCAGTGCGCGTGAGGTCCACATAGTTGTCCGGGTCGTATTGCCGGAAGTTCTTCAGTTTGGCGATGACCTCATCGAGGCTTCGCGGACGGTCCTCGCGGTAGAGCGCGGTGCACTCGTAGATCACATTGACCAGCGCAGGATGGACCGTATCATCCAACTGGAAGAGGTTCTCGCGCGCATCCACGAAGGCCCCCAGCTCCTCGGGCAGGGAAAGGTCGAGCCCGAAGGCGAGGCTGGCCAGGAGCAGACCGCAATGATGGATGTCCGTGATCGGGTCGTGGTGCCCACGCTCCAGTTCCCAGGAATCGTAGCCCAGCAGGTACTTCGGTGCGGTCAGCGCTTCATCACCTTCGCGGACCAACGCGTTCCGATAGCCCTTGGGCACATCGTCCTCGACGAGTTCCTTCACTTCGCGTGTCACCACCACCGGCCCTTCCTGCTTGGGCTTGGTGAAAAGTTGGCGCTCGTTGCGGAGCGGGGCGCTGGTAAGCGAAAGGTCCAGGCACAGACGTCCCTCCTCCACGCGCACGGCCTCGTTCCGCCGCAGCCGCGCGACGCGACCTTCTGCGTGCACGCCATTGAGCGCCTCCAGCAACGGCATCGCGATGGCGATCACGTCATCGGTGCGCAGGCCGCCCTGCTCATCGCACTGGCGCAGGAATTCCTGTAGGTCCTTCGTGCCGGTCATGGGTCAGGGCCAATACTTGTAGGACACACTATCCGCAAAGACCGTGAACTGGTGCCAGCCGGAGGTTCTGTGCTCCATACTGTCCAAGACATGCACGCGCACAGCGCCATCCACTCCAAGCAAAGAGACTCTCACGGGGCAATGCGCTTCATGCTCCCACGTGGGGAAATTCTCACTGACCGTATCCAAGAGCTGTTCTCTGTTGAACCTGTGAAGCAGTGCACACAGTTCCAAATCCAGCGCTTGTACATCCTGAGCGTCTGGACCAAGGCTGATGCCGACATGCACCGTGCTGTAGATCTGGCGACGCATCCGCCGACTCTCTAAGGCAACAAGCAGCACGCCGAGTAGTGCGAGCACACCGTGAGCGCCAACAACCCAGGCTACTATGATCCACCGCTTGCTCATGCCCCCTCAATCCGCTTGCAGGCTTTCCTCCCCCACGTCCTTCATCTTCGCCAGCCCGGCCATGGCTCGCTCTTTCAGCAGCTTCAGCTCGCGGGCGCCCAGCTTCAGTTCCTTGCGCAGGATGGCCTCGAACTCGGTGCGCAGTTCCAGCAGCTCGACCAGCTCCAGCACGTGCCCCAGCGGCACCTCCTCCTGCTCCCCATCGCAGCGGGCCACGTCCAGCAGCACGTAGCAGAGGTAATTCCGGGTGCCGTCGCTTGCGGCCTTCACCTGTTCGCGCATGGCGTCGGTGACGAAGGCGTTCGGGCTGCGCTTGAGGTCCGGGAAGTAGCTGCGGCACAGCGCGGTCATGGCGGTGCTGTAGATCCACTGCGGCTTCACGGCCACCTGTAGCAGGTCGTGCGTGAGCTGTTGAAGCTCCTTCTGGCGGAAGATGTCGAGGTTGTTGACGTCCAGTGGGCCGCGCACCATGCGCTCGATCTTCTCCTGGGTATCGTTGGCGTTCGTATTCCAGTAGTGCAGGGCAAGGCAGCGCAGGTAGTTCTCCGGATGCGTGGGACCCTCACTGCCACTGTTGTCCGCGTTGATCACCTCCTCCGCTTGCTGGATGAAGCTGGCCGTGTTCACCTGCGCCAGCCCGGTGTGCAGTTTCACGAGGCAGCTCAGTACCGCTTCCGCATCCTGCGCGGCCTGGAAGGCGCCCCGGTCGCAGAACAGCTCGACGTACAGGCTGTACAGACGTGCCGTTTCCACGTGGACGTCTTCGCTCCGCTCGTCGTTGGCGATGGCATAGGCCACGCGCGTGGTGACCTCGTGCTCGCCGCCATCGAGGTTGTAGAAGAGGTAGTGGGCCAGCTCGTGCCCCAGCAAGGCCAGCAGCTCCTTCTCTGTCAGCAGATCCATGAGGCGACCGCTCAGCACGATATGCGCCTCCTTGCCGATGATGGAGATGCCGGCGTTCAGCTGGGCTGTGTTCTGTTCCTGGTAGAGCGTGACCTCCGCATCAATGTTCAGGGCTTTGACGGCCTGCTGGGCCAGTGCGTAGGGCTTGGCGAAGGTCTCCGGGTCCAGGCGGTACGTGTTTTTCAGGAGGGCCGTTCGGTGGGATTGGGCCTGCTCCTCCTTCACCTGCTGCTCACTGAACCACTTCCACGTGCGTTCGCGCTGCTTGAAATGGTCGCGTAGCTGCAGGTGGAAGGGAAAGGGTACGAGCGTGTTCATTGGCGCTTCCGAAACTAGCGAAGCGGACGGTACCCAAAGCAAAAGCCCGGCTGATCACCGGGCTCTTGTGCTTGGCGCAGGGCTGGCCTGCGCTCAAGGTATGCGAAGGGACCAGCCTTAGGCGGTCTTCTCTTTCTTCGTGGGCTTCTGTTCGGCAGCCGCTTTCTCGGCCTTCAAGCGGGCGATCTTCTGGGTGGCTTTGCGCTTGCGGATGGCTTGCGCCTGTGAATCCTGTGCCATTGTTTCTCGGTTTGGGCTGCAAATGTAGGATTGTCCGGGGAATTGGCGAGCGATCAGCCCCGCACCAGCTTCTTGTACTTCAAGCGCTTCGGCACAATGTCGCCCACGCGCTTCTTGTAGTTCTCCTCGTAGTCGCTGAAGCCGCCTTCGAACCAGTAGACCTTGCTATCGCCCTCGAAGGCGAGGATGTGCGTGCACACGCGGTCCAGGAACCAGCGATCGTGGCTGATGATGACGGCGCAGCCGCTGTAGTCCTCAATGCCCTCTTCCAGCGCGCGGAGCGTGTTGACGTCCAGGTCGTTGGTGGGTTCGTCAAGCAGCAACACGTTGCTGCCGTTCTTCAGCGTCATGGCCAGGTGCAGGCGGTTGCGTTCCCCACCGGAGAGCACGCCGACCTTCTTGTTCTGGTCCTGACCGGTGAAGTTGAAGCGGGCCAGGTAGGCACGGCTGTTCACCAGCGTACCACCGATAGACATGTTCTCCTGGTCGTTGCTCAACACCTGGTACACCGACTTCTCGGGCAGCAGGTCCTTGTGGCTCTGGTCCACATAGGCGAGCTGCACGGTGTCGCCAAGGGTGACGGTACCGGCATCGGGCTTCTCCTCGCCCATGATCATGCGGAACATGGTGGTCTTACCGGCGCCGTTGGGGCCGATGATGCCGACGATGCCTGCGGGGGGCAGGGTGAAGCTGATGTCCTCGAAGAGCACCCGGTCGCCGAAGGCTTTGCTGACGCCCTTGAACTCGATGACCTTGTCGCCCAGGCGTTGGCCGTTGGGGATGTAGATCTCGAGCTTGGCCTCTTTCTCCTTCACCGTTTCGCTCTGCATCTTCTCGTAGTTCTCGAGACGGGCCTTGCTCTTGGTGCGGCGGGCCTTGGCGTTGCTGCGCACCCACTCCAATTCCTGCTTCAGGATGCGGTTGCGCTTGCTCTCCACCTTCTCCTCCAACGACAGGCGGGCGGTCTTCTGCTCCAGCCAGTTGGTGTAGTTGCCCTTGTAGGGAATGCCTTCTCCGCGGTCCAGCTCAAGGATCCAGCCGGCCACGTTGTCCAGGAAGTAACGGTCGTGGGTGATGGCGATGACGGTGCCCTTGTAGTCGGCGAGGTGGTGCTCCAGCCAGGCGACGCTCTCTGCGTCCAAGTGGTTGGTGGGTTCGTCCAGCAGCAGGATGTCCGGCGCTTGCAGCAGCAGGCGGCAGAGGGCCACGCGGCGGCGTTCACCACCGGAGAGCACGCTCACCTTCTGATCGGGCTCGGGGCAGCGCAGGGCGTCCATGGCGATGTTCAGCTTCTGGTCGATGTTCCAGGCGTCCACCGCTTCGATCTTGTCCTGCAACACCCCCTGACGCGCGATCAGCTTGTCCATCTTCTCGGGGTCGTTCAGGATGTCCTCGTCGGCGAACTTGTTGTTCACGTCCTCGTACTCCTTCAGCAGGTCCATGATCGGCTGTACGCCTTCGCGTACGATGTCGATCACGGTCTTGCTCTCGTCGAGGTCGGGCTCCTGCTCCAAGTGGCCGATGCTATAGCCGGGGCTCAGGTGCACGTCGCCGTCGAAGGTCTTGTCCTTGCCCGCGATGATGCGCATGAGCGTGGACTTGCCCGATCCGTTGAGACCGAGGATCCCGATCTTGGCGCCGTAGTAGAAGCCGAGGTAGATGTCGTTCAGGATCTTCTTCCCGGAAGGCAGGGTCTTCCCCACCTTCACCATGTTGAAAATGATCTGACGTCCTTCTTCTGCCATGCTGTTGGGGCGACGATATCGTCGCCTTGGTGTTAGGTGCTTTTCAATGTCCGCCGGCACGAATGCGCCTACGGGGCGGCAAAGATCGCTTTTCGGCGCGGATACGGGACCGCTTGGGGCCGATCCTTCATCCGGGTCCTACCAGTCCGCCTGCCCTACTTGGCCGAGTAGATCTCCAGTCTGCGCCAATCCTGCACCTTTTCCAACTTCTCCTCCGTCACACCCTCGTAGCGGTGGTGGGTCAGCACAAGCTCCAGGGTCTGTCCATCCCCCGGACCTACCAGCACATACAAGGCGTGGCCGGGTGTCGGTTCCACGAAGAGCGGACCCCGACCGAGCCCAGCGGCCATGAAGTGGAACTCCACTGGTGCCTCCCACGGGAAGTCCACCAGCACCCGATCTCCGCGGTGGAGGATGCCATTGAACCACGTTGAGGCCAGCTCCGCCTCAGGGAAACGCTCGATGCGGCCTTGGATACCGCGCATTCCGAGGAAGGACATGCCGATGACAACGATCACCGTGGTGATGGCCGTACGCATGCGTTTCGCGAACGCGGGATACACCTTCTCCTGAACGAACTTCAGCAGGTAGAACAGGGCGATGGCCGAGCTCAGATGCAGGATGAAGAGGGTGTACGTCCACACGCGTGGAGGCCCCACCATGCATTGGATCGTGGTGAGCGGCACCGCCCCCATGAACAGCGCGAAAGCGAGGTTGCGGAACTTGGTGCTGATGTAGGCAGCGTACAACAGACCGACCACACCAAGCAAGCTTACCCAAGTGGTCGAAGTGTCGTTAAAGTAGGCCCAGAGATCGAATGAACGCTCTTGATGGGTGTTGAGGAAGGACGACCAACTGTTGTCGCCCATGGTGGGGTGATGGAACAGCTGCGCCGGACCATGCACCGTCATCACCGGCAGATAGAAGACCACGGTGAACACCACGAAAAGACCCAGGCTGATGCCGAGGATCGCAAAGCGCTTGTTCAGGCTGTGGCGGTATTTCACCATCAGGTAGATCACCAGCCAGATGTAGATGGCGAGCACCGCGTAGATCATGGTCGGCACGGCCCACATGCCGATCGCGCACACCAACGCCATCAGCACCGCACTGACCGGATTGTTCGTCTTGGCGAAGTGCCGACCCAGTAAAAGCGCCGACACGTAGCACAGCCAGGTGATGCTATAGCCACGGGCCAGGGCACTGTACTCGATCAAAGCACCGGAACTCGCCACCAGACCCAAGGCGATCAAGGCGATGTACCGGTTGAACATGACCCGGACGAACACATAGAACACCGGCATCACCAGGATGCCCGCGATCAGGGCCGGCAACCGCAATGACCATAGGTGCAGGCCGAAGAGCTTCGTGCACAGCTTCACCAGCAGGGAGTGCAGGATGTGGTTGTTCGGATAGCTGTAGTCGGCCAGCAGAATGTGGAAGGGCCGCGAAGCGTACTGGACATAGGTAAAGGCCTCGTCGTAGGTGATGGGCGCGCTCAGTTGCAGGATGCGGAGGATGGAGCCAAGGACGATCAACCCAAGTACGAAGCGCAGGTGGGTGCTGCTGGAGCGGTGGAACAGTGAGTACCACGTGTTACGGATGCCACTGCGGAACTCCGGCATGGCCTTCACCTGAGCACCCTTCGCACCCGAGAGCGAGCGCCGCACAGCGAAGCTCAGCACGGACAGGCCGGCGAACAGCCATGCCAAGCGGCCAAGGTCGCGCACCACCCTGCCATGGAAGCGACCATCGTAGGTCTCCACTTCGCCGTCGGGCGCCACGTTGTCCAGGTAGGTTCGAACGGAAGCGAAGGACAGGCGCGCCAGCCAGGCGCTGGCCAAGGCCAACACCAGAAAGGAACCAGCCACAAACACCCACATGGGGATACGCGCCATCACGGCCAAATGTAGGCGGAAGCCGGCATGCGATCTTTGCACCGCCCGGCCGCTCCGGGCCGACCCCCATGGACCGTATCACCGAACACCCCAGCCACCACAACGACCTCGAGCACAAGAGCACCTTGGAGCTGCTGCAAGGCATCAACGCCGAGGACCGCTCGGTGGCGTTCGCAGTGGAACAGCAGATCCCCGCCATCGCAGCGCTTGCCGAGGCCATCGCGGAACGCATGCAACGGGGCGGACGCCTGTTCTACATGGGCGCAGGCACCAGCGGTCGATTGGGCATCGTGGACGCCAGCGAGTGTCCGCCCACGTTCGGCGTGGCGCACGGGCTCGTGATCGGCCTCATCGCCGGGGGCGACACCGCGATACGCAAGGCGGTGGAATTCGCGGAGGACGATACTGAACAGGGGTGGAAGGACCTGCAGGAACACCAGGTCGGTCCCGACGACACGGTGATCGGCATCGCGGCGAGCGGCACCACCCCCTACGTGATCGGAGCGCTGGAAGCGTGCAATACCCAAGGCATCCTCACCGGCTGCATCACCTGCAACCCCGGAAGCCCCGTGGCCGCCGTGGCGAAACTGCCCGTAGTGGTGGTGGTGGGACCCGAGTATGTGACCGGCAGCACCCGCATGAAGAGCGGCACCGCTCAGAAGCTCGTCCTCAACATGATCAGCACCAGTGTAATGATCCGTCTGGGGCGCGTGAAGGGCAACCGTATGGTGGACATGCAGCTCAGCAACCACAAGCTGATCGACCGCGGCACGCGCATGGTGATGGATGGACTGAAGGTGAGCTACGAAGTGGCCAACGAAATGCTACGGCACTATGGCAGCGTGCGGCGAGCCATTGAAGCGGGACACACGCTTTAGAAGCTCAACGTGGAATATTATTCGAAGGTACACCCAGCCCGCACTGCCAGTTCTCTTATTGTACGTTGAACCTCGAACGTTGAACTACCCGCTCTTCGGATGCATGACATCGAACCCTTCTGGAACTGGCGCCACCGCTATACCGCGGAAGAGGATGAGCGTTCACCCTTCTTCGGTCAAGAGCACAGCGAGTTCGAGTTCGACCATGCGGTCTATGACCACGTGATCCATCCGCAGTGGGATGCCTTCGGTTCCAGCACGCTCTACCTCAAGCTCCTCTTCGTCGACTATGACGGAGGCTTTGCCATCATCGAACTGATCGGCGAATGGAACGACCTGCTCCACAACGACATCATGTTCCTGAAGCGCGACTTCGTGGAGCCCTTGATGGGCCATGGCATTTCACGCTTCATCCTCATCGGCGAGAACGTATTGAACTTCCACGCCAGTGATGAGGAGTACTACAATGAGTGGTATGAAGAAGCAGCGGATGGGGACGGCTGGATCGCCCTGCTCAATTTCCGAGAGCACGTCCGCGAAGACCTCAAGGCCGCCAACATCGATCAGTACTTCCTGCTCGGTGGCAAGCTCGACCAGATCGACTGGCGCACCTTCGAACCCGAGGACCTCTTCGAGCGAGTGAGCGGCTTTGTGATGAAGCGCCTCGGGAACTAGATCTGGGCCGCATCCGTGTCGCATGGGACGGACAGCGCGTCCGCATTCGACCCGGTCAGACCCCACGTCTGGGGAAATGGTTCCCGCATGCTGATCCGGTCCGTGCTTGCCATGCGGTGTTCTTCACGCGGTACATGTTCTGTCGCGTTGGCGCGCATGAGCGAACAACAGGATCCGATCAGGAAGGAGCTCCGCCGCACCTTCATCCTCGAAAATGCGGCCTTGCTGGAACGTTGCAACTACGCCTCTTCGGCATCACTTGAAAGCGACCTGGGCGAGCTTGTGGCGAAAGCGCGCGTTCACTTCGGCTACTCGACGAAGACCATGGACATGGACATTCGGCGGTCGGTGCTGAAGGCTTATCGCAAACACGTTGCTCAGTTCAGTGCTGTGCGGGAGAATGAGCGAGGTACGTTCTTCTGACCCTGCTCAGGACTGTCCGAACTTCAACGTCATCCGCGCCATGGCGCTCCGCAGCGCATCCGGCGCTGTAGCAGGCAAGGACAGCTCGCTGGTGAAAAGGTAGGAGCCGCCTAAGCTGATCCGCAGCGCCTTCACCACGCTCACCTCCACCTCCACGCCCGGCTCGAACACGAAGAAGGCCTGTCCATCCGTGCGGTTGCGCTGGCTGTCGTTGCCATTGTTCGGGGTGGGAAAGCTGTACGAGACGCCTCCCATGCCGACCAGTAACGGGACGGTCAGATGCACGGCTGACCGGTGGAACAACAGCGGCTCAACGAACAGTCCTCCGTAGCCGTACTTCAACTCCAAGCCGCTGAGGTCCGTTGTCTGCCCACCGTCCACAAGGTGTTGCTGGTAGGCCGGGTTCTTCACCACGCTTGTGCTCCACGCTCCCGCAAGCCCGATGTTCAATTTGTGGTCGATCACCATCCCAGCGCCCAAGCTGATCAGCGAAACATCGTTGTCGAAGATGTTCGTGTAGCGCAGGCCCATGGCGAAATAGCCACCCGATATGGCGGTACTATCCGCGAAGAGCGTGCTCGGTCCCGAAGGCTGTTGTGCAGAAGCGACAAAGGTGAGCGTGAGCGCAGTAAGGCTCAGAACGAAGCGTGAACGGAAGTTCATGAACGAAAGGTAATGAGCTCGATCAGGACGCTCAGTCGGCGAGAACACCATCCGCCCCTTCCAAAGGCATAGTTGTTGGGATCCGCAAAGCAGCAAAGTGCTACATACCCTCATACCATAACCCAACCTCCATTCCGATGAACAACATGTTCCGTGGCCTGCTCGCAGGCGGTGCTGCTTACAAGTGGGGCGGCGGATGCTTCGGCACCGTCCTCGTTTTCCTGATCGTGTACATGCTACTGGGTAGCTGTTGACCGCTTCGTGGGGCGACCCTTCCACACATTCCTTCGGACCGTGATCGCACGTTAGACCTGCGGACCTCCACCAACGAACGCGATCGTACCAAAGCCAACCAGCCCATGCCCGGATCCACTGTTGCGCAAAAGATCATCCAGCCCCACTACCAGAAACTGAGCATCATTGTCCTCGGTCTGGTCGGTCTGTTCTACGGGCTCACGTTCGCGGAACCCATCGTGGTGCCGTTGCTTTTCGCCTTGCTGCTCGCCATGCTGTTGAACCCGGCAGTGAACGGGATGGTGCGGTGGCGCATTCCGCGCGTGCTGGCGATCGCGATAAGCGTGCTGTTGGCCATGGCCGCGTTGGCCGGACTGGCCTACTTCATTTTCACGCAAGCCGCCCATTTCAGGGAGACCCTGCCGCAGCTGAAGGAGAAGCTTGACGTGCTCGGCAAGGAAGCGCAACACTGGGCGCAGGGTGCGCTCAACATGGAGCGTCGCGAAATGAGCGATGCCATCGAGAAGGTGAAGGATGAAGGCATGGCGAAAGGTGGTGCGATGGTGGGCAAGACGTTGACCACGGTAGGCACCTTGTTCGCCTTCTTCTTCCTCCTTCCTGTGTTCACATTCCTGCTGTTGTTGTACAAGAGGCTGCTGATCACTTTCATCTGCAAGTTGTTCCCTGCGGAGGACCAGAACACGGTGAACGACGTGCTGGGCCAGACCAAAGGTGTAGTGCAGAGCTATCTGGTCGGCCTGCTCTTCGAAGCAGGCATTGTGACCGTGTTGAACTGGGTGGGTTTGATGCTGATCGGTGTGGAGTACGCCTTGCTGCTCGCCGTGATCGGAGCGGTGCTGAATCTGATTCCCTACATCGGCATGATCATCGCCACCATCATTCCTGTGGTGCTCGCCCTGGCCACCATGGATCCAAGCGCTGCGTTGTGGGTGCTCGCCCTCTATGCCTTCGTCCAGTTCGTGGACAACAACTTCATCGTGCCCAAGGTGGTGGCCTCGCGCGTACAGATCAACGCGCTCTTCTCCATCCTGGTGGTGATGATCGGTGGCGCCCTTTGGGGGATCCCCGGGATGTTCCTTTCGATACCGATAACGGCCATCCTGAAAGTGATCTTCGATCGCGTACCTGGCATGGAACCCTTCGGCTACGTGTTGGGTGACGATGAGCCGGACGCACAGCATGCCTTCCTTCGCCTTCCAGGTAAGAAAGGAAAATGAGCACGATCGAGCTGCCTAGCGTGATCAGCGAAAGGGCCTGCGCCGGCCCATCCTACTTCACCACGGGCAGTATGTTCATGGTCGTGTTCTCTACCACCCGCACGTAGTGGGCACCCGATGCCAATGTGGGATCCAACTTCACACTTTCAGTGTGTGCTCCTGCGCAGGATCACGCGCGGAGCGAACAGTGTGCGTAGCGAGCAACTGTCGCTGATCGCTCAGCAGGAGTTCACTCCAGCAGCATCCCAAGCACCACCCGATCGATGGGCAGGCTTACGGCTTCGACCCGCACAGCACCCAGCGGCAACCATCGGAACACTTCCTGATCCTGCGGTCCGGCGAGGTCTCCAAAGGGTACGGACACCACCGGAATGGCGGAGGGTTCCGGTACGCGGAACGTGTAGTACACGCTGACCACTTGCATGGGCGTGCTGTGGAAGGCGCTCTGCTGGAAGAAATCGGTGGTGTAGAAATGCACGGGGTCCAAGACCGCCACACCCATCTCCTCGCGTATCTCGCGGATGAGACAGTCCTTCAGACCTTCCCCGAACTCAAGCCCTCCACCCGGGAATTTGGTGATGCGCTGGCCTTTGATGAACTCGTCCGCCACCAGCACGGCGCCATTGTGGACCAGCAAGCCGTATACGCGGATAGTGAATGAGGACATGGGCAATACCGGAATGTGTGGAATGAGGGGATCGTCAAAGGGGTTTGGTAGCGCGCAACATCTCCTTCTTCCCGACCGGTCCTTGAACCCGTTCCACGGTGAACCCAGCGGCCTGCATGGTGCGGCGCACAACGCCTTTTGCGCAATAGGTCACGAGAACACCGCCGGGCGCAAGGGCTCTGTACATGCGTTGGAACACATCCAGTGTCCACATCTCGGGTTGGTTCGCCGGACCGAAGGCATCGAAGTAGACAATGTCGAACGCATCAATGTGCTCAATCTGCTGCGCTTTCCTCGTCGACAGCTGGAATCGGAAGTGCGCGGATGGCTGTGCGGTAGCGCCTTCCTGCAGGGCCATCAGGTCCAGGAAGGTCGCGCGGCGTTCGGGCAGTTCCAGGCCGGCTGGGTGGTCCAATGCAGCCAGCAAAGCGGGCGGCACAGGGTAAGGCTCCAGTGCGGTGTACTCCACGTTGCGTTCGGCAAGGTCCGCTTCCACCCAGGTGAGCAGCATGTTCAGTCCGGTCCCCAATCCCACTTCCAGCACACGCAATGGCATCGCACTGGTGGCTGCATATCCCATGCGTATGAACACATGGAAGCTCTCTTGCACGGCGCCATGCACACTGTGGTAGCGCTCATCCAGCAGGGGCGAATAGAGCGTGTACGATCCATCACGCGTCCGGTACTCACTGAAGTCCGCCGGATGCTCGTAAGAAGTGGTGGGTGCTGACAGGCGTTCGCTCATCGGGTATCTTCGCAAAAGTATCCCCTCCCCATGCTCCTTCCTCGCACTTGGGCGCTCGCCCTTTCCGCTCTGATGATCCGCAGCGCACAAGCCCAACAATGGGTGGAGCTGATGCAGGACCCCTCCGTTCCGTTCGAGCAGGTGCGAAGCGCGTATGACAGCTGGGCGCAAAGCCACCCGGTTGAACGAAGCAAGGGGCGGAAGGCCTTCGAGCGCTGGGCCTGGTTCATGGAACCCCGTTCCCACAATGCCTCACGGCCGGACCCAACGGCCTACACGGATGCCTGGCGGAAGGTGCGTTCGATGCAGCGTGCCTCCACCGGACGCAGCGCAGCGAACTGGACAGCGATCGGCCCGACCGGCTGGCAAAGCACCAGCTACAACCCCGGCAACGGTCGCGTGAACGTGATCGCTGAGGATCCGAACACACCGACCACCATCTATGCCGGCACACCCGCAGGTGGCCTCTGGCGCAGCACTGACAACGGCCTCAGCTGGTCGGCCTTGTTCTCGGACCTGCCTTCACTGGGCGTTAGCGGCATCGCCATCGACCCGGTGAACGGCACCATCTACGTGGCCACGGGTGACGGCGACGGTACGGACACGTATAGCATGGGTGTGATCAAGAGCACGGACAACGGTGCCACGTGGACACCCACCGGGCTCGACTGGCTTACCGCGCAAGTGCGCACCACCAGCACCCTGCGCATGCATCCCACTGATCCGCAGACCTTGTTCTGCGCCACAAGCCACGGGCTGTGGAAGACCAGCAACGGTGGGGCGGTGTGGGCGAAGGTCGCCGAGGGTCGCTTCCGCGATGTGGCCTTCAAGCCTGCGGACCCGACGGTGGTCTACGCGTGCACCGACCACTTCTACCGTAGCACCAACGGTGGAAGCACGTTCAACCCCATCACGCTCGGACTACCCGTTGCGAGCGACGTGAACCGGATGTGCATCGGCGTCACGGCGGCCGACCCGGCCATGGTGTACGTCCTGGCCGGGCGAGAAGATGATGCGGGCTACCAGGGGCTGTACCGCAGCACCAACGGCGGCACCAGCTTCAGCCTGCGCAGCGACAGTCCGAACCTTTTCGGCTACTATGAGAACGGAACTGATGCCGGTGGCCAGAGCTGGTACGACATGGCCATCGCGGTGAGCCCCACCAACGCGCAGCAGGTGCATGTGGGCGGCATCAATGTGTGGCGTAGCGGCGATGGAGGCCTTACCTGGGACGTGAAGTCGCATTGGAGCTATCCGAGCATCTTCGGCTACACGCACGCCGACATCCATCACTTAGGCATCGTTGGCAACCGCCTGTACGTAGGAAGTGATGGCGGCATCTTCCGCAGCACCACCGCTGGCGATAGTTGGACGGACCTGAGCGCAGGACTCAATATCACCCAGTTCTACCGCCTTGGAGGAAGCCCGGATGACGCCTCGCTCCTTCTGGCCGGTGCACAGGACAATGGCTGCAACCTCCATGACGGCTCCAGCTGGACCCATGTGCTCGGCGCGGACGGCATGGAGTGCGCCGTGACGCCGGGGGAACCGCTGGTGATGTACGGCATGCAGCAGAACGGCGGCCTCTTCCGCAGCGACGATGGCTTCGCCACCTATTTCAACGTTTCATGGCCGATCTCGGAGGAAGGCGGATGGGTGACGCCCTTCGCCATCGACCCGAACAACAACGATGTGCTCTGGGCCGGTTACAAGAACATCTGGCGCAGCGACGATCGTGGACAGTCCTGGACACAGAAGAGCACCTTCAACGTTACGCGCAACATCCAGGCCTTGGCGCTCGCACCATCACAGGCAGGCGTCATCTACTACGCGGATGACCTGACCATGCGCTTGAGCACAACGAACGGGAACTCGTGGCAGGTGATCGGCACCACATTGCCTGGCCAGGTGATCACGGCGATCGCCGTGGATCCGCTCAACGCTCAACATCTCTTCGTCAGCCTTTCCGGATATGCCGATGGTGAAAAGGTCTTCGAGAGCATCGATGGCGGCACTACCTGGACCAACCGCAGCGGCAACCTGCCCAATGTTCCAGTGAACACCATCGTGATGGAACCAGGGACCGACGGCCTCTACGTGGGCACGGACCTGGGTGTGTTCTACACCACTCCGCAGCTGAGCACTTGGCAACCCTTCGGACAGGGCCTGCCGAACTGCGTGATCACGGAACTCGAAGTGCATGCGGGTAGCGGAAAGCTCCGGGCAGCCACCTTTGGTCGGGGCTTATGGGAGAGCGACCTCTTCACGCTGAGCGGTGCCCCTCCCGTGGCCGCCTTCACCACCAGCAGCACCGCGATCTGCCCCGGTGGTAGCGTCACCTTTCACGATGCCTCCTTGGAAGCCGGACCGGGTTGGACCTGGAGCTTCCCCGGAGGAACGCCTTCCACCAGCAGCAGCGCCGCACCTGTGGTCACTTATCCGTCCGCAGGCACCTACAGCGCCACACTGACGGTCTCCAACGGCTTCGGAACTGACGACCACACCGCACCGGTCACCATTTCAGTGCTGCCCAATCCGGTCACCATCACGATCATTTTCGATGACTATCCGGGCGAGACCTCTTGGAGCATCATCAACGACCTCACTGGCCAGTCCGTGGCCAATGGCGGTCCGTACGGTGGTCATGAGGACCAGAGCACGGAGACCATTGCCCTCTGCCTGGACCAAGGTTGCTACACCTTCACCATTGAAGATCGCTATGGCGATGGCATCTGCTGCGACAATGGCAACGGCAGCTACACGGTGACCAACCCTGACCTCGGCACCATTGCCAGCGGTGGCAGCTTCGCCAGTTCGGAGAGCACCGGCTTCTGCGTCAGCTTGAGCGTGGATGCCATGGCCGCTGAACCGGAAGCGACGTTGGACCTCTGGCCCATGGATGGTGAAGGCCTTTTCGCCCTATCGCTCGATGGACAGTACCCGAACGGATTCGAGATCACCGTGCTTGACGCTTTGGGAAGAACCGTCCGTGCGCAGAGTGTGAAAAGACCCGTGCTTTCGCGCGAGCCGCTTGACCTGCACACCCTGAGCAGTGGAGCCTATTCCGTCGTAGTGCAGAGCAGCGAAAGGCGCTGGCTGGTGCGCGTGGGGAAGCCTTGACGGGCCGCTTGCAAATGCAAAAGGGTGAAAGAGGAAGAGGGCTATTTCCTCACACTCTTTCACCCTTTCACGTTCACTTCCCCTACAACACCTTGATCTCGGTGCGGCGGTTCAGACGCTTGTTCTCTTCGCTGTCGTTCGGTGCAACGGGTTTCGCCGCACCGTAGCCTTTGGACTCAACGCGGTCGGCGCGGATGCCATTGGCGATGAGGTGGTCGGCGACAGCCTGCGCCCGGGCGCTGCTGAGCTCTTCGTTGTGGCTGGCGCTACCATCGATGTCCGTATGTCCACTGACCTCCACACGAACCGAAGGGTTCTCGCGCAGCATCGAAAGCAACTGACCAAGCTCAGCGAATGAGTTCTTGGACAGATCAGCACGGTCCTTCTCGAAGAAGAGGTTGCGCATCACTTCCTGCTGGCCCTTCTCGATAGGCTGAAGAGAAATATCCATCGCCAGATCGTTCACCGAAGCGCCGTCAGTGGGCACGGAGACGTTCTCCGAATGGAACAAGTAGCCGTTGGCCCGAACGTGCATGGCGTAGTCGTGACCCGAAGGCACCACGACCATGAACTCGCCCGTCTCCGCATCGCTGTGGAAACGCGCCACCAAGTGGGCATCGGTCAGGTCCAGAATGTCAATGGACGCTTCCATGCCAGCCAGCAACTTGAAGTCCCTTACGCGACCTTTCAACATCACCGTGCCACTGGTCCCGTCGGTGCTCAACGTCGCGCCACCAGCCGCGTTCGCCATATCGTTGGCTGTCTCATCCGGCAGAAAGTTCACGCTGTACAGGTCATCCTCGCCCATGCCGCTCTGACGCACACTGCTGAAGTAGCCCGTGGAACCGTCGGCGGTCAGCACGAAGTAGAGGTCGTCGTCCGGACCGTTCACCGGCCATCCGAGGTTAGTGGCCTTGGACCATTGCTCTCCGTTCAGCTCGCTCTTGAACACGTCGAAGCCGCCCATACTGGTGTGGCCTTTACTGCTGAAGTAGATCGTGCGCCCGTCGGGGTGCACGAAGATCCCGTCCTCATCATGGATGGTGTTCACGATGGGACCCAGGTTCTCCGGTTCGCCCCAGCCCTGCTGATCCTCCGACCAACGGCTGCGCCAGATGTCCTGGCCACCCATACCGCCCTCGCGGTCGCTCACGAAATAGAACCACTGGCGATCGAAGCTGTACCAAGCGCTGCTCTCGTGCCCTTTGGAGTTGATGGTCGGACCCATGGCCTCCGGAGCGGACCAGGAAGCGCCGGTGCGGCGGCTCTCGTACAGGTCGCCGGTGCCCTTCTCATCGCGGTAGATCACCATGGTGCGACCATCATTGTAGAGACCGACGGAAGCATCGTTGCCGTTGGTGTTCACAGGTGGCGCCATGGGGACCGGATCGCTCCATACGCCATTGGTCATGCGGCAGGCATAGATGTCCTCGAAGTACTCGTTCGTCGCCTTGTTCAGCTTGCCCCCGGTCGTATTGGAACGTCGGCTGGTGAACATCATCTGCTCGCCATCGGCAGAGATCAGCACGCCATAGTCGGCCACCTCGCTGTTGATGGCGGGGCCCATGTTCTCGATCTGGGCGCGCACAGGGGTAGCGGAGAAGCCCTTGCCGTACTTGCACTCCGTGATGTGCTTGTCGTACTGATTGTAGGTGTCCACCGGATCCATGAACCCGCGGTTCGCCTGCTTATGCTTCTCGAACTCCACGATGGCCTGATCCCAATCAGCGTTCAGCTGATAGGCATAACCGAGCAGGAAGTGGATGCGCGGCATCGAAGGGTCCAGTTCCGCGGTGCGCTGGAAATAGGACAACGACTTGTGGTGGTACTTACTGTTCAGATGGCACAGGCCGATCTTCAGGTTGAGCGCCGCATCGTTCTCCATGCTGCCATAGGCCTGCTCGTATAGCGCCAGTGCCTGGCCGAAGTGTGCACCGCCATCATCGAAAAAGGCGTCGCCCTTCTTCATCGCCTCTTGAGCGCGACGAAGGCTTTCCGGATCGGATTGACCGGACACCTGCACGGGCACAAGGGTGATCAGGAAGGACAGGACCGGGAGTATGTACCTGTTGACCATGACATGGCCGCATTTTTCGCACGGCGACTGTTCATACGTATCCTGGACAGAGAGGTTCGCCCCATGGGTGCCCGGATACCTTCGCCCCAAGCGCGACCGACACGCGCCGATCGAACGCATGGCCAAGAAAAGCCCCCCCCGCAAGCCGGCCAAGAGCCTGCTCACCCCCCGTTCCATGGCCTTCATGGAGCAATACCTCAACAACGCCTCCCCCACCGGCTTCGAGACCAAGGGACAGAAGCTCTGGCTGGACTACGTGAAGCCCTTCGTGGACGATCATTTTGTGGACCCCTATGGCACGTCCGTGGGCGTGATCAACCCCACCGCCAAATACAAGGTGGTGATCGAAGCGCACGCCGACGAGATCAGCTGGTTCGTCCACTACATCACCAAGGACGGCTTCATCTACGTGCGCCGGAACGGTGGCAGCGACCACCTCATCGCCCCAAGCAAGCGGGTGAACATCCACACCGACAAGGGCATCGTGAAGGCCATCTTCGGCTGGCCCGCGATCCACGTGCGCAACGGCAAGAACGACCCCGTGCCCAGCTTGGAGAACATCTTCCTGGACTGCGGTTGCGACAACAAGGAGGAAGTGGAGAAGCTCGGCGTTCATGTAGGCTGTGTGATCACCTATGAGGATGAGTTCATGACCCTCAATGGGAAGTACTTCGTAGGTCGTGCATTGGATAACCGCATGGGCGGCTTCATGATCGCCGAGGTGGCACGCCTGATCAAGGAGGACCGCACCAAGCTGCCCTTCGGCCTCTACATCACCAACAGCGTGCAGGAGGAAGTGGGCTTGCGCGGTGCCGAGATGATCGTGGAGCGCATCAAGCCCGACGTGGCGATCGTGACCGACGTGACGCACGACACCCAGACGCCGATGATGAACAAGATCAGCAACGGTGATGTGGCCTGTGGTAGCGGACCTGTGCTGGCCTACGGCCCTGCCGTACACAACAACGTGCTGAAGGTGATCATCGATGCCGCGAAACGCGAGAAGATCGCCTTCCAACGCACTGCCGTGAGCCGCGCCACCGGTACCGATACCGATGCCTTCGCCTACGGTGCCGCCGGTGTACCCAGCGCCCTCATCAGCCTGCCCCTGCGCTACATGCACACCACCGTGGAAAGCGTGAACCGGAAAGATGTGGAGAACGTGATCCGACTGATCTACGCTTCCCTCAAGGCCATCAAGGCCGGACAGGATTGGCGCTACCACAAGTAAGCGCTGGCGACGATGGCCGAGCTGGATGACAACACGCGCACAGGCCTGCACGCCTTGGGCCTCGGGCTCTTGGTGATCGGGGTGCCGGTGCTCATTATACAGCTCGTCGACCTGTATCAGACTTCCGGGGCCACACCTGATGAGCGCTGCCTTCACATCTTCCGGAACGGATACTTGCTACCGGCGGACGGTAGTCGGATGACCATTAGCGAATCCAGCCGAATGGAACGCCTTGGCTTGGCCACCTTTGGAGCCTTGATAGCCGGTGCTATTGTTACCTGCGTTTTGTACCCTCTTCGCCGCCAAGTGCTTCACTGGAAAGTGGGACGATGGTCAACAGTGGTGATATTTCTACTTCTTGCATGGTCGGCACTTACACTGCCCGCTTCGGAAGTGACTCTAGAAGGTGGTATTGTACGTGCAAGCGAAAGGCCTTGCTTGTTCGGTGAACTAGCCAATCCACTGGCATACGTTTACACGTGGAGCACCCTTTATGAGACCCCGCAATTGGTCACGAGACAATTGGACGACGGTCGTACCATATTGGTGCTGGTTGAGAAGAATGGCAGAGGCGGTGATATGCTGGCTTCTACCAGGGCAGATGCCAATGCTGTAGAGGACGCTCTTATTTGCCTCAAACGAAAGGCGAAGCAACAATGATCACCGACCGCACCATCTCCGTAGGCCGTTTTTTGCACCTGGTGCTCATGGTGGCCATCCTCGCCATCGTGGGCTGGCTGCTGTTCACGTTGCGGGCCGTGCTCGTGCCCTTCTTGATCGCCTTGCTGCTCGCCTACTTGTTGGAGCCCGCTGTGCAGCGGGTGCAAAAGCTGGTGAAGAACCGCACGGCGGCCGTGAGCATCACCTTGCTCGTGCTGGTATTGGTGATCACCGGCCTCTTCATGCTGCTGGTCCCGATGATCACGCACGAGGCACAGCACTTCGCCCGCCTGATGTCCGAGGAACTGCCCGCTTGGGAACAACAGCTACAGGACCAACCCCTGTTCCAGGAAGCGCTCCGCTCCATGGGCACCATCGATGTGCAGCAATACCTCACCGGTGAGAACCTGATGAACGTGGCGAAGAAGGTGCTGCCCGGTTTCTGGCAAGGCCTGACCAATGTGTTCGGTTGGCTGCTCGGTCTTGTCGGTGTGTTCACCACCCTCATCTACCTGGTCTTCATCATGATCGATGAGGAGCGACTGAAAGCCAACTGGACGCTGCACATACCTGCCGCATACCGCGAACGTGTGGTCGGTGTGGTGAACGATCTGGAGCGGGTGATGAACCTCTACTTCCGTGGTCAGCTGAAGATCGCCGGGATCATGTGCGTGCTGTACATCATCGGCTTCAGCCTCATGGGCCTTCCCATGGCCATCGTGCTCGGACTGCTCGCCGGGTTGCTCAGCCTAATTCCCTATTTCGCCATCCTTAGCGTGGTGCCCGTGGCCTTCAGTGCAGGCCTGCTTGCGCTCGATACGCATGGCTCCTTCGCCACGATCATGGCGCTGGCACTGGTGGTTTACGCTGTCGTGCAGGGCATCGAAGGTTTCGTGCTCACACCGTGGATCCAGGGGAAGAACACCGGACTGCAGCCCGCCTACATCCTGCTCGCCTTGTCCGTGTGGGGCTCCTTGCTCGGTCTGGTCGGCATGATCATCGCGTTGCCCATGACCACATTGCTCATCTCCTATTACAACCGGTTCGTGCTGGATGAAGAGGAGGTGGAGGAGATCCCGGCAACCATACCGCCGCCGCCGGAACCGACCGCAGGGACCTGACCCCATCGGGCTTACCTTGCTTTTCATCCTGAAGATGCCCATCCGCTTCATCAAGGCTCATGAGCTCTGGCCCCTGCGCCACAAGGTGCTGCGGCCGCACATGACCTTGGAGGATTGCGACTATCCGCATGACAAAGACACGGATACCTTCCACTTGGCAACGGTCGAAGAGGGGCGCATCCTCTGCATCGGTTCCTTCTACAAGGAAAGCAGTCCTAAGCTGAAAGGTTGGAAACAATACCGTCTACGGGGCATGGCCACTGAACCTGAACGTCGGGGAGCGGGCCTGGGCACTGACCTGATCCATTTCGCATTGGAGCACTTGCGCGCGCAACAGGCCGACGTCCTCTGGTGCAACGCCCGGGAGAACGCGCTTCCCTTCTATGCCAAGCTCGGCTTCACCACGCACGGTGGTGAATTCGACATCCCCGGGATCGGACCGCACTACCTGCTCTCGATCAAGCTCTGATGCGTGCCCCTCTTCGTCTTTCCGACCGTGCGCTGATCGCTCTGTTGTTGCTGTTGAACGCCGGGTTGAAGTTCTGCTGGCTGGGCGTGAACGAACTGACCATCGATGAACCCTTCACCGTGCATTGGTCGCAGCAGCCGCTCAGCGAGCTGTGGGCCATGTTGCGCACAGAGAACAACCCTCCCTTGTACTTTCTGCTGATCAAGGCTTGGAGCGCATTGGCGCCCTTCGAGCCTGCTTGGTTGCGCGTGCCTTCGGCGGTGTTCAGCGCGCTCACGGTGTGCCCGCTCTTCCTGGTGGCGAACCGGCTTTCCGGTCGCGCCGTGGCCCTGACCGCGGCACTGATCTTCTCCTTCACCAACTACCACTACGGCTTCGCGCACGAGGTGCGGGCCTACTCGCTCTTCACCCTGCTGGCCACCATGGGCATATGGCTGCTGGTGCGTGGGAAGGACAAGCCGAACAACGGCATCCGTGCCATGCTCGGTCTCTCGGCGCTGAACGTGCTGCTCGTGTACACGCACTTCTTCGGTTGGCTGGCGATCGGGTTGCAGTTCTTGTGTGTGCTGCTGTTGCCGGAGCTTCGCCACCTGCGGCGGAACTTCCTGATCGGACTGGGCATGACGGTGGCGTGGTACCTGCCCTATGCCACCATCTTCCTGAGCCGACTGGGCAGTAGCGTTTCACAAGGAACGTGGGTGGATCCACCGGTTCCGGAGGAATTGTACAACATGCTCTGGCGCTGGAGCAACGCCCCCGTACTGGTCATCGCTTTCCTGTTCCTGATCGTGCTCGGTGCGTGGCGATCGAACGTGAAGGCGCCAGGCTTGCACCTCGCTTTGCTATGGGCTTTCCTTCCGCTGCTGGGCATGTTCGCCGTAAGCTTCTTCGTGCCCATGTTCCTGGACCGCTACCTCGTCTACGCTGCACCTGGCTTCGCCTTGCTGGTGGCCGTGTGCATCAGTGCTACGGCTCGGGAACCTCGGCCATCCCTGGCTCTTTCGGGGCTCGCGGTCATGGGAATGCTGGTCACATTCACACCGTGGAAGGACAATGGTCGGCACCCTTCGCGGGTCTGGCACCAGTGGGAGGCGTGGGGCGGGTCGGCGCAGGGCCGCACGTGGGTATTGCCGGAATGGTACACGCTGACCTTGGCAGCCTCCTCGGAGCTGGAAGCATTGAGGGGCGACCCGTCCTACCCCAAAGAATTGCTTTCCCGCATGAGCATCCTCCCTATCGAGAACGAAGGGCAGGCAGCGGACCTGCCCGACAGTACCCAAGCCCAGGTAATGGTCATCGATGCCGGTGCGGCGCTCGTGGATCCGGAACGGCGGTGGTACCAGAGGCTGGTGACATCACATCCGCTCGTCGATTCCGTGGAGGCCGACCACCGCGTGTGGGTGTACCGGTTCCGGCGCTGATCACCAGTAACAGTTCATCCCGGATCCCAACCGCTCATGGAACGGAGCCCGACCGCGTGCCTGCCGCGATCAACTTCGCGGTCACTTTCACCCAACCATCCACATGAAGAACCGATCGATCGTACCGTTTGTCGCTGGCCTGGCCCTATTGGCAGCTTGCGGACAACCGGAGAAGAAAGCCGAGGTCAAGCTCGAACCGCCTCCAACCATCCCCATGGAGGACTTCTTCAAGAACCCGGAGAAGAGCGGCTTCCGCATCAGTCCCGACGGCCAGTACTTCGCTTACCGCGCGCCATGGAAAAGTCGCATGAACATCTTCGTGCAGAAGGTTGGCGACACCACAGGCACACAAGTAACGACCGACACCGTTCGTGACATCGGTGGCTACTTCTGGAAAGGGGACCGCCTGTTGTACAGCCGCGATATCAACGGTGACGAGAATTTCATCGTGTTCAGCACCAGCATCGATGGTAAGGATGCCAAGGCCTTGACCCCTGAAAAAGGTGTTCGTGCCGGTATCATGGACGACCTGCACAACGTACCGGGAATGGAGCAGACGGTAATGGTGCAGATGAACCAGCGCAACCCGCAGGTGTTCGACCCCTACCTCTGCAACATCGTGACCGGTGAACTGAAGCCCTTGTATGACAACAGCAAGGAGAACTTCGAGAACTGGATGACCGACCACTCCGGCGCCATCCGCTTCGCCACCAAGACCGACGGCACCGATAACGTGACCTACTACCGCGCCAGTGAGAAGGAGCCCTTCTCCGAGTACATGCGCACCGGTTACAAGGACAGCTGGAACCCCTTGATGTTCACGTTCGACAACAAGAACCTGATCGTGAGCCACAACCTCAACGGCCGCGACAAGACCGCCGTGGTGGAATGGGACCTCGCAGCCAAGAAAGAGACCAAGCTGCTGCACGAGAACGCTGATTTCGATGTGAGCGGTGTGGACTACAGCCGTAAGCGCCAAGTGCTGACCATGATCACCTGGGAAGGCGTGAAGGCCGAGAAGAAGATCCTCGACGACAAGACCAAGGCCCTCTACACCTTCCTCGAAGGCAAGTTCCCCGGCTATGAAGTAGCGGTGGCCAGTGAGAGCGACGACGAGACCAAGCGCACCATCTGGGTGGGCAGCGACAAGGTGACGGGCCGTTTCTACTACCACCAGGACGGTTCAGACGATCTGAAGCTGCTGTGCGACCGCACGCCTTGGCTGAAAGAGGATCAGCTCGCCGATATGGAGCCCATCACCTACACCAGCCGCGACGGTCTGACCATCCATGGATACCTCACCCTGCCGAAGGGCCGGGCCAAAGAGAACCTGCCCCTGGTCGTGAACCCGCACGGTGGTCCCTGGGCACGCGATGGCTGGGGCTTCAACAACGAAGCACAGTTCCTTGCCAACCGCGGCTATGCCGTCCTGCAGATGGACTTCCGCGGTAGCACCGGCTACGGTCGCAAGCATTGGGAAGCGAGCTTCAAGCAGTGGGGCAAGACCATGCAGAACGACATCACCGACGGCGTGGACTGGCTGGTGAAGCAAGGCATCGCCGATCCCAAGCGCATCGCCATCTATGGTGGTAGCTACGGTGGCTACGCCACGCTCGCGGGTATCACCTATACACCTGATCTGTACGCTTGTGCAGTGGACTACGTGGGTGTGAGCAACCTGTTCACGTTCATGAATACCATCCCACCTTATTGGGAGGCTTGGCGCAAACAGATGTACGAGATGGTCGGCGACCCCGCCAAGGACAGTCTGGCCATGCGCGAAGCCAGCCCGGTATTCCACATGGACAAGGTGAAGTGCCCACTGTTCATCGCGCAGGGCGCCAACGACCCCCGTGTGAACAAGGACGAAAGCGACCAGGTGGTGGCGGCCCTCAAAGCCCGTGGCATCGAGGTCGAGTACATGGTGAAGGACAACGAAGGACACGGCTTCCACAATGAGGAGAACCGCTTCGACTTCTATGGCGCCATGGAGAAGTTCCTGGACCAGCATATCGGTAGCGGCTACAAGGGTGCGGCCGCAGCGGACAGCACAGCTGCGAAGAAGGCAGCATAGCCCGGCCGACCTGACACTTCTGAGCGGCGCTCCTCATTCGGGGGGCGCCGCTCTATTTTCGGGCCATGGAGCGCGATGCCTTGACCATGGAGGTGATCCACCAATCGGTGCGCCGGTTGCGTGAAGGACAGGAACGGATCCACCATTGTGTTGGACTGGTGGACGATGCACAGCTCTGGCATCGTGCGAACCCGAACGTGGTAAGCGTTGGCAATCTCATCCTGCACTTGACCGGCAACGTAGGCCAATGGATCAACGCCACTCTGGGAGCACGGCGCGACGATCGACAACGGCAGCAGGAGTTCGACCTCGCCGAAATGGACCGGCGGCAGTTGCTCGAACGGTTGGACTCCGCGCTCGTCTCCGCCATCGATGTGATCGGGGGGCTCTCAACCAAGGACCTCACGCGCTCTTGGAACGTGCAGGGCTTCCAAGAGTCGGGGTTGGCCATCGTGCTTCATGTAGTGGAGCACTTCAGTTACCATGTGGGACAGATCACCTTGCACACCAAATTGCTGAAAGACGTGGATACCGGGTACTATGCCGGTCAGGACCTGCAGCGCAAAGGCTGATCGTTTCGGGGGCGAACTCATACACCGCCATCGCCCAGCTCAACGTCATGTTCATGGCTCACGCCGGAAAGCTCCCTAGAATGGAACGAACCCTATGGGCTTCAATGTGTTGTAGCAAGGACCGATGGCTTAACTTGCACGGCACCACCGAACCGAACGAACTGCCATGAAGATGACCAAGGCCCTGTTCCTGATGGGCTTCCTCAGCGCCATGCCGCGCCTGCAGGCGCAGGTTCTGGTGAACGAGGTGTGCGCCTCGAACATGAGCGTGAACGCGGACAACAATGGGGAGTTCGAGGACTGGATCGAGCTGTACAACACCACAGGGGCCGTGGTGGACATCAGCGGTTGGTGGTTGAGCGACAACGCTTCGAACCCGCAGAAATGGGCCGTTCCCGCTGGCACCATCGTACCTGCCAACGGACATCGCATCGTGTTCTGCAGTGGTCGTGATGTTTCCGGTGGCGGCTTCCTGCATACCAATTTCAAGATCACACAGAGCGATCAGGACCATGCGGTGCTTTCGAACCCCGGTGGCACCATCATCGACGACTTCGCCTTCACCTTGGGGAACCGCTGCCAGACCGACCATAGCCGTGGTCGCGTGACCGATGGATCACCCACCTGGGCACTCTTCACCACACCCACGCCCAACGCCCCCAACACCGGATCGAGCAGTGAGTACGTGGCCCGGCCCATGCTGAGCCCCGGCGCTGGTTTCTACAGCGGCACACAGAACGTTACCATCACCTGCCCAACACCCGGTGCCACCATCCGGTACACCCTCGACGGAACCGCACCAACCGCTGCCTCCACGGCCTACGCAGGTCCCGTCGCGATCGGCGCGACGACCGTGCTGCGCGCAGCCTGCTACAGTGCCACGCCTGGGGTGCCTGCCAGCTTCATGGAGACCAATACCTACTTCATCAACAGCAACCACACGGTGGCGGTGCTCAGCATTTCCGGTGACGAGTTGAACGACCTGCTGGAGAACGGGAACGGTGGCATACGGCCACTGGGTTCATTCGAGTATTTCGGACCGGATGGCATCTTGCGGGACGAAGCCATCGGCGAGTTCAACGAGCACGGACAGGACAGCTGGGCCTATGGCCAGCGAGGCTTCGATTACGTGGTGCGCGACCAGACCGGCTATAACGATGTGCTGCACTATCCCATCTTCCGCACCAAGACCCGCGACAAGTACCAACGGGTCATCGTGAAGGCGGCAGCGGGTGACAACCTCACCTTCGGACCTGGGCAACCTGCGCACATCCGCGATGCTTACGTGCAGGCCCTCAGCCAGGTAGGCGGCCTTGCGGTGGACGAGCGTAGCTACGAGCCTGCGGTGCTCTATCTGAACGGCGACTACTGGGGTGTCTACGACCTGCGGGAAAAGGTGGACGATGCGGACTTCACCAAGACCTACTACGACCAGGACGAGAACAACCTGCAATACCTGAAGACCTGGGGCGGCACCTGGAGCGAATACGGTGGTGCCCAGGCCCAGACGGACTGGGACAACCTACGTGCCTATATCAATACCAACAATATGGGCGATCCCACCGCCTTCGCTTATGTGGACAGCCTGTACAACTGGGAAAGTCTCATCGACTACTTCTGCATCAACAGCTACACGGTCTGCGCCGACTGGCTCAACTGGAACACGAGCTGGTGGCGCGGCATGGACCCCAATGGCGATAAGAAGAAATGGCGCTACACCCTCTGGGACATGGACGCCACTTTCGGGCACTACACCAACTTCACCGGCATCCCTGACCAGACCGCGGACGCTGACCCCTGCAACGCCGAACAACTGCCGGACCCCGGCGGTCAGGGCCACACCGAGATCCTCACCAAGCTCCTGGCAGAGAACCAGATGGTGCACGATCACTACGTGAACCGCTACATCGACCTGGGTAACACCTTGTTCAGCTGCCCCAACATGATCTCCTTCCTGGATAGCTTGGTGGCATTGATCGACCCGGAAATGCCTGCCCAGTGCGCTCGTTGGGGAACACCTTATGCCACCTGGCAGGCCAACGTTCAGAACATCCGTGACTTCATCAACACCCGCTGTGTCACCATCGACTCCGGCCTGGTGGATTGCTACAACCTGGCGGGGCCTTATCCCGTGGTCTTCCAGGTGGACCCGCCGCTCAGTGGCCAGATCCAGATCAACTCCGTTGCTCCACCGACCTACCCGTTCCAGGGTGATTACTTCGGTGGCATCAACACCACATTGGCGCCCCTACCTTCAACAGGATGGGTCTTCAGCCATTGGTCCTCGAACAATCATCCCTTCACCCCTTCGGTGAACGATTCGCTGGTGACGCTGGACTTCGCGGGTTCCGACACCATCATCGCGCACTTCATTCCGCCCATCTCCTATGATGTGGTGCTGATGGTCGATCCGCCGGGCTCCGCGCGCATGGAGTTCAACAGCGTGCTTCACTCCACCTTCCCGGTCACCGTGCAGGTTCCGGAGGGGATCGCGATCCCCATGGAGGTGTTCCCAGAACAGTATTTCGACTTCCTGTACTGGGAGATCCGGCACAATTACGCCAATTCGAACGACAGCACGCTGGACACCCTACAGGTCACCTTTTACGAGGGCGATACGATCATCGCGCACCTTCAACCCCAGGACTATACCTACTACGTGCCGAACGCCTTCAGTCCGAACGGTGATGGCTACAACGATGTGTGGCAACCCTGGGCCAATGTGGTGGACCTGGAGACCTTCAACCTGCGGATCTACGACCGTTGGGGGGAAGTACTGGTGGAAACGAAGGATCCCATGGGCAGTTGGGATGGCACGGTGAACGGCACCTTGGTGCCTGGGGGAGTGTTCGCGTTCCACGCCAGCGTACAGGAAGGCATCACCAAGAAGAAGCATGAGGTCTACGGTCATGTGACCGTTATCCGCTAACTGTTCGACACGATCTTTGGAGAGCCTCGGATCATCCGGGGCTCTCTCATTTCACGCGTATTATCTTGTCGTTCAGTATGTTGAATAGTCAACAGCGCCTGACTGACCATACAGCTGTTCAATCATATTCGCATGATGCATGAACAATATCATGGCATGCCTGTTTACCCTCTACGAACTACGACAACCCAAAAACCCATGAACCGGAAACTGACCCTTGGACTGACCGCTGCCCTATCGCTGGGCGCGGGTTCACTGTCGGCGCAATTCGCGCGACTGCAAGTGATCCACAACTGCGCTGACCTCGCCGCCGCCCAGGTGGATGTGTGGTATGATGGCGCTTTGCTGCTGAACGACTTTGCGTTCCGCAGCGCATCACCCTTCATCGACGCCCCGGCTGGCGTGGACTTTACCGTGAGCATCTGTGCCCCGAACAGCACGGACCCCAGCAACCCGCTCTTCCAACAGGTGTTCAACCTGGCCGATGGCGGCACGTACATCGTGGTGGCCAGCGGCATCGTAAGCCCCTCTGGCTATGCACCGGCCCAACCCTTCACATTGGAAGTGTTCGGTCAGGCCCGTGAAGCGGCGGCTGGTGGAGCAGGGAACACCGACGTCCTCGTGTTCCATGGCTGCACCGATGCGCCCACCGTTGATGTGGTAGAGACCTCGGTACCGGCCGGCACGATCGTGGATGATGCATCCTACACGGACTTCGCCGGATATCTGGAGCTTGGTACTGCGGATTATGCGCTAGATGTGCGCGACGCGACCGGCACCGTTACCGTAGCCTCCTACCTGGCACCGCTGCAGACCTTGGGTCTGGGTGGTTCCGCCATCACCGTACTTGCCAGCGGTTTCCTCGACCCTTCCGTGAACAGCAACGGACCGGCTTTCGGCCTCTACGCTGCGTTACCCGCTGGTGGCCCGTTGGTGGCACTGCCCACCCCGCCCCAGTTCGCGCGCTTGCAGGTGATCCACAATTGTGCGGACCTCGCTGCCACCCAGGTAGACGTATGGTACGACAACACCTTGCTGCTGGATGACTTCACCTTCCGCAACGCGTCCCCTTTCATCGATGCCCCGGCCGGCGTGGACTTCACCGTCAGCATCTGTGCCCCGAACAGCACCGACCCCAACAGTCCCCTCTTCACCCAAGTATTGAACCTGGCAGCCAACGAGACCTACATCGCTGTGGCAAGTGGCATCGTCAGCGCAACCGGATACAGCCCTCTGCAACCCTTCACCCTGGAGGTGTTCGCCCAAGGCCGTGAGACCGCTGCCGGTGGCGCTGGCAACACGGATGTGCTGGTGTTCCATGGCAGCACCGATGCCCCGACCGTGGATGTTTACGAATCCGGCATCCCTGCTGGAACCATCGTGGACAATGCGGCCTACACGGACTTCGCTGGTTACCTCGAACTGGGCACTGCGGACTATACCCTGCAAGTGCGCGATGAGAACCAGTCGACCATTGTTGCCGCTTACAGTGCTCCCCTGCAGACCTTGAGCCTCGGCGGAACCGCGATCACCGTGCTTGCCAGCGGCTTCCTCGACCCTTCCGCGAACAGCAACGGCCCTGCCTTCGGTCTGTGGGTGGCACTGCCTGCCGGTGGTCCCCTGGTGGCCCTGCCCGCTGCTGCTATCCCCGGTGCGCGCATTCAAGTGATCCACAACAGTGCTGACCTGGCCGCCGCGGAAGTTGACGTGTACCTGAACGGTGGCTTGTTGTTGAACGACTTCGCCTTCCGCACTGCCACGCCCTTCGTGGATGTGCAGGCCGGCATCGATCTCGAAGTGGCCATCGCTCCTTCCACCAGCTCCAGCGTTGCTGACGCCCTCGCCACCTTCACCTACAACCTGGCCGACGGAGAGAACTACACGCTGGTAGCCAATGGTATCGTGAGCGCTTCCGGCTACAGCCCTGTGCAGCCCTTCGACATCTACGTGTACGCCGGTTCACGTGAAGCAGCGACATCGGGCGCCACGAATACGGACGTGCTCGTGTTCCACGGTGCCACCGACGCTCCGGTCGTGGACGTCGCGGAGACCGCGGTGCTTGCCGGTGCCACGCTCGTTGATGACCTGGCGTACGGCGAATTCGATGGCTACCTCGAAGTGCCTACCAACGACTACGTGCTGGAGGTGCAACTGTCCGATGGAACACCCGTGGTGGCCTACCAGGCTCCCCTTTCCGCCTTGGGTTTGGATGGTGCCGCACTGACCGTTCTCGCCAGCGGTTTCCTGACCCCCGCGAACAACAGCAACGGTGCCGCCTTTGGTCTTTGGGTGGCCCTTCCAGCCGGTGGCGACCTCGTTGAACTGCCCCTCTACACGGCGGTGAACGAGAACAGCCTTGTAGCGAACGTTACCGCATGGCCGAACCCCGCGAACGACGTGCTCAACGTATCCATCGACAGCAAGCGTCTTGCACAGGCTGACCTTCGCCTGACGGATGTGACCGGTCGCACGGTGCGCACGATCCCTGCCACCACGCTTGCTTCGGGTAACAACCGCTTGACCGTGGACGTGAACGGTCTGGCAGAGGGCCTCTACCAGCTCAGCATCGCCGGTGAGGGTGCCGTCAGCACCATTCCGGTGCAGGTGGTGCGCTGATCCGCATCGCTCACACTTCAACTTGGAAGAGGCCTTCTCCGGAAGGCCTCTTCCCGTTGAAAGGCCGCTCCGAACCAATCGCAGCATTCCTTGTTATTCCCCTAAGAAGTTAACATTGTCCGATCTTCGCCGAGAGCTGATCGAACAGCAAGTCCCCTTCCGTTGAGCAGTCCGTACATGTCCCAATTCAGCATCAGCGACCTGGAAGGGTTCTCTGGCGTCAAGGCTCATACAATTCGTGTTTGGGAGCGCCGATACAACCTGCTCGCTCCGGACCGCACCGGGACCAACTACCGCACGTATTCCCTCGAAGAGCTGAAGACGATCCTGAACGTGGCCTTCCTCGTGGGCCACGGGATCAAGATCAGCAAGGTGGCGGAAATGACCGGCGAGGACCGTGCGACCAAGGTGCGCGAGCTCTCCCATCTGCGATCCGAGAACGGCGACACGTTGAACAGCTTGAAGCTGGCCATGCTCAGCTTCGACGAGACGCTCTTCCGCTGGGCCTCCCGGCAATACCAGGAGAAGGAGGGATTCAACGCCTTGGTGGAGCGCGTGTATGTGCCGCTTCTCGAACACATCGGCCACCTCTGGCATTCCGGGACGATCTGCCCCTCACAGGAGCACTTCATCAGCAACCTGATCCGCCACCGCATCATCGCGGAGACCGAACTGCTTCCCCTCTCCGACCGAAATGAACGCCTGTTCGTCCTCTTCCTCCCTTACCAGGAGATCCATGAGCTGGGGCTCCTGTACACCAACTACGTGTTGCGCTTCCGTGGCTTCCGCACGCTTTACCTCGGCCAGAGCGTACCCACTGAAGATCTGCAGCAAGTGACCGGCATGTTCGATGGGCCCATCACGTTCATCGGCTTCAGTACCTCCTTCCCTGCTCCTGAAAAGCTCCAGGGCTTCCTGAACACCCTGCGCGAACTGGTGCCCGATGTTCGCCATCAGTTCTGGTTCTCCGGATCGCAGGTGAACCGGACGGAGGGCCTCGTTCAACCGGTCGGCTTCAGGCTGTTCGCGCACATCAACGAGCTGCTCGGCGCATTGGGGCAACCCTCTTAAGGCAGCACCTTCCCCGGGTTCATGATCCCCTTCGGGTCGAAGACCTGCTTGATACGCCGCATCAGATCAAGCTGCACCGGGCTGAACGCGATGTCCATGTAAGGCCGTTGGACCAGTCCGATGCCATGCTCCCCACTGATGGTACCACCCAGTGAGACCGTCAGTTCAAAGATCTCGCGGATGGCCTTGGGCAGTTCATGCTCCCAGGCGTGGTCGCTCAACTCGCCTTTGATGATGTTCACATGCAGGTTGCCATCACCGGCATGCCCGTAGCAGACGCTCCGGAACCCGTGCCTGTTGCCGATCTCCTTAACCCCTTCCAGCAAGCGTGGCAGCTCATAGCGGGGCACCACGGTATCCTCTTCCTTGTACACGGAGTTGCTCTTCACCGCTTCGCCGACCCTGCGGCGCATCCGCCACAATCCGTCCTTCTCCAATGTGGTCTCTGCGAAAAGCACTTCACCGCATTCATGCGCTTCCATCACCGTCATGATGGCTTCACAATCCTTCATCAACGCATCGGGATCGTTCCCGTCCACTTCCACCAGCAAGTGGGCCTGCACATCATGGGGTACCGCAATGGTGACGTCCGTGACATACTTCAAGGTCCAGTCGATGGCATCACGCTCCATGAACTCCATGGCGCTCGGTGTGATGCCTGCGCGGAAGACAGCGCTTACGGCTTCGCAGGCTTTGCGGGCGTTCCGGAAAGGGACCAGCATCAGGCGGTTCTCGCGTGGCAAAGGGATCAAGCGCAGCACCGCCTTGGTGATGATCGCGAGCGTGCCTTCGCTACCCACGATCAAACGGGTCAGGTCGTAGCCTGTGGCGTTCTTCAGCGTATTGGCACCGGTCCACATCACCTCGCCCGAAGGCAGCACCACTTCCAGATTCAGGACGAAATCGCGGGTGACGCCGTACTTCACGGCCCTGGGGCCACCGGCGTTCTCGGCCAGGTTACCGCCGATGGTGCAGCTGCCGCGACTGCTGGGGTCGGGCGCATAATACAGTTGCTTGGCGGCCACCGCCTCCTGTAGCATTTGTGTGATCACACCCGGCTCCACGGTCACCTGTAGGTTGCGCTCGTCGATGTCGAGGATCGTGTTCATGCGGTCGAGCGCGAGACCGACCCCACCGTGAACGCTTAACGCCCCACCACTAAGCCCTGTGCGTGCGCCGATCGGGGTGATCGGCACTTGGTATTGTCCGCAAAGGCGCACGACCGCAGCCACTTCGGCCGTGGTCCTGGGGCGCACGACCACATCGGGTGGAAAGCTCAGATCCTCGGTCTCATCGTGCCCGTAGGCTGTGCGACGCTCGTGATCGCGGTGGACGTGATCTGCGGTCACGGCTTCACGAAGGGCCTCGATGAAGGCGGGGGAAAGAAGTTCGGGCATGCGTAGGAACGGCTGGGACGCTGGGCGAAGTTGCAACGCGCAGCGCAGGCGCAAGCTGACCCCTGCGCACTTCTTTGAACAAAGCGGAGATCCGTTGGGATCCAATAACTTACCCCTCGGACCCACCCAGGCATCCCAACCACACCATACCACGTCTTATCCTTTGAACCAATCCCCCAAGGCCATGAAGACCCTCCTTCTTCCTTGCCTTGTGCTCGCACTCTCCCTGCAGGTACAAGCCCAGAACATCGGCATCAATGTGAACGGCGCCGCACCGGCCGCCAGCGCGTTGCTTGACATCGATGGTAGTGCACTTCCGGCGAACGGACAACGCGGCCTTCTGATACCGCGCATGGCCCTGACGGCCTCGAACGTGGCCGCACCGGTGACGCTGCCTGCCACTTCACTGATGATCTACAACACCGCTACGGCAGGCGTAGCGCCCAACAACGTATCCCCAGGCTTCTACTACTGGAACGGCCTTACATGGGTGCGCTTCGGTACAGGCACCACGGATTGGACCTTGTTGGGCAACGCGGGAACCGTTGCGGCCACCAACTTCCTCGGGACCACCGACAACGTGGACCTCGTGGTACGCACCAACAATGTGGAGCGCTACCGGACCCTCGGCGCGAACGGCCGTATCGGTTGGGGTACCCTCACCCCTGTGGCGCCCCTGGAGGTGAACAGCGGGGCCCTCGCTGACGCGATCTATGGCCACAGCACCAATGTCGGTGGCTGGCTGGGCCGGGAGACCAACATCACCTTCGGCCTCCCTCTGCAGAATGTACTTGGCGCTGGGGTCTACGCGAACAACCCGAGCGCGGGCTACACCTCCATCTTCTCCCAATCCTCTGGTGCGGCCACCGTCGCTGCTTCGATCAATTACAGCGATGTGTGGATCTCTTCCTACAACTACGTGCAGAACGGCAGTGCCACGGTCAACCCGCCCGGCTCCTACTCTCAATTGAACGTGACCAATGCGGCCCTCGGTGGTGACCAGGTCGCCTTCCGCGCCTACAGCGGTCGAGGCACCACAGCAGGCAACCCGGGCTTCACCATCGGCTCTTCAGCCACCGCCGATGCTCAGAACCAGGACGCCATTGGTGTGGAGGGCGTTGCATACACCAACACCAACACCCGAGCGGGCGGCTATTTCGAATCGTTCAGCTATCCAGGTGTCAGCTTGGCGTATGCGTACGTCGGCACCACCGTGGGCGGCGTTGCCCGCAAGATCACCGGGACCGCCGCCGTGGCCGAGATCGTGCCCACCCCCGATCATGGCCGTATCATGCTCACCTGCCCGGAATCGCCGGAGTACTGGTACCAGGACTATGGCACCGTGCAGCTGGTGAACGGACAGGCGCACGTGGACCTGGACCCGATCCTTGCGGACATCATCATGGTGAACGCGGAATACCCGGTGCGCGTGTTCTGCACGCCGGTGGACATGCTCGACTTCAATGGTGTGGCACAGGTGAACCGCACGGCCACCGGCTTCGACCTGGTGGAACTGAACGGTGGCACCCACTCAGGCACGGTCGATTACCAACTTGTAGTGAAGCCGAAGACCGGGTTCGGTGAAGGGCGGTTCCCGCAGGCGCCTGGCCCGGCGTGGCTGAAGAAGGAATTCGAACCCGAACAAGCGCGCGCCGCGAACCAACCCGAACCATCGAAGATCTTCTACTGGCCAAGTGATCCCGAAGTGTACGGCTATGATATCGACAAGGTGACCCCGGTGGGCCGTCGCATATCCAGCGGTAAGAACGCTGGGAAGTTCAAGGTGGCCGAAGGTGTGTTCATGGATCATATGCCGGCCACCCGCCCCACTACACCTTAAGAGCCTGTTCGGGACCGAAGACTTCAGCGCATGATCGTTGGCGCAGAGCCCACACTATCCACCGTGACGAGCAAGGCCGAACGGAACAACGAGGCGGGTGTCACCACCGGCTGATCCGCAGGAAAACGCTCACCGAAGCGGTCCTTCAGCATGCGGCTGGCCTCGGCACCGCTGAAGTCCATATCGCCAAAGCGTTGCTCCTCGCCGATACGGATCCCGGCGCCGGACCTGTAGATGCGTTGCACCAGTTCGCTACAATAGATACGATCCGTGTCCGGTGCGAAGTAGATGTCGTACGGCTTGCCCATGTCACGTTCGCCCGCGGCCTTCATCGCGGCCACAACGCCCGGTGTGAGCAGTTCGATGCGCTTGAGCCGTTTCACCACCACGTGACCGTCCACGCCATGTTCGACCCAATCCGCGTAGGGTGTGCGCATCACCGGGCCGACCGCCTCCCAAACAACAGGCGTTCCGCTTTCAATGAAGACGACCCCGCAATGCGTGTACGGTGAATGTGTGGCCTGCGCCACTGCCGCGCACTGCATGCTGCCGGAATGCTGGAAGACAATGTCCCCATCACGAAGCGGGACGCCCACCACCTGCTTGGCATGCTTTCGATCAGCCATCTCGGCGGACCGCTCCATGGTAATTCCACCGCCCACCAGCAACGCGGTGAACAGAACGACCAAGGCCAGTCGGATCGGGAGAACGAGGTAACGCTTCATGATGATCGTGAACGCACAACAAGGACCGGACCGTATGTCCGTGAGCTCGGATACGCTTTCTTCGCTGCGCATGATCGCCTATGACCCCCGCGAATGGCTTCGGCCGGTGTTCCAGTTCCACAAGAGCGACACGTTCCGCAAGCTGTTCCTCTTGATCCTGTTGATCGGCGCCATCACGGGTGGGGTGGCCTGGCTGGAGAACGGTTACCTGCACATGTCGCAGGACAGCCGGGTGAAGAACATCACGCTGATGCACCAGTTGCTGGGCTTCGCGATCAGCATGCTGCTGGTGTTCCGCACCAACACGGCCTACGACCGCTGGTGGGAAGGGCGCAAGCTCTGGGGGGCGCTGGTGAACGTGAGCCGCAACCTTGCTGTGAAAGTGGGGGCTTGGTTACCGCCTGAGGACGCGGAGGACCGCGCCCATTATACCCGCCTGATCAGCCTGTTCGCCACGGAGCTCCGCACGCACCTGCTGCGCGAAGAAACACGCCTGGCATTGGATGATCAGCCTCATCCGGAGCTTGCTTCCATCGACCGCAGGCGCCACATCCCCGCCCAGGTGGTGTCGCTGCTACACCAACGGACCGCGCGTTTGGTGCGTGAAGGCCATTTCAGCCAGGAGCAGCTCATCGTGCTGAGCAACGACATCAACGCCTTCCTCGACATCTGCGGCGCCTGTGAACGGATCAAGAACACGCCCATCCCCTGGTCCTACACCACCTTCATCAAGAAGTTCATCGTCATTTACACCGTCACCCTGCCCTTGGGCTTCGCCCTCGCCATGGGCTGGATCGCCGTGCCCGTGGTGATGTTCATTTTCTACGTGCTCGCCAGCCTGGAGCTGATCGCCGAGGAGATCGAGGACCCCTTCGGCCGCGACACCAACGACCTGCCAATGCACAAGCTGGCTGAGAACATCGGGAAGAACGTGACCGATATACTTGGCTGAAGAGCCCACTAACGGGTTGGCAGGAGCGCGTACCGGACAATGACCGGTTCGCTGCCTTTGCCTTCGCTGCTCAGCACCAGGTCTCCGTTCGAAAGGAAGGTGATGCCTTCTGGCTTGGGAAGAAGACCGGGGGCCAACGCCACCAGGTCGACCAGCGCACCCATCCGATCCACCACCAGAAGCGTTCGGTCCACCGCGGAAAGCAGGTAGTAGTGACCGGTGCTCGGTTGCACCGCCACGGAGGAGTAGCGAAGCTTCAGGCCCGATACCGTGCGGCCCTTCTCCGTGGTGCGCATGGGAACAGCAAGCCCTTTCGCCTGCGCCTGTTCGGTGAGCGCTGCAAGGGAGAGCTTCAGCACCGCCGTGCACGGATGAGCGGGCTCCTTCGGGTCGAACGCATAGAGGATGCGCTCGTCGCGTTCCGTGGGACCACCCTTCGTGATGTCCTTCGGCGATACCAGCACCAGACCCGACCGGTCATCGAATCCGAGGCCTTCGATGTTCCGGTTCGGCACATCCAACCGGAACGTATCCACAACATGCAGGAACACGCTCTCCTGTAGCCTGAACTGCAAATGATGGACGAGCCCATCGCTGCGCAGCGCGAAGTAATCACCGTTCACCCGGGTCAGTCCTTCCATGTCCGCCGGCCCTCCGAACGGATACTCGGCGACCACGCGACCATCCTTCAACGAGATCATGTACAACGTGGAGGACTCATCCTGCACACAGGCCACGGTGTTGCTGTCCACATCCGTGAGCGCGCTGATCTCCAGCAAGTGCCCTGGTAGTTCGATCACTTCCACCGGCTTCGCCAGGTCATAGGGTATCGCTGAGCCGCCGCGCTGCTGGATGATCCATGCGCTCAAGCCGATCACACAGAAGAAACCCAGAAGAACAAGGACGATGCGCATGCACCAAAGATCGGCCTCCATGGTGTTGCACGGTGTGCGCCGTTGCGCTTCCTTCGCCGCGGTCCATGAAGCACATCTTCCCCGGTCGTTCCTTCCTGCTTGTCGTTGTAGCCGCGCTCGGCTACTTCGTCGACATCTACGACCTCGTGCTCTTCAACGTGGTGAAGCGCGAGAGCTTGGAGTTCATCCTCGGTGTGGGGGACCCGCGGATCAAGGATGTGGGCATCGCGCTCTTCAACTGGCAGATGCTGGGCATGCTGGTGGGCGGCATCCTGTGGGGCGTGTGGGGCGACAAGAAGGGACGGATCACAGTGCTCTTCGGCAGCATCCTTCTCTACTCAGCCGCCAACATCGCCAACGCCTTCACCACCGACCTCACCACCTATGCCATCGTGCGCTTCATCGCGGGACTTGGTCTGGCGGGTGAGCTGGGCGCCGGCATCACGCTGATCACCGAAACGCTTCCGCGTGATAAGCGGGGCTACGGTACCATGATCGTAGTGACCTTCGGTGCGCTCGGTGCGGTGTTCGCCGCCGAAGTGGCGGACAAGGGCCTGTGGTTCGGGCACCTCTGGGAAAGCCTGACGGGGCAGGTGTTGATGAGCTGGCAGGTCACCTACCTCGTGGGCGGCCTCATGGGCCTGGTGCTCCTCGTGATGCGCGTGGGCACCTTCGAGAGCGGCCTGTTCCAAAGCATGAAAGAGAGCACCGCTCGCAAAGGCGACCTCCGACTACTGTTCACCGACCGGCAGCGCTTCGTTCGCTACCTCAGCTGCATCCTCATTGGCGTGCCGGTGTGGTATGTGATCGGAGTGTTGGTGAGCCTTTCGCAGGACGTCTTCATCCCCGAACTGGGGATCGACACAAGCGCGTTGGACGCCACTTCATTGAAAAAAGTGAACGGGAATGCCATCAAGTACGCTTACATCGGCCTGAGCATCGGCGACCTGCTGAGCAGCTTGCTGAGCCAGTGGTTGCGGAGCCGGAAGAAGGTGATCGTCATGTACCTCAGCGCCAACCTCATCCTTACGCTCATCTTCCTCTTCGGCATGCGGGGTGCCAGCATCGCCACCTACAACTGGCTGTGCCTTGCCCTTGGCATGGCCACCGGCTACTGGGTCATCTTCGTTACCGTGGCCAGTGAGCAGTTCGGCACCAACATCCGCAGCACCGTGGCCACCACCACGCCCAACTTCGTGCGTGGCGCCGTGCTCCCCGTCACCTACAGCTTCTCCATGCTCGCCGTGTCCGTGGGCAATGTCACCAGCGCGCTGGTCGTCGGGCTCGTATGCATCGGCGCCGCCTTCTGGGCCACCACGCGTGTGCACGAGACCTTTCATAAGGAGATGGACTTCGTGGAAAAGTAACGGCCATACCTGAGGATACAGGTCAGCGCGCCGCGATCCCGAACTTCACATACACGCTGGCACTGATGGTGATGCGCGAAAAGCTCACGCCCATTTCCTCGTAGTCCGTATTCACCTCCCGGGCCGCCCCGAACAGGGACTGGCTTTGCCCTTGCACCGAAGGGATCCGATCCATGCCACGGGACTCGCGAACTTCCAGCGCAGGTCCCGTCCGTTCACCGATCGCTTCCAGCAAGTAGTCCGCTTGGTCTTTCGCAGCCTTCATGGCCTTGATGCGCTGTTCCCGACGTAGTTCCACTTCCTTGGAATGCGACACGTGATGAATGCGCGCATCCTCGATCTGAAGGCGATCCAGTTCCAGAAAGACCTTACGGACCATTTCCGCATCCGCCACCTTCAGCATGTAGCCCTTGCGGGCGATCACATCGTCATCACGGAACTTCTTCGGTACCAGGTCGGCCATGGCGTCGCTCAGCGTGAGGCTGGTCGCGTCGATCCCCAGACCCTTCACCGCCGCCTTCAGGTCCAGCTCCTGCTTATCCACGGTGACCTTGCTGTTGCCGCTGCCCCGTTCGCGCAGGTCGATGGCGATGTGGATCTCGTCGGGCACAACCATCATCTCCGACCTCCCGGTGACCTCGATGTGAGGTGGTTCCAAAGGAGCAGCTTGTTGCGCCAACAATGGCACGTGGATCAGGAGCAGGGCAAGGTGTGGGAGGATCTGTTTGGCGGTCATCGGTGATCGGGTTGGATGTGAAAAGGAACGTAGCGTAGCGGACATTCCGTACGTGCATTCCGATCTGCGGCACTGGGACGGGTCGTTCCGATCGCCATGGCCCGCTTTCTGCACGTCCAGGCCTTGGCTATCTTGGCCGTCCTTCTTGCTCCCCTGATGAAAAGCATCCTTCTTCTGGTGCCAGCCCTTGTGCTCGGCATCACCACCGCCAACGCCCAGAAAGCGCTCACCAACCAGGAGATCTGGTACAGCCCTGCCTTCAGCAGTGAACGGGTCGGTGGCTTGGCCAGCATGAAGGATGGCCTGCACTACACCGTGCAAGAAGCGGATGGCGATGTACCCGTGGTGAACCAATACGCCTACAAGACCGGCGAGAAGGTCAGCACCATCCTGCGAGGCGATGCACTGGTACCTGCGGGTGCTTCCGAAGCGATCGAAATGGACGGCTACAGCTTCAGCGGCGACGAGCAGAAGCTGATGATCGAGACCGCCAGCGAACCCATTTACCGCTACAGCTACTTCGCACACCACTACATCTACGACCGCAAGGCGAGAACGCTGAAACCGCTGAGCGACGTGACCAAAAGCAAGCAACGCCTCGCCACCTTCAGCCCCGATGGCAGCAAGGCAGCTTTCGTTCGTGACAACAACCTGTACGTGGTGGACCTCGCCACAATGCAGGAGACCCAGGTGACCACCGACGGCGAGTGGAACAAGGTGCTTAACGGCGCCACGGACTGGGTGTATGAAGAGGAGTTCACGCTCGTGCAGGGCTACCAGTGGAACACCAAAGGCACCAAGCTCGTGTACCTGCGCAGCGATGAGAGCCGCGTGAAGGAGTTCGACCTCACCAAATACGGCAACGAGCTCTACCCTTCCGAGTACCGCTACAAGTATCCCAAGGCCGGTGAGGCCAACAGCCGCATCAGCCTGCATATGTACGACCTGCCCAGCAGCAGCACCACGGAAGTGCCCGTGGGCCAGGGCTTGGACGACTTCTATGTGCCACGATTCGGCTTCACCGACGAGGAGACCGTGTGGTACATGCAGATGAACCGCCTGCAGAACGAGAAGCTCATACTTACCGTGAAGGTCCCGGCACTGAGGGCCGTGCAAGCCGGGCTGAAACCCGTTGAGATCTACCGCGAGACCAGCACCACCTACGTGGAAGTGACCGATGACCTGCACTTCCTGAAGGACGGCAGCGGCTTCGTGCTCACCAGCGAGAAGAGCGGATGGAACCACATCTACTGGTGCGCGATTGACGGTCGCGTGCAGCGCCCCATCACCATGGGCGAGTATGATGTGATCGGCGTGCAGGGCATCGACGAGGCGGGCAAACGCGTGATCTACACCGCCTCCATGAAAAGCCCTACCCAACAGGCCGTGTACGCCATCGCGCTCAACGGTAAAGGCATGAAGGAACTGAGCCCAGTGGGTGGTTTCAACGACGCGGAGTTCAGCGAAGGCTTCAAATACTTCATCAACACCCGCAGCACCCTCAACGAGCCGGAGCTAACCACCCTGCACGAGGGTACTGGCAAGCAGGTGAAGGTGCTGAAGGACAATGCGAAGCTGCGCGGAAAAGTGCGCGACCTCGGCCTGCCACAGAAGGAGCTCTTCCAACTGACCACGGACGGCGGCGTGACCTTGAACGGCTGGATGATCAAGCCGAAGAACTTCGACAGCCGCCAGCAGTACCCGGTGTTCATGACCCAGTACAGCGGCCCTAATAGCAACGAGGTGCTCGACCAGTGGGATGGCCGCAACTACCTGTGGCACCAGATGCTCGTGCAGAAAGGCTACATCGTTGTCTGCGTGGATCCCCGCGGCACCGGTCGTCGCGGCCATGACTTCCGCCACATCACCTACGGCCAGCTCGGCAAGTACGAGACCGACGACCAGATCGCTGCGGCCATGTGGCTCGGCAAGCAGGCCTATGTCGACAAGACGCGCATCGGCATTCAGGGATGGAGCTACGGAGGGTACATGAGCAGCCTGTGCATCACCAAGGGCGCGGGCATCTTCAAGGCCGCCATCGCCGTGGCACCCGTCACCAACTGGCGCTACTACGACAGCATCTACACCGAGCGCTACATGGGCCTGCCCAAGGACAACGCCAAGGGCTACGACGACAACAGCCCCATCAACCACGTGGACAAGATGCGTGGCAAGTACCTGCTGATCCACGGCACGGCGGACGACAACGTGCACTATCAGAACAGCGCCGAGATGATCCTGTCCATGGTGAAGGCCAACAAGCCCTTTGAGCAGTTCGCCTATCCGGACAAGAATCACGGCATCTACGGAGGCACCACGCGCATGCACCTGTACGAGCTGATGACCAACTGGCTGGTGGAGAATCTTTGAGCCAGGAACAGGGGCAGGAGCAGGACCAAGGGACGGTCCATCGCCCTGCTCCCGCTCCTGCCCGTTGTCAGTTCCCGCCCTTTCCTACCTTGGCGCACCTCACACCCCTGAATCCTTCATGAGCAACGCAACCACGGTCTCCGCTGCCAAACACCCCAAAGGACTGTACGTCCTGTTCTTCACTGAAATGTGGGAGCGCTTCGGCTACTACCTGATGCTCGGCATCTTCTCCCTGTACATGATCGACGGCTGGGAGAATGGGGGAATGGGTTTCAGCAGCCTGAAGAAGAGCGACATCTATGGCACCTACATCGGCCTTGTCTACCTCACCCCCTTCATTGGCGGCTTGCTTGCTGACCGGATCCTGGGGTATCGAAAGAGCATTTTCGCAGGTGGCTTGTTGATGGCCGCGGGCTACCTGTGTCTCGCGGTGCACGATACAACGGCCTTCTTCGTTGGACTCCTGCTCATCATTCTGGGCAATGGCATGTTCAAGCCGAACATCTCCACCCTGGTGGGCAACCTCTACAACAACGACACCTACAGGGCGAACAAGGATGCCGGGTTCAACATCTTCTACATGGGCATCAACATCGGTGCCTTCATCTGCAACTTCGTCGCTGCGTACATGCGCATCAACTATGGCTGGGGGTATGCCTTCGCCGCAGCGGGCGTCGGAATGCTCATCGGCATCGTGGTCTTCGCTTCGGGTACCAAGCATGTGAAGGAAGCCGATGTGATCAAGCCCACACAGCCAGGGGACATGTCCACGGGCAAGATCATGCTGACCGTGCTCCTGCCCATGTTCGTCTTCGGGCTACTGGGCTATCTGATCCCCGGTAACCTGTTCGGAACCGACACCAACGATGCCTTCATCTTCGGCTGTCTTCCCGTGATCAGCTTCTTCGTGTACCTATACGTGAAAGCGAACCAGGAGGATAAGCGCCCGATCGGCGCACTTCTCGCCGTGTACACCTGCATCATCGTGTTCTGGGCGGTTTTCCACCAGAACGGTGATGCGCTCACCATCTGGGCTGAAGACTACACCGATCGTGAAATGACATCCGGCGTTTCGAATGTTGCGAATGGGATCGGCATGGCACAAACCGTAACGAACGACGGGGCAACGACGGATGAGAAGAGCGCCAAATACTTCGAGAACCTTCCTGCTGACCGGGTACCTGCCCAAGGAAGCAGTTTGAAGCTGTACAGCACCGAACTCTACCAGAGCATCAATCCGTTCTGGGTGGTTGTGCTCACTCCGGTGATCGTAGGCTTCTGGGGCTTCATGCGGAGCCGGAAAAAGGAGCCGAGCACGCCTGCCAAGATCACGATCGGGCTGGTGATCACTGCGCTTAGTGCATTGGTGATGGTCGGCGCGGTCATGGCAACGAACCACTTGGAAAGCAAGGCCAGCAGCATGTGGTTGATCGGCGCCTATGGGGTGATCACCATAGGCGAATTGTGTTTGTCACCTATGGGCCTGTCGCTCGTCTCGAAACTGAGCCCTCCAAGGATCACAGCGCTCATGATGGGCGGCTTCTTCCTTTCCACCTCTCTGGGCAACAAGCTGAGCGGCGTGCTTTCGGGCATGTGGGAGGGCTTTGAGAACAAGACGCACTTCTTCCTGATGAACTTCGCTCTGGTCATGGCCGCAGCGGTCATGCTCTTCCTGATGCTCCGTTGGTTGAACAGCATCATGAGGGAGAAGAACATCTATTGATCCGACGCCCCAGCCAGACCATGGTGACCAGCCCCACCCTCGACCAGATCCGGAACTTCGAAGGGAAGTACCCGAAGCAGCTCTGGTACCTCTTCTTCACCGAGATGTGGGAGCGCTTTTGCTTCTACGGCATGCGCGGCGTGCTTACGGTGTTCATGGCTTCCCAGCTCGGCATGGGTGAAAAGGCTGCGAACCTTCAATACGGATCCATTCAGGCTTTCGTCTATGCCTTCACGTTCATCGGCGGGCTTTTTGCGGACAAGATCCTTGGCTTCCAACGCTCGCTCTTCTGGGGGGGCGCGCTCATGATCCTTGGAGGATTCATCATCGCTGTCGCTCCAGAGGACTACTTCTACATCGGTATCTGCTTCAACATCATTGGCACTGGGTTCTTCAAGCCGAACATCAGCACCATGGTGGGGCAGTTGTACAATGAAAATGACAAGCGCCGCGATGCAGGGTTCGGCCTCTTCTATGCTGGCATCAACGCTGGCGCATTGCTTGGTGGCTACGTCATGGTCGAGGTCGGGAAGCACTACTCCTGGTCACTTTGCTTTGCGCTGGTGGGACTTGTGATGTTGGTCAGTCTGGCCATTTTCGCGTTCACCCGAAAGTCCCTCGGTCCTATCGGCCTCTCTCCGCTGCACCCATCGGTACCGATGAATAAGCGCCGGCTGATGGAAATCGCGGTCTATGTGGGATCGTTGCTGAGCATCCCGCTGATCCTGCTAATGGTCACGAACACGCAGTACACGGACCTTTTCATGTACATCATTGGTCCGGCAACGCTTGTTTACTTGGCCTGGGAGATGCGCACGTTCACAAGGGAAGAGAACATCAAGCTTCTTGGCGCATTGGTCTTCATCTTCTTCTCCATCGTGTTCTGGGCCTTCTTCGAGCAGAGCGGCGGATCGCTCAGTCTGTTCGCGCTCAACAACCTGAAGCCCGACCTCTTCGGTTGGCACATCGACCCGAACGTGGTCAACAACTCATCGAACTCCTTCTTCGTGTTGTTGTTCAGCGCCCCAGTGGGCCTCTTCTGGCTGTGGCTTAGCAAAAGGAAAGCTGAGCCCAACAGCGTCGTGAAATTCGGCCTTGGATTCTTGCTCTTAGGGGCGGCATTCTATGTGTTCAAATCAACGATGCAGTTCGCAAGCCCAGATGGCATCACATCCCTCGAAGTCTTTACCCTGGCCTACTTCGTGATCACCTTCGGTGAACTATGCCTTTCGCCCATTGGCCTTTCGCTGATGACCAAACTCTCACCAACGCGTATCCAAGGTCTCATGATGGGCATGTGGTTCTTGGCAAGCGCTTATGGTCAATACGCTGCTGGCTTGCTGGGTGCGGGCATGAGTGCCGATGACCCCAACGCCAGCAACCTTGAAAAGCTAAAGCTGTATACCGACGGCTACGGTGAACTTGGCCTATATGCCTTGATCGCCGGAGTGATCTTGCTGGCCATCTCCCCCTTCGTGCGCAAGCTCATGAAGGGCATCCACTGAGCTAACTTCATGGTCCATAACCTCGGCACGGTCTTCGCTTCGTCGCCCCCACATTCCACAGCCATGCGCGCACTGATCTTCGCCCTCGCCTTTGCCCCCCTCACCCTTCTGGCCCAGGACCACTCCACCGGGCAGAAGATCAAGTGGATGACCATGGAAGAGGCCCAGAAAGCCTCCAAGAAGGATGGCAAGCCCTTGATGGTGGACGTGTACACCCAATGGTGCGGGCCTTGCAAGATGCTCTCCAGCAAGACCTTCATGGACGACCAGCTCGCGGCCTATGTGAACGCCAACTTCCACCCCGTGAAGTTCGACGCCGAGGGCAACACCAAGACCACCTTCAACGGCAAAGAGTACGGCAACCCCAGCTTCGATCCGCAAGCGGGCGGTGGCCGTAACGGCACCCACGAGCTCACCATGGCCATTGCCCCTGTGAACGGCCGGGTGGCCTACCCTACCATTGTGTACATCGACAAGGACGGGAAGGTGATCAGCCCCGTGCAAGGCTATATGACCCCGGAGCAGATGGAGCCCATCCTTCACTATGTGCAAGGCGGCAAGTACGCCACGTTGGATTACCAGACCTTCATGAAGGACTTCAAGAGCAGCCGCAAGCCGGTGACACCTTGAAGAACCTACCGAACATCAACGAAGCGGGCCGCAATGTGCGGCCCGCTTACATTTAGGCCCCTATGAAGGCCCTGCTCCTCCGCCTCTCCTTCGGCTTCGGCCTGCTTGGCACCACTACCGTACAAGCCCAGTTGCAGAACTGGAACCCGGAGCCCTGGGTGGTGGAACACGACGATGGCCAGCACAGCCTGCTGTTCCGCAACGACCTCGACTTCTACCTGAACAGCTACAGCAAGGACGAGATCAAGTACATGCGCAAGCAGGTGAACATCTGGCGCATGAACTGGGACAAGGTGATCAAGGCCACCATTGAGGACATCCGTGCATACAGCGAGGGAAACAACTTCGATAGCAAGGTGCACGACTTCGAGCTGACCGATGCCCGCACTGGCAAGCCCTACCACCTGGAGGGCGACACGGGGCGTGTGCGGGCCTTCATGTTCGTAAGCCTAACGAATCCACCGGCGCGCCTGCAAGTGTCCGAGTGGGACCGCCTGGCCGCGAAGTACGACACCGCGCAAGTGCATCTGTTCACTGTATACGGCCGCGAACTGCACCCAGGCGACAAGCAGAGTTACCGCATGTGGCCGGACCCGAAGAGCGAGGATGAGAAACGCGCTTATGCCAAGGAGTTCGCGCAGCTCACCACCATGCCTGTACTTGTGGACGGACTGAACGACGCGGTGAGCAATGCGTACGGCCGCGTACCGAACGGCGCCTACGTGATCGACAAGGACGGCCGGCTGATCTTCCATGCCACCTGGGCGGACCACCGCAAAGTGGCGCATATCCTGGAGACGCTGCTGAAGTGGTACGCCGATGGGCGACCCAGGAAACTCTCCAACAAGGCTGGTCAGTAGATCGGGAGGTCACACCTTGGCCAACTTCCACTTGCCTCGCTGGAAGATGATGGCACAGAGCACAGCAAGAATGCTCTCGCTGATCGCCACGGACGCGAACACACCGAGGGGACCCATGCCGAACTTCAAGGCCATGGCATAGGCCAGGGGGATCTCCAGTGCCCAGAAACAGATCACGTTCAGCCAGGTCGGGGTCACGCTGTCACCGGCACCGTTCAACGCCTGGGCCAGCACCATGCCATAGCCATAGAAGAAGTAGCCAAGACTGATGACCCGCAGCGCAAGGATCGCGTAGCCGTCGGCCACGGGGCCTTGGTCGAAGAAGGACACGATCCAGGGGGCCGCTGCCCAAAAGAAGACAGTGACGAGCACCATGAAGACCATATTATAGTGCCCGCAAAGCCAGGCGCTCCGAGCGGCACGCTCTGGCTGCAAAGCACCAAGGTTCTGTCCTACCAGTGTAGCCGCGGCGTTCGCCATGCCCCAGGCCGGCAATAAGGCCACGATGATGATCCGCACCGCCACGCCATAGCCCCCAACGGCCTCGGTACCGAAGTCCGCAACGATACGGACCAGGAACACCCAGCTCAGGCTCGCGATCAGGAATTGACCCACCGCACCCAACGAGACCTTCACGATCCCACACAGAACATCACGCACAGGCCGCAGATCAGGCAAGGTCACCGCTAGACTTCCATCCCGGCGATAGAAGTTCCATAGCAGGTAGATCACACCCAGACCGCGGCCCGTGGTTGTGGCCACCGCTGCACCCTGCACTCCGAGCTCAGGGAAGGGTCCGATGCCGAAGATGAACAGGGGGTCGAGCACGATGTTGATGCCGTTCGCGATCGCCAGCGTGCGCAGCGCGATGCCCGGATTGCCTGCCCCGCGGAACACTGCGTTCAGTGCGAACAGCAAGGTCACGATCAGGTTGCTGGCGAACATCAGCCTCGCGTAAGGCACTGCCACTTCGAGCACTTCGGGTGCCGCACCCATCCGTTCCAACAATTGACGAGCGAACAGCACCGTTGGCACAGCCAGCATCACACCACAGCACAAGGCGAGCAAGAAGCTCTGACCAGCAGCCACGCGAGCACCGACCTTGTCCTTCTCACCCGTACGGCGGGCGACCACCGCGGTAATGCCCATGCCCAAGCCCCAGGCAATGGAATACACCGGCACCATGCACGTCTCTGTGAGGGTGATCGTGGCCGTGCCCACAACACCCAGCTTGCTGACGAAGAACGTGTCCACTAAGGCGAACAGGGCCTCCATGCCCATCTCCAGCACCATGGGTATGCTCAACAGCACAATGGCCCGACGAACACCGATCGCCGTGTAGTCACGCTCCTCGCCTTGCAAGGCTTCCTTCAAAATGGAGATCAACTTCGACATGGCAAGGCTTGACGACAACGAGCGCGCTAAGGTCGCCTGAAGGTGCGGACCACGCTTCCTTCAGGGCGCTGTTAATCTCCTGTTAAGGCCACTTGGAGCTGATGACCTTGGCCTACTTTTGGATCCCAGACAACGAAACAACCGAACACCCATGAAGAAGTTCATTCTCAGCATCGGCCTCAGCGCCCTGTTCCTCGGTGCGTTCGCCCAGGACGGAAAAACGGTCGGTGGCACCGGCGCTCAGATCAGCGTGGACAAGGAAGTGCATGATTACGGCAAGATCGCGGCCGGCGCCAATGGCAGCTGCGAGTTCAAGGTGACGAACACCGGTGACCAACCCTTGATCATCACCAACTGCAAGGGAAGCTGTGGATGCACGGTACCCAAGTGTGACACGGCACCTATCAAGCCAGGGGCAAGCACAATCGTTACAGTGAAGTATGACACCAAGCGCGTAGGCCCCATCAACAAGAGCGTGACCATCAGCAGCAACGCCGCCAATGCCCCCGAGAAGATCGTTCGCATCAGTGGCACGGTGGAAGCCGGTCCGGAGACCCCTGCGAGCCCTGTGAAAGAGCAGAGCCCCATGGCCCCAGTGGAGCAGAACTGATCATCGCACCCCGAGAGGCCCCTTCCCGAACGCTCGGGAAGGGGCTTTTCATTTCCTTCGGTTCGCGCCCGATGCCGAACTTCGCGCCTGTCCCGTCGCTGTTGACGGGCTCCCCATCCGATCCCCATGCCCAGCATCTCACAGAAAGGCCAACGCATGCCGGCCTCCCCCATCCGCAAGCTCGTGCCCTTCGCCGAAGCCGCCAAGAAGCGGGGCACCAAGGTGCTGCACCTTAACATCGGCCAGCCGGACATCCCTACACCCCATGTGGCTCTTGACGCCATCCGCCACATGGACCTGAAGGTGGTGGAGTACAGCCACAGCGCCGGCAACGAGAGCTACCGAAAGGGGTTGGCAGCCTACTACGGGAAACACGACATCACCATCACCCATGAGGATGTGCTGATCACCACCGGTGGTAGCGAGGCGCTCCTGTTCGGCATGATGGCCTGTTTCGACCCGGGTGATGAGATCATCATCCCTGAGCCGTTCTACGCCAACTACAACAGCTTCGCCATGAGCGCCGGCATCACGGTGGTGCCCGTGCGCAGTGGGATCGACACCGGCTTCGCCCTTCCCCCCATCGGCGAGTTCAAGAAGCTGATCACCCCGAAGACCAAGGGCATTCTGATCTGCAACCCTGGCAACCCCACCGGCTACCTCTACTCCCGCGCCGAACTTGAAACGCTACGCGACATTGTGAAGGAGCACGACCTCTACTTGTTCAGTGACGAGGTGTACCGCGAGTTCTGTTACGACGGAGCCAAGCACGAGAGCGCCATGACGCTCGCCGGTATCGAGGACAATGTGGTGATGGTGGATAGTGTGAGCAAGCGATACAGCATGTGCGGTGCCCGCATCGGCGCCTTCATCACCCGCAACCGCGAGCTGATGGCCACGGCGCTCCGATTCGCCCAAGCGCGCCTCAGCCCGCCCACCTTCGGCCAGATCGCTTCGGAAGCGGCCCTGAACACGCCCGACAGCTATTTCACCGAGGTGATCGGCGAGTACGTTCAACGACGAAATGTTCTTGTCGATGGCCTCAACACCATTCCCGGTGTCATCTGCCCACGCCCCAAGGGGGCTTTCTATTGTGTCGCGGAACTACCGATCGACGATGCCGATATTTTCTGTCAGTGGTTGCTGGAGAAATTCGAGCACAAGGGCCACACCGTGATGATGGCGCCTGCCGCCGGCTTCTATGCTCAACCCGAACCCGGACGCCGTCAGGTCCGTCTGGCCTACGTGCTTGAGCAGGACAAGCTGCGGTTGGCTGTGGAATGCTTACAGGAGGCCCTCCGGGTCTACCCCGGCGCCACCGTGTCCGTGGCTGCCGCCCAGGCTGCCAGCTGATCGGGCAGTTTCCCTATCGAAGGTCGGCTCAACGCCGAAACGGTCGCATTCAGCGATCCGGAACGACAATTCGTCGAAACCATTCTGCGCGCGGTCCCGTTGAAGCGTCTGGCCTGCCCTACATGCGGGCCGTTCAGTCAAAGGACCCATGCAACAGCGGATCTCCTCACTCCTTCGTGCACTGACCGTCATCTGCGCCTTGTTCCTCCTACAGGAAAGCAAGGCCCAAGGCTTGGTCGAGCGCATCCATCACTTCAAGGTGGAAGGCATCAACAGCACCATGCTGGAGAAGCGCTGCCAGGAATCGCTGTTGGCCTTTGACCCGGAGATGGTCGTAAGCATCGACCGCGAGTTCAACATCGTGAAGGTGAAGACGATGCAGGAGCTACCCGCAGCCCAACTCATTTCCGCAATGCAGCAGGTGGGCATTACGGCGACGCTCGACATGAAGAAAGAGGACCACACCGCCAATGATCAGCAGTGATCGCCAGCACGCAACAGTGAAGACCATGAACCGCCTCACTACCTTTCTGCTGACCGCAGCTCTTGGACTTGCAGAGTTGAACCTTCATGCCCAGATCTGCGGGGACAACAACATCACTCAGTTCGCCGTGGTGACACCTACCTGCCCGGGTACGGTCAACACGAACAACGTCCCGTCCGGCAACTACCTCACCATCAACATCACCGCCGGCAACACCTACACCTTCTCCACATGCGGCTCGGGCTTCAACACCTTGCTGACCCTTTGGAACGGCGCCGCTTTTGTAGCGGAGAACGATGACGCCGGTGGTGCCTGCGGCACTCGATCGACGCTCGTTTGGACAGCCACCTACTCCGGCACCATCAAGTTGAACCTGGACCGCAACAACTGCGCACACACCGGTGGCACCGCGAACATCAGTACCACGTGCGCCGTGCCCCCTGCGAACGATAACCCATGCGGCGCGGTCGCGCTTCCCGTTGGTGTCAGTTGCTCCAACACCGCAGGTACCAATGCTGGAGCTTCCGCCACTGGCTCCATTCCCGCGCCAGGCTGCGCTGCTTACACCACGGCCGATGTCTGGTTCTCGTTCATCGTTCCCGCTTCCGGACGCATTACCCTGGCCACCACCGCGAACACCCTGACGGATGCGGGATTGGCCATCTACAGTGCGGCCCTCTGCACAGGCCCGTTCACGCTGATCGAATGCGACGACAATGATGGTCCTGGGAACATGCCGGCGATCCAACGTACAGGCCTGACCCCGGGTGTCCACTACGCTCGTGTCTGGGGCAACAGTGGAGCCACCGGCACCTTCAGCATCTGCGCGTGGGATGCCCCACCCACCAACGATAACCCGTGCGCAGCGACGGCCTTGACCGTGAACGCAAGCTGCAGCAACACCTCAGCCACGAACGTAGGCGCCTACGCCACCTCTGGCATTCCCGCTCCTACGTGCGGCACTTACACGTATAGCGACGTCTGGTTCACCATGGTGGCACCGGCATCCGGACACATCAACGTGAGCACCACTGCAGGCACACTGACCGATGCCGCCATGGCCGTCTACAGCGCCACTGCTTGCAACGGAACCTTCACCCAGATCGGCTGCAACGACAATAGCAACGGAGCCAACATGCCTGCGTTGGACCTCACCGGCCTCACGCCAGGGCAGACCTACTACGCCCGCGTTTGGGGCAATGGCGAGCTCACGGGCACCTTCAGCATCTGCGCATACGATATGCCCGGCGATGCTGCCTGCTCAGCCGTGGCGCTGCCAGTGGGTACGAGTTGTGTGAATACTGCATCGACCAATGTTGGAGCATCGCAATCCGGCGGTACGGCACCGTCCTGCGGAACGTTCAGCAGTGCGTCGGATGACGTCTGGTTCACCTTCGTCGCACCTTCTGCGGGCAACGTGACACTCACTTCCACTGCAGGCACGATGACCGATGGAGTGATGGCGGTGTACAGCGCAACCTCATGTACCGGCCCCCTGACCGAACTGGCCTGCAACAACAACGGTGGGGGCATGCCCAACCTGGCCATGACCGGTCTCGCTTCAGGACAGACCTATTACGTCCGCTTCTGGGGGAATGGATCGGCAACAGGCACCTTCAACATTTGCGCATACGACCCGACCCTCGTTAACGACAACCCCTGCGGTGCGGTGGCGCTTCCAGTGAACACTTCATGCGTGAACACGGCCGGAACCAATGTCTCTGCCACGTCGACCACCGGCATCCCGGCTCCAGGGTGCGGGAACTACTCGGGCGGTGACGTCTGGTTCAGCTTCGTCGCCCCCGCATCGGGCGCTGTCGGCATTGGCTCTTCGAGCGGCAGCATCGGTGATGGTGCCATGGCACTCTATTCCGCAACAGCCTGCGCAGGAACATTCACATTGATCACCTGTAGCGATGATGTTGTCGGATTGATGCCGAACATCACCACGAGCGGTCTGACGGCCGGTGCCACATACTACATCCGCTTTTGGGGATATGGCGGTGCCACCGGCACCTTCAACCTGTGCGTACAGTCGTTCACGCCGAGTCCGATCGACAACCCTTGCTCCGCCCAGACCATCGTGCCAGCAACGACCTGTTCATTCACCACGTACACGAACGTTGGGGGCACCTACACCAACTCCATACCTGAGCCAGGGTGTGGCAACGTCACCTCCAACGCGGATGTTTGGTTCACCTTCACAGCCCCACCTTCCGGCTTCGTTACGATCAAGACCCAAGCGGGAACCTTGACGGATGCTTCCATGGCACTTTACAGGGCAGCTTCATGCAGCCTAGGCATGACACTGGTCGACTGTGATGACAACAACGGCATCGGCACCATGCCATTCCTGTCCTTCAGTGACCTTGTAGGCGGTGATACCTACTACCTGCGTGTTTGGGGCAACGGTGGCTCAACGGGCACCTTTGGCCTCTGCATCGTTCAACCAGCTACCAGCGGAACCTGTTTCTATGCGCTCAATATGCAGGACGCCATCGGCGATGGCTGGGGTGGAAGCACTGTTGGTATCAGCATCAATGGTGGGGCATACACCAACCATACGCTGACGAACGGCGAGCGCGATGTGGTCTACATCCCTATCACCGTAGGACAGTTGATCATGGTGCAATACACAGCGGTCGGTGCCGGCCAGAACGAGATCACCTATTCCTTACAGCTCGGAGGTGGCGCACTGCTCAGCGCAGGCCCATCGCCCACGACCGGTCTTGTGTACACGGGGGTCGCTGACTGCAACCCGCCCGATGCTCCTACGAGCGATTGCCGCGGCAGCGAACCGCTATGCGCCGCCACCAGCTTCAATGGCAGCCCATCCAATACAGGACTTGTGGCCGACCTGAACTTCACCACCCGCGGCTGCCTCGGCTCCAACGAGCGGCAAGGCATCTGGTACACGTTCACCATTTCCGCAGGCGGCACCTTGGCCTTCACCATCACACCCAACAATGCTGCGGACGATTACGACTTCGCCGTGTTCGGCCCGTTCCTTTCCGTTGACTGCATTAACAAGAACGCACCGCTCCGCTGCTCGTACTCGGGTCTTTCCGGCAACACCGGTCTGCGGGCGAGTGCGGTGGACCTGACCGAGGATTCTGGAGGGGACAAGTGGGTAGCCCCTTTGGCTGTATCGGTCGGTGAGGTGTATATGCTTTACGTGAGCAACTACAGCCTTTCCGGTCTGCAGTTCGGCCTCTCCTGGCAGATGGCCGGCGGTGCCAGCATCGACTGCACGGTGTTGCCCATCGAGCTTTCCGCCTTCGACGCCTTGCCGAACGGAGATCAAGTGGACGTGAAATGGACGACGGCCAGCGAACTGAACAACGACCATTTCGTGATCGAACGCTCTTCCGATGCCATCAACTTCGAACCCTTGACCCAGGTGAACGGTGCAGGCAACTCACAGAGCACATTGGAGTATGCATGGCATGATCGCGATCCGCTGCCAGGCACCAGCTATTACCGTCTTCTGCAGGTGGACTTTGATGGTCGCTCAAGCTATTCCCAAGTACGACCTGTGACCTTCGTGGCTCCAACCGATGTGATCCGACCTTACCCCAATCCGGCGCGTGACCAGCTGAACATCCCCTTGGGCGCCATGGACACAGGCAGCACAACGGTGCGCATCATTGACTCAAAGGGAGCCCTCGTTCACACTGAACAACGGATCCTTGGCGAAGGCACTACCATGCTTTCCATTGCGGTCAGCTCGCTCTCCCCGGGCTCCTATGCAGTGCAGGTTATCGGGGAATTCGACGCAGGCATCCGATCGGGACGCTTTGTGATCGAATGACCTGAACGCCTTCCAGACGAACGCCCGGTGCATGCCGGGCGTTCGTCGTTCCAGCCGCAGCCGACGCACGAGGCAACTTGTACCTGATCGGTCGTCTTGCTAAAGAAGGGATGTTGGAATGCCGGATCCTGAACGTTAACTTTCCATCCTCTCCTTCTTAACGCAAGCGCATGAGATGAACAGTTACTCCCGTTCCTCATCTACCGGGATGGTGCCTGCAACGTGGATCTTGCACGCCATACTTCCAGCACTCCTCGTCTGTTCCACGTTGAACTCGAACGCACAGCGGAGCCGGGAGCTTACGTACAAGGTGACGTTCACCGGAACCATAGCGGCCCTTCAGGAGAAGTTCATCCTGGACGCATTCTACGGTCAGGACCCTGCCATGGTGCTCAGCCTGGATCTCGCACAGATGCAGGGCAAGGTGCGCACCACGGTCGCCCTCGATGTTAATGCGCTTCGGAACGCGCTCGAGCCAGTGGGTGTCGGCGTTACATTAACAACCCCGACGCCACCTGATGGCATGGATCAACGAAGCACGCTCGCGCCCGACTTCCCCACCTACATCGATACCGGAGACCCTATCACGGACCAAGCGGACTACGAGGCTAGAAAACAAGCGTGGATCACCGCGCACCCGCAGGCCTACCAGGAACTGCTTCAACTGCAGCGATAACCATGATCTGCAGATCCGCTCTTCAACGGTGGTACCTCGGAACAGTCCTCGCGCTGTCGGGTATTCTGGGTTGGCTTCCTGCGTCAGCTCAATGCACCAACAACAATACGCTCACGGGTTCAGCGGTCACCCCGCCGTGCCCTGGAACAACTTCCGTGGCCTGCGTTCAAGGCGGTCAATATGCGCTGGTGAACGTGGTGAGCGGAAACACCTACACCTTCCAGACCTGTGGCGGCGCCACCTGGGATACCCAGATCACCCTCTTTAATGGTGCTGCGGCCACCAGCCTGGCCTACAACGACGATGGCTGCGCGCCGCAGAGCGCTGTCAGTTGGACCGCGAACTACACTGGGCAAGTGCGCGTACTGCTCGATGAGTATCCCTGTCTGGCCAACACCACCTGTGCCACCCTGACCATCACCTGCACGCCACCACCACCACCGGCCACCAACAACGAACCCTGCACCGCCACCGCGTTGACCCCTTCCCTTGCCTGTGTGAATACCGTGGGAAGCAACGCCGCTGCCACCGCTAGCGCCGGGGTGCCCGCTCCCACCTGTAGCAACTACGCCGGAGGGGATGTTTGGTTCAGTGTGGTCGTTCCTGCAGGAGGTGCTCTCACACTGTCCTCCACGGCCATCACGGGCAGCTTGCTTACCGATGGTGGCATGGCAGCATACACATCTTCCTCCTGCGCAGGACCGTTCACCCAGGTGGGCTGCAACGACGACTTCAACGGGCTGATGCCCTTGCTCGCCCTCACCGGCCTCGCCCCCGGCACTACGCTTTGGGTACGCTACTGGGAGTATGGCAACGACGCGGTCGGCCAGTTCAACATCTGCGCCACCATTCCACCACCACCGCCCACCAATGACAACCCTTGCCAAGCCACCGCGCTCACGGTGACCAGCAATTGTGTCTATGGCACCTTCAGCAATACCAGCACCACCGCCACGGCAGGGGTGCCTGCTCCGTCCTGTGGGTTCTATACGGGGGCTGATGTGTGGTTCACGTTCGTAGCGCCACCTTCGGGTATCGCCTTGGTGCAAACACAGGCCGGTACGTTGACCGATGCCGACATGTCACTTTACACGGCCACAGCTTGCAATGGCACGTTCACGGAGGTGCTGTGCGATGACTTGAGCGGACCTGGTGTGATGCCAGCGCTCACCTTTACCAACCTGAACCCGGGACAGACCTATTACCTCCGCGTCTGGGGCTACGCTGGTACGACCGGCACCTTCAACCTGTGCGTAAGCGGACCTACCTCACTACCTGTGGGCGACTGCGTCTATGTGCTGGAGATGTACGATACGTTCGGTGATGGCTGGGGTGGAAGCACGGTCGGCATCAGCATCAACGGAGGGCCGTACACGAACTATACCGTGACCGGCGCATACAACTACGCCCTGATCGGCCTCAACATCGGTCAAGTGCTCTTGGTCCAATACACCGCAGCGGGCGGCTTCCAAGGCGAGATCTCCTACACGCTCTCCTTCCAGAGCGGTGGGCAAACGGTCTTCAACTCCGGCTCCCCACCGGCCACAGGGTTGGTTTACACCCAGACCATTGACTGTAACCCACCACCGGCCTCCCAACAGGATTGTTTAGGAGGCACCACCGTCTGCGGCAGTCAGGGCATCAACAGCAACAGCACCAACACGGGCGATGTGGAGGATCTGAACCTCGCCAACCAAGGCTGCTTGACCGGCGGGGAACGGCAAGGCACGTGGTACTACTTCTCACCATCTTCATCGGGCACGGTAGGCTTCAGCATTAACCCCGTGGTGAACACCAATGACTATGACTTTGCCGTCTGGGGGCCGATGACCACGGTGGACTGCCCCCCTTCAGGACCACCCGTCAGGTGTTCCTTCTCCGCCCTCACCGGGAATACGGGCCTTGGGAATGGTGCCGTGGACCTGAGCGAAGGCGCTGCTGGAGACAAGTGGGTGAGCACCTTGAACGTGTTGGTCGGGCAGATCTACATCTTATACGTGGACAACTTCTCCACCACAGGTCAGGCCTTCAACCTCAACTGGAACCTGACCAACGGAGCCTCCTTGGACTGCACCCTATTGCCCATCCAGATCACCGCCTTTGATGCCCAGGCCCGCGACGAAGTGGTGGACGTGCGCTGGACCACGGGGAACAGTTCCGATGTGGCGCTCTATCAGGTGCAGCGCTCCACCGATGCCGCGCACTTCACCTCCATCGGCACGGTGCTGAACAGCATGGACCTTCAGGACCCGGAACATGCCTGGACGGATGAGAGCCCCTTATCCGGCCTTAGCTATTACCGGTTGGTGCTGATCACGGCGAATGGCAGCGCGGCACCGACACATGCCGTCCCCGTCCTCCGAGGCCTTACCGTGAACGCCCCGTTCCCGAACCCAGCGGCCAACGAACTGTGGTGGGTGCCACCCGCCTTGGCGCCCAATTCCCGGATACTCGTCTCGGACCCCGTCGGCCGCATCCTCGTTTCAGCACCTGCGCCTGCCACTGGAGCCGTTCATATCGGTCTTGGGGACCTGCCGGCCGGCATATACACCGTGTTCGGGGAAGGACCCGATGGCCAACGGACCGCGGCGTACCGCTTCTTGAAACAGTGACCGGACCGACGTGGAACACCTGAACACCAGCCTTCTAATTCGTCCATTAACACCGCCTGTTCACAAGTCGAGGGCAACCATTCACACATCGCATCGTCACTGGGATGAGCCGAAATTGCAGCTCGTTGTGAAACCAAGGATGATGCCCTTCTGTAGACAGCCCCTTGAATTCAATCCGCGACAGACCTACTTTTGTCTGTCACGTAAGCTCATTTTGCGGACGTCCGTACTCATCCCAACGCATTAAACCATGCGGAAAGCCCTACGCCTTCGTACCCTCTCAAGCATCGTCGTTCTGGGCCTCGTGTCCGGCGCGCAGGCGCAGAATGTCGGCATCAACGTTACCGGAGCCGCTCCCAATGCCTCCGCGTTGCTCGATCTGGATGTCAGCGGCCTTCCAGCAGCTGGCAAACGGGGTATGTTGATCCCTCGTATGCTCCGTGCTGACCGCTTGGCCATTCCTGCCCCAACGGCGGGCCTCTGGGTCTACCAGACCGACGATGTGACGGCGCCGGTTTTCGACCCGGCCGAGGAGCACGGCTTTTGGTACTACGAAGGCCCCCCCACCAACGATTGGGTACGCTGGGCGAACGGACGTAGCGCTTGGACCTTGAACGGCAACGCAGGTACAGTGCCCACCTTGAATTACCTAGGCACCATTGGTGCGACACCCCTCAACTTCCGCACCGTCAGCCCGATCACGGTGGATCCGCAGATGCAATTTCTGGGCACCACCCGCATGATGGGTATCAACACGGTCGGTGCTCCGTTGGAGCGTTTGGACGTGAACGGAGCCATGCGCGTGATCTCCAGCGGAGCTGGTGCTGGTAGCGCCACCAACCAGGAAGGCACCATCCGCTTCACCGCTTCAGCAGCAGCCCCCAACCGCTGGCACTTCGGCAGCACGCCAATGCAAACACGCACCGGAAACACAGTGCTAGGTTCGCCCACTGTAACATTGACGGGTACAGTGCCGACGCCCCTTACACTAGGGTTGAGCGTGGGTATGACCATTACTGGCACTAATATACCTCCGGGTAGTACTGTTCTTACCGTTGTTCCGCCTAGTACAATTACGATCAGTAACAATGCCACAGCAACAGGCGCGAATTTCTTGGGTTTAACGACGGCACCTGGCAACTGGGCACGCTTAGAGAACGCCGAGGCCTTAGTGACGGTCGGTGGTGATTATGCCAAGGATACGCTTACTTGTCCAGCAATTCCGTTCCCAGGTTTTGCAGTGGTCGGCCCAACGCCCGGTACCAACTCCACCAGCAACGCGCAGACGCCCTTCGCGACCAAATAAACGAATCCTTTCCCGCATTCCTTGCGGTGCTCCATTCACATTGGTCTGCGTCACGACCATTGCGGGTTCCGACCGTTACCACACCCAGCACAGTTGGTCGGACTGGCTGCCATGTTCGCGAACAGGACTGGTGTTACCGGCAAATGCACGGATTCTGCTTGTGAGCGCGACCACGTTCACGCTTGCCCTGCCCGCGGCAGTGCAACTTTACCGCGCCTGGGATGGACTTCACAGGGTTTGCGAATACGGCCTATTCCACCCCCTGGACGGGTGTTCTGAATGCTAGGGGGCGCGGCCTGATTCGCGGCAATACATCTACACGGCGGCCGAATTGAAAGCGGCCGGCCTTTGCGAAGGCTACATCACATCATTTGGTTGGTATGCACTAGATGATGATTGTAACGGCGGTCCCTCATCTCCCTTCACCCAAGGAAAGATCACGATCGAAGCCAGGATTGGAACAACGGCGAACAACGATTTCGCGACAGCGCCGGGCACATTCGTGGACGCAGTGCGGACCTCTGTACAGCGTAACTGGACGGGAACACCACAGACCATCATTGTCAGTGGTGGCTGGAACCAGATCCCTCTGAACATCAATCCTCTGGCACCTGGCGGCGTCGCTGGGTACTTTTGGGACGGTGTCAGCAATATCGTGTTGGATTGGAGCTGGATCAAACAAGCCGCAGATGGTCGTAGTCCGCGTGTTTGGGTACACAATCCAGCCATACAGCCACGGACCCGCATCATGCGCCACCCGTCCGGTGCAAATGGAAACCTCTATGACGATGCACCCGTGAATCCGGCCACGGCTGTGATCTGCTACACTAACGAACTGACCCGTCCGGTCACACGCTTCGGTGGCAATATCAAGACCACGTCGTACACGGCCTCTACGGCCAGCTACATCCATTATGCGGGTGGCTTGAACATTGGTGATGCAGTTTGGTCCGCTGCCAACTACCGCGGCCCGGGTACGGTCAGCGCCCAGCAAGGCGTGTATGATGGCAACAGCCAGTTGAACGACCATGTGTTCGACCGCTACTTCGATGGTTCGATCCGTGAAGAGGATGCAGCGGCTGCAGCAACCTACGATCACATCCCGCTGCGTGATCTGAAGCCTTACCTTGAAGAGGAGCGGCATTTACCGAACATGCCTTCACGTGAAGAGTGGGACGAACAGGGAGCCCCTTCCTTGGGCCAATTGCAGAACGGCCTCTGGCAGGAAGTGGAGACCCAGGCCCTGTACATCACTGAACTTGAACGGGACCTGGGCGCCTTGGAAACGCTCGCCTTCGGGGAGGCCCTCACCCCGGAGCAGGTGGCGTCCGTGCTGGCCGAGATCGAACGAAGTCCGCGCCTAACGGAGCAACAGAAGTTGCATTTGGTGTCCGCTTTGAAGCAACGCACCCCAAAGCAGTGACCCGATGAACACTCACAGCGCATCGACCATGAAGAACCTGTCCGCTCGCCGTTCATTGCTGCTGGGCATGCTGCTGTTCAGCGCCGCTGCCATGGCGCAGAACAACGTGGCCATCAACAACACGGGTATCTCCCCTGTGCCCAGCGCCTTGCTGGACGTGAGCACGAACCTGACCGGCGCGGCCTCCAAAGGCCTGTTGATACCCCGCATGGTCTCCACGGCCTCCGTGCCCGTGAACGCCACCACGGACGGTATGTTGGTCTACCAAAGTGGCGGCACGCCGGGTTACTATTACTACAATGCCAGCATCCCTGCCTGGGTCCGGATCCAATCCGGAAACGATGGTTGGGAGGTCTGGGGCAACACGCTCGCGTTCCCGGCCCAGGAATGGTTCGGTACCACGGACAATCAGGATGTGGTGTTCCGCACCAACGGCGTGGAACGGATGCGTTTGGATGCCACGGGTGATCTGGGGGTGGGCACCGCTACACCGACCGAACGACTGGACGTGAGCGGAGCGCTCCGAATCTTCTCGCACACTTCCAGAGCCGTTACCGACGGTGGCGTAGGCTTCGCGAACCAGTGGAGCGCGACCGATTTTGTTGGTGTGGTCACATATCAGAAGGATACCATTAAGGACAACAATGCGGTACTTGCCAATGCCCGCTATCTGATGGCTCCAGGTCACTACGGACAGACGGTGAACGGCAGCGCGATCAATGGAGTGGCAGCGACCTCGAACATCGGTGGTTGGAAGAAGTTGGAGAACGATTACAACGAGGTCTTCAACGCTCCTTATGAGTTCAACACCGCCACCTGTGGTGGCGGTGCAGCCGTTGCGGAGATTACATCCCCACCCCTCCCAGCCATTGCGGCGAACACGACCACGGCGCTCCCTGTCGCTACGCAGTCACTGGTGAGTCCATACGTACACGGTCCTTTAGCGGGCCAAGCGCGGATGTACCGCCAGCAGTTCATGTTCCTGCGCAGTGAGTTGGACGCTGAGCTCAACCAGTTGTACGGAGTGAACGGTACGCCCTCGCCCCTTGCCACGCAAGGCATGTGTCCGGGAGCCACGATCACGAACCTGGCTTTCTTTATCAATCAAGCAACGATTGCCGGAACGGGTGCGGGTGGAAGTCAGAAAACGTGGTCCTACAGCATCATTGTGAAGCACGCTCCGGGTGGGCTCAACAACCTGTCCGGAGGCTTTGATGCTTCCATCGACCCGGCCGCCGGCTGTTCATCTTCTGCATCACAGAACAGGCCAGCTGTCACGGGTCCTCCAACATGGGACCAGTTCAACCTGATCACTCCATTCGTGTGGGACGGTGTTCGCAACATCATCGTCGAGCTTGCAGTGAGCTACACAGCTACAGCCTCCAATCCGGGGCCCCTTGCTGTGAAGTTCGCGACGATCCCAGGGGCGGCCCCGGCCAACCAGCTCACCTACACCCAGTGGGGTAACTTCCCTCAAGGTGGGGCGGGGTGCAGCTTGCCAGGCACCACACCCTGCAGTGCTACTTTGTTCTTCGCCGGTCAGCCCAGTACCGGCTGTAACACCGGTGGTGGCGTGGGTTCCGCCAGTCAGCGCCCAGTTATCCGCTTCGGTGCCTCCAGTGGTTTCTCTACCATTACGCCGCTGCCCGCCGTGCCTTTGACAGGCCCCTACCTCCAATACGCTGGTGGGCTGGTGGTCGAAGACCCTGCCGCTCCCCCTGCCGGATTTGCGAACTGGGGCTGGCAGACCACCCCTTACTATGCCTTCAAAGGCCCCCTGAACATCTCTGCTCAAAAGGGCGTGTATGACGATGGTGTTCGCCTCAATGACCATGTCTTCGACCGCTACTTCGATGGACAGGTACACCCCGCTGATGCGGCCACCTTCGGTCAGCAGCGCACGCTGACGATCGAAGAGATGGCGGCGCACACCCAAGCACAACGCCACTTGCCGACCATTCAAGGCCGCGCGGACTGGCAGCGTGAAGGGTCTTTCTCCTTGGGCGAAATGGCGAACCAGCTCTGGTCCACGACAGAGACCCAGGCACTGTACCTGACCGAACTGAACGACAAGTTGGATGCATTGGAGATCCTGAGCGTTCAGCGACCGATCAACGCTTCGGAATTCAAGACCGCCAAAGCAGCTGTGACCACCATGCCCGAACTGACCGAGCAGGAGAAAGCCGCTTTGATGAACGACCTCGGTAATCGGCTTTCACCAGCCGCCGAACAACACTGAACACCGGCACGACCATGAAGAACACGATGTTGCTCAGGAACGCGCTGCTCGCAGGGCTGCTGTTGGGTCCGGTGCTATTCACCGAGGCGCAGATCGCCATCAACAACACGGCCACGGCGCCCAACCCTTCCGCCATTCTGGACCTCAGCGACCTGACGCGCGGCCTCTTGGCGCCACGCATGTTACGCGCTGAACGCTTGGCCATCGCGGCACCGGCCAACTCGCTGCTGGTCTACCAGACGGACGATATCAACGCCGGTCTCGCCACCAACGAGCTGAAAGGCTTCTGGTACCGGGATGGCGCCGCGTGGGTTCGGATCGGCTCCACGGCCACGGCTTGGCAATTGGGTGGAAATGCCGGCACCAACCCGGCCACCAATTACATGGGTACCAGTGATGCCCAAGACCTAAGCTTCCGCGGCAACACGACCGAGGGTGCCCGCTTGATGGGTGCTGCTGGTGCGAACCAAGGTTTCTTCAACGTAGGTCAACCTGTAGGTACCAACCCCATCGCCCCCCAAGAGCGCATGGAGGTGAACGGTGCCATGCGCCTGAACGGCACCACCGCCACGGCGAACGCTGGTGACATCCGCTTCGATGCGAGCAAGGGCGTTCACGAGGGCTACACGGATAATGCCCTCGCCTATCCCGCCTCCGGTTGGTACCAGTTGGAGAACGTGTTCGGATCCCGGCCGAAAGAGACGTATTCTTCAACGGCGACGGTCACCTGCCAGTATCCCTCGCTCGGGCCCGCACCACCCAACTCCAACGTGTTGGCCCTTCCCCGCCCCTGGCCGATCATCGATGACCCCACCTTCCCGAACATCAGTTCGTTCGGAACGCTGGAAACGCCCTACAGCACCTTCTGGGAGGATGGCCGCCACCAGTTCCTGTACCGCGCTGCGGATATGGCGACCTTGAACATTTGCCCGCTGACGGACATCACCGCCATCGCCTTTCAATGCCCGGCGGGTGGAGGTCAGCAGTTCCGCAACGCCAAGGTGAACATGAAGAACACCTTGAGCGCCTCCCAGGCCACATTGGACCTGGCCGGTCTGGTGCCTTTCGGTGATTATGCCGCAACCCCCTTCACCCCCGTGGCCGGTTGGAACATTCACCAATGGAACGTTGCGAACCCACCCTACCAATGGCAGTTGGGATTCAACATGCTGGTGGAGTTCTGCTTCGACAACCAGGATTGGACGAGCAACGTGGCCGTGAACTCGGAGAACACCACCTATCTCGCGAACTACAGCCTGTATTGCGATGCATGCGGTGGTCCGGGTGGTCCGTGCTTCTACACAGGTCCGTGCAATGCGAACAATGCGATCCCGCCCCCTGGACCGGGTTCGGGCGGCACCCTTTGTGTTGGATGGGGCTTCGGTGGCTTGGCGGGTGGCGGTTGTGCTTGGACAACGACCACGCCTCTCCAGACCTGCGATGGAACCGTCCAGTTCAACGGTGCGCAAGGTGCTTTCAGCAAGCGGCCTTTGCTGGCCATGTTCGCCCAGAACACGGCCGGTGCACCCACCTTGCCTAGGGCTGATTACATCGTGGCCCAACAAGGCGTTATGATCGGTGCTGCCGCATGGGCCACCAGTGGTGCCTTCCCGAACCAGAAGTTCAAAGGGCCTGGGACCATCAGCGCTGAAAAAGGCGTTTTCGGCGGTGGTCTGCTGTTGAGCGACCACGTGTTCGACAGCTATTACACAGGCGCCGTCAGCCCGGCCGATGTTGCCAAGGGCAAGTACTACGCGCACATGCCCATCCGCGAAATGGCCAACTACGTGGAGCAGAAGCGTCACCTGCCCACCATGGACGGCCGCGAGGCTTGGCAGACCACTGGCGCCTTCAGCGTTGACAAGGTGACCAGCCAGATGTGGGTGACCGTGGAGGCACAAGCCCTTTACATCAAGGAGCTGAACGAGCGCATGGAAGCGCTGCAGAAATTCCTCGTGGAGAAGCGCTTGAACGAACTGAAGAAGAAATAACCGCTGATCGTATCTCAGGAAAGGGGTTGCTTCGGCAGCCCCTTTCGCTTTCGCACCTGCCGGGTCCACCGATCGCCCTCCGATGCCCCGGCTATCTTCGCCGAGCCATGGACCTCCTCCCCCTAGCGCTCCGCCTTCGGGCACTTACCCTTGCCTTCGCCTTGGCCGCTGTGCCGCTCTGCAAGGCTTCCGGGCCAACACCGGGTCCGGCCACATACGCCTTCGGCCTCAGCCTGGCCGCCGGGCAGAACGGGCAACTGTTCACCCTGTTCACCGTGAAGGTGTTCGAAGGAGCCGTGATCGAGACCCGCCCCCTGACCCGGGAACAATTCATCCGCCAAGTGCAAGGACGGACCTTCAGCAACGCGAACACCGATGCCGAGGACCTGTTCCGCAAGCATGGGGTCAAGGCCTGCACCCTGCCCGAGGATAGCGCCGCCATGGGCTTTCTGACGGACTGCTCGACCTTGGACGACCTGTGGAGGCTGCGCTTCTGGGAATATCCGCTGGCCATGGGCGAAGGTTCCCGCCTGGGCAAGGGCTGGAGCGAAAAGCCCACCATTCCGAGTGAGCGCCAGCTCTTGCTCCTGAGCGATTACGGGATCAAGTACACCACCGACATCTGCTACGGCGAGAACATGTTCCGCCTGCTCCGGGACATGGGCGACCCGGCCTGGGTCGACAATTACCGCAAAGGCTATTGACCATGTCCCGCTCGATGGACCCTGCCGAACTGTTCCACCTATTGCGCAGTGGTGACCGGGCAGCATTGGCTCAAGCCATCACCTTGGTCGAAAGCACCCTGCCGATCGAACAGGTACGCGCCGAAGAGCTGTTGGAGCGTTGCCTCCCTTTCGCACAGGACTCCTTGCGCATCGGCATCACCGGCCCGCCCGGGGTGGGGAAAAGCACCCTGATCGACGCCTTCGGCATGCTGCTGATCAAGCAGGGCCATCGGGTGGCCGTCCTCGCCGTGGACCCCAGCAGCCAGCAGAGCGGAGGCAGCATTCTTGGCGATAAGACCCGCATGGAACGTCTGGGCGCGGAACCTGCAGCCTTCATCCGCCCCACGGCTTCCCGTGGCAGCTTGGGTGGGCTCGCGCGGCGCACACGCGAAGCCATGGTCCTGTGCGAAGCCGCTGGCTACGACCGCATACTGATCGAGACCGTGGGCGTGGGCCAGAGCGAACTGGACGTGGACCACCTCACCGACCTCAATGTGCTTCTGACGCTGCCGGGTGCCGGTGACGAGCTTCAGGGCATCAAGCGCGGCATCATGGAAAGCGCAGACCTGATCGTGGTGACGAAAAGCGATGGGGCCAACACCGCCCGCGCCAACGCCGCCTTCCTCGACCTTCAACATGCGGTCCAACTGCTCCCCCCACGCGCACACGGTGGCCGGGCAGAGGTCCTCGCCTGCTCAGCGCTCATGGGCGAAGGTCTGGACACGCTGCGGGACCGCATCGCACAGCTTCACGAACGCTTCCAAGCCAATGGTCATCTGGCTTCGCGCAGGGCCGCGCAGGAAGGTTGGTGGATGCACCGCACGGTGGAAGAAGGCCTGCTTCAAGCGTTCCGCACGCATCCGAAGGTGATCGAGGCCCTGCCTGCCCTTGGTGCAGAGGTCGAGGCCGGCCGCATCAGCCCCTTCAAGGCCGCCCGCCAGCTTCTGGAGCTCTTCAGAACAGCTTCCTGACCTCGTCCTTCAGCACGAGCAGCGCTGCTTGGCTGGGTGCATAGGTCAACTGCGAGGCCAGCTCGAACACGCGCTGACTCAACATGGAAGCGCTCTGGTTCTCCCCCGTTTGCTCGAAGGCGATGTTCAGCAGCCGGATCGTCTCCTCCTTGGCCATTTTCACCTGCTGCCAGGTCTTCTCGGACACATAGACCTGCTGGGTGAGGTTGTGCTCGAACTCTTCGCGCACCGTGGCCAACAGCTCCATGTGCAACATGCGGCTGGTCATGTTGCTCTTGTGTACGCGCAGCACCAAGGCCCCGGGCGTGATCCGCTCCAGGAACAACGACAAGCGCTCATAGGCCTGCAGCCGCAAGGGCAACACGTGCTTCCGGTCCTCCTTCTTCAGGTCCGTCAAGCGGTCATTCTGCCGCATGGCCCTGTCCTGCCCCAGGAACTGGCGGATGGCGTAGAACGCCGTGAGGAAGACCACCAGCGATGGCAGAATGGCGAACAACAGGTCGAACAGGCGGTCCTCGGTCATGGTGGGTAACTGTGTTGGCGAATATCGGCATCGCTGAGGGAACCGGGCCGTCCGCCGGACGTGGGATCGTTAGTTTTGCGGCCGCCCGCGACAGCGTGGGCCTACGCACTATGCATCTATCCCCCATGGTCCAGGCCATCGCTGAGCCGGCCACCCTGTTGATGGCCCGCCGCAGCCGCGAGTTGAAGGCCCAGGGACGCGACGTCATCGACCTCAGCCTTGGCGAGCCGGACCACGCTCCACCCCCCTTCGCCCTCGCAGCCGCCCACGCCGCGCTCGATGGCCCTTGGCACAAGTACACGCCCGTGAACGGCTATGCGGACGTGCGCGAGGCCATTGCCCAGAAGTTCAAGCGGGACAATGGGCTGACCTATACGGCCGAGCAGATCGTGATCAGCACCGGCGCCAAGCAAAGCATCATGAACGTGATGCTGGCCATGATCGGTCCTGGCGATGAGGTCGTGATCCCGGCCCCGTTCTGGGTCACCTACGCGGAACAGGTCCGGATCGCAGGTGGCACGCCGGTGATCGTCCGCAGCACCTTGGAAGAGGACTACAAGGCACCGATCGAGCGTATTGCCGCGGCCATTACACCCCGCACGCGCCTGCTGATGTTCAGTTCGCCCTGCAACCCCAGTGGCAGCGTGCTCACCCTGGCCGAAATGGAAGCCTTGGCGGAAGTGGTGGCCCGCCACCCCGAGCTGTACGTGATCAGCGACGAGATCTACGAGCACATCGTGTTCGACGGCACTCACCGCTCCTTCGCAGCCCTGCCCGGGATGATGGAACGCACGATCACCGTGAACGGCCTGAGCAAGGCCTTCGCCCTCACCGGCTGGCGGATCGGATTCCTGGGTGCTCCGCTGTGGATAGCGCAGGCCGTGACCAAAGTGCAGGGGCAGTTCACCTCGGGCACCAACAGCATCGCCCAGCGTGTGACCAAGGCCTGCATGGAAGCGGATCCTGCCTTGCTCTCCGGCATGCGCTCCGATTTCCTGCGTCGCCGCGACCTGGTCCTCAACGAGATCCAGAAGGTGCCCGGATGGCGCTGCAACCGTCCACAGGGCGCGTTCTACGTACTGCCCGATGTCTCCGACACCCTGAACGGGTCCACCATACGCAGCAGCGTCGACCTCTGCTTGCACTTGTTGGACTCCGCGAACGTGAGCATCGTTGAAGGTGATTCGTTCGGCGCCCCTGGCACCGTGCGCATCAGCTACGCCACCAGCGACGACAAGCTCGTCATGGCCATCGACCGCATCGCCAAAGCCATCACCGCACTGCGATGAACCCCAAGGACGCGTTCGATCGCTTCGCTGGCACAACGGCCCTTGTTGTGGGCGACGTGATGCTCGATGCTTACCTGTGGGGGCGTGTAGAACGCATCAGCCCGGAGGCGCCCGTACCGGTGGTGCATGTGACCGAACGCAGCGAACGGCTCGGGGGCGCGGCGAATGTGGCTCTCAACATGCGTTCCCTCGGTGCGAACCCCGTTGTGGTGAGCATGATCGGCAACGACATCCATGCCGACCAGCTGGACCGCCTGTTCACTGAGCGTGGCCTTTCGACCCAAGGTCTGCTGCGAAGCCCTCAGCGCCGCACCACGGTGAAGACGCGCGTGATCAGTGGCCACCAGCACATCGTGCGTGTGGATGAAGAGATCGAAGCGGACCTGCCGCCCGCGGATGAACGGTCTCTGTTGGCGCACATCGGAAAGCTCATCGCCGAACATCGGCCGGGCGTGATCGTGCTGGAGGATTACAACAAGGGTGTTCTGACGGAAGCCGTGATCGAAGGCGTGATCATGCTGGCCCGTGCGAACGGCATTCCCACGGCCGTGGATCCCAAGAAGAAGAACTTCTTCACCTACAAGGGTGTTGACCTGTTCAAGCCCAACCTGAAGGAATTGCGCGAAGGCCTGAAGACCGAGATCATCGCCGGTGATGTCACCTCCGTGCGCACCGCTGTGCGGCACTTGGAAGAGCGCCTGGGCAACGCCGCGTCACTCATCACCTTGAGCGAGCACGGCGTGTATGTTCATCGAGGGAACGAGGAGCATTTGATCCCCGCACACCGTCGCACGATCGCTGATGTGAGCGGCGCCGGTGACACTGTGATCGCGGTGGCCGCCTTGTGCCTGGCGATCGGATCGGACCTAAGGACACTTGCCGCCTGGAGCAACTTGGCCGGTGGTCTGGTGTGCGAGCAGGTCGGCGTGGCACCCATCGATCGGGCGGCGTTGTTGAGCGAATGTGAGGAACTGGACCAGCGATGAACGTCACCCCCTATTCCGGCGAAGGCACCAAACGCGAGCAGGTCGAACGCATGTTCGACGCCATTTCGCCGAAGTACGACCTGTTGAACCGCCTGTTCTCCATGGGCATCGACCAGGGCTGGCGCCGCAAGGTGATCCGCATGGTGGGTGAGGAACCCGTGGACCACCTGTTGGATGTGGCCACCGGCACTGCCGACCTGGCCATCCTGGCCAGCTTGAAAGCGAAGCGAGTGACCGGTGCGGACATCTCCGAAGGCATGCTGGGCCTCGGCCGGGAGAAAGTGACCAAGCGAGGCCTCTCCGACCGCATCACCCTCGTGCAGGCCGATTCTGAAAGTCTACCCTTTGCGGATGGCGCCTTCGATGCCGTCACCGTCGCATTCGGTGTGCGGAACTTCGAGCACCTGGCCGTTGGCGTAAAGGACATGGTGCGTGTGCTGCGGCCGGGCGGAAGGCTGTTCGTGCTGGAATTCAGCAAGCCGCACAAGACCCCGTTCAAACAGCTCTTCCGCTTTTACTTCCACCGTGTGATGCCGACCGTGGGCAAGGCCATCAGCAAGGACAGCGCCGCATACACCTACCTCCCACAAAGCGTCGACGCCTTCCCGGAAGGTCCTGCGTTCGAGCAGGTGATGCGCGATGCCGGGCTTGCCGAGGTCCGCTCCTTCCCGCTCACAGGAGGCATCGCCACACTTTACCGGGGGCGCCGACCGGCCACGCACTGATCGTCCGCTACATTCGTTGAACACTTCGATGCGAACGAACAGGAACTTGGGCAAGGCCCTGCTGGCGACCGTCCTTCTGGGGCTTTGCGGAAGCGCACATGCCCAAAAGATCAAGACGGAGAACCTGCCCAACTTCGATCTGCACGTCTTCCACTTCGGTTTCCTGCTCAGCTACAACACGAGCGACTTCTTCGTGAAGTTGAAGCCCAACGCACCCTTCACCGACTCGCTGCTCGTGGTGGACCACGTCAAGCAACCGGGCTTCAACCTGGGCATCGTCAGTTCGCTGAACATGACGCCCAACCTCAGCCTGCGCTTTCTGCCCTCCCTCTCCTTCCAGGACCGCCAGCTGAAGTACTCCTTCCGTAAGAGCGACGGCAAGACCACCGTGTTCTTGAAGCCCGTGGAGAGCACTTATCTGGAGTTCCCGCTGCTTTTGAAGCTGCGCAGCGACAGGATCAACAACTTCGCCGTTTACCTGCTCGCAGGGGGCAAGTACAGCATGGACATGGCCAGCCAGAAGGACGTGAACCAGGCCATTGATGACGAGATCGTGATCAAGCTGCGCCGCACGGACTACTCGGCGGAGATCGGTGGTGGGGTGGACATGTTCCTTCCCTACTTCAAGTTCGGGCTCGAGTTGAAAATGGGCATCGGCATCCCCAACCTGCTGATCGACGACAACACCCGTTTCAGCGCGCCGATCGAAAGCCTGCGCTCCAAGACCTACATGTTCACCTTCACCTTCGAAGGGTGACGCGGACCGCATCCGCACAGCACTAGCCAGCATGGAACGCACGGTGGACATCGCCCTGCCACCGCACGAAGCCTCGCAGCAGACCTTGGTGATCGAGGCCGCCGCAGAGGCAGCTGGTCTCACGCCTGCTCAGGTCCAGGGGTGGCGCGTGGACAAGCGCTCCATCGATGCCCGCAGCCGGGTGCCCTTGTTCCGGTTGCGCGTTACGATCAGCACTGACCATGCACTTCAGGCCGAGCCCATGGCGCGACCTGACCTGCCCCACGTGCATGGTCGCCCCCCAGTGATCATCATTGGCTGCGGCCCTGCCGGGCTTTTTGCCGCGCTCCGTTGCATCCAACGTGGCTTCCGCCCGATCATTCTTGAACGGGGCAAGGATGTGCGCAGCCGCCGCCGCGACCTGGCCGCCATCAACCGTGAGCATGTGGTGGACCCCGACAGCAACTACTGCTTTGGCGAGGGTGGTGCCGGCACTTACAGCGATGGCAAGCTGTACACGCGAAGCACCAAGCGCGGCGATGTGGAAGGTGTGCTGAGGACGCTCGTTGGCTTCGGGGCTTCCGCGGACATTCTGGTGGACGCACACCCGCACATCGGCACCAACAAGCTCCCCGGCATCATCACCGCTATGCGTGAAGCCTTGATCGAGGCGGGCGGTGAAGTGCTGTTCAACCAACGTGTGTGCGACCTCCTCATCGAAAATGGGCACATCATAGGCGTGTTGACGGCCACCGGCGAGGAACATCGGGCGGAGCATGTGGTGCTTGCCACGGGACATAGCGCACGCGACATCTTCCAGCTGCTTCACGACAAGGGCATCGCCATTGAACGCAAGGACTTCGCGCTGGGCGTGCGTATCGAGCATCCACAATCCGTCATCGATCGGATCCGCTACCACTGCGATGTGCGCGACCCCTACCTGCCACCTGCGAGCTACAACGCGGTGCAACAAGTGAACGGTGCGGGTGTCTACAGCTTTTGCATGTGTCCGGGCGGTATCATCGCTCCGTGTGCGACGGCTCCGGGCGAAGTGGTCACCAACGGCTGGAGCCCCAGCAAACGCAACAACCCCTTCGCCAACTCGGGCATTGTGGTGGAACTGCGTGGTGAGATGCTGAAAGGCCTGGCCAACGACCCGCTCGGCGGCATGCGGTTCCAGAGGTCCGTGGAACAAGCTGCATGGAAAGCGGGCGGCGAGCGACAATCAGCCCCGGCGCAACGCATGGAGGATTTCATCCTGCGGCGTGCGAGCACCGACCTGCCCCCATGCAGCTATCAGCCCGGGATCGTACCTGTGACCTTGGACGACCTGCTGCCTGCGGACGTGAGCCAGCGGCTACGCGAAGGCTTGAAGGCGTTCGGCGATAAGATGCGAGGCTACCGAACGAACGAAGCTGTGCTGGTGGCTGTGGAGAGCCGGACCAGTTCACCGGTGCGCATTCCGCGCGACCCCACCACACTTCAGCATGTGCAGGTGAAGGGATTGTACCCCTGCGGTGAAGGTGCCGGGTATGCCGGGGGCATCATCAGCGCGGCCATTGATGGGCTCCGTGTGGTGGACGCCCTTGCATCAAAGACCTAGTCTTTGCTATCGGTTGCGCCGGGCGAACTCCATGCACAGCGCTGCGGCGGCCATGGCCACGTTGAGCGATTCCGCACCGCCCCAGTTGGGTATCGCGATGGATGATCCAGGTTCGCAGCGCACCGCCTCCGATAGGCCATGGGATTCGCTGCCCAGGACCAGTACGGATGGCCGCTTTAATTCTGCGTCGAACACGTCCTTCCCAGAACCTTCTGCCTTGTAGATGTGGACACCTGCCGCGTGCACGCGTGTCAGCGCCTCCGGAAGCGGACCGTAGGTCACCGGTATCCGGAAGATCGAGCCCATGCTGGCTCCTACACACTTTGGGTTGAACACATCGACCGAACCTTCCGAGCACCATACCGCCTCGGCACCGAACCGATCGGCTATGCGCAGCACGGTGCCCAGGTTCCCGGGGTCGTTGATGCCGTCCAGCGCAAGCACCATCCCTTTGGGAGCAGGCGCGGCCATGGACCGGACCTTCGGTTTGCGCACCACGGCCACCACCTCGTTCCCGGATTCCAGCGTGCCCAACTTCTCCAGTTGATGGCCGGGATGGATAAAGGCATCCTTCAACCCAAGCTCATGTGCGGCCTCGGCGGTCGCGTGGATGGCCACCACCTCGTAGGATGAGCGCATCAATTCCTCGACGAGCTTTCTGCCCTGCACGAGGAACAAGCCCTGTTCATCGCGGTATTTCTTTTGATGAAGCGACCGCACGCGCTTCAATCCCTCTGATCCGCTCACTGTGTTCAGGATATCTTGGCAGCCCCGCAAAATAGACACATCACGGCGCACTGTGCGGCCTCTCTCCCTTCATATCCTGTGGCTTCTGGCCTGCGCGCTTCTGTGGGTGGGCTGCGACCCCGCGAAGCGTGTGCCCCAAGACCAGCACCTGCTCCACAGGAACGCGATCCAGGAACATCCGGACCCGAGGAACAAGACGTTGCCCGATGCCTTGGTCGACCAGGATGAGCTCCGATCGATCATCAAGCAAAAGCCCAACAAGCGGGTGCTGGGCATCCCCTTCTACCTGAACGTGTACAACCTGCGCGACCCGCAACGCGTGATCGAGAAGCGACAGCGGAGCGATAGCCTCTGCCAGGTGAAGAACGAATCGCGGGCGCTGAAGGGACGCAAGCTGAAGACCTGCGACCAGATCACCCGCGGCCGGAACGGTGAGCCACCGGTGATCTTGGACACGGCACTGACCTTCCGCTCCTCCAAGCAGCTCGAACTCTACCTCATCAAGGAAGGCTTCTTCATGGCCCAGGTCAGCGACACCGTGATCTACAAGAAGCGGAAGGCTGAAGTGCAGTACCGCGTGGAGCCCGGCCCGGCCTATGTGCTGTGCGACGTGCACTGGTATGTGGACGATGAGGCCATGCACAGGAACATCCAGGAACGTTGGAACGGAACGAACCTGAAGGTGGGTGAGCGGTTCGACGGCGACAAGCTGGACAAGGAGCGTGACCGGATCACGGCACACATGCGGGAGCTGGGCTACCTCTACTTCAACCGTGATCTGATCACTTACGATGCCGACACCGGCATGGGCGACCATCAGGTGGACCTTTCCCTGCGGATCGAACGCCCCATGTCCCGCAGCCAGAAACAGATCTCCGGCTCACGGGAAGGCACCATCTACCATGTGGAACGAGTGATCATCGAACAGGGTGCCCGTTCGGTGGACCCTGCTGTGCGCGACACGGTGATCATGGACGGCTACGAACTGATCTACCATGGCGATAAGCCGCTGTACAAGCCGCAGGCCCTGTTGTGCGGCATGTTCCTGCATCCGGACCAACGTTTCAACCAACTGGATGCGGACCGGACCTACCGAAGGCTGACGAACCTGCGGGTGTTCGACCGGGTGGAGATCCGCTACGATACCACGGGCACCTTCCGTAGCGATGGTGTGAACTGCAGGGTGCAGCTGATGCCGAGCAAGACGCAGAGCTTTTCCACCGAAGGATTCGGCACCAACCGGGGGGGCTTCATGGGCACCTCCTTGAGCGTGGGCTACCGCCATAAGAACCTGTTCCGGTCCATGGGCAGCATCACCGCTCAGGTGAACTTCGGATGGGAAGCGCAGCAGAGCGTGACCGGCAGTACCGGTGAGGGGGAAGATGCCAGCAACCAGATCCGCAGCGGGGGCCTGTTCAACACCATTGAGTTCGGACCCGAGATCACCTTCCGGTTCCCCAACTTCCTGCTGCCCGTGAAGTGCGGCACCTTCGCCCGCTCCGCGGCACCTCGCACCACCATCAACATCCTTTACAATTTCCAGCAACGTCCGGACTACACACGGTCGCTGGCCAAGTTCAGCTTCGGCTATGAATGGAACGAGTCGCGCACCAAGACCTGGGGCCTCTTCCCGGTCGAATTGAACGTGATCAAGATCCCCTATTACGCGCCCAGCTTTCTGCAGTTCCTTCAGGAGACGAACGACCCCACGCTTACCGATAGCTACACGGACCACCTCATCCTGGGCGCCAAGGCCATGTTCACCCTGAACACGCAGGACGTATTGCCCAAGCGGCACACCTACTTTCTGCGAACGGTGCTGCAGACATCGGGCAACCTGCTGGCTGCGCTGTACGACCTGACCGACCAGCCGCTCACCACCGACAGCACGGGGGCGAACTTCTATACGGTGGGCAACATCCGTTTCGCCCAGTTCATCAAGCTGGATAACGACTTCCGCTATTACCTGCGCCTGCACGACAAGAGCAGCATGGCCTTCCGTGTGGCGGCCGGGGTGGGCATAGCGTATGGCAACCTGCCCGTGCTTCCGTTCGAGACCAGCTTTTTCGGGGGTGGCGCGAACGGCATGCGGGCCTGGCAGGCACGAACGCTGGGGCCAGGTTCCTACAATGCACCGGTGAGCTACGATCGCATCGGCGACATGCACATCGAAGCGAACGCGGAGTACCGCTTCAAGCTCATCGGCTACCTCGAGGGCGCCCTGTTCGTGGACGTCGGCAACATCTGGACCTTGCGCGAGAATCCGGCGAAACCCGGAAGCGTGTTCGAAACACGGGACCTGTTGAAGGAACTCGCGATCGGTTCGGGCATTGGGGCACGCCTGAACTTCGACTTCTTCCTGGTCCGCTTCGACCTGGCCGGCCAGATGAAGGACCCTGGGCAGCCCGAGGGTCAGCGCTGGCTCTTCCAGCGGTCCGATGCCACCAGCCAACTGGGCCGTGTGCTCAACCTCAACTTGGGGATCGGCTATCCGTTCTAGGGCAACAGGGTAACGAAGCCTGGACCTCCCCTGCCTGCTTTGCTTAGTTTTGCCGACCAGTTCGAAAAACAGCTTCCATGCAAACCCTCAAGACCGGTAAGATCGAAGAACTCCTCGGCAACGATGCGGCCAGCCTCCTAGGGCACACCTGCACTACCATTGACCGGACCAACCTTCATCTCCCCGGCCCTGATTTCGTGGACCGCATGTTCGTGGGCAGCAACCGCAGCCCCCAAGTGTTGAGGAACCTGCAGGCCCTGTATGGCCATGGTCGCTTGGCGAACACCGGCTACATGAGCATCCTGCCGGTGGACCAGGGCATTGAGCACAGTGCTGGTGCCAGCTTCGCCCCGAACCCCATCTACTTTGACAGCGAGAAGATCGTGCAGTTGGCGCTCGAAGGCGGCTGCAACGCTGTGGCAAGCACTTATGGCGTGTTGGGCAGCGTGGCCCGCAAGTACGCGCACAAGATCCCGTTCATTGTGAAGATCAACCACAATGAACTGATGACCTATCCGAACAAGTTCGACCAGGTGATGTTCGGCAGTGTGGAAGGCGCTTGGGAAATGGGCGCGGCCGCTGTGGGCGCCACCATCTACTTCGGCAGCGATGAGAGCACCCGCCAGATCACCGAGGTCGCCGAAGCCTTCCAGCACGCGCACGAACTGGGCATGGCCACCATCCTCTGGTGTTACCTGCGCAACCCCGGTTTCAAGGTGGACGGCAAGGACTACCACACCGCCGCCGATCTTACCGGGCAAGCCAACCACTTGGGCGTCACGATCCAGGCCGACATCATCAAACAGAAGCTTCCCGAGAGCAACGGCGGCTACAACGCCCTCAACGGCTACGGAAAAACGCACAAGAAGGTCTACAGCGACCTGAGCAGCGATAACCCGATCGACCTGTGCCGCTACCAGGTGGCCAACTGCTACATGGGCCGCATCGGCCTGATCAACAGCGGTGGTGCCAGCAGCGGTGCCAGCGACATGGCCGAGGCTGTGAAGACGGCCGTGATCAACAAGCGCGCCGGCGGTCAGGGGCTCATCAGTGGTCGCAAGGCCTTCCAACGCCCCATGAACGAGGGCGTGGCCCTGCTGAACGCCATTCAGGACGTTTACCTTGATAAGGGCATCACCATCGCCTGAGTCCCCATAGCGGTACGTGAGGAGCGGCGAGCGGCAGGCCCACTCGCCGCTTGTTACTTGTAAACTTGTCGCCCCTTTCACCACCTTCGTCCTACCGAACGATCACCATGGGTTGGTTCACACGCGTCAAGGAAGGCATCACCACCTCCACAGAGGAGAAGAAAGAGACCCCGGAAGGCCTCTGGTACAAGTGCCCCGAGTGCTCCGAGATCATGACCTCGGAGGACCACGAGAACAACCTTTGGGTCTGTGCGAAATGCAGCTACCACGAGAAGATCGGTAGCGAAGAGTACTTCGCCATCCTGTTCGACGACCAGAAGTTCAAGGAGATCGCCGCTGACCTGATCGCCGGGGACCCCTTGCAGTTCGAGGACACCAAGCGCTATGTGGACCGTCTGGCGAAGACCCGCAAGGAAACCGGGCTGAACGATGCCCTGCGCGCTGCGGAAGGCAAGATCGAAGGCCACCTCGCGGTGATCGCTTGCATGGACTTCCGCTTCATCGGGGGTAGCATGGGTAGCGTGGTGGGCGAGAAGATCGCCCAGGCCGCTGACGTGGCCCTGAAGAAGAAATGTCCCTTCATCATCATCAGCAAGAGCGGCGGCGCCCGCATGATGGAGGCCGGTTTCAGCTTGATGCAGATGGCCAAGACCAGCGCCAAGCTCAGCATCCTCTCCAAGAAGGGCATCCCTTACATCAGCATCCTTACCGACCCCACCACCGGAGGGGTCACGGCCAGTTTTGCCATGCTAGGGGACCTGAACATCGCGGAACCCAAGGCCCTTGTCGCGTTCGCAGGCCCTCGCGTGGTGCGCGAGACCATCGGGCGTGACCTGCCCGAAGGATTCCAGACCAGCGAATTCGTGCTGGAGCATGGCTTCCTCGACAAGATCGTGGACCGCAGGCAGCTTAAGACCACCCTGGGGTCACTGTTCAAGATGTTCAAGAATTAGGGGCCAAGGGCCGGTTCTCAGCCCTTTTGTGGCGTGCATGGGAAAAAGGTCTACATTTGCCGCCTGATCGAAAAGATGCCGATCCCATGCAACTGACCAAGGAGTCCAAGAAGGAGCTTTTCAAAAAGCACGGCGGTTCTGAGACCAACACCGGTAACTCGGAGGGCCAGATCGCGATGTTCACCAAGCGCATCGAGCATTTGACCGAGCACTTGAAGCTGAACAAGAAGGACCACGCGACCACCACTTCCCTCGTGGACATGGTAGGCAAGCGCAAGCAGCTCCTGAACTACCTCAAGAACACCGATATCACGCGCTACCGTGCGATCATCGCTGAGCTGGGTCTGCGTAAATAGACCGGTACGTGCCACCCGCGTGTGGTCGCACCGCAGTACATACTGAACGATAAAGGGGCGATCGTGAGGAACGGTCGCCCCTTTCACATAAAACAGGTTCCGATGGACATCGGAACCATCAGGTAGGCAACAAGAGGAAAAAAGAAGAACGAAGATGAAACCACAAGGAATTTCCAAGACCATCACAATGGGTGATGGAAGGACCATCACCATGGAGACCGGGGTGCTGGCCAAACAAGCCGATGGAGCCGTTACCGTGCGCCTGGGCGACACGATCCTGCTCGCCACCATCGTGAGCACCAAAGAGGCCCGCGAAGGCATCGACTTCCTTCCACTGACCGTGGAATACCGCGAGAAATTCAGCGCCGCCGGCCGTTTCCCCGGTGGCTTCTTCAAGCGCGAGGCGCGCATGAGCGATCATGAGACCTTGACCTGCCGCCTGGTGGACCGCGCGATCCGCCCACTCTTCCCCGAAGATTTCCATGGCGACACCCAGGTGGTGATCTCCATGATGAGCAGCGACAAGAAGAATCCCGGTGATTCCCTCGCCTGCCTGGCCGCTTCCGCATGTATCGCCGTGAGCGACGTGCCCTTCGACGGGCCTGTGAGCGAAGTGCGCGTGGCCCGTGTGGATGGCAAGTTCATCATCAACCCCATGGTGGCCGACATCGAGCGAGCCGACATCGAAATGGTCGTGGCCGGTACCGCCACCGACATCATGATGGTGGAGGGTGAGATGAAGGAGGTGCAGGAGGTGGACATGATCGAGGCGATCAAGCTGGCCCACGAAGCCATCAAGGATCAGTGCCGTGTGATCAAGGAACTGGGTGAGGCCGTGGCGAAGAGCCATGTGAAACGCACCTACAGCCACGAGAACGCCAACCCGGAGCTGGAAAAGAAGATCATGGACTTCTGCTACCAGAAGTACTATGACGTGGCCATGGAGGCCAGCGCCAAGGAAGTGCGCGGCGAAAAGTTCAAATCGATCAAAGAGGAGTGCATGGCCACCCTCAGCGACGAAGAGAAGACCGACGGCGCCATGCTGGGCCGGTACTTCAAGAAGGCCATGAAGAAGGGCGTACGCAACGTGGTGCTCGACCACGGGAAGCGCCTGGATGGTCGTAAGACCGATCAGATCCGTCCGATCTGGAGCGAGGTCGACGTGCTTCCCGGCACCCACGGCAGCGCCGTGTTCACCCGCGGAGAGACCCAGGCCATCAACGCCGTGACCTTGGGCAGTTCCATGGACGAGCAGACCGTGGACCTCGCCACCAAGAAAGGCAGCGAGAACTTCATGCTGCACTACAACTTCCCCAGCTTCAGCACTGGTGAAGCACGCCCCATGCGCGGCCCCGGTCGTCGCGAGATCGGCCACGGCAACCTGGCGCTCCGCGCCCTGAAGCCGGTGATCCCCGGCCTGCCCGACAACCCTTACACCATCCGCCTGAACTGCGACATCCTCGAGAGCAACGGTTCAAGCTCCATGGCCACGGTATGCTCCGGCACCCTGGCCCTGATGGATGCCGGCATCAAGATCAAAGCACCTGTGAGCGGTATCGCCATGGGCATGATCAGCGACGGTACGCGCCACGCGATCCTCAGCGATATCCTTGGTGACGAGGATTTCCTGGGCGACATGGACTTCAAGATCTGCGGCACGGCGAAAGGTGTTACGGCCACCCAGATGGACATGAAGGTGGACGGCCTCCCCTACGAAGTGTTGGCCCAAGCCTTGGAGCAAGCCCGTGTGGGCCGCCTGCACATCCTGGGTGAAATGCTGAAGACCTTGGATGCGCCCCGTGCGGACTTCAAGGAGCATGCGCCCCGCATCGTGACCATCGAGATCCCGAAAGAGAGCATCGGACCCGTGATCGGCCCTGGAGGTCGTGTGATCCAGGAGATCCAGGCCGAGACCGGTGCACACATCAGCATCGACGAAGTGGACGGTCGTGGTGTGGTGGAGATCATGAGCGAGAACAAGGCGAGCATCGACGCCGCCCTTGCCCGTGTGAACGCCATCGCCTTCCCGCCCCAAGCCGACATCGGCGTGAACTACCGCGGCAAGGTGAAGACGATCATGCCGTACGGCGCCTTCGTGGAGATCTTCCCCGGCACCGATGGCCTGCTGCACGTCAGCGAGCTGGACTGGAAGCGCATCGACCGCGTGGAGGATGTGCTGAAGGAAGGTGAGATGGTCGACTTCCAAGTGGTGGGCAAGGACCCCCGCACGGGCAAGTTGAAGCTCAGCCGCCGCGTGCTGCTGCCGAAGCCTGAAGGCTACGTGGAGCGCGAGCCCGCCATGGAAGGTGGTGAGCGTCGTGAGCGCCGCGACCGGGATGACCGTCCCCGCCGCGATGACCGCCCACGTCGTGACGACCGCCCGCGCCGCGACCACGGTGGAGACCAAGGCCCCAGCCAGAACTAGGACCTGATACCTGAACGAAAGGAAGGCCGCCCGATGGGCGGCCTTCCTCATTTCATCACGATCCACGGTATCCGATGGCTCAATTCACCCTGTGCCGTAACCAGTGCGGCCGCCTTGCCGTTCAACGGAGAGCTCTTCGCAAAATCCCCTTCTCCCGACATGGCACGTATGAGGCAGTTGAAGATCTCCAAGCAGGTCACGAACCGCGACACTCCGTCGCTGGACAAGTACCTGACCGAGATCGGTAAAGTGAAGTTGATCACCGCCCAAGAGGAGGTGGAACTGGCACGCAAGATCAAAGCTGGCGACAACGATGCATTGGAAGCGCTTTGCAAGGCGAACCTGCGTTTCGTGGTGTCTGTGGCCAAGCAGTACCAAGGGCAAGGCCTTACGCTGCCCGATCTGATCAGCGAGGGCAACCTGGGTCTGATCAAGGCCGCCGGACGCTTCGATGAAACGCGCGGCTTCAAGTTCATCAGCTACGCGGTGTGGTGGATCCGCCAGCAGATCCTGCAGAGCTTGGCCGAACAGGCACGGATCGTGCGCCTTCCCCTGAACAAGATCGGCTCCATCAACCGCATCAACAAGGCCTTCGCCAAGCTGGAGCAGGAGCATGAGCGACCGCCCACGGCACACGAGCTGGCCGAGCTGCTGGAAATGACCCTCGAAGAGGTGAAGACCAGCCTGAACAACAGCGCCAAACACGTGAGCATGGACGCCCCCCTGCGCGACGACGGTGACAGCGGCACCATGCTGGACGTGATGCGGAACAACGACATGCCGGACCCGGAGGAAAGCCTGATGACGGAAAGCCTGCGCACGGAGATCGAGCGTAGCCTGGACGCCCTCAGCCCACGCGAGGCCGATGTGGTGCGCTTCTACTTCGGATTGGGCGGCAACCAGCCACACACCTTGGAGGAGATCGGACAGAAGTTCGACCTGACACGTGAACGCGTCCGCCAGATCAAGGAGAAGGCCATCCGCCGCCTGAAGCATACGAGCCGCAGCCGCGTGCTGCGCGCTTACCTCGGTTGAACCAGCTGACATACACCATAGGAAGGGCCTCCAGCGATGGGGGCCCTTTCGCATGGAGGGCTACCTTAGCCGTCGCATGGCACACATCATCGCTCCCTCCCTGCTTTCCGCGGACTTCGCTGACCTTACGAGCGCTGTGAAGCTCGTTGACGAAAGCCCTGCCCCTTGGCTGCACCTGGACGTGATGGACGGCGTGTTCGTGCCCAACATCAGCTTCGGTGTTCCGGTGATCCGCAGCATCCGCAAGCTCACGCAGAAGGTCTTCGACACACACCTGATGATCGTGGACCCCGATCCCTTCATCAATGTGTTCAGCGATGCTGGGGCCGATATCCTCACCGTTCATCTGGAGGCCTGTCGACACCTTCATCGCACCGTACAAGCCATCAAGGCCGCAGGTATGAAAGCAGGCGTGTCGATCAACCCGCACACCCCGGTGAGCAGCTTGGAGGACATCATCGCCGACCTCGACCTGGTGTTGGTGATGAGCGTGAACCCGGGCTTCGGTGGGCAGAAGTTCATCGCGAACACGTACCGTAAGCTCGAGCAGCTCCGAGATCTGCGCTCCCAGCGCCATTCCAAGGCCCTGATCGAGGTGGACGGTGGCGTGGGACTGGACAACGTGCGTGAACTGGTGCGCCACGGAGCCGATGTGCTGGTGGCCGGCAACAGCGTCTTCAATGCCAAGGACCCCGCCGAAGCGATCGTGTCCTTGACGAACGGTTGATCCGGTCCGGACGCCGACCGTCCCACTACCTTCGTCTTCGACCTTGTCGAGAGGAACCTCCCTTTCCCCCCTCGACCTTGTCGAGAGGAACCTCCCTTTCCCCCCGAACGCCATGACGGGCCCCATCGCCGTAGACCAATTGACCTTGACCAGCACCGAAAGGGCCGTGGTGCGGGCTTTGCTGTACTTCGACATTTTCCGGCATCCCCTACGGGAGGATGAGCTGCGCCGCTTCCTGAGCACCGAGTGCCCGGATGAGCACTGCGTGGAAGTGGCCATCAACACCTTGGCTGAAGAAGGTCTTCTTCACCGGGTCGGAGAACACTTCATGCTGAACGGATCGAGCGCCAGCGTTACCGAACGCCTTGAAGCGGAGGAACGAGCGCGACGCCGCATGGCCAAGGCCCGCAGCATGAGCCAGCTGATGAGCCATTTCCCCTTCGTGCGCGGCATCTTGTTGAGCGGGTCCATGAGCAAAGGCGTGCTGGCCGAGGACGGGGACATCGACTACTTCGTGATCACCCAACCCGGCCGCCTTTGGGTGGCACGCACCCTGCTGATCGCCTTCAAAAAGGTATTCCTGTTCAATAGCCGTCGCGATTTCTGCGTGAACTACTTCGTGGATACGGAACATCTGGTGATCGAGGACAAGAACCTCTTCACCGCCACGGAAGTGATGACCTTGGTCCCCATGGCCGGTCGCACGGTCTGCGGAGCTTTCTTCGCTGCGAACACCTGGGCCGGCACGCACCTTCCGAACGCGGAAACGCCTTGCCTCGAACAAGTGCCTGTGCCGAAGCGCCGCATGCAACGTCTGTTCGAGCGCTTACTGGGTGGCGGCATGGGCGACGAGCTCGATGAATGGTGCATGCTCAGGACCAAGGAACGTTGGCGCCGCAAGTTCCCTGAGTTCGATGGCACCCGCTTTGAACTGGCGCTGCGCAGCCGGCGTTACGTCAGCAAGCACCACCCCCGCAACTTCCAGGAACGTGTGCTATCTGCTTTCGAGCAGGGCCTGCGCGCGTTCGAACAGCGCACCGGCCACGCTGTTTCGTGAACCATGGCCCGGGTCCTCGTTACGCACGGTTACTTCTACCGCCTCGACCCTAAGCAATGGGCCGATGCACGCCCCTACCCGCCCTTAGGTACCATCCAGAGCGCGGCCGTGCTGCGTGAGGCCGGTCATGAGGTGCGCGTGTTCGATACTGGACTGAGCCGATCTCCGGAAGAGATCGCACAGCACATCTCGGCGTTCAAGCCCGATGTGGTGGTGATCCACGACGATGGGTTCAACTACCTGACGAAGATGTGCCTCACCGTGATGCGCGAGGCCTGCCAGCGCATGATCACCCTGAGCAAAGGAGCCGGGGCGAAGGTGACCGTGTGCAGCAGCGACAGCACCGATCATCCAGAGCTCTACCTCGCACACGGAGCCGATGCTGTGGTTCTGGGTGAAGGCGAAGAGACCGAACGCGAACTCGTGTCACGGTGGGCAGCAAAGCAAGCCTGGACCGATGTGCCCGGCATCACCTGGTCGGACGGCACCGCGATCCGAAGCAATGGCAAGCGACCGGTTCTCCGTGACCTGGATGAGCTGCCCATTCCCGCCTGGGACCTCATCGATGTGGAGCCGTACCGCGCGATCTGGATGCGGTCCCAGGGCTTCTTCAGCTTGAACGTGGCCACCACGCGGGGCTGTCCCTTCAAGTGCAACTGGTGCGCGAAACCCATTTACGGCAACCGCTACAACAGCAGAAGCCCGCAACATGTGGTTCGCGAACTCAAGCTCCTGCATGATCGCTTCGCACCAGATCACCTCTGGATGTGCGATGACATCTTCGGCCTGAAGCCCGGATGGGTGCAAGGCTTTCGTGATGCCTTGAAGGAAGCGGGACTGAAGGTCCGCTACAAGATCCAGAGCCGTGCCGATCTGTTATTGCAGGACGACAGCATCGCCGCCTTGGCCGCCAGTGGACTGGAAGAAGCGTGGATCGGGGCTGAGAGCGGTTCCCAGCGCATTCTCGATGCCATGGACAAGGGCATCACCGTCGAGCAGATCGGCGAAGCACGCCGTAAGTTGGCCCAGCATGGTGTTCGTGTCGGCTTCTTCCTGCAGTTCGGCTACCTCGGCGAAACGGAGGAAGATGTCGCTTTGACCATTGCGATGCTGGAGGACCTGATGCCGGATGACATCGGGATCAGCGTGAGTTACCCGTTGCCGGGAACGGGCTTCTTCGAAAAGGTGAAGAACGAACTTGGGACCAAACGCAACTGGACGGACAGCGATGACCTGGCCATGATGTTCACGCAGCAGCAGCGCCCGGCCTATTACAAGCGCCTTCACCGCTACGTGCACAAGCGTTTCCGCCGGAAGCAATCGTTGCTCGCGTGGAAGGACCTGCTTCAAGGCGGTGAACGCAAAGCCTCTCTCCGCCGGTTGTTGTCCGGCGCCTATTACATGCCTGCCGCTGCGATCGACCAACGGCGCTTGAGCCGCTTGACCACATGAGCTCTGCTGCCAACATCCTTCCCGTACAAGAGGCTTTCAGCCGGCAGTCGGGCGAGTTCGATGCGATCGACGAGGCCAATCCTCTGATCGGCTGGGTGCGCGAACGCGTACGTTCGGAATGCTTGGATCTCATCAGTCCAGGTGATCGGTTATTGGAACTGAACGCCGGCACCGGCATTGACAGTGTCTTCTTCGCGGAACAAGGTGTCCATGTACTGGCCACGGACCAGGCGCCGGGCATGCTCACACAACTGCGCTCCAAACAACGTCCGGGACTTCCGCTGGATGTGAAGGCCCTCTCCTTCCTCGACCTTGGTGAACTGAAAGGCCAGCAGTTCGACCACATCTTCTCCAATTTCGGTGGACTCAATTGCACCGACAGGCTGGATCAGGTGCTTCGCGAAGCCTACCAACTGTTACGTCCCGGTGGCTGCTTGCACCTGGTGATCATGCCCAGGGTCTGCCTGTGGGAATTGGCGTGGGTGTTCAAGGGGCAGTTCCGGAGAGCTTTCCGCAGGCTTCGGAAAGGTGGAACGATGGCGCACCTGGAAGGCGTGGAATTCCCCTGCCACTATTACGACCCTGGGGTCGTGGCCCGCATGGTGCCGGGCCTTTCGGTGCGTACCATCAAGGGCCTTTCGGTGTTCGTTCCACCGCCCCACATGCAGGGCAAGGCGGAGCGCTGGCCCAGGTTGTTGCGGATCACTGAACAACTGGAGAAGGCGCTGTGTGACCTCTGGCCTTTCCGAGCTTGGGGCGACCACTACCTGCTGATCGTCCAACGACGACCATGATCGGTGCCCCTGATCCACTGCCAAAGGATGCCGTACGTGTGAATGGCGTCTGGCACCTCGGTCCAGTGGACGAGGCCCTGAGCACATCGTATCACGCGGTGCGTGAACGCGAGCAACGGATCCACACCGACACAGTAGTACGCGGACTACCCCTCAGCGGACACAGAACCCAGCACGCAGCGGAATGGCGCGTCCGTGCACGATCGCTGAAGCGGTTGCGGAAGATCCTGCACGCATTGGGCAAGCCCTTGCAGATCCTCGACATCGGATGCGGCAACGGCTGGATGAGCGCGGCCCTCGCCCTCGATGGTCATGCCGTGATCGCCATGGACGCGCACCTCGCCGAGCTGGAACAGGCTGCACATGTATTCGCGGACCGAACAGTGATCTGGTGCCTGGGTGATCCCCGCACCGTCCTGTTCCCGGAAGCGCGATTCGATGTCATCGTGTTCGCTGCAAGTCTGCAGTACTTCCCCGATCTGGCCGACCTCTTCCACCGGGTCTCAAAGATCCTTGCCCCGGGTGGAAGGATACACGTTGTGGATACTGTCCTCTATGATGATCCTGAGGCGACCGAGCAAGCAGCCGCGCGCAGTGCGGCCTACTACCGTGCGCTCGGGGTGCCTTCCATGGCGCACCTTTACCATGCGCATGCCTTGATCGACATCCTGCGACTTGGACATGTGGACACGCTCTCCATGCCCCGTGACCTCGGCCTGTTCGGGCGGATAACCGGCCTGAACGACCCCTTCCATCATTTGGCCGTGCGCCCACATCCCCAGGTGGTGACCCCATAGGTTCGCTCGTGACACGGTCATGCATGCCGTCTTGAGCATCGTCACCGACATCGCACAGCTGCCAATGCTCGGGCATCCGCCACCCATCTGCTGTTCGACACTCACCTCAGGTATTACGCCAGCCGTGGATCACATTGACGGTTCAAACTGGCGGACTTCGGTGAGCTGGGAAGTAGTTGCGCTGGTGCGTCTGCCATAGTGACTTCCGCTGTCGCATCGACTATGCCACACCTCCTGCGGCTCGTCCTGCGAAAAGAGTGCGGCGCATCATTCCCCGATCCCGTAATAGGAATTGGTAGAATTTACCTCCGCTTGGCTGGAGCCACTACAACCGCTAGACCATGCTGCAGCGTTCCATCTGCGCCTGTGGTGACCGAACAGCTTAGTAGCTTAGTGCCGTGTCATTCCACTCTTCCTTCCGCCTGCTTGGCCTTTCGTTCCTACTGCACGCTGCCCTCGTCTCATCACAGGGTCTTCCTGTGTTGTGCGTACCCACTTACACGGACAGTACCGTAGCAGGCGACCTGATCGAGGGCGTGGAACTGGAGGACCTCGTGAACTCTGGTACGGGTGGCGTTGGGGGAAGGGGTTATCACGACCTGCGTTTCACGGGTGCGGACCGCATCGCAAAGTTGACGGCAGGTGGCACCTTTGACCTTACCATCACTTCGGGTTCCCGAGCGAACGAGGTTTACGCTGCTTGGATCGACCTGGATCAGAACGCCACCTTCAGCCCCAACGAGCTGCTCGGCACCTGGACGAGCACCATCCCGAACGATATCGGCACCATTGCGTTCACCCTGCCCGTGAACGCGCGTCGCGGCTATGCGGCCTTGCGTGTGCGTTGTGTTTACCAGGAACCGGTGATCGACCCCTGCACTGAATATGCCTTCGGTGAAACGGAGGACTACATGGTCTTGATCAGCGACGGACTGAACTGCATTCCGGAGATGGCCTATGGAAACCTGGAAGGCGATGAGATCCGCAGTGTTCAGCTCGGCAGCTTCTCCTATCCGGGGAACAGCACCGACCCTGTGCCTTATTCCGACCGCCGTGATCGAGGCCTGATGGTAAGCCCTAGCGTCACATACAACCTATCGATCAGCAGCGGTCCGGCCACAGGGGATCTGATCGCTGCCTGGATCGATTGGAATGGCGATGGGGACTGGGATGATGCGGCCGAACTGGTCGGCCAGGGGTATGCGAGCAGCCCTTTCCAATCGATCCTGCTCACGTTCACAGTGCCGCCGCAAGCGCCCATGGGAGAACGTACACTGCGTATCCGGGCCTGGGATTCCGGCCTGCCGCCTAACCCCTGCACCGACCGCTTGTATGGGGAGACGGAGGACTACACGATCGGCGTGCGCAACCCGGGCTTCCTGTGCTACCCGGTGGCGGGCACCACATCGGGCGGGGACGAGATCGTGCGGACGGTGCTGCTGGGCGATACGTTCCAGGCACCGGCCCGTTGGCCTTTCCATTCCGTTATCGATACTGTTCCGCAGCGCATGTACCGTGGTGCTTCGCACATCATGAACGTCCTGTCCGGAAGCCATTTCCCTACGCGCTATCAGTTGTGGGTGGATGCCAACTATGACGGAGACTTCAATGATGCAGGCGAAGCCCTGGCCACCGTATTGAGCTCCAGTGCTGGACAGTCGCTCAACCTGAACTTCACCCTCCCCGCTACCATGGCTCCGGGCATGACGCACCTGCGACTGCGATGTTCCGATGGGAACGCTGTGGCACCGGGCAGCTGCGAGAACAGCCTGACGGGAGAGATCGAGGACCATGTGGTGGTCGTGGAGGATGCCGCCGGCCCCTGCATCCCTTATGTAAGTCGTTGGACGCAGGATGGACACTACATCGATGGCCTTCAGTTGGGAAGCATCAGCAGCTCGGGATCGGGGGGGCTACGCGGTCTCGCGTACACGGACAACACCAGCCAATCCACACTGCTGACCGCTGGGACGAGCTATGACCTTGTGCTGACCGCTGGATCGAGCGACCAGCATCACTTCGATTCCTTCATCGACCTGGACCTGAACGGGGACCTCAGCGGAGCTGGCGAGCACATAGGTCATGCGATCACAACCCAGCCCGGAGGCCAGACGACCATCACGTTCACCCTACCCTTCACCTCGCTTTCTGGTGCCGCCTTGCTGCGCGTGCGGTGTTCGGCCAGCGATACGATCACGGATGGCTGCGTTGACCTGGTGCCCGCTGGCTTGGGGGAAACGGAGGATTACACGGTGCAATTGGACAATCCGACCGGAGTTCCGTCGGCGACGGCAGGAGGCTTCAGTGTGCAAGCCCGACCCGACCTTGGCCTTGTGATCGTTACCGCATCGGCCTCACTCCAAGGACAGCGTCTGAGGGTGGTGAACATGCTCGGTCAGCATGTCTTCGAAGGCCGGGTGACCGGAACGACCACAATGATACCCGCCACCAGCTGGGTGTCAGGGGCCTATGTGGTCTCGCTCCCTGGCTCCCCGTTGCGGAATTCGACCGTCGTCGGCTGGCCTTGATCGTGGAAAACTGACCTCGCTCCGAGGGTCCTTGGATCGGTCAGGAACTGATCTTCGCGTTCCCCTTAGCTCAACCGCATACCATGCTTCGCACCCTTCCCTTCCTGCTGCTGCTGCCGCTTGTCGGAACCTCCGTTTCCGCCCAGGACCGTTGCAATGCCCACACGCTCACCCAGCGATTCCTGAACGAACAAGGGCTATCCACGGACATCGCACAAGCACTGGCGAAGCTTCCGGCCGGACATGTGAAGGCGGGTGGCTCGTTGACCGTTCCGGTCGCCGTGCACGTTGTGTGGAACACCGCGTCCGAGAACGTGCCTGATGCGACGATCATCGACATGATCGCGACCATGAACGAGGATTATCAAGGCCTGAACCCGGACTTCGGCAGTGTGCGGGCAACTTTCACTGGAGCGCAAGGCGTGCCGAACATCACCTTCTGCCTGGCCCAATTCGACCCCAATGGGAACGCCACCACCGGCATAACCCGCACGCAGACCTCGGACAACTGGTTCGACCCGGACCTGGAGACCAACGACATGAAATCAGCTCCTAGCGGGATCGATCCCTGGGACCCCGAGAGCTACTTGAACATCTGGATCTGCGACATCGCCAGCGGTCTGGGCGGCGGTCTGATCACCACCGGCTACGCCTACCTGCCGGTCGGTGGCATGGTCGGCAGCAGCATCGACGGTATCGTCATTGACTACAACTATGGATTGGACGCAGGCGCTCGCACGGCCACACATGAAGCCGGTCACTACCTCGGCCTTCAGCACCCATGGGGCTCCAACGGCGGTTGTGTCGATGATGACGGCTTCTCGGACACACCCGATACCGAAGGCCCGACCTTTTCCTGTACACCCACCAACCAGACCAGCTGCGGCGTATTGACCCAGTACGAGAACTTCATGGACTACAGCAGCTGTAGCTGCATGTTCACCGATCAGCAAGGCGCTGAAATGACCGACGTGCTCACCGGTGTTCGTTCAGGCCTGCTTTCGAGCAGTGGATGCAGCAGCACCACCACCGGACCTTGCATCCCCGCGAGCCTCACGGGTACGGACGATGGTGACTTCATTGACGGCGTTGTGCTCGGGACCATCAACAACACGGCATCCGGTTCCACAGGCGGCGCCAGCTACACGAATTACAGCAGCTCCGAATCAACTGTTGTGCAACCCGGTACGACCTACACCATCAGCATCACCGGCGGCGACTATCAACCGGATCATTATGCCGCTTGGATCGACTACGACCAGGACGACACCTACGAGGCCTCTGAGAAATTGGGGGAATTCACCACTACGGCCATCTTCCAGACCCAGACCCTGAGCTTCACCGTGCCAATGGGTGCCACACTGGGCACCACCACCATGCGTGTTCGCGGTGTCTATCATGGTACCGGTGAGCCGAGCCCCACGGAACCTTGCTACGCCTACCAATATGGAGAGACCGAGGACTATGGCATCACGGTGACCAGCACGGGTGTTGGCGCTTGTATCCCCACCAGCACCAACGGCACGGCGGATGGCGACTTCATCGATGGTGTGGTGCTCGGAACGATCGTTAACACCAATTCCGGCAGCACCGCTGGTCCCACCTACAACGACTACACTTCGGAGAACACGGACCTGGCACGCAGCCAGTCCTATACCATCGCGATCACTGGCGGCGACTACCAGCCGGACCATTATGCGGCGTGGATCGACTACGACCAGGATGATACCTACGAGGCCGGAGAGAAGTTGGGCGAGTTCATCACGAACCAGATCGGCCAGACCCAGACCCTAACCTTCACCGTACCGGGCGCGGCCACCTTGGGATCCACGCACATGCGTGTCCGTGGCGTGTTCCACAACACGGGCGAACCCAGCCCCACCGACCCTTGTTTCGCATATGCATGGGGCGAGACCGAGGATTACGGGGTCAACATCGAGGTGAGTACCGGGCTGGGAAGCGTGAATTCTTCCAGCGGCCTCCTTGTCACCTTGCGTGATGATCGGATCCAGGTCCGCTTGCCAAGCGCAGAGGTCGGTGTCCTTCAAGTGCTCGATGCTTCGGGCCGCTTGGTGCTCAACATGCCGACCCGTTCAGACGTTGTCCTCTTGGATATGGAGCCTTTCGCCGCTGGCATGCTGCAACTGGTCTGGACGACTCCTTCGAATCGCATGACCGGTCGTTTCGTGATCACGGAATAAGTCGGTTCGTCGGTCCTTCTGGACCACTTGGCGAAAGGCCTTGTGCACAGGTCGAATCGACGGTCCTGGAGCGGAACGTCGTGGAGGTGGCCCTCGTAGACATATGGGCATACCCCCACGTCCATGCACAGCGCCAACAACCTCCGCCCGCTCTTCTGGACCCTGTTCGTGCTATCGCTGCCAGCCTTCGGTCAGCGGGCGAGCCGCAGCGGCCTTGGCTTGAAAGGTGGTCTTCAAATGGCCACCACACGGACAGCGATCCTGAGCTATGATCCAGTACCCGGCGCAGTGCTCGGTGCCTATGCTCCGATCTGGGCCGGAGCGCGGCTCGAACTACAGCCTGAACTGCTCATCTCTGCACAAGGTTCCTCCATCAAGCCGGACGAAGGCACACGCCAAACCCTGCGCCTCTATTACGTGCAGCTCCCCATCAACATGAAGGTGTTCATGACCAACGTGCTGAACGTTCAGGCAGGGATACAAGCAGGTAGGCTCATTGTTGCGAACGCGGATCATGAGGACGTGACGGACCGCTACCAGCGCATGGATATCGGGCTGAACCTCGGTGCCGGGCTGGACTTCGCCCGTGGCATGGACCTCACTCTTCGGTACTACTCGGGCCTCACTCCTTTATTGGTGAATGACGATGTCCTCTTCCCCACCAACCGCACACTACAGCTTACCGCGGGTTACCGCATGATGCGCTTCAAGGGCCACACCCGCAAGCGTCATTGATCCCGTTCAGCGTTCGCTCGGTCCATGCCGGTATCTTCGCCGCGTCAAGGATCATTCACGCTTCGTGCACAAGCCGATCATCGCCATACTCGGAGGCGGCCAGTTGGGCCGCATGTTCATCGAGAACGCGCTTCGATATGATGTGGAGGTGCACGTGCTCGATCCTGATGCACAGGCCCCTTGCGCCAAGCTGGCCCACCGCTTCGTCCATGGCCCTTTCAATGATCATGCGACCGTCATGCAGTTCGCGGCACATGCGGACGTGATCGGCATTGAGATCGAGCACGTCAACGTGGATGCCCTGGAAGAACTTCAGCGACAAGGCAAAGTCGTAGTGCCGGACCCGAGGGCCTTGCGGGTCATTCAGGACAAGGGCCTTCAGAAGGAGTTCTATCGGACGAACGGCATCCCCACCGCGCCTTACCGCTTGGTCGAGGACCGCGCGGAACTAGCGACACTTGCCGACCGACTTCCCGCGTTCCTGAAATCGCGCATGGGCGGGTATGATGGCAAGGGAGTGATGGCCCTCCATACGAGCAGCGATGTGGAGAGCGCCTTCGACGGTCCCTATGTGCTCGAAGAGCGCACCGAGATCGCATTGGAACTGGCGGTGATCGTGGTGCGGGGCCTGAACGGTACAACGGTCGCATACGATCCCGTGGAGATGGTCTTCGATCCGAAGCTGAATCTGGTGGACCACCTCCAAGCTCCGGCACGCATCCCGCCCGAGGTGGCTTCAGCAGCGAGAACAATGGCCTTGAAAGTGGCCAATGCTCTCGATTCTCCCGGCCTCCTCGCCGTGGAACTCTTCCTGACCCCTGATGGACAACTGCTCGTGAACGAATGTGCTCCCCGTGCGCACAACAGCGGACACCACACGATCGAAGCCTGCGCAAGCAGTCAGTTCGATCAACTGCTCCGCGTTTACATGGGTTGGCCGTTGGGAGACACCACCCTTCGCAAGCTCGCGGCCATGGTCAACTTGGTCGGTGCAGGTGGGACCGGTGCGCCTGTGCTCAAAGGTGCGAATGACATCCTTCACTTGCCCGATACCTTCATCCACCTCTATGGAAAAGTGGAGACCCGCACCGGTCGGAAGATGGGCCATGTGACCGTGCTCGCCAATGACCAGAGCTCCTTGGACCAGGCGATCGCCGTGACCAAAGTGCATGGACGCGTGGTGCCGCTCACCGCAGATGAATACTTCAACGCTTGACCAACCCGAACGAACTATGGTAGGTATCATCATGGGCAGCCGCAGCGATCTGGAAGTGATGCGCGAAGCCGTGGACATCCTGAAGGAATTGGGGGTGGCCTACGAACTGACGGTGGTAAGCGCACACCGCACGCCGGACCGTATGGCTGTTTATGCGAAGGGTGCCGCAGCACGCGGGTTGAAGGTGATCATCGCAGGCGCTGGTGGTGCAGCCCATCTGCCCGGCATGGTGGCCTCTTACACGACCCTCCCCGTGATCGGTGTACCAGTGAAGAGCCGCAACAGCATTGACGGCTGGGATTCGCTGCTCAGCATTGTGCAGATGCCCGGCGGAGTGCCGGTGGCCACAGTGGCCGTGAACGGTGCCCTGAACGCCGGGATCCTCGCCGCCCAGATCATCGGAACCTCCGACAAGGAGCTGTCACTGCGACTTCAGGCCTACAAGGTGGGCTTGACCGAGAAGGTGGGCGAAGGCATCAACGCGTTGCGTCAACAGTACCCCAACGGGTTCGACAAGTGAAACAGGCCATCGGCACTTCGGGCCCGGTGCATGTGCTCCGCTTGGAGCCTGGGGAGGATCTGCGGCCCGCCATTCAGGCCTGGGCCACCAAGTCGAACATCGAAGCAGCCACCGTGATCAGTGCGGTGGGTAGCCTGAGCGCCGCGCACTTGCGCTATGCCGGTCGCGCCGATGGCATCATGATAACAGGTGAGCTGGAGGTCTGCTCCTTCTCTGGCACGCTCGCCAAGCACGGACTGCACCTTCACCTTTCCGTAGCGGATCGTGATGGTGCCATGGTGGGTGGGCATCTGCTGCCCGGATGCATCGTTCGTACGACAATGGAACTCGTGATCCAGCAGATCGAGGGTGTTCGCATGGCGCGTGCGAAGGACATGGTGACGACCTACGACGAACTGGATCCACAGCAGCTTCCCAGCAAGCCCTAAGGCACGACCTCCATCAGCGTATGCTGCGGGCGGATGTAAGGGTAGATCTCGTCCACATCGGTGTTGCGCAGAGCGATGCACCCCCAGGTCCAATCCTGCGCCTGATCGATCCAGTGGTCCATGCCATCCGGCACACCGTGGATCCCGATCTCGCCACCGATGTCCTTACCCGCTGGGATCTCGCCCTTGGCTTGGCGTGCCTTGTAGCGCTTCCAACTCTCGGCATTGGGATAGTCCACCCAGATGAACTTGTGCCACTGGTCATGCACGCGCTTGCTGCGGAAGGTGAAGGTGCCTTCCGGGGTGCGCCTATCCCCTTGGTAATACTTATCGCCAACGGGTTTCTCTCCCAACACGCAGGGGTAGCTCTTACGAAGCGTGTCGTTCACGAACACCTCGAAGATCCGCTCGCTCTTGTCGACATGGAAGCGCACGGTCCTGGCGTCCAAGTGCAAGCTGTCCAACAGCCTGGCCAGGGAAACGGGGGGGGCATCATCTACGACCACGGCCGTAGCGGGCTCCACTGTAGATGCGTGCTCCTGCCCCGAACCGGGGACCTGGCATGAGACCAACAACGGCAGGGAGATCGTGAATAGAAGGGGTGCTGAGCGCATTCGAAAGGGATCGGGTATCGAACGTGAATGCGGCATTCCTCCGTATGTAACGCCTACTGAACGACCGCTGGGAACGTGACCTCGATGTCCGTATCGCCACCCGCGTTCGCAATGTCGCCGGCACTCACCCCGGCCGCGTTCTTATCCGGCATGTGCCGAAGGGTGAGCTTTAGGGTACCGGTGCTCGGACCTCCCGCGATGCAACTGCCGGACTGCCCGATGGGCATGGCGTTCGCGTCAGCATCCCCATAGGCCAGCAACAGGTTCGCGCCGGTCACTTGATAGAAGAACTGGTGGTCGACACCCTCGGCCACGATCTCCTGGGTGATCTCCTCGATCGGGCTCACGCTCTCGTTCAGTACTTCGATGTTCATGTTGTAGATCGAATCCTCGGAAAGCGTATCCGCAGTGATCACCGGCGCGTTACCCCCATCACCGTCCAGGTCCGTGAACACGAAATACTTGTACTCCGCGTCGGAAAGCGTGTTAAAGGTGATGCGTACCGTGGTGATGAGCTCCTCCTCGTTCACGGGGGGGGCGGTCGGGGTGACCGGGTCGTCCTCATCCTTCTTGCACGAAGTGATGAACATTACGCAGAACAGTAGAATGGCTCCGCGTTCGAGGAAAGTGGTCGTTCTCATGTGTGTGTGTGTGTGTGTGTGTGTGTGTGTGAATTGATAAGTTGGATCTGGACTTTTGCACATGCCCCTTCGATCAATGATGCTCAGCACCCCATGAGTAACGGATCACGACCGAGACATCCGATCCACGCGCATCGGTGTAGTACCGAAAACGGTCCAGATAATCGCGATAGGCCAGGTTCAATAGGTTGTTCCCCTGCACTCCGAGCCGCAGCTCGTTCTTCCCCAATGGCTTGGTAGCGCTGCAGGACAGCCCCAACAAGTGGTAACCCGGCGGTGGTTCGGTGAAGTCCAGTCCGACAGGATAACGGGTCTGCTCTAGGACAAGCGTGCTCGTGCACGAGGCTTCGATCGCGCGCCAACCTCCGGCCTCCTTGTTCCGCCAGATGAGGCTGTTCTCTCCTCTATCGGCCGGCATCTGGAACAGCCATTCGTCGCGCACCTGATCACGACCCCGCACGAAGCTCCACCGCGAGCGCAGCGACCAACGTGCGCTGAATGCGAACTCACCGGAGAGGTCGAGCCCCCACAACAAGGCATCCGTAGAAACGTATGCGAACTCCGGAAAGGCGCCCCGTATGGTGAGCTGGTAACCTTGTGGACGCAGGTAGATGTAGTTCGCTATGCGGTCCAAGTAGACCGTACCGCCCCAGCTCAACCTCTTGTTGAGCCAGCGCCCCTCAACATCGACGCTGGCCTTCAAGGAACGTTCGCTGCCCAAGGTCGGATCACCGATCTCGATGGCTGCTGAACCATGGTGCAGGCCTTCGCTGTAAAGCTCGCTCACTTGCGGAGGCCTGAAGGCGGAGCTGACATTGGCCCTGAAATGCGTGCTATCCGCGAGCGTCCTGTTCACGCCGAAGCTGAAAGCATGGTTCACGAACTCGTGCTCTGGCATGATGTAAACGTCATTGAGGTCGTACTTACTGACCTGCAACCGCGAAGCTTCGAGTCGTGCGCCCGCCTCGAACTCCAGCCGCTCTCCGAGCGGAAGGTGCTCCAGAACGAACACCCCACCAGAGACCTTCTCGAAGTCCGGGATCAGGGGTCGGATGCCGGTGCCGGGGATGTTCGTGTTACGCTGGAAAACCCCGTTCGCACCGACCTTGCCGTGCAAGTGCTTGCCGATGAAATGCTTGAACACAGCGTCCCCCGTATGCGTCGCGAGCCAAAGGTCGATCGCCGGTCGTTCGGTTCGCCCACCGCGCCGTATGTCGAACTCCTGGCGATCATCCGCCTGGTAACCATAGGTGAGGACCAGCTCGTTCCGGTCGGTCAGGCGGTAGGTCGATCCGACCTTCAGCAGGTGATGTTGCACGGATTGGCGAGGCGCTTCGATCGCATAGGTGAACGGTTCCTGATACCATGGCTCACCGCTTTCGATGGCGTTCTGCAGATCGGTGAGGTTGCCGATGTGCGAGGCTCTGAGGATCCCCAACTCACGGGCGAAGTAGCTGTAGAAGATATCCACGCCCCCCCGAAAGCGGTGCCAGCCAAGCGCGGCTGAACCACCCGATTCACGCACACCCGTGTTGCTCAGAACATAGTTCGGGGCTTCCGCATCACCGAGGTACCGACCACCACCTTGCACCCGCCAACCAAGACCGCGAACGGAAGGAATGGTGCCTTGGAGAGATCCGTTGCCACCGCCTCCACGTCCGTTCAGCAAGCCCACACCACGCAACTCACCGCGCAACCCGCCCTCACGCGGAAGCTCCACCGGTTCGGTGATCACTACACCCCCCATCGCATCGGCACCATACTGCACCGAGGCTGCGCCCTTCAACACGGTGATGCGATCACTGGAGAAGGGATCCAAGTTCGGCGCATGCTCGGTGCCCCATTGCTGATCCTCCTGGCGGATGCCTTGGTTCAACGTGAGGATCCTGTTCCCGTACAGGCCATGGATCACAGGCTTGTTGATGGTCGGCCCCGAGCTGAGCATGTTCACGCCAGGAATGCTGGAAAGCGCCTCCGCCAATGTTCGCCCAGCTGAGGACTCCAAGGCGGCCTTGTCCAGTTCGGTCCGCGATAGACCCACGTTCTCATCCGGTCGCTTCCGGATGACCTCCAGATCCTTCAATTCGGACTCGTGATGTTCAAGGAAAAGATCCTTCTCCGTGGACCGTGACAGCTGGATCTTCACGATGACCGGGTCACAACCCAAGTGCGCGACCTGTAGCGTATAGCTCCCTTCGCAAAGCCCTTCGATCCGATACACGCCCTGTTCATCCGCTTGAACGGACCGCGCAAGCTCCAAGATCCGCACCTCAGCGAAGCCCAAGCCCGAGCGGTCATGCTCATCGGACACCCGACCGCTGAGCACAAGCTCGCAACCCAGTGGTTGGGCGAGCAACGGCCACGGAAATAGGAACAGGAACAGAAGGACCGAACGGAACATGGAAAGCGGAGCAAGCGTATGAATGGGGAAGGCCACCGGCCCTCACATTGGGGCGCACTAAGGAGCCAAGCTGCCGCGTATTGCGGCGATCATACCACGGCAGGTGGTCCACGAGCGGCCCGCTCGACCAGGGCCCCATCAGCGCAGGATGCCAACCGGTCGGTGGCCTCGGCACGGAGAACGGTGCAAAGCGCGCTTCTCAAGACCTGGGCATCATCCACCATCGGCGGAACCGTCAGCTCACAGATCGAGCAGTGCTCATCGGCTTCTAACGACCGATCATGCTCCCTTTCGTGATGAGCACCTTGCTTCGCGCACTCATGGAGAACCGTCCTTGGCGTGTTCCAGAACACCATAACGCCCAGTAGAAGCAAGGCGATGGTATGACGGATCCCGGACAAGCGCATGGTTCAAAGCTAAGTTCATTCGCGTAGCTCCACAGCTGGCTGTTCATGAACGGACCATCCCAACGTGAGTTCTGAATTCGGGTTCCACGTATCTTTCCCTTGAAGCTTGCACTCGATCCATGGCCTTCTCTTCGATCCGCACCTGCCTTTTCGCCGTTGCCTTTCTGGGTGGCGCGCTCGTGCATGGGCAGACCGCTCAAGCCTTGGACCGACTCTCCGATGATCTCTGTGGTTGTATAGCGCACGTGGACGCCAAGGCGCCTGACGCCAAGCTGGATGCCAGTGTGCGCCGCTGTTTGGAGGATGCTGTTGTTTACCACCCGGCCACGGTGAACGCCTTGATCCGACGCGAAAAAGGGGACGGCACCAACGCCTTTCACCTTGGGCGTTCGTTGGGTACGCTGCTTGATCGTGACTGCCCGGCCTTCCAGGTAGTGAAGGCGAGATTGCAGCAGATCCAAACCACTGGATCGTTGAAAAAGGGACGGACCTGACCCTCCTTCAGCAGAGCCGACGGCACCTAGATTCGCCGTAACCTTTCATTTCACCATGACGCGTTCACTTTTTGCGCTCCTGCTGGGCGCTATGCTGTCTTCCTCACCGCTTACCGCTGCTTGGACCCCGCTCAGCACAGGCTTGATCAGCTCGCGGAGCATGACCAGCCACGGCGGCGACCTTTTCGTGGCCTGCTTTCCAACAGGGATCCAAAAGAGCACCAACGGTGGTGCCTCCTGGGTGCAAGTCAATACCGGGCTTCCACAATCGGGTGGTAACTACTACGTGCGTTCGGTGGGATCCAACGGCACCTGGCTCTTCGTAGGCACTGAGTCCGGGGTATTCCGCTCCAATGATGGCGGTGCCACCTGGGCAAATACGAACGGCAGCCTCACCGCTTCATCCACCGTGTTCGCGAACCGCTTCTACACCTTCGGTGGAGTTACGATGGCCATGTTCGCTGGCACCATTGCCAACGGCGGTGGCATCTGGCGCACCAGCAACGGCAGCAGTTGGAGCATCGGACACTCCGGCATGGGCAGCAATGCAGTGGTGAACCACCTCAAGCAAGTGGGCACCAGCCTGTACGCCAGCACGAGCGTTGGCCTGTTCAAGAGCCTGGACAACGGACTGAGTTGGACCGCCGTTGCCAGTGCCAACTATGCCACGTTCGCGCTTGCTGAAAGCAATGGTAGCCTGGTGATCAACTGCACCTTCGGAATACGGTACAGTACGAATAACGGAACGAGCTGGATCGACGCCACCGGCGACCCCTCCAACCCTGCTTCCGGTGACCTCATGGCCTTTGATGGCAAGGTCTACGCCCTCTGTCCCTCACCCACCGGTTGCCTGATCTCCTACGACCAAGGCGTCACCTGGGCCGCGTTCAACACGGGCTTCGGTGCTGCTGACGCGATCTCGCAGGATGAACTTTACACGGATGGGACGACCCTTTACTGTCTGGCCATTCTTGACATCTATTCGATCGACGGTATTGGTCAAGGCATCGCTAGCATTTCCAAAGCAAGGGCGACCCTCTACCCATTGCCGGCTCAATCCGGCTTCTGGTTGGAGCTCGAACAGCCCTTGGAATACGGCCAGCTCGTGATGCTTGACGCTTTGGGGCGTGAGGTCAGCCGCATGCGTTGGTCAGGCCAACGTCAGTGGATAGAGCGTCATAGCGAAGCATCCGGCGCTTACCGCTGTGTGCTGCTTGATGGATCAGGTGCGAGCTACTGGTCGAGCGCTGTTGTGTTCGAATGAACCCTGTACGACACATTGGCGTGTTCACCTCTGGCGGCGATGCGCCGGGAATGAACGCTGCCGTGCGTGCCGTGGTGAGGGCATGCCACTACCACGGTGTTCAGGTAAGCGGGATCATGGGTGGCTATGACGGAATGATCAAAGGTGAGATCCGACCGCTGGGGATCCGCGATGTCAGCGGCATCATCCAAAGGGGTGGGACCATGCTCCGGTCCGCCCGCAGCGCACGGTTCATGACGGTGGAAGGTCGACAAGAGGCGAAGCGACAACTTGATCACGCGGGTATCGATGCGCTCGTGGCCATCGGCGGTGACGGCACGTTCACCGGATCCGAGGTCTTCAGAACAGAACATGGTGTGCCCACGATCGGTCTACCCGGCACGATCGACAATGACCTTAGCGGCACGGACCTGACCATTGGCTTCGATACGGCCGTGAACATCGCCATGGAAGCGATCGACCGTATCCGCGACACGGCCTCTTCGCATGATCGCACGTTCTTCGTGGAGGTGATGGGGCGTGACGCTGGCTTCATAGCCTTGCACAGCGCGGTGGCCTCCGGGGCCGAGTACGTCATGGTACCGGAAAGAGAACAGCACGTTGCCGAACTGGTCCAAGCTCTGCAACAGCAATCCGCCACCAAGTCCTCCAGCATCGTTGTGGTGGCCGAAGGCGATGAGGAAGGGGGTGCGTTCGCGATCGCTCGTCAGGTGAAGGAACAGTGCCCTGGTCGGGACATCCGCGTTACGATCCTGGGCCATGTGCAACGGGGCGGATCACCCACCGTTACGGATCGCATTCTTGCCAGCAGGTTGGGGATCGCGGCCGTTGAAGCGCTGCTGGCCGGAGAACGCGATCAAATGGCCGGCGTGGTCAATGGTGAAGTGCTCTTGACGCCCTTCAAGGAGGCCATCGGCAAGCGCAAGGAACTTGGAGGTGAACTGATGCGCGCCCTGTCGATCCTTGCGATCTAGGGTCCGGAAATGAAAAGCGGCCCGTGGTCACGGGCCGCCTCCATCCAACCTGGGCTCATCATTGCCGGATGAGCCTGGTCTGCGCGAGCGGTCTGCCTTCCGCGTTCAGCGCAATTACGATATAGGTTCCACGAGCCACGTTGTTGAGGTCGATCCGCTGCATCACCGGGGCCTGGAGCACCAACGCACCAGCCACATCAACGATCCGGACCGCGCGGACCTGTGCATCAGTGCATGTCACATAGATCTCCTCATCCGCCGGGTTCGGGTAGATCGAAAGACCGCTGGTTTCCGTCACTTCCGGAATTCCGTTCAATGTCTCGCACGCATCACCGATGCCATTGCCATTGGCGTCCACCTGGTCACTGTTGCTCACCCAGACACAGTTGTCGCAAGCATCGCCCACTCCATCTCCGTCAAAGTCGGCTTGATCAGGGTTGAACGCATCCGGGCAGATGTCGTCGCAGCTTACAAGACCATCGCCATCGCTGTCACCATCCGGGATAACACCTGTCGTCCCACCTGCGCAGACCCCACATCCGTCGAGCGCGGCGGTCCCTCCCACTACCCCGGCACAATCCACAAGCTGACCCGTGCAGGTGCAATCCAGCATCCAGCTATCATTGGCCGTGTTGGAGTCGCCATCATCGCACGCGGTACCAGGCAATGATGTGCCTCCCGGAGTACCTGTGCAATCGATGGTCGCAGAGCTACCCGCACAGGAGCAGTTGGCCGTCCAGAGGTCGTTGGAAGTGCCTCCATTCCCATCATTGCAGGGTGTGCCCGGAAGCGCGCTGCCTCCAGGAACACCAAGGCAGTCGAGCAGCACGCCCTGACACTGACAACTGTTTGTCCAAGTGTCACTAGCGGTGTTGGCGTTGCCGTCGTTGCAACTCGTTCCGGGCAGGGCAGTTCCGTTCGCTACACCCAGGCAGTCGAACACCACTGGCGTTCCGGCGCACTGGCAGCTCGCGTCGTAGATGTCGTTGATCGTGTTCGCGTTGCCGTCGTTGCAGCCCGTTCCGGGCAGGGCCGTTCCGTTCGCGACACCCAGGCAGTCGAACACCACAGGCGTTCCGGCGCAAGCACAGTTCGCATCGAACACGTCGTTGATCGTGTTCGCGTTGCCGTCATCGCAGCTGGTGCCGGGCAGGGCAGTTCCGTTCGCGACACCCAGGCAGTCGAACACCACAGGCGTTCCGGCGCAAGCACAGTTCGCATCGAACACGTCGTTGATCGTGTTCGCGTTGCCGTCATCGCAGCTGGTGCCGGGCAGGGCCGTTCCGTTCGCGACACCCAGGCAGTCGAACACCACAGGCGTTCCGGCGCAAGCACAGTTCGCACCATACACGTCGTTGATCGTGTTCGCGTTGCCGTCGTTGCAGCTGGTGCCGGGCAGGGCCGTTCCGTTCGCGACACCCAGGCAGTCGAACACCACAGGCGTTCCGGCGCAAGCACAGTTCGCACCATACACGTCGTTGATCGTGTTCGCGTTGCCGTCATCGCAGCTGGTGCCGGGCAGGGCCGTTCCGTTCGCGACACCCAGGCAGTCGAACACCACAGGCGTTCCGGCGCAAGCACAGTTCGCACCATACACGTCGTTGATCGTGTTCGCGTTGCCGTCGTTGCAGCTGGTGCCGGGCAGGGCGGTTCCGTTCGCGACGCCCAGGCAGTCGAACACCACGGGCGTTCCGGCGCAAGCACAGTTCGCATCGAACAGGTCGTTGATCGTGTTCGCGTTGCCGTCGTTGCAGCTGGTGCCTGGCAAGGCCGTTCCGTTCGCGACACCCAGGCAGTCGAACACCACAGGCGTTCCGGCGCAAGCACAGCTCGCATCGAACAGGTCGTTGATGGTGTTCGCGTTGCCGTCATCGCAGCTGGTGCCGGGCAGGGCCGTTCCGTTCGCGACACCCAGGCAGTCGAACATCACAGGCGTTCCGGCGCAAGCACAGTTCGCACCATACACGTCGTTGATCGTGTTCGCGTTGCCGTCGTTGCAGCTGGTGCCGGGCAGGGCCGTTCCGTTCGCGACCCAGGCAGTCGAACACCACAGGCGTTCCGGCGCAAGCACAGTTCGCACCATACACGTCGTTGATCGTGTTCGCGTTGCCGTCATCGCAGCTGGTGCCGGGCAGGGCCGTTCCGTTCGCTACACCCAGGCAGTCGAACACCACGAGTGTTCCAGCGCACTGGCAGCTCGCGTCGTAGAGGTCGTTGATCGTGTTCGTGTTGCCGTCATTGCAGCTGGTGCCGGGCAGGGCCGTTCCGTTCGCGACACCCAGGCAGTCGAACACCACAGGCGTTCCGGCGCAAGCACAGTTCGCATCGAACACGTCGTTGATCGTGTTCGCGTTGCCGTCATCGCAGCTGGTGCCGGGCAGGGCCGTTCCATTCGCTACACCCAGGCAGTCGAACACCACGAGTGTTCCAGCGCACTGGCAGCTCGCGTCGTAGAGGTCGTTGATCGTGTTCGCGTTGCCGTCGTTGCAGCTGGTGCCGGGCAGGGCCGTTCCGTTCGCGACACCCAGGCAGTCGAACACCACAGGCGTTCCGGCGCACTGGCAGGTCGCGTTGTAGATGTCGTTGATCGTGTTCGCGTTGCCGTCGTTGCAGCTGGTGCCGGGCAGGGCCGTTCCGTTCGCGACACCCAGGCAGTCGAACACCACAGGCGTTCCGGCGCACTGGCAGGTCGCGTTGTAGATGTCGTTGATCGTGTTCGCGTTGCCGTCGTTGCAGCCCGTTCCGGGCAGGGCCGTTCCGTTCGCGACACCCAGGCAGTCGAACACCACAGGCGTTCCGGCGCAAGCACAGTTCGCATCGAACACGTCGTTGATCGTGTTCGCGTTGCCGTCGTTGCAGCTGGTGCCGGGCAGGGCCGTTCCGTTCGCGACACCCAGGCAGTCGAACACCACAGGCGTTCCGGCGCAAGCACAGTTCGCATCGAACAGGTCGTTGATCGTGTTCGCGTTGCCGTCGTTGCAGCTGGTGCCGGGCAGGGCCGTTCCGTTCGCGACACCCAGGCAGTCGAACACCACGAGCGTTCCAGCGCACTGGCAGCTCGCGTCGTAGAGGTCGTTGATCGTGTTCGCGTTGCCGTCATCGCAGCTGGTGCCGGGCAGGGCCGTTCCGTTCGCGACACCCAGGCAGTCGAACACCACAGGCGTTCCGGCGCAAGCACAGTTCGCACCATACACGTCGTTGATCGTGTTCGCGTTGCCGTCATCGCAGCTGGTGCCGGGCAGGGCCGTTCCGTTCGCGACACCCAGGCAGTCGAACACCACAGGCGTTCCGGCGCAAGCACAGTTCGCACCATACACGTCGTTGATCGTGTTCGCGTTGCCGTCGTTGCAGCTGGTGCCTGACAAAGCCGTTCCGTTCGCGACACCCAGGCAGTCGAACACCACAGGCGTTCCGGCGCAAGCACAGCTCGCATCGAACAGGTCGTTGATGGTGTTCGCGTTGCCGTCGTCGCAGCTGGTGCCGGGCAGGGCGGTTCCGTTCGCGACGCCCAGGCAGTCGAACACCACGGGGGTTCCGGCGCAAGCACAGCTCGCGTCGTAGAGGTCGTTGATCGTGTTCGCGTTGCCGTCATTGCAGCTCGTTCCAGGCAGGGCCGATCCGTTCGCCACACCCAGGCAGTCGAACACCACGGGCGTTCCAGTGCAAGCACAGTTCGCGTCGTAGAGGTCGTTGATCGTGTTCGCGTTGCCGTCGTTGCAGCTGGTGCCGGGCAGGGCCGTTCCGTTCGCGACACCCAGGCAGTCGAACACCACAGGCGTTCCAGCGCACTGGCAGGTCGCGTTGTAGATGTCATTGATCGTGTTCGCGTTGCCGTCGTCACAGCTGGTGCCGGGCAGGGCCGTTCCGTTCGCGACACCCAGGCAGTCGAACACCACTGGCGTTCCGGTGCACTGGCAGCTAGCATCGAACAGGTCGTTGATCGTGTTCGCGTTGCCGTCATCGCAGCTGGTGCCGGGCAGGGCCGTTCCGTTCGCGACACCCAGGCAGTCGAACACCACGAGTGTTCCAGCGCAAGCACAGTTCGCATCGAACACGTCGTTGATCGTGTTCGCGTTGCCGTCGTCGCAGCTCGTGCCGGGCAGGGCCGTTCCGTTCGCGACACCCAGACAGTCGAACACCACGGGGGTTCCGGCGCAAGCACAGTTCGCATCGAAGAGGTCGTTGATCGTGTTCGCGTTGCCGTCATCGCAGCTGGTGCCGGGCAGGGCCGTTCCGTTCGCTACACCCAGGCAGTCGAACACTACGGACGTTCCAGCGCACTGGCAGTTCGCGTCATACAGGTCGTTGATGGTGTTCGCGTTGCCGTCGTTGCAGCTCGTACCGGGCAGGGCGGTTCCGTTCGCGACACCCAGGCAGTCGAACAACACGGGCGTTCCAGTGCAAGCACAGCTCGCGTCGTAGATGTCGTTGACGGTGTTCGCGTTGCCGTCATTGCAGCTGGTGCCGGGCAGGGCCGTTCCGTTCGCGACACCCAGGCAGTCGAACAATACGGGCGTTCCAGTGCAAGCACAGCTCGCGTCGTAGATGTCGTTGACGGTGTTCGCGTTGCCGTCATTGCAGCTCGTTCCAGGCAGGGCCGATCCGTTCGCCACACCCAGGCAGTCGAAGACCACAGGGGTTCCGGCGCACTGGCAGTTGTTATTCAGCACATCGTTGATCGTCGATGCATTGGAGTCGTCACAGCTTGAACCGATCTGACCAGCAACGTTTGGGCAATTGTCCTGAACATTGCAGATACCATCACCGTCCGTGTCACCGCTCGCCGTGCCCACGCACTGGCAGCTCGCGTTCAGCACATCGTTGATCGTGCAGGCGTTCCCATCGTTGCAGGCAGAGCCGATCTGGCCAGCTATCGTAGGGCAGTTGTCCTGAGCGTTGCACACACCGTCGCCATCCGTATCACCACTTGCCGTACCAACGCACTGACAGCTCGCGTTCAGTACATCGTTGATCGTGCAGGCGTTCCCGTCGTTGCAGGCAGAGCCGATCTGGCCAGCTACCGTAGGGCAGTTGTCCTGAGCGTTGCACACACCGTCGCCATCCGTGTCGCCACTCGCCGTGCCAACGCACTGACAGCTCGCGTTCAGTACATCGTTGATCGTGCAGGCGTTCCCGTCGTTGCAGGCAGAGCCGATCTGGCCAGCTACCGTAGGGCAGTTGTCCTGAGCGTTGCACACACCGTCGCCATCCGTGTCGCCACTCGCCGTGCCTACGCACTGACAGCTCGCGTTCAGTACATCGTTGATCGTGCAGGCGTTCCCATCGTTGCAGGCAGACCCGATCTGGCCAGCTACGTTCGGGCAGTTGTCCTGGGCATTGCACACACCGTCGCCGTCGCTGTCAGGGCTGGTCGTGCCCACGCACTGGCAGCTTGTGTTCAATACATCGTTGATCGTGCAGGGGGTGCCATCGTTGCAGGCAGAGCCGATCTGGCCACCTACCGTAGGGCAGTTGTCCTGGGCGTTGCACACACCGTCACCATCCGTATCACCACTGGCCGTGCCCACGCACTGACAGCTGGCGTTCAGTACATCGTTGATCGTGCAGGCGTTGCCATCGTTGCAGGCAGAGCCGATCTGGCCAGCTACCGTAGGGCAATTGTCCTGGGCGTTGCACACACCGTCACCATCCGTATCACCACTGGCCGTGCCCACGCACTGACAGCTGGCGTTCAGTACATCGTTGATCGTGCAGGGGTTGCCATCGTTGCAGGCAGAGCCGATCTGGCCAGCTACCGTAGGGCAGTTGTCCTGGGCGTTGCACACACCGTCACCATCCGTATCACCACTGGCCGTGCCCACGCACTGACAGCTGGCGTTCAGTACATCGTTGATCGTGCAGGCGTTGCCATCGTTGCAAGCCGAGCCGATCTGGCCAGAAACGTTCGGGCAGTTGTCCTGAGCGTTGCACACACCGTCGCCATCCGTATCACCACTCGCCGTGCCCATGCACTGGCAGCTGGCGTTCCACGTATCGTTCGTGGTACAGGCGTTGCCATCGTTGCAAGCGCTTCCCTGAACAGCCGTACCACCAACCACACCCAGACAATCAGGAGTTGCGCTTCCGGCCGCTGTCGCGATCGCACCGAGACTCAGGTTGTAATAACTACCGCTCGAAGTGGTCTGAAGCTTCACAGCCCGGACCATATACTCCTTGCCAGCAATGAAAGGGACCGTTGGACTGATGAAAGACGACCCTGTGATCAGCGTGGGAACGACCCGGGACACAACTCCTGTCGTCTGATCGAACTGGTAGATGTAGTAGCCCAAGACCGCATCGGACGAAGGTGTCCAAGCAAAGGAGGCATTACCGCCACTGTTGGTGACCTGCAATGCCGATGGCGGCGCCACGGCCATCATCCGCAACGCTGGATCCCCCATCAGACCGAGGTGCGCCCGGCCATGTGTGGGGCCCTGCCAACCACTGCTCTGCAGCGTGTAAACCGAGCCGTTGTTCATGCTCTGTAGCGCGCTGTAGCCAATATGATCGCCCATGCCCATGTGGTGGAACCACCAGTTCGGGATCGCCGACCATACACTGGTGAGGCCTTGTCCGCTCGCCAGCTGAGCACGTAGGAAGTTGTTGCGGTTATCCCAATCACCGAAATAGCTACCGAAGGACATGTTGAACACGCCTCCCTGGTTCACGGTCGAGCCGTATTCCTCCGTAGTGGCGATGTTGTTGGCTCCGTTGAACGTGAGCACGTTGTTGTAAACCGCCTGCGAACCGCCGCCGCTACTATAGGTCCAGAGATAGCTCTGGTTGTTCACAAAAGAGGTGTAAGGAGCGCCGTAGGGATAGCAGTCCGTGATATTCTGGTGACCGACCAGCGCAGCGATGCTCTGGTAACCGGAGCTTGCCAGCGGGTTCGCTACCCATTGCAGGTTGTCGAACACGATACCACGCGTTTGCGGCACCCATTGTTTGGTCCGGAACCCATGCGCCTTGTCCAGATAGCTGGCCAACAGCTGTGACTCGCTCTGTGAGAAACTGGGAAGGTCGTAAAGGTCCACGCGGCCGACCTGCAGTTCGAGGCTGGAGGGGTAGTCGCTCTGATCGAACTTACCATCACCCGGCACGTTCACATTGAGCGGATAACCTCCAGTGCTATTGACACTGTTGTCCGTCCAGGTGCCGTTCACATCCCCGTAGTACCCATCACACGGCCAGGCCCCTTGATGGGTGCTGTGGCCGTCCGGGCTGATGTTCCCGGAATAAGGAACAGGCACATGGCCAAGGAGGTAGACGGCCTTGACGTTGGTCGGGTCCGCATTGTAGAAACCGGTTATGATACTGCGGATGCTACTGACCGATGCCGTGCGGCTCACATCCTGACGGAGCACGGTCCACCCATCGGCCTTCAGGTCCGTCTGCAACTGAGCGACCTGGGTCGCGATGGCCGTGGACAAGGTGTTGTCAACAAGCAGGATCAACTTGCCTTGGTACTCCACGGGCTGTACTTCCACCCCAGCGGCGATATAGCCATATCCAGTGCCACCGGCTGCCGACCGTACGACCTTGTACTCATAGCAGGTACCTACGGCAACGCTATTGTCGGTCCATTGCGTGGCTGATGCAGCAGCGGTCGCATAGCTCGAGCCCCAAGCCGTTGCGGCCTTCAGCTTCCGGTAGATGGTGAACCCATTGGTATTCACCAAAGGCGCCCAAGTAAGGGAGATGGATGCCGGGTTGCTCTGTACCGTGGCGGACACCTGAACGGCACCGATCACCGACGGCGATTGCGCGCCCAGCAGTGTGGCAAGAGAGATGGCAACGATCGTTATGAACGTGCGGAACATGGCAGGCAGGATTGGATGGAACATCCTGACCCATGCACAACACGGCGGCAATTCCGTGGCCTCGATCGTTCCTTGCGGTCGGACCGAGGCGGTCCATGGGCAGGCCAGCCTTATACCGCAAGAACAACCTGTTGGGTTTCGATCCGCGCACGAAGCGGGACCGATCGCGAAAGGGCGACGTGAGCTATTCCCGAATGAAGCGCGCGCGCGCCAAGCCTTGTCCGGTAGCGCTCTCTACCATCAGCACATAAGTGCCCGATGCCAGGTTCGATACATCGAGCGTGCCTGTAAACGGCATACCGAGCACACGTGCACCAATCACATCGAGCACAACAACCTGCTCAGCCTCCGGAGCCGAGCACTGGAAGAAGATGACCGTGCTCGAGGGGTTCGGGCGTACGACCATGACAGGAAGAGACTGATGCTCGTCCATGCCGATGAAGTCACATACGTCCCCCACCCCGTCACCATCGCTATCCGCCTGATCCGTGTTTGAGATCCAAGGACAGTTGTCGCAGAGATCCCCATAGGCATCGGAATCGAAGTCGTCCTGCGCGGCATTGAAGAGGTCCGGGCAATTGTCATTGCAATCCAGTGTGCCATCGCTATCGGAATCCTGATCGGGCTCCACACCTGTGGTCCCACCTGCGCATATTCCGCAGCCGTCCAAGGCTGCCGTTCCACCGGGCACGCCGGCGCAATCGATCAGAAGGCCGATGCAGGCGCACGAAGAGGACCACGTATCCTGACCGGTCCCTGGATCATTGTCGTCGCACGCTGATCCAGGCAACGCAATTCCGCCGGGCACGCCAGCACAATCATAGGCCTGGCCTACGCAGGAGCAATTGCCCAGCCAGAGGTCATTGCCGGTGTTCGCATTGCCATCGTCGCAGGAGGTACCAGGTAGGTCCGTGCCACCCGGTAGGCCTATGCAATCGATCAGTGCACCAACACAGGTACAGTCGTTCTGCCACGTATCATCACCCGTGTCACTGTTGCCGTCGTCGCAAGGCGTTCCCGGTAGCAAAGGACCACCGATCACACCGGCACAATCGATCGGGGTGCCTGCACAGGAACAGTCGTTCTGCCACAGGTCCAGTCCGGTCCCTGGATTTCCATCGTCACATACCGAGCCGGGAAGGTCCGATCCACCGGGAACACCCGAGCAATCGATCAGCTCTCCAACGCAAGTGCAATCCGACAGCCAGAGGTCGTTGCCGGTCGCCCCGTCGCCATCGTCACAGGGAACACCCGGCAATGCGGAACCTCCGGGCAGTCCAACGCAGTCGATCAGTTCACCGATGCAGGTGCAGTTGGACGTATAGCTGTCATCGCCCGTGGCAGCATCAAGATCGTCGCAAGGGGTGCCCACCAAGGCAGCGCCACCAGGCACTCCTACACAATCAATGAAGGCGCCCGCGCAGCTACAATCCGACTGCCAGGCATCAGCACCTGTCGTGACATCACCATCGTCACAAGCAGAACCAGGAAGAGAGGGGCCTCCGATCACTCCAAGGCAATCGATCAGCTCTCCAGCACAGATGCAGTTCGCCTGCCAACTATCGTTGCCGGTAAGGGTGTCCGCATCGTCACAGGGAATGCCAGGCAACGCGGTCCCTCCGATCACACCAAGACAATCGATCAAGGTTCCGGCGCAGGTGCAATCGGACTGCCAGAGGTCATCACCCGTGGCGGCATTGGCATCATCGCAAACCGAACCTGCCAAAGCCGCACCACCAGGAACACCGAGGCAGTCGATGAAGGAACCGGCGCACGAGCAATCCAGCTGCCACTGATCAGCACCCGTCGCAGCGTCGAGGTCATCACAGGGAGACCCGGGCAATGCCGCTCCTCCTGCATCGCCCAAGCAATCGATCGTGTCACCGGAACAGAGGCAATCCACCGTCCAACGATCATCGCCAGTGACCGGATCCTGGTCGTCACAAGGAGTTCCAGGCAACGCTGTGCCGCCGGATACTCCGAGGCAATCCTCCGCAGGGATGGAGGTGTTGCCATAGCTGATGCAGATCCGCGGGGCCTTTGCTGGATCCATGTTCCTGCTGAAGGCCTGCCGACGACCAGTGCCTTCCACAAAGAGCACCAAGGCATTGCCGGGGCTCCAGGCTGGACGTGAGATCACCTCCTGCACCAGGGTCGCGACATTCGGACTGCGCTGCGCGATCGAAGCTTCGTCCACGATCGTCCAGGGCTGCGGGGACCAGGCCACACTTGATGTGGTGCGGTTCCGCACGCTGAGGTTATACGGGAATAGGCCAAGGGCACCCGCGTTGTTCGAGGCTTGTGCTTCGATGACCAAAGCACTCGGGTCCACGTTGGCCGTTCCAGCCGCAGTGAACTGGAGATAGGCGGACACGATGTTGGCCGCATTGGGTACTTGTACACCTTGAAAGCGAAGCCCGACCACTTGCTCCCCTCGAGGGCTGCCGGGTTCACCATCCAAGGCCAGGTCCAACATACCCGTGTTCGGGTACATGGAACCGTTCGCAGCTTCCTCGGTATCCGGGTCCCCGGAATTTCCGACCGTGTAGCATACCGTGGAATCGATGCAGGCATTGTTTCCACCGCACACGCCACACTCATCAACCACAGCACCTCCACCGGGAACCCCGAAGCAGTCGATCAAAAGTCCGGCACATGCACAGTCGGTGCCCCAAACATCGTTCCCGGTACCCCCGGAACCATCATCACAAGGAGTGCCGGGCAATGCAGTGCCATTCACCGTGCCTTCGCAATCGACCGGCACACCATCGCAGGTGCAGGAAGCGCTCCAAGCATCCCCCACGGTCAGGAATTGTCCATCATCGCAAGGAGCTCCCGGCAGTGCGCCTCCACCGGGTTGGCCCAGGCAATCGATCACCTGACCAACGCATAGGCAACCAGCGGTCCACAAGTCGTCCCCGGTAGTGGCAAGGCCGTCATCACAAGAAGTTCCCGGCAAAGCCGACCCCTGCAATACACCCAAACAATCGAACAAGGTGCCTGCGCATTGGCAGTTGGCCTGCCAGGTATCGTTGATGCTCAGGGGGTCACCGTCATCACACGGCGTTCCGGCAACAGCACTCCCCCCCAATTGACCGAGACAATCAAATTGAATGGAGGTTCCGGGCAGGTAGCTGATGCAGAGGCGTGCCGCCAACGACGTGTCCTGTTCCGCCTGCCAAGCCGAGCGGCTTCCTGTTCCGGAGAATGACACGACCATTGCGTTGCCCCCCGCCCAAAGCGGACGGCTTACGACCTGCTGAAGGATCGGAGAAAGATCCGGGGTGCGCTGATCAGGACCGCTTGCCCCGGCGACGGACCAAGCTGGAATGCTCCAAGCCACAGATCCAACATATCCCCGTGAGGAAAGTTCATTTGGAGAGAATCCGATGGGCGGAGCATTATCCCCGTTCTGGACAGCGATCGAAAGCGCACTGGCTCCGGCATTCGTTCCATTCCGCGCTGTGAACTGGATGCGGGCCTGTACGAGCTGCGCACCCTGTGGTACTTGGATCTGGTCGAAGCGCAGCCCGATCAATTGATCACCCCGCCAATCCGGCGTTTCGCTGTCATGCACCAGATCAAGATCGCCTGTGGTCCCGTAGAGGTCGCCATTGACAGCCTCCTCCGCATCATCGGTTCCCACAATGATCCGGGAGCAGGTGGTAATGGCCCCGATCAAGCAGTCGTTGGTACCATTGCATACCCCGCAATCATCAACCACGGCGGTTCCGCCAGGAACACCAAGGCAATCGAGGCCCTGCCCTACACACTGGCACGCAGCCGACCATTGGTCGTTACCCGTGGCCGTATTGCCGTCGTCGCAAGATGATCCCGGCACGGCGGAGCCATTGGGAACCCCCAGACAGTCCAGCGGCGTCCCAGAGCAGACGCATGATCCATTGAGCACATCGTTCACGGTTGCGCCATTGCCATCGTCGCAGGCTGAACCGATCTGACCAAAGGCCGAAGGGCAGTTGTCCTGGGCATCACAGATCCCATCACCGTCGCCGTCAGGAAGAGCTGTTCCCACACATTGGCAGGAGGCATTGATCACGTCGTTGATGGTGCACGCGCTGCCATCGTTGCACGAAGCACCTGGGTTGGGACCGTTCGGACAGGGGTCGATGGCATTGCAAAGACCATCCCCATCATTGTCCGGAACAGTCGTTCCTAAACACTGGCAACTGGAGTTCAGGAGGTCGTTCGTGGTACATGCGTTCCCATCGTTGCAAGGCGATCCGATCGAACCGAAGACCGTCGGGCACAGATCCTGTGCATTGCAGATCCCGTCCCCGTCCGTGTCCGGGAGTGGGGTGAAAACACACGAGCCGCTCAAGCATTGGTCGCTCGTACACGGGTTGTTATCGTTGCAGGTAACTGGAGTGCCAACGCACTGGCAGCTCGCGTTCCACAGGTCATTCGTGGTGCAGCCATTCCCATCGTTGCAACCTGTTCCGGGAAGTGCTGTCCCACCAGGTACGCCAGCACAATCCAGGACGAGTCCGAGGCACTGGCAGGAAGTGTTCCACGTGTCGTTCGCCGTGTTCGAATTCCCATCGTTGCATGGTGTGCCCGGAAGTGCGGTCCCTCCAACAACCCCAAGACAATCCGTTTGAGCTCCGCCCATTACCAACGTCCCAACGACCCCTAGGCTGAGGTTGTAGTAGGAACCGCTGTAGCCCTGTTCCAACTTCAAGGCACGCACCATGTACCGCACATTGCCGCTCAAGCCCGTGGTGTTATCCACGTAGCTTGTACCGGTGACGGCCGAAGTGGTGCGGCGGTCCCAGTTCTGCGTGACCGTGTTGAAGCGGTACACGTGGTATCCCAGGACAGATTCCCAAGAGGCGGTCCACGCGATGTTCGCCGTCGTACTGGTCAACGTGGTGCAGGTGACGTTGCTCGGCGGCGCCACGATGTGCATCCGCAGGCTCGGGTCTCCCATCAGTGTGATGTGCACACGACCATTGCTCGGGTTCGCTAACGTGTAGAGCGAGTTGCCGTTGTTCTGGGTCAGCACGGTGGAGTAGCCGATGGTCTCCCCAAGGCCCATGTGATGGAAGAACCAGTTCGGGTAGCCAGCCCAGAAATTGGTCAGCGTCGTACCGGAAGCCAGCGAGGACCGCATGAAATTGTTCTGGCAGTCGAAGTCGCCGAAATAGCTTCCGAAGAGGATCGTGAAGACGCTCTGAAGGTTTCCGTTCACGAAATCCGTGGTGTTACCCACGCCCACGCAATTGTCCCACCAACCTCCGCCGCAACCGTAACTCCAGAGGTAGCTCTGCCCTGTCATGCCCGTCACGTAATCGCCGGCGGCCACGTTGCTCGGCCCCACCAACGGGCCGAAGCCACGCCAAGCGCTCTGGGAGAAAGCATCGATGTAACCGGTGAAGTTGTCGTCCACCAAGCCCCGCACCTGGGCCGTGAAGTTCTTCACCTTCCAGTTGTGAAGCTTGGTCAGGTAGTTCCCAAGCAGGGTGGTCTCGGTCTGGCTGAACGCAGGCAGGTTGAACATGTCCACCCGCCCAACGGCCAGTTCCACCGCGCTGGGGAAGGTGCTCTGGTCATACTTGCCGTCACCGATGATGTTCGTGTTCCGCAGGTCGATCTGCGTTCCGGAACTGTTCACACTGTTGTCGGTCCAGTTACCGTTCACATCCCCATAGAAGCCATCTGCGGCCCAGGCCCCGTAGTGCTCGCCATGACCATCGGGTGCCAGGTTCCCCGAATAAGGCACGGGCACGTGACCCACAAGGAACACGGCCTTCACGTTCGTCGGATCAGCGTTATAGGCGTTCACCACGATCGTCTTGATGCTCGGTACGCTCGCCGTTCGACTAACATCACTGCGAAGCACCTTCCATCCATCACCCTCCAGATCGGACTGCAGCTGAGCAAGCTGGGTCGATAGGGAGGCCGAGAACGTGTTGTCCACGATCAGGAGAAGCTTCCCCCGCCCCTCGACCATCTCCATGTTGATGCCCGCGTTCACATAGCCGTAACCCTGCCCGTATCCGGTGGTGCTGCGAACCACCTTGTACTCATAGCTGGTATTCAGCGCGGCAGAGTTGTCGGTCCAGGAGTTGTTGGCGCCCGCCACATTGGCCAGCACGCTTCCCCAGGTTGCATCTCCTTTCAGCTTACGGTAGACCTGATAACCCGTCACCGTCGGATAGGTAAGCCAGTTCAGTGTGATGGAGGCTGGCGAGGTCGAGACCGTGGCCCACATCTGTACACTGCGATCCTGACCATAGGTCTGCGCCTGCACTGTGCGCCCCATGGTCAACAGGGCAAGCAACAGGAGGACGGTTCGGCGGATCATGGAGCGGCTGGAAGGGCGGCAAAAGTAAACCGAAGATCGCGCGTGTACCCTCGTGCGCGAGGGGCTAGGCAGTTCGCCGACCCCCAAACCCAAGGACCAGGCCACCAAAATCAACGACGAATCGGTACTTTCAACCCATGGACCTGAAAAATCCCGGTCGTAGCACGGATACTTGTTCAACCCATCGAGCGATCTTTGCCGTCTGCGGAAACCAAGCCTGGATGCCCCGCGTTGAACGCCTGAACACGACCGCTGGGAAAGAGCGTGTCAGGGTGGTACCCGGACATGCTCTCTTTTCACTTCAGTTGACCTGCCGTAACCAATGACCCTCTCCCGACCGAAAGGAACGAACTCTGTCATCGACCTGCTTGAACGGAACCACGACCCCTCACGCACAGCGCTGATCGGGGAAAGCGGCACGTTCTCCTATGCAGAGCTTTACCAGCGTTCACGTCGCATAGCGGAAGTCCTGCGTGCAGCAGGCGCCATATCGGACCAGACAGTCGGTCTTTGCCTGGAACGTTCTCCACAGCTCATCTTCAGCGTGCTCGGGATCCTGGAGGCCGGCGCTGCTTACGTCCCCATCGACCCCACCTACCCCGCCGATCGTATCGCTTTGATGCTGGAGGATGCCCAACCGCCGGTAGTGATCACCGACCGGGCACACCAACACCTGTTCAAAGGCACCAAAGCGAAAGTGCTCTTGATCGATGAGATCGACCTGGAGAACGGACCAAGCTTCGAGGGGGAGTGTCCTGCCAAGCCGGAGGACCTGGCCTACGTCCTTTTTACGAGCGGAAGCACCGGCCGACCGAAAGGTGTGGCCATGCACCACGCACCGCTGCTGAACCTGATCCAGTGGCAACTGCGCACGTCGGTGTTGAAGGAGGGCGACCGTACGTTGCAGTTCGCTCCCATCAGCTTCGACGTCAGCTTCCAGGAACTCTTCACCACGTTCGCACAAGGCGGCACCTTGGTGTTGATCACCGACGAGGATCGGCTGAACAGCACGCAACTCCTGCGTAAGATCATCGCGCAGAAGATCAACCGGATCATCGTGCCTTTCGTGGCGCTGCAATACTTGGCGGAAGCCGTGGAACGCACGGGTGAGGTCCCGGCCTCATTGAAGGAGGTCTTCACCAGTGGTGAGCAATTGAAGATCACTCCAGCGGTCGCGAACTTCTTCAAACAATTGCCCGGCTGCCGCTTCTGCAACCAGTACGGACCCACGGAAGGGCACGTGGTGAGTGAACTCGAACTGAAAGGTGATCCTGCTACGTGGCCTGCGCTACCCAACATCGGCAAGGCCATTGACAATGTGAAGCTGCTCGTGCTCGATGAGCAGATGAAGCCCGTGAAGAAGGGCGAAGAAGGCGAGCTCTACCTCGGTGGTGCTTGCGTTGCCACCGGATACATCGGTCGCGATGATCTGACAGCCGAGCGTTTCCTCGCGGATCCGTTCGAAGCTGGAGGACGATTGTACAAGACGGGCGACCGTGCGGCTGAATTGCCGAACGGCGAGATCGACTACAAAGGCCGCATCGATGGCCAGGTGAAAGTGCGCGGCTATCGCATCGAGCTCGGTGAGGTGGAAGTGGCACTGGAGAAGCATGCTTCCATTGAACAAGCTGTCGCCAACGTGCGCGAGGATCGCCCCGGTCTGAAGCGCCTCGTCGGCTACTACGTCGCGAAGCACGAAGTGAGCGTGAACGATCTGCGCAAGCACCTCGCTTCCCTTCTCCCCGATTACATGGTGCCTTCCGCCTTCGTGGCCGTGAAGGAATTGCCACGCACACCCAGTGGCAAGATCGATCGCAAGGCATTGCCAGCACCCGATGTGAAACGCCCTGAACTGGATGTGGCCTTCGCAGCGCCGCAAACCAGTGTGCAGAAAACGCTCGCGAACGTGTGGGCCGATCTCCTCGGCATCGACCGCGTAGGCATCGACGACAACTTCTTCGACCTCGGCGGCAATTCCTTGCTGAGCATCCAGTGCGTCGCGCAACTCGAAGGCCACGGTTTGAAGTTGCCGATCGTGAAGGTGTATCAGCACCCGACGATCAAGGCGTGCGCGTCATTCCTGGAAGGTGATGCCAGTGCGATCGCCCCTTCTGAAATGGCCCAGGCGCGTAAGGCTGCGACTGGCGGATCCAAGAAAGGCGACATCGCCATCATCGGCATGAGCGGACGCTTCCCGGGCGCTGCCAATGTGGAAGAGCTTTGGAAGAACCTGCTCGCGAAGAAGAACAGCATCAGCCGCTGGACCAAGGAGGAACTGGACCCGAGCATTCCTGAAGCGATCAAGAACGACCCTGACTACGTCCCGGCCCGTGGGGTGATCGCCGATGCGGACAAGTTCGATGCGGGCTTCTTCGGCGTGAACCCGCGCCTGGCCGCATTGATGGACCCGCAGCAACGTGTGTTCCTGGAGACGGCTTGGGCCGCCTTGGAGGATGCTGCCTACGACCCTGCGAAGCACGAAGGACTGATCGGTGTGTATGCCGGCATGGGCAACAACACCTACTTCACCCGCAACGTCATCGGCCACCCCGATCTGATCGATCAGGTCGGCGATTTCGCCGTGATGACGGCGAACGAAAAGGACTACATCGCCACACGCCTCGCCTTCGAGTTCGATCTGCGTGGACCGGCACTGAGCCTCCACACAGGGTGCAGCACTTCACTCGTCGCGATCGCACAAGCGTTCAAGGCATTGCGTGATGGCGACTGCGATATGGCGCTTGCGGGGGGGGTATCGATCACGGCGCCGATCAACAGCGGCATTCTCTATAACGAAGGCGGCATGTACAGCCCGGACGGCAGTACGCGCACCTTCGATGCCCAAGGGAAAGGCACTTCGTTCAGCGATGGCACAGGCATGCTCGTGCTGAAGCGCCTCGACGACGCGATCCGTGACAACGACCACATCTACGCGACGATCAAGGGCGCTGCATTGAACAACGACGGCAGCGACAAGGCCAGCTTCACCGCACCCAGTGTGCGCGGTCAAGCCGAAGTGATCGCCATGGCACAAGCCGATGCAGGTGTTGCGCCTGATCAGATCACTTACGTGGAAACACACGGCACCGCCACACCGCTCGGGGATCCGATCGAAGTGGAAGCACTGACCTTGGCGTTCGGCGGCAAGACCAACGGCCATCATTGCGTGATCGGCTCCATCAAGAGCAACATCGGTCACCTGACGCCTGCTGCTGGAGCCGCAGGAGTGATCAAGACCGCGCTGGCCTTGCGCGAGGAGGTGATCCCTTCGAACGTGGGCTTCGAGAACCCGAACCCCGCGATCGACTTTGCCAATTCGCCCTTCCGAGTAGCGAATGAGAACATCGCTTGGCCACGTAGTGGTACGCCTCGCATCGCAGGTGTTTCCTCCTTCGGTGTGGGTGGAACGAACGCCCACGTGATCCTCGCTGAGCCTCCCGTGATGGCCGCGTCGAGTGCATCGCGTAGCAAGCAACTGTTCCTGCTCAGCGCAAAGAGCAAGACCTCGCTCGATGCCATGACGGAGAACCTCGGTGCTTGGCTCGAAGTACACCCGAACGCGTCGCTTGCTGATGCGGCCTTCACCTTGCAGGTCGGTCGTCGGCACTTCAAGCATCGTCGCCTTATCGTCGGCGGAAGTCATGGCGAAGTGATCGACGCGATCGCCAGCAAGGACACCAACCTGATCGGCACACGCGAACTGCACGAAGCCGCACCCGGCGTGGTCTTCATGTTCCCCGGCCAGGGTTCGCAGTACGTGAACATGGGCCGCGACCTGCATGCCAGCGAGCCCGTCTTCGCACAGCACTTCGATCAGTGCTGCGCGCTGTTCAGCAAGGAACTCGGTGTTGATCTCAAGACCATCATCTTCCCGAAGGCCGGTGAAGAAGAGAAGGCCGCCGAGCAACTCAAGCAGACCGTCTACACGCAGGCTTCCTTGTTCACCATGCACTACAGCCTCGCGAAGCTGTGGATGCATTGGGGCATCACCCCTGATGCGATGATGGGGCACAGTATCGGCGAGTTCGCTGCTGCTTGTCTAGCTGGTGTGTTCACCTTGGAAGACGCCGTGAAGCTCGTCGCCAACCGCGGCCGCATGATGCAGGAACTGCCCGGTGGCAGCATGCTCAGCGTTCGCGCAGCGGAAGAAGATATCGCCAAGCGACTACCTCCTGGTTGCAGCATCGCCGCGAACAACGGTCCGCAACTATGTGTGGCCAGTGGCCCGCACGAGGCCATTGCCAAGTTCCAAGCTGAACTGGAGAAGGACGGCATCACCTGCAGGTTGCTCGTGACCAGCCATGCCTTCCACAGCCCGATGATGGCTGCGATCGTAGCGCCTTACAAGAAGGTGGTGGAGAGCGTGAAGTTGAACGCGCCACGCATCCCGATCATCAGTACGGTCACAGCCGAATGGCTGAAGGACGAAGAGGCCATTTCTTCGAAGTACTGGAGCGATCACCTGCGCGCTACCGTTCGTTTCGCACAAGCGGTGAAGTTCGCCTGGAGCGATGCTGACCGCGTGATGCTGGAAGTCGGACCACGCACGACCGCAACGACGCTCGCACGCCAGCAAAGCAGCGATGCCAAGAAACAAGCCGCTGTTTCCTCGCTTGCTGATTCCGCAGGCAACGGCAATGAACTCACGCAACTTCTCAAGGCCGTTGGTGGCCTGTGGCAGAGCGGCGTGCTGATGGACTGGAGCAAGTTCTACGAGCGTGAGCAGCGCCATCGCATCTCGATGCCGACGTATGCCTTCGAGCGCGTTCGTCATTGGGTGGATCCCGTGTCGATGGTCGTAGCTGGTGGTCACGCCATCGCAAGCACGACGATCGAAGCACCTGTCCCGAACAGTGGCGACGCCAACCTTACACCGAAGGAGGCGCTCATTCAACAGATCAAGAACCTCTTGGAAGAAAGCTCCGGTCTTGAACTCGCCGAAGCAAGCCATGAGGAGACCTTCCTCGAAATGGGCCTCGACTCGCTCTTCCTCACGCAAGTAGCGACGTCGCTCTCGAAGAAGTTCGGCGTCAAGATCTCGTTCCGCCAACTGAACGAGGAAGTCCCGAACCTGGACAAGCTCGCGGATCATATCCTGCCACATTGGAAAGGCGCAGGGGCAGGCGCAGGGGCAAACACCGGCGTTCTTGCTCCTGCACCAGCTCCTGCCCCTAACGCATTCGAGGATGCACCCGAACTGAAGAAGGTCTTCGGTGCGCAGGCCCGCATCAGCAAGGAGAAGGTGGACGACATGACGCCGCAACAGCGTGCATGGTTCGACGCCTTTGTGAAACGCTACGTCGCGAAGACCGCCAAGAGCAAGGCCTTCACGCAGGAGAACCGCAAGCCAATGGCCGACCCACGTGTGGTCACGGGCTTCAAGCCCCAGACCAAGGAGCTCATCTACCAAGTGGTGGTGGACAAGAGCGTGGGCTGCCACTTGTGGGACATCGACGGCAATGAGTATATCGACATCCTCAGTGGCTTCGGATCTTCCATGTTCGGTTACATGCCGGACTTCATCAAAGAAGCCTGCCATAAGCAGCTGGACCAAGGCATCGAGATCGGCCCCATGCACCCGCTCGCTGCGGAGGTATCGCGTCTGCTCTGTGAACTGACCGGACATGAACGAGCTGCGGTCTGCAACACTGGATCGGAAGCGGTCCTCGGGGCCATGCGCATGGCCCGCACGGTGACCGGCCGCAGCCTGATCATCTCCTTCAGCGGCAGCTACCACGGCATCAACGACGAGGTGATCATCCGCGGCAGCAAGAGCAAGAAGAGCTATCCCGGCGCGCCCGGGATCATGCCCGAGCAGGTCGAGAACATGCTCGTCCTGGACTACGGCACGCCCGAGAGCTTGGAGATCATCAAGCAACGTTGCCACGAAGCCGCGGCCATCTTGGTGGAGCCCGTGCAAAGCCGCCGCATGGAGTTCCGACCCGTCGACTTCCTCCGAGAGGTGCGCCGCATTACGCAAGAGAACGGAGCCGCTCTGATCTTCGACGAGGTGATCACCGGCTTCCGTATGCATCCGAACGGTGCTCAAGCCCTGTTCGGCATCAAGGCTGACATCGGCACCTATGGCAAAGTGATCGGCGGTGGTATGCCCATCGGTGCCATGATCGGCAAGAGCGAGTGGATGGACGCTCTCGATGGTGGTCATTGGCAATTCGGTGACGACAGCGTACCGCCTGCGGGTGTCACCTACTTCGCCGGAACCTTCGTTCGCCATCCGCTCACCATGGCCGCCGCCAAGGCCGCGTTGCTTCACATGAAGGAGCATGGCCCTGCCCTTCAGGAACGCTTGAACGACATGACCGGCGACATGGTGAAGCGCGTGAACGAACTGTTCGATCACTACCAGCTCCCTTACCGGTGGGTCACGTTCGGCAGCGCCTTCAAGACCAAGTACGACGAGAGCGTCAACTACACCGAGCTCTTCTTCATGCTGATGCGCTACCACGGCGTACACGTGCTGGACTTCCCGCACTTCCTTACCACGGCGCATACCGAAGAGGATGTGGAGCGCATCATCGAAGCTGTGGAGAACACCTGCATGGAACTTCGCGAAAGCGGATTCATGCCGGAGCGCACCTACCCGATCGCGACCGTGAACAGCGTGTTGAACGGACATGCACGCAAGCTGAGCGAGCGGGTGATCAAGGCCAGCGAGCCACCAGTACCCGGCGCACGCTTAGGCCGGACCCCGAAAGGTGAGCCTGCATGGTTCGTTGCCGACCCGCAGCGACAAGGGAAGTATTTGATGATCGGAACGGACGAGAATTGACGGAACAATGAGCACCTTCGCCTAGGACACGGCGCCTGCATATGGAGAAGTTCACCAGCGATACCCTTTCAACACCTGTCGACCACGATCCGTTCCAGGGTCCGGTAATCGAACAGGCGATCCCCACCACAGAGGCCCAGCGCGAGGTCTTTGTGGCGGCCGAGATGGGCCGCGATGCCTCCTGCGCCTACAACGAAGGGGTATCGCTCCTGCTGAAGGGCACGCTCGACGCGGATGCCTTGGGGACCGCCCTGGTCCAGCTGGTCGAGCGCCACGTCTCATTGCGCAGTACCATCAGCATCAGCGGTACACGCATGGTGGTCATGGAGACCGCCACACCGCTCATGGTCCGCACCGACCTTTCCAGCCTTACCTCGACAGAGCGTGCCGACAGGTTGAAGGCCATGGTCAAGGTGGACATGACCACGCCATTCGATCTGCTGAACGGACCACTGTTCCGTACGCAGCTGATCCGCTGCGGAGCTGAGGAGCATATGCTCTGCCTCACTGGTCATCACGTGGTGTGCGATGGCTGGAGCCTCGGCATCATCATGGCCGAGATCAGCCAGCTGTACAATGCGGTCCGCTCCGGCACCACAGCGGCCCTTCCCGCAGCCATTCCGTACAGCACCTATTCCGAAGCTACCATCGACTTCGCCAAGGGACCGGAACATGCCCAAGTGGAGCAGTATTGGGCCGATCAGTTCAAGGGCACACTTCCGCACTTGGACCTGCCCACGGACCGCAGTCGTCCGCGGCAGAAGACCTATTCCGGGGACCGCTTGGACCTTGCGTTGCCGGATGAACTGGTGCGCGGGTTGAAGGAGGTGGCCACGCGCAGCGGCGCCAGTTTCGTCACCACATTGCTCACATCGTTCGAACTGCTTCTGCATAAGCTCACAGGCGATAGCGACATCATCGTTGGGCTTCCTGCTGCAGGGCAAAGCGACCTGGGCATGAAGCATCTGGTCGGGCATTGCGTGAACCTGCTCGCTCTGCGCAGCCGCGTGGACGAAGACATCTCCTTCATCGACCATCTGAAACAGCGGCGCAGCGCGGTGCTGGACGCCTTCGACAACCAGAAGTACACCTTCGGCACGCTGCTGAAGAAGCTGGCGGTTCCCCGTGAACCAGGACGGATCCCCTTGGTGCCTGTCGTGTTCAACATTGACATGAACATGGATGATGGCGTCGCCTTCGACGGCCTTCAGCACGCCTTCATCAGCAACCCGCGCGCTTTCGAGAACTTCGAACTGTTCTTGAACGCCACTGGCGGCGATGGCCACCTTACGCTCGAATGGAGCTACAATACGGATCTCTTCGACCACTCCACGGTGGAAGGTTGGATGAGCGAGCTCCAACGCATCATCCAGCGCCTGATCCTGAATCCCACAGCCACCATTGGCGAACTGATGGGCGAGCAGGACCTGGCCGGTGCGGATGAACTACCCACTACGGAATGGCTCGGTCGTTCCCCGGCCTATCCGCGGGACCGCAACATCGGCGAGCTCTTCGATGAGGTCGCTACCCGCCATGCCGAGCGCACCGCGCTGACCTTCGTGGACGCGCGGCTCACCTACCGCGAGCTTCAACAGCGCGTGCATGCCCTCGCAGAGAAGCTGATCGCCGCCGGTGTGCGACCTGGTGATCCCGTTGGCCTATGCGCGGACCGGAGCTTCGAGATGATCGCGGCCATGCTCGCCATTGTCCGATGCGGCGCGGCCTTCGTGCCCTTCGACCCCGCCTACCCGCAGGAGCGTCTGCAGTTCATGTTCGACGATACGGAAGTGAAGCTGCTGTTGACCCAGCGACACCTCAGCGACGGACTTCCAGAGCACAAGGCCAAGTTGCTCTTCCTGGAGGACCTGCCCACCTTCACCAGCAGCCCTGGTTCACCCGCCGGAGATCCGGAGAGCCTTGCCTACCTGATGTATACCTCAGGCTCCACAGGCAGGCCCAAGGGCGTCATGGTGCCGCAGCGCGCCATCGTCCGGTTGGTGCGCGAACAGAACTTCCTGCCCTTCGGTCCGGAGCTGGTGTTCCTGCAGCTCTCCAACATCTCTTTCGACGCCAGCACACTGGAGATCTGGGGCGCCCTGCTGAACGGTGCGCGCTTGGTGCTTCAACCCCAGCAAAAGCCGACGCTCGTTGAGATCACCGACCTGATCCGCGAGCAACAGGTGAGCACCGTCTGGTTCACCGCTGGACTCTTCAACCTGCTCGTGGACGACCATTTGGAACGCCTGCGCGGTCTGAAGCACATCCTGACCGGCGGCGACGTCCTGAGCGTTCCACATGTGAAGAAGGCCGTGAAGGTGCTCGGCCCGAACGTGCTGATCAACGGCTATGGCCCCACGGAGAACACCACCTTCACCTGCTGCCACCCCATCGCGAACGTCGCCGATATCAAGGGCAGCGTGCCCATTGGCAAGCCGATCCACCACACCACCGTCCATGTGCTTGATGAGCACATGAAGCCGGTCCCCATCGGTCGTAAGGGTGAACTGTACGCTGGGGGCGACGGTGTCGCACTGGGGTATTGGAAGCGCCCCGACCTTACCGCGGAACGCTTCGTAAGGGACCCGTTCAGCAGTGACCCCAACGCGCGTCTATACCGCACAGGTGATCTGGTGCGCTGGCTGCCCAGCGGCGTGGTTGAGTTCGTAGGCCGGAACGACGACCAGGTGAAGGTGCGCGGCTTCCGTATTGAGCTGGGCGAGATAGAGAACGCCATGGACGGGGCACCGGGCATCAAGGACCGTGTGGTGGTGGCCCGCACCGAAGGTCATGGCGAAAAGCAACTTGCCTGCTACGTGGTACCGGAGGATGTGCGTTCGATCAATGAACCTGCCGCCCAGGACCGTTTGATCGCTACGCTTCGCGAACACCTGCGGGCGCGCGTACCAGAGCACATGGTGCCGGCGGCCTTCGTGGTCATGGAGAGCTTCCCATTGAACCCCAACGGCAAGGTCGACAAGAAGGCCCTTCCCATTCCGCAGTACCGCACACAGACGTTGCGTGTGGACCATGTGGCACCGCGGGATGCGATGGAACGCTCGCTGGCCTCCATCTGGAGCCAGTTGCTCGGACTGGAACGCGTGAGCGTGCATGACAACTTCTTCGAGCTCGGCGGCCACTCGCTGATCGGCATCCAACTGCTCGCGCAAGTGGAAGAGCAGTTCGGACGCCCGCTCTCCTTGAAGGACCTGTTCCAAGCACCCACAATCGCGGAGTTCGCGCAGGTGCTTCAAGAGGATGGTGTTACGGTGAACTGGGAGAACCTCTCACCGATCCAACCGGACGGCAAGCGCGTTCCCTTCTTCTGCGTGCACGGCGATGAAGCGAACTACTTCATCCCCAAGTACCTCGGCAATGACCAGCCCTTCTACGCCTTCTTCCACCAAGGCGAGGACGGCAGGCGTATCCAGCACACCAGCGTGGAGGCCATCGCTACGCACTTCATTCAGGAAATGCGGACCGTGCGACCACGGGGGCCCTACCTGATCGGCGGGTATTCCTTCGGCGGCATCGTGGCCTATGAGATGGCACGCCAACTGACCGCCGCCGGAGAGGAAGTGCCGCTGCTCGCGCTGTTCGACACGTACGCACCCCAGGAGTTCAAGCGCGTGATGAAGGAAGAGGATCGTTTCTACTTCCCGATCAAGCACGCCATTCTGCGGGCTGCGGCCGGATGGTACTTGAAACGCAACAAGCCCATGCCGCCGAAACTGCGGCACTTCTACATCATCGATGTGTACGACAAGGCCATTCGCAACTACAAGGCCGGCCCGTACGATGGCCCACTGACGGTGTTCAAGGCGGAGGCTTCCACCGGTCCTGATCACATGGGCTGGTCCATGCAGCGCAAGGACATGCTGCTGATCCGCCAGGTTCCAGGCAACCACTACGATCTGGTGAAAGAGCCCAACGTGAAGGCGCTCGCCATGGAACTGGGCAAGTGCATTGACGACGTGTTGCAAAAACGCGCTGTCGAGGCCGTTTGATCATGCCTGAAGTCGGCACCCGTCCGCTGGTGGTGTTCTGCTCCGGACCGACCACCGGCATTGCCAATGCGGTAACGCACACACCGGCACTGCCGGAACGCGGCCACGTGCATGTGTGGTACGCGCCCTTGCACAGCCTGAAGGAACGCCTGGGCGCGTACACGGAACTGCTGGATCCGGTCGAGCTGGACCGCATGAACCGCTTCCGTTTTGATACCGATCGTGAACGTTTCATACTCGGTCATGGACTGCTGCGCACCTTGCTCGGCCGTTACCTGACACGTGATGCTTCGCTGATCCGCATGGCGCGCGGACCCTTCGGCAAACCCTTCCTCGAACGCAAGAACCTACGCTTCAACCTCAGTGACACGAAGGACGCGGTGATCATCGCCTTCGCCATCGACATGGAACTGGGTGCGGACATTGAGACGATGACGCGCGAAGTGGACCACCGTGCCGTGAGCGAGCACTACTTCACCATGCCCGAGGTGCGCAACATCCAAGAAGCCGCCGAACCCAAACGCCGCTTTCTGGAGCTGTGGACCCGCAAGGAAGCTGTGCTGAAGGCCAGTGGCGTGGGCATCATGGAAGACCTGCGTGTGCTGCGCGTGGACGCCGACCGTAACAGCATGCTCATTGAGCACGATGCCTTCGTGGCCATGGCCTCGCCCCAGTACCATGTACAGACCTGGCACATCGGCGCGGACCACCTGATCAGCCTCGCCTCCCCGGAAGCGCCGGTGAAGGTGGAGCTGTTCCTTGCGTGAGGGCTCACTCCTCCCCCCAGAACCGCGGCACGAAGTTCAGCAGGTAGAGCTTCTCCGATGCGCGGGTGATGGCGGTGTAGAGCCAGCGCACATACTCGCGGTCCAGCATCTCCTCGGTTACGTAGCCCTGATCCACGAAGACGGCCTGCCACTGGCCGCCCTGGGCCTTGTGCGCGGTCACGGCGTAAGCGTACTTCACCTGCAGCGCGTTGGCGTAAGGGTCCTCCTTGAGCATGCGGTAGAGCTGGCCCTTGTTCCGGGCCGTCATCCCGGCCATCACGGACTGCTGCAACAGGCGCATCTGGGGGCCGGGCAAGGCGGGTGCTTCAACTGAAAGCGTATCCATCATCACCTTGGCGTCGAGCTCGCGGTACTCGTTGCCGTTCCACCAGCCTGCGGTGATGTCAGCGAAGCGCAGACCGTAGCGCTCTTCGATGCCATGCACGCGCTTCACCTCGATGGGTTCGCCGTTGGCGATCAGCTCGGGTGTGCCGTTCTTGCCGGCCCAGAAATAGTTGTTCTTCACCACCATCAGCCGGTCGTTGCCACAGAGCTCCTCCTCGAAACCGTGGATGCGCGCGCGCACTTGCTGGCTGTACTGGTAAGCGCGCTTGTTGCTGCGGGTGATCAAGCAGACCTCGTCGTCCCCGTAGCGCGAATAGGCTGTCTCCAAGGCGTCCTGCAGGTCGTAGCCGTCGATCCGCTGCACGTCGGCGAAGCCTTGGATGAAGACCGGTTGCAGACGTTGCTCCTCCTTTGGTGTTTCCGGTGGAACGGTATCCAGCAGATCGCGCAATGTTGTGGCATTCACCAAGATCCCCGAGGCTTCGGCCTGGCGCACCACGTCGGTGAGCTCCACCATTCCGGCGTTGAGGCCCAGTGAGCGTAGCTCCTTCACCTCCAGCGCAGGGCTGTGATCACTACCCACGGGCGGAAGCTGCGCGGGATCGCCGATCAGCAAGAGCTTGCAGCCACGCGCAGCGAATACGTGATCGAACAGGTCTCGCAACAGGTCGCGATCACCGAAGGCACCGCCGCCCCCACCCTGTCCGATCATGCTGGCCTCATCCACGACGAAGAGCGCGTTCTCGTCCTTGTTCGGCGCGAGGGACATGCCCGCGTAACCGGAGTCATCGCCTTCCGGTGACACCCGGTAGATCCGGCGGTGGATGGTGCTTGCCGGGGCCTGTGCATAGCTGGAGAGCACCTTCGCGGCACGACCGGTGGGCGCGAGCAGGACCACGGGACGACGCTGTTTCGCCAGCACCTTCACCAGTGCCCCGACCAAGGTGGTCTTGCCGGTGCCCGCGTAGCCCTTCAATACCAAGGTGGCCCCGTCCTTCTCCGAAGCGAGCAGCCGGTCCAACGCGTGGATGGCCCGGTGCTGTCCGGCCGTGGGCTCGTGGCCCAGCATGGCGGTGAGCAAGGGGCCAAGCTCGGTGGCGCGGGAAGTGGTCATGACGGTGTGGCCGTCGATCACGGCGCGTGGAATGTACATCGGGAACAACGGAAGACCGGGCGGACCGTGTTTCTTTGGGGCACCAATGCGCACGTCCATTTCCAGTCCCGGCTACGACCCTTCGAAGGAACGGGCCTGGCACCTCAGCATCTGGGCCAGCGCTTCGGTGACGGGTTGGGCGGTGCATGAGCACGGCACCGGGCGCTGCGTGGCCGTGCATGTGGGCAGCGGCGAGGACCTGCCCGATATCGAGGAGCTTCCCGTACGTCCGCACCGCACCTCGTTCGTGGCACTGCCGGAGATCAGCACTTTGGTACCGGAAAGCGCCCTGACCCCAGGCACGGAACTACAACACCTGAAGCTTGTGCATGGCGTGGTGCCCACCGGCCTGCTGCGCGATGAGCCCTTGGAAGCCCTGGGCGCTCGCTGCATCTACCTGCACGACGAGGCCACCGAGCACCGCCTGCTGAAGCGTTTCCCTGCCGCCCGTCCGATGCCCTTGCAAGGTCTCATGGTGCGCAGTGTCCTCCGCCACGGCACTGATGGGCCTGCACTGCTCGTCCTTCGCACTGCGCAGCGCGTGGATCTGGCCGTGGCCCGCGATGGCAGCGTGATCCTCAGCAACGCCTTCCATGCCCGCAGTGCCGAGGACATCCTCTACTACATCCTCTTCGCGTTGGAACGCACCGGCCTGGCACCGAACGAAGTGACCGTGGTATTAGGCGGAACGCACTTGGAGGAGAACGAAACGAACCTGCTGCGGGACTACCTGCCGGACCTGCGCCCCTCGCTCAGCGCCGGGGACCTGGTGGTGAACGGACTTGCGCTGAGCGCACCGGAGCGTTTCTCGGGCCTGTTGGAACAATGCTCATGCGCATCGTAGGCGGCAAATACAAGGGGCGGCGCATCGACCTGCCCAAAGGCATCGACGCCCGGCCCACCACGGACTTCGCGAAGGAAGGGCTGTTCAACATCCTGCACCACAGCGTGCCGCTGGAAGGCATCCGCGTGCTCGACCTGTTCTCCGGCACGGGCAACATCTCGCTGGAATTCCTGTCACGCGGTGCGGAGAACGTGCTTTCGGTGGACCAGGACCGCCAGTTGTTCAGCTACCAGCAGGAGCTGGCACGCAAGCTCGAGATCACCGACTGGCAGATGGTGAAGGCCGATGTGTTCACCTTCCTGAACAGCCACCGCAACACCTACGACATCGTGTTCGCCGATCCGCCGTTCAAGCTGGAAGGCATTGAGCGCATCCCTACCTTGGTGCGTGAAGCGGGTCTGTTGGGCGAGGAAGGCATGCTCATTGTGGAGCATCCCAACGAGGTGAACATGAGCAACGACCCGTGGTTCTGGAAACACCGACCCTACGGCACCGTCAACTTCAGCTTCTTCAAACCGAAAGCCACGCCATGAGCCAGCGCATCGCCGTGTTCCCCGGTTCGTTCGACCCCATCACCATCGGGCACGTGAACATCGTGGAACGCGCCCTGCCCTTGTTCGACAAGGTGGTGGTGGCCATGGGGGTGAACACCACCAAGAAATACATGTTCCCGGTGGAGCAACGGCTGGCCTGGTTGAAAGCCACCTTCGCTTCGCAGCCCACCGTGGAAGTGATCGGCTTCGAAGGCCTGACGGCCGACCTGTGCAAACGCCTCGGCGCCGCCTACGTGATCCGCGGATTGCGCAACAGCACGGACCACGGCAACGAGCGCAGCATCGCCCTGATGAACATGGTGATCGGCAATGTGGACACCCTGTTCCTGCCTTCGCGCCCCGAACATGCCCACATCAGCAGCACCATCGTGCGTGAGCTGATCGCCAATAAGGCCGATGTTTCCGCGTTCGTCCCGAAGGCGGTGGTACTTCCATGAGGCAACTCGTTCTGCTCGTCCTTCTGGCCCTGGCGCATGTCGCGTTCGGCGAAGCATCGCTGCGCATCACCGCACCGGAGTTCCACGACCAGCCGGTGGTGCTGTTCCGCTACATGGACCTGTTCACCTTGCGCACTGAAGTGATCGCGACAGGCCGTACCGATGCGCAAGGCTCCGCTTACATCCGGGCCGAAGTAGCCGGACGGACCCGCGTGCAACTGCGCATCGGCGAGGCCCGCACCGACCTGTACCTGATGCCGGACGGGCGCTACGACCTGATCTTCCAACGGGTGAAAGGCAACGCGCGCAGCATCGCAGGTACCACACAGGCCGAAGTGCTGTTCAACGGCATGGAGGCGCTGGACATCAACGCGCTCACCAGCGACCTGAACGAGCGGCTCGATGCCTTCATCGCCGAGGACCTGGCCACCGACCAGGCCGCCGGCATGCAAGCGGTGGACGTGATGCGCAAAGGCGGAACGCCGCCGCCCGACAGCAGCGCGCGCCCGAACACGCTCTTCGTGAACCCCTCGTGGTCCGAGGCGCGGGTGGATACGTTCGAGAAGAAACTGAAGCGTTTCTATGCCGGGGTGGACGACCCGTGGTTCATGGGCACCTTGGAATACGGCGTGGCGGGACTGCGCTTCGGCCCGCGCGCCAACGACAAGGAACTCTACGACCGCTATCTGAAAGGGAGGCCGGTCCGCTACGATGACCCCGAGTACATCCGCTTCCTACGCAGCCTCTTCGAGGACCACCTGATGCGCTTCACTTACCTATCCCATGAAGCCGAGCTGCTGCACACCGTGAGCCTGGGCAATGCCGATAGTGTGAAAAAGGTCTTCGCCACGCACGACTTCCTTTCCTCGGACGACCGCTTGTGCGAGCTGGTGGTGATGAACGAGCTGCACGGCGAATACAACGGCAAGGTGCTGGATAAGGCCGGCGTGCTGAGAACCTTGGAACAGTTGGCCACGCGCTCCACCTACCCGGAGCATCGCATCATCGCCAAGGACATGGTGTGGGACCTTACCGCCATGCGACCCGGTTCGCGGATGCCTTCGCTCCGCCTGACCGACATGAAGGGCAACGAGGTCCAACTGGACAGCCTATTGAAAGGTCCGGTGCTGATCGCGTTCACCGCGGCCTGGTGTACCTACTGCGAAGTGGAGATGAGCGCGCTGGAATCGCTGTACGGTGAATACGGCAAGCTGATCTCCTTCATCGGCATCGGCGTGGACCCCGGGCAGGAAGCCTTGAGCGCCTCGCTTCGCCTGCACCCCAAGCGCGACTGGACATGGCTGCATGCACCGGACGATGGCTTGCTGATGGAAACGCTGCGCCTGCGGTCGCTTCCCCAGTTCCTGTTGTTGAACGACACGAACCTTGTGCATTCGCCCGCACCGATGCCGAGTCAAGGCATGCAGGCCATCCTGTACCGCATGAAGTTGGCCGCCGAGGAGGAGAACAAGATCAAGTTCGGGAACGAGCAGCAGCCTCCCAAGCCTCCACAACGCTGAGGAGCGAGGGGTAGGTCTCCGCTTTCATACGTTCCACTTCAGCGGCGTTCAGCCAGCGCACCTCGGTGATGTCCTCGATGGTCTGGGGGACGAGCGCTTCCTTGGAGGAAGCCTGCATCAGGAACCAATCCGTACGCTTGAGGTGCAGTTCGCCCTTGCGCTCATAGGTATGCCAGGTGTGGCATAGCGGTTCGCCCAGCGTGACCTGCTGCAATCCGCACTCCTCCTGCACCTCACGAACAGCGGCTTCGGGGATGTCCTCGCCTTTCTCCACCTTGCCCTTGGGCAGGTCCCAGCGACCGAGGCGATGGATGGCCAGCAGTCGGCCTTGCTCATCGGAGACCGCACCACCGGCAGCCTGCACGAACACGTAGCGCGAACGGAACTCCTTCCAGATCCGGGGCACATCGGCACCGTGCAGCACCATCCCGGCCAGCTCTAACCGTCGTTCGAACTGCTTCACGGCAAGCCCCACTTCACGCGGGTCATCGATCCGCAGAACCAGAACATTCACAGCAGGCGCGGACAGTTCAGCCGTTCCGGTGATGAGGAGCGGCCGACCGTCGATATGGATCTCGTACTTTCGTTGCATGGACGCCCGCTTGGATCCGGCCCTCAAGATCGCTGAATTCCTGCTTCAGATCAAGGCCGTGAAATTAAGTCCCGCCAAGCCCTTCTCCTGGGCTTCGGGCTGGAAGTCGCCGATCTACTGCGACAACCGCAAAACCCTCTCCTACCCTGCTGTGCGGACCTACATCCGCCAACAGTTCGTGCACGTGATCAACCACGAGTTCGGCAGGCCCGACATGGTGGCCGGGGTGGCCACGGGCGGCATTGCGCATGGTGCCTTGGTGGCGCACGACCTGGGTCTGCCCTTCATCTATGTGCGCAGCAGCGCCAAGGAGCACGGCATGAAGAACCAGGTGGAAGGCGACCTCACCGTGGGCCGTAGCGTGGTGGTGGTGGAGGACCTTGTAAGCACCGGTGCCAGCAGCTTGAACGCCGTACAGTCCTTGCGCGACGCGGGCTGCGAAGTGAAGGGCATGGTCAGCATCTTCACCTACGGCTTCGAGGAAGCACGGCTGGCCTTCGAGCAGGCCCGTGTGAAACTCGTGAGCCTCACCGACTACCCGATCCTGCTGGAGCAGGCCCTGCATTCGAACTACATCACCGAGAAGGATGTGCTCTCGCTCAACGAGTGGCGCAAGGATCCTTCGAACTGGAACCAGAAGACCCCCGCATGACGCGTATTGAAAGCAAGCAGGTGGACATTGCGAAGCCTGCAGCGCAGGTCTACGCGTTCCTTCAGGACATGAACAACTTCCAGCAGCTGCTTCCGCAGGATCGGATCAGCGAGTGGAAGAGCGACGGCACTTCCTGCAGTTTCAAGGTGCAGGGTGCGGCCACCATCGGCCTGAAGCTGGACGGTGGAACGCCCAACAGCGTTGTGCGCATGGTGAGCAGCGAGCGCAGCCCCTTCCCCTTCACGCTCACAGTGAACTTGGAGGAGCGTGGCGACAGCACCCACGCCGGACAGGTGTTCGAAGCCGACCTGAACCCCTTCATCAAGATGATGGTGGAGAGTCCGCTGAAGCACCTCTTCGACCACATCGCCGACAAGATGGTGGCGGTGCATAGCGCGGCCTGATCCTTCCTGACGTTCCAGTGACGCGGTGCGGGGCCATCTTTGCGCCACGAACCCATGGCCAGCCGACGCGGACAATCCCGCCCCACAGACGATGACGGCGCCAAGCCGGCGAAGCTGGACAAGGCCACCCTGCGCAAGGCCGCGCGCCTGTTCCGCTACCTGAAGCCCTACCGCTGGACCTTCGGCTTGGGGCTGGTGTTCCTGCTGTTCACGAGCCTGCTGAGCCTGGCCTTCCCCATGCTGCTGGGCAAGTTGGTGGATGCCCGACCCATCACCAGCTTCCTCGACGCGCCGCTGACCGACCTCACGAACATCCACTCCATCGCGAAGATCCTGTTGCTGGTCTTCGCGGCGCAGGCCCTGTTCGGCTTCTTCCGCATCTACACCTTCGGACTGGTGAGCGAGAACGCGCTGGCCGACCTGCGCAACGACACCTACCGCCACCTGCTCACCCTGCCCATGGCCTTCTTCGCGACCCGCCGCGTGGGTGAGCTGAACAGCCGCATCAGCGCCGATGTGGCCTTGCTGCAGGAAGGACTGACCACCGTGCTCGCGGAGTTCCTGCGCCAGTTCGTGGTGATCGGCCTCGGCCTGTTCGTGCTGGTGCGCGTGAGCGGGGAACTGACGCTGACCATGCTGGCCACATTGCCCGTGGTGGCCTTGGTGGCCGTGGTCTTCGGGCGTTACATCCAGAAGCTGAGCAAGCAGGTGCAGGACCGCATCGCCGACACCAACGTGATCGTGGACGAAACGCTCCAGGGCATCCAGAACGTGAAGGCCTTCGCGAACGAACGCTGGGAAGCCAAGCGCTATGCGGACGGTGTGCGCAAAGCGCGTGATCTGGCGATCCTGAGCGCACGCTGGCGCGGTGGCTTCGTCAGCTTCATCATCTTCTGCATGTTCGGCGTGGTGGTCTTCATCGTGTGGCGCGCCGTGCTGCTGAAGGCCGAAGGGAAGCTCGAGTTCGGTGACATCGCCTCGTTCATCGGCCTCTCCATCATGATCGGCGCCAGCATCGGCAGCATTCCGGAGCTGATCACCACCCTGCTGAAGGCCATTGGTGCGACGGAACGCCTGCTCGACCTGCAGGAGGAAACCGCGGAGAACATCCGCATGGACGCCACGCTGCCCCAACCGCTCGCACTCACCGGTTCCATCGCCTTCGAGCATGTGGCCTTCCACTACGCCACACGCCCCGACCTGCCCGTGCTGAAGGATGTGGATGTGTCCATCCGCCCCGGTGAACGTGTGGCCCTTGTCGGGCCTAGTGGCGCCGGCAAGACCACCATCGCCTCGCTCGTCCTGCGCTTCTACGACCCTGTGAGCGGACGCATCACCATCGATGGGCGCGACGTGCGGGACTACGACCTCACGGAGTTGCGCGAGCGCATGAGCATTGTGCCGCAAGAAGTGCTGCTCTTCGGTGGAAGCATTCGCGAGAACATCGCCTACGGTCGCCCCGGCGCTTCACAGACGGAGATCGAGGCAGCAGCGCGCAAGGCCAACGCGCACGACTTCATCGCCTCCTTCCCACAAGGCTACGATACGGTCGTCGGTGAGCGCGGCATCCAACTGAGCGGCGGCCAACGCCAACGCATCGCTATTGCCCGCGCCGTGCTGAAAGACCCCGTGATCCTGATCCTGGACGAGGCCACCAGCGCCCTGGACACGGCCAGTGAAAAGCTTGTGCAAGATGCCCTCGACACCCTGATGCAAGGCCGCACCAGCTTGGTGATCGCGCACCGCCTCAGTACCGTTCGCAACGCCGATCGCATCTTGGTGCTGGACCACGGAACGGTGGTGCAAAGCGGCCCGCATGATGAGCTGATCGTGGATACGGAGGGCTTGTACCATAGCCTGAGCCGGACGCAGTTAAGCGAGGTGTGAAGTGTGAATGGAGAGGTGTTAGGTGTGAAGGAGCGCCAACTCAAACCTCACAGTTCAAAGCTCACACCTCACCTTTCTACAGCGACACCGCCACCACCTTCTTCGTCTCGAAGAATTCTTCGGCGAAGTGTTCCTTCAGCTCGAACACGCGCAGTTGCTGGCGCACGGGAAGGATCTCGTCGGCCAGCTCGCCGCCTTTCAGGTAGAGCAGGCCGTTGCTCCAGCCTTCGGACAAGGGCGGCAGCGGGCGGGGCAGCTTGTGCACCAGGTGCGTGGTGGCCCGGATGAACTCCGGCAGGGTGGTAACGGCGCGGCTGACGATGAAGTCGTACTTCTGCTTGTGGTCCTGGCTGCGCACCTGCTCAGCGGTGCAGTTGCTGATGCCAAGGCCATCGACCACACCGTTCACCGCAGCGATCTTCTTGCCGATGCCGTCGATGCCGTGGAAGCTGCTTTCGGGGAAGAGGATGGCGAGAGGCACCAAAGGGAAACCACCGCCGGTGCCCACATCCACGATGCGCGTGCCGGGTGCAAAGGCAAAGACCTGCGCGATGCCGAGGCTGTGCAGGATGTGACGCTCGTAGAGGTGCTCGAAGTCCTTGCGCGAGATCAGGTTGACGCGTTCGTTCCAGTCGGCATAGAGCGCACCCAAGGCCGCGAAGTGCTCGCGCTGCCTGCCCGTAAGCTCAGGAAAGTACTTCAGGATAAGCTCCAGTCCCATTGGCTGAAACGATGGTCATGCGCACATGGGCACATGGCATTAGATGTGATCCTCGCGGCCGTCCAACAGGTTCTCGAGGAACTCACGGGCGCGGAAGAGCTGGGCCTTCACGGTGCCCAGGGGCAGGTCGAGCTCGGTGGCGATCTCCTCGTAGCTGTATTCCTTGTAGTAGCGCAGCTCGATCAGGGTGCGGTAGCGGGGCTTCAACTTGTCCACCACTTCGCGGATCACGTCGCTCTTCTGGTCCTTCATCACCACATCGAGCGGATCGGGACCGTGGCTCTTCAGCTCGATGGTCATCTCATCACCATCCTCGGTGCCGATGGGGTTGTCGATGCTGAGCATCTTCTTCTTCTGCTTGCGGATCCAGTCGATGCAGTTGTTCGACGCGATCTTGAACAGCCAGGTGCTGAAGGCGTAGTTCGGCGTGTACTGGTGCAGGCGGTGGAAGGCCTTGCCGAAGGCTTCGATGGTCAGATCGTCCGCGTCGTCCTTGTTGTTGATCATCTTCAACAACATGAAGTAGATGGAATCGCGGTAGCGGGACATCAGTTCGGCATAGGCCTTCTGGTCCTTGCTATCCACCGCGCGCCGCACGAGGTTGTAGTCGTACAGCGCTTTCTCGCTGAGGTTCTCGCTTACTTCCATCGGCGTGGTTTGATGATGAGCGTGCTGACGTACAGCAGGGGTTCCAAAACTAGAAAGAGCCATTCCAAGGGCAAGGCCACCCACACGATGCCACCGCCACCGAGGCGGCGCAGGGCGACCATGAAGATGGGTGCGAAGATGAGGAGCTGAGCGCCCAAGCCGACCAGCGCCCACATCGGGCGGTGCAGCACCAGCAAAGCGGCGATGGCGGCCCACAGCAGAAAGCGCGACATGGGCAGCAGGGTGAGCAGCACCTTGTGGCCGAAGCGGTAGTAGCGGGCCGTGGTGTAGTGGCGGCGCTTGCGGCGGATCCAAGTGGCGAGGTCGGGAGTGGCCCGCGTGGTCATGATGGAACGCCCGTCCGCCACGGCAGAGGTGTTGCGCGCACGGGCCACTTCGTTGATGAAGAGGTCATCGTCCCCGCTCATGAGCTGCTGGTGGCGCCGGGGGCCTTTCGCGTTGAAGAAGACCTCGTGCGTGTAGCCCAGGTTGCGGCCCACGCCCATGTAGGGGAAGCCTGCCTGCGCGAAGCTGATGAACTGCACGGCCTTGCTGAGCCCGTCGTAGCGCTCCATCAGGTTGGTGAAGCCCGCACGCTTCTCGTAAGGGCTGTGGCCGATCACGATCTGCTTGCCGCCCTTGAAGCCGGCGGCCATGGTGCTGATCCAATCGCGACCGGTGGGCATGCAATCCGCATCGGTGAGCAGCACATGCGGGTACTTCGCGCTGCGCATGCCCACGCCCAAGGCGATCTTCTTGCCGTAGCTGAACTTCTCGTCCGCCTGGATGTTCACGGGCCGCAGGCGGGGCAGGTCGGGCTTCATCCACTGGAGCACCTCCCAGGTGTCGTCGTCGCTGCGGTCGTTCACCACCACCACCTCGAACTCGCGGTGGTCCTGGTCCATGATCAGGGGGATGAGCTGCTGCAGGCTGAAGCGTTCGTTGCGCGCACAGATCACCACGCTCACCGGCAGGTCGCGGTCCGGTTCCACATGCTGCTTGCGGAAGGCGAGGCGGCTGAAGATGACGAGGTGGAAGAAGGACAGCACCAACAAGGCACCGGCCATGACATACATGGCCAACAGGTCGAACGGCAGGGGAAAATGCACGGGAAGTAGGGGAACGACTACGGGGCGAAGCTACCCGGGGGGGCACCGCCGTCTGGACAGGGGCCTGCACAGATATGAACAGGGGGGGTGTGGAAGGGGAGAACCCTCACTGAGTCCCTAGTTTCGGAGGCATGTTCGAACTGATCACCTGGCCTCTGCACCTCCTATACAAGTACCTGAAGAACAAGCGCATGGACGCTCACGACAAGAAGGTGCGCATGGGCCTTCGGCAGCGGTCGCTGCACCACAGCGACGTACCACCGATGGAGCAAGTGAAGGTGCTGCTTGGTGAGCGCTACAACGAGCTTCACCAGCTCTTCCTCACACACGACCCGCTCGAACTGCACACGCACCGCTCGCGTTCAGGCAAGGACTACAAGCACGCCGACCTCGTTTCGCGCCGCTATGCCTACCTCACCTCCACTTATGGCTACCGCATCCGGAACGTCTCCGATCAAACCATGCTGACACGGCTCCTGAGGGTTGAACTGGGGCTTTGGTTCGGCAGCGGCTCCTACGCTTTTCTGAACGACGAGGAACCCGAGGCGCTGATGCCCAGCATCATCCGTTGGCGACAACGATGGGACTACCGGTAAAGTCCTTCGCATCTTCGCGCCACCGATGCATTTCGAGCTCCACACCACCGACCCCCAGAGCAAGGCCCGCGCGGGCACGCTCCACACCGACCACGGCCCCATCCCCACCCCCGTCTTCATGCCGGTGGGTACCCTGGGCGCCACCAAGGCCGTGCACCCCCGCGAGTTGCGCAACGACATCGGTGCGCCCATCATGCTCAGCAACACCTACCACCTCTACCTGAGGCCGGGGACCGAGGTGCTCGAACACGCCGGCGGGCTGCACAAGTTCAACGGCTGGGACCGCCCCATCCTCACCGACAGCGGCGGCTTTCAGGTGCATTCCCTCAGCGACATCCGCAAGATCACCGAGGAAGGCGTGAAGTTCCAGAGCCACATCGATGGCAGTCGCCACCTCTTCACGCCGGAGAACGTGATGGACACGCAGCGCAGCATCGGGGCCGACATCTGCATGGCCTTCGATGAGTGTACGCCGTGGCCCTGCGAGCTGAAGTACGCCACCGACAGCATGCACCGCACCCACCGCTGGCTGGACCGCTGCATTGCCCGCTTCAAGGAGACGGAGCCGAAGTACGGCCACGAACAGGTCCTCTTCCCCATCGTGCAAGGAAGCACCATTCCGGAGCTGCGGAAGCAGAGCGCCACCTACATCGCGGAGAAGGGCGCTGTGGGCAATGCCATCGGCGGGCTGAGCGTGGGCGAACCCGAAGAAGAGATGTACGCCATGGCCGAGCTGTGCTGCGACATCCTGCCCAAGGACCGGCCGCGCTACCTGATGGGCGTGGGCACCCCGTGGAACCTGCTGGAGAACATGGCCGTCGGCATCGACATGTTCGACTGCGTGATGCCCACCCGCAACGGCCGCAACGGCATGCTCTTCACCCGGCAGGGCGTCGTGAACATCAAGAACCGCACCTGGGCCGACGACCACAGCCCCCTGGACCCCGACGGCACGTGCTGGGTGGACCAGGCCTACAGCCGCGCCTTCGTCCGCCACCTGTTCGTGACCAATGAGGTGCTCGGCCAGCAGATCGCCAGCCTGCACAACCTGGGCTTCTATGTGTCCCTGATGAATGAAGCGCGCCAGCAGATCCTCGGCGGCACCTTCAGCGCGTGGAAGGCCCGGTTGTTGCCCCAGCTCAAGCAACGGATCTCTGCCTGAACGCCGAGCCACTAGCTTCGGGCCGCGGGTGTGATCGCGGGATCGAGTCCGCAGCCGGTGGCCCAAAGCCCGAAGCACCGCACGAGAGCATGCTGAAGACCTTCGACCGCTACATCATCCGCCAGTTCCTCGGGAGCTTCTTCCTGATCCTGGTGCTCATCATGGCCATTGCCGTGGTGTTCGATGCCAGCGAGAAGACGGGTGACTTCGCGAAGGGCAACGCGACCTGGCAGGAGATCGTGTTCGACTACTACGTCAACTTCATCCTGCATTACGCGAACCAGTTCAGCGGGCTGCTCATCTTCATCGCCGTGTTGCTGTTCACCAGCAAGCTGGCCGGTCGCACCGAGGTGATCGCGACGCTCAGCAGCGGCGTCAGCTTCCCGCGCTTCATCCGACCCTACTTCATCGCGGCCACCATCCTTACCGCCCTCTCGCTCTACATGAACCACGAGGTGCTGCCCAAGGCGAACAAGAAACGCCTGGGCTTCGAGCGCGCTTACGTCTGGAGCACCTTCACCATCAAGGACCACCACCTGCTGCGCGAGATCGCACCGGGCACCATTGCTTACTTCGAAACGTACGACGCCCCGATCAAGACCGGCTTCCGCTTCAGCCTGGAGCAATGGGACAGCACCGGACTGCGATCGAAGATGATCTGCGACAAGGCCGTGTACGACAGCGTGTCCAACACCTGGGCCTTGCACGACTGGCAGGTGCGCGACCTGGGCGGGCCCCTGCGTGCGCACATTCCCGGCACCGACCGCGACACGCTCCTCCAGACCGGTGCCGTGACCGAACGCCTGCGCCACGGGAACCTTACCGATACCGTGATCCCCCTGAAGCCCATCGACCTGGGCCAGCGCACCGAGAACGCCGCCGCCATGAGCCGACAGGACCTCAACGCCTACATCGCTGCGGAACGGTTCCGAGGCAGCAACAACGTGGCCTTCTACGAAGTGGAGAAGCACCAACGCACCTCCTACCCCTTCGCCACCTATGTGTTCACGCTGATCGGGGTCAGCATCGCCAGTCGGAAGGTGCGGGGCGGTACGGGCGTCCACCTGGCCCTTGGGGTGCTGCTTGTGCTGTTGTATGTGTTCGCCATGAAGCTGACCACCGTGGGCGCCACCAATGCAGGCTTCGATCCGCTGATCGCCGTGTGGTTGCCGAACATCGTGTTCGGCCTGGTCGGCATCTGGATCTACCAGAAGGCGCCGAAGTAGGGTCTGATGGTCCTGCGCGCCAGCGGCCTAAGGGGTCGCCGCGTCGCAGTGGCCATTAGTGGGATCGTTCATTGCTCCTCGCGAATCCGGTCCTATTTCTTCTTGAAAAAGTATCCTGACACGGAGATCGCGAAGGCCATGCTTCCTTCGCTCCCCCGCGCCTCAGCGAGGGGGTGGAGGGGGAGCCGGTACGCATGGTCTTCGCTCATGGGAACTCCATTCGTGTTCTAGTGGCGGATCGCCCGGCAGCTCCCCTCCGCCCCCTCGCTGATCGGCCTGCGGCCTGCGCGGGGGATGAGAGGAAGCGATCCGCAATGCGCCCTCAACCTTTCACAACTTTCTTTCATCGTCATGTACCGATGATCATCCTTTCATCGTATTATTGCGATCTATAAGAACACCATGGGCGTCACCAAGACCGATCTCTTCACTGCGCAACAGAACCAACTGGCCACGTGGGCCAAGGTGCTGGGCCACCCCGCGCGAATCGCCATCCTGCAATATGTGCTGAAGCAACGCAGCTGCGTCTGTGGAAGTCTGGTGGACGAACTGGGCCTGGCGCAGGCCACCATCAGCCAGCACCTCCGCGAGCTGAAGGATGCAGGTCTGATCACCGGGACCGTGGAAGGCACCAGCGTGTGCTACTGCATCGAACCGAAGGCCTGGGCCAAGGCGCAGGCCGCCTTCAACACCCTCTTCGACAAATACAAACCCGTCGACAGCACGTGCTGTTGAGCATCCGCATGTTACGCTGAGCCCGCCGAAGCGCTCTAAAAAAGCAAAGCCATGAACACCGCGAACGAAACGAAAGAGATGGTCCGGCAGAAGTACGCCGAGATCGCTTTACAGGACAAGGACACCAACGCCAGCAGCTGCTGTGGCGCCGGTGGATGCAGCACCGAGGTCTATAACATCATGACCGACGACTACAGCGAACTGAAAGGCTACAACGCCGATGCCGACCTCGGCCTGGGCTGCGGCCTGCCCACCCAATTCGCCGGCATCAAGCCGGGCGATACGGTGCTCGACCTGGGCTCCGGAGCTGGTAACGATTGCTTCGTGGCGCGCCACGAAGTCGGCGAGGATGGCCGTGTGATCGGTGTCGACTTCACGCCCGAGATGATCACCAAGGCGAAGGCCAACGCCGCCAAGCTCGGCTACCAGAACGTCGAGTTCCGCCAAGGCGACATCGAGGCACTGCCCCTCACCAGCAACATCGTGGATGTGGTGGTGAGCAACTGCGTGCTCAACCTGGTGCCGGACAAGCGCAAGGCCCTGAGCGAGGTGCTGCGCGTGCTGAAACCCGGTGGCCACTTCAGCATCAGCGATGTGGTGTTGCGCGGCGAACTGCCCGCACAGCTCCAGCATGCGGCCGAGATGTACGCCGGTTGCGTGAGCGGCGCCCTGCAGGAAAGCGAATACCTCGGCATCATCCACGACCTCGGTTTCGAGCAGGTGACCGTGCAGAAGCGCAAGCCCATCGTGCTGCCGGACGACATCCTTTCCAACTACATGGACGCTGAGCAGATCGCCGCCTACAAGGCCAGCGGGACCAGCATCTTCAGCATCACCGCGGCCGCAAGCAAGCCTTCCACAGGTGGCGCTGCCGACAACGCCAAGGCCGCCTGTTGCGCACCCAACGCCGAAGGCACCGAGAAGGTGAAGGTCAGCACCGGAGAGACCTGCGGCTGCGGCATCGATAGCACCTGCTGCTGAACAACACCATCCAGCATGAGCACCTCGCAATTCGACGCCAAGGGGCACTGGGAGCAGGTCTACGACCGCAAGGGACCGCAGGACGTCAGCTGGTTCCAAGCCATGCCGAAGGCCTCCCTCCGCTTGTTCGAGGAGTACGCCGTGCCCCAGAGCGCGCGCATCATCGACGTGGGCGGCGGCGATAGCCTGCTGGTGGACCATCTGCTGGAGCGCGGCTACTCCGCCATCTCCGTATTGGACATCAGCGGCAAGGCGTTGGAGAAAGCGAAAGCACGACTGGGACCGCGTGCGGATGCTTTAAGCTGGATCGAGGCCGATGCCACGCACTTCACCGCACCCACGCCCTTCGATGTGTGGCACGACCGTGCGGTCTTCCACTTCCTTACTGACGATGCTGCGGTGGACGCCTACTTGGAACGTGTGGCCGAACTACTGGTGCCCGGTGGTCTGCTGATCCTTGCCACCTTCAGTGAGAACGGTCCCGAGAAGTGCAGCGGCATCCCCGTGCACCGTTACAGCGAAGCGGAGATGGTGGCGCGCCTCCAAAAAGTCTGCGAGCGCATCAAGTGCTTCGCCGTGGACCATGTGACACCCTTCGATACCGTGCAGAATTTTCTGTTCTGTGCCTTCCGCAAGAAACCATGATGCCCATTCTCTCGCTCACCGCCTTCTGCGTTGCCACACTTATTGTGAACCCATCCGGCACTATCCCCATGGACCGCACCCTTCAGCCCGAACTACAGCGTTACGTGAACGAACGCGTGATGCCAGCCGTAGCGAACATCCCCGCAGAACGCAAGGAAAGCCTGGACCTGGTCGCCGCGTTCGTGAAGGAGCGCAAGGCCGCAGGCCAGAGCGCTGAGCTCACCTTCATTTGCACGCACAACAGCCGCCGCAGCCACCTCAGTCAGATCTGGGCAGCCACGGCCGCGTGGTACTTCGGCCAGGACCATGTGCGCACCTACAGCGGAGGCACCGAAGCCACGGCCTTCAACTCGCGCGCGGTGGCAGCCCTTGAACGCGCTGGCTTCGGCGTGGTGAGGCCGGAGGGCAAGAACCCGCGCTACGAAGTGTCTTTCACTCCGGAACACACTCCGGAGATCTGCTGGAGCAAGACCTACAGCGACCCTGCGAACCCACAAAAGGACTTCTGCGCGGTGATGACCTGCTCGCAGGCCGATGCCGCCTGCCCGATCGTGCTAGGCGCACGGGACCGCATCAGCTTGCCCTATGATGATCCGAAGGTGGCCGATGGCACGCCCGAGGAGGCACAACTGTATGATGAGCGCTGCCTGCAGATCGCTGCGGAGCTGTTCTACGTGATGCAACAGGCCGCGCGATGAACAAGCGCCTCTCTTTCCTGGACCGCTACCTCACGCTCTGGATCTTCGCCGCCATGCTCGTGGGTGTGGGCGTCGGCTACTTCCTTCCGGGCGTCACCGCATCCATCAATGAGGCTTCCGAAGGCACCACCAACATCCCCCTCGCCGTCGGCCTCATCCTGATGATGATCCCGCCCTTGGCCAAGGTGGACTATGCGAAGCTCCCCAGCGTGTTCAAGCACCGGCGCGTGCTGGGCACCGGGTTGTTCATGAGCTGGATCGTCGGTCCGGCATTGATGTTCGCGCTTGGCCTGCTCTTCCTGCGAGCCTATCCTGAATACTTCAGCGGCGTCATGCTCATCGCCCTGGCCCCCTGCATTGCCATGGTGCTGGTGTGGAACGACCTGGCGCAGGGCGATCGTGAGTTGGCCGCCGGACTGGTCGCGCTGAACAGCATCCTGCAGATCCTCTTCTACAGCAGCTATGCCTGGTTGTACATCACCGTGCTGCCGCCGCTCTTCGGGGTGGAGGGCTACACCGTGGACGTGAGCATCGGCGAGATCACACGAACGGTGCTCATCTACCTGGGCATCCCCTTCGCCACCGGTTTCCTGCTGCGATACGTGCTGACGCGTGCGAAGGGCGAGGACTGGTACATGCAGCGTTTCATCCCGGCCATCGCCCCCATCACCCTGGTTGCGCTGCTCTTCACCATCGTGGTGATGTTCAGCCTCAAGGGCCGCATGATCGTGGACATTCCTTTCGACGTGTTGCGCATAGCCGTGCCGCTCACCCTCTTCTTCCTGCTGATGTTCTTCAGCACCTTCTACCTGGTGGAACGCCTTGGCGGCACCTACAAGGAGCGGACGACCCTCGCCTTCACCGCTGGCAGCAACAACTTTGAACTGGGCATCGCCGTGGCCATCGCCGTGTTCGGGCTCAACTCCGGCCAGGCCTTCGCAGCTGTGGTGGGTCCGCTGATCGAGGTGCCGGTGCTGATCAGCCTGGTGAACTTCGCGTTGAAGAAGATGACCCGATCCGCCACGTGACCATGGAACCCCGCACCACCGCCCTCCTCGCCCTCTTCTCCGAAGGCCGCACCCGCTTCACCAAATTGCTGGACACGCTCACCAAGGCCGACCTGCCAAAGAAGCTCGCACCATCGCCCAACAGCATCGGCTTCCTGGTGCGCCACATCGGCGATGTGGAACTGCTCTTCGCCAAGAACGTGTTCGGCCTCGCCGATGTGCAGGTGCACGCCAGCACCGTGGCCAAGGGACACGATACCGGCGAGTGGACCGACCTGGCCGTGCTGAAGGCTTACGTGCAGGAGAGCGCCGACACACTGCGCCGCGCCATCGAAGCCACCAGCGATGCCGACTGGGATACCGTGATCGAGACGAAGGAGTTCGGGAAGAAGACCAAGGCCGAAGCGCTTGGACGCATCGTTACGCACACGGCGTACCATGCAGGGCAGATCGGGTTGGTGGTGAAGTACGGGGCCTGAGGTCAACGGTGGCTGCGCAGGTACAGTGCAGCGCGCCAGCGGCCCAAGGGAACCACCATGCATCGTCATTGTCATCCGCCATCGTCCTTCTTTCAAGGCCTCCGCCTGATCAAAGAAGCAGGCCGACCAACAGAACGCGCCCGCCCTTAGCTTTGGGAATATGTCCCTTCCGACGTTCCATTTCCACCACGCGCTCACCGTGGCGCTGCTCGCCCTGCCAGGCATGGCGCATGCACAGGCCTACAACTACCCCAACGGCAGTACCGTAGCCGACTTCACCGTTACCGATGTGGACGGCAACACCCACACCCTATACACTTACACCGCACAGGGCCGCTATGTGCTGCTCGACTTCTTCACGCTGTCGTGCCTGCCCTGCCAGGAAACGGCGCCGCATTGGGCCGAACTCTACCAGACCTACGGGTGCAACAGCGCCGATATCGTCTGCCTCTCCCTGGACTACGAGGCCAATACGGTGGCGGAGGTCCAAGCCTATTCCACCACCTATTGCGGCCCTTGGGCGCACCCGCCGGTGGTCACCGATGCGCTGGCGCTGACCGACGTGTTCGGTGTGGGCAATGCCCCCAATTACTGCCTCATCGGCCCGGACAATGTGATGATCAACAACGTCATCTGGCCGGTGGCCTCCATGGCCGACTTTGTGGCCGCGCTGCCCGTTGGCAGTGGTGTGGCCCCGCAAGCGTGCGGTGTGGGCATGGCGGAAACGGAGGTGCCCGCGCAGGCCATCTATCCCAACCCCACCAGCGGCCTTGTGCAACTGGGGCGGGCGGACGTGGTGAGCGTGGCCGTGCATGATGCGAGCGGGCGGCTGTGCACCACCCGGCCGGTGAAGGCGGGCCAACTGGATCTGCAAGGCCTTGCGCCAGGGCTCTATGTGCTCCACCAGCTCAATGCGCGCGGCGTGGCCGTGGGCAGCTCCCGCACCATGCTGGAGTAAGCGACGCTCCCCTTCCCGCAACGGCGTGCCACGCCTTATCCCCACCGGGCCGCCGCCCCGACCCGATCGAATGAAAGCCCAAGGGTCAGCGGCCAACGCCGTGATCCCCGAACATTCAAGCTCGTGGCCCGTGGCCCAAGGCTCGTGGCCAATTGACGAAGAAGCAAGCTCCGCTGCGCTATTACTCCTTCACGAAGCGCCACCGCTGTTCAAACCCGGCCACGGCCAGCACATACACGCCCGGTGGCAGGCCCGCCACATCCACCACGCCTTGGCACATGGCCGTGAACACCGGTCTTCCTTGGATGTCCGAAACTGTAACGGAGACCGTGCGTGGGAGCTGCGTAGGCAGCTGCACCCGGTCCGAACAGGGCACCGGGTACAAGGGTAGTTGCGGATCGGGCGCAGCGGTGATGCCTGTGGAAACAGGCAGCAGCTTGGCTACGAACCCATCGCCGGCCGACCCGATGAGCTGTGCGCGGCCAGCGAGGTAGAGCGCGCCATCGGCACCCAGGGTCATGGCGTTCACCTTGCTGGTCTGTGCGCCTGGCACGTTCCACGTTTGGAAGAACAACCGCGTGCCGCTCGTGTCATATTCGTACAGGTACGATCCAACGTAGGCCGAGGCAATGGTCCAGCGGTCGTCGTGCAGCAGGGCGTGGTCCATGTTCAGGCAGTAGTCCACGTGGCCGCCGCTGATCGTGTCCATCCAGAGCACGTTGCCGCCGCTGCTCAGTTTGGTAAGCAAGAGGTAGGGTCCGGGAATGGAGGCCTGGTAGGGTCCTTCACCCACGGCGTACACAGCGCCCTGCGCATCACAGCGCACGTGCCGCACCTGGCCGGTCACACTGCCCAATCCCGGGTAGGCGAAGTCCGTGCTCCAGGCCACGGCACCGTCCGCATTCAGCTTCGTCACGTTGAACTGCTGGTTGCGGTTGCCACCCACGAACACATGCCCCAGGCCGTCAGTGGCCATCACGTTGTTGTTATCCATGGTGGTGATCTGCAGATCGGTGGTCCACAGGTGCGTGCCTGTCGCAGAGTACCCCACCGCGGCGGAATACGAACTGCCGTTGCGCGACCACATGACCACGATGGAATCGCCGATCGCCTCCACCGCCAGGCCCAGGCCGAAGCCGTTCCAGTTGGCGGGCACGGGGTGCGGCACCCACCAGTCCAGCGCGCCCGTTGCGTCCAGGCGTGCGAGACCCGGCCGGGTTTGTATGCCGGAAGAGAACCTGCCGGTGAGGTACACATGGCCGTCCGCATCCATGGTGGCATCGGCGAAGTCATCGCCGGTGTTCAGGCCCGGGGAGTTGATCACCACTTCATTCAGCAGCGCGCCGGATGTGCTGTACCGGTGCACCAGCACATCGTTGGTGCCCGTCTGGTTCTCAAAGTCGCCCAGCGCCAGCAGGGTGCCGTCGTTCAGTTGGAAGGTCTTCCACGCGCGGCCGATGCTGTCCGGCAGCCCGTTGGTCCAGAGCGGTGCACCCGTGGGGTCGAAGGCGGCCATGTGGAACTCGGTGACGTTCCCGGGCGAATACACACCGCTCACCGCCACATCACCCGAGGGCAGCAGCGTGATGTCCTCGGCACTGTGGAAGCCGGAGAGCCCGTCGAACAAACTGATCCAGGCGGTGGTGTACTGCGCCCGGGCGTGGCCGCCGCAAAAAAGGGTGGCTGTAACAACGCCCACGAGCAGGTGACTGTTTCTCATGACACGATCGAACAAGGTCGGCTTCCTCAAGTATACGAATGCCCGACACACACGGAATGAAAGTGGTTTCTCTTCTTCCGCTCCTTTCACGACCCCGTCCGGCGCGGGTTGGGGCAAGGCATCCCGAAGATAGAGACCGGTTGTAGCCGGTGGGCGCTGCCTACTATGCTTCAGAACACGCCGTGTTCCCACCAGATCGAAGTGCGAGGCCCGGAACCTTCAACCTCAGGGGTCCCTTCGGAAATTGTGAGGAAAAAGCGCGGTTATTGGTTCATGTGAACGACATGGACGACCTGTTTCCAACTAGATCCACTCATCAGTTCAAGGATATAGCTGCCATTGGGCAAGGTGCCAAAGGGAACACCGGCCTGCCCACTGCCAACAAGTGTTCCCTCAGCTATGGGAGCGCCAAGGATGGTCAAGATCCGATAACGCAACATGCCTTGCATCTGACGAGGCAGCGTAACGTTCAGCACATCGGAGCACGGCATCGGAAAAGCCCGAATGGGCTCCCGATCTTCCAAGTTCGGTGTCGATTGTGTGCAGAAGCTGAGATCGAAAGACACACGGACATCATCGACGAACGCATAAGCCACATTTGCGGTACCATATCCGGTCGAATCGATCAGTGTCCGCTCACTGAGTGAATCAGCGAAGAAGTTACCTACGGCAATGAATGAGTAGGCCGAATCAGGTATGTAGACGCCAGATACTCCGTACCAGAGGGCCGTATCGATTGGCACATAGTCGATGTGCAGCGCGGCTGAGTTCGGGTAGAGGTAGGCGGACCAATCTGTAGGGAATGCGGTGAAGAATTTCAGACCAAGCCCCTTGGATGAATACGGCGTTGAATTCCACGGTACGCGACCGAAGCCACCCAAGGCGGTTTGAAACGACAGGCAGACCGGAATCCCTGGCTGTAACGGTTGGGTGAGCGCAATGCCTACGACCTCGCGATACCATGCAGCCCCGCCAATAGCTGTTGTGGCCATACCAACGTATGCCTGGCCATCAAAGGCTTCTTGATAGCCACATTCACTAAAGGGTACATCAACAACACCGTTCATGTTGCAGGCATTGAAATAGTCGGCTGAGGTTGTGTGAAGATTCTCCCACCCGGTCAGGAATACACTGCTCCCTAGTTCAGGGCAACTTGTGTACTGCTCAAAGCTCCCGTTCGGCACCAAATTCTGCCCTCTCGCTGGAACCGAGCATGCTAAGCTCGTGATCATCGCAATGGCGATCTGCACGCTTGCTCTTGACCGGAGAGCACATGCATGTCCTTTATGGTGTAACATGGTTGAACTAGCGTACACGGTTTGGAGATCAGCACTGTGAACTTAGGTACCAATGCCCGTGATCGCTCTTCATACCACCTCTATTGGTTTCAACTATCTGATTCGTTCACCAGGGTCGGTCATTTCTCAAAGCCGCACTGCTCGCAGTCGGCCAGGAGGGCGAAGGAGCGCCCGACCACATACGTTGAAAGGCGGCAAAGGCTTAGAAGCCAACGCAGTAATTCCAGAAAAGTGAAGCTCGTGGCCCGTGGCCCAAGGCCCTTGGCCCATTGAAGTAGAAGCAAGCTCCGCTGCCGAACATCACATAGCCGATCGCCCATCGTCCTTCACCCCCTCACAGCCTCACCTCCACGTTCTGCTCCAGCCGGTACATGTACATGCGCACATCGGGCCGGGCCTTCGGCGTCCACCGCGGTTTGGGTTCTTCGGCCAGGCTCCAGGGGCTGTAGCGCCGCCACTGCCACAGCCAGCTGCCGCTGATCTCAATGGTGCGGTCGTCCTCGATGCGGGAGCGGGGGCTGAAGAGCAAGTTGCAGAGGATGATCTCCTCCGCCTTCTCCACGTCAGTGCCGATGGGGTCCAGGATGATGTAGCCGTGCTGCAGCGCATCCACGCTGTGGCTGTGGTCAACCACGCGGGCCACCTCCTTCAGGCGGGCCAGCATCGCTTCCCATTCGGCTTGCACGATCTTGGATGAGAGGCTGGGGCGGGCGTCGGTTGCCATGTTTCGCGTCGATCAGGGTTCCCCCAATATAGGGGCTTCCGGACCACTCCGCTCAAATAGCTGTCAGGATGTTGACGGGTATCCTGTCGGGTTGTATATAGGGCGAAGGAGAGCCCGACCACACGAAATGAAAGGTGCTTGCAGAGGCTGTGAAGGCAGGCCGAGTTGTTCGTTGCTCGTTGTCCGTCTCCTTGGTGGAGTTTCGTGCAGCGTTGTTCGTTGCTCGTTGTGCGTCTCCTTGGTGGAACCTGATCACCGAAGGAACCTCGCGCGCTTGGCATTCCGAACAACGAACGACCATGCACGGCTATCGCATGGCCAATGGAGGGCGGTGGGCCGCCTGACCCGATCGAATGAAAGCCCAAGGCTCAGCAGCCAACGCCGCAATTCCCAGAAATGTGAAGCCCGTGGCCCGCGGCCCAAGGCTCGTGGCCTAGAACCGAAAAGCCTTGACCAACCACCAACTCCCAAAGCCCTGAACCATGATCGCGGTGGACCTGTTGAACGGTGGCTGTAATGATCTCCATCCTCCGGCGCTCGGGTGTCCCGAGTGCTCATGTTATTCAATGACTCTTTTCAGCCTCTGCTGCAACTGGTGCTGGCCACTAGGCCGCCGTTCCTATGGTAGCACAGATCTAGGAGGTCTTCGGTCATGAGAGAACGCAATCACTTCCGGCTCAATGCTGTGCAGTCCTCTTGGATCTGCGTAAGCGCCGCGACCGAGTCCGGCGTTACGTCCAGAAGGAAGGTCGGTGAATGCAGAGCAACCTTGTTCGTCAGGCAATCGCAGAACTTCTCCCCATCATATTCACCATCCGAGCCCTGGTCTTTCATCCTTGTCAAGCAATCGCGCTTGACGCGATCGAGCATGCCATCGGTCCAACGAATACCCTTTGAGTTAGCCATGCATGCTGACAATTGAGCCAGATCAATCGTGCCTTCACGCTGGAGGCGCTCAATGACCAGGTCCAACTGGCCTTTTTCCAGTTCGTGCTTGTACGTTTTGGACACCTTGCTATCGTTGGCAAGCGCTGTTGCCCAGCAGGTGCAAAGGGAGATGCGCTCAGCCTTCGTATCGACCATGCGGATCGCACCTTCCACGCATGCATCCAAGGGGATCTTCAATCCGTTCACTGTCAATGTTTGCTTAGGCGGTTTGTCCAAGCCCAGTATGTTCCCAACGATGATGAGGGCGCAGAAGCCACCGGCCACATTCCAAAAGACCTTTCGGCCCTTTGATGGTTGGGAAAGTGGATCGCGCGGTTTGAATGCACTCCAGAGTATTCGCGAACACACGAGAAGGATCACGACCAGGGCAATGACAAAGCTTGTCAGATCGTCGATCTGACGGTGCATGTTGAAAGCCTCCTGAATGCCTAACAACAAGACCACAGCTGCCAACAGGACCTTCCCAGCTCGAATGTTCATGTGGTGCGGTTGGTGCCGAAAGTAAGGGGCGCCCGAAATGTCGACGTGTTCCGCCTGTCGTGAGCTAGCAAGTTGCTGAGCGGGTCACTTGTGCCAGTGCATCACTGGTTGATGGGGTCGAACTCCGCCACCCGCACGATCGCACCGGATCTCCCATATTCGTGAGAGAAAACCATTGCCATGATCCGTTCATTCTTCCTGCTTTTTGCCACCGTGCTCACGCTACACCTGAACGCCCAGCGCGTGGTGCCTTTCGGCAGCGGTGCCAGCGCAAGCGTGAATGACATGGCCGTCTGGAACGGGCAGCTGGTGGTGACCGGTTCGAATTCCATGGCCCTGCTGGGCGTGAACGGCACAGGCGTGCAGAGCTGGGACGGGATCCAGGTGTTCAGTTTCCCCTCGATCTTCATTGGCGGCATCGGTTCGCGCTATGTGGAGGAACTGAACGGTGAGCTGTACATCGGCGGTCGGATCTCCACCTTGGGCAATGCGGCCCGGTGGGACGGTACGGCCTGGGTGGGGCTGGACCAAGGCCTGCCCGAGTGGGTGACCACGATGTGCGTACACCAAGGTGCCTTGCATGTGGGCACGCGCAACGGTCTGGTGTGCCGGTGGACGGGTGCGGTGTGGGACACGCTTGGCGGTCGCTTCGATGATGATGTGCGGGCCCTCGTTTCGCACCAGAACGTGCTGTATGCCGGCGGTGCGTTCGAAGCCGACGCTGCGCTGACCCCCATGGCCTACGTGGCGCAATGGAACGGCAACACCTGGCAACAGGTGGGTGTTGGGCTCGCCAGCAGTGCAACGGACCTGCTCTCCACGCCGGATGGCCTGGTGATCGGCGGCAACTTCACGGCCGATGGCAGTGGCACTCCCTTGCCGCAGCGATGGGCCGTCTGGAACGGCAGCACCTTCAGCGTGCCGCCCTTGGAGCCCATGCCGCAACACATCCCAGGCATCTTCGAACGCCGGATGGCCGTGCTGCCGGACGGCAGCTACATCGTAGATGGTTACCGCATCCGTGGCAACACGGCCTTCGACCTGGACTATGAGGCGAACAGCGCTGCTGCGTTCGACGGGCGCCTGTTCGTGGGCACCGGAATTTCAGTGAATTACACCGGCGTCACGGACACCAACCCCTTCTCGGAACTGATCGATGGTGTGCACCACACCGTGGTGGATGCCGGGGCCATGCGCGCCACGGTAACGCCCACGCCTGCCTTGTTCGAACGCCATTGGATGGACCTGCAGGGCCTGGAGGTGCCCCAAGGGAGCGGTGTGCACAGTGTGTACACCGCGTCTCCCCTGCTCATAGGCAAGCAGCAGGGTGCTTGGAAGCGATCGCTGCCGAGGTACATCACGGCGAACAACGACAGCCTGCTTTGGGCCGGGCCTCAGCAGGCGCTGGTGCGCGATGACGACTACTTCCGGCGCTACCACCAAGTATGGACCTTGGACCAGTACACCATCGACCAGCATGCCGCCCACTGGAACGATCCGGGCTACGAAACGCCCTACGCCATAGCCACCTGGCCTGGCAACGGCAACACGGCGAACGGTGAACCGGCACGGCTCGCACCCTTCAAGGACCAGGACAACGATGGGCTGTACGAACCGGAGGCGGGTGATCACCCGTTGATCCGCGGCGACCGCGCCGCCTACACCATCCTACACAGCGACGTCAACTATTCCAGCGCCTTGGACATGCAGTGCGACATGCATGTGCTGGTGTACAACTACGTGGAGCCCAGCTTCGCGGACCGCTACAACTCCACCTTCATCAACCTGCGCATGATCGACCGCAGTGGGACCGACTACGACAGCGTGCGCTTCGGGATGTTCACCGACCTGGACCTGGGCGGGTTCAACGACGACCTTACGGAGTGCGACAGCACGCGCAGCCTGTGGTACGCCTACAACGGCGACGACTTTGATGCGGACACCGTGCAACAGGGCAACGTGGTGCCCGGCTATGGTGCACAACCTCCGGCCATTGGTTTCAAGTTCCTCAACCAGCCCATGTCCAGCCATAGTGCTTGGCAGAACAATGACGAGACCTTGAACATCCCGGAACTGATCGAGATGCTGAACGGCACCCTGGGCGGGGTGCCCCACGTGGGGCCGGGCTTCAGCAGCCGCTTCCAGTTCCCGGGCGGCACGTGGAGCGACACCTTCGATGCCACCGACTCCCTCGCTGACAGGCGCAGCTTAGCCGGCACGGGCCCGTTCACCTGGGCGGCCGATGACACCTTGTGCGTGGACCTGGCCGTGATCCATGCGCGGGCAACCGGCGGTGGTGCGTACGCAAGCGTGACCGCATTGAAACAGCGCGCCGACGGCGTGCAGGCTTGGTACGACAATGCGCAGTTCGTCTGCAACACCATCGCCAACGTGGTGGGTGTGGAAGAAACGCGGACCGATGCATGGCGCGCCTACCCGATCCCCACCGAGGGCCTGATCACCTTGCAGGGTCCCTCAACCGGGAGCGACCTACGGGTGGATGTGCTCGACGCCATGGGGCGGCTGGTGCTCTCGCGGAACTGGACAGCCGGACGCTCCACCATACAGCTTGATCTGTCATCGGTGGAAGAAGGACCCTACCTGATCCTGCTGAGCGGTCCGGACGGACGGCATGCGATCCGCGTGATCAAGGCCGAATAGGGCACAGTGGCGCACCGCCCCGGTGTGGGGAAGCCAGGTGTTTCGTACCGTTGTTGCGCGCAAACCTGATCCCCTGCTCCTGATGAACGGCCTACTGCACACCCACAGCCATCTGCTGCTTCGCCGCATGGCACTGCTCGCTCTTGCCACGCTCGTTGCTGTATTGCCCACGTTGGCCCAGAGCCCCGGCAAGCGCGTGCTGACGCCGCAGGACCTGTGGGCCATGAAGCGGCTGAGCAACGTGGAGCTATCGCCGGACGGATGCACGGCGGCCTTCGTGGTGCAGGAATGGAACGTGGACAAGAACAAGCCCACGGCCAACATCTGGCTGGTGCCCGTGGCCGGCGGCGAACCCCGCAAACTGACAACGGCGCAGGCCAGCGACGGCGCGCCGACCTGGAGCCCGGACGGCAGCCGCATCGCCTTCGTGAGCAAACGCGGGGAGGACAAGGTGGCCGGCCTGTATGTGATCCGCACCGATGGCGGCGAAGCGGAGAAGGTGCTGGAACTGCCCTTCGCGCTGAGCCACCCGCGCTGGATGCCGGACGGGCAGCACGTGATCGTGGCCACCACCTGCATGCCGCTGCTGGTGGGGAACTGGAGCAAGGAGAACACGGCCGCTATGGAGAAGGAGGTGAAACGCCGCAGCGAGACGAAGATGACGGCCAAGGTGACCGAGGACCGCATGTACCGCTACTTCGACCACTGGATCACGGACAGCCTAGCGAGCCGACTGCTGCTGGTGAACACCGCCACCAAGGCCTTCACCGACCTGACCCCGGGCTGGGACCGCCTGTTCCAGAACAGCGGCACGGTGGACTTCGACCTGGCGCCGGATGGCGCGCACGTGGCCCTGGTGCTGAACACCACACCGCCGCCGTACAGCGGCTTTCTCAACAACGATGTGCACCTGGTGCCGACCGATGGCTCGGGCACCTTGCGCAACCTGACCGCGGACAACGCCGGGGATGACAGCGGGCCCATCTTCGCCCCGGACGGCCGCAGCCTCGTGTTCACACGGCACACGATCCCCTATGGCTGCGGGGAAGTGGGCAAGTTGTGGCGCTGCGCGGTGGCCACGGGCACCAACACCCCGCTCACCGAAGCGATCGACCTCACCATTTCCAATGTGGAGTTCGCGGCGGACGGTGCGTTGTGGTTCACGGCGGAGGACAAGGGCGTGGTGCCGGTATTCAAGCTGAAGGCCGATGGTACGGGGCTCACCGCCGTGCACACCGCAGGCACCAACAGTGACCTGAGCTTGAAGGGCGGTCGCATGGTGTTTCTGAACGACAACACAAGCAGGCCGAGCGAGCTTTTCACGCTGGACCCCAAGAGCGGTGCGGTGCGCCAGTTGACCCACTTCAACCAGCCGCTGCTGGACCAACTGGACCTGGGCACGGTGGAGAGCTATTGGTTCGATGGTGCCGCGGGAGCCAAGGTGCAGGGCTGGCTGATATTGCCCCCCGGCTTCGATGCGGCGAAGAGCTACCCGCTGGTGCAGCTGATGCACGGCGGTCCGCACACCATGGTGCGCGACAGCTGGAGCTACCGGTGGAACGCGCACGCCTTTGCCGCCCCCGGCTATGTGGTGACGTGGGTGAACCGCCACGGCAGCACCGGCTTCGGCCAGCAGTTCGGGCAGAGCATCCTGAACGAATGGGGCGAGAAACCTTTGGATGACATTCTGCGCAGCACGGACCACCTGCTGGCCCGCTTTCCGAACATCGACGGGAAGCGCATCGCTGCGGCGGGTGGCAGCTACGGCGGCTACATGGCGGCCTGGGCCGAAGGGCATACGGACCGCTTCGCGTGCATCATCGACCACGCGGGCGTGAACGACTTCATCACCCAGTTCGGTGCCGACGTTACCGCCTACGGCTTCACGCAGGTGCTGGGCGGCACACCGTGGAACAACCCCGAGGGCATGCAGAAGAACAACCCCGTGACGTACGCGAAGAACTTCAAGACGCCGATGCTGATCCTGCACGGTGAACTGGACTACCGCGTGCCCTACGTGAACGGCACCGCGCTCTACGCGATCCTGCAGTCCATGGGCGTGCCCTCGCGCCTGGTGATCTACCCCAACGAGAACCACTGGATCCTGAGCCCGCAGAATTCCATCCATTGGAACTGGGAGGTGCAGAGCTGGCTGTCGCGCTACATCGGTGGAACGCCGACCTTGATGAAGCCGGTCTTTGAGAGTGGTGATGCGAAGTGAGGGGCGAACCACGAGAACACGGCCGCTGATCCTGCGCGCCAGCGGCTTAGGAGATGGCCACGTCGGGCCAGGTGTGCTTGGATCACAGGTGCCCTCCTCTCCATGACGAACTAACACTTGCCGTCGTCGCGAAGGGGGCCAAACGGTTCAACCGGTAATAGGACGCCCCCCGAAGCGATCGCTTGGGCCGCCGGCGCACGGACCATAACACGTCCATTCAACCTGCCCATTCACTCCTGCTCGCCAGCGGCCCAAGAGATCGCCACGTCGAAGTGGCCTTCTGTGATCACGAGGACTCCTCGCGAACCCGGGTCCTGGTTCTTCAGCCCCAAGCAGAACACCCCGGTCCTTGCGGACCGGGGCGCTGCATCGTCCACACCGGAGCACCTATAGAAGTGTGGTCGGGCAAACGTATTCGGTGCGCGGCACATCGGTGGCCTTGATGGCGCCGAAGCCGCCTTCCACGTCGACGAAGTTGTCCCAGCCGCGCTGTTTCAGGATGCTGGCGGCGATCATGCTGCGGTAGCCGCCGGCGCAGTGCAAGATGAAGGGGCGCTCCTTGGGGAACTGGGCGAGCTGCTCGCTGATGCGGTTCAGCGGTACGTTGACGGCACCTTCCACATGCTCGCTGTCGAACTCGCTCTTCTTGCGCACATCGAACACGAGCGGCTTGGTGGCGTAGCGCTTCGCGAACTCATCGGCAGTGATGCGCGACACGGTGTCGACTTCCTTGCCTGCGGCCTTCCATGCTTCGAAGCCGCCTTCCAGGTAGCCGATGGCGTTGTCGTAGCCCACGCGGCTCAGGCGGATGATGCTCTCCTCCTCCTTGCCGGGTTCGGTGACCAGCAGGATGGTCTGCTTGATGTCGGGGATCATCTCCCCCACCCACATCGCGAAGTTGCTATCGAGCCCGATGCTGACGCTGTTGGGAATGAAGCCTTGGGCGAACACCGCTGCAGGTCGCGTATCCAACACCAACGGCCGCTCCTCGTTGGCCACCACTTCGAAGGCGTGTACGTTAAGGGCCCGCTTGCCGCGCGCCAGCACGGTGTCCAGCGGCTCGTAGCCCTGGATGTTCATCAGTACGTTCTTGGGGAAGTAGCCGGGGGGCGGCGTAAGGCCGCTGAGCAGCACCTTCTTGAACTCTTCCTTCGTGAGCTTGGGGTCCAGCGCGTAGTTCACTTCCTTCTGGTGGCCGAGCGTATCGGTGGTCTCCTTGCTCATGTTCTTGCCGCAGGCGCTGCCGGCCCCGTGGTTCGGGTACACGATCAGGTCGTCGCTCAGCGGCATGATCTTGTTGCGCAGCGAATCATAGAGGTATCCGGCGAGTATGTCCTCCGTTAGCTCCGCTATCACGTGCTGCGCCAGGTCCGGGCGCCCCACATCGCCAATGAAGAGCGTGTCACCCGTGATGATGCCGTGCTCCTTGCCATTCTCGTCGATCACCAGGTAGGTGGTGCTCTCCATGGTGTGGCCCGGAGTGTGGATCGCCTTCACTTTGGCCTTGCCCACTTGGAACAATTCACCGTCGGTGGCCACATGCGCTGGGAAGCCGGGCTTGGCGGTGGGCCCATACACGATGGTGGCACCGGTCTTCTTCGCCAGGTCCAGGTGCCCGCTCACGAAGTCCGCATGGAAGTGCGTTTCGAAGACGTACTTGATCTTCGCGTTCTCGGCAGTAGCGCGATCGATGTAGGGCTGCACTTCGCGCAGCGGATCGAAGATGGCCGCTTCGCCGTTGCTCTCCAAGTAGTACGCTGCGTGGGCGATGCAGCCGGTGTAGATCTGTTTGATGTTCATGGTCCGTGTGTTCTTTGGTTCGCCAGCAGCCTACCCGGCCTGGGATGTCCGCTAGGCACGCCACAAATGTCATCCGGCCCCATAGCCTCCGCAGTGATGATCGTCACCTTCGTCGCGAGGAGTGTTGACCTCGGCAAGAGCAGGGCTTTCTCCATCGAAGGCCACGAGCCTCGAGCCACGAGCTTCTTTTCGGCAGCGGAGCTTTCCTCAGTATCCGTGTTCATCCGTGTGCATCTGTGGTTAACCCTCCGCGAGCCTGCGAGCCATACCATAGCGCCTTGGCGCCTCTGTGTTCCATCGAGCAAGCGTCCAATGTCTGCCTGCGTGATCTTCTCATCTTCGTACCACGATGGCCTCCACCCTCGCCGATCAACTTCTACAACACGTGCTCTCGTTCAGCCTGAAGGGCGTGAAGCTGCCTTCGGACGTGGGCGTGCTGGACCCATTCAACGGCCCGAACGCGGAGGAAGTGCGTCGCATCGTCACTGCTTTTCATCGGAAGTACTACAGCGACAACAAGACTCGCGTGTTGATGCTCGGCATCAACCCCGGCAGGCTTGGCGCGGGCAGCACGGGCCTTTCGTTCACCGACACCAAGCGCTGCGAAAGCGACCTCGGCATTCCGGTACAGGGTCTGCGCACCCACGAGCCCAGCAGCGATTTCTTCTACCGCATGATCCGTGCAGCCGGTGGACCGGAAGCCTTCTACAGCAACGTGTACGTGCACGCCATCTGCCCGCTCGGCTTCGTGAAGGAACAGCCCAAGGGCACAGCGGTGAACCTGAACTACTACGACGACAAGGTGCTTGAAAAGGCCGTCACACCTTTCGTGGAACACTGGCTGCGGACGCTGGTGAACTGCGGCATGCGCACCGATCTCGTCTACTGCATCGGCACCGGCAAGAACGCGGCCTACTTCAGCAAGCTGAACGAGCGGCTCGGCCTCTTCGACCGGATCATCGCTCTGGAGCACCCCCGCTACGTGATGCAGTACAAGGCGAAGCAGGTGGATGCGTACATCGCTCGATACCTTGCCGCACTTGTTGAGTCACGGTTCCCTGGTTGAACAAGTGGGACACCCGGTCGTTAGCTAATAGCCCCTCACCATCAACGCTACCCCCTTCCCATGCCTTCCCTACGCGCCCACCTCCTCCTCTTCGTTACGCTCTGCCTCGGCAGCCATGCTCCCGTTCATGCCTGCACCCGCGTGGTGTACCAAGGCCCCAACAGCACCGTGATCACGGCCCGGAGCATGGATTGGAAAGAGGAGATCCCGGCCAACCTGTGGGCGTTGCCACGGGGCATGCAGCGCAGCGGGTCGGTGGGTCCCAACTCCATCGCGTGGACAGCGAAGTATGGCAGCGTCGTCACCAGTTCCTGGGACATCGCCAGTTCCGACGGCATGAACGAAAAGGGGTTGGTGGCCAACATGCTCTGGCTGGTGGAATCGGAGTACGAGTCCTTCGACCCCCAGGGTTCCCGCAAAGGCCTCAGCATCTCCCTCTGGGCGCAATACCTGCTGGACAACTTCGCCACCGTGGCCGAAGCGGTCACTGAGCTTCGAAAGGAATCGTTCACCGTGGTCACCGCCCATGTGCCGGGCACCACCCTGATGACCACCATCCACCTGTCCATCTCCGATGCCAGTGGGGACAACGCCATCTTCGAGTACATCGGCGGCAAGCTGGTGATCCACCACGATCGTGCGTATACGGTGATGACCAACTCCCCGACCTTCGATCAGCAGCTCGCGCTCAACGCCTATTGGAAAGGCATCGGTGGCACAACCATGCTGCCGGGCACCAACCGCGCTGCGGATCGCTTTGCGCGGGCTTCGTTCTACATCAAAGCGATCGCTCAAACGGACAACACCCGCGTGGCCGTGGCCGGCGTGTTCAGCGTGATCCGCAACTGCTCCGTGCCCTTCGGTATCTCTTCCGAGACCGAACCCAACATCTCCTCCACCCGCTGGCGCACCGTTTCGGATCAGAAGAACCTTGTCTACTATTTCGAGAACGTGCTTACCCCCAACGCCTACTGGGTGGACCTGAAGAAGCTCGACCTGAGTGAAAAGGGTACCGTGCGCAAGCTGACCATGGCCAACAACGAGGTGTATGCCGGCGAGACCTCCGCGCAATTCAAGGAGACCAAGCCGTTCACGTTCCAAGGTATTTGAACGTTCGTCGCGCTAGCTGACCAACGGAAAGCGAAGAGCCGCAAGCGCTGCCCTATTAGAAGGCGCAACGCTCGCGGCTCGCAGCTGTTGGTTCGACGCTTACAACGGCTTGCGGAACAGGTAGCGGGTAATGAAGATGCCTGTGCTGCCGCTTCCTTCGCTCGCGCTGTTCACGCCCGTGCTCACCGTGTGCAGCTCCCATCCCTCTGTCACGTACTGGTTGATGGTCTCCACGATGAGACGGTCATTGTTCGCTACGTTCTTGAAGTTGATCCCTGTCATGCTGTAGAAGTTCAGCAGGTCCTTCTCCACCATCTGGTCGCTCTGGTCGCTGGTGATCACGCGGCTGCGGCCCAGGCCACCGGGCACCACGCTCTCAATGGTGCTGAATTGGCGGTAGGTGTACGCGGCCGGAACGGGTGAAGGGCGGAAGCTGTAGCCGAGGAACAACGCGATGCCGATGGAGGCACCCAGGAGGAGGGTTTTGAGGTCGGTTCTCATTTGGCGTGTATTTTGGTTGCGAGGTTTCAAAAGTCGTGCCTCCGCACGAAGCCGCCAAATCCCCCCTCACCCATGCGTTCGCTCTTGCTCTCACTCATCCTGGCCTCCACCACAGCGCTTAGCGCACAGACCATCGTCAAGATCTCCAACGTCACCATCACAGAGAAGGAAGCGGTGTCACCCGGCAAGGATGTCACTACCGCCTTGAACGGCAGCGAAGGCTCCGAAAAGGTGGTCCTCTTCACCGATGGCCCCCTCGCAGTTCGAACTTGGTTCAAGGTCACCACCCACAAGTCGCCCCGCAGCAGCTTGAAGGATAGCGCGGTGAATCTGGTGATGGAGCTGGACCTGTTGGAGAACGGCAAAAAGAAGGACAACCGCCGAGTGGAAAAGATCTTTTACATGGATCAGAAACGCAGCACCACCTTCACCGAGAAGTTCGTGATCAAGAAGGGCATTGATGTCCGGACGATCACTGTGAAATTCGACGCCGAGATCGAGTAACCCCTACCAGCCCGCCAGCCCATGCAGGTGCACCGCCTTTTCGAGATCCCCGAGCACCAGCTTGCACACGGGGCCAAACGGGAGTCCATCGCCACCAAGGAGAACGGCTCGTGGAAAGCCTATTCCACCCAGGAGCTGGTGGACCTTTCCGACCGCCTGGCGCGTGGGCTCATGGCCTTGGGCATCGGCCCCGGTGACCGTGTGGCCATTGCCAGCGGCAACCGCAGCGAATGGTGCCTGTTGGACCAGGCCATCCTGCGCGCGGGCGCCATCAACGTGCCCATCTACCCCACCAGCAGCGTGGAGGATTACAGCTACGTACTGCAGCATTCCGAGGCCAAGATCTGCTTCTGCTCCAACGCCGAGATCCTTGCGAAAGCCTCGGTGGCTCAGAAAGCCAGCCCGCCCCTGCAACACGTGTTCACCTTCGACCGCCTGGCTGGCCAACGCCATTGGAGCGAAGTGGCGCCCTTGGGCGAAAGCGTGCCTGTGGCCGAACTGCAGAAACGCAAGGACGGTGTGAAGCGCGCGGACCTCGCCACCATCATCTACACCAGCGGCACCACCGGACGGCCCAAGGGTGTGATGCTCTCACACGACAACATCCTCAGCAACGTGGAGGCCAGCGCCGAACGGCTGCCTGTGGATGCGACCGGCCGGTGCATCAGCTTCCTGCCGCTCTGCCATATCTACGAGCGCATGCTCATGTACCTCTACCTGTACGTGGGTGTCAGCATCCACTTCCAGGAATCGATGGACGACCTGGGCGACCGCATCCGCGAGGTGAAGCCCGAAGTGTTCACCGCCGTGCCGCGTGTGCTGGAGAAGGTCTACGAGCGCATCATCGCCAAGGGCGAAGAGCAGACCGGCATGAAACGCAAGCTCTTCTTCTGGGCCTTGGACCTGGGGCTCCGCTACGAAGTGCATGGCCGCAGCCCCTGGTACAACATGCAACTGGCCGTGGCGCGCAAACTCGTTTTCAGCAAATGGCGCGCGGCCCTCGGTGGCAACGTGCGTTGTGTGTCCAGCGGCAGCGCAGCGCTGCAGCCCCGCTTGGCCCGTGTGTTCAACGCCGCCGGCATCCCCCTCATGGAAGGCTACGGCCTCACGGAAACAAGCCCCGTGGTATCCGTGAACGATGCACGTAACGACGGCCTTCGCTTCGGCTATGTGGGCCGCCCGCTCAAGGATGTGCAGGTGCGCATCGCCGACGATGGGGAGATCCTTGTGAAAGGCCCCAACGTGATGATGGGCTACTACCTGGAACCCGAGCTCACGCGCGACGTGCTCGACCCCGACGGCTGGTTCCACACCGGCGACATCGGTGAGGTCTCGGCGGACGGCTTCCTGCGCATCACCGACCGCAAGAAGGAGATCTTCAAGACCAGCGGCGGCAAGTACGTGGCCCCACAGGTGATCGAGAACAAGCTGAAGGCCTCCCGCTTCGTGGAGCAGGCCATCGTGATCGGTGAGAACCGCAAATTCCCCGCGGCCCTCATCGTGCCCAACTTCAACTTCCTGAAGGATTACTGCGCCCTGAAGGAGATCCCCTTCACCGACCGCCAGCAGGTGATCGGTGACAAGCGCATCCTGGACCGCCTGATGAAGGAGGTGGATACCGCCAACCTCGGGCTGGGCCATTGGGAACAGGTGAAGAAGATCATACTGCTGCCCCAGGAGTTCAGCATAGAGACGGGCGAGCTCACCCCCACCCTGAAGCTGCGTAGGAAACCCATCCTGACGCGCTATGCGGCCTTGATAGACGCCCTGTACGAGGACTGCTGACCGGCCACCGGCTATTTTCACCCCCGCTTAACGATGGGGGAATGAAGGCATTGATCACGGGGTTCGCCATGAGCGTGATGCTCTTGAGCGCTTGTTCCAAAGAACCGGGCGAAGGCGGAAAGGCCCTCATCAAGGGCACCATCCTGCGGCAGGACATCAACAACAACACTGGCCAACCCACCGGAGACCCCTACCCCGCACAGGAGTACAAGGTCTACATCATCTACGGGGACGGCACGTTCTACGACGACGACGTGGACACCGGGCCCAATGGTGAATACGAGTTCCGCTGGATGCGCAAGGGCACCTACACCATCTTCACCTACAGCGAGTGCCCCACCTGCGAGGGCGCACAGGAAGTGAAGAAGGTGACCGTGGAGGTCAGCGACAAGAAAGAGGAACTGCAGGTGCCCACGATCACCGTCGCCAACTGGTGAACCGCTTCCTGCGCATAGTCCTCTTGCTCGCGCTGCTCGCGGGTGTACAGCGGTCCTACGCACAGGACAGCTCGCCCTTGAAACCCCGGCAGTCCGCGGAGTTCTGGCTGAGCACCACGGTGGACATGAAACCCTTCAGCAAGAAGAGCGGGCAGGTCTACGAGCACAAGTTCTTCAAGAAGTTCAGGCTCTCGGGCGAACTGGGCTACCGCGGCAACGAGAACCTCTTCAACGGCAAGGTGGTGTACACCGTGCTGGGCATGCGCTACCGCTTCAACAAGCATGTGCGGGTGATGTTGGAGAACCGGTACAACATGCGCGGCGCCACCGGCACCAATTCCTTCCGCAACGACCTGCAACTGGACCTTACGACCGAACGCGGTCGCTTCCGCTTCGGTTACCGATTCACCGGCCAGCACGAGTACATCAACATCACCAACTTCCCCGACATCCTGCGCAACCGGGTCGCTGTGGAATACAACATCCGCAAGTCCCCCTTCACTCCGTACATCGCTGCGGAGAGCTTCAGTGTGGTCAGCTACCAGGGCAACATGCTCATCGGCATGCGCTACACCCTCGGCACCCAATGGTCGCTCGGCAAGGACCGTAGCCTGGACCTCGGCGTTCGCCACGACCGCGAGATCAACTTGTACGACCCGACCTATCGGTGGATCTTTGCGCTGAGCTACGACCTCAGCTTGAACTGATGCGCCAACGCCCGATCATTGTCCGCCTCGTCGTCTTCGCAGCGCTCTTCACCGTCGCGGTCGTCATCGGTATGTTCATGATGCGCAAGGACGATCGGTTACCGGTCTACCACCCTTCCGAGCTGGATCCGCGCTTGGTGGACCCCAGCATCCGACAGACCTACGGTATACACCACATCAAGCCCTTCCGCCTCATCGACCAGAACGGCGATACGGTGACCTTGAACGACGCGAAAGGCAAGGTGGTCCTGGCCGATTTCTTCTTCACGACCTGCGGCTCCATCTGCCCCAAGATGGGCGCACAGATGGCCCGTGTACAGGATGCTTTCAAGAGCGACGACCGTGTGCTGCTCCTCTCCCACTCGGTAACACCCGAGATCGATTCGGTGCCTGCGCTGAAGGCGTATGGGGAGCGCTATGGTGCAGATGCCCAGCATTGGCGCCTGATGACCGGTGACCGCAAGCAGATCTATGACCTGGCCCGCACCAGCTACTTCGCCTGCACCGAGGAAGGCGACGGTGGACCGGATGACTTCGTGCACACCGAGAACTTCGTGCTCGTCGATACGCTTCTGCGCCTCCGCGGCTTCTACGACGGCACCTCCGCCAAGGATGTGGACCGTGCCATCGCCGACATCAAGCGCCTGCTGGAGGAAGCGCCGGAGGAATGAGGCCTCAAGAGGTCCCCTGCCCCTGTTCGCCCTACCTTTGCAGCCCTTTTCCAGGCTGAATTCCCACCCATGAACGTACTCTCCGTTGAACGGCTCGGCAAGCGCTACGGCCCCCGACAACTGTTCAGCAACATCTCGTTCGGTCTGGAGAAGGGCCAGAAGACGGCCATCGTGGCCCGCAACGGCACCGGCAAGAGCACCCTGCTGAAGTGCATCGCCGGGCTGGAGAAGCCGGATGAGGGCATCATCACCTTCAACAAGGGCATCCGCGTCGGCTACCTGGACCAGAACGTGCACATGACCGCCACGCACAGCCTGGTGGACGAGATGCTCGACCACGATGATCCGGTCACCAACGCCATCCGCGCCTACGAGCATGCCGTGGCCCGCAACCTGGGCGGCGATGAGCTCCACCACGCCATCGACAAGATGACCGAGCTGGACGCCTGGGACCACGAGGCCCGCGTAAAGCGCCTGCTGTACCAATTCAACCTGCGCGACCTGGAGCAACCCGTGAACACCCTCAGCGGTGGGCAGCAGAAGCGTGTGGCCATGGCCAAGGTGCTGATCCATCTGCCCGATGTGCTCATTATGGACGAGCCCACCAACCACCTTGATCTGCAGATGATCGAGCAGCTGGAGGATGAGCTCGGCGCACCAGGGGTCACCCTCCTGCTCGTTACGCACGACCGCCACTTCCTGGACAACGTGTGCGACGAGATCATCGAGATGGAGTTCGGCGCTTTCACACGTTTCAAAGGCAACTATAGCTACTACGTGGAGAAGAAGGCCGCGCTCGACGAGGTTCGCGATGCCACCCAGCACCACCTGAAGGGCCTGATGAAGAGCGAGTTGGAGTGGGTACGCAAGATGCCCCGAGCCCGCGGTACCAAGAGCAAGAGCCGTCTCGACAAGTTCGAGGAGATCAAATCCCTGGCCACCCGCGACTTCTCCCGTGACCAAGTGAGCATCGAGGTGCAGACCTCACGGCTCGGAGGTAAGGTGATCGAAGCGCGCAACCTCACCAAAGGCTTCGGCGACCCGGCGGACCCGATCACGTACAAGCCGATCGTCTCGCACTGGAACTATTCGCTGAAGAGCGGTGACCGCATCGGCATCGTGGGGCCGAACGGCATCGGCAAGAGCACCTTCATCGATCTGCTCACCAAGCGCCTCGAACCCGACATGGGCAAGGTGAGCATCGGAGACACGGTGATCCTCGGCACCTTCGGGCAGCAAGGCCTGGTACTTAAAGAGGACAAGCGCATTCTCGAAGTGGTGCGCGACATCGCCGAGGTGATCCCTTTGAGCAAGGGCCGCACACTGACCGCATCAGGCCTGCTCGAACGCTTCCTCTTCGATAAGGAGCAGCAGTACCAGTACGTCAGCACCCTCAGCGGTGGCGAAAAACGTCGCCTTTACCTGTGCACCGTGCTGATGAAGAACCCGAACGTCCTCATCCTCGATGAGCCCACGAACGATCTCGACATCCCCACGCTGAACGCCCTGGAGGACTTCCTCAGCGAGCTCGACATCTGCCTGCTGATCGTGAGCCACGACCGCTTCTTCATGGACAAGCTGTGCACGAAGCTGCTGGTTTTCGAAGGCAACGGCGTGATCAAGGAATGGGTGAGCAGCTACACGGAGCTTCGCGAAATGCAGAAGGCCCGCGCAGCTGCAGCCGGGAAACAGCCTCCCGCCCTGGCCAAGGCCCAAGCCCAGGTCGCAGCAGCCCCGAAGCGCACAGGCGCGAAAATGACCTTCGGTGAGAAGAACGAACTGAAGAAGCTCGGCACCGAAGTTCCTGCCCTGGAGAAGAAGAAGGAGGAACTGCTCGCCAAGATCGCAGCGACCACGACGAACCACCATGCGATCATGGAGCTGTCGCTTCAGCTGGAGGCCACCGTCAAAGAGATCGATCTGAAAGGCGAGCGTTGGCTCGTGCTGATGGATAAGGCTGAAAAGGAGGCCTAGAACTTCGCGCAGGGAACCACACGCCGTTTGGACATGGCCTTGCGCTTGCGCCGATCAGCCCAGTCATAGACAATGCTGATCTCGTGCGCACCACCACTGCGACCGGCCAGCTTGCTGGTCGTAAGGTCGTAGCTGTAGCCGATCCGCATGTTGCCCACGTTCACGCCCACCAGCATGGCGATCGCGTCGCTGTTGGTGGCCCCGTAGCCGTTCGACTTCAGCGGAAGCCCTCGATACCACAAGCCTGCGAAGAACGGGTCCTGCTCATAGTAGGCACCGATGTCCAGCTGATCGTACTTCCCTTGCGACTTGTAGTTGAAAGCCACAACGACCGCCTGCGGGTGCTTGCGTATGAGCGCCGTCCGGATCTTCATCCGGTAGCCACCGTGCATGCTGAACTTCATGGGCACGAACGATTCACCAAGCAGCAACGATTGGTTCGGCTCGTTCAGGTGCAGCATGGACATGCCCAACCAGAGCTTCGGTGTGAAGAACAACAACCCCGTACCCATGTCGACATAGCCGATGTTGCGTTTTGCGAGGTTCTCATACGTACCAATGTCACCGCCACGGGCCAGCTGATCGCCGAAGAGCAGGCTCGAATAATCCACGGAGTGGTTCACATACCCGAACTGTAGGGCCGGCCGCAGAAAGACCTTCCGCTTCAGCTCGATCTCGTACGCGTATTGCGCTGTGATGCTCGTGTACTGCATCGCTCCGGAACCAGCCTTGTCATGCGTGGCGATCAGTCCGATGCCACTGTTCAAGCTGCTCAGGTACTGATCATAGGCCATGTTGTAGGTAACGAACGCGCCGGGAATGGAGGGCCATTGATCACGGAACTGCATCGCCAGTCGGCTCTGCACACCGGTGCCTGCAAAGGCTGGGCTCAGGTAGGTAGGTGCCGCATAGAACTGCGTGAACTGTGCATCCTGCCCCTGCGAAGAGGCGATCAGGCAAAGCCAAACCAATGCGACACCGAAGCTCCTGGCCTTCATCACTATTCCTTGATCACACGCGCCGTGTTCTCGTTCCGCGTCAGCACGATGTCCAGGGGCATCTCGCGTATTTCCGCGTCCAAATGGTCGGTGCGGATGTCGCTCACCCGGGCCTCGAAGCCTTGGGCTTCCACCAGCATCCTGTACTGGGCGCCAGGCTGCACCACCATGATGTAACGACCCGTACGCTCATTGGTTGAGTAGACACCGATCACATCGGCGCCTTCCTTGTCCGTCAGCGTGATCCTTGCTCGCACGGGATCCTCGGTGGCATCGGTCACCACCCCGCGGATCACGAGGTAGTCGAGCTGCGTGGTCGGAAACTCCACCAGATAGATGTCCTGACCGCCCATACCCTCTGTGCGCTCTGAGCTGAAGTAGCCGGTCTGTCCGTCCTCGCTCAGGCAGAAGTAGATGTCGTCGTTCACCGTGTTCAAGGGATAGCCCAGGTTCTCCGGATCGCCCCAGCCGTTGCGGTCGGCATCCATCAATACGGTCCTGAACACATCGTAGCCGCCCATGGTGGCATGGCCGTTGGAACTGAAGAACAGCGTCATGCCATCACTGTGCATGAAGGGTGCATCCTCGTCGTTCGCCGTGTTCACCGTAGGCCCGAGGTTCAGCGGAAGGCTCCATTCCCCATTAGGCAAGCGGCGGATGCGGTAGAGGTCGCGGCCGCCGAAACCACCTTCGCGATCGCTGGTGAAGTAGACCTCATTGCCATCGGGTGAGATGCTCGCGCTCGGTTCGTGCGCTGAGGAATTGATGCGTTGGGTCATCAGCTGTGGTGTCTGCCATAGTCCGCCCATCTTCTGCGACTCGTACAGATCACCGCTGCTCAGGCCAGGGCTCGTTCGATACAGGATCATCGTATTGCCATCAGGGCTCAAGCCCACGGTCGCATCATGCACGTAGGTGTTCAAGGGAATACCTGCGTTCCGGGCATTGCTCCAATGCTCATCCATACGCTTCGCATGGTAGATATCCTCGAAGAGTTGACCGCTGGGATCGTGCATTCCGCCCACGGAACCCTCACGACGGCTGGTGAAATAAAGGTCGTTGCCATCGGCGGTCACCAGCGGGCAATAGTCATGGTCCTTGGAGTTGACCATGGCGCCCAGGTTGCGGATGTTCAGTTCAACGGGTGCCTGCATCAGCTCCTTCGCCGTGCGCGCCATGGCGATGCGGCGATCCACCTCGGCATCTGCGACCGCTCGCTCGAACGTGTGCTTGTAACGCTCCATCAATCCGATGGACTCATCGAACCGAGCCTGCTGGTGGTAAGCCACACCGAGCTCGTACATCGCCTCTGTGTGTCCAGCATCCGCGCACTTCCGCAGATGCAAGGTCGCCCGATCACGTTGGCCGGGCAGTCGCTTCTCGCACTGGGCCATCTCGTAGTACACCTCGATGAAGTTGGTATCCACAGGAAGCAGCTTCTTGTAGATCTTGCTCGCCTCCAAGTACTGCCCTTCGGCGAGCAGGGCCTTCGCATCATCAAGCATGTTGTTGTGCGCACGCTTGTAATTCTGCTGCGCGTTCACGGTCTGAGCCAGAACGGCCGTGAGCAGGATCGGAAGGGTAAGTGATCGCTTCATGTCATCGAATGAGTGTAACGTCACCGCTCAATGTGGTCTCACGACCATCACTGAAACTGGCGCGCGCTTTCCATGCGTAAACGTCCTGTTTGGCAAGCTGTCCGCGGTAGTATCCGTCCCAGCCGATCTTGATGTCCGTCGTCTCGAAAACGAGCTCGCCCCAGCGGTTGAACACTTGCAACTGGTAGCGTTCAACACCTTCGTAGACGGGGAAGAAGAAGTCGTTCTCATAGCTCGCGGGGTCGTATACGCCATCCGTCGGGCCCGTGTTACCCGGTGAGAACGCGTTGGGGAATTGGAGCTCGCCTGCGACCTTGCCCGTTACCGCGCTCGGGAGCAGCATGGTGTCCGGACAATTCCATTCGTTGTTCGCGATCAGTTGCACCGCAAACTCCCCGGTCGCCGTGTAGTAGTGGACGGGGTTCAGTTCCGTGCTGGTGCCGCCATCACCGAAGCTCCATTGGAAATCGGTCGCGTTGCCGGACAGGTTGTAAGTAAAGACCGGCTGACTGGGCACGATCACCTCTTCCGGCTGAAGGATGAAGTAGGCGCTGGCGCGGGGATGCACCACGATCGAGTCCACTTTCACCACCGTGTTCACCGTACCGCCCGGACCATAGGCCGTTAACGAGACCGGGTACGTGCCAGGTTGGTTCCAGGTGTAGGTCGGGTTGTCCGCAGTGCTGGTGCCACCATCGCCGAAGCTCCACTGATAGGTGATCCCCAGCAACGAAGTGTTCGTGAACGAGACCGTGAGCGGCTCACAGCCTTCCCCAGAACCGATGAAGGATGCCGTTGGGAACGGAGGTGTGATCACCACCTGCTGCGTGACCGTGTCCGTGCAGATGCCGCTGCTCACCACCAAGGTGATCGTGTAGTTCCCCCAGGTCGCGTATGTGAATGGGAGCGGATCTTCCAATGTGCTTGTGTTCCCATCACCGAAATCCCAAGCATAGGTCCATGAACCGTTCGCCGTGGTGTTGCCGAAGTTCACGGTGGCTGCTGGGTACTGCTGCGTGAACGGTGTTGCTTGGAACGAAGCGACCGGCATCGGGTGCACAACGACCTGTTGCTGCAGAGTATCCGTGCAACCGAAAGGCGAGGTGACCACGAGCGTGATCGTTCGGATGATGTCGCTGTTCCCCGTGTTCACGTAAGTGTGTGTGATGCTGTTGCCCACAAGTATCGTCCCATCCCCCATGTCCCACAGCCAACTGGACCCGCCAACCCCTTGATCGGCGAGCTGCACTTCGAACGGACTACATCCTTCCGCAGGAGCAGTGAAGTCCGCGGTCACGTTCGGGTAGATCTGGATCTGGGCGTTGGCCGTATCCGTGCATCCGAAGGCGGATGTCGCCACCATCGTCACATCCTGGAAGAGTGGCGTCGCTCCTGTGTTCGCGTATGAGTGCGTCACATCTCCTGGGGCACCGGCCTGAGCTGTTCCATCACCGAACTGCCAGTCAAGGGCAACGGCACCGATGGTGAGGTCCGTGAACTGAACGGGCAAGGGCTGACAGCCTGCAAGTGTTGAAGGTGTGAACTGCGCGATCGGCTGTGGATGCACCAGGATGTTCGCGGATGCCGTGTCGGCACATCCGTAAGCGCTGGTCGCCACCAAGCTCGGCGTTAACACCACGTCGCTCAACCCTTGGTTCGCATAAAGATGGGATGGTGTCGCAGCAGTGCTACCACTCCCATCACCAAAGGTCCAGAGGTAAGAGACCGCGTTGGTGCTGATGTTCACGAAGTCCGCATCGAACGGTGAACATCCCGCGCTGTCAGCAACGAAGCCCGCCAGTACTTGAGGGTAGACCTCCACCTGGGCAGTAGCCGTGCTGGCACAACCATGCGGCGTAGAGGCGGTCAGCGTGATCGGGTATGTGTTCGGCCCAGGGCCAAGGAAGTTGTACCACGTATGGTCATGCTGAAAGGCCGAGGTCGTGGAATCCATACCATCCCCATAGTTCCAGAGGAAGCCGGTGGCGCCTGCTGAACCGTTCGTGAGCGTGGCTATCAGCGGGTGACATCCTGTGATAGCGCTCAGCGTGAACTGGGCCGTAGGCATTGGGAACACGCTGATCTGGCCGTAGGCCGTATCCGCACAACCGAAGGCGTTCGCTGCCACCAGCGTGATCGGATGGCTCAGGTCCCCAGGCCCAGGGTTCAGGTAGGTGTGCACAGGCTGTGCACCGCTTCCGGTCGTTCCATCACCGAAATCCCACTGGTAGGTCACCGCACCCACCACTGCCGGAAAGGTGACCGATAAGGGGCTGCAGCCGCTGTCCGGTTGCGTATTGAAGGAGAAATCCGCCGCCGGGTAGACCACCACGGACTGCGTCGTCGTATCCGAACACCCTGCGGGCGAGTAGGCGATCAAGGTGACCACATGGGTCTGCAAGAGCAGCGTGTTGTTCACATATGTGTGGGACGGCTGGAAGGCCGTGCTCGTAGTGCCGTCACCGAAGTCCCAGGCCCAGCTCGATGTTCCTATGCTATTGTTCGTGAAGTCCACATCGAGCGGCGCACAGCCCGGAATGCCATTGTGCGTGAACGAGGCCAGTGCCGCGGGGGCAACGGTCACCGAAGCGGAAGCGGTATCGCTGCAACCGAATGCCGTGCTCACCACTTGCACGATGGTGAACACTGTATCCACCGTGCCACCGTTCAGGAAGGTGTGGGTCGGAGCAAAGGCAGCGCTCGTGCCCCCATCACCGAAGGTCCAGGCGTAGTTCGCTGCTCCACTACTGGTGTTCGCGAACGAAACCGCAAAGGGCGAGCACCCCAGGAGATCGCTAGGAACGAAGCCTGCGATGGGCTTTGCCTCAACGGTCACGGGCACAACTGCGCTACTTGAGCAATAAGGCGTCGTGGCGGTCAACGAAACGAAATAGATGCCTGCGCCTGCATAGAGGTGCATCGGTGACTGAACACTATCGATCGTACCATCGCCAAAGTCCCAAGCCCATTGGATCACCGGGTTACCGGTGGCCGTAACCGTTTGATCCAGGAACTGACCTGCGATGCCGACGCAGACGTTCTGCGTGCCTATGATCACCTGGGGCGGCGCATACACATGCACCACCTGGGCCATGGTGGAAGAACAGCCATCGCTGTTGGTGACCGTGAGCGCAATCGTGTAGTCACCGACCGTTCCATACGTGTGTGGTGGTGGATCCTGTTGGAATGAGAAGGTGCCATCACCGAAGTCCCAGGCATAGGCGACCCCATTGATCGAGGCGTTGGTGATCGCGACCGTAAGGCTGTTGCAGGCCGCGTCGTTGTCCAGCGTGAACTGGGCCGTCGGACTGGGCAGCACCACCACTTGGACCATCGCCGTATCCGCGCACCCGGCCGTAGCACCTTGAATGCTTGCAGTGTATTGCGCTTGGTATGTCCCGGGGTTCGGGTAGGCTTGGGCCTGATCTCCGGCACCGGTCCATTGGAAACCGGCTCCCGTTCCGAAATCCCATTGGTAGTAATTGGCGCCACCAACCGTTGTCTGCTCGAAGAACGCGGTCTCACCGGCGCAAATGGTATCCGGATCAACGGTCAAGGTCACGGAAGGCGGCGGCACGATCGTGATGGTGATGAAGGCCGTATCCACTCCGCAATAGTTGCTGTCCAGCAGCATCACATCGTAGGACCCGATGCCTGGGTACATGATCGTGCGTGGGAACGTCGGAGGCCAAGGCGACCAGTTGATGATCGAATCCTGTCCCGTGCCCCAGTAATCACCGAAGTTCCAGTACTCGTACCGCTGGTAGATGTTGCCCTGTTGCAGGCAGTTGCGGTCCGTGGTGTTCAGGAAGGTCACCGTGCGGTCCGGCCAGCAAAGCAACGTGGCCGTCGGTGTGATCTGCGCGCTGTCCAGGTCCCACACCCGGATCGGGTTGAAGGAGGCCACGCTCGGTCCACCTTGGAGCGTATTGCAGCTGTTCTCAGCATACAGGCGCACCGTGGTCTCACAGCTCACTGTGCCTGGCATGTAAGTATGCGAAAGGACCTGCCCCAGATTGGTGAACGGGAAGGTCTGCAGGGGCGAGCCATCACCGAAGTCCCAAGTGAACACCGTGTTCGGGGAAACGTTGGTACTGCTGTTGATGAACTCGACGGCCTGCGGTGCACAGACCTGCGTAAGGCCGCCCACAGGGATCTGGATCGATGCGCTTGTGCTCTCCTCCATGATCACGGTGCCCGTGACCACACACCCACTTATCACCTCCGTAAAGGTGACCGTGTACTGAGCGACCGTCGCAGCGTAAAGGTGGTTGGCGCTCTGCGGCGAGACCAGTGACGCGCCCATGGTCAGTGGTGACCCGTCGCCCCAATCAATGGTATAGGCTCCGATGCTGCTGGGCGATGCCACCAACAAGGTGAAGTTCGAACCGGAACAACTGTACCAGACGGGTGCATTGCTGGGCACACCATCGTAGTCATACAACTGGGGGCACTGCGCTTTCGCTCCCCATGCGGAGAGCAGCAGCGCCAATGCGGCCAGGTGGTGTCGGGCGTTCACGGTCGTTCGATTGCACGCCTGTGTACGCGACCGGCCTCCCAAAGGATACCCGGCCACCGACCGGACCGCGAATGAACCGGACGAACGCGACCACTTCCGCCGACCAACAGTAACCGATGGCCGTTAGCGCCGTAAGAGGGCCAGGGATCAATCGCCCAAGGACCGGCATGGAACATTACGACCTGTGTGTGATCGGCGGAGGACCGGCAGGATATGCCGCCGCCATGCGTGCCATCGACCTGGGAAAGCGTACCCTGCTGGTTGAGCGTGACCGCATCGGTGGGACAGGCATCTACAATGGAGCGCTGGCCAGTAAAACCTTGTGGGAGCTCAGCCAACGCGTTTCCAGTGCGAATGACATCGTGCGGACGCGTGGCCGCGAACCGTTCCGACTTTCGTGGGAACAGATCAGTAGAACACTGAACGAAGCGTTGTTCGAGCGCAAGTACCTCTACGCTTGCCACATGCAATTGCTGGAGAACACCGGGGGCCTGTTCACGCATCTCCGTGGGCATGCCTCCTTCGCTGGAAGGAACATGATCACCGTGGACCGCGCAGGTCAACGGATCGAAGCCACTGCTGAGCACTTCATCATCGCGACAGGCAGCAGGCCCCGTGCGTTGCCGAACGTCGTCGTGGATGAGAAGCGGATCATGACCAGTGATGGCATCTTCCACATCAACGATCTTCCGGAGAGCATCGTGATCATCGGCGCCGGGGTGATCGGTTGCGAGTTCGCTACCATCTTTAGCAACTTCGGTCGCACCAAGGTGCACCTCATCGATCGGGCGGACCGGATCCTACCTTTTGAGGACAACGACGTGAGCGAGCTGGTCGCAAGGAACCTTGAACGCCGCGGCGTCGTCATCCACCGCAACGCCAAGCTTGAACGCATTGAGGCCATGCCCCATGCGATCGAATACGACCTCTCTTATACCGACGGCCGGACGGAGCGCGTGAACGTGGAGAAGGCCCTATTGTCAGTGGGGCGCATTCCGAACCTGGAGAACCTCGGGCTGGAACACATCGGCCTGGAGCTCGACCCGATCACACGCTTGCTGACCGTGGACGGAACGCGCACAGCACAACCCCACGTGCACGTAGTCGGCGATGCCAGCGGCAGCAACATGCTCGTCAACCTGGGTGAAATGGAAGGACGCCATACCGTGGAACGGATCTTCGGACTGCAACCTCCAGCGCTCAGCTACGCCAACGTCAGCAACATCATGTTCCTTGATCCGGAAGTGGCCGGCGTGGGGCTGAACGAACAGGAATGCCGCAAACGCGGGATCCCCTACCGCGTTGCCCGTATCGACTATGCCTGCCTGGCCCGTGCCATCGCAATGCGCCGTACTCAAGGCTTCTTCAAGGTGCTTGTGACCGACGACGCTGACATGCGCATCATCGGTATGCGTGCCGTCGGCGAACACGCTAGCAGCGCTATCCAGGCCGTGGCCTTGATGATGCAACAGGGCATTGGCATCCATGCATTGGTGCAGCTCGTCCACCCGCACCCCAGCATCACAGAGGGGGTACAAGAGTGCGCTCGCATGTTAATGGGCAACAGCATCTTCAAGTCGCCGGTATTCGGTGATAAGATGCAGTGCTACCGCTGGACCCCTTCACCAGCTGCGGAAAAGGCCGCTTAACGACTAAGGCAGCGTCGGGGCACCGGGATCCTGAAAGTCAGAGTTCGTCACGAAATCCTGATCGGTCAACGCGTTCAGAAAGGCCAACAATTGCTGCTTCTTCAGAGGCGTCAACTCCATGGTCTGGTCAGGGTCCGTGAACTTCATGAACGGATCCACCGTCGATGAAGCGTGACCTCCTTCGTTGTAATGTTCGATCACTTCCTGCAAGGTCGCAAAGCGCCCATCATGCATATAGGGCCCACTTAACGCAATGTTCCGCAGCGTCGGTGTCTTGAACCGCCCCATGTCGAAGGGGTCACCCGTAACGCCTCCACGCCCCAGGTCGGTGAATTGCGAGTCGACCCCGTTGTTGTGGAACTGCTCATCCGTGAACAGACCGGCAGCAGGCGTGTGGCAGTGAAAACAATCAGCACCGCCCTGACCCACCACCTGACCACCGCCTGGCAGAAAGATCACTTGCCCAACCGCTCCGCCTTCCGCTTGGAAGAGGAAGAATCCTTCCGCTTCGTCTGGCGTGAACGCCGCCTCACCACGTTGCACCTTATCGTACTTCGAGTTCGCACTGATCATGGTGCGCAGGAACTGGGCGAGCGCTTTCGCGGCGTTGAGCGAATCGATCGTGGCCGTGCCAAATGCTTGTTCGAACAAGGTGGGGTACACCGCGTCCGCTTGCAGCTTCGCCACCACATGCGGCCACTGCTCGTGCATTTCAATGGGGTTCACCACCGGCTCAAGCACTTGCTGCTCCAGCGTGGACGACCGGCCATCCCAAAAAAAGCTCGTGCCCCAGCCCAGGTTGATCAGCGCCATGCTGTTCCGTGTTCCAACGGACCCATCGATGCCCGTGCTGAACTGGTTACCATCGTCCGTGAACGCGAACGCGGGTGCATGGCAACTGGCGCAGGACTGCGTGCTGTCCAACGAAAGGCGTTCATCATAGAACAGGAAACGGCCCAACCTCACCCCTTCCACGGTCATGGGATTGTTCGCCGGGATGGTCATTGGCGGAAGGTTCGACGGTAGCTCCAGTTCATACGGCGTCGGCGAGAACCCTGCAGGACCCGGTTGCTCGGGATCGTCCGGCTTGCATCCGGTCCATAAGAGCAACATGGCCGATAGCGCAACAAGGGGCTGGAACTTCATCATCAATTGACTTGGTCGAGTGAACGGTCGTCGGTCAAGCTGTTCAGGAAGGCGATCAACGCCGCCTTCTCTTCCGTAGACAAGGTGAAGGGTTGCATGAGCGCGCTGCGATTGGGATGAGGAAGTCCTCCGGATGCGAAATGTTCCACTACTTGCTCCAAGGTCTGCATCGATCCGTCATGCATATACGGGCCCGTGAGCGCGATGTTCCGCAACGTGGGCACCTTGAACTTCCCTTGGTCCGCGGGCAACAGCGTGATGCGTTCACGTCCGGGGTCCATGCCATAGTCCAGTGCCGTTCCGATGTTCTGATAGGTGCGGTCGCTAAGGTCGAACCCGTTGTGGCAAGCCACACAGTTCAAAGCCGCCGAATTGAACAACTGCCAACCTTGCACCTCTTGGGCGGAAAGCGCAGAACCATCCCCGTTCACGTAGCGATCATAGCGCGACCACCCGCTCACCAAGGTCCGCTCGTAACTGGCCAATGCGCGTGAGATCACCCACGGATCAAGGCGCCGCCCGTAGGCCTGCTTGCTGAGCAGGTCATACGCCATTTCGTCCCGTAACAGCAATGCCACAGCGTTGATGTCGCTGTTCATCTCCTTCGGATCGTGCAGTGGGGCCAACACTTGAAGTTCAAGGTTCGGTACACCACCATCATGGAAAAGCGCCGGGTGATAGCCCACGTTCGCAAGGGTCGGTGAGTTGCGCATGCCGGTCATTCCATTGGATCCGATGCTCTGTGCCAGCGTGTCGGAAAACGCGTGGTCCGTTAGGTGACAGGAGGCGCACGAGGTGCCGACCGGAACGGAAAGGCGCTCCTCAAAGAAGAGCTTCTTCCCCAAGGCCACGCTCGCCTCGGTCAGTGGGTTCTCCTCCGGGATCGACATCATCGGTGCGCCGACAGGAAGCTCCAAAGCAAAGGGTGTGTTTCCCCGCAAGGTTCCATTCATGGGATCCTCCCTCCCGCACCCGGAAAGCAGGATCGCACAAAAAGCCAAGGGGATCAACGCAACGCGCATGCTCAGGGCACGAGTTCCAAGTTCATGGAAGCCATCACCATGTCGCTGAACTTCTCCGACATCGGTAGTTCCTCGATGGACCCGTGCTGTTGGCTTTCCGTGGCCATGTAAAGCGTGTCCGTAGGGCTGTAGAAGAAGCGTGCGATGTCGAGTTCTAGACGAAGATCTGCTGTATCTCCAGCACTTACGGTTACAGGCAGTACGAAAGAGCGGTTCCGATAACACTCATTCCGGCCCGTGTGAATGCTGAGTTGATAGGGCGGCGTACCGGTATTGGTCGCCACCGTGTCGTAGCGACCATCGAAGATGACGAAGCGGTACATGGTCGCCCAGGTCCAGTACATGCCGTTGGTGATGCTCAGGGGCTCCTCGTTGGACCACATGGCCGGGTTCATCCCGTTCAGATCGGCAGGCACGCCGAGCCCCACGCGTACATTGCCATAGGTGCCTTCAGCGACCGCATACGTGCGCGAAACCGCCCCGTCCGTCAGCTTGAAGAAGTCCACATCAAAGACCTCGGCGCTATCGCCATTTTCCGTGAACAAGGAGACTTCGCCCAAGTACAGCTTCAACAACTGTAGCTGAATGCGCTCGTCGCTGATGTTCTGGTAGATCGTGTTCTTATCAAAGGGGACACCGTTCCACATGGGAGCCACGGTCAGTCGAACCATCGCTGCAGCGGGTGTGGTGGGACCGGGAACAGGTTCGTCCCTGCGGCAGCCCACCGCGAACACGACAACGCAAGCTCCAAGAAGTGCGACCTTGTTCATGGGTGTGTCAACGAGGTTGCCAGGTTGCTCATAAGTCGCTTGGCCACACCGTTCGGTATCTCCACGATGGGGTTCGCCGCCACGCTGATTCCTTGCATCAGTTGGTCCAGATCACATTCCAACACCAGGATCACGTTCCCGCCCATATCCGCATCGGTGTGGATGTCCACCACCCTTGCCCGAAGCAGAGCATCGGTGCCGCAGTGGTAGACAAAGCCACCATCACTGCTGTTCACCGATCCATCCGAATTCGAGTCGTACACTCCTTCGAACTGTAGGAACTGATACCCGACCGCAGGATTCCAGCCCCAAGCCATCGTAGCATCGTTGAGCGGTGGCGTCGTGAAGGTCAGGGGATCTGTGTGGTTGGTAGCGCTGTCCAATCCAACGCCGAAATGCATCGTGTGCAAGTGCGCATCCACTTCACCGATGGTAGCGATCGCACCGCTGCTTGCTACATCCGCCAGGAAGTACTTCTGAGGGAACGAAGCCACGGTATCACCTTCATCGTTCAGGAAGAATGGCTGGGAAAGGAAGAAGCGCATCCGGTCCACACGCATGGCTTTGCCGAGGCTGTCGAAGATGACCTGTGTGGCAGGATCGAAAGCGGCCCCATTGTGCATGAAGTTCACCTGAAGGCCCAGCACTGTGTTCGCATGTGTCGCTGGCGGCGAATCCGTGTCATCATCCTTCTTGCACGACTGAAGGGCCACCAGCAGCGTGGAGGCCATAAAGATCGAGGACCAAGTCGTTCTTACCTGCATGTTCACGATGGATAGGTGGGGCGGACGGACTGGCCGACCTTGTACCCACAAAGATAGCCAGGGGCACCCCGAAAGCGCGTGTGAGCCTGGTCACCATGCACTGCCGGACTTGTGATCCTATCTTGTGAACGACTTCACGGCCCGCCATGTTCATCGTTCTCCATAGCTCCGCCGGCGCGGGCAAGACCCACGCATTGGTAAAGCACTACCTGGCGCAATGCCTGGGCACCAAGCAGGTGGATGCCTACCGCCATGTACTGGCGCTAACCTTCACCAACAAGGCCGCCGGTGAGATGCGGGAGCGGGTGATCGGATATCTGAAAAAACTCGCTGTCGGTTCCACGGAAGGCGCCATCCCCTCGCTCCGTCAGGACCTGATCGAAGAACTGGATCTTACCGCGGCAGATCTACAGGCACGGGCCGACCGCACCCTGCACCACATGCTCCACCACTGGAGCGACGTGGCCATCGGCACCATCGATTCGTTCACCCGTCGCGTCGTGCAACCATTCGCCCGCGACCTCCGCATGGACCACGAGCTGCGGATGACCACCGACCAGGACCACTACCGGAATGCCGCTGTGGACCTGCTGCTGGCCGAAGCGGGAAAGGACCCAGCGCTCACCGAGCTCCTGCTGGCCACCTGTGCCGGACTGATCGAGGACGAACAGGCCTGGCGCGTGGACAAGCCCATCCGCGACCTGAGCGCACAGTTGGACAAGGAGCAAGCGTTGGAGCACCTGGCCGCGCTCCGCGAACTGGGCGACCGTTCGTTCATCGACCTTGACCAGCGTCTTCGCGCCAAGATCAACACCTTCACCGCCAAGGTGCGCTCGCTGGGGCAGTCCGCGCTGGACACGCTATTGGCCGCCGGGATCACGGAGAAGGATGTCTATCAAGGCCGCTCGGGGCCCCTGAGCTACTTGCGGAAACTGGCGCGCTTCGACCGCACGCTCGACCCGATGGGCTCGTACACCGCTAAGGCCTTGGAGACCGACCGGTGGTCGTCCGGCTCAGCGGATCCTGCTGCGAAGGCCGCGCTGGAAGGTTTGGGTACCATGATCACCCATGTGATCCGGGAGGCGGAGGACCTGCGGCCAGCGATGCGCGAACACACGATCATGTGCGCAGTGCAACGCGACCTCATGCCTTCCGCCGTGCTCCACTTACTGGACCGCACGCTGGAAGATCTGAAACGCACCGACGCTGTGGTGTTCTTCAGCGACCTCACGCGCAAGGTGGCCTCCGTGGTGCAGGACGAACCGGCACCCTTCATCTTTGAGCGCCTCGGCGAACGATACACGCACTTTCTGATCGACGAGTTCCAGGACACCTCCTTGTTGCAGTGGCAATGCCTGCTGCCTCTGGTAGAGAACGCCCTGGCGAACGGAGGCACCGTTCTTCTGGTCGGCGATGCCAAGCAAGCCATCTACCGCTGGAGGAATGGGGAAGTACGGCAGTTCATCGACATGCCCAAGCTCTTCCGCAAGGAACTGCTGCCCGATGCCGATAGGCGAGAGCGTGCGCTCGAACAAGTCTATGAGCCGGGAACACCGCTCGTTCACAACCGCCGCTCGGCCAGCGCGATCATCGGTTTCAACAACGAACTCTTCGGGGCGCTGCGTGCTGTGGTGCCGGAACGCTTCCAAAGTGCCTACCGAGATGTCGTTCAGGAACCGCACCGCAAGCTGGAAGGCCTTGTTCAACTACGGCCTCTGGAGGAAGCTGAAGAAGATGCTCCCTCCCCCCTGCTGCGCGTCACTTCCCGTTGTGTTCAGGAAGCGCTTGAAGATGGCTATGCACCGGGCGATATCGCCGTGCTGGTGCGAAGCCGGAATGTAGGAACGGCTGTGGCCGAGCACCTTGTAGCGGAAGGTCATCAGGTACTTTCACCCGACGGACTGCGGTTGGGCGGTGATCCCGTTTGCGAGCTCGTTCTTGCGGTGCTCGGCTTCCTTCAGCATGGCGATGATGTACATGCGGCACGCGCTCATCAGCTGTTGTCCATCATCAACGCGACGGATGCACGGATACTGCCCTTCGCGCCGAGGGAAGGGAAGCCATTGAACCCACGGCGCGCGATGCAGGATTGGTTGTCGCGCCATCCTGCGATCTCGTTGCAGGTACCTGTGGTGGAGTGCATCGGCAGGATCGCGGAAGCGATCGGTCGCTCGCCAGCTGGCGATGCCTACCTCCTGTTCCTGATGGACGAGGCGCACACCTGCTCGCTTGAACACGGACCGGACGTGACCGGATTCCTGGCGCATTGGGAACGCGCCGGGCACAAGCGCGCGATCGAACTGCCACCCACCTCCGGTGCCATCCGCGTGATGACGATCCATGCCTCCAAGGGCCTGCAGTTCCCCGTAGTGATCATTCCCGACGCGGAGATGCGAGGAAGAGGTGCGCATCGCGAGCTGCTCTGGATGAAGCCGCACGAAGTGGTGCCTGACCTGCCCAGTGCGTTGGTACGTATCGACTCAACCCTGCTCGAGTTGGAGGTCACCGAGGTCGTCGAAGAGGCGGATCTGAAGCTGCTGGATGAAATGAACCTGCTGTACGTTGCCTTTACGCGACCGGAGGACAGGCTGTATGCGGGCGTGGACACGAAGAGCAAGAGCCCCATCGGTTCGGCACTGCTCACCTTCCTCGGCACACCTGCCGAAGGATCGTGGAGCTATGGCGCACGGGCCCGCAGCGAACGGAGCACTCCTTCTATGGTGCCCGACATGCTTCAGGAAGTCGCCCATGCGGATTGGCGCCATCAGCTCAAGCTCCGTCGTCAATCGCCGCAGGACTGGGACCCGACGGATCCCGATCCGGACCGCACGTTCGGCAACACTGTTCACGACCTGCTCGCCTCCGTGGTCGCACCTGAAGACTTGGAACAGGCCATTCAACAAGCCATGGCCGCCGGTGACCTTTCAGCGGAACAGGCACTGACCTTGGGCAGCAGACTTCACCACCTGCTCGCCGGTCCAGGAATGGACCGTTTCTACGCGAAGAACCTCATCGTTCGCAACGAGGCCACCCTCATCAGCGGGGACGGCAATGCCTACCGACCTGACCGCGTGGTGCTTGGGCCTGATTTCACGTGCGTGCTCGACATCAAGACCGGCCGACCGGCCGACAGCCATCACAAGCAGGTCGCCAACTACATCCACCTTTTGCGTGAACTTGGCCTGCCGAAGGTGAGCGGACACTTGTTCTACGTACGCAACGGAGCCCTTACACCTGTGGACGCCTGATGAACACTTCCTGGACCATCGTGCCTTTCGAAGAACTCTCCGTACGGGACCTTCACGCGGTGCTGAAGTTGCGCGTGGATGTGTTCGTGGTGGAACAGACCTGTCCCTATGCGGAAGTCGATGGACAGGACCCACAAGCCACGCATGTACTGGGCAAGGATGACGCGGGCACGCTGATCGCCTATGCGAGGGTACTGCCGCCGGATGCACATGGTGTTCCGCACATTGGGCGCGTTGTGGTGCATCCCGACCACCGAGGCCATGACCTTGGACGCGCCGTAATGAGGGTGTGTCTGGAAGAACTACAACGCCGCAACGGATCACGCCGATCCGCGATCTCCGCACAGGCACATCTGCAAGGTCTTTATGCGTCGCTCGGTTACCTGGTCACGAGCGAGATCTACATGTGGGACGGTATTCCACACGTTGACATGGCGCTTACCTGACGAGCGACACGATACCGACATACTCCTTCTCCAGCGCACCGAACTCGCTGAGCCAGGCCTTGTAGGTGTATGCCCCTTGTGGATAGCCTTCGCCGCTCCATGAAGCGCTCGGGTCCGTGGAATGGAACACCTGCTGCCCCCATCGGTCGTAGACCGCCAGGTCATAGAGCCGGGCGCCGATCACACTGGGCCCCCACACATCGTTGATGCCATCCTCGTTCGGGGTGAACACGTTCGGCGCGAAGAACAGGTGGTCCTTGATGAACACGGTGATCCGCGTGGTGTCCGAGCAACCAAGACCCGAGGTGGCGATCAGCAGCGCCTCGAACTGTCCGGCTCCTTCGAAGATGTGCGTGAACGCGGGTTGATCGTACTGAACACCGTCCACTTCGAACAGCACCGAGACGGCATCGATGCTCGCATCGTGGAAGGTGATCACCGGGTCCAGCACCGTGGCCTCTTCCGGCTCCGCCCAACCTTGCGCCAGAGGCTGTGGCCATACACGCACAAGCCCCGGACGTACCAAGCTCACCGTATCCACACAGCCACTGTCGGTCATCACGGTCAGTGACACGTCGTAGAGGCCAGGCGTACCGTAGGTATGCAGCGGTTGGGCATCCGTTGAGGTCGTTCCATCCCCCAGATCCCACGCATAACGCATCGATGTCCATGCCGTGGAGCCGTTCGCGAACAATACTTCGAGCGGAACGCATCCCACGGTGTCCACCGTATAGGACACAACCGGGTTCGGGTGCACGATCACCGAGTCCGTGAAGCTTCCCGAACACCCGAAATCGGTAACATCGATGGAGACGGCAAAAGCGCCCGGCTGTGCGTAGCTGACCTGAAGAACGGGCGCGTTCAACTGCGGAGCAGTGCCTTGTGCGCCCAGGTCCCAGGCAATGTTGGCGGCTGTTGTGAAGTTGCCCGTGGCTGTGAGGGTGATCGGTTGCGCGTCGGCACATGTAATATCCGGCGCCACGAAGTTCACGGCCAGAGGGGGGAATACGCTGAAGGTGCCGGTGCTCGTATCGGCGCAGGGCCAACCCGGATTGGCGATCAACGTGGCCGTATAGGTACCCGTGTCGGGATAGGTGTATGTCGGTGCAGCCAGATCACTGGTGTCCGAGGTGATCCCTGACACGCCGAAGTCCCAATGGAAGAAGTTGCCGGTGCCTTGGTTCACCATGGAAACCGTGAGTCCGCTGCAGAACGTGCTCTGTTGTTGGATCGCGCTCACCACGGTCACCTGGCAGCTGACCACATCAAAACGGAGGTCGCGCATCACCTGGCTCAACAACTGGCCGTTGCGGAATTCCTTCACCCGCACACCCACCACGAACGAACCGATCAGTGTAGGCGTCAACTGTCCGAGGCCCGTCGACGCGTTGATGCTGAGGCCCGGTGCACCGTTGATCATGTTCGCCAAGGAGTAGCCAGCGCCCCAGAACACAGGACCATACGGTGGCCCTAAAGGAGGTGAGGGCAAGGGGTTGATCGCGCTCGCCCCTTGGAAGGGTTCAGCCAGCTCGTAGACCAACACATCACCATCAGGATCAGTGGCCGAATGGTCGAAGCTCATGGCTTGGGTGGCGCACAAGGCGATCGGCGGATAGCCATTGAACCGTGGACTGCTGTTCGCTCCGGTCAAGCTCACATCCGGCACATCCACGGTACAGGTCAGTCCTTGGTTGCCCGGTTGGTTCAGGTTCAGGATGGAAGGTGTACGGCAGCAACGTTTGTAGGCCAATGTGTAGCCGCCAGTGCCTGAAGGCAGCAGGATCGTGCCAACATACTCCGCCACCTCCACACAGATGGAAGGCGGGGCGGTAAGGCATGGATTGTTCAGCAAGACGGGCACATTGCTCGCACCGGGAAAATTGAAGAACTCACTGAACAGGTAGCCACCCGAAGCATCGAACACCCCGATCTCCACTGTGGGATCGAAGCCTGTGCCGTTCGTGTTGCTGGGCCCGCAATCGCGGTAGATCTTCAAGGTCACATCATACTGGTCGTTCCCCAGCGATGTGTAATACAGCTCGCCCCCGATGATGTGCGTGGCCTTCAACAACGAAGGCACCGCAAAAGCAACAAGGATGAACAGAAGCCGCACCTTCATGACCTGATGACGAAAAGGTACGGCGTTCGGTGGCCCGGTCCACCCCTCCTGTTCAGGAAGCGGTGCCTTTCGAAAGGGCTTCGGCAAGCAGGCCCTCGAACACCTGAGGTTCTTCCGGCACGAAATGACCCTCCCACTCCGCCAGCATCTCATGGATCCGCACCCGCTCCGGATACGGCGCATCGCGCACCTCGTGCACGATCCAGCGCGTGCCGAGCCGTTGCAGTTCAGTGAACCGGTCCTCAGCCTCGATCCGATAGTGGTTCGAACCGGACACGGTGCGGCGGTATTGCGGCCAGCTTTTGCCCATCGCGGCTAATTTGCGCATCTTCCATGGAACCCTTCCTCCGCCAACTGGCCACACTCCTTGTTCAAGACCATGGAAAGGACCTGGCGGACGTGGCCGTGGTGCTGCCCAGCCAGCGCGCGGGCCTCTACCTACGTCGGCATCTCGCGGACGTGTCAGGCACCACGATCTGGAGCCCGCAGGTGCTCACCTTGTCCGGGCTTGTTGAGCGCATCAGCGGCTTGCGTACTGCGGCCACCACCGATCTGCTGTTCGACGGTCATGCCGTACTGCGGACGTTGGCTGGCCAGCAGGACGTTCCATTCGGCGAGTTCCTCCAGTGGGCACCAACGGCGCTGAGGGACATGAGCGAGGTGGACGCTCACCTGATCAACCTGGACAGTTTCTACCGCGACCTGCGGAACTGGGAGGAACTGGACTGGAGCTTCAATGATGTGCCTTTGAGCCAAGGGCAGGAACGTATGCTCCGCTATTGGGCCATGAAGGGCGACCTGCACCGCGCACTGAACGAACGCCTCCTAGGCCTTGGTCGCGGAACCGCTGGTGCTGTGGAACGGGCTGCGGTGGAAGTGGCGGACCGCACACAAGAACGCACCCGATGGACGAAGGTCTGGGTCGCAGGATTGAACGCGTTGACCCCTGCGCAGCAGGCGGTGCTCAGGACCTTGAAACAACACGACCTGCTGGAGGTGGCCTGGGATGCCGACCGCTACTACCTGGAGGATCCACTACAGGAAGCAGGTGAAGCGTTGCGCAACAACATCGGCGCTTTCGGGCCTGGACGCGTCCAACCGATCGATCACTTACGTCAGGGCCGGCGAACGGTCGAAGTGATCAACCTGCCGAACGCCATTGCACAGGTGCACTGGGCCGCCACGGAACTGTCCGCGTTGAACGAAGAGGATCGCTCGCGCACGGCGGTGGTCCTAGCGGACGAACAACTGCTGATGCCGCTGCTCAACACCCTTCCGCAAGGCATCGGTCCGGTGAACGTGACCATGGGCATTCCCCTCAACGCGTTGCCGGTGGGAGGCCTGCTGGATGCGGTGGTCACCTTGCACTGCGGACACCGTTCGCACATGGGTTATCGCCTGTCGGACGTCGCCCGTTTGCTCGGGCACCCCCTGCTGCTTCCCGGCACACAACAACAGTTCGGACGCAAGGCTTTGCTGTTGCTTGGGAAAGAGCGCCGGACCCATGTGAGCGGCGACCATGTGCTGGAGAAACTGACCGATGCCGGGGCCGCACCCTCCGAACACGCTTCGGTGCTTTTCGGGAACGCCGCCGCCGATGGACCATCGCTGGGTCGGATCCTGCTGCAAACGCTTTCGTGGGCCCGTGAAGCCACCTTGGAGGACGAACTTGCCCAAGAGCAACTGTTCCTCGCTTCGCGGGCGCAAAAACGCATTGACACCTTGCTCGAACACCATGGTCTGGCCACGGACACAGCCACCTACCGGGAGATCCACCAACGCATCCTCCGTGAGGAACGCATCGGCTTGTTCGGCGAACCGCTCGCCGGGGTGCAGATCATGGGCATGCTCGAGACCAGGGCGCTCGACATCGAACGGATCCTGTTGCTCTCTGCTGAAGAAGGCACATTGCCGCCCTCAAGCAGCGACCGCAGCTTCATTCCCTTCGAACTGCGCCGCGGGCATGGACTTCCGTTAAGGCATAGGCAGGATGCTGTTTCAGCCTATCACTTTCTGCGTGCCATCCAACGGGGGAACAGGCTTCAGATGGCGAGTTCCACCAGCGAAGGTTCCCTGGGTCACAGCCGCTTCGCCTTGCAGCTGGAACACGAGCTCGTGCCACTGTCAAGCACTACCCTGGTCCATCGCAGTATCCAGGCACCCGTGCCCCCTCGCAACGCAGTGAGCGTGGAGGTCGAACGCGATGAGGTTGTTCGTGGCTTGATCACAGAGCGCCTTGAACGTGGCATTTCGCCCTCGTCTTTGAGCACCTGGTTGAAGTGCCCCTTGGACCATTACTTCAAGTACGTGCTGTGCCTGGAGGACACGGAGAACGTGCAGGACCAGATACCGGCCGACCAGCTTGGAAGTGCCATCCACAAGGCCTTGGAGAACGGATATCTGCCCTTGGTCGGCAAGTTGTTGGATCCCACTGCGCTCAGTGAACTGGCGATCCAGGTCCCCAAGCTATTGCGAACCGAACTGGAGCTCCTCGTCGGTGCTGAGGCGCTCACCATGGGCCAGCCCCTGCTCCAGAGCACCATGGCTGAACAGGCCGTAGCCGCATTCCTTCAAGCGGAAGAACAACGGGTCTCCATGGGCACCGCTGTGGAGCTGATCGGCCTGGAGGAGACCTTGAACGTACCACTGCCCGATGCCCTGCTGGCACACGGGTGTCCCGTGAACATTATTGGTCGGGTGGACCGCATTGAGCGCCGTGATGGGGAAGTGGTGATCCTGGATCTGAAGACCGGCAGTGTACGCGAGGACCAAGTGCGGCTCAGCACACTCGATGCCGACCTCCTTCGACCCGACAAGGACCACTACGCCTTGCAGTTGCTCGTTTACGCGTGGGCCTACCTCAGCCAACATCCCGAGGTCATGCAGGTTAAGGCGGGGCTGGTGCCACTGCAGCGTAGTTCCGAGAGCAGTGGGCTGTTCCTGAAGGTGATGAACAGTGAGCTCATCCACCGCGACCTGTTGCCCGCCATTGAAAGCCTGCTGCACCGCTTGGTGGAACGGATGCTGGACCCCGGCTCGCCGATCAAGCACCGTCCGGAAAGCCGTTACTGTGCCTTCTGCCAGGAATAGAACGGACAAGGGGGCCGAAGCCCCCTTGTCACGAACATCATAAGTGTCGTGGTCAGCGGTACACCACCTTGTGCACGCTCACCTCGCTTCCACGAGTGAGCTTCAGGTAGTAGATGCCATTGCTCTGTGCCTTCAGGTCCATTTCCTTGCGGAACATGCCTTCGAAATTGCGGAGCTGCTCGTTGTATACCGACTGACCCAAGGTGTTCAGCATTTCGATGCGGATGTCGGCAGGCTCAAGAGAGATGAACGAGAACTGGAACTCGCCCTGGTTCGGGTTCGGCTGGATAGTAACAGTGTTCTCCAGACCTTCAGCGTTGGCGAGCGAACGATAGATGTTGCCTGTGCGGTCCTGACCACCGAGGGACACGTAGAAATCGGCGTTGTTCATCACCTCGTTCGTCCAGGTATCATTGACGAGCTCCACGGCGGCCTTGCCACTAACGGGCACGGTCAGCACGGTGTATTCCTTTCCGGCCTCCCAATGGGCACCCACCTCCTGCATGTTCTGGAAACCGAAGCCCGCATACACCTGGTAAGCGAAGTCACCGTTCTCGCGCAGCGCACCGGAGCGGGTCACGCTCATGTACGAGGCCGTGGCAGCTGGCTGGGTGGCCACGCCAAGTTGCACGTCGCTGTTCTTGTCGTAGCGGAGCGCGAACACGAGGCTCGAGAAGATGCCGTTGAAATCGCTCTGTGGACGGACCTTGACCTCGAGCATGCCCTCGCTGTTCTGGAACAGCCCGATATCGACCGTGCTCTGAGCGCTGATCGAGAGCGAAAGAACCACCGCTGCAGCGGCGGAGAGGATCCGGGTAGTGTAAGTTGCCATGGTCAAGTGGATCAGGGGAGTTGTTCGTTCCGTACGAAATTCACGTTGAGGCCTCCGATGTTCGTCAGGATCAGGTCCCTGTCATTGCCAGCGCCGGTGTACTTCACCGTTCCATCGAGGTCAAGATCGGTCAGGAGATAACCGCTGATCACGTTGGTCGGTACTGAACCGCCGATGGCCACAAGGATCGGATCACGATCATTGTCGACCCCTACGTATTTCAAAGTTGCGTCCAAGTTAGTGTTTCCGGCCCAGCATAGCAACACTCCCTGGGAAGAGGTGCGTGCAGCCGTCCCGTAAGTCGCAGTGGACGCGGAGGTGAGGTCGAGGACCAACGAGCTGGTCTGCATCGAAAGAGGCTGTGCCGTCATCACACCAAAGTGATTGCGATGGCGAACGGCGATGTAGCCACTCGGCCGGTCAACCGTGATCAGCAAGGTGGAGGTCCCATCGGTGCCGACCACATCACCATCACGCTGCAGCAAAGCAGGCACGCGCCGCAGGATCACCGAAGGAGCATACATGTCCCGAACCTCGATCAGCACCCAATCCACGATCGCGTTGGGGCCGGTAATGCTCAAGGCAAGGTTCGTTGTGGTGCTGCCTGCTGTTGCACCCAGCGCGAACCCGAGCCCGGAGTATGGTTCCTGAAGTGGGACACGATTCTGGGCACGCAATCGGTCCTGCATCAGGCCCGACAACGCGTCATAGGGGCCTTGCAAGAACACCTTCAACTGCAACCCGATGGGACGTTCACAGGCATACTGCAGGGGACCACTACTGGCACTGAACAAGGGGTCGTCCGTGCCAGGCATCAGGCCCGCACCCCGAACGCCGTCGCGGTCGCTGGGGCCGAGGTCATCCACCAACTGCGCAGTGGCCGGTTGATCGAAGCGCCAGTACGCCACCAATCCACCGGAGGCCGCGGACACATGCCCCCCCTGGTTCTGTGCGATCTGTATCTGTGTACGCGCGGTGCTCCAGATCCGGACCTCATCCAAGGCAGCGCCAAGGAAGCCGGGATTCACCCCTTTGCCCATCCAACGGATGCTTGTGCTCCCCGTAAGAGCCGTCGATGCTGCCGTCGCATCCAAAACACCATTGACGTATAGGGTCAGTGAGCTTCCCGTGCGTGTGATCGCATAATGGTTCCACTGGTTGGCCACCACGTTCGCAGAGGAGGTCAGTTTCGTACTTCCTTTGAACAGGCGCAGCTTTCCGCCTTGCAGGTCGAGGGACAGGTCCGTGTCGTTCCCGAGGATCGCATCGCCGGACGTGAACCCCGCCATGGGTCGCAGCCAGAACTCAATGGTCCAATCACCCGCCACCGTGAAGGGCGTGAACTCCACATAGTCGTCCGTACCGTCGAACGACAAGGACTGACCACAGGACTGACAGGCACCGGAATTGTTGAATTGTGCGGTCACCGTGCTCGCTGTCAGCGGAACCGTATACGGGTGGATCATGGGGAGCCCATCGCTCCAGGAACCGAACAGGTAGGTGTTGGTGTTCTGGCACTGCTGAGCCGAGATGACACCCAACTGCATCTGGTAACCGATGGCCTGGTCAAGCGTGTAGGGCGTCTGCACCGGAAGGCCTTCCACCAGAACCTCCAGACCGGGCGGCGAACTGTTCACGGTCACGTTCACCTTCTCCGGGAAGATCTGCACACTGGACGTGGCCGTCAACCCATCCTGGTCGGTCACTGTAAGGGTGATCGTGTAATAAGTGACGCCGCTGAAGCCATGTCCGCTGGTCGGTATGATCAGATCGAAGCTGCTCGACCCGGTGGAACCCGTTTCCGGATGGATGTGCTGGTCGTGGTTGAAGACCACGTTCCACGAATAGCTCGCCTGTGTGAGGGCATCGTCATCCGCCCCTGTCCCCTCGAACGTGATGACCTGGCCGGCCCTGAAGGTGGAACCGTTGGAAGGGGTGAGGATCTGCGCCGTGGGAGCCTGGCCTACCGTGACCGGCACCGTACCACATGATATGGTGTTCACCCCATCGGAAACGACCACTTGGGCCGTGAAGGTGCCGGAGGATGTGTAGGTATGAGGGACTGACACACCAGTGGCACTGGGGGACCCATCGCCAAAGGACCAGGTGTAGGTTAACGAAGCGCCCTCCGGATCGCTGGCGCTTGCGCTCAAGGTTGTGCTCAACGTGGGGCCGGGACCATCTGCTGGTGAGGCGGTGACCAAGCCGCACACCGGTGCCAGGTTCGTGCTGTAGAAAATGCGATGGATGCCGCCTGTATAGTTCAGCCCGTTGTCGACCAGGCTGATATAGAAGAGCGAACCATCCGGTCCTTGAAGGAGCTTCACCAAGGACAGTGCTGTCAGGCCTCCGTACACGTTCGCATCCACAAAAGGTTGGTCGTTCGTCACATTGCCGTTGGCATCGAACTCCAAGTAGCGGATCCAACCGCGCACGTAATCGCCATAGAAATAACGGCCTGCCCAGGCCGGCGGGAACATGCTGCCCCGGTACGTGAAACCTGCCGTGATCGACGCTCCTGTCAAAGCATGCGGATAGGTGAACACCGGGTCGCTGTACTGCGGATCCAAACACATGCCGCTTGCGTTACGCCCCCCATCACCGCAAACCGGCCAGCCGAAGTTGGCCGCAGGGGCATTGACGTGCAGATCCTCCCAAGCCACTGTATGGTCGTTGCCCCCCACTTCGCCGATCAGGAAGCGTCCGGTCACCGTGTCGTAGGATCCTCGGAAAGGGTTGCGCAGGCCGCTTGCGAAAACGGTCTTCAGCTTACCGGTGGAATTGTAAAGCCCAGGTGTGGGGTCCCAGTAAGGGTTGTCCATGGGCGCCACACCGGTCTTCGAGAATCGGTGCACTTTCCCATAGGACTTGCTGAGGTCCTGGGCCAAGGCAGGCGTGAAGTCGTCACCAATGGCCAGGAGGATGTGACCGTCGTTGGCAAAGGCCATGGCACCGCCCACATGGCAGCAGCTGGAGAAGGGGTCCGGTGTTTCGAAGATGACGGTCTCACTGGCGAGGGAGGCCGTTGTGCCCTGATGCAGGAAGCGCGACACACGGTTCTTGTTGGCCGTGGTGCTGTAGTAGAGGTAGATGAAGTTGTTGGAAGCGAAGTCAGGGTCCAGCAACACTTCCATGAGGCCATGTTCTGCGGAATTGTTGAGGTTCGGCAGTTCGAGGTATACCGAATAGGTCACGGGGGGTTGGTTCACCGGAGAGGTGATCCATACCGTACCGTACAAGGAGGTGATGAGCATTCGCCCGTTCGGAAGGAAGGTCGCGGAGGTGGGGACAGCAAGCCCGTCCAACACCTGTTCATGTTGAAAGGGTGGCTGTTGGGCCACAGCAGATGTCATCGCCATGAAGGAGGCGACGATCCAGAAAGCAATACTTCGAAGGGAGCGTACGGTCAAAGTGATCAGCATCTCAATTGTGCGGGGAGGGCATCACATCGTGCTGAGCGCTAACGCCTGAGCTCGAACGATCGTTCTGTTCTTCAAGGCCGCAAAAGTACCGGGGCTGACCACCTCGACACAATGGCTGTTGACAACTCGATGGCCTGAAAACCGAACAGGGGCCCGGTGAGGGGCCCCTGCGCGGTAAACCTGCAAGGATTTGATGGAACCAGTGCCAAGACCAGGAAGAATGTAGGCCTTGGACATCAAAAAGACGAGGGGGCCTTTTCAGGGTTGCCAGCCCCCCGAAAAAAAATCAGGGAACGAACTTGTACCCCACCCCCCGAATGCTCATAAAGTGCTGGGGGTCACGTGGTTCAACTTCGAAATACTTTCGAAAGGACACGATGAAATTGTCGATGGTGCGGGTGGTGGGGAACACGTCGTAGCCCCAGACCTTCTCCAGGATCTCCTCCCGGGCCACCACCTCATTGGCGCGGTCCATGAGCAGTTTCAACAACATGATCTCGCGCTGGGTCAACTGCTTGTGCAAGCCCCGCTGCCCCACGACCTCGAATGAGTCGAAATCCACGGCATTGGTCCCGAAGGTGCGCTTGGATGGACCGACACGGCTGCTACCCCCATCGCTGCGGGCCATCAGCTTCTGCACGCGCAGTAGCAATTCCTCCAGCTCGAAGGGCTTCCCCAGGTGATCATCGCCGCTCTTCAGGCCCCGGATCCGGTCCTGGGGCAGGGTTCGCGCGGTCAGGAAGAGCACCGGCGTGCGGTCCCCCTCAAGCCGCATGGTCTCGCAGATGGTGAACCCGTCCACATCCGGAAGCATCACGTCCATCACGATGCCGTCGAAGCGCGCGCCCCTGATCCGCTCCATGGCCTCCGAACCCCGGGCGGCCGTGGTGACATCATATCCTTCAAGCTCGAAGTTCAAGCGCAGCGACGAGCGCAGGGATTCCTCATCCTCCACCAATAGCAATCGCTTGGTCCGCTCGGTCGTCGTCATCGGTCGCAAAGATCGGTGCGGGTTACATTCGTGGGCCATGTTCACCGAAGAGATGATCGCCCGCGCCAACGCCATGCGTCCCGGTACGTTGATGGAAACGCTCGGCATCACCTACGTCCCTAGCGCCCCGGGCACCTTCGCCGCCACCATGCCGGTGGGACCGGTGAACCACCAACCCATGGGCCTGTTGCACGGTGGTGCCACGGCAGCGCTCGCGGAATCCTTGGGCAGTGCCGGTTCGGCCATGCTCATCGACCTGCAAACGCAAGGTGTCGTGGGCATCGAGGTGAACGCCAATCACATCAAGGGCCTGCGCACCGGGCTTGTCACTGCGACGGGAACCTTGGTCCATCAAGGCCGCACCACGCATGTTTGGGACATCCGGGTGACCGACGAAAGCGGCGCTCTGGTCGCTCTGTGCAGACTAACGAACCTGATCATCACCAAGCGACCATGAAGCTCTCCCCCGGCATGCGCGCCTCGTTGGAACATGCCCTTGCGGAGGGGCTCACCTTCGCCTGCTTTCGTTCTCCCGGCGGTTTGCTGACGCTCTGGGCCCAGCGCACCCCGGAGCTGGAACGCGTGGACCGGCTCCTGTTGTTCGAGCTGAACGACGTGTTCCTGCTGGCCCCCTTCGAACTATCGCCGGACAGCATCCCCTTCATCCGCTCCGATGTGGAACTGGTGCAGAGCGACCTGGAACCCGAAGCGGAGCTCCTTTACCCGTGCGAAGGCAGTGAGGCAAGTGAACCTTCCCTTCAACCCACCACGTCGGAGGCCATCTTCAAGGAAGGTGTCGAACGGATCAAGCAACGCATCGCAGAAGGGCTACTTCAAAAAGCGGTGTTGTCCCGTGTACTGGCGACCCAACTCGACCACCGCCACCGGGTGGACCTCTTCGAAGCGGCTCTGGAGGATCAGCCCGATGCCTTCGTCGCGCTCGTACACACCCCCGACCACGGCACATGGATGGGTGCTTCGCCCGAGCGCTTGCTTCATGCGCAAGATGATCGCGTTCGTGTGGATGCACTGGCCGGCACACGAAGCTTGGAACACGGGGTCGAGCCTTGGGGCGAGAAAGAGCAGAATGAGCAGGAGTTGGTGACGACGAGCGTTCTGAACACCTTCGTCCACCTTCACTTGAAGGAAGTGCTGTTGCATGGGCCCGAGACCGTGAGCGCAGGAACCGTACAACACTTGCGCAGCGTTGTGGAAGCCGGACTGGAGGAAGTGCCCTTGGCTGATGTGTTGATCGCGCTGCACCCGACCCCGGCCGTAGGCGGTACACCTCGCACGGAAGCACACGAGCTCATCCGCACGTTGGAAGAACACGACCGCCGCCTTTACACCGGTTTCTGGGGACCATGGAGCGCCGACGGGACCACCGAGCTGTTCGTGAACCTGCGCTGCCTTCAGGTATTCCCGAGCAAAGCGTTGCTGTACGTTGGCGCGGGGATCACTGCTGGCTCCAACGCGGAGCTGGAATGGAAGGAGACCGCGAACAAGGCCCGCACGTGGCTCCAGCTGATCGAGAAGCTGGAGCCTCTCCGGGTATCTTCGTCGCCCCAATGACATCCGACCATTTCGCTGCGGCCGAACTGGCCCGCCTCTGCGCCGCCAAGGGCGTCCGCCACGTGGTGATCAGCCCCGGTAGCCGCAGCGCTCCGCTGGTGATCGCCTTCCACCAGCAGCCCGAGATCACGTGTCTGCAGGTGATCGATGAGCGTAGCGCTGCCTTCTTCGCTTTGGGCATGGCCCAGCAGCTGCTCGCCCCCGTGGCCCTGATCTGCACCAGTGGCAGTGCGGTGCTCAACTATGGCCCCGCCATCGCCGAGGCCTTCTACCAGCGCATCCCCTTGTTGGTGATCACGGCGGACCGCCCCGAGGAGTGGGTGGACCAGGGTGAAGGACAGGCCATCCGGCAACAGGGCGTACTGGCCTTGCATATGAAGCGGAGCGTGCAGCTTCCACGCCTTACCAACGATGAGCTCGCGCGCTGGCACTGCGGCCGCCTGATCAATGAGGCCATCGATGCTACGTTGCTCCCTGTGGCCGGACCCGTGCATGTGAACGTGCCCTTCACGGAGCCGCTCTATGGAACCACCGAGGAGGTTGGAAGCACCCGTTTCATCGCTCCAGTGATGACGGAATCCTTCATCCTACCCGAGCATGCGCGCTGGCTCGTCGGCCAACTGTCCGCGTGTCGCAAGGTGATGGTGCTCGCGGGCCAGGGTGTGTGGAGCGCTGGTATGAAGCAGCAACTGATGCAGCTCGCCGCACTGCCGCAGGTATCGATCCACACCGAGGCCACCAGCAACCTCGACGACCCGTCCTTCATCACCTGCATCGACCGTGTGATCGAGGCGGTGAACGACAAGAACATGGAGGCGCTCCGCCCCGACCTGCTGATCACCTTCGGCGGCGCGGTGGTGAGCAAGCGTGTGAAGACGCTGCTGCGCCAGTGGAAGCCTTCGCAGCACTGGAATATCGACCTAGGGCAGCGCCACTACGATACCTACCAGAGCCTCACGCACGACATCGCGGTGAGCCCCGAGGTGTTCTTCGCACAGCTCGCGCCCTCGGTGCAACCGCGGGAATCGCTGTACCGCGACGGCTGGAAGCTGCTCGATGAAACGACGCGCGGAACGCACCACCGTCTGGTGAGCGAAGCGCCGTTCTGCGACCTCAGTGTGTTCAGCACCGTGTTGGACCGGATCCCCGGCGACAGCGCCGTGCACCTGGCCAATAGCACGCCGGCCCGTTACGCCCAGCTCTTCGACCGCGTGCGGGGCCACCGCTGGTTCAGCAACCGCGGCACCAGCGGCATCGACGGCTGCACCAGCACCGCCGTGGGCGCCGCCTTCGCCACGCAGCAGCTCACCACGCTGATCACCGGCGACATCGCCTTCTGCTACGACAGCAACGCGTTCTGGAACAGTCACCTGTCGCCCTTGCTGAAGGTGATCGTGATCGACAACGGCGGTGGCAACATCTTCCGCTACATCGAAGGGCCGGACAAGGACGCCGAGCTCCTGCCCTACTTCGAAGCACCGCACACGCGCAGCATCGCTGCGCTCGTGAACAGCTTCGACCTGCCCTACTACCACGCCCACGATCAGGCTTCACTCGAAGCAGGCATCGACAAGCTCTACAGCACACACGACAAGCCCGCCGTGGTCCACATCACCACCGATGCACTCACCTCGCCCAAGGTGCTGCGCGATTATTTCAAAAAGCTACGCGAAGCATAACGCGACGATGTACGGGCGGGAATACTGAGCGAAGTCGAAGTACCCGCCCCAACGAACGAACCCATGAGCTCCCGCACCTGGACCACCATCAAGGAATACACCGACATCCGCTACGAGTTCTTCGAGGGGATCGGCAAGATCACGATCAACCGCCCGGAGGTGTACAACGCCTTCCGACCGGAGACCACCAAGGAGATGATCGACGCCATGGAGCTCGCCCGCGAGGACCAGCGCATCGGCGTGATCGTGCTGACCGGTGAAGGCGACAAGGCCTTCTGCAGCGGTGGTGACCAGAACGTGAAAGGGCGCGGCGGCTACGTGGGTGCCGACGGCGTGCCGCGCCTGAACATCCTGGACATGCACAAGAAGATCCGCGAGATCCCCAAGCCCGTGGTGGCCATGGTGAACGGCTACGCGATCGGCGGCGGGCATGTGTTGCACGTGGTGTGCGACCTCACCATCGCCGCGGACCACGCGCGTTTCGGGCAGACCGGCCCGAAGGTGGGCAGCTTCGACGCGGGCTTCGGCTCCAGCTACCTGGCCCGCCACGTGGGGCAGAAGAAGGCCCGCGAGATCTGGTTCCTCTGCCTGCAGTACAGCGCCAAGGAGGCCGAGGACATGGGCATGGTGAACAAGGTGGTGCCCCTGGCCCAGCTGGAAGACACCACGGTGGAGTGGTGCAAGATCATGATGCAGCGGAGCCCCATGGCCCTACGCATGATCAAGCGCGGACTCAACGCAGAGCTCGATGGCCAGCGCGGCCTGATGGAGTTCGCCGGCGATGCCACGCTGATGTACTACCTGATGGACGAGGCCCAGGAAGGCCGCAATGCCTTCGTGGAGAAACGCGCTCCGGACTTCCAGCAGTTCCCGAAGTTTCCGTGAAACAAGAGGAACGCAGAGACGCGAAGGCGCGGAGTACGCAGAGGAATTTGAAGTTCCCTTCGCTTATTGCTACCCTCATTGCCGTTGTCGCGTCATGCAAAGCACCGTCCACTCCACGTACCTCCGATATACAGGGTCAATGGTTCGGCCGTTGTGTGTTCGCTTGTCCCGACTCCGTTCGTAAGGAAGAATGGCCAAGCGACACACTCCTACTCGCCCTTGTATTCGACTCAGCACTGCACGGAGAATACCTGGGCTATGTTGGGAATGACAAGGGATATCCGATGCTAAGGGGCAAGTTCTCGGCCCTTGAGGCCAGCGACACGATCGTCTTCGAACGCATGAAACTGATCGCTTGGACCACGGAGATCCAGGGCACCCGGGCAGACCTCAAGGTCATGAATGCACTGAATGGCTGTGCGTGTGACCTCACGATGCGTTCCTTCACAGGGGAGCGACTTCCCTTGCTGCCGTGAAACCTTTGCAAGGTCTCATTCCGTTGTCGTACTCTCCCCCATGACCAACGCCACCATCTTCAAGGTCCATGGATCTCCGGAGCACTTCCCGGTCCTGGAGACGGACCAGGGCTTCTTCGAGATGCGCTACGGTGGCGTGCTGCGGTTGAAGGGCATGCCGAACGGACCCTATACCCCGCTCGATGTGCCCTTCCTCGGACTTTGCGTTGAAGAAGTGCTGACCGACGGCCATTGGGTCCACCTCATCACCCGCAACGGGTCGATCATCTCGCACGGTCCGGGGTGGATCTCCGGTGAGGGTGCCACCGACCTTGCGTTCTTCCACAAGGAAGGCCCGGAAGCAGTGTCCTTGCTTGCCGAACTGCGGGCTGACCCGGAGATGCGGCGGATCGAGCTGGCCTGAGCGCCTGTTCGCAGGCTTTGGCCATCTTTGGATCATCATGAACGCTCGCACCTTCAGCCTGCTGGGTATGCTCGGTCTCTGCATGGGGCTGCACGCCCAGTCCGAATTGCCGGACCCCTTCCGCAAGGGCCGGTTCTTCGTTTCCACGGCGGCCAGCTGGAAGACCCAGGACTACGACCTGAAGGACACCAAGACCTGGAACCTGGAACCCGTGGTGGGCTACTTCGTGCGGGACCGTCTGGCCGTTGGCCTCGGTGGCGTGATCGGCCTGCATGCCTTCGACTATGTGCAGGACAACACGGCCGTGGGCACCACCAGTTTCAAGGACGAGGACACGAATTGGGGTGCGCTGGGGCCCATGGTGCGGGGGCACATTGGTGGGCCACGGATCTCCGCCTTCGGCCAGATCGGTGCCTACTTCGGCGGCATCGATCAGACCTCGGTGAACAACCAGACCACCAACGGTTCGGTGGTGACCAAGGTGCGCGACGGTGGCTTCCAGCTGTACGACTTCGGTGCGGGCCTCGCCTACTACTACAAGGGCACCGTGGGCATTGAGTTCATGGGCCACTATTACCTCGGCTACGCTCAGACCACCACGGACATCACCTACGATACCGGCGAGCAAGTGCACTACGACAAGTCCAAGAACAACGCGGATGGCGGCGGCGCAAGCATCGGATTGGTCGTGCTCTTCGGCCTTGCGAAAGGGCAATCGGCAGCAGCACCGGCCAATTGAGCGCCCTTCCGTACATGAAGCATTGGCTCCACGCCTTCCGCCTGCGCACCCTGCCCCTTGCGGTAAGCAGCATCATCGTGGGGAGCGCGTTGGCCTACTTCTCGGACAACTGGCGCTACATCGGGCCTTCAAGCTTCAGACCGATCGTCCTCTGGCTTGCGCTGATCACGGCCGTGCTTCTTCAGATCCTGAGCAACCTGGCCAACGACCTCGGAGATCACTTGCACGGCACGGACAATGCCGAGCGCGTCGGTCCAGAACGCGCTGTCCAGAGCGGTGCGATCCCACCGGCTGCCATGAAGCGCGCCATGTTGATCTGCGGAGCTCTCGCCTTCTTGAGCGGCTGTATGCTGATCACCGTAGCGCTGGGTCTTACGCTCACCACGCTGGGCTTCCTTTTGCTCGGGCTGCTCGCCATCGGTGCGGCCGTGAAGTACACGTTCGGCAAGAACCCCTATGGCTACGCCGGGCTGGGCGACGTGAGCGTGTTTCTCTTCTTCGGGATCGTGGGCGTAAGTGGAACCTTCTACCTGCATTCGGCCGGTTTCCATTGGGCCACATTGATGCCGGCAGCGGGGTTCGGCCTGCTCAGCGCCGGGGTGCTGAACGTTAACAACATGCGCGACATCGTGAACGACGCGGCAAGCGGGAAGCGCACCCTGGTGGTGCGGATGGGCAGTGCGAAGGCCAAGGTCTATCATACCTTCCTTGTGGTCAGCGGTCTCGCCAGTTTGGTCATATTCACCTCCTTGTTCTTTGGTGTGGGATTCTTCAACGATTCCTGGTGGATGTGGCTCTTCCTACTCGTCGTCCCCGGCTTCGTCATCCACCTGAAGCGCGTGTGGACCACCAATGAGCCACGTGACCTGGACCCTCAACTTAACGTTTTGGCAATGGGCACCTTCTTCACCGCGTTGCTCTTCTCGCTGGGCCTTATTCTTGCGTAATGCTCCGCGCCCGCTGGATCGAACGCAGCCTTGAACCGCACTTCACCCTTGGCACGAGCAAGGGTGCTATCACCACGCGAACGGTCTGGTACCTCATCGCCTGGCACCACGATCGTCCGGAGGTGCGCGGCATCGGCGAAGCGGCGCTCTTCCCCGGCCACAGCAAGGAGTTCCCGGCGGATGTGAAGACCAAGTTGCTGGAGCTGTGCATGGACACCAGCAACTGGGAACGGCGCCTGCACGGAGACCTTGTCGATGTGCCCAGCGTACGGTTCGCGGTGGAACAATGCTTGAAGGACCTGGCGGCTGGCGGCACCAAGACGTTGTTCCCGTCGGAGTTCACGCTCGGTCGTCAGGCCATTCCGATCAACGGGTTGGTGTGGATGGGCGACAAGGCCACCATGAAGCAGCGGATCCACGAGCAGATCGATGGCGGCTACACCACGGTGAAGATGAAGATCGGCGCCATCGGCATCGATGACGAACTGGAACTGCTGAAAGCGGTGCGTGCCGAATACAGCGCGAAAGATCTGATACTCCGCGTGGATGCGAACGGGGCCTTCAGCGCACAGCAAGCACCCGACATAATGAAGCGGCTTGCCGACCTTCAGGTGCACAGCATCGAACAACCCGTAGCCCCGGGGCTCTACGAGATGATGGCCGAACTCTGTGCGGACACGCCCATCCCCATTGCGCTGGACGAGGACCTGATCGGTCTGAACACACACGATGCGAAAGTGGACCTATTGGACAACCTGAAGCCGCAATACATCGTGATCAAGCCGAGCCTGGTGGGTGGTTGGGCCGCCACGCAGGAATGGATCGAGCTGGCGAAGGCCCGCAACATCAGCTGGTGGATCACCTCCGCGCTGGAGAGCAGCATCGGCCTGAACGCGATCGCGCAGTACACCGCAACACTCAACGTTTCCATGGCGCAGGGCCTGGGCACCGGCAAGGTCTACGCGAACAACATCCCCTCTCCGTTGCTTGCCGAGAAAGGCTTCCTGCACTACCGGCCGGAAGCCGAATGGGACCTCTCTGCGCTATCCTCCTGATCCCGGATGAGCACGTCCTTCACCACCCTTACCATTGATGGGCAAGCGCTGCAAGGCGAGGCCATCCTCCGCTGGGCGGATGATCTGGTGAAGCTGTACGACGATGCCTCCTGGACCGTGGAAGTGCAGGCGACCTTGCGCGAACTGTGCAGCAACGACGGATCGATCAGCGCCCACACGAGCGGCACCACCGGACCACCGAAAGCCATGACGCTTTCCGCCATGGACCTGCGCTCCAGCGCGCGGCTCACCGGTCACACCTTTCACCTGCGACACGGCGATCGGGCCTTGGTGTGCCTGCCTTGCAACTTCATTGCAGGTAAGCTCATGCTGGTTCGTGGCTTCGTGATCGGGCTCGACCTGCACCTGATCGATCCAGCGGGCGGTGTGCTCAACAACCTGGCGGTGAACGACCGCTTCCGCTTCGCGGCTATGGTGCCCAATCAGTTGCACCGGGCCTTGCAGGACGATCGCGCGCGTGTGGAGCGGCAGTTCGAGATCATCCTGTTGGGCGGCGGCCCCGTGAGCCAAGCGCTTGAAGAGGATCTTCAAGAGTTGAACGTCGATGTGTACCACGGCTACGGCAGCACCGAGACACTGACCCATGTGGCCTTACGCCGGTTGAACGGACCGCGCAAGCAAGCCTACTTCCACGCGCTCGGCGACATCACTTTCGAACTGGATGAGCGCGGCTGCCTAGTGGTGCACACACCGCACCTGCGCACCAAGGACCATGTGACCAACGACCTTGTGGAGCTGTTGGATGAACAACGCTTCCGCTGGCTGGGTCGCCATGACAATGTGATCCTGAGCGGCGGCAAGAAGATCTATCCGGAACAACTGGAGTCGCGCACGGCGGGCCTTCTGCCCTTCCCGCACTACTTCATGGCCAGGCCGGATGATTCACTGGGTGAATGCGTGGGGCTGATGCTGGAAACGGAGATGACCGCTGCCGAAGTGGTGCCCGAAGTGATCGACCTGCTGCGCACGGTGCTGGAGCCCTACGAGATGCCAAGGCGTGTGACGGCACTGGACCGATTCCCTCGGACACCGTCGGGGAAGGTGATCCGGTGAACCGCTCGATGAGTTATTGGTAGCTTAGCGCAACACCATGCGATACCAACGGATCTCCTTCCCCGCGCTGGATGGGATCCGTGCACTTTGCTTTCTGGTGATCTTCTTCTTTCATGGCTTTTATACAGAGCGGCCTGAGCTGCGTGACGACCCATTGAGGAAGTTCGTTAAGGTCGACCTCTTTGGAAATGGCAATCTCGGCGTCAACGTTTTTTTTGTTCTCAGTGGTTTCCTCATCACCTTTCTTCTTCTGGAGGAAAAGGCGATCCGTGGTCGTATTGACGTGCCTAGGTTCTGGCTGCGCCGCATCCTTCGGATCTGGCCTTTGTACTACGCCTGTGTTCTCTTTGGCTTCGGCCTGTTCCCTTTGTTCAAGTCAGCCATGGGACAGGTCGCCCATGAAGGAGCACAACTCCCATACTACCTCTTCTTTGCCAGCAATTTCGACCTTCTGCTGAATGGCCTTCCCGATGCCTCTTCGCTCGCTGTGCTGTGGAGTATTGCGGTTGAGGAGCAGTTCTACCTCTTCTGGCCGATCCTGTTAGCGCTGTTGCCCGAGCGTTCGTACCCTTGGCTCTTCGCGTTCGTGATCCTGATGAGCTTGGTCTTCAGATGGTCCGAACCGGATGTCGACAGGAACGAGGTGCATACGCTCAGCTGCATCGGCGATATGGCCATGGGGGCTTTAGGAGCCCTTCTCGTCCGGTCCGAAAGGGGGCTGCTTTGGATACGAACGCGAACGAGACCGCAAGTCCTGTTGCTCTACTTCGCTTTTGGACTTGTGTTCCTCTTGCGCCATGAGCTGGTCGACGCCAACGGCCCATTGCGAGTGATCGAACGATCACTTGTGGCAGCCCTTGCAATGGGGATCATCATACACCAGACCCACGGCGTGAAGCGTCGCTCGGACCTGGGCAGATGGCCGGTACTGAATTATCTGGGTCGCATTTCATACGGATTATACTGCCTGCATATGATCGGCATACTGGTCGCCATCCAGATACTCGCTCGGTCCGGATTGGACACACGCCTCTGGCATGTCATGCTCCTTCAGCCCGTGCTTGCGCTCACGTTGACGGTGATACTTGCCGCCCTGAGCCATAGATTCCTAGAGCGTCCGTTCCTGAAACTAAAGGTCCCTCTATACACCCGGACCGGGCCGCCCCGACCCTAAGCCTCGGGCTCATCCGGCTCAGGCAGGTTGGCCATCGCGGGGCCGTTGGCGTAGGCGCGCCACTTCGCGATCAAGGCCTCCATATCAGGCGGTAGCGGACTCTCGAAGCGCATGCGCTTGCCTGTTGCCGGATGGGTGATCTCCAGCATGCTGGCGTGCAGCGCCTGACGCGGGCACATGGCGAAACAGTTCTCCACGAACTGCTTGTATTTGGTGAACACAGTGCCCTTCAGCACACGATCACCACCGTATTCGGCATCGTTGAAGAGCGGATGACCTTTCCAGGCCATGTGCGCGCGGATCTGGTGCGTGCGACCGGTCTCGAGCTTGCATTCAACAAGGCACACGTAGGTGAAGCGCTCCAGCACGCTCCAGTGCGTGATGGCCGGCTTTCCGTGCTCACCGTCGTGGAACACCTGCATCACCGTGCGGTCCTTGTACGAACGGCCGATGTGACCTTCGATGGTACCAGCCTCCTCTCCCATATCACCCCAGACCAGCGCGTTGTAGCGGCGGTCGTTGGTGCGTTCGAAGAACTGAAGCGCCAGGTGCGTGAGGGCTTGTTCGGTCTTGCCGATCACCATCACACCGCTCGTATTCTTGTCCAAGCGGTGCACGAGGCCTGGGCGCGGGACGGGTTGGTTGGGCGAGGAAGGCAGCTTGCCGAAGTGGAAGAGCAACGCGTTCACCAGCGTGCCGGTCCAGTTGCCATGACCGGGGTGTACCACCAGCCCTGCCTGCTTGTCGATGATCAGGATGTGCTCATCCTCGTAAAGCACCTTCAGCGGAATGTCCTCCGGGATCAGTTCCACATCACGCACCGGATACGGCAGAACGATGCTGATCTCGTCCTTCGGCTTCACCTTGTAGCTCGGCTTCTCTGCCTTGCCGTTCACCAGCACGTTACCGGCCCTTGCGGCATCCTGCACGCGGTTGCGCGAGGTGTGCGGCAGTCGGTCGAACAAGAACTTGTCCAAACGGATCAGGCTCTGACCCGGGTCGCAAATGATGCGGTGATGCTCAAATAGCTCCTGCTCCTCGGAGCCTACTTCGACTTCTTCGTCCGCCATCAGTGCTGTACGATGATCCGTTCCTGTCCTAGAATAACGCCCTCACGATCCAACACACGCACCACGTACATGCCTGGCACCAAGCCCACTACGCTCATCGGCGTGGATGCTCTGAAGCTCGTGCGCTCCACCACCTGACCCAAGAGGTCCAAGAGTTCCACCGTCGCAGCACCGTCCGCATTGTCAAGCTTGATGAACACCTCTTCCCCAGCGGGGTTCGGGTACACCACAAGTTGATCCGTGACAGACACTTCCGGCACGGAGGCCCAGGGATCCACAGCCGACACCATGACGGGGCGAAGCATGAGGGAACCTTCGTAACTGGTCTGTGTGAAGGGCCCGCTCACCTTGTAAAAGATCTTGTCCGAGTTGTCGCGGTTCTTGTCGAAGCCCACGTTCATCTTGATGGCGTTGGTCTGCACCCAGCCCACGTAGAAAGTGCCTTGCACGAAAATGGTGCTGTCCAGCGGGAACTCCACGAACTTGTTCGGGCCGTCAAGGCGGTAGTTCGGTTCGCCGTAGGAGAAGTTCTGGAACACGATCACCTCAGGGTTCAAGCTGCTCCACACGGTCAGTAGGAAGGAGCCGTCGGTGGGGTCGTTCTCGCTGAAGATGGGGTCGAAGTACATGCGCACCGCACGTAGTGAATCACCACCCTGCGTGTCGAAACGCACGGCCGCCTTGGCCCCGGCCGTGTTCAGGCTGTAACCCGCTTCCGCACTGCCGTCATCGTAGCTGTAGTAGTTGCTGATCTCCTGCACGAAGCTCAGTGTGTCATTGTAGGGAATGTTGTTCGGAGTGGCGTTCAGCCAATAGGTGGTGCGCCAGAAGGCAGCATCCGTGCTCAACGATGGGTCGTAGACGAAGCTGCACGTACCGCTATTGACCGGGTGCGTGGACTGGAAAGTGGTCTCGGCATTGTTGCTGATGTTGTTGCCGTAGTTCACGCACGTTTCGAAGGGCGGCCCGGTGCCATCAATACCTGAGTCGTAGCCCCAGGTGATGAACTTGTCGTCGATGTCGAGGTTCTTCATGGTCAGCTCCACTGACTGGGCCATGTAGCTGGCAGGCAACGCGCTGAACTTGGCGAAGGGTACCGACGTGTAGGTCTGTAGCAAGGAGCTCTCGGGCATCACGAAGGCCACATCGACCAGCACGGTATCGTCGAAGCTGCGGTTGCGGCCCAGGCGCACGTAATCGATGTGCCACTGATCGAGCGCGCCACTGCGGGTACCGAAGTTCCGCCAGCGCATCTGGAAGTCAGGCTTCAGGAAACGCGCGTCGGTGATGGGCAACATGACCTGCTGGAACGGCTGTACGGCCGAGTAGTCCGATTGCCAGACCTGCACCCACTCATTGTCGTCCGGAGCGAAAAGCTCTACGATCAAGCTGTCCTGTACTTGGACCACATCGTCACCACTGAGGCCTTGGGGCTGATAGAGGAAACTGAGGTAGAGACTGTCGCCTGGGGGGAACTGCAGGTTGATCGGCACCGAAGTGAGCTTGTCGCATTCACCGTAGGGAAGCGGCACGGTGACATCATACGGAAAGCCCGTTCGGTCCAACCCATCGAACGTGGCCACGCCGATCGTGGGTGGGTCCACGGGATAGGTGCGGTTCACATAGGCGTAGTCGTCCTGCCAGAGGATCAATGGCACCTGCGTGAGGCCCTGCTCATAGGTGCGTGTATCCGCAGCGACGTTGTACACGAACAACGAATCTTGGACGAGGTCCGCAGGGACGATGAAGGTCGTATCAACGTAAACGTTGAGCGTGTCATCGATGTCGTACGGCGGCCAAGCCTCCACCACGCTCGACACAGGCGGATAGACGTTCAGGTCGTACACGGTGACCATGGTGGAGGCCAGCGGGATCGTGTCCTTGATCACGGTGTCCGGGTCGGAAATATCGAAGGTGTAACGGAACGTGGGCTCCAACACGAAGGTCATATCCGCCGTGCTGACGCCACCGACCTCCAGGTGGTAGTAAGTATCCGTGAGCGTGACACCTCCTTGACCCGACTGCGCGTCCAAGTGGCGGGTACGGTCCGTGGAGAAGTCATCCTCCAAGGGCAGGATTTGGGGCAGGTACTCGTAGATGAAGTACTCGTTCACCAGGGAGCGTTGCTCGCCGGGGGTGCTGCCTTCCAGTGGGCGGGCATGTATGGGCCCGAGCGATTCGGCCGGAACGAGCTGTGCGTTGGCCGTGGCCGCCCATGTGGCGAGCACTGCGAGGAGGAGGTAATGGCTAGTGGATCTCATCGGTATCATTCCGTTGGATCAGGGAATCCTTCCAGTCGATCACGGGGGCGAGGTCGGTGGTGTCCGTATCGAGCCAGACATCGATGACGCCACCCATGGCGATCAGGTTGTTCATGGATGCGGAAGGGGACTGTCGGAACACCCGGGCGAACGCCGAATCGGCCTTCGTATTGCACCCGCGGCATTCCACGATGACGCCAAGGTTCAGGGAGGACATGTTGAGCACCATGCGCACATCGACCAGGGGCAAGCCCTTGAGGTCCGGTACATTGACGCGTTCACCGCTCTCCCCGCTGCCCAGCACCAAGGTCACGGCCTCGCCCCTGCGAATGCGGGCTTCCGCAGCGATCGGTTGCCCCTTGTACAACTGCGCGATCACGCAATCCACGCATGGGTCCGGTCTGTACTGCATCTCCTTCACCTTCAGCCCTACGATCTCCATCACGCTGATGGCTTGGCGCTTGCTCAGGTTCACCAGCGCCGGCATGTTCAACATCTTGGGCTGGCTGGCGTTCATCACCAGGTAGATGCGCCGGTCGCGCTTCACCTCGTGTCCTGCTGTGGGGTCCTGGTCCACCACGGTGCCTTTCGGGGCCTCGTCGTTGTAGACCGAATCCACCACTTCCACCAGCAAGTGCCTGTCCTCCAGAGCTGCGCGCGCCTCCTCCAAGGTCATGCCCTTCATGTCCGGCACTTCCACCTTGTCGTTGTGGCGGGTGTAGCTGCGCAGCCAGACCCAACCCGACAGGATCAGCAAGAAGGCGACGGCCACGGGGGCCAGAATGCGAAGGATGGAACGGCGGGCGGGCATCGGACAGGCGGCGAAGATAGGCCGGTGGGCCGTGGCGGAAGTTCACAGCGCCACGTTCACAGAAGCACGCCCCCGACCCACCCCACAAGGCACGGAACAGCGCAGCTTTGGAGCATTCACAGACCCGCCATGTTCCGTCCCCTCATCGCCGTGTTCCGCGGCGGCTATTCCGGTGAATCCGTCATCAGCCACCAGAGCGCCCGCCGCATGCTGGAGGCCATCGACACCGAGCGCTACGAACCCGTGTACGTGACCGTTTCCCGCGAGACCTGGACCTGCGAACGCCCGGACGGAACGGCGGTGCCGCTGGACCGTGCCCTGCTGCGAGCCGATCTGGGGCAGGGGCCCAACACCTTCGCTGCGGCGCTGATCGCCATCCACGGCACACCTGGGGAAGATGGACGCCTGCAAGGGCTGTTGGACATGCTGGAGATCCCCTACCAGACCGGCGGCGTGCTGAACATGGCCGTCACCTTCAGCAAGTTCAGCACCACCAGCTTGCTGCGGCAGATGGGCTTCGCCGTGGCCAATTCGCTCCTGATCACCGGCGCTGAACGCCCCAGCGAAGCGCATGTGCTTGCTCAGGTGGGCCTGCCCTGCTTCGTGAAACCCGACCAGAGCGGCAGCAGCCTGGGCATCAGCAAGGTGAAGACACCGGCCGACCTGGGTCCAGCGCTGGACCTGGCCTTCGCCGAGGGAGAGGTGGTGATGGCCGAGGCCTTCGTGAAAGGACGCGAGCTGACCTGCGGCGTGATCCGCTTGAACGGTCGCGTGCAAGCCTTGCCCATCTGCGAGGTGCGCACCAGCCACGAGTTCTTCGATTACCAGGCGAAATACCACGCCACGGACACGGAAGAACTGATCCCCGCTCCTCTGCCTGATGCGGTCACACGACTGGTGCAGCAGCGCTCCGAGGCCATCTACTCCGCGCTGGGCTGCCGGGGCATGGTGCGTGTGGACCACTTGTGGACCGGTCTGGACCCGACCTCTTCGGAAGGCGAGCTCTTCACCATCGAGGTGAACACCACCCCCGGCTTCAGCCCCGCCAGCATCTATCCCAAGATGCTCGAGGTCTGCGGCATCGGTGTAAAGGCCGCTGTGAACGGGCTGATCGAGGAATGCCTTCAGCGACGCCGATGATGCTCATCCAGCCACTGCGCCAAGCGCCACATGGCCTGTGCCCGGTGACTGACGGCGTTCTTCTTTTCCAGGGGCAGCTCCGCGAAGGTGAGGTCGCTCATCTCCGGCAGAAAGACGGGATCGTAGCCGAAGCCTCCCGACCCGCGCGGCGCCTCGATGATCATTCCCTTCACCTCCCCTTCCACAAGCTGCAAGCCTTGGGTATCGACGTAGGCGATCACCGTACGGAAGCGCGCACTTCGATCAGCAATGCCGGACATGTTGCTCAACAGAAGCGCCATGTTGGCCACAGTATCCTTTGCAGGTCCGGCGTAGCGCGCGGACAGCACTCCCGGGGCGCCTCCGAGGGCTCGCACTTCGAGACCCGTGTCGTCGGCCATGCACGGCAGCCCGGTGCGCTCGAAAACGTACCTGGCCTTCTGTTCCGCATTGGCCTCCAGGGTATTACCGGTCTCCGGCAGGTCCAGCGGCATTCCGAGCTCAGCGAGCGAACGCACCCGGATACCGGGTGGCATCAGCACCTCGAACTCCTTGATCTTGCCGGGGTTCCCGCTGCACAGGACGATCTCGTTCACGCGTTCCATGATGAGGGCAAAGATGCCCGATCCCCCCGCACCGATGCGTGAACGTGCGAAAGGCATCCTTCAGCGGTTCGGCCACGAACTGAAAAGCGCCAGGCACAAGGGCAGTTTCGCCCGCAACGCCCTCTACACCTCGTCGGACGCACTGGTCACCATTCTGGCCCAAGTGATCCTGACGCCGCTGGTGGCCCGCATCTATGGCCCCGAAGCCTATGGGGTATACGGCCTCTTCCTGTCCATCACCCTGAACCTCTCCACCATCGCGGGGCTGGCCTACCCGAACGCCTTCGTGCTGCCGCGCGAGGAGGAGCGCTTCCACGACATGGCCCGGGGCAGCCTGCTGATCCTGCTGGCGTTCACGGCACTGAGCGTGCCTTTCTTCTTCTGGCACGACCTGCTCTTCGCCCTGGCACCGAGCTGGTCCGTATTGGGGAACTGGCTGTACGCGATCCCCTTCACCATTCTGGTGCTCGGCCTGGTGCACATCTTCCTGGGCTGGGCCACCCGGGTGAAGGCCTTCTCGCTGTACGCCAAGATCGGGCCGGGCACCAACCTCTCCCTTCGCTTCTTCAACCTGGCCTATGGCACCCTTTCGAAGGGCAGCGTGCATGGCCTGATGCTCGGGGAGGTGCTGGTGCGCACGCTCAGTGTCGGGGCCTTCATCGTGGGGCTGAAGCAATACAAGTTGCGGGCCTTGATCACCGGATACCACTGGCCACGGATCAAGTCCGTGCTGCTGGAGTTCAAGAACTATCCGCTCTTCATCTTCCCCAGCCGTTGGCTGGCCCTGTTCGCCACGCAGTTGCCCATCTTCGGGCTCACCACCTTGCGCGATCCGGTCTCCGTAGGGCAGTTCGCCTTGGCCAGCGGTCTGCTGCTGATGCCGTTGCGCCTGCTGGGCTACAGCCTTTCCGCGGTGTTCCTTCAGAAGGCCGCTGAGGTGCGCGCGAAGGATCCTGCAGAGGTGGGCATGATCACCCAACGGCTCTATGTGCGTTTGATGATGCTCGGTGTGGTGCCTTTCGCCTTCATCACCTTTTTCGGTGATGCGGTGTTCGCGCTGATCCTGGGGGACGACTGGCGCATGGCCGGCACTTACTCGTGCATGCTCGGCCTGTTCTACTTCTTCCGCCTGCTGAGCGAACCCTTGGTGACCTTGTACAGCGTGATGGGACAGGAGCGCAAGATGTTCAGCTTCTATGCCGTGAACATGGTGGCCAACCTCGGGGCGGTGCTCTTCGGGACCTGGGTTCTCGGTACGCCCACCGGCATCCTCTTGAGCTTCTGCCTCTGCAACACCGTGCTCTACCTCTACCTTTCAGCACGCATCCTTCACATGGTCGGACGGCCCTGGGCCACACTTACGGCGCGATCGCTGCTTATCCTGTTCGTGGTCTGCTTGTTCTTCGCCGTGGCGCGTGAACTGATCATGGGATCCTGGTGGGTCACGCTCTGAAGACCATGGTGACCGGACCCGCCGCCCCAGTGAACCGTAGCTCCGATTCCGAAGGGCTATTGTGGCGCTTGATGGCCAAGCTCGTGACCGCGTACGTCAGGGTCCGCCATGGGAAGCACGCCGACGGCTACCGCTACTTCATCCGTCAGCACTATCTCAGCTGGCTCTTCCAGCTGCGGTACTGGTGGAAGGACCGGGTGACCCGCACGCCACATGCCACCATCGCCTTCGACGGCGAGTTCTCTCCGGAACTGAAGTTCGTGATCCCTTACGCCTACTGGCATCACCTGAACGGCACCCTGCTGAAGACCATCGGCTGCGCTCACACCCGCGACCTCTATTTCTTCAGCCCGGACCACGAGGAACGCTACACCACCCGCCGCTGGAACGACTTCCACTTCCCCTTGGAGATCCCCAACAGCGAAGATCACAACGTGCGATACACCTACCGTAAGTGGGCCCCCGTCCCGTGGAAGTCGCATTTCGGACACGGACATTTCACGTATGCGAAACCAACTTTGGTGATCGCGAACCGGTACAACACGGAATGGACCGGCGAACCCGTCTCCTACTTCGGCATGGAAGATCTGAGGGCCCTGCTCCACCTGCTGGCGGACCGGTACCAAGTGATCTACAACAGGCCCCCGGCCGCTGCCATTGTGAACGATGAAAGCCAGGTGATGGACCTGAACGAAAAGGATATGATCCGCCGCGAATTCCCATCAGTGCTGCTGCTGGAGGACCTGATGGCCCACCCCAAGGCCCAGGCCCGCAACTTCAACCACTTGCAGCTCATGGTCTACGCGGATTGTGAACGGTTCATTTCCATCCACGGAGGCACCGCCACACTGGCCAGTTGTTTCGGGGGCACGAACGTCATTTATTCAAGGAAGGGTCACGAGCACTACTTTGGCGAATTCAGAAGCATCTATCCGAAACTCTCCGGATCGATGATCCTGCCCTGTAGAACGATGAAGGACGTGATCAAGGAAGTCGGGAACCGGTTCGTGAACCACCCACGCCAAGCCCAATAGACCATGACGAGGAAGGTCCTTTACGTGGTCAGCAACGTGACCAACAGCACGGAGTACGAGCAGCTGGTCGATCATTGGGACCGCAGCAAGTTCGAACTGGAGTTCGTGTTCTTGAATGCCGTGCCCGAATGTGCGGTGCAGGACTACATCCGCAAAGCAGGATTTACCAGCACCACCCTACCCTACCATGGCCGCAAGGATGCGGTAAGGTCAGTGCGTGCCTTGATGGCCTTCTACAAGCGCTCCCGGCCGGACATCATCCACCTGAACCTGCTGGAGGCGACCTTCTATGGGCTCATCGCGGCGAAGCTGACAGGGATCGGCGCCACGGTCTATACGCGCCACCACAGTACCCATAACCACAAGTACCACCCAGTGAAAGGGGTGCTGTACGACAAGCTCAACAACCGGATGACCGATCGCATCATCGCGATCACCCACAGCACTGAGGAGGTGTTGGTGGATTGGGAGAAGGTGCCGAAGGAGAAGGTGACGTTGATCTACCACGGATACGAGCTGGACCGCGTGCCGAAGCCGGACCCCGCACACCTCGCGGAGCTGGCCAGGAAGCATGGGATCCGCACCGACGGCCGCAACACGGTGATCGGCATGATCGCGCGCCCGTTCGAATGGAAAGGCCTGGACCACTCGATCCCGGCCTTCGCCAAGGTGCTGGCGAGCTACCCCGATGCCAAGCTCATCATCTTCAACTGGAAGGGTACACCCCATTCCGATCGGTATGAGGCCATGCTGCGGAAACTGCCCGCCGGCTCGTGGCATACGGTGAACTTCGAACCCGATGTGGTGCAGTTGTTCCATGTGTTCGATGTGTTCGTTCACGTTCCTGAGGACCAGCATGCCGAGGCCTTTGGCCTGGTCTACGCGGAATCCTTGATAGCCGGCGTACCCTGCGTGTTCACGCGCAGCGGCTTCATGCATGACCTGGACCCTTCATCCGTCAAGGGGGTGAAGGTGGTCCCCTTCAAGGACAGTGAGATGATCGCGCAACGCACGATGGAATGGCTCGCCGCGCCACCCAGCCGAGCGGACCGGGAGGCCTTCGCCAAGCATAACGTTGACGTGCTCCGGGGCATGATCAGCATCGAGCTGAAGATGGAGGCGCTCTATCGCCTGTACGATTCCATGTGAGCCATGGACCTGCGGGGCAAGCACGTGCTGCTCATTTCGCCCGAGCCATGGGAAGGTGTCAAGTTGAGTAAACACCACCTGGCCGAAGCCTTGGCGGCCCACGGTTGCCATGTTCACTTTCTGCCGCCCCCGGACCCTTCGGCCAAGGGGGTCGAGCTTGTACAGCACACCGGGATGGACCACGTGCGGTATCGGCACTGGCTAAAGGGGGTGAACCGCCTGCCCAGGGTGATCCACGTATGGTACTACCGTCGCCTGATCAAGCGGATCGAGCAGCTTGTCGGTCACCGCATGGACCTGATCTGGTGCTTCGATACCAGCCGGATGCAATGGTTCCCGGGGCAGGACCGCATTGGCGTTCTTCATCTGGTCGACCTTGACATCCTGCATCAGGGTGAGGGGCTGATGCGGACGGCGGACGTGGTGTTCACCACAACCGGTCCGATCGCCGAGCGGGTGCGGCGTGCCGCACCGAAAGCCACGGTCCACAAGGTCGGCCATGCCCTGCATGGTGGCTGGCTTGTTGGAACGGACGGGCTTTCAACCCCTCGGGTCACTGTTCCCGCCCGAGCGGCTTTCGCAGGCTTGTTGGCGACACACTATGTGGATTGGTCCGCCATGCGTGCGGTGTTCGAGGCATTTCCGAACATCACATTCGACCTCTATGGTCCGCACAAAGGCTATACGGACCCGGACCTTGAACACGTGCGGACGCTCGCCAACGTTCACTTCCACGGACTTCTTCCCAAAGACCAGCTGATCGACCACCTGCGTAGCGCGGACATCCTGTTCCTCCTTTACCGCACCGACATTCTGCTGGAGCAACTTGCATACCCCCACAAGATGCTCGAATACCTTTCCACCGGTAATGTGGTGGTATGCTCCCGAACATTGGAACTGGAGACGTACACCGACCTGGTGGTGATGGCGAAGGAACGGAACGATGCACTTGCGGCCTTCCGATGGGCAGTGCAGGACTTTGCGGCACTGAACACCGAGCACCGACGCACCGCCCGTATCGCCTTCGCACAGGAACGGTCCATGGAAAAGCTGATCACCAAGCTCTCGCCCCTCATTCCCACGGCATGAACGAGCGTCTTGTTTCCATCATCATGGCCGCTTACAATGCCGAGGCGTACATCGAGGAGGCCATGGCATCGGCACTTGGGCAGAGCCATTCGGAGATCGAGCTGATCGTCGTGAACGACGGGAGCAACGATGGCACGGCGGCACGGATCGCGGGCTTCACCGATCCCCGGCTCAAGGTGCTCGAGCAATCCAACCAAGGCATCGGCATGGCCCGGAACGCGGCCTTGCAGGTGGCCCGAGGCTCCTTCATCTGCTTTCTGGATGCCGACGATGTGATGCCCCCCAACAGCGTAAGCTCGCGACTGAAGGTCCTTATGAACGACCCATCGCTTTCATTCGCGGACGGCACCGTGATCCACTATGACGCGTTGTTGGAACGTGTGCTGAAGGTGCACACCCCTTCGTTCAAGGGTGAGCCGCTGCAACTGTTGGCCCGCTTCGATCCTTCGTGCTTCTTCGGCAACACCTGGCTCATCCGCTGGGAACCTTCCTGGTCCTACCGTTTCGAGCGCGCCATCTCCCATGTGGAAGACCTGCTTTTCTATCTGACGATCGCGAATGGACGACGCTACGCGTTCACAACGGAACCGGTGCTCCACTATCGCGTAACGGGATCATCGAGCATGAGCCGATTGGAAGGGCTCGAACGATCCTATCACTTCGTGCATCGCTGGATGAGCGACCGTCCGGAGCTCTTCGACCCCACCACCCGTCGCAAGAACCTGTACCTGATCCGCCGCATGATGTCCGGAGCCTATTGGCACGCAGGAAGGCCTGTGCAAGCCCTTCTGGCCTGGACACGCGGAAGCTGATCACGCCTTCGGAAGAGCCTCCAGGATCGCCGCGTAGGCTGCCTTCGTGAGGTCCATGGACCGGTAACGGTCGGCAAGCTCAGCGGTGCGCTCACGCTGCTCGGGCACCGACAACAACTGAAGAACTCGGTCCAGGGCTTGATCGATGTCGTCACCTTCCGGATCGAACAACGCACCAGCGTAGAGTTCCTGCTCAATGATCGAACTATCGTCCCCCACACCCCTGGTAAGTACCACCGGCAATCCATTGGCCCAGTACTCGCCGATCTTCATGGGGCTGATGCAGGCGCTGCTCGGTGTGCCCCGGTACGGTGCGAAGGCCACATCCGCCGCCGACAGCCAGCGCGGGACCTCAGCATGGCCGGCGAACCCCACATGAACACGTGTGATATCCGCACCGGCGGCCCGCATGCCTTCCAGCACCTGTTCCGGCGGCTCCGGGGTTCGCACAACGAAACGGGACCGTGCACCTGCACGCTCTAAGAAGCGCGTGAACGCTGCGAAGCTCTTCTCGCGGTGGTAGAGACCACCGAATTTCCCGAGGTAGATGCCCACAGGTGCCTCGTCCGCCCCGATGAGCGCACGCACCTCCCTCCGCGCCTGCGGGTCGAAACGCATGCGCTCCACATCCACAGGACAAGGCGCCACAAGGACCCGTTCGGCGGGCACGCCTTTCGCCAACAGCATGCGACGGTAGTTGTGCGACACGGTGACCAAGCGCATCGCCGAACGGCATTGAAGTCCGATCAGCGCGTTCAAGCCCAAGTAAAGCGGGCCGTTCCTGCGCCACTCGCCAACATCGGCCATGTAGTCGGCATGTGGTTCCACATAATCCACAGCATAGGGCACACCGGTGGACCGGGCAGCGAAATGCGCCATGCCTCCGGCCACCACACCTCTGGCCACGAGCAATTGAGGACGCTCCGAGCGTAGCAGGGTCACCAGGTCGCGGTGCATTCGCTTCATGTCCAACGCGCGCGAAAGAGCCTTGGGGCCGCTTTGTCGCGCGCGCCACTGAACGTGGACACAGCCCGGAATATCGAACGGAGGCGGGATCCGGGCACTACGTTCCACCGTACAAAGCACGATGCGCGTGGCCAAGCCCTGATCAAGGAGCATCCGCAGGGTGGGGAGCACTGTGGAGACCGTAAGCGGCTCATCCGAACCCCAATAGCTCAGGAACACGATGGTCCGGCCTGTTGCTCGTTCGCTCATCGCCGGCCTTTCTTCTTCTCCACTTCGAGCCACTTCACACGCTGTGCGGCCTGTGACCCCGGCTCGCCGGTACGGTAATCGTCAAAACTGAACTTCAATCCCTGACGGAGGCGGACCTCACGTTGCATCATCAGGAACCGAACGATGTACAGTCCGCTGACGAACATGGGCAGTAACGGGATCTTGAAACGCACAAGCGCTCCGAAATTCGGTGTGGTGATACCGGTAAGGAACCCGAACACGATGGTGAACGATAGGCAGGTCAACACCAACGGATTCTTCATGATGACCGTGGGCAACATCACAATGCGGGTCGCCCAGAGGATCCGGATGAAGAGGATCAGCAACCACAGGTTCTCCAAGCCTGACATCAGCATGGTGAAGTTGTGGCATTCATAGAAATAGGGGCGGAAGAGCGTGGCGTTCAGCGCGACGGGCAATTTCGACAGCACGCTCATCCATGATGCCTCGACCTCTCCAACGTCGAAATAGTTATGTCCGTATTCATCGGATCGCTTCAGGTCGTTCTGGGTGAGCACAACGGTATCCAATGCCTTGTCAAGCGAGAACTTTCCTAGCTCATCGCCCAAGGATCCCAATACCGCGAGGGAGACCACGATCAGGATCATAAAGCCGAACGGTAGCAGGATGTACTTGACGAGGGCGTTCCTGATGGCAGCGAGGCGCTTGTACATGATCCACACCAGCGCCGTGGGGAAAATGGCCATGAAGATGTATGGCTTGATGAGGATCAGCACCATACCGCTCAGGATCAACGCCGTGACCGAAGAGACCTGGTTCTGTTTGACGAAGAAGAGTTGGTCTACGGCATAAACGAACCAACAGAAAGCGGAGAACGTGAATGAATCCTTAAGGATCGCTGACCCCCAGAGGATCGATGATGGCATGAAGAGCACAGCGATGGCCAATTCCATATGCAGGCTCGGGAAATACCTGTGCAGGGTTATGTACAAGCGCCATACGCCCGCATACGTCAACCCTGCCACCATCACCGTCGTGATCAGGTAGCTATTGAAGGACAAGATCGTCAAGGGGCTCACCAACCGCACGACCATCCACTGGCGGGGGTCCGTCAGCACATACACATACGGCCAACCCGTTGCCTCGTTGAAATAGTGCCGTACCTCGATCGAGCTGGGACCGAAAAGGACACTGAAAAAATCGACAGGACTTTCCAGGGCCAGTTTGCTCATCGAAAGTGAGCAGCTGAAGTACCCCATGGTATCGCCACCATCGTAGTAGTAGAAGTAGATAAGGCTGAACGCCACCCCTCCGATCAACTTGGCGTACAACCCCCAGAGCAGGTAACGATACTCCGGCCTTTTCTTCACCATCTGGTTCTTCCGGCGGGCGAAGTACATGTAGATGACGATGAGATAGAAGAAGAGCATCGCGTACTCCCAGTACTCGATGAACAGCCAGCCGTGATACTCCAGATACATGTCGCTCGGCCAAAGATCGCATTCCCTGCGTGCCCCGACGGATCAAAGCCCCCTCAGTGATGGTAGGGTCTTCCGCCCAGAATGGCGTATGCCCGGTAGAGTTGCTCCGCGAACAACAGCCGCACCAGCTGGTGAGGAAAGGTCATGGCCGAGAGCGAAAGCACCAGATCCGCCCGTTGCCGCACGGCCTCGGTGACCCCATAAGCCCCGCCGATAACGAAGGTGACCTGCCGAACGCTTTGATCACGCCAAGCCCCCAAATGAGCTGCGAACTGGGGAGAGGTCAGGCTACGGCCCCGCTCATCCAATAGCACCACGCGCTCCCCAGGCTGCAGGGCGGCCAGTATCCGGGGCTCCTCCATCCTTGCCTGTTGGGCGGCATTGCCAGTGCCTGCCTCGGACAGCACAAGCACTTCCACCGGGGTCGAGTGTTTCACCCGTTCCAGATAGTGGGCAAGCCCTTCGGAAACGAATCCGCGCTCCGTGCGCCCTACCAGCAACAACCTGATCTTCATTCGTGCATGCGTGTTGGTAAGTAGCAGGTCCGCAATGGTGCCCTTTGGCCTGATGTTTGCGAAATTCGCTCACACATCCGTAACGCTGAAGATGAAACGCATCCTTTTCCTGTTCCTCTCCACCCTGCTCGCCCTGGTGTTGCATGCGCAGGCCGATGTGAAGGACCAGGTCGTGTCGGCCATCGGTAGCGGCAATGCCCCCGCCCTGGCCAAACACTTGCAGCCCAACGTGGACCTGACGGTCATGGCCACGAGCGATGTTTACAGCAAGGCCCAAAGCGAACAGATCCTGCGCAAGTTCTTCGACGAGCAGGAGCCCCAAGGACTCACCATCGAGCATGAGGGCGTGAGCAAGATGGGCGACCGGTATTACATCGGCAAGCTGCGCACCGCCCGTGGCGAAATGCGTGTCACCTTCTTTCTGAAGCAGACCGGCGGCGTGTTCCAGGTGAAGCAGCTGCGCATCGAACAGGCCAAAGGCGACCTCTAACGTGCTTCCTGAAGGGACAGAGGACCTCATTGAACGTGCGCTGCGCGAGGACATCGGCAACGGCGACCACACCTCTCTTTCCACCATTCCCGCCGAAGCACATGGTGGAGCGCGATTGTTGGTGAAGGGCACAGGTGTGCTGGCCGGTGTTGAACTGGCCGAAGCCATCTGTAAGCGGTTCGACCCCGGCCTGAAGCTTCGTGTCCTGATCCAGGACGGTGCCCAGGTGGTACCGAACGATGTGGCCTTCACCATCACCGGCTCTTCGCGCAGCATTCTAATTGTGGAGCGGCTCGTGCTGAACTTCATGCAGCGCATGAGCGGTATCGCCACCCTCACAAGGCGCTTCGTCCATGAGTTGGAAGGCACGGGATGCCGTGTGCTCGATACACGCAAAACCACTCCGACCCTGCGGTCCATCGAGAAGTGGGCGGTGCGCATCGGAGGTGGCACCAACCACCGCCATGGCCTCTATGACATGGTCATGATCAAGGACAACCATGCTGACTTCGCGGGTGGCATCCCCCAAGCCATCCGTGCCGCCAAGGCATACCTGGCCGGGCAGGCACTGGAACTCCCCATTGAAGTGGAAACCCGCAACCTGAAGGAGGTCGAACAGGTCCTGACAGAGGGCGGTATCCAGCGGATCATGTTGGACAACTATGGCTTCGATGACCTGCGCAAGGCCGTGGAACGGATCGGTGGCCGCTTTCCGACCGAGGCAAGCGGGGGCATCACACTGGAGAACGCGAGACAGTATGCCCTGTGCGGGGTGGACTTCATTTCCGTCGGAGCGCTGACCCATTCCGCAGGGAGCATGGACCTGAGCCTGAAAGCCCTATCCTGAACCCATGATCCAGAGGGTGCGCCGAAAGCTGCTCTACTCCAAGAGCAACCGGCGGGTCATCCGGTGGTCCCAACGCATCGTACTTCCGGGCTTCGAAGGCTTCAGCCTCTACCACATCTCGCGCTTCTTCTTCATGGCCCTGCAGCAAGGCCAGCTGGTGACCCGTGCTTCCGCGATCGCCTTCAAGCTCTTCCTGGCGTTCTTCCCCGCCATCATCATGCTGCTCACGTTGATCCCCTTCATCCCCATCGCCGATTTCCAGCTGAAGCTGATGGAGAATTTTCAGGCCATGATGCCCCGCGAGGTCTACGCCTTCATCGAAGGTCTGCTGCACGATCTGCTGGTGAAGAAGCACAGCACCCTGCTCAGCGTCAGTACGATCACCGGTATCTATTTCGCCAGCAACAGCATGGACGCGATCCTGGACGGGTTCAGTTCCAGTTACCATATGACCCGCTGGCACAGTGCCTTCAAACAGCGCCTGCTGAGCCTCGGATTGTTAGTAGCGCTGACCATCATGATGGTGACCGCTATGGCCTTGCTGAGCCTGAGCAACTGGGCGATCTCCCTGATCAACGACAGCGGCTATGTGTTGAGCCAGCTTGAACACTACGGGTTGCTCGCCGCAAAGTGGGGCATCACCCTGCTCATGATGTTGACGAGCATTTCGATGCTCTACAACGCCGGCGACCCTACCGCGAGGCGCTTCAAGTTCTTCACCCCGGGCGCCATATTGGCCGTGCTGCTCACCATGCTGGTCAGCCAGGCCCTCGTGTTCTTCTTCGAGCGGATCACGGACTACAACGCCCTGTACGGTTCCATCGGAGCCATCATCGCCGTTCAGCTCTGGCTGTATTTCAACATGATCGTGCTGTTGATCGGCTTCGAATTGAACTCCAGCATCACCAAGGCCCGATTGGACCGTAGCGAGAGCCTGCGCCCCAAGGGCGTACGCCCCTGATCCGGTATCTTCACGGCCTTGCCATGAGGATACCCGCCCCCCTGTGGTCCTTGCTGTTGGTGCTGCCCCTTTGCTCAGCTGCCCAGCGCTTCGACCCACTGCATCCGCCCAACACCTTCCGCAACGCCGACAACCCCTACTACTGGAAGAACCGCCCTCCGTTCGAAGGCTATTGGCAGCAGGATGTGCATTACCGGATCAAGGCCCGGCTCGACGAGAACACCGACGCGGCGGACGGCACCGTGGACCTGATCTACTGGAACAACAGCCCGGACACGCTCCGGCACGTGTTCTTCCACCTCTACCAGAACGCCTACAACGCTGGTTCCTATGCCGATCAGGCGGAACATGCCGAGTATCCGCATGCCCCGAGCGACACCACCAAGGAACGTGGAACGTGGGTGTTGGACCTGAAAGCGGATGGCACCGCGCTACGCACTGAACTCGACAACACGGTGATGAAGGCCTGGCTTCAAAGCCCCCTCCCCCCGGGTGGAAAGATCCAATTCACGTGCACCTTCCGCACACACTGGGCGACGAACATGTACCGCCGCATGAAGCTCTTCAACGCGTGGGGATTCAAGCACTTCGACGGTGTGCATTGGTACCCGCGCATCGCGGTGTACGACCGCAAGTTCGGCTGGGACACCCAGCAGCACATGGGTTCCGAGTTCTATGGGGACTTCGGCACGTACGACGTGGAACTGGATATGCCGAACGACATGGTGGTCGAGGCCACAGGATGGCTACAGAACCCTAACGATGTGCTGCCACCGGACCTCTGCAAAAAGCTGGACATCTCGAACTTCAAGGACAAGCCTTGGGGCGAGAAGCCTTCGGTGGTGACGCCGTATGACAGCACCGTGCGGAAAGTGTGGCGTTACCATGCTGAGAACGTCCATGACTTTGCCTTCACAGCGGATCCGACCTACCGCATCGGAGAGGCTGAATGGAACGGCATCAAGTGCGTGGCCGTGGCCCAAGAGCCGCACGCCAAAGGCTGGCAGAACGCCGCCGATTACTGCGCCAAGGTGATCCGCGTTCATAGCGAGCAGTTCGGCATGTACGCCTATCCCAAGATGGTGGTGGCCGATGCCCGCGATGGGATGGAGTACCCCATGCTGACGCTGGACAGTGGCAACGAGCCGAACTACAGAGGCCTCTTCATGCACGAGATCGGCCACAATTGGTTCTTCGGTATGGTGGGCAACAACGAGACCTACCGGGCCATGTTGGATGAAGGCTTCACCCAGTTCCTGACCAGCTGGGGGCTCGAGCATGTGGACGGCGACACCCTGGTCGAAGAAGCTCCCAAAGGGGGCTATGCCCAACGCTACAAGAAACCTCACTTGGTGCGCGAAAGCGAAGTCTACTATGGCTACATGCGCGACGCGGTGCGCGATGAGCTCCCCCCGATCAACACACAAAGCGACGAGTTCGGTCACGTTGAAGGTCAGGGCGGAGGTTATGGCCATGTGTACTACAAGACCGCGGCGATGCTCTACAACCTGCAGTACGTGCTGGGCGACTCGCTCTTCATCGCAGGCATGCAGCACTATTTCGGCCAGTGGAAGATCTGCCACCCATACGTGGAAGACCTCCGCAACAGTTTCATCCAGTTCACCGGCGTGGACCTCAACTGGTTCTTCGACCAATGGATCGAGACCGACAAGCGTATCGATTATGCCGTGGTGGGTGTGAAGCACCGCGGGCGGGATCTCGGACAGGAGATCCATCTGCGCCGCAAGGGCAGTTTGCAAATGCCGATCGACCTGCAGGTGACCGCCCAGGACGGACGCGAATATGCCTTCCACATCCCGAACACCTGGTTCACCAAGAGCACCAACGCCACGGTGCTCCCCCGATGGATCGGTTGGGACGAGCTGCAACGTGACTACACCGCAACGGTCAACATCCCTTCCGGCATCGCCAACGTGCGTATCGATACCACCTACCGGCTGGCGGACGCCTACCAGGTGAACAACAGCCTGCGGCCGCCGGTGGAAATGACCTTCGACCACCACCTGTACAACCGGCCGGACCGCCGCACCTACGAAGGCTTCGTGCGGCCCGACCTCTGGTGGAACGGCTATGACGGAACGAAAGTGGGTGTGCACTTCCATGGCGACTACATGCGCCAGAAGCACAAGCTCTGGTTCACGGCATGGCTCAACAGTGGCTTGGGCCAAAGCCTGCCTCCTTCCAACACCTCCTCCAGCTTCGACCTTGTGAAGGGCAACCGCGACACTGGTTATGACCCCATCAGCTTCAACTTCCGGTACGAGAACGCCACGGAGAAATTGTTGAAGGGCTCCAGCGTGAACGTGCATGCACGCCTGCTGGACGGACTGGAACAATACGGCGCGGGCTTCAACTGGCAGCTGAAGAACGGCCGGACCCAACTGTACGCGAAAGTGAAGTTGTTCCTGCGTCGCGACTCCACCGACCTCACCTACCTGCTCTACCCCGACCAATGGGAGCTGAACGCCTTGAACAGCGCGATGGATGTGGGCGTACGCCACGGTTATGAGTACGTGCAAGGGGATGGGACCATCCTGTTCAATGTGCGCAACAGCTCTGTGGGCTCTGCCAATGGTTACGCGCAAGCCACGTTGACGGCCGTGAACAATACCAACCTCGGGCCATTGGACCTGCGCACACGGGTCTTCGGGCAGTACGGCTCAGGAACCACACCGCGCGAAAGTGCGCTCTACCTGGCGGGCGCGAACCCTGAGGAGATGATGGACAGCAAGTACGTGCGTAGCATCGGCTTCGTGCCCTATGATTGGTTGGGCTATGGCGCGGGGGTGAACCACTTCCAGCAAGGCGGAGGCTTGAACCTGCGCGGCTACGCGGGCTACCTGGCCCCGGAGAAGAACGGCGACGACCAAGTGATCATGACCAACTACGGCAACACCGGTGCGGCCCTGAGCGCCGAGCTCGACCTGGATGGCCTTATCAACTGGCGACCCGGTGCTTTCGGTCGATACGTGCACCTCGATGCCTACCTGTTCGGCGATGTGGGCAGCATGGGTTACCGGACCACCGATGCCGATGGACAGCAGCTCTACATGGCCAGCCCGCGTGCAGATGCCGGATTCGGCGCAGCGCTCACCATCAAGAAATGGGGACCGCTCGTGGACCTCAAGCCGCTCACCATCCGATTCGACATGCCGCTGGTGTTGAGCGCGCTGCCAGCTGGAGAGGACGAATACACAGCCTTCCGCTACGTGGTGGGAATCGGACGAAGCTTCTGAACCATGCGACCGCTACTCCTTCTCCTCCTCTGGCTTCCGTTCCCGCTCTTTGCGCAAACGCTAACAGGCAGGTGGACCACGATCGATGATGAGACCGGGAAGAAGCGCAGCGTGGTGGAGATCACAGAACGCGGTGGAAAGGTCTACGGCCGGATCGTCCAGCTCTTCCGGGATCCCGGCGAGGAACAGGATCCCACTTGCACGAAGTGCGCAACCGATGATGACCGCTTCGGAAAGAAAGTGGTCGGCATGGAGATCATCCGCAACATGGTGAAAGATGGTGAGGAGTGGGTCGATGGCACGATACTCGACCCGAAGAACGGTAGCGTGTACGACTGCAAGCTCTGGCTCGAGGACGGAAAGCTGAAGGTGCGCGGCTACGTGGCCTTCTTCTTCCGCACACAGACCTGGCTGCCTGAAGCGAAGCCCTGATCGGTCAGTCGTAGAGCGCCGACCATTGGGGTGCGGTGTGGGACCAACTGCTCAATGCGCCGATCGGTGCGGCATTGCCCAGGCTAATCGTCTGTCTGGTGGAAAGCTCTTGGATACAGGCTTTGACCGCTGTTGTCAGCTCCGATCGGTCGTTCACTGTCCAGAACCGCACACCGGCCTCCCGCAACACACCATACGGCAACCAGGATCCCGTGATCACGACACTGCCTGCGAACAGGTGTTCCTGCATGGCACCTGCCAGCTGATCCGTGGGCTGTACTTGTATCATGATGTCCGTGGCAAGTCGCAAGCGCGCTACGTCCTCATCGGTCAGCAGGTCTGCGAAGACGCGGTGCTCAAGCCCTTTCCCTTCGAGCATGGCCCGAACACCTGCCTTGTACTCCGGAGTTCCACCCATGGTCATGGGTACAACAACGAACAAGCGCGCACGCAGGTCCGACGGAAGAGCACCCAAGGCATCGATGATCTCGGCATGATGCTGATGCGGCGATGCATTGTAGCCCGCTGCGATCACAACACGATCCTCCGGTATCGCCATAGCGTGCTTATGGATCGAGCGGTCGCCCAAGGCCCGGAGGCGTTCTATGTGCTCCAGCGGACGCAGGCCGAAACGTACGATGGCACAACTATCCTCAGCGAAGGAATACGTTCGAAGCGCAGCATCCAGGGTGTCCTGGTTCGACGCCGTGATCTTTTCGGCACGCTTCAGCAGCCGGCTTTGAAGGGGCTTTAGAAAGCCCGATGCCCGGTACACATCACTGCCGAACAGCGATACGACCAACCGACGCCCCTTCGAGGCGAGAGCATCCGAAAGTGCGCCCCATATGGCCGAGAGGTAGAAAACATGCACAGCATCATAGTCACCCGGCACATCGCTCAAAAGACTCCGGTAACGAAGTATGGACCAGAAGAACTTAACCCCACGTGTAGTGCGCATCCACCCTCCACCTTCCGGGGACCGGATGGAATCAAAGGCCTGTTGCGCGCGTGGATGTCTGCTCGATCGCTCGGAGAGAATGTCGATGACCAACCCGGGCCGCAGGCGCTTCAACTCGAGCGCCAGATCCACCAGGAGCGGGTTGTCCGCGTTGCCAACGAAGAGCAGGCGCATATCAGCTCAGGTCGAACCGTCGGCCGGCCTCCTTCAAGGTGGTCTGGTACTCGCTCCATTCACCAATGTCGAACCAGGACCGCTCGCTCACTGGGAACACACCAACACGCCCACCTTTTCCACGCACCTTTTCGATCAGGGTCGTAATGTCCATGTGCTCGCCTTCCGGGATCTCGTCCAGCACCGCACGTTCCAGCAGGTACAGACCAGAGTTGATGATGAAGGTGAGGTCCGGTTTCTCTCGCATGCCCAAGAGCTCACCGCCAGCGCCGGTCTCCAATGTTCCGTAGGGAATGTGGTAGTGCTTCAGGGAACCGACCAGGGTGATGTCGTTACGGTTCTCCACATGGTAGTCGTGGATCGTCCTGTAGTCCTGATCGATGAGGATGTCGCAGTTCGACACGAAGAATCGACCCTTCAATTCATTCCTGAGCAACTGCAAACTGCCAGCGGTGCCCATGGGCTTGTCCTCCAACACATAGTTCACGCTGTAGTCATGAGCCGGAAGATGATCGAAGAAATAGCGGATCATCTCGTGCTTGTAATTCACCGTAAGGTGGAACTCCTTCACGCCAAGCTTGTGGAATCCTTCCACAATGAGCTGGATGATCGGCTTCTCCCCAATAGGCACCAAGGGCTTGGGGATGATGTTGGTGAGCGGCTTCAGGCGACTGCCGAGCCCACCGGCCATGATCACCACGGGCAGGTCCAACGTCCGTTCGTCCCGCGTCAAGGTCACCGGGAACTCATCCTCCCAGAAAAGCACATCGCTCAGGACGCCGCTCGCATCCAGCACCGGCATGCACTCCGTGCGGAAATCGAGCATCAACTGTCGCACCGCTTCGCGGGCATCGGAGTCCTTCGCCATACGCATGTTTGAACGCATCACGTCCAGCACTTTCGTGTCAAGCGGCAGGTTCCTGATGATGGCACGCTGGATGTCACCGATACTCAGCAATCCGCGGAAGCGCTCTCCTTCGAACACGAGCAAGAGCTTACGGTCTAGCTCATCCATCCGCCGCATGGCCTGCACCAGGGTTAGGTCGTGAGCGACGGAAATACGTTGGGCCTTCTCGGAGAGCGACATGGTTCAGCCCTTGTGGATGGCATTGGCCTTGACGAAGCTACCCGATGGCAGCGTGATGCACTCCTTCAATACCGCACCGCTACCGATGAAGGATCCTTCGCCCACCACAACGCCACCGTTCACCACGGCCGTGGTGGCCACATGGCAATGGTCCCCGATCACGGCATCATGCTCCACCAGCGACTTCGAATTGATGATGCAGTTCGCACCGATCCTCGCAGCGGCGTTCACCATCGCATGGTGCATCACGATGGAACCGTCACCGATGTGGGCATGCGCGGAGACGTAAGAACGTGGCGAGATCACTGTGGCTAACGAGGCGCCTAAGGCTGCCAGCCGCTCGTGGATCTCCTTCCGCCGCCCCGGCGCGCCGATCTGACCGATGGTGAGCAGGAACGAATGGCCCTCCTTCACCAAAGCAGGTAGATCCTCATCTACATGCGTGACGGTATGGCCGAGCACCGGACTTCCCCGTTCCTCCTCGCGTCCAACAATGCCAGCTATGGTCCAACGGCCTTCGAGCTCGATCACATCGATGCACGAACGGCAATGCCCTCCAGCCCCGACCAGAATGAGCGTCTTGGCCGCCATCATACTATGGGGCTACTGGGAATGTTCACGAGCCGATCCTCCAACCACTGCGCACCTTCAACGGACAAGGCCGGACAATGGCTGTACATGGGCAGTTTGTTCATAAGCGTCCATGCAGGACGAGACATCACGCCGTTGTCGTTCGCGTAGTCGAGGAAGGCATCACGTTCGGTGCGGTCGGCGAGCAGGATCGCGTTCAACCAGTAGTTACTTCGGCAATCCGCAGGCTCGGCGAAATGGCGCATCGGTCCGTTGCTGAAGAACGCCGCATACCGCGCGGCAATGGAACGCTTGCTGGTGATGTACCGATCCAGCTGTTCCATCTGCCCCACACCTATGGCCGCGTTCACGTTGGTGAGGCGGTAATTGTAGCCGAGCTCATCGTGGAAGAACTCCCAGCGGTGCGGCACCTTGGCGGTGGTGGTGATGTGGCGGATGCGCTTCGCCACCGCTTCGTCGTCCGTGATCACCATGCCCCCCCCCCCCGTGGTGATGGTCTTGTTACCGTTGAAGCTGAACACGCCGATCTGCCCGAAGGTGCCCGCATGGCGTCCCTTGAAGAAGGAACCCATGGCCTCTGCGGAATCCTCGATGAGCGTAACACCATGCTCAGCGCAAAGCGTTACCAGCTCATCCAAGCGGGACACGTGACCGAAGAGGTGGACCGGCAGGCAGGCGCTGATGCGGCGTCCTGTAGCCTTATCATAGACACCATCGCTGCGGCGCTCAGTGCTAGTGCTCAGATAGTCCGTGAGCTGGGCCATGTCGAAGCCGAGCGTTGTCCGATCGGTATCGATGAAGAGCGGGTCGGCCTGGCAGTAGCGCACCGCGTTCGCCGTGGCCACAAAGGTGAGGGCGGGCATCAGCACAAGGTCGCCCGGCTTCACGCCACCCACGTGCAGAGCCATGTGCAGGGCCGCCGTACCGCTCGAGCAGGCCACCGCGTACTTCGCTCCAGTGTAGTCCATGACCGCCTTCTCAAAGCGCTCCACGAACTTGCCCACGTACGAAACGAAGGTGCTGTCGATGCACTCGGCCAGGTAGGCTTTCTCATTGCCCACGAAGACGGGCGCGTGCAGCGGCACGAACTCCTGCGTGCCGTACAGCTCACGGATGAATGCGACGGTGCGTTCGGCCTGTTGCAAGTGCGGTGTCAAAGTGAAGCGCGTATTGGGAGGGGCCACCACCGATTCAGACATTGTAGATCTGCCACTTGTAACCCTCCCTGTTGGTCGGCTCACTGAACCAAGCAACGGTACGCTGTACGCCCTCCTCCAAACTCAACGAAGGCGACCAGTCCGTAGCTGCTTTGAGCCGCTGAGCGGAACCCAGCAGGCGTTCCACTTCGCTCCGGTCAGGACGAATGCGTTCAGACGTAGAGCGGATCGACGCTTTGCGTCCAGCGACCCGCATGATAAGCTCAGCGAGGTCGCCTACGGCTATCTCCTGCTCCGTCGCGATATTCACCACCTGCCCTATAAGCGAAGGCGTATCTCCAATAGCCACGAACGCCCGGGCCGTATCCTCCACGAAGACCAGGTCGCGCGTGGGTGTGATGGCTCCCAGCTTGATCTCCTCCGCGCCGGCCAAGAGCTGGGTGATGATGGTGGGGATCACCGCCCGTGCGGATTGACGGGGGCCGTACGTATTGAACGGGCGGACAATGGTCACCGGGGTGCCAAAGCTCATATGGAAGGAGAGCGCCATATGATCCGCGCCGATCTTGCTCGCCGAGTAAGGCGACTGCCCCTGCAGTGGATGTGCTTCGGTGATGGGCGCAGTGATGGCGGTGCCATAGACCTCGCTCGTACTGGTAACCAGCAACCGCTCCACACTGTGATCACGTGCGGCCTGCAGAATGTTCAGCGTACCGGTGATGTTCGTGTCAACATAACTGTCCGGCGCGTGATAGCTGTACGGAATACCGATCAAGGCGGCGAGGTGATAGACCTCGTTGATATCCTTCATCACCGTCCGCATACCATTGGGGTCTCGAACATCCGAGGCGACCACCTCAACCTCCTTCAGAACATCAGCGGCAAGATGGTCCAGCCAACCCCAGCTGTTGCGTGAATTGTATCGAACGATGGCACGGACAGTTCGCCCACTTCTCACCAGGGCTTCGACCACGTGGCTTCCGATGAAGCCCCCTGCACCACTGACCAATGCGCGCTTTGACATGATGTTGCCAAAGATAGCTGGACGCCCCCAAGAGCAGAACTGGTCGAACTTATTGCTCAGTGACCAAGTTTCTGGTGGTGCGTGGCCCGGGAGATCCCACTACCCGAACTCGGGTCCAACAGAACGTCTCAGGCCCAGTGTCGCGATACACTTAGAACGGACTTGCTATTTTCGGTCCATGGCCATCCGCTTTACCCTGCTTCCCCTTTTCAGCTTGGTTGTCGTGTCTTCGTCAGGGCAGAACTTCGTGCCGAATTACAGCTTCGAGGACCATTCCTCCTGCCCCAGCCTGTTCAACCAGATCACGTTGAGCACTTCCTGGAACAAGTCGTTGGTGAACAATGTGGCCCCGCACCATGTGGACTACATCCACACCTGCGGGTCGAATGACTTCATGGCACCGAACGGATTCTGGGGATTCCAGGCACCAGCTACCGGCCAAGCCTTGGCCGCGATCTCCACGAAGTCACCATTGGCCCCGAACTATCGCGAGAACATCTACGCCCAACTGATCGCCCCTTTGACGCCAGGGGAATTCTATACGCTCAGCATGAAGATGTCGCACACGGACCTGACCGCCGGTGCCACGGACAACCTGGGCATCCGGCTTTCCACCACCACCGACTTCCCGATCGATAACTTCAGTCACCTGCATGCGACATCGGTGATGAGCGATGATGTGAACTGGGTCACGCTCTCAGGCTCCATAATTGCCGACAGCGCCTATGCCTATGTGGGCGTGGGGAACTTCTATACCGATGTGAACACCACTGCTATCACGGTCTGCAGTTCATGTCCATACGTACACAACGAGTACTACATCGACGACATCTGCATACTTCCTCATACCAAGAACGGCGACCCTGTGTATTGCGACGTCGCCTTCGATCCATTGAGTACTTGGCTCGATGCATTGGAGGACTTGGCAGTGACCGTACAGCCCACCCTAGTGGACGCATCAACCTCGAACATTCTGATCCGTTCCAACAATAGCGCACCACTTCAACTCACGTTGGTGGATGAGCTTGGCCGTGCGATCGAACAGGCAGTCTCAATCGGAGCGAACGGATCCACCACCTTGGATGTCTCACACCTCGCGAATGGCACTTACACCTTGGTCGTGAAGGGAAGCGCCGGCGCCATGAAAGGCGTCAAACTCCTGATCCTTCGCTGATCACTTCCGCTCCAGCATCCGCACCAGCTGTCCGGTGAGCGCTGGGCGAGAATAAGCCACATAGGTCTCACCGGTGGCTTGTGCACTCTGATCGAACAGGGCGCGGATGGAAGCCAGTGATCGCTCTTCGGAACCACGCTCTACGATGCGCTCCGAGCCCAGCACACGCGCCACATCGCCATCCTTTGGACCGATGGACAGCAAGGGGCGGCCGACGCTGAGGTACTCGAACAACTTGCTGGTGAGGATACCCTTGGCGTTGGCCGTGTCGTTCAGCAGTAACAAGAGCACGCGGGCTTGTTGCATGTGGCGCATGGCCTCGGCGTGGCTAACGGGTCCGATCCGTTCCACCTTGTCCGCCAATCCGGCTGCGGCGATGCTGGCCAAGGCCGTATGATCCACGGCACCCACGAACCGGAGCTTCAGCTTGGTAGCGAAGGCCGGATCCTGTCGGCAGAGTTGGGCCAGCGCCTTCCACAGTTCGGGGGCATTGCGGGTGGCTGAGAGGGAGCCCACGTGCACTAGGCTGTAGGTTTCGTCCACGGTCGCGTGCGGAGAGGGAACATCCGCTGGGTCGTATCCGTTGGTGATCACATCGACGTGCTTCGCACCGAGCGCCTCCAGTTCAGCGGCCATGGTCCAACCCACGGCGATGGTGTGGTCGGCTTCCTTCAGTACGGCACGTTCCAGACGCTTATGCTTGCGATCGGCCCAGCCGGTCAGCTTGAGCTGCTGGTAGAAGTCGATGTTGGTCCAGGGGTCGCGCCAATCGGCGATCCAGCGCAGGCCCAGATCGCGTTTCAGCGCGCGGCCGATCAGGTGCAGGCTGTGCGGCGGTCCGGTGGTGACGACGGCATCCACAGGGTGGTCCTTCAGATAGGCCTTCAGGTTACGGATGCTGGGCTTCACCCACCACACGCGTGCATCGGGAATGAAGAGGTTGCTTCGCACCCAGAGCGCAGCATCCTCCCGCCAACCCTGACGTTTCTCTTCGCTGAGGAAGGCCGTGTGGACCTTCTCATCCTTGCCCCGGCCCGTGAGCTGCTTGTAGAACCCATAGGGTTCGGTGATCGGTCGCTTCACCAGCTCGGCTTCCTTGGGAACCTCCAGCTCCAAGGCCGCATCGGGCAGAATGACCTCCGGGTTGGAGGGCGTGTAGATGACCGGTTGCCAGCCATGCTCCGGCAGGTACTTGGCGAACTTCAACCAGCGCTGCACACCCGCACCGCCATTGGGCGGCCAGTAGTACGTGATGATCAGCAGCCGCTTCATGCCGCCGCTTCGACCCCTTCCTTCCGCTTGCGGCGCAGTTCGAGCACGAACACCCCGATCGCCAGTAGCAGCACCGTGGCAGAGCCGGCCATGGTGATCTTGCTTCCCGTGGTGTAGGGCGCACTTTCAATGTGGAATTCGACCGTGTGCTGTCCCGCAGGAACGCGCAAAGCGCGCAACACATAGTCGGCACGGGCGTACTCCACGGACTGTCCGTCGATGGTGGCGCGCCAGTCGGGGCCGTACCAGATCTCACTGAACACCACCACACCGCCTGCCTTCGAACTGACGGTGTAGGTGAGCTTGTCCGTGCGGTAGTCCGTGAGAGCAACACTGGCCGTGCTGTCCGGGCCCACCGGAGCATCTCCGATCGCCGTACGGAAGCGTTCATCCACCAGCACGGTGCGGGCCGGATCGATGGTGCGCAGCGCCGTGATCTCCTCGTCGGCGCTCTTCACCCAACGCAGGTCCTGCGCGAACCAGGCGGAACCCAGGGCGTGCGGGTTTCGGATCGGTGGCTTGGACGGGTCGTAGATGATGTAGCGCGTGTTGAGCATGTTGATGCCGTTCAGGGTACCAAGGACCGAGTCGATGGCCGCCATGCTCGTGGCGCCCTGCAGCTGGGCCCGTAGGCGCATCAGGTCCGGCACCAATTGGAACTCGATCAGTTCGGCATAGCGTTTCAGTTTCGCGCCGTGGTAGCCGCCGATGCTCTTGTGCAGGTAGCTGACATTCGGGTCCTGGAACGCATCGCGCAAGGTGGCCACGCGGTAGTTCGTGTGACGACGCAATGCCCCGAACCGGAGCACCAGCTGCTCCTGTTCCGGCACCAGCGAACCGCGACCGCCTTTCCCACTGCGAAGTTCCTTCGCCTTGGCGAGCATGGCCGTGAACTCGGCTTCCACTGCAGGTGTGGTCTCCGCTTTCAGGATGGCCATGTCAGCAGCTTCAGGGAGGCGGGGCAGCACGCTCTCTTCCTTCTGTTCCCACTGCACATAGCGGCCTTTCTGCTGCTCGTTGTTCACGTAGCGCTTGTCCACGGACCAGAGATCGAACAGGATGAGCACACCCAATCCCGCGAGGAACAACGGCTTACCGATGATCCGACGACCGGCAAGGAACAACAGGGCGGCGGCGGCCAGCACGAACAAGAGGCTGCGGAACACATCGCTGCGGAACAGGTCCATGCGCACAGACTTCAACCCGTCCACATATGCCATGACCTGCGCTTGGGCTTGTGGGGAGGCCTCCATCTGCTGGGTGAAGGTGTTCCGCTCCTGCTCGCTCACGAAACTGAACAGACTGTCCGGCATCATCGCCATTACCAACAGCACGAGCACCAAGCCAGCGGCGGGGATCAAGAAGCGCTTCTCTTCGGCCTTCTGCCAGCCGCCTTCCTTCAGCAGACGATCGATGTACAGGACACCGAGCAAGGGCGCGCACAGCTCCACGATCACGAGAATGATGGTGACCGCGCGGAACTTGTTATAGCCGGGAATGTGATCGAGGAAAAAGTCGGTGAGCGGCATGTAGTTGCTTCCCCAGGAAAGAGCCAGCGTGAGCAGCATGGCGCTGAACAGCGCATAGGCAAGCGTGTCCTTCCAGAGGAAGATGCCGGCCACCAAGTAGGCGGCGAGCAAGAGGAAGGCTACGACCGGGCTCTGTACGGCTAACATCACCGGAATGACCACCAAGGCGCCGAGCACCCACCAGCGGGCCCTGCCCTCGGCCATCGCCAAGGCCAGAAGCATCAACAGCATGACGACCGCACCAACGTACACGGGTCCACTGGTGAACATCTGATCACCCCAGTAGCTGTTCACGTATCCGCCGTCCTGGTACTTCTTCGTCACCTCCTGGCGGAAGCGTGGGTCATCGAGCTTATCCAGATCCTCGCGCGATTGGATCAGTGAGCCGCTTTCGCCGCCCTTCACGTTGGGGACCAACAGGGTAAGGCTTTCCTGTTTGCCATAGCTCCACTGCACCACATAATCACGGTCCAGGCCACCTGTGCTGTTCGCCACGGCAGAGCTGCCGTCGGCGTTGATGGTGAGCTCACCCTTGCCGCGCGTGGTCTGCTGTCCATACTCATAGGTGCTCCAGAGCAGGCCGGTGTTGCAGACAAGGGCCAGCAAGGCACCCAGAACCGCCAGACCGCTGCCTTGCAGGAAGCGGCCGATCTGCTTCTCCTGAACGCTGCGCCAGGCCTCAGCCAGCACGAACAGTACCATGAGCATGCCGAGGTAGTAGGTGACCTGCACGTGGTTCATGCTCACTTCCAAGGCCAGGAACAAGCTGAACACGGCAAGCCCCACCAGCGCTCGACCTCGATTTAATAGGTAGAGCCCACCCAGTACCGCCGGCATGTACCCAATGGCGTTGGCCTTGCTGTTGTGCCCAGCCTCCAGGATCACGAAGAAGTAGGATGAGAAAGCGAAAGCGAGCGCACCCACGATGGCCAGCCACGGATCCACCCGAAGGCACATCAACAGGATGTAGAAGCCGATCAGGTAGAGGAACAGGTAACCGGCCGGCAGAGGTAGGAAACCATGGAACAGCTTGTCGACGTACTTGAGCAGGTTGCCGCTCCAGATCACGCTGATCTGGTAGGCGGGCATGCCGCTGAACATGCTGTTGGTCCACAGCGGCTCGGTGCCATAGGTGTCGCGATACTCAACGATCTCCTGGGCCATGCCTTGCCACCGCTTGATATCACCTTGGGCGAAGGAATACCCTTCCAGCACGGGGCTGAAGTAGGTAAGGCTGAGGATGATGAACAGGATCAAGGCCACGCCCACGGGCAGCAACTTCTTCGGGTCCTTCATGCGGTCTGTAGGTTCAACGGATCTCTTCGAAATCAACGTCCTGTACGGGGCCTTGGCTAGGCCGATCCTTGTCAGTGGGCCGGTCCAGCCGTTCGATGCGCACCTCGCCCTTGGGTCTGGCGGGGGGGCGTTGTTGCCCTGGTACACCCCCGCCTTGGCGCTCCATCTGCATACGCATGATGATGCGCAGCACCTGCCATACGATCACCAGGATCAGGATGACGCGCAGGGTTCCCCAAGCCGAAAGCAGCACCATGGCGGCGAAGGTAGCCCTCTGCCCAATTCGGGAACCAGCCGCGAGGCACTGGCTATCTTGGCCCGCCTCCAGCGCCCGGCATGCTCTTCAATTCCCTTGTGTTCGCGGTGTTCCTGCCGTTGGTGTTCGCGGCGTACTGGTCGCTGAACCGGAACCTGCGGGCGCAGAACCTCCTGCTCATCACCGCAGGTTTCGTGTTCTACGGTTGGTGGGACTGGCGCTTCCTGCTGCTGCTGCTCGCCACCAGCCTCACGGACTACTTCGTGGCACTGGCCATGGGCCGTACCACCAGCGCCAACCGCCGTCGCTGGCTGATGGGCCTGAGCCTGGTGGGCAACCTGGGCACGCTCGGCACCTTCAAGTACTTCGACTTCTTCTCGATGGAACTGACCCAGGCGCTGGCCTCGGTGAACATGGAGGTGACACCCTTGCTCCTTGGCGTTCTTCTCCCGGTCGGCATCAGCTTCTACACCTTCCAGGCCCTGAGCTACACCATCGATGTGTACCGTGGTCGGATCGCTCCGGTGCGTGACATCAGCGTGTTCATGGCCTTCATCAGCTTCTTTCCGCAGCTCTGTGCCGGACCGATCGAACGGGCCAGCCACATGCTTCCGCAGTTCAGCAAACCGCGCAGATTCGACCTGGCGCAGGCCAGCGACGGCATGCGCCAGATGCTATGGGGCTTCTTCAAGAAAAGCGTGATCGCCGATGGCTGCTCCCCCATCGTCAACGGCATCTTCGAGCACCCGGGTTGGCACGGGGCGGACACCTTGCTCTTGGGCGCGGTGCTCTTCGCCTTCCAGATCTACGGCGACTTCAGCGGGTACACGGACATCGCCCTGGGTTGCGCGCGGCTGTTCGGCTTCGACCTCATGCGCAACTTCGCTTACCCGTACTTCAGCCGGGACATTGCGGAGTTCTGGCGGCGCTGGCACATCAGCCTGAGCTCGTGGTTCCGCGACTACGTGTACGTGCCTTTGGGCGGAAGCCGTGGCTCCAAATCGTTGAAGGTGCGGAACGTGATGATCATCTTCCTGCTGAGCGGCTTCTGGCATGGCGCCAACTGGACCTTCCTGGCCTGGGGCCTGATCAACGGGCTCTTCTTCCTGCCCTTGTTGCTGCGTGGCACCAACCGCCGCCGCGCGCAAGGCACCGCGGAGGAACACGCTTCCCTCCGTGACCTGCCAGCCATCCTCTTCACTTTCGCCTGCACCACCCTGGCCTGGGTCTTCTTCCGCGCCGACAGCATCGGTGATGCCTTCGGATACCTGCGCGGTATGGCTGCCCGCTCGCTGTTCGGCATACCGACCGAGCTTGACCCTTGGCTGCTGGGTGCGATCGCGGCCTTGTTAGTGACCGAATGGCTGCAGCGCACACGCCATCATGGCTTGGAGGTCTCCGCGCTCCCCGCATGGGCGAGGCGAAGCGCCTACACCGCCGTGTTCCTCGCGATCTTCTTCCTCGGTCATTTCGGCCATGCGGAGTTCATCTACTTCCAGTTCTGAGCCATGCGCACGTTCCTGACCAAGACCTTGGTGGCCTTGCTCCTGGCAGGAGCGGCGCACCTCATTGCAGGCCTGTTCGCAGATGGCACCTTCGATGACTACTATTTGCGCTTTACAGGTCCGCAACGACAGGCCCTGATCTTGGGCACCTCCCGGGCTGCGCAAGGCCTTCGCCCGGATGTCATGAACCCGATCCTCCACCGCGATGGGAAACAAGAGGCCCTCTTCAACTTCGCCTTCACACTCGGCCAATCGCCTTACGGGGCCACCTACCTGAAAGCGGTGCGGCAAAAGGTGGATCCGGCCGCAGCCGATGGACTCTACATCTTGGCCGTGGACCCCTGGAGCCTGTGCGACGACACGCCCCTGAAGCCTGAGGAACGCGAGGATGCGCTCGCCCTAGGCCGCATGTGGACCTTCACCGGAACCCCGAACTACGAGTACCTCACCCGCTACGCAACCGCAGGCTGGGGAAGCTTCATTGGTGGCCCCTTGCACGATGCGGACACCCTTACCCTGCTGCACCCGGACGGTTGGCTGCAGATCAACGCACCCATGGACACGCTTTCGGTGCGGATCCGTTCGGAACGCAAGTTGGAACACTACCGGAAGGTTCAACTACCGGCCTCCACACCTTCTGAAGAGCGTTTCGCCAGCCTTCGCGAGACCGTTGCCCTGCTGAAGCCCCATGGTCGCGTGGTGCTGGTGCGCCTGCCGGTTAGCGATGCCATGCTTGACCTGGAGAACGACCTTTGGCCCGACCTGAGCGACCGGTTGACGGCACTAGCAGTGGAGCAGCGCGCTGAATTCCTCGACCTGATGCCGGAACGCGGCCGTTGCAGCTTCACCGATGGCAATCACCTCGACACACTTTCGGCCCGTTCGATCAGCGAACGCTCGGCGAAGTACTTGACGCTCTAGCGCTTTTCCCGTCGCGATACCCCTAGGAACCGTACATTTGCGGCCCCTTTCCCAACTATCATGTCCGCTTTCGAATCGCTCGGTCTTCGGCCTGAGCTCCTCCTCGCCCTCAAAGACCTGGGCTTTACCACGCCCACACCGGTCCAGGAGCGGGCGATTCCGCTGTTGCTCACCAGCCCCAACGACGTGGTGGTGCTGGCCCAGACCGGTACCGGCAAAACGGCAGCGTTCGGTCTGCCGTTGATGGAGGACATCGACCCGCAGGAGCGCAATGTGCAAGCCCTTGTGCTTGCGCCCACCCGCGAGCTCTGCGTGCAGATCACTGCCGATTTCGAGCGCTTCAGCACCCACCTGAAAGGGGTGAAACCCGTTGCCGTCTACGGGGGAGCCAACATCCGCGAGCAGATCCGCGATATCCAGCGCGGTGCGAACATCGTGGTGGCCACACCCGGCCGACTGCTCGACCTGCTGGGCCGCAAGGCCGTGGACCTGAGCCGTGTGAAGATGGTGGTGCTCGACGAGGCCGATGAGATGCTCAACATGGGCTTTCAGGAGGACCTCGGCGAGATCCTGCAGACCACCCCGGCCGACAAGCGCACCTGGCTCTTCAGCGCGACGATGGGCAGCGAAGTGCGCCACATCGCCAAGCGCTACATGCGCGAGAGCGAAGAGGTCCAGGTGGGCGAACGCAACACCACTGCTTCCGCGATCCAGCACCAGTATTGCGTGGTGCACGCCCGCGAGCGCTTCAACGCCCTGAAGCGTTTCGTGGACGCCGATCCGGACCTGTTCGCTATCGTATTCTGCCGCACCAAGCACGAGACCCAGGAGCTCGCCGGACAGCTGGTGAAGGATGGCTACGTGGCCGATGCGATCCACGGTGACCTGAGCCAGGCCCAGCGTGACCATGTGATGGGCCGCTACCGCGCCCGTACCCTGCAACTGCTCATCGCCACCGACGTGGCCGCCCGCGGCATTGACGTGAACGATGTGACGCACGTGATCCACTACGACCTGCCGGGCGAACCCGAGAGCTACACCCACCGCAGCGGTCGCACCGCACGGGCCGGTCGGAAGGGCATTTCGCTCAGCATCCTCGGTGTGCGCGATGTGAGCAAGGTGCGCATGTTGGAGCGCACGCTGAAGACACACTTCACCTATGTGCGCGTACCCGGTGGCGGTGACATCGGCAAGGCCCAGCTCGTGTCCTTCCTGCACAAGTTGAAGTCCGCTGATGTGGAGCATGAGGCGCTGGCCGACCTCCTGCCGATCGCCCAGGAGGAATTGAAGGACCTCAGCAAGGAAGAGCTGATCCAGCGCTTCATGAGCGTCACCTTCGCCCGCATCCTCGACCAGTTCCGCAGCGCGTTCGACCTGAACGTGGACATGAGCCAGAAGGATCACACCTCGCGTGGCGACCGTCCCAGCCCACGCGAGCGCTTCAGCACCGGCCGACAGCTCTTCATCAACTTGGGCAGCGCCGATGGTCTGGACAAGGGCCGCATGCTCGGCTACATCTGCGGTGTCACGGGCATCAGCGGCGAGCACATCGGCAAGATGATGATCAAGGACGTTTACTCCTTCATCGACATCGAACCCGCTTTCTTCGACCAGGTCCACAGCGCCTTCAGCGGAGCCAATTATAAAGGCCGCAAAGTGCGTGTGGACGAGTCCCAAGGACCCCAGTCCGGCGGCGGCGGAAATGATCGTCCACGGTACGACAGCGGACCGCGCAAGCCCTACGGTGACAAGCCGGCCTACGGGGACCGCAAACCATACGGCGACAAGAAGCCATACGGTGACAAGAAGGCTTACGGCGAACGGAAGCCTTACGACAAGAAGCGTTACTGAGCGCTCTGGTCCTAACGGACGAGCGTGAAGCGTTTCACCACGGAAGCCTCCTTGCTTTTCGTGGGGTTCAGCTCCAGGATGTAGGTTGCGGGAACAAGTTGTGATACGCCGACCTGGGTACGCATGCCGTTCAACCGCCCTTCCTTCAGCAGTGCGCCCTGGACGTTACGGATGCAGTAGGAACCGACCAAGGGGCTCTCCATGGAGATGACCAACTGGGAGGCCTCCTCATCCAACCACCAACGCACTTCGGCCGCACTCAACTCATTCAGCCCCACCGGCGCCCCAATGCAGGTGCAGGTGCTGTCGAACACATCGTTGTAAGTGTCAACGCTACCGTCATCGCACGAAGTGCCGGGCAGAGCGGGACCACTGGGAACTCCTAAGCAGTCCGCCACGGGAGCACCCTGCGCAGTGGCCATGGCACCCAATGAGAGATCCTGGTAGCTGCCCGTGTTCGAGGTCACCAGCTTGATGGCCCGCACCATGTATCGGTCTCCGGGGATGAACTGGACCTCGGAGGTGAAGGACGTACCGATCACTGGCGTCGGCGTAACGCGCACGAACTGGCCTGCGACCGTGTCGATGTGATAGATGAGATAGCCATCAACCGGTTCGGGTGACGCGGTCCAGGTGAAGGTTGCGTACCATGTACTGTTGGAGACCACCAGATCGGTCGGTGGTGCCAGGTACTGCTGCCGCAAGGAAGGGTCACCCATCAAGGCCATGTGCCCCCGGCTCATGCTCTGCCCTTGCCAGCCACCGTTCTGCAAGCTGAGGTCCTGGTTGGTGTTGTTCATGGAGCGCCAGGCGCAGTAGCCGATCGGCTCACCCATCGCCATCGGGTGGAAGAACCAGTTCGGGATGCCGGACCACACATGGGTGAGCGCCTTCCCACTGGCAAGCACGGCACGCAGGTAGTTGTCCTCGTTGTCCCAATCGCCGAAGTAGCTACCGAAGGACATGTTGAAAATGCCGCCCGCAGGGGCTGCCGCCAATCCAGGGGTACTGACCCCATTGTAGGTACCTAGGAAGGTGACCTGTCCGTTGGTTCCCACCCCTTGAAGGCCGGTGCCGGAGTGGTAGGTCCAAAGGTTGTCGGTGGTGGTGAAGGTGTTGATGAAGGGGCCTGAGCTAGGCGGTTGATCGGTGAGCGAGATGGGGCCTGTGCTCGTCGTTAGGCTCATGTAGCCACTCGATGCGAGCGGGTTGTTCACCCATTGCAGGTCGTCGAACACGATGGACGTGGCCGGTACGACCAGGGCCTTGGTCTTCCATTGGTGCGCCTTGCTTAAGTAGGATTGCAGCAACTGTGCTTCGCTTTGCGTGAACGTGGGCAGGTCGCTCAGGTCCACGCGACCCACCTGAAGCTCCAACGGAGAAGGGAAGTCCGACTGATCGAACTTGCCATCGCCAGGGACGTTGTGGTTCCAGAGGTGGACGCCGTTCGCATTGTTAACGGTCGCATCGGTCCACGTACCGTTCATTTCTCCGTAGTAGCCGTCACAAGCCCAGGCACCACGGTGCTCGGTATGCCCATCGGGGTTGGTGTTGCCAGAGTAGGGCACCGCTACTTGGCCGAGTACATATACCGCCTTCACCTGCCCCGGCGCTGCAGCGTAATGGGACTGCACCAACGCCCGCACAGCCGCAGGGGTTGTTACGGTCGGAATTTCCTCGCGTTCCACCCACCAACCATCACCGAGCAGGTCGTTCTCCAGTTGTGCCACTTCGGCGGCCAATTGTTGGGCCATGGAGCTATCCACAAGCAACACCAAGGTGCCGCGTTGTTCCACCGGTGGCCGCGCTATTCCGGAAAGCACATAACCGTAACCTGTGCCCATGGCCGTGCGTGTCACCTTGTACTCGTACACCGCCTCAGCCACGACACTATTGTCAATGTACTGTGTGGCAGTGCCGGTCAGGTTGGCCACTGCGCTTCCCCAAGTGGTGGCACCCTGAACCCTGCGATAGACCGCATAAGCGGTGGCACCGGCATAGGGTTCCCACGTGATCGTAATGGACGGCGGCGTGGTCTGGACCGTGGCAGAGAGCTGCACCGCACCCTTCCGTGAAGGTGATTGAGCACAGGCCAGCAGTTCGACCATGAGACTGGCGAGCACGGTGACCTGTTTCAGGCCGGAAGCAAGTATCCTCATGTGTTCATATGCGGCCTTGGAACGGACCGAACGCCCAAAGATCGCTCATTCCCAGCGGGTTGTCCACCCCTGAGCGTGAACCGACTAACCCATGGGACCCTGACCTGTGACCGGTGCCGCTATGGCCTCGTTCATGCCGCGCTTCAGATCCTCCACGGTCTTCTCTGGAAGCTTGGTGAGGTCCAGCAACATCAGGCCGTCGAGCGCATCGTTGAATCGTGGATCGCTATTGAAGCCGATGATACGGGCGTTCAGCAGAAGGTATTTCTTCAGCAATACCGGTACGCTGGATTCCTTCGGCTCGATGTCAGCGATCAAACGGTCCAGCTTCTTCAGGTCCTCACCGCTCGCTGCGATCAGCGCCTCACTGTCCCCTTGGTCCTGCTTGATGTCGAAGCGGTTGCGCGGGTGAACGTGGCGGGCCAGATCGTTGTCGTAATGGTGCTGCTTGACGAACTCGATGATGAGCCCGCGGGAGAAGCGACTGTAGTTGCTGCTGATGCTCACCGGGCCGATCAAGTAGCGGTGATCAGGGTGATTGAGCAGGTGGATGAGGAGCCCCCGCCATAGCAGGAACAACGGCAGCCTGTGCTTCTGGTAGTCGGGTGAGACGAAGCTGCGCCCAAGTTCGAAGCTCTGTGCCAGGATGCGCTCCATGGGCCGGTCCATACGGAACAGGGTCTGCGTGTAGAACCCCCGTTTCCCATAACGCTCCATGATGCGGGCTCCATCACCGATGCGGTAGGCGCCAGCCAGCTGCTGTTTCTCCCGGTCCCACAGGAACAGGTGGTCGTAATAGAGGTCGAACTCGTCGAGGTCGATGCGCTTGTTAGTGCCTTCACCCACCGCGCGGAAACTGATCTCGCGTTCCCGGCCGATCTCCCGAAGAAGGAGCGGGATCCGTTCGCTGGGGGCCAGGTACAGATCGAACTCCGCCTGGCTGCTGAGCTTCAGATCGTCCAGGGTGGCGAGCTCCCGCTGGATGGCACCGGCTTCCACCGGATCCACAACGCGCTTGGGCTTTCGCGGAAAACGGAGCGGTCGGAACTGTTCGCGCTTCACATGTACACCGCTGCCCAGCGCGTAGGTCTTCGCCCGCAGATACCGTCCCAGCTGTTCGACTGAACCGAAGGCGGCGATGTCCTTCGCCGCAATGGGTTTGCCGATGCGCATGCGGACGCTCCGACCGCGCATACGCAGCATTTCGTGCGGAAGCTGAAGGGTGCGCAAGTTGGGATGGATCATGCCCAGCATCTGGAAGATGAAGCTGTTGGCCCCATCGAACCAGACCGGCACCACCGGCACGCCCGCATGTTTGATCAGCTTGATCACGGGCGCCTTCCACCGCGGATCGGCAATGGCCTTCAGATCGGTGCGGTAACTACTGACCTCCCCCGCTGGGAAGATCCCCAAGGCACCTCCCTTCGCCACGTGCTCCAACGCCTGACGCATGCCTTGAAAACTGCTCCGCGTGGTGACCTGCTCAAAGGGGTTCACGCCGATGAACCGGTCCTTCAGCGGCTCCAACTGTTGCAGCATGAAGTTGGCCATCACCTTCACGTCACCACGCACGCGGTCCATAACGTGCATCAGCGCCAGCCCGTCGATGGCGCCGTAAGGGTGGTTGGCCACGAAGACCACGCCCCCTTCCTTGGGCACCTGAGCAAGGTCCTCAGCGTCCACTTCGAGGTGAAGGTCCAAGTGGGCGAAGAGCGCCTGTATGAAGTCGGTTCCAGGCTTGTGTTCCAGTTCGTTGTAGAAGCGCTCCAAGCGGTTGAGCCCGCTCATTTCGGCAAGTAGCGGAACGCGCGGGTCGCCTGGCCGCATGTGACTGGCCTTGGCCAGTTCGGAAGGATGGACCAGCTTCTTCACCCGTGTTCGCTTCGCTTCAAATGTACCAACCGCGTTCCGCCCGCGAAAGGTCACACATCCAAGGTGCCCACGATGTCCTCTTCCATCACTTCTCCACCTGGGTGATCACGGGTGTAGTCCATGTTGATCCAACGGCGGCCTTGCTCATCCGTATGATAGAAGAGCTTGGCGTGCGCAGCCTGTTGCTTGAAGAGCTGGGTCCGGATCAACCATGCCACACGCTCCATGTCCTTGGCATTTCCGACGAGCAGCTCGGGATAGATGTGGCCCGTGGTGCGCACAAGCCGCGCCTGCCCACCAATGGCCTTGATGCAGGCCACCATCAACACCGCATGATCATCACAATCACCCGCCAGTAGCTGTGCGCTCTCACTGGCCTTGGCGAAGTACTCCCCGCCTTTCACATCGTTGACGTAGCGCCAGTGTGAATTGATCTCCTTGAAGATGGAGAAGCACTGGATCAAGGTAGGGTCCGGCTGTCGTTGGGCCAGTTCGCTGAAGTTGGACGTGGCGGCCAGAACGGCGAAGGTCCGGAGCTGGGGATCCGCAAAGTCCACCTTGGCCAGCAACAGGTCCCCATCTGCGAACGGTCGCAGGGTGCGCGCAATGGGCAGGGGACGTGTGCTTTCGCGCACTGTGTGCAGGAACAACGCATAGTCGTGATAGAGGGCCCGGAACCCGTAGCCACCAGTCATGCTGGTGATCGTTATCCCTGCCAGCCCAAGGACGAGAAGACCGTATACCAGCAACTGGAACCTCCGGACCAACACCACCATGGCCACAAGCACGAGCACGAACGTGAGGATGTGGTCCACCCGGTAGCCTTTACCGAAAGGAATGATCAGCTCGGGTACGTAGGGATAGAGGATCAGGAACAGGGGCACGGCCACCAGCAACCCCACGAGATAGATCAGCAGGCCATGGGCGAACCCACCCGGCCCGCTGGCATCCTCCACGTCGCTGTTCAAACTCATTGGTGTATCGGCCACATGGACCGTGCCGAAGGGTTCACGGAGCGAGACCCAAGGTCTTCATGCCTTGCTCGAACACCACATCCACGGGAATGGAAGCGGCCTTCAACCGGTCCAGGTCCTTCTGAAGTTCGGCGCTTACGATGCCCTTCTTCTCCATCATGGCCCGGACCTCTTCGACGGCCCCATCCCCCTGTAAGCGAAGGATCACGCCACTGAGCTCATCAATGGTAGCGCGCATCTTCGCTTCCACCACGCTGTAAGTCCCATCGGAGTTGCGTAAGAAGGCGCCCCGTTCCAGGAAGAAATTGAAGCGCATCATGTTCGCGCGGCCATGGGCGCTGCTGGCCCCGAAGCGCACGGAGCGAAAGATGCCCGCCATGAAGGTGACATAGTCGTGCATAGCGCTACCCTCGGTGACCACGCCCTTCTCGCGCAACACTTCAAGCATGTACAGGCCAAGGATATCAGCCTTCCCTTCCTCCAATGCACCATGCTGCTCCAACAGGGCTTCACGCACGCTGCCCTTGCCCGTGATCGTGTTCTTGATGCCCAGCCCATGCGCCACTTCGTGGAACATGATCTCCGAGAAGAAGGAATTGAAGTCGATGAACTTGCGCTGGTCCGGTGACACGAGCACATCGGCGATGGGTACCAGGATACGGTCGAACTTGGCGCGCATGGCGTTCTTGAACTGCAAACGACGTGTGCCCTTCTTGAGCTGAAGTCCCTCGTCGTTCGGCAGGTTGACAGCGATGGTCTTGCCACCGGCATTGCAATCCCCGGCATAGTAGATCACGTCGTAGGCACCCAGTTGGCTGTCGCTGCCAGGGGCTTCGGCCTTGTAACGATCATCCACAGGAAGGCCCCGTTGAAGCTCGGGCAGCAAGGCCGCGAAGCGCGCCAGGCGCACTGACCATTCCTGATCTTTCACAGCCAGGTAGCAGGCATGTGAAGCCTTGTAGCCGAACAGCTGGTCCTCGTAGGTCTCGATCGGCCCGATGATCACATCGAGCGCGTTGTCCCGCATGTCCAGCCAGGCCACATCACTTGCCGTGTAGTCATCGGTGAGAAGCGCTAAGGCCCTCGTCTCCAGATAATTCCGGGTGCCTTGGTCCTCAGCGAGAGCGGCCGCTTCGCGAAGCAGGGTGGCTGCCTGTTCCACTTCGGCCTTGAACATGACGTGATACGGGATGGCTACAAGCTTACCCTGTGCATCACGACGGATGAAGGTATAGAGGCTCTTCTTTTCCGGGGACTTCCAAGCCTCGAACTCGGCTTTGGTCATGTCCTGAGGATAGTAGCGCGCGCCCAGCGGCTTCTCGCCTACTCCATCAATGAAGGCCTTGTCTCCGTTCAACCGGTCCCAAGGTCCGTAGTTCAACTGGAAGAAACGCACGGTCTCGTCATTCAGGCCCGCGACCGGCAGGCTGTCGGCCCTTCCCCAGGCCTCCCGCCAGAAGAGCCCGTCCATGATACGGGCCGCTTCGATCAGCAGCGGGATCATGCGGCGCGTAGCGCTGGAAAGGTGGGTGGTGTCGGTGGTCAATGCCACGGTGGCATAGATCTCCGGACGAACACGTGCGTCCAGTACCGCGCTATCCACATGCAGGGTGTTGCTACGGACCGGCCCGCCGGAGCCCTCGCAGCCAGTGAGGCCAAGCAGAAGGCCCGCGAGGGCGCTGATGATGATCACTCTGCACAGCATCGTTCAGGATCTTTAACAGGAGGGCACAAAGATGCCCAAACCCTCGCCATTCGGGCGCATCCCGGACATCGGGCCCTAGCACTGCCGAACCCCAGCCCCCCTGTTGGAACCTTTTCAGACCCACGGAGTTGCATGGTCCGGGTCGGCGGTTAGTTTTGCGCGCGCCGATGAAAGTCGCCCACCTCCTCCTCGCGTTGTCGCTGGCCTTCGGGCCATGGCATTTACTGCGCGCACAATCCGAGCTTGACACGCTGGCCATCGGTGGTGCAGAGGAGTTCGGCCCCTATGAGGACATGGACGTTCCGGAGCTGATCGACGGCACCTCGGACCGTTCACTGCTGGAGCGCGAGGATTCGCTATCCCTCATTCCAGGGTATCAGCTCTACGGCGGGTGGAACACGGAGTCCATCTTCGGTCGCACGGCGATGCCGCTCGCGTTGAAGGATACCATACGCCTCTGCCTTTCCAACGAAGCCTGCGACAACGCCATGCCGGTGTGCGGTGATGTCACCTCACCCTTCGGCCCCCGTCGTGGCCGCATGCACTATGGCATTGACCTCGAACTGTACAACGGAGATCCGGTCGTGGCCGCCTTTGAAGGCATGGTCCGCATCAGTCGTTACAACAGCACGTTCGGGAACGTGGTGGTGGTGCGGCATAGCAACGGGCTTGAAACGCTGTACGCCCACCTGAGCCAGCGTAATGTGGAGACCGGCGATCATGTGGAAGCAGGTGATATGCTCGGTCTCGGTGGAAGCACAGGACGTTCTACAGGGGATCACCTCCATTTCGAGGTGCGTTATTTGGATCAACCCATTGACCCCCAGCAGGTGTTCGATGTTCAGAACGGCGAACTGAAGCACCGTGACTTCGACCTCCATGCAGGCGTATTCGCCCAGATCGCAAAAGCGAAGGCGGAAGCTGCTCGGACGAAATATCATACTGTCCGCCGGGGGGACACCCTGTCATCCATTGCCCGCCGCAATGGCACAACAGTGGCCCGCCTGTGCAAGATCAACCGCATCAGCACGCGGAGCAAATTGCGCATCGGTCAGCGCATCCGCACCACCTAGGGCCTCCAGTTCAGTTCCGACAGTTTCTCGTACGTCGCATTCGCTGAGGGCCTTATCCTCTAAGACCAAGGATACTCGGTCGAGCTTTCCAAAGACCTGACCGGTACGGAGCCGACCGGCTCAGCGACGGAGCAGCTTGCCCAATCGCTCCATCAGATCCTGATTGTAGACCGGTGAAAGCAGCAGGTCCTCCCCTTTGCTCAAGCGCAGCAGGATCAGATCATGTTTGGCGTTGGGCATGGTATCCACGATCCTGCGGCCTAGGCCGAAGGTGAGCGAGCGGAGGCCCACATCGACCGTGCAAAAGCGCACGAAGTCGCGTTCACGTTGCTTGGCCTGCTCCTCGGTCATGCCCGCTTCCATTTTCTGACGAAGCTTCTGACGGAGATAATCCCGCGCGGCCGATCGATCGATGAGGCTTGCATCGAGCATGTCCTGCCGTTTGAGCACCAGCCGGTCCTTTCGTTTGACCATGACCAACTGATCCGCTTCGATCGTGTAGATCGCATTGACCGACCTGTCCTGAAGGAAGGTGAATACAAGGCCCAGGAAAGCCACGACCCCAAGAAAGATCAGGAGGCGCCAATCGCCCGACCGTGCGCCGATCACCAGCCCCAGCAGAAGCATGATGAGGCTGCTGATGGACCAGACCGAAAGGTTGTGCCACTGACGGCGGGTGTGGTAGGTGTGGGAGCCCATTGGCGTTGGCCGACAAAGATATCCTCGACCCCGGCCCTTGGTCCATGAACGAGCAAAGCGGCTTTCGCCGCTTCGCTTGTACCGAAGAAGGGACTCGAACCCTTACAACCTTACGGTCACACGCCCCTGAAACGTGCGCGTCTACCAATTCCGCCACTTCGGTAAGTGGTCCCGTTCTCTTAACGGGGGTGCAAATATAGCGCGCTGTCGGATCTATACAATCAGTGAGGTCATAGGGGAGCTGATGAAGGGCCTGATCTCCTCAGCATTCATGACCCGAACAACCCTGCCACCTAAGAACCCTTGGCGAACAGAACGGTCCGAACGCACGAAACCCCCACCTGGCTGTGCCTGGCAGGGGAGTCGTGACTCTTCAGATTGACCTTTGAACTACTTGGACACCCTTTTCAACGGTGGGTCCCCCCTCGAGGGTTTCACCAGGGGATGAACTTTTTCGCTCATGTGAGATGAGTCCTTGATCATCAGGGAATTGTCGCTTGAAAAAAGAAAGGCGGTCACCATCGGCGACCGCCTTTCCAAGGCTGATGATCCGCTTATGCTCAGTTCTCGTCCGGCAGGAAGCTGAACTTCTCGCCGTACTCGAGCATCTGCTTCACGAAATCGTCCGGGTATTCCACCTTCACATCAGTGATCTCACCCTTGGCATCCAGCACGGGCAACAAGCGGGGCTGGATGAAACCAGCGTAAGGCGCCGTGGTGATCTTCTTGGCGCGCTCCAACACTTGGGCGTGCAGGGCGGGATCCACTTTCACCCCATAGGTCTCCACCAAGGCCTTGCCTGCCTCGTAGTCCCCTTGGCTCTTGATGCGCTGCACTTCGCGGAGCAGTTCACCGAACAACACGCGTAACTTCTCGTAGTTCCGCACATCGTAATACGTTTCGCCGTTGCGCTGCACCACGGCGATCACACTGTCCTTCATGCCCTTCTCCAGACACCAGGCGCTCACCCAATGGCGGTTGCGCATGTGCGCCTCCTCAATGTCCGCACCCGGCTTCAAGCGGCGCAGTTGCACAAGCAGACCGCTGCGGATGTACGAATCGTACTCCGCTTTACCGACTTCCAACGAAGGCATGACACCGATCTCCACCATGTGCGGATCCATCATGTAGTAGAGGGCGACCAGATCGGCACGACCTTCCTCCAAGGTGCTGGCGTAGTTCTTCAGTGTGGCGTCCGTTTCACCGATGCCGGGCTCAAGCTGTCCGCTGGCATGGCCGATGACCTCGTGGAGCGCGGTGTGCAGTTTCCCGGCCAGGGCTCCATGGGCAATGGCACGATCGACCTCTTCCTTGTCGTGGCAGAACACTTCCAACGAGCCTTTGCCGCTGCTCTTGTCGTAGGCATCGGAGATGTTGCCGAGGCTTACGCTCTTGCTACCGTGTGCGGCGCGGATCCAGTTCGCGTTGGGCAGGTTCACCCCGATCGGTGTGCTGGGCGCAGCGTCACCGGCCTCACCCACCGTGTTGATGAAGCTGTAGGTAATGCCAACAACTTCCTTCTTCTTGTGCTCTTCCATCAACGGCGAATGGTCCTCGAACCACTGGGCGTTCTCTTGGATGGCGCGCATGTTCTTGGTCGCTACGGGATCGATCACCTCCACGCAGGATTCGTAAGAACCCTTCTTGCCGAGTGGATCATTGTACACCTCGACGAAGCCGCTGATCAGATCTACGGTGGAGGACTTGTCCATCACCCACGCGATGTTGAACTCATCCCATTTCTTAAGGTCTCCAGTGCGGTAGAACTCGATCAGCAACCCAAGGACCTTGGCCTGTTCGGGCGACTCCGCCACTCCTTGCGCTTTCTCAAGCCACATGACGATCTGCTCGATGGCCTGACCATACATGCCACCGACCTTCCAGGTCTGTTCCATCAACTTACCATCCTTGCCACGCACCACCTTGCTGTTGATGCCGTAGCTCAGAGGCGTCGTGTCGCCCTTCACCTCCATAGCGGCGTAGAAGGCTTCGACCTCCTTCTGGTTGACATCGTCGGCATAGAAGTTCACGGCGCTGGAAAGGACCAGGTCCTTGGTGGGGTCCAGGCTTACCTTCTTGGCGTCCACGATGGGATCGTAGAGAATGTCCGCTAGCTCCTTGCTCAGCGTGGCACCACTGGCCGTTACAAGCGAATCGAAGTAGCTCCGACGGCAATCCGGGATGAACTTGTCCATGCCGTAGTGATGGTGGATGCCGTTGCTGAAGAACACTTCCTTGGCGTACACCATGAAAGCGTCCCATTGTTCGCCGCTTCGTTCACCCTTGTAGTCCCGGATGATGTGCTCCAGCGCCCTGCGCACCTTCAGGTTGTGCTTGTAGTTCTGGTCCCACATGATGTCGCGCCCGCTGAGGCCCGCCATGGTCAGGTAGTAGGCCAGCTTCTTCTGCTGCAGGCTGAGCTGCTCCCAACCGGGGATCTGGTACCGCAGGATGCGGGTGTCTGAGAAGTGGTCCACTTCCCATTTGAAGCTGTCCACTACTGCGCTATCCGCATTGGACGTGTTCCCGGCATGCTCATCGGCTCCTCCACATGCCATGAACAAGGGCAGGGCAAGCAGAGCGATCACAATACGTTTCATGGGTCAAGTCCCCTTTTCTCGGGGTGCGCGAAGATACTTGGTATGCTCCGCTACCGAAAGTGCCTGAGAACTAGAGGGTCGGCTTCGGCTTGCGCGTGGTGGTCACCATCTGGGACCGCGCCTCCTCCACCACCTTCTTCATGCGGTGATAGGCCGCCAGCTGCTTGTTGTAGCGCTTCAGATCGGCGTGCGACAGAGTATCCACATGCAGCAGGTCCATCTTGTCCGCCAGATCATGCAGCTTCACCCGTATGGCGAGGGGGTCCTCCATCACGCGGTCGATGTACTGTTCGTAGTCCTCCTCGGGCACACGTGAAATGTGTTGCAGGGCCGTGAGAATGCGGGGCGGAAAGTCCTTCTTGGCCAGGTCCTCAACGGTGAGCGTGGAACGCTCAAGCACATCATGGATCGCGCCCAGCACTTGCTCCTCCTTGTCGTGACCGCGCATCATGACCCGCATCACGTGTAACACGTACGGCTTGTTGAAGCGGTCCACTTGCCCCTTGTGCACCTTGGCCGCAAGCCGGATGGCGCGCTCCAGGAGGTCATCCATGGGTCCTGCGCTCACTTGTTCACCGTTATGCGCAGATTCAGCGCCTGGGGATCCTTCATGATCACCGACCAATCCGTGCTCAGCTTCACCTGCTTGGTGGAGGGGTCCTCCCGGACCACTCCTTCCGCGATGCCCACCTCTCCGATGGCCTCGGGGAACGTGAAGCTGTACTTATACTGCATGCTCTTCAGCAATCCGCTCATGTCGAGGGAGTCATTCTCGTCCTGGGACATGTCGGAGCCCATCTCTTCGGCGTGTCCGTTGTTGGTACGCACCAACGTGTTGCCCTCCCAAGCGAAGAAGCCATGCGGTGCGCCCGAGCTATCCGGCAGCAGAACGTTCAAGGCATTGTTCAGGGCCGCTACATCCGTGAACCGGAAGCTCAGGCGTTGGATGTATCCATCCTTCTCCTTCTTCACCTTCACCTTGGAGATGCCCTTGATCGCTTTCAGCTTGTCGGCCTCATCCTTCATGTCCATCTCCCCCAACCCATCATCGGCGCCCTTGCCCTCGGTCATGCCTTCCATCGACTTCATCAACTCGGCAAAGGAGCTGAGGTCGACCACGTACTCCATGGAACCGCTTCCATCCTTCTTGAAGGTGTAATTCTCTTCAATGGTGATACAGCCGACAAGGAACACCAGCATGGAGGCAACAGCCCATGTGCGGAGGGTGGAGGAACGGAACTTGAACATGGTAGCGATCGTTGGGGCCAATGTACGGAAGCCGCTCGGGCAGCCATTGAAAAAGACGAAGCCCCCCGAGAGTCCCGGGAGGCTTCGTTCAACAGTGATAGCGATCAACGCACCAGCGGCACGCGGAAGGTCCTTTGGTCCTGGCCTGCTGTTACGCGGAGGAAGTAGATGCCCGAAGGCAGTTCCTGGCCTTCCACATTCATACGTCCCATCGAGCCTTGGGCTCGATGCTGTGCGATCCAACGGCCAGTGGCATCCAGCACGTCCACCTGAACAGCGCCGGCGCCTTCAACCTGCCACTGCACTACGAACTGGTTGCCTTCCGACCAGGCCAACAGGCCCGAGGTCGAAATGGGGGCCACACCTGTGGAGGTGTTCACGGAAACCTCTCCTACGGTCATGGCACTGCAATCCCCGTCCTCCACGGTCAGCGTCACTGTGTAAAGACCGGGCAATGTGTAGCTGTGCTGTGGCTCGGCATCGGTAACGATCGTGCCATCGCCGAAATCCCAGGTGTAGTCAAGACCGTAGGTGCTGAAGTTGAAGAACTCCACGAGGTCGTTGACCATCACGATGTTCGGTACGGCCTCGAAGACAGCCTCAGGGCCATCACCAGCACCCAGCGTAACAGCGGGCACCACGAGCTGGCAGCCCTGCGCGTCCGTAACGCTCAGTGCATAATCACCAGCAGGTACCGCGCTCAGGTCCTCGATCACTTCTCCATTGGACCATGCGAAGGTGTATGGGCCGGTTCCCCCCATCACTTGCAGATCGATGGCCCCATCAGCGGCGACCGGGCAGGAAGCTGCCATCAACACGAGCTCCGCATCCAAGGCTGCAGGAGCTTCCACTGTTACCGCTGCCGTGAGGCTACCGCAACCGCTATTACCACCAACAGTGATGGTGTACTCGCCGGCCGCAAGACCGCTGAACGTATGGTCGCTAGTGGCACCCGCTTCCTGAGCCAGCACCGTACCGAACGCATCGGCGAGAACATAGTCCCATGGACCATTGCCCGCGCCTTGCACACTGATCGAACCGTTGTTGGCATCGGTGCAGGTCAGCGAAGTGACCGTGCGCTCCACCGGCGCACCGATGTGCAGCACGAAGCGGACGGGATCCACGGGGTCGTTCGCGGCCATGCTGAAGGTGTAGACCGCACCTTCGCTCAGCGTGGTGGAGATACCCGTCTGCAGATCCTCCAGCACCAAGCAGGTCATGCCGGAGAGCACCGCCATATCCGAACTGGTGATCGTGTACACGCCATCCACCTGCACATCCACACCCACAGGCACGTCGATCGCTGCTGTCAATGCCCCGTAGGCGTTGATGGCCATCTCAACACCATCCGTGGAGCGGGTGCTGATCGATACGGCTTCAGGGTGCACGAAAGGGAAGTGCGCTACATCGTAAGCTCCCGTCGCAGGATCCCCGTTGATGAAATGCAGGATGGCCTCGTCAGCGAAGATGCTCTGTGTGTTGTTCAAGTGCAGACGCACCTTGGGGCGATCATCCTGCTGCTGGCTGAAGATGCCACCGTTGATGGGCTCAAGCACCTTGGCGGATTCATCCACCGTGGTGGTGACCCCTGCGCCAGTAGCGTGCAACCAGAAGCCCTGGCTGCTCTGGATGTTGCCGTTCGCCCCGAGCGTCCCCAAGCTATTGGCCTCATCCCAAGCCGCATTCGTGCCGGCGGTAGGCGAGAAGATGTAGTAGAAGTTGTCGACATCGGCGCCCAACGACAGCAGGCTGAAGTCGATGGGCGAAGGCAACGGATTACCCACCAGGTTCATTCCATCACGTGCGGGTGTGCCGGTGCTGGTGTAGGACATGGGCAGCGTGAAGGGTGTGTTCGCAACCTGTGGAGCACCTTTCACGTCGATGGTGAAGGCCGTGGTGGTGTTCAATGAGGTACCGCTCCAAGCAGCATAGCCACGACCGATGGTGATGCCCTCGGTGATGTTCGAAACGCCGATGAGCGTATCTGTGAGCGCTGTGGTACCGGTATGGGTCTCATCGTATTTACGGATGCTCGGCCACAGCTTTCCGCTCACATAGAAGGGCGGATAGTTGGACCCGGGGAAACCAGCCGTGAAGAAGTCATCCTTCCAAGAGTTGAAGGTCACACCTTGGATCGGACTGGAGAGCAGGCGCCAGTTGGTGACGCCGGCAGGAATGTAACGCTGCATGGTGATGTCGCCGGTGTAGGATGCATCCACATTCACCTCACCGAGCCTCGCCGTGCCTGTGGCGTTGCTCTGAAGCACGACATCCTTGCCGTTGGCATCGAAATCGCCGCTATCCAGCTGCAATGTTCCGCTGATATTCAAGGTGTTCAGATCAAGCAACAGGCCACCGCCATAGACGGTCATGTCCTTCACGTTCATGGTGCCCGTAGCACCGCCCAGGGTCGCTTGTGCGTCACCCAGGAATTTCAGGTGGTCGTTGGTCGCAGTGAGTCCACCGTCAGCCGTGCACTCGGTTCCATAGATGTTCACGGTGGCCGTGCCTCCCAGGGCAAGTGTCCCTCCGTTCTCAACGATGAGGTCGCGCACGTTCAAGGTAGCACCGACGGTGGTGACCACATGGCTGTTCTGCACCACCATGCTCGAATTGCGTGTAAAGGTGACCGCAGCAGGAGCAGGACTTCCGGTGCGCGCGGTGCTCCACGTTGCACTGGCCTCGCTGCCCGTGTTGCGGCTGTAGTAGATCGGCTGGCAAAGTGTACCAGAGACAGCGACATCCTCCACGCTCCAGATCTCGTTGGCGTCGTTGTTCTTGGCGATCACACGGAGCGCCACGGAATTCGTTCCGTTAGGCACCGTGATCTGCACAGTGCTGTATCCGTCCGTGGTGCGGTTGCCACCGGCCGCAGGTGCGTAATTGACCGGAGTGCCGGCTGTGCCCGTGGCGATGCCTGTACCCGTTGCGTAACCCCAGCGCGTATTGCTGTTGAAACCCGCGATGCGCAAATCAGGATCAAGCGGGAATCCGCCCCCGTTGAGGTTCACGTAGAACGCGATCGAATCAGCTGCCTCGGCACCGTTGAAGGCATTGCCAGATGTGCAGGACACACGCGCGGTGATGGTGATACCCGTCCAATCCAAGGTGGAAACCCCGGCCAGGTCCAAGGTGACCGTACCGTTGTTCACCTGCCACGAGGCGGGCGTGCTGATGATGCGCTGACTTGCCGGAGTATCGCCGCTTCCGGTGCTGGTGCTGATGTTGCCAGCGCCCGTTGTGACCTCCCAGCCGCCGCTTCCACCGCTATCGAAATTCTGTAGGAAGGAGGCCGGTGATGTCTCATTGTCGATCACCGTTAACGTGTGTACCGAAGGCGTGCCGATGCTGGGTGTGCCCAAGCCGCCGGTAATGTTCTGGAGGGTGAACACCAAGGTGGCGTCACCGTCGCAGGCGCCATTGTCCGTAACGGTAATGGTTTGGCTCTGGTTGGCCACGCTGCCACCGGGGAAGGAAAGGGTCTGTGTGGTGTAGCTGTTGATGCGCGCAGCAGGACCCGAGGTCAAGGCCACATCCACGGTGGTGGGGTTGGTAGGGTGGGGATTGACGATGGACGCTGTGACCAACGTGTTGCCGCCATCTTCGCTTACTCCTGAAGTGGTGGAGGTCAGCTTCACCAAGGTGTAGGCGCGGCCGGTAACGCTGATATCGTCCAACGCGAACTCATCACGGTTGGCGGATACGGCGATGTCGTTGCTTGTCCAACGGATGTACACATAAGCACCATTGGCCACCGTGATACCGCTGAACGTGGTGGCCCTTGGCAACTGGGTCCATCCTGCTCCACCGGAAGGGCCTGGCGAAGCGATGTCCAGGGCGGGTACGCTCGAATAGGTCACATCGTCCGTGGAGTAGCTGAAATTGAACGAACTGGAACTGTTCTGGTCATTGCGGTAGTAGGCATTGTAGGCGATATCGAAAGCTGTGAGCGTGCTGCCGGTGTTGTTCTGCACACGAAGGGTCATAGTGCCGGGAGCAAAGTCAGATGCGGCTGGCTGGAAACCGAGCGCGCGCCCCGTGATCGGCGCACCGCCGAAGGAATAGATACCGCCAGTGGTAATGGCCGCATTGCCAGGGGCCGTGCTCCCGCGACGGAAGTCCGTTCCGGAAGTGATCCGCGTGCCACCGTAGGCAAGTGTGCCATCGCTCCAGCCTGTGATCGCCCATGCATCCGAATCCAAGCGCCCGCTGGTAGGCACCGGCTGAAAGCCTGTTCCAGCGAAGGCGCCGTTCGCAACGCCAGCTACCGTGGCATCGAACGAGACCGTGTAGGCCGTGTTCGGGGCCACGATGTTCAACTGGGCCTCTACGTGGGGCGCCAGGATCAGGGCAGCTGCGGACAGCAGCAGGTGTTTGGCGTTCTTGATGGCGTATCGACGTTCCATGTCGTTCAATTTTGCTGAGGGGTGGGCAAGCACACGTTGCCCTCTGGTCTGAAGGTGGTCAAAACTACGGTTCTCCACAATGGGCCGGGGATCTGATCCTCAGGAAGTTTCCCACATCCGACCGGGGAACGAAGCTTACAGCGGAAGCCTCCCCTGCTGTTCCATGGAAAGGCGCAGGTGGCTCACCTCCTTGCGCAGGTCCACCACGCTCCTTACCAGCTCATCCCGGCTCAGGTTGGGCTCCGGCAGCTCGCTGCTGATGAAGTGCACGAACTTCCAGATCTCCAGCACGTTGTTGACGCCGACCTCATAGGGGGAATAGATCGGGTTGGTGCTGCACAACAGCAAGGTGCCTTTCTCCTTGAGCTGATTGTAGACCACCTTGAACACGATGCCGTCCTCCTTGGTCACCACGATGTAGGGTTGCCCGTCACGCAGGGTCTGCCAATTCTGCACGTATTCACCGGTGACCCAGGAGCCCTCGGCCACGGGCGGCATACTATCCCCGCTGATCTGGAACGTGCGGTACTTGCGGTCACGCGCCAGGAAAGGCATCTGGAAGGTGGGCAGCACACTGATGTACTCGGGATCGGCATAGCCCAGCGCATAACCCGCCTTGGCCTTTTCTGGAACGAGCTCCACGTTCTCCCGGTCCTCGCGATCCACCGTGGTGGCCAGCACGCGCAACCGGCGCCCGCTCAGGTCCAGGTCACCGCCCCGCTCCAGAATGCCCAACTGGCTCTCGCTCAATGCGGTCAGCTCATCCTTCAGCAGCTTGTCGATGCTGACCTTGAAGTACTCGCTCATACGCACCAACAGCTCGAACGAAGGCTCGGCGCTGCCATTCTCGTAGCCGCTGTAGCTGGAACGTTTCACATCGAGCGCGATGGCGGTCTCTTCTTGGGAACGACCGCGACGGGTACGGAGGAGCTTCAGGTTGGCTCCGAAGACGGGGTTTGCCATGGTGACTGTCTTATGCGGGTTGAAGGACTGTCGTATGCGGTGTTCCGTTGCCATATAATCCATCAGTGCATTGATCAATTATACGGCGACCAAATGTAATGACTAATTTACTGACCAAACAATGTCAGCTATTCCGTCATTGAAATTTCGTTGGCACACCGCCGATCTCCGCCAGGGATGGAAGCGGCAGCTCCCGTGCGGGCGGGCCTTGTGGGGGCGTGCGGCGAGGAGGCCCCGCGGAACGCGGGGACCCCGCAGCGCCGCCACCGCTGGCCTGGCCGTACGGGACCACAGCGGACAGCCCGCCTTCGCCCTCCTACATGGGGCTTTGGCGGGCGAGGCCCGCTGCGGACCTGTTGGGCGAAGGGGCGGCCACCCTATAAGCATGAAGAATGTAGAAGGCGACCCGCCCAGAGAAGGGTGGAATGCCCGCGTTGATCGAAGCACCCGTAACGGCGACCCATTGGGTCGACCATGACCATGGAACGCACCATCCTGCACCTCGACCTCAACACCTTTTTCGTAAGCGTGGAACGCCTGCATGAACCCCGGCTTATCGGCCTGCCGGTGCTGATCGGTGCCGACAGCGACCGTGGGGTGGTGGCCAGCTGCAGCTACGAAGCGAGGGCTTTCGGTGTGCGCAGTGCCATGCCCATGCGGATGGCCAAGCAGCTGTGCCCGGAGGCCATCATCATCCGCGGCGACAGTGGGGCCTACCTGAAGAAGAGCGACGAGGTGACCGATGTGATCCGCGAGCACATGCCGATGTTCGAAAAGAGCAGCGTGGATGAGTTCTACGTGGACCTTACGGGCACGGACCGTTTCCATGGCAGTTGGAAACTGGCCAACGAACTGCGCCACCGCATCGCCCATGAAACGGGACTGCCCAACAGCATCGGCCTCAGCATCAACAAGACGGTGAGCAAAGTTGCCACCGGCGAGGCCAAGCATGGTAAAGGCGCACTGCAGGTGCCCTACGGAACGGAGAAACCCTTTCTCGCACCCATGCCGATCGAACGAATACCCGGTGTGGGTGAGAAGACGGCACACCTGCTGCGCAGCATGGGCGTTTCGAAGATCCACGCCTTGCAGGAAGTGCCGATCGACCTGATGCAACGCATACTGGGGGAACATGGGCCCGTGCTGTGGCGCAAGGCCAATGGCATTGACAACAGCCCGGTGATCGCGTGGCACGAACGCAAGAACATCAGTACCGAACGCACCTTTGAACGCGACACCATTGATGTGGTGAAGCTGCGCGGCATGCTGACCGCTATGGCCGAGAGCCTCGCCTTCCAACTGCGCAAGGGTGCGAAGCTCACCAGTTGCGTGGCCGTGAAGATCCGCTATGCCGACATGAACACGCACACACGCCAGCTGCGCATCGGCTATACCGCGTGCGACCACATCATCCTGCCCGTGGTGCACGACCTGTTCCGCGCGTTATACGACCGCCGCCAACGGATCCGCCTGATCGGCGTGCGCTTCAGCCACATGGTGGGCGGAGGGCACCAAATGGACGCGTTCACGGACACCGAGGAGGCCATGGCGTTGTACCAGGCCATGGACCGGATCCGCAAACGCTTCGGCGACCGCACCGTGATGCGCGCCGCCGGCATGGACGCACAGAGCATCGGCCGCATGGACAACCCCTTCGATGGGCAGGCCCCGGTGCTGTTGGCGAACAGGAGGAGCTAGCAAGATGCAAGACACAAGGGTCAAGGCCCAAGTGAACAAGGTGTTCGTTCCGGTCCGGTGCTCCCTTCGACCCCAGTGCTTGGCCTTCGCTACTTGAGGCTTGACACTTGAGCAGTTCACATCTCCACACCGCCCCGCCCCACTTCCGACCGCTCGTGTGATCGGACCTTGGTGGTTCGCGGTCCACGACCCATCTTGCCCTCGCAACAACCCCTCCCCGTATGGACCTGATCATCCAAGGCCTCAGCAAGACCTATGGCAACGGCGTGAAAGCGCTGGACAACGTGAGCCTCACCATCCCCACCGGCATGTTCGGGCTGCTGGGGCCCAACGGTGCGGGCAAGAGCACCTTGATGCGGATCCTGGCCACGCTGCAGGAGGCGGACGCGGGCACGGTGAAGCTCGGTGATATCGATGTGTTGAACGAGAAGGACAAGGTGCGCCGCGTGCTCGGCTACCTGCCCCAGGAGTTCGGTGTGTACCCGCGCGTGAGCGCCTACGAGATGCTCGACCACATCGCGCTGCTGAAAGGCGTGACCAACACCGGTGAACGCAAGGGTCTGGTGGAGGCCCTGCTGCAGAAGGTGAACCTGTGGGAGCAGCGCAAGCGCCGGCTGAGCGGATTCAGCGGCGGCATGAAGCAGCGTTTCGGCATCGCGCAGTCGCTGATCGGAGAGCCCAAGCTCATCATCGTGGACGAGCCCACGGCCGGCCTCGACCCCGGCGAGCGCAACCGCTTCTACAACCTGCTCACCGAGATCGGTGAGAACGTGGTGGTGATCCTCAGCACGCACATCGTGCAGGACGTGCAGGAGCTCTGCAACAACATGGCCATCATCAACAAGGGCAAGCTCCTTTACGCCGGTGCGCCGAACGACGCGTTGAAAGGCCTCGCCGGCAAGGTGTGGGAGAAGAGCATCGCGAAGAGCGAACTGGAGCGCTTCATGGCCTCCGGCACCTTGATCAGCAACAAGCTCGTGGCCGGCAAGCCCGTGATCCACGTACTGGGCGCACAGCGCCCCGAGGAAGGCTTCGCCAGCGTGGAGCCCAGCCTTGAGGATGTCTTCTTCAGCCACATCCACGGCTCCACCAATGCACCGGTGAACGCATGATCGCGCGCTTCTTCCTCTTCGAGGTGCGCTACTGGCTCCGGCAGCCGATGGTGTACATCTTCCTGTTCATCAACGCCCTGCTCGTGTTCGGCGCGGTGGCCACCGAGAACGTGAACATCGGCGGTGGTACGGGCAACGTGTTCAAGAACGCACCCTTCGTTGCGTACCAGTTCTATGGCGTGATGTCCTTCATCGGCCTGTTGATGGTCACCGCCTTCGTGAACGGTACCGCGATCCGTGACTTCACCAGCAACACGGCCCAGATCGTCTTCAGCACACCGGTGTCGAAGGCCGGCTACCTGATCGGCAAGTTCCTGGGCAGCACGTTCGTCGCAGCGCTTCCGCTGCTCGGGGTCACGCTCGGCATCCTCGTGGGCAGCGTGATGCCCTGGCTCGATCCGATCCGCGTGGGCCCGAACCTGATGGGCCCGCACCTGCAGGCCTTTCTGCTCGTTGCCTTGCCCAATGTGCTCTTCAGCGCCGCCATCATCTTCGCCGTGGCGGTGCTCGTTCGTACCACGATGGCCTCCTTCATCACGGCCATCGCGCTGATCGTTGGCTACTCCATCGCGGGCAGCTTCATCACGGACATCGAGAACGAAACGCTCGGCGCCATGCTCGACCCCTTCGGCAGCGTGGCCATGGACATGGTGACGAAGTATTGGACCGTAGAGGACAAGAACACCCTGCTCCTGCCTTCCAGCGGCGTGCTGCTGTGGAACCGTCTGCTCTGGATCGGCGTGTCCATCATCATCTTCCTATTCGGCTATCTCCGATTCTCTTTCACCGAGCGGGTTCAAAAAGCAAAGGCCTCGAACGGGGAAGCGGAAGTGAAGCCCGCCCTGGCCTCGGTGGCCCTGCCCAAGGTGGCCCTCGACTTTTCCCGCACCAGTGGCAGAAAACAATTCTGGACGCTCTTCACCAGCGACCTGAAAGGGATCCTGAAAAGCACGCCCTTCATCATCATCATCACCCTGGGGCTGCTCCAACTCTTCACCTCGTTGTCGTTCGTCACCAGTATGTACGGCAACACCACGTACCCGGTGACCTACAGCATCATCGACCTGATGCGCGGCTCGCTGTTCATCTACCTGATGATCATCGTGACCTTCTACGGTGGCCAGTTGGTGTGGAAGGAACGCGACCCCAAGATGGACGGCATCACCAATGCCCTACCGATGGCGACACGCACAGGACTGCTCGCCAAGCTCGCGGCGCTCGTGTCTGTTGTGTTCGTTGTTCATCTGGTAGGCACCGGTGCGGGTATGATCACCCAGCTGCTCAACGGATACACCCGCTTGCAGCCCATGGTATACCTCACCTATTACATCCTCCCCGGCACACTCTCGTTCCTCTTCTGGGCCGTGCTCGCGTTCCTCGTGCATGTCCTGGTGAACAACAAGTACCTGGGCTTCTTCGTGTTCATCGTGGTGGTGGTCTTGAACCTCTTCGCATGGAGCGCAGCCGATGTGGAGTCGAACCTGGTGATGCTCAACAATGGTTCCGGCCTCACCTATTCCGACATGAACGGCTTCGGCCCCTTCCTGAAGGGCTGGCTCTTCTTCAAGGCCTACTGGCTGATTTTCGCGGGCATCCTCGTGTTCGTGAGCTTCCTCTTCCTGGTGCGCGGCAACGACACCACCTTCCGTTGGCGCTGGCATGAAGCGAAGCAACGGCTGTCCGGTTCGAAAGGACTTGCCATCGGACTTCTCGGACTGTGGGTACTGCTCGGCGCGTGGGGCGTGTACAACACCAAGTTCCTCAATACCTACACAACGAGCGACGAAGGCGAAGAGGACCAGGTGCGCTACGAGAAGGAGTACAAGAAGTACCAAGGCATGCCGCAGCCGCACTACACGGACATCGCCTACACCATCGACCTGGATCCGGAGGCACGTGCCATCAGCTACAGCGCCGAAGTGAAGTTGAAGAACAAGAGCGCGGTGGCCATCGATACGCTCCACTTCAACGTGCCCCACCGCATGGATGTGAAGATGGAGATCCCCGGCGCGGAACTGGTGTTGAACGACGAGAAGCTGGATCAACGCATGTACCGGCTGAAGCAACCCTTACAGCCCGGTGCGGAGCTCTGGCTCACAGTGCGAGGCGGATGGCAACAGAAGGGCATCGCGAACGATGTGGAGTTCACCGGCCTGGTGAACAACGGCAGCTTCTTCAACAACCAGGAACTGCTGCCCACACTGGGCTACGAGCCTCGCATGGAACTGAGCGACCGCGCCGACCGCCGCAAGCACGAGCTTCCGCCCAACGACCGCATGCCCAAGCTTTCCGAAGACCCGGTAAAACGGATGCAGAACTACCTGATGGCGAACAGCGACTGGGTGAACGTGCGCACCACCATCAGCACCGCGCCGGACCAGATCGCCATCGCGCCCGGATCACTGAGGAAGGAATGGACAGCCAATGGACGCCGCTACTTCAACTATGAGCTCGACAAGCCCTCGCTGAACTTCTACGCCTTCATGAGCGCGCGCTATGAGGTGGCACGTGAGAAGTGGAACGGTGTGGACCTCGAGGTCTATTATCAGAAGGAGCACGCCGTCAACGTGCCGCGCATGCTGAACTCCATGAAGAAGTCGCTCGCTTACTACAGCGAACACTTCGGTCCATATCACCACAAGCAGGCGCGCATCATCGAGTTCCCACGTTATGCATCGTTCGCGCAAGCCTTCCCTGGCACCATGCCGTACAGCGAGAGCATCGGCTTCATCACCGACCTCACCGCCGAGGAGGACATCGACATGGTGTTCTACGTGGTGGCGCACGAGATGGGGCACCAGTGGTGGGCGCACCAGGTGATGGGTGCCGAGATGCAGGGCAGTACCATGCTCAGCGAGAGCATGGCCCAGTACAGTGCGCTGATGGTGATGGAACAGGAATACGGCAAGGCGCACATGCGCAAGTTCCTGAAGTACGAGGGCGACAAGTACCAGAACGCCCGCGGCGCCGAGGCCATCGGGGAGACGCCGCTGATGTACGTGGAGAACCAGGGCTACATCCACTACAACAAGGCCAGCGTGGTGCTCTATTGCATGCGCGACTTCCTCGGTGAGGACACGCTGAACAAGGCTTTCAACGCGCTGGTCGATTCCTTCGGCTACGCGGAACCGCCCTGGCCCACCGCGCTCGACATGTACCGTGAGATCCGCGCCGTGACACCCGACAGCCTCACTTACCTGCTGGAGGACAACTTCAAGTACATCACGTTGTACAACAACGGCATCACCAGTACCAAGGCTACCATGAACGCCGACAGCAGCTGGACCGTGGACGTGAGACTCACCGCGGACAAGGTGCACGCCGATTCACTGGGCAAGGAGACGAAGGTCCCGGTGAACGACTGGATGGACATCGCGGTGGAACGCAAGCCGGCCTTCGGGAAGAACGCGAAGAAGGAACTGAACGACGTGCCGCTCGTTCAGCAACGTGTGAAGCTGCGCAGCGGCGCGAACAGCTTCACCTTCACCGTCCCCGAGAAGCCGCTCGCCGTGGTGATCGATCCCGACCACCTGTTCTTCGACCGATTGCCGGAGGACAACCGGAAGAAGGTGGAATGACCGCATGAGCTGAACCAACATCACCTCGACGCAACAGCCTGAACGTTGTGGTGACGTTACGAATGCTGAGCGAGTGCATTTCTCAGTGTTCACACAGGGTTGAATGATCAGGCGCCTCATCCTCTTCGAACTGCGCTTCTGGATGCGGCATCCGCAGCTCTGGATCTTTTTGGGCTTGTCTTTCGCGTTCTGTTTCGCGATCGCGGTCTTTGAAGGGGGCGGCGTAGGAAGCCCGGGCATGGTGCATGTCAACTCGCCGTTGCATGTGTACGAGCTGTATGCGAACCTCGCGTTCCTCTGGCTGCCCATGGTCACGGCCTTCGTGAACGCTACAGCCATCCGCGACTTCGCTTGCCGAACCTCGGATATTGTCTTCAGCACGGTCGTGTCGCGCAGGCAGTATATCGTGGGCCGCTTCGTGGGTAGCACACTCGTGGCACTGATCCCGGTGCTCGGGATCTCGCTCGGACTGGTCGTGGGAAGCTGGGTGCCGTACGGCGACCCCATCCGCTTCGGGCCGAACAACTGGCTCGTTCATACCCAAGCGATCCTCTGGTTCGGTCTCACGAGCATCGCTTTCCAAAGCGCATTGATGTTCGCCATCGCCTCGCACGTGCGTTCAACGGCGGCGGCCTTCGTCACATCAGTCGCGCTTGTCGTGCTCAGCGGCATCGCATCCGCCTATTCAACGGAGGTGGACAACGCGCTGCTCTCCTCGCTGCTCGACCCGTTCGGCAACCGGGCCTTGGACCAAGTAACGCGTTACTGGAGCGTGGTGGACAACAATACGCGACTGTTGCCGCTGCTTGGTCCGCTCACATGGAACCGGCTGTTGTGGCTCGGTATCGGAGCTGCCATCTTCGTTTTCGGGTACCTGCGCTTCTCCTTCACGGAACGAAAAAGCAATGCGGCGCCGATCATCGCCCCGGTGCAGGACCATGGAACGGGCAGCGGAGCGTTACCGGTCGTGCGGTTGGCCAGCGGCCGGAGTTCGCAATGGCGTCAGTTCCTCGGCCTTGTGCGATCGGACCTCATCGGTCTCTTGCGCACGCCGATCACGTGGATCATCATCGGTCTATGCCTGACCATGCTCTTGTTCGCTCTCTCGGAGGTCACCAGCATGTTCGGCAACCACAGTTGGCCCGTCACCTACAATGTGATCGACCTCATTCGCAGTGTATCGCTGGTGATCATGGTGGTGATCATCACCTTCTACAGTGGCGAACTCGTTTGGCGGGATCGGGAGACGAACGTGGATGGCATCTCCAGCGGGCTGCCCGTGCGATCACGAACGATCGTACTGTCCAAGTACGCGGTGCTGTTGACCATCGGTCTCGGCCTGTTGGTGCTGATGGGCCTGGCCGGCATCGGGCGGCAACTGATCAGCGGCTACACCCATGTTCAACCCGGTCTGTACGTCACCTACTTGCTGATCCCCGGGATGTTCGCCTTCGCCTTCTGGTCGGCCATCGCGCTTGCCCTACAACTGGTGGTGAACAACAAGTACATCGGCTTCGGGCTCTTCGTGGTGCTCTTCGCGGTGAATTCGATGATCTGGGGCTTTCTGAAGGTGAGCTCCAACCTCGTATTGCTCTTCGGTGCACCGCGCATGATGTACAGCGACCTCAACGGCTTCGGGCCTTTCCTGTTGCCGTGGCTCTTCTTCCGCACATACTGGATGGCGTTCGCGGCGTGCTTGCTGTTCATCGCAGCGTTGGTGGCCGTGCGTGGGGGTGAGGATATGTGGACCTGGCGCTTGCGCATCGCGGGTGTACGCTGGCGGCGTGCTTGGCGGATCGGTACGCTCGCGTTCGGTGCGTGGTTCATATTGCTGGCCTTCGGCTTCTACAACACCCGCGTCTTGAACGAGCCGGTCACCGAGCAGGACACGGAGGCCTTGCAAGTGGCGTACGAGAAGGACTACAAGCGCTTCAGCAACACACCGCTACCCCACTTCACCGCAGTGGACATCACCGTGGAACTGGAGCCACAGAACCGCGCCATCCGATACGCCGCGAACATCACGCTGACCAACAAAGGCAGTGCTCCCGTGGATACGTTCTGGTTCAGCCTGCCGGACCACATGCGCATGACCTTCAGCGTGCCGAACGCTCTGGAAGTGCTCAACGACAGTGCCCGCTTCCAACGGATGTTCCGGTTGAACAAGGCGCTGCTTCCGGGCGACTCCGTTCACGTGGTGGTCGATGGTGAATGGGCACCGAAGGGCTTCGCCAACGATGTGCGGTTCCTCTCACTTGTGGAGAACGGCACCTTCCTGAACACACAGGACCTGTTGCCGATGATCGGCTATCAGCAAGAAGTGGAACTGACCGATCCAGGAGCGCGGCGCAAGCACGGCTTGCCCGTGAAGCGGCGGGTGGCCCTATTGAGCGATGATCCCCGGCAACGCACATCGAACGAGACGATGGAACACGCCGACCACATCCGGTTCGCCTGTACGATCGGCACAGCTGCGGACCAGATCGGCATCGCGCCAGGCACGCTGGTGAAGGAGTGGGAAGCGAATGGCAAGCGCTGGTTCCGCTACGAAAGCGAGACGCCCATCTTCAACTTCTGGTCAGTGCTCAGTGCACGGTATACGGTATCGAGGGAGCAAGCGGGCGACGTTACGCTCGAAGTGTACCACCATCCGGAGCACTCGACCAATGTGCCCCGCATGTTGAAAGGAATGCGCGACGCGATCGCCTTCGCATCGGCCAACTTCGGACCCTACCAGCACAAGGTGGCGCGCATCATCGAATTCCCGAGGTATCGACGGTTCGCCCAGTCTTTCCCTGGTACGATGCCGTACAGCGAAGCCATCGGCTTCATCACCGATCTGCGCGACACGGCGCGGATCGACATGGTGTACTACGTTGTGGCGCATGAGGTCGCGCACCAGTGGTGGGGCCATCAGGTGCTGGGGCCGCGAATGCAGGGATCGTCGATGATCGTCGAGAGCATGGCGCAATTCACGGCGCTCATGGTGCTGGAGAAGGAGTATGGCAGAGGGGCCATGCGCAAGTTCCTGAATTACGAGCGCGACAACTACTTGAGGGGGCGAGGCCAGGAAGGCTTGGGTGAAATGCCGTTGATGAAGGTGGAGAGCCAGCAGTACATCCACTACAACAAGGGCAGTGTGGTGATGTACGGATTGCGAGACTTCATCGGCGAAGCGCGCGTGAATGCGGCGTACCGGGCCTTCGTGGATTCGTTCGCCTTCCAGGGCGCGCCATATCCCACCACGCTCGATCTCTACCGCTCGCTGGAGGAGGTGACGCCGGACAGTTTGCGATACTTGCTGGAGGATGGGTTGAAGCACATCACGTTCTACCGCAATGCCGTGACGGAGGCCAAGGTGGAGGTGGATAGCGACGGCATCTGGACCGTGACAGCCACGATCACCTGCGCGAAGCTCCACGCGGACTCACTCGGCAAAGAGACCGAAGTGTCCATGCACGACTGGCTCGATGTGGCTGTGGAACTGGAAGGCGGTGGTGAGCTGAAGCACCGGCATCGGCTTCGCTCCGGCACGAACACACTACGACATGTCGTGGCACGGAAGCCTAAAGCCGTGGTGTTGGATCCCGATCACCTGTTCTTCGACCGGGAGGCGGAGGATGATCGGAAGAAGGTGGAGTAAACCCTCGCGGACTATTCGCGAACGAAACGACCGGTCAGGGAACGACCGTCCGCCAACGTGATCTGCACAGCCCACACACCGGGTATGAGAGCTTGTGTATTGAGGCTGCTCGCCGAAAGCTCCGGTAACCGCACGATCCGTCCGGTGGCATCGATGGCTTGCGCTTGGACCACGGTGCCGTCGGTGCGGATGAAGAGGCGTTCACCCGCAGGGTTGGGATAGAGCATTAAGGACGATGAGGCGACTTCCTCCACCCCCACGTTCAGCACCACCAGCACCGTGTCCGAGTTCCATGTACAACCGTAGGCATCGGCGACCTCCGCGAAGTAGTTCCCAGTGAGCGGTGCGATGATCGAAGCGCTGTCCGCACCGGTGAGCAACTGGCCATCCACGAACCACTGCCACGCCGTGCCGCCGCCGATCCAAAGCGAATCGTTGAGCACTTGAAGAGCGTATCCGGGATCGGTGGCTTCTTCGATGAACACCGTATCGATGATCACCTGGCCCAGGCTGTCCGTCACCTCCAGCACGTAGGGACCGACGCACAGGCCCTGCTGATCGGCCGTTGTGGAACCGGTGCTCCACTGGAAGCTGAACGGTGCACGGCCGTTCACGTAGGTGGTGATCGCGCCGTCACACGCACCCGGGCAAGATGGGGTCACCACAAGGCTTACATCGAAGGTGCTGTCAATGCCGGAGACCATCATCGCATCGCCGTTCGCCACATCGTCGATGGTGCTGCTGCCGTAGGTGACCAACCCCCAGTAGTAGCCGCCGAAATACAATTGGTGCGGCGCCACGGACCGCCGGTGGATGCTCAAGGGCACGTCGCGCTGGAAGCCACCGGCCCGCTGTGCCCATACCACATCGCCATCGCCATCCATCTTCAGGATCACGATGTCCTCGCCACCGGCGCTGGTGATCGAGGTGCCGAAGAAGTCCACCGTGTTCAGGATCTGAACAGCTACGTACACATTGCCTCGTCCATCGGCAGCCGCCCTCCAGCTCAGGTCGCGTTGCGCGGAACCGGTGCTCTTGCCCCATTGGTAGTTCCCATCGGCATCGAACTTCAGGATCATGAAGTCATCGTTGCTGCTCACGGAGGTGAGGGTGTCGTCCGGCAGGAACAGGCTTCCCCACAGCCTGCCGACCATGAATACGTTGCCCAGGGTGTCGGCCGTGATGCCCATGCCCTCGTGGTCGCCGGAGGCGTAGCTGTTCGCCCAAAGCGCATTGCCATCCAGGTCGCAGGCGAGTACGTAGGCCTTGCCGGTGTTCGAAGTGGTCGAGACCGGCAGCCCGTCGAATTCACCGATGGCGAACCCGAACTGCCCGGTGATGAACAGCCGATCCCCAGCCACCGAAATGCCCCGGCTCGACTTCGCCTGCCCCAGCCCCGTGCTGATCTTGGCCCAATTCAACACGCCCGTGCTGTCGTAGCTCGCCACAAAGATCTGGCGCTGGTTGTTGCTCGCGATCTGCAGCGGATCGAAACGCACGGTGAAGCCTCCGACGAAACCCGTGATGAACACATCCCCGTCCGCTGAGACCGCGATGCCGCGCGCCTCATCGTTGGAACTGCTGCCCGCACGGCGTGCCCAGAGACAGGTGCCATCCACATCGTAGCGGGCCACGAAGATGTCATCACCGACATAGGAGGCCAGGGTGATGCCGTTGCCGAGATCCGCGGTGCCATTGTAGCTGCCGGTGATGTAGATGCGGTCCTGCGCATCGATGGCGATGTCGTAGGCCAGGGCATCGTCGAAGGTGACCAGCACGCTGCGCACCCAAAGGCAGGTGCCGGCGGCATCGTACTTCGCCAATACGCCGGCCGTGTTGCTGCCCGTAGTGATGGTGCCGCACCCGAATTGGGATGTTCCCCGCACGCTGCCCGCCCAATAGACATTGCCTTGGCTGTCGGTCGCGATGCCATAACACTGATCCACGTTGCTGCCGTCGCCGGCGCTGACGGCCCAGTTCCATCGTTGGCCGTGAACGGAAGCGGTGATCAGGACGAAAAGAAGGGTAAGGATGCGCATGGGGGCAAAGCTATTCGGCGAGCGAATGCTCACTTCTTACCGTACCGAGGAGAAAGCCGCCTACCGCGTAATTTGCCGGGCATGCGGCGCGCGGGTCTCCTGTTCGCTCTGGTCATCGGCCGGAGCATGGCCCTCTTGGCGCAACAGGAAACACTGTTCGATCACGTCTCCACCGCCGATGGTCTGCCAAGCGATGAGGTGCATGCCTTGTTCGAGGACCGCGATGGCTACATCTGGGCCGGCACCGGCGATGGTCTGGCGCGCATGGAAGGTACCCGCATACGCGTCTTTCACCATGATCCGAATGACAGCATCAGTCTGGCACATGACCAGGTGAACGGCATCACACAGAGCTCAGATGGGACGCTCTGGTTGGCAACGATGAACGGGTTATCGCGCTTTGCGCCGCGCAGTGGCACCTTCATGAACCAGCGCATAGCCGCCACAGGCAACAATGCCCGCCAGGCCAATCGTATGCGGCAGGTGCTGGCCATCGGCGATTCGTTGCTTTGGGTGGTGAGTGAAGCCGGGTTGTATCGCTATGACATCAAGCGTGCTGTTTTCAGCAATGTGCAGGGGCTAGCGGCCGGCATGGGTCCTGCGGGCACCGTCAACGCGAACGCCGCGCTTCATTGGGATGCCGAGCGCACCACCTTGTGGGCAGCCACCCTTCAAGGTCTCGCTTCCTGGAACGCGAACACCGGGCGATGGACGGACCACCGCACCACCAACAAAGAACCTTGGACCGCGCGAACCGCGACCGATGCCCCGATCGTTCACGACGATGCGCTCTGGTTCTTCCGCAACAAGCCGTACACCTTGTTCAGCTACGACCTGCGCACAGGCCATCTTCAGATGCATCCGGATGTTGAGGAAATGCCGAACAAGTTCACGCTGCGTTGCCAGGCTTTCGACCCGGATGGGCGCCATTGGATGTCCACATGGACGCATCGTCTATTTCAGCGCGAGCGGAACGGCGTATGGCACGAACTGAAGGAAGATGGCACCGGACTCCCTTCCGCACGCGTCGGCTGCATGTTGCTTGACCGGTCGGGGGATCGCTGGTTCGGCACAAGCCGCGGCATCGCTTTGCTGAACCATGGTTCCTCGGCCAACACGTTGCTGCCCTTTGACGCGTCTCCTTCCGAGATCACGACCATGCGCGCCTGGGGAACGGACACCCTGCTCGTAGGTACCTCCGGCGGAGGTATTCACATCGTTGACCTTGGGAGCGGAACCTCAACCGCACTTCGTCTAACTGGTGTGAATGACCTCGAAGGCACCGAACGCGGGGCCAATCTGGTGAATTCGTTCGGTCGCGCAATGGACCAACAACTTCTGGTCTGCACGGCTTACGGACTTGCAGAATTGGACGTTCGGCGTGCGCTACTTCGGCCAGCGGAGGACTTGATGGTCCTGTTGCCCAAGGTGAGGCGCGCCTCGTTCACATTCGCCTGCCTGGTGGACAGTGCACTGTGGCTGGGCACCTGGAGCCGCGGTCTTTGGCGTGTTGATCCGCGGGATGGAAGCACCACACGCGTCGATACCATGATCGGCCCTTATGGTCGGATACCTGGCTCCTTTCTTCTTTCGTGGCTCACGACGCGAAATGGCGAGCACTGGATCGGATTGAACAACGGTGGTGGTCTTGCCCACTGGCAGCACGGGAAATGGGTACCCGTGCTCGATGGGAACGGTGCATCGGTCGGCGGTGTGGTGCGGTGCATGGCCGAAGCACCCGATGGTCGCTTGTGGCTGGGCACGCACGAACAAGGCATCGTGATCCATGATCCACGCACCGGTGACAACCGCTTCGTGACCCGTCGTGATGGCCTGCCAAGTGCCCGCCTTCTCGCCCTGCATTTCCTAAGGAACGGCACGTTGTGGGCCTCTACCCCACGCGGACTAGCGTACATGCCAGCGCAAGGATCCACGTTCCAGCCCTTCCCCCTTCCCTCGGCTCTACGCGGCCTCTCGCACACGCCCGGGCTGATGGAACTTGAGGACGGCCGCGTGGCCATCGGCATGGGTGGTCGAATCCTGCTTCACGACCCGGTGCGGGCCACTGCACTGTTGCCCCCAACGGCGGTCTTCACCGGCTACCGTGTGAACGACGAGTCTTCCTTGGGCCCGCCGGAACCGCTTGTGCTGGAGGCGGACCGCAAAGCCCTCACCCTGGAACTCGGAGCGTTGGGCACCCGACCCGGACATTCGCCGGTCTTCCGCTATCGGATCGCACCGCGCGACACTGCGTGGACCGAGATCGGCTCAGCACAACGCATCGACCTATTCGACCTTGCACCAGGCAGTTACAACATTGCGGTGCAGGCCAGCAGCAATGGTGTTCTCTGGAGCCAGGCACAGGCCCAAGCGGCCATCGAGATCCTCCCCCCGTTCCATACGACCTGGTGGTTCCGATCGCTTGTGGTGGCGTTCATCATACTGCTGGCCTTCGTCGGTTTCCGACTGTATCTGGCCGATCGTTTGCGCGAGCAGCGCGAAGCCTTCGAACGCGAACAAGCGGTACTGGCCGAACGCATGCGCATCGCTGGCGACATGCACGACGACCTTGGGGCCGGGCTCAGCGGCTTGAAGCTGCGCAGCGAAATGGCCCTGCGCGTGGAGAAGGACCCTGTGAAGCGCGAACAGCTCGGTTCATTGGCGAACACCGCCGGTGAACTGATCGGTAGCATGCGTCAGATCATCTGGACCATGAACGCTGACCAGACCAGCTTGGAGGACCTGGTGGTGTACACGACGAACTATGCACGCACCTATTGTGAGCAGAACGCACTTACCATCGCAGTGGATGCTCGCGGTCCATGGCCTGATGTGCGTTTGAACAGCGAACAACGTCGGAACATCTTCCTCGTGGTCAAGGAGGCCTTGCACAACATCGTGAAGCACGCCCATGCGAGTTCAGTGGAGCTTCACATGAACTGCACCCACCAGTTCCATGTGGAACTCAGCGACAATGGCGTTGGCTTGCCGAAGGGCACGGAAGATGCGGTGGGCAACGGCTTGCGGAACATGCGCAAGCGCATCACCTCACTCGGCGGCACATTGAGCATGAACGGAGAGCACGGTACACGCATTCGCTTCCATGTACCCATCATCGAGCGACCCTAACGAACGTTCTATTGCATACCCGGGCCCCTAGCATCACATTCGCACCATGAGCACGTCCGTACCGATCAAGGTGAGCATAGTCGAGGATGACAATACGATCCGCGAAACACTGCGCTCGCTGTTCCTGTTCGAAGAAGGCATGCAAGCGTTCACCGTGCACAGCACGGCCGAAGATGCGCTCATGCGACTGGGAGAGACCTGCCCTGATGTGGTGATCATGGACATCAACCTGCCCGGAGCCAGCGGCATCGATTGTGTACGACAGATGAGCCAGCGGTGCAGTGGCGCGCAATACCTGATGTACACCGTGCATGATGATGATCACCGCGTCTTCGAAGCATTGAAGGCCGGGGCCAATGGTTACATCCTCAAGAGCAGCACGCCGGACCAGATCCTGGACGCGGTCCGCGAACTGAGCAGCGGCGGAAGTCCCATGAGCGCGCATGTCGCTCGCCGCGTGGTGGCGCACTTACGGCCCACCGGAGCTACAGGCAGCATGGCCGAGAGCGGATTGAGCGATCGGGAGCAGCAAGTGCTGGCCCTGCTCGCGGAAGGTCTGCTCTATAAGGAGATCAGTGACCGTTTGGGCATCACTGTGGGCACCATCAAGCAGCACATCCACCGCATGTACGAGAAGCTGCACGTGCAGAACAGGACCGAAGCGGTGAACCGGTATTTCGGCCGGTAAGGGCCGAGAAAGGCGTTGCTTGGTCAACCAATGTTCATCAAGCACACTAACTAAGGTTGACCCCCTTGACACGCGAGGGGATCAGGGGATCGGGGAATTTGGTCGCACGAACGCTTCAATCGTTCGAGCGATATGAACCGCAAACCCATCCTCCTGCTTCTGTTCCTGTTGTATTCTTCCGCATTGGTGGCACAGCAGGCCTGGCAGCCTGGAGAAGTCCTCTTCCTATTGAACAAGGAGAACAGGGTCGAGGATGTGCAACAAGAAGTGTCGCGCCAGCTGCCTGATGGCACCACGTTGAAAGGCATTGTGCCGCTGGGGCGAAATGCGCGCTACCACAAGTTGGAAGTGCAGGGAACGGGCTTCGATGACAGGAACATTGAAAAACTCGTTGCGCGTATTCCCGGAGTGGTCGCCACTTCCCTCAACTACCGGATCCAGTACCGTGCGGTGCCGAACGACACGGACTATGGCAACCAATGGTCCATGGACGACATCAACGTGGAACCCGTGTGGGACTTCACCACCGGCGGCACCCTGGCCAACGGAAAGCGCATCGCGGTGGCGATCAGCGACGAAGCCATCGAGACCACCCATCCTGATCTGCAGAACAACATCTGGCCGGGATCCCCACACCAGGGCAGCGGTGCATTCCATGGAACGGCGGTGGCCAGTGTGGTGGGTGCGGTAGGCAACAATGCGCAAGGCATCGCGGGGGTGAACTGGGACGTGGACATCGTTTCCAGTGCTGCCGCTTTTGATCTGTCGGATGTGATCGACGTGTTCGAGGACGCACTTACCCTGCGGCAACAGTTCAACAACTCGAACGGCGTGAACGGCGCCATGGTGGTGAGTGTCACGGCATCGTGGGGTACGCCCGGTGTTCTCGCATGCGACGGATTCAGCTATCCGCTCTTCCACGACATGGCCACGGCAGGTATACTCGTGATCACCTCCGGACCGAACGAGCCTACTGATCTGGATGTGGCGCCGGAGTACCCCTCCAGTTGCGCGTTGGCCGAACACCTGGTGGTCGGCTCCATCGGACCGCTGGGCCAAACCCCTTACGCTTTCGGCGACAACTCGGTGCATTTGCTCGCACCCGGGCTGGACGTTCCAGTGGCCGATGAGTTCAACAACTACCAACTGGCCGATGGCAACTCCTTCGCCATTCCGCATGTGGCGGGTGCCATTGCCTTGCTCTATTCCGTGCCCTGCCCCGGGTTCGCAGCGCTGGTAATGGACGACCCGCAGGCCGCGCGCGACCTGGTGAAGAATGCGATCCTGAACAACACCGCTCCCGTGCCCGGTGGCAACGCGCTCACCATCACCGGCGGAAAATTGAACGTGTTCGCGGCGTACCAAGCCCTAATGGCGCAGTGCCCTTCGTGCGATACCGTGACGGTGAACCTGACCACCGCAGCGGGGGCGGCAGCCGTTTTCACCTTGGAGAACGGTTCGGGTGATCTGGTGGCGCAAGGCACTGGGGATTCCATAGCCTTCTGCGCGCAGGAAGGCTGCTTCAATGCGGTCGTGCTCGATGGCGCTTCGCAACCGCTCACGGGAACCTTCACCGTGGAACTGTTCGGCACTACGCTTTCCTCGGGCACGATCGAGAATGGCGCACTGAACTTCGTGATCGGCACGGTGATCACCGGATGCACCGACCCCGGTGCCAACAATTTCAACCCGCTGGCCAACTGCGACGACGGTAGCTGTTGCCAGGCGAACGCGGTGACCCTCACCCTGTTCGCGCAGGACCAGGTGGCCAATGGCACCGCGCTGCTCCTGGTGGAAGCGGCCGGCGATACGCTCTACTCCGGGCCCGTCACCATTGCCTATGATGCGCAAGCGGACGCGAGCTTCGGCAAGGTGACCCTGTGCGCACCGGCTGGTTGCCTTTCCGTGTTGGCCCAGCAGAACGATGTCGTCCTGGTCGAGGCCGGTCTCGCCGAGATCCCCGGTGGGCCGTACACCGAGTACTACTTTCCGATCGGCGAGGCCACCACGGTGCCCGTAGGCGTATCGACCGTGGAACAGTGCGACGGGATCGACAACAACTGCAACGGGTTGGTGGATGAGGACTTCCAGTGGTTCCCGGATAACGACAACGATGGTGTCGGGGCCAACGTGCCGGGAACGATCTCCTGCACACCGATCGAAGGCTTCGTGGCGGTCGATGGTGATTGCGACGATGCGAACGCAGCGATCTTCCCGGGCGCAGCGGACCCCTGCGAAGGAGGCGATAGTACCGACAACGATTGTAATGGACTGGTGGATGACAATGATGCGCCCATCTGGTTCGTGGATGCGGACGGTGACGGATGGGGAGCCGATATCGGTCTCATCCAGGTCTGCACAGCGCCACCGGGCTATGTGGCCCAAGGCGGCGATTGCGACGATACAAACGTGAACGTATTCCCGGGCGCCGCTGAACTGTGCGACGGTTTGGACAACGACTGCGACGGCCTCAACGACGAGGATTTCCTCTGGTACCCCGATGCCGATGGCGACGGCGTCGGTACCAACGATGTGGAGGCGATCACAAGTTGCACGCAGCCACCCGGCATGGTGGCCAACAACGCCGATTGCAACGATGCTGCGGCTACCGTGTACCCTGGCGCACCCGAACTATGCGACCTGGTGGACAACGACTGCGATGGCATCACCGATGAGGACTTCTTCTGGTTCGTGGATGTGGACAACGACGGCTTCGGCGATCCAGCAACGGTGCAGTACAGCTGCACGCCCATCCCGGGGTCCATGAACATCGGTGGCGATTGTGATGATGCGGATGCGAACATCACGCTGCCGGGTTCGGCGTGCGACGATGGCAACCCCGGAACCATCGATGATATTATCCTGGCGAGCTGCACCTGCCTGGGATTCGTCCAAGGAGCCTGTGACGACGGCGAGATCGAGGACTGCAATGGCAACTGTGCACCGGTGGAATGGGTGGGTGACAACACCTGCGATGACGGTTCCTTCGAATGGAACGGCAACTTCATCGACTTCAATTGCATCCAGTTCGCCAACGACGGCGGCGACTGTGCCAACTCCGGCGGCATTGAGGTGTGCGATGGCCAGGACAATGACAACGATGGACTGATCGACGAGGACTTCTTCTGGTACACCGATGCGGACGGGGATGGCTTCGGCGATCCGGCCAGCTTGCAATACAGTTGTACGCCTTTGCCGGGCTTGATCAACACGGCCGGCGATTGCGATGACGGCAACATCGCCATTCATCCGGGGGCTGCGGAAGTCTGTGATGGACTGGACAACAACTGCGATGGTTTCATCGATGGCACCAGCGTGAACTTCCAAAGCGGATGCACCGACCCGATGGCCTGCAACTACGACCCGAACGCCGTATGCCCCGATGCGAGTTGCGTGCAGGGCAGCATCGCCGATGGCAACGAAACTTTTGCCACGGACTTCACCGCTACTGACGTTAACGGCAACACGGTGAACCTGTTCGCGCTCCTCGCCCAGGGCAAGACGGTGATCCTCGACTTCTTCACCACTTGGTGCCTGCCGAGCAACCAGATGAACAGCGCCGGATTCCTGCAGGACTGGTACGCGCACATGGGCCCGGACAGTTTGGACCATATCCGGATCGTGAGCATCGAGATCGAGGACACGGCCACCGTGACCGGCTCGCTCGCACCCTTCCTTGCGGATGCGACCTGGCCGTTCATCGCGGACGGTGCCAACGCCATCATGCAACAGTACGCCGCGCTCGACCTGTACAACGGCTTCGTACCGACGATCGTGATGATCTGCCCGGACCGTTCGGCGCAACGCATATACGGCCTGCCTGATCAGCTGCCGTACGCGAACAATTTCACCTACAACCCCACCGCCGCACTGGAACTGATCAACGAGAAGTGCGGCTGTCGCGGAACGCCTTGCCTCACGAACATCGGGTGCATGGACGTGAACGCGTGCAACTACGATCCCGCGGCGACTTGCCCTGGCCCTTGCACGCAGGCGCAGGACTGGTTCGCCGATGTGGATGGGGATGGATACGGCGGAGCATCGTTGGGCATCTCATGCGCACAACCGGCGAACTCAACCGGCGTTGGTGGCGATTGCGACGACAACAACCCCGATGGCCAGGTCGGCTTTGACCTCTACGTGCTTTCCGAAACGGAGAACGACTTCGGCAGCGCGCACTACGTGATCACGCAAGGATCCAACGTGATCGAAGGCGATATCCAATTGCCGGAAGAGACGCAAGGCATTGGCATGTTGCCCTTCTGTATCGGTACCGGATGCTTCAGTGTGCAGATCACCCCGAACGATGTGCCGTTGTGGGAAGAGAGCTACATCACTCCGCCTAACGTGCCGGAGGAAACCACCCCCTTCAGCACGATCGACGGTTTCTTCGGATCGCTCTCAGGCCCCGCGCAGGAAGTGTGCGACGGCATCGACAACGATTGCGACGGGCAGGTGGATGAGGGACTCCCCCAGCAATTCGCCGACAACGATGGCGATGGCTTTGGTGATCCGAACGTCCCTGTGGTCTGTGGAACATCAGGAGCTGTGACCAACCAACTGGATTGCGACGACAGCGATCCAGCTGCCAATCCCAGTGTGCCGGAGGTGTGCAACGGCATCGATGATGACTGCGATGGCGAGGTGGATGAAAGCTGCGTACTGGTGTCCGCGCGTGTCTTCCTTGAAGGCCCCTATGACAGTGGTAGCGGGCTCATGGCGGACGGCATGCGTGCGCTCGGGCTTGTACCCACGACCGAACCCTACACAGGCATTGGCTATGTCCATGTGGGTGGCGGCGGCGAAACGACCACTCCCGCGGTGCTTGCCGTCCCGGGCAACAACGCTATCGTGGACTGGGTCCTGATGGAACTGCGCGGCACGCTTGCCGGCAATGTCATCTCCGCTTCGCGAAGCGCGCTGGTACAGCGTGATGGCGATGTGGTGGACATGGACGGGGTCTCTCCGGTGAGCTTCACTATCGCACCAGGCAGCTACCATGTAGCCGTACGACATCGCAACCACCTCGGTGTAATGACCTCGGACATGTTGGCCCTGTCCACGTCAGCGATCACCGTGGACTTCACCTCGGCATCGACCATCACCTATGGAACGGATGCACGCAAGGCCTCGGCCGGAGTGATACCAGTGCTTCAATTATGGGCAGGCGACGTGACCTTTGACCATATCGTGAAATACACCGGCCAAACGAATGACCGCGACCCCATCCTCCTGACCATCGGGGGACTGGTACCGACGAACACCACGATCGGGTACCATGTATCGGACGTGAATCTGGATGGCACCGTCAAATACACTGGTACGCTGAACGATAGGGACCCCATTTTGCTCACCATCGGCGGAGTGGTGCCCACCAATGTGCGCATGGAACAACTGCCATGATCCGAAAAGATCCTTGATGACCGAAGCCCCGCCATCAGCGGGGCTTCGACCTATCCATCATTTCTCCCCGTACCGCGGATCCGCTCGCCATGGGAGTTTCTCCATGAACTGCGTACGCAACGAACAGTGCCCGAACTCCTCTTCAACGTGACCGACCAAGCGGTACACGCCACGCCCCCTGAACGGAAAACGCGCCGCCACATCGGGGAACTGCGTGCTGTCCCAGAAATCCCCGGCCGTATCGATGAACGACCCGAAGCTCATGCGCTGGCCTGTATGCGTGTCCGTCGCCTTCACGTGGATCATGTAGCCGAGCATCTCCACCCGCTTCCGCAAGTATGATCCCATCTGCCGCGCAAGGATGACCTCGGGTTGTGCCGAGCTGAAGCCATTGGCAGGCGGCTCATGACCCTCAGGCCGATCCACCAGCGAGAACGGATCACACAGCGGGAAGCCCAGCAGGTCCAGTTCGTCATAGGCGTCCGCGAGCGGATAGTGGTTCAGCTCGGGGAGCTTCGGATCCGCCACCTTCGTCATGAAGAGCTCCTCGTTGCGCGCGACATCGGAGCGACCGTGATGGAGCATGGCCAGGTCCCATAATAGCTGCGGCTTGCTCCTACCCGTGAACCGCAAGGCCCCCACGCGTGCAAGCACACGTGCCTGTTCCATATGCAAGGGCACCCGCCGAAGCAGGTCCTGCAGGTCCATGAAGGGTCCACTCCGTTGACGTTCGTTCTGGATCAGTTGTGCGGCGCCCTCCTCCAGGCTCTTGATGTTCCTCAATCCGAGGAAAATGCGCTTGTCGTGCAGTGTGCAGTAGCCCTCGCTCGTGTTCACGCAGGGCGCTTCGATGGTGGCCCCGATGCGCTTCGCCTCGTGCAGGTAGAACTCCGTGTGGTAAAAGCCCCCGAAGTTGTTCGCCACGCCCACAAGGAACTCCATCGGATGGTGCGCTTTCAGGTAAAGGCTCTGGTAGCTCTCAACGGCATAGCTGGCGCTGTGGCCCTTGGCGAAGCTGAACTCACCGAAGCTCTCGATCTGCGTCCATAGCTCCTCCACCTCCGGCAACGGATTCCCCCGCTCCAAAGCACCCTTGAAAAAGCTCTCCTTCACCTCGCTGAACTCCTTGCGGTTCCGGAACTTCCCGCTCATGCTTCGACGGAGCGAATCCGCTTCTGCGAGCGTGAGCCCGGCGTACTCGTAGCCCACCTTGATCACATCCTCCTGGTACACCATCACGCCGAAGGTGTCGGGCATGAGCTCGTACAACTTCTTCGGCGCCAACTTCCGGCGTTCAGGGTCGTGGTAGCGCAGCAGGAACTCGCGCATCATGCCACTGTTGGAAACGCCGGGGCGGATGATGCTGCTGGCGGCGACGAGCCCCTTGTAGTCGTCCACCTGCATCTTCCGCATCAGCATGCGCATGGCCGGACTTTCCACATAGAAGCAGCCGATCGTATCGCCGGTACGCAGCATCTGCTTGATCACAGGATCCTTGGTGAAACGCTTCACATCGTGGATGTCGATGCGCTCACCCGTGCGTTGCGCCACCAGTTCCACGGCATCGCGGATGTGTCCCAGGCCGCGCTGACTGAGGATGTCGAACTTGTAGAGGCCCACATCCTCGGCCTCCACCATGCTGAACTGCGTGGTGGGAAAGCCCTTGGGTGGCATGTGCAGCGCAGTGTAGTGCGTGATCGGCTTCTCGCTGATGAGCACACCGCCCACGTGAATGCTCAGGTGGCTCGGCATGTTCAACAAGCGCGGCGTGTAGCGCCCGATCGCCTCCACCACCGGATCCTTCACGGCCGGAGCATTGGTGCGTCCACCAAGATCCAGGCGATCGCCCTTGCCGATCCAGCGCGGGCGTGAGCCATCCCCTTCGGACAAGGCGGCGATCTCGTACGGCGGCAGGCCGAAGACCTTGCCCAGCTCCTGAATGATGGCGCGCGGCTGGAAGGTGCTGTAGGTGGCGAGCAGCGACACGCGCCTTCCTTCCCCGTACTTCTCAAAAAGCCGACGCGTGATGTGGTCACGGTCCTTCCAACTGAAGTCGATGTCGAAGTCGGGCGGCTTATCACGCGCGGGGTTGATGAAGCGCTCGAAGTAGAGGTCAAGCTCGATCGGATCCACATCGGTGATACCGAGGCAATAGGCCAGCAGGCTGTTCGCGCCGCTGCCACGCCCCACATGGAAGAAGCCTTTCGACTTCGCGAAGCGCACCAGGTCCCAGTTGATGAGGAAGTAGCTCACGAAGTCCTTCATCTCGATGGTGCGCAGCTCCCGCTCCATCCGTTCGCGCTCCACTGCGGAGGGATGGGTATACCGATAGTGCAGGCCTTGCTCCGCGAGCTCGTACAACAAGCGCCGATCCTCTTCCGCATTACCGCTCCAGGTCTTCCGGTTCTTGCTCTGGTCGAAGGCGAGGTCCACCTCGCATTGCTCCAACAGGGCCTGCGTGCGCAGCAGCAGCTCCGGTGCTTCAGCATAGGCCCGCACCACTTCTTCCGCCGTAAGGAAACGCTCTTCCATGGGAGCAAGGTCCTGCGTTGTGAGCAGCGTGTGCAGGGTGTTGTTGTGCATGGCGCGCAGCAGGCGGTGCGTGTTGTGGTCGGCCTTGTGGCGGAAGCTGGACGACGTGAGCGCCACGTACTTCTCGCGTGGGTGCGTATGCCGTGCGAAACGCAACCGGTTCAGGTCGCCAGGGCGCACGCCGATGAACTCGTTGGTGCGCAGTCGCTCGGGGATGTGCGCAGCACCGAAAGGATAGAGAATGAAGACATCCAGGAGCTCGGGCGCTTGTTCGGGCAGGGGATCACCGTCCAACAGCTCGTCCGTGAGCAGGCTGTTCAACTGGTGCAGCCCCTCGTTGTTGCGCGCAAGACCTACATAGAGCTGTCGCATGCCCTGTCGAAAATCGATGCCTGCCACGGGCTTCACCCCATGGTACTTCGCCTGCCGGAAGAACTCGCTATGCCCCGCGGAGCAGTTGATGTCCGTGAGCGCCACATGCACATGTCCATCGGCCTGTACCTGAACAAGTACCTGTTCGGGCGATAGCACACCGTACTTGAAACTGAACCAACTGTGGGCATTGATGAGCATGGGCGGGGATCGACAGGGAACGCGTCGATCGGCGTTCAATAATGTAGTGTGCGAACACGCACTTCCATAACCAGCTGCACCGTCCATCGGGTGGTCCGAAGCAAGCCCTTCGTGCGGGCCTACCTTCGCGACCCATGCTCATGGTCCGCATCGTTCTCCCCTTGGTGCTGGTCGCGCTCTTTCCCGGCATCATCCATGCGCAAAAACAGCGCAAGCCCCCCCGCAACTCCGGCTACGACAGCACCTACGTGCTGGACTACACGCACATCATCACCGGCCGTGCCTACCTCAGCACCAAATCGAACGCCTTCCAGCTTCTGGACCGTGAGACCGAACAGGACCTGCTCTACCGACCGAACAACCGCGTGAACCTTGGCCTGGGTGCCAGCTACCGAGCTTACACGCTCAACATCGGCATCGGCTTCGGCTTTCTGAATCGTGACGCACAGGACAAGGGGGAGACCGACTACCTCGACGCGCAGATCAACTACTTCTCGCGCCACTTCGCCACCAACGTGTTCTTCCAAGTGTACCAAGGCTACTACCTCGACTCGTACACCACCGCCCAGCTCAATTGGCCCAACACGGTGACGCGCCCCTTCCGTGCGGACATCCGCCAAGCGAACGCCGGGTTCAGTTCGCTCTACATCTTCAACAACGAACGATTCAGCTACCGTGCTGCGTTCAACCAAGATGCCTGGCAGCGGCGCAGTGCGGGATCCTTGCTGGCCGGGGCCTACCTCACCTACTATTCCGTGCAGGGCGATTCCACCTTGATGCCCTCGGTGCTGAGCGCACGCTTCGACCCTTCGTTGAACTTCGACAAGGCGAGCTTTCTGGACTTCGGGGCCATGGGCGGGTATGCACACACCTTCGTTGTGCAAGAGCATTGGTTCATGACGCTTTCAGGGGCGCTCGGCATCGGCGGCAGTGTGTACCGGACCTCACCCGACCCTGTGGAAGGCGGAACCACGCGCGGGCGGCTCCATCCCGGCTACCATGGCCAGCTTCGATCGGCCGGGGGATACAATGGGCGAAGTATCTGCGCGGCCGTCAGCTTCAACGTGGAGACGATCCTGAACTCCATGGGCGGGTCCGAAGCCTTCCAATGGACCGTCGGTAACCTGCGCCTCACGGTGGCGAAACGCTTCAACAAGCGCTTGAAGACCGTGGACCGCGTGATCAAGAACGTGACCGGCGAATGAGCGTGCCGCTCACTTCACCTCGTCCCACCAACGCTCGCTCAACTTCAGGTCCGGACCGTTCACGATGCGACCGATGCGCGGTGTGAGCATCGTGAGCCCGAGCTCCTTCGCCTTGGCGGACACGCGCTCCACCGGCTCCTTCCATGTGTGCATAGCGAGATTGAACTTGGCCCAATGGATGGGCATGAGCACCTTGGCCTTCACCTCCACTGCGGCCTGTGCCGTTTCCTCAGGCATCATGTGGATGTTGGACCAGTTCTCGTTGTAGGCACCACATTCCAGCAGCGCCAGATCGAAGGGCCCGAGCTTCTCACCGATCTCCTTGTAGGAAGGCGAGTAACCCGAATCGGCACCGAAGAACATGCGCTTCGTTCGCCCTTCCAAGGCCCACGCACCCCACAAGGTGCTGAAGCGGTTCGTGAGGCTGCGCCCTGTGAAGTGCCGTGATGGCGCTAGCGTGAGCTTTACCTTACCCACTTGCACGCTCTCCCACCAGTCGTGTTCGGTGATCTCGGCGGCGGGGACTCCCCAATACTCAAGATGCGCACCAACACCCAGCGGCATGATCCAGCGATGCACCTTGTCCTTCAGCAACAGGACGGTCTCGTGATCGAGGTGGTCGTAATGGTCATGTGACAGCAACACCACATCCACATGCGGCAGCTGGTCCACGCTCATGTGCCGGTCGTAGTTGAAGCGCTTCGGACCAAGGAAACTGAAGGTGCTGGCCCGTTCCCCGAAGACCGGATCGGTGAGGAAGGTAACCCCTTCCACCTTCAGGAGCAGCGAAGAATGACCGAACCAGGCAACCGCCAGCGCAGTGTCCGGAACATGGGCCCAAGCCACCGGATCGAAGGGCACGGTCGGGATCGTATCCGTTGGTTCCTGCCCATCACCACCGGTGATCATGTTCCCCATGGCTTTCAACAGCCCCTTGAAAGGGATGGACATGTCGGTCTCCACCACGTTCTGGAACTTCCCTTCGCGGTAGTTCGGGGAAGCTTGGATCCGTGCCAACCGTGCGCCCTCCGGGTTGGAACCGATCCGAGGTGAGAAACGGAAGTACAGTGCCACCACGACCACAAGCAGTGTAACGAGGGCTAGAAGGGACCAAAGGAACATGCGCAGGATCCGCATTGATTGGATGGAAGATCGTTGCAAAGGTCCGCATGACGCGGACTTTCCCTCTGCCAGCCATCCTCGCCCACTTCCGCTCAACCTTGGAGCGGAGCGATACGGAAATGACCGAACCCATGGTTCCTCGTACTTTCATGCCACCGTCGCTTGGAACACGACCACAGTACTCAGCACCGGCCCATCAGGTCAGCCACCATGCCATTCCCATTCAGAAGCTCGTTGATCCTTTCCGCGCTATGCGCCCTGTCCGCGATCGCACAGGATGTTCCCTTGGTCCCCTTCGGATCGACGTGGAAGTACCTGGATAATGGCACCAACCAAGGAACAGCATGGCGCGCCAATGCTTTCAATGATGCCACCTGGGCCAGTGGCCCCGCAGAACTTGGCTATGGCGATGCGGATGAAGCCACCGTGGTGAGCTACGGTCCGAACGCGAGCACGAAGTACATCACCACTTACTTCCGAAAGGCGTTCACCCTGGCAAGTGCCAACGCTTACGCCGGGTACCGTCTGCGCATCAAGCGGGACGATGCGTTCGTGGTCTACCTGAACGGGGTGGAAGTGATGCGACAGAACTTCGATCAAGTAACGATCACTTCCTCGACGCTGGCCTATCAATCCATTGCCGATAGCGAGGAACCCAAGTTGCTCAGCGAGATCCTGATACCCGCGCAGTTCATCGCTGGCACCAACATGCTGGCCGTTGAGGTCCACCAGGGCGCAGTGACCAGCTCCGACCTGAGCTTCGACCTGGAGCTGATGGGCCTTGATGCAGCTCCCGGCCTTTTCCGCGGTCCTTACCTGCAAGCCGCTGCTCCGACCAGCGTGGTCGTGAAATGGAAGACCGATGTACCCAGCACTTCACGCGTGCGTTTCGGACCCGCCGTGGGTCAACTGCCGAATGCGGTCGTCGATGCCGCGCTTGTCCTTGAACACGAAATGACCGTACAGGGACTACTCCCAGGCACGACGTACTACTATGCCATCGGCACCACAAGCCAGGACCTTGCTGGCGATGAGGCGACCTATTTCTTCCGGACAGCCCCAACACCAGGCACACCAGCGGCCACACGCATCTGGGCGATCGGTGATGCTGGTACGGGCTACGCCTCGCAGGCCGCTGTCCGCGATTCCTACATCAGCTTCATCAACGGTTCCCGCAAAGCGGATGTGTGGCTGATGCTCGGCGACAACGCCTACACACATGGTCGGGAGTGTGAGTATCAGCTGGGGATCTTCCAGAACATGTACGAACCGATCCTGCGGAACACATCGCTTTTCCCATGCGTAGGTAACCACGACTATTACAGCGGTGCGAACGGGCTCACGAACACCGGCACCTACTACACCCTCTTCGCCCCACCGAAGCTCGGTGAGGCCGGAGGTGTGGCCAGCAACACGGAAGCCTACTATAGCTTCAACCATGGCAATGTGCACTTCATCTCGTTGGACAGCTATGGAGTTTCGCGCGCGACCACCGGCGCCATGGCCACCTGGCTCACCAATGACATCACGCAAGCGCAGGCCCAACAGCAGTGGATCATCGTGTACTGGCACCATCCACCCTATACCAAGGGCTCGCACGACAGCGACAATGTGGGCGATAGCGGCGGCCTGATGCGCGATATGCGCGAGAACATCCTACCGATCATTGAAGCACACGGCGTGGACCTTGTGTTGAGCGGACACAGTCACAGCTACGAACGCTCCTTCCTGATCAACGGGCACTACGGCACCAGCAGCACGTTCAACACCACCACCATGCGCTTGAACAGCAGCGCAGGACGGGTCGATGAAATAGGGCCCTATGCCAAGCCGGGTGTCATCACACCGAACTTGGGAACAGTTTACGCTGTGTGCGGTGTGAGCGGAAAGAAGGATGCCACGGGCACATTGAACCATCCCGCGATGTTCCTGAGCACGTATGCCCATTGCGGCAGCATGGTGATCGATGTGGTCGGGAACACGCTCTCGGCCAAGTTTCTGAACGAACAGGGTGCGATCATCGACCACTTCGACATCCGGAAGAGCTTCCCGGTCGTGCGCGTCGCGATAAGAGCCATTCTTGATGGGCCCTATGACCCCGTGAACTTCCTGATGAAGGATGACCTTCGGACATCCGGGCTCATCCCTCTTGCTCAACCCTATGGCACCCTGTACCCCGCGATCGGTGAAGGAAACACAGGCTCGGTACCGCTCCAAGTGCTCGCCACCACCGGAAATGATGCGATCGTGGATTGGGTGACGGTGGAGCTTCACGATGCGCTGACGCCGAGGATCATTGTGGCCCGCAAAGCCGCATTGCTGCAACGGGATGGCGATGTGGTGGCGGAGGATGGCTCTTCCCCAGTTGAGTTCAGCGTACCCTTGGGCTACTATCATGTGGCACTGCGCCATCGGAACCACCTAGGCTGCATGACCGCTGAAGCACTGGCACTATCGTCAACCGCCACTCCTGTTGACCTTACCGAACCCACAGTACTTACTTGGGGTGTGAACGGAAGGCGCACAGTGAACGGGCGAATGACCTTGTGGAGCGGCGACCTGGTAAAGGATGGACAACTGAAATACACCGGCAGCGACAATGATCGGGACCCGATCCTGCAGGCCATCGGTGGCACAACGCCCACCAATTCCGTGAGCGGATACATGGCGGTGGACCTTAACCTGAACGGGATGGTTCACTACACCGGGGCAGACAATGATCGTGACCCGATCCTGATGAACATCGGTGGCACCGTGCCGAGCAATGTTCTGTTCGAGCAGCTGCCCTAGTTCTTCAAGCAATGCGCAAGAACGAAAGAGCGGATGCGGGAACTGCTCCCGCATCCGCTCACTTGTACGTTCAAGACTTAGCGCTTCACGGTCGACCCCTGCGCCAGTAGCTGCTCAATATCGTTGTTCACGCTAAGGATCAGCAACGAAGTGGCGGTACAGAACACCGGGCTGGTGATGCAGTGGTGGCCGTTCCAGCTACCGTCATTGTTCTGAATGCCCACCAAGCGCGAGGTGGTCTGCTGGTACCAATTGCGCCATCCGTTGTCCTTGCCGATCACGAGCGACTCGCCGGTCTGCAGGAAACTGAGGAACTCCTCGCCACCGTTGTTGCCGAAGCCGCTCACCACGTTGTCCGCCTGGGCCTGCACCTTTGCCGAATTGTAGACCTGATAGGCCGTGTTCAACCGTTCAGCATCCGTGCGTGTGTAGCCGGCATCTTCCAAGGCATCCACGGACACCGGTGCTGCCTCCGCCACCTTTCCATCCTTCTTCGCCTTCTCCATCACATCCTTCACTTCGCGCGCCTCCCGGGCACTGTTGCGCGTGCTGCCGCTCACAGCGTACAAGGTGATCCCCGCTGCACGTTCGGTGACCGCGGAACCGGAGCTCACATCGAAATTGGCCTTCTGGAAATCCTGCGCCTTCCGAAGCGCGGAGTCATTCACCTGCGCCCCTTGGAACTTTGCGGATTCCAATGCGCTCGCAGCAAAAGAGGACTGTAGCACGCCGGCCCATCCATCTCCCTGTACGCTGCCATCGGTGTTCTGCGAACGCTGGATGATGGACACGCACTTGTTCAGTGCATTGATCCACCGATCGTGCTTGGGGTGCGAGCAGGGCATGCGACCCATGAGGTTGCTGAGGAACTGAGCGGTGAGCGCCGCATCGATGTTCTGCCCCAGCTTCACCTGGATCTGCGTGCCCTGCAAGGTGGTAACGTTACGCGCCGCATTGTCCGCCTGTTCCACAGTGATGAGCAGGTGGTCCGTCAACTTGTTCAGCACATTGGAATAGCGGCCTTTCTCCGGTGTGTTGCCCATGCGCAGCAGCGCCATGCCGACCATCGCGGTAGTGGCGGGGTCGCTCTGCACCGCATGCGGGTCGATCACATCCTGCCGGGCGTGGGTGCCAGCACCGAAGCCACCGTCGCCCCCCTGAGCGCGCACCAACCAGTCCAGCGCCCGTTCCTCCGAGCGGAACACCAGGTCGGGGGTGCTCAGCACGAAGTTGCTGTCCAGTCCCTCGCCCTCGTAGACCGTACGGAACACGCAGCCTTCATGATCGGCCACATTGTCCGATGGTACAGGACAGTACAAATGTCCGCGGTGCGCAGAACGCGAACTGAACGAGAGCAGCACCAATGTGCTGCAGCCAACGACCGCAGTGGCCGTGGCGATGAAGAAGGTCCTTTTCATGGTGTCTGGGGTTGAAAGCCTGTCGGATCAGGCACGGTTCGAGCTCCCGTACACACCAGACCGGATCAGGTTCGATCCAGGTCAGGGTTATCTTCGAATATGCGTTTCCACTGCCTCCTTTTCATTGTGCTGACGTCCTTGTCAGCTAACGCGCAACCCCGGGTGCTCCACTTCACACGCACCTCCGGCTTCGACCACAATACAAGGGCAGTGTCATTTGCGATGTTCCAATCCATAGGACTTGATCTGGGCGTTATCGTCGATGATGATGCTTCTGCCGCACCCTTCAGTGATCCGGTCCAGCTCGCCTTGTACTACGTGATCGTGTTCAGCAACACGAGCGGTGACGCCATCCTCGATCCGGCCCAACGCAGCAACTTCGAACAATGGGTGACCGATGGTGGCCAAGTGCTCGGCATCCATGCCGCGACCGATACCTACCGGCACAGTACGGCCAACGGCACCAATACCGGCAGCTGGGACTTCTATGCTGAGTTGATCGGTGGAAGCGTGCAACAGAACCCAAATCACGTGACCGGCACACCGGCTTATGCGATGGACCATATCGGGCAGCATGCCTCCACCGCCGGTCTGCCGGATCCGTGGTCGAAGAACGAGGAGTACTACTACTGGGAAAGTGGCTACTACAACGCCGACAATGTGGACGTGCTCCGGGTGGAGGAGACCATCGGACCGAACGCGCAGGTGAACAGCTACGATGCCCCACGCCCCATGAGCTGGTACCGCAACCTGCCTGGAGGGAATAAGGTCTTCTACACGGCCCTCGGCCATGCTCAATCCAACTACACGGCTGACACGCTGTTCCGAACACACATCGCCGATGCGCTCGCCTGGCTCCTTGATCCTGCCACGACGGTCATTAACCGTCCGGAGAGTTCAGCAATTATGATCTACCCCGACCCGGCCGACACAGAGACCCATGTGAACCTGAATGCCTCATCGACGGGGCGATCGGTCGAGATCTACGATCTCCGAGGAACCTTGGTCCTTGCGGATCGTGTGCGGGGCGAACGGACCACCCTGGACATAGCGCATCTCGCTCCCGGACCCTATGTCGTACGTGTATCCGACCGGACCGCGATGTTGCGGATCGTGCGCTAAGGTCAGCGCCCTTCCATCATTTCGCACCACAGGTTCGATCGGCCTGACTCAGAAAGCAGAACGCCGACCCCAAAGGATCGGCGTTCCTGATCGATCGGTCCTTGGTCAGGCCTCGACCGTGCGCTTCGAGGACTTCTTGCGCTCGTTCTCGTCGAGGAAGATCTTGCGGATGCGCAGGCTCTTGGGTGTCACCTCGAGGTACTCATCGTCGGTGATGTACTCCATGCACTCCTCCAAGCTGAACTTCACCGCAGGGGCGATGTTCTCCTTGTTATCAGTGCCGCTGGCGCGCATGTTCGTGAGCTGCTTCCCCTTGAGGATGTTCACTACGAGGTCGTCGGTCTTCGGGTTCTCCCCGATCACCTGGCCCATGTACACCTCCTCACCTGGATCCACGAAGAACTTTCCGCGCTCCTGGAGCTTGTTGATGGAGAAGGCCACGGCCGTACCGGTGCCCCCGCTGATGATGCTGGCCGCACGGCGCACACCGAGCTCGCCTTTCCAAGGCTCGTAGCCCTTGAAACGGTGCGCGATGATGGCCTCACCTTCCGTGGCAGTGAGCAACGGGTTGCGCAAGCCGATGATGCCTCGCGCGGGAATGCTGAACTCGATATGCACACGGTCCCCTTTCAGGTCCATGCTCAGGAGCTCGCCTTTGCGGCGGCTTACGAGGTCGATCACCTTGCTGCTGAAGGTCTCCGGCACTTGTACCGTCAAGATCTCGACCGGCTCGCAACGTTGTCCGTCGATCTCCTTCTCGATCACCTGGGGTTGACCCAGCTGGAACTCATAGCCTTCGCGGCGCATGGTCTCCACCAGAATGCCGATGTGCAGGATGCCGCGGCCGTAGACCAGCAGCTTGTCCGGCGAACCGGTCTCTTCGACCTTCATGGCCAGGTTCTTCTCGATCTCCTTGAACAGACGATCACGCAAGTGGCGGCTGGTCACGAAATCCCCCTCACGTCCGAAGAATGGCGAGGTATTGATGGTGAAGAGCATGCTCATGGTGGGCTCGTCCACCTTCACGTATGGCAGCGCCTCGGGGTTCTCGAAGTCAGCGATGGTGTCGCCGATGTCGAAGCCCTCCAGGCCCATCACGGCGCACAGTTCGCCGCTGTAAAGCTCACGGTCCTTCACTTTCTCCTTGCCGAGGCCTTCGAAGACCATCAGCTCGGACACCTTGCCCTTCACCACGCGACCATCGTGCTTCACCAGGTTCACGTTCTGGCCGGGCTTGATGGAACCACGGCTCACCCGGCCCACGGCGATACGACCCTGGAAGCTACTATAGTCCAAGCTGGTGATGCGCATCTGAAGGGTGCCTTCATTCCGCTTGGGAGCAGGGATGTGCTCGACGATCATGTCCAGCAGGTAGCTCACATCCTCGGTCGGCGTCTTGGGATCGGGCCCCATCCAGCCTTGCTTGCTGCTGCCGTAGACCACGGGGAAGTTCAGCTGGTCCTCGTTCGCGTCCAGCGCGAACATCAGGTCGAACACCTGTTCGTGCACCTCGTCGGGGGTGCAGTTCGGCTTGTCCACCTTGTTGATCACCACGATCGGCTTCAGGCCCAACGCGAGGGCCTTGCCCAACACGAAACGGGTCTGGGGCATGGCGCCTTCGAAGGCGTCCACAAGCAAAAGCACGCCGTCGGCCATGTTCAGCACGCGCTCCACCTCTCCGCCGAAGTCACTGTGACCAGGGGTGTCGATCACGTTGATCTTCAATCCCTTGTATCGAACACTGACGTTCTTGCTCAGGATCGTGATGCCGCGCTCGCGTTCGAGGTCGTTGTTGTCCAAGATCAGTTCGCCGCTCTCCTGGTTGTCCCGGAACAGTTGGCACTGGTGCAGGATACGGTCGACCAGTGTGGTCTTGCCGTGGTCAACGTGGGCGATAATGGCGATGTTGCGAAGCTCGAGCATGCGGGGGTGGTGTGAAAAAGGCCCGCAAAGGTAAGCCATTCCCACGGGCTGGAGCATCTTCCAGTGTAACGCAAGTCTTATGTTCGCGCGCCATGGTCCGATCCACACTGTTCCTTCTCCTGTGCCCCTTGTTGCTGCTGACCTGCAAGGAGCCCTCCGCCGGCACCGATGCCTCCACCCCCTTGACGGATTCCATTTGGGATGGCGAGCTTCAGTTCACCGGTCAGGACGCCCGTTTCCTGGTGTGCGGCTCCAGCATCCGCTACATCCTGATGGGCTCAGGCCTTGATACGGTGCAGAAACTGTACGACAGCCAACGCAGCGTCCGTGGCCAACGCATGAAGGCTTGGCTCTCAGGGCATTTGGAGGAACAACACCCCGGCCAACACGACACCGCCTTCATCGTAAGCCGCATTGAGCACATCGATGCCACCCTGAGCTGCCCGCCCAGACCACGCGCCGCCCTCGCCGGTCGGTACAGCGTCACGATCGCCGACCCCATGCGCAATAGGGAAGTTGTGCTCTACCTGCAACCGGAGGGAGATGCCCTCATGACCACCAGCATCAGCGACACCAAGGCTCCGATGGAACAGGACGGCACTTGGGGTGTGGCCAGCAATGGCACACTCGACATTCACTGGCGCCAGTTGGACCTGCATTCCACCTATACCGTTACCGAGAACACGCTCACGCTCTTCATGCCGAAAAGTGCATCCGGCGAGCAAAGCCCATTGGTCCTAACGCGCACAGGGCCGACCGAACGCGCCCCGGGCACACAGGGGCAGGTGCTGGCCTGGCTGGCCGCGGTCTCCGCCAACCACGGTGTCAAGTTCAATACCGACACCTTGTCGAAAGCCACACCACTTTCCGACCTGTTCCGCACGCCTGAAGCTGCCGGAACCTTGCGCGATTCCGCCATCACCTGGTTGCCGCTCCGGCCTGATCAGCTCCGTACGGATTGGCCCGCTGTCAGCACGATCGGCGACCTCATCGCGTTGAAGCGCCTGGGTGATCAACGCGGCCCATAGCGCGCTCCGGTTATCTTCGCGCCGCCGGCCCCGTAGTTCAATTGGATAGAATGACAGATTCCGGTTCTGTTGGTTGGGGGTTCGAATCCCTCCGGGGTCACCTGGTGAAAAGCGTTCCTCCTGGGACGCTTTTCTCGCTTCTGAGCGTCACCTTTGACCAACACATGCGCATCGACAAGTTCCTTTGGTGCATCCGGCTCTTCAAGTCGCGCAGTCTGGCCACGGAAGCATGCCAGAAGGACCGCATCAAGCTGAACGACCGCGAGGTGAAGCCTTCCGCCGAAGTGAACATCGGTGATCGCGTGGCCCTTCGTGAACCACCTATCTGGCGCGTGTTCGAGATCGTCCAGTTGCCTTCCACCCGCATGGGCGCCAAGCTCGTACCGGAACACATGAAGGAAGTGACCCCCTGGGAGGACTTGGAGAAGCAGGAGATCGCGCGCAAGGTGAAGGCCGACAGCCGCGACCCCGGCACCGGACGCCCCACGAAGCAGGACCGCCGCGCCATGGAACGCTACAAGGGCGAGTGAGGGCTTAACACGATCTAACGTTCCTTAACACCAGGCCCCTTGCAGGCCCCGGTAGTTTTGCTCCACGAACAACGGAACATGAAACCCCTTTCGCTGCTACCGAGCATCGCCGCGCTCAGCCTGTTCGCTCCGGACATGGCCTTGGCCCAAGGTGGTGAGGGCGACCATAAAGTGCGCATCGATATCACACGTAACGAGAACGGTGAGACCTCCCACATCGTTCGTGAGTTCGACCTGAACGATGAGCAGGGCATGCAGAACGCCTTGCGCGAACTGGGCGTGATGGAGGAATTGAACATGTTGGGCAAGGACGAGGACCTCATCATCGACGTCCGCCGGATGAAGGAAGGAGGCCTGCTGAACGACATGAGCCTCGCCTTCAGCATGCTCGACGGCGAAAGCGCGGAACTGCCCGAACGCCGCGCATACATGGGCGTCGACTATGGCGACTACGATCCGGGCGACCGTTCCGACAAATCCAAGCAGCCACCGATCAAGTCCGGATGCGTGCTCACCTCCGTGGAGGAGAACGACCCGGCTTGGCGCGCCGGACTACGTGCGAACGATGTGATCGTGGACATGAACGGGCACTCGATCACCGATGGCAATGCGCTGGTGACCGAACTGCGGGAACACACCCCCGGCGATGTGGTGAAGGTGGTCTACTACCGCGGAAAGAACAAGAACACCACGGATCTGACGCTCGGTGAGCGCGAGGAAGAGGTGCAAGGCTGGAACTTCAATTGGAACGGCGCCGGTAGCCAGGGCATGGACTGGAACGCCTACTTCAATGACAATTGGGACCGGTCCGAACCCAAGGCCTTCCTCGGTGTCAGCGGCGAGGACAATACGAATGGTACAGGCGTGCGCGTCACGGAGGTCACCGAAGGCTCCTCGGCCGCGGCGATGGGCCTGTTGAACGGCGATGTGATCGAGCGCTTCAACGGTGAGACCATCAAGGACTTCAGTGAGCTGGCAGAGCAGATCGCGGATCTGGAGCCGGGCGAAGAGGTTAACATGGTGTTGACCCGGAACGGAGAACGTGTGGAACTGGATGGCTCCCTAGGTGCGCAGTTCGATGTACCGGATGCACCCTCTTTCCCGGGTCAACCATGCATGCCGGCCATCCCGCCCATGCCACCGATGCCGAACCTCAGCGGTACGATGAGTGCCAAGGAGCGCGCTGACTTCGAGCAAAGCATGGCGGAATTCGAACAGGAAATGGAGGAATACCAGCGCGATCTTGAGCAACAGGCGCGGGACATGAGCGAACATGACCGCGACATGGAGGAACACGACCGTGACATGGAACAACATGGTCGTGATATGGAACAGTTTCAGCGGGACATGAACGATAGCTCACCGGACAGGGCCGAGTTCCGCAGAGAAATGGAGGAGCTACGCCGCGAAATGGACATTCTGCGACGTGAACTACGAAGCGATGTGGTGCATGAAGCGCGCATGCGTCCACCGGCCGCCGAACTGAGCCCCGAGGACACGCAGCTGTTGCGCAGCCAAGGCGTGAACAACCTGGCCCGTGATCTTGGTTGGAACGATCTCCGCATCACGCCCGATGGCCCGAACGGGCAGTACCGCCTTGCCTTCCTGGTGTCCGAGCGCGGTGATCTTGCGGTCGATGTCCACAATGCAAAGGGCGAACGGGTGTACCACGAAGCCATTACCGGATTCAAGGGTGCTTACGAGCGCCTGCTCGACCTCAGCGACCTGCCGGATGGCACCTACTTCCTCGTGGTCGGTCAGGGTGACGCCACCGAAACCCGGAAGCTGCAGAAGCAGTAACTACCCTATCCGAATCCTTCGAAGCGGTCAGCGGCGTAAAGTCGATTGGCTGCTTTTTCTTTCACACCCATTCGCCATCTTCACAGCATGAAGCTCATCATCCGCCTGATCATCTCCACCATCGCTGTGCTGGTCACTGACCTGCTATTGAGCGGCGTGCACGCCCAGGACTTCATGACCGGCCTGCTCGTGGCCGTGGTGCTTGGTCTGCTGAACACCTTCGTGCGTCCGCTTTTCATCCTGCTCACGTTACCGGTCACCATCTTCACGCTGGGCCTTTTCCTGCTGGTGATCAACGCAGGCATGGTGCTTCTGGCGGCCAAGTTGGTGCCCGGCTTCGTGGTCGAGAGCTTCTGGTGGGCCCTCGGCTTCAGTCTGCTCATGGGCGTGGTGCAAGGCTTCCTCACCGCGCTCGATGGGGACAAGGCGAAGGCAGAGTAAGACTCAATTCACAAGTCACAAGGGACAAGACCCCACGAGCCTTGACCCCTTTAGTCTTGAAACTTGTGAATTGAGTCTTTCAACCGATCAGTCGATCAACCGGCCGAGCCCGCCAAGGATGCTTCCTTCTTCGCGACCGCCTCCACCAGCGCGGGGCGATGCAGCAACGATGCTATCCGCCAACCGGCTGAAGGGCATGCTCTGGATCCACACGTGGCCGGGGCCGCGCAACGTGGCGAAGAAAAGGCCTTCACCGCCGAACAGGGTGTTCTTGATGCCGCCCACGAACTCAATGTCGTAGTGGACACCCACGGTCATGGCCACTAAACAGCCGGTATCCACGCGTAACAGTTCACCGGGCGCCAGATCCTTCTGTACGATGGTGCCGCCGGCGTGCACGAACACCATGCCGTCGCCATCGAGCTTTTGCATGATGAAGCCTTCACCGCCGAACAGGCCGCGACCCAGCTTCTTGCTGAACTCGATGCCCACCGTGATGCCTTTGGCCGCCGCCAGGAAAGAGTTCTTCTGGCAGATGAGGCGCTGGCCGTAGTTGCGCAGGTCCAACGGAATGATCTTTCCCGGGTAGGCCGCCGCGAACCAGACGGTCTTGCGCGTCGCGCCTTGATTGGTGTAGGCCGTCATGAAGAGGCTCTCCCCCGTTAGCACCCGTTTGCCGGCACTGAACACCTTGCTCAGCATGCCTTGCTCCTGCCCGGTGCCGTCGCCGAAGATGGTCTGCATCTGGATGCCGTCATCCATCATCATCAAGCTGCCGGCTTCGGCGATCACCGTCTCCTGCGGATCGAGCGTGATCTCCACACATTGAATGTCGTCACCGACGATGCGGTGGTCGATCTCGTGCGCGCTGCGTTGGGTCATTTTCGTAATTGGAATTGGGTCAAAGGTATCGGGGTGGATTGGCGCTTTGCCCACCGCCCGCATCGTATTTTCGCCGTTCCTGTAAGGCCCCACCCCATGTCCACCGCCACCGCTTCAGCAACCGGCACCTCCACCGCCCCCAGCACGGAAACCCTGCTCCGCGCTTGGGAACTGATGTGCACGGCGAAGGCCATGACGGAGATCTACGAGGAGCACTTCAAGTTCACCAGCAAGTACGTGCACGCCACCAGCCGCGGGCACGAGGCCATCCAATTGGCGCTGGGCCTGCAACTGAAGCCGCAGGACTTCGTGAGCCCCTACTACCGCGACGACAGCATCCTGCTGGGCATCGGCATGCGGCCCTACGAGCTGATGCTGCAGCTGATGGCCAAGCGCGACGACCCTTTCAGCGGCGGCCGCAGCTACTACTGCCACCCGAGCCTGAAGCGCGAAGGCATGCCGCGCATCCCGCACCAGAGCAGCGCCACCGGCATGCAGGGCATCCCCACCACCGGCATCGCTCTGGGCATGTGGTTCAAGGAGCAGGCGGGCATCGCGCACGACATGAACGGCGCTGCGGAAGGTGAAGCTCCCGTCGTGGTCTGCTCCTTCGGCGATGCTTCCATCACGGAGGGCGAAGTGGCCGAGGCGTTCCAGATGGCGGTGCTGAAGAAATTGCCGATCATCTACCTGGTGCAGGACAACGAGTGGGACATCAGCGCCAGCGCCGATGAGATCCGTGCCGGGGATGCCACGCACTACGCCAAGGGCTTCAAGGGACTGGAAGTGCGCACCATCGATGGCACCGACTTCCCCACCTGCTACGCCACCTTGAACGAGGTGATCGCCACCGTGCGCAAGGAGCGTCGGCCCTTCCTCGTGCATGCCAAGGTGCCTTTGCTGAACCACCACACCAGCGGTGTGCGCATGGACTTCTACCGCAGCGCGGAGAACCTCGCCGAGCACCGCAAACGTGACCCCTTCCCGCGCTTCATGCAGCAGCTGCTCGACCAGCGCTTCCAGCTGGATGGGCTGAAGAAGTTGGAACAGGAGGCCATTGCCCGCGTGAAGGCCGACTTCGAGCTGGCCCGCAACGCCGAGGACCCGCGTCCCGAGGACCTGTACACGCACATGTTCGCGCCCACACCGGTCACCGAGGAGAACGGTGAGCGTGCCCCGGCGGACCGCGAACCCACGGTAATGGTGGACAGCGCGCTCTTCGCCATCCGCGAGCTGATGCAGGAGGATCCGCGCTGTCTGCTGTATGGGCAGGATGTGGGCGCACGGCTCGGCGGCGTCTTCCGCGAGGCCGCCACGTTGGCGAAGGACTTCGGTGACCACCGCGTGTTCAACACTCCGATCCAGGAAGCCTTCATCATCGGCAGCACCGTGGGCATGAGCGCAGCGGGCCTGAAGCCGATCGTGGAGGTCCAGTTCGCGGACTACATCTGGCCGGGCCTCAACCAGCTCTTCACTGAAGTGGCGCGCAGCTGCTACCTCAGCAACGGCAAGTGGCCGGTCGGGGCGATCGTGCGTGTGCCCATCGGCGCGTACGGAAGCGGCGGACCGTACCACAGCAGCAGCGTGGAGAGCGTGCTCTGCAACATCAAGGGCATCAAGGTGGCCTACCCCAGTACCGGCGCCGACCTGAAGGGTTTGATGAAGGCCGCGTACCACGACCCGAACCCCGTGGTGATGCTGGAGCACAAGGGCCTCTACTGGAGCAAGATCAAGGGCACCGAGGACGCCAAGAGCGTGGAGCCTTCACCGGATTACATCATCCCCTTCGGCAAGGCGCGCATCGTCTTGCAGGCTGACGCGAAGGCCATTGAACGCGGTGAAGCGGCGGTGATCGTGACCTACGGCATGGGCGTGTATTGGGCGCAGGCCGCGGCGAAGGACTACCCCGGCCGCGTGACCATCGTGGACCTGCGCACCCTGGTGCCGATGGACGAGGAGACGGTGATGGCACAGGCGAAGGTGCATGGCCGATGCCTCGTGGTCACTGAGGAACAGCTCACCAACAGCTTTGCGCAGGCCGTGGCCGGTCGCATCGGTGAACAGTGCTTCCGCGAGCTTGATGCCCCTGTTCGCTTCATCGGCGCGGTGGACATGCCGGCGGTTCCGCTGAACAGCACCTTGGAGGCCGCCATGATCCCGAGCGCGGAGAAGGTGTCCGCTGTGCTGGGCGATCTGCTCGCCTACTGACCACGATGGAGGAGCGCCACATCATCGTTCCTCGGGCGGCCCGTTACTACACGCTCGGCGATGCGCGGACGGCGAAAAGAGTGTGGTTCGTGCTGCACGGCTACGGACAGCTCGCGCGCTACTTCCTGCGTTCCTTCGAAGGCTTGGAGAAGGACCTGCTCATCGTGGCACCCGAAGGGCTTTCCCGATTCTACACCGATGCCGGTCACTCGCGCGTGGGTGCCACGTGGATGACCCGCGAGGACCGCGAACGCGAGATCGATGATCATGTGCAGTACCTCGACTTGCTGGCGGACCGGATGCTTCAGGAATGCCCGCAAGCGCAGCACGGCCAGGTGCTCGGCTTCTCGCAAGGCGTTGCCACGGCCGCACGTTGGAGCATGCACGGCAGGACCGCATTGCAGCGTTTAGTGCTCTGGGGGGGCGGCCTTCCGGCGGAGATGAACGTGGATCGGCTTCAGACCGCATGGAAGGACAAGCACGTCGACCTTGTCGCCGGGCAGACCGACGCGATCGTCACCGAGGAACAAGGGCGCCAACAGGATGCCTTGCTGAATGCGGCCGGTGTTCCACATGCGTACCATGTGCATCCGGGCGGACATGCACTTGACCCGCTGACCCTCACACGCCTGCTGGCGATCGGCTGATCACATGCTCACAGAGCTGACCTTCTCCCAACCGAGCAGGTCGTCGATGGTGCGCACGCTCACGCTGTGGTAGTTGGGCCGTGCCTGCTTGTAAATGGTCAGTGCTTCCTGGCGGCCGCTTTCGGTACGTGCTAGTGCCGTGTACAAGGGGATGAGGAACTTCCGCCGGCCCACCTGGGTCAGGAACTGGTCCATGCTCGCGTAAGGCTTACGGAAATCGTTGTTGATGCACACCTCGAACCAGGCCGCTGCGATCTCCGCATTTCCGGTAGCCGTGAAGTGAAAGGCATCGTCCAGGTCGCTCATCTTCCCAAGGTCCAGGCCACTGGGCAAATGCCGGAGGAAATGCAGCCACTCGAAGGTCGACCAACCCTTGGTGGAAAGCTCATCGGCTGAGGCACCTTTCTTCCACCGCACGATCTCCGCCTCCACCTTCGCGAAGCGATCGCTCACCGGCATGATGGCTTCTGCAGGTAGACCATCCCCGTTCACCCACGCCGCCGTGTTCATTTCCACCTTGTTCGGCATCAGCAACTGCTCATCCAGAAGCACCAGAAAGCGCTCCGTGGTCATGCTCTGGAAAGCATGCGCGTCGAAGTAGTTCCGCAGGAAGGTGTCGAACTTCTCACGGCCCACTTTCGATTCGATCAGGCGGAGGAAGGAATAGCCTTTCTCATAGGCCACATCCGTCATGCCGTCATCCGGGTCACGTCCGGCAAGGTGAAGCTTCAAGCGGGTATCCTCTGGATGGGCGCTCTGCGAAATGTCGGCCATGGTCCGGTCCAGGTCCTGTCGACCCAGCAAAGCGAGCATCTCCGCGTAATCCTTGCCGTATATCTTCTCACAGATCCGCTTCTCGAAGTACACCGTGAAGCCTTCGTTCAGCCAGAAATCATCCCATGTGGCGTTGGTCACCAGGTTACCGCTCCAGCTGTGGGCGAGTTCGTGCGCAATGAGGGCGGTAAGGGAACGATCTCCAGCGATGATCGTGGGTGTGGCAAAGGTGAGCATCGGGTTCTCCATGCCTCCGAAGGGGAAACTCGGCGGAAGCACGATCACATCGTAACGCCCCCAACGATAGGGCCCGTAGAGCTCCTCGGCTGCGCTGACCATTGACTCCATGTCGGCGAACTCCCACGCCGCCTTGTCCACCATGCCCGGCTCGGCGTACACCCCGGTGCGCGCACCCAACGGCTTGAAAGCAAGGTCGCCCACGGCCAGGGCGATCAAGTACGGAGGGATCGCCTGCTTCATCTCGAAGGAATAGGTCCCGTCCAGGCTCCGTTGCTGTGGATTGGTCGCGCTCATCACGGCCATCAATTCCTTCGGGACCCTCACTTTTGCCGAGTAGGTGATGCGGATACCGGGACTGTCCTGGATCGGGATCCAGGTGCGCGTGAGGATGGCCTGGCCTTGGGTGAACAGGAAGGGATGCTTCTTATCAGCGGTCTGCTGCGGGGTGAGCCATTGCAGCGCGCGGGCACTTGCTCCGGTGGCGTAGCGGATGGTGACCTTCTCGGTGCCTTTGGGGATCCGCACGGTCAATGCACGCCCTAGCAGGCCGATCTCTCCTTGTGTGAACGGTGCATTGGTACCATCCGCTAGGTTGACCGCTTGAATATCGAGACCATCCGTGTCGAAAACGATGCTGTCCGCTTCCGGGGCATGAACGGTGTATCCGGCCACGCCTTCAATACGCCTGTTCGCCATATCCACCTTCAGGTCCAGGTCGAGGTGGGTGATGACGGCCTCCAAGGGCCGCGCATGGCTGTGTTGGTCCATGATGAGGGTTTCCTTGACGGGTGTGGGCGAATGGTCAGCATGTTCGCTCACCTTGGGGGATCCACAGGAGACCAGAAGCCAAAGGCCACAGGCCCCGGTGAACAGAAAAAGAGGACGTTGCATTTCGATCGGCCTTGCAGGGCGGCGCAAAGGTATGCGCGCATAGGAGCCAGCTCCGGACATCTGCCAGGAAGCGCTGGAACGTGATGAATGGTGGGGTCACGATCCCCACACCAGTGCCCTGATAGCGGAGAAAGTCCCCTCTCAAGCGTTGGCCTTCAGACCAGCCGCGGTGACTGGATGGACCCGCTTCGATCGGTCATTCCATAGGCGGAGGCCTCAGCGAGGTATTCCCTTTGGCCTTTGCTGTTCAAGGTGACCTGCGTGCGAGCACGCGGCCGATCAGAACAACGAAGCCCGCAGCTTTCGCTGCGGGCTTCCATTGCTGGTCGGGGTGACTGGATTCGAACCAGCGACCACTTGCACCCCATGCAAGTGCGCTACCGGGCTGCGCTACACCCCCGAGAATGACTTGTCCCGCTTTTGCTTCCGAGGTCCGATGATCGGACCTCATTGCAGGGAGCGTTGACCCTAAGAGGGCGCAAATGTATAGATCTGCGGCACCCCACAAGTTGACGGCCGGACCTTTTCAGCCCAGCCGTCAACTCTTACGCATCCTGGACACACGGACCCACCGCGTCATTCCAGGACGAAGGATCACTGTTCATCGGGGCCTGCGGCGAGCAACTGGCTGGCATGCACCAGCTCATAGCGGTGCATCACCACCACTTGGCCATCCAGCTGGAATCCGATATGTCCGACAGCTGCTGTGTACCGGTAGCCGCCCTCTGCGCCGTCGTTGTGCAGGAAGATGTCGAACTCGACCTTGCGGGCCTTCGTGGCTCCTTCCAATGCGGGGGAACGGGTGTCGACCACAACCTCTTTGGTGACACAGCCGGGCGTGCTGAAATGGAGCGAGTACGTATCATTCGCTGGAACGCCGACCTCGAACTTCCCGCTCTTCAACAGTTCGATGACCATCCTCTCCGCGTTGGACGCGGTGAGCCAGGCAGACGTTCCGCTGATGGTGCCCTGCGGCACGTATACATGGCCGGTGATGATGATGGGGACCTGTCCGGTTGCAGTGGTCGAACCGAAAGCCACCAATAGGACGAAGAGAAGGCCGACCAAGAGGCCTTCCATGCATCGGGTGAACGTGTTCTTCATGGCACTAAGGGTGTTGGGATATCAAGCTTCGTTGCTGACCAAAAGTGCACAGGCGACCAGCCCGTCGCAATACCCACTTCCCGGTATTTTCAAGGGGTTCTTCGGCGGCTTCGGAGCATTTCTACCCACGACCAGGTAGATAGGGACGCAACACGCGGCAAGCAAGGTGTGCGAAGAAAGATGGCGCAACGCACCAAGCCTCAGGCCAGGGGAATGTCGATCGACACGATCGTACCTCGCCCTGGGCGGGCATCAATGGCCACGCTACCGTTGAACTCGCGGGCCCGTTCACGGATGTTACCGGTACCCATCCCTTCGGCGGCTTTCGAGGGGTCGAAACCACGACCATCATCCTCCACCATCACATTGACCGACTTCCCGCTGCGGGTCACTTGCACACTGACGTGGCGGGCCTCAGCGTGTTTGAGGATGTTGCTCACCGCCTCTTGGACCATCCGGTACAGGGCGATCTCCAAGTTCTGTTCAAGCCGTTCATCGAGTCCGAAGAGGTCAAGCTCCATTTCCAGCTTACCTGGCACATGCACCGCATCACGCAGGTCCTTCAGCGCTCCGGCCAGCCCGAACTGGGCCAGGGAGGTGCGCACCATGTCGTGGGAGATCCGCCGCACCTCTGTGACCGCATCGTCCAACATGACGAACACATGGCGGTAGCGTTCGCTCTGCTCGACCTGCACCTTGTCCAACCGTTCCTCGAGCGCTGAGAACTGCAACTTGATGGCACTGAGCATGCTGCCCAGGCGATCATGAAGGTCCTTGGCGATGCGCTTGCGCTCCTTCTCCTGTCCCTCCACAAGCGCATCCAGCTGGCGTATCTCCTGTTGCTTTAGCAGGTCCTCGATCCGCTTTTCGTACAGATCGTGGTCCTGGCGGGCGAGCCGCTTGCGGTGTTGGAGATTGCGGATCAGGACCCCCAACACAGCCACCAGCAACAGGACAATGACGACCAAAGCGATCTGCCGGATGCGCGCCTTGGCCGCGTTCGCGAGCACCACTTCCTTCTCGTTGCGCAATTTCATCAGCTCGAATCCGGTCTGTTCGGCCTCGTACTTTTCCCGCATGCTGGCCGTGGCGAACTTCTCTACGCTGTTCTCCATTGCGATGCTATCCCGCAGCTGCGTTTGCACAAGCATCTCATCGATCGCACCCTGGTAATCACCCTTGTCCTTCAGGATGCGGGCGATCTGATAGTGGAGCTTCGCCTGTGCGGGTCGGTCCTTGATGGCGATGGCGAGCGCGAGACCCGACCGTGCCCGGTCCATGGACTCCCGCAATTGCCCTTTCGCCAGGAAGAGCTTCGAGTAAAGAAAATCGTTCTGCACCCGCAGCCCATTGTCATCCTGATCCCCCAGCAAGGGATCCGCCTGTTGCAGAACGTCCGCGGCATGGGCCAACTTCCCTTCGCGCAATTCGACCATGGTCAAGGAATGAAGAGCCAGCAACAACTTGCCAGGGTTCTTCACACGGGTACGGTACTCCTCCACGGCCGAATCCAGATAGGTCCGGGCATCCCCGTTCCGGTCCACCTCGTAATACACGTTGCCCAGGTTCAAATGGCCGGCGGCCAGGTCGTTCTTGTTCCCATAGGCCCGCGCCAGTGCGATGCACTTCTTGTACTCCACCTCGGCAAGGTCCATACGCCCGAGTTCGAAGAACAGATTCCCGACGGTGATGCGCGATGCTGACTCCGAGGCCGGGTCGATGCGCTTCTTGATCTCGAGCCCTCGGTAAGCGTACTCGACCGCCTTGTCGCGATCATCAAGCTTACCATACACTGCGGCCATGTTGTTGCAGGCTTTGGCAAGCTCCCCCTCGTCCTTCAATTTCTCGGCCAGTTCGATCGAGAGGGTACCGAACACCAACGCTTCCGTGAAGTCACGCCGCCTCGTCAGATAATCGCAAAGCACCATGGAACATTTCAAGCTGACCGCCTGGTCCTGAGCTTCCTCGGCGATCATCCATCCTTTCCGCGCGAAGAAGACGGCGCTGTCCATTTCATCGGCATACTTCATTCCCAGCGAAAGACGCTGATACGCCAAGGCTTCAAGTCCCCTATCCCCGGCGATCATGGCAAGGTGGGCAGCACGCCGAGCCAGACCGATGCTGGCGCTGTTGGAATCACTTCGCAACCGGAAGCTGCGCTCCAACAACGCGTCGATGAGGACTGACGAACGTTGATCCGACGGCTGCTGCCCCGAGACCATGAAAGGCCAAAGCACCAGCAGCAGCAGCAGAAGGGACGAAGGACGCATTAGTCCCTGTAGATCGAGCGCCTCCCTGTAGCCAGGTTCAGCCGCATGGTGAAACTGTCCCCCCCGGTACCCGGATGTGGGTCGGGCACCACTGAGGAGACCGCGTACCGATGGGAGTACAGAGAACTGGGCTGTCCTGTGTTCAGGTTAACGTTGACCAACGTTCCAACAGGCGGCTGAACAGTGATCGTCTCGGTCGGCGAGGTGTTCAGGAAGCCATGCAGCACCTTTCCAGCGGTCCCGACCATGGAAGCCACGGGGGTGGGTCCGGTGAATGCCGTCTGGGTGTCATTGTCCGCATCCGCCACAACGACCTCGGTACCACCACCGGAATCGTTGATCGCCGCCACCTTTGTAACGGTGCCGAGCGCAATGCTTGATGAAGGAACGAAACGTGTGATGCCAGCAGGTGTTCCTGCGGAAGCGACCGAGCGGACACGCTGCCTGTATAGACCGTTCGTTATCGTTGCAGGTCCATCCTCCACGAACACCACACCGGCCGCATGTGGCACCATGATCACGTAGTTGAACGTAGGTGTCGCTCCCGATCGCCAACTGACATACAGGAAGGGCTTGTTCATGCGCTCAGCAGGAACGGAGGACCAGCCATGCACCCTGGACCCCTGGATCTCGTTGCTCACCAACGCTGGCGGTGGGCTGCCGCAAGAGGCGAGAAGCCCTACGATAACGAGGATCAACGATGTACGCATCCATTGGAGCTTTTGAACTTGCATGGCTTGGCTTTTTCAGATGTGATCAACGAACGAGCGAGAACGAACGAGCAAGCACGCCATCCCGCTTGAACTGGACACGGTAGGTACTGCCGACCTGTACTTCATTGAACGTATATGCGACCATTGCCGCATCGGGCATTTCGTCACCACCTTCCACGTTCACCTCCCATCGGTAAGGCGACACCTGCGTGGATGTGAGCTGTCCGTCCTCCGGAATGGCCACGAAGCCCAAGGCGACCAAGGGGGCGTCCGGATCAGTTGAGGGCGCCTCGGCGCGGAACATCGGTATGGGTCCATTCGGTGGCATGCTCGTATCGTTGTCCGCATCGGCCACCACCACCTCCGTCCCCCCCCCCTCATTCGTGCCGTTCTTCAAGATCACGACCACGATGCTGTCGAACGCGCCGGGGTCGAGGTCGGTCACCGAGAGCAACAAGCCATCGGCCGTGCTACCGAGCTCGGCCTCATCGCCCCGCACATCCACCTCCACGATGTAGTTCCGTTCAGGTCCCGGACCGTGTGAGCTGACGTGGGCCGTTTGGGATGACCAATGCGGCACGCCGACCACGAATCCCATCTTCCCGCTCGTCTGAATGTGGGTGTACACATAAGCCTTTCCCAAATAAGGTGCGGAGGCGGAATCGACCGTCACCAGTTCCTTAAGGTTGTGCTCGCCCGGAGCCAGAAGCTCATCCACATCCTGACATCCTTCGATCGACAGGAGTGCGGCAATGAGCGCGACCACGCCTACAAAAAGTGCGATCTGCTTGGGTTTCAATTCAAAAGCCATGGTCCATGATGTTTAAGTGATCGTCGGTGTTCAAGTGAGTTCCCAGCCGCGCTCCATCGCGTACTTCACCAGGCCGGCGGCGTTGCGTACATCCAGTTTGTGAAATATGTTCTTCCGGTGGGTTTCGATGGTACCGGTGCTCAGGCTGAGCACATCGGCGATCTCCACGGTGGTCCGTTCCTTTACGATCAACTTCACGATCTCCTTCTCCCGCTTGGTGAGCGAATGGTACCGCTCTCCTCCGTTCGAACCCACCATGGCCTGCTGGCTTTCCTCCAACGTGGCCTGCACGGGCTTGGCGAGGTATCGATGCCCGTTCGCCACCGCCGTGATGGCCTCCTTCAGTTCCAGTCGGCCCGTGTTCTTCAGCACATAACCGGAAGCACCAGCGTCCATCAGTTCGTTCACGAACTCGTGGTTGTTGTACATGCTCAGCACCAGCACCTGCGTCTTCTTCCAGCGCTTCCGAATGGCCTTGGTGGCCTCGATGCCGTCCATCTCCGGCATGCTGATGTCCATGAGCACCACGTCCGGGGCGTGCTCCTTGCAAAGCTTCAAGGCTTCCAAGCCGTTGCACGCGTGCCCACAGACCGTGATCTCCGGGTCTGTGGTAAGTATCGCTTCCAGGCCATCGCGAATGATGCTCTGGTCGTCCACAATGAGGACCTTGATCATGGTCGTAGGTGTTGGTTGGCAGAGCACGGGGTCAAAGCTCCGTGGTCGCGGCCGTCCAAAAAATACCTGTTTACCGGTATTTTTGGGGGGGTCCTCCCCTATTCAGATGACCTGAGCGCCTCTTGGACGGCAGGTGAGCCCTCCTAAACGAGGTCCAAGGAGACGAGCAGAGAGAAGAGAATGATCGTGCTATAGACCAGGACCGTCAGCAGGCTCGAACTGTACTTCCGGATGATGGCGTGCATGGCTTCGGTTCGTTGACGCAAACCTCGGCTCCCTATTGGACCGTAACGCCAAGGCCATGTGAAGTTTCCTGCATGCATGCACCACATTATGAACGGCGCGAACAAGGGGATGAACGGCGTGTTGCTTCAGCGGGGCAGCCGATAGCTTTGTGGCCGCCTTTCAGCCATGCTCCGAACCCGATCCGTACTGATCTTTCTCTCCCTGGCCTTCTTGGGCCTTTCGAACGCCACCGGGCAGAACAGGTACACGATAAGCGGCTACATCAACGACTCCGCCAGCGGCGAAGCCCTGATCGGAGCCAGCCTCTTTGTGAAGGAGATCAACAAGGGCATCGGCACCAACGTGTACGGCTTCTACAGCATTACCCTGGATGAAGGCACTTACACCCTGCAGGTCCGCTACCTGGGTTACAAGGACATGGTGCGCACCGTGGCGTTGACGAGCGATCAGAAACAGAACTTCGACATGGCCTCCAGCGCCGTGGTGATCCGCGAGGCGGAAGTGGTGGGACGCAAGGGCAAGGGCAACACCGAGAGCACCGACATGGGCCGCATTGATGTGGATGTCCAGAAGCTACGCACCCTACCTGCGCTCCTCGGCGAGGTGGATATCCTGAAAGTGATCCAGTTCCTACCTGGGGTGAAGAGCAACGGCGAAGGCAACAGCGGTTTCTATGTGCGCGGTGGTGGTCCGGACCAGAACCTGATCCTGCTGGACGATGCCACCGTGTACAATGCCAGTCACCTCTTCGGTTTCTTCAGCGTGTTCAATGCGGACGCGGTGAAGAACCTCGAACTGTACAAGGGCGGCATGCCAGCGCAGTACGGTGGGCGCATCAGCTCTGTGCTCGACATCACCATGAAAGAGGGCAACGACCAGAAGTTCCATGGGCAGGGCGGCATCGGCCTCATCAGCTCACGGCTCACCCTGGAAGGGCCCATCGTTAAGGACCGAAGCTCTTTCATCGTGAGTGGGCGCCGTACCTATATCGATGTGCTCACCAAGCCCTTCCTGAAGGACAACCCCAACTTCGGCGGCAGCGGCTACTATTTCTACGACCTCAACGCCAAGGCCAACTACCGCATCAGCGACAAGGACCGCGTGTACTTGAGCGGTTACTTCGGGCGCGATGTGTTCGACTTCGGCACCAGCAACCCGGGCGATCCGAAGTTCAAGATCCCCTGGGGCAACGCCACCGTGGCGGGCCGCTGGAACCACGTGTTCGGGCCCAAGCTCTTCATGAACGCCACCGCCACCTTCAGCGATTACAAGTTCGAGTTCCAAGGGGACCAGGACCAGTTCAGCTTCAGCCTGAAGAGCGGCATTCGCGATTACGGCCTCAAGGTGGACCTGAACCAGTATGCCAGCGTGCAGCACAACCTGAAGTACGGCGGTCAATACATCAACCACCTCTACACACCCAGCACCGTGGTGGTGGAGAGCGGGGACACCGACTTCAACATCGACACCCCTTCCCGCTTGAAGGCCCATGAAGGTGCCCTCTACATCTCCGACGAGTTCGAAGCCACGGACCGCCTGCTGATCACCGCTGGTCTGCGCCTCACCACCTTCACCCACGTCGGCTCCTACAACGAGTACATCTTCGACGACCAGGGCGTGCAGACAGGCACCAGGTCATACGCCGCGGGGGAGAAGATCGCGAGCTACGCTGCATTGGAGCCTCGCCTCTCCGCACGCTTCAAGCTGAACAAGAACAGCAGCGTGAAAGCCAGCTACAACCGCGGTCAGCAATACGTGCACCTGGCCAGCTTCAGCAGCATCGCCCTGCCCACCGACGTGTGGATCCCCAGCAGCAAGAACGTGAAGCCCCTCATCGGATCGCAATACGCCGCAGGCTACTACCGCGACTTCGCCGAGCGCATGTTCGAGACCAGTGTGGAGGTCTATTACAAGGACATGCAGAACCTGATCGAATACGCCGAGGGTGTGCAGCCGCAGGACAACGGCAACAACAACTACGACGCGAACCTTGTGTTCGGCAAGGGCTACAGCTACGGTGCCGAGTTCTTCGTGAAGAAACGCACCGGCAAGTTGAACGGTTGGGTCGGCTACACTTGGAGCAAGACCATGCGCATCTTCGACGACATCAACAACGGCGAGGAGTTCCCCAGCCGCTGGGACCGCCGCAACGACATCAGCGTGGTGGTCGGCTACGACCATAGTAAGCGCTGGCAGTTCGGCGCCACCTTCGTGTACAGTACCGGTCAGGCGGTCACCTTACCGGTGAACCGTTACTGGATCGAGGGGCGACTGGTGAGCGAGTACACCCAGCGCAACGGCTACCGTATGGCTCCTTACCACCGCTTGGACCTGGCTGCCACCCTGCACAACCGCGACACCAAGGAAATGACCGACCCCACCACTGGCGAGGTCACCGAAGTGCCTAGGAAATGGCGCAGCAGCTGGACCTTCTCCGTGTACAACGCCTACAACCGCGCCAACCCCTACTTCATCTACTTCGCCAACAGCGGCGTGCCGGCCGAAGGCACCTTCCAGGTCGTGGCCAAGCAGGTGTCGCTCTTCTCCATCCTCCCATCCATCACCTGGAACTTCAACTTCTGATGCGCAGTTCCATCCTCCCCTTCCTCGCCGTCGCCAGCTTGCTTACGGCCTGCACCAAGGACATTACCGTGGATCTGCCTACAACCGACCCCAAGCTGGTGGTCGAAGGCACCATCGAGATCGGTGGCCCGCCGCTGGTGATCCTCACCCGCACCCAGAGCTACTTCGACCCGACAAGCTTGGAGAGCATCGCCAGCATCTTCGTTCGGGATGCGGTGATCACCGTGAGCGATGGCATTACAACCGTTCCTCTGACCCAGATCTGCAGTTCGGCCATCCCCGACTCACTGATCGACGAGGCCGCCGCGCTGACCGGCCTGGACCCCGCGCTGCTCGCCAGCGCTGACATCTGCATCTACGCGTACACCGGCAACGATTTCCTAGGCGTGGAAGGCCGGACCTACAGCCTGAACATCGATGCCGGCGGTGAGCTCGCCAGCAGCGTCACCAGCATACCCTACGCGGTGGCGTTGGATTCGCTCTGGTTCCGCTTGGCGCAGCAGCAACCGGACGACGACAGCCTGGGCTTCATCTACGCCACGCTCACCGACCCGGATACCATGGGCAACGCCTATCGCTGGTTCGCCAAGCGCATCAACCAGGACTACGACGGCGACCAGAAAGATGACCAGTTCATCGCCCCGCTCTTCTCCGTGTTCGAGGACCGATACATCAATGCCCTCACCTTCGACTTCAACTTCAACAGAGGCAGCAGTCAATACAGTTCCGATGAGGACGATGAGAACGAGGAGGCCGGCTATTTCAAGCGCGGCGATACGGTGGTGGTGAAATTCGTGAGCATCGGCATCCCTGAGTTCCAGTTCTACAACACCTACGCGAACAACGTGGCCTCCCAAGGTGACCTGTTCAGCACCCCGGCCAACGCGCGCACCAACATCTCCGGCGGGCTGGGCGTGTGGGCCGGCTACGCCCAAGCCATCGACACGATGGTCTGCGTTCCCTGACAGCCGTCCAAGGGAGTGATGGGCGTCACCCGGTGGTCGCCCCCGCAGCCGCTACATTTGCGGCCCGAACACACCCATGAACACCGCTCCCGAACATGTGAAGTGCCTGATCATCGGATCAGGTCCCGCAGGCTACTCAGCCGCCATCTATGCCGCACGCGCCGACCTGAAACCGGTGATGATCGAAGGCCCACTGCCCGGCGGCCAGCTCACTCAGACCACCGAAGTGGACAACTACCCGGGCTACCCGAACGGGCGCAGCGGACCCGAAATGATGGAGGACCTGAAGGCCCAGGCCAAGCGCTTCGATACCGATGTGCGCAACGGCTGGGTGACCAAGGTGGACTTCAGCGGCCCTGTGCACAAGGTGTGGGTGGATGAGAAGACCGAGATCCATGCCGATTCCATCATCATCAGCACCGGCGCCAGCGCCAAGTGGCTGGGCCTGCCCAACGAGATCCGCCTGCGCGACATCGGTGGCGGCGTAACGGCCTGTGCGGTGTGTGATGGCTTCTTCTTCAAAGGCCAGACCGTGGCCCTGGTGGGCGCAGGTGATACCGCCTGCGAAGAAGCTTCCTACCTCGCCAAGCTCTGTCCCAAGGTCTACATGCTTGTGCGTAAGAACGAGTTCCGCGCCAGCAAGGCCATGGTGCACCGCGTGGAGAACACGCCCAACATCGAGGTCCTCTTCAACACCGAAGTGAAGGACGTGCTCGGCGAACACGGTGTGGATGGTCTGCTTGCCATCAACAACGTCACCGGCGAAGAGCGCAAGCTCGACATCACCGGCCTCTTCGTTGCCATCGGCCACAAGCCCGCCACCGACCTCTTCAAGGACTGGTTGGACATGGATGATGCCGGTTACCTGCGGCACGATGCCGACCGCACCAGCACCAAAGTGCCCGGCGTGTTCGTGGCGGGCGATGCGGCTGATAAGGTGTACCGCCAAGCGGTGACCTCGGCCGGAACGGGTTGCATGGCGGCGCTCGATGCCGAGCGCTACCTCGCGGCCAAAGGGATCCATTGATGCCACGGTCATGAGCCGGTCAGCCCACCTGCTGATCATCGACGATGAGCCCCAGCTGCGTAACATGCTGCAGAGGCTCTTCGCCAGCGAGGGCTATGCCGTGACCACCGCCGAGACCGGCGCCCAGGCCATGCAACGGCTGAAGGCCCAGCGCTTCCACGTGGTGCTCTGCGATGTGAAGCTGCCGGATGCCAACGGCGTGGAGCTCACCGGCGCCATCAAGGCCCAGCAGCCCGATGCGGAGGTGATCGTGTTCACGGCTTTCGGCAACATCCCTGATGCGGTGCGGGCCGTGCAGAACGGTGCCTTCCACTACCTGGTGAAGGGCGACGACAACGACAAGCTGATCCCGACCGCAAGCCGCGCGCTCGCAAAAGCGCAGGCCCAGCAGCAGGTGGAGAAGAGCTCCCATGCCGATCCCTTCGACGCGGTCACGGGTCGCACGCCCGCCATACAGCAGGTGGTGGCGTTGGCCCGGAAGGTCGCACCCACCGACACCTCCGTGTTGCTCACCGGTGCCACAGGAACCGGCAAGGAAGTGTTCGCGCAAGCGATCCATGCGGCAAGCGCCCGGGAGAAGAAACCCTTCGTGGCCGTTAACTGCGGTGCCCTCAGTCGTGAACTCCTAGAGAGCGAGCTGTTCGGCCATGTGGCTGGCGCCTTCACCGGAGCGCTGAAGGACCGCAAAGGCCTTGTGGAAACGGCGAAGGGGGGAACGCTCTTCCTCGACGAGATCGGTGAGCTGCCGCTGGACCTGCAGGCCAAGCTATTGCGCGTGCTAGAGACCGGCGACTACCTACGCGTGGGCGACACCGCACCACAGAAAGCAGATGTGCGCATCATCGCGGCCACGCACCACGACCTGCTACAGGAGAGCTCCGAAGGCCGCTTCCGCCAGGACCTGTACTATCGCCTCGCCACCTTCACCCTGCGCCTACCGTCGTTGGTGGAGCGGAGATCCGACATACCGCTGCTGGCCGAGGTCTTCATTGAACGCTTCGCGGCCAAACTGAAGAAGCCGATAACCGGCGTTGACGCTGATGTGAAGATGCGACTGCTGAACTACACCTGGCCCGGACAAGTGCGAGAGCTCCGCAACGTCATCGAACGCGCGTGCATCCTCAGCGATGGTCCACTGCTCGATGCGGCCTCACTGCCGCTGGAAGTGCTGGGCCTCCCCGAACAAAAGACCGGAGCGATATACGAACTCGAACAGATCGAGCGCGAGCACATCCGCCGCGTGCTCGCCCACACCGGCGGCAACAAGACGCTGGCCGCCGAGCTGCTCGGCATCGGCCTCACCACGTTGTATGCGAAGGTGAAGCGTTTCGACCCCTGACCCTTCCATTCCTGCACCGCACCCTTCCATTTCGGCAGGGTCGCTGAGTAGCTGCTCGTTCATCCGGCCCGCATCCATCCTACGCCCGATGGGCGTTCCTTGCTATTCGTTCGTTCCGGGCATTCCATTCGCCAATGGCGCGGCATGGACATCCTCACACTGCTGTTGGTCGCCGCCGGTCTGCTCGGTTTCGCGCTGTGCTACCGGTGCATCAACTGGTTCGAAAAGATCTGATCCCATGATCGCGCTGCTCATCGTTTCCATCCTCCTCTTCGCCTACATGTGCTACGTGCTGGTGAAACCAGAAAAGTTCTGACACCATGATGAACACTGAACTCTTCGGCATTGTGACCATGTTCATGGTCGCCTTGCTCCTCGCCATCCCACTAGGGCGCTATATCGCCCGCGTTTACAGCGGCGAACGTTCGCTGCTGGACCTTGTGATGGGTCCGTTGGAGCGTCTCTTCTTCCGTGCCTCGGGCATCGACTCCAAGCGCGAGATGGACTGGAAGGAGCATTTGAAGGTGTTGCTCACCATCAACATGGTCTGGTTCCTCTGGGCAATGTTCGTGTTGACCAACCAGGGCTGGCTGCCTTGGAACCCGGACGGCAATCCAAGCATGAGCGCCGATCTGGCCTTCAATACGGCCATCAGCTTCGTGGTGAATTGCAACCTGCAGCACTACAGCGGCGAATCGGGTGCCACCTACTTCAGCCAGATCTTCGGCTTGATGTTCCTGCAGTTCGTGAGCGCAGGGACGGGCATGGCCGCTGCGGCGATGGTCTTCAACGCATTGAAGCAGCGCACCGCCGCCAAGCTTGGCAACTTCTACGACTACTTCCTGAAGAGCATGACGCGCGTGCTACTTCCGATATCGCTCGTAGTGGCCGTACTGCTGATGTTCAACGGCACACCGCAAACCGTCGAAGGCAAGGACAGCATCGTGACGCTGCAAGGCGATAGTGTGCAGGTCTCACGTGGGCCGGTCGCGGGTTTCGTTGCGATCAAGCATTTAGGCACCAACGGCGGTGGCTACTACGGAGCGAACAGTGCGCATCCGCTGGAGAACCCGAGCTACTTCACCAACATGGTGGAGATGGTAGCGCAGTTGATCATCCCCTTCGCGATGGTCTTCGCCTTGGGCTTCTACCTGAAGCGGAAACGGTTCGCGTGGATGGTCTTCGGTGTGATGACGGTCGGCTTCCTGCTGCTCGCCGTTCCGAACATCATCATGGAAGTGAACGGCAACCCGAACATCACGGCCATGGGCATCGACCAGACCACGGGTGCCATGGAAGGCAAGGAAGTGCGTTTCGGTGCAGCGGCCTCGGGTTTCTGGAGCATCGTGACCACGGTGATCAGCACCGGCTCGGTGAACGCGATGCACGATAGTACCATGCCCTTGAGCGGCATGAACGAGCTGCTGGCCATGATGACCAATGCATTCTACGGCGGGGCGGGCGTAGGCATCCTCAACTTCTTCGTCTTCATCGTCCTCGCTGTGTTCATCAGCGGCCTCATGGTGGGCCGTACGCCGGAGTTCATGGGCAAGAAGATCGAGGCACGCGAAATGAAGATCGCGATGATCATCGCGCTGTTGCACCCGTTCTTGATCCTCACCGGCACGGCACTCGCGGCCTACGGCATCACCCACACGCCGGACCACGCCTGGTTGAACAACCCCGGTTCGCACGGCTTCAGTGAGATGCTCTACGAATACACCAGCGCTTCCGCCAACAACGGCAGTGGCTTCGAGGGCCTTGGCGACAACACGCCGTGGTGGAACATCAGCACGGGCATCATCCTGCTGCTCTCGCGCTTCCTGCCGATCATCGGGCCGCTGGCGATCGCTGGCCTGCTCGCACAGAAGAAGTACATCCCCGAAAGCGCGGGCACATTGAAAACGGACACCGGCACCTTCGGCGTGGTTGTGTTCGCCGTGATCGCCATCGTGGCCGCACTCTCGTTCTTCCCGGCGCTCGCCTTGGGCCCCATCGCCGAATACCTCAGCTTCTGATCCCATGAACGCTCAACAACCGACTTCGCTTTTTCAACGCGCGCTGGTCATGGAGGCTGTGAAGCAGTCCTTCGTGAAGCTCGACCCTCGCATCCTGATGCGCAACCCGGTGATGTTCACCGTCGAAGTTGGCACAGCGGTGATGCTCGTCGTCTCGCTCTGGGTGCTCTTCGGCGGAGGTGGCTCACAGGGCACCCTGGGCTACAACATCGCCATCTTCCTGCTCCTGTTCCTCACCCTGCTCTTCGCCAACTTCGCCGAGGCCATCGCCGAAGCGCGCGGAAAGGCGCAGGCCAATTCGCTGCGGAAGACCCGCGAGGAAACGCCGGCGAAAGTCGTGGGAGCGGATGGGAAGATCACGCTGCGTTCCTCCAGCGACCTGCGCAAGGGCGATGTGTTCGTGTGCGAGGCCGGTGACCTGATCGCAACGGACGGCGAGATCATCGAGGGCCTCGCCAGCATCGACGAGAGCGCCATCACGGGTGAAAGCGCGCCGGTGATCCGCGAGGCTGGCGGAGACAAGAGCTCTGTCACGGGTGGCACGAAGGTGCTGAGCGATCGCGTTAAAGTCCGCGTGACCAATGAGCCCGGTGAAAGCTTCCTGGACCGCATGATCGCGCTGGTGGAAGGCGCCAGCAGGCAGAAGACCCCGAACGAGATCGCGTTGACCATCTTGCTCGCGGGCTTCACACTGGTGTTCATCATCGTGTGTGTCACGCTACAGCCTTTTGCGGGTTATGCGAACGCCACCGTGACCATCGCGGCGCTCGTTTCACTTTTCGTGTGCCTGATCCCCACCACGATCGGCGGGTTGTTGAGCGCCATCGGCATCGCGGGCATGGACCGTGCGCTGCGAGCCAACGTGATCACCAAGAGCGGCAAGGCGGTGGAAACGGCGGGCGACATCGACGTGCTGTTGTTGGACAAGACCGGCACCATCACCATCGGCAACCGCAAGGCCACGGCCTTTCATCCGGCAGCGGGCGTTGACCGGAACATGTTCATCCGTTCGTGTGTGCTCGGTTCACTGGCCGACGAAACACCCGAGGGCAAGAGCATCTTGGAGCTTGCCGGTGCGGATGTCACCCGTGGGCTTTCGTTGGACGGCGCCGAGCTGATCAAGTTCACAGCGGAAACGCGCAGCAGTGGTGTGGATATGCCCAACGGTCAACGCATCCGGAAAGGCGCGCAGGATGCGATGAAGAGGTTGGCCGAACGTGCTGGCAACAACGTACCCAGCGATGTGGACACTGAAGTGAAGCGCATCGCAAGCAACGGCGGAACGCCCTTGGTGGTCGCCGAGAACGATCGCATCTTCGGCTGCATCGAATTGCAGGACATCATCAAGCCCGGCATCAGCGAACGCTTCGAACGCCTGCGGAAGATGGGCGTGAAGACCGTGATGGTCACGGGTGACAACCCGCTCACCGCGAAGTTCATCGCACAGAAGGCCGGTGTGGACGACTACATCGCCGAGGCCACACCCGAGGACAAGATGGCCTACATCAAGAAGGAACAACAGAGCGGCCGTCTGGTGGCCATGATGGGCGATGGAACGAACGATGCGCCCGCCCTTGCACAAGCGGATGTGGGTGTGGCCATGAACAGCGGTACCGCGCCCGCCAAGGAAGCCGGCAACATGGTGGACCTGGACAACGACCCCACCAAGCTCATCGAGATCGTGGAGATCGGCAAGCAGTTGCTGATGACACGCGGCACGCTCACCACCTTCAGCATCGCGAACGACGTGGCGAAGTACTTCGCCATCGTGCCCGCGCTCTTCATCGCCAGCATCCCGGCCTTGCAGGGGCTCAACATCATGCACTTGAGCAGTCCGGAGAGCGCCATCCTTTCAGCCGTGATCTTCAACGCGCTGATCATCCCCGCCCTCATCCCGCTGGCATTGAAAGGTGTGGCCTACAAGCCCATCGGGGCCTCCGCCATCCTGCGCCGCAACCTGATGATCTACGGCGTTGGTGGCCTCATCGTGCCCTTCATCGGCATCAAGGCCATCGATCTGGTCGTTTCCCTCTTCATCTGATCCAACAATGAAACAGCACCTCCTTCCCGCCATCAAACTGACGCTGATCTGCCTGATCTTCTTCAGTGGCCTCTATACGGTGATCCTGTTGGGCATCGCGAAGCTCACGCCGAACGGCGGCAACGCCGGGACCGTGGACCACGCTGGCAGCACGCAATACACCAACCTGGCGCAGTCGTTCACTGATGACGGCTACTTCTGGAGCCGTCCCAGTGCGGTGGGCTACAACGCCGCCGGTTCCGCGGGCAGCAACAAAGGGCCCACGAACCCGGACTACCTGGCCACCGTGCAAGCACGCATCGACACGTTCGTGGTGCACAACCCCAGCGTGCAAAAGGCCGATATCCCGAGCGAACTGGTCACGGCCAGCGGAAGTGGCCTCGATCCGCACCTGAGCGTGAAGGCCGCGAACGTGCAGTCGCAGCGGATCGCACTGAGCCGTGGCCTTTCACAAGATGTCGTGCATCAGCTGATCATTGAACATACCGACGGACCTTTGCTCGGGCTGTTCGGTCCTGCCACGGTGAACGTACTGGAACTCAACATGGCGCTGGACGCCGCAACCAAATGAAACGCATCTGCCTCCTGCCCGCCATGGGCATCTGTCTTTCCACTACCGCGCAGCAACTCGACAGCGCCATTACCCTGAGCGCCTATGCCGAGGCCTATTACAGCTTCGATCTGGCGCAACCGGACGACCACCTGCGGCCGGGCTTCTTCTACAGTTACAACCGCCACAACGAGGTCAACCTGAACATGGGCATGATCAAGCTGGCCTATGCGAAGGACAACGTGCGCGGCAACATCGCCCTGATGGCAGGGACCTACCCCCAGTACAACCTGGCTGCCGAGCCTGAACTTTTGCGCAGTGTGTTCGAAGCGAACGTCGGGGTGAAACTGAGCAAGACGAGGAACCTGTGGCTCGATGCGGGCATCATGCCCAGTCACATCGGTTTCGAGAGCGCCATCGGTAAGGACTGCTGGAACCTCACGCGAAGCATCCTGGCGGACAACACACCCTACTACGAGGCCGGTGCACGCGTCAGCTATACCAGCAATAACGCGAAATGGTACGCCAGTGGGCTGTTGCTGAACGGGTGGCAGCGGATCGCCCGGGTGGATGGGAACAATACGCCTTCTTTCGGCACACAGCTGACCTACAAACCGAACGGCAATACCACGCTCAACTGGAGCACTTTCATCGGCAACGACAAGCCGGACACCGTGAGCCAGTCGCGCATCTTCAACAACCTCTACGCCCAGCTACAGCTCACCGAGCGTTTCGGACTGATCGTGGGCTGCGACATCGGCATGGAGCAGGCCGCTAGCGGGGACAGCAGCAGCACGTGGATCACACCGATCCTCATCCCCCGCTATAAGCTCGGGGAGAAGAGCTACCTCGCGGCCCGCTTGGAATACTACCAGGATGAACAGGGCGTGATCATCGCCACGGGCAGCCCCAACGGGTTCCAGACCATCGGCTATTCGCTGAACTTCGACCATTGGGTGAGCCCCAATGTCCTTTGGCGCATCGAGGCACGCAGCCTCAGCAGTGAGGACAAGATCTTCGTGGACGCTGACGGTGATCCCACCACCACCAACACGTTCTTCACCGCCAGCATCGCCATCACCCTGCCGTGATCGCCTCCGACGGAACCGACCTCCTGCTCCGACCGGCTTCCCAAAGGGGCCGGCTGAAGGTCTACATCGGCATGAGCGCGGGTGTGGGCAAGAGCTACCGCATGCTCGAGGAGGCGCACCGACTGCTCGGCCAGGGGGTGAACATCCAGGTCGGTTACATCGAAACCCATGGCCGTGTGGAAACGCATGCCTTGCTCAAGGGGTTGCCATTGATCCCGCGCCGCGAGGTATTCTACAAAGGCAAGCGGCTGGACGAGTTCGACCTGGGTGCGACCTTGCTGTTGGCTCCCACTTGGGTGATCGTTGATGAGCTGGCGCACACCAACGTGCCCGGCAGTAAACATCCCAAGCGTTGGCAGGATGTTCTGGAACTGCTCGACAACGGGATCAACGTTATCACTGCGGTCAACATCCAGCACATCGAGAGCATTAACGAGGAGGTGCAGCGGATCACGGGCGTGGAGGTGACGGAGCGGGTGCCGGACAGCTTCCTTCAACGCGCGGACGAGGTGGTGAACATCGATCTCACGGCCGACGAGCTCATCACCCGGATGAAGGAGGGAAAGATCTACGACCACGCCAAGGTGGAGATGGCCCTGCGCAACTTCTTCCAGCCGGACAAGATCCTGCAGCTGCGCGAGCTGGCGCTGAAGGAGGTGGCCGGCCAGGTGGAGCGCAAGGTGGAAGCAGAGGTGGAACGCCCGAAGCAGTTGCGGCACGAACACTTCCTGGCCTGCATCAGCAGCAATGCCGATGTGGCGCGCAAGATCATCCGCAAAACGGCGCGGCTCGCCAACTACTACCACAGTGACTGGACCGTCCTCTACGTCCAGACCTCGAACGAGCGGAGGGACCGCATTCCTCTCGACAAGCAGCGGCACCTGCTGAACAACTTCAAGCTTGCCGTGGAGATGGGTGCCGACGTCATCCAGGCCCAGACGGACGCCCTTTCCGCAGTGAACGGTTCCGGCATGGGCTTCCTTCCGGCGAAAGTGCTGAACTTGGACAAGGCGAACATCGCTGATGCCATCATGCAGGTCGTTCAGGACAAGCACATCACAACGGTCTGCATCGGCAAACCGCATCTGAGCATCTGGCAGGTGATCCTGCGCACCAGCGTGTTCAACCGGCTCCTCACAGCACTCGCGGAGAACGATGTCGACCTGGTGATCCTGTCATGAGAACGAAGACGCGCTTGAGCTTGTGGCTTGGCATGCTGGCCTTCCTGGTCCTGGTATTGGGAGGCGTGAGCTTGGGCACCATCTGGAACATGGGCAGCGAAGGGAAGGACGTGCTGAAAGCCAACTACAACAGCATCGCCTATGCGCAACGCATGCTGGAGGCCATCGACCTCGAAGAGGATACCACCGAGCGCGCCCGGACGCTCGTTTCAGAGCTTGCGAGCCAGAAAGCGAACATCACTGAACCGGGTGAAGCAGAGCTGACGGAACGGCTCTCCCAGGCCATTGTGGCCTTCCGTTCCTCACCAGGGGATATCGCGAACACCCGGGAAATGCGAAAGCATCTGAACGGGGTCATTGACATGAACCGGGCCGCCATTGTGCGCAAAGCGTCGGATGCCGAGGACCGTGCGGACAAGGCGTTCGTGTGGATCAGCATCGCGGGCACCTTGTGCTTCCTCATCACCTTCACGCTCTTCCTCAGCCTGCCGGAGCGGATCGCCGAACCCATCCGGGTGCTCACCGAGGGCATCGACCGTATCGCTGCGGGGCACTACAATGAACGGGTGGAGCTGGAAGGCGGCGGGGAATTCGGTCACATGGCCGATCGCTTCAACGCGATGGCCAGTGAACTGGAACGTTGGGAGAACAGCAACCTGGCCCGCATCATGGAGGAGAAGGCACGCGCTGAGGCGGTCATCAACTCCCTGCGGGATGCCAGCATCGGAGTGGATGATCAAGGCGCCATCCTCTTTGCCAACCGACAGGCGCTGGAGCTGCTTGGGCTCACAGAGAATGACCTTGTGGGAAGGTCTGCCCCGGAGGTAGCTTCACGCAACGACCTGTTCCGGCATGTTCTATCAGATAAAGCTGCCACACCCTTCAAGGCGGTCCTGGATGGGAAAGAGCAGTATTTCATCGCCGACACCTCCCCCATACAGGGCCGAAGCCGCGCCCTCGGGATGGTCCACACGGTCCGAAACATCACCCCCTTCCAGGAGCGCGACCAGGCCAAGACCCATTTCCTCGCCACTGTGAGCCACGAATTGAAGACCCCGTTGGCCAGCACGGACATCGGCCTGGGATTGCTCGAACGAAGTACATGGACCACTGACGATCAGCGGGCCATCTTGGCGGACCTTCGAAAGGACCATCAACGCCTGGTGCGGATCGTCAGTGAGCTGTTGGATCTGGCACAGGCCGAGTCCGGCAACATCAAGTTGCACCTGAGCGAGACACGCATCAGCGGTATTGTGACCAATGCCATGGAAGCCGTGAAGGCCAGCGCTCTTCAGAAGTTGATCCACTTCGAGGTGCTCACCGGTAAGGAGGAACCGATGGTGCGGGCTGATGCGGACAAGGCGGTCTGGGTGTTGGTGAACCTCCTTTCAAATGCGATCAAACACTCGCCAGCCGAAGGCATCATCACGGTCACTTCAAGTCAACAAGAGAGCTGGGAGGTCCTGACCGTTGGCGACCAAGGCCCCGGCATACCCGTTGACGAGCAGGACAATATCTTCCAGCGCTTCGCGAAAGGCTCATCCGCCAACCAAGGCACCGGGCTGGGCTTGTCCATCGCCCGTGAATTCATGCAGGCCATGGGCGGTTCGATCACGTACGACCGCACCGCTGGATCCGGGGCCACCTTCTCGCTGCACTTCCGGTCCGTACAATAGGGCAAGGGGCCTATCAAGCAGAGGCCAGAAGCCAGGCAAGCGCACCTTCGGCGTCGTCGAAATAGGCCACCTCGAACGGCATCTCCGGTGTGGCGGCCTGCATGATGCGGTCCACGCTCATCTGGTTGAAGTAGTCGGAGCTCATGAGGATCGCCATGCGTTTCAACCCGGTCTTGGCCAAGGTGGGGAACCACTCGTTCACCGTCCACTGTTCGTCCTGCCGAAGGATCGCGTTCATGCCACGCAGATCCGCGAGCCATCGTTCCAATTGATGCAAGCCGACGTTCATGCGTGCATCCTCCAGAATTCCACGGTACTCGGTGCTCGGAGCGTAACCGGACCACTTCAGACGGATCAATCGATCCTCCTTGTCCGCCGTCACGGTTACATACGCGTCCTGACGGAGCATTAACAGGGGGCGTTCGGATGCTACATTCATTCGACGTCTAAAATAGTCAATTCGTCGAAACAAGTAAAGCGCTCATACGACCCGTTCATCCCACGCCCTGAAGAACCCACCTACTTGGGCAGCACCACCGGAATGTCCAAAGGCGGCAGATCCGGTGCGATGGTCGGCGCTCTGCGCTCCAAAGAATCGGTGAACTGCTTGAGCTTAGGCCGCCGGAATTCGCTATAGGCTTGGTCCCACTCGAACTGCCCACTGTTCATGTTGAAGCCACAGCGACCCACAGGCTCATCGAACACCGAAGCATCAAGGCCGGGCATCACCCTTACCAAGGCCATGTCCACGTTCATGGCGAACCCGTCCTTCCATTGCGCCGCGCTCGGCCCGCGGAGGTCGAAGAGCATGTGTTTCGGGGTGAAGTCCGGTGCTCTGTAGATCAAAGCATAGACCCGGTCCGCATGCATGACCAGCTCGAACTTGCCTTTGGCATCCGTGCGTGCGCGCAAAGCATCAGTGGTATCCCGCACGTTCACCGCCAGCACTTCGTAGCCAAATGGCGCCTGACCCGTGGCGTAGTTCCTCACTTTCCCATAGACATAGAGCGTGGAATCCTGGGCCGTGGACAACAGCGAGACGCCGAACACGGTCACCAACAAGGACCAACGACACGCTCCTACCATGCTCAAATATCCAGCTATTCGATCGTAGCCCACAGGGACAAGCCTGACTCAAGAACCGGGCCTAGCGGAGCCAGTGAGGCTCAGTACGTCCCATCCACGCCACCCTCTTCGGCCGTGGCCCCGCCCGCTTGGGTGAGGCGCTCCAGCAGGGCGAAAGCGTTCAGGCGGTTACCATAGCGCACGGTGCGGTTCAAACTCACGATGTGACCAAGGCGTTGACCGGCCGGTAGCTCCAGCAGGTAGACCAGATCCTGGGGATCCAGCTCCATCAGCAACGGTTCGTTCTGATCGATCACGGTCAAATTGCCCAGGTGTACCATTGCGAGAGGAGGTCTGCTACACATCAAAGGTGAATACGCGCCTAGGGCAATGCACGATCCGACCCGACGGAACCTTCCATTCCAGCGACGAAGCGGCAAGGCCGATCGAAGTGGCCGAACTACGGCCCTTAAAGGTGCTTCATGGCTTCCCGCTCGCTGAGGGGGCTCAGCTTCCGCGAACGCACGAAGGCGCTTACCGCCTCTGGATCCGTGGCGCCCAGCTCGCGCAGCGACCAACCGATGGCTTTCCGGATGAAGAAGTCCTTGTGGCCAACGTGCCGGTCGATGTTCGCGAAAAGCAGTGCCTGATCCGTGTCCTCCTTCCAACGCGCCTGAAAGAGGATCGCTGTCCGGTTCAACCACATGTCGCTGCTGCCGATCCATCGCTTGCTCCACTTTGCGATCTCCTTCGGATGCTTCTTCAGGATCACACCCGCCACATGTATGGCCAGGCCATCCACACTGTCCCACCAGCTCTTGGTGGTGATCAGCTCCTCCACCAATGGCAGATCGGCGGGGCCCAACTTCTTTGCATGCTTCATGAACAGGTCCACCGCCACCTGGTGCAATTCGCGCTGCGGAAGAGCGAAGGCTGAACGCGCGATGGCCGGAAGCTCATCCAAGGCCGGAGCACCGTAAAGTGCGCTATGCTCCTTCACCAGTTCCCTCCGCTGCGGTGCCTTGATACCGAAGAAGGGGAAACGGTCCTTCATGTAGGCGCTCATCGCTGCTGCGTTCTCCGCGTTCGCATGATGCTTGAACGTGGCGTGCAGCGGAGCGATCCAAGGGTGCATGGTGCGAAGTTGGCACCCGAACGGCTTATGGAGCTCATCGAGAGATCACTTCCGCATTGCCTGCATCCGTTCTCTCTTGGAGCCCATCCACCAATGCCAGCCAAACACGACAGTTGCATTGCTGGAACCACACTACTAGTATTACCTACATGTTCAACCTCTTCAAACGGCGTATACCCAAGGAGCTGTTCCACAAGGACCTCCCCTCGCGTGAGCGGATCACACTCGTGATCGAAGAGTTCATTGAGCCTGCGCTGACCGATGCTGGTTTCACCTTCAAACGCCGCGACCTTGAGTTTCATAGGAAACGCGAAAGCGGCGTGCGCGAGGAGATCAAACTGTTCACGCACCGCTACAACAGCAAAGCCACCGGTCAGGCCATGTTCCATCCACAGGTCACCTTGGGATACGGTCCGTTCGATCGGTTCTGCACCAAGGTGTTCGGCTCCAAAGACCCTTCGACCGTATGGTACGGGTTGCCTTCCGAGCTACATGGATCCACACAGGACTTTCTGCGCGAAGGCTACTACGACCTGGGCGAGGATGACAACCGGCGGATCATGGAGGCCTGTAAGCACAACGTTGTGGATGTGCTGTTGCCCCGGCTGAATGAACTCTCCACACCAGAGAGCCTGATCACATTCCTCGGTGAACTTCCCACACCTGAGGTCCAAACGCAGCTCCTGCTGGCCGCCATGAACACCGACAGGCAGGCTGCGGAGATCTTTTTCGCCCAATACGAAGCGGACTGTGCGAAGGACAAGGACCCCGCCAGCCGGACAGCCCGACTGGAGCGGTTCAGAAAGATCGTAGAAGCGGTCCAGTAAGACCACTGGACTTTCGATACGTGTCCGCACGCTAGGATCTTCCTGCAGGACCAGTTCCTCCTCCGCTGAATGCTGCTGCCGAAAAGCGAGATAAGATCGACCGGTTGATCTGATGGGAAAGCGGTTCAGTTCGTCAACGACAGTAGGCGCAACGCCCAATGATAAAGGTCGTTCAGCTCCGGTCCTACGCCACCACTTCCAGCTTCCCGGTCTTCAGGACCCGTTGACCGCGCTTCTTCACAGGTCCGTTACTCTTAACGCGCTCCCTGTGCTTCACGCCCCACATGCGCAGGTCCTTCAACACAGACTCAAGCGTACGACCGTAGGGTGTGATCTCGTACATCACTGTAACGGGCATGGTGTCGAGCATGGTCCGTTTCACAAGCCCGTTCGCCTCCAGGTCCTTGAGTTCCTTGCTCAGCGTCTTGGCGGTGATGCCCTTGTTCAATCGTTGCAGTTCACCGAAGCGCATGCTGCCCCAAAAGCCCAGGCCAAGCAGGATCACGCTCTTCCACTTCCCGCTCACGATGTCCAAGGCGTCGCGGAACGAGAGCAGAAAGCCCGTGCAGGCTGCTTGATCGTGCGGCTGTAGGTCCGGGACGGTGGCTTTGCGCGGCATGTTGGCGTTGTTCAAAGGTAGGCGGCCCGGCCGTGGTTCAGGCGAAGGCGAGCGTGGCCTGACGCTTGTGTGCGTACACGTACGACACCGCGAGGATCACCAGCGAAACCAGTGGCGCGATGCCCGTGGAAGCACCATCCACAGACGCGTGGGCAATGAAGGCCGATACGAAAGCGATGGCGAGACCTGCATAGGTCCACTCCTTGGCACGCATGGGGACCATGGGCAGCAGTAGCAGTACCGCAGCGATCAGTTTGGCGGCGCCCAGCTCCACGCGGAAATAGTCAGGGAAACCGAGGTGCGTGAAGCCGGTGGCCACCTCTGGCGAAGTGAAGTAGAGAACACCTGCGAAGGCCACTTGCAGGCCCAGCAATGCGGTGGAGATCCAGTAGATGATGTTGGTGAGTTTCATGTTGTGAGCGCCGAAGCCGGCGAAGGCGTTGAGATGTTGATCGGCCGCAAAGCTTCCATCAACTCAAGTCCCGATCCACGTGGGTTCCCAGGTGGAAACCGGTATCCTTCAGGAAACCAGCAAGCCCTTCGGCGCGACAGGCAACTGGCTGCCCACTGCCCGGTCACCCGACCACAACGTCACTCCGAACGGTCCAATGCGCTGAACAGGTCCTCCTCGAACGCCAACGCGCCTTCCAACTGCAACAGCCGCTTCTTCACCGGCAGGCCGCCAGCATAACCGACCAGTTCACCAGCGCTGCCGATGATGCGGTGGCAGGGAACGAAGAGGGAAAGCGCATTCGCGCCATTGGCAGAGGCTACTGCACGGATAGCCGTTGCTTCACCCACCTGCGCGGTCAACTGGGCATAGGTGAGCGTAGTGCCATGGGGAACAGCTTGCAACGCCTGCCATACACGTTGTTGAAAGTCTGTACCGACCAAGCGCAGGGGCACATCGAAGGTCGTCCGCTCTCCGCCGAAGTAAGCGTTGAGCTGCTCCATGGCCCGCTCGATCACCGTGGATGTTCCGTCCACGTACTCAGCACCCAAACCCCGCTGAACACGCGCATCCACGGCATCGCGCATGCGGCGGTAACGCCAGTCGCACACACAGAGTTCCTCCTCGAACGAGCCTAGAAGCAGTTCACCATAGGGCGTTGGGAAAGGATGGAGTTGAATGCTCGGCATGGGTGTTCGGGGGAAAGGTAGCGGCTCATCGTTGGCGATCGCGCACCGAGCGGATCGCGGGACCACGTAACTTGGAAAGTGTCCACCCAATACCACGCCCAAGCAGCCGTTCAAGCCACCAACACGTCTTCCTGAAAAACCCGAATACCATGCGCTTCCCCACACTCTTCCTCGTCAGCATCGTCTGTCAGACACTAGCCGCACAAGGGTCCATGCGCAACTGGCATTTCGGGATGAATGCTTCGGTGGACATGCTCGCAGGACCACCAGCCTTTCAGATCGGCTCCGCCATCGGCACAGGTGAATCGTGCGTGACCGTGAGTGACGTTAACGGCGATCTGCTTTTCTACAGTGAGGGCATGAATGTGTGGAACGTCAACCATGCGACCATGCCGAACGGGACCGGATTGCTTTGCAACAGCGGCGACTGGCAGCAGGGTGTGGCCACCTGCCCCTGGCCCGGCATGCCGAACAAGCACCTGCTCTTCCACACGGACATTGACCACACGCTCTACTGGTCCACTGTGGACATGAGCTTGAACGGCGGTACGGGCGATGTCATCAACAAGAACACCTTTCTGGCCACAGGCATCGGCGAAGCCATGACGATCGCGCGGCACGGCAACGGCACCGACCACTGGCTGGTGGTACGTGACTTCGCAGCCGACCTGTTCAAGGTTTACCCGATCACGAACGCGGGCGTGGGCGCCATGTCCTCCTCCGTGGCATGTGGCATGGACGATTTCGACTTCACCGGCATGGCACGCTTCAACCATGCGCACACATGGATGGCCACTACCATGCGTGGAGGCTTTGGGAATGGAGGCCTACTGGGCCTCTTCCCGTTCAATGCGACCACTGGGGTCCTGGGCGCAGGCACCGTCATTCCGCAATACGCGCCGTGGGGGCTGGAATTCTCCTGCAGCGACCGCCGCCTCTACCTCAGCCACAACGACCTCGTGCCGATCCAACAGTTCGACATGTTGAACGGCAGCCCGTCGAACATCCTGACCAACCCCGTCGATGCCACCATCCCGATCACCGCTTTCGACATGGCCAACGCCCCGGACAACCGCATTTACTTCGTGTGGAACGATGGCTGGAACCGTGGCGCGCGTGTGCTCGGGGCCATCCTCGAACCCGCAGAAGCCGGCCTCGCATGCAACATGGTCGACTCAGCCGTCGTCTGGACCTATCCCTTCGCCGCGAACAGCACCTGCCTGCCCAGCTTCATTCAACAACAAGCCTCTGTGGTCGGAAACTGCGCACCGGTCTCCGTGTCTTCGATCGAAGCCGCGAACGAACTGCCCGTGCTCTGCAATACCATCATTGACAATGGCGCCTGGGTCCGTTGGCCAGCACAGAACGAAGGCTACCAGCTCACGGTGATCAGCGCAACGGGCAGCATGGTCCGCAGTACGCGATCGGAGGGTGCTGATCACTGGCTGAATACTGAGAATTTGAGCGCGGGTCTGTATGTGCTTCGCCTCTCCGTTGCCAAGGTTGGCACCGTACGCTCCTTAAAGTTCATAAAGGAGTGACCCGCAACGGTGTGGGCGCGTAGAGCCCTCTCCCCATTCTTCCTAGCTACGGGGAGCTGAATTCCCGTGTCCGCACCGGCATTCCATTCCCACTCGAGGTTCGGCATGCTGATGGCCTTTGGGTGTGGACAAGACCCAACACCATGCGCTTCCCAGCTCTCCTTCTTGCCTGCGCAGCCTTCCTGCTGAGCAGTTCCGCGCTTCACGCCCAACGGCTCTTCGATCTAGGGCTCAAAGGCGGCGTGAACATGGACGACCTTTCCACCACCTTCTCACACACGGCCATCGTAGGTGGGAACTTCGGCGTCTTCGCCAGAGTGAAACCGCCTTTGCTTCCTGGCCTGCAAGGTGAGGTGCTCCTGTCCAGCGTCGGCAGTTCCGTGACCGTGGAAGGCCAAACAGCGGAACTACGATCGGTGGACCTGCAGTTGCCGCTTTTCCTCATCATGGCCTTCGGACCTGCCGAACTCCATGCAGGTGGATATTACGCCCGCCATCTGATCAAGTCCATCGATGGGGAACAGGCGATCACGATCAACGGCGAGAAGGTGAGCCTCAGCGCGCTGAACGATGACTCGTACGGGATCCTGGTCGGAGCCGGATTGCGCCTGAAGCAGTTCTATGCCGGTGCGCGCTACAACTTCGGCCTGGGCAGCATCGGCACCGGCCCCTATCTGGATGATGTGAAGAACCGCCAGGCACAGCTCTATATCGGCTGGGGTTTCTTTAAGTGAACGTGAGCCTGTCTTTCCAACCAGACCTCAATGCCAGGTCCGACCTCCTTCCTCCACCTTCTCCTCAGCATAGTGGAACAGCCGTTCACGCGGGCTGGTACATGTGCGCACTGGTGCTGTGGCTGGCACGAAAGGTTCATTGCCCCGACGGTAGATGAACTCGCTGATGAAGGGCTCGTAAGCATACAAGCCTGTACGTTCCACCGTGACCCGGAGCGTGTCATCCATAAGCACCCAGCTGCCGCTCTGCATTGAAAGTGTGTCACCCTCCAAAGGCTCGCACGGATCGGACACACCGTAGTTTCCGATGTACAAGATGCTCCATACATCCTCGAAGGTGATCTGCTGGAACGCGCCATCGGCGAAGAAGAACAGGCGGCTGTCCTCTTCGGTGTAGCCAGCGATGCATTCACCATTGGGACCGTGCATCATCGGCAGGCCGCTCCAATGTTGATACTCACGACCCACCCAAGGCAGAGCTGCGATCGTGTCGGCCTGCGCGACCATCACGACATGGACTCCACACATACTGAACAGACCGGTGAAAATGCGAAGGGTCCACATCAGCTCCTTTGACGTATGCCCTCCGCGTTCCGTTGGTCGGCACATGAGGGATGTGACGGATCCGATCGCGTCGGGACGAAACGTGCCCAAGGAGGCAACACACCCCCCCGGTCCCGCATGGACGGAATCGCTACTTTCGATGGCATGCGCGCATCCCTCCACCTCACCCTCTGGTCACTGCTCTTCAACGGCGTTGTCCAAGCGCAATGTGAGCAGAACAACCTGTTGAGCAACGGCGCCTTCAACGGCACCGAAGGCGAGGGTGTGACCGCGACAGGCTGGACAGGCGCCGGCACTCCTGACCTGAACGATGAGAACGGCCCGTTGAACACCACTTCCGGCTATCTATGGCAAGGAACGCCACAGGCCTCGCCGAACGGGGGCACCTGGCAGAACATCTGTTGCGCGGAGGAAGGGGTCCAACAGACGGTGACCACGATCCCCGGACAAGCGTACACCCTGTGCTTCAGCTACCAGTCGCAGGGCATCTACTATCCAGGGGAGACCTTTGTGTACTCGGACCCGGCTTGCATTTCGGTGTTGATCGATGGCACCCCGTGGTATGCCACCCCGCTCGATTCCTCGCTCTTCACCTGGGAGCAGGCCTGCACCGACTTCACCGCCACCGGCACCTCCACCACCATCACATTGGAGACCTGCGGCGGCCCGCAGGTGTACGTGGCCATCGACGGCATGTGTCTCTACACCTCGTTCAACGTGGGCATTGATGAAGCCGCCCTTTTCACACCCACGCTGTTCCCCAACCCCGCGACCGGTGATTGCCGGATCACGCACGCCGGGCCCTTCGACCACCTGGTCGCCACGGATGCCACCGGCCGCATCACCTTCCTGCAGGTGAACGGCGATCGCGTGGACCTCTCCGGCCTTGCGACCGGCATCTACACGGTGCAATGCTGGTCCGCGAAGGGACCTGTTTCAAGTACTACGCGATTGGTGGTGGTGGGGTGAGTGAACCGATCCGATGAACGGGGATCGACCGTTGAGCGATCTTCGCCCACATGGCCAAGCGCACCACCCCCATCGAAGAGTCCGAAGTGCACGTGTTCACCTCGGCCGGTGAGTGGCACACCTGGCTGAAGAAGCACCACGCCAAGAACAGCGGCGTGTGGCTCCGCATCGGCAAGAAGAACAGCAGCTTCGTCACCATCAGCTACGACGAGGCTGTGGAGACGGCGCTCTGCCATGGCTGGATCGATGCCATCCGCAAGTCGTACGACGGTCTCTCATTCGTGCAACGTTTCACGCCGCGCAAGCCCCGGAGCATCTGGAGCCAGGTGAACCGCAACCGTGTGATCGCACTGATCGAGGCGGGCGTCATGATGTCCGCCGGGCTGGCGGCCGTGGAGGTGGCCAAGGCCAATGGCGAATGGGACCGTGCCTACAGTCCCGGCTCCACCATCACCGAACCCAAGGACCTGCTCGCCGCCCTGCGCAAGAGCCCGGCCGCAAAGGCGTTCTACAAGACCTTGAACGCGCAGAACCGCTTCGCTATCCTGCACCGAATGGAGAAGACCGCCAAGCCCGAGACCCGCGCCAAGCGCTTGGCGCAGTTCGTGAAGATGCTGGAACGGGGCGAGCGGATCCATCCGTGAGTAGAAAGGCCATCCGACCCATAATACCCTTGGCGCCATGAGTTCACGCTCAACCACTGATCGGTGCCTGGGTCGACAAGTGCGCTAAGGCAACCATTCTCCGCTCCGATCAGTCTGCTCTATAAGTGGCACGCTCATCCATTGGACCGAGCCGATCCCGAACGCGCACCTTCATTCCAACAGATCACCCGTTACGCTCCGCAAGATGGCATACAACTCTAGGATTTCCGCGTTCACACTCTTCTGTATGCTGTCTTTTGTTGCACGCGCGCAACCGCCTTGTTCCGCCCGCGGATTCATCATCAACACATCGCTCAACATTTCCGGCTTCGGCGTGCAGAACCATCCGAACGACCAGATCGATTCCCTGCTATGGGATTTCGGGGATGGGCAAACCGAGCTCCAGACAGTGAACATAGGGACCGGATCAGCGGTACACACCTACGCCGCACCGGGTACGTATACCGTGACCTTGGAGCAATGGGGGGTGGAAGATTACCCGCTCAACCCTACACCGTTCCACTGTGTCTACAGTCTCACGAACCAAGTGTACGACGTCTTCACCGACTCGCTCTGCGGAGGCGATTTCCTCGTCACGATCTCGGGTGACCATGTAACGTTCACGAACCGATCAGTGATCCATGCACCTAGCTTCAACAGCCACTCCACGCAACCTCTATGGGTCTTCGGCAACGGCCAGGTCGGCATTCAGATCAACACGATCTATGAGGTGATCTATGCCCCTGGCACGTACACGGCCTGCCTGTACTATGGCGGATTCTCTTTCCTGAACAATGGGTACCTGTACGACTGCGAGACATGCTAAACCTTCACGATAACGGGACCACAGGGCTTTGCCGAACGTTCGATCCAGGATCTGGACCTATACCCCAATCCATCCGCAGAATGGATCGAGCTCCGCAGCACACAACCCTTGAACGGTGCCACGGCGACCATCTTCGACCTCACTGGCCAGATCCTGGATGAGCGTGCTCACCGAACCGAAGACGGTCACTTCAGGATCGATGTACGCGATCTTGAACCAGGTGCTTATCACATTCGATTGAGCGACTCGCGGTCCGATCGAACAGTACGGTTCATCAAATTGTGATCAAGCCACGGCCCCATTGACCGGAGCGTTGCCTGCCATCTGCTCCTTCAGCCGTTCTCCACTGGATGTTACATACCTAGCATCCTGAGTAGGCCGACATCATCTCATCCTCTGCTGCGCGGTCGCACACCTCGCTTGGGGTGGGCCATTGTGTGACGAAATACCTTTGGCCCGTGGGGTCAAGGTCAATGACCGGGTGACCCTCAATGACCTGCATGGAACGAAGAAACCCTCAACTGATCCGCACTGACGCGAGCGACCCGGCCTTCCGGGAACTCGTCGCTGAACTGGACAAGGACCTCGCGATCCGCGACGGCAGCGAACACGCCTTCTTCGCCCAGTTCAACAAGCTGGATAACATCCGGCATGTGGTGGTGGTGATGGATGGCCAGGTCGCCGTTGGCTGTGGCGCGTTCAAACCGTTCGATGAAGATGCCGTGGAGATCAAGCGGATGTACGTGCCTCCGACGCAGCGGCAGAAAGGCATTGCCTCGTTGGTGCTGGGTGAACTGGAGCGTTGGGCCCAACAACTCGGGTACCAACGATGCGTGCTGGAAACAGGAAAGAAGCAACCGGAAGCGATCGCGCTCTACACAAGACGTGGCTACCACCTCATCCCGAACTACGGGCAGTATGTGGGTGTGGAGAGCAGCGTGTGTTTCGAGAAGCGTTTCTGAACGCCAGCGGCCCAAGCCTGGTGAGGTAGACTATTGCGCACGGGCGCGTTCCTCCGCGATCTGTTTCAACACGGCGTTCCGCTTCTCCAGAAAGCGCGTCATGTAACGCTTCAACACCAACGTGTCGAACAGCACACCCAAAGGCCAGAACGGTGTTTCGTACGCAAAGTGGTCGGACATCATCGTCACACCATTCGTCTCCTCGAAACTGTGCTTGTGCACCATGGAGCGAAAGCGGCCCTTCACCTGGCGATCCTCGAAATGGAAGGGTGCTTCCATCGCCGTGATCTCCACCGTGAGCTGCTGCCTCATGCCGAAGTGAATAGCCTCCCAGGTGATCCGGTCCCCCGCCTCGCACACGCCACTGGTGCGGCCTGCGATGGCCCGCTCGCGCGTATCCGATGTGCTGGCCTGATGCAGATCGATATCGCGTGCGGCATCGAAACAGATCGCGATGGGTGCATGGATGTGTGTGCGTAGTTCGATCACCGCCATGCCTCAAAGATGGGGTCTTGTAGATCCAAGGCTGCTCATCGCGAGCGGGGCTACAGCGAAGCTCATCGGTCCCTCACGCACCTCACCGCGTAGCCATCGCTCTTGTTCATATAGCCAACCCCGGTCATCATGGCAGGGACACCCGGAAGGTCGGCATAGTGGATCAGCCGGCCGCACCAGGCATCGCTCACGCTTCCTTCCACGGAGGTCCAATACACAGCTGAGCTACCGCCATGACTGAACGCACCTCCTTCCGAACGGATCCCGCTCGGAAGGCCGTTGAAGCCGCTGCTGTTGTCGATGACCGTGGCCGGACCGGGCCATTGCCCCGAACTTGCAGCCCGCATGCGGAACCCGACCGAATCCTCGCCCAGGCACGTTTCCATCGCTTCCCACTCCAAGTCGGTGAGCACATGCCAGCCTTCCGGTGCGAGGCCGCGCGGATCGTTCACCGCATACCAATTGTAAAGTCGGCCATACGCGTGATAGGTGGCCGAGTCGTTGTTGTACCAGCACCACGCGCCAGAGGTCAACTTCACCCATTCGCCCGGATCCGTTACCTGTGGGATGGGGTCACCGTTGCGGTAGGTGGACACGTCGAGGTTCCGGGTCGACCACGTGTGACCGCAGATCGTTGCGGGCTCGTTGGATGGAGTGATACCAGTTCCCTGCTCTCCTGCCGGTACGGGCGAGCACGAGCAGATCGGTAGGAAGATCACAAGAACCGGGATGAACTTCATGGGGTAGATCGCCGGGCAGCGACAGGTTTGGGTGACAGGAACGAACCAAGCAGCAGGAAGAGCAAACCTGCTCCGCCCAACAACAATTGCAGAAACTCCATGTCGTTGTTGCTCCCCGGCTGCATGCCGATCCAGAGGCTTGTGAAGCACAGCATAGCGCCGAACACCAGCACCACCACACGCTGCCAGGGGCGACGTCTGAACACATAGCCCACCGCGACGACCAACCCAGCGACCACCGCAGCCACGACCACCGCACCGAACATGACCGCAGCAGCGATCGCATTCTCCGTGCCTTGGGCGCACAACGGCAATGTGACCACCGCCATCAGGACAGCCAACGAAGAACGCAGGTGATGCGCGGCGTGCATGGTGACAAGATAGCCTCGGCATGAGCAGCGGTCACAGCCACAACCCCGGGGTCGTCCGTTATCGCATCAGCAGCGCGTGCACCCCGGGCCAACGCTCGAACCGGAGCTACCGGCCCATTGCCTGCTGGCCAACGAAGCCGTAACATTGACAGGAACGACCTAGGGTATCGTTCATCCCGGTCAACACCCATCCCCATGCGCAAACTGCCTGCTTTGATCGCGCTTCTGCTCTCCTTCAACGCCCATGCCCAAGTGGAAGGGAGCACGTGGTACTTCGGGGAGGACGCTGGTCTTCGCTTCAGCGAGTGCTCGGTCACCGTGCTCACCAATGGAGCAAGCCCCGGGTTCGAAGGCTGCGCTACCGTCAGCAATGCGGTGCTGGGCATGCTCTTCTACACGAACTCCGAGACGGTGTGGAACCGGCAGCATCAACCGATGCCCAACGGAACCCTGATCCCCAGCGGTAGCACACTGAGCCAGGTGCTGATCGCGAAACGCCCCCTCTCCGACTCGCTCTACTACATCATCACCACGCGCATTCAGGGCCAGGGGACCGAACTCCTGAAGTACCATGTGGTCGACATGACGCTCGCTGGAGGATACGGAGATGTAAGCTCGGCCAACAACGTGCTCACCACCGATAACGTTACCGAGACCGTGACCGCCACCCGCCACGCCAACGGGACCGACGTGTGGATCGTAACGCACGGCTATCCCTCGAACACCTTCCAGGCCTGGCTGCTCACCTCTTCCGGCATCGCCCCCACACCCGTGATCAGCAACGTGGGCCGTGCCTTCGTGCCCTGCAACTCGAACGTGAACGCACGGGGCGAACTGAAGTTCTCGGTGGACGGGACGCGCATCGCCATGGCCGGTGGCGGTACCGGCAACGAGCCCAACACCGACATGCTCGCGGTCTTCGACTTCGACGCGAACACCGGGGTCGTTAGCAACGCCCTTGCATTGCCTCCCCTACGCGGTGATTTCGCCGTGTCCTTTTCGCCCGACGGAACCAAGCTTTACGGCGCCACCTGGAAAGCGCTCAACTTCTTCTCCACCGATTCCAACTACGTGTACCAGTACGACCTGTCCAGCGGCGACTCCACCACCATCGCCAATTCGCTCACCATCCTGTGGTCGAGCACGGTGAGCGAATCGTACGGGTCCCTTCAGCTCGCGCCCGATGGGCGCATCTACTCCGCCCGCAACAACAGCGACCACCTTGGCGTGATCAATGACCCCGACCTGCCGGGCAGCGCGTGCAACTACGTGCACAACGGCCTATTCCTCGCCGGAAAGACCAGTCGCTTCGGCCTGAACAATTTCATCCAATACGTGGACTGCGGGCTCACCACTTCCGTCAACGAGGTCCCATCACCCCGCAACGAGCTCTTCGTCCACGCCGATCCGGGCAGTGGCTCTCTCACCATCGGTGGCACGGCCTTGGCGCCCGGCATCGTGGTGGGCCTACGCGTCACGGATGCGGCCGGTCGCATCGCGCTCAGTGTGCCGCGGATGAGCGGCTCCACCTGCAGCACAGCGGGACTGCCGGCCGGGGTGTATGTGGCCACCGTGCTGAACGAACGGAACGAACGGATCGCGAGCCGGTCCTTCGTGTGGTGCCCGTGAGGTCCGATCGGTGCGCTCGCCACGATAACGCAGCCTGAAGGTCACAAGTGGCCCGCTCACTTCATCCGCCGCGCGATAGGAACTCTTGCTATACGGAGGCGGACACCCTGCGGTGGTTGAACTACTTGTGGTCCGCACGGCATGGAAGGCCATTTGAATTGTGCGATCAAACAACGCAGTTGTTCGATCGCTTCCAACGGTGATCGGGCGCATCCTATTTTTGACAGTATGAAGAATTTCCTGTCTGCTGGGGCAATCTGCCTCTGTTCAACAGTTGTGTGCGGTCAATTCGCAGATGAGCGCATCATCGCCCCGTTGGAACGGGTGGGCGATCGGTTGGCGGGCGATGTGGATGGCGACGGCTTGAACGACTTGGTGATCTGCGGCAACGAAGGGCCCATCTTCCTCTACCGTGGTGCCGGCAATGGCGCCTTCCTTCCACCCGAGACCATCGGACTTCACGGGTACTACGCGGAGGAACAGAGCGGCCTCGTGGACGTGGATGGCGACCTGGACCTGGACGTGCTCTATCACGATGGGTTTGATGCCATGCGCCTGCTGCGCAACGACGGATCCGGAGGCTTCGCGCCAGCGGAAGATCTCTTCCTTCTGTACTCGTTCGTAAATGATGCCATGGAACTCGCCGACCTGGACGGCGATGCTGATGTGGACATCATATTCTCGATCGACTCGAACAACGATGACCGGATCGTTTGGTACGCGAATGATGGCTCCGGCGCGTTCACCTCCATGGGCACAGTGGCATTGTCAACCAACGGATGTCGTTGGGTCCGGTCCGCCGATCTGGATGGTGATGGAGATGTTGACCTGATCAGCAGCCGCGCCTCGGATGGCAAGATCCTGCGCTACGACAACAATGGGAGCGGCTCGTTCTCCGCTGCCACCCTGTTGACGAGCGGCGCATTGAACGACGTTGAGCGTTGCCGTACAGCGGACCTGAACATGGACGGGCGCGAAGACATCTGTTTCAATGATGGTAGCGACCACGTCCGTCTCGTGCTCTCTGACACCAGAGGCTTCCAAGCACCCGTGCTGCTCTACTCGCGGCAGGGCATCCCTCCCATCGGCGACATTCGACTCGCCGACATGGATGCCAATGGAACCACGGACGTGGTCTTTGGCGGTGGAGCGCTGATCGGCTACTTCAACAACCCGGGCAATGCTTCTTTCTCGATCATCCCGGACACCCTTGTCCGTTTCCCACGCTCCAGCGCCGGCACATCATTCATCACATCGGACCTGAACAACAATGGCGTGCAGGACATCGTGCTGCGGGCGAACAATACGCTGGTGTATTTCCAGGACCAAGCTGGCGCCCCCATGCAGGGCCTTGAAGTGGTCTCACGCGGCATGAACGAAACGAACCTGCTGATGGCGGATATCGATCTGGATGGGGATCCTGATGCGCTGGCCGTTGAGAGCTACCTGAGCGATGCAGGAGGTTCGATCATCCTTGCAGCGTTCAATGATGGCACCGGCATTTTCACTCGACCAGATACCCTTGTGGACCATGACCTTGACCTGGGATGGGTCCGCCCACCATGGCAGGTGCACGACATGGACGATGACGGGGACCCGGATATCCTGTTCATGGATGTCCGCGATGATGCGACGAGCAATTTGAACTGGCTCGTGAACAACGGGACCGGCTATTACGACAGTCTGGTGGTACTGCTTGAAGGCCCCGAGGCCTTCGAACTCACTGACCTGGATATGGATGGTCAGGAGGATCTGATCGCGATCAGCACGTCGACCGGCTCCGAAACAGGCTGGTACCGCGGCTTGGGGGCCGGGGCCTTCTCCAACTTCAACAGCCTGGGTGTGGGTCTGTTCGGGAATGATGTGACCACCGCTGATCCGGACAACGACGGAGACCTGGATATCATGACCACCAGCGGAAGCGGCCAATTCGTAGTAGTGCGCATCCACGAGAACCAAGGTGGCGGTGTCTTCAGCCTGCTCCCGGGGTTGTTCACCACGAACTATGGCGATGAACTGCATCTTGTGGACCTGGACGGTGACGCCCTCTCCGATGTGCTCGTCACCACCATTTTCGACAACGGGATCACTTGGTTCAAGAACATGGGCGGACTACAGTTCCAATTCGAAGCGAACATCCTTAACGCGAATGACCTGGACCCCGTCCTAACGGACATGGATGCTGACGGTGACACCGACATACTTTTCACCATGGCCGCCTCACAGGGCATCCACTGGATCCAGAACCTGGGTGCTGGAAATTTCGCCACGGCCACGGAAGTCGTGGCCGTGCATGGCATACCCTCCGGGGTGAGCATCGTGGATGTTGACGGCAACGGGCTGCTGGACCTGGCTTACAGCCTTCTGCCCGACTCCACCAGTGGTGCCTTTGCGTACACCCAAGGTTGGATCGGGGGCACCGGAATTGTCCTTTCGGCAACGGCCATTGCGCCGAACGAGGCGACGATCTATCCGCTCCCACTGGCACAAAGCGCCACGATACAACTAAAGGTGCCTTTGGGCTCGAACGAGCAACTCGTCGTGACCGATGGCACAGGCCGCGTTGTACGAATACTGCATGGAGCAGGATCGGACCGGATCGTTCTGGAACGAGGTGATCTGGTGGCCGGCGTTTACCTTATTCACAAGCGTTCGGCGAAAGACGAAGTGTGCGTTGGGCGTGTCGTGGTGGAATAACGACCGACACGCACAGATCCGATCTGTCGCTCGCATGCCCGCCCAACGCATGACCCCATTGATCAGTCAGGGCGATTCGTGCAGTGTAGTTGACTAGCGCTTCGCGAGCAGCGGACAGAGGGCGGTGGTTCAGAGGACGCCCTGCGGTGGTCTAGTGTTCACTTTCACTCGGCGGTTCATACGGTCCAAGATCGATCAACCCTTCCCGCGTCTCCTGGGGCAACGTGGTCCACTCCAAACCCTCCAGGATGGTCATATTGCCGCTCATTCCGCGGTTCAGTATGAAGCCCATCGCATTCGATCGCATCTTGTAGACCGCCTTGGCCCTCTGTTGTTCCTTGGTGCATAAGCCCAACGCGGCCCTGCGGGCGTTAAGCGCCGCATCTACGTCCGGGCGACCCACGTAGCATCTTCCTTCGATCACCAGGATGCCCATCTCCTGCGCGAAATCGATACCCTTCTGGAAGTCCCCGGAGCGGTCGTGGAGATAGGCGAAGACTTCCGGATGCAAGCTGCCTTGTTCAACGGCTTTCATGAGTTGATCGGACACATCGGTGGCTTCTGCTGCGGTCCTCAGGCCGTTCGGGTTATCGGTCCCCGTGGTATCGTAGCTGTTGTAATTGTGCAGGAGGATGATCACCAAGGGCTCCGTTTCCCAGGAAGGGGCTTGAGGTCCCCAACGCACGCCGAGCCTTTGTTCGCTGGGATAGTCGGTATTCAACAGGGGTAGCAGCGCGCGCATGATCCGCATATCCTCTCGGTAGATGGAATCACGGAGGAACGAGTATTCTGGATCGGCAAGCCGCATGGTCTGATCGATCGTGAAGAGCGAATCCACTTTCCCGCGCACAGCATGATCCACGTTGCGTTCATTGATCATACGATCGGCGTCATAGCCGTTCAAGAACGGTTTGTAGTACGTGCTGTTCACGAAGCCCTTCAGGTTGGGGTTGTTCGCGAACACCTCGAGGGGGCAACCGAGCCGTGCGAGCCCATGCGCGTGCGCCTCAGCCACATCGTAGCGTTGCTCATGTGTGGCACACAGCAATGCGTTGAACAGGTCTGTAGCAAAGGGCTGCTGCTTGCTATGGAAGGCTTCGATGTAGTGATCGCTGGCCGCAGCGAAGTCGTCGTTCACAATGCTCTCTTCGGCCTGGTTCACGGATGTGAGATAGGCCCGGAACTGGGGATCGTGCAGTTGTAACGATTGTCCATGAGTGGCTGCCATTGCAGCGGACCAGAACCCGAGATACACGGCGAAAAGACGTAGGGTGGTCATGCTTGTGTGTTAGGTTGTACACATGCTTAATGTCAAGCATCAGAATAGGTGACCCAGTATCTCGAAGATACATACCTCCTCCTGTCCATTTTCATTTCGACCACCTCAACCCGGATGTGGTGTAGGAAGAGCACGGATCACAGACCCGCGATAGCGGGGGGCTGGTCTAAAGCCGCTACTTCTTTCCCTCCTCCTCACCCCCCATCATGCCCAGCTGCTCCATCATCTTCATTTCCTCCATGTAGCCCCAGTGCTCCACCACTTTCCCGTTCTCGAAGCGCAGCACATCCACGGTATGCACATCGATGGGCTTGTTGGTGGCGGGCATGCCTTCGCCCATGGAACCGGTGTTCACGCCCTTCCAGCGGTAATGCGCCACCACGCGGTCGCCTTCCGCGATCAGGTGCAGGTCCTCCGTCTTGTTGTCCGTGAAGGCCGTCGAGGACATGGCGATCATGTCCTTCAGCTGCTGGATGCCTGTGGAGGTGACACCCGGCATGGGGATGTTCGACTTGAAATCCGCCGCCACGATCTCCTCGATGCCGTCCGTCTTCCCCGAGAACCACAGGTCGAGGAAGCGCTGGGTGGTCTGCTTCATCTGCTCCATCTCCGCCTGCTTCGCGCTGTCGGCCGTCATCTGAGCCTTGTGCTCAGCCGTCATCGTATCGTGCTCGGGGTTGGATCCGCCGCAGGAGCACAGGATCGCTACCACGGGCAGCGTGAACAGCAGTGAGTTCTTCATGGCGTTTGGGGTTGGAAGTCGAAGGTAGGAATGGGTGGCAAGCCAGCAAAGGGGCGGCGGGGTTGGAAGAGTGTTCACGGATTGGAACAGCAGTGACCTCCAACTGGCCCAGCCTCTTGCTCCGCCGTGCCTACGGCAAGCACGCTTGTCCGCGGGTTCGGGGTGAGTTCACTATCTACCTATCTCGAACAATTGCTTTCTCAATGGAGGCCCTAGGTGATGCGTATCTTGGCTTTGACTGCTTCAGCAACCACCGATCCATGAGGACACCCGGCTCAATCCTGCTCCTACTTGTTCTTCTATCTGGCATGCACACAACGCTTGCCCAAACTCCGGATTGGATGTGGGCGAAAAGTTCCGGATCCGTGAGCAACGACTACAGCAACGCCGTGTGCATTGATGCCGATGGCAACGTATACACTACGGGGACCTTTCAAGGTGCCACGATCTCATTTGGATCATACGTCTTGCAGAACACAAGCGAGGGTTTCCTGGACTTCTTCATTGCGAAGTATGATCCTCAAGGGAATGTGTTATGGGCTGTCAGTGATGGCGGAGCAAAGGACGACTATGCGTATGGTATCTGCGTGGACGTTGAAGGCAATGTCTTCATAACCGGTCACTTCAACAGCCCATCGCTCACGATCGCGACCTCAACGCTGACCAACATTTCGACGTCCGTGAATGCCCCAGATATCTTCACAGGGAAGTATGACCCGAATGGTGTGGCGTTGTGGGCAAGAAGCGGCAATGCTGGAGCAACAAACGAGGCAGCCTTCACCTCCGGCATCGGATCGGATGCGTCCGGTAATGTCTATATCACAGGCTCATACGGATATGGCTCGGACATCAGCTTTGACGGCAACACGCTTCAGAGCTTTGGGTCATACGATATGTTCCTGGTCAAGTACGACACCGATGGCAATGTTCAATGGGCCAACCGGATGGGTGGTTCGAATAATGATGACGCTCGAGCCATCCATGTCGACACGAATGGCAACACCTACATCACTGGCTCGTTCATTAGCACAGCCGATTTCGGAGGTGTCACGTTGGTCAGCACGAACCCCGCATATCAGGAGATATTCGTTGCCAAGTATGACAGCAGCGGCAATACTGTTTGGGCCAACTACGCGCTTGTCCCTTATGCCGGGAACTACGCCTCAGGAACCGGCATCACATCTGACCCATCGGGGAGCGTGTATCTAACCGGCTACTTCCAATACTCCCTCAGCTTCGGGAACGACACGTTGAGCAATGCAGGTAACCGAGGACTCTTCCTCGCCAAGTACGATAGTGATGGGACCCCACTTTGGGGACGGAGCCCCGGTGGTACAGGCAACGACGTAGGTGCGGGGATGTGCACGGAACCCAACGGGAACGTACTGCTCACCGGATACTTCGAAAGTTCATTTCTCAACTTCGGTGGTTTTCCGGCCATCAATTCCAATGTCGGCTATAACGATGCCTTCGTAGCGCGATACGACCCGGATGGCACAGCACTTGGGGCAGTGAGCATAGGTGGCCCGGATCATGAGTATGCGATGGGGGTTGCGGCCGGCTCAGATGGAGGCATCTATTCCACAGGGTACTTTGCTAGCTACTCCCTCAACTTTTCAGGCACTGTGCTCACCAATACGGGAAGCCATGACACGTTCCTTGGGAAGTTGTCCAGTGATGCCTTGAACAGCGTTCGGGACGACACGGGAATCACTGATGTACAACTTTACCCGAATCCTGCACAGGAACACATCAACGTCTTGTCTGAAGGGCGTACGGAGATCCGTGTCTATGATTTGGCCTCAAGAAAGATCCTGGAGCGGCATTTCACGAACCTGACGACGATCGATGTCAGTGCACTACCAGCGGGGCTCTACGTCTATGAGCTGATGCGGAAAGGAATTCTGACAAAAGGGAAGTTCATCCGGGAGTAGGAAGCAGCGGAGCTCCTCACTGTTAGAGCTCGTCCTTGTCGCATGTGTTCCTGACAACGCCCCGGTGTTCGTTGATCTTTGGAAAGTCACAAGTGGCCCGAACGCTTGCTCCGCAGCGATCGGAACACTTGCGACAATGAGAGACGCTAAAGGTGCCGCAGCTTCTTCAGCTCGTCAAGGAGTTGAGCGGCGCTACCCACCCGCATAGTGATCTGGTTATTCATGTTCTCTCTCAATGCGTCCGCATACGTGCAATGGAACATATGATCGATGTGGGTCTCATTCTCCTCGCGGTCATTGGATAGCTTGAAGTGCTCAAGATTCAGCTTGTAGAATGAATCAAGGATGGCTGCGGGCATCTTCTCCCGATGATAGTCTATTGAGTAAAACGCCTCGAATAACAAGCCGTACTTGGACTTGTCGTGCAGACATCGATACACCTCTTGCGGGGGAAGGCGCTTGATGAGGTCACTGTTGAACATTGGCATCTGATCAATCTGCTTTTTCTTCTCAGCATTGTACTGCTCAATACTGGAGCTCATTATCACCTTCCGCACCTGCTCATAATCTCTGATAAGCCTCTCAGTCTTTGGAACCAGAACGTCCTTGACATTGTGTTCAATGGCCTTTCTGAACGCTCTTCTTTGCAAGCCCTCCTTGACCTCATCGTACATCGCTTTAAGGATGAGCGCAATTGCGGCGCCGGCGAAGGCAATGAACAGTTTCTCAGCAAGCTCATGTGTCATAAGGCCAAGATATCCAAAGAGCACCCAGCATTCTTTTTCACCCACGGCCCGAAGAGGGATACTCTGAGGGAGCAGAACTCAGTGCTTGGCTCGGCGTGAGCGATTGAAGCGGGTACGCCGCAGCGAGGAACGCGCGAGGAGTACGAGCTAAAAGCGCGACCCGAGGCTTTGCGAGGGGCACGCCCAAAGAACCTACCTGCTCAAGTACATGCTCCGCTCCCCATACACCTGCCTGAAGAACGGATCCTTCAGGTCCTTGATAGTAGATGGCCTCACCGGTGCCATCTCGGGCCTGAGGCTCTTGTCCACATTGGAGAACTTGTCGGTGTTCATTCGCTGAGCTCTCGTTCGATCTCTTTCACGCTGGGCAGGGCGGCACGGAGACCCTTGGGCAAGGTAGCCACCAAGCGCGTACGCCATTCAGCCACGCCGATGGGCTTGGCCATGTCGCGCAGGGCGTACTCCACCACGAGCTTGTCGTTGTCTTTGCACAGGAGCAGACCGATCGAGGGCTTGTCGTCCGGGTGGCGTAGTTGCTCATCCACGGCGGTGAGGTAGAAGTTCATCTTGCCCGCATGTTCGGGCTCGAAGGCTTCCATCTTCAACTCCACCACCACATAGCAACGGAGCTTCAGGTGGTAGAACAGCAGATCGAGGAAGTAGTCCTTGCGGCCCACCTTCAGCGGCACTTGCCTACCCACGAAGGCGAAGCCCGATCCAAGCTCCAGCAACACCTTCTGGATGTGACCGACCAGCGCCTGCTCCAGGTCGCGTTCACGTGCATCCGCAGCAATGTTGAGGAACTCGAAGGTGTACGGATCCTTCAAGGTCTGCTGCGCCAGGTCCGAGCGTTCGGCGGGAAGCGTGCGCTTGAAGTTGGTGAGCGCCTTCCCCTGCCGGCGGTGCGCGTGCGTGGCAACTTGCGCATCGAGCACGGTACGGCTCCAGCCATTGGCGATGGTGGCCTGCGCGTACCAGAGCCGGTGTTCGGACTTCTTCAGCTTGGTGAGCAGCAGCACGTTGTGCCCCCATGGCAATTGTCCAACAAGCTGTTGGACAATTGATCCATCTGGATAAGCCTCCGCGAAAGAGCGCATGTACAGAAGGTTCGAGCGAGAAAAACCGCCCATGCCGGGGAACTCGCGGTGAAGGTCCTTCGCCAGTCGTTCCACCACCTTGCTGCCCCAGCCTTCCTTGTCCTGGCGTTCGATGATCTCCTTTCCGATGTGCCAGTAGAGCAGGACCAGTTCATGATTGACCGCGAGCGCCGCTTTCAGTTGAGCCGCACGGATACGCGCCTTCACCGCCTCCAGCACCGCCGTGTAATTCTTCGGCAACACGGTCACGGAAGTCTTCTTCCGCTTCTTCACGGTCCGCAGTGCTGTGGATCTCTTCTTCACGGGCATGCAACCAAGATAACCGACGCACCGGAACCAACACTTCCGCGAAAGGCCGAAAGCGCTGCAACTCAATGCCCGCAGGACTTTCCGGACATCTGCCGATCAATTGTCCAACAGGCTGTTGGACAATTGAGGAGATGGTTGAGCAATTGTCCAACAAGCTGTTGGACGATCGAACATACCTGCTAGTACATGCTCCGCTCCCTATACACCTCCCTGAAGAACGGATCCTTCAGGTCCTTGATGAAGTAGATCGCCTCGCCGGTGTTCTTCATTGCCGGTTCATGGGAATACCTTCTGGGTCGTCATGAGCCACGATCGGCAAGCACTATCCATTCCATAGGTCATATCCAGGTACAATGTCAGCGAGCTAGACTCATCGCGCAGAGAACAACTCCATCCTACTTGCACCTTTGGATACACGCGGTTGATAGAATCAATCACCTGGACGCTGCCCCAGTATTGCTCCTTGCCAAGCCCTTGCGCCGTGTCCTCGTACTGGATGATGTTCCTCATGTTCTCTTCGCAGAAAGACTCAATCGAGTCCCGGACCGCGTGAGGTTGAACGAGCACATGAAGTGAATCGTAGTCGGTGGCCCCATTCCACAAAGCGGGATGTTCATTGACCCAAGCTTCAACTTCCTTTTCACCCGGTTTCGGTTGGCAACAAGACAGGAGCATGCTCGCAAGGAGCATGACCAGCAATTTCAACCTGAAAGCGTAGATCAAAACTACCTGCTCAAGTACATGCTCCTCTCCCCATACACCTGCCTGAAGAACGGATCCTTCAGGTCCTTGATGAAGTAGATGGCTTCGCCGGTGCTCTTCATCTCGGGCCCGAGGCTCTTGTCCACGTTGGGGAACTTGTCGAAGCTGAAGACGGGCACCTTGATGGCGTAACCGTCCAGGTGGGGCTTGAAGTGGAAGTCCTTGAGCTTGGCGCCGAGCATGACCTTGGTGGCCCAGTTGACGTAGGGCTCGCCGTAGGCCTTGGCGATGAAGGGCACGGTGCGGCTGGCGCGGGGGTTGGCCTCGATCACGTACACCACCTCGTCCTTGATGGCGAACTGGATGTTCACCAGGCCCACGGTCTTCAGCGCGAGGGCGATCTTGTGCGTGTGCTCGCGGATCTGCTGGATCACCTTCTCGCTGAGGTCGAAGGGCGGGAGCACGGCATTGCTATCGCCGCTGTGGATGCCGGCGGGTTCAATGTGCTCCATGATGCCGATGATGCGCACCATCTCACCGTCGCAGATGGAATCGCTCTCCGCTTCGATGGCGCCATCGAGGAAGTGGTCGATGAGGATCCGGTTGTCCGGCATGTTGCGCAGGATGTCGAGCACCTGGGCCTCCAGTTCGTCCTCGTTGATCACGATCTTCATCTTCTGTCCACCGAGCACGTAGCTGGGGCGCACGAGCAGCGGGAAGCCGAGCTCGCGGCTGGTGGTGATCGCCTCTTCCGCGGTGTTGACACCGGCGAACTTGGGGTACGGGATGCCGAGGTCGCGGAGCAGGGTGCTGAAGCGTTCGCGGTCCTCGGCGAGGTCCAGGGCTTCGAAGCTGGTGCCGATCACCTTGATGCCGTAGCGGTCGAGCTTCTCGGCGATCTTCAAGGCCGTCTGCCCGCCGAGCTGCACGATGACGCCCACGGGATCCTCGTGGAGGATGATGTCGTAGATGTGCTCCCAGAACACCGGCTCGAAGTAGAGCTTGTCGGCGGTGTCGAAGTCCGTGCTCACGGTCTCCGGGTTGCAGTTGATCATGATGGTCTCGTAGCCGAGCTCCTTGGCGGCGAGCACGCCGTGCACACAGCAGTAGTCGAACTCGATGCCCTGGCCGATGCGGTTGGGCCCTGAGCCCAGCACGATGATCTTCTGCTTGTCGCTGCGTACGCTCTCGTTCTCCTCTTCGAAGGTGCTGTAGTAGTACGGCGTCTTCGCGGGGAACTCACCGGCGCAGGTGTCCACGAGCTTGTACACGCGCTTGATGCCGAGCTCGTTGCGCTTCTTGTACACCTGGCTCTCCAAGCAACGCAGCAGGTGCGCCACCTGGCGGTCCGCGTAGCCCTTCTGTTTCGCTTCGAAGAGCAGGTCGCGGGGGATGGTGTCCAGCGTGTACTTCTCCACCTCCTTCTCGGTGAGGATCATGTCCTCGATCTGCCGCAGGAACCAGATGTCGATGCGGGTGAGGTCCTGGATCTTCTTGAAGGGGATGCCGGCCTTGATGGCATCGTACACGTGGAAGAGGCGGTTCCAGCTGGGGTTGGCGAGGCTTTCGAGCAGGACCGCCACATCGGTGGTCTCCTTGCCGTCGGCGCCCAATCCGTTGCGCTTGATCTCGAGGCTCTGACAGGCTTTCTGCAAGGCTTCCTGGAAGCTGCGGCCGATGCCCATGGTCTCGCCGACGCTCTTCATCTGCACGCCCAGCCTGCGGTCGCTGCCCTCGAACTTGTCAAAATTCCAGCGCGGCACTTTCACGATGACGTAGTCGAGCGTGGGCTCGAAGAAGGCGCTGGTGCCGGTGATCGGGTTCTCCAGTTCATCCAGGCGGTAGCCGATGGCGAGCTTGCTGGCGATCTTGGCGATGGGGTAACCCGTGGCCTTGCTGGCAAGCGCGGAACTCCGGCTCACACGCGGGTTGATCTCGATGGCGTAGATCTCCTCTTTCTCATCGGGGCTCACGGCGAATTGCACGTTGCACCCGCCGGCGAAGTCGCCGATGGCGCGCATCATCTTGATGGCCTCGGTGCGCATGCGCTGGTAGGTGCGGTCGCTGAGGGTCATGGCTAAGCGCCACGGTGATGCTGTCGCCGGTGTGGATGCCCATCGGATCGAAGTTCTCGATGGAGCAGATGATCGTGACGTTGTCGTCCTTGTCGCGCAGCAGCTCCAGCTCGTATTCCTTCCAGCCGAGGAGCGCCTTGTCGATCATCACCTCGTGGATGGGGCTGATCTGCAGGCCGTGCTTCAGCAGCTTGTCAAACTCGGCGGGGTCCTTCACGAAGCTGGCACCGGCACCACCGAGCGTGTAGCTCGCACGGATCACCAGCGGGAATCCGAACTCCTGCGCCACCTTCTTGCCTTCGAGGAAGCTGGCCACGGTCTTGCTCGGCGCCATGGGCACACCGATCTTCTCCATCAGCTGGCGGAACTGCTCGCGGTCCTCGGTGATGTCGATCGCCGCAACGTCCACACCGATCATGCGCACGCCGTGCTCCTTCCAGATGCCGAGCTTCTCGCATTCGATGGCGAGGTTCAGCGCGGTCTGTCCGCCCATGGTGGGCAGCACGGCGTCGATCTTGTGCTTCTTGAGGATCTCCTCGATGCTCTCGACGGTGAGCGGCTTCAGGTACACGTTGTCCGCCGTGACCGGATCGGTCATGATGGTGGCGGGGTTGCTGTTGATCAGCGTGACCTCGATGCCTTCGTTGCGGAGGGAGCGGGAAGCTTGGGAGCCGGAGTAGTCGAACTCGCAGGCCTGGCCGATGACGATGGGTCCGCTCCCGATCAGGAGTACGGAGCGGATGGAAGTGTCTCTTGGCATGTCCGGATGGTATCCGGGCCGCGAAAGTACCCAGCGCGGAATGGGCAAATGAGGGAATGTGGAAAATGTGGGGCGATCGTGGAGAAGTGCGAGAGGCCATGGGCACATGCGCACATTCCCACATGGGCACATGAACATGCTTATCACCTTTACCACGTGCATTCCACCTCCTCCTTCACCCACGGCCCCACCACCCTCGCCTACCGCAGCTACGGTCACGGGCCTACGGTGGTACTGGCCTTCCACGGCTTCGGGCGAACGGGTGCCGACTTCGCGCTGTTCGAGCCGATGCTGGCCGAGCGGTGCACCATTCATGCCTTCGACCTGCACTTCCATGGCGAAAGCAGCACGCCGGGCGAACGGGCGCATGACCCTTTCACGCCGGCGGAACTGGCGGCCTACTTCACGGCCTTCGCGGACCACCTTGGTGCGGACAAGCTGACCCTGCTGGGCTACAGCCTTGGCGGCCGCATCGCCCTGAGCCTACTGAACACCATGCCGGATCGTGTGGCGAACGTAGTGCTGGTGGCGCCGGATGGCCTGAAGACCCGGCCCTGGTACCGGGGACTGGCCGCTTCCCGTTTCGGGCGCCACCTCTATGGCCGTTTCGTGGAGAACCCGCACCGGGTGCACGCGATCATGAACACCCTGCATGGTGTCGGCTTAATGCGCCCCAAGCTGCACCGTTTCCTTATGGGGCAGACGGACAACAGGGTGAAACGGCAGCAGGTGCACGACGTGTGGCTGAGCTACCGCCTGATCGAACCGGACTTGTCGGACGTGGGGCGGGTGCTGCGGGAACGGGCCATCCCCCTTCACCTCTTCCTCGGGCGCACCGACAGCGTGATCCCCGCCCACCTGGCGCAGGGGCTGAAGAGCCAGGCACCCGAGCTGGTGCATGTTCAATTGCTGGAGGCCGGCCATGTGTTGCTGACCCCGGAACTGGCCCCTCCGATCGCGAATGTCCTTGGGAAAGGGGCATGAAAAAGGGGCCCGAAGGCCCCTCTGTGATGAAAGCTTGGTGGTCGAATTACTTCTGACCTGGGCGCTCGTCGCTCACGGTGAGCTTGTGGCGGCCTTGCTTGCGACGGCGTGACAACACGGCCCGGCCGGCGGCAGAGCTCATGCGCAGACGGAAGCCGTGCTTGTTGGTACGCTTGCGTTTGCTGGGCTGGAAAGTGCGCTTCATGACCGTCTGTCGTTTGCTAAAGGGACGGCAAAAGTAGGCGTTTTCGTCATTCGGCCAAATGTGATCGCATTCTCTTGGCGATCAGCCCCTTCCCGCTAGCGTGGAGCGAAGCGCAAACGGTCCAGCCCGTAGGCCAGCACCCCTCCAGCCTCCCCTTCCACCAGCAGGCGCCCATCGGCATCCACATCGACCGGTCGGCCGGTGAACGGCTGCCCATCCAGCTCGAAGTCCGCATAGCGGCCACGTGCCCAAAGGCGCTCCACATAGCTCGCGTCCACCTGAGCTGGATCGGAAGCCAGCAGGTCCCACCAGTGCTCAAAGACCTGACAGAGGCGTTCCAACAGGGCCATACGGTCCTGCGGCTGTCCCACTTCCAGCCGAAGGCTGGTGGCGTGGTGCTCGTGGTTGAGCTCGCTGCTGTTCACGTTCAGCCCGATGCCCACGATGGCGCTCTGCACCTGGCCGCCCACGACATCGTTCTGGATCAGGATGCCCGCGATCTTCTGCCGGTCCACGAGAATGTCGTTGGGCCACTTGATACGCACTTGTCCGCCCCCCACCCCTTGTGTCACCTTCAGCGCTTCCTCCACCGTCTGGTGCACGGCCAACGCCGCGACCTTACCCAGGCGGAAATGGTCCGCGGCCTTTAAGCCCTGGGGCCGCAACACGATGCTGTACGTAAGGTCCAGCCCGTTCGAGGAGGTCCAGGTGCGCCCACGCTGTCCGCGGCCTGCGGTCTGGTCGTGGGCCAGGATGACAGCCCCGTGCTGCAATTCCGACAGGCTCAGGTGTTCGGCAGCATAGTTGTTGGTGCTGTCGACCGATGCAAGCTCGATGAACTGCGCGCCGATGACCTTGGTGTGCATGGAGGAAAGGCCCGAACGGAAGGGCCGGTGCGGCGGATGTTCCTGATTACCTTTGAACGGTCCAAGATATACCGTATGACAAAAAAGCGGAGCACAGGCTCCAACACGCCCCTCGTGGACACCGTCGTGGACGGGATCCAGGAAGTGAAGGGCAAAGACATTGTGCACTTGGACCTCCGAGGCGTACCGAACACTGTGTGTGACCACTTCGTTATCTGCCACGGCGATAGCGATACGGCGGTGGAAGCCATCGCCGGATCGGTGGAAAAACTGGTGCGGGAGAAGCTGGGCGAACGCCCATGGCACGCGGAAGGTCGCGAGGCCCGTGGGTGGATCATCCTCGATTACGTGGACGTGGTCGTGCACATCTTCCACCGAGAAAAACGCACCTTCTATGCCCTGGAGGACCTCTGGGCCGATGCTGTGAGCCGTCGCTTCGATAACGTGGCCTGATTGACGACCTGAACAACAACGTGGAGAACGAGAATCCGACCAAGAACGACCGCGGTGGCAGCGAACGCCCTCGTAAGTCCTTCAACTTCTATTGGATCTATGGGGTGATCATCGTGGTCATCCTTTCCATCCAGCTCATGCAGCTCAGTGGCGGCACACGCCCCATCGAGATCAATGAGTACGAGCGCTACCTCAACTCCGGTGATGTGCGCCGCATCGACATCGTGAACGATGAGACGGTGCTGGTGACCATCAAGAAGGACAGCCTGGCCAAGAAGGTCCACACGGACAAGTTGGGCAAAGAGGCTGCTGGCAATTCCGCCGGCCCCCATTACCGCTTCACCATCGGCAATTCCGATGCTGCCCAGAACAAGCTCGTGGCCAGCGCCGATGCCCATGGCGTGGAAATGAACTACGAGACCCAGGACAACTGGGGACGCGACATCATCCAGTGGGTGCTGTTCATCGGCATCATGCTGGCGGTGTGGATGTTCTTCATGCGCCGCCTTGGCGGTGGCGGTGGTCCCGGTGGGCAGATCTTCAACATCGGCAAGAGCCGCGCGCAGGTCTTCGAGGCCGGCAAGAGCACCAACATCACCTTCAATGATGTGGCCGGCCTGGATGAGGCCAAGGAAGAACTGCAGGAGATCGTCGACTTCCTGAAGACCCCGAAGAAGTACACGGCCCTGGGCGCCAAGATCCCCAAGGGCGCGCTGCTGGTAGGCCCTCCCGGTACCGGGAAAACACTGCTGGCCAAGGCCATCGCCGGTGAAGCCAACGTGCCGTTCTTCAGCCTCAGCGGCTCCGACTTCGTGGAGATGTTCGTGGGCGTCGGCGCCAGCCGTGTCCGTGACCTCTTCAAGCAGGCCAAGGAAAAGGCACCGGCCATCATCTTCATCGACGAGATCGACGCCATCGGTCGTGCCCGCGGCCGCAGCGTGAGCATGGGCGCCAACGACGAACGCGAGAACACCTTGAACCAGCTCCTTACCGAGATGGACGGCTTCGGCACCAACAGCGGCGTGATCCTGATCGGGGCCACCAACCGCGCCGACGTGCTGGACCGTGCCCTCATGCGTCCGGGACGTTTCGACCGCCAGATCTTCGTGGACATGCCCGACCTGAACGGTCGCATCGACATCTTCAAGGTGCACCTGAAGCCCTTGAAATTGGATACTGCACTGGACGTGGAGTTCCTCGCCCGCCAGACCCCCGGATTCAGCGGTGCCGATATCGCCAACATCTGCAACGAGGCCGCCCTCATCGCTGCGCGCAAGAAGAAGACGCACGTTGAGAAACAGGACTTCCTCGATGCTGTGGACCGCGTGATCGGTGGCTTGGAGAAGAAGAACAAGATCATCACCGCCGACGAGAAGCGCGGCGTGGCCTACCACGAGGCAGGCCATGCCACTGTGAGCTGGTTGGTGGAGCATGCCAGCCCGCTGATCAAGGTGACCATTGTACCCCGCGGACGTTCGCTGGGTGCCGCCTGGTACCTGCCCGAGGAGCGCCACCTGACCACGGCCGAACAGATGCTCGACGAGATATGCGCCGCCCTGGGTGGTCGCGCCGCCGAGGATGTGATGTTCGGCAAAGTGAGTACCGGCGCCCTGAGCGATCTGGAGAAGGTGACCAAACAGGCCTATGCCATGGTGTCCGTTTACGGGCTGAACGCCAAGGTCGGCAACATCAGCTTCTACGATAGCACCGGCCAGAGCGAGTATTCCTTTGGCAAGCCTTACAGCGAACGCACCGCCCAGACCATCGATGAGGAGGTGAGCAAATTGGTGGAGATCCAGTACGAGCGTGCCAAGAAGATCCTGGTGGAGAACAAGGACAAGCTCACCGCCCTGGCCTCGCAGCTGCTGGAGAAGGAGGTGATCTTCAAAGAGGACCTGGAGAAGATCTTCGGTGACCGCACCTTTGCCCGCGACGTGGCCGAGCGTACTGCGGCCGCCAATAGCAACGGGACCACCGTGGGAGGCCCTGCTCCGACGCCCGACGAGACCCCTTCCTTGCCCGCTTCCGCGTGAGCGAACTCATCACCCGGGCCATCACGGGCGCAGCCTATGTCGCGCTCACGCTCGGGGCCGCATGGGCGGGACCGTTCACCACGGCGATGCTCTTCCTACCTGTTTGCGCCATCGGCGCGCGGGAATTCCACCGCCTGTACTGGCACGATGCCCAAGGGCCATTGCCGTTGTGGAGCATCATGCTGGCCTGCACCGTGTACGTGACCGTGGCCGCCGGGGCCTTCACGAACGTCTGGTTACCTGGATACGCCGTGGGGCTCACGTTCGTGCTGCTGCTCGTGGGCATCACCATGACCTTGCGCCGGGGCTCCCCGGCCCCGGCCGAGGAGTTCGCCGGGCAGATGCTCCTGGTCAGCTACATCGCGCTACCCTTCGCCTTGCTGCCGCATATGCTGGTTAACGGCCCTGCGGAGCTGGCCTGCACCTTCATCCTGCTATGGACCAACGACACCGGTGCCTACCTCGTTGGGCGGTCGATCGGGCGCACCAAATTGCTTCCGGCGGTGAGCCCGAAGAAGACGATCGAAGGGCTGCTGGGGGGCATCGCGCTCACCCTGGGGGTCGCCTGGCTCCTCGGCTCCTTCTGGACCGAGCTTCCGCTTCAGGACCGCTTGGTCTGTGGTCTTCTGGTAGCCGTTTCCGCGACACTTGGCGACCTGCTGGAATCCGCGTTCAAGCGCGCCCGCGGTGTGAAGGATTCGGGGAACGTGTTGCCAGGCCACGGTGGCATCCTGGACCGTTTCGATGGCTTCCTGCTGGCCATCCCAGCGGTCTATCTCTACTTGCACCTCCTCCGCTGAGGAGCTCTTCTATCTTTGGCGACCATGACTATTCATCGCGAGGGTATGGCCACCATCGGCTTGGTCGGTTCGGTGTTACTGTTCACCGCACTGCTCCTCCCCTCCCGTTCACCCGAATGGGTATTCCTTCCCATACTCGGTGTATTGATCGCCGTGATGCTGATCGTGCTCTGGTTCTTCCGCGTCCCGAGCCGCACAGTGAAGCAGCAGGATGATCTGATCATCTCCCCGGCCGATGGCAAGGTGGTGGCGATCGAAGAAGTGACCGAAGGCGAGTACTTCAAGGACCGTCGAATCCAAGTGTCGGTGTTCATGAGCCCGTTGAACGTGCACGTGAACTTCTTCCCCATCGGCGGCACCACGAGCTATTACAAGTACCACCCCGGCAAGTACCTGGTGGCCTGGCACCCCAAGAGCAGCACGGAGAACGAACGCTCCACCGTGGTGGTGCGCCACCCGAAGCATGGCGAAGTGCTCTTCCGCCAGATCGCAGGAGCCTTGGCGCGCCGCATCTGCACGTACGCTGTGGAAGGACAGCCGGCCGCACAAGGCACCGAGTTCGGCTTCATCAAGTTCGGTTCCCGCGTGGACCTGCTGCTGCCCCTGAACGCCGACATCACCTGTCGCCTCGGTGACGTGGTGCAAGGCTCCATCACCCCACTCGCACGATTCGCATCCTGATCCCCATGCGCATCCCCTCCATCCTCCTCCTGCTGACCCTTGCCGTGGCCTTCGCTGCCTGCGGTGGAACGAAGACCGAGACCGAGAACACCGACAAGGCAACATCCCTGGCGCCCCGGTATGACGGCATCTACATGGGCACCTATGGCAACCTGACCCAATTGCTGCACTTCTATCCGAGCGGCAACGTGGTCACCATCACGGGCTATGCGACCAGCGGTGATTCGCTACGCTCACTGTTCCGCGCGGACCTGCCCGTTAACATCGAAAAAGGGATCCACAACGTACCTGTTACGCTGCGCAACGACAGTGTGCTGTTCCGCACCACGGTGATGCAGGGCTTCATCCACTACGATGGTCGCATCTATGGGGGCGATTCATTGGTGGTGCTGAAGAGCAGCCAGGCCAACGGTCGCAAAGCCGCGATCACCTACTACTTCAGCAAGGATCAGGCATCAGCCCAGTAGGACCGCCAGCTCGTCGAAGTGCGCGAAACGGATGGTCGCCTCCGGGTCGGCCTTCTCGGGTGCGGCGTAGTGTGCCTGGTCCATTCCCACACCACGGGCGCCCAGTATGTCCGTGGCTTGCATGTCGCCGATCATCAGGCTTTCGTTCACTGTGGCACCCGCCTTCTTCATGGCCACCTCGAAGATGCGAGCATCCGGTTTGCGGGCGCCAGCCTTCTCGCTCGTGAGCATCACGTCGATGTAGGGTCCCAGTCCGCTGCAGCGCACCTTCACATGCTGCACCTCGTCGAAACCGTTGGTGATGATGTGGATGCGGTGGTCCTTGCGGACCGCGTCCAACATCTCCCGCGCACCCGGTGAAAGGGCCGTTCGCTGTGGGCAACGCTCGATGTAGGCATGACCGAGCTGTGTGGAAAGGCGATCGTTGCGGACACCGAAACGCACAAGTGTGTTCCTGAAGCGGAGGACGCGCAGCACCGCCTTCTCGATCTGCCCGGCCTCATAGCGCTGCCAAAGACCCGCGTTCACCTCCTCGTACACCTCGATGAACTCCTCCACCTTCTCGACGCCCTTGTTGGCCAGGTCAAGCTCCGTGTACAACTCGTTCAATGTGGCCCGCGAGTTGGCCTCGAAGTCCCACAGCGTGTGGTCCAGATCGAAGAACAGGTGGCGGTAGCGCTTCACGGAACGAGACCGACCAGCTGGTTCGCCGCACCGGTGAGGACGGCCGAAACACACAGTGCCTGGAACACCACCGAGAGCAACAGCGCAGGGATGGTGCGCCGATCATGATGGAAGAAGCGCGCTGCAAGGATGCTGCCCACCGGGATCGTTAGCACCAAGGGCGTAAGAGCCGCCACACCCACGAACCCACTGACGTGCTTGAGCCGGATGATCCAGCGGTTGCGCTTGGTGAACACCCGAACCACGGAGGCTGCGCCCGAAGCAATGGCCTGCGCGCGCTTGCGCATGGACCTCAAACGTGCACGCTCCGTCAACCGCGCGCTCAGGTTGTAGAACAACAGCACGCCCAGGCAACCACCCAGGCTGGTGAACAGGAAATTCTGAAGGAAGCTGAAACCGAAACCCGCACCGAAGCCGGCGGCCACCAACATCTTCAGGGCGCCCATGGTGATCACGGTGACTATTTCGGCCAGTTCATGCATGTGGTTCAGAGCTTCACGCCATAAGCAAGGTCTCCGGCATCGCCCAGGCCAGGCACGATGTAGGCTTGGGCCGTCATCTCCTCATCCACTGCGCCGAGCCAGATCCGTGTGTTGGGCGGCATGTGGCTCTTCACGTACTCCAAGCCCTCACTGCTTGCGATCACTGATACGATATGCACGGCCTTCGGTTTCCCAAGACGCAACAATGCCTTGTAAACCAGCACCATGCTACGGCCTGTGGCCAGCATGGGATCGCATAGCACGAGCACCCTGTCCTCAAGGGAAGGGCTGCTCATGTACTCCACCTCGATGTCAAAGCCATCCTCCCCCTTCCGGTGCTTGCGGTAAGCGCTGACGAAGGCGCTGTCCGCCCGGTCGAAGTAGTTCAGCATGCCTTGGTGCAGCGGGAGGCCGGCCCGTAGAATGGTGGCCAGCACGGGTTGGTCCACCGGTAGGAAGGTATGCGCAACACCGAGCGGGGAGGTCACCTCTTGCTCCTGGTAGTCCAGTGTCTTGCTCAGCTCGTAGGCGAGCACTTCTCCGATGCGCTCAAGGTTCCGCCTGAACCGCATCGGGTCCTTCTGGATCGACCCATCCCGGAGCTCCGCAAGGAACTGGTTCACCACGCTGCGTTCGTTCGCCAACTGCACGACCATGGGTCAAGGCTTCAGGTTTCGTACCAAGGGTGGCAATCGGTTGATCACCGTCCGTAAATATACCGTTCGCTGTGCACCGAAGCCCCGATAGAAGCGGGCCAGGTCCTCGTCGTTGGAGCCGGCGAAGTCCAGGACCAACGGTGAGCCCGCGTGCGCTTCGATGACGCTATCGATGAGCAGGGGCATGGCACGCAAGGTCCGGCCCTGCTCGTTCGCCAAGCCCTTCAAGAAGATGAGCCGGCCACCGGCATTGACGAAGTAGGCACCGGCCACCAGAACGCGACCCGAACGGACCGCCACGGCAAAGCCATCACCCCGCTCCTGCGCACCGCGCAATGTTCGTTGCATGCATGCGATGCGGCGTGCATCCACACCCCAACGCTTGAACTGCTCCGAACCGATCAAGAACGCCAGCACTTCTTCCACATCCGCGCTTGGCTCGTAGGTCAACTCAGCCCCCGCTGCCTTCTTCAAGTTGCGTCGCAGGTTCTCGCTGTAGCCTTTGCGCAAGACTTCAATACTGGTGTTCAGATCAAGCTCGAAGTTCTGCTGCTCGCTGATGCGGATCGTGCGACCAAAGCCGCCAACTTCACCTGGGTTCAGATAGATATCCGCGTAGCGGAACCGCTTGGGAATGGCAGCAAGGAAAGGGCCTGGCTCCCCCCCGAACACCCCGATCCGCTGCAACAGGAAGGGCTGGTGCAGGTAGGCGATACCGAAGCGCTTCCGCCAAGGAAGGGCCATCTGCGCGCCCGAGGTCTCATCCACCAGGGCCTCCCAGCCGGGAGAGGCCGCATCGAGCACCCAGCTGCGACCGTACCACCACGGCGTTGCGCAGCGCCCTAGGCGTGCATCCCAAGCCTGCTTGTCGATCTCCTCGTGCCGCAGATGCCGGATCATGCCTTGGCGTGTTGGACCACTTGTTCGAAGACCGCAGGCCAAGGCGCGAACTCCCGATGGCCACTGAGGTAGCGATCGTGCCACACGCTCACGAAGGTGCCGCTCACAGCACGCACCGCATCGCTGATCGCGTTCATCGTGCGCACGACTTCATCAGGCCCCATCCCCATGTGCTCGATCAAGGCGCTGTCCATGACCGCAAAAGGCCAGAGCATGAGCTTCGTCTCTTCCTCACGCTCCAGGTCGTACCAAGGGAACGGTGTGCATGTTGAAGCCCGGAAACCGGGCCTTTCACTGAACCCGAGTGAATGTTCCTCCTTGAACCCCATGGTGGCCACATGACGCAGGGTACCAGGCAGTCTCCAGCGAAGGAAATGTTGGCGACTAGCATCGCGTGGGACCCGCATGTCCATCTCGAACGCGAACACCTGCTTGAAGTGCGCGCGCTCATCCTCGCTCGAACGGTAAGAGGGGTGGATGCCATAACGAAGCCCTTCAACTCCGAGCGGTCCGTCGAGCAGCTGCCGGAAATATCGAGGCCACCGGACCGCAGCGTGATCGTGCATACCGTCCCCCTTGGTGAGGAAGAACAGGATGGGACGACCCAGGACCGGGGCATGCTGTTGCACAAGCTCGATGGCCTGCACATAGGGATCCCTGCGCATGCCGGAGCGCACAAGCCAGCGTTCCACCACCGCACCGAAGCGGAGCGCGCACAGATCCTTCAGGGAGGCTCCGATCGCCCGTAATAGCGGCCGCCCGGCGTAGCGCAGCACATTGTCCATATCCACGGTGGCCGTGTGCGTATAGCGTCGATGCGCGGAAGCAAGCTCGGGCCAACGCTCGCGTAGCCGCCGGTGCAGGTCCAGCGCCCAGCGGTCCAGCCAGGGCTCATCAGCCAGGCCCGCGCGAACGACGAACAGGTCATCTGCGGGAATGCGGTCGTGCATATCGCGTGCGGTGCAGCGCTCTTCATCCACTAGCGCAAGCAGGAAGAACGTCGCGGCGAACAGGTCGAAGCCATTGGATACCGGGTACAGTACGGGCATGCCGTTCAACTGCCCGAGCGTTGGATCCCCGGCGGGCGGCCTGTTCAACACACCACTGAACGGAACATGCAGGGCACCTTCCACAGGTGCTGTGCCATAGATCAGGCGAGGGCCCTGTTCCGCAAGGAATGCCGCACGGTCCTCGACCATGCGGAACGGAATGCCCAGCATCCGCTCGAACACATGTCGGATGACATATGTGCTTCTTGTGGAAGGATGCTCAACGTGGATCAGCAGCATGGATGGTACGGGCCTGACCCGGTCGGATGCCGAACGTACGAAGCAAGGCCTTCAACATGTCACGCACCCACCATTTCCAACGGAACTGATGGATGCTCCTTGCGTCGTTGGTGCGGATGTCCTGTTCGATGATGGCATGGGCCTTTTCGAGGTCCACTACAAGCACCTTCACGCCGTCCAACGTGTGCTCCACAAGCGCACCACCTTCGGCCAACAACCCGCTGAGCGCGGTGAACCGCATGTGGTGCCCAGGCCGTTTCGCATAGATGGACCAGCGACGACCGGACCGCTTGCCGTCCTTGTCGGTGTACTGGAAACGAGCCTCGCGATGCTTGCGGTAGGACACTTCGACACATTCCTCCACGTAGTGTACGTAGGTCAGCGCGTCATCCAACCGCAGGTCGAGGGCGATGAGCCGGCCCTTGTGCCGATGCAGGTAGCCAAAGGGCGAGGCCGGCCCGAAGCTGCCCTGCTCAGCGTTGGTCACGAGATCCTCGGTCGCTGCGCCGGCAACCGCGAAGGAATGGAGTGGATGCGGAGTTCGGTGGAATCTGGCACTCGCCAATGCGGCATTGGCCAGTATACCGCTGATGGAACGGGTGCTCCGCACATCGAAGACGTCGCCATCCTCCAGATCGAAGGTGTAGGTGGGCACGAGCACACTTCCGTTAGGACCCACAGCACTGGCGAACGCATCCAACAGCAGATCAGGCGAGAACGTGGCGTTCTCCCTCCGGAAACGGAGGGACAGGCGCGTGAGGTCCGCCATCAACTGCACGGTATCACCGGGGGACGCTCCGAGGCGAAGGGGCCATGTGCGGAGGTCGGGAAGCATGCGCGGGCGTATCAGTGAGGGGCTTTGCCCCCGGCCCAAAGTAGCGCATCGGCCAGGTACTTGGTGGCCCAGTTCGGGTAGGCGAACTTCTCATACCGGCCCCAAAACGGGAACGAACCGGTCACCGCTCCGCGGCCATGGACAGGCCCTTCCGAAGAACGTAGCTGCAGCTCCACCAGCAACATGCGCATCCGAACAGCAGCAGTGCGGTAGGCATGTGCTTCGGTATGCTGAGCGAGCTTCTCCCAAGCGATGCACAACTGCGCGCAACCCGTGGTGATCAAGGCTTCGCTGCCCTGCCAGTTCCGGTCATAACGCCCGTTCAGTCGGTCATCGCGGAGGAAGATGTCACGCAAGGGTTCAGCCGCTCGATGAGCGTGATCCATTAGCCCGACATCGTTGAGCAAGTACGCGCAATCGGCGAGCCCATCGATGGTGTAGGCAATGGTGTGGATGATCGGCCGATCGTTGTGCCTTATGGTGTTGTCCGCATCGGCGAACCAACCGTTGGGTTGTTGCTTGGTGATCACCCATTCCAGGTTTCGCACAGCGGCCTGCTTGTAGAGGTCTTCCCCCGTAACACCGAACAGTTGAAGCAAGGGAGCATCCACGTAACTGTCGTAGACCCGCGCCACGCCCATGAAATTACTACGGCCCCAGGTACCATCCGCCTCCTGCACGGACACGATCCAATCGCCTGCCCTTCGGGCGGCCCGGAGGTAGCGGTCATCCTTGGTCCGCTGATGTACAGCGAGCATCCCGCGGATCACTTGCGCTGTGTTGAACACTACCGATGAACGTTCCTCTCCGACTCGCCCCCCCTGCCATCCCCCATCCGCGCGCTGAAGTTTCAGAAGCACCTCGGCGGCTTGCACAGCACGCTGCGCCAGCTCGGGGCGCTCCAAGCGGTCGGCCAACGCGAACATGGTGGGTATGATGTAGCCGGTGGTCTCGGGATACGTCCGCCCCCAGCCGGTCACCAAATGGTAGCTACCCATGCCACCATCGCCATTGCTATCCTGGGCATGGCAGAGCCAATCCGCCGCGCCTTGCATGGCACGCACCAGATCGACCGGGCCACTTACCTGTGCTTTCGGAAGTGGGCGACGATGCGCAGCCAGCAACCGACGACCTTCGGCACTACCCACCACATGGGCAAAACACCTGGTGTAGTCGATCAGGCTGCGCAACACGGCTCAGCGGTATCGAAGAAGCTCAGCACAGATGCGCTCCGCCGCATGACCGTCGCCGAAGATGGACGGGCATGGCGGTGCTCCGTTGGTGAGAAAGTGGGCCGCGGCCTCGGCGATGCGTGAGGGGTCGGCATCAGCTAATACGGCCTGACCATGCTCCACCAGTTCCACCCATTCGGTCTCGGGCCGTAGGATTACACACGGACGGCCGAAGAAGAAAGCCTCCTTTTGCACCCCACCTGAATCGGTCAGTACCAAACGAGCATCACGCTCCAAGGCGATCATGTCGAGGAAGCCCGCAGGGGGGATCAAGTGGATGGAGGGGCGGGCCGTCAGCGCATTGCGAAGTGACGGATCGAGGAACTGCTCAAAGCACTTGCGTGTGCGCGGATGCACCGGCAGCACCAAGGGCAGCTTGTGCGTATCGTGCAAAGCGATCAGCGCACCGACGATGGCGTTCAGCCGCTCCGGCACGTCGGTATTGTGGTCGCGGTGCACGGTGACCAAGGCATAGTCGCCGGCGGTCAGCCTGAGGTCCTTCAGTAGGGTGGAGCGCTCACTGGCCAACGCAGCGAAGTGCATGCTGTTGTCGTACATCACGTCGCCGCAAAGGAGCACATGCGGTCGATCCACATCAGGAGCGGCCGAGGTATCCGGGCTGAAGCCCTCCCGCCCTAGGTTCTCGACGGCCGTGCTGGTGGGGCAGAAGAGCCAAGTGCTGCAGTGGTCGCAGATGATCCGGTTGATCTCCTCGGGCATGCGCTTGTTGAAGGAGCGCAAGCCGGCCTCCACGTGCGCCACCGGGATGTGAAGCTTGCTGGCGGCCACCGCCCCTGCCAAGGTGCTGTTGGTGTCACCATACAACAACACCACATCGTGATCGCCGTTCTTCAGTTCCTGTTCGATCCCCTCGATCATGCGGGCTGTCTGCACACCATGCCCTCCGCTACCCACGCCCAGCTCCACATCCGCACGCGGAATGCCGAGCTCGTCGAAGAAGACCTGCGACATGTTCGCGTCGTAGTGCTGACCGGTGTGAAGCAGGGTCTCTTCGATCCGGTCGGGGAACGACGTAGCGATGGCCCTGCTGATGGCCGCGGCCTTGATGATCTGCGGGCGGGCGCCGATGACGGTGAGGATGCGGAGCGGTCGTTCCATGTTACATCAGGCCATTGTCGGCAAAGCTGTAATAACCGCCCGAAGTAACGATCAAGTGGTCCTGCACGGTGATATCGATGAGGCGACCGCCCTCCACCAGCTTTCGCGTCAGGCGAAGGTCCTCTTCACTGGGCCGCAGCTGCCCGCTGGGGTGGTTGTGGCAGAGGATGATGGCTGAAGAGCGACGGTCCAACGCCTCTTTGAAGATGACCTTCGGATCAGCCACCGTGCCATGCATGCCTCCGGTGCTGATCCGGCATAGCTCGGTGACCCGTAGGCCACGGTCCAGCAACAACAGCCAGAATTCCTCGACGGGCAGGTCCGCCACCCGACCTCGCAGCACTTCATAGGCGTCCGCGCTGGTCGCTATCCAGGGTCTCTCTGTGGAGCCGGCCTCACGTCGGCGCATACCAAGTTCCAAGGCCGCCGCGATCGTCAACGCCTTCACCTTGCCCACACCTTTGATCTTGCGCAGGTCCGCCACCGTGGATCGGCCCACACGGTCGAGATCGTTCCCGTTGCGGCTGAGTATCAGTTTGGAAAGGTCGACAGCCGTGTGCTCGGTGGTGCCGGTGCGGAGCAGGATGGCGATCAGCTCCGCATCACTGAGGGCCTTGGCCCCCAGCTTCATAAGCCGCTCCCGGGGCTTGTCATCCTCCGCCCAGTCCTTGATGCGTAGGCGTTCATTCGGCTCCTCGGTCGTTCCCATGATCCCCTGAAATGCAACAGGTCCCCTGCGCGGGGACCTGTCCGGTTCGTACAAGGAAGAGCAAGCTTTACTTCAGCTTGTTCACCTGAGACTTGAGGCTGCTCTTCAAGTTGGCGGCCTTGTTCTTGTGGATGATGTTGCGCTTGGCCAACTTATCCAGCATGCTGGTGACCTCTGGAAGGAGCTTTTCGGCTTCCTTCTTGTCCTTCAGGCTGCGCAGGGTGCGCACGGCGTTCCGGGTGGTCTTATGCTGATAACGGTTCCGCTCGTTGCGGGTCTCCGTTTGACGTACGCGCTTGAGTGCTGACTTGTGGTTGGCCATGACCTTTCCGAAAAGGGACCGCAAATATAGGATCTTTTACTTCTAACGGATCGCCTGTGAATGAAAAAGGCCGGTGCGGCACCGGCCTTTTTCATGAACCGCAGGGTTCAGTAGGCCATCGGGTCCTTTCCGAACATGTTCGTCACGGTCTTCACCACGATCTTGAGGTCAAGCCAGAAGGACCAATTCTCCAGGTACCAGATGTCGAGTTCAATGCGACGCTCCATCATTTCCGGCGTGCGGGTCTCACCGCGGAAGCCGTTCACTTGAGCCCAACCCGTGATACCGGGGCGAACGAAGTGGCGCACCATGTACTTGTCGATGATATCGCGGAACTGATCGTTCAGGCGCAGCGGGTGCGGACGGGGGCCCACCACGCTCATCTGACCGAGCAGCACGTTGAAGAACTGTGGCATCTCGTCCAGGTTGCTTTTCCGCAGGAAGGCACCCACCTTGGTAACGCGGGGATCGTTCTTGGTGGCCTGCTTGCTATCGGCCTCCTTGTTCATGCGCATGCTGCGGAACTTGAAGCAGACGAAGGTCTTGTTGCCTTCACCCAAGCGGGTCTGCTTGAAGAACACGGGGCCCTTCGAGGAAAGCTTGATGAGCACGGCCAGGATCGGGAACAGCCATGTGAACACCATGGTGATCACAAGGAAGGAGAATACGATATCGAAGGCACGCTTGACCGCACGGCTGACACGGGCATCCAAAGGCTCCTTGCGCAACTTGCTCACCGGAACCGCACCGTGGAACTCCAATTGGGAACCAGGCACCACCGGAATGAAGCTGTCCGAACTGGGGATCACCCGGAACCGGATCGTATTGCGCTCGCAGAACTCCATCAGCTCCGTGATCTCAGCCTTGCGAGTGCCTGGAAGCGCGCAGTAAACGATGTCGATGCGGTTCTGCAACGAAAAGGCCTTTACCGATGCGATGTCACCGATGCGGCGCTCGCCCAAAGGACCATCGATCGGCCGCTCACTGAAGACACCGCGGAAACGGTAGCCGCGCACGGTCTGATCCTCACAGTACTGGAAGATCTCTTCCGCCGCAGGCCCTTCGCCCACGATCACAAGATCCTTCACCGTGGTCAATGGCTCAAGTGTGAGCACACGGTTCAAGCCTGACTGCATTTGTTGGCGGCTGTTGCGGAGCAACGCGGCCAGCTCTCCGTTCAGATCATTGCCCGAAGCCTTGCGGTCACCAAGTAGGCCTTGGAGTCCGTTGCGCTTGCGTGTAGTAGAGATGTTCTCCATCGATGGGCTTGGTGTGGCTATGGGGCCAGCTTCTGAACGAGTGGGTCAAAAGTATACGGAAGGTCGGCAACTTGTCAAGCTCGTCGGATCTTTTTGGCCATTCGTCGAAATCCGAAGCATGCTCAACCTTGAGACCGGGTCATGGCCGATCCGTCACTAGCGTTCATATTTCTCATCGCATCTACTTGTTTTTCAGCGACATACATCATTCCCTTTCATTCTTGATGAGCTTCCGATCACACTGGACCGGTATCACCCTCGTCGAATTATGGCCACATTGTCGCACCCTTCATTTCGAAAAAAGCCTTCCGACGGCCTCCTTTGCGAACAGCCAAACAAAAACGCTATTGGTCACCAAGTACCTCTTCCAAAGCCGCCCAGGCTCCAACGCTAGGCGGTAAAGCCACTCCAGCGAGAGATCGCGCATCCATTTTGGTGCGCGTGAATCGACGCCCGCGTAGAGCAGGAACGCGCCACCGAGTCCCAACATCACGGCGTTCACACGCCCCTTCATGGCCGCCATCCAGCGCTCCTGCTTCGGGCAACCCAAGGCGACCATGACAATGTGAGCGCCGCTCGCGTTGATCCGCTCCGCCTCTGCCATCATCTCCGCTTCGGAAAGCGCTCTGAAGGGCGGAGAAACAACCCCGGCGAACCGCAGCTGGGGGTGCTCCTTCGCCGCACGAGCGACCATGGCGTCCAGCACCTCCTGCTTGCCTCCGTAGAGGTATACCGAAAGTTGCAGGCGTTCCGCCTCCACCAGTAGGGCCGGAAGAAGGTCGTTCCCGGCAACGCGCTCCTGTTGGACGCTATGGAAGAGCTTCACGGCCTTCCGTACAGGCATGCCATCCGCCGTGGCCGCATCAGCTCCGTTCACAATGGCCGCGAAGGATGGATCGTTGTGCGCCTCCACGGTCATGTGCGCGTTCACGCAACACACGTAGCTCGACCGATGCGCGTGCGCCCACTCGGTGAACACCGCGATGTGCTCCGCGAAGGTGCCGGTGGAGATGTCCACCCCGATCACGCGTTCCCGTGTCAGCAAGTTCATTGTTCCGGAAGCGCTACTTGGCGGCTTTCTGCCGCACGTCCTTCAGTGTGTGTGCCTGGATCCGCTCGCTGCCGTTATCATACCAACGCACCATCTCCTTCACCCCAGCTTCCACGCTGTAGGGCGCTTCACCAAAGGCCTGGATGGTGGCGTCCATCGGCGTGATGTAGTCGCTTGTCATGCTACGGAAGCGGCCCGTGGTGATCGGGAACGGGATCCGTACCGCTTTCAAGATGTCGCCCCCGAAGGCGACCGTCCGGATCAACCACGTAGGAATGAAGCGGACCGGATGATGCACCAGCTCACGTGAAATGGCATCCGCCCAGGTCTTCAGATCGAAGGGGCGGTCGCCCACATAGAAGACGCGGTCATTCACGTTCTCCCGTGGGGCGTTGAGTATCCGATCGATCTGCCACACCACATTGCCAACGTAGCCGTAGGAGCGGATCACCTGTTGTTTGGAGGGATGGAAGTAGAGCCCCTTGCGCATTACCTTGAACATCACATCCCGATAGCGTAGGCTCCAGGGGCCCCAGATGGTGGTCGGACGGATGATCGTCCATGCGCAAGTAAGGCCTGCCTCTCGGGTAGCCATCTCCGTCAAGCGTTTCGTTTCCCCATAAAGCGTGAACGGCTTGAAGTCGAGGTCGTGCTTGGGCTGGTAACCGGCCTCGCAAACGAACTGCGTACTGGTCACAATGATGCGCTCAATCGTTGGGGTGGTCTTCACCACTTGCAACAGGCGACGTGTACCCTCGTGGTTCTGGATGTAGGCATTGATGTCGTGTGGCTCATCGGTATCCGCCCGGGCGGCCAAGTGCACCACATGTGTGGGCTTGAATTCCTCGAAGTGCCGCCGGACGGTCGGCTGATCCATGATGTCACACTCCCGCCAGGTGGGCTTCTGGGCCGTATCCAGCGGTGGGTTCCAATCGAGGTTCAGGAGCGTAACGCCCTTACGGGAGTAGAACTCCACAAGGTTGGTACCGATGAAACCGGACCCGCCGGTTATGAGCAGTCGCATGGTCATTGCTGATCGGGGGGCGTCACGAGGGAAAGGGCATCTTCCATGTTGCGGTGGAAGCGTTCCAACGTAAAACGCTGCTCAAAGATGCGTCGGCCTTCACGGCCCATGCGTTGGCGCAGTTCCGGATCAGCGACAAGCAATGCCAATCGGTCGGCAACAGCGCTGGGATCCCGGGGTTCCACCAGGTATCCGTTCACCCCGTCCTCTACAACGGAAGGGATACCGCGCCAACGTGTGCTGACAACCGGTTTCGCGAACTGCATGGCCTCGACCAGCACGAGGCCGAAGCTCTCCGCCTCAAAGTAGCTCGGGAAGCAGAATATGTCGCAGCCAGCGAAACACGCGAATTTCTCCAGATCGCGCTTAACGCCTAGGAAGGTGACCTTATCCGACAGGCCGTGGTCGGCAACGAAGCTCCGGCAGGAAGCCTCGAACGCTCCATCCCCCCATTTTCCCATCAATTGAAGGCGCAGATCCAGGCCGCGATCATTCAACAGCTTGAAGGCCTCCAGCAGCACTTGCACCCCTTTACTGGGGATCAACACGCCAGTGAACAGGATGTTGAGCGGCTGGCCAACGGCGGCGGTACGCTCCGGAACACGGCCTCGCATGTCAGGCACACCGTTCGGCACCACCACATCTTGCAAAGCGCCCAGGGCCTTCCCATCTTCGGGGTTCTGAGGCGCTGTGCGGATGGCGAGCGTCGGCTTCCGATAGGCCAGTTTGAACAGGGGCCTGAACAATGCAGGCAGGCTTGGGGCGAAGCCGGATACACCACCCGCATGGAAATGGAACACAGTGGACCGAAAGATCCAACGTGTGCTGCACAGGAAGACGATGTCGCGCAGCACGGGCACCATGTTCGGGCCGCTGGGTGGATAGTAGAGCACCGGTGTACCGTACTTGAAACGGGCGATCCAAACACGCAGGATGGTGGTGAACAGCACCCAGACCTTCCGCAAGGCGAACTTGCCCACGCTCTCCATGTCGTCTGAAAAGGCCAGACGGACGTGGAACAGGCGGATGCGCTCGTAACGACCGTTGAGAAGCTCCTGGATCATGACCGCCTGACCACCGAACGGCGGAGGGGTCTGTCCAACGACGAGAACGTGCAGGGGGGCTTTCTCCATGAGCTAGGGCGCCGCGAAAATACCGGCAGTTGCCCCCTCCCCTTCAACCTGTATCGGTCCGCATCAACAGTAGCGCGTGGATGGGTCGTCCCAAGCTCGTCGCAGGTTCATCGGGCCTCAGGCGGCACTGGTCGAATATTCTGAACCGCAGCCTCCCGGATGGGGTTGAACCGACCAGAATCAGCAACCATGCGAAACCTCAACCCGATCCGTCGGACCGTCCAACGCCTCCTGCTAAGCCTTTGGTCGGGATGCGTTGTGCTGGCCGCACAGGCCACCACCTATTATGTGGCCGAGACCGGCAACGATGCGAACAGCGGCACCACCCAGGCACAGGCGTGGCGCACGGTCGATCGTGTGAACCAGATCGCCTATACCATGCAGCCCGGTGACCAGGTGCTCTTCAAAAAAGGAGGCATCTATCGCGGCACCCTCATCATCGGCTCCTCCGGCACCACCAGCTCGCCGATCACCGTGGGCGCCTACGGTAGCGGTGCGGCCCCCGTCCTTGCGGGAAGTACTGCGCTTACCGGATGGACGGTCCATAGCGGCAACATCTGGAAGGTACCCGTGACCACACCCGTGAAGTACCTCTTCAGCGGCGGCCAGCTCATGACCCTGGCACGTTTTCCGAACACGGGCTGGTTGCGAAACGACAACGGCTCCAGCACGGAGATCAATGATGCCGGCCTCACCCAGGCCGCAGGCTACTGGAACGGTGCGGAAGTGGTGGTGCGCAGTTCCAACTGGAGTTACGATGTCGCCCCTGTGACCGGCCATACCGCTAGCCGCCTTCAGTTCAACAACATCTGGTTCGACCTCGACACCAACCACTGGGGCTACTTGCTCCGCAACAAGCTCAGCGAGCTCGACGCACAGAACGAATGGTTCTACGCTGCTGCTGCTGGGCTGCTCTACTTCCGTGCACCAAACAATGCGGACCCGAACACCCTTCTCGTAGAAGCCAGCACGGTGGACCGTGGCGTCTGGGTTCAGCTGAACCGCCACGATGTAGTGGTCGATGGACTCACCTTCCACCACCAACATGAGCGCGGCGTGTTCATCGATGGCGCTCACCATGTCACGGTACGCAACTGCACCTTCGAAGACCTCGCCCAGTCCATGTACAGCTACGGACATGATGATGTTTTCCAGAACAACATCGTGCGCCGCACCTTCAAGACCGGCCTCTATGTGATCGACAACAACACCGTGATCAGTGGCAACTTGTTCCAGGATGTGGCCATGGAACCAGGTCTGGGCGAATCGAACTGGGGCTACATGGGCGTCCGTGTGAGCGGCAACAACAACATTGTCCGTGAGAACCGCTTGGAAACGATCGGCTACATCGGCATCAGCGTGGAGAGCAACACCCTGGTGGAGCGCAACTTCGTACAGCACGCCTTGGCCCTGCTCAACGATGGCTGCGGTATCGGCATGGACAACTCCAACGGGATGATCATCCAGGACAACATCATCGTGGATATCACTGGCAACCTGGAGAGCGGCGCGCCGAACAGCGGTGTGTACTGGCCCATCGCCTTCGGCATCTACTTCGGCAACCTGTCCGTGCAGAACACCATCATCCGCAGGAACACCATCGCCAACTGTTCAGGCGGTGGCATGCACGTGGACCACACCATGCTCTCGCAAGGAAACCAGATCGTCGACAACCTGCTCTTCAACAACGCGAAGCAGATCAGCCTGAGCGACTTCTCGAACTTCACAGGACCCGGTGCTGTGGCGCCTTTCTCCATGCCTAGTTACAACCAGACGATCAGCGGCAACGTTTTCCATAGCATCACCTCGGACCAGCTCTGCATGCACCAACTCCAGGTGTGGACACCGGGCTGGTGCGACTTCGGGACCTTCAGCAACAACCGCTTCATCAATCCCTACAACGACCAGAGCATCTACATCGAGGACCTGAACCAGTACCAGTGGCGCCGCTTCACCCTTGCCCGCTGGCAGGCTGAACAAGCTGAGGAGACCGGTTCCACACCAAGTCCTGTGCACTATGACCCCTACGCGGTGACCAACGTGATCGGCGCCAACCTCGTGGCCAACGGCACGTTCGACAACAACGTGACCGGCTGGAGCGGCTGGCCGAACAACGCGCAGGTCACCCAGGACTACACCTTCCTTGACAATGGCGCACTGAAAGCCAACCTGCCCAATGCCAATGTGTACCCGAGCTTCAGCCTGCGTAACCCGGACCCCTTCGCCATGCAAAGCGGCCAGTGGTACCGCATGCAGTTCAGCATCCAGAGCAACGCGCACGGCGAAGTGGAATGCGGTGTGAAGGGCAGCACGCAGATGACAGGGCCGCAGATGATCCACAAGCGGAACATCCCTTTCGACGGAACACGCCGCGATGTGAACCTCTTCTTCCAGAGCGCATTGAGCGATCAAAGCCTGGTGCAGTTCACCAACAGCTACACCGAGCCGATGTACTGGCTTGACAATGTGCGCCTGGAGCGGGTGGCAGTGCAACCCATCGATCCGTTGGAACAGAACAAGCTGCTCTACAACGACCAGCTCACCGCACAAACCTTCGCCATCACCGGCTGCTGGCGCGATGCACAGGGCACCCTCCACAGTGGCTCCATCACGCTCGCTCCCTTCAGCGGCATCTCACTGATGAAAGAGGACGACATCCTCTGCGGCCTTTCCACCGGAGTGGATGAGAACAACGATCAGTCCTCACGCCCGGCCATCTACCCGAACCCGGTGCACGCCGGCGGCGAGGTGTTCTTCGCAAAACCTGCGGATGGCGGCCGACTGGACATCTTCGACGGCCAGGGACGCTTGCAGCGTAGCGAAGTGATGAGCAACGGACAGCGCTCCATCACACTTGATGCAGGGCTGGCCACCGGCGTTTACACGTTGGTCGCACAGGGCACCACCTCCACCTGGCATAGCCGCCTTGTGGTGGAATGAGAAGAACAACATCCGAACAGAACGAAGGGCCCGATCAAGGGCCCTTCGACGTTCGTGATAGTTGAAGTGATCAAGCCTTCGAGGCCGCCTGCCGATCGGAAGCAAGGTGCTCGTTGAACCAGAGCTTCAGGTGTTGGGGCACGTAGAGGGCCACACGCACGCCCATGCTCAAGTACTGGCCCAGCAGGCCCATGCCCACGGAGCGGCTCAAGCGACGCGTTTCCTTCAGCGCCTTGCCGAACGGAATGGCGAAACTGGCCCCGCCAGCGCTGTGGTGCGATAGCGCTTCCGGGATGTAGTGGAACTGTCCTGGATCCTCCAGGTAAGCCCGCACGGTCCATTGATGGTCGCCACTGACCCGGAACTCAGGGTCGAACGGGCGGCCCTTGTAGAAGGACCGGCGGACGAAGAAGGTAGGGTGGTTCAGTACCATCTCCCAGTACTTCAGCAGGAAGCCCGAACGTTTGGCGTGCTTCACGCGCATCTGTCCGTTGGGGTAGTGGATCCACATATCGCCATGCACGATGTTCACGGTGTCCGGTCGGCTTCTCGCCTCACGCACCATCCGTTCGATCGTGTCCGGCTCATACCAGTCGTCAGCATTGATCATGGCCACCCATTCCCCCGTGCATAGGGCGATGCCCTTGTTCATGGCATCGTAAATGCCGCGGTCCTTCGCGCTCATCCACAGATCCAGCTGGTCCGCGTTACGCTTGATCACATCCAGTGTTCCATCCGTGGAAGCACCATCAACGATGATGTACTCGATGTTGGCGTAGGTCTGCCCTTTTACGCTTCGGATGGTCCGCTCCAATGTGTCGGCGGCGTTCCAAACAACCGTCAGCACACTGACCAATGGCTTGTCCGCTGTTCCGCTGCGCGTGTTGCCGAGGGTCCTTCGGCCACCTTGCTGGATCGTTTCGCTCATGCTAATGGAAGGCCTTTCATGTCCAGCCGCTGGCGGGTGATGTACTGCTGTTTGACGCAGAAGACCGCGAAGATGCTGAACAGGATCGGGTTACCGATGTCCATGCCATAGCAGAAGATGTCGATCTGCCAGATGAACATCAAGTACACCATGGCGGCGTACATCGGTGCATCCTGCGAACCGTCCATGTACTCACGCCGGAAATGACGGTGACCGCGGTAGGTGAGCACGTACAGCAGCAACAGCACAAGGAGACCTTGGTCCACAAGGACCTCCAGAAAAGTGCTGTGCATATGGATGAGGTGCGGATCCCCATCCCAGAGCTTCGCCATGTAGTCGAGCATGCCGATGTGCGCTTGACCCATATAACCGTTGCCGAAGAGGAGTCCGCGGCGGTCACTGAGGAACCAATCCCAGACCCCTTCCCAGATGTACGTGCGTCCATTGAAGGTGGTCACATCTTCCTTGCTCACACGGTCCAGCATGGCTTGGAAGAATGGCAGCGTGAGGACCTCGTAAACCAGCAACGAGAACGACATCAGCAACGGCATGGTGAATACCGATATGCTGAACAGGCCCTTGACCGCCTTGATCGCCCGCGTGAGGAAGAGGACCATGAGCGCAAAGAAGATCATGATGGACAAGCGCGAATTGATGTTCGCCATCATCGCCAAGCACACCATGAACGCAACGTACATCGCCACCGTGGTGATGGGCTTGTTCCGGAAGTCGCTCATGTAGAAGATGAGCATGAGGTTGATAATGGCGAGGAGGTGGGCCCCATCGTAGATCCCCATCATGAAGGGCAGGCTCAGGCGACCCGCGAAGCCGTGCACGAGGTTATGCATGCCCGCGGCGAAACCGAGCAGATTGATGAGCATCAACAGTCCCAAGCTCTTCAACAGAAGCGTGGTATAGTTGAACTCGGAATTGCCGCGATTGTAGATCTGAACCACCACGGCCGCGTTGAAGGGAATGAGCATCGCGAGGCTTTGGCTCGCGGTGTTCACCGGATTCAAGCCCATATAACCGTTGCGCAACGCGATCCAATACCCGGCCGCCGTGGCGCTCAGGAAAAGCATGGCAAGGGCGTAGTTGCTGTTCACCATGCGCACCACGCGACCACGGTACATCATGTCGATGGCGTAGAACAGGAGGATGGCCAGGAAAGGCGCGACACCGAAGATGACCCCCACGGAGAAGTTCACCTTGAACGACAGGTAGCTCCCGATGCCATAGCACGGAAAGCCCACCAGAAAGAGGAAATTAATGAGCGAGTGCTTCTTCAGGGTCACGGTGATCCGGGTCCGGTCGCCTCGCAAAGATGGTGCTCAGCTCAGACCGAGCCGCCGCTGCAACTTGGAAAGTGCAGGCGTGATGGCCCGGTCGAGCGATCCGGGTAGCAGCCCCTTCACCGCGCTCTTGATCCGGCGGAAGAGCGGCCTGCGGATGTAGGCATTGAAATAAGCCAGGTCGCGATCGGGATCGATGGACACTTGCGCAGGAGCCGTCAAAGGGAAGACCGCCTCGTGCAGGTAGGATTGGTTACGCGGGTCCTTGGAGCTCACCGTATGGGTACCGCCCTCCCCGAAGCCAATGTTGCGGCACAGGTTCACGTTGGGCAAAATGTTCACCGCACCCGCTTGGATCTTGGCCAGATCGAACTGGTAGTCCCACGCCGTAGGAATGGTCAGATCCCAAGTGCTTTCGAACAGTTCGTGCACTTCGCTCCGCTCGCCTTGGCTAAGGAAGAACGCGTTGAATTCGGCACTGTCACGCAAGGCAGGCCACGCCTTCATGTCGATGTCGAAGCGGTCCCAGGAGCGCTTCCAGCCGGCCCAACCCCAGTAGGCGCCATAGCCATGCGCGCTGAACCAATAGCCCTCCGGGTCCTTCTCCACACCTTCGGTGGACAGGTTGTTGCCGATGATGGCCCAGATGCGGTCGTCGTTCCGGTAGCGCTCCAAAAGTTCCTGCGCGAACCAGAAGAAGCTCTGCGCTGGCTCAATATCGTCCTCCAGGATCACGCCTTCGGGTTCCTGGTCGAAGAACCACGTGAAGTTGGCGGCCATACCGTACTTGGAACCCTTGTTCTTCTCATGGAAAAGGGTGTGCAGTTCGCACGGCCAGTCCACCAGTTCAACCAAGGAGCGCACGCGGTCGGTCTTGATCCTCTCCGCTTCGTTGCGGGGACCGTCACAGGCGAAATACAGCCGAGGAGGTCGGGCCTTCCGAACGGCCTCCATCACCACGCGTGTCGTATCATAGCGTGTGAACGCCGTGATCAATACGGGGATGCGGAGGGGGCCTGGGGGCGTGAACGCGGTCATGTCCCGGATCAGAAGATGTTGATGCGGTTGTTCCGCTCGAACAGGTTGAAGTGATCGAATATCGCAGAAACCTGACGGTCAATTTCGACGGGCCGGGCGAATTCGTCCACGAAACGGTAAAGGAACAGTTGCATGCGGTCATTGTACCGCACGCTGATGTCCTGCACAACATTCCCTTGCCTGTCATGCGGAAGGATCTCCACACAACCTGCGGCCAGCGCTGTGGGTAGTAGCATGTTGCTGCCGTGTACGCCCACCACGAGCTGGCTGCGCGCGTAGGCCTCACACCAGGAACGCTCCACGGCGGTATCCATGCGCATGGTACGCAGGTCCTTCACGTCCGCGGGATAGTGGCGGGCTTCCCCTAGCCCAACAATGGAGAACGTGATGCCCGGCTGGCTTCGGCGGATACGCGTCATGCTACGGCGGATGAGGCATTCCTGATCGGCCACGAACAGTCCGTTCAACAGGTTGCCGAGCCCGGCTTTGCGAATTGCACGGTGTGCGAACTTGAACTGGGGCCAACGGTACCAGAGCCTGTCCTGGCGGGCCACGAAAGTGACGTGCTTGGGTGAGGTGGTGAAGTTGGCGAGGTCGAAGGGCTTGATGCCGGTGTACCGCTCAATGTCGACCTCAGTGAAGTCAGGGTGCGAATAGCCTTTGCCCAACTGCACTTCGTCGTACTCGCCCAAACGCTGTTGCACGAAGGTGTCGATCGCGTTGTGCCAGCCTTGCATGCCGCCCAAGCGTAGGTCCACGATCCAAGCCTCGGCACACCCTTTCGGAATGAGCCATTCGTACATCCGCGGAAGCACCACCACCAGACCTAGGTCCGGATACTTGTCCATGTAGTGCTGGGCGTTGTACAGTTTCAGCAGCACGTGACCGTAGAGAAAGTCCAGGGTATTGAGCACGATCACCCGCCGATGTTCCTTGAACACACGGCGTTCGATCTTGATGGGCGCATCGTTGCGGTCGCGGAACCCCTTAAGGAAAGGCTCCATGATCCAGAACGGAACTGTCCCGCCCCCCATCACCTTACCGTCGGCAGCAATGGTCACCGGGTGGTCCATGGCGAAGCCTTGCGGCAGGTCGCGGAAGAAACGGAGCCCGCAGGCCGTGCACTCCAGATCGCTCAGCACTTGCATGCCTGGGAATACGGTACCGTGCGAACGGAGCCCACCTGCGCCACAGGATGGGCAGGTCCCGACCGGAGTTGCCTCCGGTTTGATCGGGATCAGATGTCGGTCGGTATGCACGGGATCAGACGGCACGGTTGATCTTCCAGAAACTGAGCATGCCCATGCACATCCACTTCAGGTTCGCTCTCGTTTCCTTGAACAGCAGGTCCATGAGGAAGGTGCTCACGAAGAAGGAGATGATGGTGGCTATGATGGCGCCGGAGGACTTGAACGGGGGGATGAGGAAATAGTTCAGGACGATGTTGACCGTCGCGCCCACGACTGCCGTGCTCAAGGAGTACTTGAAAAGGCTCTCGTTGGTGATGAAGCTCGACTTCGCAACACCCATGTTGGTGAAGAACAGCCGGATGGCGAACAAGGCCAGCAGGCCCCCGGCGGTCCGGTAGGGTTCACCGTAGAGCAGCACGATCACAGGTTCGGCCAGGAAGTACAGGGGTATGGAGGTGACGAGGAACAGCAGGAACATGAGCCGGTACTGATTGAGCAGCCGATCCTGGTACTTGAGCTTGTCCTCCATACGTGCCCGAGTGATGGCGGGTGACAGGGATTTCTGAATGATCACCGGCAGAAAACCGAGCGCTTCGATCATCTTCATGGCCACGGAGTATTGCCCCACCTCGGCATAAGCGGCCTCCTTACCGATGCGGTCGCTGAGAACGTCGAAGATCATCACCTGATCGATGCGTGCATGCACCAGCAAGGCCAACCCATACACGATCAAGGGCCACGACTGGCGCAGGAGGTGGGCGAGCATCTTACGCGTGGCGCGCCATTGCCGCAAGCTCAACCCGCTGCTGGCATAGGCGATCTTGAAGCCGATCGCTGCCGCCAACTGATCGATCACGTACGACCATGCGAACCACATCAGGGGCGCGTCCATTACACAGAGCGCCACCTTGAAACCCGCGCTCGCCATGGTCTGCGCGATGTTCACTTGTGCCACCAAGCGACCCTCCACCCGGCTCTGGAAATGGTATTCGATCACGGACAGTGGCTTGAACACCTCGGCCAAGGCCACCACCATTACCATGGCCACGGTGAATCCGTCCATGCCGTTCACGAAGGTGCCCACGAACACGAGGACGGTGAGCAGCAGCGCTCCCAGTAATTTCATAAGGGCCGCAGAACCGAGCAGCTCATCGCGCCGCTCCGGGTGCCGCACCAGGTCGCGCACCACGATCTCATCAAGCCCCATGGCCGTGAGCGTGAAGAAAAGGCCCACGAATCCGCTCGCGTAGTTCAGGTGCCCAAAGCGCTCATCGCCGAGCACACGGGCCATGTAGATGCCGGTGAGCAGCACGGCTCCGAGCCGCACCATCCGGTCAATGAACATCCAAGATGTGTTCTTGAAGTACTTCTGGAACCCTTCGGAGCGCAGCATCAGCGAGCGGTCCGGCCTAGGCCGTGTAATACCCGTAGCCTTCAGCGGCCTTCACATCGTTCAGCACCACATCGGTGTGCTTCAGCTTGCCCTCGCGCACCATGTCGCCCAAGGGACGCAGCATACCGCGACGCGTGTAGCCTTGACGAACTACATAAAGCGTTACGTCGATGTGTTGCACTAACACCTTGAACTCGCTGACGAGACCCATGGGCGAAGCATCCACCACGATATGGTCATAGCGACCACGGAGGATGCGGAACAGTTCCTTCATGCGCTCCGACTCCACCAGCTCCAAGGGGTTCGGTGGAATGGGGCCTGCGGTGATCACATCCAGACCCGGAATGTCGCAGCGACGGATGACCTGCTCCAAGGTGCTTTCTCCGATCAAGTAGGTGCTGAGCCCTTCGCCTTCGGGCATCTCCATGGTCTCCCCCAGCTTGGGGCGGCGGAGGTCCGAGTCGATGATGATGGTGCGTTTGCCGCTCATGGCCATCACCGTGGCCAGGTTGGCGGCGCAGAAGGTCTTTCCCTCGCCGCTGGTGCTGCTGGTGAAGCCGATCACCTGCCGGGCCGCGTCCGGGTTCAAATACTGCAAGTTGATGCGCGCCGTGCGGAAGCTCTCCGCCAGCAGGCTCTTCGGCTCATCCTTGGTGATGCGCTTGCGCTTGCTGCCTGGGATCATCGCCAAGATCGGCAAGGCGGTCAGGCGCTTCACCTCGTCGAGGTCCGCCACGCGGTCGTTGAACATGTCGCGGATCAGTACGAAGAGCACAGGTATCAACAGTCCCAGGAACAGGGCGCCACCCAGCACCACCTTCTTGTCCGGTGCCACGGGCCCCAAGCCGGCCTGCCGCGCCACATCCACCACATACTTGTCGACCTGGTCGCTGTTCACGGCGATCTGCGCCTCATAGAGTTTCTCCATGAGGTAGTTGTTGATCTCCTCGTTCAGCTCGTACTTCCTGGTCGCGATCTTCAAACGGGCGTCAGCCCCGGGCAGAGCGTACAACTGGCCTTTCAGCTGACCGATGCGGCCCTGGATCTCGCTCAGCATGTTCTGTGTCTGAACCACCAAGGCTTGCGCCGATTGAACGATCTGCTCCCGTTGGGTCTGTACTTTCCGACGCAGCGCGATGGTCGGCGCTGATGCGATACGCTCTTGCAGCTCGCGCGAGCGCAGGTCGCTTACATCACGGTTGTACTGCTCGATCACGGAATTCAAGCTGGGCGCATCAATGCCCGAAGTGGCGACCGTGTTGGGGGTGCCGCCGGACTCACCACCCATGGTCTGCACAAGGCCGTTCAAGCTGAGAAGCTGACCACGGACGCGGCTTTCCTCGCCCTGCTGACGGAACAACTCGTTGCTGATCGATTGCTGGGCATCGCCTGTGCTGCCAACGACACCGGAGGATTGAGCAGCCTGTAGTTGTCCTTGTGCTGCGGCGAGGTCCTGTGAGCTTCCTTCCAACTGCGCGTTGATGAAGTCGATCGTGCGTTCGCCCTTGTTGTTGTGCTTCTCCTGTTCGCTCTGGATGTAGGTCTTCATCAACATATTGACGAAGTCGATCTCCTTCTGCACCACTTCGCCCTGCGTGGCGATCACCACGATGTTGCTCTCGTCGCTTTGCGGCGCGGCGGCGGTTTTGCTCTGGTAGGCCATGGTGAGGCCGTCCAGCGTATTGATCATGAACTGGTACTTGGTGTCCTTGGCGTACTGGCGGTCCTTCAGGAACTCGATGGAAAAGCTCAGGTAAGGGCTCCGGAAGGGCTGGCCCATGTTCACGACCTGGTCCACCTCGTACTTCGCCACAAAGCCCTCGGACCCCTTCTGCGTGCGGAAATCATACAGGGGCACGTTCTTGCCCTTGGCGATCACGCGATAGGTCTTCGTCACCGTGTCAGGCACCACCTGTATCGCAATGCCGGTCACCTGCAATGTGGAATCGGGCTGCACGATGAAGGGCTTGTACACGTAGCTCTCCTTCTTCAGGAAGTTCTTCTCCTCAAGATAGGAGACATTGAAGTTCAACCGGCGTATGGTGCGCTGCACGTTGGCATAGCTCATCAACACGCTGATCTGGTCCTCCAGTTCTCCGCTCTGATGCAAGTAGCTGGTGCCTTTGATGAACTCGTCGTTGCTGGAGCCGAAGCCGTTCCTCTTCTTCTCGCTCATGAGAAGCACACCGGCCACAGCGTATTTCTTGGGCGTCGTCTTGATATAGGCCACCGCCCCACCTACAGCGATGGAAATGGTGATCAGGAACAACCACCACTTCGCTACCAACTTGCGAAGTATGGCCTTGAGGTCGATCGTCTCCTGGCCTGCAGCGTTGCTCATCAGTTGTTCTGGTTCTGAATAACTGTAATGACGATGGCGGCCGTGCTGAGCGCCGTGAGGAAGACCGACAGGATCTCCAAGTTAAGACGGCCCGGGCGTGCGGCCAGGGTGGGCACGTAGACCACATCGTTCGGAAGCAGATAGTAGTACTCGGAGCTCAGCACGTCCATGCGCCCAAGATCGATGTTGACGGCCTGGGTGCCTTGATCGCTTTGACGCATCAGCGATACGTGGCGCTTATCTCCGAACTCGGTCGGGCCACCGGCCTGGGCCAGGGCTTCCAGCAGGGTGATCTGGTTGTTGTATACGAGGTATGCCCCGGGACGCGCCACACCGCCCAGCACGCTCACGCGGAAGCTCACCAACTTCATGATCACCGTGGCATTGGTGAAGTACTCGTTGATCTTGCGTTGCACGAGTTCTTGAGCCTCACCCAGGGTAAGTCCCTGCACTTTCAACTTGCCCACGGTGGGCAGCTGCACGTTACCCGACTTGTCCACACTGAAGCCGTTCACATACATCTGGGCATCATTCACGACGGTGGAGCCCATGGTGCTTTCCACGTTGAAGAGCTTGGCGTTCGCATCGTCCAAACCCAGTACACGGATGCTCAGCACATCGTTCACCTGCACCCGGTACTCGAACTTCTTGTTGGGGAACAGCTTCGCGGTGTTGCTCAGCGAATTGTCCTGTAGGTAGTTGACGTTGCGCTTTCCAACGCACGAGGCGAGCAGGGCCACCACCATCAGCAGCCCGAACATGTTCCGAACGATCCTCATTCCTTGTTCCTGATTTGGTTCCAAGCGGTCTTTCTCGGACGTGCACGGCCCAACCGGTCACACACATCCCCGACCGCTATGGCCGTAGAAGGCCAAAGATACGTGGGAGGGCGGGCCAAGGTTCGACCTTGCGTTCGTCGAACCGGGAGCGGGTTCCAACGAAAAGCCCCCCGACCGGTCGGGGGGCTTTCGTTCCGTAGCCCGTAGGGGAATCGAACCCCTGTTTCATCCGTGAAAGGGACGCGTCCTAACCCCTAGACGAACGGGCCATTCTATCAACCCCCATCACCAGCCTGTACGAGTTGGATGGCGAACGGGGTCGCAAAAGTAAACAGATCGCCCGTTCCAGCAAATCGTCACGTCAGGTCATCCACATCGGCCTGGAACCGGAAGCCCAGACGCTTGCCAGTGCTGAGCTGGCCACCGGCGTTCAGTTCGTTCATCTCGCTCACGGTCACTTGGTTCACCTGGTCGTACGGTGGCGTGAGCAGATCAAAGTCAAGCACATAGATGATCACCGAGTAGAGCACCTCTTTCAGCTTGACCCGATCCATTCCATTGGAGGCCAGGTCATTGTACAGAAAGCCCAACTGCCGCTTGCCCTGCACGAAGAAATGCCCCTCCTTGTTCAGGAAAAGGCGGCTTACGAGATAGCCCAGGTCACGCTCACGGTTGTACTTGAACGAATCGCTGAGGAAGTTGTAAATGTTGATGGTGCCGAAATAACCCCGCATCTCGTCCTCTTCCAGGTAGCTGGTCTTCCACAAGCTGTGCGCCTGATCCAGCTTGAACACGTTGGTGTGCATGTGGAAGATGATGGTATCACCCCCCACCTTCAGCTCGCAGGCGGTGTCCCCCTTGTCGCGGTATTGCACGCTCACCCGCTTGTCACGCTGGACCATCTCATGCTCCAGATCCTCCGTCACCTCCTGCAAGACCTCCTTCAGGTCGCTGAACAGGGTGATGGTCCGGTGATACACATCCTGCTTCATGCCGCTCTTATGCTGGAGCATGCGCAGGATCATGCTGCGGGGGTCGTTGGGGGCCGGGGTGCCGGTGGTGGGAGCGGTTTTCTTGCTCATGTTAGTAGGCTCGAGCGAAGATGACACGTTGCTTACTGGGCGCACCGGTGACCATGCAGGTGCCAGGCGTGGTGTCGCCGTTCAGTGGAATGCACCGGATCGTGGCCTTGGTCTCCTCCTTCACTTTGGCCTCGGTCTCGGCCGTGCCGTCCCAGTGGGCCATGATGAAGCCGCCTTCTTCGATGGCCACCTTGAACTCGTCGTAGCTGTCCACAGCGCGCATGTAGCGCTCGCGCAGGGCCAATGCCTTTTGGTAAAGGTTGTCCTGGATGGCCTGGAGCAGGTGCTCGATCTTGTCGGCGATGTCCTGCATCTGCATCACCTGCTTCTCCAAGGTGTCGCGACGGGCCACTTCCACCGTGCCGTTCTCCATATCACGCGGACCGATTGCGATGCGCACAGGGTAACCCTTGAACTCGTACTCCGCGAACTTCCAACCGGGTTTCCGCTTGTCATCATCGTCGAACTTGACGGTGATGCCCTTCGCGCGCAACCCTTGGATCATGGGCTCCACATGAGCGCGAATGGCCGCCAGCTGCTCTTCGTTCTTGGCGATCGGCACAATGGCCACCTGGATGGGGGCCAGCTTAGGCGGAATGATGAGGCCTTGGTCATCGCTGTGCGTCATGATCAAGGCACCCATCAGGCGGGTGCTGACGCCCCAGCTGCTGGCCCACACGTGCTCCTGCTTGTTCTCCTTGTTGGTGAAGACCACGTCGAAGGCTTTGGCGAAGTTCTGCCCCAGGAAGTGCGAGGTACCTGCCTGTAGGGCCTTGCCGTCCTGCATCATGGCTTCTATGCAATAGGTCTCTTCGGCCCCCGCGAAGCGCTCGCTGGCGGTCTTGATGCCCTTGATCACCGGCATGGCCAGCCATTCCTCCGCAAACCGCGCGTAGACCTCGAGCATGCGTTCGGTCTCCTCGATCGCCTCTGCCTTGGTCGCGTGGGCGGTGTGCCCTTCCTGCCAGAGGAACTCGGAGGTGCGCAAGAACAGTCGGGTGCGCATCTCCCAGCGCACCACGTTGGCCCACTGGTTGATCAGCAGGGGCAGGTCGCGGTAGCTCTTTATCCAGCCCCGGTAGGTGTTCCAGATGATGGTCTCGCTGGTGGGTCGTACAATAAGCTCTTCCTCCAGCTTGGCGTCGGGGTCCACGATCACGCCGTGCACGGGGTCGCTCTTCAACCGGTAGTGGGTCACCACGGCGCACTCCTTCGCGAAGCCTTCCACGTGGCTGGCCTCCTTGGCCAGGTAGCTCTTGGGGATGAACAGGGGGAAGTAGGCGTTCACGTGGCCAGTGGCCTTGAACATGGCATCAAGGGCGCCCTGCATTTTCTCCCAAATGGCATAGCCGTGCGGCTTGATCACCATGCAGCCGCGCACATCGCTATGCTCGGCCAGATCGGCCTTCAGTACCAGGTCATTGTACCATTGCGCGTAGTCGTCCGCGCGTTTCGTCAACTGATCGCTCATATGGGCCTTTCGTGGTATTATTTTTGTTCTGAGGGGAAGAGCGCAAAGTAAGGAACGAAGTGCGCGTCCATTGCGTTATCCAACCACACAGTCAAGCACCATGAGAACAGGCGTCCCTCTCCTAGCGATCGCGCTCATTGCTTCAGCCTGCGGAAGCATGCAGTCCACGACCATGGTCCGCGATGATGTGTACGATATCCCGGACCGCAATGCGGTGGCGATGGCCTCTGCGACGCCAGTGGAGGAGCCGCAGCAAGGGTTCGTGGAGGACTATTACGATCCGAACGACTCTGGGAAGTACGATGTGGGCTACCCGAATGAGCGTAGCTACAACGACATCACCTATAACGACCCCCAATGGTACAACTACGGCCGCTTCACCTTCGGCATGGGCGTGAGCTCTTGGGGTCCGAGCTACGGCATGGGCTATGGATCGCCAGGCTATTACGGTGACAGCTTCGGTAACCCGTATTGGGGCAATAGCTACATGAGCGGTTACGGTGCTTGGGGCAGTCCCTATGGTTCGATGTACGGATCGAACATGGGCATGTACGGATCGAACTTCGGGTACGGATACGGCGGTGGATACGGATACGGCATGGGTGGTGGGTACTACAACCCCTATGGCGGATATTACAATCCCTACGGCGGTGGCTACTACAACCCCTATGGCGGCTGCTATTCCTGTTACGGCTGCGGTGCGTACGGATATGGGGGGGGTGGTTACTATGGCAGCGGCTATTCCGGCAGCGGTGTGGTGATCCAGCATCGTCCTTCGCTGAGCAGCAGTGGCGGTACCACAGGCGGCACGAACACGGTGATCGCTCCACCCCAATATCGACCCAACTCGCTCATGTCGCGTCCTAACTCATCCAACTCCACGCGCGGAGCCGCACGTCCCGCACAACAGCAACAGCGTAACTCAGGCGGGCAGAACCGCACCCCTAACACCACGCGCCAGACCCAAGGGTCACGCAGCGGCGGTGAGATGCAGCGCTCCGGTGCTGGCTCCACAGGTGGAAATGGCGGCTCCGGTGGTGGTGGTGGTGGCTCACGTCCTTCAACAGGAGGAGGTGGCCGCCGTTGATCCCGATCCCGCATGAGCTATCGATCATTGCGCGGTGCATGGCTGTGCTGCACGTTGCTGTCAGGCCTTCTTGTTTTCGCACAGAACGAAGAGGACGCATTGCGGTATTCATGGCTTCTGCCGGGTGGTACGGCGCGAAGCTGGGGCCTCGGCAGTGCCATGGGCGCCGTTGGTGCCGACCCCGGTTCCGCTTCCTTGAACCCAGCAGGCTTCGCGCTCTACAACACCAGCGAGATCTCCCTGACCCCTGGCCTGGAGGTGAACAATTCCGATGCTCTCCATTACGGCACCTCGGCCACCGGCACTAACACGCGAGGCATGGTGAACAACTTCGCCGCTGTGCTCTGCTACCCTGGTAAGGCGAACAGCACGTGGAAGAGCACGGTGTTCGGTATCAGCTACGACCGGGAGGCCACCTACCATTGGAACAGGCCCGCTGTTGGCGACCGGGTGAACAGCACCATCCTCCAGAATTTCGTCAACGAGGCCAACGGTACCGACCCGGCCGACCTCTACGACTCGTACTCCTTCACCAGCGGCCTGGCCTGGGACGCTTACGCGATCGACCCCTTGGATACGGTGGCGAACACCTATGCCTCGCAGATCCCCTTCGGAAGCGACGTGCGCCAGTCGAACACCATCAATTCCGGAGGCCGGCTCCAGACCACCAGCCTGTTCCTTGCCACCAACTGGATGGACCGGTTGTACATGGGCCTTTCCATTGGCATCGTGGGCGTGAGATACAACCGCAGCACCAACCACACTGAGACCACTTTGGACGAAAGCCTGGACCTGAAGGAGTTGAGCTACCAGGAAGAGCTCACTACCACGGGCGGCGGCGTGGATATCAAGGTGGGCATCCTTGGCCGAGTGACCGACCGCCTGCGCATGGGCGTCTCCTACCACAGTCCGAAATGGCTTCAGCTGGACGACACATACTACACCCGCATGACCACGACGTTCCGGACACCGGACAGCCAGGGGAACTTCAGCTACACCGGCGAATCGCCGGACGGCATTTTCGCCTACCGGGTGAACACCCCTTGGAACGTGCTGGCAAGCGCAGCGTATGTCGCGGGGAAGAACGGCCTCGTGAGCGTGGACTACGGCATCACTGACTATCGACGTATGAAGCTGGGTGGCGACAATGCCATTCCCGACAGCTACGATTTCGCTTACGAGAACGGTGTGATCGACCAGCGTTTCACGCGCTCTCAGAGCGTCCGCGTCGGCACGGAGTGGCGCTCCGGCAACTGGTACTTCCGTGGCGGGTGGGGCTGGTGGCAAGATCCGTATGCCGGAACGGACGCACGCCATGGCAGTGGGTATAAGCGCTACAGCGTGGGCACTGGCTACCGCACCGATCACCTCAGCTTGGACCTCGCGCTCACTTACGGCCAGCGGACCACCAGCTATTTCCAGTATGACCCTGCCTTGGTGAACGCCACTCAGGAGACGCTGAAGGACTATCGCAGCTTGGTGACCATCGCTTACCGTCCCTGAACAGGCACCATGAGACATGAAAAAGCCCGGTCGATGACCGGGCTTTTCTTCTTTCGGATATCGGGGATCACTTCTCGCCCGTCACGCGCTCCACTACGTAGTCATCCACCAGGATGCGACCGCAATGTTCGCAGACGATGATCTTCTTGTGGCTGCTGATGTCGAGCTGACGCTGTGGCGGGATGGCGTTGAAACAGCCACCGCATGAACCACGCTGCACGGGCACCACACCCAGGCCATTCCGGGCGTTGGAACGAACACGGTGGTAAGCGCTGAGCAGACGCTCTTCGATGTGCTTGGCTGCCGCATCGCTCTTCTTCTGAAGGTCCTTCTCTTCCTTCTCGGTCTCGGCGATGATGTCGTCGAGCTCCTTCTTCTTGTGCTCCAGATCCTTCTTACGCTCCTTGTAGAGGACCGTGCTCTCGTCCACCACCACTTTCTTGGTGTCGATGAGGGACTTGGTCTCTTTGATGCGCTTCTCGGCAAGCTGGATCTCCAGGTTCTGGAACTCCACCTCCTTGCTCAGGCTGTCGTACTCGCGGTTGTTGCGGACCTTGCCCTGCTGACCTTCGTACTTCTTGATGGTCGCCTTGGCGTCCTTGATGAAGTTGTTCTTGTCAGTGACATTGGTCTCCAGCTCGGCTAGCTCGTCCTGGATCTTCTTCAGGCGCGTTTCCAAGCCGGCCACCTCGTCCTCCAGGTCCTGGACCTCGAGTGGAAGTTCACCTCGCTGGGTCTTGATGCGATCGACCTGTGAGTCGAAATGCTGCAGGCGGAAGAGCTCAACAAGCTTCTCGGCGATGGTGATCTCGGCCTTGCTTGCCGCGTTGGTCGCCTTGGTGGAAGCGCCATTGCTGGCTTTCTCCTCCTTTGCCGGGGCCTTGGTCTCGGTCTTCGCCATGGTCAGGAAACGTGGATGGGGTTGGTGACGGTATCCGTCAAACGGACGGCAAAAGTAGGGAAAATTCCGGCTAACCGCCGTTGGATCAGGTCCATGGTGAAGCGCTCGCTCTCGAAATGCCCGATATCGGCGATCACCATGCGTCCTTCCGCTTGGAAGAACTCGTGGTACTTCACGTCGCCAGAGATATACGCATCCGCACCAGCAGCAAGGGCTTTCCCGATCAGAAAGGCCCCCGAGCCACCACACACCGCCACCCGCTTCACCGGTCGACCACGCAAGGCCGTATGCCGCACCATCGGCGCCCCGAACACACCCTTCACACGGGCCAGGAAGCTGGCTTCGTCCATGGCTTCGGGCAGTTCGCCGACCGCACCGGAGCCGATGCCTTGGTGGGCATTGGTCAGTGGCACCAGGTCATAGGCCACCTCTTCGTAGGGGTGCGTTGCTCGCATTGCGACCATTATGGCGCTTTCCAATGGGGCATGGTAGATCACCTCGATCCGGGTCTCCGGTTCCGTGTGCCGCTTTCCCTTTTCCCCAATGAAGGCTTTCGTTCCCTCTCCTCCACGGAAGGTCCCCTGCCCTTCCACGTTGAAACTGCACTCGTCGTACAGACCCACCTTGCCCGCCCCGGCATCGAACAAGGCTGAGCGGAGGGCATCGGCATGATCGTTCGGCACGAAGACCGAGAGCTTCCGCAATTGACCCGGCTTGGGATCCAGCACCCTAAGGCCGGAAAGCCCCAGGCGCGCCGCGATCTCGCCGTTCACACCCTCCAGCACATTGTCCAGGTTCGTATGGATGGCATAGATGGCCACGTTCGAGCGGATGGCCTTCAGCAGCGTCCGTTCCACATCGTTACGGCCTGTAAGGCTATTCAGACCCCGGAAGATCACCGGGTGGTGTGCAATGATCAGCCCACAGCCTTTGGCCACCGCCTCATCCACCACGGCCTCCGTACAATCCAGGCAGACCAGTGCCGAGCCCACCTCAAGAGCCGGATCACCGACCTGCAGGCCACTGTTGTCGTATTCCTCCTGCAACACGGGGGGGGCCCAGGCCTCCAGCGCGGCGATCACCTCTTTGATGTGCATCTTGCGGCTTTAATGGGAACGGCGGCAAATTACGGGTCCAAGCTGCGGCGCATCATCGGGTGGCCCTTCGCATTGCTGTATGGTGGTATCCTGCGGCTGCGGCATGCCCTTTACGATGCCGGCATCCTTTCATCCACCCGCCCCACCATGCCGACCATCGTGGTGGGAAATATCGCTTTAGGTGGCACCGGAAAAACGCCACACGTTGAACTGGTGCTGCGCACGCTTGGCAACGGACCCTGGGCCACTTTGAGCAGAGGCTATGGCCGCAAAGGCACCGACTTCCTGGAAGTGACGGGTAGTGAAAACGCGGAACGGGTCGGGGATGAACCCTTGCAGGTCAAAGCGCACTTCCCCCATGTCCATGTGTTCGTAGGAGCCGACCGGGTAAAGGCCTTGGCGCATATCACCCGCACAGCGCCCGAAGTGACGGCGGTGGTCCTGGACGACGCCCTTCAGCACAGGCCCTTGTGCGCTGGTTTGAACATTGTGCTCACCACGTGGAGCAAGCCTTGGTGCGACGATGCGTTGCTGCCCGCCGGCGAACTGCGGGACCTGCCCTACCGTGCGCGACTGGCTGATGTGGTGGTCGTGACCAAGAGCCCCCTGGCACCCGGACCGGATGTCGTGGAGGCTTGGCGAGAGCGACTCGGTCTGCGCGAGGAACAAACACTCTTCTTCAGTGGTCTGGTCTACGATCGACCGATCGGGCTCTGCCCCTCATTGACTGAGGTTCCGACCGGTCCTGATGCAGGTGCGATCCTCTTCACCGGCATTGCAGACCCAGCGCCTTTGCTGGATCATACCCGGAAGCTCTGGGGCGAGGTGAAGCATGTCGCGTTCCCGGACCACCATGCGTTCACCCTGGCCGACCTCACCCACCTGGCGGGCGTTTTTGATACCTTCGCGCGCCAACGAAAAACGCTGGTGACCACTGAGAAAGACGCGGCCCGGCTGCGTTCCATGATCATGGGCAGCCCCTTGGAAAAGCTGCCTGTGGCCGTGATCGGTGTGCAAGCGGTCATCCTTACTGAACCCGAGCATTTCGCATCCATTCTTCGCACTCATGTTGGACCGCATCAAGCGCATCGCTGAACACCTGAAGAACGCCACCGGTGGTTTCGTGCCTGAGACAGGCATCATCCTGGGCACCGGCCTCAGCGGACTTGGTAAGGAGATCGACGTGAAGTATGCCATTGCGTACGGCGAGATCCCTGAATTCCCGGTTAGCACGGTGCAGGGACACCCCGGCAAGTTGCTGTTCGGCTACCTCGGCGGCAAGCCTGTGGTCGCCATGCAAGGCCGCTTCCACTATTACGAGGGCTGGACCATGGGCGAAGTGGTGCTGCCCGTGCGGGTGATGAAGTACCTCGGCATCCAGCGGCTCTTCGTAAGCAACGCATGCGGTGGCGTGAACGCAGCCTTCGAAACCGGCGACCTGATGATCCTGAACGACCACATCTGTCTGTTCCCCAACCCGCTGATCGGCAAGAACATCGATGAGCTCGGACCCCGCTTCCCGGACATGAGCGAGCCCTACGATCACAGCCTCATCGCCAAAGCGAAGGACATTGCCGCGCGGAACAGCATTCCGGTGCAGGTGGGCTGTTATGTAGGTCTTACCGGCCCTACGTTGGAGACCCCGGCCGAATACCGCTACATGCGCGTGATCGGTGGTGACGCCGTGGGCATGAGCACGGTGCCTGAGGTGATCGCCGCTCGCCAGATGGGCCTTCCCTGCTTCGCCATGAGCGTGATCACCGACATGGGCGTGGAAGGGCGGATCGAGAAGACCACCCACGAGATGGTTCAACGCGTAGCTGAGAAGGCCGAGCCCAGCCTTACGTTGATCATGCGCGAACTCGTCGCTTCCTGCTGAACCATGTTCCTGCGCTCGCTGCCCCTAGCCCTGCTCCTGCCCCTGACGACAGCGGCCCAGGACAGCTTGAACATCCGGCTTCTGTCCGTGTGGGATGACCCCAGCCTGCCCGGCTCGGCGCTTTACGACAACACCTACAACGGTTCTTGGGGATACCACCGGGACGGTCGGGAGTATGGCATCATCGGCAGCACCATGGGCACCCACATCATCGATGTGACCGACCCCTATCAACCTGAAGAGATCCACTTCATCGTTGGTGCGGTGCAAGGACCGAACATCGTGCACCGCGAATACAAGACCTACTTGGACCGCCTGTACGCTGTGACCGACGAAGGTCCCGGCACATTGCAGATCATCGACCTGAGCGGACTACCGGACAGCGTAGAGGTGGTCTACGATAGCAGCGACCTCTTCTTCCGGGCGCACACGCTCTGGATCGACACGCTGAACGCGCGCCTCTACACGCATGGCGGCAACACCAACTTCGCCATCTACTCCCTGGCCGACCCGGACCTCCCTACTGAACTACTGGTGCCGGAACTGGATGTGCCTTGGTGGTCGGGCTCCGTCGGTTATGTGCACGATGCCTATACGCGGAACAACATCACCTATACGAACGATGTGGACGGCATGCACATCGTGGACTTCAGCAATGTGAACGCGCCGGTGCTGCTGGGCTCACTGACCAATTACCCGCAACCGGGCTACAACCACAGCGGCTGGCTCAGCGACAACGGCTGGCTCTACGCCATGTGCGATGAAACGCACAACACCCGCGTGAAGCTTTTCGATTTGAGCGATCCGAATGACATCCAGTTCATCGACACCATCGGACCGGTCACCCGCATCAACAACATTTCGCACAACCCTTGCTTCCAGGGCGACCTGCTGCACCTGGCCTACTACTACGACGGGTACTGGTTGTACAACGTGAGCGACCCGGCCAACGCCCAACTGCTGGGCTACTACGACGGTTCGCTCATCGCCGATGGCTTCAGCTATAAGGGTGTCTGGGGCGTGTATCCCTACTTGCCAAGCGGCATCGTATTGGGCGGTGACATGCAGCGGGGCCTCATGATCTTCGACATCAGCCAGGCACTTGCCGTACGTGATGGGCTCGCGAAACCCGATGAAGCCTTGCACGTTTGGCCGAACCCGGCGACCGATGAGGTCCGCATCGCCATGGACCGCAGCACCAGCGAGCGCCTTGCCGTGGAAGTGATCGATGTGCAAGGAAGAAGCGTTCTCCGTGCAACGTTGAACGGAGACCAGCCCTTGGACATAAGCAAGCTGCCTGTGGGAACGTATGTGGTGAAGGCCACGACGAACGAACGGACGATGACCGCACGACTGATCAAGACCACACGATGAGCCACTGGACGGAGAACTGGGAATTGGTGGTGGGGCTGGAGGTGCACGCCCAGCTGCTCACCGAGAGCAAGGCCTACAGCAATGATCCGAACGCGTATGGCGACCACCCGAACACCAACGTAAGCGTGGTGTCGCTGGGCATGCCCGGTGTATTGCCCGTGCCCAACACGAAGGTGATCGACCACGCGATCAGGATCGGATTGGCCTGCGGCTGTACCATTGCGCCGCGCATGCACTACGCCCGCAAGAACTACTTCTATCCGGATCTGCCCAAGGGCTACCAGATCACGCAGGACACCACGCCCATCTGCACCGGCGGCCAGATCATGGTACCTGTGGAAGGTGGCGAGAAGCGCATCGGCATCACCCGCATCCACATGGAGGAGGATGCCGGTAAAAGCATCCACGATGTGGACCCCTTCAATACGCTCGTGGACCTGAATCGCGCCGGTGTGCCACTGGTGGAGATCGTGAGCGAACCCGACATCCGCACCAGCCAGGAGGCCTACGACTACCTGGTGGAAGTACGCCGCTTGGTGCGCTACCTCGACATCTGCGACGGCAATATGGAGGAGGGCAGCCTTCGCTGCGACGCCAACATCAGCGTGCGCCGCAAGGGCACCACGGCCTTCGGCACCCGCACCGAGGTGAAGAACCTCAACAGCTTCAAGAACGTGCAACGTGCCATCGAGTTCGAAGCGCAACGCCAGAGCGAAGTGCTGGAGGCCGGTGGCACCATCAGTATGGAGACGCGCACCTTCGATGCAGCGAAAGGCACCACCATGAGCCTGCGCAGCAAGGAGATGGCGCATGACTACCGCTATTTCCCCGAGCCCGACATCCAGCCGCTCACCGTTACAGAGGCGAAGAAGGAGGCCATCCGCAAGGCCATGCCACCGCTGCCCCGCGAGCTCTATGCCCGTTACATCAGCGTGCTCGGACTTTCGCCCTACGATGCCGGCATCCTGACCGACAACAAGGAGACCGCGCTCTACTACGAGGAACTGCTGAAGCATACCGGCAACGCCAAGGCTGCGGCCAATTGGGTGATGGGCGATGTGCGCTCGTGGATCAACGAGCGTGGGTTCACCATGCACCAGTTCCCGGTGAAGGCCGAGCAACTCGCCGGACTGATCGCGCTGATCGACGGTGGCAAGGTGAGCCATACGGTCGCCTCGCAGAAGCTCTTCCCCCTGCTCGTTCTGCACGGTGATGCAACAGCGGAGGCACTGGCCACGGCGAACGGCCTGCTGCTGGACACCAACGAGGACGTGATCGAAGCAGCTGTGAACGAGACCATGGCGCGCTACCCGGACAAGGTTGCCGCCTACCGCGCTGGTAACAAGGGCTTGCTAGGCCTTTTCATGGGCGACGTGATGAAGGCCACCAAGGGCAAGGCCGATCCCCGGCGCGTGAACGATGTGGTGAAACGCATGCTTGACGGAACGAACGATTGAACACAATGAAGCATACGATCCTTCTCTCTCTCTTCAGCGCGGCCCTCTTCGCCGCCTGCACCACCGGCGGTGGTCAACGCGAGATCTCCGTGAAAGTGGACGGCGCCGCGGGCAAGACCCTCTACTTCGATCGCTTCGCGGCGAACAAGCCCGTGCATGTGGATAGTGTGGTGTTGGATGCCAAGGGCGCGGGTTCGTTGAAGGTGGCGGTGATGCCGCTTGATTTCTACCGACTGGCCTTGAACGATAAGGACAACATCGTTGTGGTGTTGGACAGTACTGAGTCGCTCACCGTGGAGACCACCCTCGGCAACATGGGCGAACCCAGTAAGATCGAAGGCAGCACTCAGACCAAGGCTCTCTACGACTACTACAACGCATCCCGTTCCTTCGAACAGCAGCGGGACTCGCTCCGTGCGCTGGTGAACGCGAACCCGCAGGACCAAGCCGCGCTACAGCGATTCAACGACTTGAACAAGGGCTTCTATGACCGGTCCAAGAACTTCGTTCAGGAGAACATGGGCTCGCCCATCGCGTTGGCCGCGCTGAGCCGCATGGACATGGGCCAGGACGCCGAGCTTTTCAAGTCCAGCCGTGATGCCTTGCGCAAGACCATGCCCCGCAGCGAGTTCTTCGCCGGCTTCCGCGATCAAGTGGACCGCATGGAGAAGCAGCTGGAGGCTCAGAAAGCACAAGAGGCGGAGATGGAACGCTTGAGCAACCTGATCCCCGTGGGCAGCGAGGCGCCTGACTTCAGCCAGCAGGACCCCAACGGCAGAACCATCGCCCTGAGCAGCTTGCGCGGCAAGGTGGTGCTGATCGACTTCTGGGCCAGCTGGTGCAAGCCCTGCCGAATGGAGAACCCCAACGTGAAACGCGTCTATGAGAAGTACCACGCCAAGGGTTTCGAGATCATCGGCGTGAGCCTTGACCGCGACAAGAATTCCTGGATGGGCGCCATCCAACAGGACGGGCTTCCCTGGCTGCACGTGAGCGACCTGCAGTTCTGGAACAACGCCGCCGCACAGCAATACGGCATCAGCAGCATCCCCTTCACCGTGCTGGTGGACAAGGACGGCAAGGTAATCGACAAGAACCTGCGCGGTCCTGCGTTGGAAGCGAAACTGGCGGAGCTCTTCGGGGCCTGATCCGTTCTTTGCTGATGAAGAAATTCCTGTCGATGCTGCTGCTAGCGGGCCTGTCATTCGGCACGCAAGCACAGACCTACTGGCAGCAACAGGTCGACCAGGAGATCTCCGTCCGGCTCGATGACGGAGCGCACATGCTGCACGCCTTCGGCAGCTTCGTGTACTTGAACAACAGCCCGAACACGCTCGACACCATCTGGGTACACCTCTGGCCCAACGCCTACCGCGACAAGAGCTCGGCCCTTTGCCAGCAGCTTGTTTCCAACAACGACTTCGACCTCTATTTCGCGAAGGCTGAGGATCGCGGCTTCATCGATAGCCTGGACTTCCGAAGTGGCGACGCTAAGCTCACTTGGGGCTACCATCCGAAGCACGCGGACATCGGCTGGATCAAGTTGCCCGCGCCCCTTCGCACGGGAGAGAGCATCACCATCTCCACGCCCTTCCGCGTGAAGATCCCCGATGGGCGATTCAGTCGCCTGGGACACACCGGACAGGCCTACTACTGCACACAGTGGTTCCCGAAGCCTGCGGTGTTCGATGCCACCGGCTGGCATGCGATGCCTTATCTCACAGAGGGTGAGTTCTACAGCGAGTTCGGCACCTTCGACGTGCACATCACCGTGCCGTCGAACTATGTGGTCGGTGCTACGGGCATGCTGGTGGACGGCGCTGCGGAAGAGGCTTGGATGGATTCCCTGTCGAAGCAGCCGCTCAGCATCGTGATGTCGGAAGGCGGAGCAGCCTTTCCGCCGAGCAGCAAGGACTTGAAGACGCTGCACTTCCGACAGGACCGCGTACATGACTTCGCCTGGTTCGCGGACAAGCGCTTCGAGGTGCGGCGTAGTTCTGTCACGCTCCCCGCTTCTGGTCGCACGGTCACCACGCAGGTGCTCTTCACCCCGCGGAACGGCGCTCTCTGGGAAAAGGCCGTGGAGTACGTGAACGAGAGCGTGCGCCTGTACAGCCAATGGGTGGGCGATTACCCCTACGACCGCGCCACAGCCGTGGACGGCACGATCAGTGCTGGCGGGGGCATGGAGTACCCCATGATCACCATCATCGGCAACACGGGTGATGCCATGGGCCTGGACAATGTGATCGCGCATGAGGTCGGGCATAACTGGTTCTACGGCATCCTCGGTAGCAACGAACGCGAACACGCCTGGATGGATGAGGGCATGAACAGCTTCGTGGAACTGCGTTACATGCGCCTACGCCATCGAAAAGGCGGATTGAACATCCAGCTCCAAGGCCTCACTTTGTCCATGGGGGATACAGGTGATGCGAACCGGACGTTGTCCGAATATGGGTATCTCTTGAACGCTCGCAGGAACTTGGATCAGGCTGTGGAAGGACCATCCGAGCGGTTCACCCAGACGAACTACGGCACCATGGTCTACATGAAGACCGCCTTGGTGATGGACCACCTGATGGCCTACCTCGGGGAGGAGACGATGGACAAGTGCCTGCACGCCTACTTCGAGGAGTGGAAGTTCAAGCACCCGCAACCTGCCGACCTGCGGCACGTGTTCGAGCGGGAGAGTGGGAAGGATCTGGGGTGGGTGTTCGAGGGCTTCATTGGAACAGACCAGAAATACGATGTCAAGGCCGTATCGCTCGATCTGCGCACCTGGGAAGGCGGGGTCGAGCGCATGCATCTTGGACATCGCGCCAAAGGGCCTTGGGCCGTACCCTTCCCCATCACAGGATATGCTGGAACGGACAGCCTAGGTACGGTTTGGGCCTGGAATAACGGGTTTGGTCACAAGGGACGGACAGAGTACACCGGACTGCCATGGCCCAACGCCGACCGCGTGCGCATTGATGTCGGTCGGCGCACGCTTGACATCGACCGGCGCAACAACGGCACGGACACGAAACCGCAACTGAAGTTCCTGCTGGGCATCGAGAAGAGCGACAGGCGCACTACCTACTGGACACCGACCATTGGTGCGAACGGACACGATGGCTTCATGGCCGGTCTGGCGCTTTACAACACCACCTTCCCGAGCCAACGCTTCGAGTGGGTGGCGGCACCGATGTATGGGTTCAAGAGCGGAAAGCTCGTGGGGGGCGCACGGGCCGAATACCACTTCGACCGTTTGAACAGCAACGCCTTCCAGAACATCCACCTCGGCCTCGGCACCTGGGGCTTCAGCGCAGCCGAAGAGGATGAAGTGGCCTCGGGCTTTCGGAAATACACCCCGTGCCTTCGCTTCGACCTGAAACGCAATGATGCGTATGCGGCCGCCCACTCTTTCGGTTTCCGCACGGTTTTCGTCACACAATACGGTCCTGGCACCGTGCAGGGTGACAATGGTCCTGTGACCGCTGAAGTGAACACCGACGACCTCTACAATGAACTGCGCTACGACATCCAACAGAAGCAGGGACTTCACCCCTACCTGATCACCGGCACCTTGCTCAACCACGAAGCCTTCACACGTGCCAGCTTGGATGCGAAGTGGAGCGCGATCTATGACGACCGCAAGCACCGCATCACCTTCCGCGGCTTCGCCGGTACTTTCCTAAGCAAGAACGAGGACCAGCTCACTCGCTTAATGGCTTGGCGCCTGAACTGGGGCAGCGAGGACCTCTTGTACGACCATGTGTTCGTGGATCGCGGTCAGCCCGATCAAGTAAGCGGGCGGCAGATCGCGAAGGACCAAGGCGGCTTCAAGACCCCTACGCTGCAAGGCTCGTCCACAAGTTGGATCGCCGCATTGAACATGGAATTGGACATGCCCTTCCCGCTGCCCTTGAGCATCTACGGAAGCTGGGGCGCCGCGCCCTACACGGAGGTGACCGCAATGGGCAACGTGGCCAAGTGGGACAGCTACTACGAGGCGGGCATCGGTTTACGATTCGTCCGTGACGTCGCCGAGGTCTGGTTCCCACTGACCGTTTCGCAGAACATTCAGGACGAATACGACTTCAACAAGGTGCAGTTCGGCGACCGGATCCGCATCGTACTCGCCTTGGAAAAATTGGACCCCACCAAGGCCTTGCGTAACATCATGCACTGATGCGACCCGGCCAGAAGATCTACTTCCTCTCCGACTTCCACCTGGGAGTGCCGGACCACGCGAGCAGCCTGGCGCGAGAGAAACGGATCGTGACCTTTCTGTGCGAAGCCGAAAAGGACGCTGCGGAGATCCACATCCTCGGTGACCTGTTCGATATGTGGTTCGAATACCGCGAAGTGGTGCCGCGCGGCTTCGTGCGCCTCTTGGGGAAACTGGCCGAGCTTACTGACCGCGGTATTCCTGTGCACGTGTACATCGGCAACCACGACATGTGGATCTTCGACTACCTGCCGGTGGAGACAGGTGTGATCCTGCACCACGAGCCACTGGACCGCGAATGGAACGGTAAGCGCCTGCTGATCGGGCACGGTGACGGACTTGGCCCGGGCGACCACGGCTACAAGTTCATCAAGAAGGTGTTCCGTAACCCGGTGATGCAATGGTGCTTCGCACGACTGCACCCCAACCTGGGCATGGGCATCGCGCACTTCTGGAGCGGCCGAAGCCGGAAGAAGAACTATGTGAACGACCGAAAGTTCCTGGGGCCGGAGAACGAGTGGCTCGCGATCCATTGCCGCGAATTGCTGGTGAAGGAGCATTACGACGCCTTCCTCTTCGGGCACCGCCACCTGCCCATGGACCTGGAGGTCGGTCCCGGCAGCCGTTACATCAACCTCGGAGACTGGATCACGTGGTACACCTACGCGGTGTTCGACGGCAATGCGGTGCGTTTGATGAAGCGCATCGGCGATGGCCCACTGAGCGGGGATGTGGAAGCTCCGAAGATCCCGTCCTGAACAAGCACTGCCGTCGTGCGGTGACCCTACCTGTCGAACCTCCGCATGTACAGCACCAGGTCGACCAGACGGCTGCTGTAACCATACTCGTTGTCGTACCAGCCCATCACCTTCACCATGTCGCCTACCACACTGGTGAGCAGCGCGTCGAAGATGCAGCTGTGCGGATCATCAACAATATCCACGCTGACGATGGGGTCCTCGGTGTAGCGGAGAATGCCCTTCATCGGCCCTTGCGCCGCTTCACGGAACTTCGCGTTCAACTCCTCGGCGGTGGGGATCCGCTTCACCCGCACAGTGATGTCCGTGATGCTTCCGTCAGGCACCGGCACCCGGATGCCACCGCCACCCAGCTTGCCATCAAGTTCGGGGAAGATCCGCGTGATGGCCTTGGCGGCGCCCGTCGTGGTGGGCACCATGCTTACTGCTGCGGCCCGCGCGCGCCGTAGGTCCTTGTGGGGGGCGTCATGCAGACGCTGATCGCCGGTGTAGCTGTGCACCGTGGTGATGTAGCCGCTCTCGATCCCGCAGAAGTCCTGCACCACCTTGATCATTGGCGCTGCGCAGTTGGTCGTACAACTCGCGTTGCTGATCATGTCATCGGTGGCTTCCAAGAGGTGCTCGTTCACGCCGAGCACCACGCTCTTGATATCAGGGTCCTTGGCGGGAGCCGAGAGGATCACGCGCCTTGCACCGGCCTTCAGATGCGCCGAGGCCAGCTCGCGTGTGAGGAAATGCCCCGTGCACTCCAGCACCACGTCAATACCCAAGGCCTTCCAAGGGAGCACCGACGGAACTTTCTCAGCAAATGCCTTGATGGTGTGCCCCCCAAGTAGCAGGTGCGTATCGTCGTGACCGACTTCACCAGCGAACACGCCATGAACCGAATCGTACTTGAACAGGTGCGCGAGCGTGAGGGTATCCGTCAGGTCGTTCACCGCGACCAGTTGGATGTCCGTGCGCTGTAGGAGCAGACGTGCGGTTACACGACCAATACGGCCGAAACCATTGATAGCGACACGGACGGGCTTCATGGGCAACTAGGGATCAACGACATGGAAGGTGCAAGAAAAAGAAAACCCCTCCTCCGTGAGGAGGAAGGGCTTTCGGAATGCTCAATGATCACCGCGGTGCTCAGCGGTTCACGATAAAGCGGCCCATCTGGCGGGCATCACCTGCGCGAAGCTCCAACAGGTAGGTACCGTTCGCCAAGGTCTGCACGGGAAGCTGCAAGCGCTGCTCACCCTTGGGCAGGCTCTGGCGGGCCACCACGCTCACCAAGCGACCGTTCACGTCGTACACGCTGGCGGTCACCTCGGTGCGCTCACGCAGCACGAAGCTCACGTTGCTCACATCGGTCGCGGGGTTCGGGAAGATCGTGATGCCGCTGAATAGGGGACTGTTGGCGTTGTTGCCGCCAGCGTTCGGGCCGCCCACGCCCAGCAGGGTTTCCGTCCGGAAGATGCCACGACCGTGCGTGCCTGCGTAGATGACGTAGGGGTTGGTCACGTAGTCCGGACTGTAGGGGTTGTTCTGCCAGTTCCAACGTTGCTGACGAACGGCGAACACGGGCACCTTGGCCAGGCCGTTATTGTCAATGCTCCAAGTGGAACCACCGTTGTCCGTGGAGAAGATGCCGAACTCCGTGCCTACCACCACGATGTCCTCATCCTCTGCATGGATGATGGCATCGTAGACCGGCATGCCGGTCAGGGTGGAAGGCACGTTCCAGATGTTCGCGAAGGTCGGTGAGCCTGAAAGCGCGTTGCTCGAGCGGCGCACTTTCTGTGATCCTCCGTAACCACCGAAAGTGGCGACCAGGTCATTACCATCCAGAGGTCCGGGGGCTAGGCCGGTCACAGGTCCTGAACCGCTCAGGATCAGCGTGGGACCGGTCAGCGTGCGATCACCACTGGCAATATCGGCGTGCGCGGAATCATATGCGGTTGTGAATCCGGAGATGCGATAGACCTCACCGTTGGTGTTGCCAACGAACAAGTGATTGCCATCAGCGCTGTACTCCAAGCAGTTCACGTTGCCCACGTTCGTGGCGACCTGCCACCAATCAGCGCTCTTGTTGAAGTTCAGCGCATCGCGCGTGACCCATACACCATCGGACCCTGAGAATCCAACTCCGAAGATCGACTGCACGGGATCCCACAAACGCAGGTTCAGCTTCAACGAGTCGCCCGGGAAAAGCGTATCCACACCGGCCGGGAACCAATCCGATTGCCAGGTCGTGGTCAACGGCACAGCGCTGCAATTGGCGCTGATGTAGTTGAATGGCGTACCCACCACCTCCGCAACGACCAGCGTATCGGTCAGCTTTGTATTGCGGATGAAGTCCAAGGAATCCTCGCTGTTCTCATCATACGGATCTTCGAAGAGGCGGATGTTCGTGTAGAAGTCGCCGAGGCCATCGTCCGTATTGCCTGGATCACCGAGGGCCGTGACCCGGCTGCTGTAGAAGTCACCGAAGTTGGTCCCACCGTTGTTCGACCGGTACACAGCGCCTGCATAGATCGTGGTGAAGAAGATGTTGGGGTCCAGCTGCGACATATCCGAGTCGAAGCCATCACCACCAGTGAGGTCAACCGATTCCTGCAGCGTATTGCCTGTTCCGGGGATGTACAAGGAACCATTGTCCTGGGTACCTCCGAGCACCTTGCCTTTCGCGTTGTAGGCCACACTGTAGAACTGAGTGATGTTCAGGTCGCGGTTGCACGCGATGAAGAACTGACCCGCAGCGTTCGTGCGGTACACGCCACCATCACAGCCAATGTAGCAGGTCTGCGCATCCACGAAGGTGATCTCGTGCACGTCCGCATGCACACAACTGAAGCAGCCCACGAAATCCTGGGCGATCGCGATCTGCTCTGGAGGACCGGCGATGGTGGTCTTCCACAGTTCCACGCCACCCAGCCACACCTCATCGGGGTGTCCAGGACGAACCGCAAGCACGTTGTCGTAGAAGCCTTGTTGGTTATCTCGGAAAATGTCAAGCGCCGGAACCCCTGTGGTGCCGAAACCCGGAGGCCAGATACGTGTCCAGTTGTTGCCACGATCAGTGGAGGCCCATACGCCGCTCATCTGACCGCTGGTGCTGGCCGCCATGGCGTACATGTAGTCCCCGTTATCAGGAGAGATCGCGAACTCCAAACGACCGATCCCGCTTTGTGGGAATCCAGCACCTGGCGTACCGTCCAGCAGAACGAAACTACCACCGCCATCCGTGCTCAGGTAAGCATCCGTACCGATGTTCGCCAGCATCGTCTGTCCGTCGCCGCTGATCTCCAGCGCGCGCACCTTCTGAGTACCAGGAAGGCCGCTGACCGTGGAGAATGTGTTCGCACTTTCGTCATACAAGCGAAGACCGGCATCGTATGCCACCCACAACTTGTTAGGCTCGGTGCGATGGTACTCGATCTTATCCACCGTTGTCCAAGGGCCGTTGGTATCCCAGAAACTTCCTGGTTCTGCGTTGGGTACCTGCTCGAACGAACTGCCATTGTCCATGCTGCGGTACAGGCCATGGCCGATGAAACCACTTCCACCGGTTCCTGATGCGCTCTCGTAGGTGCTACCGGTGGCCACATAAATGTGGCCGTTGCCCAGGATCGCGATCGAGGAGATGCACAGGTTCTCGTTATCCACACCCTGCCCATTGTCAAAGCTGGTGTAGGATGCCATTTGGTCCCACGTATTCCCACTGTCCTCCGAACGCCACACGCCACCGCTCACGCCACCGGCCCAAAGTATGTTGGGGTTGTTCCGGTCCACGGCGATGGTGCGGATGCGGCCACCAATGTTGTCGGGACCCATTTCGATCCAGTTGAGGCCCACCGCCTTGGTGCTGTTGGTCCGCTCGAACGAGGCCACCGCTTTGCGCATGCGGTAAAAATCCGCCGGATCCACCACGCCGGTGTTCACGTTGCGACGCATCATGCTCAGCCATTCCTGCGCACCCTTGATGCCTTCCGAAGGAGAGGCGGAGGCATGGCGTGGGGTGTAGGCCAGCTGGCGTTCGCGCAGTTGATGCACGGTGATGCCTGCGGCCAAGGCCATCCCTGTCAATCCGAAGAGTAAGGTACGGTTCATCGCGGAGTGTGGTCGTTTCTCGAAGGTTGACAAATATAGGCGCCGAAGGTTCGCCACCGATGTAGCTCTTGTCACCGACAAGGCTAATGTATACGGGTCCAGAAGACCTGCAAGGGGTCCATTCAAAGCACGTGCTTCTCCGCGTGATAGCTGGAGCGTACCAAAGGACCGCTCTCCACATGGCGGAACCCACGCTTTTTACCTTCCTCCCGGAAGAAGGTGAAGCGGTCGGGGTGAATGAACTCGGCAACGGGCAGGTGCGCCTTGGTCGGTTGGAGATACTGCCCCAAGGTAATGATGTCGCATTCCACGCTCCGCAGGTCGTCCATGGTCTCCAGCACTTCCTGAACGGTCTCACCCAGGCCCAGCATGATCCCGCTCTTGGTACGAAGACCCGCGCGTTTCGCGCGCATCAGCACTTCCAGACTACGATCATAACGGGCCTGCACACGCACCTTGCGCGTGAGTCGACGAACGGTCTCCAAGTTGTGGGAAAGCACGTCCGGACGGGCCTCCAGCATCACGTTCAGATTCTCCCAGACCCCTTGGAAGTCAGGGATCAGGGTCTCCAATTTGGTCTGCGGGCTGCGACGACGAACAGCACGGATGGTCTTCGCCCAAATATCCGAGCCGCCATCCTTCAGATCATCGCGGTCCACCGAAGTGATCACGCAATGCTTCACCCCCATGAGCTCTACGCTGCGGGCCACGCGGGCGGGCTCGAAGGGGTCGGCCTCTTCGGGACGGCCAGTGGCCACCGAACAGAACCCACAGGACCGCGTGCAGATGTTGCCCAGGATCATGAACGTGGCCGTACCAGCGCCCCAACACTCCCCCATGTTGGGGCAATTGCCGCTTTGACAGATCGTATGCAGCTTGTGTTCGCTGACGATCTCACGGACCTTGCGGTAGCTCTCGCCGGTCGGCAACTTCACGCGGAGCCAATCGGGACGACGGGTGGGCCGTTCAGCGGCGACCACCGGTTCTTGTTCCTTCATCGTATGGTCTTCTTGCCGAACTGGAGCGAAACGTAGAACTCCAGGAAGAACTGCTTGTTCTCCACGCCGTCCACTTCCGCCATGATGGGCACTTTCTTCCCGAACGCATCGAAGGTGGCACCCGCCTCAATGCCTTTGATGCCCGTGCCTGTGGTGGCATACTCGAAGTTGAAGGCGAAGCGCCCGAACGCTCCAGGGTAGAGCTTCATCTCACCCACCCCGGTGAACCAGGAAGCGCGGCCGTAAATGTTATTCACTGAATGAACGACCGGATCGTACCGCTCCACCACGATCGTTTCGTACGGAATGCCTGGCTTGCCGATCTGGAGGTACACCGGTTTCAATAGTCCAAGGGACGGCCCAAAGCCCCAGACCACGCTCACCTCCACCCCACTGCTGCGGATCTTCTCGGTGATCATGGACTTGCGACCGAACATGGGCCGCACGACGAGCATGGAGTTGCTCTTGCCGTAGAAGTAGCCCCGAGAGTCCTCGTAGTATGGGTTGAAGCTTTTCACTTCCTTGGGGTGCTTCATGCCAACGACCTCGGCCCCGATGATCCGCCTGTTGCGTGCTGTGGTGTACTTGCCACTGTATAAGAACACACCCCATCCATCGCCATGCGCGGTGAAGCCTCCGTACAGTTCGCTGTGGTAGAGGGTACGCGTAGGGTCGTCGTAAATGCTCACCTGCTGCGCCAAGGCAGCAGGCGCCAGCGAGCCCGCTAGCAGAAGAATGTGGATCAGGCGCCACATGGGTGGACACAAAGCTACGACCACACAACGCTACCTTCGTCCACATCGTTCATGGACACAGCACGGGTCATCTATCTAGGCGGGCTTCGCAACGAGGCCGAACACTTGAGGAGCGGAGAGGTCATCATCACCGATGCCCCGCCGGACAACAAAGGAAGGGGTGAAGCCTTCTCCCCTACGGACCTGCTGAGCACCTCCCTGGCCTGCTGCATGATGACCCTGATGGGCATCGCCGCACAGGAGAAGAACATCCCGCTCACCGGGCTGAACGCGCGGGTCGTGAAACACATGGCTTCAGGACCACGCAGGGTTTCGAAGATCGAAGTGCACCTTGAAATGGACGGTGCCGCACTTTCGGAAAAGCAGCGGAGCATCTTGGAGCACACGGCGCGCACCTGTCCGGTGGCCCTGAGCCTTCGGGAAGATCTGCAACAAGACCTGACGTTCACGTACCGCTAGGCCATGACGCAGGAAAGCCCGGTCCTTGGACCGGGCTTGATAACCTTGAATGGAGGTTCAACCGCGGTGCTCCACTGGCACCTTGTTCACCTTTCCGTAGGCCGGGCACGAATGCCCTTTGCTACAGGAGGTCAACAGGGTGGCCACAAGGATCACCAACGTAAGTACGATGTTCAGCTTCTTCATCGTTCGTTCGTTTACTCCCCTGAGAGAAGGGTCGTTCGCTCTAGTTCGGTCAAAATTAACCGTGGATACGTTCGTGCCCTTCAAAATGTTTCAACATCCGGATCGTCGATCTTTCGAGCCATGAAGGAGGACACTCAGTCTGACAACGCACCCAGCACCCCGGATATTGGCGATGGCTGGTCCCAGCGCCTTAGGGGGGCCTTGCACACACCCACGTTCAAGGACCTCAAGGCGTTCCTGGTCGGCGAGCGCCAGCGGCACACCGTCCATCCCAAAGGCCGCGACATTTTCCGGGCTTTTCAGTTGACACCGTTCGACCAGGTGAAGGTGGTGATCCTGGGGCAGGACCCCTATCATGGCCCAGGACAGGCCCACGGGTTGTGCTTTTCCGTTCCGGTCGGTGTTCCAGCGCCTCCTTCGCTCCAGAACATTTTCGCCGAACTGCATCGTGACCTGGGTATTCCGAGGCCGGCACATGGCGACCTAAGCTCCTGGGCCTCGCAAGGCGTGCTTTTGCTCAATGCAACGCTGACCGTGCGTGCGGAGCAGGCAGGCTCGCACCAAGGGCGCGGTTGGGAACCCTTCACCGACGCGGCCATCCGGGCACTCTCCGAGGAGCGCAGCGGCATTGTGTTCCTGCTCTGGGGCCGCTACGCCCAGCAGAAGGCCCAGGTGATCGATCAGGACAAGCACTACCTGCTCACCGCGCCGCACCCCTCACCGCTTTCGGCCCACCGTGGTTTCATAGGCTGTGGTCATTTCCGCACGGCGAACGAGTTTCTGGTCGCCCAAGGCCTCATCCCGATCGATTGGTCCCTGCCCTGATGCGTCGACCCCTGCTCTTCTTCGCATTGCTCTTACCGGCCTATCTGGTCGCCCAAGGGCATGTGCTAACGCTTGAGCCGGATACTGTTCCACCCCGCTGGGCACGAGGCCCCTTCAAGGTGGGCAGTGCGTTGGAAGCCACCACCAAGGCCAGCGAGCTACGGGAGGCGCTGGTGAGCTCCGGTCTGCTGGAAGCTTCGGTGGACAGTTGCACAACACATGGGGACAGTACGTCATGCCGGTTGCACGTTGGCCCGATCTACGCTTGGGCCCGGCTTTCACCCGGTGCTACGGAGCGCGAGATCACCACAGCAGCCGGTTTCCGGGAACGGCTCTACAGCGACCGCCCGATCCAACCCCGACAACTGGCCCGCCTGTTCGAGGACCTGCTGGATGAATGTGAAGAGCACGGCTATCCCTTCGCCAGCGTTGGACTGGACAGTATCGAGCCCACCGGGAACGGGTTGAAGGCAAGCCTTCGGTTGGAGCGGGGCAGAATGGTGCGGATCGACAGTCTGGTCGTAAAGGGGACCGCGCAGATCGGCCAGCGCTACTTGCGCTCTCACCTTGGTATCCGGCCTGGCGATCTGTACAATGAAACGCTTATCGCAGGTGTTGATCGCCGGATCCGGGAGCTGCCGTTCGTGACCATGCGCCAGCCCACCTATGTGCTGTTCACACCCGAGCAGACCAAGGTCTACCTCTTCATCGACACGAAGAAAGCCAGCAGCATCAACGGGATCCTAGGCGTGCAACCTGACCCCGCAACCGGCAAGGTGAACCTGACGGGTGACCTGGACCTGCGACTGCGCAATGCTCTGCGCCGGGGTGAGGCCATCGACCTGAACTGGCGAAGCCTCACCGACAAGACCCAGGACCTGAAGGTGCGGCTGAACCTCCCTTTCCTGTTCAATACCCCGTTCGGTACTGACCTCAGCCTGAAGCTCTTCAAACGTGACACCACCTTCCTGGAACTCAACGCCAGAGGGGCCTTGGAATACCTGCTGACACGGGGCGACAAGGTGAGCGGCTTCGTGAACAGCAAGAGCTCGAAACGCTTGGGGCGCACCACCCTGCCCACACCCGGACTTGCCGACATCGCCATCCTTTCCTACGGCCTCGGGTTCCAGCGGGAACGATTCGACTACCGGTTCAACCCCCGGCAGGGCATTTCGCTCTTCTTCGAGGGTTCGGCCGGCACCAAGCGCACCACCACGGCGGTCTTCGGAAGTGCCGAGCCCGCTCCGGAGGTACGCAGCGTGCAGTATGAATTGGATGCCCGGTTGGTCTGGCACATCCCCGTCGGTCGCAAGGGCACCATTCGCTGGGCCGGGCAGGGTGGTTGGATGGTGAACCCGCAGCTGTATCAGAATGAGCTCTACCGTATCGGGGGCCTGAAGACATTGCGCGGCGCGGACGAAGCTTCCATCTATTGCTCATCCTATGCCATCGGCACGGTGGAATACCGCTTCCTGTTCGAGCAGAACTCGAATTTCATCCTGTTCGTGGATCAGGGCTGGTGGGAGGACCGGAGCCAGGAAAAGCTGGTCACCGACGACCCCTTGGGCTTCGGTGCGGGAACCAGTTTCGAGACCAAAGCCGGGATCTTCAGCCTAACCTATGCGCTCGGTCAGCAGTATAACAACCCCATCGAGTTCCGGGGTGGGAAGGTCCACTTCGGGTTCACGAGCTTGTTCTGACCTACATGCGCTTTCTTTTGCTATTCCATATTCTGGGGGCGGCCTTCGCGGGCCATGCATCCGCTGTGGACTCCAGTGCCACGCCCGCCAGCGGGAAGCAGTTGCTGGCCGAATTCCTGTTGGAGTACATGGAAGTGCGCTATCCTGGCGTGGACCTGAAGCGTGAGATCCTCTACGTAAGCGTGCACAGCCAACGCCTCTACCACATCCATGACCAGCAGCTGATCCGCGAGTACGTGATCTCCACTTCAGCGAAAGGCCTAGGGGAAGTGAAGGACAGCGAGCGGACACCGACCGGACTTCACCAAGTGCAGGAGCGCATCGGTGAAGGACTTCCCGCGTTCATCATTCTGGAAGAACGCAAGTTCACGGGTGAGCAGGCAGTGCCATGCAGCGAGCGATCAACGGACCGTATCACCGCGCGCATCCTCTGGCTCAGCGGCCTTGAGGACGGCGCGAACAGGGGCGGAAAAGTGGACAGCCACGAACGCCACATCTACATCCATGGCACCGCGGATGAATGCTCCTTGGGCAGGCCCAGCAGCCACGGGTGCATCCGGATGAACAACAGTGACGTGATCGAGCTGTTCGACAAGGTGCCAACAGGAACCTTGGTGGTGATCTACGATAATTGATGGGCGTACCTTCGCACCATGGTGTGGAGCAGCCTGTTCATAGGCCTCTTTCTGGGTGCACTGGTCGGCGCGTTGGTGATGCACCTGTGGCAGCGTGGCAAGGCTGCGGCCGTTTCCGCTCAGTTTGAATTGCAACGCCAACAGGACCGGGGACAACTGCTCATGCAGGTCGCCGAAAAGGAGCAGGCGTTGCGGTTGGGGCTGGAACAGCACGAACGTGAGCGACTGGATCTACAGCAGCGCTTGAGGGACCTGGTGTCCACTAGCGAGGATAGCACGCACAAATTGGTGCAACTGAATGGAGAGCTTGCTACGGAGCAGGAGCGTTCGCGCGGGCTTACGGAAAAGCTGACCGAGCAAAAGGGCGAGTTGGAAAAGCTGAACGAACGCATGACCAGCGAGTTCAAGTTGATCGCCAACCAATTGCTGGAGGACAAGGGCAAGCAACTGAACGAACGCCAGAAAGAGACGCTCGAAGGCCTGCTGAACCCCTTCAAGGAGCGCATCACCGAGTTCCAGAAACAGGTGCAGGAGGCCTACCAGAACGAAGGCAAGGAGAGGCACTTGCTGAAAAGCGAGGTGGCCAAGCTCGTCGAACAGAACCAACAACTTTCCAAGGACGCCATCAGCCTGACCAAAGCGCTCAAGGGCGATAGCAAGACGCAGGGCGACTGGGGCGAGATGGTCTTGGAGAAGCTGCTAGAGGGTTCAGGCCTCGTGAAAGGCCAGGAGTACAGCATGCAGGAGAGCACCACCAACGCCGACGGCTCCCGCCTACGACCTGACGCGGTCATCTTCCTGCCGGAAGGCAAGCACCTGATCATCGATGCCAAGGTCTCGCTCACGCACTACGAGCGATTCAACGCGGCCGTGGACGATGCTGAGCGTACCCCTTTGATGAAACTGCATGTGGAGAGCCTGCGTGCCCATGCCAAGGGCCTTGGCGACAAGGACTACACCAAGCTCTACGGGGTGAGCAGTGTGGACTTCGTTCTGATGTTCGTACCCATTGAGCCGGCGTTCCTGCTGGCCTTGCGTGAACGGCCGGAGATCTTCCAAGAGGCCTACGACCGTCAGGTCGTCATGGTCACGCATTCCACCTTGATGGCCACACTGCGGACCATCCATGGCATCTGGAAGAATGAACGTGTGGCAAGCAACCACTTGGAGATCGCGGACAGGGCCGGCAAGTTGTACGAGAAGTTCGTCGGCTTCACCGAGGACCTTATCAAGGTCGGCCATCAATTGAAGGTGGCCAAAGGCAGCTATGACGATGCCATGAACAAGCTTAGCGACGGGCCCGGCAACCTGATCCGCCAAGTGGAAATGATCAAGTCGTTGGGCGCCAAAACCAACAAGGGCGTCAATCCGGCGTTGGTACAACGATCGCTCGAAGAACAAGCGGACGCGAAACCATGAGGCAGACCCTCACCCCTTTCCTGCTTGGCTTGGCCCTCCTCGCGACCGGCTGCGGCTCCTCTTCTTCCACGACCTCCGCGCCGCGCGACACCACGACCAACGGATATGGGCGGGACGCTTCGCAGCTGCGATTGCAGGCGAGGATCTACCATTCCTCAGCCACGAGCTCTTCGGTGTACTTCAAACTGCATACGGAGGACCTGCTCTACAAGAGCGAAGGCGGCGGCGGTCCCTTCCGGGCCAATGTGCTGGTCACATACGAAGCTTATGCGGCCAATGGCTCCAAGCTACCATTGGACAGTGCTTCCACCTACGTGCGCGATCGCGGCGATAGCAAAGACCCCGACAAGGAGCTGATCGGCAGCATGGAAATGAAGCGCAATGCCACGGCAGCATTCACGCTGAAAGTGACAGCGCGTGACCTGAACCGAGATCAGGAGACCTTCGTTTACTTGCGCGTACCTGAGGCCCAGCTCGGCGACCGGAACGATTTCCTGCCGGTGGACGCCCGCACTGGGCTGCCCCTCTTCGATGACCACCTGGCGCAAGGTGGGCCGGTGAAAGTGATGTGCGAGCAACTTCCCGGCCGGACGCTGCAGTTGCGGTGGTACGACCAGCAGTTCAAGCTCCCGGCACCGGTGTTCACGGAAGGCACGCCTGGACCCATCGACCTTTCGCCGGACAGCAGCTACACGATCACAACCAGTGACCGTGGCTCATTCGAACTGGATCTTCCACCAACTGGCTTCGTACACATCACACCGGATACGAGCGCTCAACGAGGCTACACGCTGTTCGTGCTGTCCAGCTCCTACCCCGTGATCCGCAAGGCGACGGAAATGCTGCCCCCCCTACGCTACATCACCAGCATGCAGGAATGGGAACGCATCAGCTCCGCCACGAACAAGCGTATGGCGGTCGAGAAGTTCTGGCTGGATGCGGCCGGAGACCGTGAACGCGCCCGCGATGCTATCCGCGCCTACTATGGTCGTGTGGAGAGCGCGAACCGCAACTTCACTTCGCATGTGGAGGGCTGGCGAACGGATCGCGGCCTGGTGCACATCATCTTCGGCCCCCCAAGCACGGTGCGGCGCACGGAGAAAGGGGAAGTGTGGACCTATGGTGAAGAGAACAACTTGATGAGCCTGTCCTTCAACTTCCATAAGCGGAACGGGGACTTTACCGATAACGATTACGTGCTGGACCGCGACCCCATGTTCAAGGGGGCTTGGTACCGCAACGTCGAAAGCTGGCGCAACGGACGCTTCTATCAGAATTGAGCACACAGGAGAAGGACATGATCTGCGGCGTACGGCCGGTGATCGAGGCATTACGCAGCGGGCGCAACGTGGAACGCCTGCTCGTCCGCCGCGATGCGGGGGGCGAGGGCATTCGTGAACTCAAGGAGCTGGCCAAGGATCGGGAAGTGCCCTGGCAGCCTGTTCCCCCCGAAAAGCTGGACCGCTTGACCCGCACCGAGCACCAAGGCGTGATCGCGTTCCTGAGCCAGGTGGAGGAGCAGGACCTTGACGGTGTGATCGCCCAAGCATACGACAAGGGTGAAGACCCCTTCATTGTTGCCTTGGACAGCGTGACGGATGTGCGCAACATGGGGGCCATTGCCCGGAGTGCGGAGTGTTTCGGAGCACATGCCCTTCTGGTACCCAAGCAGGGTACCGCACGGTTGGGGCCTGATGCGGTGAAAAGCTCCGCTGGTGCCTTGGTGCGCAAGCCCGTTTGCCGGGTCATGAGCCTGACCGATGCCTTGAAACGCGCCCGCGAGCACGGCCTCCGGATCGTGGCCTGTACCGAAAAAGGGGATGTCAGCCTGGCAGATGCAGACCTGACAGGGCCGATCGTGGTGGTAATGGGTTCCGAGGAGACCGGCATCAGCCCCGCCATGCTCCGCTTGGCCGATCAACTGGTACGGATCGACATGGCCGGGAAGATCGGCTCGTTGAACGTGTCCGTGGCCACCGGGATCGTGCTGAACCAGGTGCTTCAGCGCCGCCTGAAGCAGAATTGACCGACAGGCCTTTTCAACCTTTCGTCGTTCGTTCCGGTCAGTTCGTCGCCTAAAACCGGAACCTTTTTCTTCTTCCCGGGGTACAAAGGTCCGCTTGCTAGGAGATACTCAGCTCCTGCGGCCTTTACGAACGGGACCATGGACAATACGTTTTTCGCACGGGTCGCGGCCTTTGTGGCCTTGATCCTGGTGATGGTGACAGGCCTAAGGGCCCAGACCCCCACCACGCCTTCGATCGCCTACCAGGTGAGCGGATTGAACCCGGATATGCGGGATCAACTGGCTCAAGCGCTGCATCAACAGGGCATCATGCGCATCGCCTTCGCCTGCGTGCCAGCCGGCATTCTGGTGTTCGAGCCGTTGAACGGTGGCCTGCGCGCCGATCTGCAGCAACAAGTCGAGGACCTCATGTCCCAATACGTCGGTCGATCCAGTATCGCTGTATCCACCCTTGACCGGAACCAATTGGAGGCCCATTGCGCTGGCGTCCGCAACCAGTAGTCCGCGGCCATGAAGACCACACATTTCCTTCTCGCCTGTCGTTCGCTTCTGGTCGCCGCACTTTCGGCGACCGCGCTCATATCGAACGCCCAGCTCTTGGTGACCCCCCAGACCGACCTGCAACAGCTGGCCGCGTCGATCACTGGCCCTGGCGTTCAGATCAGCAACCCTTCCATCACCTGCCACGCACTTGGATTCGGCGAGTTCAGTTTCACTGGCAGCCAGCTTGGTGTTGATGAAGGCGTGATCCTGACCACCGGTCGCATCACCGACGCTCCTGGTCCGAACAACAACAATGGCGGCTCGAACTGGTTCGGGCAGGGTACCCCTGGTGACACGCTCCTCAACATCGTGACCGGTCGTTCGACGCGGGATGCATGCAAATTCGAGTTCGACATCATCCCCGTTGGTGACAGTCTCTCCTTCGACTTCGTGTTCGCCTCGGAGGAATACAACGAGTGGGTGGGCTCACAGTACAACGATGTGTTCGGCTTCTTCATCAGCGGTCCTGGCATCGTGGGAGATCCGGGGGCTGGCAACGAGCACAACATCGCCATCGTACCCGGCGGCAGCCAGGCTGTGACGATCAACAACGTGAACAACGGTAGCAATTCCAGCTACTACTTCGATAACGTCGGTGGCTCGCAGATCCAATACGACGGTTTCACGAGGAACCTGACCGCTAAAAGCGTGGTCACTCCCTGCGGGACGTACCATTTGAAACTCGTCGTGGCCGATGCTTCCGATCGGGCATACGATTCCGGTGTGTTCATCGACAAGGTGGAAAGCAACAACATCACCATGGCGGCCTATACGGCCAACGGAACCCCGGACATGGTGGAAGGCTGCAATCCCGGCTGGGTGCGTTTCACACGGCCCTTCCCCCGCCCCACCCCGCTCACCATTCAATACTATATCAAGGGCACGGCGATCAACGGCACCGACTATTCCGCGATCGCACCCATCAGCCCCAATTCGCCGAAATCGATAACCATTCCAGCGAACCAGACCTATGTGGACCGCCCAGTGAACCCGCTGGCGGACGCCTTGAACGAACCCACGGAATACCTCACGTTCATCCTTGGCAACCCGTTCTGTCCAGCGCAGAACCTCGACACCCTTCAGTTCAACATCGCCGATACGCTCATCGCCACGATCTCTCCTGGGAACGTGGTGATCTGCCAGGGAGATTCCGTCCAGTACCACGTCACCGGTGGTCAGAACTATGTCTGGAGCCCTTCGAGCAGCGTGAGCGACCCGAGCAGCGCGGACCCCTGGATCCACCCTGCGAGCAACACCAACTACACGATCACCATTTCCGAAGGCACCTGCACGCGTACGCAAACGCGTTTGGTGCGGGTGAGCAAGCTTGCGATCAGCGGTGTTGTCACACCGCCGCTCTGCAACGGTGATGCGAATGGCGCCATCAACATGAGCCATGCGCTCGGGTTCCCTCCATACACCTACTCGTGGACCGGTCCGAACGGATTCACCTCCAGCACGGAGGACATCACCGGCCTCGAACCAGGCACCTATACGGTGGTGGTGACGGACGCTGCCTGTTCACGCACGCAGAGCTTCAACGTGATCGCGCCAGCAGTTCTGACCACAAGCATCACGCCTTCGATCCTGCCTTTTGGCCAGAACATCGCCTGCAATGGCGGTAACACGGGTGACATCGCCACGACGATCGGTGGAGGGACGGCACCTTACACCATGGCCTGGAGCGGACCGAGCAGCTTCAGCAGCTCCTCGGCCAACATCAACGGGTTGATCGCGGGCAACTACGTTCTGACAGTGACCGACGCCAATGGATGCGTATCCAACGCGAACGCCACGTTGACCCAGCCGCTTCCGATGACCGCTTCGATCACCAGCACAACCGCGGTGACCTGCTTCGGAGACAACCTCGGAAGCGCCACGGCCGCAGCGATCGGTGGGATCCCACCCTACGCGTTCGCTTGGGGCACAATGCCGGCACAGAACACCGCCACCGCCACCAGCCTTGCTGCTGGTAGCTATCCTGTGACGGTGACCGATGGCTACGGGTGTCAAGCCAGTGCCACCGCCACGGTGGTCGGCCCTGTATCTGCGCTCAACACCTCGCTGAGCTCGCAGACCAACGTGCTCTGCTTCGGCAACAACACCGGTGCAGCGTCCATCAGCATCAACGGCGGCAGCGCACCCTATTCCACAACGTGGAACACCACGCCCGCACAGAACGGCACAAGTGCAGTGAACCTTCCCGCTGGCACATGGACCACGACCGTGACCGATGCGAACGGATGCTCCACGACACGCGACGTCACGATCACCCAACCAGCCGCAGCGCTTTCCGCGAACGTGTTCACCCAAACCAATGTGAACTGCTTCGGCACCGCATCCGGTAGTGCCACGATCAGCGTTAGCGGAGGGACTGGTCCTTACACGTATCTGTGGAACACCACGCCCGCACAGAACACGGCCACGGCCAACAACCTGGGTGCTGGAAACCACATCTGCACGGTCCGCGATGTGAACAACTGCCAGACGACCGTTGGAGTGACCATCACGCAACCCGCAGCGGCACTGAGCAGCAGCATCGGCGCACAAAGCAACGTGAACTGCTTCGGAGGAAGCACCGGCAGTGCCACTGTGAACGCATCCGGTGGAACCTCACCGTACAGCTTCAGTTGGAACACCACTCCGGCACAGAACACGGCCACGGCGAACAACCTCGTTGCCGGAACATGGACCTGTACCATCACGGACGCCCAAGGCTGCACCAACACGCGAAATGTCACCATCACACAACCCACAGCTGCGCTTAGCACTTCGCTCAGCGCGCAGGTGAACGTGAACTGCTTCGGCAACAGCACAGGTAGCGCGACCGTTGCGGGCAATGGCGGCACTGCGCCTTATACCTATGGCTGGAACACGGTACCTGTTCAGAACACGGCCATGGCGAGCAACCTGGCAGCTGGCACATGGATCTGCACGGTCACTGACTCACAAGGATGCACTGCAACACGCAGCGTCACGATCACCCAACCCGTTGCTGCGCTGAGCGCTTCGACCAGTGCACAGACGAACGTGAACTGCTTCAGCGCGAACACCGGCAGCGCCACTGTGACCGCGAACGGTGGAACCTCCCCTTACAGTTACAGCTGGAACACGGCACCGGCACAAAGCACGGCCACGGCAAGCAACCTCACAGCCGGAACATGGACCTGCATCGTGACCGATGCGAACGGATGCACGGCCACACAGAACGTCACCATCACCCAGCCCGCGGCAGCGCTCAACACTTCGATCAGCGCGCAAACGAACGTGCTGTGCTACGGCAATGCGACTGGTACCGCCACCGTGGTTGCCAATGCAGGCACCCCACCCTACACCTTCAGCTGGAACACCACTCCAACGCAGAACACGGCCACCGCGACCGGCCTTACAGCAGGAACATGGACCTGCACTGTGACCGACGCGAATGGATGCACGGCCACCCGCAACATCACCATCACCCAACCGGCGACCGCACTCACCAGTTCGCTCGCGACCCAGACGAACGTGAACTGCTTTGGCAACAGCACGGGCAGTGCAACGGTCGCAGGCAATGGAGGCACCACTCCCTACAACTATAGTTGGAACACGACGCCTGCACAGAACACGGCCACCGCGAACAACCTCAGTGCAGGAACGTGGACATGCACGATCACCGATGCGAACGGTTGCACCACCGTACGCAACGTCACGATCACCCAACCCGGAACGACCTTAAGTGCTTCCCTCGCATCACAGACGAATGTGAACTGCTTCGGCAACGGGACCGGTAGTGCAGCTGTAAGTGTGAGCGGAGGTACACCTTCTTACACCTTCAACTGGAACACCACGCCGCCGCAGATCACCGCCGCTGCCAGCAACCTCATCGCCGGAACTTGGACCTGCTCCGTCACGGACGCTCAGGGTTGCAGCACCGCGCAGAACGTGACCATCACCCAACCCGCTGCTGCACTGAGCACATCGATCAGTGCGCAAGCGAACGTGCTCTGCTTCGGCAATACGACGGGCAGCGCAACAGTGGCGGCCAATGGTGGAACAGCGCCGTATGCTTTCAACTGGAACACAACGCCAGCGCAGAACACGTCCTCGGCTTCGAACCTGGCCGCTGGCACTTACATCTGCACCGTGACCGACGCGCTGGGTTGCAGCACTGCACATTCCGTGACCATTGCCCAACCTTCCGCCGCGCTCACCATCACCGGCACGGTCAACCCTGCCACATGCGGCGGTGCGGCCACTGGATCGGTGAACGCCACCGTGACCGGTGGATCCGCCCCTTATACCTACAGCTGGACCGGCCCAGGAAGCTTCTCAGCGTCGACCGAGGATATCACCAACTTGGTATCCGGAGTCTATGCCCTCACCACGACAGATGCGAACGGCTGCAATACGACGCAGAGCTTCAACGTCGGACAACCCGGGCTCTTCACTGTGAGCGGTACCACGAGCAGTTTCGTTGGCGGGTACGAGGTGAGCTGCGCGACCGCGACGAACGGCACCATCGCACAGACCATCAGCGGCGGCACTCTACCATACACCTTCACCTGGACCGGCCCTGGCAGCTTCAGCGCCAGCACGGAGGACCTCAGTGCTTTGGCCGCTGGCACCTATACCATGGTGCTCACTGATGGCAACGGCTGCTCCACTTCCGCCACGTACACCCTTGATGCACCAGCCGTGCTCAACGCTTCCCTGAGCGCTCCTACGGTTGTCGGTGGAACGAACATCAACTGTTCCGGCGCTTCAACCGGATCGATCAACGCTACGATCGTCGGAGGAACGACACCGTTCGGCCTTAGCTGGAGCGGCCCAGGAAGCTTCACGAGCACGAACGAGGACATCTCCTCACTCATCGCAGGAACATATGTGCTCTCCATCACGGATGCGAACGGATGCACAGCCAATGCGAGCACGACCCTAACGCAGCCAACTGCGCTCACCGCCACGGCCAGCATGACCACTGCGGTCAGTTGTTTCGGCGGTAACAATGGAGTTGCTTCAGCCTCCGCGAACGGCGGCACAGCTCCCTACAGCTATGCTTGGAGCACTGCACCTGCACAGAATGGAACGTCGGCCACCGGCCTTGCAACGGGACCATACACCGTACTGGTGACCGATGCCAACGGATGCACGACCACTTCAAACGTATCGATCGCTCAACCTGCGGCAGCGCTCAGCGTGGCCATCAGTGCGCAAACGAACGTGCTGATCTTCGGTCAAAGCACTGGGAGCGCGACAGCGTCCGCCAGCGCAGGCACCGGTCCGTACAGCTATTCTTGGAACACCACGCCAGTGCAGAACAGCGCCACCGCCATCAACCTGGCGGCAGGCAGCTATACGGTAACAGCGACCGATGCCAACGGCTGTAACACTTCCACGACCGTCATCATTGGTCAGCCGGCGAACGCACTGAGCGCGAGCATTGCCGCACAGACGAACGTGCTCTGCTTCGGCAACAGTACGGGTAGCGCCACAGCTGCAGCCGGCGGAGGCACTGCCCCTTACAGCTATTCTTGGAACACTGTTCCTGTGCAGAACACGGCCACGGTGACCGGGCTTACTGCGGGCACCTGGACCTGCACGGTGACGGATGTCAACGGTGCCATCACAACGGTGCAGGCCATCATCGGTCAGCCTGTCCTGGCGCTCAATACAAGCATCTCCGCACAGGCCAACGTGGACTGCTTCGGAAACGCGACCGGTAACGCAACCGTTAACGCAACCGGAGGCACTCCTCTGTACACCTTCGTGTGGAACACCACTCCCGCGCAGAACACCGCTGCCGCGACCGGACTCCCGGCCGGCTCATATTCCTGCACGGTGATCGACAACAATGGTTGCTCAAGCATCCAGAACGTGGTGATCGCGCAACCTGCTGCATCACTCTCTGCTTCCATCGCATCGCAGACAGCGGTCAGCTGCTTCGGCGGATCGAACGGAACCGCTTCCGCTAACGCGACCGGAGGCACAGCGCCATACACCTTCAGTTGGAACACGACACCCGCGCAGATCGGCAGCACGGCCACGGGGCTCGGCGCAGGAACATGGACCTGCACGGTGAACGATGCCAATGGCTGTGGCACGAACGTAAGCGTGACGATCGCCCAACCTGCATCCCCGCTCAGTCTGTCCATCGGAGCTGCACAGCAAGCCACTTGTGGTATTCCGAACGGTTCTGCAACCGCGGTCCCCTCCGGTGGCACCGGCCCCTACTCGTACTCTTGGAACACCGCCCCATTGCAATCCGCAGCCACGATGACCGGTGTGAGCGCGGGAAGCTATACGGTGACCGTAACGGACGCCAATTCATGTGTGGCCGATGCAAGCACAACGATCACTTCTCCTTCGGGTCTCGGTATCAGTGTAGTGAACACGGTTGGCCAAAGCTGCTTCGGTTCTTCGAACGGGCAGGCCACAGTGTCCGCCAATGGTGGCATCGCTCCCTACACCTTCGCTTGGAACACGTCGCCTGTTCAGACCAGCGCGACGGCCGTTGGACTCACCAACGGTAACTACACGGCTACGGTGACCGATGCTTCCGGATGCACGGCTCAGATGAATGTGCCAGTGAACGGTCCTACAGCTGCGCTCGCGAACACGATCACTAGCGTTACCGACGTGCTCTGCTTTTCCGGAAGTACAGGTGGAGCCACAGTAAGTGCATCCGGTGGCACTTCACCTTACACCTACTCCTGGAATACGCCGACGCCGACGATCGGCAACGTACTGAGCGGCGTTCCTGCTGGAACGTACACGGTGAGCGTAACCGATGCCAACGGTTGCAATACAGCAACGAACGTTACCATCACCCAACCGGCCCTGGACATCTTCACCTACGTTGAGAGCTACCAACACGAATCGTGTTTCGGCGCGAACGATGGTTGGGTCACCGTGCAGATCGGAGGCGGTAGCGGAAGCTTCTCCGTGGAATGGAACACTAACCCTGTTCAATATGGAACCACGGCCACGGGACTGGGTGTCGGCTTCTACACCGCAACCGTGACGGACAATAACGGATGCTCTGTTCCGAAGTACTTCCCAGTCATCGTCAATGGCCCTTCCGCAGCGTTAAGCATCAGCACGGTGACCAGCGATCACGATGGTCTGGCCATTTCCTGCCCTGGCGGCAATGATGGGAGCATCGATGCGACCGTAACAGGTGGCACCGGACCCTATCAATACACATGGACAAGTGCGCTTGGGGCCACCTTCAACAGCCAGGACATCCAATCGCTGAGCGCCGGATCGTACTCCCTCACGAGCACTGATGCCAATGGGTGCACGACCTCAGCCACGGTGGTCCTTGGGGAACCTTCACCCATTGCGATCACCGCATCGATCATCACTGCGGCTTGTCAGGCGAGCAGCACTGGTGCCATTGATGCTACGATCAGCGGAGGCACCGCACCCTTCACGGTCGCATGGAGCGGACCGAACGGGTTCTCATCCGTCCAACAGGACCTGACAGCCCTTGCGGCCGGCATATACACTGTGGTCGTTACGGATGCGCATGGCTGCACGACAACATCCTACTTCGACGTTACTGAACCAGGCCTCATCAACGTCACCGGTTCCACCAGCTTGTATAACGGTGGTGTGAACGTGAGCTGCAGTGGTTCTTCCGACGGCAGCATAGATGCGACCATCGCGGGAGGCGTAGGACCTTACACGCTGCTTTGGAACGGTCCTGCCGGCAGCACTTACTACACGGAGGACATCGCAGGACTCACAGCAGGCAGCTATTCACTTAGCGTGCAGGACGCCAACGGTTGTGCCGCTCTGACACAGTTCGTTCTCACCCAGCCAGCAGCCCTGACGACGCAACTGCAGAACACGTTGTTCAATGGTGCGGACCTTAGCTGCTCCAATGCTGGCGATGGCGTGATCGAAGCCACGTTGATCGGTGGCACACCAGCGCTCACCTATGCCTGGTCAGGACCCAATGGATTCAGCTCAGCGAGCGAGGACATCAGCGGCCTTTCCGAAGGCACCTACACCTTGCAGACCACCGACCTGAACGGTTGCGTGTCCAACGCCGCCATCACACTGAACGCCCCGATGCCGATCGATGCCAGTGTAGCAAGCCCGACGTTCAACAGCGGCAGCAATGTGAGCTGCGACGGTGAGAGCGACGGCAGCATCACGGTTGTGCTCACGGGTGGAACAGGCATCATCAGCACGGTATGGAGCGGTCCGAACGGTTTCAGCAGTACCGACCTTACCCCGAACGGCCTCGAAGCCGGAACGTACACCGCGACCTTCACCGACGTGAACGGTTGCACAAGCACGGCCAGCATCACCCTTACTGCGCCGGACCCAACCTCGCTCTTCGCAAGCACAAGCATGTTCCCCAATGGAACGTCGGTCTCATGCGCAACTGCGAACGATGGCACCATCGACCTACTGGTCGCCGGAGGTGCTGGGAACGTGAGCTATCAATGGACCGGACCGAACGCCTTCACGGCCAATACAGAGGACATCATCGGTCTGATCGCCGGCACCTATTCGATCTCCACCATTGACGGCAACGGATGCACGGCCACACAGAGCTATACGCTCACGGCCCCGGCTCCTTTGTTGGTCTCTGAAACCGTTGTGCCTGCGGCTTGCTTCGGAAGCAATACGGCCGCGATCGACCTGGCCATCACAGGAGGGACATCGCCCTACGACATCCTCTGGAGCGGTCCGGGGGCTTTCTCAGCCACCACTGAAGACCTGACGGCACTTTACGCTGGGGTCTACGTCGCCAACATCACCGATGCCAATGGATGTGACCTGACATACCCGGTCACTGTGACCCAGGCGAACACCTTCCAGGTCACTGCCACCTTGAGCACATATCCAGGAGGGTTCAACGTGAGCTGCGCCGGCATCTCCAACGGCAGCATTGAACTGGTCACCAGCGGTGGAACCGCACCCTATTACTACCAATGGATCGGCCCTAACGGCTATAGCGCGTTCACGGAGGACATTCAAGGATTGGAGGCCGGCACATACAACCTGATCCTGAACGACGACAATGGCTGTTCGACCTTATTCACCTACACGCTCACTGGCGCCGATCCTTTGGCCACAGGGCTTGTATCGCAAGTATTCCCTGGCGGAGCCAACACAGGTTGCACCGATTCACAGGACGGTGAGATCGATGCGCTGGTGCTCGGTGGCATACAGCCCTACCAATACAGTTGGACGAGTGACATCGGCTACACCTCGAACACCGAGGAACTTACAGGACTGGAGCCAGGCACCTACCAGTTACTGGTGACCGATGCCTTGGGTTGTTCCACGACCGATAGCATCACATTGAGCGCACCGGTCCCCGTGAACGGAACAGCAACGGCCACAACGCTCACCAACGGAGCGAACGTGAGCTGCTACACATCGACGGATGGCAACATCGACCTCACCATCTCCGGTGGCGCACAACCCTACATCGTTGAGTGGAGCGGACCGCAGGGATTCATATCCTATCAGGAAGACCCGACCGGTGTTGCTGAGGGAACCTACGATGCGGTGATCACGGACCTCAATGGTTGTACTGCGACATCGAGCATCACCCTGACCGCACCTTCACCGGTGAACATCGACCTCACCGCATCGCTCTATGGCAATGGAGCCAATCTGCCTTGTCAGGGCTCCAGTATGGGAACACTGATCGCCGCAGTGTCCGGAGGCTCGTCGAACTTCACCTATGCATGGAACGGACCCAATGGGTTCACCAGTACTTCCGACTCCCTGAACGGTATTGCAGCGGGCACCTACACCTTGCAGGTCACGGATGGCGCTGGATGCGTGGCGTCGGACAGTTACACGCTCACCCAACCGACCGACCTCGACCTGATCAGTGTTGTGTCCGATGCTGGCTTCGGCTACGCGGTAAGCTGCGCGGGAAATGATGGCGCTATCAGCATCAGCGTGAACGGAGGGACCATGCCCTATGTGTTCGACTGGACCGGAACGAATGGTTTCGCCTCGCTCAACGAAGACCTCAGCGGCCTCGCAAGCGGCAGCTACCAATTGAACCTGATCGATGCCAATGGTTGCGCTTTGACCCAGAACTACGTGCTTTCCCAGCCGGCCGACCTGGTCGGATCGACACTCGTGAGCGGAACAGTGTGCGACAGCGCCACAGACGGCGCCATCGACCTGACCGTGACCGGTGGGGTGGCTCCATTCACCTTCTACTGGACAGGCACGAACAGTTTCGCCTCGTCAAACGAGGACATCAACGCCCTTCCGGGAGGTACATACGATGTGGTGATCACGGATGCGATGAACTGCTCAGCCACAACAACCGCAACTGTTCTCGCTTCATCCAGCATTGACCTCGCGGTCTATGTGTCGGACTATGGTAACGTCAACATCCCTTGCTTCGGCGATAGTTCCGGCGTGATCGAACTCACACTTGGCGGTGGCTCGGGATCACTTGACCTCCAGTGGACGGGACCGAACGGATTCACCTCCACGGATGCTCAGCTCAGCGGTCTGCTGGCCGGCACCTACGAAGCCACGATCACCGATGTGAACGGTTGCTCCGCGGACACGACGATCATCCTGACGGAACCCGCAGGTCCGCTTTCAGGTAGCCTTAGCGCCTTCGCTTACCCTTCCGGAACGAACATCAGCTGCACGGGATCAAGCGATGGATCCATCGACGCGACCGTGATCGGTGGCACGGGTCCCTATTCCTTCGACTGGCGTGGCCCGGACAGCACCGTCTTCTCAACGGAGGATATCAACGGTCTACAGGCCGGCACTTACGACCTGGTGATCGTCGACGTGAATCAGTGCACATACACGGCAAGCATCACCCTGAACGAACCGGACAGTGCTCTCTCGATCGACGCCACGCTCTCTTCGTTCGTTGGCGGTTATGGCGCCTCCTGTTCGGGTAGCTCTGATGGCTCGATCAATGTCACCTTGAGCGGTGGCAATGGCAATGCTTCGTACTCGTGGACAGGACCAAATGGGTTCACCTCCACGGAGTTGAACATTGACAGTCTGGCCAGCGGGACTTACACCGTGACCGTGACCGACCTGAACGGCTGCACCTTGTCGGAACCGATCGACATCACTGCACCGGCGACGATCGACGCCGACCTTGTACCCACACTGTTCCCGGGTGGCACAACGATCAGCTGCAACGGTGCGGCCGACGGAAGCCTCACCGCCGTGATCTCCGGTGGCACCAGCGGCTACACGACGCAGTGGACCGGCCCCAATGGCTTCAGTTCTTCCTTATCGAACATCAGCGGTCTTGCAGCCGGCACTTATTGCCTCAGCGTGGTGGATACGAATGGCTGTAGCGTGCAATCATGCACCGACCTGATCGCGCCGACACAGCTTGGTCTGAGCGCGACCACACTGGACGCTATCTGCGGAGGCGGCAACGGTTCCGTGGACCTGACCGTGAACGGAGGAACGGCCCCCTTCACGTTCGCCTGGGACAATGGCACGATCAACGAGGACCTTGCTAACGTACCCGCTGCTGCGTATGTGGTTCAAGTGACCGATGTGAACGGCTGCATCGTCGACACCACCGTTGTGGTGAACGGCTCGGCCAACCTCTTGGCCACCGGGCAACCCACAGACAACGCCTGTGCGAGCGGCTCCGATGGTACGATCGACCTGAGCGTTCTGAACGGAACCGCGCCTTACAGCTTTGCTTGGAGCAACGGTGCCACCAGCGAGGATCTTTCCGGACTGGCCGAAGACACCTACACAGTGACCGTTGCCGACGCGAACGGCTGTTCCTGGAACGGTTCCTTCACCATTTCCGCGCCGTTACCCATCAGCGTGGATAGTTCAGTGTACGAATACTCCAATGGCTACAACCTCAGTGCCTACGGAAGTGACAATGGCATCATCACCTTGACCCCTTCAGGCGGAACGGCACCGTACACCTATGCTTGGAGCAACGGGGCCACCACGGCCTCGGTGAACGGTCTGGCAGCCGGTACGTATACCGTCCTGATCACCGATGCCAACGGATGCACTGTGCTTCTGACATTCACGTTGGACCAGCCGACAGGCCTGGCCATGCCGACCGGATTCAGCCCCAACGGGGACGGTGCGAACGACGCATACATCGTGCAAGGCCTTGACGGTTTCGCGAGCAACCAACTGGTCGTGTTCAACCGCTGGGGAAACGTGGTCTACGAGCGCCTCAACTACAAGAACGAGTGGAGCGGCGAGAACCTCCAAGGAGAATTGCTCCCGAATGGCACCTATTTCGTGATCCTACGTATAAACGAAGGATCCATGACCCTGCAGAACTATGTGGACCTCCGCCGTTAACCCTCCCAACGGACCCCGCACCATGCCCCAGCTGCGCCCGATACTGCTCGCGCTGCTCTGCACCCTGTGCGGTTCCTCGGCCTTCGCACAGCAGGAGGTCATGGTCAGCCAGTACATGTTCAATGGGCTCTTCCTGAACCCGGCTTATGCTGGCAGCCACCACTACACGAGCGCCAGCCTGCTCCACCGCGATCAGTGGGTGAACATGGAAGGCGCACCGCGCACGAGCATGCTCGGCATCGACGGCCCCGTGATGGGCGATCGCATGGCCCTTGGCTTCACCTTGGTTCATGATCAGATCGGTGTAAGCCGTGACCTGGAAATGGCCGGACACTATGCCTATCGCATCCGCCTAAGCCAGGGAAGTCAGCTCGCCTTCGGACTCAAGGCCGGCTTATCCGTCTATTCCGCCCGTTTGTCCGACCTCACCTACTGGGATGCGAACGACCAAGTGTTCCAAGGATCGATCCAGAACCAGCTCGTAGGCAAGTTCGGCTTCGGCATGTACTGGAGCAACGAGCGCAGTTTCGTCGGTCTCTCCGTACCCACGCTCTACGCTGCGGACGGATCTATCACCACACAAGTGGCCGGAGCATTGGAGAACTACTTCGTGCAGCACTATTACCTCAATGCCGGACATGTGTTCGAGTTGAACGAGCACTTCGACATCAAGCCTTCCGCATTGGTGAAATACCAACCGCAGGCACCTGTCGAAGCCGATGTGAACTGCAATGTGCTCTACAACGATCGCTTCTGGCTCGGGGTGGGCTATCGCACCGGTGATGCGGTGGTGGGCATGCTTGAATATCAAGTGAACACGCACCTCCGCGTGGGCTATGCATACGATATGACCACATCACGTCTGCAGCGTTACAGTGGTGGCTCGCATGAGGTGATGCTCGGCATCGACCTCGGCAAGGACCTCGTAAAGATCAAGACACCCCGTTACTTCTGATGAACCGCATCCTCCTCCGGCCTTTCATCGTCCTGCTCATCGCTTTGGGGCTTTCCTCCTGTGCGCAATACCGACTTGCGAAGGCCGACCAAGCTTATGACCGGATGGCATACGCCCAGGCGTCCGAACGCTATGAGGCGTATCTGGCGCAACACATGGAATACGATGCAGCTGTCCGTGCAGCCGACTCCTACCGCCAACAGAACCGCTTGGAACGAGCCGCTCATTGGTACGCTGCCGCTGATTCAGTGGCACCCCTCAATGCGGAACAGCGCTTCGATCGAGCAAAGGTCCTCATGGGTCTCGGTAAGCCAGAAAAAGCAGAGCAGGAACTGATGTCAGTCCTTCAGGAGCGCCCCGAGCACCAAGAGGCCCTTGCACTGTATGGATCATGTAAGGGATATCAGAGCTTCTTCAAGGACACTACGCGGTTCACCGTGGCCGAGCTGCCCCTTCCCGGGGTGAGGAACGTGTTCAGTGCATTGCCCTACCAGAACGGCCTGTTGGTCGTGGCTGAACGCGAAGCGGGGCTGGACAAGTCGAATCCCTGGACGGGGGGATCCTTCCTGGACATCTGCTACACCGAAAAACACACGCTCGCGAACTGGTCGGAGCCCAAGGCTATTCCAGGTGAAGTGAACGGACGCTACCATGAAGGCCCCGTGGCGCTCAGCTCCGATGGTCGCGTACTCTACTTCACCCGCAGCAACTACTACAAGGTGAAGCTGCGCAAGGATGACAAGAACATCAGCCACTTGAAGCTGTTCCGCGCCGAGATGCAACCCAACGGCGAGTGGGGGAACATTCGCGCCTTCGCGTTCAACGGGGAGGATCATTCGGTGGGACATCCGGCTTTGAGCGCAGACGGAAAGACCCTCTATTTCGCCAGTGACATGCCCGGATCCCTCGGTGGTTCGGACCTCTGGAAATGCACCGACACCGGCAGCGGATGGAGCACTCCACAGAACCTCGGAGCCACCGTGAACACGGCAGGCAACGAGCTCTTCCCCACCATCAATGGCGAAGTACTGTACTTCAGCAGTAGCGCGCACACCAACATGGGAGGTTTGGATATCTTCTCAACCCACCCCGAAGGAAATGGATGGTCCGATCCGGAGAACCTGGGCTATCCGATCAACACCACGCACGACGACTTCGCGTTCATCCTTTCAGCCGATGAAAAAAGCGGCTACCTCTCCAGTGATCGCAGTAGTTCTGATAGGATCCACTATTTCTTCGTGAACGATCCGCTGCTCTTCGTGGAAGGCGCCGCTACGGATGATAGCACGGGGCTCTATCTCCCGAACGTGGAAGCCACACTTACTGACCTGGAAACCATGGAGGACACGACGATCCTGACCGGCCCCGACGGTGCGTTCAAGTTCAAACTCGACCCTGGCACCAACTATGATCTGCGTGTGACCGGCCCAGGATTGATCGCGCAGAGCCGTACGTTCAGCACAAGTGGAGCGGTAAAGAACACCACTTACCACCAGGATTTTCAGATGTCGTCGGTCTATGTGGGTGAGAACATCGCTATCAACAACATCTACTACGACTATGACAAGTATGACATCCGGCCGGATGCAGCCTTGGAATTGGACCACTTGATCAAGCTGTTCTCGGACAACCCGCACATCACATTTGAGCTGGGCTCACACACCGACGCACGCGGCGGCGATATGTACAACCTCGTGCTCTCCGATGCGCGCGCCAACTCAGCCGTGAACTACTTGATCAAACACGGGGTCAACCCGGATAGGATCGTGGCGAAAGGATACGGAGAGACCGTGCTCGTGAACGGCTGCGCAAATGGTGTCAAATGCACTGAAGAGGACCACCAAGCCAACCGCCGCACCGAGTTCAAGGTGCTGAACATCGGCACGTTGGCCCGCAACTGATCAGCCCTTCGCAGCACTCGTTTCCCGCGCTCGCGCCTTCTTCACCTCTTCTGCAAAGGGCACTCCATCCACCTTGCTGTTCGCCCAGGCGAGGAAATCGAAGTACTTAAGGGAAAGGCTCTCGTTGGGATCCTTCAGCACCTTCACCATCTGGTCGCGAAGGGAGCGGTACAACTCCCGCTTCGCCGATGGCTCCGTGGTACGCGCCAACTTCTTGATGTGCTCAATGAGGAGGATCTCCACCTGGTGCGCCCGCTGCTTCTTGCTCAGGAAGCGCTGCGTGGATCGTACGATGTACTCCAGCAGGTCGTTGTTCCCCAGCTCATAGTGGACGAGCAGGTTGAACAAGCGTGCATAAGTGAAGATATCCTGCCGCAAGGTGGGCTCGGGGTCGTTCAAGACCTTGTTTAGCCAGAAGAGCGATCGGTTCACTTCGTTGGCGCCGAAATGCACGCAGGCCAGATTGAAATAGAACTCCAGCTCGTACTCCTTGTGCAGGCGTGGTCCCAGTTCCTCAAGCCCCGTGATTATGGGCTGCACCATTTCAAGCGCCTTGACCTGTTCACCCATGCGGTCCAACATGCGTAGCTCAGTGAGGTAGCTGGCGTTGAAAATGTGCACGTGGATGTCGATCCCCGCGAAACCTTCCTGCCCATCCAGTGCGCGCAACTGCTTGATGCTATCCCGCGCTTCCTTGAAACGGCCCAGCTCGATCAGGCATTGGATCAGGTAGTGGAGCGTGCGGATGTAGCGCTTCGGCAGATCCGCCTTGATCAACGGATTGTCGTCCAATATCTGTTTGGCGCGTGAGAATTTCTCGAAGCTCTGCACCCAATCCCGTTTTGCCCATTGGCAAAATCCTTGTGTGTAGAAGCAGATCGTGGCCGCCCGTCGGCTTTGGGCCGTGTTCTTGCCCTTGATCAGGGGGTGCTCGCTGATCTCCTCGACCATGGCATGCTCCTCATCGGTGCGCACGTAGCCACCACTGCGGAACACGTAGTTGATCTTTGAATACAGGATGTGGTAGGCAGCCAGGTTCCGAAGTTTCTCGATCACCTCCCGCTCCTCGTCGATCAGTGCGTCCAGGTCCTTCGTGAACTCCCCGCTCTCGTAGGCCTCTTCCAGCAACATCTTCTCCCAGTTCAACAGCTCGAACCAATAGTAGAAGCGCTCGTTCTCCCGAGCGATCCGCTTGGCCCGGTGCAGCGTCTTGTTGCACTCGTTATACAGAGCCTTGTCGTAAAGGATCTCGATGTTCTTGATCTCCTGCTTGAGCATGCCACTTACGCTGCTCTCGGCGTGATAGGCCCGCAGCGCTTTCAAGATCAGCTTGTACAAGTGGTTCTTCTCAGAAGGGAAGTGCTTGATGAACTGCTCCTTGGCGAACAGCTTCTTCAAACCCTCCTCATCGTACGCCTTCTGCTTGTCGATCGCGTCGAAGATCCGCAGGTAGTTCTTGTCGCCTGACTGTAGCGCGGAATGCAGCTTGAAGAAGCGCTTTTCGCTTTTGGTCAGCGACTTGATCAGGTCGAAGAGTTCGGTGCTCGGTTTCATGTGCAAATGACTTGGTGGTCCGGTAGGATCACAAGCGCATTTCTCAAAGTTAGGGATCCCAACCAAGGAACACCGCTACCCCGCCCCTTGTTCCGCCGGGCGATACCTTTGGTCGACCATGGGAAAACCACTGCTCTATGTGATCGTTGCGCTGCTCCTCCTCCAGAGCACGCGTCTGGAGGCCCAAGAGAGCTGCCAAGGGAAGCACGGCGCCTTTGCGGGCCTGGAACTGAAGGGGGTGGGTGATGCAAGCCGAAGCGACAGCGTGGATATTCTACATACGCGTATCGCATTGGACCTGACGCAGGTCGGGAACAATGTGATCCAGGCGGTCACCACTGTGCGCCTCGCCCCCAAGGTGAACGGCATCGACCAGGTGGTGTTCGACCTGCTCGCATTGACCGTGGACTCCGTGGTCCATAATGGAAGCGCGCTGGCATTCAATCAGGCCGGCGAAGCGTTGAACATCAGCTTGGGTGGCACCTATGACCCTAGCGACACCTTGCAACTGACCATTTTCTACCAAGGTGACCCCGTGGTGGATGCCAGCGGCTGGGGAGGCTTCTACACCAGCGGTGGGGTGATCTACAACCTCGGCGTGGCCTTCGATAGCCAACCGCACAGCTTCGGTCGGGCCTGGTTCCCCTGTTTCGACAACTTTGTGGAGCGCAGTTCCTACGAATTCATCATCCTTACGGATCAAAGCCGCCATGCGTGGTGTACTGGTTTGCTGGTGAACGAGACGGACCTTGGAGCCGGGCGTTTCGAGAGCCATTGGAAGCTTGAAGAGACCATCCCCTCCTACCTCGCGAATGTGACGGCCAGCACGTATGTGGCCGTGCGCGACACCTTCCCCAGCGTGAACGGCAGCCAGGTACCGGTGGACCTTGTGGCACAGCCGAACGATACCACGGGCATGAAGAACTCCTTCACGAATCTTCAAGGTGCCTTCGACAGCCATGAGTTCTGGTTCGGGCAGCACCGCTGGCCCCGCGTGGGCTACTGTCTGACCCCGCAAGGTGCCATGGAGCACCCCACCAATATCTCCTACCCAAGTTCCATCGCCAACGGGAGCCTGACCTACGAGACCACCATGGCCCATGAGCTCGGGCACCACTGGTTCGGCGACCAGATCACCTGTGCCCGCGCGGAAGAGATGTACATCAACGAGGGTTTTGCAGAATACCTCGGCTACCTCTTCCTCGAACACGTGTATGGCCGCGAACGCTACCTGGGCAAGATCCGGGAGAACCACCACGATATGGTGTGGAACAGCCACCTGCAGGATGATGGGTGGTGGGCGTTGGCCGACATGCCCCAGGACCATACCTACGGCGCCATCACCTACAACAAAGGTGCGGACGTGCTGCATACGCTTCGCTCCTACCTCGGTGACACGCTGTTCCGCAATGGGCTTACCAGCTTCCTGGACCAACATGCATTCGCACCCGTGACCACCGAAATGCTGCGCGATGACTTGACCGCAACTACCGGTGTGGACATGAGCGACTTCTTCGCCGATTGGATCCTGCAGCCCGGATGGGCCGCCTTCGAAGTGGATTCGATCGATGTGAACACCAACCCGCTGCCGGGCGGGTATTACGCGACCGATGTGCACGTGCAACAGAAGCAACGCGGACCCGCGCAAGCCTACCACAACGTGCCCATGACGTTGACCTTCGTGGATGTGCTGGGGAACCGCTGGACCCATCCCTTGCCCGTGATGCTCGGCCCTGGCACCAGCACCGTTGGCAGCGCCCCGCCCTTCATTCCCGTGCAGGCCTTGCTGAACGTGGACGACCGGATCAGCGAGGCTGTTACTACGCATGCGGACACACTCACAGGGAACGGCATCTACGACCTGGACCTTGCCGACTTCCGCCTGACGGTGACCACGATCCCGACGCCGACGCCCGTGCGCATCGAGGAATACTGGGTGGCTGCCGACACTTATACCGACGTGCCCAACCTGTACAACGTGTCACCGGACCGTTGGTGGCGTGTGCACATGAACCTCCCCGCAGGCACACAGATGACCGGTCGTATCCGTTTCGATGGTCGCCATTCGACCGCCGGCGGCCTGGATGAACTGCTGATGCAGGACACCAACGGCATCACCTTCCATGAGGACAGCGTCCTGCTCCTCTACCGACCCAACCCGTACTTTCCTTGGAGCATCTACGGCGACTTCGACGTGAACACCATCGGCAGCGCAACGGATAAGACCGGACGCGTGGAAATGGGCCATGTGGAAGCTGGAGACTACACGCTGGGACTTCGCTACAGTGCGGTAGGGCTTCCCATCCACGACCGACCGATCGAATGGACCCTGGCCCCCAACCCGGCCAGCGGCACTGCTTGGATCATTGCGGACCACAAGCCCAACAATGGTTCCGTGATCCGCATACACGATCTGCGCGGTCAGTTGGTGCGTGAGCTGCCGTGTACCGGAAAGCGGACCACACTACCCCTCGACAGCCTTGCGAACGGGAGTTACGTGGTGGGCGTCACCTCCAGCGATGGCGTACCACAGCATGTGGGTCGATTGAACGTGGTGAACGACCTCTGAACATCTTCGTTCCCGCGTGAAAGGCACCGGTCGCTTCCTTCGCTATCTACTTCAGCTCGCGCTGTTCTGGCCAGGCCTGTTCCTCCTCCAACGCTGCCTCTTTCTTGCACTGAACTGGAACAAGGTGTCACGATTGCCTTGGTCGGACATCCTGTTGGCGCAACGCTATGGCCTGCCGATGGACCTGTCGATGACCGGCTATCTGCTGCTGCCCGTGGTCCTGCTCTGCATTCCGCTGCTGTTCCGCGACGGATCGCTCTGGCGCACCATCCTACGGGTATACCTCTCTGTTCTGGTCATCCTCAGTTGCATCATCGCGATCGCTGACGTGGGTTTGTTCAAGAGCTGGGGCAGTCGCGTGAACCTGAAGGCGCTATCGTATCTGGCCTACCCGCGTGAAGCGTTCGGTTCCATGGCCAGTGCGCCCATTCTCATGCTCGTGCCAGTGCTGGTGCTGCTCTGCTACTTGGCGCTCCGTGTATTGCATCGAGTGAGGCCTGGATCCGAGCTCCATGAAGGGCATTGGCCTTGGAAAATGGGTGGTATCCTTGTTGCGATCGGGCTGTGCTTGTTGGCCGCCCGTGGCGGAACGCAGGACCTGCCGATCGATAAGAGCTGGGCGTATTATTCGCGCCATTCCGTACTCAACCTGTCGACGTTGAATGGCACCTGGAACTTCATGGAGGTGCTGGTGGAGCCTCCGGAATTCGCGGCCAACCCGTATGCCTACACCACCACTACGGAAGCGGATGCGCGCTTTGCAGAACTCCATGCTCAAGGACGCGGAAACGCTCCCTCGATATTGAACCCCGTGCGGCCCAACATCCTGATCGTGCTGCTCGAAAGTTGGACCGCTGACATCATCGAACCGCTTGGTGGTGATAGCGGCGTTGCGCCGCAGTTCACGCAGCTGGCGAAGGATGGCATCCTGTTCCGGAACTTCTATAGCACCGGCTTCCGCACGGAACAAGGCATCTGTGCGATGCTAAGCGCATTCCCTTCGCAACCCAGGACGACCGTGATCCGGAAGTTCGGCAAGTTCGACCAGCTACCAAGCCTCGTGCACGTGCTCGATTCAGCCGGTTACGCATCCACCTATTACTATGCCGGTGATGTGGAGTTCGCCAACACGCGCAGCTACCTGGAAGCCATGGGCTTCGATGTGATCCACGACGAGCATTCGTTCCCGATCACGAAGCGCACCCGTTGGGGCGCGTACGATGAGGAACTCTTCGCCTTCCACCTGCGCGACGCTCAACAACCCAAGCAACCCTTCTTCCACATCCTAATGACCTCTACCAGCCACGAGCCCTTCGATGCACCCGTGGACGAAGGCTTCAAAGGCGCAGAGCCGCAGCTCTATCGCAATACCGTGCACTACACGGACCGTTGCCTAGGGGCTTTCATGGATGAAGCTCGTACAAAGCCTTGGTGGGACAGTACACTGGTGATCGTGGTCGCGGACCACGGGCACTTCCTGCCACGCTACCGTGAAGCTTACGCTGCTGCCCGGCACCGAATACCGTTCCTCCTGACCGGTGGAGCCTTACATGCTGAACTGCGCGGCACCACCAACGACACCTATGGGAGCCATGTGGACCTCGCCGCCACGCTGTTGAACCAGCTTCACCTCCCTTCGGACCGCTTCACTTGGAGCCGCGACCTATTCGACCCCACGGTGAGCCACAGCGCATTCTGGACCTTCGACGAGGGTTTCGGAACCGCTGACAGCACACAGACAGTGGTGTGGGAGCATGTGGGGCAGCGCGTGGTGGAGCTGCGTGACAGCACCCGCCTGCAGGATCGCGACCGCTTGCTGCAGGACGGTAAAGCACAGTTGCAGGTGCTCTTGGATCGCTACATCGGGTTCAACCAGTAATGCGAAAGGCCCGCAAGCGGGCCCTTCGTTGAACAGAACAGGAGGCGATCAGCGCATGTACTTCAAGCTTCGACCCGGGTAGCGGGCACCCTTGCCGAGCTGCTCTTCGATGCGAAGAAGCTGGTTGTACTTGGCGATCCTATCGCTACGGCTGGCGGAGCCGGTCTTGATCATGCCACAGTTGCAGGCCACGGCCAGATCGGCGATGGTGCTGTCCTCGGTCTCGCCACTGCGGTGGCTCATCACGGAGGTGTATCCAGCGCGGTGCGCCATCTCTACAGCCTCCAACGTTTCCGTCAATGTGCCGATCTGGTTCACTTTCACCAGAATGCTGTTCGCGATGCCTTTGCTGATGCCTTCCGTAAGGCGTGTGGTGTTCGTTACGAAAAGGTCATCGCCCACGAGCTGCACCTTGTCACCGATGGTCGTGGTCAGCTTCTTCCAACCGTCCCAATCATCCTCGCTCATGCCATCTTCAATGCTCACGATCGGATAGCGCTTGCACCAATCCTTCCACATGCCCACCATCTCGTCGCTGGTGAGGCTATCACCGGTGCTCTCAAGCACATAACGTTTCTTCTTCGCGTCGTAGAACTCAGTGCTCGCACAATCGAGGGCCACCACGATGTCATCACCGGGCTTGTAGCCGGCCTTCTCGATGGCCTGCATCACAAGTTTCAGAGCATCCTCGTTGCTTGGCAGATCGGGTGCGAAGCCGCCTTCGTCGCCCACATTGGTGGACAGGCCTTTCGCCTTCAGAACTGACTTGAGGTGATGGAAGACCTCGGCGCCCATCCGCAGGCCTTGAGCGAACGTGCTCGCCCCAACAGGCATGATCATGAACTCCTGGATGTCCACCTTGTTGTCGGCGTGCGCGCCGCCGTTCAGGATGTTCATCATTGGCACGGGCAGCACGCAGGCGTTGGCACCACCGACGTAGCGGTAGAGCGGAAGGCCCGCCTCACTGGCCGCTGCCTTCGCCACGGCAAGGCTGACACCGAGGATGGCATTGGCCCCCAAGTTGGCCTTGTTGGGTGTGCCATCAAGCGCGCACATGGCCTTATCGATCAGTGCCTGTTCGGTGATCAGTGCGCCTTGCAGTTCGTTGTTCAGCGTGCTGTTGACATTCTCAACAGCCTTCAGCACCCCCTTCCCGAGGTAGCGCTTCTTGTCGCCATCGCGCAATTCCGATGCTTCGTGAGCGCCGGTGCTGGCGCCGCTCGGTACGGCCGCACGGCCCATATGGCCGCTGTCGGTCCATACGTCGACCTCGATGGTCGGGTTGCCGCGCGAATCAAGGATCTCGCGCGCCTGGATCTTGGCAATGATGCTCATGGTGGTGTTATGCGTTCTGCAATTGGGGCTTTCCTACGCTGGTATGGGACCGCATGTTCGCAATGAAGTCATCGAACAGGTAGCGGGCGTCATACGGCCCTGGCCCGGCTTCGGGGTGGTACTGCACGCTGAACACCGGGCGGCCCTTCAGCCGTATGCCAGCGATGCTGCCATCGTTCAAGTGCACGTGCGTGATCTCTACGGCCGCGTTACGTTCTGTCTCTTCGCGATTCGCCACGAAGCCGTGGTTCTGCGAGGTGATCTCGTCGTGCCCGGTGATCAGGTTCTTGATGGGGTGGTTGATGCCGCGATGTCCATGGTGCATTTTCTCGGTACCGATGCCCTGGCTTTCGGCCAACAGCTGATGACCGAGGCAGATACCGAACACCGGTACACCGCTTTCAACGATCGCCTTCACAAGGGCAACGCTGCTGGGCATGGCACCCGGATCACCCGGACCATTACTGAGCAGGAAACCGTGAGGCTTCCAAGCCAACAACTCGTCGAGCTCGGTGCCCATGGGGAACACCTTCACCTGGCAATCCCGCTCGGTGAGGCAGCGCTCGATGTTCAGCTTCACGCCGAAGTCGACCAGAGCTACTCGAAAGGAAGCGGAGGCCTGACCCACCACATAAACCTCCTTCGTACTGACCGTGCTGCTGAGCTCCAGACCGGCCATGCTGGGAGCTTCAGCCAACTTGCGCTTCAGCACCTCCACGTCCATCTCCGTGCTGCTGATCAGCGCGTTCTGCGCACCATGATCGCGGATGTGGCGGACGAGCTTGCGCGTATCAATGTCGCTGATGCCCACCACGCCGCTCCGCTTCAAGTAATCCTCCAGCGACCCTGTCCCCCCTGTGCGGCTCCATATTTCGGAGAACTTCTTGACGACGAGCCCTGCGATGCGCACGCGGGAACTCTCGACCTCGTCCTCCTTTACGCCATAGTTGCCCACGTGTGCCGTGGCCATGGTCATGATCTGTCCGGTATAGCTCGGGTCGGTGAAGATCTCCTGGTAACCGGTCATGCCGGTATTGAAGCAGATCTCGCCGGTGGTGATGCCGTGGGCGCCGATGGCGCGGCCCCGGAATGAAGTGCCGTCCGCGAGCAACAGGACGGCCTCCGGGCGTTGGCTGATGAGCATTGTGCGGCAAAAATACCTCGTCAAGCCGATGCCGCACGCACCGATTCTCCACACGTGTTAGCAAGCCATGTTCCGGAGGCCTCCGCTCGTGGGTCATTCCCTTAGTTTTGAACGGAACAGCATGCCCGAAACACGCCGCCCGGACCGCTGGGTCCTTCCAGCCACGCTCGTCGCCTTCACGGCGCTTCTGTTCATGCTTTGGCGGATGGAAGGTCTCCACATGGACAAGGAGGCCCTGAAGTACACCGGCTGCGCCGAACAAGTGCTGCAAGGCGACCTACGCGATCTGCTCAGCAACTACCTGCCCTACGCGACCTACGTGCTCTTCCTGTTGCCTTTCGTGGCACTGGGTGCGCCCGTCCTGGCCATTCCGGTACAGATCGGCCTTTCGGTGATCGCTGCCCTGGCCCTGGGACGGCTCACCGAACGGATCTCCGGCCACAGGGTGACCAGGCAGCTGGCAACGGCCTTGTTCCTGCTCTCTGTTCCGGTGCAGGTCTGGACGTTGGCCCTCTACACCGAATCGCTGTTCACCACACTCACTGTACTCCTCACCGAACAGTTACTTGCGCGTGATCGGCCCGGGCGATGGACCTGGCCCTTGGTCGTATTGGTGCTTTTCGCGCGACCGGTGGGCCTGCTGTTCGTTGGGCCGCTATTGATCGCAGGACTTGGGCGGAAGTGGCCACTCAGCCTCCGAATTGCGGGGTATGCAGGAGTCCTCTTACTTGCCCTGTTGAACCCGCGCGTGGCCCGACCACAACTGGATATCATCGTGAACAGCGATGTGCTCTGCGGCTGTACGGTCGATGCCGACCGGATCATTGACTTCCATGGGCACAGTGTTCTCGACGCACAGCTTCACCTGATCGAGCGGAACGGCCTGGGCCGGCACCTGAAGTTGATGGGTACCCGCATGGCATCCCTCTTCACGTTCACGCGCCCGTCCTTCTCTGCATCCCACAACCTGCTACTGGCCGGGTATTTCCTGCTCTATCCGTTCGCCCTGGCAGGATGGTGGATGTTCCGCCGTTCCACGACAATTGAAGCAGTTGGTTCCGTTCTCTTGCTCCACGCTATCCTGATCGCATGCACATGCGATGAATGGAGCGGGCGGTTCAATGCGCCGCTGGTGCCCATGCTGATCATGCTCGTCTGTCCGGCCTTGGTCCGGCTGCTTCAGACAGCGCGGAACTGAAAAGGAAAAAGGCGCCTTGCGGGCGCCTCTTCCTTGCAATGCGTAAAAAGGTTCACTCGGCCTTGGCCTCACCTTCGGCCTTCGGTGCATCTGCACCTTCAGCGCTCTTGGCGGCGGCGGGCTTGCGACCGCGACGGGTCTTCTTGGCGGCGCCAGCGTCCTTCGTCTCCTTGGTGTACAACGTATTGAAGTCCACCAGCTCGATCATGGCCATCTCAGCGGCATCACCCAAGCGGTTGCCCAGCTTGATGATGCGTAGGTAGCCACCGGGACGTGCTGCGATCTTCGGGGCCACCTCACGGAACAGCTCGGTCACAGCATCCTTGTTCTGCAGGTAGCTGAACACCGTACGTCGGTTCAACGTGCTGTCGTCCTTGCTCTTGGTCATCAAGGGCTCAACGTAGCGGCGCAGGGCACGTGCCTTGGCCAGCGTGGTGTTGATCCGCTTGTGCTCGATCAGTGAACAGGCCAAGTTGCTCAGCAGCGCCTCGCGGTGCGCTTTCTTGCGGCCCAGGGCGTTGTTCTTATTCCCGTGTCTCATGGTTTCGTCCTCTTTCGGGTCGTCGTGTCGTCGGGCGACGCAAGCGTCGCCCCTACGTCACTCCTTGTCCAGTTTGTACTTGCTCACGTTCATACCGAAGCTCAGTCCCTTGTTCTCCACCAGGTCCTCGAGCTCGGTCAGGCTCTTCTTGCCGAAGTTGCGGAACTTCAACAGGTCGTTCTTGTTGAAGGACACCAGATCACCGAGGGTCTCGATGTCAGCCGCCTTCAGGCAGTTCAGCGCGCGCACGCTCAGGTCCATGTCGACCAACTTGGTCTTCAAGAGCTGGCGCATGTGCAGGCTCGTTTCGTCGAACTCTTCCGCCTCAGTGCTGCGACCACCCGGACCACGCTCCTCCAATTCAAGGCTGATACGCTCATCGCTGAACAGCATGAAGTGGTGGATCAGGATCTTGGCGGCCTCTTGCAAGGCGTTCTTCGGGTTGATGGAACCGTCGGTGAGCAGCTCAAGCGTGAGCTTCTCATAATCCGTCTTCTGCTCCACGCGGGTGTTGTCCACGCTGAACTTCACGTTCTTGATCGGCGTGAAGACGGAGTCGATGAAAATGGTGCCGATGGGGGCGCCCTCCACCTTGTTCTCGTCGGCGGGCACGTAACCACGGCCCTTGCCGATGGTCACCTCCACGTTGAGCTTCAGGTTGCCTTCCACATGGCAGATCACGAGGTCCGGGTTCAACACCTGGAAGCCGGTTGTGTGCTTGCCGATGTCGCCGGCGGTGAAGCTGTCCTTGCCGGTAACGGTGAAGGATACCTTCTCGGTGCTCACGTCCTCCAACTGGCGACGGAAGCGCACTTGTTTGAGGTTCAGCACGATCTCCGTCATGTCCTCGATCACACCCTTCAGGGTGCTGAACTCATGCTCCACGCCGTCGATACGGATGGCGGTGATGGCATGGCCCTCTAGGCTGGAGAGCAGGATGCGCCGCAGGGCGTTGCCGATGGTGATGCCGTAACCCGGCTCCAATGGACGGAACTCGAACGTTCCGCGCTGATCATCGGATTCGATCATCACGACCTTGTCCGGTCGCTGGAAATCAAGGATGGGCATGTTCTGGTCGTTCGATTTAATGAAAGGTTCTTACTTGGAGTACAATTCCACGATGAGCTGCTCGCGGATGTTCTCCGGGATCTGAGCACGCTCAGGCATGGTGATCACCTTGCCGGTCATGTTGGTAGGGTTCCACTCCAACCAGTCAAAGCGCTTGCTGTTCACCTGCACACTGTTGGTGATGGCCTCCAAGCTGCGGCTGCGCTCACGCACGGCCACCACGTCACCTGGGCGAAGCGTGTAACTGGCGATGTCCACCACATCGTTGTTGACCGTCACGTGACCGTGGTTCACCAACTGGCGGGCCGCGCGGCGTGTGGGGGCGATGCCCAAACGGTACACCGTGTTGTCAAGGCGTGTTTCGCAGAGCTGAAGCAACACCTCACCGGTAATGCCCTTCTTGCTCGCGGCCTTCACGAACATTTTCTGGAACTGACGCTCCAGGATGCCGTAGGTGTACTTCGCCTTCTGCTTTTCCTGCAGCTGAACGCTGTATTCGCTCTGCTTGGTGCGCCGCTTGCCGGTGCCACCACCGTGCTGGCCGGGGCCATACGGCTTGCGCTCCATCCACTTATCGGGGCCCAGAATGGGCTCCTTGAACTTGCGGGAGATGCGCGTCTTGGGTCCTGTATATCGTGCCATTGTTCTTGTGCTCTTCGGGTTGGCTTACACGCGACGCTTCTTCGGCGGGCGGCAGCCGTTGTGGGGCATGGGCGTGATGTCCACGATCTCGGTGACCTCGATGCCGCTGTTGTGCAAGGCACGGATGGCGCTCTCGCGGCCACTTCCGGGTCCCTTCACGAACACCTTCACCTTGCGGAGACCCAGTTCATGTGCCTCGCGAGCGGCCTCCTCGGCGCTCAGCTGTCCGGCGTAGGGCGTGTTCTTCTTGCTGCCCTTGAACCCCATTTTGCCGGACGATGCCCAGCTGATCACCTCACCCTTGTTGTTGGTCAGGCTCACGATGAGGTTGTTGAAGGTCGCGCGGATGTGGGCCTGTCCAAAGGCTTCCACATGCACGTTCTTCTTCTTCTTCTTGCCAGAGGCGCCTCCGCCCTTCTGGTCTCCTTGTTGTTTTGCCATTGCCTGTTCAGTTGTCGGTTGTCCGTTGTCCGTTGTCAGTGGTCGCCCGCTGGCAACTGACAACTGCCAACTGATTACTTCGTTGCCTTCTTCTTGTTCGCCACCGTCTTCCGTTTGCCCTTGCGGGTACGGCTGTTGGTACGTGTACGCTGACCCCGCACCGGCAGCCCGCTGCGATGACGCACACCGCGGTAGCTGTTGATGTCGATCAGACGCTTGATGCTCAGCTGCACCTCGCTGCGCAGTGCACCCTCGACCTTGATGTTGTCGTTGATGAACTGACGGATGCGGCCCTGTTCCTCATCGGACCATTCCTCCACCTTGGTCTCGGGATCCACTTCCGCCTGCTCCAGGATGTGGAGAGCCGTACTGCGGCCGATGCCGTAGATGTAGGTGAGGCCGATGGCGCCCCGCTTCTGTTTGGGTAGGTCGATACCTGCTATACGTGCCATGCTCTATCGGTTATCAGCCTTGACGCTGCTTGAACTTCGGGTTCTTCTTGTTGATGACGTACAGACGCCCTTTGCGGCGGACGATCTTGCAGTCCACTGAGCGTTTCTTGAGGGAGGCCCTGACCTTCATGGGTTCGTTGTTCTTAGCTCTTGTATCGGAACGTGATGCGTCCTTTGCTCAGGTCGTACGGGCTCATCTCCACCTTCACCTTGTCCCCGGGAAGGATCCGGATGTAGTGCATCCGCATCTTACCCGAAATGTGTGCAACGATCACGTGACCGTTCTCCAGCTCCACACGGAACATGGCATTGCTCAGCGCTTCTTTGATCACGCCGTCCTGCTCTATTGTTCCTGTCTTGCTCATTCCCGTACTGACCTTCCTATCCGTTCGTTGACTTTCCTATTTCGATCCTTCGGATGTGAACACCCTCAGGATACCAATTCACCTTTCGACCTCAGTACATCTTCGATGTAGCTGAACGTGGAGAGGACCTCTGCTTTGCCGGTGCGTACCGCGATGGTGTGCTCGAAGTGTGCGCTGGGGCGTCCGTCGCGGGTAGCGATCGTCCATCCATCTTCCAGCTGCCGTACATCCTTCGTGCCCATGTTGATCATCGGCTCGATGGCGATCACCAACCCGTCACGCAACAACACTCCATGTCCGCGGCGTCCGTAGTTCGGCACTTCAGGCGGCTCGTGAAGCTTGCGGCCAACACCGTGCCCCACCAGTTCGCGCACCACTCCGTAACCATGCGCTTCCGCATGCTCCTGAATGGCGTGACCGATGTCGCCCACCCGGTTGTTAGCGATCGCGTTCGCGATGCCACGAGCCAGGCATTCCTGCGTCACCGTAAGCAACTGCCGCACTTCCGGAGCCACATCCCCCACACAGAACGTGTAGGCGCTGTCGCCATAGAAACCGTTCATCAGCACTCCGCAATCCACGCTGGCCACGTCGCCGTCCCGAAGCTCCCGGTCGCCCGGCAGTCCGTGGACCACTTCCTGGTTCACGCTGATCAACAGTGTGCTCGGACAGCCATACAGGCCTTTGAAGCCTGGCAGTCCGCCGTTGTCACGGATAAAGGTCTCCGCCAACCGGTCCAACTGCGCTGTGGTCACCCCCGGCGCGATCTTCCCGGCCACTTCGGCCAAGGTCCTCCCAACAAGCAAAGAACTCTCTCTCACCAGTGCGATCTCGGCATCGCTCAGGATATTCACGGTTTTAGCCATGCCTACCCTGTCGCCATGCCGTAGGCCGCATTCGTCCTACCCTTGATACGGCCTGTCTTCATCAGACCGTCATAGTGCCTCATCAACAGGTGGCTCTCGATCTGCTGTAGCGTGTCCAAAAGAACACCGACCATGATCAGAAGCGAGGTGCCACCGAAAAACTGTGCGAAACCCTGCTTCACACCAGCCATAACCGCAAATGCCGGAAGGATGGCTACCAAACCCAGGAAGATGGCACCGGGAAGAGTAATGCGGCTCAGCAGGTCATCAATGTGACCGGCCGTATGCTTCCCTGGCTTCACTCCGGGAATGAACCCGCCATTGCGCTTCATGTCGTCAGCGAGCTGGTTGGGGTTCACGGTGATCGCCGTGTAGAAGTAGGTGAACAGCACCACCATAAGGAAAAGGGTGATGTTGTACCACCAGCTCGTGATGTCGTTGAACGTGGCCAGCGAATCCCAACCCATGGTCTGGGCAAGGATCAGCGGGATGGTCACGATCGCCTGAGCGAAGATGATCGGCATTACACCTGCGGCGTTCACTTTCAATGGAATGTAGTTGCGCACACCACCGAATTGCTTGTTGCCTTGCACGCGCTTGGCGAACTGGACCGGTATGCGTCGCGTGCCTTGCACAAGCAGGATGTTACCTGCAATGATGAGCAGCCATAGCACCACCTCGATCAGGATCACCACCAGACCACCGCCACCGGTGGTACGACCGATGAACTCCTGAATGAAACTCTCAGGCAGGCGGGCAAGGATGCCGATCATGATGATCAGCGAGATGCCATTGCCCAAACCACGCTCCGTGATGCGCTCACCGAGCCACATGACGAACAGTGTGCTACACGTGAGGATGACGATGCTCGTGAACATCCAGAACTGCGGATTGGCCACTTGGCGCGCGCTCTCATCCACATACGTGTAGATGTAGCCCGGCGCCTGGAAGACGCAGATGAGGATAGTGAGGTAGCGGGTCCACTGGTTGATCTTGCGACGACCGCTCTCCTCGCGCTGCATCTTCTGCACAGCAGGAACGGCGATGCCGGCCAACTGCATGATGATGCTTGCACTGATGTAAGGCATCACACCCAAGGCGAAGATGCTCGCACGGGTGAACGCACCACCGGTGAAGATGCTCAACAGATCCACCAAGCCGCCACCGCCACCAGCGGTCGCATTGGCCAAGGCAGCACTGTTCACACCGGGCAGCACGATGAAGCTGCCGATACGGTACACCAAGAGCAGGCCGAGCGTAATGAGGATCCGCTTGCGCAGCTCCTCGATGCGCCAGATGTTCTTGATCGTGTCGATCAGGTTCTTCATCCTTAGCGGTTGACGGTCTCTACTTTTCCTCCCTTCGCTTCGATGGCGCTCTTGGCAGTAGCGCTGAAGGCATGGGCCTTCACATCGTACGCACCTTTGAGCTCACCACGACCCAGGATCTTCACCAGGTCGTTCTTGGCGATCAAGCCGTTCTCGCGCATCACCTGCGGATCGATGGCCTTCACACCGTGTTTGTCCACCAAGGCCTGAAGCGCATCCAGGTTGATGCCCTTGTATTCCACACGTGTGGGGTTGGTGAAGCCGAACTTGGGAAGACGACGCACCAGTGGGGTCTGACCACCTTCGAAGCCACGACGACGGTTGTAGCCCGTGTCGGCCTTCTGACCTTTGTGGCCTTTCGTGCTCGTGCCTCCACGACCGCTGCCTTGGCCGCGACCGATGCGCTTCTCCTTCTTGGTCGCCCCTTCAGCGGGCTTCAATTTGCTCAGGTCCATGGGTTCTCTCTTCGTTAGGGGATCAGGCCTGCTCCTGGACGTTCACCAGGTGCTCCACTTTGGTGACCATGCCGCGGATCTGCGGCGTGGCCTCGTGCTCCACGCGTTTTCCGATACGTCCAAGACCCAAGGCCTTGAGCGTATCCTTCTGGCGCTTGGGGCACTTGATCTGGCTTCCCGTCTGGGTGATGATCAGCTTGCTCATGGTTCTCATCGCCGGCGGTACCGGCGCGTGTAGATGCCTTATCCGTTGAATACTTTATCAAGACTCACTCCGCGCTGTGCAGCGACGCCTGAAGCGTCACGCATGCTCGTCAGCGCTTCGATCGTGGCCTTCACCACGTTGTGGGGGTTGCTGCTGCCCTTGCTCTTGGCGAGCACATCGGTAACACCCACGCTCTCCAGCACGGCGCGCATAGCACCACCGGCGATCACACCCGTACCATGTGCGGCAGGTTTCAACAGCACTTGCGCACCGGCATACTTGCCTTCCTGCATGTGGGGAATGGTCCCTTTGCGCACAGGCACTTTCACCAGGTTCTTCTTCGCGTCGTCGATGCCTTTGGCGATAGCCTCCTGCACTTCCTTCGCTTTGCCAAGACCGTGGCCCACAACACCGTTCTCGTTGCCCACCACGACGATGGCTGCGAAGGTGAAGGTGCGACCACCCTTGGTCACTTTGGTCACGCGGTTCAACGCCACGAGCTTATCCTTCAGCTCGAGATCGCTGCTCTTGACCTTATTGAGGTTCGTTACTGGCATGGGGTCGTTTGGATCAGAAGTTGAGACCGGCCTCGCGGGCGGCATCGGCCAGCGCCTTCACGCGGCCATGGTACAGGTAACCATTGCGGTCGAACACGACCTTCTCGATGCCGGTGGCCTTGGCCTTCTCGGCGATGGCGCGGCCGACCAACTTGGCCTGCTCCACACCGCTCGCTCCATGAGCCTGCTTGTCCTTCAGGCTCGAGGCGCTCAACAAGGTCCTGCCCTGCTGGTCGTCGATCACCTGAACGTAGATGTCCTTGTTGCTGCGATACACGGTCAGACGGGGACGCTCCGGGGTGCCCTGCACCTTCTTGCGGATCGTGCGCTTGATCTTCTCGCGACGGATGTTCTTGCTGAATGCCATGGTCGTCCAGATTATTTGCCGGCGGCTTTACCAGCCTTACGGCGAACGTTCTCACCCACGAAGCGCACACCCTTGCCTTTGTAAGGCTCAGGCTTGCGAAGACCGCGGATCTTGGCCGCTACGGCGCCGATCAGCTGCTTGTCCACGCTTTCCAGGCGAATGATGGGGTTCTTCCCTTTCTCTTGTGCGGCGGTCACTTTGATCTCCGCGGGCAGCTCCAAGGCCACCTGGTGACTGAAGCCCAACGCGAGCTCCAGACGTTGACCCTTGGCCACAGCGCGGTAACCCACACCGACCAGCTCCTGCTGGATCACGTAGCCTTCCGTAACACCCTTCACCATGTTGGCGATGAGCGCGCGGGAGAGCCCGTGCTTGGCGCGGTGCGGCTTGGCGTCGCTGGGGCGGGCCACCGTAAGCGTGCCGTCCTCTTGTTTCACAGTCATGTCCGGGTCGATCTGCTGCACCAGCGTACCCTTTGGACCTTTTACGGTCAACAGGTTCTTGTCGCTGATGGTGATCTGCACCCCGTTGGGTACATTGACCGGTGCTTTTCCGATGCGTGACATGGTCGTTCCCGGGGTTAGCTCACGTAACAGAGTACCTCACCGCCCACGTTCATGGTGCGGGCCTCCTTATCGGTGACCACACCTTTGCTGGTGGAGATGATGGCCACGCCGAGGCCGTTGAGCACGCGGGGAAGTTCCCGCACGTGGGCGTATTGGCGCAGACCGGGCGAGCTCACGCGGGTAAGCTCACTGATGGCGTTCTGGCGCGTCTGAGGATTGTATTTCAGGGCGATCTTGATCATCCCCTGCTTGCCGTCGTCCTCGACCTTATAGTTCAAGATGAACCCTTTGTCGTAGAGGATGCGGGTGATGTCCTGCTTCAAGCCGCTGGCGGGGACCTCCACCACTTTCTTGCGCGACAGGATGGCGTTGCGCAAACGGGTGAGGTAATCGGCGATTGGATCGGTGGTCATGGTCGTAATGCGATTTACCAGCTGGACTTGGTGACGCCGGGGATCTTGCCCTCGAGCGCCATGTTGCGGAACATGTTCCGGGAAATGCCGAACTGGCGGATGTAGCCCTTGGGACGGCCGCTGATCATGCAGCGGTTGTGCATGCGCACCTTGTTGCTGTTCGCGGGAAGCTTCTGCAAGCCCTCCCAATCACCGGCAGCTTTCAGCGCGGCACGCTTGGTGGCGTACTTCTCCACCATCTTGGCGCGCTTACGCTCGCGGGCTTTCATGGATTCCTTGGCCATGGGATCTGGGTCTGTTCGGTTATTTCTTGTCGGAGAATGGGAAGCCGAAGGCGGTCAAAAGCGCTTTCGCCTCCGCATCGGTCTTCGCCGTGGTCACGAACGTGATGTCCATGCCTGTGATCTTCGGGGTCTTATCGATGTCGATCTCCGGGAAGATGATCTGCTCCTTCACCCCGAAGGTGAAGTTGCCGCGACCGTCGAAGCCTTTGGCCTGCACACCGCGGAAGTCACGGGTACGAGGCAGGGATACGGCGATCAAACGATCCAGGAACTCATACATCTTGTCGCCTCGAAGGGTGACGCGTGCTCCGATGGGCATGCCCTTACGGAGCTTGAAGTTGCTGATGTCCTTCTTCGAAACGGTCTGCACCGCCTTCTGACCGGTGATCATGGTCATCTCGGACACTGCGTTCTCCACGAGCTTCTTATCGCCCACGGCGCTTCCAAGACCTTGGTTCACGCTGATCTTCAGCAGGCGGGGAACCTGCATGGAGCTCTTGTACTTGAACTCCTTCATCAGGCCGGGCGCTACTTCGGCCATGTATGCGGCACGAAGCCTGGGTTGATAGGTCTTCATCACTTGATCACCTCACCGGTGCGTTTGCTGATACGTACCAACTTTCCGCCCTTCTCCACTTTGCGGCCCACACGTGTGGGTTTGCCGCCTTTGGGATCAATGAGCATCAGGTTGCTGATGTGGATGGGGCCCTCCTTCTCCACGATGCCGCCCTGAGGGTTGGCCGTGGTGGGCTTGGAGTGCTTCTTATTGATGTTGAGGCCCTCGACGATGGCGCGGTTCTTCTCGCGATCCACCTCGAGCACGCGGCCTTCCTTGGCGCGGTCCTCACCGGCGAGCACCTTGACGAGGTCGCCTTTCTTGATGTGTGTCTTCTTCTGCATGGCTCGCGCTGACTTAAAGCACCTCGGGGGCCAGGGAAATGATCTTCATGAACTTCTTCTCGCGGAGCTCCTTGGCCACCGGACCGAAGATGCGGGTGCCCCGCATTTCACCGGCCGCGTCGAGCAGCACTACGGCATTGTCATCGAAGCGGATGTAGCTTCCGTCCTTGCGTCGCAGTTCCTTGGCGGTACGCACCACCACGGCCTTGCTCACAGTGCCTTTCTTGGCGCTGCCGTTGGGGATGGCGGCCTTGATGGTCACCACCACCGTATCGCCAACACCGGCATAGCGGCGCTTGGTACCGCCCAGCACGCGGATCACGAGCACCTCTTTGGCGCCGCTGTTGTCCGCTACGTTCAGTCGTGATTCCTGTTGGATCATGGCTTCTCTCGGTGTTCCGGTTTACTTGGCACGCTCCACCACCTCCACGAGGCGCCAGCGCTTGCTCTTGCTCACAGGGCGTGTTTCCATGATGCGAACGGTGTCGCCCACGTTGGCCTCCTCCTTCTCGTCGTGCGCCATGAACTTGCTGGACAGCTTCACGAACTTCCCGTACTTGGGGTGCATCACTCGACGCTCCACCACTACGGTGATGCTCTTGTCCATCTTGTCGCTCGTCACGATCCCTACGCGCTCTTTGCGCAGGTTCCGATCCACGGTCGTTTTCGTCTCAGTGCTCATTTGCTGGCGGTATTGGCGATCTCGCGCTTGCGGAGCTCGGTAAGGATGCGAGCCAGTTCCTTGCGCTTGGCGCGCAGCTGCATCGGGTTCTCGATCGGACTCACGGTGTGGTTGAAGCGCAGCTTCGTCAGCGTGGAGCGCTCGTCCTGCAGCTTGTCCTGCAGTTCCTGGAGCGTGAGCTCGTTCAGGTCGGTTCCTTTCTTCTTCATGGCTCGCTATGCTTATTGACCATCGTAATCCTCACGGACAACGAACTTGGTCTTGATCGGCAGCTTCTGGGCGGCAAGGCGCAGGGCCTCCTTCGCGGTCTCCATCGGCACACCGTCGGCTTCGAAGATGATGCGGCCGGCGTGGCATACGGCCACCCAATGGTCCAGGGATCCTTTGCCCTTACCCATTCGCACCTCGGCGGGCTTGCTGGTCACCGGCTTGTCCGGGAACACCTTGATCCACACCTGGCCTTCACGCTTCATGTGACGGGTCAGCGCCACACGGGCGGCTTCGATCTGGCGACCGGTGAGCCATACGCTCTCCAGGGCCTTCAGACCAAAGGATCCAAGGGCTACGCGGTGACCGCGTTGGGCCACGCCCTTCATGCGGCCCTTGTGCATATTGCGGCGCTTGCTGCGCTTCGGTTGCAACATGGCTCTTAGTTGTTACGGTTGTTTCCTCCGCGACCACCGCCACCGGCAGGACCACGACGTTCTCCTCCACCTCCAGGACCGCGACGGTCACCACCCGGGCCACCGGGGCCGCGACGGTCGCCGCCACCTGGGCCGCGACGATCACCACCACCTGGACCACGACGGTCACCACCACCGCCACGACGCTCCGGACGATCGGCGCCCATGCGGGTTCCACCGGGGCCGCCTTTTGCCTGACCTACGTTCGGGCTCAGGTCACGCTTACCAAACACCTCACCACGGCAGATCCAGCACTTCACGCCGATCCGACCCATCTTGGTGTGCGCTTCGACGATCGCGAAATCGATGTCGGCACGCAGGGTGTGCAGGGGCACGCGGCCCTCGCGATACTTCTCCACACGGGCGATCTCCGCACCGTTCAGTCGTCCGCTCACCTGCACCTTGATGCCCTCGGCACCCATGCGCATGCTGCTCGCAACGGCCATCTTCATGGCGCGACGGAAGCTGATACGACCCTCCAACTGGCGAGCAATGCTCTCAGCCACGAGGCGGGCATCAAGCTCCGGACGCTTGATCTCGAAAATGTTGATCTGAACGTCCTTGCCCGTGAACTTCTTCAGTTCCTCGCGCAGCTTGTCCACTTCCGCACCACCCTTGCCGATGATGACACCGGGGCGGGCCGTGTTGATGGTAACGGTGACGAGCTTCAGGGTACGCTCGATGACGATCTTGGCAACGCTCGCCTTCTTCAGGCGGGTCAGGAGGTACTGGCGGATGCGTTCGTCCTCGGCGAGCTTGTCACCGTAGTCGTTACCGCCATACCAGTTGCTGTCCCAGCCCTTGATGAAGCCGAGGCGCTGTCCGATCGGGTGTGCTTTCTGTCCCATTGGTAGTTCTTACTCGGCCTTGTCGACGATGATGGTCACGTGGTTGCTGCGCTTCTTCATGCGGTACGCGCGACCCTGAGGGGCGGGAAGCATGCGCTTCAGGCTGGTGCTCTCGTCCACCATCACGGTGCGCACCACCAGCTTGGTATCACTGGCCTTCTGGCCGTCGTTCTTCGCCTCCCAGTTGTGCATGGCGCTCACCAGGAGCTTTTCCATGGGCTTGCTGGCGTGGCGGGTGCTGAAGCGGAGGATGGCGAGTGCCTTCTCCACCTCCACACCGCGGATGATGTCGGCCACCTGGCGCATCTTGCGCGGGCTGGTCGGCACATCGTGCAGCTTGGCGATGGCCACGCTCTTCATGGCCTCTTTGCGCTTGTCAGCGGCGATCTTTTTGCGCGCTCCCATCGTTAGCTCTTGTTATTGCCAGCGTGTGAACGGAACGTGCGGGTCGGGGCGAATTCGCCCAGCTTGTGACCCACCATGTTCTCCGTCACGTACACGGGGATGAACTTGTTGCCATTGTGCACGGCGAACGTCAGGCCTACGAACTCGGGGCTGATCGTGCTTGCACGCGACCAGGTCTTCAGTACGGCCTTCTTGCCCGACTTCTGCATGTCCTCCACCCGCTTCGCGAGCTTGTAGTGGATGAACGGCGGTTTCTTGAGTGAACGGCTCATGGTGCTCTATCAGATCGATGCGGCCTTGCTCTTGCGGCGCGCGATGATGAACTTGCTCGACGTGTTCTTCGGGTGGCGGGTCTTCTTGCCCTTCGCCAGCAGACCCTTGCGGCTGCGTGGGTGACCACCGGAGGCGCGGCCCTCGCCACCACCCATCGGGTGATCGACCGGGTTCATGGCCACCGCACGGGTGCGGGGACGACGACCCTGCCAGCGGGTGCGACCTGCCTTGCCATCGCTCTGTAGCATGTGCTCGGCGTTACCGACGGTGCCGACAGTGGCCATGCATGCGCACAGCACCATGCGGATCTCACCGCTAGGCATCTTCAGTGTGGCGTACTTGCCTTCGCGGGCGTTCAGCTGGGCGAACGTGCCTGCGCTGCGTGCCATCGCGCCACCCTTGCCGGGCATCAGCTCAATGTTGTGCACCAGCGTACCCAGGGGGATCTCGCTCAGCGGAAGTGCATTGCCCACTTCAGGAGGTGCGCCGTTACCGCTCACCACGGTCTGCCCCACCTTCAGGCCGGTAGGGGCCAGCATGTAGCGCTTCTCACCATCAGGGTAGAACAACAGAGCGATGCGCGCGCTGCGGTTCGGATCGTACTCGATGGTCTTGACGATCGCGGTCATACCGCTCTTGTCACGCTTGAAGTCGATCGTGCGATAGCGCTGCTTGTGACCACCGCCGATGTAGCGCATGGTCATCTTGCCCTGGTTGTTACGACCGCCGCTCTTGTTGCGACCTTCGGTCAGGGAAGCCTCCGGTACGCGCGTCGTGATGCCGTCTGAATCGACGATCGTCCGATGCCGGGTGCCCGGGGTGACTGGGTTATACTTGCGAACGCCCATGTTCTGGTTCTCTTCAGGGTCAGATACTGCTGTACAGATCGATCACTTCACCTTGCTTCACGGACACCACTGCCTTCTTGAAGGTGCTGGTACCGCCGCGCAGGATGTTGGTCTTGGTGTAGCGGGTCTTGCTCTTGCCACGCACCACCATAGTGCGGACGCCCGTTACCGTAACGCCATACTCTTTTTCAACAGCCTGCTTGATCTCCAGCTTGTTGCTGGTGCGGGCCACTTCGAAGCCATACCGGCCGAGCGTTTCGCCCTGCTTGGTCATCTTCTCGGTGATGAGGGGACGGATGAGGATCTGGCTCATGGCTTACTTGGTAAGGGTGGCCTCCAGGGGAGCGATCGCGTCCTTCACGATCAACACCTTGGTGGCGTTCATGATGTCGTAGGTGTTCACCTCGCTGGCACTGACCACGCGGGCACCTTGCACGTTGCGTGAACTGAGCACCACGTTGCTGTCCATCGCTGGAAGCACCAACAGTGAACGGCGGTCGTTCAGTTCGAAGGCCTTCATCAGGGCCACGAAGTCCTTGGTCTTCGGTGCGGTCATCGCCATGCCATCAAGCACGCGGATCGCATCGGCCTTGGCCTTCTGGGTGAGGGCACTGCGGCGGGCCAGGTCCTTCACCTTCTTGTTCAGTTTGAAGTGGTAATCGCGGGGCTTGGGGCCGAACACACGCGCACCGCCCTTGAACAGAGGGCTCTTGATGGAGCCTTTACGGCTTCCACCCGTACCCTTCTGGCGATGCAGCTTCTTGGTGCTGCCGCTCACTTCGCTCTTCTCCAGCGTCTTGGCAGTGCCTTGACGACGGTTCGCGAGGTGCTGCTTCACGTCCAGCCAAATGGCGTGGTCGTTGGACTCGATCGCGAACACCGCGTCGTTCAGCTTGGCCTTCTTGCCGGTGGACTTGCCGTCCTTGCCGTAGATCTCGAGCTCCATCTTACTTCCAGATGATGATGATGCTGCCTTTGGGGCCTGGTACCGAGCCACGGAGCAACACGAGGTTCCTGTCCTTGTCCACCTTCACCACCTTGAGGTTCTCCGTGGTGTGCTGGTCACCGCCCTTGCGGCCGGCCATGCGCAGTCCTTTGAACACGCGAGCGGGGTACGAGCTGCCACCGAGTGAACCGGGAGCGCGTGAACGGTCGTGCTGGCCGTGCGTGGTCTCGCCCACACCGCTGAACCCGTGACGCTTCACTACGCCCTGGAAGCCCTTGCCCTTGCTGTTGCCGGTCACCGTCACGAAGCTGCCTTCCTCGAAAAGAGTGCAGTCAACGGTATCGCCGAGCTTCAGGTCCTGCTCGAACTCCTCGAACTCGTGGGCCTTCACCTTGGGGGTGGTGTTCGCCTTGGCATAGTGGCCTTTGGAGGCCTTGGTGCTGTTCTTCTCACCGCGCTCACCGTAGGAGAGCTGCACGGCCTGGTAGCCGTCCTTTTCGGTGGTCTTCACGTGGGATACCACGCAGGGTCCAGCTTCGATCACGGTACAGCCCACAAGGCTGCCGTCCGTGTCGAACAGGCTGGTCATCCCGATCTTTTTGCCGATCAATCCGCTCATGGCTTCTTCAGTGTTACCGGTCAGACCTTGATCTCAACATCAACGCCGCTGGGGAGCTCCAGCTTCATCAGCGCGTCGATGGTCTTGCTGCTGCTGCTGTAGATATCCATCAGGCGCTTGTAGCTGCACAGTTGGAACTGCTCACGTGCTTTCTTGTTGACGTGCGGCGAGCGGAGCACCGTGAAAATGCGCTTGTGCGTGGGCAGGGGGATCGGTCCGCTCACGACAGCGCCCGTGCTCTTCACCGTCTTCACGATCTTCTCGGCGCTCTTGTCGACGAGGTTGTGATCGTAAGACCGCAGCTTGATCCTGATCTTTTGGGTCATCGCTTATCGGGTCTGGCTTAGGCTGAAACTTTACCACGAACCTTGGCCAGGACGGCCTCGGTGATGTTGTTAGGGGCAGGGTCGTAGTGGCTGAACTCCATGGTGCTGCTGGCACGGCCAGAGCTCATGGTGCGCAGGCTGGTCACGTAACCGAACATCTCGCTCAACGGCACGGTGCCCTTGATGGCCTTCGCTCCGGCACGGTCCTCCATGCCTTGGATCTGGCCGCGACGACGGTTCAGGTCACCTACGATGTCACCCATGTTCTCTTCAGGGGTGATCACTTCGATCTTCATGATGGGCTCCAACAGCACAGGCTTGCACTTGGGCACGGCCTCGCGGAAGGCGCTCTTCGCGCAGATCTCGAAGCTCAACGCATCGGAGTCCACGTTGTGGAAGCTTCCGTCGTTCAGCGTCACTTTCAGGCGCTCGATGGGGAAGCCGGCGAGCACACCGTTCTGCAGGGAGGCCTTGAAGCCTTTTTCCACAGCCGGGATGAACTCCTTCGGGATCGTACCGCCCTTGATGGCATCGACGAACTCCAGACCTTCCTTCGTCATATCGAGCTGAGGCTCGATCAGCACGTGGATGTCAGCGAACTTACCGCGACCACCTGTCTGCTTCTTGTACACCTCGCGGTGCTGGATGCTGGCGGTGATGTCCTCCTTGTACTTCACCTGGGGAGCGCCCTGGTTGCACTCCACCTTGAACTCGCGACGCATACGGTCCACGATGATCTCCAGGTGCAATTCGCCCATGCCGCTGATCACGGTCTGGCCGGTCTCATCGTCGGTGTGCACACGGAAGGTGGGATCCTCTTCGGCGAGCTTGTAAAGCGCCTGGCCCATCTTGTCCATGTCCGCCTGGGTCTTGGGCTCCACCGCGATGCCGATAACGGGCTCGGGGAAGCTCATGCTCTCCAGGATGATCTGGTTGTTCTCGTCACAGAGCGTATCGCCCGTGCGGATGTCCTTGAAGCCTACGGCAGCACCGATGTCACCGGCCTCGATGATGTCGATGGAGTTCTGCTTGTTGGCGTGCATCTGGAAGATGCGGCTGATACGCTCCTTGTTACCGGTGCGCATGTTCTTCACATAGCTACCAGCCGGCACGCTGCCGCTGTAGCAGCGGAAGAATGCAAGACGGCCCACGAACGGATCGGTCGCGATCTTGAACGCGAGGGAGGCCATGGGTTCCTTCACGCTGGGACGACGCAGCAGCTCCGCACCGGAATCAGGGTCCGTACCGGTCACACCCTCGATGTCCATCGGGCTGGGCAGGTAGGCCATGACGGCGTCGAGCATGGTCTGCACGCCCTTGTTCTTGAACGCCGACCCGCAGAGGATGGGCGTGATGCTCATGTTGATCGTGCTGATGCGCACGGCGTTCATGATCTCCGCTTCGGTAAGGCTGTCAGGATCGGCGAAGTACTTCTCCATCAACTTGTCGTCGCTTTCAGCAACGGCCTCGATGAGCTTGTCGCGCCACTCCTTCACGGTCTCCACCATGTCGGCGGGGATGGGAACTTCGCTCCAGGTCATGCCCTGGTCGGCCTCGTTCCACACCATGCCCCGGTTGTTCACCAAGTCAACGACGCCTTTGAAGTCGGCCTCGGCACCGATGGGCACCTGCAGGGGAACGGGCTTCGCACCGAGGCGCTCCTCGATCTGCTTCACCACGCTGAAGAAGTCCGCACCGCTGCGGTCCATCTTGTTCACGAAGCCCAGACGGGGCACTTTGTACTTGTTGGCCTGGCGCCATACGGTCTCGCTCTGGGGCTCAACACCACCAACAGCGCAGAACAACGCAACAGCACCGTCGAGCACGCGCAGGCTGCGCTCCACCTCCACGGTGAAGTCCACGTGGCCGGGCGTGTCGATCAGGTTGATCTTGTACATCTCGTCGCGGTACTTCCAGCTGGTGGTCGTAGCCGCCGACGTGATGGTGATGCCGCGCTCCTGCTCCTGCTCCATCCAGTCCATCGTGGCCGCACCGTCGTGCACCTCACCGATCTTGTGCACGATGCCGGTGTAGTACAGGATGCGTTCGGACGTGGTCGTCTTCCCGGCATCAATGTGCGCCATGATGCCGATGTTGCGCGTATATCTGAGATCGCGGGCCATAGTTCGGTTCCTTAGGCTTAGAAGCGGAAGTGGCTGAAGGCCTTGTTCGCTTCGGCCATTTTGTGGACTTCTTCTTTCTTCTTGAAGGCTGCGCCTTCCTCTTTCGCAGCGGCCATGATCTCGTTGGCGAGCTTCTGGGCCATGCTGCGCTCGTTGCGGTTGCGGCTGTAGCTGATGAGCCACTTCACCGCCAAACTGCGCTTGCGCTCGTCACGCACAGGCTGAGGGATCTGGAAGTTGGCACCACCCACGCGGCGGCTACGCACTTCCACTTGGGGGGTTACGTTGGTCACGGCTTTACGGAACACTTCCAAGCCGTCCTCGCCGGTCTTCTCGCTCACGATATCGATGGCGCTGTAGAAGATGTCGAACGACTTGCTCTTCTTGCCGTCGTACATGAGGTTGTTCACGAACTTGGTCACCTGCACGTCGCCGAATCGGGGATCGGGGAGCGTGGTGTGCTTAACTGCTTTCTTGCGCATGGCTCAGTTACGTGTCAGGGTCACTTCTTAGCTTCCTTCTTGCGCTTGGTGCCGTACTTCGAACGACGCTGGTTGCGGCCTTCCACACCGGCGGTATCGAGCACCCCACGCACGATGTGGTACTTCACACCGGGAAGGTCCTTCACCCTGCCACCACGGACCAGCACGATGCTGTGTTCCTGCAGGTTGTGACCTTCACCACCGATGTAGGCGATCACCTCCATCTTGTTGGTCAGGCGCACCTTGGCCACTTTCCGGAGGGCCGAGTTCGGCTTCTTCGGGGTGGTGGTATACACCTTGGTGCAAACCCCACGGCGCTGCGGGCATTCCGTCAGGGCGACCGACTTACTCTTGTAGGTCGGAGCCGTGCGGCCTTTGCGGATGAGCTGTTGGATCGTTGGCATGAGCTCGTTTTCTCTTGTCTATCAGGCGCTTTAGGCCACTTCAGGGGCTAAAAACGGGCTGCAAAGGTAACGGAATGCACCTATCAACCAACTCCTGTTGAAGGAAAATTTCAGCAGGGACGGCTCGATCGACCGCTTTTCACCTCTTGAGACAGCTACACGACCGTGCATGAAACCCACGTCGGTGCTGAGATCCATGACCTCCGGCCCGCCCCTCGGAGAAAGCCGCTGGATCCGTTCGATCAACGGCTATGATCCACTTCGATATATGGTGATCACTACCTTTGATGGCATCATTTGATACTATTCATGCTCTCCTCCACCTATACCTTCTATACGTTCCACAGCAGAATGCTCAACCTGCTGACCTCCATCTACCACCGCCTGGGGGAAGTGCAGGCCCGCCACCTGCAGCTGCCCGCCCACGACCTGGACAAGGCCTACCGCGTGAGCGTGGTGCACGCCACCCTGGCTTTGGAGGGCAACGCCCTGGAGCCCCTGCCCGTGGCAGAGCTGGTGACCCGGCCGGCCGTCACCGGCGGATCCGCCGCCCTGGAAGTGGTGAACACCCTTCGGGCCCACGACCTGCTCCGCGACCTGGACCCCTTCCTGGCCCAGGACCTCCGCCAGGCCCACGGGGTGCTGATGCATGGTCTCGCGCTGGACGCGGGCCACTACCGCACAGGAGCCATGGATGTGCTCTACGGAGACCCCACTCCGCTGCGAACGGCCGACGCCGAGAACATCCCCATACAAGTGGAAGAGCTGCTCCACTTCATCGAAAGCGACGAAACACCTCCCATCATCACCAGCTGTGTGCTCCACTTCGGATTGGTGTACCTACGTCCCTTCACCGCTGGCAACGGACGCATGGCCAGGCTGTGGCAACGCAGCGTGCTGATGCGCCACTGGCCCGTGTTCGGATTCCTGCCGGTGGAAGCCTTCATCCACCGCACGCAACCGGCCTACTATGCCGCCTTGGAGTATGCCGACCGCCAGGGCGACTGCGGTGGCTTCATCACCTATATGTTGGAACGCATCGACGAAGCGCTGGCCGAACTGTTGGCCGCACCCGATCCCGTCCGTTCCGCCACCGACCGCATGGACCTCTTTCTGCAACAAGCACCCACAAGACCTTTCCGGCGCAAGGACTACCTGCTGGTGTTCCCGGAGCTGAGCACCGCCAGCGCAAGCCGCGACCTGGCCGAAGCGCTTGCCCATGGAAGAGTGACGCGCGAGGGGACCGGGCGGACCGCCATGTACAGAAGGAAGGAATGACGCCCGGCCCATACTTTAGCCCTCACCCTTCCCGTTCGTTCCCAACACCATGAACGCCGCCCAGCGCCTCGACGAGCTCACCGACCTGTTGTCAGGCACGGACATGAGCCTGGCCACGCGCAGGCTGATGGACCTGTGCGACGAGTTCGACGCGCTTAGCGATCTTGGGGAAGAGGCCCTGCAGCTGCGCGCATCCTATAACATGGACCGAAGCCTGGGGGCCGCCGAGCTTTCGGGGGAACGGGGGCTGGCCTATGCCACCAAGGTGCGCGAGCTGGTGGAACGCATCCGGCAGCGCGGCCCGCTCGAAGCAACGCAGACCGGAGCGATGCTCAGCGAACCCGTGTTCCGCAGCAATGGACTGATGAAGCAATTCAGCTCGCGGGGTCATCGCTTCGGTCTTGGACCAGTGGACCTGGAGCTGCGCACCGGCACCATTACCGGGGTGGTTGGGGAGAACGGCAACGGAAAGACCACCCTCTTGAGGCAGGTGGCCGGCTTGTTGGACCATGACAGCGGCACTCTTGAACACCCCGGTCGAAGTACGGACCCCTATGCCATCCGCAGCACCATCGCTTGGATCCCGCAACGCAACTCCCGCTGGTACGGCACCCTCCTCCAGAACCTCCGTTTCACCGCGGCGGTACATGGGTTGAAGGGCGCGGCGAACACCCGGCGCGTGGAGCACACCCTGCACCGCTTGGGACTGACGCGTTTCAAGGACCTGACGTGGAGCGAACTGAGCAGCGGCTACAAGCTCCGCTTCGAGCTGGCCCGCATGGTTGTGTGGCGCCCACGCTTGTTGGTGCTCGACGAGCCCATCGCCAACCTCGATCTGCAGGCCCAGCAGCTCTTTCTCCAGGACCTGCGGCACCTGGCCAGCTCACGCCGCCATCCGGTGGCGGTGATCCTAAGCTCCCAGCAACTGCACGAGATCGAGGCCATCGCCGACACGATCGTGTTCCTCAAGAACGGACAAGTGGCCTACAGCGGTGCTGCCAACGCCTTCGGCGGTGACCGTGTGACCAACGTGTACGAATTGAAAGGTGATGCGGACCGCAACCGCCTGCTGGCCGCCCTGGCCCCGCTCGGCCCGGTGGAACTGGACGATACGGGATTGCTCTGGCGCCTGACGACAGCGCGGACCGTCACCGCCCGGTATGTGCTGCTGGCCGTGAGCCAGGCGGGGATCGAGCTCAGTTATTTCCGCGACATAAGTACGTCCACCCGCAAGCTCTTCCACCAGGACACATGAACCTGCTCCGGCGCCTGATCCCGCCCTTTCTGCGGCAACTGGACCTCTGGCTCCAGGAGCACCATCCGCGTTTGTGGAGCACGCGTCTGCACCTGCACGTCTGGTTCATGCTGTTGCTTGACGGGCTCGCCTTGATGCTTGGGCTGTTCATTCCGGTGGACCTATACGGATTCCCGGAGCCGGAAGAGGTATGGGCTTATATGATGGTGCCTGCCGTGGTCTACGCCGCCTTCTGGGTGTTCCGCGTGGTGCTCTTCACGGTGGAGCGGCGCTTCGGTATTCGGCGCTCCTATGCTTCGGTCGGTGAGCTCCTTATTCACTGGCTCAGCTTGCTGCTCATCCTAACATTGCCCACGACCCTAGCCGTCACCATTGCCTACCGTATCGGCCACTTGGTGCCGGACGAGCGCTTCAATGCGGATGTGAACGCACTGAACGAGCTGGAGCCCTGGCTCTATGGCAACGACACCCACGACGCTGATGATGACAGGGTGAGGACCGTTTCCTACGCGATGGAGACCGCCATGGACGAGGTGGATGTGGTGGCGGCCACGGCCAGGCGGCGGGTAGCGTACCATACCCGGCAGGGCCACGGTACACATCGGTTCTTTCACAGCCTGGATGAATACCGGCGCCGAGATGACATGCCGGACAACGAGGTGGAGACCGATCGTTCACTGCACGAGCTCTATGAGGACCATGTGAGCGTGTACAACAACGTGGCCGACCCCGACGACAGTTCCGCGTACAATCCGGACACGGCGGCCTATCACCTGCCCATCATTGATTCGATCGAAACACACTTCCCTCTGCTGCGCACCCAGCTGGGAAGCTTCACGCCCTACGAGCGGTGGAATGGTCGCGCTATGGATACGGACAGCGTGCTTGAGCTGCGGTACCTGGAGCGCTATGCAGGTCCGGGACCGCCGGACGCGGCGACCATCGAGGCCACCTTGAAGAAGGCGCGCGCCTACAGCCCGAACGTGCAGCTCCTCCCGGCTTCCCAGGTGCTCGCGGAATACAAGGACCGCGAGGCGAGCACGACCAGCTTGTGGAGCGCGGAGAGCACCATCAGCGATGTTGCCGAGGCCAAGGCCTACGACTACGAGTTCCTGGAATGGGAGGCCATCCTCTACGGCATGGTGCTGTCCACCTTCTGTATCGCCCTGTTGATCTCGATCTTCAAGAACCTCTACTGGCAGCCCTTCCTGATCGCGGTGGTCACCGCGATGGTACTGCCCATTCTGATCCTGGTGTTCTCGTTGATCACCGAAAACTTGGTCTTCCATGTGGACGAGGAGGTGATCATGCTCTGGTGCTATTACCTGTTGGTGGTCTACCTGCTCGTGATGCAGTTCCGGGTGCCGACGCTGAAGGCCTACCGAACGGTGCCAGCGGTCATGAACATCCTGGCCAACGTGGCGGCACCCGCCTTCTTCCTGTTCACCCTGTTCCTGCTGAACGAACGCTTCGACATCTTCGGCTACAACGCGTTGCAGCAACGGATCTATGAACTGCGGGACAGCGACCCCAACAGCACCCTGCTGACCTTGTTGGAACACCAACAATACGCGCTGGGCCAACGCATCTTCCTCTACATGCAGATCGCGGGCTGGGGCGGTGTACTGTTCTACACCTTCGCCTTGCATCCCTTCTTCCGCTGGTGCCAGACCCGGCTGATGGCGCTGCCGGAGCGGAAGTGATCCGTCCCCGTTCACAACCACAGATGAACACGGATGGACACAGATACGACAGAGCCCGTGTGCCCCCCTGTTCATAAGCTCCACGCAGCACCTCAGAGGGCTGAAAGTACCTTCGCGCTCCGCCCGTGTTGACGAGTTGGCGGACCACTTGTGATGCAGGACTATCTCCAAGGCTTGAACGAAGCCCAGCGCGCGGCCGTGACCCACACGGATGGCCCCACCATGGTGATCGCGGGCGCGGGCAGCGGCAAGACCAAGGTGCTCACCACACGCATCGCGCACCTGATGATGGCCAAGGGCGTGGATCCCTTCCAGATCCTGTCGCTCACCTTCACCAACAAGGCCGCCAAGGAGATGAAGGAGCGCATCGCCCATGTGGTGGGACGCTCCGAGGCCGCCAACTTGTGGATGGGCACCTTCCACAGCGTGTTCGCCCGCATCCTGCGCGCCGAGGCTGACAAGCTGGGCTACCCGAAGGACTTCACGATCTACGACACGGATGACAGTCGCAGCGTGATCAAGGGCATCCTGAAGGAGTGGCAGCTGGACGACAAGCTCTACAAGCCCAACCAGGTGCATGGCCGCATCAGCATCGCGAAGAACAACCTGATCGGTCCGCTGGAATACTTGGCCAACGCCGAGCTGATGGCCAGTGATGCGGCCTCGCTCCGCCCCAAGATCGGCGACATCTACAAGGCCTACGCCGAGCGCTGCTTCCGCGCGGGCGCCATGGACTTCGACGACCTGCTCTTCAACACGAACCTGCTGTTCCGGGACCACCCGGACGCCATGCTGAAGTACCAGCAGCGCTTCCTGTACATCTTGGTGGACGAGTACCAGGACACCAACCTGGCGCAGTACAACATTGTGCGCACGCTGGCCGCACGGCACGAGAACCTCACCGTGGTGGGCGACGACAGCCAGAGCATCTACGCCTTCCGCGGAGCCAACATCCAGAACATCCTCAACTTCCGGAAGGATTACCCGGACCACGGCCTGTTCAAGTTGGAGCAGAACTACCGCAGCACCAAGGTGATCGTGGGCGCGGCCAACAGCCTGATCGAGAAGAACAAGGACCAGATCAAGAAGACCGTCTGGACCGACAACGCCGAGGGTGACAAGATCCTCGTGCACCGCGCCGGCAGCGACAACGAAGAGGGCAGCTACGTGGCCCACAGCATCTTCGAAACGCGCATGCAGCACCAGGTTGCGAACAAGGGCTTCGCGATCCTGTACCGCACCAACGCGCAGAGCCGCAGCATGGAGGAAGCCCTGCGCAAGCTCAACATCCCCTACCGCATCTACGGCGGCCTCAGCTTCTACCAGCGCAAGGAGATCAAGGACCTGCTGGGCTACTTCCGCCTGACCTGCAACCCCAACGACGAGGAGGCGCTGAAGCGCGTGATCAACTACCCCGTGCGCGGCATCGGCCAGACCACGGTGGAGAAGATGATGGTGAGCGCCAGCGAGAAGGAGCTCAGCATCTGGGACCTGCTGAACAAGCACCTCGGCGAGCTTGGCTTCAACGAGGGAACACGGAAGCGCTTGGCGGACTTCGTGCTGATGATCCGCAGCTTCCAGACCATGTTGGACAGCCAGAACGCCTATGCCATGGGCGAGTACATCGCGCGAAGCACCGGCCTGCTCCAGGACCTGTTCACCGACAAGACGCCCGAGGGCGTGAGCCGCTACGAGAACATCCAGGAGCTGCTGAACGGGATGAAGGAGTTCAGTGACGGCGGTGAAGGCAGCGATGTGCCCCGCACCCTGCCCGACTTCTTGATCGATGTGGCCTTGCTGACGGACGCGGACAACGACGACCCGACGGACAACGACCGCGTGAGCCTGATGACCATCCACAGCTCCAAGGGCCTGGAGTTCCCGTACGTACACATCGTTGGCCTGGAGGAGGAACTGTTCCCGAACCAGATGGCCGTGCAAAGCCGCGCCGACCTGGAAGAGGAACGTCGCCTGTTCTATGTGGCGTTGACCCGCGCGAAGACCAAGGCCACGCTGAGCTACGCCATGAGCCGCTACAAGTGGGGGCAGCTCACTGCCGCCGAACCCAGCCGCTTTCTCGACGAGATCGACCCGCAGTACTTGGAGATCGCCACGCGCAACGAACGTGGTGGTGGTGATCGCCGGAACCTGACGCCGCCTTGGGCCAGTCGTGGCAATGTGTTCGACAAGCCCTCCACGGAGAGCAGGCCAGCGAGCACGTCGTCAATGGACCGCCCGATCACACGACCGATCTACGGCCGCGAGCGCACAGCACCCACGGGTCGCCCCGCACCCACGCCTTCCAGCGCACCACCGCCCCCACCACAACGCAAGAATCTGAAGCGCATCACCGGCGATGGCGCTCCGCTCGAGGCCACCAGCACGCTCGGCAGCGCCGCACCCGACCTGGCCGAAGGCATGACCGTGGAGCACGAGAAGTTCGGCAAGGGCAAAGTGATCAAGATCGAGGGCCGAGCACCCGACCTCAAGGCCACCATCTTCTTCCCCAGCGCCGGACAGAAGCAGTTGCTGCTGCGCTTCGCGAAATTGAGGGTGGTGGAAGGGTAAGCATGTTACTCAGTGCATCCGGATATGCCCTTGCCATGTTCGCGGCGATCATCGTCGTCTTCGGGGTCTATCGATATACGTCCCAGAAACGCAGTGCCTATGAGGTCGAAGCACGTAGCCTCTTCGAGTCATGCGGAACAGGGCTGCGACTCACCAGCTATTTGACGCGCATTGGCTTTGACTGGTATACCTATTCCGTATTGATCAATCGCAACAGCGTTGTCCTCATCGGCCACAAGGACCCAACAGTCTTTTGGCAGGGAGCCATGACCTACGCCATCGGCATACCTCCTAGCGGGTTCCGCATCGAACATTTCAATCATCTGATAACTCCAACACACATTCAGCGCGACGATAATGGCAACATCCTCATCTCCGGATACGGGCGCTCGCGAACTCCTCTAGTTACCGATGGATTCGATGCTCCCGAGCATCCGATCAAGATCCGCTCTGGCTGCACTTCAGTCCAACTTGACCGCGAACTGGAAAAACACGGGATCCCTGCGCTTATATTCGACAGGCTGCCTTGCCGTTGGTCTTGAAGACCAACTTCTTTTCCTGACAACGGACAGACAAGAAGTCGCTGAGGTTCGCGAAGTGCAGCTGATGAAGGATGGACTTCAATCCTCCGTCCACAACGAGCGCACGGGATGCAGCGAATCCAGCACCACGGCCGAACACTGGCTCTCGTATATGAAGATGTCGTGACCGCTGCACGTGAGGGAACCTTCTGCCGTGTAGAGCTCGTCGCTTCCGGTGTCGCGCTGGTTCAGGTAGTACCACGTGCGGCCCAAGCCTTCATACTCCAACACTTGCAGACTTCCACAGTCGTGGCGCTTTTTCGCACAATGGTCGATGCGCTCTGCTAGCCAGCCGGGCAGGCCTTCGGGGTGGTCCTTCTTGCACGAGCCGAAGAGCAGGAGCAGGAGCAGGGCGAAGCTGCGCATGGTCCGAAGGTAGGAGGCCGGTTCAGTGGGAAGCGCGCATCTTCGCTGTGAGCGGATGTTCGACAGCTACTTCACACCGGGACAGCAAGGCGCCATCGCACTGGCCATGGCCTTGGCGTTGTTGGCGATCGGACTTCAGGCGAAGAAGCAGCACACGTGGGCCCTGCTGAGCGTGACAGCTTCGGCCTTCGTGCTGCGCCTGTTCGCGGCCTGGTTGGATCCTTTCCTCAACGACTGGGACGAGGTGTTCCACGCGGTGGTGGCGAAGAACATGCTGCGCGATCCGTTCACGCCGATGATGTACACGGACACCGCACTGCCACTGACGGAAAGCTGGACGCGGAACCACGTGTGGCTGCACAAGCCGCCCTTCTTCCTGTGGCAGATGGCGCTTTCGCTGAAGATCTTTGGGTTGCACCCGTGGGCGATCCGCCTGCCGAGCGTGCTGTGGATGACCGCCTTGGTGCCGGTGACCGCGCGTATGGCCTGGCTGATCTCGAAGAACAGGGACACTGCTTTCGCCGCAGGGCTGCTGGTGACCTTCTGCTACTACATCCAGGAATTGGTGACAGGCTCGTTGGCCACGGACCACAACGATGCCGTCTTCATCGCGCTGGTGGCCTGCAGTTGGTGGAGCTTGTTGGAACACTGGCACAGAGGCAAGCTCGGCTGGGCCCTGCTGGTGGGTCTGTTCAGTGCGTGCGCCGTGTTGACGAAGTGGTACGTGGGACTCTGCGTTTTCCTTCCCTGGGGCCTTGTGATCCTGGGTGAAGGTTTCCGACGAAAGGCGCTCTTCCCTTTCTTGGGTGCTGCACTGATCGCGTTGAGCCTGGCCGGCGCTTGGTGGCTATCCATCCGGACCCGTTTCCCGGAACTGGCGGCCAGCGAATCCCGCGACAACTGGCTGCGTTTCACCGAACCGTTCGAGGGGCACGGTGGCTCCTGGACCTATCACTTCGACCACATCGCGGACCTGTTGCCGCCGCTCACCATCTGGATCTTGTTGCCGGGGTTGGTGTGGCTTGTGCTCCGCGCTGCGGATCAACGGCACCGCATTTTCCTGATCGCGCTGCCCTTGGCAGTACACGCCTTTTTCGCCGTGGCCGCCACCAAAATGGACGGCTACACCATGGTGCTCTTGCCCCTCTACATGATCGCGTTGGCCAACCTGCTGGTCACGCTGATCAACAGTGTGGAAGCGGATCGGTACCGCGCAGTGATCCTGTCGTTCGCGCTTGTCGTGGTCGGTGCCTTGGGTCTCGATCTGGAGCGCACGCAGTTCCGCCATTCCGAATACCGCGGTGAGGTGGCTTCACAGGACCCTTGGCGGGAGCGCTTCCGCGCGTTGGCCTATGAAGATGCCTTGTTGGGAAAGCTGGACGGAGCGGGTCCCTTCGTGATCTTCAATGTCCCGTCGCAGCGTTCATATGAGCTCATGTTCCGTTCGCCGCACGCGTGCATGGACATCATTCCAACCCAGGCCGAGGTGGACCGCCTTCGGGCGAAGGGCTATTCCGTGGTGGTGATGCAGGACACGCATCTGTTGGATGATCTGCCTAAAGGTGTACGGGTGATCACCGACGGTGAGCTGCCCTACCCACGGATCCAGAGGAACTGAGGCAGCGCCGGAGCGATCCGAGCTGTCTATTGGTCAACCCATAACCCTGCCACATGATGACACGTTCACTCCTCGTTGGCCTGCTTCTTTCCAGCACAGCGCAAGGGCAATTCTTCGAACAGTACTTCGATCCGGGTAGCACGAACAGCCTACCTTATTCCATAGACACTGCTCAAGCTGGCAATCTGTGGCAAGTGGGCGCCCCCCAGAAGGTCCTGTTCAGCTCATCCTATTCGCCGTCGCGGGCGATCGTGACCGATACGCTGAACACCTATCCGACCGGGGACACCTCGTCCTTCACGGTATCCGCTCCAGTTATCGACTTCGGGTTCTACCCCCTGTTCTTCCTAAGTTTCCGGCATGCCTTCGACACGGACACGCTGCAGGAAGGAGGCTATGTCGAGGTAAGCTGGGACAATGGAATGACCTGGAACAACGTGTTCAACGACTGGCTGCTACCGACGAACATCGAGATCTACAACGACCAGTTCCAGACCCTTGAGGCAGACACATTGAGCAACGGGCAGATGGGCTTCAGTGGTAGCAGCGGAAGCCCGGTGAGCGGGCTGCACTGGGTCTTCACCTCGGTCTGTTGGACGAATACCGGAATCCCATTCCCGGCGGACACTATGCAGGTCCGGTTCACCTTCTTCAGCGATACGGTACAGGAACAGCGGGACGGTTGGATGATCGATGACATCCAATTGAATGCCTACTTCGTTCATCCAGTGCTCAACTACCTCAAGAAGGATGATTTCCTCAAGCTCGCGCCGAACCCAGTGGCCGACCGGCTGAACCTCGTCTACGACATCGATCAGGAATCCGAGGATGTGGACATTGCCCTGTTCGACGCACAAGGCAGGCTGACCGAACAACTCGTGCTCGGCCCCGAGCGAAAAGGCGTACACCATGTAAGCCGCGCACGGAGCGAACTGCCTGAGACCAATGGCCTTTACTACCTGAAGGCAAGGGTCGGAGGGCGTAACTTCCTGGAGCCTGTGGTGCTTCAGTAAGCATTCAGGGATCGCCGGGTTCCGCTACATTTGGCACACCGAGGTCCCGGCCATCACAACTTCCGGGACAGGCGCACGGTCCTTCCGACCACGCGCCACCGACCTACCCTACTGGCTTTTCCACGCATGAGCACTCCGCTTCCCGTCGTATTCGATTACAACACCCAGCGTCCGCGCCTGATCATTCCTGAGTACGGTCGGCATGTGCAGCGCATGGTGGAGCATTGCATGGGCGTGGAGGACCGCGTGGAGCGCACCCGCCTGGCGCACGCCATCATCCAGGTGATCGGCCGCTTGAACCCGATGCTGCGCAACAGCGAGAACGGCGACCGCACCCTGTGGGACCACCTCTACATCATGAGCGAGTTCAAGCTCGATGTGGACGGCCCCTTCCCCAAGCCCACGGCCGAGGAGCTCGACACCAAGCCCGAACGCGTGGCCTACCCCAAGCAGTCCATCCGCTTCGGCCACTACGGTAAGATGGTGGAGCGCCTGATCGCCACCTGCGCCGCGAAGGAGGACAGCCCGGAGAAGGAGGCCCTAACGCTACTGATCGCCAACTTGATGAAGAAGCAGTTCCTCACCTGGAACCGCGACAGCGTGGGTGACGGCGTCATCTTCAAGGACCTTACCGAGCTCAGCAAAGGCAAGCTCCAGCTGAAGCCCGACCAACAGCTCACAAGCACCGACGCGCTGCTCCAGACCCAGCGCAACGGCCCCCGCAACGAAGTGGACCTGCGGAAGCAGCGCTACGGCAACCAAGGCGGAGGAGGCAGCGGTGGTGGCGGTGGAAAGAAGCGGCACCGGAACAAGCGGAAGAACCGGTACTGACGTTAGTTCGCAGTTGGCAGGAGGCACGAGCTTATCGGCAGCGGAGCTTTCTTCATCCGAGGCCACGGGCTGCGAGCCTCGGGCCGCGAGCTTCTTTTCGGCAGCGGAGCTTTTTTCAGTATCCGTGTTCATCAGTGTCCATCCGTGGTTCCTCCCTGCTGAGGCGAGCCTGCGAGCCTTTCTGCATCTGCGTACTCTGCGCCATCTGTGGTTCAGCACCCCGCAGAATTCTCGCGAGCCAGCGAGCTGTCGAGGTTGTTCCGCAACATCCCGTTGTTCATACTGCATACCGGTCGCATAGCGCGGCGGTTTTCCTGCGTTGTTGCTTTGGGCATGGCCCGAAGACAAGCCACGGGCCGCTGACGAATGGGAAGCTTCAAGATCGAAGGAGGACGTCGCCTGAAAGGGGAACTGATCCCGCAAGGCGCCAAGAACGAAGCGCTGCAGATCCTCTGTGCCGTGCTGCTCACGGCCGAGCCGGTCACGATCCACAACATTCCGGACATCGTGGATGTGAACAAGCTGATCGACCTGCTGCGCCACATGGGCGTGAAGGTGGAGAAGCTCGACGAGGGCAGCTACCGCTTCACGGCCAAGGACGTGGACATCGAGTTCTTCCTGAAGCCCGAGTTCAAGAAGCTCGGCGGTGGACTGCGCGGCAGTGTGATGGTCGTAGGTCCTTCGCTGGCGCGCTTCGGCAAAGGCTACATCCCCACCCCGGGCGGTGACAAGATCGGCCGTCGCCGACTGGACACGCACTTCATCGGTTTCGAGCGGCTCGGCGCCGAGTTCAAGTACGATGTGAAGGAAGGCTTCTTCCGCGCTGAGGCCAAGCAGCTCAAAGGCGCCTACATGCTGCTCGACGAGGCCAGCGTGACAGGCACCGCCAACATCCTGATGGCCGCCGTGCTCGCCGAAGGCCGCACCACCATCTTCAACGCCGCCTGCGAACCCTACATCCAGCAGCTCTGCAACATGCTGGTGCGCATGGGCGCCAAGATCTCCGGTATCGGCAGCAACCTGCTGCACATCGATGGCGTGAAGGAGCTCGGCGGCACGGAGCACCGCATGCTGCCGGACATGATCGAGATCGGCTCCTTCATCGGCCTCGCCGCCATGACGCGCAGTGAGATCACCATCAAGGACACCGGCTACGACCACCTGGGTGTGATCCCCGAGGTGTTCCGCAAGCTGGGCATCGCCGTGGTGCGCAATGGCGACGACATCTTCGTTCCCGCCCAAGAGCACTACACCATCACCAAGTTCATCGACGGCAGCAACATGGTGGTGGCCGACGCGCCCTGGCCCGGGTTCACGCCCGACCTGCTCAGCATCGTGCTGGTGACCGCCACGCAGGCGAAAGGCAGCTTGCTCGTGCACCAGAAGATGTTCGAGAGCCGCCTGTTCTTCGTGGACAAGCTGATCGAGATGGGCGCGCAGATCACGCTCTGCGATCCGCACCGCGCCTTGGTGATCGGCAACGACTTCCAGAGCTCCCTCCGCGCCATCCGCATGACGAGCCCCGACATCCGCGCAGGCGTGTCGTTGCTGATCGCGGCCTTGGGCGCTGAGGGCACCAGCACCATCGACAACATCGAGCAGATCGATCGCGGTTACCAGCGCATCGCCGAACGCCTCAACGCCATCGGCGCGCGGATCGAGCGGGTGGATTGAGCTACTGCTAGGTTCCAAGGGTTCGGTTCGAAAGTCGGTCAAGCTGCGCGGCAAGGTGGTGCTGATCGACTTTTGGGCCACCTGGTGCGGGCCCTGCCGCATGGAGAACCCGCATGTGGTGAGCGCCTGGAAGCACTACAAGGACGGATACTACACCAAAGGCAACGGCTTCGAGGTGTTCAGCGTGAGCTTGGACCGGGCGGGCGCCGCCAACGCGTGGAAGCAGGCCATCCAGACCGACAGCCTGAATTGGAAATGGCACGTGGGCGCCGTGGACGATGGGAACAACCCTGCGGCCAATCAGTACCAAGTGCAGTTCATCCCCACCAACGTGGTGATCGATGGCGAAGGCAAGGTGCTGGCCACCGATGTGCATGGACCGGCCTTGGAACAGCTGTTGGACGGCCTGGTCGAGAAGGACCCGGCGCGCATCGCTGAAATGGAGAAAGCCCGCAATGGCGGCACCAAGCTCCCAGGTGGCAAGTCCGTGAAAAAGGTCAAGAAGGAAAAAGCCGCCAAGAAGTCCTGATCAAGTACCCCCAACCCGGCACGATGATCGCTGGGAGCGGAAGTACCCACCTACTTTTGCAGCATGTTCAGTAGCACCCTCATGAAAAAGACCCAGGTCGCCCTTGTTGCGGGCGTCGCCCTTTTGGCCATCTACGGTTTCACGGCCCGCATCGGCATGGGCGGAGACCCGAAAGTGGGCACCAACGTGGGCGACAAAGCACCGGAGCTGGCCTTTATGAACGCCGATAGCACCAAATTGCTGAAACTCTCGGAGCTGCGCGGCAAGTACGTGCTGATCGACTTCTGGGCCAGCTGGTGCGGCCCCTGCCGTCGCGAGAACCCCAGCGTGGTGGCGGCTTACAACAAGTACAGCAAGGCCAAGTTCAAGGAAGGCAAAGGCTTCGAGGTGTATAGCGTCAGCTTGGACAAGAGCCGTGATGCTTGGAAGAAGGCCATCGAAGCCGACAAGTTGAATTGGAAGTTCCACGTGAGCGACCTTGGTGCATGGAGCAGTGAGCCCGCTCGCTTGTATGGTGTGCATTCCATTCCGGCCAGCTTCCTCGTCGACCCCAACGGCATCATCATCGCCAAGAACCTGCGCGGTGAAACGCTCGACATGGAAATGGACAAGTACATCAAGAGCTTCTGATCACCCATCCTTCTCGATCCTGAACCCCTGCCCCTGTGGCGGGGGTTCTTGCTTTCACGTTCACGTCCACTTCCCTGTCAAATTGTCCCCACCTTCGCGCCCGGCATTGAAGTTGAACCATGCGCAATCCCTTTAGAAAAGACCGTAGATCCATGTCGGACCGCCCACAAGCCGCCCCAGAAGCCGAGGCCGCTGCCAATTCTGCTGCGCAGAACCTGCCATTCGATGCCGCCAATGAGGCCGCCAAGGATCCCCTGACCCTGGCCAGCGAAGCGGCTGCCGAGCATGTGATGCACGATGCGGAGGACAACGGACGCGAGGATGTGTACGCCTTGCAGGCCCAGCTCGATGCCGCACAGGCCGAAGTGACCGAGCTGAAGGACCGCTGGCTCCGCCTGAACGCCGAGTTCGACAACTTCAGGAAGCGCGGTGCCAAGGAACGCATGGAGCTGATCCAGTTCGCTGGCGAGAACGTGCTGAAGAACGTGATCCCTGTTGTGGACGACATGGAGCGTGCAATCGCCAACAACGCAAAGACAGAGGATGTGGCCGTGGTGAAGGAGGGCTTCCACCTGATCCATTCCAAACTGCTGCACATTCTAGGTGCACAAGGCGTGAAGCCGTTGCAGACCAAACAGGGCGATGCGTTCGACGTGGACCACCACGAGGCCATCACCAAGGCCCCTGCTCCCTCGCCTGCCCTGAAGGGCCGCGTGATCGATGTGATCGAGAACGGATACACCCTGCACGACAAGGTGATCCGTTACGCGAAAGTGGTGGTGGGTGAGTAAGATGAACCTGTAGCGTCGTTCCGTCTTCCGGCGAGCGTCCCGCGCAATGAGCAAATCAGACCCTTACGTCGTTCTTGGCGTTGACCGCAAGGCCACGGCGGACGAGATCAAGAAGGCCTACCGGAAGCTGGCCATCAAGTTCCACCCGGACAAGAACCCGGGCGACCATGCTGCAGAGGAAAAGTTCAAGGAGGCTGCGGCCGCCTATGAGATCCTTAGCGACGCCGACAAGAAGGCCAAGTACGACCGCTTCGGCCACGCTGGTCCGGGCATGGGCGGCGGTGGCGGCGGCTTCCGTGGCGGTGGCATGAACATGGAGGACATCTTCTCCCAGTTCGGCGACATCTTCGGTGAAGGGTTCGGTGGTGGCGGTGGCTTCGGGCGTGGTGGCGGTCGGCGCGTGGTGAAGGGCAGCAACTTGCGCGTGCGCCTGAAGCTGACGCTGGAGGAGATCGCTTCGGGCGTTGAGAAGCAACTGAAGCTCCACAAGCTCGTGCGGGCCAAAGGCACCGAATACGGCACCTGCCCAACGTGCAAAGGGCAAGGCCAGGTAACGCGGGTGCAGAGCACCTTCCTCGGCGCCATGCAAACGGTGACCACCTGTCCGGCCTGTGGTGGCATGGGACAGACGCTGAGCAAGCGCGCCCCTGGCAGCGATGAGCACGGGTTGCTGCGTGAGGAATCGGTGATCACAGTGAAGATCCCCGCTGGCGTGGAGGAGGGCATGCAGCTCAACCTCAGTGGCATGGGCAACGATGCTCCTGTAGGCGGCATCCCGGGGGACCTTTTGGTGGTGATCGAAGAGGAGGACCACGCCGAACTGAAGCGGGATGGCCAGCATCTGCACTACGAAGCATTCCTCAGCATGATCGACGCGGCCCTTGGTGTCAGCATCGAAGTACCCTTGATCCACGGGAAGGCCAAGGTGAAGATCGAGCCTGGCACCCAGAGCAACCACACCCTGCGCCTCAAAGGCAAGGGCCTGCCCAGCGTGAACCACCACGGCACCGGCGACCTGTTCGTGCATGTGGCCGTATGGACCCCCAGCGACCTCAGCAAGGACGAGAAGACCGCACTGGAGAAGCTGCGCCAGAGCCCCGGTTTCCAGCCCAAGCCAACCAGCAAGGACCGCGGCTTCTTCGAGCGCGTGCGGGACATGTTCGGGAACTGAAGGGACAGGCAGCTCTTGTCGAGTGAAGGACCGCACATCGTTCCTTCGCAGCCATGACCTCCTTCTCGCTCACCGCCAACCTCGTTGACATCCTGGGGCGCCGGATCTTCCCGGCACGGCTTGCGGTCTCGGAGGGCCGGATCACAGCCGTTGAAGAGGTTGCCGGTCCTACGGAAGGCTATCTGATCCCCGGCTTCGTGGATGCGCACGTGCATGTGGAAAGCAGCATGCTCCTGCCCAGCGAATTCGCTCGGCTGGCCGTGACCCATGGTACCGTGGCCACCATCAGCGACCCGCATGAGATCGCCAACGTGCTGGGCATCGAAGGCGTGGACTTCATGATCACCAACGGGAAAAAGGTGCCCTTTCACTTCTTCTTCGGCGCCCCCAGCTGCGTACCCGCCACCACCTTCGAGACCGCTGGGGATGCGATCGATAGCGATGCCGTCGGGCGCCTGCTCCAGCGCCCGGAGGTCCGCTACCTCAGCGAGATGATGAACTTCCCCGGAGTGCTGCATGGCGACCCGGAAGTGCTGAAAAAGATCGCCCATGCCCACCGCTTGGGCAAGCCTGTCGATGGCCATGCACCAGGCCTACGCGGTGACGATGTGATGCGGTATGCTTCGGCCGGGATCAGCACGGACCATGAGTGTTTCACGCATGAAGAGGCGCTGGACAAGCTGGCGGCCGGCATGTGGGTGCAGATCCGTGAAGGCAGCGCCGCCAAGAACTTCGAGGCGCTCTGGCCCCTGCTCCGCTCCCACCCCGACCGCGTGATGCTCTGCAGCGACGACAAGCACCCCGACGGGCTGGTCGATGGGCACATCAACACCCTGTGCGCCAGGGCCGTGGCCTTGGGCGTGGACGTGTTCGATGTGTTGCGCGCAGCCTGCCTGAACCCGCGCGACCACTACACGCTACCGATCGGCAGACTGCGGGTTGGTGACGCGGCCGATATGGTACTGCTGGAGGACCTGGTCGACTTCAAGGTGCGCCGCACGTGGATCGAAGGCCGCTTGGTGGCCGAGAACGGGAACACACTGATCGAACGGGTCCCGGAAGAAAGTCCGAACCGTTTCCACTGCACCCCGGTGAGGCTGGAGGACCTGCGTGTGCCTTCAACCGGTTCCGAGCGGCTGGTGATCGGTGCCTTGGACGGGCAGCTGGTAACGACCAAGTTGCACATGCCCGAACATGCAGAGCACGGCCTCAGCCTGCCCGACCTGGCCCACGACGTGCTGAAACTGGTGGTGGTGGACCGCTACACCGACCGGTACAAGGCCGTGGCCTGGGTGCACGGATTCGGGCTTAAGCACGGGGCACTGGCCGGTAGCGTGGCCCACGACAGTCACAACATCGTGGCCGTTGGAACGACCGATGAGGAGCTCTGCGAGGCCATCAACGCGGTGATCGCGCACAAGGGCGGCATCAGCGTCGCGCATGGTGGCACCCACCGACTGCTGCCCCTACCTGTAGCGGGTCTGATGAGCGACGCCGATGCCTTTACCGTGGCCGACGCTTACAGCGCCCTGGACCGCGAAGCCAAGGCCTTGGGCAGTCCGCTTTCGGCACCTTTCATGACCTTGTCGTTCATGGCCCTGCTGGTGATCCCGCACCTGAAGCTCAGCGACCGCGGGCTTTTCGATGGGGATACCTTTCAGCTCATCTGAGAATTACAATGAACGCTCAGCCCTCCAGCGTCACCGCGTCGGGCGCATGGGTCATCACGGAGTGGATCCCGTTCTCCATGCCCACGGAGGTCTCGTAGTGCTGGCTGGTGCCAATGATCTGGCCGTTCGCGGCTTTCAGGTTGAAGTGGTAACCGCCCGTTCTGGATATGTTCCGCTCATAGGAGCGATCCTCCTCTGCGTGCTTCCGAACGCTGGCGATCCCGTTCAGGCAGTTCGCCTTGGTCGTGTAGCCCTCGCTGCTCAGGATCACCTGGCCGTTGGAAGCCTCCAGGTTGAAGCGGAACTCCCCCCTTGCGTCCGTCCTGACGATGAATCTGCCCGTGGCCATGTGGGTTGTTTTTCTCAAGGTAGATCGGTCGTTGCGCTTCGACCATGACCATGGACAGGTGGTCGCCGAGCTAGTTTTGCGGCACGATGGCCGTCCTGATCTTCTTCATCTGCCACTGGTACCTCAGCCTGTTCGTGCAGACCTTCTACCTGCACCGGTATGCAGCGCACCGGATGTTCACCATGAGCCCGTTCTGGGAGAAGGCCTTCCACTTGCTCACTTGGGTGTGCCAAGGCAGCAGCTACCTGAACCCTGCGGTCTATGGCATGCTGCACCGCGCGCACCACGTGTATGCCGATACGGAGCAGGATCCGCACTCCCCCAAGTACGATGCGAACCCCTTCGCCATGATGTGGCGCACGGCAGGATGGTACAATGGCCTTCTTTACGGCACCAAACAGCCCGAGGAACGCTTCACCAGGGACCTGCCCCACTGGAAGACCATGGAGCGCGTCGGAGAAAGCTGGGTGAGCCGCATTGGCTGGGGCCTGCTCTACGTCGCGTTCTACGTGCAATTCGCCACGGCGTGGTGGCAATGGCTGTTGTTGCCCCTGCAGTTCGTCATGGGGCCGTTGCATGGGGCCATCATCAACTGGTACGCCCACAAGTACGGCTACGTGAGCTACCCCACGGATAACACCAGCAAGAACATGATGCCGCTGGACCTGCTTATGATGGGCGAAGGCCTGCATAACAACCACCACAGCCATGCCGCCCGGGCCAACTTCGGCACCCATTGGTGGGAGTTCGACCCTACCTGGCCCATTATCCGGGTGCTGCACGCCTTGGGTGTGATCAAGCTGGTGGTGAACTGATCGTACTAACGGCGCGCTTCCTACATTCGGCTGCATGAAGTGGCTGGAACGCATTGCTTGGGGTCTGGCTTTGGTGGGCTTGGTTTTCCGCCTGCTGCACTGGCCTTTCGGCGGCCTGCTCACCGTACTTGGCTTCTCCTTGGTCGCCACGCTCTACTTCCCGCTTGGTTGGATTCTTTTTGGTGGGGCAAGCCGCAAGGACCAGCTGCTTCCACTGTCCGTGATCACGGGCCTTGTGCTCAGCCTTACCGCCATAGGCATGCTCTTCAAACTGCAATTGTGGCCAGGAGCTGAGTTCAACCTGATGATGGGCTTGGCAGGCTGTGCGGTGGTCGTGGTGGCCATTTTCGGCATCCATTCGAGGCGACCTCTTGCGGAGCACTACTTCAACGCCTTGCGCTACCGGCTGGTCGTGATCGGACTCGCTGGCTTGTTGCTCTATTGTGTACCTACACCCACCCTGATCGAGGCCTCCGTTGGCGCTGGAACGGAACGCGCGGAGCTGCTGATCCGCCTGTACGAAACTCCAGGGGATACCGCCGCACAACGCGCACTGGACGAATTGGAGCACAGGGGGCGCTGACCCTTCCGGCGCTTCGCCCACGCACTACCGTTTTCCCTTACAGTGGACATCACGTCCTACGCTTCAATGCGGGCAGCGAAGCCTTGCGTTCGCTTGCGAACTTCGGATAGAATTGGTGCTTCGACAAGGCGCTCCCACGTGGACTGTTGGCAAAGACAATACAACGGACATTGTTCACAACATCCAGGTGTCTGGCCCCTCTACAACATTCACAGCTTCAGTCCTTTGCACTGGACATCCACCTCGGACATTCATGCGGACCTACGAACAGACACATCCCTGGCTCAGCTTCCGGGTCGACCTGCGGAAACTGCCGCCGCCGGTGTGGCTGCTCTTGGGTCGCGCGGCAGCCCTTAGCGAGCGTCTGGGAAACGCCCCGCTCACCCCTTCAGAGACCGAGCGGACCGATCTACTGATCCTGGCTGAAGCCGTGCTGGCGAGTGCGGCCATGGACGGCAACACCATGAAGCCTAGGGACGTCGAGGAGCACCTGGCCGGGACCCTCAAGTTGCCCGCTGCACAGCAGTACCTCCAGATCGAAGTGGACAACCTGCTGAAAGCGACCCGATGGACCCAGGACCGCATCCAAGCGGGGGACACTCAGCTCACCCCTTGGGCCATCCAGATGTTCAATGCGCAGGTGCTGAAGAGCCTGCCTTGGGACGACCAAGTGCACCCTGGGGAATGGCGCCTACCAGGACAGGTCACAGCGGTACAAGGAGCCCCCGCCGAGGATGTCCCCCTGCTGATGGAGCGCCTGTGCGATTGGCTGAACGGTCCGCTGTTCGATCCTGAGCCGTCGGAGGAGCGCATCCCCATGACCTTGGTACAGGCCGCCTTGGCACACCTCTACCTGATCTGGATCAACCCCTTCGGCGAAGGGAACGGACGGACCGCCCGACTTCTTGAGCACCAGTTGCTTCTAGCTTCAGGTCTTCCCCCCCGGACCGCCCTGCTCCCGACCATAGGGCTCGACCGGATCCGATCCACCTATGGGCGACTGTTCGGTCAATGTGCTCGCACCAACGACCCCCTTCCCTTCATCGGCCATTGGGTCCGGGCGTTTGTGGATGAGCTGGAGCTTCGCTGGCGGCAGGTGGAGGAACTACAGCGCCAAGCGGCCTGGGCCGCGCACTTGGATGCCAGCTTCGACCCGAGCACCACACGCAACGCCGCCCGCCAGCGCCAACTGCTACAGGACCTCGTGGCGGCGCGCAGACCGGTGGCGCCTACCCAGATACCACGCTTGTCGGCCGCCCTCGCCGAACTCTATGCGCCGCTGCACCCTAAGACCCTGCAGCGCGACCTGGAAGCACTGACCGTCAAGGGCTTCCTTACAAAGACGGCGTCCGGCATGCAAGCACTGGTCGGCGCACGCTGACGAAGCGCGGGAACAGGTATTTCCCTATTCTTGTCGCTACTTCCAACCCACCATGCTGCTGAACCGCTTCCCGCTCGTGGCTTTGGCCATGCCTTTTCTTCTTTCGCCCGCTCAGGCGCAGGATGGGGCTACTTCGGACACCATCACCTTCGATGCCCAAGCCTTGCTGGATTCCATCGGCAACAGCTACGTGGACTCCATCGAAGGGTCGTTCACGTACCAGCGAGGTGAGATAGCCCTTAGCAATGGTGTGGCCACGCTGAACGTTCCCAATGGCTTCAAGTTCCTGAATGAGGAGCAGACCAAGCGGGTATTGGTGGACCTCTGGGGCAACCCGAGCGCTGAAGGCTGCCTCGGTATGATCTTCCCAGAGCAGGATGGTGTGCTAATGGAGGGCGGTTATGCCTTCGTGGTGCAGTACGACGAGATCGGATATGTGAAGGACGACGACGCCGACGAGAGCGATTACGATGAGCTCCTGAAGAACCTAAAGGAAGAAGAGAAGGCTGAGAATGATGAGCGTCGCCAGCAGGGCTTCGACCCCGCGTATACGATCGGGTGGGCCGCAAAACCGTTCTATGACCCTGCCAACAAGGTGCTCCACTGGGCGAAGGAGATCCAGTTCGGTGACAGCGCCAGTTCGAACACCCTCAACTACAACGTGCGTGTGCTGGGCCGCAAAGGCGTGCTGGTGCTGAACGCAGTGGCCGGCATGGAGGACCTGGCGCTGGTCCAGCAGCATGTACCCGATGTGCTCGGCATCGTGAAGTTCAACGACGGCTTCCGGTACGAGCAGTTCGACAGCAACGTTGACGATGTGGCCGCTTGGACCATCGGCGGTCTCGTGGCCGGCAAGGTGCTCGCCAAGGCCGGCATTTTCGCCCTGCTGGCCAAGTTCGGCCTCAAGTTCCTGGTGGTACTCGGAGCGGCCGGGGCAGGTATCTGGCGCTTCTTCAGTGGGCGTAAGAAGGACGCTGGCGGACCACCGGCCCCAATGGCCTAGGCCTGACCGAGCAGTTCCGCTAACAGCCGATCGGCCTGCTGATGCACCAACTGGGGATCGACGCCGGCGGAACGCATGTCGTGCAATGAACCCGCACCGGCCGACTTGCTGAGCTTCGCCCCTCTTGCATCGGTCAGGAGTTTGTGGTGAACGAAAGCAGCTTCCTGAAAGCCCCTCTCCCCCAAGTACTTGGCCATGAACAACTGGCACGCCGTGGAGGGTAGAAGATCCGCACCGCGAACGATGAAGTTGATGCCGGCGTCCAGATCATCGGCCAAGGACGCCACCTGATAGGCCGGGCGCACGCTGCGCTGGCGTATGACCGGATCGGGGATCAATGCTGAAGGTTCCAACAGATCAGATCCGTCAGGCCAAATCCTCATCGAAACAGGTCCACCGCCTTCCAAGCCAAGGCGCCAGAGCACATCAGGTGTTTTCATGGGTAGCCCATGGGCCCGGCAGGTACAGCTGGCCATTGTGGTCCGCGTGCAGGAACAGGCATACACCAAGCCCGTGTCCTTCAGCCTGTCCAATAGTGCCGCGTAGCCGTCCAGGCGCAGGCGTTGCGACCAGTTCTTTGCAAAGTCATCGGGCCCTGTCGGCCCTTCATCCCAATCGATTCCCAGCCATTCCAACGACCGGAAGATGTCCTCCACATAGCCGGGCCTGGCCCGCTCGGCATCCAGATCGTCAATGCGGAGCAAGATCCTTCCACCGGCCGCGCGCGCCAGCTTCCAGGTCAGAACGAACGCCGCTCCGTTCCCCAAGTGAAGCGGTCCGCTCGGGGTGGGGGCGATACGCGTGCGCAGGCCAGCTGGCAAGGCCGGAAGGACCATGGTGCCCGGGGTGGGACTTGAACCCACACGGCCCTTACGGACCAAGGGATTTTAAGTCCCTCGTGTCTACCATTTCACCACCCGGGCAGGGAAGCGTGCGGCGGCAAAGCTATTCGGACAGTTCAGGCGCGGGCTTGCCCTCCCCTGAAACGACGATGCCTCCCGGGAAGGGAGGCATCTTTCTGAGCGAGAAACGGGACTCGAACCCGCGACCCCGACCTTGGCAAGGTCTCACTTGTCGACCTCCAGAAAGGCGTTCTTTCATAGCGGTGGCGACATTTCTTGAAACTTTCTCCTTGTCCATGTTACCCTACGGGGGATGAGAAGGGGGATAAGTCTTGCGACTATTTGGGGCGCGGGCGCTTTTTCGGAGCTGGACAGGAAACACCCCAAGTAGCCGCATCCTTTCGCTTGACGAACTTGAAACACCCCTCACGGTCTGATGGGTCATCGCACCAGCAGATTAGATCCATCTCCCTTGAAACGAGCCGCGTACAGAAAAAGAAGTAGGTGCCCTTGGACTTGTCTCGATCGCTCGTTGCATAGTATCCGGGGCAATTTCCGGCAAGGGCAGTTTCTCGCTCAATCGTATAGGTCCACACTGTATCCTCGTTGTGGAAGTAGAGCATCAGCTTGCTCTTTTGGAGAGTGACCGACGAGTCGATGCTGATTGAAATATCCTCGTTGAAGTTCTTACCGGCGTAAGTGATCGAGTCAGTCCTGTAACAGAGCCGCTGGCAAAAAACGACCGTAGCGAGGAGGTAGAGGGCTACACTTAAAGCACTGCGCATTAGGGATGGGGATATGCCCGTTCCCGAGGCGGTTAGCTTAGTCTAAAAACAAGGGGCGTGGAACTGTAGCCACGACGCTTGAGAGGTACTGGCATACCCACACCGCAATCGAAACTAAGCCCACGCCTTCTCGTGGGCATTAGCATCGTTTCGCGGTGTTGAGTACTTGCCAGTTTTCTCGTGCGAACAATGGCTAACGCCAAAATCCTATGTCGTGATGATCCTCTAGGTCATACTCAGTCGTGTTTGAGTGCCCAAGATAAGACCTTGAGTTCGGCTACGTTGGTGAAAGGCCCCTTCCGTTTGAACGAGCGTCACTTACTTAGCGGGCATGGCCAAGAAGATTTTCGTTGTTAGCTCTCGAGAAGCGATACCGCACGCAAAGAGCTTCATCAAGGCTTGCTCGAATGAACACATCGAGTACTATCCGTGGTGGGAACACTTTAGGCCCGGCCACACGGCAATCGAAGAGCTTGAGCGGTTCAAGCGGAAACTGGATGGGGCTGTGATAATCCTCACCCCCGAGATTCGAGCAAAAATTCGCAACTCTACAAAGTTGATCCCTAACCTCAACGTATTGTTCGAGTACGGCTTCTTCCTCAGTAAGTTCAATCGCAAGCGGGTAGCAGTAGTCAAGTATGGGAAGGTATACCTCCCTTCTGATCTGGATGGCCTTATAGGAATTCCTGGCTCGGCAGAGTACACCCCTAAGCCAGGCCGCGTGACCAACCGTACAAAAGAGGTTTTTTTGCGCTGGGTTGACGGTTTCAAACAATCGGGAGTGACCGGGGCAAAGGCTTCGACGTTGGCCCCTACGGCGCCTAAAAAGCGCCGTACCAGTACAAAGCAAGAGGGTGCCCGCTTCGATATGGAGGTGGCTGGATTTACAGCAGTCGATATGGCGATCAAGGAGCCGATCGACCCTTCCACAAGGCTCCGATATAAGCTGAGTCAAATTGGCTCTGATCAGACGTACGCTTTCTATTTTCAGTTCCGCACCTCAGAAGGCGAGAAAGGTTGGATTGGGGTCACTAATAGGTCGGGAGCTCCATACAATACGAGCGGTGAACGTTCGAGCATAGAGTCACCCGCGTTCCGTCCGAGAATGGATGTGGACATCGTTTCATTGATTCAGAAACGGTGGCCAGAACTCAACGGTTCGCCAATTGCTCTTGATCGACTCCGTATCCGAGGAGACAAGGAGGAAGCCGGGAATGATCAAGGCGAGCATTTGGGTGTATCCCAAGCGATAGGAGTATCGAGGTTAAAGAGAGACCTCGGCTCCTTCGGTTCCGATGTAACTAAGAACTCGGCCGCGTACTATGCACGACTTAGGGCCGATCATTCAAAGCGAAACCACCATCTCGGACCCTTAAGTTTTGCGGTGAAACACCGCAACATGAAGTACTCAGTTAGAGCGATCCTCCGGGACGACAAGCCAGTAAAGATCAACGGAACCTACTCGATCCACTACTTGGTCGGTTACGACGGATATCAAGTCAAGCTTCCCTCAGGCTACGAGGTTCATCCCAAGTACTGGAATGAAGCAGACGGTCGAGTCAAGAAGGGTACCGTGACTTACGCCGGAGAGTTGAACAGCAGCTTGGGAAAGCGCATGGATGAGTTCCGCTCATTCATGCTCCAACAGCATATCCTAGGGCACCCTGTAACCAAGGAAGAGATCAAAGGCTTCTTCAACCGGAAGGAGTCCACGGAGTGCTTTCACGCGTTCGCACAAGCTCAAGTGGAGGGCTGGAAGCTCTCCAAGAGAAAAGGCACCCTCGACAACTACCGCTACACGCTGAACGTCTTGAAGCGCTTTCGTTCAACGCTGCGGTTCAGCCATCTCGACCTAGCCTTGATAGAGGCTTTTGATCAGTATCTCAGAGAGACAAGAGGTAACACCGCGAGCGGTCTGTTCAACCGCCATAAGAGCCTAAAGTCCCTGATCAACGCTGGGGTCAAAAGAGGGCTCGTTAAGGACAACCCTTACCGGCTCTTCCGTTTCAAGAACCCTCCAAGCCGGTTGGACTTCTTGACCTTGGAAGAGGTAGCCGCACTGGAGAACGCTTCGCTCCACCCTGACGAAAGCGGCCTAGTACGCGCTAGGGACTTCTTCCTCTTGAGTTGTTACACGGGTATCCGTTTCTCTGACTTGAGAGCGTTGAAACCAGCGAACCTCCGTGACGGGAACCTGACTTTCACTATGCAGAAGACAAACAAGGCCATCGCCGTTCCTCTTATAGACAAGGCCATTAACTTGCTGGTGAAGTACTCGGCCTCCTCGGGCTCGGTCGATAGGCTCCTACCGATGCACACTAACAGGCGCACGAACGCCTACTTGAAAGAGGTCTTCCTCCGGGCTGGGATTACCCGCCCGGTTAGTTTCCACCTTGCCCGTCACACGTTTGGTAGCCTTCACGTAGCCTTGGGAACGCACATGGTGTTGATCAAGGATCTCATGGGACATAGCTCTATTGAACAGACGGAGATTTACAGCAAGGGGAACCGTGATTCCCTCGTTCGGTCAATGACGGCCTTTAACCGGCACCTTCAAGGCCCCGGGAATAGCCGAAATCTTGCCGGAGAGCAACTGGAAGCTCCTCAGGCACCTCTTGGTTAGCCCCTGCCCTATTCGACTTCGGAGAGGCTCCCAATTACCCCTAATCCATTCGTCGCTGGAGAAATACTTCTCTGGGTTAGTCCCTTCTTGGGGTTCCCAACTTAAGTAGCGGTCTTATCCGGATACGCTCGGCTAGCTCCACTGGAAGAAGCGCTCCACAACGAGTAGACCAACTTACCGATTTCTGTCCTCCTGCCAGATTATACTGGTTAAAAGAATATACCCTTTTCCGGGCGAAGCCCTGCAAGGTCTTTTTTTTCACCTTTAATATACCCTTATTTACCTCCTTATATCCAGCGAAAACCGATGACCGGCGGACGGTATACGTTTCGCTAGCCATCGGCTTTCGCTGGACTTGAAGGGTTAGCGCGCCGGTCTAGTTTTATAGATGTTCCGCAAGAGCGCCGCGAGAGTCGTTTCGTTCAAGCGGTACCAATTCCTAGCTGGTATACCTCCGCGCCGGACCTCAAAGAGACCAAGCTTCTGAACCTTATCGATGAACCGCCTGATTGAGTGGAGCCGTACGCCGGTTTCTGAGGCAATAGCCTCAAGGCTATGATAGAACTCTTCCTTCCTGAAGTTCTTCAAGAAATGCTGCCTAAGCATGAGCATATGCTCAATGAGCACTCGTTCTTGGGCGTCATGAAAAGGTCCGTCCGCGTAACGCTGGAAAGCGGTGAAGATGATCGCTCGTTTCTCAAGGAACTCCTGGACCTCCGGACTAGACTCTAAGGGGAGTGATGGCTTGGGTTTTGGAGCCTCCACTTTAGGGACCATGTCTTCAAGGGGGCCGTAGACTTCTGCCACTGCTAGAGAAAGATTCTCCCATGAGAGCTTCACTTCGGGACCCAGGAGGAAGTCATCTACTATGGCGATGGTGGTTTCGTCGAACGAGGAAGTCGCGCCAAGCTTCCTACGGGCTTCGGAAGGATGAAGGCGATTCCGGATGATCGTCTTTATCTCAGAGCAGTAGTGGAGCCTTGGTGCTCGACGCTTGACCTCGATGTTGAGGTGGGCGAACATGGCTAGATCCGCTGCATCTGGGAATTGAAGCAACGGGTTCTTTGAGGTAGACTTATCTGTCTTCATGGTACAGGCGTTTATGTGCCTACACCTCATAACAGGGGTCAAATAGCTCAAGAGCGGCAAAAACACGGTGGTCTCTTGGAATGCTATCCAAGGTCTAGACCGAGGACGGCAGACGACCTGCCAAGAGCTGAAAACGACGGACTAGTAGTTTGATTTCAACGAACCAGGTCTGTGCTCTTCACCGGTGACTATCCTTAACCAACCCAAGGGTAAGAACCTCAATGGTGGCGGGAAGTACGAAGCAATTGGCTGAAGCTCCTTTGGTGTGCCAAGGTCCATGCTCTAAGCCTGCTGCTCGTGGCTGCTCTGTGCAGCGCTGGCGGTGTCAAAGAAGGGTGCGCCAGCGTGGCGAATGTAGGTCAGCGCGCCGATACGCTATCCAGCCCAAGTATCAGCGGCCTTGACTGTTGCGGCTGAGTGCGCTCGATAAGTAGCTCATGCTCTAATTGCAATACCCTAGCCTCAAAATCATCCCGCTCCGATTCCAGCTTGACAACGTGCTTTTCCAATTCAACAACCCTTGTTTCCGATGCTGAGTCGGTGAATTGGAGGTACAGGGTGAAGATGGCGATGAAGATCAGCATCGTTGTTTCTGCAATTCTAGCAATGGCTGCGGTCTTTTTTGCCCTTGTGCTCTTTATCCGATCATTATGACTCTGGGCATATCCACCCCCCTCTTTGAACAGCTTTCCTTTGGCCGTTATGTGATAGTGGGTCTGCTTGTGTACGCCTTGGCCGTAGTCTTTCCGGATAAGCTCATCCTTGCTCAATTGCTCCGAAATGAAGCGGAAGACCAAAGGTGCGTTGATGTCTCTCGCATCATTAGCAATGACCACGGCAAAGAGCGTTGCTTCGTCAACGCAGTAGTAGTGGATGTCTTGGGTCGGACCCTTGCCAGCGTCCTCCATTTCTTGCACTCGTTCCGGCGTCTCATATTCAAGTGCGACCTGATGCGCGTACAGGAAATCCAGTACCGCGTCTAGGTCAATAATGAAGGTCTTATCCATGCCTCCAAACTAGCGGATCCTCCGGAATAGCGAACGCCACACCCACCTGACCAGATCATGGATTCAGCGGAACCTCGGATGAACGTAACTCATGACTTTTTCTTTGGCGGCCAAGGGGTACGCGCTACCCTGGTCATGGCCTCATCAAAGGTGAACGTGCCCCCCGAACAAGTACCGCCTTGATGATCAGCTTGACGGTCTGGGTTATCGAGAAGATAAGCTCTGAACAGTTCATGAGGGGGATCGAACAACGGATCGGGGAAAAATCGGCAAGCACTCCTCCGTCTAGGCCCTCTAGTTGACTGGTAGCTTCAAAACCCAATTGGTGGCGCGTTTTGGCCGATTGGCAATGGCTACGCACGATGAACTACGGCAAGGACAAGTCCGGGAGCAGGATAGAACCCTTCTACAAGGGCATGGCGGTTTGTGAACTCTGCGAGGGTCAGCTGTACGCCTACGGATGCCGTGGACGTATCATGAAACCCGATTGGCGACATAAGTCGCTAGTGAGAGACTGTGATACATGGCACGAACCTGAAACGGAGTGGCATCGGGCTTGGAAAGCTCACTTCTCCAAGGATTGGCAGGAGCGCACTATGGAGGTCGACGACGAGCGTCACCGTGCCGATGTGCGATGTCCAAGTGGGTTGGTGGTTGAGTTTCAGAACTCGCACATCTCTCCGGATGACATCGAGGCGCGGGAGAACTTTTATGGCAGGATGCTTTGGATCGTGAACGGAGCCGGTTTCAATGATCGCTTTCAGATTTCCTCCACTTTCGAAGATGAGAGAATGTTCCTCGAAACAGAGAGGAAAACTCAATTGAATCATATCAAGTTCAAACGCCAGGAACAAGAGGAGGTGGTTAAGAAGGCGCTGAAGCAAGCTCAGGTACGTATAGACGGACTGGCTTACACGCGGCAGAGGGATTTACAGCGAATCGAGGAGTTGAATCAGCCTCAAATGAAGGCCTCGACTGTCCTTGCAGAAATCTTGGATCGGGGCACCAAATTGAAGGGTTTGCGCTACGAGGTAACTAGCGTGGACGAGTCCACTCCTGAAGAGGAGGAGAGATTCAAGACGTTGTTATATGAACGTCTCGCTCTGCACAACGATGTTGAAGCTTTCGAGGCACGGGTAAAGAGCCTCGCCCAAGCCCAACGATACGGAGACACAAATTTCATTCAGGTTGAATACAACAAGCGCTATCAGCATCACTGGGAGAGCATGCGCTGGCTACCGCTGAAAGGTGGTGCACTGCTCAAGAAGTTTCAAAGCCGAACAGACTTCTTAGCTCACAAGTACAAGACTTCTGTAAACGCCTTGTTCTTTGACCCAACCTTAGAACAAGCTAGGCTGCAAGAGGCCGCTTCGATAGCCCGAGCCAAGGCCGTGGCACTGATGACTAGCATTGAATCGATAGTCACAGGGTGGGTCGCTTCAAGAACAGAACGCCTAACAAGCGAGCTTGCGTTACTAAACGAGAAGTACCGCAGTGATGGACCCTTTGAACTTAAACTGTCATCCGCCCAAGCGGCCGTCAAGGCGCAGCAAGAGACGTTGGATGATTTGGAGCGAACAACCGACATCGAAGAGCTTGATGTCGAGTGGGCTATGGATGCGAGAGAGGAGCTTATTGACTCGGTGTTTGTGGACGTTTTGCGCTACCGCTGGAAACACAAACGAGCCGTGTGGAACTTTAGTGACGCCCCAATGTTCTTTGACTTTGGGGACGACTATCTGTACCGTCGCCTAGACCAAGATTTTGTCCACCGGATTTGCAAGGACGAGTTTCTTGAACACTTGCTTAAGACCCAAGAAGTTCCCCAATGTCCAGAGGAAAGGCCAAGCCGGATGACTTACGCGCAATCACGAGGCTTCTGACACTTGTCTACTGAAAGCGGAAGGGGGATTGTTCAGGGGTTGACTTCGACCCGGATTCACCCCCGCCACCGGGGTGGGACTTGAACCCACACGGCCCTTACGGACCAAGGGATTTTAAGTCCCTCGTGTCTACCATTTCACCACCCGGGCAGGGAAGCGTGCGGCGGCAAAGCTATTCGGACAGTTCAGGCGCGGGCTTGCCCTCCCCTGAAACGACGATGCCTCCCGGGAAGGGAGGCATCTTTCTGAGCGAGAAACGGGACTCGAACCCGCGACCCCGACCTTGGCAAGGTCGTGCTCTACCAACTGAGCTACTCTCGCTTTGGTTCGCCGCCGCGAAGGCGCTTTGGCGAATAAGAGGCTGCAAATATAGTGCGCTGGATGATCCGCACAAGTATCGTGTACGATCCATTCAATCATCGCACTTCATCATCCGCACGCGCAGGTCCTTCACCCACACGGTGTCCGCCGCATCATTCCACACGTAGACGCCCAGTTCCTCGTCCGGGTCCCGAAGTTCTTCGCGTGATCGGCAGAGAAGCACCGGGGTCCACACGCTATCCGCCGCAGTGGCAGCAATGAAAGGCAAGGCCTCGTAGCTCGTGGTTCTCCCATCGCGCTTACGCTCCAGCACCACCATGCCCCGAGCGCCGGGTCTGGCACGATAGCGCAGGTCGACGGCCAGCAACTCCCCTTCCGCGTAGTCCAAGTCACCCACCCGCATCCTGAACGCGGCGGTGTACGGATCACCCGGGTCACAGAGCGCACGCCCTCCTCCCAGATCATCGCGGAAGACCTGATGGCCCTCGCTACCCAGGGACTGCCTGGTCAGCTTCCACAGGATCACTCCCGCGTACCGATCCCGAGCCGTCACATGCCAGCCCTGGTCGTTGAGCAAATACACCGTTTCCAAGGGTAGATCCAGCCCGGCCTCGATCAGTTCGGCGTGCGGTCCTTCGATGCGTTCCAAGGCCGACAGAACATGCGCGACCTCAGGTGCACCCTGACAACGCAGGACCGCGGAAACATCTGGCATCAGCTCGTGCTCCAAGGCCGGACGGTCCGTGCTCACCACACGCGGAGCTCCTGTCGTTCCGGCCAAGTCCCGCAGGCCATCGTCGATCCGCTCCGATCGAGGACGATGACCCAACAAGGCGAACGCCGTGAAACCACCAAGGAGCAGTACGCCCAGGAACCGTGCCCTGGCTCTTCGCCCGGTTACAGCCAACACCACCAGAACGGCGAAGAGCGTGACCATGGAAAGGCCCAGCAACCAAGGCACGATCGGCTTGCGGAACAGGATCTCCACGAGATGGTCGCCCGCAGGTAAGGAACAGCCAAAAGCTGCCATGTGGGTGCGGATCACCAGCGCCTCCTTTCCATCCACCCGGATCTCCCAACCAGGGTACCACGCTTGCTGCACCACGAGCTCATCCGCGGCCCGGTTCCGCACCTGCACTACGAAGCGGTCATGCTCAAAGGCGCGAAGCGCCACCCGATCATCGATCCCATCGTTCTCAAGGAAGATCAACGGCTTTCGGTCCAGCAGCGCAAGCGTATCCGGACCAGCATCCAGCGCCAGCACATGCTTCAGCTGGAACGAGTTGAACCCGGCGCGCGTGGGCTGGCCCTTGTAAACCTGTGTGTTGCGCCACAGGTATTGCATGGCGGAACCATCATCCTTCGAGCGGCCCAAGGGCTCCATTCGAGGTAGGATCGGCCCTTCAGGCTGTGCGTCCACACGCGCCTTCACAGCGAACGGAGAGACATTCGCCACGCTTGTGTTCCACACGGCCAAGCCCGTGCTCCAGGCCATCTCCATCACGACCAGCACACCGAGCGCCGCGAGGCCCAGCCTTCGCCGAAGTGCCAATGCCAGAGCTGCCAGCAGCACGAACATCGGCACTGCACCGTTCAGCAGCAGCCGTTGCGCTGTGGACAGGGCCTTCAACTTCTCGCAGAGGTCGGCCTGGATCGGATCTCCTTCGACACGCAGCCAAGCCCACATAAGCAAGGCACCGATGAGACCCACGAACCCGACAAGCAAGAACTTCAACGGAAGGCCGTGGCTTTGCCTGATCGAGGACCAATGCGCCAAGGTGCCACCGGCAAGGACCAATACCGCCAGCTGCACACCCCATTGAAAATAGCTGGGGAACCGGAACAGGTCGAAGCCAGGCAGCACGGACCAGAGGAACTTGTGCATGGGTAGCGCCCCGCCGAAGGAAGCCAGCAGACAGATGCTTCCGAACACGAGCAGCACCTTCTCGGTGACGGTGATCTTCCGAAAGAAGGCCAGCAACGCGAACAGGCCGATGAGCATGCCCAGGTAGCCATTGGCCATGGTCGGATCCGTGCCCAAAGCCTCCGCATTCACCCCGACCGCGAAAGGGAACAGGTAAGAAAGACAGGCCCGCCAAGTGAACGGTCGGATGGCGGCATCCGCGTAGTCCAGCCCTTCCGCCCGTGACAGGTAGGGTGCCACCTCCCACGCAGCGTATAAGGTACCACAGGCCATCAGCACGGCCATCAGCACGTAAACCCCTTCCCACGCGACCAGTTGCCTGAATGTAGCACGAGCGCCGCTGCGCCAGAGCACCACGGCATGCGTCGCGAAGAAGGCAGCGAGCAGATAGGCGACCAGGATGTTGAACGTGTGGTTACCGCCGCTCAGGAGGAAGTACTGGAACACCGCAGCAGAGAGTGCCGGACGCCAATGCGGAGCACGCATGAGCCGAAGCTGAGCCTCGATCAGCCAGGGGAGCCAAGCCGCACTGATCACCGAGTAGAAGTGCATGGTGTGCCCCGTGAAGAAGCCGCCGAGCGCATAGGCCACACCGATGACCAAGGCCGCACCTTCACGCCCGTGGACCTCCTGAACCAAGCGCCGCATGCCAAGCCCTCCGATCACCAAGTAGGCCAGGAACAGACCCTGAAGGACCAGGATGGACTGGCCCACTGTGCCGCCCAAGGCGATGGCCTCCACATACCAGGCGGGTCCCTGTAGGTCAGCGTAAATGGGATAACCCATCTGCTGCAAGGGGTTCCACAGCGGGAAGTGTCCGTCCTGTAGGCAAGTGGCGATGAAGAAGCGCCAAGGCAGCCAACAGTCCAGCGTATCACCATAGGTCAGGGTCCAGCCAAAGCTGCTCAGTGGCCAGTAGGTGACCAGCACCGCCGCGAGGATCACAGCCCAAGGACGGCGGAGCGCGAACGTGCGGAGCGTATTCAGGGACATGGGCGATGCAACCTACGCACCGCAGGCGAAAGAAGCGGTCAGGCCTTGCGCAACTTGGCCTTCGTGGCCCCCACCATCCGCTTGATCTCGTTCAGCTTCAGCAGGGCTTCCACCGGGGTGAGCGTGTCGATGTCGATGGCCTCGATCTGCGCACGGATGCCTTCCAAGGCCGGGTCGTCCAGCTGAAAGATGCTGAGCTGCGGTTCGCGCTCCAAGCTGGCGAGCGGTCGTTGGGCCGGAGCACCCAGGTCGCCAGCATGGCTCTGCTCCAAGTGGGCCAGCACCTTCTGCGCGCGGCCGATCACCTTGTCCGGCATACCAGCCATCTGTGCCACGTGGATACCGAAACTGCGGTCGCTGCCCCCCGGCACCAGCTTGCGCAGGAAGAGCACGCGACCGTCCACTTCGCGAACGGCCACGTTCGCATTGCGGATGCGCGGGAAGGTGTCCGCCATCTCGTTCAGCTCGTGGTAGTGCGTGGCGAAGAGCGTCTTCGGATGCCCCGGATGTTCGTGCAGGAACTCGGCGATGGCCCAGGCGATGGAGATGCCATCGTAGGTGCTGGTGCCCCGACCGATCTCGTCCAAGAGCACTAGGCTTCGCTCGCTGAGGTTGTTGAGAATGCTGGCCGTCTCGTTCATTTCCACCATGAAGGTGGATTCGCCTGTGCTCAGGTTATCCGAGGCGCCCACACGAGTGAAGATCCGATCCACCAGCCCGATGCGCGCGGCCTTGGCCGGCACGAAGCTGCCTGCCTGAGCGAGCAGCACGATCAAGGCCGTCTGCCTCAGCAGCGCCGACTTACCGCTCATGTTCGGACCCGTGATCACCACGATCTGCTGGTCATTGGGGTCCAGCACCAGATCGTTGGCCACGTAAGGCTCTCCGGGTGCCAGGTGCTGCTCGATCACCGGATGGCGGCCACCGCGCAGTTCCAAACCCATGCCCTCGTGCAGCTCGGGACGGCAGTAACGCCACTGGACCGCGTTCAGCGCAAAGGAGCGCAGCACATCAAGCTCTGCCATGGCCGAAGCTGTGGACTGGATGGCCGCGATACTCTCGCACACTTCCTCCACCAGCCGTTGGAACAAGTGCACTTCCAGGGTCTGGATCCGGTCCTCGGCCCCCAGGATCCGCTCCTCCAGGGTCTTCAATTCGTCCGTGATGTAGCGCTCGGCTCCGGTCAGGGTCTGCTTGCGCACCCATTCCGCTGGCACCTTGTCACGGTGCGTATGCCGCACTTCCAGGTAATAGCCGAACACATTGTTGAAGCCGACCTTCAACGAAGTGATGCCCGTCCGTTCCGCTTCGCGCTGTTGCACGGCGAGCAGCAGTTCCTTTGCGTGGGCCGTGATGTGGCGCAGCTCATCGAGCTCCCCGTTGACACCTGTGCGCATCACGCCGCCCTTCAACACGTTCACAGGCGCTTCCTGCTCCAAGCTCGCTTCGATCTTCCGAGCCAGCGCGACAGGCGGTTCCCAACCTTCGGCCGCTTGGGCCAATGCAGGCACCGAGGTCAGCAATGCGGACCGGATGCGTGTCGCTGCATCCAAGGCGCGATGCAATTGGAGCACTTCGCGCGGATTGATCCGCGCTGCCGCCGCCCGACCCACAATACGCTCCAGGTCGCCCACGGCTTGCAGTTCGCCTTCCAAGGCTCGGGTCAGACCCTCTTGCGCGATGAAGGCGGCCACGCGATCATGACGCTCTCCGATGGCAACGGGGTCCACCAAAGGAAATAGCAACCAACGCTTCAGCAGTCGCGCGCCCATTGGGGTCACGCAGCGGTCCATGGCCTTCAGCAGGGTACGACCACCTTCGTTCACCGGAGCCACCAATTCCAGGTTGCGCACCGTGAAGCGATCCAGCCAGACGTGGCCTCCGGCGCTGAGCCGCGCGATGCGGCGAACATGACCGAGCCGGTCGTGCCGTGTTTCACCCAAATAGTGCAGCACCGCACCGGCCGCGCGCTGGGCGAGCAACAGGTCCTCGATGCCGAAGCCCTTTAGGCTGGTGGTGCCGAACTGGTGCAACAGCCGTTCTGTGGCCATGTCACCGGTGAAGGCCCAGTCCTCCAGCGGGAACGAGGGGCAACGTGCCTTCATCTCCAGTATGAAGGGGCTCGCGGTGTTCCGGGGGAACAGCAGCTCACCGGGGGGGTGCCCGTCGAGGAACTTGCCGCATTGCTCCGCATCGCCCTCCCCCACAAGGAACTCGCCCGTGGTCACGTCGAGAAAGGCCGTGCCGTAGCGATCGCCCTGCTGGCACACCGCCGCCAGCCAGTTGTTCGACCGGCCGTCCACCACATGCTCGCTGAAGGCCACGCCAGGGGTCACCACTTCGACAACACCGCGCTCCACGATGGTCTTGGCCTGTTTGGGGTCCTCCAGTTGGTCGCACACCGCAACACGATGTCCGGCGCGCACCAGCTTGGGCAGGTAGCTTTCCAACGAATGGTATGGGAAGCCCGCGAGCTCCATCTCCTGGGCACCGCCGTTGTTCCGCTTGGTCAGCACAATACCCAACACGCGACTGGCCACGATCGCGTCAGCCCCGAACGTCTCGTAGAAATCGCCGACCCGGAACAGCAGGATCGCATCGGGGTGTTGTCCCTTGATACGCTGGTACTGCTTCAGAAGTGGCGTTTCGGCGGGGGCTTTGGCCATGGGGCGGTGCGGACCTATTTTCGCCGTTCGCAGGGGGGCATTGAGCTGCGAAAAGCCCGGAAAAGTAAGGCCCGACCCGTTGCCGACCATCGATCCCACTTCCCTCTTTTTTTCAACACGCACCCATGCCGGCCGGCGATCGTAAACTGACCATGGACGAATTGGGGCGCATTGCTCCGGAAGCCTACGCGGACCAGACCCGCAGGCCAGTTGTGGTGGTCCTGGACGACGTCCGTAGCCGACACAATGTTGGCAGCATCTTCCGCACCGCTGATTCCTTCGGTATCGAACGGCTCGTGCTCTGCGGATTCACGCCGCAGCCGCCGCACCGCGAGATCGAGAAGACCGCGCTGGGCGCTACCCTCTCGGTCCCATGGAGCACCGCAGAGGACACGGTGACGGCTATCCGCGACCTGCAGCAACAGGGCTATACCGTTGTGGCCGTGGAACAGACGTTGTCCGCCCTTCCATTGATCACTTGGAACCCGGCCCCGGATGCCCGTATCGCCTTGGTGCTGGGCAATGAGCTCCATGGCGTCAGCGATTCTGCGGTCGAGGCCTGTGACCTTAGTGTGGTGATCCCGCAGGGTGGAAGCAAGCACTCGTTGAACGTGAGCGTGTGCGCTGGCGTGGTGTTGTGGTGGCTCGCCGGCCGCTTCGTGTGAATCTTGTGGTAACCCAGGAGGCAACCCTTTCGTTCAGGGACGGTCTAAGGAAAAGTTCCCCATGCATTCCGTGCGTTCACGTTCCATCCTCCTATATTTGGTCCGGACCGGTACGCACGTGCATTTGACCAAACGTATACTCCTCCTTCTGGTTCTGATCTGCGGCCTGGGCACATCGCCCCTGTCAGCGCAGTATTTCCGCAACTCGAACTACTGGAAGACCCATCGCCAAGAGATCTCCGTAGGCATGGGCATCTCCAACTTCCTTGGGGAGTTGGGCGGGCGCAACCAGATCGGGTCGCCTTTCATCTGGGACCTTGAACTGAGTCAGACGAAGCCGGCCGTGAGCATCGGCCACCGCTACTACACCTTCGAGAAGCAGGCCATCAGGACCACCCTTACGTATGGGATCCTCGCAGGGAATGACAACCTCACCTCCGAGGTCTTCCGCCAGAACCGCAACCTGAACTTCAAGAGCGACATCTTCGAGCTCTCGCTGGTTTACGAGATCCACTTCTTTACCGAGCAGTTGGGGCACGTCTATGACCTGCGCGGAGTGAAAGGTGAAAAGGCCAGCCGTGTGGGCCTCTACATCTTCGGCGGCGTGGGTGGCTTCTACTTCCAACCCAAGTCCCTGCTGAACGGAACCTATGTGGACCTACAGCCGCTCGGCACCGAAGGCCAAGGATTGCCCGGTGGCCCCGAGGAGTACAAGACCATGCAGGTCTGCATTCCCATGGGCGTGGGCCTGCGGAAAGCGCTGAGCAAGCAGTGGAGCGCCGGTTTGGAGCTCCAATACACCAAGACCTTCACCGACTACATCGACGATGTGAGCGGTATCTATTACGACAACCAGACCTTGGCCGATGAGCGCGGCGATCTCGCTGCCTACCTGGCCGATCCCGGGCTGGACAAGATCCCCGGCCAGACGAACACCGGTGCACAACGTGGTGACGATACCGATCTGGACGCCTACCTCTTCCTGAAGGCTCAGTTCCACTACAAGCTCTACAAGTACAAGACCGGCAGCGGCAAGAAATACCGCACCCGTATCCGCCGCCAGAAGGTGGTGTTCTAAGCCCCTACAACGAACTCGAAAAGCCCGGCCGAAAGCCGGGCTTTTTCATGTCCGCGACCCTGTGTGTCTGTGCATTCGAGGACGTAATCGGACGACCACTTTACCTTCAGCACAGCAATGGCAGCGCAGCATCTCCTCTTCAAGTGCAGCTTTCTCCTCTGGGCTGGGCTCTGGTCTTTCTCTAGCTATGGACAATCCATCGCATCAACCGAACTGCACGTCTATCGACCCAAGAAACTGCTAAGCTGCGCACTGAAGGCTTCGGTCCTCATCAACGACAGCGTGGAGGTCCGCTTGAAGAATAATGAGCACCAGGTCATTCTACTGCCTGTTGGCCCTTGCAGGTTGACCACACGCAAAAAAGAGCTGACCCTCACGCTTGCGTCCGGTGAACCGGCTTTCGTTCGTGTGGGCTACGACTTCAACTTCCTGTTCGGCAAGCTTGAGGCCGTTGAAGTGACCGCGGACTTCGCAGCCAAGGAGATCGATCGGATCGAAGCTGGGGATTGATCGGCTATTGGGACCACAGGCTAGAGGGGACGAGCGCGGAGGCTGGTCCTATTTGAAGGCCCACCGACCATATCTCACTGCCTTATCTCGAAGATCTGAATTCCCCAGACCGTGTCATTCTCTATGTAAAAGGCAACACCTCTATCGGGATAGCGCATCTCTGGTGTTGCATATCTCGAACCATAGGTAAGGGCGACCTTTTCCCTCGTTGCGCCAATGGCAACGCCCGACGACGTTACAATACTAGGCGTAGTGAAGAAAGCTGACACAACACGACCGCTTTCTAAATGAAGGCCCATTCCAAGCGCCTCAAAATCCATGACCCTTGGGTCCGTTTTGTGCCGGGATCGGTATCCGGGTTTGGGACAATCGTAGCAAACACGCTCCACGTCAACTTGTGAGCTGTAGTCCCTACCGAAAAGGGCTTCCACCTCCGCTTGGTTCATTCCAACGACGCGAACCGAGTCAAGTCCTAGACCCTCCATAAGAACTTGAGCATTCACAATGGAAAATCCAATCCATAGTCCAATCGAGCAACACAAACGGAGTCCTATGATCATGGCCTCAAGGCAAGTCGTTGGCTGTTCCTCTTTCCACTACGATTTGAATCCTGTACTCACTTGAACGACGCCCCACTTGGCGTCAAATACTCCGGGTGTACCTCACTTCCTGCATTCTCTCTATAACTCCTCATACATCCGCATTACAACTCGAAGCTAGTGCACATTATTCGAAGATATAGGGTCCTCAAACGACGAAGCCCCCACATTGCTGTGGGGGCCTCGGTGAAAGCGTTGTGCCTGGCTTAGATGCCCAGGTTGTCCTTGAAGGCGCGGAACTCGAGGTCCTTCTTGGCCTTGTCGGCGAGGCTGGCGTCCTTGCCTAAGGCCATGCCCAGGTTGTTTCGGACCATGTCGCCGTTGTTCTGGCGAGCACCGATGATGGCCATGAGGTAGTGGCCCATGGCGGTGTCCTTATCGGGGCTGGCCTCCAGGATGCGCTGAGCACCGGCGGCATCACCACCCAGCACTTTGGCAAGGGCGGCGTTGAAGTCGTTGGTGCCGCTGAAGTTGCTGTTGGCACTGGCGTAGTTACCGTTCTGGATGTCGATGAGGCCCTGGTTGTATTTCACCTCAGGACCGGCACCGGCGGCCTTCTTCAGCAGCTCAGCAGCCTTCTTGCGGTCGCCTTTCTGGCGCGTGATGGCCGCCAGGTTGTTGGTGGCGATGGGGTTCTCGGCAATGCTGTTGCTCTTCTGGAACTGCGCTTCGGCCTCGGCCATCTTGTTCTGGCCGTAGTAGATGCAGCCAATGTTGTTGCTGGCGCGGTTGTCGGTGGGGTGCACACGCTCGCACTCCTTGTAGATGCGCAGTTGCTCGTTGGCATCGGTGGTCAGCGTAGCTGCGAAGAGGAGCTCCTCCACGTTCAGGCTGTCGGGCGTCAGCTTGCTCATGCTGGTGAGCTCGGCATCGCTGTAGCCCACCTTGTCGTAGTTCAGCTTGATCTCGCTGCGACGCAGTTGGGGCAGGATGTCCTCGGCCACTTCCTTGTAGGTGGCGGCCATGTTCTTGATCTCGCTCTCGCGCTTGTTCACGTCGGGGTACATGGTCAGCACGCGCAGCACCAGGTCCTTGTCGGCGAACGTGCTGGCCTGCATGGCCTTCTCGAAGCCGGCCCAGTCCTCACCATGGGCATTGGTCGTATACATCGAGTCGTTCTTCGCATTGGCGTACTTCAGGCGGCTCATTTCGCCCATCAGCCACTTCTTGGCGCTCACGTCACGCTTGTTGGCGAGGCCATCGTTCATCTCCACCTCCCCTTCCGGCGAAGCGTAGGCATCGATCGTGGCACTCTTCACCAGAATGCGTTCGTTCTTGGCGTTGGCCTTGAGGAACTCGCTCATCGCCTTGATGTCGGCATCCTTCAACTCGGTCGGGCGTACCACATCGGAGGCCACCAAGTAATTCATGGTGGCGTCCATGCTGTGGTTGGTCACGCGCACAAAGGCATCCTTGGACATGATCACCTTGTCGTCGTTCAGCATCAGGTAAGGCGTGGTGATCACCCCGTCGGCCAGCTTCACAGCGTCGAAGGGCTTCTCCTTCTTGCCCTGCTTGCCCAGGATGTTCAACATCAGCTCGCTCTGCTCCATAGCGGGCGTGTAGGCCACCTTGTCGCTATAGCTGAAGCTCTTGCCGGTCTCGTAAGGCACCACGGTGTAATTACCAGCGGCCTTGTCGCCCTGGAAGCCCACCATTTTCAAGGGGGTGGAACCGGCGGCGGAAGTGATCGTAGGGGTCAGCTCGGTCTGCGCCTTGCGATAGAAATACTTCGCGGGGAAGTTCCCGTTCACGTTAACGGCCACCGAATCGCCCTGGACGATGAGGGGGTTGGGATCCACCGTGTACGTGATGTTCTTCACGTACTTGTTCATCTTGCCTAGGCCGCCGCAACCGGTAACGAGGAGGGCCGCCAAGATCAGGGGGGCTACGTGCCGCTTGTCCATGAGTTCGCGCGTTTACTTATTTCGGGCGCAAACATAACCATGCCGGGCTCTAGCATCGGGCACCGCGTTCAACAGTTCTCCACAGGCCCACTGTGGATCAGATCTTCTGTACGGTGCAGCCTTCGGGGTGATCCTTCCCCAGCAGGTCCAGCAAATGTTGATAAGCATCCCGATCGTGCAGCAGGTCCGCTGTTGGCAGGTCCACCACAAGCACACGTGTGCCTTTCAGTTTCTGTAAATGGTCCAGGTAGCGCTCTTGAAGCTGTGCGAGGTAATCAACGGAGATCGTGCGCTCGTAGCTACGGCCACGGCTCTGGATCCGGCCTTGTACACGGTCCATCGGCAGGTGCAGATACACCAACAGGTCCGGGCGTGGCAGGTCGCCGTACATGATCGTGTACAGGTCACGGAACAGGACGAACTCATCCTCCGGAAGGGTGACCCGTGCGAAGACCAGCGATTTCCCAATGGAATAGTCGGCCACGGTGCACGCATGGAAGAGGCTCTGTTCGGTGGTTCGCTTCAACTGGTGGTAGCGCTGTGCCAGGAACGAAAGTTCCACGCTGAACGCGTAGCGCTGCGGATCCTCGTAGAACCGCGGTAGAAAAGGGTTGTCATCGAACTCCTCCAGCACCAAGCGACCGTTCAGGTCCTCGGCCACACGACGCGTGAGGGTGGTCTTTCCTGCGCCGATCAAACCCTCGAAGGCAATGTACCCGTATCGCATGGTCAGCGAGGCATCAGGTCGTTCAATAGCTGGAGCACCGAACGCCCCAGGAGCGGGTGCACCAGCGCAGGGCCGATGTCCGCGAGCGGGGCCAAGGCGAACGTGCGTTGATGCATGCGGGGGTGGGGGACCTTAAGCCCAGGCAGGTCCAGCACGGCATCACCAACGAACATCACGTCGATGTCGATGGGGCGGGACGTGTACCTCGGTCCTTCAACGCGCTTGCGTCTGAGCTGGGCTTCAATGGCGAGCGCTTCCTTCAGGAGCACCTCCGGCGCCAGGCAGGTGGCCACGCACAAGGCCCGGTTCAGGAACAACCGTGGATCCTCGAAGCCCCAAGGCTCCGTCCAATGATCCCGGCTACGTGCGCGTACCTCTCCGATGCGTTCACCGATCAGGTCTTCCGCAGCGGAAAGGGTGACAACGGGCGAACCCTCGTTGCCGCCCAAGAGCAGGTAAGCCTCCACCTCCGTTCCCATGTGGCCAAAGGTATCCGCGACACGCTTGAGGCCACCCATACCCCTTCACCACCGCTCGTGTATCGCACCCTTCCCTTCGCCTTCCACCCTCCTAGTTTCGCATCCGATAACGTAACTCCCCTTCTCAATGAGACAGTTCTTCAAGTTCATGTTCGCCAGCATGCTGGGCTTCATCCTCGGCTCCGTTGCGATCGGTATCATCTTCATGGTGATGATCATCGGTGCCGTGGCGTCGCTGGGGTCGGCTTTTTCCATGGAATCCAAACCCACCACGGTCAAGGACAATAGCGTGCTCCTGATGACCCTGGACCGCCCCATCGTGGACCGTGGTCGCGAAGAGGGCATGTTGCTCGACTTCGGCCCGTTCCGCGGCATGGGCGAACTGGGCTTGAACGACATCCTCGACAACCTCGAGAAGGCCAAGCGCGACGAACACATCAAAGGCATCTTCCTCGACCTCGGCATGGTGAACGCCCGCATGGCCACCATGAAGGAGATCCGCGACAAGATCCTCGAGTTCAAGGCTGAGAGCGGCAAGCCCGTGATCGCTTACGGTGATGTGTTCACCCAAGGCACCTACTACCTGGCCAGTGCTGCCGATCAGGTCTACCTGGTTCCCGAAGGCGACCTCGACTTCCGAGGTCTGCAAACGGAGATGATGTTCTACAAGGGGCTCTTTGACAAGCTCGATATCGAGGTGCAGTTCATCCGCGGCAGCAACAACAAGTTCAAGAGCTACGGCGAGGCCTTCACGAACACCGAGATGAGCCCTGCCAACGAAGAACAAATGAGCGTGCTCGTCCATGGTCTATGGGACCACTACCTGGGCACCATCGCTGAAACGCGCAAGATCGACAAGGCCCGCCTGAACACCATTGCCGACAGCCTGTTGATCCGCCACGCGCCGGACGCCGTGACCTATGGCCTGGTGGACGGCGTGAAATACCGCGATGAGGTGCTCACGCTCCTGAAGCAGAAGATGGGCCTGGACAGCGACAAGGAGATCCAATTCGCCGGACTTGGCAAGTACACGCGCACTGTTGTTCCGGAGGCGAAGGGTGAAGGCAAACACACCTCATCGTTCAAGCGCCCAAAGCTGGCCGTCGTGTATGCCGAAGGCAGCATCATGGATGGCGAGAGCAGCGATGGCACCATCGGTGGTACGACCCTGAGCGCAGCGATCCGCGAAGCACGGGAGGACACGACGGTGAAGGCGATCGTACTGCGGGTGAACAGCCCCGGCGGCAGCGGCCTGGCCAGCGATGTGATCTGGCGCGAAGTGAAACTCGCCACGGCCGTGAAACCTGTGGTGGTGAGCATGGGCGATGTGGCCGCCAGCGGTGGCTATTACATCAGCTGTGCCGCCAATAAGATCTACGCGGACCCCACCACCATCACCGGCAGCATCGGCGTGTTCGGTATGATCCCCAACATGCAGGGCTTCTTCAACAACAAGCTCGGCATCACCTTCGATGGCGTGAAGACCAATACTTACGCCGGCATGATGACCACCAGCCGTGCGCTCACAGCGGATGAGAAACGCATCATCCAGCAGTTCATCGACCGCTTCTACGACACCTTCACCAGTCGCGTGGCCGAAGGGCGGCACATGACCCAGGCCCAGGTGGACAGCATTGCCCAGGGCCGCGTATGGACCGGTGTGGATGCCAAGCGCCTTGGCCTGGTGGATGAACTGGGCGGATTGGAAGCGGCGATCACGGATGCCTCCAAGCTGGCCGGACTTACCGAGGGCGACTTCCGTATCGTGGGCTACCCCGAGCAGGAGGATGTCTTCAAGGAACTGCTGAAGGAACTGAACGGCGAAGCGAAGAGCTGGGTGGCCACGCAGGTCTTCGGCACGGATGCGGAACTGTTCCATCAATTCGAAAAAGTGCGCCAGGTGAAGCAGATGAGCGGCATCCAAGCCCGCATGCCCTTCGACCTCGAGGTGCACTAGGCACATCGGAGCGTTGAAAACAGAAAGGGTCCCGCGCAATGCGGGACCCTTTCCGTATAACCCCAATGTTCAGTTCATTGACCCAAACCTGAAGGTTCGTACGGCACGTTCCCGGTAAGGTTTCACAGCGAGCGGAATTTCCTCCATAGGAACCCGGGCACTTACTCCACGGCCACATGATAGCCGCTGTGGTTGCGCACGTTCAGCACACGTCCGTCGGCCAGGATCAGGTATTGGCCTTTGATGCCGGCAAGTACACCGCTCACCTCGGGCTCTTTCTCCAAGTTGATGCTGGTGACCTTCGGCGGGGCTGCCAGCACCGGGTAGGTGATGTGCTGCGGTAGTTCATCCGGCAACAGATACGGGTGCAGCTCTGGCGGCAGCTTCTCCCACAACCCGGCACGCGCCGCCAACAGGGCCGAGGCTTCGAACAGTACGGGACCGAGCATCTTCCGCCAGTTGGTCCTGTCGGCGAAATGGGCCTTCAGCGCCACTTCGATCGCACCCGCAAGCTGCCGGTAGGGTGTGCGGGCGATGAGCACGGCGGCCCCTGCCCCTTGATCGATCCAGCGTGTAGGCACCTGTGTGCCGCGCGTAACGCCCACCTTGATGCCACCTGTGTGGCTCAGGTACACGAAATGCTCGGTGTCATGGTGGTCCCGCTCCCACTGTGGGTCGCGTCCTTCACCCAGGTGGGCACGGCACAGCTCGGGGCGCACGATGCACTGCGAGGCCTCAGGTGCATCACGGAAACAAGGAAAGCAGAATCCTTGCCCATAGAACTTCTTCACGCCGCGTCCGCAGCTCACGCACGTCATCTGCCCGGTGAAGCGCAAGGTGAAGGGTTGCCCGATGCGGTCGGCCATGGGCACCTCGTGGGCACCCACGCGCAAGGCATAGCGCACCACCCCTTCCGCAGCTGGTGATGCCGGGTCGAACCAGGCCTTCATCTTCGACAGCGCGCCCATGTTCATACCGGTGCGTATCTTTTCGACGAAGGTAACTGCGCGATATTCGCACCGGCCCCACTCCCATGCCCGTCAACGCCCTGTTCTCCTTCCTGATCAAAAAGCGCTTGCAGCAGATCGATCTGTTCCGCGAGCACCCAGAAGGCGCGCAGCTCGAAGTGTTCACCAAGCTTGTGCAGTTCGCTCGGTTCACCGAGTGGGGACGCCAGTACGATTACGCCTCCATCACCACACCCGATCAGTTCCGCGAGCGGGTGCCCTTGCAGCACTATGAGGATGTGAAGCCGTATGTGGACCGCCTGCGCAAGGGGGAACAGAACCTGTTGTGGCCAACGGAGATCAAGTGGTTCAGCAAGAGCAGTGGCACCACCAACGACCGCAGCAAGTACATACCGGTGAGCCGCGAGGCCTTGGAGGACTGCCACTACAAGGGCGGCAAGGACCTGATCGCACTGCACTACCAGATGTTCCCACAGAGCAAGCTGTACCAAGGCATGAGCATGGTGGTGGGCGGAAGCAGCGCGCTGGAGCAGTTCAGGCCCGATGCCTACAGCGGCGACCTCAGCGCCATCATCATCCGCAACCTGCCCATCTGGGTGGAGATGCGGCGCACGCCCATTATCGAGGTGGCGCTGATGGAAGGCTGGGAGGAGAAGGTGGACCGCATGGCCCAGGAAACGATGCGCGAGGATGTGCGCACAATCGCCGGGGTACCCAGCTGGACCTTGGTGATCCTTCGACGCATACTGGAGCTGACAGGGAAACGGAACATCACGGAGGTTTGGCCCAACCTGGAGCTCTTCATGCACGGCGGTGTCAGCTTCAGGCCCTATCGCGACCAGTTCCGCTCGATCATTCCCTCAACGAGCATGAACTACCTGGAGAGCTACAATGCCAGCGAAGGCTATTTCGCGATCCAGGACCGGCGCGATGCCGAGGACCTGTTGCTGATGCTGGACTACGGCATCTTCTTTGAGTTCGTGCCGCTGAGCGAGCTCGGCAACGAACAACCGAAGACCCTGCTCCTTCAAGAGGTGAGCGTGAACGAACAGTACGCACTGGTGATCAGCACCAATGCCGGTCTATGGCGGTATATGCCGGGCGACACCGTCCGTTTCACCAGTGTGAAGCCCTACCGCATCCAAGTGAGCGGGCGCACACGCAGCTTCATCAATGCCTTCGGTGAGGAGCTGATCGTGGAGAACGCCGACCGCGGGGTGGAGGCCGCCTGCAAAGCCACCGGTGCGCTGGTGAGCGAATACACCGCAGCGCCCATCTACATGAACGACGATGCGCGAGGCGGTCACGAATGGGTGATCGAATTCGAACGCGCGCCGGAGGATCTGGACGCCTTCATCCGTTCCATGGACAACGCGATCCGCGAACTCAATAGTGACTACGACGCGAAACGCACCGGTGACATGGCCTTGCGATTGCCGGTTGTGCATGCCGTACCAAGCGGCACCTTCCACCACTGGATGAAGCAACGCGGCAAGCTCGGGGGCCAGAACAAGGTGCCCCGTCTGAGCAACGAACGGGAACATCTGGATGCCTTGCTGGCCGCCATCATCGCCTGATGCGCAACCTCCTCCTTCTCCTCATCCTGTTCCGCTCCCTGCTGGGCTCAGCGCAAGGCGTGGACTCCGTCCGCACCATCCCCGGGAACTTCGACCTGTTCACCACGGATGAGCTTGGCAACGTGTATGCGCTCAAGGGTGACGAGCTGAAGCTGTTCAACCCGGAAGGCAAGAGCTGGCTGCGCAACAGCCTGAAGACCTTCGGCCGCATCACGCACATCGACGTGTTCCAATCACTGAAGCCATTGGTCTTTGCTGCGGAACAAGGTCAGCTGGCCATGCTGGACAACACCCTGGCCGTGCAGGGCTCAGTGATCAACCTGCCGCGCGAGGGCTACCCGCAGGTGGACCTGGCCTGTGCCAGCGTGCAGAACTACTTCTGGTTCTTCGACCCCCGGGAGCTTCAGCTGATCCGCGTGAACTCGAAGCTGAGCACCGTGAACGCCTCGGGGCGCCTGGACCAACTGTTGGGCTTTACACCGAGGCCGGTGCAGATGCAGGAGCTGGACAACTGGCTCTACATGAACGACCCAGCGCATGGCATCCTCGTCTTCGACCTGTTCGCCACCTACTATAAGACGATCCCCATCACCGGCGCCACCGGCTTCGAAGTGCGCGGCAACGACCTCTGGTATGTAAAGGACAGCGTTCTGCATCGGTACGACCGGCTGACCTTCGCCTCGGAGCACTTCCCCCTACCAGGTGTAGGGACCGTTCGCGATGCACGGATCGAGCGAGGGCGCGTGTACATCCTGCGCGAGGACCGCATCGAGATCGTGCAGTTGGGGCGGTGATCCGCGACTTATCCACAGCGCGTGCGGCCATTGCAGGTGGCGGGTAACTTCGCCCGCTTCACAGGACCTTGTCATGCACATCGCGATCGCCGGAAACATCGGATCGGGGAAGACCACGCTCACCCAGCTCCTCGCCAAACACTACAAGTGGGACCAGCTTCAGGAGGCCGTTGACAACAACCCCTACCTGTTCGACTTCTACAAGGACATGCAGCGCTGGAGCTTCAACCTCCAGATCTTCTTCCTCAACAGCCGCTTCGAGCAGCTGATCGAGATCCGGCGCAGCGGCCGCAACGTGATCCAGGACCGTACCATCTACGAGGATGCCTTCATCTTCGCCCCGAACCTGCACGCGATGGGCCTGATGACCACGCGCGACTTTGAGAACTACTTCCGCCTGTTCCAGAACATGGACAGCTCGATCACGCCACCCGACCTGCTGATCTACCTGCGCGCCAGCGTGCCCAATTTGGTGAAGCAGATCGCTGAGCGCGGTCGCGACTACGAGAACGGCATCAGCATCGATTACCTCAAGCGCCTGAACGAACGCTACGAGGCCTGGATCCAGACCTACGACAAGGGCAAGCTCCTGATCATCGACGTGGATGACAATGCCTTCCACCAGAAGCCGGAGCACTTGGGCCGTATCATCAATTCGATCGATGCAGAGATCCACGGCCTGTTCCCGATCGAAGCGCCCGCTACCAACGGTAAGGACAAGCTGATCGCCAAGAGCAACGGCAAGGCAACACCACCCGCCAAAGCTCCGACCAAGCCCGCGGCCAAGCCAGCTCTCGCCAAGGCCAAGCGCTGAACTGACCTCTTCCTCTTGAAAAGCCTGCGTTGCCCCGCAGGCTTTTCCATTTGCGCATTCGTGAAGGGCGTTGGTCCGCTGCCATGCCGATGAACTTCTCCACAAGGGCAAGATCTCTCCGGAAAAAGGGCCATCTTGTTGAAGATCAAGCCTTGGCGACCTCAGGGGCGAAAAGTTATCCACGTGTAGTTGTTCAACTACACGACGCTGGAAGCCATTGTTCTTGTTTTGACCGTTCGTGGGCTGAAGCGTCAAGTACAGACTCCTTCATCTCCGCCACCCACAAGCCAATCCTCAACCATTTGACCATGGACAATCGGAACCCTTCGAAAAGAACCTCACGCATCGTACGCTGGTGGCTAACAGGTCTGATGGCCGCCGGCCTCGGCTTGGTGGGGACAGTGCAGGTGAAGGCACAGGTAAGTGGCTATGGCTTCTCTCAGACCATTGGCACCTACACAGCGATCACTGGTGGAACCGTTTCCCACGCATCGGGATGGGACGACACACAAGTGAGTGGTGTGGCAATCGGGTTCACCTTCGTGTTCAACAATGTTGGCTACACCACATGCAACATCAACCCGAATGGTTCGATCACGTTCGGGGCGACCACGTCTCCCGGCTACACACCCATTTCCGGTACCAGCGGTTATGCCGGCGCGATCGGTGGGTGGGGTCGTGACCTGCAGGCCCAGAACTCTGCACCATTGGGGGAGATCCGCTACCTGTCCTCAGGAGGCGTGTTCACTGTGCAGTGGTCAAATGCACGCCGATACAATGCATCAACAACGAATGCGGAGCGGTTCGAAATGCAGATCCAGTTGTTCCAGACCACCAATGAGGTGAAGGTGATCTACGGTACTTGGAGCGATGCGGTCTCAGCGACGACCACTAACCTTGGAGAGGTTGGCCTGCGCGGTGCAACGAACGCCGATTATAACAACCGTACCGTTGCTGCGGGGGGCTCTTGGAGCGCATCGACCACCGGAACCGCCAATAACGTCACCTGCTACTACAATCAGGCAACAGTGGCCACCAAACCACCTGTAGGATTGACCTACACATGGGCCCCACCAGTGTGCAGCGGCACCCCGGCTACCGCCGCGATCACTGGACCTGGCACGATCTGCTCCGGTAATGCAGCGACCCTGAACGTCACACCGCTGCCCTTCGCGAACCTCACGTACGATTGGTTCATGAGCACTACACCAGGGGGGCCGTACACCACGCCAGCCGGTTCAGGATCCTCGATCAGCACTGGGGTCCTGACCACGGGGTCATATTACTATGTCTGTACCACGACCTGTTCCAACGGAGGTGGCAACTCTACCTCCGCGGAGTATGTGCTTAACGTCAATGCCCTGGGATCCGGTGCGACCTACACCATCGACAACACATTGCCGAATGGCGGTGGCAATTTCGCCAGCTTCACGAATGCGATCAACGCGCTCAACAGCACTTACCTCTGTGGCATTTCAGGCCCGGTCGTGGTGAACGTAACGGCTGGTCAGAGCTTCAACGAGAACCCACCGGCACTGACCGCCTCGGGCGGCAGTGCTATAAATTCGATCACCTTCCAAAAGAGCGGCGCTGGCACCAACCCATTGATCACGCCCACCGGTACTGCTGGCACTACGGATTTCGGATTGTGTGTGACCGGCGGTGACTTCATCACCTTCGATGGTATCGACATCAACGCCTCCGCTGTTTCGGCTGTAGAGTTCGGTTACCTCGTACGCAATGCCAGCACCACCAACGGTGCGAACGATGTGACCATCAAGAACTGTGCAGTGAGCCTGAACCGCAACAACACCGGCTCCATGGGCGTGGTGAACTCCATGGCCACCACGGTGGGTGCTGGTTTCACTCCGGCCAGTGCGCTGGGCACGAACAACAACTTCCTGGTCGACAATGTGACGGTGACCAACTGCTTTGCGCAGGGCATCCGTGTTGAGGGCAATGCCACCTTCCGCCCTTCAGGACACATCATCCAGAACAGCACCGTTGGTGCAGCCTACGCCGGGCAGCCCCTGCCCGACATTGGCAATGCATCGATCGCTAGCAGCCCCACGGGCATCTACGTCGCCAACGTGGACGGTGTGAAGGTCCGCAACAACACGGTGAGGAACGTTGGCGTGACCCAGCCAACCACGGCCAACGCCGCCAAGGGCATTTGGTTGAACCTCTGCTACGGCACTACCAACGAGGTGAACAACAACCGCGTTTACGGCATCCGCAACTTCCACCCAACCGTGCTCAGCGTTGCGCGCGGTATCGAGATCCTAGCGCCCACCACGACCACTGTGATCACCAACGTCTGGAACAACACGGTCACGGACATTACCAGCAACTACAGCGGCGCGCTCACCGCCAGCCGCGGCATCTCGGGTATCTTCTGCAGCGTGGGTAGCGCAACGGCCACCTATAACGTGGACCACAACAGTGTCAGCGTCAACGGCAACGGAAGCTTGAACACGAGCAGCGCTTGCTTCGAGTTCGGCGGCAGCACGGCCATCTACAACCTGCGCAACAACGCTTTTGCGAATTACACCGGTGCACAGACCGCCCCGGCCCTGCACGTGGCCGTTTACTCAGCCTCTGGCACAACCACCATCGCGAACACGGCCTCGGTGATGAACTACAACGACCTGTACGTGCCGAACTTGACACAAGGCGGTGTGGCCTTTGCCGTTGCGGCGCTCCGCACTACCAATGCCGCGTACGACCTTGCCGTGACAGTTTCGCCGACCAGCAACGATGCCAACTCCATCAGCGCCGACCCGCTATTCACTGCGGACATGCACACGCAGGGCACAGCGCTCAACGGCGCATCGCTCATCACGGTGGCCGGGTTGACCACGGACATGGACGGTGCGACACGCACGGCCCCGCAGGACATCGGTGCTGATGACTTCACGCCACCGGCCTGCGTGGCCCCTACGGCCAGCTACTATATCTACTCTGCTTGCGCCACCAGCCAGTTCTTCGCGGTGGTCACGGTGAGCAGCTTGGGTACGGCCGCCAACGTGAACCTTTCCAGCGATGCCGCCGGCAACCCCGGTGGACTGCTCGCCCAAGGCCTCGGCACGTACACAGTGGGTCCCTTCCCCAGTGGCACACCCGTTAACATTACGGTGGAGCACACGGGCAACGCGACCTGCAACTTGGTACTGAGTGGACTCAACTACGACTGCGCTACCAACGGTGGCAAGAACGCGTTGAGCTTCGTGTACAATGGCATTACGCCGGCCAACAGCACACGGGTGCTTTGCGGAACGGCAGCAGGCACGCTCAACATCACGGGCACAGCGATCACCGTGGAGGCCTGGATCTATCCTACGGCCTTCCGCTCGAACGTCTTCGAGGGAAGCATCCTTAACAAAGAAGGATCACCAGGAGGTTACATGCTGCGCTGCGGCGGCCAGGGTGTATTGGAGTTCGCCTTTGCAAGCGGTCCAGCTGCGGCGGCCAGCCCAACTGGCACATTGACACTGAACACCTGGCAGCACGTGGCCGGCACCTTCGACGGCACCACGGTACGCCTCTATAAGAACGGGATCCAGGTGGCCAGCACCGCCTCCACCGTGGCGATCCCGAGCTCGGCCTCCGTTCAGTTCGCCATCGGGGGGTCCGTCACCTTCCCTGACCGCGCTTTCTCCGGCCTGATCGACGAGGTGCGCATCTGGAACACGGTGATACCTCCGTTGCAGATCCTCGGCGGAATGAACCAGCTGTACTGCGGCTCAGAGCCAGGTTTGCAGGGGTACTACCGCTTCGACCAGGGCCAGAGCAACGCCCCGAATCCCGGCATCAACACCCTTACAGACCTCACTGCCAACGCCAACACGGGCACGCTTACGAACTTCGCGCTGACCGGAACGACGAGCAACTGGGTTCAGGGTGTGACCACCATGACCCCTTGCGTGAACTGCTTCGCGCCAACAGCCTTGGGCATTGCGAACCTGACGCCCAGCAGCGTGGACCTCACCTGGACGAACAACGCCTCGGCGAGTTATGATTGGGAACTGCGCACCAGCGGCCTGCCGGGTTCCGGAGCTGTTGGCCTTGTGCAATCGGGCAACAGCCTTGTCTCGCCCGCAAGCGTGGTAGGCCTGCCCGGCTCTACGACCATGACCTTGTATGTGCGCGGCGTGTGTGTGTCGCCAACGGCCACTAGCTTCTGGACTTCGGGTCCCACGTTTATTACGCCGTGCGTCGCCACGACCATCCCTTACGTGGAGAACTTCGATGGCGTCACCACACCGGCCTTGCCCGTGTGCATGATCCTGCAGAACGTGAACGGCGGTACCACTTGGACTTCGGTGAACGCACCGACCGGTTACACCGGCAAGACCGCACAATACACGTTCAGCGGCAGCTTGGTGGGCGACGACTGGATCTACACCCAAGGCTTGACCATGGCCGCCGGAACGGTCTACAAGCTCACCTTCAAGTACGGTAACAACAGCACCACCTTCACCGAAAAGCTGGAGGTGAAGTATGGAACAGCGCCCACGGCCGGTTCCATGAGCAACGCGTTGTTGAACTTCCCCTCCATAAACCAGAACGCGCCGCAGAACGCTTCCACCTACTTCGTGGCACCAAGCGCCGGTGTGTACTATGTCGGCTTCCATGCTTACTCTGCCATCAACCAGTTCAACCTCTTCCTGGATGACATCAGCGTGACATTGGCACCTGCCTGCATCGAGCCCACCGCTGTGAACATCAGCAGCCTACAGGCCACCCAAGCTACTGTGAACTGGAACTGTCCGCTCTGCACGGGCAACTTCTACGTGGAGTATGGCGCACCGGGCTTTACACCGGGCATCGATGCCAACCCTGGAACCGGCACGATGGCGGGTCCATTCGCCGGCACATCCGGAGTGCTTAATAGCCTTATTGCCCAAACCAACTACCAGGTGGTTGTCCGTCAGGATTGCTCGGGCTCCTTTAGCACCAACAGCATTCCTGTCAACTTCACTACGCCTTGCTCCAGCGCCAACGTCCCCTACTTCGAGAACTTCGATGCGGTGACCACACCGGCCATTCCGGCCTGTATGAGCGTGGAGAACGTGAACGGCGGCACCACTTGGACAACCGTGACCGCCCCTACGGGCTACACCGGCAAGACCGCGCAGTACAGTTTCAGCGGCAGCTTGGTGGGTGATGACTGGATCTACACGCAGGGCCTGAACCTGACGGCCGGCACCATCTACAACCTCACCTTCAAGTACGGCAACAACAGCACCACTTTCATCGAGAAGTTGGAGGTGAAGTACGGCAACTCACCTGGAGCTGCCGCCATGGCCAACACGATCGTTCAATACCCAACGATCAACCAGAACGCACCGCAGAGCGCGTCGGTCTACTTCGTTCCTGCAACGAGCGGTGTCCAGTTCATCGGTTTCCATGCCTACTCTGCGGTGAACCAATTCAACCTGTTCCTGGATGACATCAGCGTGGTGGCAGTGCCTTGCGTAACGCCAACAGCCACCTATACCGTGGTGCCGAATTGCGTGGGCATGACCGGCGACTACACCGTACAGGTGAACCTGACCGATCTTGGCTTGTCCCCGACGGTGGACATAGTGAGCAACTACCCCGGCAACCCCGGAGCGGACCTAGGGGTCCCCACAACGGGCGTCTACTCGGTCGGTCCATTCCCGAGCGGAAGCACTGTCGACGTTACAGTAGTGAACAACTCGAACAACGCTTGCAACCTTGTTCTCAGCAGCCTGACCTATGATTGCGCCAACCCGCCGCGTGCCCTTTCGTTCGATGGTGTGAACGACCGCCTGAACTGCGGCAACGGCGCCTCGATCAACATTACGGGTACTGCGTTGACCGTTGAGGCATGGATCAACCCGAGCAGCTGGCGCACGTTCGTTTACGAAGGCAACATCGTGAACAAGGAAGGAGCTGGATTCCAAGGTTACATGCTAAGGGCCGGCGCAAACGGTACGCTCAATTTCGAAATGGGTATGGGCGGCAACTGGCAGGGCGCGACCACCGGGACCGGTGTGTTGACCCTCAACCAGTGGCAACACGTGGCCGGCACGTATGACGGCGCACGCATCCGCTTGTACAAGAACGGTGTTGAAGTGTTGAACGTGGCCGCCACCGGCTCGATCGCACTTGCCCCGCCGCCCCTGCACATCGGCAGTGCGTTCGACTACAATACCCGCAACTTCCCAGGCATCATTGAGGAAGTGCGGATCTGGAACACCACCCTGAGCAGCACCCAATTGCTTGACAACTTGAATCGGGTGTACTGTGGCACCGAGCCAGGCCTGATGGCTTACTACCGCTTCGACCAGGGTGTGCCTAACGGTTCGAACCCGACGATCACCACCTTGGCGGACCAGACGGCCTTTGGCAACAACGGCGCCTTGGCAGGCTTCGCGCTCACGGGAGCCACCTCCAACTGGGTCACCGGTCGGAGCATGGCAGCCTGTGTGCCCATCACCTGCCCGCAGCCACTGAACCTGAACATTGCCAACGTACAGCAGACCACTGCGAACTTGGTGTGGACCAACAACGGCTCGCCCAGCTACCAGTATGAAGTGCGTACGAGCGGTGGCCCAGGTTCCGGTCCTGCTGGCTTGATCGCCTCGGGTACCAGTGCCAGCAGCCCAGCCGCAGTTTCCGGTTTGTCGGCCAGTACCACTTATTCGTTCTATGTACGAAGCGTGTGTGCAGGCCCCACCACCAGCTACTGGTCGGCCAACTCCTTCTTTACGCCAGCATGCACATCGGTGAACGTGCCGTACACCATTAACCCCTCTGCGGGCATTGTGGCCTGCACCTCGGTGCAGAACCTCAACCAAGGCGTCACTTGGGCAGCAACTGGGGCACCTACAGGTTTCACTACCCAGGTGATGAGCTACTCGCACAGCAACAACGTGGCAGCGAATGACTGGTACTTCAGCCAGGGACTCAACCTCAGCGCTGGCACCAACTACCGTCTGACCTTCAAGACCGGCAACAACAACTTGGCATACGCTGAGGGCATGCGTGTACTGCTCGGCGGTTCCGCATTGGCCGCAGACATGACCACCCTACTGTGGCAGAACGCCGCCATCTCCACTGGCCCCGGTGTTGCACAGACCGTGGTGGTGGACTTCACAGTGCCTTCCAGCGCAGTATACAACCTTGGGTTCCATTGCAACTCGATCCCCTTGGTGAACGCCACGGGTCCGATCCTGTACTTGGATGAGATCAATGTCGACGTGGCTCCAGCCTGCTTGCCACCAGCGAACGTGACCGCCACCAACATTCTGACGAACACCGCGGACGTTACGTGGAGCTGCCTTGGGTGCACTGGCCAGTTCTATGTGGAGTACGGCCCCACTGGTTTCACCCCCGGTACCGGCATCGGCCCCAACGGCGGTACGGTGGAAGGTCCCTTCTTCACGAACTCAGGCTCCCTTGTCGGCCCCCTCACGGACAACACGCTCTACCAAGTGTATGTACGTCAGGATTGCAGTGGCTCGTTCAGCGCGAACAGCTTGGTGGCCAGCTTCACCACGGCGTGCCTGCCCACCACCATCCCGTACAGCGAAAACTTCAACGGTGTAACGACACCCGCCAACCCGGCGTGCATGCGCACCCAGGATGTGAACGGCGCCGGAACGTGGGCCACACAGGCACAACCCGCCGGCTGGTCGACTGGCCAGGTGGCACGCGTGAACTCGCTCATCTACATCCCTGCCAACGACTGGTACTTCCTGCCGCCGATGACCTTGACCGGTGGTGTTTCGCACCGCATCACCTTCACCTACGGCAATGCCACGGCGAGCAAGGTGAACAAGCTGGAGCTGAAGTACGGCGCCTCCGCCAACTCCGGTGCCATGAGCACCGCGATCGTGTCGCTGCCCACCATTACCAACACAGCACCGGCCACCTTCAGCATGGACTTCGTGCCTGCCGCCAGCGGCGATCAGGTGATCGGGTTCCATACTTACTCTGCGGCCGACCAAGGCACGTTCTACTTGGACAACATTCAAGTTGACCTGAGCCCCAGCTGCATTGACCCCACGAACGTGACGGCCAGCAACATTGGCCTTAACAGCTTGGATCTGAGCTGGAACTGCCCCACTTGCACAGGCTCCTTCTACGTGGAGTACGGACTGCCCGCCTTTACGCCCGGAACGGATGCGACCGCAGGCCCCGGTGGTACGGTGATCGGCCCCATCGCAGGTACTACGGTCACTATTCCAGGCCTGAACCCACTGACCACGTACAAGTTCCACGTGCGTCAGGAGTGTACGCCGAGCGTATTCGGCGCGAACAGCCAAGCGGTGCAGTTCAGCACGACCTGCCCTCCGGCATACAGCGCTCCCTTCATCGAGACCTTCTCGAGCGCCAGCCTGCCAGGCTGCTGGAGCACTTACAACTTCAGTGCAACACCAACACAGGTTTGGAACTTCTCCAACAATACGGTGAACAGCAACCCAAGCTTCGATCCTGACTTCGGGGTGGAGAACGTGCTGGACCACACTTCGGGTTACCAAGGCTTCTTCGCTTGGTACAACGGCGACTTCGGTACCGGCTTTGTGGATGTTGCGCTCGAAAGCCCGAGCATCAACACCAGCACCCTTACCGCTCCGCAGGTCCGCTTCTGGTTCTATTCGGACAACACCACTGATGCAACGCGCAACGCCCTCCGCCTTGACGGATGGAACGGTAGTGTGTGGCAGACACTTACCTCCGTGGACAACAGCGTGAACCAAGCTGGCTGGCGTGAAGTGGTGGCCAACGTACCGGGCGCCTTCCCGTCGATCACCAAGTTCCGCGTGGTGGCCAATGCCGCTGCTGGCAACTCGCTTTACAACGACCTTCTGGTGGATGATTTCATGGTGGTGAGCACCCCGGCGTGCAATGCTCCGGTACCGACCGTTACGGATGTGAGCACCTCCAGTGCTACCGTGAACTGGACCTGCGCAGGCTGCACGGGCACCTACATCGTGGAGTACGGTCCTGCTGGTTTCGTACCAGGTTTCGGTGTGACCGCAGGCGGCGGAACCGTGGTGACCTCGGCCACTTCCCCTATCGCGCTCACGGGTCTTACAGCCAACACGGTATACACGGTCTTCGTGCGCCAGGACTGCCTTGGCAACGGTACGTCCATCGGCCTGAACGGCGGACCGAGCACCTTTACTACGGCACCAGGCTGCGGCGACAACTACTATGACGACGGCGGCCTGGCCGGTAACTACACGGTCAGCCAGAACACGATCAAGACGATCTGCCCAAGCACTCCGGGCGATCTGGTCAACGTGGTGTTCAGCGCCTTCAACACGGTAGCAGGCAGCGATCCGCTGTATGTCTACGACGGCACGAGCACTGCGGCTCCGTTGATCGCTTCTGCCAATGGTGTGGCTGGTGCTTTCCCGGCCGGTGGCTGGAGCGGCAACGGTCTGGCGTTCGCGCCCAGCAACATCGGTATCCAAGGCAGCGTGCTGGCCACCAACCCGAGCGGTTGCCTCACCTTCCAACATCGATCTGACGCTGGCTCCACCGCTGCTGGTTGGGCCGCTACGGTCAGTTGCATCACTGGCAACTTCACCTGTGCTACGGCCAAGCCGCTCGGTTGCTTCGGTGTAGAGAACGGCATCATCACGGGTGCCAGCTCGCTGCCACCATCGGCTTGCGCCTTCAATGGTGCGACCACAACGGGTGGAACCGCTTGGTACCTCTACACCGCCGGTGCCGACGAGGATGTGACCTTCTCGGTGTGCAACCCCAGCATCGATGTGCGTATCAACGCCTTCAAGGCCACGGCCGCTCCCGATTGCAGCAACCTTGTTTGCATCGGCGGTGCCGACGACAGCCCTGGTTGCGCGCCCGGTGCCGACCTGAAAGTGAAGGCCAATACCGGCGACCTGATCTACATCGCTGTGAGCGGTGTGACCGGAGCTTCGGGAAGCTTCACCATCACCACGACCTGCGACGTGCAATGTTCACCCACCGTTGCGAACGACATGTGCGCTGGTGCTACGGACCTGAACCCGCTGCCTTATGTGGGCTTCGGAACGCCGATCACCGACGACAACACCTGCGCTTATGTGGATGGACCCACGGGCAACTCCGGTGCTGAGCCGGTGCAAGGCCTCTGGTACACCTTCAACAGCGGTGTGAACAGCAAGTTGCGCATGACCCTGACCGCAGGTACCGCCAGCAACCTCAAGTGGGCCCTGCACAGCGGCCTCTGCGATGGGCTGGATGCCTTCAGCGAAGTGGCCAACGGCAATGCCAGCGGCGTGACCATCCTGAACGTGACACCGGCCACGGACTACCGACTGGTAGTGTTCAACACCGGTGGCCCCGGCGTGCAAGGCACCTTCACCCTCAACGTGGAGAAGCCGGGCGTCAACGACGCCAGCATCAGCGAGGTGCTCAGCCCCTCGGGTCTGCTCTGCGACACCCAGTTCCAACCTGTGGTGAAATTGAAGAACCTGGGTGAGGCCACCCTGACCAACGTGCAGATCACCGTGAAGGAGGATGCCGTAACAGAGTACGTCTACAACTGGACCGGCCCCGCCCTCGCCTTTGGTGACAGCGTACAGCTGACCCTGCCGCTGGTGACCTCTACGGGTGTGCATGTGCTGAACGTGAACACCGACCTGCCCAACGGAGTGGCCGATGACCTCCCTTCCAACGATCTGGCCAGCAGCGCCTACCAGGCTAACGGACAGACCGTGAAAGTGCGCGTGACCACCGACAACAACCCTGGACAGACCACCTGGATCATCTACGAGCCCGGCAACATCCCCGTGGCCAGTGGCGGACCTTACGTGATCCCGAACAACCAGACCACCACCACCATCTGCCTGCCCGTTACCGGTGGCAACACCAAGTGGTTCTTCTTCCTGTTCGACAGCTTCGGTGATGGCATCTGCTGCTCGCAGGGTACCGGTTCATGGCAGGTGCTGGATAAGCTCGATCGCGTGATCATGCGTGACAACGGCCAGTTCACCACCCAGAGCCCGGCCACACCACCGCTCACCGCCACCTACTCCGCTGGGCATGAGATCAACCTGCCTATCGGACCCGCGCGCCCCTGGACCGCTTCGCCCTACAACGTGTGCGGCGTGTTCAACCTGGGGGTTCAGGCCAAGATCCGTAGCACTACCGTTGCGGGGGTAACGAACTACCAGTGGGAGTTCAGCAACCCCGATGCCGGTTACCAGCGTAGGGTGAGCGCCAGTGTGAACTACGTGACCTGGACCAGCATGCAGGCCATGCCACCGAGCCTGGGCGTGACCTACTTCGTGCGCAATCGCGCCGATCAGGGTACCGCAGGCTTCAACGATGATCGTTGGGGCGAAGGCTGCGAGCTGGGTTGGAACAACTCCAACAGCCAGTTCTGCACAGGCCTCGTGAGCACGGCCGGTTCCACCTTCAGCTGCGGAGCCACACGTACATGGGGCGGCAGTTCCAAGATCTGGGCGACACCGGTGGTGGGCGCCTTCCCCTACGATGCCAACGGCAACGGTAGCTACGCGGATGCTGGTGATCAGCAGTTCGCCTACCACTTCCGCTTCACAGGTCCGGGTGCCTATGTCCGCGACATCTACACCGCTACCTACATCTGCCCCCTGGCATGGACCACCAACCCCTTGTTGGCGGGCAACACCTACCAGGTGCAAGTGGAGACCCAGGTGGCCGGTGTGTGGCGTGGCTTCTGCGGCAGCACCTGCAACCTCACCATCGCGGCGGGTCCGGGACAAGGTGCTGGTCGCATGGACGCTGCGGTCACCGAGGAGAACATCCAGCTCTGGCCGAACCCCGTACGTGATGGTATCGTGAACCTGCGCATCGACGGCATCGTTGACGCCGACCAGCGCATCAGCGTGGACATCTACGACGCCTTCGGCAAGAAGGTGGTGGCACAGCAGTATGCCAACAGCGGCAGCCTGTTCAACACCGTGCTCAACCTCGATGGCGGAATGGCAGCGGGCCTCTACATGGTCAACATCACCATCAACGACCGCACTTCCCTCAAGCGCCTCACGGTGCTCTAAGAGAACCTTCCATCACTTATGCGAACGCCCCCGGCCAATGGCCAGGGGCGTTTTGCATTCGGACCTTCCGTCGGGTCAAAATCGCTATTCACCGGAACTGGTTCGTAGTTCGTCGGCTAAAAAACTTGACTCGTCGATGAGGGCGCCTATACCTTGGCTGGTGTATCACGGTAAGGCTCACGCTAATCTCCCAAGACATGAACGCACTTCTTCGCCCTTTCCATGCCCTTCGACTTGCCGTGTTGGGGGCAATAACTGTCGTGTGGGCCTCTCCCTCGATCGCACAGGTCGGCACGAGCTACAATTTCACCCAGACCGGTGGTAGTTATTCTGCGATCAGCGGTGGGACGCAACTCTGGGGAGGACTCTTCCAATTGGACAACTTCGACGACCAGATCTCCTCGGCCCAGACCATCCCGGCTTTCAATTACGCAGGGACCGTGTACACGCAGATGTACGTTTCAGTGAACGGGTTCATCACATTCGGCTCGGCGCCAGCTGGCACGGAATACACCCCGATCTCCAGCGCAGCAGCATATGGCGGGGCGATCTCCGCCTTCGGAACAGACCTACAGAACACCAACGGAACGTTCTCACCTTCCCGTGAAATACGGTGGCAGACCGTAGGGAACGAAGTTGTGGTACAATGGAAGGCTCTGCGCCGCAAAGGGGTCTCCGGAGAGAACATGAACTTCCAGATCAGACTGAACACGGTGACCTCCGCGATCAGCATTGTGTATGGGGGGTTATCAGGTCAAGGGTCCGCCTCCACTTTCCAACCACAGGTAGGCCTCCGAGGACCGAACAATACGTTCGGCACCAACGTGAACAACCGCCTGGTGGGAAGCGGGGCGGAGAACTGGAGTACAAGTCTGGGCGGTGCTGCCAACAACAGCAGCATGCGGTTCACAACAACTGCTCCTGCAAAGGCCTTCAGCAGCGGCCTCACCTATACATGGACACCGAATTGCACCGCCCCTGCCGCCACAACCACCACAACGGTGGACTGCACTACGAACACCTATACCGTCACTGTCAACGTGACCTCCATCGGTAACGCACCGAACGTGGACGTGAGCAGCAGCATTGGGGGGGTGTTCGCGAATGATGTTGGCATTGGTAGCTATACTACCGCTCCGGTGGCCATGGGAACTGCCCAGACCATTAATGTGGTGCACAACAGCGCTGCACTCTGCAACCTCTCCCTTGGCTCGGTCAACTCCTCAGGTTCATGTGTGTCGAATGGCACATGCTTGTCTCCCACCTTGGCCATTCCGGACAATGGCTGCGGCTCCAACAACCGCTTGGATGCCATACTGCCGATCACCACACCCGGCACCGCATTGGGCACGGATGTGTTCCTTCAATCCGTCGACCTGATCATCGCACACATCGCCAACTCCAACGTGCAGGTGCGTTTGGTCTCTCCGACCGGCCAGACACGGAATCTCATCCTGAACCGGTTCGGCGGTGCGCTGAACAGCAACATGGGCAACCCCTCCAGTTGTCCCACTACCGTGCTTCGTTTGATCGACACGGGCGCGCCCCTGACCAATACGGGCATGAGCAATGTGACCGGCAACTGGGCGCCGGAACAGACGCTGGCCGGTTTCACCGGTGACCCCAATGGCGCATGGCGCGTTCAAGTGTGCGACAACAGTTCCTTCTTCACGGGTACGCTCAACTACGTGAAGCTGAACTTCGCGCCTTGCCTTCCTCCCATCGCCACCACGACCGTGGTGCCCAACCAAGCGGCTGGCACATACACGGTGCAAGTGAATGTGAGCAATACCGGAAGCGGCGCAACAGTTGGTCTGGAGTCCGACCTGCTGGGTCTGGAATTCGCCTCGGTCGGAACGGGCACGACGGTAATGGGTCCTTACTCCTTGTGCTCCCCTGTTAGCATCACGGTGAAACATGCAAGCAACGCGACATGCGACCTCGCACTTCCTCTGGTGAATCCAGGCACCTGCATCACCAACAACAGCTGCCTGAGCCCCACCCTGGCGATCGCCGACAATGGCTGCGCGACCGGCAACAGTCTCTCCGCGTACATCAGTGTAACTGCTCCAGGAACCTCGTTGAACACCGATGTGCTCCTTCAACACCTGGACCTGATCGTGCAACACACGTACAACGCTGACCTTCAGATCACACTGACCTCTCCTACCGGTCAGACCCGGAACATGATGCTGAGCCGTTTCGGTACCGGGGACAATCTGGGCAACCCGGGAGCCTGCCCGTCCGTGGTGCTGCGCTTGCGCGATGGCGGAACGGCACTGAGCAACTCGAACACCAGCAATGTGACCGGTGTGTACGCCCCTCAGCAGACGCTTGCAGGATTCACCGGCAACCCGAACGGCTATTGGAAGTTGACCATTTGCGACGACGCAGACGGTGATCTAGGTGCCTTGGTACTGGCAAACCTTAGCGTAGTGGCCAAGGGCAGCACGAACCCCTGTGCCCCCCATGTGATCGGTTGCTTTGAATCGATCGACGTGAACAGCACCAGTGGGGCGCCGAACACACTGCCTTCCTCGGCCTGCGCCTTCAATGGACCGGCAAGCACGGGCGGTGTGCATTGGTGGTCCTATACCGCGACCAGCAACGATGATGTCACGTTCACCGTTTGCAACCCGGCCTTCGACGCACGCATCAGCGTCTTCTCCCCACAGCCCAATTGCAGCAACCTGGTCTGCGTTGGAGGTGTGGATGATGCCCCCGGCTGCGGAACGGGTGCGGAGATCAAGGTGAAGGCCAACAACGGCGATGTGTTCCTGGTGGCCGTGCATGGTGCAGGTGCTGCAGTGGGTTCCTACACCATCCAGACCCTCTGCACGCCCCCCAGTTGCGCCCAGCCTGCCAACGACCTCTGCCCTGGCGCCAGTAGCGTGGTGCCCGTGTACACTGGCTTCAGTGTGCCTGTTGTCGGCAACAATGCATGTGCCTACGTGGATGGCCCTACAAGCAATTCAGGCACCAACCCCGTGCAAGGCCTCTGGTACACCTTCAACAGCGGTGTGAACAGCAAGGTCCGCATGTTCCTAGGAGGTCTGGCGCAAGGCGCTGGCTCGGCAACCGGGCTGAAGTGGGTCTTGTTCAATGGCACCTGTGCAGGGCTCGGCGCCACCAGCGAAGTAGCCACCGGCAACGCCAGCGGATGGACCACCCTGAACGTAACGGCCGCAACACAGTACCGCTTGCTGGTGTTCAATACCGGCGGTGTAGGTGTTGAGGGGACCTTCACGTTGCGATTGGAAGTGCCCGGCATCAACGACGCGAGCATCAGCCAAGTGACCTCACCCGCGGGCCTGCTGTGCGACACGCAGTTCCAACCGGTGGTGAAGCTGAAGAACTTAGGGGAAGCCACGCTCACGTCAGTGCAGATCCCTGTGAACATAGATGGAGGCGCGCCGGTCTACACCCACAGCTGGAGCGGTCCTGCTCTTGCATATGGAGACAGCGTGACCCTGACGCTGCCGTTGGTGACCACGCCAACAGGCAACCACACCTTGTTCGTCTCCCCACTGCAACCGAACAACGTGGCGGACGACATTCCCACGAACGACGAGGCCAGCAGTGCCTACCAGGCCAATGGACAGACCGTGAAAGTGCGGGTGACCACCGACACCAAGCCTTCCGAGACCACTTGGGTGATCTATGAGCCCGGCTTCATTCCCGTGGCCAGTGGTGGGCCCTATGTGCTTCCGAACACACAGAACACCACCACCCTTTGCCTTTCCACCGGTGCAGGCAACAAGTGGTTCTTCTACCTCTTCGATAGCTTCGGTGACGGCATCTGCTGCGGCTTCGGCAGCGGGTCGTGGCAGTTGTTGGACAAGATGGACCGCATGATCATCCGCGACAACGGCCAGTTCACAACGCAGAGCCCCAAGAGCCCTGCTGCCACCGCGAGCTATGCCATGGGTCATGAGGTCACACTACCACTTGGCCCTTCGCGTCCATGGACCGCGTCACCCTACAATGTGTGCGGTGTGTTCAACCTTGGATTACAGAGCAAGATCCGGTGCACCACTATACCCGGTGTCACCACGTACCAGTGGGAGTTCAGCAACCCGGACCAAGGCTACCAGCGCCGTGTGAGCGCCAGCGTGAACTATGTGACCTGGGTGAGCATGCAAGCGCAACCGCCGACCTTGGGCGTGACCCACTTCGTACGCAACCGCGCGGACCAGGGCACCGCTGGGTTCGCCGATGACCGGTGGGGAGAAGGCTGCGAAATGGCTTGGGACAACACAACGGCCTTCTGCACCGCCCTCATCAGCACACCTGGCTCCACCTTCAGTTGCGGCGCCACCCGCACCTGGGGCGGTAGCTCGAAGATCTGGGCGACACCCGTGGTGGGTGCCTTCCCTTACGATCAGAACGGCGACGGCGACTTCCTTGATGCTGGTGATCAGGCGAACGCCTATCACTTCCGCTTCACGGGCGCCGGTGGTTACATCCGCGACATCTACCACACCACCTACGTCCTGCCCCTCACCTGGGTAAGCCAGCCTTTGTTGGCCGGCAACACCTACCAAGTGCAAGTGGAAGTGCAGGTAGGCGGAGCATGGCGCAGCTTCTGTGGCGCTACTTGCAACCTCACCATCGCGGCCGGTCCTGGGCAAGGTGGCAACCGGATCGATGCGGTGAACACGACGAGCGAACTGCTCTCGATATGGCCCAACCCGATCAGCGACGGCCGTGCGCAACTGCGGGTCGAAGGACTGCTCGACGAGGACCAGCAGATCACAGTGGACGTGTACGACCCACTAGGACGCCGTGTATTCGCTGAGCGCTTCGCCAACAGCGGCAGCCTGTTCAATACCGTACTTGACCTGGGCGCAGCACAGAGCGCTGGCATCTATCTGGTGAACATCAGTGTGAACGACCGCACCTATACCCGCCGCTTGGTGGTGAACTGATCAGCGAACACAATTCCTGCGAAAGCCCTCCGGTGACCCGGGGGGCTTTTGGCTTGGTATCGCCATCTCCGGGAAATGGTCGCCGAAAGACAAGTGCAAGGCGCTTGGTCAATCTTGTGATCCAATCGGAAATGTGCACGGAGAACTGCTCGTCTCGAATACTTTGCTGGCCATTGAACGCTATCTAACTTGTGTGCACCAAACACGCACGTCATGAACCTTCGAAACCTCCTCTCCAGGAACGGACCACGCTCTTGGCAGCGACCGTTGTTGATCGCTACAGCGTTAACCGCCTCGAGTTGGGTCCAGGCCCAGGTCGTGTTGATCGACCCGACCACTGTGGGTGGTTTTGAATCGGGCGCCACCCTGGCAGCCAATGGTTGGACCGCAGTGCAAGGAGCGTTGACCGCCCGCGTCTGGCAGTGCGGCACGGGTCAGGCAGGTTACACTGGTGCGCGAGCGGCATTCATAGGAAATAGCGCGACCAATGTGGGGGCCAACCAAGCCATCCGCACCGTACACCTCTATCGCAGCGTCACCATTCCTTCAGGGGCCAGTAACATCCAGCTCTCCTTCAAATACAAGCAGGCCATAGCCGACAATACATGGGATTACTTGCGTGTGCACCTTAACGGGAACATTCCAGTGAACGGTACCCTTCAGACAGTTGGTCAATTGATCCAAGTGGATCCTGTGGTGAATACGGACTATGCCACTTTCACGACAGTTAACGTCACCGTTCCGAACAGCTTCGCAGGCACCACCAACAATCTGATCTTTACCTTCAATGCGGACAATGTGACCCCCCATGCGTACGGTGCTGTTGATGATATCTCGCTGAGCTATTGTGCTTCACCACCTGCGGCCACGCTCGGAGCCGCCACTACGAGCTGCGCCACCAACAGCACCACGTTCAACGTAACGGTGACCTCATTGGGAAGTGCTGCCAACGTGGACATTATTTCTTCACCCGGCGGGATCCTCTTCGATAACGTAGGCTTGGGCACCTACGCGTGCAGCATACCTGCCGGTGTTAACGCAGCCATCACCGTGGCCAATGGCACAGCCAGCGGCTGTGATGTGGTCCTCGGTACGGTGACCTCCGCTCTTTGCGTTGGCAATGGTGTCTGTCTCGTGACACCCTTCCCGGCCATACCGGATGATGATTGTACCACCAGCCTCGATGCCGGTATCGCCATCAGCGGACTGCCCAATTCCTTAGGCGTTAACGCACTGCTGGAGAGCGTGGACCTGATCGTACAGCATTCGTACCGCGGTGATCTACGCATTCAGCTCATCTCCCCCACGGGCCAGATCCGCGACCTCGTGATACAGCAACCCAGCCCATCGGCTGACGGTAACAACCTCGGCGTTCCTGCCAGCTGCCCAACCGGTATCCTAAAGCTGAAGGATGGTGGTGCAGCGCTTTCCACCATGGATGCCTCGACCAATAACGCAGCCTTCGGCACCTTCGCGCCGGAACAAGCCCTCGCTGGTTTCACGGGTGACCCCAATGGCACCTGGACGCTACGGATCTGTGATGCAGTGAGCACGGACGCTGGCACGTTGCGTTATGTGAAATTGAACTTCTTGGATTGCTTACCTCCGGCTGCAACGGCAGGCACCATGACCACCAGTTGCGCCTTGGGGACCTTCACCGTGCCGATCACAGTAAGCGCCTTGAGCGGTGCGCCGAGCGTGAACATTGTTGCGAGCCCCGGTGGTGTGTTGCAAGCTGGCGTTGGTACGGGCACCTACGTCATGGGGCCCTTCACCGTTGGCATTCCAGTGACCTTGAGCGTGGAGAATTCAGCGAACAGTAGCTGCTCGATCACCATCGGTACCTACCAAGGCTCTGGTTGTGTTCCGAACGGGGTCTGCCTGACCACGCCATTCCCGGCCATCCCGGACGATGGTTGTGCGACGAACAACAACCTGGAAGTAGGCATAGGGATCAGCGGCCAAGCGAACAGCTTGAACACCAATGTGATGTTCGAGAGCATCGACCTGATCGTGCAGCACCAGTGGAGAGGTGACCTGAACATTCAGCTCGTCTCTCCGACCGGGCAGGTGCGCGACCTTTACCTGCAGGCGCCGAACGCAGGCGCGGACGGAAACAATCTGGGCAACATCAATGCGTGCCCGAGCACCGTGCTGAAGCTGAAGGATGGCGGAGCAGCGCTCTCCACCTTGGATGCGAGCACCAACAATGCGGCCTTCGGCACATACGCCCCTGCACAGAACCTCGCCGGGTTCACGGGTGACCCCAATGGGACCTGGACGTTGCGGATCTGCGATGACGCCGCCGGTGACGATGGCACCTTGCGCTACGTGAAGCTCAACTTCGTCCCCATGGGCAGCATTGACCCCTGCGCGCCTTTGGCCATTGGTTGTTTCGAAGTGATCACACTGAACAGTGGCACTGGTGGGGTGAACACCCTACCACCTTCGGCCTGCTCCTTCAATGGGGCTGCGGCTGTCGGTTTCACGAACTGGTTCGCTTACACAGCGGCTTCGAACGAAGACGTCACCTTCTCGGTCTGCAATCCGGCATACGATGTCCGTCTTCAGGCCTTCAAGGCTACTGCGTCTCCTGATTGCAACAACTTGGTCTGTGTGGGCGGTGCCGATGACAGCCCTGGTTGCGCGCCCGGTGCCGACCTGAAGGTGAAGGCCAACGCAGGTGAAGTGATCTACCTGGCAGTGAAGGGGGTCACCAACGCCAGTGGGCTCTACACCATTTCCACCGTATGCGATGCACAGTGCTCACCCAGCGTTGCGAACGACATGTGCGCTGGTGCCACGGACCTGAACCCGCTGCCGTACGTGGGCTTCGGAACGCCGATCACCGACGACAACACTTGCGCTTATGTGGATGGACCCACGGGCAACTCCGGTGCTGAGCCGGTGCAGGGCCTCTGGTACACCTTCAACAGCGGGGTGAACAGCAAGATCCGTATGACCCTGACCGCAGGTACCGCCAGCAACCTCAAGTGGGCCCTGCACAGCGGCCTCTGCGATGGGCTGGATGCCTTCAGCGAAGTGGCCAACGGCAACGCCAGCGGCTTGACCATCCTGAACGTGACCCCGGCAACGGACTACCGCTTGGTGGTGTTCAACACCGGCGGACCCGGCGTGCAAGGCACCTTCACCCTCAACGTGGAGAAGCCAGGCATCAACGACGCCAGCATCAGTGCAGTGCTTTCGCCCTCAGGCACCATCTGCGACACCCAGTTCCAACCTGTGGTGAAGCTGAAGAACCTGGGTGAGGCCACCCTGACCAGCGTGCAGATCACCGTGAAGGAAGATGCCCTCACCGAGTACGTCTACAATTGGACCGGCCCTGCGCTCGCCTTCGGTGATAGCGTGCAACTGACACTGCCCTTGGTGACCTCCACAGGTAACCATGTGCTGAACGTGAACACCGACCTGCCCAATGGTGTGGCCGATGACATCCCCTCCAACGATCTGGCCAGCAGCGCCTACCAGGCCAACGGACAGACCGTGAAAGTGCGGGTGACCACCGACAACAACCCCGGACAGACCACCTGGATCATCTACGAGCCCGGCAACATCCCCGTGGCCAGTGGCGGACCCTACGTGATCCCGAACAACCAGAGCACCACCACGATCTGCCTGCCCGTAACCGGCAGCAACACCAAGTGGTTCTTCTTCCTGTTCGACAGCTTCGGTGATGGCATCTGCTGCTCGCAGGGTACCGGTTCATGGCAGGTGCTGGATAAGTTGGACCGCGTGATCCTGCGCGACAACGGCCAGTTCACCACCCAGAGCCCCAACACTCCACCGTTGACCCCTGCCTACTCGGTGGGTCATGAGATCAACCTGCCCATCGGACCTGCTCGCCCCTGGACCGCTTCGCCCTACAACGTGTGCGGTGTGTTCAACTTGGGCCTGCAGGCCAAGATCCGCAGCACCACCGTTGCGGGTGCTACGAGCTACCAGTGGGAGTTCAGCAACCCTGATGCTGGTTACCAGCGTCGGGTGAGCGCCACGGTGAACTTCGTGACCTGGACCAGCATGCAGGCCATGCCACCGAGCTTGGGCGTGACCTACTTCGTGCGCAACCGCGCCGATCAGGGTGCCGCCGGGTTCAACGACGATCGTTGGGGCGAAGGCTGTGAGCTGGGTTGGAACAACTCCAACAGTCAGTTCTGCACAGGCCTCGTGAGCACGGCCGGTTCAACCTTCTCCTGCGGCGCCACCCGCACATGGGGCGGCAGTTCCAAGATCTGGGCGACACCGGTGGTGGGGGCCTTCCCCTACGATGCCAACGGCAACGGCAGCTATGCGGACCCTGGTGATCAGCAGTTCGCCTACCACTTCCGCTTTACCGGTCCCGGTGCCTATGTCCGCGACATCTACACCGCTACCTACATCTGCCCCCTGGCATGGACCACCAACCCCTTGTTGGCCGGTAACACCTACCAGGTAACGGTGGAGACCCAAGTGGCCGGTGTGTGGCGTGGCTTCTGCGGCACCACCTGCAACCTCACCATCGCGGCGGGTCCGGGACAAGGTGCAGGTCGCATGGACGCTGCGGCTACCACGGAGAACATCGAGCTCTGGCCGAACCCCGTGCGTGACGGCATCGTGAACCTGCGCATCGACGGCATCACAGACGCCGATCAGCGCATCGCGGTGGACATCTACGACGCCTTCGGTAAGAAGGTGGTGGCACAGCAGTATGCCAACAGCGGCAGCCTGTTCAACACCGTGCTCAACCTCGATGGCGGTCTCGCTGCCGGGGTCTACATGGTCAACATCACCATCAACGATCGCACTTCCCTCAAGCGCCTCACCGTGCTCTAAGAGAACGTCCGATCAACAACGCATGCGAAAGCCCCCGGCCAATGGCCGGGGGCTTTTTGCGTTCAACGGCTTGATCGGCGCGGGTTATCAGCCTGTGAACCAATTGGTTGCCTGGGTTGAAGAAGATTTTCTGCTTGTTGGATATGCGGAGATCTCGATAGCTTAACGGCACAACACCAAACCAACCTCCTCTCCCATGTTCGAAGTGAACGACTGACCCCCCTTTCTCTCTCACGCTTCATATCACCTCCTGGCCATACCGGTCAGGCGCACCTTATCGAGTGACGTGTTACCCTCTACACGTGCGCTTTACGCTCGGATGATGGCCCGGAGCCGTCTCGTTCATTCATCCATCCAAACCCGAACACATGAACCAACTACAAACAAGCCCGCGAACGCGGGAGGTAGGGCTCGAGCGGACCGACCACCGGTCATCCTGGTCCCGGTCCTTGCACCAGCTGTTCCCGCTGATCGTGCTGTTGCTTATGACCCCTGGATCGTTCGCACAGACCACAGTGAACATCGTTGCGAATCCAAGCACGACTGCGAATGTGCCTATGGGGTCAAGCAGTTATCACGTGAGCGAACACATATTCCTGGCATCCGAGATCAACCAGAATATGACGATCGCGCGGATCAACTTCAACATGACCACGTTGAGCGTAACGCCGACCATCAACAGTTATGGCAACGTTGCGCTTTACCTAAAGACCACAGCCTCAGCAACCCTAACAACGGGCACCTATAGCCTGGCAGGGTATACGCCGGTCTACTCCGGAACCATGGCTTGGACGGCTGCCGGCTTCGATGGCGTGGTACTATCCACTCCGTTCGCCTACACGACCGCAGCGGGCAACCTGCAGCTATTGGTCGTTCGCACCGACAACGTTGGCCACGCTGGTCCAATTTTCGCGACCGCGAACGGGAATTCGACAGGAGCGGCGCTGACGACCAGCAGACGCTACAACAGCACGATCGCACCCACTGCAGGGGTATCCAGCTTGGCAGCAAGCGCGTTCCGAACGGCCATTCAACTGGTGCCCAGCTGCACCGGAACTCCTGCGCCGGGAAATACGCTCAGCTCCACCGCACTGGCATGCTCAGGTGGCAACTTCACCCTGAGCCTGCAGAACCCGACGGCATTGGTCGGTATCACCTACCAATGGCAGAGCGCGGATGATGCCGCGTTCACGCTAGGGGTAACGAACCTGGGCACGGCGGTCACGCAAGTGACGAGCCAAACGACCGCGAAATACTACCGCTGCCAGGTCTCGTGCAGTGGCGGCGGCACTGGAACGAGCACGCCAGTGTTCATTGACATGACAACGGCCACGGCGTATTGTGGTGCCTACTGCAACCCGACGTACACCACCGGGAAAACCGACGGTGACCTGATCAGCAATGTGGTGATCGGTGGGACCACGCTGGCCAACAATAGCGGCAGCACTCCCGTGAACCCGGCCTTCACGTTCTTCAACGGGCTTCCTAACTACACTGCCAACCTGCAGGCCGGAAGCAATTACAATGTGACCGTCACCATTGGCAGCTTCGCCGACCAGGGAGTTGCGGTCTGGATCGACTACAACGATGACGGTGTCTTCACGACCCCAGGAGAACGTGTCGGTTTCACGGCCACGAACATTGGAACAGCGTTCGGCTCGGCCTCTTTCCCAATCGCTTTGGCTTGCAACCCTCCTTTGGGCCTCCACCGCATGCGCGTGCGACTTTCCTATGCGACCGCGGGGAACACGATCGATCCTTGCGCGAACTATGGCTGGGGCGAAACGGAGGACTATGTGATAAACGTTACCACAGCGGCCCCCTGCCCACAACCTTCAGCACTGACCGTAACGGGTGTAACCCCGACAACGGCCAGCTTGAGCTGGACGCTCGGTTGTGCTGAAACGACTTGGCTTGTGGAATACGGCCCCACCGGATTCACCCCTGGCACTGGCACCGTGATCACCGTCGGAGTCACCAACGTGACCATCCCTGGCCTGACCCTGGGTCTTCCCTATCAGGCTTATGTAAGAGCCGACTGCGGTCTCATCCTCGGGCAGAGCGCTTACGGCACTCCGGTCTCCTTCACACCGAACTACTGCACGGCCAGCGGCACCAATGGCACCTTCGAGCGCCTTTCCAATGTGACGTTCGGAAGCATCAACAACAACTCTACGGGCACCACGGGCTATGAGAACTTCTCAGCGCTCAGCACCTGCTTGTTCCTAGGCCAGAGCACGCCCATCACCATCGGTGTGGCCAGTGCCTATGCGACCGATGATCGTGTTTACGTATGGATCGATACGGATCAGGACGGCGTGTTCGCCGACCCGGCCGAGCTGTACTTCACCGAAGCGGTAAGCACCTTCTGCCCCACCTGCGTTGGAACAGCCACCGTGATCACGGGCAACGTCACCCTGCCGGGCGTCCTTCCAACGGGCAACACCCGCATGCGTATCCGCCTGCAGGATAACAGCAGTGCCCCCACCAATACCACCCCATGCGGTGTATCAGCCTTTGGCGAAGTGGAGGACTACACGGTGAACGTGCAGCCTGCACCGACCTGCTTGCCCACGACCGGCCTGGGCTCCACAGCGCTGAGCAGCACCTCTGCCTCGCTCTTCTGGACGGACAACAACTCGCCTTCCGCACTGAGCTGGCAGATCGAGTATGGACCTGAAGGCTTCACCCCGGGTACGGGCACGTTCGTAACGAGCAGCACCAATCCCTACACGTTGGGCGGGCTGTCCCTTGCACGTTACGATTTCTACGTGCTACCCGATTGCGGATCTGGTCCTACGGCCGCCTGCGGGGGGGCACAGAAAGGCAAGATCATCCTGAACGACAAGTGCGTCGGGGCAGTGGCCCTGACCATGGGCGCCTCGTGCACACCCGTATTGGGAAGCTCGGCCAATGGCACCATGGACACGCCGTCGTGCTCGGTGAGCGCAGGCGCGACCACCAATGCTGATGTTTGGTTCAGCTTCGTGGCCACCAGTAGTTTCGGCACCATTCAGGTGGCTCCGGCCGCTGGTGCTCCGGCCTACTACCCCACGATCGAACTGCTAACTGGTGTGGATTGCAGTCTGCTCTCCCAGGTGTGCTGCACCTTCGCCGGTGGCGCCGGACAGACGCTGACTGTGCAGAAACAGCTGACCATCGGGCAGCAATACTGGATGCGCATCGGGCACGCCTTCGCCGGAGGTTCTGGGAACAACGAGTTCAACATATGCGTGTTCCAGAGCACCGCTCCTACGGGCACATGCACATTCACTGGAACACCCGACCTGGTGGAAGCTGAACCTTGCGGATCGGCGGACAACTCCGCCTGTTTGTTGGGAGAAGCACTGCCATTGAACAGCATGATCCCATTGAGCACCTACTTGGTCAGCGGACATGTTTACGGGGAATGCAACTTGCGTGACATCGACTACTACACCTTCACGCTGACCAGCGAGCGGAACATCCAGTTCGACCTCAAGGCCCAATTCGGTTCGCAGTTGGTCATGCTTGATATCTCGGCCGGTTGTCCTGGTGTCCAGGTCGGTTTGACCGTCACTGCGGCCCCTTGCTCCACGGCCACGCTATCGCAATTGCTGCCTGCAGGCACCTACGCGGTGTTCGCAACGACCAATGCGATCTTCAACAACATTCCCTGTGGTAGCAGCCTGACGGACTACCAGTTGTTGATCACCGACCTGCCTGTTCCCACAGGTGCCTGTTGCGCCTTGGACGGATCCTGCAGCGAGCTTACCGCCAGCCAGTGCGCCGCGAATTTCGGCAGCTACAACGGCGATGGTACGCTCTGCGTGAACGTGACCTGCCCACAACCCTTGACCTGCGGCGACACCTACACGGACAGTGGCACCGCCGCAAACCCCTACAGCGCTGACGAGAACAACTACGTCAAGGTGTGCTCTAACGATCCGCTGAACACCCAGGCGCGCGTGACCTTCAGTGCGTTCGATCTGGAAGAGGACTTCGATGCCCTCTACGTTTACGACGGCCCCACCCCTACGTCACCCTTGATCAGCTCTGGAGCTCCGATCAACCTGGCCGGCTTTGCTGCTGGCGGATGGACGGGCGCCACGATCCCTGGCCCCTTCACCTCAAGCGACATCAGCGGCTGCCTGACCTTCCACTTCCTCTCGGATGGTTCAGGACAGAACGCGGGTTGGGAAGCACTGGTGTCTTGCGTAGCGCCGGACCCCTGTGCCACGCCTTCCGCGATCAACGTTTCGAACATTGCGCCCAACTCGGTGGATGTGAGCTGGAACTGCTTGTTCTGTGGCACTCCCTTCTACATTGAGGTCGGTCCGGTGGGATTCACTCCTGGTGTGGACAACACAGCCAATGGCGGAACGGTCTACACGACCACGAGCTCACCCTTCACGGTCACCGGTCTTACATCCGGACAGAGCTATGAAGTGGTTGTGCGCCATGACTGCGGAGGTGGCATCTACAGCAGCAATAGCACTGCAGTAGCCTTCGCCACACCACCGAGCTGCGGCGACAACTTCTTCGACACCGGAGGAGCTTCGTTGGATTACGATGTGGATGAGGATGTGACCACCACCATCTGTGCCACCACACCTCAGGATATCGTTACCGTGACCTTCAGCGCGTTCGCGACCGAGGACACGTACGATGCGCTGTACGTCTATGATGGACCGAACATCTCGGCTCCGCTCATCAGCTCCGGAAATCCGGCAACGCTGAGCGGCTATCCTGCAGGTGGATATTATGGCGTTGCGATCCCTGGTCCATTCACCTCGACCGACCTGAGCGGTTGCCTCACCTTCCGGTTCCGTTCTGATTTCACTGTCACGGATGCGGGTTGGGAGGCAACGGTCTCCTGCACAACTCCGCCTCCTTGTCGCGTGCCTACGGGCGTTGCGGTCGGCAGCTTGACCACCAGTGGTGGTTCAGTTACCTGGAACTGCGCAGGTTGCACGGGCAGCTATATCGTGGAATATGGTCTGTCCGGCTTCGTCCCAGGCACAGCGAACGCTGCTGGTATTGGCGGCACCGTGATCCTTGGTGCAACCTCCCCCACGGCGCTCAGCGGCCTGGCCTCTGGCACAGCCTATGACGTTTATGTGCGGCAGGACTGCAACAACTCGAGCAACGGATACGGTGCGAACAGTCCGGTGAAGACCTTCAACACCTTGATCGATTGCAGCACTGCTCCCGTACTGAACTGCTTCGCCCCAACAACGGTGAACTTGAGCGGTGTCGGACAGTGGAACATCGTTCAGTGCGGCCAACCCACGCCGGGTCTGGAGAAGATCTTCCAGTTCAATGCGCCAGTGGCCGGTGGCTACACCTTCGAGGTGCTGAGCAACACGGGTGGTCCGGTGGATTACTTCTACAAGTTGGCCGGTGCCTGCAATACGGCAGGTTGGACCTGTATCACTGAGTTCGCCGCACCGGGAACACAAGGGATCGTGCTGCCTACGGCCGGCACCTACTACATCCTTGCCGATGCAGAGGGAACTGCAGCGCGCAGTCAGAGCTTCCGCATGATCTGTCCTCCGGTGAACACTACCTGTTCCGCCGCACAGACCATTGGTTGCTTTGACAGCCAGACCGGCAACCTTGTCGGTGCCAACACGTTGCCTCCCTCGGCCTGTGCCTTCAACGGCGCTGCCAGTGTGGGTCCGACGAACTGGTTCGTTTACACCGCCGCTGCCAACGAGGATGTGACCTTCTCGGTGTGCAACCCTGGCGTCAATGTGCGCCTGAACGCCTTCAAAGCGACGGCTGCTCCGGATTGCAGCAACCTGGTGTGCGTTGGCGGTGCCGATGACAGCCCTGGTTGCGCGCCCGGTGCCGACCTGAAGGTGAAGGCCAACAGCGGTGACGTGATCTACATCGCCGTGAGCGGCGTAACGGGCGCCACTGGCTTGTATACACTTACGACCACTTGTGATGCACAGTGCTCGCCTAGTGTAGCGAACGACATGTGCGCTGGTGCCACGGACCTGAACCCGCTGCCGTACGTGGGCTTCGGTACCCCGATCACCGACGACAACACCTGCGCTTATGTTGATGGACCCACGGGCAACTCCGGTGCTGAGCCGGTGCAAGGCCTCTGGTACACCTTCAACAGCGGGGTGAACAGCAAGATCCGTATGACCCTGACCGCAGGTACCGCCAGCAACCTCAAGTGGGCCCTGCACAGCGGCCTCTGCGATGGGCTGGATGCCTTCAGCGAAGTGGCCAACGGCAACGCCAGCGGCTTGACCATCCTGAACGTGACCCCGGCAACGGACTACCGCTTGGTGGTGTTCAACACCGGCGGACCCGGCGTGCAAGGCACCTTCACCCTCAACGTGGAGAAGCCAGGCATCAACGACGCCAGCATCAGTGCAGTGCTTTCGCCCTCAGGCACCATCTGCGACACCCAGTTCCAACCTGTGGTGAAGCTGAAGAACCTGGGTGAGGCCACCCTGACCAACGTGCAGATCACCGTGAAGGAAGACGCCCTCACAGAGTACGTCTTCAACTGGAGCGGACCTGCTTTGGCTTTCGGTGATAGCGTGACACTGACGCTGCCCTTGGTGACCTCCACAGGTAACCATGTGCTGAACGTGAACACCGACCTGCCCAATGGTGTGGCCGATGACATCCCCTCCAACGATCTGGCCAGCAGCGCCTACCAGGCCAACGGACAGACCGTGAAAGTGCGGGTGACCACCGACAACAACCCCGGACAGACCACCTGGATCATCTACGAGCCCGGCAACATCCCCGTGGCCAGTGGCGGACCCTACGTGATCCCGAACAACCAGAGCACCACCACCATCTGCCTGCCCGTAACCGGCGGCAACACCAAGTGGTTCTTCTTCCTGTTCGACAGCTTCGGTGATGGCATCTGCTGCTCGCAGGGTACCGGTTCATGGCAGGTGCTGGATAAGTTGGACCGCGTGATCATGCGCGACAACGGCCAGTTCACCACCCAGAGCCCCAACACTCCTCCGCTGACCCCTGCCTACTCGGTGGGTCATGAGATCAACCTGCCCATCGGACCTGCGCGCCCCTGGACCGCTTCGCCCTACAACGTGTGCGGTGTGTTCAACCTGGGCCTGCAGGCCAAGATCCGCAGCACCACCGTTGCGGGTGCTACGGCCTACCAGTGGGAGTTCAGCAATCCTGATGCTGGTTACCAGCGTCGGGTGAGCGCCACGGTGAACTACGTGACCTACGTGAGCATGCAGGCCCAACAGCCGCAGCTGGGTGTCACCTACTTCGTGCGCAACCGCGCCGACCAAGGTGTCGCCGGCTTCAACGACGATCGTTGGGGCGAAGGCTGTGAACTGGGTTGGAACAACTCCAATAGTCAGTTCTGCACAGGGCTGGTGAGCACAGCCGGTGCAACCTTCTCTTGCGGCGCCACCCGCACATGGGGCGGCAGTTCCAAGATCTGGGCAACACCGGTGGTGGGAGCTTACCCCTACGATGCCAACGGCAACGGCAGCTTTGCGGACGCTGGTGATCAGCAGTTCGCTTATCACTTCCGTTTCGTAGGCGCTGGTGGTTACATCCGCGACATCTACACCGCTACCTACATCTGCCCCTGGCATGGACCACCAACCCCTTGTTGGCCGGTAACACCTACCAGGTAACGGTGGAGACCCAAGCGGGTGGTGTATGGCGTGGCTTCTGCGGCACCACCTGCAACCTCACCATCGCGGCGGGTCCGGGACAAGGTGCAGGTCGCATGGACGCTGCGGCTACCACGGAGAACATCGAGCTCTGGCCGAACCCCGTACGTGATGGCATCGTGAACCTGCGTGTGGACGGCATCGCCGATGCCGATCAGCGCATCACCGTGGACATCTACGATGCCTTCGGTAAGAAGGTGGTGGCACAGCAGTATGCCAACAGCGGCAGCCTGTTCAACACCGTGCTCAACCTCGATGGCGGTCTCGCTGCCGGGGTGTACATGGTCAACATCACCATCAACGATCGTACTTCCCTCAAGCGCCTCACGGTGCTCTAAGAGAACGTCCGATCAACAACGCATGCGAAAGCCCCCGGCCGATGGCCGGGGGCTTTTTGCGTTCAGGGGAGCGGTTTAATTGTCCGCGCAGTGTCGTTCGGAATGTCTGATGCGCGGTTGTGGTTGAGGGTCCTCCGGTTCCGCCAAGGAGCACGAACAATGAACACCGCATTCCTACGACATAGGCTGCAAGCCCGAGCTACTCTTCGAACAACTAGTCAGGCACCACCAAGGAGCACGGACAACCGACAACGACCCCCATCTGACGCCCGCTTCAGGAAAATGGTTGTCTGAGCAGCAAGACCGTTGCAGGTCTTGTCTTCCTTACAAAACCAGAACACCATGAGGACCCTCACCATTCTATTGCTTGCCCTCTCCACCTGCGCAAGTGCCCAACTCTCGAACGGCTTGAAAGGGCATTGGACCTTCGGCGGTGACCATACCGATGTCAGCGGCAACGGCCACAACGCCACCACCGCGGGTACCGTCGCGTTCACCACGGACCGCTTCGGCTCACCGAACTGCGCAGTGCTCTTCAATGGTGACCATCTGAGCACGGCGGATGGACCCGACTTCGACATACCGGACAGCGGTGCGTTCAGTATCAGCCTGTGGTACCAAGGAGGAAGTGCGAACGTTGGCGATCTGGAGATCATGTTCGAACGCTGGAGCTCCAGCGTGGCTCCCGTGCCCACGGATTACCACCTCGGTATCTACGATGTGAACAAGCCGAGCTTTGGCAGCTTGTATTCCCCGATCCTCATGCCAGCGCCCGGAGTCACGCCCAACGACCAGAATTGGCACCACATGGTGGGCATCTACGAGAACTACAACTGGTACCTGTATTTCGATGACCAGCTCGTTGCCTCGGCCACACCTTCCCAATATGGCATCTTCCAAGGCGCTGGCGAGATCCGTATGGGTCGCGGCTTCTTCGGTGCCTTGGACGATGTGCGTTTCTACGACCGTGTGCTCGGCATCGCCGAGATCGACAGCCTGTTCTACGAGCAGAACACCTGTACCACGAACGGTGTGGCTGAGAACGGAGCGAACGAAGTGACCATCGGGCCCAACCCCACAACTGGATCCGTGCAGGTGCAACTCGCCGCAATGCCGGCGCTGGGCACGGTGCTTTCGGTGATCGATCTTACGGGCCGCATCGTGTTCAGTGAGCGCATGACCTCCCGTTCGCTGTCCATCGACCTGAGCGGATCACCTGCGGGCCTCTATCACTTGCGGATCACATCACCAAGCACCGAACAGGTCATCAAGCTCGTGCGTGAATAGGAATTGGTCACAACGAAAAAGGCCTGCGGGATCCGCAGGCCTTTTTCATTCTCGAAGGGTCCGTTCAGAAGCGGGCGCTCAGATCGAGCGTACTCACACTGGCGGAAGCACTGTTACCAGAAGGCAGCTCTTGGATGCTGGCGTCGCTGCTACCGGCGGGCATGTTCTCAAAGGTGCTGCGCGGAGCCGTCGGCTGTGCTTGGCCTTCGTTCTCGTTGATGTGCGGTGCGATGATCAGCGCCACGATGGACGTGAGCTTGATGAGGATGTTCATCGAAGGACCGCTGGTGTCCTTGAAGGGGTCGCCCACCGTATCACCGGTCACAGCTGCCTTGTGGGGCTCGCTGCCTTTCTTGAACTCTTTGCCGTCGATCATCACGCCCTTCTCGAAGCTCTTCTTGGCATTGTCCCACGCGCCACCAGCGTTGTTCTGGAACATGCCCATGAGCACACCGCTCACGGTGATACCGGCGAGCAGACCACCGAGGGCCTCAGGACCGGCGAGGAAGCCGACGATGATGGGCGACAGCAGCGCGAGGGCGCCGGGAGCGATCATCTCACGGATGGAGGCCTTGGTGCTGATGGCCACGCACTTCTCGTACTCGGGCTTCGCCTTGCCTTCCATGATCCCGGGGATCTCGCGGAACTGGCGGCGGACCTCCTTCACCATGTCCATGGCGGCCTTGCCCACAGCGCTGATGGCCAAGGAGCTGAAGAAGAAGGGGATCATGCCACCCACGAACAACATGGCCAGCACATCGGCCTTGTAGATGTCGATGCCGGTAATGCCGGACATGCCCACGTAAGCTGCGAAGAGCGCAAGGGCGGTCAATGCGGCGGAAGCGATGGCGAAGCCCTTGCCCGTGGCAGCCGTGGTGTTGCCCACAGCATCCAAGTTGTCAGTACGCTCACGCACTTCCTTCGGCAGGCCGCTCATTTCAGCGATGCCACCTGCGTTGTCCGCGATGGGACCGAAGGCGTCGATGGCGAGCTGCATGGCCGTGGTGGCCATCATGCCCGCTGCCGCGATCGCCACACCGTACATGCCGGCCAGGCTGAACGAACCCCAGATGCCGGCCGCAAGGATCAGGATGGGGAGCACCGTGCTCTCCATGCCCATGGCCAAGCCGCCGATCACGTTGGTGCCGTGGCCCGTCCCGCTCTTCTGCACGATGCTGTCCACCGGACGGCGACCCATGCTGGTGTAATACTCGGTGACCATGCTCATCAACGTACCGACCACGAGGCCGAGGATGATGGCGTAGAACACGTGCATGCTGGTGATCTCCACCGAAACACCGTTGCGCACGAACTGCATCGTCTCAGGCATCATCCATTGGATGAGGGGATAGCTGGAAATGGCGACCAGGATCATGGCGCTCCAATTGCCCAGGTTCAGCGCGTTCATCACGCTGTCGCTGTCCTTGTTGATCTTCACGAAGAAGGTGCCGATGATGCTGAAGAGCACACCGAGACCAGCGATCACCATGGGAAGCAGGATCGGGGCCATGCCACCGAAGTTGTCGGCGCTGTGCACCTCGCGGCCCAGCACCATGGTGGCGAGCATGGTGGCCACGTAGCTGCCGAAGAGGTCGGCGCCCATGCCGGCCACGTCGCCCACGTTGTCGCCCACGTTGTCCGCAATGGTGGCGGGGTTGCGCGCGTCATCCTCGGGGATGCCCGCTTCCACCTTACCCACGAGGTCCGCGCCCACATCGGCGGCCTTGGTGTAGATGCCACCGCCCACACGGGCGAAGAGCGCGATGCTCTCAGCCCCCAGCGAGAAACCCGCGAGCACTTCGAGGCACTTCATCATCTCATCACTGTTCGCGCCAGCGTCCCCCACGTACATGCGCAGGAAAACGATGAAGAGGGTGCTGAGACCAACAACAGCGAGACCGGCCACGCCGAGGCCCATCACGGTGCCACCCGTGAAACTGACCTTGAGGCCTTGGGCCAAGCTGGTACGGGAGGCCTGCGTGGTGCGCACGTTGGCCTTGGTGGCGATGCTCATGCCGATCCAACCCGCAAAGGCACTGAAGAAGGCACCGATCAGGAAGGCGATGGCGATGACCCAGTCGCTATGCGGATGCAGCGTTCCGCTCCAGGCGAGCAGCACGGCGGCGATGGCCGCGAACACCCCGAGCACTTTCCACTCGGCCTTCAGGAAGGCGCTCGCACCGCGTGCGATGTAGCCGGCCAGCTCCTGCATGTTGGCGTCGCCAGCATCCTGCTTGGTCACCCACATGGCCTTGAACACCATGACCACCAAACCCACTACGCCCATCAGGGGGATGTAGTACATCAATTCACTTCCCATCGTCTCTTATTGTGTTGTGTATGTTCTTGTCCGTCAGCGTCTTCCACCCCCATTGGAAGGAAGAGGGGCGCGAAAATAGGAAAGTCCGGCTTAGAGGGGGGTTGGAGTGGTGAACAGGGGGCTGTGCGTGACGATATGCGAGAAGCGAGCGACGGGTCGGCGTGCCGCTCATTCACGCGCTGCTCCTCACTCGCTGCTCACCACGCCCAGGACGTGCGTAAAGCCCAACTCCCCGGTGCCGACCCGCAGGTCCACGCTGTCCTGGGCGGCAATTAGGTCCAATTCCTTCCCCCGTACCTGGATCCGGAAGGTGGTCTCGGCCTGGCCGGGGTGGAACAGGAAGACATAGTTGGAGCCGCTCTTGATGTTGGTCCCGGTGTCCTCCACGGCGAACCGCACCACCTCCGCCCGTGCCTCCGAGCTTATCCGATCGATACAAGCCGTGCCAAGGACCGTTAGGGCCACGATCCCGAAGAAGAGGCCGAGCACCGCAGCGCCCCGGGTCTCGCTGTTCCGCTGATAGTAGCCGGGCACCATACGCTTGATCAACCACGACACGAAGGCCGCGAGCGCAAGGCCTGTTCCACCCAGCAGCAGCACGTAGCGTCCTTCCTCCACAATGTTCTCCACGTGGCGGCCCAAGGTTAATATGGCCACCAGCGTGATGCCAAGGACCACGAACGAGCCGATCTGAACCACGCGCTCGTTGCGGTCCTGGAACTTCAGCGGAGTGGTGTCATCGGGCCCGTTGCGGTAGCGATGCTGGGCCATGGAAAGCGTGGCGATCGCTTGGAGGTTCAATAGGATCAACCCACAACCGACCAATACGAACGGCAGGTACCACCACTTCGAAGGGAAGCCAAGCCGACCCACCAAGGCAAGCACGCCCACACCGGCCAGCGCCTTCAATCCGAACTTCCAGTAAAGCTTGCGGAAGCCGCGCTCCACCTCCATGGGGTTGGGGCCGTATCCCTGTTCTTGCTCTTCCATGGGCGCGGCGAAAAATAGGATGATGTCATCCTAGGCGGGCCGATCGCACCCTAAAAACGAACAGCCCCCGCCGTGGGGCAGGGGCTGTTGATCTCGATCGGTCGGTCTACCCAATGGGTCGACGCTACACGTGCGTTCGAATACTGTTAGGGCGAAACCGGCAGGTCACCTCACTTCACCAGATACATCACCTCTTTCACCGCTGCGATCACGCGGGCGGTATTGGGCAGGCTGGCATCGATCAGCGGGGCGCTGAAGGGAAGTGGTGTATCGGCCTGGTTGATGCGCAGCACGGGAGCATCGAGGAAATCGAAGGCATCCTTCTGCACGCGGTAGGCCACTTCGCTGGCCACGCTCACCATGGGGAAGTTCTCGTCGACCACCACGAGGCGGTTCGTCTTGCGCACGCTGGCCAGGATCGTGGCGGTATCCAGCGGGCGGATGGTGCGCAGATCGATGACCTCGGCGCTCACGCCTTCCTTCTGGAGCTCTTCGGCAGCCGCCAGGGCCACCTTCATCATCTTGCCGAAGCTGACGATGGTGACATCGGTGCCCTTGCGGGCCACATGGGCCACACCGATGGGCGTGAGGTATTCGCCATCGGGGATCTCGCCCTTGTCGCCGTACATGCGCTCGCTCTCCATCACCAGCACTGGATCGTCGTCGCGGATGGCGCTCTTCAACAGGCCCTTGGCATCGGCGGGGTTGCTGGGGGTGACCACCTTGAGGCCGGGGATGTTGGCGTAGAAGGCCTCGTAGCTCTGGCTGTGCGTGGCGGCCAGCTGGCCGGCGCTGCCGTTACCCCCGCGGAACACGATGGGGATGTGGAACTGGCCGCCGCTCATCTGCAGCATCTTGGCCGCGTGGTTGATGATCTGGTCGCTGGCCAGCACGGCGAAGTTCCAGGTCATGAACTCAACGATGGGGCGCAGCCCGTTCATAGCGGCGCCGACGCTGATGGCGGTGAAGCCCAACTCGCTGATGGGCGTATCGATGATGCGCTTGGGGCCGAACTCCGCCAGCATGCCCTTGCTCACCTTGTAGGCGCCGTCGTACTCGGCCACCTCCTCGCCCATGAGGAACACGCGCGGGTCGCGGCGCATCTCCTCGCTCATCGCTTCATTCAGGGCCTCGCGGTATTGGACAGTACGCATGGGGGTTCGGATCCAGGAGGGCAAAAAGTAGATGCGGGCCGCCATCAACCGGCGGCCCGCATCCTTACTGTTCGATCGGTCTAGCGTTTCACGAAGCGGACCACGCCCAAGCGCCCGTCCGACTCCACACGCAGGAAGTACATGCCTGGAGCAAGTGCATCCGCAGCAAGGCGGTTGCGGCGACCTTGAGCGCGCTGGGCGGATACCACACGACCAGCTGCATCCAGCACCGTGATGTTGGCTTCCTGAGCGTCCAGCTCCACCCAAAGCTCGTTCTCCACAGGGTCGGGGTACACCGCCAGCACGGGGCCAGCGTTCTGCTCGGCAAGGCCGACCGTGCTCACCGTAACGCAGGCGCTGGTGTCGAGGCAGCCGTTCTGGGTCACTTCCACCGCGTAGGAGCCGGAGGTGGTGTACTGGTAAGTAGGCGCCGTGGCACCGGGGATCTCGGCGTAACCATTGCCACAATCCAACCACTGGTACTGCGCACCCACGGCCTGGCTCACCAGGTTGTTGCCGCTCTGGATCAAGTTGGTGTTCACGGTGGTGAACCCGAGCACCAAGGTCACGATCGAATCGCAGGTACCGCCGGTGGTGTAGGTGGCCGTGTAGCTACCGGGCTGGGTGAGCACCTGACCGTCGAAGGTGTAGCTGCCGCCAGGACAGATCTGCTCGTTGATCGTGGTGCCCAAGGTGGCGCCGCCTACGAAATTGCTGCCTGCACCCGTCAGCGTGAAGCCCGTAAAGGTTCCATCGCCGTTGCCCATGGCGTCCGTGAGTGCAGTGATGGTCGTGTTGTTGCCACCGGCCACCCCTTGATCCATCTTGTAATAAAGCTGAAGGCCCGGTGTGGCCACATTAATTCCCGACTGCGCGATGCAGTCCACCTGTTGAGCGGTCAGCGCCGTGTTCCAAAGGCTCACCTCGTCGAGCTGGCCGTTCATGTCGAAGTTGACGTTCTGGAAGACGAGGTTGCCCATCCGGAAAGCACCGGTGGTACTGATGATAGTGCCTGTTGCCGGGATCGAGGAAACTTGAACGCCGTTCTGGTAGAGGACCAATTGCGAGCCATCGTACACCAAGGCCAAGTGCTGCCAGGTGTTCAACAGCAAGCCCGGATAAGTGATCGTGTGGTCCACACCCAAGCTGTTCTTCAGTCGCCCCTCAAGCGTATTGGCTGGCGCGACCTGAAGCAGATAGAAGTCAGCTCCGATGTCATCACGAAAACCTGCGAACGCATCGAAATTCGGATAGGGTGTGCTGGTGCTGTTCGGGTTCACCCAACACGTGATACTGAAGGCTGCACTGTTCGCTATAAGCGCAGAGGCGTTCGGTACAGTGACCTCATCACCCGTGCCGTCGAAGTCGAGGGCGTTCTGGGTCTGGGCCAGGCTGGTAAGTGCAAGAGGACCGGCAAGGAGGATGGCGGAGAATGCTCGCATGGTGTTCATTGAATGGTGGTTCGATCAATGGATGACAGGGATGCGGAACGTGCGCTGCACCGAGCCGTTGGAGACGCTCACAAGGTAGATGCCCTCGGGCAGACCTTTCAAGGACGAACGCAACCGCTCGCCACGGAGCACCTCGCTCCGAAGCATGCGTCCCCTTGGGTCGAGGAGCACCACGTTCAGGTCCGTGTTGGCAGCAGCACCGGAAATGACCAGCTCTTCCGCCGATGCATCGTAGCGGGCTGTCAGGTTCATCAACTGCCCGAACTCCTCAAGCCCCACGTTCGACACGCAGGCGCTGGTGTCGGTGCAACCGTTCTGCGTTACTTCAACCGCATAGGACCCGGCGACCGCGAGCGAATAGGTCGGCGCGGTAGCCCCTGGGATCGCACTGTAACCGTTGCCGCAATCAAGCCACTGGTACTGGGCGCCGATCGCCTGGCTGACCAGATTGCTGCCGCTCTGGATCACGTTGATGTTCACGTTCGTTACGGTAAGCGCCAAGGTGGCCAGGGAATCACATCCGTTGTTCAGCGGGTAACCCGTGGTGTACGTGCCCGACTGGGTCAAGGTCTGTCCGTTGAAGGTGTAACTCTCGCCAGGACAGATGCTAGCTGTGGCGGTACCAGCGATCGGGCTGCCATCCACATAGTTGCTGGCAGCACCGTTCAGCGCAAATCCAACGTTCGTAGCGTTGATGTGGCCGGAAGCATCGGTCAAGCTGCTCAAGCCCGTATTGGTTCCACCGGCCGTGCCCTGATCCATCTTGTAGTAGAGCTTCAGGTCCGCGTCGGTGGGCAGGGCTCCGTAATTCATGATGCACATGATCTCTGCCTGGCTCAACCCGCGCTTCCACAATGCGGTCTCGTCGACCTTGCCATCCAGGAAGATCTGGGTCGAGCCCGGGATCGGCATGTTGCCGATGCGGAACATACCGGTGGTGCTGGTAATGGTGCCAGTGGCCGCTACGGAGTCGACCGGAACACCGTTGCGGTACATGCGCATCATGCTTCCATCGTAAGTGAGCGCGAGGAACTGCCATTCGTTCAGCACCAAGAGCCCTGTGGAATCAATGGTGAAGATCGCGTTGCTGCTGTTCCGGAACCGGCCCTCCAGCGTGGTGCCGTAGGTCTGTAGCAGGTAGAAGTCGCAGCTCGCATTATCGCGAAAACCCGCGACCGCATCCATGTTCGGCCAGTTCGTGCTCTGGGTGGGATACAACCAGCTGGTAAGGCTGAAGCCCGTTCCATTGGCGATGAGCGCAGAGGCGTTGGCAACGGTCACCTCGTCGTTCACCCCATCGAGATCGAGGGCGTTCTGGGTCTGGGCTGAAGCCAGCAGGGGAAGGAGAAAGCTGAAGGACAGCGCGTAACGTAATTCCATGGGTCCGGTTCTTAGTGGGGTAAAGGTATTCCCGGCCCCAGCCCTGCTTGTCGTTGCACAACTACAAAGGCCAGGGGTTTCCAACATCCTTCGGTCGACGGCTCCCCTTTCCGTTCCGCCCTTAATTTCGCGCCCCCGTCGCCGCCTTTGATAATGAACAACAGCGGCGGGCCAACGTTCCTCCTGCCATGAAGATCCTCGTTCTGATCAGCCAGGTGCCCGATACCACGGCACGCATCGCCTTCACGAACAACAACACGCAATACGACGCCAACGGTGTCACCTTCATCGTGAACCCTTACGATGAGTGGTATGCCTTGGTGCGTGCTCTGGAGCTGAAGGAAGCCGCTGGAGCGGGATCCGTCACCTCCATTACCGTGGGCGGGGCGGACAACGAGGCCACCATCCGCAAGGCCCTGGCCATCGGCGCCGATGATGCGGTGCGCATCGACGTTGCTGCCCTCGAAGCCTACCAAGTGGCTTGCGAAGTGGCCGCCTACGCCAAGGACAAGGGCTTCGACCTGATCCTGGCCGGTAAGGAGACCATCGATTTCAACGGGGGACAAGTTGGCGCCATGGTGGCCGAACTGCTCGACCTGCCTTACGTGCCTCTGGCCAGCAAATTGGATGTGGCCGGCACTACCGCTACCGTGGAGCGCGACGTGCCCGGCGGGGTGGAAGTGCTGGAACTGCAACTACCCGCCGTGATCGGCGCCGCCAAGGGCATGGCCGAACAGCGCATCCCCAACATGCGCGGCATCATGGCCGCACGTACCAAGCCCTTGACCGTGGTGCCCAGCAGCAACCCGGCCTCCGTGGCCAGCACCGTGCAGTTCGAGCTGCCACCGGCCAAAGGCGCCGTGAAAATGATCCCCGCCGAAGAAGCCGGGAAGCTGATCGAGCTGTTGCACACCGAAGCGAAGGTTATTTGAAGAGGCAAGCCATCTAGGCGCATCATAGTTTGATAGAAAAGCATCCGTAGCGTCGACCCATTGGGTCGACCAGCAACCGAAAAGACCCATGAGCACCATCGTCTTCATCGATACCCGGGGCGGCAAGCTCCCCAAGGCGGCCCAGGAAGCCGTGACCTACGCCAGCCAGTTGGAAGGAGGACCCGTGACCGCCGTGACCTTCGGCGATGCGCAGGGGCTGGAGACCTTGGGCGCACAAGGCGCCAGCAAGGTGGTCGTGGCCCGTGGCGTAAGCACGGTGGATGGCCAGCAGCTGACGAAGTTGGTGTGCGACGTGGCCGCTGCTGAAGGCGCCACGACCATCGTCTGCGTCAGCGACGCCACCGGCAAAGCCGTGGCTCCCCGCGTGGCAGCCCGGCTTAAGGCCGGTCATGTGGCCGGTACCATCGGCCTGCCTCAAGGCAACCGGTTCACCCGCAACGTGTTCAGCGGCAAGGCCCGCGCCCAGGTGGAAGTGACCAGCGCTACAAGGGTGATCAGCCTTTCCCCGAACTCCATTCCCATCGGCACGGGCGGCGGTTCCGCCACGGTGCAGGAACATGCTGGGGACCTTGGCCCTTCGCGCATTACTGTGAAAGAGCTGCGGAAAGCGGGCAGCGGCATCCCCCTGCCTGAAGCTGAACGTGTGGTGAGCGCAGGGCGCGGTATGAAGGGACCGGAGAACTGGGGACCTGTTGAAGAGCTTGCGAACCTGCTTCACGCAGCCACCGCCTGCAGCCGTCCCGTGGCCGACATGCACTGGCGCCCGCACCACGAGCATGTGGGACAGACCGGCGTGGCCATCCGCCCGAACCTGTACATCGCTATCGGCATCAGCGGCGCCATCCAGCATTTGGCCGGCGTGAATCAGAGCAAGGTGATCTGCGTGATCAACAAGGATCCCGAAGCACCCTTCTTCAAAGCCGCCGACTACGGCATCGTGGGCGATGCCTTCGAGGTGCTGCCCAAGCTGATCGAGGCCGCGAAAAAGCTGAACGCCGAGCGCTAGGCCCACGCGGAAGTGTGGGTCGCGGCCTTGCGGTAAGGCATGGCGCCCTATCTTCACAGCCCCGCAGATCCGCCCATCGGCGGACACCAAGGATGGAGAAGGTCGAGCTGAAGTTCCTGCGCATCACGTACAGCCACACGCACGCCGGCGCCTACGCGCTCATTCTGGCGGAAGTGAAGGGTGACCGCCGCCTGCCCATCATCATCGGTGGTGTCGAGGCACAGGCCATCGCCATCCAAGTGGAGAACATCAAGCCGGCGCGTCCGCTCACGCACGATCTGTTCAAGAACGTGAGCGACACCCTCGGCATCACACTGAAGGAAGTGGTGATCAATGACCTGGTGGAGGGCATCTTCCATGCGAAGCTGCTGCTTGACCAGAACGGTACCGAGTGCGAAGTGGATGCCCGTAGCAGCGACGCCATCGCCCTGGCCCTGCGCTTCGAATGCCCCATCCACACCTACGAGTTCATCATGAGCGCCGCAGGTCTCAAGGTGGAGGACGGTGATGAGGACAAGCCCGAGGCCGAACCGGTGGAGAAAGCCGAGAAGTCAGAGAAGAAAGGCATTAAGACCGCCACCCTCGACGACCTGAAAGAGATGTTGGAGCAGGCCCTCAACGACGAGGACTACGAGCGTGCCAGCAAGTTGCGCGACGAGATCAAGCGCCGCGAGCAGACGAACTGATCAGTTCGCAGTCCGCCGTGAAAGGGGCTTTTCGGCAGCAAGTTTCGACTTAGGCGGGCAGCAGGCAGCCGCAGTGAGCAGTCGCTCTTCGGCAGCGTAGCTTTCTTCTTCAACAGCCACGGGCTTTCAGCCTTGGGCTTCAGCTCGTTCCCAAGCAGGGACCCACCGCTGTTCAACCGTTCGGCGAACAATGCCATTCATGACCGGTCAGATGGGATCGTTGGCCGTGTGTCCGAACTTCTATCTTGTCGCCACAACACCGAACGCATGTCGCAGACCGATTCGTGGGGCTCTCGTGTGGGATTGATCTTGGCCATGGCCGGCAATGCCGTGGGCTTGGGAAATTTCCTGCGCTTCCCGGTGCAGGCCATCCAGAACGGGGGTGGGGCCTTCATCATTCCCTATCTCGTGTGCTTCCTGCTCATGGGCATACCGCTCCTGTGGGTGGAATGGGCCATGGGCCGCTTCGGAGGTCGGAAGGGCAACCACAGCACGCCCTTCATACTGCATGAGATGGATCCGAAGCGCGCCTTGTGGAAGTACATCGGTGTGTTCGGGATCTTCACCAACATCGCCGTCGCGGCCTATTACTGCTACCTGGAAAGCTGGACGCTGAGCTACGTGTGGCATAGCATCGCGGGCTCGTTCAACGGACAGAGCGCCGAACAGGTAGCGGCGTTCTTCGGCGATTACATCAACATCAACACCTCCACTACGGGCATACCCTTTGAGCCCATCGTGTTCTGGCTCATCTGCCTCTTCCTGAACACCTGGATCCTGGCCCAAGGGTTGAGCGGCGGGGTGGAGAAAGTGGCCAAGATCGGCATGCCCTTGCTCATCATCTTCGGCATCGTGCTCGCCGTGATGGGCGTTACCTTGAAGGCTGGTCACCACGGTGCGGTGAATGATGGGACCATGGGCCTCAACTTCCTGTGGACCCCGGACTACAGCAGCATTTGGAGCGCGAAGGTGTGGCTGGCAGCAGCCGGGCAGATCTTCTTCACGTTGAGCGTCGGCATGGGCAGCATCCAGTGCTATGCGAGTTATGTGAAGAAGAAGGACGACATCGCACTGAACGCCATGAGCGCTGGCTGGATGAACGAGTTCGTGGAAGTGGTGCTCGGGGCTTCCATCATCATCCCCATCAGCATCGGCTATCTGGGTATTGAAAAAGTTGTGGAGCTTACACAGACGGGAGGGCTCGGGCTCGGCTTCAAGACGCTGCCTTACCTGTTCACCCAATGGGGCCCCACGCTCGGCATGATCGCTGGTGTTTGCTGGTTCGGACTGCTGTTCTTCGCGGGCATCACCAGTTCGTTGGCCATGGGCACCCCTGTGATGGGCTTCCTGGAGAACGAGTTCGGATGGAAGCGAAAGCCTGCGGCTTGGTTCTTCGGCATCATCGTGCTGGTGCTCGGTCTACCCACCGTGCTTTACTTCAACGAAGGCGTTTTCGATGAGTATGACTACTGGGCCGGAACCGTCGGGCTGGTGGTGTTCGCGCTCGCCGAGATCATTCTCTTCGCCTGGGTCTTCGGCATGGACAAGGGGTGGAAGGAGATCACCACCGGTGCGGACATCCAAGTCCCCCTCGCCTACCGTTTCATCATCAAGTTCGTGACACCGCTGTTCATCGGCGGCGTGTTCTTCGCCTCGTTGCCCGGCATCTGGGAGAAGATCACCGCCACCGGTCTTCCCTGGCAGGTGCACGGTGCTCGCGCCTTGCTTCTGCTGATGTTCCTCACGATAAGCTGGTTCGTTCGTGTGGCCTACCTGAAGCGCTTGGCCAAGCTCAAACACTCCAAGGCATGAACAGCTCCGCCCTTACCCTCATGGTCCTGTCGATGGGCACGGTCACTGCGCTCACCGCCTACTTCTTCTACCGCGTGCTCACCGCACCACAGCGACCGGAACCGGACAGCTATACGGACGACGACGAGTGATCTTCGCTTGATCGTGAACGCTTTGCCACGCCCTCGCGCATGACCACTGCGGATCAGGACGCCCGGAAATTCCTACGCTCGTTCAGCACGGGCAAGGTGCTGCTGCCGGTGATCATCGGTCTGGGCATCACCGGCTTTTTGGTGTGGCGGTCCAGCGGTGGCCAAGCCTTGCAGAACGTGACCTGGAGCTGGTTCAGCACATGGTGGATGTTCCTTGCCTTCCTCAGCTTGGTGGTGCGCGATTGGATGTACATGGTGCGCATCCATCACCTCACGGACAAGCAGCTCAGCTGGTGGCGCACCTTCGTGGTGGTGATGCTCTGGGAGTTCGCCAGCGCCATTGCACCCGGCATCATCGGTGGGGGCTTCTTCTTCGCCATCGTGATCCTGTCCCGCGAAGGCATCGACGCGGGCAAGAGCATCACCGTCATCACCTTCACCTCGTTCCTGGACGGCATCTTCATCGCGGTAATGGCGCCGCTGGTCTATTTCCTTGTGGGGAGGGAGGCACTGTTCAGTGGTGTGGACACCGGTGGTGGTTGGTGGGGCGGCGGTTTCTTCGTCACGTTCTGGGTGGTGTACGCCATCATCGTGGTGTACAAGCTCTTCGTGGCTTACGCGCTGTTCGTGAACCCCACCTTCGTGAAGCGTGCCCTCGTCGGCATCTTCTCCTTGAAAGGCCTTCGCCGTTGGCGCCGCAGCATGGTCACCACCGGCGACCAACTGATCACCGCAGCGGCCGGCCTGAAGCAGCGCGGTTGGGATTATTGGTGGCCCGCCATGCTCGCCACCTTCCTCAGTTGGACCGCGCGCTATTCCATCGTTAACTGCATCGTGCATGCCTTTCAGCCCGGCACGGGTTTCGGCAACGACCTCACCATCTACGCCAAGCAGGTGATCATGGGCATCATCGTGCTGCTGATGCCCACTCCCGGTGGCAGTGGCATCGCGGAGATCATCTTCAACGATTTCCTCGGCGTTTTCATCCCCACCGGCCTGGCCCCGGCCCTCGCCTTCCTGTGGCGCCTGATCAGCTACTACCCCTACATCGCCATCGGCCTTATCCTCCTTCCCCGTTGGGTGCGACGCAACCTGCTGCACCTGGGGGACGACAAGGCCAAGAACCCTTCTTCCTGATCCCTTCGCTTCACCATGGAACGATTCAGTGGACTGCTCGGTGTCGCTTTCATTCTGCTGTTGGCCTTCCTGGCCAGCAACAACCGCAAGGCCATCAACTACCGCCTGGTGATCAGCGGCCTGGGGCTGCAACTCGCGATCGCATTGCTGGTGCTGAAGGTGCCGCCGGTGACCCGCTTCTTCCAATGGCTCGGAAAGGGTATGGGACATATCGAGGAGTTCGCGCGTGCCGGAGCGGCCTTCGTGTATGGGGGCGTGATCACGCAACAGAACGATGGCAGCATCGGGAACTACTGGGGCGGCGGCTTCGTCTTCGCGTTCAACGTCACCGCCACGATCATTCTTGTCTGCGTGCTGGTGGCCATCCTCTACCACATCGGGCTGATGCAACGCGTGGTGAGCGTGATCGCAAAGGGCATGAACTACATCATGCGCGTGAGCGGCGCCGAGGCCTTGAGCAACGTGGCCAGTGCCTTCGTGGGTCAGGTGGAAGCGCAGGTGATGATCCGTCCCTACCTCGCGGGCATGACGAAGAGCGAACTGCTCGCCAGTATGAGCGGAAGCCTGGCGTGCATTGCGGGTGGCATCCTGATCGTGTACGTGAACATGGGGAAAAGCGCAGGCATGGACCTCGCCCCTTTCCTACTTACTGCCAGCCTGATGGCCGCTCCCGGCGCCTTGGTGATCAGTAAGATCGTGTTCCCTGAAACGGAAGAGAGCCAGACCATGGGCAACGTGAAGCTCGAAGTGAAGAGCAGCTACACCAATCTGGTGGACGCCATTGGGCACGGTGCAGGCGACGGTTTCAAGATCGCCATGAACGTGATCGCCATGCTGATCGGCTTCATCGCGCTCATCGCCATGATCAACTGGATCATCGCCTACTTCATCCACTTCTACGATCCATCGTTCGGTGCGGACGGCACCACCGCGCTCAACTGGTTCTTCGGCAAGCTCTTCTACCCCTTGGCCTGGGCCATGGGTGTGCCCAGCGTGGACGTGAACAACGTGGCCACGCTCCTGGGGCAGAAACTCACCATCAACGAGTTCGTCGCCTTCAAGAGCCTTACTGACAAGACCATTCCCATCCTCACCGAAAAAGGCCTGCTGATCGTGAGCTTCGCCATCTGTGGCTTCGCGAATTTCAGCAGCGTGGGCATGCAGATCGGCGGCATCGGCGAGCTCGCCCCCGGCCGTCGCGCGGACCTTGCCAAGCTCGGATTGAAAGCGCTCTTCTGCGGAACGCTCGCGAGTTATCTCAGTGCGACGATCGCGGGGATCATCATGTGAGGGATCGTGCAAGGGTGAGGTGATCCTTCCTGCGTGATGCGTCGCTTCCTGCTCATCGTCTTGTTGCTGATCGGTGCGGTGATCGGTTGGTGGATCGTGTATGAGGTATCCCGATCATGTGGTGGTCCGCCGACGGACAACACACCGCGCCTGGCCGGTGCTGCGCTCGATAGCTTGAACGGCGTGGTGGTGTACTACAATGACGGCATGAGCGCCGTGCATGGCCGCAACACCGTGGATGGCTACAATGTGGGGCTGAAGTACCAGTGCGTGGAGTTCGTGAAGCGCTACTACTTCGAGCATTATCACCATCGCATGCCGAACAGCTACGGCCACGCGAAGGACCTCTTCGACCCGGCATTGACGGACAGCACGTTCAACACGGCGCGCGGGCTGATGCAGTTCAGCAACAGCAGCAGCACCATGCCGAGGGAAGGTGACCTGCTGGTGATCGATGGCTCTCGCGCGAACAGTTACGGACACGTCGCGATCGTCAGTAAGGTCGGCGATGGTGAAGTGGAAGTGATCCAGCAGAACACCGGCAGCTCACGCGACAGCTATGACCTGGACCTGATCGACGGGCGCTGGCGGATCGACAGCAAGCGGGTACTGGGCTGGCTGCGGATGCCGTGAGCGCTTACGCTTCCTTTCCAATTCTTACTTTCAGCGTGACCAATGCTCCATCCCATGCTCCGCTTCAAGTCGCTCTTCGTCGCACTCGCCACTTCCACCGTGCTCCTGGCCCAGACCGGGGTGCAACAAGGCAAGCCCTTCAGCCGGGTGATCAAGAGCGCCCAGGGCGACCTGCACACGGTCGTGGATGGTGTGCTTGGCGTGGATGGTCGCGCTTTGCTGTACGTGTCGGAAGGGCCGTTGCACAAGGTGGTGCGGCTCGATGCGCAGCTGCAACCTTCCGAAGAGGTGACCTTGAAGGACATGACCTTCGATGGGTTGAAGTGGAACGGCATGAGTCCGATCATCAGTGACGGCGGCATGAAGGTGCTCTTCGTGTCGAACCAGAAGAAGAGCGCGGAGTTCGGCGTGGGTACGGTGGTGGCCAACGGTCCTGTGAGCATCTCCGGTTTCCAACGCCTCGCTTCGTTCGATCAGCCCATGAGCACGGACCTGAGCAACACCCTTCCCCGCAGGCCCTTGCCCGACCCCATCCTGCTCAGCCTCGGCCTCGCCTTCGCGCAGCAGGAACGCATCGTCACCTCGCCCGATGGACAGCATCATCTGCTGAACATGTTCAGTCAGGATGGCAAAGGCAACAAGCGGTGTTGGTACGCCTACCTCGACAAGGACCTCGCCGTGCAATGGAGCGGCATGAAGGAGCTGCCCTACGAGGATGTGCAGAGCACGGTGCACCAGGTGAGCCTCGCGAACGATGGCGAGGTGCACATCCTCACCTATGTGTTCCGCTGCAAGAGCGAAGAGCAACTGAGCGACAAGCTGTGCCACGAAGTCCACCTGACCACCTTGAGCGAACAAGGCAACACCGTGAAGGACCTGCTGGTCGACAAGGACTTCGTGAGCACCGTGCGGCTCTGTGAACGCGGCGCCGGAAAAGTGTCGATGGCCATCCGTTATGGCTCCCTCACCGGACAACCTGGACTGGTGATGACCTTCGATCCCAAGGACGCGAAGCTGAAGCCGACACCTCTTGTGGACCAACGCATCCCCAGCATCCGCAAGGTGAAGCTCACCACCTTCGGTGCCATGGAAGGGGACAAGAAGCCGAGCACATCGCGCAACGCGAAAGTGCCCGACGAGATCATCGACCTGATCCCTGCCTGGGACGGTGGAACCTTACTGATCGAGACCTTCCTGGAGACCAATTTCTCCTTGCCCATGGGCGATGCCGTGGCCATGCGCCATCTGAGCGGCGCAGTGCGGGCCAGCTATTACGATGCGAACGACACGCTGCGGTGGAACCACGTGGCCGACCGCGCCTACATGACCACCGCCGGACAAGCATTCGAGACCGCAGGCTTCGCCATGGACGACAATGGGCTCACCCTCGTGTTCGGCCATACGCCGAAAGGCTTGGATGGGATCCTTGCGTTGGGCAATGTGCAGGAGGAAGAGAGCAAGGACAAGAAGGCCAAGGGCGGTCCGGCTGAACCCGGTGTGCTGAAAGCGGTGATCCTGGACCGTTCCGGAAAAGTGGTGAACCAAGGCACGGCGCTGCGCACGGAACCACCCTTCACTGCATGTCCCATGGAACTGCTCACCGACCCCACCGGTCACAAGGCCTTGGTGCGCTGCTTCGACCGTGGCACCCAATACAGCTATGCGCTGATCGACCTGAGCAGCGTGGGCAAGGAATAGGTCCCCGCTGTTCAATCCGCATTGTTCGTAGCGCAAGGTCGAGCGGCCCGAAGGGCGCCCTGCGGCCCGGCATCTTTGCGCCGTGCGTCCCGAGCCTGCATCCGTTCCGCCCCCGAGCAACCGCCTGATCGACCGCCTTGGCCGGTGGTTCACGCGCGGCCTGGCCTGGCTGGGGCGTAAGGTGATGAACAGCAGGCTGAAGGAGATCACCCTGCTGACCCTGCCCTATCAGGTGGCCGCCGTGCTCACCGCGCTCATCGCCGTGGGCTATGCCCTGCTCTTCGAGCAAGTCGAAAAGCTCAATGAACGGATCCTGGACGTCCATCCCGATTGGATCTTCCTGACGGCCCCAGTGAGCTTCCTCCTTAGCTGGTGGCTGGTGGCACGCTACGCTCCATTGGCCGGGGGAAGCGGCATTCCGCAGTTGATGGCCGCCATCGACGTGAGCAACGATCGTGAGAACGACCGCAGCTGGCGCTTCCTCAACGTGCGCATCATCGTGGTGAAGATCCTCAGCAGCCTGGGCATGGTGCTGGGCGGTGGCGCCGTGGGGCGTGAAGGGCCGACCCTGCAGATCGCCGGTAGCGTGTACCGGGTGGTACACAAGCTGCTGCCCTCCTTCTGGCCGCGCATCAGCCGCCGCGTGATGATGATCACCGGTGGAGCAGCGGGCCTGAGCGCGGCGTTCAACACACCCTTGGGCGGGATCGTGTTCGCCGTGGAAGAGCTCACCAAGACACACCTCGCCAACTTCCGCACGGCGGTCTTCACCAGCGTGATCATCGCCGGCATGACCGCTCAGCAGCTCATGGGCAGCTACCTCGGCGCCGGGGAGGAACTGCTGTACCCGAAACTCTCGGCCGTGGGTGGTTCCTTCATGTACAAGGTGCTGGCCATCGGCATCGTGGCCGGCGTTTCAGGCGCGTTGTTCTGCAAGGTGGTGCTGCTCTTCGACAAGCTGCGGCGCGGCCTGCGGTCCATGCCCGCACAGGCCATGTGGGCCCTTGGATGCGCTTTCCTCTTCGCCGTCCTCTTCCACTTCCTGGGCGACCATGTGCTGGGCAGCGGCAAGCTGGTGCTGCGCCAATACCTCTTCGAGCGCAATGTGGATCCCACTTGGAAGGACATCGTGGCCCGCATCCTGGGTCCGCTGGTCTCGTTCAGTGCAGGCGGAGCGGGTGGCATCTTCGCTCCTTCCCTCAGCAGCGGCGCCGTGATCGGCGGTTGGATCGCCCAGCTCTTCGACCCCAGCGACGGTGAGTTCCGGGTGCTGGTGCTCTGCGGCATGGTGGCCTTCCTGACCGGTGTGTCGCGCTCGCCCTTCACCTCCGCCATCCTGGTGCTGGAGATGACGGACCGCCACAGCGTGATCTTCCAGTTGATGTACGCCGCCATGGTGGCCTACATGGTGAGCTACAGCATTGACCGCAAGAGCTACTACGAACGCATGAAGCTGCGGCTGCTCGCCGCCATGCCCTCCATCGACAGGCGTACCGAAGGGCGCCGGGGAACCAAGCCCAGCGAGCCCGAGCAGCCTTCCGAGGACGACCCTTCATCTTCACCCAACGCGGGGATCGGTCTGGGTTAACTTTGCATCGTCCGCCGACGCCTTGGCGAAGGGGGACAACGAACTCATGAAGGCATATCACGACCTGCTGCGCCGCATCCTCGAGGAGGGGGTGCAGAAGCACGATCGCACGGGCACCGGCACCATCAGCTGCTTCGGTCACCAGATGCGCTTCGACCTGAGCGAGGGCTTTCCCTTGGTGACCACCAAGAAGCTGCACGTGAAGAGCATCATCCACGAGCTGCTCTGGTTCCTCAGTGGCGACACCAACATCCGCTACTTGAAGGAGAACGGTGTGCGCATCTGGGACGAGTGGGCCGATCCCGAAGGGAACTTGGGGCCTGTGTATGGCTACCAGTGGCGCAGCTGGCACACGCCCGATGGCCGCGTGATCGACCAGATCAGCAACGTGGTGGAGCAGATCAAGCGAAACCCCGACAGCCGCCGCCTGATCGTGACCGCTTGGAACCCCGCCGACGTGGACCGCATGGCGCTTCCGCCCTGCCACACCATGTTCCAGTTCTACGTGGCCGACGGCAAGCTCAGCTGCCAGCTCTACCAACGCAGCGCTGACACCTTCCTAGGCGTGCCCTTCAACATTGGCAGCTACGCGTTGCTGACGCTGATGATCGCGCAGGTCTGCGACCTTCAGCCCGGCGAGTTCGTGCACACCTTCGGCGATGTGCACCTGTACAACGACCACCTGGAGCAGGCCCGCCTTCAGCTCACCCGCGAGCCACGGCCCCTGCCCACCCTTCGCATCGACCCCAGCGTAAAGGACATCTTCGCCTTCCGCTTCGAGCATTTCACGCTCGAGAACTACGATCCCCATCCACACATCAAAGCCAGCGTCAGCGTATGATCATCAGTGCCATCGCAGCGGTAGCCGACAACGGCACCATCGGCAAGGACGGCGGTCTTCCCTGGCACCTGCCGGACGACATGAAGTTCTTCCAGCGCACAACCGTGAATCATTATGTGATCACGGGTCGCAAGAACTACGAGAGCATCCCTGAGCGTTTCCGACCGCTCCCCAACCGCACCAACATTGTGGTGACCCGTGCCGAAGGCTACAAGGCCCCGGGCGCGCTGGTCTGCCGCTCCATCGAGGAAGCCTTGGACATGGCCCGCAATGCCGGCGAGACCGAGTGCTTCATCATCGGTGGGGGTCAGGTGTATGAAGAGGCTTTTGAGAAGAAGCTCATCCACCGCATCTACCTCACCAGCGTGCATGCCGAGATCGTGGGCGACGTGAAATTCCCCTCCATTGGCAAGGGCTGGAAGGAAGTGTGGACCGAGCATCACAAGGCCGACGCGAAGCACGAGTTCCCCTTCACCTTCAAGGTGCTTCAGCATCTGAACTGAGCATCCTGTAGGTCCTGAAGCTTGTCCAACTAAACCTTGGGCATGGTGCTTGCGTCCTAAGGCCACCAACCAACGGAACGCCCCATGCACAAGCACCTCTTTCTGGCCGCAGCCTTCGCCCTGCTCGCCCTTGTTTCCTGCCGCAAGGAGGACAAGACCGACCCGACCGATTTCGACTACACCAGCGCTTCGGACAACGCCCGCGCCGAGGATGCCTTCACGGACATGCTGCGTTCAGTGGACGACGCTGCCGAAGCGAACGGCCTGCGTGATGCTAACGATGCCTGTGACCCGATCGTCACCTTCGATACGGTGGCCGTACCGCATACCATGACCATTGACTTCGGGTCGGTGAACTGTACCGCTGCCAACGGTCGCACGCGTCGGGGCGTCATCAACGTCACCTTCACCGGGCGCTACCGCGATGCCGGCACCGTCATCACCATCACTCCGCAGAACTACTATGTGAACGACAACCGTGTGGAGGGCACCAAGACCGTGACCAACATGGGACTGGATAATGATGGGCATCCGTACTTCAGCGTGAACGTGAACGGCACCTTGACGGCCGGCGACGGTAGCTGGACCGCCACGCACCAGGCCCAACGGACGCGCACCTGGACCGAAGGCAGCGGCACCGCGAACCTGCTGGACGACGTCTACCTGATCACCGGCAGCGGCACCGGCGTGAACCGCAATGGCGTGGCCTACACCACCACCATCACCCAAGCTTTACGCGTGGCCCTCGGCTGCCCGTGGATCACAGCAGGCACCGTGGAGATCACGCCACAGGACAGGCCCACCCGCACCATCAACTATGGCAGCGGCTCCTGTGATGGCACCTTCAGCGTTACGGTGAACGGCTCCACCTTCACCGTCACCATCGGCTGACCCAGGCGGTCATCTTTTCGGGAACAGCCCCGTCCCCTTCGGGTGGCGGGGTTGTTCCGTTGCTCATGGACTTCCGACCGTTCCATCACAGCCCGGGCCGTTCATCACGCAGCGGCAATAAGGCCTTGTGACCAGCGGTTACTTCGTGTCACCCGACGGCACGATGCATGATGGCGGGCACCCGATGAGTTATTTCCAGCGCACCCCCATCCCCTACCGGATCATCCTGATCGTGGCGGTGGTGATGGCCACGCTGTTCCTGGTGCAGGCCTACATGCACCATTATGTGTATGCGGAGCTGAAGGGCATGGGCGAGTTCAAGTGGTTGCGTGAAACGCCACCGCCCTACCTCAACTTCCTGTTCTGGGCCCTGCTCACTCCGCTCGTGTTCTCCGTTCTGCTCAAGTGGCCCTTCAGCAGTCGGCCCCTGTGGAAGGTGATCCTGTTGCACGTGGGGCTTGGCCTGTCCATCGGTGCCTTGCACGAGATCGTTACCAGCGCACTCTACTACACGATCCTTTGGACACAGAACGACTTCGAGTTCAGCGCGGAATACATCAACTGGTCCATCCAGGCCTTGCCGCCCGCGATCCTATCGCGCTTCATGGAATACTGGATCCTGGTGGTGGTGTTGGTGGCCGTGGACAACGCACGGGCCATGCGGGAGAAACAGACCCAGCTGCTGAAACTGAAGAACGAATTGCAGATCAGCCAGCTGAACGCGCTGAAGAAGCAGCTCCAACCCCACTTCCTGTTCAACACGCTGAATACCGTAAGCGCCCTGATGGACGAGGACATCAACGGAGCACGGAAGGTGCTTAGCCGCCTCGGAGGCCTGTTGCGTGTGACGCTCGACAGTACCCAGCGCGACAAGGTGCGCTTGGACCGAGAGATCGACTACATCGGCAACTACCTCGGCATCGAGAGCGTCCGTTACCAGGACCGCCTGAAAGTGACCTACGAGATCCCCGGGAACTTGAGCGGAGCTCTTGTGCCCAGCATGGTGTTGCAGCCCTTGGTTGAGAACTCCATCAAACACGGCCCCGACGCCACCAACGAGGCGGTGCTGATCACCGTACAAGCGCGGGAACGGGATGAACGGTTGGAGTTGCAGGTCTCAGACAACGGAAAGGGCTGTTCCGATGTCTCTAGCGCAATGAACAACGGTGGCATCGGCCTGCGCAACGTTCGCGATCGCCTGCAATTGCTGTATGGCGACGATGCCCGCTTCGAACTTTCCTCCCCCCATGGTCGGGGGTTCATCGTGACGCTCTCCTTCCCGCTTGAATACGACCGGACATGAAACACATCCGCACCCTTATCGCCGACGACGAACCGGCGGCCCGCGCGCGGCTTGCGCGCTTGTTGGCACAGGACCCCGAGATCGAGCTCGTGGCCGAATGCCGCAACGGACAAGAGGCCGTGGAGGCCGTGGGCAAGCATCGCCCTGACCTCCTCTTCCTCGACGTCCAAATGCCTCAGGTGAACGGCTTCGACGTGCTGCACCAGCTGTCGCAGAACGGCAGCCGTGAGCGTATGCCCTTCGTCGTGTTCGTGACCGCCCACGACCAGTACGCGTTGAAGGCATTCGACGTGAACGCCGTGGACTTTCTGCTAAAGCCTTACGACGACGAACGCTTCCACGCCAGCTTGGAGAAGGCCCGCAAGTGGATCGAGCTTCGGATGAACAGCAAGCTCACCGGCCGCCTGATGGACCTGATGCGCGAGCACATGCACTCCAGCAGCGAATACACCGAGGTGTTCGTGATCCGAGACAAGGGCCGCGAGCACAAGGTGCCGGTGGACGAGATCGTCTTCCTGCGTGCCGAGGGCAACTACCTCCACCTGCAGCTCAAGGAGAAGCACCACCTGCATCGCATGACCATGAACGCCGTGGAGACCGAACTGGATCCCGTGCGCTTCCTGCGCATCCATCGCAGCTTCATCGTGAACAAGGCCCATGTGCGCAGCTCGCGCTACAGCGGCAACAACGAGTTCATCTTCACGATGGCGAACAATGAACGCATCATCAGCGGTCGCAGCTACAAGGAGTCCATCGCCAGGGCTTTGCAGGAGCAGTCCGTGTAATTGCATTCTTGAGCTGTTCGCCGGCCGCCTCTCATCACGTTCCGCACGGCCCATCCTGCCAAATGCGCCTGCCACATGTGAGTGGCTCTAGCTTCAAGGTCAAACCCTTGTTGCCATGCGAACCCTTCTTATAACCCTTGGCGCGTGCGGTGCGCTGCTCGCCACGCCCTACCGTGTTCCCGCTCAATGGACCTTTCTCGATCTACCTGTTGAAAGCCAGGCGGCCAGCACCAGCCAGCACATCGGCACCACCGACATCACCATCACATACAGCCGCCCGGCCGTGAAGGGGCGTGCCATCTGGGGTGAGGTCGTGCCTTATGATCAGGTATGGCGCGCTGGTGCGAACGAGAACACCGTGATCACCCTCAGCAGCGACGTGAAGGTCGAAGGACAGGCTCTGTCGGCCGGCACCTATGGGCTGCACATGATCCCAACGTCCACCACCTGGACCGTCATCTTCAGCAAGGACAGCCGCTCGTGGGGGTCTTTCTTCTACAAACCGGAGCACGACGCTCTGCGCGTGACGGTCAGCCCACGCCCTTGCCCGGCGACCGAATACCTGACCTACGACCTGACGCCTGTGAAGGCCGCCGAGGCCGAGCTCACCTTGCGATGGTCAGAATTGGCCGTACCGATCCGGATCGCGGTGGACGTGGACCAGGTGGTGCTGGCGCGCATGGATGATCAGCTCAAGGGGCTCAGTGCCTTCAACTGGGAACCGTGGTACGAGGCCGCACGCTATTGCCACGACGCGCACATCGCTCCGGACAAGGCCATGAAGTGGGTGGATGTGAGCATTGCCCGCCAGCCCAATTTCGAGAACCGCATGTTGAAGGCGGAGATGCTCACTTCACTAGGCAAGCAGGCGGAAGCCGAAGCCCTGCGGAAGACCATGGTCGACGAGGCCACCAACGGGCAGCTCAACACCTACGCCTACCAGTTGCTCCAGAAAGGCGAGAAGGCCGAAGCGGTGCGCATGTTCGAGCTGAACGCCAAGCGCCACCCCCAGGACCCGAACGTGCACGACAGCCTGGGTGAAGGCTACATGACCGCCGGTGATAAGGAAGCCGCTATCAAGTCCTTCAAGAAAAGCCTATCAATGAACCCGCCGGATGGCGTGAAAGCGAACTCCATCAAGTGCCTCAAGCAGCTCGGTGTGGATACCAGCTCGTACGAGACCGTGAAGAAGTAGATCGAAGCCTCAGTCCACGAGCTTCAAGCCCAAGCTTCCTCCTTGACGGAACCAAGCTTGGGGCTTGTGGCTTGAGGCTCGCAGCCTGCATCTACCTTCGCTCCATGCACTTCGCTCTTCGTCGCGCACGACTTACGCTCGTCGCACTCCTCGCCCTCCACTCCACCCTCTTCACACCGCACTCCTACGCGCAACGCCCGCCCGCACAACCCAGCGCCTCAGAGATCCTGCACAAGATGCAGAAGCTCAATGTGCTCGGCAGTGTGCTTTACATCGTCGCGCATCCGGATGATGAGAACACCCGCCTGATCGCCTGGCTCGCCAACGGCCAGAAGGTGCGCACCGGAAACCTCAGCCTCACGCGCGGCGATGGCGGACAGAACCTCATCGGGCCCGAGCTCGGTGATGCACTCGGCATCATCCGCACGCAGGAGTTGATGGAAGCGCGGCGCATCGATGGTGGCGAGCAGTTCTTCACTCGCGCGGTGGACTTCGGTTTCAGCAAGAACGCCGCCGAGAGCTTTGAGAAGTGGGGCAAGCAGGAAGTGCTGAGCGATGTGGTGCGCGTGATCCGTCAGTTCCGGCCCGATGTGATCATCACACGCTTTCCACCCACTCGTGAAGCCGGACACGGCCACCACGAAGCCAGCGCGATCCTTGCCGCCGAAGCCTTCGATCTGGCCGGTGATCCGAAAGCCTTTCCCGAGCAATTGAAGGAAGGACTGGAAGTGTGGCAGCCGCGCCGCCTCTTCTTCAACGGCAGCACCTGGTGGAAGAAGGATCTGGCCGAGTTCGCGAAGAACGACCCCGATTGGTTCACCGTGGACGTGGGCGGCTATGACCCCTTGCTGGGCCTGAGCTATACGGAGATCGCAGGACGCAGCCGCAGCCTGCACAAGAGCCAGGGCTTCGGTGCCGCGGAAACGCGTGGGGAGATGATCGAGTACCTGCACTTCGAGAAAGGCGACAAGCCGAAGACCAAGGACATCTTCGAAGGGATCGATATGACGTGGGGCCGGGTACCTGGTGCTAACCTGGGCGTTCAAGTGGAGGCCATGGTGCACGCCTATTCGGAGAACCTACCGGAACGCTCCGCCGATGCGCTCCTTGGCGTCAACGGTCTGCTAAGCAAGCGTGACAAGACGCCTGACCCTTATTGGCTGAACATTAAACAGCACGAGGTGGAGCAGTTGCTCTTCCATGTGCATGGCATCACGATGGAAGCATTGAGCTCCACTCCGACCGTGGTGACAGGTGCATCAGCGAAAGTCGACGTCAGCGTTGTGTCGAGGCGGCCTTCCAAGGTCAGTGCAATGATCGCGAACGAGGCCGCCGTGGCGCTCGAACCGAACAAGACGGTCACCGTTCCCCTAACACTCACCGCACCCGTTGCCGCGGACGGACCGTTCTGGCTCGAACTTCCGCATAACGACCTCTACCGTTTCTCTGAGGCAAGGAACATCGGTGCGCCGACGCTGCCGGTGCATTTCCAGGTGCCCTGTACGCTTCGATTCACCGATGGCACCACCATCGTCCGCCAGTTGCCCGTGCTGTACCGATGGGTGGACCGCGTCAAGGGTGAACAGGTGCGCGAATGCCATGTGACACCACCTTCATCGATCTACCCGAAAAGGGGCGCGTTCATGGTCGTGCAGGACAGCCAGATCGTGGACCTCGGCATTGAGGCGTTCGCAGATCTCGTCGACTGCAAGGTCCATTGCGAAAAGCCGTATGGGTGGATCATGAACGCCATGGAACAGGGGATCCCGAACGTGCGTAAGGGCGAGAAGGTGGGGGCCGAATACCTCTTCATCAAGGACGAAGGCTGCGAGGAAGGCACATTGGAAGTGAGCGTCCGGTCAGGTAACACCACCGACCGCCGCACACAACGCAGTATCACCTACGACCACCTCATGCCCCAGGTGTATTCCACTCCAGCGATGTTCAAGATCGTGCCCGTGGATGCCAAGGTGAACGTGAAGACCGTGGGGTACATAAAAGGCGCGGGTGATGATGTGCCCCAGGCCATCGAACAGCTGGGCGTGAAAGTGGAGTTCGTGGATCCCGCAACGGCCACGCTCGAAAATCTGAAGAGCTACGACGCGATCGTCACCGGCATCCGCGCCTACAACACCACCAAGGCCTTGAAAGATCTGAACCCCACACTGATGGAGTATGTGGAACAAGGCGGCACGCTCGTGGTGCAATACAACACGAAGAGCAGCGACATGGTGCTTCCGGACACACTCTTTGGCCCCTACCCGTTCAGCCTGACCCGCGACCGTGTGACCGTGGAGGAAGCGCCACCCACTTTCCTCGCGAAGGACCATCCTCTGCTGAACACGCCCAATAAGATCACCGAGAAGGACTTCGAAGGCTGGGTGCAGGAACGCGGCCTCTACTTCTGCGGCAAGCTGGATCCGCACTACACGCCGCTTATCGCTTGGAACGATCCGGGGGAACAACCGCTCAACGGTGGCCTCATCACCTGCGACCACGGCAAGGGCAGATACGTGTACACGGGCATCAGCTTCTTCCGGGAATTGCCTGCGGGGGTGCCGGGCGCGTATCGGCTGTTCGCTAACCTCATCAGCAAACGCACAGATCCCTAACCCACACCGTAGATCGCACCATGGGATCAGTTCCGCACGGGTACCGTCGACCCCATGGGTCGACCAACAGATCTATGACCAACGGCGTGCAAAGTCGACCTGGTGGGTCGACGCTACACGTGCATTGAACGATGATCGCACTGAACCGGAATGCACGTCATTGACTGGCTCATCCTCCTCGCCACCCTTGGCTTCATTGTAGGCTATGGTGTGTGGAAGACGCGTAGCACCAACACGGTGAGCCGTTACCTGCGCGGCGACAACGAGGACCGCTGGTGGGCCGTGATGCTGAGCGTGATGGCCACGCAGGCCAGCGCCATCACCTTCCTCAGCACACCGGGACAGGGCTTCCTGGATGGCATGGGCTTCGTGCAGTTCTACTTCGGGCTGCCCTTGGCCATGGTGGTGATCGCCTGGGTGTTCATCCCGCTCTTCTACCGTGCCAACGTCTACACGGCATACGAGTACATCGGCAAACGCTTCGACGACCGGGCGCGACTGCTCACCGCGATCCTCTTCCTGATACAGCGTTGCCTTTCAACGGGCTTCACCATCTACGCGCCCAGCATTGTGCTCAGCAAGGTGCTCCACTGGCCGTTGAGCTGGACCTGCGCCTTCATCGGCGGTCTGGTGATCCTCTACACCACCACCGGTGGCGCGAAAGCCGTTGGCGTTACGCACAAACAACAGATGGCGGTGATGTTCGGCGGGCTCTTCGTGGCGTTCGGCTTGCTTGTGTACTACCTCAGCAGCTCCGTGGACTTTGGCGAGAGCTTGGCGCTGGCCGGAAGCATGGGCAAGACGAAGGTGATCGACACCTCCTGGGACCCCACCACCAAGTACACGCTATGGAGCGGACTGATCGGTGGCTTCTTCCTGCAGCTTTCCTATTTCGGCACCGATCAAAGCCAGGTGCAGCGCTACCTCGGCGGTGAGAGCATCCGCCAGGCGCGCATGGGCCTTCTGTTGAACGGTCTGCTGAAGATCCCCATGCAGTTCTTCATCCTGCTGATCGGTGTCCTCGTGTTCGTGTTCTACCTCTTCAACCCGGAACCGCTGCATTGGAACGAGGCGAACCTCGACATGGCGAAGCGCTTGGACACCAGCACGATCACCATGGACCTGGAAATGGAACACGAAGCGCTGGTCACCCAACGCACCTACTTCGTGAAGGAGCTGGTCGCCGCTCAGCGGGAAGGCGATGACGTTAAGGTCGATCTTGTTCAACACCAGGTCGATCAGCTCAACACGCGCGACGCGGCCCTGAAGGTCGATTTCCAGAAGCACTTGGCTACGCTGGCGCCGGACGCGGACACGAACGATAAGGACTACATCTTCATCACATGGGTGATGGACCACTTGCCGGTGGGCATCGTGGGCCTGCTGTTGGCCATGATCTTCTGTGCGGGCATGGGCAGCACCAGCTCACAATTGAGCGCATTGGCCACCACGGCCGTTGTGGACATTTTCCGCAAGGAGCGCTCCGGTACGGATCAGGTCATCGCCACCAAATGGGCAACGGTGGTCTTCGGCGTTCTCGCCCTGCTCTTCGCGGCCATCTTCCCGCTGTTCGAGAACCTGATCCAAGCGGTGAACATCCTCGGCTCCTTGTTCTACGGCACCATCCTCGGGATCTTCCTGGTCGCCTTCTTCATCCAACGGGTCCAGGGCACAGCGGTCTTTATCGCAGGGCTGATCGTACAAGCCTTGGTGCTGGCCCATTTCGCACTTGACCACTACAACGTCTTCGCTACCATGGACGGTGATCGTGTAGTACACGACCCGATCGAGATCGCCTTCCTCTGGTACAACCTGATCGCTCCTGCCATCGTGGTGGTGCTGGCCCTCGCCCTGCAGTTCATGTGGCCCCACAAGGCTAGCGCGGCAAGCGAATGATCGACGGATCGCCACTTCCGATCGACGAACTCGCTGACCCACGTGTTTCCAAGGATGGTAGCACCGGCGGCGCACACTGTTCAGCCTTCGCTGTCGAATGTGTGTGACGGAACGCTATTTTTGTGCTGGACCTTTAGAACAACCCTAAGCCCCTTCACATGAAGAAGTCTTTCCTCTCTCTCGTACTTATCGGCGCATGCGGCGCCACAATGGCGCAGCGCGTATCCACTGGTGCTCAGCGCATGCATGCGAACGCTGATGCAGGTTTCCGTGCTTCAACGGACACGATCGTGACCGGAGCCTATTTCGATCCCGACGTAACGTTCGAACTGCGTAACAGCGTGGGCGGAGGTTATGTTTCCGGAAACAATGGCTATGGCGATAAGGCAAAAGCTCAGGCTTTCCTCCTTGACAATGCCGTGACCGCTGAGGCTGTTGGTGTTTGGTTCGGTGCGAAGACCGAAACCAGCGGCGATCCCAACTCGCATGTCACCTTCAACATGTACCAGTTGAACGGTGCTGGTGAGAACAGCGCTGGCGCCATCACCACAGGTGCCCCCAACTCTCTTTGGGCTTCCGTGGAAGTGCCTATCACCGACTGCGATACATCTAGCACAACAACCTTCACCTGGGCTGATTTTGCTGCCCCTGTGTATGTGACCGACTATTTCGCTGCGGGTGTGGATTTTACCGGCCTTGCTGCTGGTGATACCATCGGTATCGTTACAACCGGCGAAGGCTACGTCGAGTACCAGGATTTCTCTTGGGAGAAGTGGAGCGATGATAGCTGGTACACCATGTACGGAAGCTGGCCTTTGGACATCGACTTCGTGATCTTGGTAGCCGTGGACGCGAGCAACGTAGGTATCGACGATGCTGAGACCTTCAACGGCATGCGCATGAGCTTCCTGAACGGCAACCTCGTTGGTCAGGACGTGCAACTTGCTTACACGGTCGATCAGAACGCGAAAATGCGCCTGCTGGTGAGCGATGCCTCCGGCCGCTTGGTGTTGGATCAGGACCTGGGCAACAAAGCCGTGGGCCTGTACAACCAGACCATCAACGCTGAGAACTGGAACGCTGGCATGTATTACGTTTCGCTCATCGCCAATGGCAAGAGCATCACGAAGAAGCTCGTGAAGGAGTAAGCTCCATCACATTAAACCCCCAATAAAAATGAACGAAATGTCCTTGCCCCCTCCCCCCCCCCGCCGCGCCCCCCCCCCCCCGCGGGGGCCCCCCCCCCCCCCCCCCCCAGGGGGGGGGCGCCCCCCCCCCCCCCCCCCCCCGCCCCCCCCCCGGCCCCGGCCCGGGGGCCCCCCCCCCCCCCCCCCCGGGCCGCGGGGCGCGGGGCCCCCCCCCCCCCCCCCCCCCCCCCCCCCCCGGCCCCCCTTTGCTTTGAAGCCCCTTCGCTCCGGCGAGGGGGCTTCTGCTTTGGGGCTACCTTGGTGGCATGGTGCGCTTGGTCGTATTGAGTGTTGCGTTGGTCGTTCGGTCGATCGCGACCGCTCAGGACCAGCCCGTGTTGCAACCGGTACTCGAAGCTGGACCCGACCTTTCCCTCGAACGGTATGCCGCTTTTGCGGAGTTTGATTCCCTTCTGAACGCCGCGACCCCATTGAGCCCGACGGGCAAGACCCGGCTGGATATGCTCTACCTGGAGATCGGCGAAACGCTGGAAAGTCCCTGCGACCTCGTTGGCGGAGGCTGCAGCTGGTATTGCGGTGGTGGCCCGGACACGGTGTGGGCTTCGTCCTGCCTCGCCGCCTCAAAGGAGCGCAGCTATGCGGCCATGAACGCCCACGACCTTGATGCGTGTACGGTATGGTGCGAAGGTGTGGCAGGCCCCGGCGTCGGCGAGCAACTCGTGTATCGCTTCGCGCCCGAGAGCCCACGCCTCCACACGATCCTGGTGGTGAACGGACTGACCCGGGAGCGGTCCTTGTGGCAGGCGAACAACCGGGTGCGCGTCTTGGATGTGGCGGAGAACGGCGTGCTGCTCTACACCCTCGCATTGACCGACACCATGGACATTCAGCGTTTCAAGCTTCCTGCCCTGCTGGGAAAGCGCGAAGATGGACTCCCGTTGGAGCTCAGCTTCACCATCCGGTCCGTGTACCCGGGTAACCGCCACGATGACACGGTGATCACCGAGATCTACTTCGACGGGACCGACGTTCACTAGAGGGTCCCAAAGAAAAAGCCCTCCACCAGGGAGGGCCTCTTCAAGCTTGGTCGCGGTCTTCTACTTCGACCACTCCGCGATCTTGGTCTTGTTCTTCATAACGTAACTGTTGTCGCCTTCCTTCTCGGCAAGAGCCATGCTCTCATTCGCGGTGGTGATGGCTTCCTTGGTCATGCCATTGGCACCTTGGGCGAGGGCCAGGGTGTGCAGCATCCAGTACTTCTTTTCGGGCTCCATGCTGTTCGCCTTCTCGGCCCAGGTCAGCGCCTCCTTCAGGTTCACGCCCTTATCGATGCAGTATTGGGCGCAGCGGTTGTACGAGCCGGCCTTGATCTCGGGCTTCGCCATGGCCTCTTTGATGTTGGCCATCGCCTTCTCCGTTGCATCCGCCTCGATCGTGAAGCTGGCGCGGGTCTTCTCCCAACGCACATCCACGCGGGCCTTGTCGTCCTTCACCTCATCGAAGCTGATGGTGAGCGTTTCGGTGTATTCGGAACCGTCCGCAGCAGCCTTCCAAACAGCCACATCCTGGCTGGCCTCGTAGCCATCTGTGCCCCACAGCTCGGTGTTCTTGTTCAGGTGGAACACCCATGCACCCTGCTCGGGCGTTACGAAGAGCGAGTACTTCCCGGCCTCCACCTTGTTGCCCTCGATCACCACGGTACCATCAAAGCCGAAGATGGTATTGGCATTCGCGCCCAAGCGCCACAGTTTGCCGAACGGCACCAGTTCGCCGAAGACCACACGGCCTTTGGCACTGGGACGTGAGTATTCGAAAGAGACATTGGTGAGGCCCACCACCTGCTCAACCTTGCCTTTGGGGCTGGGCTGTGGCAGGTCCTGAGCAGCTGCGAAAAGGGGCGCAGCAAGTGCGAGTGCAAGAAGGGAACGCATCATCGTTGGGTGTTTCGTTTGGGGAAGCGAAGGTACACCCGCCGAAGAGGAAATACAGAGGTGCTCGCAAGCTCACATTTCGGTTCAAGGCGAAAGCGCTTCCGAGGATCGAACCACGGATCTGGCTCCAGCAGGCGGGTCCGGTGCCGATAAGTCAACCACGGATGGACACGGATAAACACAGATACTGATAAGAGCTTGCTGACGAGACCAGGCCCGTGGCTCCAAGCTCGCAGCTCATGGCTTCAGATGAAAAAAGCCCAGTCTGACCGCTCCCGAAGACCTGACCACAAATTGGGCTGGACACGTATAAGAGCTTGCTGCCAAGAACAAGCCCGTGGCTCAAGGCTCGCAGCTGTGGCTTCAGATGAAGAAAGCCCCGCTGCCGTAAAGCACCTGCCTACTGCGAATTGCCTACTGATCAAGCCACCTTCAATTGGCTCAGGCGCGAGCGCTCGAACTTCTCACGGGCATAGCTCAGCGTAACGCGCAGCTCGGCCGGACGGTCGGCACTGCCGGGCATCTCGTACATGGCGTCGGTCATGATGGCCTCGCAGATGGAACGCAGGCCTCGGGCGCCCAAGCGGTAGTCGATGGCGCGTTCCACAATGAAGTCGAGCACCTTCTTATCAAAGGTGAGCTTCACCTTGTCCATCTCGAACAGCTTCACGTACTGCTTGATCAGCGCGTTCTTCGGTTCGGTGAGGATGCGGCGCAGGCTTTCCTTATCGAGGGGGTCGAGGTAAGTGAGCACAGGGAAGCGACCGATGAGCTCGGGGATGAGCCCGAAGGTGCGCAGATCGGTGGGGCCCACGTATTGCAGCAGGTGTTCGTCGTTGATGCGACCTTCCTTGCTGGCGCTGTAACCCACGGCGCTGCTCTTCACCCGGCGCGCGATGATCTTCTGGATCCCATCGAACGCACCACCACAGACGAAGAGAATGTTCTTCGTGTCCACTTGGATGAGCTTCTGCTCGGGGTGCTTGCGACCACCTTGCGGGGGAACACTGACCACACTGCCTTCCAGCAGCTTCAGCAGGGCTTGTTGTACGCCTTCACCGCTCACGTCACGGGTGATGCTCGGCGTATCGCTCTTGCGGCTGATCTTGTCGATCTCGTCGATGAAGACAATGCCGCGCTCGGCCTTGCTCACATCGAAATCGGCGGCCTGCAGCAGGCGGCTCAGAATGCTCTCGACATCCTCGCCTACGTAACCGGCCTCGGTGAGCACCGTGGCATCGGCAATGGCAAAGGGCACATTGAGCATGCGGGCGATCGTCTTGGCCAGCAGGGTCTTTCCGCTGCCGGTCTCACCCACAAGGATGATGTTGCTCTTTTCGATCTCCACATCGTCCTGCGCGGAAACAGGTTTCTGCAACAGGCGTTTGTAGTGGTTGTACACAGCCACGCTCAACACCTTCTTGGCATCCTCCTGCCCGATCACGTACTCATCCAAAAAGTGCTTGATGTCCGACGGGCGCTGAAGAATGAGGCTGCCTTCCATCTCACTGCGCGTGCGTTGGCTCAGCTCCTCGCTGATGATGTTCTGCGCCTGCGCGATGCAACTGTCACAGATGTGGCCCGTGATGCCCGCGATAAGGACATTGGTATCCTGCTTGTCGCGACCGCAGAATGAGCACTTGATCTCCTTCTTCTCCATGGCAGAAAACTGTTCAGGTATGTATACCCGAAAAAGGTCCCGAAAGATACGTCGAAGGCCGGGCGACGATGCACCCGGCCTTCGGTTCCTTTCCGGACGACGTGAAGGTCGCCTTACTTGTTGTTGCGGGTCAGCAGCTCGTCGATCATGCCGTAGGCCTTGGCCTCTTCGGCGATCATCCAGTAGTCGCGGTCGCCGTCCTTCTCCACGCGCTCGAAGGTCTGGCCGCTGTGGTTGCTGATGATCTCGTACAGCTCCTTCTTCAACTTCTTGATCTCGTTCACCGTGATCTCCATGTCGGTGGCCTGTCCTTCGGCACCGCCCATGGGCTGGTGGATCATTACGCGGCTGTGGCGCAGCGCACTGCGTTTGCCCTTGGCACCGGCGCAGAGCAGCACGGCACCCATGCTGGCGGCCATGCCGGTGCAGATGGTGGCCACGTCGCAGTTGATGTACTGCATGGTGTCATAGATACCCAGACCGGCATACACGCCACCACCGGGGCTGTTCAGGTAGATCTGGATGTCCTTCTTGGCGTCCACGCTCTCCAGGAACAGCAGCTGCGCCTGGATGATGTTGGCCACCTGGTCATTGATGGCGGTGCCCAGGAAGATGATGCGGTCCATCATCAAGCGGCTGAACACGTCCATCTGGGCGACGTTCAATTGGCGCTCCTCGATGATGTAGGGGGTCATCGACGACTGGAAATCGTGCAGCACCATGCTGTTGATGCCGCGGTGCTTCACGGCGTACTTGCGGAACTCGTCTTGTGGGAACATCAGGGCTTGCGGTTAAGTGGTTCGGAGGTCAGCGACGCGTTGGTCATCAGGCCGTCCGGGCCAAGTTTACGAACTCATCGAAGGAAAGCTTCTGCTCTTTGGGACTGAGCATGGCCTTGAAGTGCGCGGTGAGCTTCTGCTCCACAATGGTGTCGCGCATGCGCTTGATCTGCTCTTGATCCCCCAGCATCCGGGCGGCCATGCGCTGCAGGTCCTCCCCCTCGGGCACAGGCATGCCGTATTGCACGAACTGATCGGCCACATAGCGCTTGGCGAATTCGTTCATCTCTTCACCCTTGGCCTCCAAGCCATACTTCTCGATCACCTTCACCTCCACCATCTGGCGTTTCAGGCCATCGGCATAGCCTGGGTAGCCTGCCTCCAGATCGGCCTCGGTCATGGGCTTGTCGCTGTTCATGCTCACCCAGCGTTTCAGGAAGGCATCGGGCAGGGGAATGGAGGCGCGCTCCTGCATCCGCTTCATGGCAAGGCGCTTGAAAATGCGGTCGCTGTCGCGGCGGAACATGTGTTCCAGCCCTTCCTTCACCTTGGCACGGAACCCGGCCTCGTCGGTCACGGCATCCTTTCCGTACACCCGGTCGAACAGTTCCTGGTCCAAGGCGACCTGCTCCATGCGCTTGATCTCCGCGATGCGGAACAGCAACTGACCCGCGAGGTGGTGCACCCCATCGTGGTCGGTATTGAGCATGCGCGCCAGTTCCTCATGGCTCGGCGCCACCTTGTCGGCATCCACGGTCACCTCATCACCGGCAGCGCGGCCCACGAACAGTTGTCGTGTAGCATCATCCTGCATGTGCTCCAGGCTGAGCGTGGCGCGGTTCATGAGGCCACCGGCCTTGATGGCGCCTTCAGCACCCAGCTCGATCAGGTCGCCGACCAAGAGATCATTGTTGGCCACGGTCTCCGCATCGGTCATGCTGCCGAAGCGGCGTTGCATGTCGCTGATCTCCCGCTGTACCAGCTCCTCGTTCACATCCACAACAGGGTAGTCCACGGAAACTCCCTGCATCTCCACGTCGAAGGTGGGCGCCAGGCCCATCTCGTACAGGAACTGGAATTCGCCGGGCTCATCCCAATTGTTGTTGGCGATGTTCTCGGACAAAGGCAGCGGCTGGCCCAGGACCTGCAACTGGTTGTTCTGAATGTAGCTGCGCAGGTGCTCGCTGATCAGGCGCTCCACTTCGTGGATCAGCACGTTCTTGCCTACGCGCTTCTTCACAATGTTCATGGGCACTTGTCCGGGCCTGAACCCAGGCCAGGCGGCGGTCTTCCGTTGTTCCTTCAAGGCCTTCTCCACTCCGGGGGTGTAATCCTCCGGGCTCACCTTCACTTTCAAGGTAGCGGTGAGGGTGCCGGTCTCTTCGCGTTCAATGTTCATGGGAATGACGAGTGTCGTGGTCAGTATCGGTTTGGTCGCCAGCAAGTGGTGGGCCGTTGGGGATATCGGTCGAAATGGCCGGACAGGTGGCAGAGTAGTGGTCGCTAAGGAACTGCATTCAAGGCACCTTCGCACCAGAAGGAGCTCGAAGGCTTATGGTCACCGTCTCTCCGTGAGCAACAGTGACCGAAGTACGGACGGGGGGACTCGAACCCCCACACCTTACGGTACCAGATCCTAAGTCTGGCGCGTCTACCAATTCCGCCACGTCCGTGGGCTAAAAAGTGCGCAAAGGTAGCTGATCGAACGGGTCGGTTACCTTCGTGCGCCGGTAGTTCAGCAGGTCGACCGACCGATCACTTTAGGATGGTGAACAGCCCGAGAACACCGAGGACAGAGACATGAAGTGCTTCGATCCCGCCACCCTGCCCATTGCGGAACTGCATGCGCACCTCGTGGGCGCGGTAGGTCCCCGACCGGTGGCCTTTGCCAGCACCATTGACGCCGAGGGTCGGCCCAACCTGAGCCCCTTCAGTTTCTTCAATGTGTTCGGCGCCAACCCGCCCATCTGCATCTTCAGCCCTGCCCGCCGTGGTCGTGACAACACCACCAAGGATACCTACCACAACGTGAAGGCCGTGCCCGAAGTGGTGATCAACGTGGTGACCTACGACATGGTGCACCAGACCTCCTTGGCCAGCACGGAATACCCCGCTGGGGTGAACGAGTTCGAGAAGGCTGGTTTCACCGCCATCGCCTCCGAAAAGGTGAAGCCCTTCCGCGTGAAAGAGAGTCCCGTACAGTTCGAGTGCATTGTGAAGCAGGTGATCGAGACGGGTACCGGTGGTGGTGCCGGCAACCTGGTGATCTGTGAGATCGTGATGATCCACATCGATGAAGCAGTGCTGAACGAGCATGGCCGTATCGACCAGCGCAAGATCGACCTCGTGGGACGGATGGGGGGCCACTTCTATGTGCGCGCCCATGGTGATGCGCTCTTCGAACTACCCCAACCTGCCAGGGAGATCGGCATCGGCGTGGATGCGCTTCCGAAGGACGTGCGTGAAAGCACCATCCTCACAGGCAACGATCTGGGCCGACTTGGCGCAAGCCTCAGCCTGCCCGACGAGACCAGCGTGAACGAACACAAGCTCACCGCCCTTTCCGAACTCTTCATCCAATTGCAGGGCCGACCCGATGAGCTTCGCTCGGCACTGCACCGGCACGCACAGCAACTTCTCCGCGACGGACAGGTCAGCGAAGCGCTGATGACCCTGCTCGCATACAACGACCGATAAGCCGCGGCTACGCTCAGCCTGGCACCACCCTCTTTCGACACAACCCAAGCATCCCAATGGCACAAGTCACTATTTCCGGAACCATCAAGCTGGTGGGCAAGACCCAGCAGGTCAGCGACAAGTTCAGCAAGCGCGAGCTCGTGCTCACCGAACCCAGCGGACAGCGCCCGCAACACATCCCCATTGAGTTCACGCAGGACCGCACCGGGCTGCTCGATGCCTTCAAGGCCGGCGACGAGGTGAGCGTGGTGTGCTTCATCAACGGCCGCGAATGGGCCGCGAAGGATGGCAGCATGAAGTACTTCCTCAGCCTCAGTGGCAACCGCATTGAGCGCGTTGGTGCTGCAGCCCCGGCCAGCGGTGGTGGTTACCAAGCCGCTCCGCCCCCCACCGCCGCGGACATGCCACCCATCGGTGGCGACGACGACGATCTGCCGTTCTGATCTTCGGAACGACGGTACCGTCTACTGCCTTGGCCGTCATGGTCTTGTAGGTGTTCAGCCACAGGAGCCAGGTGATGCCGGCGCTATTTTGCGCCCATGCGCTCCACCTTCCTGTTGTCGATGATCGTGCTCTCCCCGATCCTCCGTGCCCAGACCTTCACGGGGTCGGGCGGGCCGATACCGGATGATGGAAGTACCATCTTCTTCTCCTGCCCTGTCACCGGTTTGGTGCCAGCGACGTTGGATACCGCTGCCTTCGGGGTGATGCAGGTGTGCATCAACCTGATGCACACCTACGATGCCGACCTGGAGATCAGCTTGGTGGCACCGGATGGGACCACCGTGCCGCTCTCCATCGGCAACGGCGGCTCGGGTAACAACTACCTGAACACCTGCTTCGAACAGGACGCCCCCGAAAGCATCCTTAGCGGCAACGCACCCTTCAATGGGACCTACCGACCACAAGGCCAGCTCGGGTCGGTGAACAACGGCCAGGTAGGTAACGGCACGTGGGCACTTCAGATCCACGACAACTATGCGTTCGAGGATGAGGGTACGCTCTTCAACTGGAGCATCACGTTCGGAAACGACCCGGCAGGGTATTTCGCGTTCATGGAGAGCGATCTTCCCATCGTGGTGATCAACACCGGCGGAGAGGCGATCATGGACGACCCGAAGATCATGGCGGACATGGGCATCATCTGGAACGGTCCGGGGCTACGGAACCACCTCAGCGACCCGTTCAACCATTACGAAGGCAAGATCGGGATCGAGCAACGCGGGGCCAGTTCAGCGACCATGCCCAAGAAGAGCTATGGCGTGGAGACCTGGGACCTGAACGCCGATGCCATCGACACCGCGCTCTTCGGTATGCCTTCGGAGAACGACTGGGTGCTGAGCGCAGCCTATCCGGACAAGACGTTGTTCCGCAATGCGTTCACCTACGCCACCGCGCGCGCCATGGGCCGCTTTGCACCCCGCACCATGCATGTGGACGTGCTGTTGAACGGCGAGTACATCGGGGTCTACACCTTCTGCGAGAAAGTCAAACGTGATCCCGGACGTGTGGACATTGCCAAGCTGCAGCCTACGGACGTGACAGGTGACGAACTGACGGGCGGGTACATCGTGAAGGTCGACAAGACCACCGGATCGGGAGGCGACGGTTGGTACAGCGTTCTACCCCCCGCCTACGATCCGGGAGGACCGGACGTGCTTATCCAATACGAGGAACCCCATGAGGAGGATATCGCGGCACAACAGGCGAGTTACATCGAGGCCTACATGGACAGCTTCGAACTCTCACTGCTCAGCACCTTCCCCGCCGACACGGGCACAGGCTACCCGCATTTCATCGACCCCATCTCCTTCGCCGACCAGTTGCTGGTGAACGAGCTGACCAAGAACGGCGACGGATACCGCATCAGCACATTCTACAGCAAGGACAAGAACAGTAACGGTGGCAAGCTGAAGGCCGGGCCCGTGTGGGACTACGACGTCAGTGCCGGCAATGGCGATTACTGTGACATCTGGCGGACGGATGGATGGGCGTATGAGTTCAACATGGTATGCGGCACCGCCCCCAACCTGGTGAGCGGCTGGTGGGAGAAGCTTGTTCAGGACCCCGCTTTCCAACGTGTGCTGCGTTGCCGTTGGGAAGAGCTGAAGGTCACGGCGCTCAGTCCTGCCGCATTGGCCGCACGCATGGACTCCTTGTCCAGCTTACTGCAGGAGAGCCAAGGCTTCAACTTCGAAGTGTGGCCGATCATGGGGGTATACACCTGGCCCAACTACTACATCGCTGCCGACTACCAAGGCGAAGTGGATACCATGAAGTGGTTCATCCAAGAGCGGTGGAACTGGATCGATGCCCAGCTTCCGCAGGTGAGCATACCCTGCAACACCGTTGGCATCGCTGACTTAGGTATTGCGCCCGGGATCAGCGCTGCCCGCTTCGTGGGCGATGACCTGTTGGTCCACCTGGCAACAGGTAGCACCCTGACGTTGGATGTGCTCGACGCGCGCGGCAGGATCATTGCGACAGGCAGGCTTCAGGCCGATGGCAGCGTTGGAAGGATCCCCATGGCAGGGGCTGCTCCGGGCATGTATGTGGCGCGCCCAAGCGGTCCCGTGGCCGGTGCCGGCATTCGCGTAGTGAAGGCGGAGTGATCCAGTGCCTACCTAGACGCGCCTCCCCTTCCACTTCGGCCGCACGAAAAGCGATGCGATCGCGATCAGCGGCGCGTAGAGCGTGAATGCCAGCAGTGCCAGGAAAGAGCGGAAGGACGAAGGGCGGTCGCCCAGCCAACGCTTCACGTCGGCCGTAAGACCGAGCACCGGGATCAACCAGGCGCACCATGCAGCAGCCATCAAGGCCCACGTGAAGAACCAGCCTTGGCCGACCCGGACCTCAGCGGCCAGCACGATCGAAATTACCAGCAGGATCCACGGAAGCGCTAGGCCAAGCCCGGCAAACAGCTTCCCTCCACCATCACGAACGCCCCGCATCTTCCCGGCCCAGCGCAGCCGTTGTCGGACAGCACTTCCGAGGTCGCTCTCCGCCTCCACGGTCACCAATGCCTCCTTGTCCAGTAGGAAGCCGATCGGGCGTTGGTCCTTGCGCATGCGTTGTACGAGGAAGACATCATCGCCGCTGGCCCAACGATCACCGGTGTAGCCCCCAACAGCCTCGAAAGCGGTCTTGCGGAACGCCAGGTTCGCACCGTTCGCGATCAGTGGTCGTCCTTCATCCCACAGCCCGAGCGCTGCACCCAGCAAGGCGACCTGCTCTTCTTCCTGCAACGCACCCACCAAGCCTTCTCCGCAGGTCCGAACCGGTAGAAGCAACAGGTCCCATCGCCCCGTCCGGAACGCCTGATCCACTCTCCCCACACGACCTGGACCACAACGGGCATCGGCATCCGTCAGCAGCACAATGGCCCCTGTGGCGACCTTCACCCCGGCCATGATGGCGGCTTTCTTCCCTTGCCCGGCGCCAAGCCGGACCAGCTGTAGCTGTGGCCAGTGCAAGGCCATTCGCTCCACGATCCGCGCAGTTTCATCCGTGCTGTGGTCATCCACCACGACCACCTGCACCAGCTCACGCGGATGATCCTGGGCATAGAGGTCCTGGAGCAATGGCGTGATGGTGATCCCTGCATCGCGGGCCGCCACAAGTACAGTGATCAGCTGGGGCGGACCTCCATCATGACCGACCGGGGCCCTCCCTGAGCGTTCGAACGCTTTACGCCAACCGTCCATGCGCAAGGCCTGTGCTAAGGCCAACGCGAACGCAAGAAAGGCGAGCGCGGTCCAGATGGTCATGCAGTAGTTGTACGTGAACGACCGAAGAGCAGCAGGACACTGCCCACAAGGGCCGGCAGCAACACGTTCAAGGACCACAAGAGCGAGGTAGCGGCCACCACCACCACCGGCGCCCCGCCCAATGGCTGTAACAAGGCCAAGGCCACACCACCCCGCACCCCGAGCTCGGTGAGCATGAAGGTGGGTACCAAGGTGGTCATCAGGAAGACCACAGGTACCGCAAGCACCGCATGGTCGATCGGCACATCGGCACCCAGCAAGAGCAACAAGGCGACGAACTGGGCGGTGAAGACAACGTAGCGCAACGCGCTCAGGGCAAGGGTGGTGAGCAAGGCGGATCGCGGCACTTCGGACAGCACACGGAAATGGCGATCGAAACGGCGCAAGAAGGGGATCAGGTCGAGCAGTTGGCGGAGCAGCTGGGGGAACAGAAACAGCACGGCGGCCGCCAACGTGAACAACACCGTAACGAAAGCCACCGCACCCAAGGGCCAACCGGTCCTCACCGGCAGCGGGAGCTCCAGAAGCACCATGAGCAACAAGCCGAACGTCCCGACCACCAAGGTGACCAGCACCTGCGAGAGGTTCCCCAACACCGTGAGCGAAGCCCCAGCGATGCGTTGCTCCGGTCGGAGATACAGCACGCGCCCCACGAACTCCCCGGTGCGGTTAGGCGTTACCAGGCTCACACTGCAACCCGCCAGCGTAGCGGCCACGGCTTTCCATATGGGGATGCGCTCCAAGGGTTGCACCAACAGCCGCCACTTGAACGCCTCAAAGCCCCAATTCACACCCATGAGCACCGCGACCATGAGCAGACCGGACAAGGGGACATCATGGAAAAGACCGCCACCCGCCAGCGATGCACGGAGGACGCTACTTTCGTCAACGCGCAGTTGCGCTACCAGGTAGACGCATGCCCAGGCGAAGATCCCCAGACGGAACAACAGGAGCAGCGTTCGTTGCACGGTAGCGTGGGCTTTCCCCGCAATGGAGACGATCAAAAGTAGACCGGTGGCCTCAGAGCGGATCATCTTGGGCATCGATCCGGGCACCACGGTGATGGGCTATGGCATCCTGCTCGAGCAGGAACGCACCATCCGGCTCATCGACGCCGGCGCTTTCCGCCTCAATACAGAGCACGATCACGCCCTGAAGCTCCGGGCCATCTTCCGCTTCACCCAGGACCTGATCGAGAAGCACCACCCGGACGAGCTCGCAATTGAGGCACAGTTCTTCGGCAAGAACGTTCAGAGCATGCTGAAACTGGGTCGCGCCCAAGGGGTGGCCATCGCAGCGGCGCTTCAACGCGACCTCGGCGTGGTGGAATATGCCCCGAAGCGCGTGAAACAGAGCATCACCGGAAACGGCAACGCCACCAAGGAACAGGTCGCCGCCATGCTGCTGAGCATTCTGCGCATCGCGGAACTACCCAGCAGCACCGATGCCACCGATGCCGTGGCGGTGGCGGTCTGCCACCATTTCGCTGCGGGTGCCGTGCCCAGACCCACCCGCACCAGCACGGCGCGAGGTTCCAGTGACTGGGGCAGCTTCATCCGGAACAACCCGGAACGGATCAAGAAAACCTAGGCTGTACGGATCCGCTCGGCGATCACCGCAAGCGCGTCCTGTGTAAGGTCCAGTTTCGGACGCGCGAAGTCCATATCGGACATCCGATCGATGGGGATCAGGTGTACGTGCGCGTGCGGCACCTCCAGACCGATCACCGCCACTCCTACCCGGTCACAAGGGATCGCTTTCTGAATGCGGGCGGCCACCTCCTGAGCGAAGGGCATGATGCCGGAAAGCACATCCGCAGGAAGGTCGAAGAAGCGGTCCACCTCCACCTTCGGGATCACCAAGGTGTGCCCTTCACGCAATGGCGCAATGTCCAGGAACGCAAGGAAACGGTCATCCTCTCCCACCCTGTGGCAAGGGATCTCGCCCTGAATGATACGGGTGAACAGGCTGGGCATCAGCGCGTGATCTCGAGCACTTCGAAGCGCGTACTTCCCGTGGGTGTCACGATCTCCGCGATCTCGCCGGGGGCCTTGCCCAACAGCCCCTTTCCGATGGGCGAGCTCACGCTGATCTTGCCGGTCTTGATGTCAGCTTCGCTTTCGGCCACAAGCGTGAATTCGCGCTGCGTACCGTTCTCCACATGACGCACCATCACCTTGCAATGGATGTAGACCTTGCTGATATCCACCAGACCCGGGTCGATGATGCGCGCGTTGGCGGCCACCGCTTCCAACTTCGCAATGCGCGCTTCCAAGAGGCCCTGGTCCTCCTTGGCCGCGTGGTACTCTGCGTTCTCGCTCAGATCACCCTTATCGCGGGCATCCGCGATCTGCTGGCTGATGTGCGGCCGCTCCACGGTCTTCATGTGGTGCAGCTCATCCAGGAGCTTCTTGAGCCCCTCTTCGGTGTAATAGGCCGGATTCGCCATGGCCGTTCAGGTGGGTAAGAAAACAAGAGGACCCCGAGAGGTCCTCTTGTTCAAAGTTAAGCAGTTGGTTACAGGCTGACGCGCAAGCCGATGCTGTGAACCCCGCCGAACGGGTTGGTGGCCCGGTAGCCGTAGTCAATGGCAAAGGCACTGACCTTCTCCGCTCCGAAAGGCAGGTCGATGCTGACGCCAGCGCTGGGGCCAGTGAAAACGGTCGAACGGTCCTCGTCGCTGGTGATGCCATCCTCGTACATGTAGCCACCGCGCAAGTGGAACATCTTCTTGAAGGCATACTCAGCCCCTAGGGTGAACTGGTCGCGGGTAAAGGCATTGCTGGTGAAGTTGCCAGCGATCGTCAGGCGGCTCAGTTCACCGAAATTGAAGTCATATGCGGCGCCGATGTTCAGCTGCGAGGGAAGCTCGAAACGCTCCGAGCGCTGCTCCAAGGTCAACTGATCACTTCCGGAGGTCAGCAGACCCTGCACAGCAAGACCGTCACCACTGAAGCGCATGGGAGGTCCCACGTTCTTCAAGCTGATGCCGAAATGCACGTTATCCGTTGGTCCGGTCACGTAGTGGATGCCCGCATCGAAGCACATGCCCTGGCTGCGCACGTTGGCGATGTTCTCGCTCACCACGCGCACGGTCATACCGCCATAGATGCTGTTGCTGAACTCCTTCGCATAGGAAAGGGCGATGTTGGAGTTCGTCGGGCTGTACGTACCCAGGCCGCCTTCGGGCTGGTTGACCGTGGTCACCGGGATGTCCCCGAAGGACATGGACATCGCACTGATGCCCAGCACACTGCTCTCCCCAAGCTTCTGACCGAAGCCCACGGCGCTGATCTTGGTGCCACTACCCTCCAGCCAGCGTGTGCTGCTGAAGACCAATTCGGTCTTGTGGGTGTGCGCCAGGCCGGCGATGTTGCCGAACATGCTCTCCACACCGCGAAGCGTGGACGTGTTGGCCAAGGCCCAGCCCGTGCTGCGGGCCCATGGGTTGATCAGCAGTTGGGTCGCACCGGCGGAACCGGCACGGTCGGGGTTCCCCGCCAGCAGTGTACCGCTCGTCAGGGCCGCCAGGGCCATGGAGAGGATCCTCGTTCGCATCGCTTTCATGCTCTTCGTTCGCAGGTTTCGCATCGCATCAGAAGTTCTGCAGATCCACCGGACGCATCACTCCGAACCACTTGATGATCTTTTCACCGATACCGGGCGCATCGATGTGGCAGATGTAGACACCACCCGCGATCGGCACGTTCACCTGGTTGCGCAGGTCCCAATCGAGGTAAGTGAGGTCGCTGGCCTTGCGGTACTTCCGCACCATCGTTCCACCCACATTGTAGATGCTGATCGTACACTCCTTGGGCAGGTTGATGAACTTCACCCTGTTGTCCAGTCGGGTCGTCTCGTATCCGCTGAAGGCGTAGTACGGGTTCGGCACAATACCGATCAGATCAAGGGCATCCACGGCCACTTCGTTCTGGGCAACGAGCGTGGTGGCGGAACCGGAGCTGAAGCCATAGAGCGGGAGCCCATTGTTACGCGCCGGAGTGATCGCCGGTGTGTAGCCACCGTATGGATCCACATAGGTCATGTACGGTTTCTTCACGTTCAAGCGCACGCGCATCTCGGTCGGGATGATCCCGTCCTCCATGCTGAGCAGCTCTGTGCCAGGGATCACGGCAGCGGAACCGATCCAGTTCACAGCGCGGAACACACGGGTGAGCTCAGGTACCGAGTTGGTGTTCAACTTGCCCATCATCCAGGAAGCCTCGTCGTACTGCGGCATGGCGTTGCTGGTGCCGCGAACACGCTGCTCGTTCTTGAAGGTGTAGATCCAATGGCCACCTGCGAACAGGGGCTCACCCAAGGAAGTGGTCAGGCGATCGTCGGGATTCCAGATCATGTCGCGACCAATAGGGCCACCCCAGAAGCTGTCCTCACCGAAGGCCATGTTCAGGCGCTCACCGGTCTCCAAGTCGATCGCGTAGCCGGGGAACCAACTCATACCAACGGAGTTCGTCAGATCGCCCTCATTGGAATTGTAGCCCGGGTCGCCGTTCTTGCGACCGTTCTTATCCAAGCTCGGCTTGTCGCGGAGATGGTTCTTCTCGGCACCCGTCTCGGATTGGAACACGTCCGTTTCGCACTGCTCCAACACAGGCACACGCGTCCACTTGGACTTGTCCGGAGTGAACACCACGAGGCAGCTGCTGATCTGGCTGATCTTGGCCACGTTGGTAGAGCTCTTCAATGCGGCGCTTACTGGTTGGAAAGCGGTGTCGCCCACAAGCGGCCATACCGACCAAGTGCCACCGAGGATCTTCTCGTATTGCTGATCATCATCCGTACCGCTATCGTCCGGATAGAGCACACCATCATCGCTGAGCACCAGTCCGGCACGGATCCAGTTGAAGGCGGTCTCACCTTCCTGGTCAGGGATACCGGCATACCACGCCTTCGACGGATCGGCGTAGGTCAACTCTGCTTCCAGCGGATCCACATACTCATCATTCTCCAAATACGGTGACTGCTCGATGGTGACCGAGATGCCCCAATCCAACAGGAGCTGCTCATAGCCCACCTCGATGCTCTGGTCGCTATAGAGCGTCTCGTTCGTGGAGAGGTTGACGATGAACCAATAGGCGTCATCGAACTCATTGTACGTACCCGGATCGATCATGCTGGGCAGAGCCGTTGAATCCTTGAACCAGATCTCGAACTCCGCGTTCGGCACCTTCAGGGGGTCCACCACTTTCACGTTCACAGGTCCCTTTCCGAGCTTGTAGTTCAACTCATCCTGACGCCAGGGTGAGCCCGCAAGGATCGCGTCGATCGATGCTTGCTCCATGTCGAGTGTCAGGCCACCGTTGCCCTGCCCTTCGAAGCGGGTGATCTGGAACTGGGAACCATAAGCGGCAGCCTGGATCGTACCACCAGCCTCAGGAGAAGGCTTGTGCGGGATGCCTGCGTAGCTGCGGATGGAACCCGAAGCGGATTTACGACTGGCCTTGTATGGATAGGCCTGACCCGAACGCGCCACCGGGTCGTAGCCTTCGTAATTGTTGTAACCGTATGCGGTCGCAAGGAAGTAGTAGGTCTTGAAGTTCACCAAGCGTGGATCACCACTTGCGAACGCATCCTCGGTGATCCGCAGGCTGTGGAACACTCCCGTATCAGCACCGTTCACCATTTCGGTCGGAACGGGAAGGCCCAGGTTCGGGTCCAAGATGTAGTTCACCAGCTGGCGCACGGTATCCTGAATGTCGCATTGAGCGATCAAGCGGGCCTTGTTCACATCGCCCAGATCGCTAACGCTCACGTTGGCGTCCTTCAGCTGATAGATCTGGTAACCTTGGAAGCGGTAGAAACGATCAGCTGCCGATTCCGGGATCGTGGGATCCAGTTCCTCGTAGGTCTCCTGGAAGTTGTTGCCGTTCGCCGAATTCTTGATGTAGAGGATCAGCTCACGGTCCAACTCCTGCAGGGACAGGTCCGGAGCGTCAGGACCATCCAGGATCCGGAAGCAGTTGTCGAACAAGGACTGGGCCTTGTCATCCGCACGCTGCACATCGGCCACGCTGGCGAACGCACCACCACCAGTGGCACGCGCCCACACCACACCCACTGTGATGTTGTTGTAGTTGCCGGGCTCCAAGGTGAAGGGGCCCGCGCTCTGAATGAAGCGTCGGTCCGCCGCCGCGTTGTTGGAGTTCTCCTCTGTCCAGGAAGGCTGCGGCAGGCACTCAGTTCCCCAACCCAAGGGATCGCTATCCCCGGGGAACATATACTCAGCCCGCTGCGCACCTGGTGTGGTGGTGTAACCCGTACCACCGTAGGTGTTGGGTGTACCATCCTTCCAGATCCCGTTCAAGTAGTTGTAATACTGAATGGCGATGGAAGGGTCTCCGCGAACACCCGCGTTGTTGTCGTGATAGAGGAACGCCCTCATTCCATAGCGCTCGTTGTCCACCACACCATCACCATACCCGATGCCGATGCCCTTGTACACGATGCCCTTCTGGGCGACAGCCAAGTTGCAATCCGTGGTCAACGGATTGTCCACGCCGTCCAGGTCCTGATAAGGACCTTCGAAGAAATCAACACCTACTGCAGGAGGCTGAAGGCCATAACCAGGAACACCGTTGCAGCCCTCGTCGTTATCGTCACCATTGTAGGCGTACCCAAGGCCACGCTGCACATCGCAGCCCACATAGTCGTCGTTGGAACAACCCAGGTCGGCGTCCACCCACTGCCCGAAGAAGGTATTGGCAAGGGTCTGCGTGCCTTGGTTGATCAGCACGTAGTTATAGAAGGTCATGTTGTTCACCTCATCGTTCGTGCTGAACGCGAAGGCTTGGGCGCGCACCTCCATGCCGATGGGTTGCCCCCCGGTCTCGGTATGCACATTGCCCTTGTCGTTGAACACCCACCAGAGGTTCTCGTCACCGAACAAGGGAATGGGGTCGTCGCGGAATTTGCTCTTGCAATCGACAACACCATCCAGATCGTAGCCAGGGTAATCCCCATCGGTGGGCTGGTAGTCACCATCACCGTTGAAATCATAGAAGGGCGCTACATACAGGTCCTGTCCTTGCGAAGGATCGCCAAGCGCTGGCCATTCGAAGAACGTGGTCGGTGTCACATAGCCGTCCGGGAACTCAGTGGTCAGGTCGCAATCAGGATCCAAGGAGCAATTGTAGTAAGCTTCATGCAGTGCCGCCTCCAACCGTTTGGTCCGGTAGATCTTGTCACTGGCCAAGCAGGTCTCCGGCGTTACCGAGGCATCGCCGGTGTTCGTCAAGGGACCGGGCCAGAAGTCGTTGCCCTCTTGGCGGAAGCGTACAGCAGCAAGCTTCAATTGGTTGTCGGGGGAGTAACCACCCATCCACAACGACCCTGCGAACAAGGCGCTGGGACCAATGATGCCAGCATCGGCGCTCTTGGGAACGAAGTAGAACGCATTGCCTGAAGCACGGTTCTGCCACATGTTCCCTCCGTTCTCAACGCGGGCACGCACGTTGTTGAGCTCCAGCGTCGCCGTAGCGCTGGCCGGCGCGCAGCCTGCAGCTTTCGCACCACCGGTCGCAGCGGAAGACCCGTTGCTACCGCTCTTCCAGGTGTCTGTGTAAGCTGACACCGGTACGCTGGTCATGGCCATCACCGCCAGAAGCAGGGTGGTCTTGGTGACCCGTTGGATGTTCATGCTGTTCATGATCGTAGGTATTGGATCGTCGGATCAGAAATCGAAGCGCACACCGAGACGAATGGTGCGAGGCGATCCGAAATTGTAAGGGTTGTTCACCTTCAGCGCATACAGGTCCTGGTAACTGGCCGGGTCCGTCTGCAGGTTGATCTCGTTCTGGTACTGGGGTGCGGCCAGGTAGCCGTCATCCGTTGGCGAACCCGTGGCGCGCCAGACACCCGTGATGTTCTGGGTGTTGAACACGTTGGTCACCAGCAGGTACACGTTCAAGTTCGCGCTCTTCGCCTTGCTGTCGCCTTCGGCCTTACCGAAGGTCAGCGGCAGGTCGCGGTCCAGCTGTAGGTCCGTCGTGAACTGCCAGGGCAGACGGGCGCCGTTGAGCGAACCGTTCAGGCTGTGTGAGCCAATGCCCTGCCCTTCGTTGATGACCCGGCTGCTGGCGCTGTAAGGCGTTCCGCTGCCCAGGATGCCCACCACGTTCAGACCGGTGCGCTGCAGGATCGGCTTGCCGAAGAGCATCGGGCCGTTGTAGTCCTTGCCCGATCCGTAACGGAAGTCGATGGTCGTCTGAATTCGGTGACGCTGATCGAAGTCCAGTGGGGAGATGTTGCGCAGGTTGGCCTGACCGGAGTTGATCAGGTTGATCCCTGTGTTCGGACCCGAGCCCGTACCATCAGCGAACTGAAGCGTGTAGCTGGCGCGCATCCAGATGTTGCCCGTGCGGCGCAGGTCGTAGCTCAACGACAGGCCCTTCACCGTACCGAAGTCAAGGTTGTCGTAAGTGCGGTACGTAGCAGGCCAGGCATCCACAACGTTGCGGACCTGGATCATGTCACGCAGTTCGCGATAGAAGACCGCGATCTTCAGCGAGCTGGCTTTCGTCAACACCTGCTGGAAGCCCAATTCGTAGTCGATCGTCTTGGTCGGCTTCAGCGCGGGGTTGTTCATGATGTCACCCGTTTGCTGGATATAGCTCAAGCCGAAGAGATCAAGGCGTGAAGCGCTCGTCGGACGTTGGGTGAGGATGTCGTAGTGCGCAAAGAACACGGCCTCGTCGCTGATCGGGAAGCTGAATGCCACGCGGGGCATCACGTTCACCACCGGCTTGTAATCCGTGAAAGCCTCTTTCGTCAACTTGCTACCAGGCAGGTCACCTTCAATGCTGCCATCGCTACCGCGGATCAGGTAGGGCGCGATGCCTTCCGATGTGCGCAGCGGGGCGGGGTCGGTCAACTGCACACCATCCGCATTGTACCAGGTGTTACCGTCGCGGTAACCGACCACGGAAGTGGGGTTGTTGATGTTGTCCACGTACACCACATAGTCGTCACCGATGTTGCTGGGGCGATTGTTCAGGTCGTTCTGCACGCTGGCCACAGGAACGGTGCTGCCTGCCGTGAAGGCGTTGCGCCAGAGGTACTTGTCGGTCAGCACGCTCTGGTTCGCATCGTAGCGGTCCACACGCACACCCACGTTGAAGATGATGTCGTCGAAGGCGAACTTGTCCATGACGTAGCCGGCCATGTAGATCGGAGCAAAGGGGGCCTGGATACGGGTGAAGTTGCCCTCCTTGTCCTGCTCATCGAAGAAGCTGTTCAGGGAACGTTGACCGCTGATCTTGTTGCCACGGTGATCATAGCCAAAGTAGTTGGCGAGCGTACCGTTGCCGCTGTTCACCAGCTCATCGGCACTGAACTGCTCCAAGCTCAGGATCGATGGGTCGATGGCGTCCACTTGTAGGAAATCCGTACCACCTACATCCAAGCCCAAGGCCTCACGCAACTTGCGATCAAAGAAGGATTGGTCATCACCCACGAGCGGGTCGTACGTGATGTACGGGGTCGTCCCCAAAGGATAGGTGATGGTGGAATCGGACTTGTCCAATTCCTGCAAGTGGAAGTTCGCGAGCTGACGGGCACGGGTCCACAGACCCACCGGAGCCAGGTTGTACGAACGGCGCACAAGCTGCTCGTATTCCACACCGACCGATACGGCATGTTTTCCGATGTCCGCTGAACCGATGGCCGACACACGGATCTGGTCATTCTGCTGGGTCAGGTACTGGTTGTTGACCGTACCGAAATTGTTCCACAGGGAATAAACGGTCCGGGGCTGGGTACCGTTCAACAGACCGTTGCGGGCCTGGATCTCATTGAAGTTCTCGTAGTACCCTACGTAGCCCGGGTTGGTGAAGGGGAAGTTCGCACCGTACAGCAGCTCCACGGGGAAGGTCTCACGACCGAACAGGTTGTAATAGCTGCTTGTGATCGCGGCCACATCCGGGTTCTGGCTTCCGGGGCTGAAGGTCACGATCGTGTCCCGCAGACCGGTCTGCGTGTAGCGGGCGTTCGGCGTACCGGCGCCGGTCAGTTCGAAAGAGGGGGCACGGAAGCGCTCATAGCGCCCCACGTAACCGTAGTCGAACACGTTGTCTTTGTGAACGTCATCCTCGATCCGCTGATCGTACCGCGAGTAATCAAGTTGCAGGGTATAGAAGGCGTTCTTGATGCCTCCCTTGGCCGCGGTCTCGCCCTCCACCTCCTCGGAGCGGGAGTTGAACCGCTGGGTGAACTTAACGAAGCCACGATAAGTAAGGTCACGCACACGTGCGTTGTTCTCCGCATTCAGCAAGGCATTGGTCCGGTTGTAATCCTGGCGGCGGTTGTAATCGAAGTTGCCGCCCACGGTAAGGGTCACATTGGGGCCTGCGGCGATATCGAACTTGCCGGAAGCCAGGTAGCTGGTGCTCGCCGCGTTCTGGCGGGTCTTCAACTGCTCCAGATCGCTGGAACGCAGGTAATCCGACCGGTACACTACAGCTGTTGAACCGCCTACATCACGCGCCGTAAGGGGGTCGGCCAGGAGGTCGTTCCGCACGTCCGTCTTCACGCGGCTATCACCATTGTACAAGGGGCTGCCATCCACCACGTTGGTGAACTGACCGCTCAGGAAGAAGCCGAGAAGTGGCTTCTCCTTGTTACCCAAGCTATCCTTCTTGAAGAAGATGGGACCGCTCAAGCTGGCCTCCACCTGGTTGAACGCGTACTTGTCCAGACCCACGATGTCCGTGATGTCCTCGCCGACCTTGTAGCCGGAAGTGAGGTATTCCACCCCACCGAAGAAGGAACGGCTGGGGCCGCGGGTGGTGATGTTGATCAGACCACCGGTCACGTCACCATAGTTGGCGGGAACACCGCCGGTGATCACCTGCACTTCTTCAATGGCGCTCTTGGGAAGGCCTACGCCAGCTCCTGCAGGCACCTTCACACCATCGATGTAGTAGTAGGTGTTCTCCGAGCGTGCCCCACGGATGCTGATACCGCCACCCGTACCGGCATCGCTGGCACCGGCCACCGTAGTAGCGATGCTGTTCGCTGAACGACCAGGCATTTTCGCGATCTGGTCCCGGGTCACCGTTCCACCGGAAGCACCTCCGTCCTTGTCGATCAAGGGGACCTGGTACTTCACGATCTCGAACTCTTGAAGCTCCACGCCGGTGCTGAGCTCGATGTCGAGGAAGGTGATCTTGTTGCTGTTCACGATCACGCCGGTCTGCTTCATGGGCTGATACCCCACATAGCTTACGATCACGTCGTACGTGCCGGGATCGATCGGTTTGATGGTGTAGTTGCCGTCAAAGTCCGTCTGGCCTCCGGCCACACGCGTGCCCCTGTTCTCCACCACCACACTTACAAAGGGTAGTGTTTCACCGGACTTCTTGTCCTTGACGGAGCCCTGGAGCGTACCCACGCCCACTTGGGACATGGCGGTGACGCCGGTAACAAGCAGGGCGACGGCTGAGAGTAAGCTTCTCAACATCAACGTGAGGTTTTACGTTCTTCTGAAAGGCGCAACGAGGGGGCGTAAAGATAGAAATTCCCCGGACCGGCAAAATGCTCTGAAACCCGCGTCAACAGGACGTTTTCTGTGTCCGGGCCGTGTGCCTCGCCTGATCGGAGGGTGTTCTTTCGGTTCATGCGACCTTCATTCCGACGCAATATATCGGCAAAGGATGATCGGTCCCGACGGATCGCTCAACAGATCCATGGCATGCTATACAGGTCTGAGGCGTCCTGAACGATCCGTTCAGGATCAGTGCTTCACGAACCACCGCTGTGGCCAAGGGTCGCGGTGCGCGTTGGTGCCGTTGCGATCAGCGCGTTTGGTGTTCCTCTTGATGCGCTTGCGGGTGGCCTTGTCCTGGTTGGCGAGGTGCCGCTTGCGATCGTCCTTCTCCTTCTTCGCGCGCGCCTTCTTCTTCTCCTTGCCCTCCTTGGCCTGAAGCTTCTCCTGCTTGGCGCGGCTGATGCCTTCTTCCTGTGCGTGCGCCACGTGTGGGGCCATGAACAACGTGAGAATGCAGATGAAATAGGGTAGGATCCGGCGTAGCATGCCACAAAGTTCGCCGTCGCGGACATACCTACCTTCGCATACGTCCGTTGATCGTTCACATGCATCGCCTCATCACCGTTCGTATCTCCCTGTTCGCCATCCTACTTGGCGGCCTCTTGTTCGCCGGTTGCCGAAAGGAACAGTCCGCGGCCTTGCCTCCCACTGCGGTCGACATCAGTTTCAACGTGAACAACCCGGCCTATGTCGACCTGGCCGTGCCAGGCGGCTGGATCTACATTACGGGTGGCTCCATGGGTATCATCGTGTACCGAAAGACCATTGATGAGTTCGTGGCGATGGACCGCCTGTGCCGCTACCAGACCACGGAGAATTGCAGGGTCATCGTGGACGACTCCCAAGTAACGGCCACCGACACGGCCTGCTGCGGCTCCAGCTACCTGATCCTGGACGGCAGCGTGACCCAAGGCCCCACATCGCTCGGGCTGATCCGCTACAACACCACCTTCAACGGCACCACGCTCCGGATCTTCAACTAGAAGAAGTGAGGAGCAAAGTGTGATGAGTGACGAGTGAAAAAGCAGAAGCCCCGGATCCATTGCGGAACCGGGGCTTCTCCGTTGAAAGGTTGATCAGTAGCGGTACTCGTCGCTCTTGTAAGGACCGTTCTTCTCGACACCGATGTACTTGGCCTGCTTGTCGTTGAGCTCCTCGAGCTCCACGCCGATCTTCTCCAAGTGCAGGCGGGCCACCATCTCATCGAGGTGCTTGGGCAATACGTACACCTTGTTCTCGTAGTTGGCGTGGTTCTTCCACAGCTCCAACTGCGCCAGCGTCTGGTTCGTGAAGCTGTTGCTCATCACGAAGCTGGGGTGGCCGGTGGCGCAGCCCAGGTTCACCAAGCGGCCTTCGGCGAGGATCAGGATGTCCTTTCCGTTGATGGTGTACTTGTCCACCTGTGGCTTGATCTCCACTTTGCTCTTGCCATGGTTCTTGTTCAACCAGGCCATGTCGATCTCGTTGTCGAAGTGGCCGATGTTGCACACGATGGCCTTGTCCTTCATCGCTTCGAAATGCTCGGCGCGGATGATGTCGCAGTTGCCCGTGGTGGTGATGATGATGTCCGCGCGGCTCACACAGTTGGCCATGCTCTTCACCTCGAAACCGTCCATGGCCGCTTGCAGGGCGCAGATGGGGTCGATCTCGGTAACGATCACGCGTGCACCAGCGCCCAGTAGTGAAGCCGCCGTACCCTTGCCCACATCGCCGTAACCGGCCACAACGGCCACTTTACCGGCCATCATCACGTCGGTCGCGCGGCGGATCGCATCCACAGCGCTCTCCTTGCAACCGTACTTGTTGTCGAACTTGCTCTTGGTAACGCTGTCGTTCACGTTGATCGCAGGCATCACCAGCGTACCGTTCTTCTCACGCTCCTTCAGGCGGTGAACGCCCGTGGTGGTCTCTTCGCTCAGGCCGCGGATACCGGCAACGAGCTCGGGGAACTTGTCGAAAACCATATTGGTGAGGTCACCACCGTCGTCCAGGATCATGTTCAGGGGCTTGCCACCTTCGAAGGCGAAGATGGTCTGCTCGATGCACCAATCGAACTCGGTCTCGTTCAGGCCTTTCCACGCGTACACGGGAATGCCTGCGGCGGCGATGGCGGCAGCGGCGTGGTCCTGCGTGCTGAAGATGTTGCAGCTGCTCCAGCTCACCTCGGCGCCGAGATGCTTCAAGGTCTCGATGAGCACGGCGGTCTGGATGGTCATGTGCAGGCAACCGGCGATGCGAGCACCTTTCAGGGGCTTCTCTGTGCCGTACTGCTTCCGCAGGGACATCAATCCGGGCATTTCGGCCTCGGCCAGTTCGATCTCTTTACGGCCCCACTCGGCGAGGGACATGTCCTTCACCTTGTACTGAAGCTTCTCTTGGGTCTGTGCCATCGTGGTGTTCATAGGGCCGCAAAGGTATGTTCTTCCGGGTTGCGGGTCCAGCATTGGACGGCCTGCCCTTCGAGGGTTTGGTTAAGTTCGCGTCGTGGGTGTGGTGCTCGAACACATTGAAGCGGCGAAAGGTTCGCAGCGGAAGCTCCTGGCCGTGCTCATCGACCCGGACTTCGGGCAGAACGAGGCCGTACTGGAGCGCACCGTACAGAACGCCTGCATGGCCAAGGCCGATCTGCTGTTCGTGGGGGGTAGTTTGCTCACCACTGCCAGCTTCGACCGCTGTGTGGAACAGGTGAAGGCCTTGAGCGACCGCCCCGTGGTGCTCTTCCCCGGAAGCCCCGCCCAACTGAGCCGACATGCGGACGCGGTGTTGTTCCTCAGCCTCATCAGTGGCCGCAACCCCGAGCTCCTCATCGGCCACCACGTTACCGCCGCACCATCCATCAAGGCCCTTGGGCTGGAGGCCATACCCACCGGCTATATGTTGGTGGACGGTGGACGGCCCACCACGGTGAGTTATGTGAGCCAGACCCTGCCCATTCCGCATGACAAGCCCGGCATTGCGGCGGCCACAGCCCTTGCGGGTGAACTGCTCGGTTTGCGCGCCATCTATATGGATACGGGCAGCGGTGCCCAGCGGACCGTGAGCCCGGCCATGATCGCTGCTGTGCGCAAGGCCGTGAACGTACCGCTGATCGTAGGCGGCGGGATCCGCGATGCAGCCACGGCCCGCGCCCTGTGTGAAGCCGGCGCCGACGTGCTGGTGGTGGGTACCGCCTTCGAGCAGGACCCCGAGCTCATCTTCGCCATGAGCGAAGCGGTACACGGCTAGGTCGGCCCCTCCTATCTTCACGCGGTCCTCATGCGCCGCTTCCTGCCGCTCTTCTTCGCCCTGCTTGTTCTGCCCACTTGGGCACAGAACGACTCGCTCTGGAGCGTCTGGAACAACGCGGCATTGCCTGACAGCGCGCGACTGAAAGCCATGCAAGTGCTGGCATGGAAGGCCGTGTTCGAGCAGCCGGACAGCGGCATGGCCCTCGCCCACAGACAGCTGGAACTGGCGGTGAAGGCAAACGATGCCAAGGCGCGCTTCGAGGCCTACACCACCCTGGCCGTGGGCAGCAGTATGAAGAGCGACTACGCCACCTCCTTGGACTACCTGCAACAGTGCTTGCTGACCGCACGCGCCATGCCCGACCCCAAGCGGGAGGCCAACACGTACAGTAACATGAGCAACGTGTACAAGAACCTCGGCGATCTGCCGCTGGCCCTTGAACACTTGCAGAAGAGCTTGCGGATCGACACGGAACTGGGCAACCGGGAAGGACTCGCAGGGACCTACAACAACATCGGCAACATCCACACCGAGCTGGGTGATCTGCCCAAGGCCTTGGAACACTACCAGCGCAGCGCTCAGTTGGCCGAGGAACTGAACAACGACAAGGGTCGTGCACAAGCGCTGATGAACTTGGGCGCCACGCACTTGGAAATGGGTGATCGCATGCGGGCCTTGGAGGAATTCCTGAAGAGCCTTTCACTCTACCGGACCATGGGCCGCAAACTGGAGATGGGCATGGCCTTCAACAACCTCGGGCGTACCTATGCCCGACTCGAACGCAAAGCCGAAGCCCACTCCAGCCTGGATTCAGCCCGCACCCTGTTCACTGAGCTTGGCAGCAACCGCCAACTCGCGCGCAACCACTATTACCGAGGCGACCTGCTGCTGGAGGAGGACAAGGCGCGAGAGGCCATCGGTGAATGCAAGCTCGGGTTGGACATCGCGCGGCAGAACAACCTGCCCCAGCAGCGCAAGGAATGCAGCGAGTGCCTGATGATGGCGTACGAGCGAAGCGGTGACCTCGCCAACGCTTTCCGGGCACAGAAGGAATACATGCAAGTGGGCGATTCCCTCGACGCCTTGAACAACAGCAAAGAGGTGATGCGGCTGGATCTGCAACGGCAGTTCCAGGAACGCCAGATCGCCGACAGCCTTGACAACGTGCGCCAGCGCTACGAAGAACAACTTGACTATAACAGGAAGTTGGGGCGCGAACGGGAACAGCGGAACATCTTCCTCTTCTCCGGTATGGGCGTGCTGCTGCTCGCCGGTGCGCTGTGGAACCGGCTGCGCTACACCCGCCGGTCACGTGCCGAGATCCAACAGGAGAAGGAGCGCAGCGAGGAGCTGCTGCACAACATCCTGCCCATCGAAGTGGCCGCAGAGCTGAAGACGAAGGGCCACGCCGACGCGAAGCACTTCGATCAGGTCACCATGCTGTTCACCGATTTCAAGGGCTTCACCCAGGTCAGTGAGCTGCTCACGCCTACCGAGCTCGTGGAAGAGTTGAACGTGTGCTTCAAAGCCTTCGATGTGATCATGGGCACGTACCACGTCGAAAAGATCAAAACCATCGGCGATGCTTACATGGCCGCTGGCGGTGTGCCGGAACCGCGCGAGGGTGCTGTGCGCGACACGGTATTGGCCGCGCTGGACATGCAGGCCTTCATGCAGCACCGTTATGTGGAACGCGTTCGCGCCGGACTGCCCGGCTTCCAGATGCGCGTGGGCCTGCACACCGGTCCGGTGGTGGCCGGGATCGTCGGCATGAAAAAGTTCGCCTACGACATCTGGGGCGACACGGTGAACACGGCCAGCCGCATGGAAAGCAGCGGAGAGGTCGGACAGGTGAACATCAGCGAGAGCACCTATGCTTTGGTAAAGGACGAACCACAGCTCACCTTCACCTCACGGGGCAAGATCGAAGCGAAAGGCAAGGGAGAGTTGGAGATGTACTTCGTGGCACTGCGCTAGGTTCAACAGGATCTCTGCACAGGCGCAACGGTCAGCCCTCATTCGAAAGAGCCCGCGCCTCGTTCAATGCTGCACGACCAAGCGGCCCCGCCAAAGGCCATCGTCCATGCCGATAAGCCGGGCGCTGTAAGCTCCGTCGCATAACTGCGCGACATCCAGCACCAAGGTCCCGTCGGCACCGATGATCGCTGTGCGTTCCAAGGCTAACCGTCCAGCGGCGTCGAACAGCTGGAGGATGCGGCGATCACCCGGACCACCCTCGACAACTGCCGTGACCCGACCATCCGAGGGGTTGGGAAAGAAACGTAGCTCGGAACGCTCAGCACGCAACTCATCGACCGCCATCACCTGCCCTGCCAGCAAGCCCACCAAGGCACGGTCCGCGAAGCCCACCCCATCCACGTTGATGATCGGAGAACCCAGGTCATACACCTTCACATATCCACCCATGAGCCCGTCGCCACCGGCATCGCGCACCTCAAGCTGGGTGCACGACAGGGGGGCGAGGGTGACCCAGGTCCTGGCCGTATCAGCCGCAAGGGTGTATGGGCCACCTTGTGCGACCATCTGCGCCTGAACATCCCACAGGCTCCATGTCGTTTCGCCAGGTGCATTGTCAGTGAGCACTTCGACCATCACTACGTAGCTCACGGCGCTTACCGGTTGCAGGTCGAGCGGCATACTGAGGATGTTACCGGTAGCCTGCTGGTCCGGAACGCCGTTGACCTCGATGATCCGGAACTCAAGCACATCACCGGCAATGAGCCCAGCGATCACCGGAAGTGTTGGTTGCCTGGTAACACCAGTGGCCGCTGGTGATGAAAGGATCCAATCGAATGAGTTGTTGAACAGCCCGTTCTTCCAGGTCTCCACCACACAGGTCACCATGCTCGTGGTGCCTTGGTTCTGGATCCTCAACGTGGGCACCACCTCGCCATCGCACACATACCGAAGGCCCACGTAGTCGACGATAGCGGCATCGAAGTCGGCTTGGGCGGCAACGTTCGAACTAAGCGCAAGCACAGCAATGAAGGGGAGCGAGAAACGCATGCGGATCAACGGTATTGGCATTCACCAAACGTAAGGCACTCGCAATAGCGGCGCATTAGAAGCTCTTCCTTCCCATTGAGCATCGTTGCGCGAACACGGTCACCATCGATATACGAACAACTCCCGACGAACGTGGCAATGGAACGACTGCGGAAGTGTGCGCGAAACCTTCGGGACTCATTCCATAACGAAGCGCTCCGTGAACGTGCGATCACCAGCCTTCAGGATGACCAAGTAGATGCCCTTGTTCCCCAAATGATCCAGATCGAGCACAGTGTTCAATGGTGTGCCGCTGGTCGCAAAACGCTCGGCACGTACACAGCGACCAGTGGCATCGAACACATCAACGGTGACCTGTTGCGCTTCTGCGGAGAGGCTGTCCACACGCAGGTTGATGCGACCATCAACGGCAGGATTCGGCCAAAGCACCAACGTTCCATGTTGCTCCATTTCGTTCGCGATGGAATGGCGCGTATCAGAGGCCGCGGGACCACCCGCGATCGTGAGGCTGCACATGCCACCACAGAAGCCGCGCCACACGCCGGCCACCTGCACTTCCACCTGCACTTGATAGGAACTGCCTGCCACCAACGGCTGCGTAGCCCATGTGAGCGGAAGCGTGTAGGATGCGGTGTAGAGATCGCGCTGGAAACCGCCCGCACCTGTGAAGCGCCAGTGGTACGCAGCAGCTTGATCACCCGCGTCGGTGAACAGACCGTTGCCGTTCGCATCATATGGGAAGGCTCCAACGACCGGTGTTGCCCAGATCTTGGAACTTCCGCCCCATGATCGTGTAGCACCACAGCTGAAGGTAGTTCCCGCAGTAGCGATCAATGCCGAGCAGAACGAGCCGGAGCTGGACCACCCCATCTCGCAGCCAGCGCCCCACTTGTCATCCGCGAAACCGGCCGCACCCTGATCCGCACGGTTGCGAACGAAGTACACAACGCCCAACTGCGGAGGCATCGCCTGCATGCTCATCCAGGTCACATAGTTCATGCTCGAGCTCACACGGCGACGGTAGCCTGCGTTGGGGTCGGCGAATTCCCATTGGTAGTTCGCCGCGCCCGCAGCCGTGGTACAACGCACCTTGCTCTGCAAGCCTAGGTTGAAGACGCCGCACACGGCATACGGCGAAGCGGTCCATGGCTTGGAGGGGCCGAGGGGCAACTGGAACTCATGTGAGCCATAGCCCGCAGTGAGCGGTGAAGTGCCCGGGCTCTGTGTGGTGAACGATCCATTGTCCTGAAGGATCACGCGATCAAGCTTGTCCAGCAAGCGCCAGGATCCACCTACAATACCATCACCGAAGCTGTCGAACAGAACGAAGGCGTAGCGCCCTTGTGCGTTCGCAGGAAGGCAATGCGAGGTGGTGGACGTGGTGCTCGGAGTGAGTGACGGGGAGCCGCTGGCGAGGGGCAGGAACGCTTCATCGTACAAGGTCCAACTGATCTGACCGGGGTTCGCGTCGCTGCTCACCTGCACCTTCACCAGCTGGCCACTGGAGTTGTACAAGCTCGTGGCTTCATCGTTGCCCGGCACTTCATCGGCTGCTCCGTTCGGCAACTGGGTCCGCACGGAAAGCGTGTGGCTGCCAGAAGAAGTGAGCGGAGGCAGCGTGACCGAGGTGCTTCCAGAAGCGGCCAGCGCAAGACCGCTCAGCGTGGTTGTGTACTGTTCCACGTTGTCAATGCTCACCACCACTTGAACATTGTTCAAAGTCGCTGACCCAAGGTTCGTGAGCTGTACCACCGGCTGGAACTGAACGTCGCACACAGTTCCCACTGGAAAAGACACCACGTTGATGGCAGCATCGTTCACCGCCCAGGGATCATCGCCAGCGTGGAGACCTTCGGTGTATGAGGCGCTGAAGTCGTTGCCTGCCACCGCGATCACCTCCGTGCCAAGGCCGACCACTTTCGCATAACCAGGCAGCGAACTGGAGCGTTGGTCCATGCCGTCCCCGCCGCTATCCGCCAGCTTGAAGTCGTAGCAGGCACTGGGCGAGAGCATCACCGTTTCCTCCTCCAGCGCGTTGATCGTCGCATACGGTCCACCCGAGGCCACCACCAAGCCAGTGGCATCCACGATGGTCCACGTGGTCTCTTGTGGATCACCGTCGGTGAACACCTGCACCTTCACCTCGTAGCTGGGACTCAGCTCTGAGGTGCCATTGATCGTTTCCGTGCGGAAGTTGTCCGTGGCATCCTGGTCCGTCACTGTGTTCACGGAGATGATGCGGAACTCCAGCAGGTCGCCATCGTTCACGCCGTTGATCACTGGCAGGGCGGGCTGGCGCGTGGCACCGGTGGGCGCAGGCACAGCCAGATTCCAATTGAAGGAGTTGTCGAACAGCCCGTTCTTCCAGGTCTCCACCACACACGTGCTCATGGTGTTGGTGCCTTGGTTCTGGATCCGCAACGTGGGCACAACGGCACCATCGCAGGGGTACTTCAGCCCCACGTAATCCACGATGCCGGCATCGTAGGCGAACTGGGCAGAGGCGTTGACCGACAGAAGCAGTGCAACGAACAGGGTGTGAGGAACGCGCATGGGAGGAACGACAATAGGTTCCTTCAAACTTAGCGAATGCCCCCCTGCCCATCCTGAAACCTTTGTTACATGGTCAGAACCTCAAGGTCGCCCCCACCAGCACATTCAGCGGAGCCTGTGCGAACACGTTCACCATATCGTTGCGACGACCTCCGTAGACGTAGCTGTACACCCAGCCGTTGTTCTCGTAGAGTTCACTGAACAGGTTGCGCACGGTCAGGTTGAGGTCGATCCGCTTGAGCCCCTTCAACCCAAGGAACGAGACGTTGATACGAACGTCGTTCACCAGATAGGCATCCAACGCGCGATCGGCGCTGGCGGTGTTGTCGAGGTATTGCCGACCAACGTACTTGGTCACCAAGGTCAGTTCCGCATTGCCTTTCGCGGCATTTTCCCAAACACGGAATCCCAGCTCGCTGCCGGCGATCACAGCAGGCGAGAACGCAAGCTCGGTCTCTCCAACCTTCACGGCCTGCTGCCCACCGTTGTCCCAATCATCGAGGTACTCGGTGTAGTCACGCACCGCGTTGCGGCTGAAGGTGGCGTTCGCACGCCAGACCAACTGCTGGGTGATGCGTGTGTTCAGCATGAGCTCCACACCAGCACGGTAGCTGCTCGGCACGTTGGTGCGCAGCGCATAACCCACGTCGTTCAACTCGCCTGTGAGCACCAGCTGATCGGTGTAGTCCATGTAGTAGCCGTTGATGCTGGCCACCACGCGCGCGGTGCGGTGCTCATAGCCCACTTCCAGGTCGGTCATGTGCTCGCTCGTGGGGCGGCTCTCTGGGCTCGTTTCCGTAAGGTCATCGCGATTCGGTTCGCGGTTCGCGAGGGCGACGCTCGCATAGGCTTTCCGTCCATCAGCCACGCGGAACAACACACCCGCTTTGGGGTTGAAGAAGGTGTACTGTACTTCCTGCGTCACATTGCGCAGGTCGCCATCGTAACCCAGGAAGGAGTGCGTGACGTTGCGCACCTGCGCATCACCGAACAGATCGATGCGTGGAGCGAGCGTGTAGGTGAGCTTGGCATAGGCGTTCCCATCGGTCTTGCGCGAATCGTTGCTGTAGTACCGGTCTCGGATATCCGTGTTTCCCGCGTAGCGCGCCCAGATCACCTCACCGAAATGATCGCCCTTATAGTCGCTGTAGCTGCCGCCGAGCACGAGGCGGTGGGCACCCAAGCGCGTTTCGTATGAGAGGTTCGCACCAGTGAGCACATTGTCCAACCAGCGTCTGCGGATGATGTCGGTGGAAGTGAGCGTGTCGCCATCGAGCACGACAGGGGAAATGCCGTATGTGGCCATGTCGTCATCGGGCTTGTACTGTTCGAAGAATCCCCGGCCATAGACCCGGAACAGCGTGGCGTTCAACGTGCCATGCATACCGATCTTTTGATCGAACAACAGCTGGTAGTGCGATTGCTTATAGTCATCGACTTGTTGGTCGTAGGTGTACTCGTTGTAGGTGCGATTGGTGTCGACCACCTCCCGCGGCGCGCCGTTCCATGCCTGATAAGTGACCTCCTTTCCGCTGAACGTGATGAAACGCAGCGACCGGGTCGTGCCCACCCAAGCGCCTTGCAGGAAGTAGCTCTTCAGGTCGGACGTGGCGCGGTCGATGTAGCCGTCGCTGGTGATGGTGCTGAGCCTTCCGTCGAGGCTGAAGCGCTGGCCCTTGTCTCCTTGCAACGGAAGCAGTCCGGTGCCGAACCGTGCGGTGTAGCGCTGTGTGTTGTAGGAACCACCAAAGGCGCTGACCTCGCCAAAGGCATCCGGCTTCAGCGTGCTGGTGCGCACGTTGATGCTGGCGCCGAACGCACCCGGGCCATTGGTACTGGTGCCCACACCGCGCTGCACTTCGATGTCCTCCGCGCTGCTCGCGAGGTCGGGCATGTTCACCCAGAACACCGCCTGGCTCTCAGCATCGTTGATGGGCACGCCGTTCACGGTGACGTTGATGCGTGTGGCATCGTTGCCGCGGATGCGAAGGCCTGTGTAGCCTACACCAGTGCCCGCGTCGGTGGTGGTGACCACGCTGGGTTGTTGCTCAAGGAGTACGGGAAGATCGACGGCCGTGTTGATCTTCTCGATGCGTTCGCGCGTGACCGTGCTGGTGGCAAAAGGTCCGCGATCACCGGCGCGTAAGGCCGTGACCTCCGCCTCCCGGATGTAATGCGTGAGCGTGATCATGCGCAGTGCGACGGTCTTCGCTCCTACCATGGTGAACACCGTGTCGATGGACTGATGACCGATCAACGCCGCACGCAGATGGATGCTTCCCAAAGGCACACGACCGAAGGAGAACGCACCAGAATCATCCGTGGTGGTACCAAAGCTGCGGTCGCCGAGGTCCACCATCACCAAAGGCAACGGTTGTCCCTGCTCGTCCGTGATGGTGCCACTGAGCGTGGATTGGGCGGACGCGCTGAAGAACGATGCGACCGCGATGCCTGCCAGAAATGCCTTCTTCATGATGTCCTCCGGGAGTTGATCGTCGCTGCACGGAGGAGCCCACCAGAGTGGAACTGATCCCTTGGCAGCATTACCTGCCCAGGTTCAACGGGTATGATCTCAGCCCAATAGGGCACCCCGATGCATGACGGGTACAAAGGTAGCATCCGCGCAAGTGCTCATGCGCAAGAAGCTCAGCAATTCAGGACCAGGTCGACGACCTTGATCGCAGTCGCCATCCGCTGTTCCTGTTCTCCTTGAACGATCGTGTATGGCTTCCCGAGCTTCTTCAGCATCACTTCGTACACGGCGAACAAACGATCACGGTCGTGCGGGTTCTCGCGCAGGGGATCCGGTTCCCACGGAATGTCGGGTCGGCTGAGCAACCAGTGATCGTAGTGTCGCTGTTCCGAGAGCGCGATCAGCTCGGGTGCGCTGCGCCCGAAAACCTCCTCGCTCCAGATACGGATGGTGATCATGTCCGTGTCGCAGATGATCAGTTCGACGCCCTGCTCTTGAGCGCGCTTGATGGCCTGGCCCTCAGCGAGCACCTGCCCCTTCGCGATGTTCAAGAGGTCCGGTTCGGTGTACTCAGGGCCGTGTTCCTCCAGATGAGCGCGCGCGAACTCCTCCACCCAAATGGAGCCGAATTCCAAGGCAAGCGCTTCGCACATGGTGGTCTTGCCACTGCTCTCGGGTCCGACGACGGCTATCTTGATCATGTTCCTGAGGCCGCACCGAATGTAACTTTCCATCACCGCGTGGGCAGCGTTGCTTTGCCTGGCCGTGGTCTTCATCGCGAACCAAGCTCCTATCGGTCATGAAACGACATTTCCTCCTCTCCTTCGCTTCTTCCCTGACAATGGGTGCCTTCGCCCAGCTGGCACCACAGACCCCCGCGCCGCTCGCCGCACACCTGCAAGAAGTGAACGCGCAGTGGACCGTGCAGGATCCCGCACCCGCCGGTGGCGACCGCGTCGTCTCCTTCGAGAATGATGCCCAACGCATCGCCGAGCACCTGCACCGCGTGCGCACCACCTTGGCCTCCCGCACACCAGAAGGTCTTTCCGCGGAACAGATGGCTGCGCGCACCGCGCTGCTTGAAGACCTGGATCGCTACGCCGACCGTGGTCGCTTTCCACAGAACCTTGTGCTGCCTTACCGCAACCCCGTGTTCATCGACCCGCAGCACACGGCCTGCGCTGTCGGGCAGTTGATGATCGAAAGCGGCGATGCCGCGCTTGCCGAACGCATCAGCCGTGATATGAACCTGGGCTACGTGCATGAGCTGGTACAGGAGCCGGTGCTCGGCCCTGCGATCGGCACGTGGGCCACGGAACACGGCTTCACCGCAGATGAACTGGCCTGGATCCAACCCGCCTACAACCCCGCGTTCACTTGGGATCCGCTGGGCGGCGGCACCGATGCGCGTGTCACCACACTGCTGAAGCTGGCCAACAACGACCTGCTCGTGGCAGGCGACTTCACCGATGCCGGTGGGGTGACCTGTACCTCGGTGGCGCGTTGGAACGGTACCACGTACACCCCGCTCGACAATGGCGTGGTGGGCGAACCCGTGTGCGCTGCGGAGCACAACGGGCTCATCTACTTGGGCGGCACCTTCGCCAACTTCAACCACGACATCGCGGTGTGGAACGGAACGGCATGGACCTATGGTAATGTTCAACCGGGTCAAGCACCACATGTCTCAAGTCTCCACGTCCACGGCGGTGAACTCCATGCTGGGAGCGAGGCTTCGGGGTTCGCTGGTGTGACCTATCAAGCGTTCAAGTTGACGAATGGGAACTGGTCACCAATAGGCCAAGCGTTGAACGGTCAGATCCTGGCGTTGGAAACGCACGACGGCGAACTGGTGGCCGGTGGTGCGTTCACGGGTCTGCCCACGTTCGGCCAACCGGACACTTCGATCATGCATGTGGCACACTTCAATGGCACGCAGTGGGTGCAGCTTGAAGATGGGCTGAACGCCACCGTGCGCGACCTGCTGGAGACGAGCACCGGATACCTATATGCTGGTGGTGACCTCTACGCCAACATCGTTCCCACCTTCGGTCTGGCGCGCGTTGCCGGTGGTGTGCTGTGGGAACAATTGATGCCCAACCACCCGATGTACATCCAACAGGTAGCGGGTGTTACGCGGATCACCACACTTGCGGTGCAGGACACGATGGTTTGGTTCGGTGGCGATTTCGGTATCGTGCAGCTCATGACGACAGGATTCAAGCTCGGCAGGTTCATGGGGGCTCCCGACCAAGTGGAAGCTGCCGCACTCTTCGACGCACCGGTGAACGCACTGGCCTCATGGGGAACTGGCGTGGTCTGTGGCGGTGATTTTGCAGCAGAGGGAATGCTCTCCGTGCCGCACATCGCCTTCACCGACCTGAGCACGGGGATCGCACCCGTGGATGGGCTGCCCACCATGACCTTGTGGCCCAGCCCTGCGGACGACCAAGTACAGGTGGATGCCGGTGCGCTGCCTTTCCGTGGCGAAGCGCTCGAAGTGGTGGATGCCGCGGGGCACACGGTGCGTCGCGTGGCCTCCACCAACGGCGCGCGGATCACGATCGAACTGGAGGGTCTGGCCCCTGGCAGCTATTGGGTAAGGGTGATGCAGGACGGGCAGGTGCGCACCGCACCGTTCGTGAAACGCTGACCGGTAACTGAACCAACAAGCGAGCGCGGCGTTCCTTTGCGGAGCGCCGCACTTGCATTATGGAGCACTACTACTACCTCGGTCTCGATGTGTTCAGCATCGCCTTTCCGCTTGCGGCGAGCTTCGAGCGGCGTGTTCAGTACTGGCGCAAGTGGCGCGGCCTGTTCACCGGCATCGGTGTGATGGCGCTGGTGTTCCTGGCGTGGGACGCGATCTTCACGGCGAACGGCGTGTGGGGCTTCAACCCTCGCTACACGCTGGGGCTGCGCTTTCTGCACCTGCCCATCGAGGAATGGTTGTTCTTCTTCACCATCCCCTATTCCTGCGTGTTCCTCTACGAGGTGATGCGCCACTTCGTGAAGCGCGATGTGCTCGGCCGGTTCGCGCGCCCTCTGAGCATCGCGTTGATGGTCGCGCTGTTGGTGGTCGGCCTCTGGCACATCGACCGCATCTACACGGCGGTCACCTTCCTCTGCACCGCGGCCATGCTCGCACTGCATGTCTTCGTGCTGAAGAGCCCCTACCTGGGTCGCTTCTACCTCGGCTACGCGATCAGCCTCATTCCGTTCTTCCTTGTGAACGGTATCCTTACCGGCTGGCTGCTGCCGGAGCCCATCGTTTGGTATGATAACGCGGAGAACCTCGGTATCCGCATGAACACCATCCCGCTGGAGGACAGCATGTACCTGCTGTTCTTCCTACTGCTCACGATCACCTTCTACGAGCGGGCGTTGAAGCGGGAGCATGGGGATCAATGAGGGTCGTTGTTCGTTGTCCGTTGTCCGTTGGTGGTGAAGAATGGACGATGCACGAACAACGATGCACGAACCCGCGGTTCCCTTCAAGCAACCACCCTCATCTTCCGCCACCACTTCACCAACCCGGCGAGGGAGAGGATGATGTAGATGACGTTGAGGATCGCGTAGCCGTCGTAGCCCAGTTTCCAGTTGAGGTAGACCGATACCGTATCGCCCACCACCCAATACAGCCAGTTCTCCAGGAGCTTGCGCGCCATCATCCATGTGGCGGCGAAACTGACCACCGTGATGAAGGCATCCAACTCCGGCAGGTTTCCCGCGAACTGATCACGCAGCAGACCGCCTAACAGCCAGGTCCCGGCAGCGAGAAAGAGGACCAAGGTCACATGGAAGTACAGCGGCTTGCGTTGGATGGGAAGCTCTGGGCCGGGCCTTCCCCAGCTCCACCAGCCGTAAACGGCCATCACCACGTAGTAGATGTTGAGCACGCAGAGCGCCCAGGTGTGTTGAAGGAAGTAGAGCCCTACACCGATGCACGAGGCCACGAAGCCAGGCACCCATGCCCAGCGCTTCTCGTAGGCAATGCCGATGGTGAACGCGATGTTCAACACCACCGCGGTCCACTCCAACGCCTTCAGCAACAACATCCGGTCAGGGTGTGCCGCAGTTGCACGACTCGCTGAAGTAGATCTTGGCCTTGGGGAAAAGGCCCACGATGTGCTCCATCTCTTCCTGCTCGTACTGGATCACACGTAGGTCGATGAACTTCACGGAGGTCATGCCTTCCAGTTCCTTCGGATACGTGCCGAGGTCGTTGCTCCACAGGTCCATCACCTCCACCTTGTTGAGGGCACCCATGCAGGCCGGCAGACCTTCCAACGCGTTCTTGTGCATGTCGAAACGCCGCAGCTCAGTCCACTGGCAGATGCCCTCGGGCACACGGGCGAACTTGTTCTGACCTGCGCTGAACTCCTGCATGTAACGGAACTCGCCGATCCAATCGGGCAGGGTGCGCAGCTTGTTGCGACCCAGGTCCAAGGCGTTCAGGTTCTTGAACTGGCGCACGCTCTCGGGCAGCTCCTTCAGTTTCTGTCCGCTAAGGTCGAGCCGGTACACCTTCTCCGGCTCCTTCAAAGCTTTCTCCAGGTTGCGGTACGTGCGCACACTGTCCAAGGCCAACTGCGAAAGCAACTGGGCCTGTGCGGAGCATGACACAAGGGCAACGAGCAGAAGGAATAGCGGTCGAAGGATCATGCGGAGAGGGCTTGCATTGCGGCGGTGCGGTCCAGGGCGAGCTGCTGCTTCAACGCGTCCAGCCCGTCGAATCGCATTTCGTTCCGCAGACGATGACGCAGGGTTACCGTGACAGGTTCGCCATACAGGTCGCGGTCCATGTCGAAGAGGTGTACCTCGATCACCGGCTCGGTGCGCTCTTCCACCGTGGGGCGCACGCCGATGTTCATCATGCCCCGGAAGTGTTCACCACGTACCTCCACCTCTACGGCATACACGCCGTTGCCGGGGACCAGCTTCAAGGGATCGACAAGCGCGATGTTGGCCGTGGGGAAGCCGATGGCGCGACCCCGTTGGTCACCCTTCACTACCACGCCGGTGAACGAAAATGCGTAGCCGAGCAGGTCGTTGGCCAAGTGGACATCGCCCGCTTGCAAGGCCGTGCGGATCTTGGTGCTGCTCACTTTCACATGGTCGATCTCCTGCGCCGGGATCTCCTCCACCAGGAAGTCGTAGGCCTCGCCGAGCTGGCGCAGCAAGGCCATGTCGCCCTCGCGGTTGCGGCCGAAGCGGTGGTCATAACCGATCACCACGGCATGCACGTTCAGGGCGCCGACCAGCACATCGCGCACATACTCCAGCGCCTTCATGCGGCTGAAGGTGCGGCTGAAGGGGATCACCAGCAGGTGGTCCACCCCGGCGGCCTCCAGCTGCGCGATCTTCTCGCGTTGCGTGCTCAGCAGCTTCAGGTCGTTGTCGTTGGGGAACAGCACCATGCGCGGGTGCGGATGGAAGGTAAAGAGCACGCTCTCCCCCTCTTCCCGCTTGGCCAGCTCCTTCAGCCGGTGCAAAATGGTGCGGTGGCCCAGGTGTACCCCATCGAAGGTGCCCGTGGTGAGCACCGGGCGCGGTACGCCTTGGAACGAGGCTAGATCGGTGTGGACCTTCATGGAGCGGCCGGGCTGATAACACGGCTGGAGGTCAAAGATCCGCACGTTCCTCCACCCGATATGTGGCACTGTCAACTATCCACGGACAGAGCTACCTTCACATCGATTCATTCAGCTGAGGACCAGATGGAAAGCGTGCCTCGCTGTACATGAAAATGTCAACATCCGGTTGGTGCTTCCAACGGCAAGACCTACCTTCGCGGCCGCAAAACGGAAGCGCTGCTTCCACAATCGCATAACCAGCTCATGTCCAAGCAGATCGGAAAGGTCGTCCAGGTGATCGGGCCCGTGGTCGACGTACGTTTTGAGGCCGGAAAAGACCTGCCCAACATTTACGACGCACTGCACATTACGCGTGCCGACGGCAGCATTCTTGTGCTGGAGACCCAGCAGCTGACCGGCGAGGACACGGTGCGCGCCATCAGCATGGACAGCACGGACGGATTGAGCCGCGGCACCGACGTGGTCGGCCAGGGCCAGCCCATCAGCATGCCTGTGGGTGAGGACGTGAAAGGCCGCCTGTTCAACGTGGTGGGTTCGCCCATCGACGGCATGAAGCCGGTGAGCATGGCGAAGACCTACCCGATCCACCGCGAGGCACCGAAGTTCGAGGACCTCACCACCAGCGCCGAGATCCTGTTCACCGGGATCAAGGTGATCGACCTGATCGAGCCTTACGCGAAAGGGGGAAAGATCGGCCTGTTCGGTGGTGCCGGTGTGGGCAAGACGGTGTTGATCCAGGAGCTGATCAACAACATCGCCAAAGGCTACAGCGGTTACAGCGTGTTCGCCGGTGTGGGCGAGCGCACCCGCGAAGGGAACGACCTGCTCCGCGAGATGATCGAGAGCGGCATCGTGAAGTACGGCGAGGAGTTCACCCACAGCATGGAGAAAGGCGGCTGGGACCTGAGCAAAGTGGACTACAGCGCCCTTGCCACCAGCCAGGCCACCTTCATCTTCGGACAGATGAACGAGCCTCCCGGAGCCCGTGCCCGCGTGGCCCTCAGCGGTCTCACCCTCGCCGAGTACTTCCGCGATGGCGATGAGCAGAGCGGCGGCCGCGACATCCTGTTCTTCGTCGACAACATCTTCCGTTTCACGCAGGCCGGCTCCGAAGTGTCCGCGCTGCTGGGCCGTATGCCGAGCGCCGTGGGTTACCAGCCGACACTGGCTACCGAGATGGGCGCCATGCAGGAGCGTATCACCTCCACCAAGCGCGGTTCCATCACCTCTGTTCAGGCGGTGTACGTGCCTGCGGATGACTTGACCGACCCCGCTCCCGCCACCACGTTCGCCCACTTGGACGCCACGACGGTGTTGAGCCGGAAGATCGCCGAGCTCGGCATCTATCCTTCCGTGGATCCACTCGATTCCACCAGCCGCATCCTCACCCCTGCCATCGTGGGTGATGTTCACTACAACTGCGCCCAGCGCGTGAAGGAGATCCTTCAGCGCTACAAGGAGCTTCAGGACATCATCGCCATCCTCGGCATGGACGAACTGAGCGAGGACGATAAGCTGAGCGTGTACCGCGCCCGCAAGATCCAGCGCTTCCTCAGCCAGCCCTTCTTCGTGGCCGAACAGTTCACCGGCCTGCCTGGTGTCATGGTGCCGATCGAAGAGACCATCAAAGGATTCAACATGATCCTGGACGGCCAGATGGACGAGTACCCCGAGAGCGCCTTCAACCTCAAGGGTTCCATCGACGACGTGATCACGGCCGGTAAGAAGATCATGGCCGAGGCCGCGAAAGCCTGAGTTCTCGACTGCGCTCGAACTGACAGGCTTTTACCACATTCACACCATGCGCGTAGAGATCATCACCCCCGATAAGGAGCTCTTCAAGGGCGAGGCCAAGAGCGTGACCGTGCCCGGTGTGGACGGCAGCATGGGCTTCTTGAACAACCACGCCCCCCTGATCACCGTGCTGAAGGCCGGCGATGTGAAGGTGAGGACCGAGAAGGGCGAAGAGTCCTTCCCCGTGAAAGGCGGTGTGGTGGAAGTGATGAACAACACCGTGCTGGTGCTCGCTGAGTAAGGCGATCCAACAACAACGACCGATGAACGGCGCTCCGCAATGAGCGCCGTTCGCATGACCGGCCATCCGTTCATCCGGATCCGCTGCGGCGCATGATCCGTCCGGTGCAATTTCGACGTCGAGATGAACACCAACGGCCACTACTTGATCCTTTCCACGCGCAAGCCACGCGGCTTCGCTGTACTGGACCCTTCGGGTGCGGAGCTCGGTCGGTTGGCACAGACCAGCTGGTTCCGACAGGACGCCAAGGGGGTGGTGGACGGCCATGCGGTTGAGGTGACGCCGGAAGGTTTCTGGAAGAACCGCTATGCCATCCGGGTGGACGGTGCGCCCTTCGGCACCATTGCGAACAAACATTGGGGATGCCTCAGCCTTACACTCTTGAACGAACACCGCCAGCCTGTGGAGCTGAAGTTCGGTCGGCTGAGCTTCTGGAAGGGCTGCTTCGCGTTGCGCCTGGACAAGGACCTCATCTTGCTGGAGGTGAAGCCCCGGTTCAACTGGCAACGCTTCGACACGGACTTCGAAGTGAGCCTGCGAGGCACGGGCATAGCTTCCGCTCAATTGCCGCTGTTGGTGACCTTGAGCGGCTACTGCGCGCGGTTGGTGCGCCAGCGGCAGAGCTCAGCGGCCGCAGCGGGATGACGCCCGTTGAACCAACTTAGGGGCCGCATGGGCACCCTGGCCTACTACCTGGTCCTCCCTCTCCTCTACGGCATCAGCCTGCTGCCGTTCCCCTTGCTGTACCTGCTCAGCGATGGGGTGTTCCTGCTGCTCTTCCACGTGATCGGCTACCGGCGTGACGTGGTGCGCACGAACCTGCGCAACAGCTTTCCCGAGAAGAGCGCCGCCGAGCTGGACCGCATCGAGCGTGACTTCTACCGCTGGTTCTGCGACCTTACGCTGGAGACCTTGAAAACGCTCACCATCAGCCCCAAAGCCGTGCTGCGCCATGTGCATGTGGAAGGCGAACAGGTGCTGCGTAAGTACCATGAGCAGGGCCGTAGCATCGTGCTGGTGATGGGGCACTGGGGCAACTGGGAGCTGGCGGGTGCGCGTTTCAGCCAGCTGGGGCTGCACCACCTGAACGTGATCTACCACCCGCTGCACAGCCGGAAGTTCAACGCGCTGATCATCCACATGCGCACCCGTCTGGGGAACGGCCTGTACCCCATGGCCGAGACCATGAAGTGCATGCTGCGCGACCGTGGGAAGTTGACCTGCACCGCCTTCATCGCCGACCAGACTCCACCGCCCGAGCGGGCTTATTGGACGACCTTCCTGCACCAGGATACGCCGGTTTTCTGGGGCACTGAGAAGATCGCTGCCAAGCTGGGTTACCCGATCGTATACGTTGGCATCGACCGGCCCCGGCGCGGGCATTACCTGATGCGCTTCGAGGAACTGGTGCCCAACCCGGCGGACCTCCCGGACGGAGCCATCAGTGAAGCCCATACCCGGCGGCTGGAGCAGGATATCCGCCGCCGACCGGAGATCTGGCTTTGGACCCACCGACGCTGGAAGCACAGGCGCCCGACCAGCGAATGAACCGATCCAAGTCCTGGACGTTACCTTTGCGATCGTCCATTGAATATCATCCGATCAACCTACGACCATGCTTGAAGGGAAAGATCTGATCCTTGCCACCCGGAATTTCGCACACGAGGTGCGTTGGAAGAGCTGGTGGCATGTGCTGACGACGATCGTGGTGCTCACGGCCGGGTACTTCATTGCGTTCATGGCCGGATCCCTCTGGATCAAGGCCCTGGGCAGCGTACTGATCGCCCTTACACTGGCGCGTTTCTTCGTGATCTACCATGACTACCTGCACCACAGCATCCTGCAGCATTCGAAGGTGGCCCGGGGCATGTTCGCCGTGTTCGGCCTCTTCATGCTCGCCCCCATCAGCATCTGGGAGCGCAGCCACAACTACCACCACGCGCACAACAGCAAGCTCTACACCAGCAGCATCGGCTCCTTCCCCATCGTGACCAAGGAGAAGTACTTGGCCAGCAGCTGGAGCGAGCGCACCTTGTACATGTTCGTGCGCCACCCGATCACCATCGGCTTCGGCTACATCTTCATGTTCCTCTACGGCATGTGCATCCGCTCCATCGTGAGCAGCACCAACCGCCATTGGGACAGCATTGTGGCTTTGGTGGTCCACTTCGGCCTGGGCGTGGCCATCTACTTCATGGCCGGCTTCACGGGTCTGCTGTTCGGCTTCATGCTGCCCTTCTTCCTTGTGCTCTCCCTCGGCTCCTACCTCTTCTATGCACAGCACAACTTCCCCGACGTGGTCTTCGCGGAGAAGGACGGATGGACTTACAGCGGCGCCGCACTGGAAAGCAGCAGCCACATGAAGATGACCCCCGTGATGCGTTGGTTCCTGGCGAACATCGGCTACCACCACATCCACCACCTCAACCCACGCATTCCCTTCTACCGGTTGCCGGAGGTGTACAAGGCCATCCCCGAGCTGCAGCACGCCAAGACCACGAGCCTTTGGCCTTGGGATGTGGCCAAGTGCCTGCGCCTGAAAGTGTGGGATGCCCAAGCTCAGCGCATGATCGGCCGACGCGAGATCTACCGCCGCGGCGTTCCAGCGTCCTAGCGCACCGATCAAACCAACCGCCTTGCGGATGGTCTGACCATGCAAGCATCGCTTCCATGCGCAGGACCTTTCCGCTCTTCCTTCTGCTTTCGGTGCTGGCCCAAGCCCAGAACACCGATGGCGATCAGCTCTTCGGTTCGCCGGGGATCCGCATCATTGAACTGGACTTCGCCGAACCGGCCTTCTTCGATTCCCTCACGGCTTATTTCGGGCAGGACATCAACATGCCCGCCACGCTCACCGTGGATGGTGTGGCCCACCAGCTGGTGGGCGTACAGTTCAAGGGCAACAGCAGCTACAACGGCCCGGGCGACAAGAAGCCGTTCAAGATCGACATCAACGCTTACGACGATGCCAACCGCGTGGACGGCGAGAAGAAGTTCGTGCTGAACAACGGCTTCAAGGACCCGAGCTTCCTGCGTGAAAAGCTGGCTCTGGACCTGATGAACGCGAACGGCATCAACGCCCCGCGCTGTACCTACGCCAAGCTCTACCTCAACGGCAACTACTGGGGGCTGTACATGCTGGTGGAGGCCGTCGACAAGACCTTCCTGGACCAACGCTTCGACGACAACGAAGGGAACCTCTTCAAGGGCGACCCCATCGGCGACCTGAAATGGTACGGCCCTGCACCGACAGGCTACTACAACCGTTATGAGCTGCACACCAACGAGGCGGCCAACGACTGGTCGGACCTGATCCATGCCGTGGACGTGGTGAACAACACACCAGCTTCAGCCTTCGCCGATTCCATCCATGCCCGCTTCAAGACCCAAAGCCTGCTGCGCGCCTGGGCCGCGAACAACCTGCTGGTGAACCTCGACTCCTACCTGGGCAGCGGCCACAACTACTACCTCTACCACGACTCGGTGAGCACGGAATGGCGTTGGGTCAACTGGGACGTGAACGAGGCCTTCGGCAACTTCCAGATGAACATGAGCGTGGCCCAGCTTCGCAACATGCCGTTGGACCACATCGGCGGTTCGCCAGGCACCCGTCCGCTCTACGAGCGCATCCTCGGGGACCCCCAACTGCGCAGCGAGTACATCGCCGAGCTGTGCGACCTCGTGCGCCTAGGCATTGACACCGTAGCCGTCCGCATCAAGGCCGACAGCCTGCGTGCCGTGATCGACCAGGCGGTGCTGACGGACACGCACAAGTTCTACACCTACCAACAGTTCAACCTGAACCGCGAACAGGACCTCACACTGGGGCAGTTCACCATACCCGGCGTCCTGTCCTTCCTGCGTGCCCGGGTGAACTACCTCGACGACGCGCTCACCACCGCAGGGTGCATCACAGCGATCGCCGACGCCCCCATGGCCAGTGCGCTTTCGGTATGGCCCGTGCCGGCCGATGATGTACTTCGCTTCAGTGGCACAACGCCCGTGCGCATGGAGATCTTCGACACGGAAGGCCGCATGGTCTCCTCATCCCAAGAACTGCGGAACAGCTGGGAACTTACGGTCGGGCACCTGACACCGGGGCTCTACCTGGTGACGCTCCGGGACCGTGCAGGCACCTTGATCGCGCAACGCCGAGTGCCCATCGTGCATTGATCGGGCCGAGCGGCAGCGGCCAGTTACGAGCGGTAAGCTGCACCTTGTCGCGGCGGCTACCTTCGTCGCGGCCGCAACCCTGGTGGCCCACCCCTTATGCTGACCTGTGAGAACATCGTGAAGCGCTACGGCGCGTTCACCGCCCTGAACGGCGTATCCATGGACGTGCCTGCGGGCAAGGTCTTCGGACTGCTGGGCCCCAACGGTGCGGGCAAGACCTCCCTTATCCGCATCATCACACGCATCACCGGTCCGGATGAAGGCCGCGTGCTGTTCGATGGCAAGCCGATGACCGATGCCGACGTTCACCAGCTCGGCTACCTGCCTGAGGAACGCGGGCTCTACAAGAAGATGAAGGTGGGTGAGCAGGCCGTCTACCTCGCGCGCCTCAAAGGCATGCCCAAGGCCGAGGCCACCACGCGCCTGAAAGAATGGTTCACCCGCTGGGAGATGGACGGCTGGTGGAACAAGAAGGTGGAAGAACTGAGCAAGGGCATGGCGCAGAAGGTCCAGTTCATCACCACCGTGCTGCACAACCCACGCCTGCTGATCCTGGACGAACCCTTCAGCGGCTTCGACCCCATCAACGCCGAACTGATCCGCAGCGAGATCCTGCGTTTGCGCGACGAAGGCACCACCGTGATGCTGAGCACACACAGCATGCCTAGCGTTGAGGAACTCTGCGACCACATCGCGCTGATCGACAATGCCAAGGTGATGTTGCACGGCAACGTGCGCGAGATCCGCAAGCGCTACAGCACGAACACCTACCGCATCGAGTACAAGGGCACGCGGGTCGCCTTCGCCAATGCCCTCGGCTTCAGTGGCGAACTGGTGGACACGCACGACGGTGAGGACATGAGCGTGGCCCGTGTGCGGCTCGCCAAGGACACAACACCCAACACCCTGCTCCGCCAGCTGGTAAGCGGCGTGGAGGTGAACGGCGTGCAGGAGGAAGTGCCACGCATGCACGACATTTTCATCCGTGTGGTCAGCGAGACCGCTCCGGAGATGGTGGCCAGTGGAATGACGGAATGACCAAGTGACCATGAACAAGATCAAGCTCATCATCTGGCGCGAGTTCATCACGCGGGTGCGCAAGCCCAGCTTCCTCATCATGACCATCCTCGGCCCACTGCTGATCGCGGGGGGTGTGGCGGCGGTCACCTTTCTGGGGCTGCAGGAAAGCGGTCCACAGAGCGTGCTGGTGGTCGACGTACCGCACCTCTTCACCGATAAGCTCGCCAACGCCACAAAGCCCGACATCACGTTCCATTACCGCGCGGACGACATCAGCGATTCAGCGTTCAAGAACAGCACCTACACCTTGATGGTGCGCATGAACGAGGAAGTGTTGAAGAACAACCAGGTCGAGATCTTCTACACCAAGGTGCCCAGCCAGTCCGTGCAGAACTACATCTCTGCGGAGGTGGAGAAGGTGCTGCGCAAGGAGAAACTGCGCATCAACAACCTCGACGAGAACGTGTTCGATCAGGTGGGCACACCCGTGGCCATGAAGTTGATCGACATTGAGAAAGGCGATGAATCGCTGGAGCAGGAGAAGGCGGCGATCGGCTTCTTCCTTGGCTACATCATGTTGCTCTTCATCATGCTCTATGGCATGCAGGTGATGCGCGGTGTGATGGAAGAGAAGCAGAGCCGCATCATTGAAGTGCTGGCCAGCTCGGTCCGCCCCTTCCAACTGATGATGGGCAAGATCGTCGGGATCGCCATGGTGGGCCTTGTGCAGTTCCTTCTATGGATCATTCTGAGCACGGCGCTGACCACCGGTGTGATCGCCCTCGCCAAGGACCGCCTGGTGGCTCAAGTGAGCAACGGCATCCCGATGGACCAGCCTATGACCACGGAGACCAAGGCCTTGCTCCAGAACGAGATCGCCAAGGACAACGCCGACATGAGCCAGGGTCTGGACAAGGTTCACAAGATCATCGACCAGACACCGATCACGCTGGTGATCATCCTCTTCCTGTTCTACTTCCTCTGTGGCTACCTGCTCTACAGCTCCTTCTTCGCGGCCATCGGGGCGGCGGTGGACAGTGAGACGGACACGCAACAGTTCATGTTACCAGCGATGCTTCCGCTGATGCTCGCGCTCTTCATCGCGCAGATGGCCATCGTGAATCCGGATGGTCCTGCGGTCTTCTGGTTCTCCATCGTTCCCTTCACCTCTCCTATTGTGATGATGGTACGCATCGCCATGGGCAACGCCTTCGAGCACCCTTGGGAGCTGATCCTGAGCATGGTGCTGCTGGTGGCCACTTTCATTGGCACCACCTGGCTGGCAGGCCGCATCTACCGCACCGGCATCCTGATGTACGGTAAGAAGGTGACCTGGAAGGAGCTTGGGAAGTGGTTGTTCTACAAAGGATGAAAGGTGCCGCTGGCTATTGGCCGATCTCGTTGAAGGATCGGCCAATAGCCAGCAGCTTGTGGTCAACAGCGTAAGCACATGCGCATAGCCATCGTCGACCTCGGCACCAACACCTTCAACCTGCTGGTGGCGGAGCGGGATGCGAACGGCACCCTACGCGTGCTGCACAGCGAAGAGGTACCGGTGTTCCTGGGCAAGGGTGGCATCGAGAAAGGACTGATCGCAGCGGATGCCTTTGAACGTGGGCTGAACGCCCTGGAGCGCTTTTCCGCTACAGCGAAGCAGCTTGGTGCGGAACGGATCACCGGCTTCGGCACATCGGCCTTGCGCAATGCGCGGAACGCACCGGCCTTCGTGAGCGCGGCCAAAGAACGCTTCGGCTTCGACATCCAGGTGATCCCCGGGGACGAGGAGGCTGCGCTGATCCTGGAGGGCGTCCGGCAGGCCGTCACCTTCACCACCAAGCCCATGCTGGTGATGGACATCGGGGGCGGCAGCATCGAATTCATCCTGGCCACCAACAAGGCCCTGATGTGGAAACGCAGCTTCGAGCTGGGTGTCACCCGTCTTCGGGAGCGGTTCCAAGGGACCGATCCCCTTTCCTTGGAGGATCAGCTTCGCATCGGCGAGCACCTCGACTTTCACCTGGAGCCGCTGTGGGCCGTGATGGATCGCCACTGGCCCACCACCCTGATCGGTAGCGCCGGATCCTTCGACACGCTGGCTGCCATGGTCGCTGGTACCGAAGGGCGACAGCAGAACGACGAAGAGTTCGCCCTGCCTTTCACCCACATCGCCTTCGATGCCCTGAAGGACCGGCTGATGGCGATGGACCGAGCGGAGCGCCTGCTGGTGCCGGGCCTTCCGGAACATCGCGTGGACACCATCCCTTATGCGCTGATCGCCGTGGAGCGGGTGCTGATGCGCGGCATCACGGACCTGCACTGGAGCCGCTATGCCCTGAAGGAAGGGGCCGCCGCCCGGCTGATGGGTTGAGGTGTTATACCACGATCGTGGTATTTCAGCCAGGAGCACCCCCGGGTACGTTTGCGGCCATGTTCCGGATACCGCTGCTGCTCCTACTGCTGTCCTGCTTCTCGGCCCCGCTGACCGCTCAAGTGTTCACCTCTGAGGATTCCCTGGCGGCAGGGTTGCGCGCCGACGACCGCAAGACTTACCTCAGCGGATATGGCGAACTGAAGGTGCAGTACGACATGGCGCTGAACACGGGTACGGCGAACCTTACCCGCAACGTGCTCTTCGTCGGCCACCGCTTCAACCGGAAGCTCTCGTTCTTCAGCGAGATGGAACTGGAGAACGCCAGCGTGGAGGGTGGTGCCATGGGTGGCGAACTGAGCATGGAGCAGCTCTTCCTGAAGTTCGACATCAACAAGGACGTCTACCTCGTGGGCGGCCTGTTCATCCCCCGTATCGGTATCATCAACGAGAACCACCTGCCCACCACCTTCAACGGCAATGACCGGCCGTTCGTGGAGCAGCTCGTGATCCCCAGCACCTGGCGCGAGATCGGCGTGGGCCTCTACGGTCGCTCCGCCCGTATGCCGGGTCTCAACTGGTCGGTCGCGCTGCAGAACGGCCTTGATGCCAGTTCCTTCACCAACGGCAGTGGCATCCGCGAAGGGCGCCAAGGCGGCAGCAACGCCAGCGCTTCGAACCTGGGCGTTACCGGCGCGCTGCTCTACTACTGGAACGACCTGCGTGTGCAAGCCTCAGGCTACTACGGAGGTTCCGCTGGATTGACGCAACGTGAAGCGGACAGCCTACAGCTCGACTATGGCATGTTCGGCACGCCCATCACCATGTTCGAGGCCGATGCCCAATGGCGCGGCGATGCCTGGAGCTTGAAGGCTCTGGTGGTGAACGCGAGCATCCCGGACGCTGAGCGCATCAACCGCGCCTATGCGAACAACACGCCCGAACGCATGACCGGCGCCTATGCCGAAGCAGCCTTCGACCTGCTGTCCCTCTGCGGCAAGGGTGCCGACCGCGACCTCACCGCCTTCGCCCGCTACGAGACCATCGACATGGAGGCCACGCTGCCGGACAACGGCATCCCCAATGGCGTGAACCAGCAGCAATACTTCGTGGCCGGCCTGGTGTACAAGCCCGTCACCGGCATCTCGGTGAAAGTGGACCATGTCACCCGCATCACCGGTGAGCCGAACCCGGATCTGGTCGTGAACCCCTTCCCGCAGGCGCTGCCCTACTTCACCACCAACGGTTTTCTGAACATCGGCCTGGCCTACAGCTTCTGAACGATGTCACGCCAGCGTCCCATCCCCATCGGTTGCATGGGCTGCCCCTTGGGCAAGGCCTGGTTCACCAGCAGCCGCAAAGGGCCGGTGCGTGTGAAGCACATTGCGTTCGAAGAGCTTCCCGGACCACTGCAGGAACAGGACCCTCAACTGGCTCAGGCACGCTTGTTCCGGGTGACCATTCCGGCTCCGTTGCGTGATGTGCTCGTGGTCCAACCCCCGCATGGCCCGCGCAGGATACTTGTGTTGCCGACCGCCTGGACCAGGCATACGCACCGCCCGACCGTATTCCGGGGTCAGGTCCCGCTTCAACGCCTTGTCGCCTGATGGACCGCAGGAACTTCCTCCGCAAGGGATGCACGGGGTGCGCGGGCCTTGTGCTGCTCGGCACCGCCACCTCAGCGCTCACCGGCTGCTCCACGCTACCCATCGTGCGCGTGGAACCCGAAGCGAACGACCTGCGCATTCCCTTGGAACGCTTCGCCGAGCAGACCATGCTGATCGCCCGGGTGGACCGCCTCCCCTTCGATGTGCTGGCCATGAAGAACACGGATGGCACGTTCGGAGCGGTCTACCTGCAGTGCACGCACGAGGACCAACCGGTCACCGCCACCACCACCGGCCTGCACTGCCCCTCGCATGGGAGCCGCTTTGCCATCGATGGAACACTGCGCGAAGGACCGGCAGCCCGGAACCTTCGACGCTTCACCACGATTTCCGACACCACTCACCTCATCATACACCTGACATGAGAACCTCACTCCTCGCACCGATCGCCTGCGGTGCACTGCTCTTTACAGCGTGCAAGAAGGAATCCACTTCGCCTACCGGAGATACCAGCACACCTGTGACCACCTCGCAGATCCTGCAGGGCTTCGCGGCGAACATCGCCGATGCGAACTACACCGACCTGGCCGATAAGACGAGCACCTTGAAGGACCTGATCAGCACCTTCAATGCCGCACCCACGGATGCCGACCTGGACGCCTGCCGCACGGCCTGGCGCAATGCGCGCAACGCCTGGGAACAGAGCGAAGCCTGCCTCTTCGGTCCGGTGAGCAGCGACAACATCGATCCGCGCATCGACACGTGGCCCGTGAACTTCACCGATCTGGAGGCTCAACTGGCCGGTGGATCCACCTTCGATGCCGCTTACATCAATGGTCTCGAAGATGCCTTGAAGGGCTTCCACCCGATCGAGTACCTGCTCTGGGGACAGAACGGCACCAAGACCGCAGCACAGTTCACCCCGCGCGAACATGAGTACCTCCTTGCCCTGTCCGTCAACCTGAAGGACCTGACCGCCGAGCTGCACACCACGTGGGATACCGAGGCGAGCGGCTACCACCAGACCTTCACGACCGCAGGTGCCGGCAACGTGGTGTACCCCACGCAGCGCGCGGCCTTCGAAGAGCTCGTGAACGCGATGGCGGGCATCTGTGACGAAGTGGCCAACGGCAAGATCGGTGAGCCCTTCACCCTGCAGGATCCCAGCTTGGAAGAGTCCCCCTACAGCGGCAATTCCATGACCGACTTCCGCAACAACATGCGTGGCGTGGAGAATGTGTACCTGGGTCGCTATGCCACCGATGGCGCGGCACTGGAGGACCTGGTGCGTGAGCATGACCTGCAACTGGATGCGTCCGTGAAGCAGCACATCGCTGCCGCGAAACAGGCGTTGGACAACGTGACCTTGCCATTTGGCGAAGCCATCACAAGCCAGCCGGTGCAGGTGCAGAACGCGATCGATGCCATCAACGCATTGGCCGTCGTACTGGAGGATGAACTGATGCCATTCGTGCAGCTGCACACCAACTAGACCCATGATGCGTGTGCGAGGTCCCGGGATGCGGGCTGTGCGATGGATGCTGGTCGGCACGGTGGTGACGCTGCTGTCCGCCTGTGTGAAGGAGCCTGCTCCATGGGACGACACACCCAACAACGACGTATGGTTCGCGGGCGGCACGCAGACCGTGTTCGACCAAGGCTCCGGGGCCTACAGCCAAGCCTTCCCAGGACTTACCGCAGCGGAGCTCGCCATCCATGGCACCGGCGACATGGCCTTTGAGGCCACCTTCGTGAGCGCGCCATCTCCGGTGAACCCCGGCCTCGGCCCGATCTTCAACAGCGTGAGCTGCGCCAACTGCCACATCGCCGACGGACGTGGACGCCCGCCGGTGCCTGGCGAGCAACCCGTGAGCACGCTCATCCGCATCAGTGTGCCGGGTAGTGATGCGCACGGCGGTCCAACGCCCGTGCCAGGATTCGGAGGGCAGCTTCAGCACCGTTCGATCTTCGGTACCACACCCGAGGCCTTGGTGAACACGAACTACCTGGAGGAGCCCAGCACCTTCGCCGATGGTACGACCTACAGCCTGAGGCGCCCCGCGATCACGCTGAGCGCTGCCTACACGCCATTGCCGGTGGACCTGATGATGAGCACGCGCCTGGCGCCGCCCGTATTCGGCCTTGGCTTGTTGGAAGCGATCCCGGAGGTCGATGTGCGCGCGTTGGCGGACCCCGGTGATGCGGATGGTGACGGCATCAGCGGTCGAGCGAACAACGTATGGGACCACTTGGACCAGCGCTACACCCTTGGTCGTTTCGGATGGAAGGCCGGACAACCCACCTTGTTACAGCAAAGCGCAGGTGCCTATGTGGAGGACATGGGCATCACCTCCTTCCTCTTCCCACAGGAAAGCAGCGCGGGCCAGCCCCAGCATGACGGCACGAACGATGAGCCGGAAGTGAGCGACAGCCTCCTCTATGCCGTAGCCTTCTACGTGCGCACGCTGGCCGTTCCCGCCCGAAGGGCCATCGATGATCCGCAGGTGGTCCGCGGACAGGAGCTCTTCGTGAATGCGGGTTGCGATCGCTGCCATGTGCCTGAACACCGCACCGGTGTGAACGTCGCCTTCCCTTCGGTGAGCAACCAGCGCATCTTCCCTTACACCGATCTACTGTTGCACGACATGGGCCCGGAGCTGGCGGACGGAAGGCCTGAATTCGATGCCGATGGCACGGAATGGCGCACGCCGGCACTGTGGGGTATCGGGCTTTCACAGACCGTGAACGGGCATCAGTACTTCCTGCACGACGGTCGTGCGCGCGACCTTTCCGAAGCGATCCTCTGGCACGGTGGCGAGGCTGAAACTTCACGCGAGCGCTTCCGCACCATGACCGCTTCCGAACGCGCTGCCTTGCTGGCCTTTCTGGCTTCGCTCTGACGCCGAAGGACACTCTTGGCTTGGTGGGGGACGCCGCTCATTGCGGATCCCGATTACCTTTTCGCCATGAACCCGATGCTGCAGCGCCTGGTGGAGCGCAATGCTCAACGGCACCACGCCCACCGGGCAGCCGGCGATGGCGCCCTCTCCAGCTACGCGATCGCCAAGTCCTACCATCGGATCCGTACCAGCGCGATCGCAGGTGTGAAGGATCTGCTGATGACCGCTGCTGGTGTGCTTTCCGCCGCCTTCGCACTGGAGAGCTTTCTGTTGCCGACCGGTTTCATCGATGGTGGTGCCACGGGCATTGCGCTGCTGGGCACGGTGCTCACGCCGTTGCCGCTCTGGCTGCTGCTCGGCCTGGTGAACGCGCCCTTCATCTACGTGGCCTACCGATTGATGGGCAAGGAGTTCGCCTACCGCACTGTGGTGTCCATCGCCACGCTGGCCTTGATAACAGCGACGGTCCACTTCCCGGAGGTGACGCACGACAAGCTGCTGGTCGCCATTTTCGGTGGCTTCTTCCTCGGGGCGGGTATCGGTCTGGCCGTTCGTGGTGGTTCCGTGATCGACGGCACCGAGGTCCTGGCCATTGCACTGAGCCGCGTGCTGCACATTACCATGGGCGACGTGATCACGCTGATCAACATCCTGATCTTCGCCGCGGCCGCCACCCTGCTTTCCATCGAAACGGCGATGTACTCGATGATCACCTACCTCGCCGCGTCGAAGACGATGGACTTCGTGATCGAGGGCATCGAGGAGTACATGGGCGTCACCATCATTTCACCGAAGCACGACGAGATCCAACGCATGCTCGTGCAAGTGATGGGTCGTGGGGTCACCGTGTACATGGGCAAGCGCGGCTACCGCAAGGGAGGAGGCACCTATGAAGTGGACATCATCTACTGCGTCATCACCCGCTTGGAGCTTCACAAGGTGACCCACGAAGTGGAGAAGATCGACCCGAACGCTTTCCTCGTGATGAGCAGCGTGAAGGACACCAAGGGCGGCATTGTGAAGCGACGACGGTTGCACTGAGCGCTCTCTGTGATCGCGATGCGGGGCATCAAGGCAGCTGCTGCTGCCGAACGGCCGTCGGAACCGAACCGCCAATGGTCTGTAGGATGATATCGCGATCGTTGCCCGCACCTGTGTATCGTATGCTGCCGTCCAGGTTGATGTCCAACGGGCTGTAGACATTGTTCACCACGGCCGTAGGCAGGCTGCCACCAATTCCTTGGAGAATTGGATCGCGGTCGTTGCCGGTGCCGGTGTAGGCTATGGACCCATTGCGCGTAGCATCACCAGGCCAGAGCGCCATGGTCCCGTTCACATTCGACCTTGCTGCTGTTCCATAGATGGCGGTCGATGGAAGTGTGAGGTCAACAAGGACGGACGTTCCGCCAAGTGCCATGGAAGCAGCTGTCATAACGCCAATATGGTTGCGGTGCCGCACCGCGACATGGTAGTTCGCCGCAGGCATGTTGAAGTGGAGGGTTGGCTGGCCATCACTGCTCACCACATCGCCATCGCGTTGCAGAAGCGCGGGGCGGCTTGCAAGGACATTGGACGGTTGAATTCCACTGCGCAGTTCGACCACAACCCAATCCACAATTGCATTCGCTCCCGTAATAGTGAGCAAACCCGGAGAAATGGAGGTCGGACCATGCGAGCCCACATATCCATAACCTAGGGCAGTGTAAGGCTCTTGTACGGGCAATAGCCCCCCTGTCCGCAGGTTGTCGATCATCAGATCGTTCGCACCGAGCGCGCCACCGAGCGCCATGCGCGGAACAAGGGAGACTCCCGGGACCGGTTGCTCCACCGTGAAACTGATCGCCATGCCCTCGCAAGGCACTTGTGAACCAACGCTCGGCCCATCATTCGCCAACCAGAACTCATATGACCCAGGTGGTAGTTGTGCCAGTTCATATCGCTCCGGAGATGTTTGGTGTACCTCCCAAGCCATACCGGATCGATCATTCGCTGGATCGGTCAAACACGTAAGCCAGTACACGACACTTTGATCCGAGGGCAACAGGGCACCCGGATCTCCGGGGTTATCCACCAAGATCACATTGGCGGTGCCTGTATTCGTATCCCACGTAGAAGACGACACGGTCACCTGATCCGTGGGATCCACCCAATACTGGATGCCGCCAGTCCCTGAGGCATAAGCCTCGCATCCATTCGCATCCGAGACCGTAGCGTTGGGAATGAGCTGCATCGACACACCGTCGGCGGTAACGACGGAAGATTCCCACAAGATGAAATGATCAGACCCACCAAAGGTCCCGCCCACGCTATGCTCACCTGTGAACGGCCCCGTACCTCCCAGCCAACTCACATGGTTCACCTGCACTACGTAGTACCCGTCCGGTCCATTGCCCCGGCACTCCCACCATGTGGACACGTCCGTGATGACGAGGTCCTCGCATTGGCCCACCAGTTGTAGCGACCCGGTGATCTGGAAAAGGAGGGCGACAATGATCTTAGCTCTGAACATGTTCAGCGACTTCAGTGAATTCTAGACGCAAAAGGCGCTGAAGGTTGCTCATCCATCGGGGCACCTTCATCTTCACGTACCATCTTTGCGTCACCCATTGCAATTGGGCCCCTTCTTTTCCCTTCCCATGGCCAAGATCCTGATCATCGACGACGAAAAAGCCATCCGCGCGGCGCTGCGCGACATTCTGGAGCACGAAAAGCACAGCGTGGAGGAGGCCGAGGATGGGTCCAGCGGGCTGGATAAGGGAAAGAAAGGCGGCTTCGACCTGGTGCTCTGTGACATCAAGATGCCCCGCATGGACGGCATGGAGGTGCTGGAGAAGCTACAGGCCCACGACCCCGACCTGCCCGTAGTGATGATCAGCGGCCACGGCACCATCGACACCGCCGTGGACGCCCTGAAAAAGGGGGCCTTCGACTTCATCCAGAAACCGCCCGATATCAACCGCATCCTGGTGAGCGTGCGCAACGCGCTTGACCGCAACAACTTGGTGCAGGAGACCAAGGTGCTGCGCCAGAAGGTGCAGAAAGGCAAGGCCGGTGGGGTGCAGATGGTGGGTGAGAGCAAGGCGCTCCAGGCCATTCGCGACATGATCGAGAAGGTGGCCCCCAGCGACGCGCGCGTGCTGATCACCGGTGGCAATGGGGCCGGCAAGGAAGGTGTGGCCCGCCAGATCCACGACAAGAGCCAACGCGCCCAAGGCCCCTTCGTGGAGGTGAACTGCGCCGCCATCCCCGGCGAGCTGATCGAGAGCGAGCTGTTCGGCCACGTGAAAGGCAGCTTCACCAGCGCCATCAAGGACCGCAAGGGCAAGTTCGAGCTGGCCGATGGCGGCACCCTCTTTCTGGACGAGATCGGGGACATGAGCCTGGCCGCCCAAGCCAAGGTGCTCCGGGCCCTGCAGGAAAGCCGCATCACTCCGGTGGGTGGCGACAAGGACGTGAAAGTGGACGTGCGCGTAGTGGCCGCCACCAACAAGGACCTGAAGAAGGAGATCGCTGAGGGCCGCTTCCGCGAGGACCTGTTCCACCGCCTCAGTGTGATCCCGATCCACGTGCCCAGCCTCAGCGAGCGGACCGACGACATCCCCATGCTGAGCGAGCACTTCATCGGCCTGGTGTGCACCGAGCAGGGGATCGCCCCTAAGAAGATCGCGGAAAAGGCCGTGGCAGCCCTTCAGAAACTGCCCTGGACCGGCAACGTGCGGGAGCTGCGGAACGTGATCGAGCGCCTGGTGATCCTGAGCGGCAAGGAGATCACCGAGGCCGATGTGAAGGCCTATGCGGCTCCCAGAGGCTGATCGATACGCCCTTCGTCCATCGGGAACGACCGTTGGCCGATCCCGAACGGCGGTTCGCCCGGCTGTGAACAATAGCGGTGGATATCGGAGCGTAGAAGCACAGGCAACCCTAGCATCGGGATCACGTCCTTTGAGTGGTACCTGCAAGGAACCTTACTGTCCAACCAATACCAATGGGCCATGGAACTGCTACAGAACATTCACCATCAGCTGTATAACCTCTTCGGGGACGCCCTGTACTACGGGCTCGCCTTGTTGGCCGTTGTCGCCATCATGGCCCAGTGGAAACTGTACGAGAAAGCCGGTCAACCCGGGATCGCGGCCATTGTGCCTGTCTGGAACTTCATCGTGTTCCTGAAGATCGTAGGCCGCCCCGCCAGCCACCTGTGGCTCTTCTTCATCCCCGTGTTCGGCCAGCTCTACATGCTGCCCAAGGTGTGGATCGAGATCGCTCAGAGCTTCGGCAAGACCACGATGATGGACTATGTGCTGGTGATCCTGTTCAACGGCATCTACATCCTCAACCTCGGCCTGAGCTACGACACCCGCTACATGGGCCCCGTGCATGGCAAACCCATGGCACCGCCCCCTGCCCGCCCTTTAAAGCCGCGTCCTAGCCTCGCCTGACCGGCGGGCCGAGAAGGGGCGCAGGCCATCCCTCCCCTTCCCGAGTCGTGGCCAATTGGCCTGTATCGTTCATGAACATTGAAAAGGCCGCCTTAGGGTGGCCTTTTCGCTTTCGGTCCGAAGTCTTCAGCTCAACAGTGCCAGCGCTTTCTTCAGCGCGTTGGCCATACCACCGGGCTCCTTGCCGCCCCTTGTGGCCGGGTCATCGCACTGATGGCAGCGCTACCTTCGAACACGGACCAGCCGGCAATGGATCAACCATACGTACGGATGAACACCTCGGTGCGCCACCACCTTCACTTCGTGCTCGCGCTTGGCATGTGCGTGCTGTCCTCTGCCAGCGCGGTGCGTGCGCAACCCGATCCCGACCGTCGCGACTTCTACCGTACGCGCATCCAACACAACCCCGACCCGCACGAACAGCTTACCGCCATCACCGAACTGAGGCGTCAACTGCCGGATACCGCCGATCCAGCGGACACCCGCCAACGGCACCCCACTCGACTTGCCCGCCAGCAGGAAGCACTGTTCCTGAACTTCCTATGCTACGTGCATGAAGCACGCATCACCTGGCAAGGCACCTGCGGGCTCCAGCAAGGGTTCTGGAACTACGAACGGATGGTGGCGCTGGGGCCGGTAGACGGCTACCTAACGGCAGCGGAACAGCAGCTCGACCTTGCGGAAGCGCGTAGCCTCGAGCGTGACCTGTGCGTGCGTGCGTTCGAGCGGAACGGCAACCGACTGGAGGGTCTTCCCTCGAATGCTTGTGGCTGTGCTCCGGTGCTAGTAGCCTTGCTCCAACGAACCGAGGAACAGCGACGGGCAGATCAAGCGACCACCGCGCACGAGGAGGCAGCCCGCTCAGCCCTGCGCAACGACAGCATTCAAGACATCGAGCGGGCAAGTAACGTACGGCTTGCTGCGGCCATCTACGCGCCGGACGGCAGGCTGCGCTGCGACACGACGCTCCGCATCAGCACATCGTCGATCGAAGCATTGAACAGGGTGCTGCTCGATGCCATGTTCACCGCTGCGAATAGGGTGTTCGTGACAGGACCTGAAGCAGATCGGTACTGGGAACTATTGGCCAACGTTGTTCAGGAGGATCGACCGATGGTCTGGCTGCTTAATGCGCGCAAACAACAGGACCTCTTCCGGCTGGAAGACCTGACCATGGGGGACTTCAGCAGCAACATGCGAGCACGACTGCTTCCGGAGCTTAACCTCCGTGATGTGGCCCCCTTCGTGGCGGATGGCGAACGGTTGGTGTTTCCCTACCGCGTAATGCTGGCCCCCTCGCTCACCGGCACGAACGTACGGCTGAGCGCGGAGGATGGCTATGTGAACATCCTGCTTCGCCCCATCCCGGAGGTGAAGAAGGACTGATCAGCTCAGCAACTCTGCCGCCTTCTTCAGCGCTTCGGCCATGCCACCGGGCTCCTTGCCGCCTGCTGTGGCGAAGTCGGGTTGGCCGCCACCACCGCCCTTGATCAGCGGACCGAGCTGCTTGATGAGCTCAACGGCCTTCAGGCCTGAGGCATCCATGAAGGACTTACCCAGCGAAACGGCCAACAGTGGTTTACCATCGAGCACCGAACCGGCGATGAAGCCCAGGTCCGGGTGCTGTTCGCGCAACTGGTAGCCCAGGTCCTTCAGGTTCTGCGCGTCCAGGTCGAGCTGCTCCACCAGCACCTTCATCCCTTTGGCGTTGCTGGTGGCCTTGCCGGGCAGGGAGGCCGCGTAGCCCTTCACCTTCTCCTTGGCATATTTCTCCAGTTCCTTGGTCAGGGCGTTGTTCTGCTCCACGAGCTTCTCCACTACGGCGACCAGGTCCGTGGGGTGCTTCAACAAGGCGTTGAGGGCCTCCAGCTTCGCCAGCTTCTCGTTGATCATACGCTCGGCCTCCACGCTGGTGATGGCCTCGATGCGACGGATACCTGCTGCCAGGGCGCTCTCGCTCACGATGCGGAAGGGACCGATGACACCGGTGCGCGGCACATGCGTACCGCCGCAGAGCTCCACGCTCGGGCCGAACTTCACCACGCGGACATTGTCGCCGTACTTCTCACCGAAAAGTGCCATGGCGCCCATGGCCTTGGCCTCCGCAATAGGCACGTTGCGCTTGTCCTCGAACACGAGATCCTCGGTGATCATGGCGTTCACATCGCGTTCGATGGTGGCCAGTTCCTCGGCGGTCACTTTGGCGAAGTGGCTGATGTCGAAGCGCAACCTGTCCGGTGCCACGAGCGAACCTTTCTGTTCGACGTGCGTGCCGAGGTGCTTGCGCAGCGCGTGGTGCAGCAGGTGCGTGGCCGTGTGGTTGCGCATGGTGAGCGCACGACGCGTACTGTCCACCTGAGCGGTCAGCGGCGCGCGAACGTCCTTCGGCAGGTCCTTGGTGAAGTGGACGATGAGCTGGTTCTCGCGCCTGGTGTCGAGCACTTCCACCTGATCGTCGCCGTGGATCAGCCAGCCTTGGTCACCGACCTGGCCACCGCCTTCAGGATAGAAGGGCGTGCGGTCAAGCACGATCTGGAACTGATCACCTCCTTTGCCGCTCACTTTGCGGTACCGCAGGATGCGTGAGGTGGTCTTCAATTCATCATATCCCTCGAACACCGTTTCACCCTGTCCGAGCTCCACCCAATCGCCCGTGGTGATGGCTGTGGCAGCACGACTGCGGTCCTTCTGCTTCTTCAGTTCGGCCTCGAAGCCTTTCATGTCCACATCACGGCCCTGCTCACGTGCCATGAGCTGCGTGAGGTCGATGGGGAAGCCGTAGGTGTCGAACAGCTCGAAGGCCTTGTCGCCGGGGAGCACGCCTTTGCTCTCCGCCAGCGCCTGCTCAATGCGCTTGGTGCCTTGCTCCAGAGTGCGAAGGAAGGCCTTCTCCTCCTCCAGCATCACGTTCTCTACAATGCTGTGCTGCTTCTTCAGCTCCGGGAACTGATCCCCCATCTGAGCCACCAGCTCGGGCACCAACGCGTGCATGAACGGCTCGTTGAATCCAAGGAAACTGTAACCATAACGCACGGCACGTCGCAGGATGCGACGGATCACATAGCCAGCACCGGTGTTGCTCGGGAGCTGCCCGTCCGCGATGGCGAAGCTGATGGCACGCAGGTGGTCGGCGATCACGCGCATGGCGATGTCGGCCTTCTCGTCCTTGCCGTAACTCTTTCCGCAACGCTTCGCCAACGCCTGGATCAGCGGCTGGAACACATCGGTGTCGTAGTTGCTGCGCTTGCCCTGCAACACCATGCACAGGCGCTCGAAGCCCATGCCGGTGTCCACGTGTTGGGCTGGTAATGTGACGAGCGAGCCATCGGCCTTGCGCTCGAACTGCATGAACACGTTGTTCCAGATCTCGATGACCTGCGGGTGGTCGTTGTTCACCAGGTCCTTGCCGGGCTTCTGCGCTTTCTCTTCCGCCGTGCGCACATCCACATGGATCTCCGTGCACGGACCGCAGGGACCGGTGTCGCCCATCTCCCAGAAATTGTCCTTGCGGCTGAAGGGCAGGATGCGCTCGGCAGGCATGAACTGGAGCCACAGGTCACGCGTCTCGGTGTCGGCGGGCAGCTTGTCGGCCTCATCGCCGCCGAAGTAGGTAACGTAGATGTTCGTTGGATCGATCTTGTACACGTCCACCAGCAGCTCCCAGGCCCAGGCGATGGCTTCCTTCTTGAAGTAGTCGCCAAAGCTCCAGTTGCCGAGCATCTCGAACATCGTGTGGTGGTAGGTGTCGATGCCCACCTCCTCGAGGTCGTTGTGCTTGCCGGAGACGCGCAGGCACTTCTGCGTGTCGGCGATGCGCTTGTCCTTCGCTGGGCGGTTGCCGAGGAAGAGGTCCTTGAACTGATTCATCCCCGCGTTGGTGAACATCAAGGTGGGGTCGTCCTTCACGACCATTGGCGCGCTGGGCACGATGGCGTGGCCGTGCTTGGCGAAGTGATCGAGGAAGGCTTGGCGGATCTGGCGGGACGTGAGCATGGGGACGGAAAATGCGGCGCAAAGGTCGCACTCCGGGCAGAAAGGAGGAAGCCCCAAGGCCCGAAGCCGCCCCGGTAGTTTTTGCGATCTTTAACGGACAGGCTGCTCCGCTCCGCACGATGCCCGGTGCAGGCTGGCTATTTTCGGACCCGACCGATCACATGGCCGAACAGAAATACCGCTTTAACCCGCTGACGCTCAATTTCGAGCGCATCCGCATCACGGGCTGGCAGCGCGTGAAACGGACGGCCTTGGCACTGACGCCGGGGCTGTTGCTGGGCCTGGCGGGGATCCTGGTGGCCTATCAGTTCTTCGACTCGCCCAAGGAGGCCAGTATGCGGCGCGAGATCCAGCAGATGCAGGTGCAGTACGAACTGCTGAACAAGCAGATGAGCGAGGTGGAACACGTGATGCACGATGTGCGCCGCCGTGATGACAACGTGTACCGCGTGATCTTCGAGGCGGATCCCATCCCCATGGAAGTGCGCCGCGCAGGCTTCGGTGGCAGCAACCGCTACAAGGACCTTCAAGGCTACGCCAGCAGCGATATGATCATCGCCACACGCCGACGACTGGACCAGCTGACCAAGCAGCTCTACGTGCAGAGCGTTTCGCTCGATGAGGTGGCCACCCTCACCATGCGCAAGCAGGAGATGCTCGCGAGCATTCCTTCGGTGCAACCCATCCCCAGCGACCACACGGCCATCAGCTCAGGCTTCGGGGAGCGTTTGCACCCCATCCATAAGATCGTGAAGATGCACGCGGGCATGGACTTCACCAGCCCCATCGGCACCGAGATCCACGCCACCGGGGACGGGGTGGTGGAGTTCGCCGACTATGCCACCAACGGCTACGGCATCCACGTGATCATCGACCACGGCTTCGACTACAAGACGCTTTACGGCCACATGGAACGGTTGAAGGTGCGGCAGGGGCAGCGCGTGAAACGCGGCGACCTGATCGGCTGGGTGGGGAACACGGGCTTGAGCGCAGGCCCTCACCTCCACTACGAAGTACACAAGAACGGCGAGCCCATCGACCCGGCGAACTACTTCTTCAACGACCTCACGCCAGAGGAATACGCCCGCATGCTCGAGCTTTCGCGCAACGCCAACCAGTCGCTCGACTGACCACACCGTCCCGCGATTATCTTCGGCGCCCGTCCATGCCCCTGAAGGAGAAGACCATCGGCAAGTTGTACTGGACCATCGGTGAGGTGGCCGAGCAGCTGGGCGTGAACACCAGCCTGCTGCGCTACTGGGAAAAGGAGTTCGGCATGCTCCGCCCCAAGCGCACCAACAAGGGCGACCGCCTCTACACGCAGGAGGACATCAACACCGTGCGGTCGATCCACGAGCTGCTGAAGGACCGAGGCTTCACGATCCAAGGTGCGAAGGAGCATCTGCGCGGTGCCGGCAAGAAGGTGGAGGCCACCACGGAGATCCGCGAACGTCTTCTGCGCATCCGGGCCGAACTGCTCGACCTGCGTTCCGCGTTGGACGCCGAGGAAGCACCTTACGCCACCTACCATTCATGAAGCTGACCCGCTACGCGGTCCGTGCCCTCCGCAAGGTCGGCCTGTTGGACAACTTCGTCTTCAACGTGCCCATCAAGCTCAGCGGCAAGGTGGTGCAGGTGCCCATGGTGAAGGGCGTCGGCTTCATTTACGTGCTCGATTTCGAGCCCTTCATGGACGAGCTGATCAAGCGCCTCACGCCCCTGTTCCCTGGTGTGTTCGTGGATGCAGGCGTGAACCTCGGCCAGACCCTGATCAAAGCGAAGGTCGCACGACCTGACATCGTATACCTCGGCCTGGAACCGAACCCCGTTTGCGTCGACTACACGCAGCGGCTTGTGCGGGCGAACAACTTCGCCAATGTGACCCTCGTTCCGGCAGGCCTTACCGATCATGATGGCGAAGGCGGCTTGGTGCTGTGGAACGGCGAAGCGGGTGATCCGACGGCCTCCTTGCTCAGCGACCTGAAACCGCAACGCGCCAACCAACGCGAAGTGCCCGTGAAGTTGGTGACCTGGGCCACGGTGGAGAAGCAGGCGCCCATCGGCAAGCTTGGCTTCGTGAAGATCGACGTGGAGGGCAGCGAGCTGGACGTGCTGGAACAACTGGCCCCACGCCTGCGTAGCGACCGCCCAATCACCGTGGTGGAAGTGCTGCCGCCCTACGATCCGCCCATGCCCGAGCGGGTGGAACGCCAGAAGCGCATGGAAGCGCTGTTCCGCTCGCTGGACATGAAACTGTTCCGCATTCACAAGGACAGCTCGCCCCTGCGATTGGAGCCGATGGAGGAGTTCGGCATCTTCACGTTGCAGGAGCTGAGCGACCACTTGGTGGTGCCCAGCGAGCGCGTCGGTGATGTACTGAAAGCCTTCTCGCGCTAGCGGTATTTGGCCAGCATCAGGTAGTTCTTCACGTAGTCGGCCACGCCCTGTTCCAACGTATGGAACGGCTTGGTGTAGCCGATGCCCTTGAGCTTCTCCATGCGGGCCTCCGTGAAGTACTGGTACTTATCACGGATGTCGATCGGCGTGTCGATGAAGTCGATGCGTTCGGGTAGCTCCAGCGCCGCGAAGGTGGCCTTCGACAGGTCGAGGAAGGCGCGCGCGGTGCCGCTGCCGAGGTTGTATATCGCACTGTCCTTCCGGCGCTCCATCAGGAAAAGGCACACGTTGCAGACGTCCTTCACGTAAACGAAGTCGCGCAGCTGCATGCCGTCCGCATAGTCGGGGCGGTGGCTGCGGAAGAGCTTCACCCCGCCCGATGCCTTGATCTGGTTGAAGCCGTGGTACACCACGCTCGCCATGCGGCCCTTGTGGTATTCGTTGGGGCCGTACACGTTGAAGAACTTCAGCCCTGCCCAGAAGTAGGGTTGCTCTTCCTGCACCAGTGCCCACTGGTCGAACGTGTTCTTGCTCGCGCCATACGGGTTCAGCGGATGCAGGCGGGGGATGAGCGCATGGTCATCGGCATAACCCAGTTCACCGCTGCCATACGTGGCCGCGCTGCTCGCATAGACCACGGGGATGCCGTAATTCACACAGGCCTGCCACATGCGTTGGCTGTAACGCACGTTCAGCTCGTCGAAGATGGCCTTGTCGAACTCGGTGGTGTCGGTGCGCGCGCCCAGGTGGAAGATGAACTGCACGAAGCGCTCGTTCGCGTCCAGCCAAGTGAAGAACTCGTCGCGGTGCACTTTCGCGGTGAGCTTCTTGCCCGCCAGGTTCGGGGCCTTGTCCGCGCGGCTGAAATCATCCACCGCCACGATGTCCTGCCAGCCCTGCTCCTGCAGTTCAGCCACCAAACAGCTTCCGATGAAGCCCGCCGCTCCGGTCACAACGATCATGAGTCAAAGGTAGCTGGGCCTGCCCACCGCCCCGTTCCGGCCTTCTGCCTACCACTACCTTTGGCACCGCCCCTTCTCGGGCAAACATTCCACCGGCCTCCCGTTCTTCCGACCCATGCCCATCGTCCACATCTCCCGGCGCGAACGCTTCAGCGCCAGCCACCGCCTCAGCCGACCCGACTGGAGCCCCGAAAAGAACTTCGAAGTGTTCGGGAAGTGCGCCAATCCCAACGGCCACGGCCACAACTATGATCTGTGGGTCACCGTGAAGGGTACGCCCGATCCGGAGACCAGCTTCGTCATCGACCTTAGCGCGTTGGGAAACATCATCAAGGACAAGGTGATCCAGCATGTGGACCACAAGAACCTGGACCTCGATGTGCCCTTCATGAAAGGCGTATACAGCAGCACCGAGAACCTCGCCATCGCCATCTGGGAACAGCTGGAGGCGCCGATCAAGGCCGAGGGTGGCACCTTGCACTGTGTGAAGTTGCAGGAGACCGAGAACAACCTGGTGGAATACTATGGCGGCAAAGACTAAGCGAGCGCCCAAGGCGAAGGCTACCGGTCCGGAGGATGTGGTGGACAGCTACACGCGCATCGACAAGTACGATCCCAAGCTCGTCAGCCGGATCGGCGGGCACTACGGGGATATCCTCAGCGCCATCGGTGAGGACCCGAAGCGCGAAGGCCTTGCCCGGACCCCCGAGCGCGTGGCCAAAGCCCTGCAATACCTCACCCACGGCTATGACCTGGACCCGGCGGCGATCCTGCGCAGCGCCATGTTCAAGGAGGACTACAGCCAGATGGTGGTGGTGAAGGACATCGAGGTGTACAGCATGTGCGAGCACCACATGCTCCCCTTCTTCGGCAAGGCGCACGTGGCCTACATCCCCAAAGGGCGCATCACCGGCCTCAGCAAGATCCCCCGTGTGGTGGACGCCTTCGCCCGCCGCCTGCAAGTGCAGGAACGCCTCACCAACGAGATCCGCGACTGCATCCAGGACACCCTGAAGCCCATGGGCGTGGCCGTGGTGATCGAGTGCTCCCACCTGTGCATGCAGATGCGTGGCATCCAAAAACAGAATTCGGTGACCACCACTTCGGCCTTCACTGGTATCTTTCTCAGCGATCCCCGCACCCGCGAGGAGTTCATCAAACTGATCAGCGCAAAGCTTCATTGAACATGGAGAACAACACCTACCCCGCCAACCCGTCCGGCACCTTCGTGCATGCCCCCGTGGCCACGGACCTGCGTTCCTTCCTGTCCAACGTCTTCACCTACATGGCCGTCGCCCTCATCTTGAGCGGCGTGGTGGCCTGGTGGTTCGCGAACGACGCGAGCCTTCTCCAGTACTTGGTGAACTTCGAGACCGGCAAGCAGACCATCCTCGGCTGGGTGGTGCTCTTCGCCCCGCTGGGTCTGGTGCTGCTGATGGGTGCCATGTTGGAACGCCTCAGCGCCACGGCGCTCCTGGCGGTGTACGTGGTCTACTCGATCGTCACGGGCATGAGCCTTTCGTTCATCTTCCTGGCCTACACCGCGTCCAGCATCACCAACGTGTTCTTCTTCTCCGCGGCCGTGTTCGCCGTGATGGCCGTGGCCGGTTACACCACGAAGACCGACCTCACGAAGCTGGGCAACATCCTCATGATCGGCCTCATCGGCATCGTGATCGCCTCCCTGATCAACATGTTCCTGGGCAGCTCGACCATGGACTACATCATCAGCATCATCGGCGTGGTGGTGTTCACGGGGCTTACGGCCTACGACATGCAAAAGCTCAAGGTGATGGGCAGCAGCATTCCCGCTGGCACCGAGCAGGCCCGCAAGATGGCCCTCATGGGCGCCCTCAACCTCTACCTGGACTTCATCAACCTCTTCCTGATGCTGCTCCGCCTTTTCGGAAGCCGCAGGGATTGAACCTGAACGCACAGTGTTGGTCGACCCGGTGGGTCGACGTTACAGGTGCGTTCCGATAGGTTTGCGCAAGCCGAACACCCACTATCATTCGATCTTCACCGATGACCGCCTACGTATTCCCCGGACAAGGCAGCCAGTTCCCCGGTATGGCCAAGGAGCTCTACGAGAGCGATGCCAACGCGCGGGTGTTCTTCGAGCACGCCAACAACATCCTCGGCTTCACCATCACCGAGGTGATGTTCAATGGCACGGACGAGGACCTGAAGCGCACGAACGTCACACAGCCCGCGATCTTCCTGCACAGCGTGATCAAGGCGAAGGTGATGGGCGACGCCTTCCAACCCGCCATGGTGGCCGGTCACTCGCTCGGTGAGCTGAGCGCCTTGGTGGCAGCCGGTGCCATGGAGTTCAGCGACGGCCTGAAGCTGGTGGCCGCGCGCGCCAACGCCATGCAGAAGGCCTGCGAGCTGCAACCCGGTACCATGGCCGCGATCCTCGGCATGGAGGACGCCAAGGTCGAAGAGATCTGCGCCACGATCCCCGGCGTGGTGGTGCCCGCCAACTACAACTGCCCCGGTCAGCTGGTGATCAGTGGTAGCGTGGAAGCCGTGACCGCCGCCTGCGAAGCCCTGAAAGCCGCCGGTGCCAAACGCGCTCTGCTGCTGCCCGTCGGTGGTGCCTTCCACAGCCCCTTGATGGAACCCGCCCGCGCCGAACTCGCCACCGCCATCGCCTACACGCCGATCGTGGACCCGCGCTGCCCTGTGTACCAGAACGTGGACGCCCGCGCCCACACCGATCCCGCCCGCATCAAGGCCAACCTGATCGCACAGCTTACCGCACCTGTGCGCTGGACCCAGACCATGCAGCACATGCTGGCCGACGGCGCCACCCGCGTCGTGGAAGTGGGACCCGGCAACGTGCTCCAAGGCCTCTTCAAGAAAGTGAGCAAGGAGCTGGAGACGGCGGCGGCGTATGCGGAACTACAGGCAATTGACAAGTCAAGTAGAAGCTCTTCTGAATCCAGATCACGTTGGAGTCTTAGAGTCTATTCGTCATCTGTTCGCATCATAAGCTCGTGCACGGCTACCTCTGATTTTCCATCAGGGTCTTGCGCAGCGGACCCTGACGCACCCGATCATAACCCCGAATTCATCAGGCGGCCGCTGCCCAACACCTTGTGCAGGTAGGGCTCGGTGAGGGTAGCCTTGATGGCCTCGATGTGGTCCATGCGGTGGCAGTCGCTACCGAGCAGCTCATACCAACCCAGGTCGATGTACTTCTCGGCGGCCTTGCGCGCGGCGGGGCCATAGGCGCCCATGAGGGCCACGGTGTTCAGCTGGAAGAGCACGCCGCGCTCCTTCAGCTTCTCGGCGCTGCTAAGGTCGTTGTGCCAGAAGCCGTAGCGCTCGGGGTGGGCGAGCACCGGCCGATAGCCCTGCGTCTGCATGGTGAACACCACGTTCAGCAGGATCTGCGGTTCGGAGATGAAGGGCAGTTCGAAGAGCAGCAGGTTGTCGCCGAAGGTGAGCACCTCCTTGCGCTGCACCTTGCCCTCGAGCTCGTGGTCCAGGTAGTATTCGGCGGCAGCATCCACCTCAATGGCAAGGCCTTGGTCCCGGACCGCCGCGCGCACCGTTTCCAGACCGGCCTTGATCTTCTCCGGCGTGTTGCGGTAGCCATCGGCCATCACGTGCGGCGTGGTGATCACCTTGCGGTAGCCAAGCCCGTGCATGGCGGTGATCAGCTCTAAACTGGCCTCCAAGGTGGGCGCCCCATCATCGATGCCGGGGATGAAGTGGCTGTGCATGTCGGCGCCCAGCACGGAAAGATCCGCAGGGGGCATGGCCGCTTGACCACCACCGAACAGGCGACCGAAGAATCCCATGGCCTAGCGCTTGGCGTATTGGTCGGCGTAATAGTGCTGATAGGCACCACTGGTGACACGCTCCAGCCAGCTGGTGTTCTCGAGGTACCAATCCACCGTACGCTCCAAGCCTACTTCGAAGGTGATGCTCGGCTTCCAACCCAGCTCGCGCTGGATCTTGCCGGCGTCGATGGCGTAGCGCAGATCGTGACCCGCGCGGTCGGTGACGTAGGTGATGAGCTTCGCTCTCTCCTTCGGCCCTGCCCAGCTTGCGGTCCATGATGCTGCACAGGAGGTGCACCAGCGCGATGTTGGTCCACTCGTTGTGCCCGCCGATGTTGTAGGTCTCGCCGTCCACACCCTTGTGGAACACGGTGTCGATCGCGGATGCGTGGTCCTCCACCCAGAGCCAGTCGCGCACGTTCTCGCCCTTGCCATAGACCGGCAGCGGCTTGCTCGTGCGGATGTTGTTGATCATGAGCGGGATCAGCTTCTCGGGGAAGTGATGGCTGCCGTAGTTGTTGCTGCAGTTGGTGAGCACGAAAGGCAGCTTGTAGGTGTTGCCGTAGGCGCGTACGAAGTGATCGCTCGCCGCCTTGCTGGCGCTGTACGGGCTCTGCGGATCGTAGGGCGTTTCCTCCGTGAAGAAACCACCGTCGTGCAGCGAACCGTAGACCTCATCGGTGCTCACATGATAGAACCGCTTGCCTTCGAATGCGCCTTTCCACGCTTCGCGCGCGGCGTTCAAGAGCGTGACCGTGCCGATGACGTTCGTGTTCACGAAGGCCATGGGGTCGCTGATGCTGCGGTCCACGTGGCTTTCGGCTGCGAGGTGGATCACGCTGTCGATGGCATGATCGGCGAACACGCGGTTCAAGGCATCCACATCGCGGATGTCGGCCTTCACGAAGGTGTAGTTCGCGGCGCCCTCCACATCGCGCAGGTTCTCCAGATTCCCGGCGTACGTCAGCGCATCCAGGTTGATGATGCGGTACTGCGGGTACTTCGTCACGAAGCGCCGCACCACATGGCTTCCAATGAAGCCCGCCCCGCCGGTGATGAGGATGTTGCGCTCCATGGTCACAGGCTCCAATAGTTCAGCCCCTTCACCTTCTTGCGGTAGATGCCCTTGAGGTCCACGAGGATGCCCTTGTCCGTGAGCATGCTCTTGAACCAGGCCTCGTCCTTGTTGGCGTACTCGGTGTGGTTCACGGCGACGATGATGGCGTCATAGGGACCTTTCATCTCCTTGACGAGTTCGTAGCCGTACTCGTGCTTCACCTCGTCGCTGTCCGCGTGCGGATCGGCAACGTCCACTGCGCAGCTGAAGCTCTTCAGCTCGCGCACCACATCGGCCACTTTGCTGTTGCGGATGTCGGTGACGTTCTCCTTGAAGGTGGCACCCATCACCAGGATGCGTGCTTCGGCCGGGTTCTTCCCAGCGCCGATCACCTTCTTCACCGTCTGCTTGGCCACGTAGCCGCCCATGCTGTCGTTCACGAAGCGACCGCTGTCGATGATCTGCGCGTGGTAGCCCAGCTCCTTCGCCTTGTAGACGAGGTAGTAGGGGTCGACACCGATGCAATGCCCGCCCACCAGTCCGGGTTGGAAGCGGAGGAAGTTCCACTTGGTGCCGGCGGCCTCCAACACGTCGTAGGTGTTGATGCCCATCTTGTTGAAGATGATCGAGAGCTCGTTGGTGAGCGCGATGTTGACGTCGCGCTGCGTGTTCTCGATGATCTTGGCGGCCTCGGCCACCTTGATGCTCGTGGCGCGGTGCACACCGGCCTTCACCACCAGCTCGTAGATCCTTGCGATGGTCTCCGCACTTTCGGGATCGCAGCCGCTGCTCACCTTCACGATGCTCTCCAGCGTGTGCTCCTTGTCGCCCGGATTGATGCGCTCGGGGCTGTAGCCCACTTTGAAATCCTCCACGAACTTCAGGTTGCTGAGGCGCTCCAACAGCGGCACGCAGTCCTCTTCGGTGCAGCCGGGGTACACGGTGCTCTCGTACACCACGTGGTCACCTTTCTTGAGCACCTGACCCACCGTGCGTGTAGCGCCCAGCAGCGGCCCCAGGTCGGGGATGTTCTGGTCGTCGATCGGTGTGGGCACGGCCACGATAAAGAACTCCACATCGCGCAGGTCCTCCAGGTCGGCGGTGAAGTGGATATCGCGGCCTTCGAACTCGGACGCGGCCAGCTCGTTGCTGGGGTCCTCGTTGCGGCGCATCATGTCCACGCGCTTCTGGTTGATGTCGAAACCCACGACCTTCAGCTTGCGCGCAAAGGCCAGTGCGATGGGAAGTCCTACGTAGCCCAGGCCGATCACGGCCAGCTTCGCTTCCCTAGCGACCAAACGGTCATAAAGACTGCTGCTCATCCCTCTTCTCGTAAATGCGTTCAATGATCTCCACCACCTTCAAGCCTTCGAGGGCGTTGGTGGTCATGGTGTTGCTGCCCTTGAGCGTTTCCACCACGTTCTCGATGATGTAGTGGTGGTTCTGCGCGCTACCCTTGTAAGCGCCGTAGTCGTTGGCCGGGTTGGTGGGCGCCAGCGAAGGCATGGTGTAGTCCTTGATGTGGCAGACCTCCACCTGGTCCATGTACTGCCCACCGATCTTCACGCTGCCCTTCTCGCCGATCACGGTCAGGCTGCTTTCCAGGTTCTTGTCCCACACGCTGGTGCTGTAGTTCAAGCAACCCATACCGCCGTTCAGGAATCGGAAGGTGACCATGCCGCTGTCCTCGAACTGGGTGAGGTGCTCGTGGTTAAAGTCCGCGAACTTGCCCTGGATGTCGGTGATGTCGCCGAAGAGCCAGTACAGGATATCGATGAAGTGGCTGAACTGGGTGAACAGCGTACCGCCATCGAGGTCGAGGCTGCCCTTCCAGCCGCCGCGCTTGTAGTAGCGCTCGTCGCGGTTCCAGTAGCAGTTCACCTGCACCATGAAGACCTCACCGAGCAGGCCCTGGTCCACCACGCTGCGCACCCATTGACTGGGCGGGCTGTAGCGGTTCTGCATCACACCGAACACGTTGCGGTGCATCTGCAGGGCCTTGTAGATCACGGCTTCGCAGTCGGCCTTGCTGAGGCCCATCGGCTTCTCGCAGACCACGTGCTTGCGGTGGTTCAGCGCGAGCAGGCTGTGCGGCACGTGCAAGCCGTTGGGGCTGCACACGTTCACCACGTCGATGCCGGGCAGGGTCTTCAGCATCTCCTCGGCGTCGGAGAAGAAGGGCACATCGATGGCCTCCAGACCCAGGTCAGCATGCGGCCGGATGTCGCACATGGCCACCAGCTCACAGGCGGGGTTGCGCTGGATCATCTCGGCGTGTCGCTTGCCGATGTGACCGCAGCCGATCACCGCGAACCGGATCTTTTCCGAAGGGCTCATGCTCATGGTTCAGGCAATGCGGGAAACGCGACCGTCCTTCAATTCGTACTGCTGGGCGCTCTCGGGGCAGGTGGCCTTGCCCTCGGCATTGAACTTCAGCTTGTGGCCGAACTCGCTCATCCAGCCGGTCTGCCGGGCCGGATTGCCGACCACCAAGGCGAAGTCGGGCACTTCCTTGGTGACCACCGCACCCGCGCCAATGAAGGCATAGCGACCGATGTCGTGCCCACAGACGATGGTGGCGTTGGCCCCGATGGAAGCACCTTGTTTCACGAGGGTCCGAAGGTACTGGTCACGCCGGGCCACCGCACTGCGCGGGTTGATCACGTTGGTGAAGACCATCGAGGGACCGAGGAACACGTCGTCCTCGCACTCAACCCCTGTGTAGATGCTCACGTTGTTCTGCACCTTCACGTTGCGGCCAAGCTTCACGCCAGGGCTCACCACCACGTTCTGGCCGATGTTGCAATCCGCCCCGATCACGCAGTTGGGCATGATGTGGCTGAAGTGCCAGATGCGCGTGCCGGCACCGATGGCGCAGCCCTCATCAATGACGGCGGTGGGGTGTGCGGTGAAGTCCATGTGCCCATTCGGTCATGTGCGCATGTGCCCATGACTTGGGGGCTGCGAAGGTACCGGTTCCGGGCGTTCCGGGCCTTGCAGGGATCAGGGCACCACGAACCGCACCGGCTGCGGGGCGGAGGGTCCGAACGCCACCACATAAAGGCCCGCCCGAAGGCCCAGTGCAATGGTCATCCGGGAAGCACCGTTCGCCCGTTTCCGGTACAACTGCCGACCCTCCATGTCAAGGATCACAAGCTCTCCTTCCAAGGGTCCTTCCAGTCCTTCGACCAGCAGGCCGGCGTCCTCTATCCAATACACTCGGAACGAACCCCGGTGCGGTCCACCGGATGGGATCGCGGTCGACAGCCCGGCTACCTCGGTCGCCAGGTCCATGTTCCCGGAATTGAAGCCTGGAGACACATCGTTCACCACTTCCACCCCGGAAACGGGGCTCACGACCTCATAGCGGTACAGATCATCCTCACAGTTGCCATCCACCGCGATGTAGGTGTGGATGTCGACCAAGGGTGTGGCCGCGATGCCGCCGATGCCGGGCGGATACTGATTGGACTGACAGTTGCCGAGCACGTCAGTGGTATCGACCTGGGTCTCAAGGAACACTGTCGTCATCATCCCCGACGCCGTGTCCAGCAGATAGCGCTTGTAATACTCGTGGATGTAGAACTGACCTGCCAGCAGGTCGAGGTCCCCGCTGGTCAGCGAGAATGGAGCACCGTTCAAGGTCAAGGGGACCGAGCTCATCAAGGTGCCGTCCGATCCCCGGATCCGCAGCAGCGCATCGGTGTTGCGGTCAAGGGCCAGCAGGTCGTTGCCGTGGTCCCAGCAGGCGCCACAGACCTCCAGTCCGGCCAGCCAAGGCCCCAAGGGCTGTGCTACCGCCGTACCTGTATCCAGCACGATCATCCGCGAACCGCCAGTGCCGTGCTCGAAACCCACCAGTCCCTGCGCGGGTGTATAGGCCAGGCCGTCCATATCGATCTCGATCCCATTGAGCCGCACGGTATCGACGATCGCATGCGCTTCGGTCCACGGATCGTAGTGGAACAACAGGGTCGGGGGCTGCGAAAGGTCGGGCGGTTGGCCGGCCCGGGCCTTGGTACCCCAGATCGTCTGGGCCGAGGCCGGTGATAAGACAAGCGCCAGCAAGAGGAAGCACCAGGAGCGCATGGGCAGGGTCATCGAGCTGCGGAAGGTAACCCCTCCGCTCCTTCCAGAACGGCGTGGGCATGCTTGGGTTGCCGCTAACTTCGCTTACGATGCGAGCGTACACGGCCATCCCCCTCCTATCCGGGCTCGTGTTGGCGTGCGCAGCGTTCATACCCCACCAGGACAGTCGCATCGAGCAACTCCCCGGGACCACCTGGGCCGCCAGCTACTATCATTATCACGAGGACTGGACCTTCGTGAGCGCGGACAGCGTAGCCATCCGCACCGGGCAATGGGGTTGGTCCATGCCCGTGGACCCGAAGCTGATCGCTGCCGACAGCCTCTACCTCGGTGACCCGGAAGTGGTCGCCTACCGTCTCGAAGGCGATCACCTCACGCTGGACGTTCATGGCGATGGTGGGATGGACACCTTGACCTGGGATGGCGAGCGCTTCGTGTCGACCTGGATGTACACGTACGGACACGTGGTCCTCATCCAAGACGGGAACGCGGACTGCCAGATGCACGATTGAACGCCGCTCGCCGAACGAGCCCTAAGCGGACCGCACCGGCATCACCTGCACCACCATCGCCGCCAATTCCTCGGCCGTCAACGCGTGATCGATGGCGCCTATGTTGTGCAAGCGTTCACTGACCGCCTGCAAGGCCTGTGTGTTCACCGTACCTGTGGTGTTCCAGCGAACGGAAGAGAACCATTCTGCGGCGGTGTTCACGGACATGCTGTAGCGCTGTGCGATGGTGTCCGCTACGTTCTTCTTCTCCATGAGGCCACGCGCTTGGTCGTGCAGTACACGCAAAAGCCTGCGCACCACATCGGCGGATGAGACCAGCACTTCGTTGCGCGCCACCACCATGAAGCAGGGCCAAGCCGGACGCACGGCATCCACACGCCGCAGAACTTCCTGTTCTACCCAACTGGCCGTGGTGCTCTGTTCCCACAGGAAGACCATGGGCTCGCCTGTGGCCATGCGGTCCAAGGCACCCTGCAGGTCGTTCACGACGATGAAGTCCTTCTCGGTGGGTTGCCAGCCGTTCTGCTGCGCGTAGCTCATGGCCATCAGGTGGCTGCCCGAGTTGAAGCGGCTGATGGCGAAAGGCACGTTCTTCAGGTCCTTCGGGCTGCGCAGCTCGCTCTTGGCGCTCACGTGCACGCCCCAGGTGAGCGGCGTGTCCACGTAGTTGCTCACGATGCGATTGGAGCTTCCGTTCACCATGTCGCGCACGGCACCTTCGGTCACCAGCACGGCCAGATCCACTTCGCCAGCGCGGAGCAGATCGCACATGGCCCCGGTGCCTTGCGGAACAGTGCGCCATTGCACGTCGATGCCGGCCCGCAGGAAGGCACGACGCTCAAGCCCGAGCTGCCAGGGCAGGTTGAAGTGTTCCGGTACACCGGCGATGCGTAGGGTGGTCATCGAGTTCTAAGTGTCAAGTCTCGAGGGACAAGGTTCAAGTCTGAAGCTACGAGGGATCAGTGACAAGTTTGAAGTCCGTGAACAGCAAGTCCCAAGTGATCATGACCACTTGGGACTTGACACTTGCAACTTGGTCCTTGCTCACTTCCGCACGTAACCCTCAAAGCTGTTGTGGTCCTTCTCGTGCAGCTCCTTGGCGGAAAGGCTCTTGAAGTAGGCGTAGGTGATCTTCAGGCCTTCGGCGCGGCTCACCTTGGGCTGCCACTTCAGCAGCTTCTTCGCGAGGGTGATGTCCGGCTGGCGCTGCATGGGATCGTCCTGCGGGAGCGGCTTGTACACCAGCTTCTGCTTGGTGCCGGTGAGCTTCACGATCTCCTCGGCGAACTGCTTGATGGTGATCTCCGCAGGGTTGCCGATGTTCACCGGGCCAGCATAGTCGCTCAGGAGCAAACGGTAGATGCCTTCGATCAGGTCGTCCACGTAGCAGAAGCTGCGCGTCTGGTTCCCCTTGCCGAAGATGGTGAGGTCCTCACCGCGCAACGCTTGACCGATGAAGGCTGGCAGCACCCGGCCGTCGTTCAGTCGCATGCGCGGACCGTAGGTATTGAAGATGCGCACCATGCGGGTCTCCACGCCGTGGTAGGTGTGGTAGGCCATGGTAATGGCCTCCTGGAAGCGCTTGGCCTCGTCGTACACACCCCGCGGACCCACGGTGTTCACGTGGCCCCAGTACTCCTCGTTCTGCGGGTGGACCTTGGGGTCTCCGTAGACCTCGCTGGTGCTGGCCACCAGGATGCGCGCGCCCTTGGCCTTGGCCAGACCGAGCAGGTTGTGCGTGCCCAGGGAGCTGACCTTCAGGGTCTGGATCGGGATCTTCAGGTAGTCGATCGGGCTGGCGGGGCTGGCGAAGTGCAGGATGTACTTCAGGTCGCCCGGCACATGCACGAAGGTGCTAACGTCGTGGTGGTAGAACTCAAAGTCCTCGCGCTTGAAGAGGTGCTCGATGTTCTTGAGACGGCCCGTGATCAGGTTGTCCATGGCGATCACATGGTAGCCCTCCTTCAGGAAACGATCGCAGAGGTGCGAACCCAGGAAGCCAGCGGCGCCGGTGATGAGGACGCGCTCCTTGGGCTTCTTCACCACGGCCAGCTTGGCGGCAGTTCTCTTCAAGGGCTTTGCAGCAGTCGCCTTCTTCGCAGGTGCTTTCGTAGGTTTCTTGGGCGCGGTGTTCTTCTTGGCCATGTTCGTTGTGTATCCGCACGATCAACCCCGTGGGTCGACGCTACAGCGGCGTTTGGGTGATCAGGCGTTGACGACGTTCCTTCCGATGCTCACGTAGGTGAAGCCCTTCTCCTGCATCGTCTCCAATTCGTAGAGGTTGCGGCCGTCGAAGATCACGGGCTGCTTCAGGCTGCCTTTCACGCGCTCCATGTCCGGCGTGCGGAACTCGGCCCATTCGGTGCAGATGATCAGCGCGTCGGCGCCGGTGAGGGCGTCGTACTCATCATGCGCATAGCGGATGATGTCGCCCTTCATCTTCTGCACGTTCTTCATGCCCTCGGGGTCGAAGGCGGCAACGGTGGCCCCCTCCTTCAGCAGGGCGTCGATCATGTACAAGGCAGGTGCCTCACGGATGTCGTCGGTGTCGGGCTTGAAGGCCAGGCCCCACATGGCGAAGTGCTTGCCTTTCAACGAGCCACCATAGTGCTTCTTGATCTTGGGCATGAGGGCGGTCTTCTGCTCCTCGTTCACCTTCATCACGCTCTCGATGATCTGGAATTCGTAGCCCGCTTCCTTGCCGCTCTTGGCCAAGGCCTGCACGTCCTTGGGGAAGCACGAGCCACCGTAGCCGATGCCGGGGAACAGGAAGCGCTTGCCGATGCGGCTGTCGCTGCCCATGCCGATGCGCACCTTGTCCACGTCGGCGCCGACGGCCTCGCAGAAGTTCGCGATCTCGTTCATGAAGGTGATCTTGGCCGCGAGGAAGGCATTGGCCGCGTACTTCGTGAGCTCAGCGCTGCGCTCGTCCATGAAGATGATCGGGTTGCCCTGGCGGACGAAGGGCTTGTAGAGCTCCTCCATCAGCTTGCGCGCACGCTCACTGCTGGTACCCACCACCACGCGGTCGGGTTTCAGGAAGTCATCCACGGCGAAACCTTCACGCAGGAACTCGGGGTTGCTGACCACATCGAATTCGACCTTGGCGTGCTTCTTCACCGCAGCGGTCACCTTCTCGGCAGTACCTACGGGCACGGTGCTCTTGTCCACGAGCACCTTGTAGTCGGTCATCAGCTTCCCGATGTCGGCGGCGGCGTTCAGCACGTAGCTGAGATCGGCGCTGCCATCCTCCCCGGGAGGCGTGGGCAACGCGAGGAAGACGATCTGCGCCTTCTCCAGTGCTTCGGCCAGGTCGGTGGTGAAACGCAAGCGGCCCTGACGGATGTTCCGCTCGAAGAGCACATCCAGGTGTGGCTCATAGATCGGGACCTTCCCGTCCTTCATCAGCTGCACCTTCTCGGCGTTGATGTCCACACAGACCACATTGTTGCCGGTCTCGGCGAAGCACGTGCCCGTTACGAGGCCGACGTATCCTGTTCCTACTACTGCGATGTTCATGGGGTGGTGGTCGGAGCGGGAAACTTCCCGCCCTTACTGGTTTTACTGGTTGAAATAGCTCTTCACCGTCGCGGTGATGTGAGCGAGTTGTTCGTTGTCGAGCTCGGTGCTCATGGGGAGGCTGAGCACTTCGTGCGTGAGCTGTTCGGTAACCGGCAAGGAACCTTCGGGGAAGCGCTCCGTGCGGAAGGCGTTCTGCAAGTGGCAGGGCACCGGGTAGTAGATCATGGCCGGAACACCGTTCGCTTCGAGGTGCTGCTTCAGACCATCGCGATGGCCGCCGGTCACACGCAGCGTGTACTGGTGGAAGACATGATCGCTGTGCGCGCTGCGCTCCGGTGTGGTTATGTGCTCCAGACCGGCGAAGGCAGTGTCGTAGTGCGTGGCAGCGGCATTGCGCGCTGCGGCGTAAGCGTCCAGGTTGCGCAACTTGATGCGTAGCACGGCGGCCTGTAGGGAGTCCAGCCGGCTGTTCACGCCGATGACCTCGTGGTAGTAACGCACATCACTGCCGTGGTTGCACACGCGGCGCAGCTTCTTCGCGATGGCCTCGTCGTTGGTGAACAGCGCACCACCATCACCATAGCAGCCCAGGTTCTTGCTGGGGAAGAAGCTGGTGGTGCCGATGTGGCCGATGGTGCCGCTCTTGCGTTTCGTGCCGTCCGCTGCGGTGTGGTCCCCGCCGATGGCCTGGCAGTTGTCCTCGATCACGAAGAGCTTGTGCTCGTTGGCGATGGCCATGATGGCGTCCATGTCGGCGGTCTGGCCGAACAGGTGCACGGGCACGATCGCCTTGGTCCTGGGCGTGATCTTGCGGCGGATGTCGGCCGGGTCGATGTTGAAGGTGCCCGGCAGCACATCGGCGAACACCGGGGTGATGCCCAGGAGCGCCACCACTTCCACCGTGGCCACGAAGGTGAAGGAGCAAGTAATGACCTCGTCGCCGGGCTTGAGGCCCAGGGCCATCATGGCGATCTGCAGAGCGTCGGTGCCGTTGGCGCAACCGATCACGTGCTTCGCTCCGAGGTAAGTGCCCAGCTCCTGCTCGAAGCTCTTCACTTCGGGACCGTTGATGAACGCGGCCGTGTCGATCACACGCTGCATCGCGGCATCCACTTCAGGCTTGATCTTCTGGTACTGGCCGACAAGGTCGACCATCTGGATGGGCTTCATGCGTGTGCGCTGGCAGTGTAAGGCACCGGCGCTGCGGCCGGGCGGCCGCGAAGATAACCACCTGAGGCAGGCAACGTCAGGCCCTTTCCTCGATCCCACATACCAAGGGCCCAATCAACCCCGTACTTACCTTCGCCGACCCATGCGCTGGACCCCTTCATTCCTTCTGGTGTGCACCTTGATGCTTGTGCAGGAAGCCTCCTACGCACAAGGCAACGTCAGGGATACCTCCATCGCCATGGTGCAGGTCACGGCCAGCTATGCCTACCAGCTGCCCACGGGCGACATGGCCTTGCGCTTCGGCTCCAACAACAACATCGGCCTGGGTACCTGCTACAAGTTCCGCAGCAACTACATGGTCGGCGCGGAGGGCTCCTTCATCTTCGGCAACAAGATCAACGAGAGCAACATGCTGAAAGGCCTGCTCACCGCCGATGATCAAGTGCTGGACCAGGACGGCTACCCCGCCACCGTGTTCCTGTACGAGCGGGGCTACACGGTGATGGCCTATGTAGGCAAGATCATCCCTGTGGCCGGTCCCAACCCCAACAGCGGCCTGTTGATCAAGCTGGGCGGTGGCTACATGCGTCACAAGATCCGCATCGAGACCCAAGAGAACGTCGTGCCCCAGCTGGAAGGCGAATACCTCAAGGGTTACGACCGGCTCGCGGCGGGACCTGCGGCGCTCCTCTTCTTCGGCTACCAGCACATCAGCAGCAACAGGCTCATCAACTTCCAGATCGGCTTCGAATCGATGTTGGGCTTTACGCAAGGGCTACGCCCGTACAACTTCGACACCGGCCGGGCCGACACCGGCATGCGCTTCGATGGGCTCAACGGCTTCCGCTTCGGCTGGACGCTGCCCATCTACCGCCGCAACGACGACACCTTCTACATCCGCTGATGCCATTGCTCACGGACACGGCCACGGGGCTTTACCACCTCGCCGTGCGCCTGGCCGCGCCTTTCAACCCCAAGGCCAGGCAATGGGTGGATGGCCGCAAAGGCCTGTGGCAACGGTTGGAAGCGAAGCGCGAGGCCCTGCATGGTTGCCTCTGGATGCATTGCGCCAGCGTGGGCGAGTTCGAGCAAGGCAGGCCCGTGCTGGAGGCCATCAAGCGGGAACATCCCGACCTGCCGGTGCTCCTCACCTTCTTCAGCCCCAGCGGCTACGAGGCGCGCAAGGACTTTCCCCTGGCCACACACGTGGACTATTTGCCGCTCGATTCCGCTGGGAACGCGAAGCGCCTGGTACACCTGTTGAACCCCAAGGTCGCCCTCTGGGTGAAGTACGAGTTCTGGCAGCACCACCTGAAGGCCTTGCACAACGCTGGCGTACCCACCTTCTTGATCAGCGCCATCTTCCGGCCCGAACAGCCCTTCTTCCGCTGGTACGGCGGCGCCTGGCGGAACATGCTCGCGTGCTTCGCGCAGCTCTTCGTACAGGATGAGCGCTCCAAGGAACTCCTGAATGGCATTGGCGTGGCCAACGTGACCGTTGGGGGCGACACGCGCTTCGATCGGGTGCTGGCGATCGTGAAGGCGAATGAAGATCTGGCTCCTGCGCAGGCCTTCCGCGCTTCGAACAAGGGTCTCGTGCTGATCTGCGGCAGCACCTGGCCTGCGGATGAGGACCTGCTCCTGAAGGCACTGGCAAACGTGAAGGACAAGCTGCGGATCGTGGTCGCTCCGCACGAACTGACCACCGCGCACCTGCAAGCCGTTGAGGCCGGCTTCCCGAAACCGCTGGTGTTGTGGAGCGAACTGGAAGGCTCCCAAGGCTCAGGTCTTCCGCACGGGATCCGCACGGCGTTGGTGGACCGCATGGGCCTGCTGGCAAGGCTCTACCGCTACGGTGACATCGCCTACGTCGGAGGCGGTTTCGGCGACGGCATCCACAGCCTGCTTGAAGCGGCCGCGTGGGGTAAGCCTGTGATCTTCGGTCCGCGCCACACCAAGTTCGCCGAGGCCAAGGGATTGATCAACGCCGGTGGCGGTTTCGAGGTGCGCAACGCGGAGGAGCTACGCGCCGTGTTGGAGAAGTTGCTCACGGATCCCACTGCACGTGCTGAAGCATCGGAGGCGGCCGGGCGTTATGCGCGGGAATATGGGGGGGCCACGGAACGTATTGTCAAGGTGATAGCGCCAAGTCTCAGAGCCTCCGCTCCTATCTTCGGCGCACCACCATGGGCCTGAACGACATTTCCGGAAAACGCTCGCTGCTCTCCTATGCGAAAGTGCAGCGCTTCATCTCCAGCGTGATCCGCAACAAGCGGATGTTCTTCTCGAAGAACGCGAGCACACTTCCCTACCTGAACATCGGCTGCGGCATGTTCCCCGAACCGGGCCTGGTGAACGTGGACTGGCATTGGTGCCCTGGCGTGGATGTGGTCTGCGACCTGCGCAAGCCCTATCCCTTTCCGACGGACCGCTTCGAGGGCATCTACTGCGAGCACGTGATCGACGGCATGCCCAAGGCCTACTTCAAGCCGAACCTGAAGGAGATGCACCGCGTGCTGAAACCGGGCGGTACGCTGCGCATCATCTTCTGCAACAGCGAGCTCTATGTCGATGCCTACGTGAAGCGTCGCCAGGACCCGACCTACGAGATGCCCTTCTTCAATGACCGTGGCCATCGCACCGGCATGGAGGCGCTGGACTGGATCTTCCACCACTGGACGCACAAGACGCTCGTCGACTTCGAGACCCTGTCCTTGTACCTTAAGGAAGCCGGCTTCCGCGAAGTGAAGCGCGTGGGCTACCGCGAAGGCCGCATCCCTGCCTTGCTGCGCGACCAAGTGAGCCGTGCGCCGGAAAGCCTCTATGTGGAGGCGGTGAAGTGAGCGGCGGAAAGCCCTACTTGGTGGCTTCCTTGCTGAACTCGATCCGCACGGGGAGGAAGCGACCACCGGCCACCTTTTCCGTCCCCAATGCGAAATACTCGGACGAACCGGTGCGCACCAGGCTCCACCCGCTGATGAAGTCGTTGTCCTTTTCGCCTTTGAGCACAGGCTTGACCTTGAAGCCGCCCTTCGCGTCGAAGGACACCAAGGCCGAGTACGGGTCGCGGATGTGCTTGGAGGAGATCTTGTCACCGGCCTTTCGACGCTCGGCCATCTCCTCGCTGTCCAACAGGAACAGGTAGAGGTTGTCGTCGTACACGGCACAGAACACCGGACCGATCACCGGGCTGCCGGTCACGGTCCACCGACGGAAGAGGGAGGACCAGCGTTCCCTGCCGTCCTTCTCCAGGCAACGCACCTGGATCGGGCCGTGGACGTAGCGCACCTGTTGGCCGCCTTGGGTGCTTGTGGAGGTGTAGACATAGGCCACCTCGTTCACGAGGAAGAAGCTACCATCGCTGCGTGGCAGCACGGCGATCACGTCGGTGTTCAGGCTCATGCGGCCCTTGTCCTTCGCCTCGGCCTTGGTGTCCTCGCCATCGTCGGATTCACCTTCCAGGCCCGTACCGGTGAAGGGGATCACCTCCGTGTTCACCGACTCCGTGGAACCCGCCTTGAAGACAGCGAGGAAGTTGCCGAGGACCTTCCACTTCTTCTCCGATTCGACACCATACACACCCGCGCAGACCACGCGGTCATCGGCCGTATGCTCGAGCATGGCGCTCACGGGGTATTCCTCCCCACCGAGCTTCACTTTCACATCCTTTACATCCGCGGCGTTGGCGACGAAGAACTTCAGGTCCATTCGGGCATCGGTGCCCTTGGCCTCATCCTTCTCCAGTTCCGAACGGAGCGCGAAGTAGGCATTGCCTGCATTGTCCACTTCCATGTCCTCAATGAAGGAGCTGCGCGCCGCCGCGTTCACGTTCACAATGCGCTGCCATTTCACCTTGAGGTCGCGATCCACCACGGCCATCAGGTAGAGCCCTTGTTTGGTCTCCTTGTCGCGGATCTCAGGGCTGGCAACGAGCATGTGCGACGAATCAGAGGAGACCACGGCCAGGTAGGGCGTGCGGATGGCCGACCCGGCGGAAACAACGACGGCGGTCTTCTCCTTGAGCTTCATCTCCCAGGAAACCAAGGGCTCAAAGGGTTTCCCTTGTCCCACCAGTCCGGGATCCAGCACCTGTTGGTACAAGGTGGCCATGCCGTCGGTCGAGTTGTGGCCCAACAGGATCGGCCGCCCTGAAAAGTTCACAAGGGCATCGACCTTCACCTCCTTGCCGTCCTTGGTCTTCATGTTGGGCTCCTGGCTCCGCAGATAGGTGAGCTTGGTGCGGTCGTACAGGTCCAAGCTGCTCTTCAGAGTACCGAACGCGCGGACGTCGAACTCGCCACTGCGCAGCATCATCAGATTGGCATCGCCCGACCGCACCATCGCCATGGGCCGCAGCTTGGCGTCCGCGTCCTCATCCTTGCTGATGCGCACCTTCACCTTGACCTTCTCGGCAGTGGATTGGGCCGTGATCAGCGCGGGAGAGCAGATCAGGATCGCAATGATGAGGGCGCGCCAGGAACGATGCATGAGAATGTGTATGTGGGTTGGCAATAATAGAGAACTGGAACGAAGGGCCGCTCAGCCCAACTTCGGATTGTCACGGTGCCGGTCCTTGTCCCGCGCTGTCTTCTCCTCCATCCGTTTCGCCCACGACGCCTGCAGGTCCGTGCCGGTCTGGTTCGCCAGGCAGAGCACCACGAAGAGAACGTCGCTGAGCTCTTCCCCCAGGTCCTTCACCTTATCGCTTTCCTTCTCGCTCTGTTGACCATAGCGCCGTGCCATGATGCGGGCCACTTCGCCCACCTCTTCGCTGAGCATGGCCATGTTGGTGAGCGGGTCGAAGTAACGGACACCGGTGGTGTTGATCCACTGATCCACTTCCTGCGCCAACTGTGTGAGCGGAGCCTCCGCCTTGTCTGTGATCATGCTGAGCGTTGCTACCACAAAGATGCTCGTGCGTCCAACACCCGGAAGGCCGATCAGGAAATAAGAAAGACCTCCTCATCGACGAATTCCACCGTTCCGTCGCCGATGTGAGGATCGTCACGCTCAGCCGTCACAGAGGCGGCTACATTAGTGATCATGAAGCTCCGGTACCGTGCGCAAGTGTGGCTGTTCATTGCCGCGGTGTTGCTCTCCGGCAACTTGATGGCGCAGTCCACCGGCATGGACCAAGTGCAGGCGGTGGTGGTCGGTCTTCATAGTGCACAACAGGCCCACCACGTGGATGTGATGCTGCGCGATGTGGAAGGTGTGCGGATGTCACGCACGGACGTGACCACACGGAATATGTTGATCTGGGTCGAAGCGAACAGCACGCTGAACAAGACCGGCCTTCAGGACCTGCTCACCCCCTATGGCCTGACCTTGCGATGTTGGAGCCGCGTGCCCCGATCGAACGCGCCGTTCAAGCACCTCGACCCTGACCATTGTGGGGATACGCCGTCCCAGAAATGAGCACCTTGCGACAGGCCGCACTGCTGCTCTTCTGCGTGTTGAGCATGTTGGTAAAGGCGCAATGCACGGACTACGACATCGTGGTCGATGGCGGCATGGCGATCGGGGAGATCCATTGGGAACTGGTGGATGAGTTCGGCATCACCGTGGCCCAAGGAGATGCACCCGAGAACACGGGGGAATGCCTGCCCGATGGTTGCTACACCATGGTGATGTACGACGACGGCAACAACGGCTGGAACGGTGGCACATGGACGATCTACCTGGAGAACACCACCACGGTGATCGCCACAGGGACCTTGACCTCCGGCGACTTCGGCACCATCGAGGTGGACCTTGGTGGTGGCTGTAGTGGCTGCTCCGACCAGCAGATCGTGGTGACCGCTGGAAGCGCTCCGGCCGAAGTTTCCTGGGAGATCTACGATGAGTTCGGCTTCATGGTGGCCGCCGGTGGAGCCCCGTGGAACGCTGTGGAATGTCTGCCGGACGGCTGCTACACCATGTACCTGAACGATGACAGCGGCGATGGCTGGAACGGCGCCACCTTCACCATCAGCGATGTGGCCACCTCTACAGTGACCAGTACGGGAACGCTCTCCAACGGGAGCTTTTCTCTGGTGCAGGTTATCGTTGGCGCCGGATGCGGCTCGTGCAGCGCTTACGAGATGAACGTAACGGCCGGTACGGCCCCGGTCGATGTGTCCTGGGAATTGTACGACCCCTTCTTCGCGCTCGTGGCCGCCGGGAACGCACCGGCATCTGTACAGTTGTGCATGTCCCCTTCCTGTTATACGCTCTACATGTATGATGGTGCCAGCAACGGCTGGAACGGCGCCACGTATTCGTTCGTGGATCTGGGTACCACCACCACCGTGGCCTCAGGCACCCTGGTCAACGGATCGTTCGGCACCTCGCAGGTGTCCATCAATGGCGGGTGCTCCAACGGCACCTGCACGGACCACACCATGACCATCACAAGCGGCACCGCACCGGCGCAGATCAGCTGGAACTTCATGAGCATGGGCACCAACTTCGCTTCAGGCAGCGCACCCGCCAGCGTGACCATGTGCCTGGACACCGGGTGCTATGTCATGCAGATGTACGATGCCGCCAGCAACGGCTGGAACGGCGCCACTTGGGCGTTGACGGATGACCTCGGCGCGACCGTCGCGACGGGGACCCTGGGCTCGGGCGGGAACGGTGCGACCGCTGTTCCGTTGGGCATCACGGGGCCTTGTACGGTACCGCAAGTGATCACCGCAAGCGACTGTCCGGACGCAGTGAACGTCTGCACGAACCTCAACTTCACCATCGATCCGAACGGATCCGGTGCCCTCTGGGAGATCCCCGCTCTTGGCTCGGTAAGCAACCCGGAGTTCCTTGCAGGAGATGCGGTGAACAGCCCCTGGGGGACCGACCACTATGGCTGCCTTATGGGACAGGAGATCAACACGACCTGGATGATCGTGAACATCGCTGGAAGCGGATCCCTTGAGTTCACCCTCGGAGCCTTCGGCACACAATCCGGATTCTACGACTGGACCATGTTCCCATACACGGCGACCACGTGCGCTGCGATCATGGCCGGCACCCTTGCACCCGTACGTTGCAATTGGAACTACGCTTCCTATGGCGGAACAGGCATCGTCAGTTCCATTCCCGGCGCAGGCGTGCCGGAGAATTTCGAACCTCCGCTGAACGTGTTGGTCGGCCAGCAATACCTGATCTGTTTCAGCAACTGGAGTTCCGTGACAAGCGTTGTCCCGTTGGTCTTCGGCGGCACCGCGACCGTGAGCTGTGATCCGCTCGTGCTGCCTGTGGAACTGCTTTCGTTCAATGCAATGCCCACCCTCTGGACCATCGACCTGAAATGGGTGACGGCCACCGAGGAGAACTCTTCGCACTTCGTTGTGCAACGTAGCTTGGACCTGTGGGATTGGGAAGCGATCGGCCGCGTGGAAGCTGCGGGCAACACGGTCGGCGAACGGCACTACCGCCTCACCGATGTAGCACCGATCGAGGATGACACCTACTACCGACTCGTGGTGGTCGATCTTGACGGAAGCGAGAAGACCTCCGCGATCATCAAGACCGAATGGGAGGCGCCGACCTTGCACTGCTGGCCCAGTCCTACACAGGGCTCATTCCTTGTGGCGCTCGGTGCCCACCGCGATGAAGTGCGACTTGCGGTGCTGGACCCCTATGGTCGCGAAGTGAGCTTCCGTCAACGACCTGAAGGCGATGACGAAGTACGCATCGTTCTGACGGATGTTGCCGCTGGGGTCTACACGGTCCGCGCTGCGCAAGGCGATTGGTGCCGTACAGGAAGGATCATCGTGGAGCGGCGCTGAACGCACCGATCACTCCCTCAACTTGCTGTCGATGATGATCGTGACCGGCCCGTCGTTCACGAGCTCCACCTGCATGTCGGCGCCGAACTCACCGGTGCGCACCGGTCTGCCGATGCCTTCGGTGAGCAGCTGCTTGGCGCGTAAGTACAATGGAACAGCTTCCTCAGGCCGCGCCGCCCGGATGTAGCTGGGGCGATTGCCTTTGGCGGTGCTGGCATGCAAGGTGAATTGGCTTACCAGCAAAAGCTCGCCGTGCACTTGGGTGATGTCGAGGTTCATGACGCCTTCGGGATCATTGAAAATGCGCAGGCGTGCGATCTTGCCACACAGCCATTCCATATCCTCAGATGTGTCGCCCACCTCAACGCCGAGCAACACCAGAAGACCCTTGTTGATCCGCGCATGCACCGCGTCATCGATCTGCACCGACGCGTGGATGACCCGTTGGACAACGGCGCGCATCAGTAGGCCCGTTGTTGAAGGAACGCTGCCTTCCGCTCAAGCTTCAAGCTGTCCACACGGCCACCGGCTGCATCGAGCCAGGTGCCGTACATCGGGTTGGGCATCATCACGAAGTAACGGCTCAATGTGTCATGAAGTGCCTTCACAGTAGGCAGACCGAGCTCATTGCTGCGGTCCTTGAAGCGTTGATCGAAGTCCGTGAGCTGGTCACCGCACAGCAGTGCCACATAGTGGCCCTTCGAAACCAGGGCGCGGCGATCGGTCTTGTCGCTCACATCACCTTCCATCGTCATCACATGCGCCTCATCCGCCATGGGAAAGCCCAGCTCGAAGAGGTTCTTGATCGTGGCGTTCTTCTCGCTGGTCGCTCGATTCGTGATGTAGTAGACCGCGCAATCGCGGGACACCGCGTACTTCAGGAACTCAACTGCACCTGGTAGCGCCTTTGCAGCGCCCATGAGCGCCCACTCGTTCCAGCTCTCCTTCGTGTAGTTGCCGCCCTTGGCAGCGTTGGTCACTTGGTAGGCGCTGTTGTCCAACACCGTCTCATCGATGTCCACGATCACTGCAGCGGGCAGGTCGTGAGGTCGAGCAAGGTTCTGGTCGAGCCGAAGCTTCGCCAGCTCATAGCACTGTTCGAACAGGCGTGCCCCTTCCGCCGAGGAATTCTGGTAGATGGTCGCATCGACGTTCTGCTGTGACAGAAGCGCTCCACGTTCAGCCAGTGGCGCTGCGACCGGTGGAACCACCACGGCTTGTTGCTGGTGACAGGCGATCACAGTGAGCGCCATCAGGATCAAGAGGGACTTCTTCATGCGGTTCGTGTTCAATCGAGGCGATAGGGACCGGTGTCCTCAACGCCATTGGCCATGTCGATGTAACTGAGGTAGCGGCTCTCGGCGATGTCACCGTTCTCCACGGCCGTGCGAACGGCGCACCCGGGTTCTTGCTGGTGCATGCAGTTGTTGAAACGGCACTGCCCTTTCAGGCGGAACATCTCGGGGAACTGGTCAACGATCTCCTCGGGGCTCATGTCCACCAACCCGAAGCCTTTGATGCCCGGTGTGTCGATCAGGAAGGTCGGCTTGTCCTCTGCGCTGAGCACCTTCAGTTCGAACATCTCCGCATAGGTGGTCGTGTGCTGCCCCTTCTCGCTGGACTCGCTGATCTCTTCCGTGGGCAGATCGAGGTCCGGCTCAATGGCGTTGACCAAGGTGCTCTTGCCCACACCACTGTGCCCGGCGATCAGAGTGACCTTGCCCCGCAACGAGGCCTTCACTTCTTCAACCCCTGTGCCCTTTAGCGCCGAGGTGATGATGGTGGTGTAGCCGGCCGTACGGTACACATCCTCATACTCCGCGAGCAGGTCGAAACCCTTGTCATCCAAGGCGTCCACCTTGTTGAAGACGATGAGGATCTTCGGCACCTGATAGGCTTCCGCAGTAACAAGGAAGCGGTCAATGAAGCCGTAAGAGGTACGCGGCCTCGCCACGGTGACCACGATCATCGCCTGGTCCACGTTGGCGGCGATCACGTGCTTGTGGTGGCTCAGGTTCACACTGCGTCGCACGAGGTAGTTCCGACGATCATGCAGGTCGATGATCGACCCCACTTGGTCCACGCTCAACTGTGGGAGGAAATCCACACGATCGCCCACGGCCACCGGGTTCGTGCTCTTCCAACCCTTGATGCGCAGGTTGCCCTTCGCCACGCATTCGTGCAGGGAAGCATCATCACCCCGAACGAGGTAACGGCTTCCGGTGGAACGCATGACAAGGCCGGTAGGCATGCCGCAAAGATGCGGGTGAACTGAAGGTGAATGTGTAAATGAGCCAATGTGCGAATGGGGATCCGCTCGGAGCCCTGACCGAGAGGGTGCCGGGTGGCAACAGCGCCGGTGACGACGGGCACATTCCCTCATTTGCCCATTTCCACATTGAAGCTCGGCATGCCACGCTAGGGATAACTTAGCGCCCGATGTCCATTTCCGTCAGTCACATCACCAAACTCTACGGCCAGCAGAAGGCACTGGACGACGTGTCGTTCGAGATCGGCGGCAGCGCGGTGGTCGGCTTCCTGGGCCCGAACGGGGCGGGGAAGAGCACGATGATGAAGATCCTTACGTGCTACCTACCCTCCACCTCAGGCACAGCCAGCGTCTGCGGTTTCGACACCCGCGAGCAGAGCATGGACGTGCGCCGGAGCGTGGGCTACCTGCCCGAGCACAATCCGTTGTACACCGACCTCTATGTGAAGGAGTACCTGGAGTTCGTGGCCGGCATCTACAAGCTGAAGAACGTGTCGGCACGGGTGAAGGAGATGGTGGACACCGTAGGGCTGGGACGCGAGCAGCACAAGAAGATCGGCCAGCTGAGCCGCGGCTACCGCCAACGCGTGGGCCTGGCCCAGGCCATGATCCACGACCCCAAGGTCCTGATCCTCGACGAGCCCACCAGCGGCCTCGACCCCAACCAGCTGGAGGAAGTGCGTGGGTTGATCAAGCGCATCGGACGCGAGAAGACCGTGCTGCTCAGTACCCACATCATGCAGGAGGTGGAGGCCATCTGCGACCGCGTGATCATCATCGACCGCGGACACATCGTGGCGGACGATACGGCCGATACCCTGCGCAGCGCCACCCAACAGCGCGAAACGCTGGAGGTGGAGTTCGACAGGGCCACCGAGGCGAAGCTGCTGCTGCGCATCCCCGGTGTGGAGAAGGCCGAAGCGGTCAGCAACAACGCCTGGCGCCTGCTGTGCCGCGCCGATCAGGATGCCCGCCCTGCCGTCTTCCAGTTCGCGGTGGACAACGGCCTGAAGGTCCTGGCCCTGCAGAAGAGCGAGCGCGGACTGGAGGAAGTGTTCAAGGAGCTGACCAAGGGATGACGGCCAGGTCGCCGATACAGGCCCACTGGCTGTTGATAGCAGTGGTCCTCCTGTCCGCTTTGGCATTCTGGACCTTTCCGGCCTTCACTACCGTCGATGGCGCCACCCATGCGTACACGGCACGGATGATCCTGGACCGTTGGGCCGGCCATCCCGACCCGAACACGGACCTCAACTCTTACTGGGTGCCGAACGCATTGGGGCATTATGCACTCCTGGCGCTCCAAGTCGTGTTATCACCGGAACTGGCCGAACGCGTGCTCGTCTTTCTACTGCTGCTCGGACCAGGGCTCGGCATGGTCCGCTTGTGCAGGTCGATGGGTCGATCCGATCCTTGGCCGATACTGTTCGTCCTTCCCTTTTGCTACAGCTTCCTGTTGCTGATGGGGTTCTTCAATTTCCTGCTGGGCATGACCCTTGGGCTATTCCTATTGGCGTTCGACGTTCGGCGAGCACCCCTGAACAGAAGGCATGCGATCATCTTCGTGCTGGCCTCGCTTGTGGTGCTCTGGAGCCATGCCATGGCCTTTTTCTTCGTTGCCCTCGTTCACTCTATCCTCGGGCTCGCTCGTTTCTTGAACGAACGCGGCGGGACATCGACCGGTGCCCGGTGGAGGGAAGTGCTCGGCACAAGCGTCCTGATCCTGCCCGGCGCGCTCCTCTTTTTGCTCTTCACTGGCGAACAGTCGACGCAATGGGGCGACATCAGCCTGATGACCAACCTCTATGACCTGAAGAACATACGCTCCCTCTTGTTGTACTCCTTTATCCAGGAGAACGCCTTCAACGCGGTGATCGGCGCCTTACTAGCGGTCTTTCTGATCAAAGGCGCATGGGATCGACTCGCGAGTAAAGCGCCGTTCGGGACCCCGGGGGATGCACTCTTGATCAGTGTCGTCGTTCTTCTAGTGCTGTACTTCCTGGTCCCCGATTCCACCGGATACGCGAGCTACATCACACAACGGTTGCAGTTGATGATGGCCTTCTTGCTCATCGCTTGGATCGCAGTGGTCACCTCGTCCGACCGCTGGAGCTTCGCCCTGCTGATGGTGTTGCTGGCCGCGCATGGTCTCCGGATCAACTACATCAGCGACCTGATGGCGCCGTTCCGCCACCAGCGCCTAGCCATGGCCGAAGCTTCGAGGGCGCTCTCGCTAGGCGCAACGGTGCTGCCTATCAACTTCGAGCCCGAATGGCTCAAGGGACATCAAGGAGCTGAACTCGGTCTGTACAATGAAGTACATGTGTTGGACAACTACGAGTGCAGCATGGGCTACTTCCCCCTCGTGTGGCGAAAAGACCTGCCCAGCCCCTTGTACTGGCACCTGATGACCGCTACCGACAAGCAGTGCTTCGAGTGGTTGCAGGACTATGTGGACGCCAAGGAGACCCCGGCCATGGACCAGATCGCTCTGATAGGACCCGTGGATAGTGCGAGTTGCAAGGCTCGGAACGTGCTCCCCATCCTTGCCGCACACTATCAGCAGACCTTCGACAACGGGTACGTGCAAGTCTTTACGCTGAAACGATAACTGATCGGCATCGGTTGACCCTTCCAATGCAAACCGCTTCCTTTGCGGCCGCATAACCGAACCCATGCCCTACCTCTTCACCTCCGAATCCGTCAGCGAAGGCCACCCCGATAAGGTCGCCGACCAGATCAGTGATGCGCTCATCGATCACTTCCTCGCCTTCGACCCCACCAGCAAGGTGGCCTGCGAAACGCTGGTGACCACTGGACAGGTGGTGTTGGCCGGTGAAGTGAAGAGCAAGGCGTACCTCGATGTGCAGCAGATCGCTCGTGACGTGATCGAGAAGATCGGGTACACCAAGAGCGAGTACATGTTCGAGGCCCACTCGTGCGGTGTGCTTAGCGCCATCCACGAACAGAGCCCCGACATCAACCAGGGCGTTGAGCGCAAGAAGCCGGAGGAACAAGGCGCCGGCGACCAAGGCATGATGTTCGGCTACGCTTGCCGCGACACGGACAATTACATGCCCTTGCCGTTGGAGATCAGCCACATGCTGTTGCGTGAACTGGCCGTGATCCGCCGGGAGAAGAACAGCAAGATGCCTTACCTGCGCCCGGATGCGAAAAGCCAGGTGACGATCGAATACGCGGACAATGGTACGCCCGTCCGGATCGATGCCATCGTGGTGAGCACCCAGCACGACGACTTCGATAAGGAGCCGAAGATGTTGGCCAAGATCAAGCAGGATGTGATCGAGATCCTGATCCCCCGCGTGAAGAAGCAACTGCCCAAGCGCGTGCAGGCCCTCTTCGGCAAGGACATCGCTTATCACATCAACCCCACGGGCAAGTTCGTGATCGGTGGTCCCCACGGCGACACCGGCCTCACCGGCCGCAAGATCATTGTGGACACCTACGGTGGCAAGGGTGCGCACGGTGGTGGTGCCTTCAGCGGCAAAGACCCCAGCAAAGTGGACCGCAGCGCCGCCTACGCGGCCCGTCACGTGGCCAAACACCTTGTGGCCGCCGGCGTTTGCGATGAGGTGCTGGTGCAGGTGGCCTACGCCATCGGTGTCGCCAAGCCGGTAGGTTTCTACGTGAACACCTACGGTACCGCCAAAGTGAAAATGACCGATGGCCAGATCGCGAAGACCATCAGCGGACTGAAGGAGTTCGACATGCGCCCTTACTTCATCGAGCAGCGATTCGCGCTCCGCACCCCCATCTACAGCGAGACCGCCAGCTATGGGCACATGGGGCGTGAGAGCAAGGTGGTCACGAAGACCTTCAGCAACGCCGGTCAGAAAGCCACCGTCAAAGTGAAGCTCTTCCCTTGGGAGGAACTGAACGCCCTGGCCGTGGTGCAGAAGGCTTTCAAGCTGTAAGTACCTGGAGCATCGCGTTGCGAGTGGTGAGCGCATGTCCGCTCTCATCACTCGCAACGACATTTCAGACTCTTGTGTCAAGATCGGACCTTCAGGTTGTCCGGCCGGAAAGACCCCGACGAAGCACCTTCGGAGCCTGAGCCCCAGGCATTTTCCCCTTTCTCACAGCCTGATGTTGGTGTGAAAGGGAATAACCACTACTTTCGCAGCCCATTTTCAGTAGATCATGTACGCCATCGTTGACATCGCCGGCCAGCAGTTCAAGGTGAAGGCCGCCCAGAAATTGAAGGTGCACCGCCTCGAAGCCGAGGCCGGCAAGCACGTTGAGATCGGCAAAGTGCTGCTGATCAGCAACGGCAAGACCGTGAGCGTTGGCACCCCCGTGCTCGAGGGCGCCCGCATCGCCGCCAAGGTGCTGAACCATGGCAAGGGCGACAAGGTCCTGGTGTTCAAGAAGAAGCGCCGCAAGGGCTACCAGAAGCTGAACGGCCACCGCCAATACATCACCGAGCTCTGGATCGAAGCGATCCTGGGCAAAGGCGAGAAGTTCGACGCCAGCAAGAGCACCGCACCCGCCCCCAAGGCCGCGAAGGTGATCGAGCCCAAAGTGAAGAAGACGGCAGCCACGAAGGCCGCCGCTCCCGCCAAGAAGGCTGCTCCCGCGAAGAAAGCCGCCCCTGCAAAGAAGGCAGCCCCCGCGAAGAAGGCCGCTCCGAAGAAGGACACCAAGAAGTAAGCGCCGCTACGGCATCAACACGAATACCTGACCAGCCATGGCACACAAGAAAGGTGAAGGCAGTACCCAGAACGGCCGCGAATCGCACTCCAAGCGCCTCGGCGTGAAGATTTACGGTGGCAGCAAGGCCATCGCCGGCAACATCATCGTGCGTCAGCGCGGCACCAAGCACCACCCCGGCCTGAATGTGGGCATCGGTGTGGACCACACCCTGTACGCCCTCGTGGATGGCGTGGTGAAGTTCCAGCGCAAGCGCGATGAGCGCAGCTACGTGAGCATCGTACCCGCTGAGGCCTCCAACGCCTAAGCGTACCTCCCATTGACCGAAAAGCCCCGAGCGATCGGGGCTTTTTTCATTCCATCCCCACCCCCGGCCCTCCCTTAACTTCGCGCCTGCCTGCCTTTGGCAAGGCCTCATTCCCCCGACCATGCTGGAATTGTCGTTCATCCGTGAACACCGTGAAGAGGCGGAACAACGCCTCGCCAAGCGCAACATCGACGTCAAGGTGCTGCTGGACCGTACCGCTGAACTGGACGAACTGCGCCGTCGCACCCAGGTGGACCTGGACGCCCGGCTGGCCGAGCTGAACGAACTGAGCCGCTCCATCGGGGAGCTGATGAAGGCCGGGAACAAAGCTGAAGCGGAGACCGCCCGTGCGCGCACCACGGACCTGAAGGCCACGGCTGCCACCCTTAAGGAGCAGCTCGAAGCCACGGAGAAGAGCCTGCACGACCACCTCTGCACCATCCCCAACGCGCCGAACGCCCGCGTGCCCGTAGGCAAAACCCCGGAAGAGAACACCGTGGTGATGCACGAGGGTGCACTGCCCGACCTGCCCGCAGATGCCAAGCCCCACTGGGAGCTCGGTGAGCAATACGGCTTCCTCCACATGGACCTCGGCGTGAAGGTCACAGGAGCTGGCTTCCCTGTCTACAGCGGACCCGGCGCCAAGCTTCAGCGTGCCCTGATCTCCTTCTTCCTGGACCGCGCCACCGAGGCCGGCTACCGTGAGTTCATCCCACCCCACATGGTGAACGCCGCCAGCGCCTTCGCCACGGGCCAACTTCCCGACAAGGAGGGCCAGATGTACCACGCCACCGCCGACGACCTCTACCTGATCCCCACGGCCGAGGTGCCCATCACCAACCTCTACCGGGATGTGATCCTGGATCCCGAGCAACTGCCGGTGATGATGGTGGGCTACACGCCCTGCTTCCGCCGTGAGGCCGGTAGCTATGGTGCCCACGTGCGCGGCCTCAACCGTGTGCACCAGTTCGACAAGGTGGAGATCGTTCGCCTGGAGCACCCCGACCACAGCTACGCCGCCTTGGAGGACATGGTGGAGCACGTGAAGGGGCTGCTGCGCGCCTGGAACTGCCCTACCGACAGCTGCTGCTCTGTGGCGGCGACATGGGCTTCAGCAGCGCGCTCACGTATGACATGGAGGTGTACGCCGGAGCTCAGAAACGCTGGTTGGAAGTGAGCTCCATCAGCTGCTTCGAGACCTTCCAGAGCAACCGCCTGAAGCTGCGTTTCCGCGACGGCAAGCGCACGCGCCTGCCACACACGCTGAACGGCAGCGCCCTTGCCCTGGCCCGCATCGTAGCCGCCATCCTGGAGAACAACCAGACCCCCGAGGGCATCCACATCCCCGTGGCCTTGCGTCCTTACACGGGCTTCGATATGATCCGACCCTGATGCGTGGCGCACTTTTCGCTCTGATCACCGCGTTCTTCGGCATGTCCTTGCTCTTCTCCTGCAAGGGGAAGCCGCACGACCCCGCACACGTGACCGCAATCGACAGCATGCTGATCCAGGTCGATAGCCTTGAACGCTTGGTGAACGCCATCGAGGTTCCCGTGTACCTACAAATGGATTCAACGTTCCGGACCCAGAAGGACCGCTTGGAGAACGTGATGAAGGACACGCTGGACCGCGCAAAGGCCATGGCCGTGGGCAACTACTTCCGAGCGATGACGAAGTCGCTTGGTCGGGTGAAGGGCCTCTATGAGGAGAGCCTTGATGAGCTTGCCTTGGCGCGCAAGCAGCTCCTCAACCTAAAGCACGACATCGGTGGTGGTCTGCTTCCCGAAGGTCCCGAAGCCACCTATGTGCAGCAGGAACAGCTCTACCTCTCGAACCTCGCCCGCAAGGTCAGCATACTCATGAACAGCGCCGGTACTGCGAAGCGGAACTGGGATGATCACCATGCGGTCGTCGACTCTCTCCTTGCAGCTCCCGCACCCAACCCATGATCACCGCACGCGCCCTGAGGTCCTTGTTGACCGCCCTGCTCGGCGCGTGGATGGCCGTTGCGGCACAGGCCCAGGGTGGCACGGATGAACAGCTCGCCGCACAATACTTCCAACGCGGCGAATACGATAAGGCTGCGCTCTACTATGACAAGCTCTACCGCAGCCAGCCAAGCGAATACTACTACGAGCAGCTCTTCCGCTGCCAGGTGAGCCTGAAGGATTACGAAAGCGCGGAGAAGCTCGCGAAGGACCAACTGCGCCGCCAGAACGGCGACCCGCGCTACATCGTGGACCTGGGCAGTGTGTACCGCGCACAAGGCGACGACGACAAGGCCATGCAACAGTTCCAGAAGGCGCTGAAGGGCATGAAGTACGACCAGGCCAGCGTCCGCAACCTGGCCAATGCTTTCTCCAAGTACAACGAGCTGGACCTCGCACTGGAGGCCTACGAACGCGGGCAGAACGGACTGAAGGACGGCACCAACTTCCACTACGAGATCGCCACCATCTATGCGGCCAAGGGTGATGTACCTGCGATGGTGAAGCAGTACATCGACCTGCTCGGCGCCAACGAGAGCTACATCCAGGCCGTGCAGAACGGGCTGGCGCGCTACATCGATTTCAGCGTGGCCGATAGCCGCAGCGAGACGCTCCGCACAGAGCTTCTACGCCACATTCAGAAGGACCCGCAGAAGACCATCTACCAGGAACTGCTGATCTGGATGTACATCCAACAGAAGGACCTGACCAGCGCCTTGGTGCAGAGCAAGGCCATGGACAAGCGCTTCGGCGAGGGTGGCCAACGCGTGATGGAACTGGCCGAAGTAGCGGTGACCAACGAGGACTGGAGCACCGCCGTGAAGTGCTATCAGTACGTGGTGACGCTAGGCAGCGAAGGACCGAACTACCTGCGCGCACGCATCGGGGAAGTGAACACCTTGGACCGCCAGCTCACAGCACAGGCCGAGCCCGCGCGTGAGGAGCTGGTCACCTTGCAGCAGAAGTACGAGGTCACCATCAGCGAACTGGGGCGCAGCCGGGGCACCTTGGAACTCGTCCGCGGGTTGGCCCGGCTAAAGGCCTACTACCTCAACGACGCACCTGGGGCCATCACGCTCCTTGAAGAAGGCATCGCCACACCGGGTGCAGATCCCAAGTCACAGGCGGAAATGAAGCTCGACCTCGGCGACATCCACGTGCTCAACGCCAACATCTGGGAGGCGTCGCTGCTGTACTCGCAGGTGGACCTCGACTTCAAGCAGGACATGCTCGGCCACGAGGCGCGGTTGCGGAACGCCAAGGTCAGCTTCTACGCGGGTGACTTCCTGTGGGCCCAGGGACAGCTCGACGTGCTCAAGGCCAGCACCAGCAAGCTCATCGCCAACGACGCCATGGAGCTCAGCCTGCTGATCAGCGACAACCTGGGCGCCGACAGCAACAGCGTTCCGCTCAGCATGTACGCGCACGCCCAGCTCTTCAGCTTCCAGCACCGCTACGACGAGGCCCTCACCGAACTGGACAGCCTCACGCTCACCTACCCCATGCACAGCATCAGCGATGAGGTGTTCATGGAGCGCTTCCGCATCGCCTACGCGCGCCATCAGTACGACAGCGCGGCCGTGTGGCTGGTGAAGATCACCGAGCAATACCCGAACGACATCCTCATGGACAACGCGCTCATCGAGCTGGGGCGCCTGTACGATACGAAGCTGAAGGATCCCGAGAAGGCCAAGCAGTACTACGAGCGACTCTTGTTCGAGCAGGGGGGCAGCATCTTCGTCCCCGAAGCACGCGACCGGTTCCGCCGATTGCGCGGCGACATGGACGGCCCGCAGACACCCGAACAGAAGTTCCTCAACGGCGAGGCCCCATGATCATCTACAACGTCACCCTCAGCGTCGACGAGCCTGTTCACCAGGAATGGCTCGAGTGGATGAAGCAGGTCCACATCCCCGACGTTATGGCCACCGGGCTTTTCCTGGACAGCCGCATCGTACGTGTGCTGGGCGAAGAGGAAGGCGGCGTTACCTACGCCGTGCAGTACACCTGCGCGGACATGGCCACCTACGAGCGCTACCGCGATGAGCACGCACCGCGCCTGCAGGCCGAAACGCAGAAGCACTATGGCGGTCGGTTCGCCGCGTTCCGGACCTTGTTGGAAGTGCTGCATACGGCATGAAGGCCTTGGTGACACTGGTCGTGTTCGGCATACTCGCCGTCAACTCCTTCGGACAATCCACTCCGGTACTGGCTCCGGGATCACTTTCGCTGCGGACTGAAATTGTAGAAACGAGTCGCCCTGACAGCGCCACCACTTTGGTGCTTGAGGCGATCTTCCAGTTGGATCCTTCCTCCATGGATGCGATCGATCTTGAACCGGACAGTTTCCTGATCAAGGTGTATCGAAATGAGGTGCTCATTAGACCGACGAGCCTCCACCAAGAGAGGATCAATCCCGGAGGTGATGGATTGGAGGGCTCTAGCAACACCAAACGCGAGCATGCCCACTTCAACAAGAAGAAGTACCAGGTCATCCTACCATTGACCTACTCATTCCGTAGTCCTACCTCACGAAAGCTCAAAGGCTATGCTCTCCGCCACGGCCCAGCGGTCTTCGTGATCGAATACGTCACGCCGACAGGGAGACACGAAGTAGGCCGACAGATGATCGAGATCCAGTGAAGTCAACGCACCAGATCTTCGTTACATCATCATGACCTTCGTCCGCCTCAAGAAGCATTTCGGCCAGCACTTCCTGAAGGAGGATCGGGTCGCACCGCGCATCATCATCCTTTTGCTTTCGCTTGCTGTCTCTTGTCCGCTTCTATTCTGCATGGATCCGCGTACCAGCATATCAAACATCTCGGATACGACCACAAGAACCACGTTTCGAGCGAACATCCTGGGCGAGCGGATCCTCCCATTGATCTACTGGCCGAAATGGGGAACATTGACCGTGGGAGACACTGGACTGGTCTTCGAGACAACCTCGCATGACACCATTCTGAACGTGCCATATGTTGAGATCGATTCCATCACCTTGGGCAACCTACGCGACAATCTGTACTGCCCAGGTTTCTGCATGAGCATCGCGGTAGCCCACCACCGCAGATTCGTTGAATTGGTGCGCGATGTGCATCATGTCCCGATTCGGGTCGAACGCTTTCAGCGACGTTGTTTCCCTATGCTGAGGCGATAGTTTAAGCGCTATTCAGAGCGATCCATCACCGTACTTCATATTCTCACCCGTGACCTCCTTCGTCCGCCCCAAGAAGCATTTCGGCCAGCACTTCCTGAAGGAGGACAGCATCGCGAAGCGCATCGGTGACGCCCTCACGCACCACGGCGGTTACCGGGACGTCGTCGAGATCGGTCCGGGCACCGGTGCGCTCACCAAGCACCTGATGCATCGGGAGGACATCGACCTGACCTGCGTGGAACTGGATCCCGAGGCGGCGGCCCACTTGCGTGAGGTGCACCCCGACCTGCGCCTGATCGAGGGCGATGTGCTCCGTCTGGACCTGCGCACCCGCTTCGACGGGCCCTTCGCCATCATCGGCAACTTTCCCTACAACATCAGCACGCAGATCATCTTCCAAGTGCTGGAGCACCGCGACCACTGCACCGAGGTGGTGGGCATGTTCCAGAAGGAAGTGTCCGACCGCATCCGCGCACTGCCCGGCAACAAGGTCTACGGCATCACCAGCGTGGTCACACAGGCCTGGTACACCATTGAGCAGATCATGGTGGTGGAGCCCGGCTCCTTCATTCCCCCGCCCAAGGTCCGCAGCGCCGTGATCCGTTTGAAGCGCAATACCGTGGAGCACCTGGGCTGCGACGAGAAGCGCTTCTTCCAGCTGGTGAAGATGGCCTTCAACCAGCGCCGCAAGACCCTTTCCAACGCGCTGAAGGCCTTCCCCGGCCTGGAGAAAGGTGTTCCCATGCCCTATGCGAAGCAACGTGCCGAGGAGCTTTCCGTGGCGGACTTCGTGGCCTTGGTGAACGCGGCTTCCTGAGCGAGGCCCATGCTTCCGCTTATCCCCCGCGCCAAGGCGAGGTGGTGGAGGGGGAGCTGCAGCGCATGGGCTTCGCTCAACCGTCAATGGTCATCGTGAGCGGATCGCATTTCGGCTCCCCCTACGCCCCCTCGCTGTTCCTCCCTTCGGTCGGGCGCGGGGGATAGGCGGAAGCGCTCCGCCATTGAGCACCTTCCCTAGCCCGGAACCGGCTACTTTCGCGGCGTTAACGCCGGACCGAACACCACCCGGCACCCCATGGACGGTCGACCGCGATGGCATTCAAGCTCAGCAAGTTCAGCCTGGAACGCATCCAGGAGAACGTGGCCCAACGCCGCGGCGAGGCCCTGCTGTCCGAACTGAGCGACCTCCACCCGGCGGACATCGCGGAAGTGATCGACCAGCTCGAGCTGGAAGAGGCCCGCTATGTCTATGAGATGCTCGAGCCCGAGCTCGCGGCCGAAGTGCTCGTGGAGCTTCCCGAGGACCTCCGTGATTCGCTGCTGGAGAACTACACCGGCAAGGAGATCGCCGAAGAGCTGATCGAACAGCTCGATTCCGACGACGCGGCCGACGTGATCGCCGAGCTGCCCGAGGACCTCAAAGAGGAGGTGCTCGCCAACATCGAGGACGCCGAGCACCTCAGCGACATCACCGACCTGCTGACGTACGACGAGAACACCGCCGGCGGCATCATGGCCAAGGAGCTGGTGAAGGTGAACGTCGGCAGCATGCTCCTCCATTGCGTCCGCGAACTGCGCGCGCATGCCGATGACATCGAGCACATCTACGTGATCAACGTGGTGGACGACCACGACAAGTTCGTGGGCACGATCCCACTGAAGGAGCTGGTGATCCGCAGCCTGCGCACGCCGGTGAAGGACGTGTACGATCCGGACGCCATCACCGTGCGCGCCGACACCGACAAGGAGGAGGTGTCGCGCATGATGGAGAAGTACAACCTCACCGTGCTGCCGGTCGTCGATGCGCGCGGTCGCCTGCTGGGTCGCATCACCATTGATGACGTGGTGGACGTGATCCGCGAGGAAGAGACCGAGGACGTGCAGCGAATGGCCGGTATGGAAGCGCTGGACTACTCCTACTCCAACAGCAGCCTGTGGGAGATGGTGAAGAAGCGCGCGGGCTGGCTCATCGTGCTCTTCATCGGTGAGAGCTTCACGGCCACGGCCATGGGCTTCTTCGAAGGACAGATCGAGAAGGCCGTGGTGCTTGCGCTCTTCATCCCGCTCATCATCAGCAGCGGCGGCAACACCGGTTCGCAGGCCAGCACCCTCATCATCCGCGCGCTCGCACTTGGTGACGTTGCTGTATCCGAATGGTGGCGCATTTTCAAGCGGGAGCTCAGTGTGGGCCTGATGCTCGGCGTGGCGCTCGGCATCTTCGGTTTCCTGCGCGTGGCCGTGTACAGCCAATTCAGCACCGCTTACGGTCCACACTGGGAGCTGATCGCCTTTGCCGTTGGCTTCTCCCTGCTCGGCGTGGTGGTCTGGGGCAACCTCATGGGTTCGCTCTTCCCCCTGCTGTTGAAACGCCTCGGACTGGATCCGGCGGTATCGTCCGCGCCCTTCGTCGCCACGGTGGTGGACGTTACCGGGTTGCTGATCTACTTCACCATCGCTTCGCTCCTGCTCGTGGGCGTCATCCTGTGACCATCGCCTTCATCGATAGCGTACACCCGCTGCTGGCCGAACGATTGACGGCCGCAGGCCACTCCTGCATCGACCTGCACACCGCTTCGGATGCGGAGCTCAGACACCAGCTCTCCGATGTGGAAGGGATCGTGGTACGCAGCCGCCAGCTCGGCGAAGAGGTACTAAGCCATGCACCCCGGCTTCGTGTCGTAGGCCGCGTGGGCGCTGGACTGGAGAACATCGACACCGCCTGGTGCAAAGCGAAGGGCATCAGCGTATACAATAGCCCCGAAGGCAATCGCGATGGCGTGGGCGAGCTCTGCGTGATGCTGCTGCTGATGTTGCTGAAGCACGCGGCACGGGCGAACGAGCAAGTGCATCGTGGTCTCTGGCTACGCGAAGAGAATCGGGGAAGCGACCTCTTCGGAAAAACCGTCGGCATCATCGGCTACGGTCACATGGGCGCTGCTTTCGCGGAGAAGTTGAGCGGTTTCGGCGTGCGTGTTCTGGCCCACGACAAGTACAAGCAAGGCTTCGGAAGCGACCGTGTGAAGGAAGTTCCGCTCGAAGAACTGCAACGAGCTAGCGATGTGGTCAGCCTTCACCTGCCGCTTAACGCAGAGACGCAGCACTATGCGAACGCTTCGTTCCTGGCAGGTTTCGCGAAGCCGATCCATCTGCTGAACACCAGCCGCGGCCCCGTCGTGCATACCGCAGCGTTGCTGGATGCGTTGGACAAGGGAGCGGTGATCGGAGCCGGACTTGATGTACTTGAGTTCGAGCGTCCCGACCTTTCCGGTCTCGACCCCACTATCGACCCGCACACCTTGAAACGTCTGTTCGCGCACGATCGCGTGGTACTGACGCCGCACATCGCGGGTGTCACGCATGAGGGAAAACGCAAGATGGCCGAGGTACTGGCCACCAAGATCCTCGCCCATGCGTAGTTCCCGCCTTCTCTACCTTGCAACAGCACTGTCGCTCCTCGCGGGCGCGTGTGGTACCGAGCACATGACACCTCCCGACGTACACGGCCACCGTGGCTGCCGCGCCTTGATGCCGGAGAACACCGTTGCCGGTTTCCTGAAAGCCGCAGAGCTGGGTTGCACCTGGATGGAGATGGATGTGGTGATCACCGGCGACGGGCAAGTGCTCGTGAGCCATGAACCTTGGATGGACCACCGCATCTGCCGCACCCCACAAGGCGACAGCATCACAGCGGGGCAGGAACGCAGCTTCAACATCTTCCACATGACCACAGCGGAGGCTCAGGCCTTCGATTGCGGGAGCACCCAGCATCCTGACTTCCCGGAACAGGAGAACGTGCGAGCCCACAAGCCCACCTTGCTGGAGGTCGTGGAGGCCATGGATGAGTACGCCACTGAGAACGGCTTCGGCACCATCGGCTTCAACATCGAGATCAAGAGCGAACCTGAACTGTACGGCACCTTCCAGCCCAACCCCAAGGCCTTCGTGAACATTGTGATGAGCGCCATCACCGACCTGAACATCGCCGACCGCTGCATCCTCCAGAGCTTCGACCCCGCGATCCTGGAAGCTATCCATGAGGCCGAACCCGGCATGCGGCTGTCCTTCCTGGTCGAGAATGACGAAGGCATAACGGCGAACCTCAAGCGCCTCACCTTCGCACCGGCGCTCTACAGCCCCGCCTTCGAACAATTGGATGCTACTGTGGTGAACACTTTGCACGACCAGGACATCGAGGTGGCCGCATGGACCGTGAACGAGGAAGCCGATATCCGTCGCATGATCGCCCTAGGTGTCGACGTCATCATCACCGATCATCCGGACCGCGCGCTGCGGATCCTGGACGAGGGGGAGTGATCACTTCACAACGAAGCGCGCAGTACTTCGGCTGCGTTGCTCGATCAACACCTCCTTCCCGGCCGTAAGCTTCGTCAGGGTCGCATCGTCGAAGTGGCGCACGGTGATCAGTTCACAGCTGTCGTTGAAGCGGACCTCGTAGCCTTTCCGCAACTCCTCGATCAGCTCACGGCTGCGTGGGCTATCGTCAACGACCACGCTGAACGCCACGGCGCTGTTCTGCATCAGGTCGATCCGCACGTTCCGTTGCGCGAAGAGCCAGAAGATGCCGCTGAGGTTCTCCTCCACGATGAAGCTGAGGTCGTGCGGCGTGATGCTGATGAGCAGCTGTTTCGGCTTCACGATGAACGACGGGATGAGCGAGTCGTTCTCGCTGCGGTCATCGATCGTGCTGCCCGCCGCGTTCAGGTCCATGAACGAACGCACGTATAGGGGGATGTGCTTCTTCTGCAGGGGTTGTAAGGTGCGCGGGTGGATCACGCTGGCGCCGAAGTAGCTCAGCTCGATGGCCTCGCGGTAACTGATGTGCGAGAGCATTTTCGTGTCCGGGAACAGCTTCGGATCCGCGTTGAACATGCCGGGCACGTCCTTCCAGATCGTCACGCTCACCGCTTCGAGCAGGTAGGCGAAGATGGCCGCGCTGAAATCGGAGCCTTCGCGTCCCAATGTGGTGGTCAGCCCGTCCGCCGTGCGACCAATGAAGCCTTGCGTGACCACACGGGTCGGCTTCTCCGACAGCAGGGGCTTCAGGTAGCGTTCGGCCAAATTCTCGCAGGCCGTCCATTCCACTTTCGCTGCGCGATAGCTGCTGTCCGTGCGCACAATGGTCCGTGCATCCAGCCAGGTATTTGCCAGCCCCGCATGCTTCAGATGAGCGCTCACGATCAAGGTGCTCCACAGCTCGCCGTAGGACACGATCTGATCATACTCGCGGTCAACGTTCCCGGAAGGCTTTCCCTTCAGGTAGGCGTTCAGCTTGTCGAAGTGCAGCACCAGTTCCGCCGCGGCCGCCACATCATCAGGCGCCACCTCCGCCAGAACGCTCAAGTGCGAACGACGTAGAGCTTCCATCAGCTCCTTCGTGTCGCGCCCTTCGCTGTAGGCCCACACCACGGCTTCCAGCGCGTTGGTCGTCTTGCCCATCGCGCTCACGACGACCAGCAGATCATCGGTAGCGAATTGCCGCAGCACCTCGGCCATGTTGCGTACGCCAGCGGCATCCTTCACACTGGCACCACCGAACTTGAAGACTCTCATTGGGCTACCAAGTTCTTCAATTGCTCCAATTCCAGCGACCCGTTCCACCACTCCTTGGAGTAGTTGGAGCCATAACGATCGTAGAACCGATGGGCATCCACGTTCCAATCCAACACTTGCCAGAGCATGCCGCTGTAGTTCTGGTTCACCGCGTGGTTCGCGCATTGCCGGAAGAGCTTATCGCCAATGCGGTGCCCACGAGCTGCTTCGGTAACGACGATATCTTCCAAGTAAAGTCTCCGCCCTTTCCATGTGGAATACCGCTCATAGCAAACCGCAATACCGACGATCGCACCCTCCGATTCCGCCACCCAACCAACCCAGACCGGATCCTTACCGAAGCCTGCCTCCAGCATGTGCTGCTCGGTAACGGTCACTTCGTTCGGAGCCTTTTCGAACACCGCCAGCTCCCTCACCAGTTCCAGCATTCGCGGCACATCCCGCGCTTCCGCTTTGCGTAATGTCACTTCCATGGTGTCCAAAGATCGCTCCCGTCGGATATTTGCCGAGCAAAGGGGACACAGGAGCTTCACATTCCCACATTCCCCACATCGCCACATCACAGCCCCATGGCCAACATCACCACCCTCGCCGAGTTCATCACCGAACGCCAGCACGAGTTCACCTACGCCACCGGCGAGCTCAGCCAGCTCCTCACCAGCTTCCGCCTCGCGGGCAAGATGGTGAACCGCGAAGTGAACAAGGCCGGCCTCGCAGAGGACATCCTCGGGGCGCAGGGCACGGAGAACATCCAGGGCGAACAACAACAGAAGCTCGACGTCTACGCCAACGACCTCTTTATCCGCCTGCTGCGCAGCCAGGGCCAGGTGTGCGCCGTGGCCAGCGAGGAGAACGACGACATCGTGCACTTCGACAACGGCGGCAAGTACGTGGTGACCATGGACCCGCTCGACGGCTCCAGCAACATCGACGTGAACGTGAGCATCGGCACCATCTTCAGCATCTATCGTCGCGTGAGCACGGGCGACAAGGCCACGATGGACGACTTCATGCAGCCCGGCAGCGCACAGGTGGCCGCAGGCTACATCATCTACGGCAGCAGCACCATGCTCGTGTACACCACAGGCCACGGTGTCAACGGCTTCACGCTTGACCCCAGCATTGGCACGTTCTGCCTGAGCCACCCGAACATGCAGACGCCGGCCGAGGGCAAGATCTACTCGGTGAACGAAGGCAACTACTTCGAGTTCAGCGACGGCGTGCGCAACTACATCGACGACTGCAAGCGCCAGCAGATGAGCGGCCGTTACATCGGCAGCCTCGTGGCCGACTTCCACCGCAACCTGCTGAAGGGTGGCATCTACCTCTACCCCGCCACCAAGAAGGCCCCCAAAGGCAAGCTGCGCCTGCTCTACGAGGCCAACACACTGGCCATGATCGTGGAACAGGCCGGCGGCATGGCCACCGATGGCAATACGCGCATCCTTGACCTCAAGCCCACCGAACTGCACCAGCGATGCCCGCTCTTCATCGGCAGCAAAGGCATGGTGGAGAAGGCCATGGCCTCAGGCAAGTGACAAGGCACACGTAGCAAGTGACAGGTCACAGCGCGGCTGAACATTCGCGCTACACATCGTCCGTTCGGGGGATGTGAACGGTGCTGTACAGCTTACCTTCATGATCGCACAGGTCGGACCACATGGTATACACCAAGGGTCACAAGGAGGAGGAAAAGGTGCTTGCCATCCACAGCGATTTCTGGCAGGCCTATGCGGAGCGCGACCTGGACCGTCGCTTCGCCGTCTGCGCCCGTGAGATCACCTTCTTCGGTACCGGCCACCACGAGCGCGCCGTCGGCATCGAGCAATACCGCGCCATGAACCAGAAGGGCGTCGATCAGTTCCCCATGCCCTTCAAGATCGACATGCTCTGGACGGACCTGCACATGCACGGGGACACGGCTTGGGTGGAATGTGATACCGTGTGGCGGAAGACCGAACGCGACCACTGCACCACCGATGAAGTACGCCTCACCACCATTCTCAAACGGATCGACGGCCGCTGGTGGGTGACGCATGTGCATGGCTCCACACCCGACTACCGCCTGCACGATGGCGAGTACATGCTCCGTGCGCAGGAGCGGCTGCGCAACCAGGAGCTGGAGCGCGAAGTGGCGGAACGCACTGCGGAACTGCAGCGCGCCAACCAGATCACCGATGACCTGTTGCGGAACATCCTGCCCGCCTCCGTGGTGGAGGAGCTGCGCAACAACGCATCCGTCAAGGCCCGACTGCACCCGCACGCCACGGTGCTCTTCGCCGACTTCAAGGACTTCACCCACCACAGCGAGCGCTTGTCGCCCCAGCAACTGGTGGATGAGCTCAACGAGTGCTTCACCGCGTTCGATCGCATGCTGGTGAACCACCACGTGGAGAAGATCAAGACCGTCGGTGACGCCTACCTCGCTGCGGCCGGACTGCCCGAACCGAATCCCGAACATGCCGTGGAGGCCGTGGCCCTGGCCTTGGAGATCCGCGACTTCATCCGTGCGCGACAGGTGCGACGCGGAGCGCACAGCTTCGGCATCCGCATCGGCGTACACTCCGGTGAAGTGGTGGCCGGGGTCGTGGGAATCCGCAAGTTCGCCTACGACATCTGGGGCGATACCGTGAACACCGCGGCGCGCCTGCAGCAGTGCTGTCTGGAAGATCACGTCAACATCTCAGCCACCACCGAGGCCCTGGTGAAGGACCACTTCTGTTGCACCTATCGCGGCGAGATCGATGCGAAGAACAAGGGAAGGTTGAAGATGTACTTCGCCGAACCGCGCCTGGAAGAGCGGGTCGTGTTGGAGGTGTGAAGTGTGAGGGGTTGGCTGTGAGGTGTGAAGTGACCTCACCCTTCACACTTCCGCCTTCACAACTCAACCTTCTCTGTCACTCCGGGTCAACCCTCTATTTCGTAAGCAGCACCTTCAGCAAGATGGCCCGCACGCTCAAGTGGTCGATGTAACTGGAGATCCGGTACTCCTTCCGCGCAGTGAAATTGATCACCAGATCCAGGTCGTTCGCAACACCGATGGCGAAGGCCCGACCTCCGCTGTAGGCGATGATCACATTGCTGAGGCCCGGCAGTGGACCGTAGGTATGCCGTGTGGGCGTGTACACCTTCAGCGCTTCGGTGGCAGCCGCAAGCTCGTTTCCTTTCACAGCGGTATGCGGTGCGCCGGTCTGATGAAGCTTCCACGCAAGCGCATTGGCCGATGCGGAGGTGTAAGAGCCCGCCGGGAGCTTATTGAACACGTGCAGGCTGTCGATGGGCTGGGCACGCAGAAACCCGCACGCCAATAGGGTACAGAAGAGCAGGACGAACCGGACAACCGAGGGATGGAGCACGCCCAAAGCTACTGGCCACCCACGTCGCTTGCCACCACGGGTTGGACCAAGTGGTTCCCTCAGATCACGCAGCACCTAGCTCTTCCACTCCTTCAGGATGATGATCCACGCAATGATGCACCCGGCAATGACCGCCGCTAGCATCAGCGGATCGAAGGCCTTGTGGAAGAACACGTTGAAGAAGGTGATGTTCACCACGAAGTGGAAGCACGCGCTGGCGCCGATGGACCGCGTCAACACCGCCACCTGACCGATGCCCCAACTACCCACGACCAGGGTGCCGAAGAACAACACGTTGGCCAAGACGTCCGTGTTCTCCAGAAAACTAAGGTGCCAGAAATACCACAACGCACCGATGACGACGAACTTCAGCTTGTGCTGAAGACCGGTCAGTTCCTGTTGCAGGTAGCCGCGCCATGCGTATTCCTCCATTGTGCAGTAGATGAGCACGGCCACCGTTGCCACCGCACCGAACAGATGTACGTTGATGCCATGCGTGTTTCGCAGACCGATCACGGTGATGAGGACGAAAGGCACCGCGGCCATCAGCAGAACGGATCTCCGCGATGTGCCCCAGAACGAGATCCCGACCGGCCGTGCTTGCTTAAGTAGATAGATGCCGACCAACGCACCGATGAACACGCCGCTCCCTTCCAGCACATTGCGGATGATGACGTAACCCAAGCCTGACCAATCACCAAGGCGGCCGTTCAGCTCGAACAGGTCGAAGCGGAACAAGTTGGAGATCGCGATGGCTATCCCGTAGAACAGGATGATCCGCCATGGACTGATCCTCGCCTCAACAGAAGTACTTGGCTGGGTGACGGAGACTTCCATGGTTCTTGCGATGCGGGAACAGTGAGCGACGGATCTCGGGGGCTGTGAATGTAGAACTGCCCCACGGCGAGTTGGTGATCCACTGGCAAATGACCCGCAAGCCCGCTAGCAGAAGTGGTCGGCCCTCTGAACCGGGTCCATTGTCTTACCCACATACCTTTGCCCCGTTCCCGAACCCGATGCCCGGAATACCCGGCACCGGGTTTCGGGCATTTTGGTGTCCATGATGATCGCTTTGAGGTACCTGATCGAATCCTTGACTATTCTGCTTTTGCTATTGGCGTCGGGATGCCATACCTACAAGGATACCGAAGGGTACGGACCGGCGTCCAAGGCGAGTTCTACCGGGGTATGGCGTTTTGACTTCAACGACAGTCTCGGTTTCGTTGGACGTGATACCGTTTGGAACGAGTACGCCTATAACGGAGTCCGAACTCCTGTTGAAGGCAGAGTTGCAGTTGACAACACCGGAAAGGCACGACTGCTTCGAATAGGCCATTGGAAAGACTTCAGCGCGGAAGGCCAACTACTGCGTGAAGGCGAATACGCAATCGGTCGGTATCTAAACTGTTGCTCGCATGGTCCATGTTCGGAATTCTACAACTACCGTTTAGGGAAATGGACCTTCTGGTATCCCAACGGGCAAGTGCGGGCTCGGGGTGAGTTCATACCTCGCAGACGCAATCTCGATACGAGCTGCAAGGGGGGTGACTGGCTTTGGTTTGGCGAAATCAACCCCAAGAATTGGGAGTTCTACTCGGAGGACGGAATTCCATCCACTCCATCAAGCGAAGAACTACTTCTTCTTGAGCGCGTCGTGTTCGACCTTGGAAAATATGCTCCATTGGTCACGCTAGGGCGCTGGAAAAATGATGGGCTTTCAATGGGGCTCATTGATTGAAATACCGAATGACCTCCCTCACCGACCTCCTCTCCCTCTACCGCAACGACCAGCGCGTCGCGCGCATCGCCGAAGGCTTGCAACCCGCCTCCGCGCGCGTGCAGATCGCAGGCACCATTGGCTCGGCCCAGGCGCTGATCGCCGCATCGGTCATGGACCGGATGAAGGGCGTGCATGTGTTCGTGCTAACCGACAAGGAAGAGGCAGCCTACTTCATCAATGATCTGGAAGCGTTGCGTGGCAAGGACAAGGAGGCCCGCAACACGAAGAAGGAGGAGGACATGCTCTTCTACCCTGCCCCGTCCCGTTCGCCGTACGATCCGGAGGGGCACCACGATGGTGAGCGTGTAAGTCGAACGGAAGTGCTGGAGGTGCTGATGAAGAAGCCGGAGCATCTCATCATCGTCACCTATCCCGATGCGCTCGTGCCGTTGGTCGTTGGCCAGGAGACGATGCAGAAGAACACGCTCACCGTCAAGCGCAACGAGGAGCTGCCGATCGACACGCTGGAAGAATGGTTCCAAGAGACGGGTTTCGCGCGTGTGGAGTTCGTGTACGAGCCCGGCCAGTTCAGCGTGCGCGGTGGCATCGTGGACGTGTTCAGCTACGGCAGCGACAAGCCCTACCGCATCGAGCTCTATGGCGATACCGTGGAGAGCGTGCGCCGGTTCGACCCACAGGACCAGCTGACGGTGGAGCGCCTCGCCGAAGCGGTGATCGTACCGGACCTGCAGGATGAGGATACCGCGCGGCAACAGCTCTTCTTCGCGCAACTGCCGGAGAACGCGACCATCTGGTTGCGCGACCTGCAAGCGATCGGTGATGCAGCCACGAAACAGGTGAAGTTGCTCGGCGAAGCGTACGAACGTCTTCCCGACAAAGACAAGCACGCAACACCCAGCGACCTGCTCGCCACGGATGGTGCGTTGATCAAGGGGCTGCTCGGTTTCCGGAAGGTCTTCTGGAGAAGCAATGTCGCTCCGGAGACCACGAAACAGCACGCGGATCTAATTGTCGACCTTCAACAACGGCCGCAACCGACGTTCGCGAAAGAATTCAAGGTCCTGAGCGGCGACCTGCACAACAAGCAGAACGCCGGCTACACCAACCTGATCGCCTGCAACAGCGCGAAGCAAAGCGAGCGCCTCTATTCCATCTTCAACGACATGGAGCATGAGGTGGCCTTTACGCCCCTGGTGCTCGACCTGCACGAGGGCTTCATCGACCCGGAGCTGAAACTGGCGCTGTACACGGACCACCAGATCTTCGAGCGCTACCACCGCTTCCGGCTGAAGGAAGGATTCCGCAAGAACTCGCAGGCGCTGACGCTGAAGGAGCTGACGCAACTGAAGCCTGGCGACCTGGTGGTGCACATCGACCACGGCATCGGCGTGTTCAGTGGGCTGGAGAAGATCGACGCGGGCGGCAGCATGCAGGAGGCGATCCGCCTGATCTACCGCGACAGTGACATCCTGTATGTGGGCATCCACAGCCTGCACCGCGTGAGCAAGTACAGCGGCGAGGAAAGCGGCGCGGCACCGAACGTGAGCAAGCTCGGCAGCCCGGCATGGAAGAACCTGAAGGAGCGTACCAAGGCCAAGGTGAAGCTACTCGCCTTCGACCTGATCAAGCTCTACGCCAAGCGCAAGAGCCAACCGGGCTTCGCGTTCCAGCCGGACAACTACCTACAACACGAACTTGAAGCAAGCTTCATCTACGAAGACACGCCCGACCAGCTGAAGGCCACGCAGGATGTGAAGCGCGACCTCGAAAAGCCCACGCCGATGGACCGGCTCGTATGCGGCGATGTCGGCTTCGGCAAAACGGAGGTGGCGATCCGTGCCGCGTTCAAGGCCGTGTGCGACAGCAAGCAGGTGGCCGTGCTCGTGCCCACCACGATCCTCGCACTGCAGCACGCGAAGAGCTTCCGGGCGCGGATGAAGGGATTGCCCGTACGCGTGGACTACATCAACCGTTTCCGCAGCACTGCCGAACAGAAGCAGATCCTGGCCGACCTGAAGGATGGGAAGATCGACATCATCATCGGCACGCACCGGCTGGTGAGCAAGGACGTGGTGTACAAGGACCTCGGCCTGCTGATCATCGACGAGGAGCAGAAGTTCGGCGTGAACGTGAAGGACAAGTTGAAGACCCTGCGCGCCACGGTCGACACGCTGACGCTCACCGCCACGCCGATCCCACGCACGCTTCAATTCAGCCTCATGGGCGCGCGCGACCTCAGCATCATCAGCACGCCACCGCCCAACCGGTACCCGGTGAGCACCATGCTGCAGCCTTATGACGAAGTGGTGATCAAGGGCGCGATCGAATACGAACTATCACGAGGCGGGCAGGTCTACTTCATCAACGACAAGGTGAAGAACATCGAGTTCGTTGCCGGCATGATCCGCAAGCTGGTGCCGGGCACTCGCGTAGGTGTGGCGCACGGTCAGCTCGAAGGCCACAAGCTGGAGGAGGTGATGCTCGACTTCATCGAGGGCAACAGCGACGTGCTCGTGTGCACCACCATCGTGGAGAACGGCCTGGACATCCCGAACGCCAACACGATCATCGTGAACGAGGCGCAGAACTTCGGCCTCAGCGACCTGCACCAGCTGCGCGGCCGCGTGGGACGAAGCAACAAGAAGGCCTATTGCTACTTGCTGGCACCGAGTCCGCATCTCCTACCCGACCTCTCACGTAAACGCTTGCAAGCGATCGAGCAGTTCAGCGACCTGGGCAGCGGCATCCACATCGCCATGAAGGACCTCGACATCCGTGGCGCGGGTGACCTGCTCGGCGCGGAGCAGAGCGGCTTCATCAACGACATCGGCTTCGAGACCTACCACAAGATCCTGGAGGAGGCCGTACGCGAACTGAAGAACGAACACTTCAAGGAGCTCTTCGAGGAACGTCCGCTGGCCCGTGGCGCCAGTCGCGATTGGAGCGACGACTGCATCCTGGAGACGGACCTGACGATGCTGATCCCCAACAGCTACGTGGCCGAGACCGCCGAACGCCTCGCGCTCTACCGCAAGCTCGACGATGTGAAGGACGAGGCGGAGCTGGAGAAGTTCCGCATGGACACTACCGATCGCTTCGGACCGATCCCGGCCCAGGTGCTCGACCTGATGGAGGCGATCCGCTTGCGTTGGCTGGGCGAACAGCTCGGCCTCGAGAAGATGACGCTGAAGAAAGGCACGCTCATCGGCACGTTCATCGCCGACCAGAAACACAGCTTCTTCCAGAGCGACACCTTCACCGCCGTGCTGCGCGCTGTTCAAGCACAGCCGCGCAAATTCAAGGTGTACGAAAAGGCCGGAACCCTTCGCGTGAGCGTGCAGGACGTGAAGAACATCCAGCAGGCGAAGGCGGCATTGGAAAGTGTTGTGGGAGTGGTGGCGTAGCGCCGCTATCTCACCTTCACCACCACCTTACCCTTCGCCCGCGCCGTTTCGATGTAGGCCAAGGCCTCTTTCGTCGCCTCGAACGGGAACACCTTGTCCATGACTGGTCGTATGGTGCCTGCATCAATAAGCGATGTGATCCGGTCCAATTGACGGCCGTTCGCCTGCATGAAGAGGAAAGAGTAGCCCACCTTCAAACGCCGAGCTTTCCTGCGCACTCCAGCGCTCAACGCGCTCATGAGCACCTCCACGTACCAAGGCGCATCCAGCTCCTTCGCGAAAGCTGCATCGGGCGGGCCGGTGATGGAAATGAGCTTGCCTCCTGGCTTCAGGATACGTAGCGACTTCTGCAGTGTCTTTCCGTCTTGGCTGTTCAGCACCACGTCGTAGTCCTTGAGCTTGGTTTCGAAGTCGTCTTTCTTGTAATCGATCACCACATCGGCGCCGAGGCTCTTGACCAACTCGACATTCGCCGCGCTCGTGGTGGTAGCTACCGTAGCACCCAAGTGCTTTGCCAACTGGATCGCGAACGTGCCGACCCCACCGGAGCCCGCTTGGATGAAGACCTTCTGACCTTTCTTCAGGTCGGCCATTTCCACCAACGCCTGCCAAGCGGTCAAACCAACGAGCGGAATGGAGGCCGCTTCTTCCATGGAGAGCGACTTCGGCTTCAGGGCCACATCGTTCTCATCCATGGCGATGAACTCCGCGAAGGTTCCGATCCGGTCCTTGTCCGGCCGCGCGTACACTTCGTCACCCACCTTGAAGCGCTTCACCTTGGATCCGACTTTCACAACAACACCGGCTGCATCATTCCCCAGGATCAGCGGAAATCGATACGGCAGCAAGAGCTTGAACTCCCCGGTCCTGATCTTCGAATCGAGCACGTTCAAGCCGGCGGCATGCACGCGGACCAGCACATCCCCAGCTCGCACTTCAGGTTCCGGCATGTCGGCGATGCGACCGCCATCCTTGCTCTTGTACTTGTCGATGATGAAGGCTTTCATGTGCTTCGTGTCGTAGTATTGCTTGCATATTGCAAGCGCAAACATAGTACACCTCTTGCATATTGCAAGTACATTTGCAGAAATAATCCTCACGAGCGTGAAAAGCCGACGATCCGATTGCCCCATAAGCCAGTCCCTCGACAACTGGGGGGACAAGTGGTCCTTACTGATCATCCGCGACCTGATGACCGCCAAGCAGTGCACCTACGGCGATTTCCTCAAAGCGCCGGAAGGCATCGCCACGAACATCCTGGCGTCACGGCTCCTCCAAATGGAAGAGAACGGCCTCATCGAGAAACTGGACCACCCGGACAGCAAAGCCAAAGTCCTCTACCGTTTGACCGGCAAGGGGATCGACCTGGTCCCGGTGATGATCGAGATCAACTTATGGGCGGAGAAGTACTTCATCATACCGGCAGACCGCAAGGCCATGCTGAAGGAGGTGAAAAAGGACAAGGAAGGCTTCATCAAAGCAGGGATGAAGGAGTTGCGGAGAGCCTGAACGATCTCGCGTGGCAATGCGCGGTGAAGTGCAGGATCAAGGCGATCGACGTCAGTCCACCACCCCGAGCACTTCATCCTCGCGCTTGTAGGGTACCAGGAAATGCTCCTCGCGCGTGGCCGTTCCGGAAGGGTCATAGTCCACCCGTACACCGATGAGCTGTCCATCGGGATCCAATCGGGTGATCCGTGCGATGGCCGCAACGGGCTTCCTCCAGGACCTGCCGGAGACTTGTGTGTAAAGGACATGATCCGGAAACGTCGGATGATAGGTGAACTGCAAGTGATCCTGCTTGCTGGGCGAGTAGCCGAAGAAGTCCACCAAGCGATCATCGGCGTATACCACGCGCATGGAGTCGTAACTGGCCCTTAGCTCCAGGTGATCGTAGCGGGCGATCTTCGCGTGAAGCTCCGGGCCGAAGTTCTTGTATCCGTTGGAGAATCGCTGCTCGGCACTTGCGGCCGTACCATCGGGCCACAGCGTGCTCAGGTAGTCCTTGTAGTAGATCCACGCGCCTTCCTTCCTGTACTGCACCAAGGCATGTGAGCCGGGGATCTGCTGCATGGACCCAACAAATTGGAAATGCCGCGACCGCTGCACGAACACGCCTTCCTCCGGGCGTGGTGCACCATCGCGGGCGGTGATGGCGAAGGTGTTGAGCGCGGTGAGCTCGATGTTCTGGAACCACTGCAGGCCCTCGGGATTGTGGATGCGCTCCTTTCCTGCCGCGATCAACGAACCTTCTTCGGTGAAGACCTCGGTGTAGACCGTTGCGGAATCGAGCGGGGTGCGCACATGGCGCAGGGCCTTCTCGTGGTCGATGTTCGTCTTGGTGACGGCCTGGCCGTTCTTGAAGAGGATGGTCTCCATCACCTTGCCTTCGCGGTCGTAGCGCGTGCGGATGCCATTGAGCTTATCGTCGCGCCAGTGCTCGGTGCGACACAGCTTGTCGGTGCCCTTGTAGTATTCCTTCCAGCGGCCGGAACGCTTGCCGTGCTCGAAGTAGCCGACGATCCATGGTAATGTGGCCGAGTAGTTCTGTTCCCAGCGGCCGTGCAGATCGCCGTTCGATCCTTCGCCGTAGCACCAGACCTTGTCCTTTCCCTCGAAATGGCGCACCACCTGTTCGGGCTTCTGGGGCACCTCGTACTTGTCCGGCAGCAGGAAGGCGTCCTGGATGTAGAAGTCGTACGCCCCTTGGATCAGCTTCAACTCCTCCAGGCTGAACCCTGAAGCTTGCTGCCAGGCAGCAAGCCCCGGCTCCGCGATCTCCCGGACCCAAGCGTAGTTGTTCGCGGCCGCGATCCGCCGGGCCATCGCATCATCACCGGTATGCCGCATCAGGTAACCGACGGCGCAGTGGGTGTCGTGCTCGTCGATGAACACCGGTATGCGCTCGTGCCGATGGTAGTTGATCGGAAAACGGCCCTGGCGCACATAGTCCGCGAGCACCGCGATCAACTCCTTGCGGGACACCAGTTGCTCATTGCTCAGGTGCATGGTCGGTGCATCGGAAAGAACACCGAGGACCTGCGCCAGATGGGCCCGGACGTAGTCGACATCATTGCTGATGGCTTCGGCCGGCCTGCCATCCAGCCGCTCCGCGCACTGCTCCCACAACGGATTGAAGGCGCGGAGCTGGTCGAAGAGGCTGGTGGCGCGACCTTGTACGGTCGCAAGCAAGAAGGCGAGTAGGCCGAGTAAAGTGCGCATGGTGTCGAGGTTTCTGACCACCCCGTACACATGAGTTCACCGTAGGTTCACGTGATCAGCACTTCGTCACCGCCCGCTCCACGGATCAGCCTGCCCACCTCCCTTTCACCTTCCACCACGACCTGTCCCTAGCCCGGGTCACCTCCACCCTCCGCCCAAGGCCTGGTATACGTTCACCATGGCGTTCATCTGCTGCTTGCGCGTTTCCACCAGTTCGAATCGTGACTCCAACGCATCGCGTTGGGTGAGCAGCACTTCCATGTAATCCGCACGGGCACTTCGGAAGAGGTTGGTGGAGATGGTGATGGAACTGGATAGCGCATCCACTTGCTGCTGGCGCAGGTCGTAGCTCCGGCTCAGGTTGCTGATGTTCGAGAGCTGGTTCACCACCTCCACATACGCATTGAGCACGGTGCGCTCGTAATCGTACACGGCCTGCAACTGGCGAGCGTTGGCATTGGCGTAGGCCGCCTTGATCGCGTTCCGGTTGATGAGCGGGGCCAACAGGTCGCCAGCAACGCTGTACAGCAGGGACTGCGGGGTCTGGATCAGGTGCGTTGCATCGAAAGCGTTCAAGCCCACACCTGCGGTAAGTCGAACTGAAGGATAGAAATTCGCGCGAGCCGACCGCACATCGAGCTTGGCAGCGGCAAGCTCCAGCTCGGCTTGGCGGATGTCCGGCCGGTAAATGAGCAATTGCGCTGGCAGGCCGGCGTAGAGCGTATCGGGCACAAGGGCCGAGAAGGCCTGTGAGCTGCGGCTTACCGGTTGTGGATAGCGCCCCACCAGGAAGTTGATCCGGTTCTCCGTTTCCACGATCCGTTGCTCGATGTTGAACTGCAGGCTACGGTTCTTCAGCACCTCGGCCTCGAAGCGGCGCACCGCGAGCTCGGTCACCTTGGCCGCCTGCTTCTCCAACTTCACGATCTCCAACGCATCCTGTTGGATGGCGATGTTGGACCGCAGGATCTCCAGCTGGTTGTCCAGCGCCATCAGCTCGTAGTACGAGTTGGCGATCTCCGCCACCAGGTTGGTGACCATGAAGTTCCTTCCCTCGACGGTAGCGAGGTAACGCATGGCGGCCGCCTTCTTGGCATTGCGCAGCTTGCTCCAGACGTCCAGCTCCCACGAGGCTCGTGCGGTCACCATCAGGTCGGGCAGCGGCTCAGGGAACTCGGTATCGTGGTCGATCTCCAGGTTCCGCTCCACGGCACCGTTGCGCGTGTATTCTCCCACCTTGTCCACGCCCGCGCCAGCGACCAGGTCCAGGAAGGGCAGGTATTCGCCCTTGCGTGCGCGCACCTCGTTCCGGGCGATCGCGATCTCCTGCAGGGTGATGTTGAGCTCCTGGTTGTTGGCCAGTGCCGTATCGATGAGCGTACGCAGGCTCGGATCAGTGAAGAACTGCTGCCAGTTCACGGCAGCGGCATCCGTGCTGTCGGTGGATCCAGCGTAGGTGGTGGGTCCGGAGATCGTCGCTTCGCGCACCTTCAACGATGGTGCACAGGACGACAAGGACAGCAGTGCCAGAAGGAATGCACTGGCGATCAGGTTGGTGGGTCGGCTCATGGATACCATCTTGTTCATCGGTCCTTCTTGCGCTTCAGGATCTCCCTCAGGCGTGCGTTCAGCAACCGATAAGCCTCTCTTGTCGAGGTCCCTTCTTCGCTTGCACGCACGAACTCTTCCGATACCGGTTCATCGCGTTCATCGCTGATGAGCTTTCGGCCTTGGATCATGGTAGCGAACACGTAATAGAGGCCGGGGATCACGAGCACGCCGATCATCGTGCCCACGAGCATGCCGCCCAATGAAGACGAGCCGATGGTGCGATTGCCGATGGCGCCGGCACCAGATGCCATCACGAGTGGAACAAGTCCCGCGATGAAGGCGAAGGACGTCATTAGGATCGGGCGGAACCGGGCTTTCGCACCTTCGATGGCGGCTTCCAAAACCGTGGCGCCCGCGCGCTGTTTCTGAACAGCGAACTCGACGATCAGCACAGCGTTCTTGCCAAGCAGGCCGATCAGCATGATGATACCGATCTGCGCGTACACGTCGTTCGCCAAACCCATCACCTTCAACAACAGGAAGGACCCGAGCACCCCGACGGGCAACGAGAGGATCACCACCAGCGGCAGCACGAAACTCTCGTACTGCGCGGCGAGCACCAGGTACACGAAGATGAGCACCACCAGGAAGATGTAGACCGCCTCGTTCCCGCGCCGCGCCTCGTCGTACGAGAGGCCCTCCCAAGCGATGTCATAGCCGCGCGGGAGGGTTTCCTTCGCCACCTCTTGGATCGCTTTGATCGCATCACCGCTGGTGTACCCTTCCACGGAAAGTCCACGGATCGTTGCGGAGTTGTACAGGTTGTAGCGCGTGATCTCGTTCGGACCGAGGCGCTTCTCGAAGTGCATGAAGGAGGAGTACGGCACCATTTCCCCTTCTTCGTTCTTCACGAACAGGCCGGTGAGGTCGGTGGGGTTCTTGCGGTATTCGGGTGCGGCTTGCGCATACACTTTGAAGAAGCGGCCGAAGCGGATGAATCCCTGTTCGTAGGTACTGCCGATCAGGATGTTCAGGTTCTCCACCGCCTTGCCGATGGACACGCCCTTCTGCATGGCGAGCTTGTTGTCGATGATCATCTCGTACTGCGGGAAGTTGGCCGCGTAGAAGGTGAACAGTCCGGTAAGCTCCTTCCGCTTGCCAAGCGCGGCCATGAAGTCGTTGTTGATGCGCTCGAACTCGTGGTAGTCCGTGCCGTTGGTCTTGTCCAGCATGCGCAACGAGAAACCGGCCGATGAGCCGAAGCCCGGAACGGCGGGTGGTTCGAAGAACTCGATGACCGCACCGAGATCCTTCGACCTCTCCTCCAGTTCCTCCATCACCTCGTTCACATCCTTCTCGCGTTCGTGCCAGGGCTTCAGGTCGATGAGGCAGGTGCCAGCGTTGGAACCGCGGCCTTCGGTCATGATCTCGTAACCAGCGAGTGACGAAACGGATTCCACTTCGGGGATCTCTTCGCAGATCTTCTGGAGGTCATGCGCCACCTTGTTGGTGGTCTCGAGCGTAGAGCCGGGCGGCGTTTGCACGATCGCGTAGATGGTGCCTTGGTCCTCGCTGGGAATGAAGCCCGCCGGCAGGACCTCGTTGGTGAGGTAGATGGCGACACAGAAGCCGATGAGCGCGCCGAACGTGAACACACGGCGCACGACGATCTTGTTCAGCACGGCCACATAGCGCCCGGTCAATCGTTCGAACCAGCGGTTGAACGCGTCGATGAAGCGGTCCATGATCGTCTTCTTCCGTGTACCGTGAGGCTTCATGAGCATCGCACAGAGCACCGGCGTGAGGGTGAGCGCCACCAGGCCCGAGATGATGATGGAGCCCGCCATCGTGATGGAGAACTGGCGGTAGAATACACCGACAGGTCCTGTCATGAACGAGACGGGAATGAACACCGAGACCATCACCAGCGTGATGGCGATGATGGCACCACCGATCTCGCCCATCACCTCCTTCACCGCAGCGTAGGGCGTGAGCGCATGGTTGCCCTCCATCTTGGCGTGTACTGCCTCCACCACCACGATCGCATTGTCAACCACGATGCCGATGGCCAGCACCAGCGCGAACAGCGTGATCAGGTTGATCGACAGGTCGAAGAGCTGCATCACAAAGAAGGCGCCGATCAACGAAACGGGCACGGCGATGATGGGGATCAACGTGGACCGCCAGTCGCCGAGGAAAATGAACACCACCAAGGCCACCAACAAGAACGCTTCGAGGAGTGTGTGCAGCACCTGCTCGATGGACGCATCCAGGAAGGTGGACACGTCGTAGCTCACCTTGTAGGCGATGCCGGGCGGCATGAACGCGGCCTGCTCTTTCAACTTCTCCTTCACCTGCGCGATCACATCGCTGGCGTTGCTGCCAAGCGTCTGCTTCAGCACGATGGAAGCGGACGCCTTTCCATCCAGGTTCGAGTAGATGTCGAAGAACTCGCTGCCCAGTTCCACATCGGCCACATCGCGCAGCTTGATCATCTCGCCTTCCTCGTTGGCGCGGATGATGATGTCCTTGTATTGGTCCGGCTCGTTGAACTGCCCCTTGTAGATCAGCACGTATTCCAGCGCTTGCGATTCGATGCCGGAGCTTTGTCCCAAACGACCGGGCCGCGCGATCAGGCTCTGTTCCTCCATCGCTTTCATCACCTCTTCAGCGGAGATGTTATAGGCGCGCATGCGATCGGGCTTCATCCATACGCGCATGGCGTACTTACGGCTGCCGAGGATCTGGGCCTGGGCCACACCGGGGATCCGCTGGATCTCGGGGATCAACTGCGTGAACGCATAGTTGTAGAGGAAGAGCTCGTCGGCGTCCTCGCCTGTGCTGTACAGGTTCACGTACATGAGCATGCTGGGCTGCACGGGTGTTATGATCACGCCTTCGCGCTGCACGAGCAGTGGCAGGTTGGGCATCACCTGGTCCACGCGGGTCTTCACGCGCACGACCGCCTCGTTGGGATCGGTGCCCGGTTCGAAGATCACGCGGATCGTCCCTTCGCCGGCACTTGTGGCATCGGAAGCGATGTAGCGCATACCCTGCACACCGTTGATCGCCGTTTCCAGCTGAATGATCGTGGACTTGGTGAGCACGTCCGCGCTGGAACCGGGATACGCGATGAAGATGTTCACCGTGGTGGGCGCGATCTCCGGGAACTGCGCGGTGGGCAGTTGCTTCATGGCCAGCCCGCCCATGAAGAGGATCAGCACCGAGATGACGATGGCCAGAACGGGCCGTTGGATGAAATTCCTGAACATGGCTCAGAGGTGTTGCCGGCCGATCACTCGGCGTAGAGGTCCAGGTGCTTCACGACGGAATCCGCAGGCAGGAGCTCGAACGCGATGCTATCGCTGTCCTTCACCTTGCGCAGGCCTTCGAGCAGGATGCGATCGTCCTTCTTGAGCCCTTCGTTCACCACGAACAGGTGTTGCAGCTCAGGTCCGATCGTGATCCGTGTGCTGTGGATCACGTTGTCCTTGTCGATCACATACACGTAGCGGTGATCGAGCACTTCGAAGGTGGCCTTCTGCGGGATCAGGAGCACGTCCTTCAGGCGGGAATCCATCAGGATGCTGCCCGTTTCCCCATGGCGCAAGAGGCCTTGCGGGTTGGCGAACGTCGCACGGAAAGCGATGTTGCCCGTGGTGTTGTTGAAGTCCGACTCGATGGCGGTGATCTCACCGATCTGGTCGAACACCTCACCATTCGCCATCTGCAGCTTCACCTTGGTGCCATTGCCGGCGAGTGCGCTTTTCTGGTAGGCCAGGTACTCCGCCTCGGGTACGTTGAAGTAGACCCACATCGAGCTGTTGTCCGAGAGTTCGGTGAGCAGTTCACCCTCGTCCAAGAGGCTTCCCTTCCGCACATGGAAGCGGCCCACGATGCCATCGAACGGCGCTGTGATCTCTGTGAAACCCAAGTGCGCCTGCGCGACGCTGAGTTCAGCCTTCGCTTTATCGTAGCGCGCCTTGGCCATGGCCAGCTCATTCGGTGAAACGACGTTGCTATCGGCCAGGCTCTTGGTATTGCGGAATTCGATCTCCGCGAATTCGGCTTCGGCTTGGGCCCGCTGCACTTCCGCTTGGTACAGTATCGGCCTGATGCGGAACAGCAACTGGCCTTCCTTCACCTGCTGGCCCTCGTCCACCAGCACATCCTGTAGGTAGCCCTTCTCCAGCGCGCGCAGTTCGATGTGTTGCACGGAGTGGATCTGGCAGACGTAATCGCGCTGTATCACCGTATCGGCGATCAGCGGGTTGGTCGCTGGATATCGACCATGCTCATGTCCCTCGTGCCCTTCTTCGAGATGCCCGCCGCAACCGGCCAGCAGCACGCCAAGTGCGAACAGGGGGAGCACATGCCGATAAAGGAGCGTTGCGTTGCGCGTGGATGCGGCGCGCTGGAACGCGGTCGAATACGATGAAAGCATGGAATATGGGGAAAGCTCGTTTCGAACGGAAGTGGGAACGTGGTGGTCCGCAGGACCAGGAGACCGGCTCAACACCGCGAGGGTGCGCCCGGGGATCGTCGTTCAGGTCCGATCGGACCGCACGGCACGATAGCATCGCACCGGTAAGCCTGGAAGCAGGTCCGGGACGCTACGCGAACTAAGGAGCGGACGGTTGGGGACCCGTGACCCGGAGCAGCGATGATCCGCTACGGTCAATATTGGGGTCACAGGACCCGGATGCTGCGATCTGCACAAAGGCGGACCACAATGACCACCCCGCAACCACAGCTATGCCGAGATCCGGATCAAGGTCCGGTCCCTCGTGCTGGTCCTCAACCTCCGATGGCAGAGCACCGATCTCGAAAAGCGCGGCAGGCTGATCCGCCGCATGAAGGCCAACCATCCAGGATTGCGTTCCCAGCAACAGCAGGCATGCAAGCAGCCTGATCAGTACCGTGTTCGTTGTTCGCTGGGGCATTGGCACTTTTCCGGCAGCGAACTTAGGCCGCGAACGGACGGGCCGGGAACGATTAACAATTTATTGGCAAACAAGATCGACGCAGCCGCTCAGTCCGAACAACCTGTTCATCGGATCATGACGGAACCCTTGAAAGAAGGTTGGTCGACCCAGGTCAGGTCCCTTCGCTTTCCACCCGCCCCCTCCAGCTCCTCGATCGTCCGCCGTGCCGCCTCCTACCTTACACGGTTGTTCCCGCAGGCCGGGACTTCGCTCCTTCGTCGCTCAGCTTGCATTGCGCACCGGAGTGTTGGTGATCAGCTAGCGTTGGTTTCATTGGGTCGTGCTTCGAGTTCCTCGATCGTCCTTCTTGCCGCTTCCAAGCGTACGCGATTGTTCTTCGATACGAGCATGTTGGTGATCCAGTGCTCCATACGGTGGTGCAGTGGGATCAGCAGGGCGGCGATGGCCGCCATGCAGAGCAGCATCAGAAGCGGCGAGTGGTTGGTGACGCGATCCAGGAAGGGATGCAAGAGCAGGTTGATGAACTCGAAGAAGAGCAGCAGCGCGATGAGCGAAAGGTTCCTGATGGCCTTCGCACCTACGACGGCGGTCCTACTGAAGATGAGCAAGAAGATGCCCAGCGTGATGACGATGAGGGCGATGATCCCGAATTGGATGTTGCGGGAACGGGCGGCGACTTCCTCCGCGCGCAACTTGGCGTCCTCCATGTCCTTGAGCTGTTGCGAGAACAGTTGGCTCTGAAGCTGACTACGGTTCTGGGTAGCGATCACACTGTCGCGATAGGCGATGCACAGCTTCGCGTAAAAGAACGCGCTATCCGCCATGCCGTTCGCCTTGAACGCATCGGCCAGGGCCTCGGCCGCTTTTTCCAAAGGACTCGGATTGCGTACCCCTTCCGCAGAACGGAAACCCAACTGAGCGATGGCTTGCGCTTCCGCAGTGCGGCCCTGCGCCAAGAGCAACGAAGAATACCCTGCGGCGAACTGAACGAGCGGAAGCGGGAGCTGGAACGAGTCGGCGGCCGCGATGGCGCGCTTGAAATGCAGTTCGGCCAGGTCCGCTTCATGGCGTGCGGCATACACCGTCGCGAGCGCGCCGTTCGAATAGGCGTAGGTCCATGGATCTTCACCCGGTGAATCGACCATTTCCACTTGCTTGGTATAGTAAAGCGCGGAATCGAGTTCGCCTCGGTCCATGAAGACCCGGGCTAATGTTGACAAGCCTCGCGAGCGGATCCCCGGAGGCATGCCCAACGCCAGCGCTTTCCGCATGTAGCGCATGGTTCCATCATGGTCTCCCACGCGTTGATAGAGCACGGCGAGCTCCTTGCAGGTCGCGCCCATCCAGATGCTATCACGCGCGCTCGTAAAGTGATCGAGCGCGATGTTGAAGTGCTTCAATGCGCCGTTCACCTCGTTGGCGATCACGAAGGAGACCCCGATCGAGAGGTGCGCCCTGCCGAGCAGCGTGTCGTTCCCGGTGGGTTCCGCGATCGCCAGTGTCCGGATCGAGGTGGACATGCACTCATCCAGTCGGTTGATGTAGAGGTATCTCTGCACCAGTCGTGCGAGCAAAGCGACCTTCATGCGCGGGTCGTCCGTGGCCTTCTCGCGGGCGACCAGGGTGTCCACAGGAAGGTCACTGATACTGGTAAAGAGGGTATTGAAGGGCTGGGCCTGGAGCCGTCCGATACCGGCCAAGGCAACAACCAATGCCAGTGCTCGGAAGTAGATGATCATGGCGATGGTTCGTTGTTGAAGCGTGATCAGGTACATGGGCATCAACTGGCGTTGGTGTCGGTAGGCCTTGCTTCGAGTTCCTCGATCGTCCTACGCGCCGCCTCCAAGCGCACACGGTTGTTCTTGCTCACCAGCATGTTGGTGATGAGCTTCTCCATACGATGGTGCAGCGGGATCAGCAGCCCGGCGATGGCGGCCATGCACAGCAGCATCAGCAACGGCGAGTGATGCGTGAGTTCGCCCAAGAACGGGTGCAAGAGCAGATTGATGAACTCGAAGAAGAGCAGCAACGCGATGAGCGAGAGATTCTTGATGGCCTTCGCGCCCACCACGGAAGTCCTGCTGAAGATGAGCAGGAAGATGCCGAGCGTGATGACGATGAGGGCGATGATCCCGAATTGGATGTTGCGGGAACGGGCGGCGACTTCCTCCGCGCGAAGCTTGGCATCCTCGCGATCCTTCAGTTCCTGTGTGAACAATTGGTTCTGCAACTGGCTTCGGTTCTGCAAGGCCGTGAGCGAGTCGCGCCATGCGTGGGCGAGCTTCGAGTACACCAACGCGCTATCGGTCATGCCATTCGCCGCGAACGCATCGGACAAGGCCGTAGTGGACCTGATCATCAGGGTTGGCTGCCGCACTTCGTCGGTGGCCGCGAATCCCTTGCGCGCATAGGCAAGCGCCTCTTCAGCACGCCCCTGGCCGATGAGCAGCTTCGCGTACCCGGCCGACGCGCCGATCAGCGCATCCAGCGTTCCGGCTGAATCCGCCACCGCCAAGGCCCGCTTATAGTAGGGCTCTGCCACGTCGCCCTCACCACGCGCACCATGCACAGCAGCCATGATGAGCTTATAGGCGGCGTAGCCGTAAGGATCCGTGCCCGGCACCTTCATGACATCGGCCAGGCGGGCATAGTAGAGCGCTGAGTCCAGATCGCCGCGATCCATGTGGCACCTTGCCAGGATAGTCATCGAACGCCCGTAGAACCCTTGACCCAAGCCATAAGCCTGTGCCTTCCGCATGTAGCGCAAGGTGCCATCGATATCCCCGACCTGCTGGTACACGATCGCGGTCTCCTTGCAGGTCAGGCTCATTCGCATGCTGTCCCTGATCTGCTGGTAGCCCTCGAAGGCGATGTTGAAGTGCTTCAGCGCCCCGTTCACATCGCTGAGCCTGGTGTACGCCACACCGATGCCGAAGTTGGCCATGGCGAGCAGCGTGTCGTTCTTGGTCGTTTCCGCCAACTCAAACCCGCGCATCGCCGCCTTCATGCAGTCCTCCGTGCGACCGAGAAAGGCGTACTGGCCGGTGAGCCTGTTGATGGCGACCATCTTCGTCCGGGGATCGGTCGCCGCCCGCTCAAGTGCTTCCAGGGAATCGACTGGAAGGCCTCGCAGCCTGGCAACGAGGGTATCGATCGGCTGGGCGCGCAGTTGTCCGATACAACCGATGCCGATGAGCAGAACGAGTGATCTGAATACCATGGAGTCGGTTCGTTGTAGACGTGTCCTTGCGTGCATAGCGATCAGCTTGCGTTGGTTCCACTAGGACTTCCCTCCAGCTCCTCGATCGTCCTCCTTGCTGCTTCCAGGCGTATGCGATTGTTCTTCGATACGAGCATGTTCGTAATGAGCTTCTCCATGCGGTGGTGCAGCGGGATCAGCAGCCCGGCGATCGCGGCCATGCACAGCAGCATCAGGATCGGTGAGTGGTGCGTGATGCGCCCAAGGAAGGGATGCAGCAGCAGGTTGATGAACTCGAAGAACAACAGCAGCGCGATCAGCGAGAGGTTCTTGATGGCCTTGGCGCCAACAACTGATGTGCGACTGAAGATGAGCAGGAAGATGCCGAGCGTGATGACGATAAGCGCGATGATGCCGAACTGGATGTTGCGGGAGCGTTCATGCTCTGCCTCGATGCGTGCCTGCTCCTCTTCCTTGTCCTTCAACTGCTGCCCGAAGCGCATGCTCTCCACCTTGCTCAGCGCTTGCACACTGAACAGGCTGTCCTGCAAGGTGGAGCGCAGCTTCAGGCTCACGTATGCGCTATCGGCATTGCCCGCAGCATGGTACGCCAGTTCCAAGAGGCCAGTGGCTTCCAGAGCGGCCGGCAGGTTGTCGGTTCGCTCCGCTTCAGCAAGCGCTCGCCTTCCAAGGCCGATGGCACCGCTGGCATCTTGCGCGTCCAGTCGCACCCGGCCGAGGCTCACCAGGGCGTACGGCATCAACCGCGCAATGCGGAAGGAGTCGCACACCGCGATGGTCTTTTGGAAGAAGAGCTCGGCCATGTCCGACTCGCCTTTGGCCGCGTACGCCTTGCCGATCACGAATTGCGACCGCGCGTAGCCGTAAGGATCGTCGGCAACCTTGTCCGTGATGTTGCTGCCCTGCGCCTGTTGCAAGGCGGAATCCAGCAAACCCACTGCGGCGTAGGCTTCGCTCAAGTGACAGGCCGTGCGGTTGCGCTCCACTGTGCTCACCACATGCGCTTCTGACTTCTTCAGCCATCGGATCGCTTCCCGGTACTGCCCCATCTGCTTGAATACGATGCCGGTCTCCTTCTCCACCCAGCCGATCAAGTCCGCATCGCCACTGAGCTCCGCATGGTCCAATGCCTTGTACAGGTATTCCAAGGCCTTACCTGGGTCGCTCTCCTTGCACGAGAGGCTGGTGACGAGGTACGCCTTGGTCAGCGCCGTATCGTGCTTCAGCTCGAGTACCAGGTCCAGCGCGAACAACGCCGTGATACGCACTTCCTCCGCGCGCCCGGCATACAGGCAAGCAACAGCGTGGTTCTTCGCCGCTTCCATGCGCACAGCGGCAGGCTTTGTCAGGTCGTGCCGCACATCGAGCGTGTCCAGTGTGGCCATGCCGCCGTATTGCGCGCTGCCGGCTAACCATGACAGCACAAGCACAGCGATCAGCGTGTGACGGAACGGCTGCGCTGGGTGTCCCTTGGTTCCCATGCTATGTCCCAGAATGTTCATTCGGTCGTGCTTCCAGTTCCTCGATCGTCCTTCTTGCCGCTTCCAAGCGTACGCGATTGTTCTTCGATACGAGCATGTTGGTGATCCAGTGCTCCATACGGTGGTGCAGTGGGATCAGCAGACCGGCGATGGCCGCCATGCAGAGCAGCATCAGAAGCGGCGAGTGGTTGGTGACGCGATCCAGGAAGGGATGCAAGAGCAGGTTGATGAACTCGAAGAAGAGCAGCAGCGCGATGAGCGAAAGGTTCCTGATGGCCTTGGCACCCACCACGGATGTCCTGCTGAAGATGAGCAGGAAGATGCCCAGCGTGATGACGACAAGGGCGATGATGCCGAACTGGATGTTGCGGGAGCGGGCGGCTATTTCCTCCTCGCGCAGCTTGGCGTCCTCGCGATCCTTCAGTTCCTGTGTGAAGAGCTGGTTCTGAAGCTGGCTCTTGTTCTGCAGACCTGTGAGCGAATCACGCCATGCGTGGGAGAGCTTTGAATACACCAGCGCGCTATCGGTCATGCCATTCGCCGAAAAGGCATCGGACAAGGCCGTGGTGGACTTTATCATGATCAGCGGCTGCCGCACGTCCTCTGTAGCCTCGAACCCCTTCCGCGCACAAGCGAGCGCCTCGGCAGCACGACCCTGCCCGATGAGCAGCTTCGCGTACCCGGCCGAAGCGCCGATGAGCGGCTCGGGCAACTTGAATGAATCCGCTACGGCCAATGCCCGTTTGAAGTACGGTTCGGCAAGGCTGGGGGGGGCCTTCTTGCCGCTTCCAAGCGAACGCGGTTGTTCTTCGATACGAGCATGTTCGTGATCAGCTTCTCCATGCGGTGGTGAAGTGGGATCAGCAGCCCGGCGATGGCGGCCATGCAGAGCAGCATCAGGATCGGTGAGTGGTTCGTGATGCGATCGAGGAAGGGATGCAGCAGCAGGTTGATGAACTCGAAGAACAACAGCAGCGCGATGAGCGAGAGGTTCTTGATGGCCTTCGCGCCGACCACAGCCGTGCGACTGAACACGAGCAGGAAGATGCCCAAGGTGATCACGATGAGGGCGATGATGCCGAACTGGATGTTGCGGGAACGTGCCGCGACTTCCTCTGACTTCAGCTTGGCATCCTCCTGTTCCTTCAACTCCTGCGCAAGGGCCATGTTCTGCAGCTTGTTCAAATTGGTGGCGTTGATCAGGCTGTCCGCGTACATCACCCGCAGCTCGAAGTAGTGGTAGGCGCTATCGGCATGGCCCATGGCCTTGTAGGCTCGGCGCAAGAGATCGGAGGCGCCGACCTGACCTTCGAGGTTGCCGCCTTCACTGCTCACACGCATCGCTCGACGGCCATCGGCGATGGCAGCGGCCAGGTCGCCCGCCTCCAGTTCCATCTGCCCTCGACCCAATAAGGAGCCGTACAGGGGGATCATCACATGGAACGAATCCGCCACCTCGATCGCGCGTGCGAAATGGACATCGGCCAGCTCGCGCTCTTGCTTCGCCGCATAGGCGGCTCCCAACACGTAGTAGGAACGGGCATAAGCATAGGGATCACTTCCCGGATCGGTGATGATGTTCGAGCGCTGCGCCCAGTAAAGCGCGCTATCCGGCTGCCCCATCAGACGGTAACAATCGCTCAGGTGGCAGCAGGTGCGGTTGATCTGGTAGTCGGACGTCACATTGGAGAGGGCGAGCTTCAGCAACCCCAACGCGCGCGGCAGGTCGCCCAGGGTCTTATAGACCGTGGCGATCTGCTTCTGCGCGGTACCGATGAAATTCGCGTTGCCCGAGCGTTGCGCATAGTCCAGGCCTTGGTAGAAATACTTCAGTTGCAAGGCCGCCTCCGCCGATCCGTTGAGGGCATCGCCCACGTGATTGGAGGCGGTGGAGAGCAACGTGTCGATACCGAGTTGCTCAGCCAGGGCGAGCTCCTCCTTGGCATTGACCCTGATCTGTTCCTTCAAACCAAGATTGAAACAGGCCGCACCGTGATTGGCGGTGATGAAGTAGCGCTCGATCAGTGGGCGGGTCAGGTCGTGGCGGGTGTCGAGGGAATCGTACCGGGCCTTGTACTTATAGCGCTGGGCCTGTACGCTGAAGGCGGTGCAGAAAAGCAGAAGCAACAAGGCAAGGGGACGCATGCTCAACAACGGGCGCTGTACGCTCATGGGCGGCTGGAAAGGCTAAAGATGCGGATCGGCCGCAGAATGGAGCCTTGCATAAATAAGGGGGTGTGAGGCTTGCGCAGGCAGCGTTCAGGTCCCCTGTCATGTCCGGTCCCCGTAGCTTCACCCTCCACCCGGAACCGATGCGCACCCTTCTGCTCGCAACCGTCCTGGCTTCCGCAACGCTCAGTGCCCAGACCACCTTCGCCCCGATCGGCGCCACGTGGACCTATGACCAGGAAGAGGACACCTACACCATGACGGCCGTGGGCGATACCGTCCTGAACGGCCAACCCTGCTCCATCATCCAAGGTTCATCCTACTCCATCTGCTGGCAGTCTCAGGCGTACACCTACCAGAGCGGGGACACCGTGTTCTGGTCCGACGACCAGTACCTGCCCCAGTTCTTCGAGCTGTACCGCTGGAACGCGCAGGTCGGCGAAAGCTGGGATGTCTGGACCAACGGCCCGGTGACCGTGACCTATACCGTGCTCTCCACCGGCACCACCGTGGTGAATGGACAGCCGCACCGAACGCTCAATGTGGAAGCCACGGACACGCAGATGCAATGGGCGCAAAGCAGTGGGGTGCTGATCGAGAACATCGGCGATACGCTGTTCATGTTCCCCTGGCTCGCGGCCTTCTGTGATGCCATGGTGCCCTGGCCCTTGCGCTGTTACACGGACTCCGCGCTGGGCACCTTCCTGCGGCCGGGGATCACGCAGTGTGCGCTAAGTAGCGGCATCGCCGAACCGCACCCCGAACCTCTTCTGATCGCCCGTCCTACACTAGCAGCCACAGGCGAACCGATCTACCTGACCTGCGACCGCGGCCTCCTCGAACTCTTCGATCCGACCGGAAGAAAGGTGCTCGAACGCATGACCTCGGGCTCGACCACCTTGGAACTGGAACGCTCCGGCACCTACCTGCTCCGCTTCACATCGCGCGTTGGAGAAGTCGCTCACCAACGGATCATGGTGTACTGACCTTGGCCGGTAGCTTCGTCGGGAATTCCATGGGATGACACCAGCACCGAACAAGCAGCATATCGACCTCAGCTTCCTCGAAGGCCCCCGTTCGCGGTGGAAGGAACTGCAGAGCGTGGCGAACATCGCCGGGGAGTTCATCTACGGCTTCCGCAAGCTGCACTTCGTGGGGCCCTGTGTCACCTTCTTCGGCAGTGCGCGCTTCAAGGAGGACCATCCGTATTACGAGGCAACGCGCGAACTGGCGCAGCGCATCGGTCGTGTCGGTTTCACGATCATGACCGGCGGTGGACCTGGGCTCATGGAAGCCGCCAACCGGGGCGCACGCGACGTGGGGGCGCGGAGCATCGGTTGCAACATCGTGTTACCGCATGAGCAATACGCCAACCCCTACCTGGACATCAGCCTCACCTTCGAGCGTTTCTTCGTCCGCAAGGTGCTGCTGCTGAAGTACAGCATGTGCTTCGTGGTGATGCCCGGGGGCGCAGGCACCCTTGATGAGCTCTTCGAAACGGTGACGCTGATCCAGACCGGCAAGGTCAGGAACTTCCCCATCCTCCTCTATGGCAAGGACTATTGGAAGCCGATGTTGGAGCAGATCGAACGCATGGTCGCTGAAGGCACCATCGGCCTCAAAGAACTGGAATTCGTGTTCGTTGCCGACAGTGTGGAAGAGGCGACCGAGCTGCTACAGGACAGATTGGTTGTGATGTGGCAGGAGGCGCACAAGCGCAAGGATGCGCCGAAGTGGTGGTTCTTGGAGGATCAGCCGAACGGCAAACGGGTAGCGCGATAACTATTTGGCCTAGGGTCGCTGGTCACTAGCTTTCGCATGCACTAGACCGACCAGACCATGAAACAGATCTTCACATTCGTTCCGGCGTTCGCGCTTACACTATCCCTTGCTGCGCAGAACACCTACACGGCCACTTATGCAGGCGGCGACATTCAATCGGACATCACCTTCACCGCACTGCCCGGCAACTCGAGCTGTCCGGCACAGCTCACTGTGAACGTGCCTGCGGGTGAGACCATCGATTCAGCGGTAGTGGATTACACGTATTTCAGCTCCCTTGCCGGCTTCGGAAGCCCCGCCATGCAACGCAGCCAGTTGCGCTGCATCACCACCGGACAGGCGGAAACACAACTTGCCATTGCGGTGAACCCCGGACTAACCCTGGCGAACTACCACCGTACCGTCACCATCGCCAACGGCCTTTCCACTGGACCGGTCACTTTCGAGATGCACGCAGGAAACACCGGACTGCTGGGTGGCCCTTGCACCAGCTTGCACACCATCAACAACAACACGTGGACCATCACGGTCCATACTTCGGGTGGGACGACCGGCCTTCCGGCCGCGGGTCCCGATGACGTGAAGCTCTGGATCGACGGCATGGAACAACTGCGCGGCGCAGGCCTCGCTACCGGACCGATCACGGTCAACGTTCATGACGCCATGGGACGCCTGGTCGTACAGCGCACGACCGAACCCACGAACGGAGCTTTCGAACTGGCTTTGCCAGAGACCCCAATTGGCGTACTGCTGGTGCTGGTCGAACAAGGAAACACACGTATCGAACGCCGCCTGATACGCTAGCGCTGCACGCCGGATCCCGTTCCGGCAAGCTAACGGAGCCTTAACATAGGATCAAGAACCCCTTCATGTGGGGGGCGGACCTTTGCGGCGCCGCAGGGAAGAAGTCCTGCGACGAACGCAATGCAGAAGCTCATTAACCTCCTCCTAACCTTCCTGCTCGCCACCGCCGCTTTCGGACAGAAAGCCACGATCACGGGCACTGTGACGGCGAAGGAGAACGGGACCGTCGAACCGCAGCCCTTCGCCAACGTGGTGATCAAGGGGAGTAGCACTGGGGCCAGCACGGACCTGGACGGCAACTATCGCTTTCTGGTGGAACCCGGAAGCCACACCGTTGTGGTGAGCCTGGTAGGCTACGTGAACCAGGAGCGTACGGTGACCTTGGAAGCAGGTGGCTCCGTTATCGTCAACTTCGAACTGGCCGGTGAGGGTGTGGAGATGAAGGTGCTGGAGGTGAGCAAGGAGCGCCGCACCGAGACCGAGAGCGCCGTGCTGATGGAGACGCGCAAGAGCGACCAAGTGGTGAACGGCCTGGGACGCCAGCAGATCGCCAAGAGCCAGGACCGCAGCGCCGGTGACGTGGTGAAGCGCATTCCCGGCGTGACGCTGGTGAACGACCGTTTCGTGATGATCCGCGGATTGGCCGACCGGTACAACACCGTATTGCTGAACGATGTGATCGCCCCGAGCTTGGAAGCTGATAAGCGTGCTTTCAGCTTCGATCTGATCCCAAGCGGCGCACTGGACCGCATTCTGATCTACAAGACCGGCGCCCCTGAACTGCCAGGTGAGTTCGCCGGTGGCGTGATCAAGATCAACACCTTGAGCGTGCCTGAGAAGAACGAGACGCGCTTCAACTACCAGACCTCGTTCCGCAACGGCACCACGTTCCAGACCTTCAACCAAAGCCAGGGAAGTCCGACCGATGCCCTTGGTTTCGACAATGGCTTCCGCCAGCTGCCCTCCAACTTCCCCAGCACGTTGAACAACGTGAGCAACGCGGATCAGCTTGCCAGCCTCGGACGTTCGCTCCCGAACAACTGGACGCCGACCTCGCACACCGCACTGCCCGACCAGCGCTTCACCTTCCTGCTGGCCCGTCGCATGGGCAAGGAAGGCGCCACGAACCAGTATGGCAATGTCACCACGGTCGACTACGCGAACACCTCGCTCGCCTACACGGCCAGCAACTACAACTACAACGCCTACGACCCGGTAGCGCAACGCAGCGACACCATCTACAGCTACAGCGATCAGGAGAACGTGCGCAACAGCCGCATCAGCATCCTGAACAACTGGACCGCCTTGCTCGGCCCGCGCACCAAGATCGAGTTCCGCAACCTCTTCAACCAGCTTGGTGAGGAGCGTACCACCTTGCGCACGGGCAGCGACCTCGACGGTGGCTTCGACGTGAAGAACTACGCCTACCGCTGGCAGCAGCGTACCATCTACAGTGGTCAGCTGCATGGCCACCACGATCTGCGTGACGACCGCACCATCGTGGATTGGACCGCAGGATACGGCCTGGCCATCAGCAAGGAGCCGGACTATCGGCGCGTGCGCACGGTGCGCGGGTTGAACGACTCGGACAGCAACGCCCCATACCAAGTGCAGATCCCGCCCACAGCAAGCACTATTGACGCGGGCCGTTACTACAGCGACCTGCACGAGAACGTGATCACCGGCCGTGCCGATGTGGAACGCACCTTGAACGAAACGAAGAGCGGTATCGTGACGAAACTTCGCGCCGGCGTGTTCGTGGAGCGTAAGGACCGTGAGTTCGCCGCCCGGTGGATGTCTTTCTCCAGATCCAACTTCACGCAATTCGATCAGAGCCTGCTCTACGCTCCGCTGAGCACTGTGTTCAGCGACGCCAACATCAACACGACCACGGGCTTCAAGTTGGTGGAAGGCACGAACCCCAGCGACCAATACACGGCTGCCAATACCCTGCTCGCGGGCTACGTCGGTGCGTCCATGGCCTTCAGCAAGATCGCCAACGTGAGCGGCGGGGTGCGTGTGGAGGACAACCGCCAGCAACTCACCAGCGCCACGTACAATGGTGGTCGTGTGAGCGTGGACAACCCGGTACTTAGCATCCTGCCCTCCTTGAACGCCAGCTACAACCTCGGCGAACGTTCTTTGGTACGTGCAGCCTGGAGCAACACCGTGAACCGTCCTGAGTTCCGGGAGCTGGCCCCGTTCAGCTTCTACGATTTCAGCACCAACACCTCCCTGACCGGCAATCCCGACCTGAAGACCGCACGCATCACCAACCTCGACGCACGCTGGGAACTGTACCCGAGCACGAGCGAGATCATCAGTGTGGGCGCCTTCTACAAACAGTTCACGGACCCGATCGAGATGTTCTTCGTGGCCAGCACCGGTGGTGGTACGCGTAGCTTCAGCTATGGCAACGCGAAGAGCGCAAACAGCATCGGCGTGGAAGTGGAGTTCCGTCGCAACCTCGGCTTCCTCACCGAAGCGACCTGGGGCGATCGCCTTGGTGTGACCCTGAACGGTAGCGTGATCCAAAGCCGCGTTGACCTGGGTGCCGACGCCGTGGGCCAGAAGCGCGAGCGCCCTATGATGGGCCAGAGCCCCTACGTGGCGAATGCAGGCCTTTACTACGAGATCACCGAACGCAAGCTCCGTGTGAACGCCCTGTGGAACGTCTTCGGTCGCCGCCTGTATGCTGTCGGCAGCGCGCTGTACCCGGACATCTACGAGATGCCTCGTAACACGGTCGACATCACCTGCTCCAAGGGTCTGGGCCAACATTTCGAAGTGAAGCTCGGCGTGCAGGACCTGCTTAATCAGCGCACGCTGTTGGTGCAGGACAGCGATGCCGACGGAACCATTGGTCCGAAGGATGAAGAGATGTTGTCCTTCCGCCGCGGAGCCTACTTCACCGCAGGTCTGAGCTACCGCTTCTGATCGATCGTCGTTCTCTTCAAAAGGCCCTCCTCCGGATCGGAAGAGGGCCTTTCGCTTGTCGCTTAACAGAAGCTTAATCCTCGTGCATGATCACATAACATCGAGGCGATCAAGAGGTAACATCACCGGGGTTGCTTTGCCGGCGAAACACAACCCAACGATGAACATCCTCAAGAACCACGCCCTCTCCCTGCTGATGCTCGGAGCCATCGTGGCACTGGTACCGGCCTGCAAGAAGAAAGAAGGTTGCACGGACGCCACTGCAACGAACTACGACCCCGACGCGGAAAAAGACTGCTGCTGCGAGTACGCGACCACCAGCGACAAGGTGACGATCGACCAACCCATCAGCGTCAACACCACCTGGACCGCGGATAAGAAATACCTGATCAAAGGCTTCATCGAGGTGGAGAGCGGAGCCACCCTCACCATCGAGGCCGGCACGCGCATCTTCGGTGACAAGGCAACGAAAGGCACATTGATCATCAACCGCGGCGGTAAGATCTCAGCGGTCGGTACCAGTTCCAACCCGATCGTGTTCACCAGCAACGAAGCAGCAGGTTCACGCGCTCCCGGTGACTGGGGTGGCATCATCCTCTGCGGCAGGGCGCCAGTGAACCTACCCGGCGGCACAGGCGTGGTGGAAGGTGGCGTCGAAGCCGTCTTCGGCGGAACGAATGCTGCGGATACCAGCGGCACCCTCCAATTCGTGCGCATCGAATACCCTGGCATCGCCTTCCAGCCCAACAACGAGATCAATGGCCTCACGCTTGCCGGTGTTGGCAATGGCACGGTGATCGACCACGTGCAAGTGAGCTACAGCGGCGACGATAGCTTCGAGTGGTTCGGCGGCACGGTGAACTGCAAGAACCTCGTGGCCTTCGGTGGGCTCGATGACGACTTCGACATGGACAACGGCTACAGCGGCAAGTTCCAGTTCGGTGTGGCCTTGCGCGACCCGAATCAGGCGGATGCCAGCGGAAGCAACGGCTTGGAGCACGACAACGATGCCAGCGGAAGCGGTGCCACCCCGTACACCACACCGGTGATCACCAACGTCAGCATCTACGGACCGCAGGCCACCTCGAGCACCACCATCAACAGCAATTTCAAGCGCAGCGCACACCTCCGTCGCAATACGCACACCCGTGTGTTCAACAGTGTGTTCGCCGGCTTCCCCACGGGCTTGCTGATCGATGGTGGCTCCTGCGAGACCAACGCGGACGCCAACGAATTGAAGGTGAAGGACTGCGTGTTCAGCGCCATGGGTACGTTGACAGCCGTGGCCAGCGGAAGCACTTGGGACATCGCCGCTTGGTACGGCGCCAACACGAACACCACTTACACTGACAACACTCAGCTCGGTGTGAACGATGCCTTCAACCTGACGGCACCGGACTTCACGCTGGGTGGCAGCAGCCCGCTTGCAAGCGGTGCTTCCTTCAGCGACGGCGACCTCAGCGATCCATTCTTCACCAGCGTGTCTTATAAAGGCGCCTTCGGTACGGACAACTGGACCAATGGCTGGGCCAACTGGACCCCGCAGAACACGACCTACTGAACGAACTTTCAGTGCCCCTGACGGGAGGCTCCTTCGGGGGCCTTTCGTCGTTCAGGTCCACCAGATCCCGCGCATCAGCCAAAGGACCATTGCATAGCGCCCGGCCTTGCCGATGAACATGAGCATGGCAGAGGGCGTGAATGGCGCACGGAACAGACCCAGCGCAAGGGCAATGGCATCACCGATCACCGGCAACCAACAGAGCAGGGCGGCCCAAGCGCCGTAACGGTGCACGAGCGAGCGCCAACGCGAAGCCTTCGATGCATCAACGCCCAGCCGCTTGAACACGAGGCCCTCCGGTATCCAGCGGCCAATGGCATAGTTGGAGAGGCCCCCGAGCGTATTGCCGACGGAGGCGACCACGAACAGCGATGTACCCGACCAGGCACCCATCGCCATGGCGGCGAGCACCGCCTCCGAGCTGAACGGAAGGATGGTCGCTGCCAGAAAGGAGGCCAGCAAAAGCCCCCACAGCCCCCATTCCGCCCACGCAGGTCCCAAGTCCATGGGCCCAAGGTACCGGTGGCCCACGATGGCATGCGCTTTGACATCCGCCACCTGCATTCCTTTGCGCCATGTACCTCCTTTCCCGTCCCGCGTTGCTCATGTTGCTGGTCCCCGGGCTTCTTCAAGCGCAGGACCAGGACCCGAAACGTCCTTTCCAAGGCCGCCAGAGCACCATTGGCGGCGGCCTTGTGCTCAACGTTCCCATCGGCGATTTCAATGATGTCTGGGGCCGGAACTTCGTGGGCTTCGGCGCCAACTTCACCACCCCAGGCCGCTTTCTCCCCTTTGACTATGGCTTCAATTTCGCCTACGGGGTCATGGGCAAACACGGTGCGCGAGTGAACGTTGAGCAGGGCAGCCTCGGCATCCAGGAAGGGGAGCTTACCGTGAAGAGCCGCTTGTTCAGCTATATGGGGCAGGTGCGGCTTAGGCCTGTGAACGGACGTGTAAGCCCCTACATCGAAGGAATGTTCGGCCTGCGCCAGTTCAGCACCCGATCGGGCCTGGACATGGATGGATCCACCGATCCGGTGACCTACGAGCGCAAGGCCAACGCGTGGACCGGGGCCTATGGCTGGGCCGTTGGAACCTTCGTCGGATTCGGTCCCCAGTTCTACGTGGAGGGCCGCGTAGAACGCTTGATCGGCGGCCGAGTGAGCTATGTCGACCCCACAAGCATCACCATCTCCGATGCCGGTGAAGTGAACTACGGGACCCTCTCGTCCGCCACCGACGTGGTGAACGTGATCGTGGGTGTGGGCCTTCGCTTCTGAGCGTGCCTGAACTGTTGGTAACTGTTGTGCAAAACCGGCCCGGAGGCCCCTGAGGGTCACTGTGTTCACCTGTAAACTTGCGCAACCGCAGGGGCATGTCGGAAGGTCAAAAGCGCATTCAAAGCGCCCTCATCTCAGTTTACCACAAGGACGGGCTCGCGCCCATCGTCCAGGAGCTTAACCGCCTGAATGTCAGGATGTACAGCACCGGCGGAACCCAGGCGTTCATCGAAGAATTGGGGCTGCCAGTAACCCCCGTCGAAGAGCTCACCTCCTACCCCAGTATTCTGGGCGGTCGGGTGAAAACGTTGCACCCGAAGATCTTCGGCGGCATTCTGGGGCGTCGGGACCTGGATAGCGACGTGGCGCAGCTCGAGGAGTACGCCATTCCTCCCATCGACCTGGTGATCGTGGACCTCTACCCCTTTGAAGCCACCGTGGCCAGCGGCGGGACCGAAGAGGCCATCATCGAGAAGATCGATATTGGTGGCATCAGCTTGATCCGCGCCGGGGCCAAGAACCACCGCCACGTGGTGATCGTGGCCGCACAGTCCCAATACGCCGACCTGCTTCCATTGCTGCGCGACAACGACGGCACCACCACCCTGGCCGACCGCAAGCGCCTAGCGGCACTGGCCTTCGGTGTCAGTTCGCACTACGACGGCGCCATTCACAACTGGTTCATGCAAGGCGAAGGCGAACTGCGCCTGAGCGCTGGTCCGCGACATCACCTGCGATACGGCGAGAACCCCCACCAGCCCGCGAGCTTCCACGGCGACCTGAACGGACTGTTCGATCAAGTGCAAGGCAAGGAGCTCAGCTACAACAACCTGCTGGACCTCGATGCCGCGCTGGAGCTGATCGACGATATGACCACGCTGCCTGGCGTGCCCTTCGCGATCCTGAAGCACAACAATGCCTGCGGTGCGGCCCTTCGCCCCTCGGTGAAAGAAGCTTGGGATGCTGCATTGGCCGGCGATCCCGTGAGCGCCTTCGGTGGTGTGCTGATCACCAACGCTACTATCGACAAGGCCACGGCGGAGGCCATCGACACCATCTTCTTCGAGATCATCTGCGCACCGGACTATGCACCCGAGGCCATCGATGTGCTGAAGCGGAAGAAGAACCGCATCATCCTGAAGCGGAAGCCTTCCTCCCGTCCTTCATCCAAAGTGCGCACGGCGTTGAACGGTGTGCTGGTGCAGACCCCGGATGCTGTGGTGGACGCGCCTGCGAACATGCGCACCGCCACAAAGAAGGCCCCTTCCGCCGAGCAGCTGCAGGACCTGGTGTTCGCCAACATCCTGGTGAAGCACACCAAGAGCAACGCCATCGTTCTCGCCAAAGGTCTTCAACTGTTGGCCAGCGGCACCGGACAGACCAGCCGCGTGGACGCCTTGGAACAGGCCATCGCCAAAGCGAACAAGTTCTCCTTCGACCTCCACGGCGCCGTGATGGCCAGCGACGCCTTCTTCCCCTTCCCCGACTGCGTCACCATCGCTCATGCGGCGGGTATCACGGCCATCGTGCAACCCGGCGGCAGCATCAAGGACCAGGAGAGCATCGACGCGTGCGACACCCACGGCCAGGCCATGGTGATCACCGGCAACCGACACTTCAAACACTGACACACACCCCCTGCCCATGGGCTGGTTCAACAGTTTCTTCACCCAGGAGATCGCCATCGATCTCGGCACAGCGAACACGCTCATCATCCACAACGACAAGGTGGTGGTGGACGAGCCGAGCATTGTTGCCGTGGACCGCACCAGCGGCCGCGTGATCGCCATTGGGCGACAGGCCCAGCAGATGCATGGCAAGACGCACGAGAACATCAAGACCGTGCGACCGCTGCGCGATGGTGTGATCGCTGACTTCCAGGCCGCGGAGGAAATGATCAAGGGCATGATCCGGATGATCAACCCGGGGCGTCGCCTGTTCACGCCGAACCTGCGCATGGTGATCTGCATCCCCAGCGGCATCACCGAAGTGGAGAAGCGAGCCGTTCGTGACAGCGCCGAGCACGCTGGTGCCAAGGAGGTCTACCTGATCCACGAGCCCATGGCGGCCGCCATCGGTATCGGCATCGACGTGGAGGAACCGATGGGCAACATGATCATCGATATCGGTGGTGGTACCAGTGAGATCGCGGTGATCGCCTTGGGCGGCATCGTATGCGACAAGAACATCCGCGTGGCCGGTGACGAGTTCACGCAGGACATCGAGGAATACATGCGGCGACAGCACAACATCCTCGTGGGTGAGCGCACAGCGGAGCAGATCAAGATCGAGGTCGGTGCCGCCATGACGGAACTCGACAATCCACCGCCCGACTACGCTGTTCGCGGCCGTGACCTGATGACCGGTATCCCGAAGGAGATCACCGTGACCTACTCGGAGATCGCGCAGGCGCTGGACAAGAGCATCAGCAAGATCGAAGAGGCCATCCTGGCCGCCCTGGAAAGCACACCACCAGAGCTGAGCGCCGACATTTACAAGACCGGTATCTACATGGCAGGTGGTGGTGCGCTGTTGCGCGGGCTGGATAAGCGCGTGAGCATCAAGACCAAGCTTCCTGTACACGTTGCCGAGGATCCACTTCGTGCCGTGGCCCGCGGCACCGGCATTGCGTTGAAGAACATCGACCGCTTCCAATTCCTGATGCGCGAATAACCGCCGGGCGAGGTTCGCCTCGTCCGCTCCGGTATGACGCGGTGCGGGTGGACGGATCGCTACCAACACCATGCGCGACCTCTTCCGCTTCCTCTTCCGCATCCGCATCACGCTGCTGTTCCTGCTGTTGATGGGGATCAGCTTGGGGTTGCTGATGAACGGCAACGAGCACCAGAAGGCGCAGGCCATCAGCAGCAGCAATGCCGTCGTCGGCCAGATCTACACCTGGCGAAGTGGCCTTGTGGAATACGCTGGTCTTCGCGAAGAGAACCTCCGACTGGCCAAGGAGATCGCCGACCTGCGCGATCGTGACGCCCGGAGCCGCATCACCGTGGCGGACAGCGTACGCGTCGTGCAGGACACTGTGCTTCACCAGCAATACCGTTTCATTACGGCCCGCGTGATCAACAGTACCGTCAGCAAGGCTCGCAACTACCTGACGTTGGACAAGGGATCGCTGGCCGGCCTGCATGCGGACATGGGCATTGTGGGAGCCAACGGCATTGTCGGTGTGATCCGTGAGGTGAGCCCACACTTCGCGCTCGCCATCAGCGTGCTGAGCAACGACCTGCCGACAAGCGTTCAGCTGCGGAACACCAAACACTTCGGGCTGCTCCGATGGGACACCATGGACCCCGCCACCGCCTCCATGTCGGACGTGGCGAAGCACGTACCCGTGGAGATCGGTGACACCGTGGTGACGCGCGGCAGTGACAAGATCTTCCCGATCGGCATCATGGTCGGCGTGGTCTCCAAAGTGGAGAACGACCCCGGCAGCAACTACCACACGATCACCGTGAAACTCAGCGAGGACCTTACGCAGAGCGGCTACGTACACGTGGTGGAGAACTTGCTGAAGCTCGAACAGGACACGTTGCAGGCCAAAGCCCCCCCCGAAGAATGATCGGCAAGGTCCTCGCCAACGTCCTACGCTTCCTGTTGCTCGTGCTGCTGCAGGCGCTTGTGCTCGATCACCTGGACCTGGCCAACGGCTGGCTGGTGCCCTACCTCTATGTGCTCTTCCTGTTGATGCTTCCGTTCGAACTGCCGGACTGGGCGCAGCTGCTCGTCGGCTTCTTCGCTGGCATGGTCATGGACCTCTTCAGTAGCACCCCGGGCATGCACACCAGCGCTTGCGTCCTGATGGCCTTTCTGCGCATCTGGATGTTGCGCTTGTTGCGGCCACGCGACGGCTACGATCACACCCGAAGCCCCACTATCGCTGACATGGGCATTGCGTGGTGGATCACCTTCGCGGCCGTGCTGGTCTTCGTCCATCACCTCTGGCTCTTCTTCGTGGAGATCTACCGCTTCAATGACTTCGGAGCCACGTTGCTAAGGGCTTCCCTCAGCGCCGTGTTCACGCTGGCGTTGTGCATGCTTGTGCAGACCCTCTTCACCCGCGCTTCACGTTCCCGATGAACTTCGACGACCGCCGGTTCGTTCTCGTCGCTGCGGTGATCTTCGTCTGCGTGGTCTTCATCCTGCGCCTCTTCTATATCCAAGTGGCGGACGATAGCTGGAAGGCCCGTGCGGCTGACATCAGCGAACGCAAGATCACCGTCTTCCCGTCACGAGGTCTCATCTACGACCGCCGCGGTGAACTGCTGGTGGCCAACACACCCGTGTACGACATCATGGTGGTGCCACGCGAGGTGAAGGCCTTCGACACCCTCGCTTTCTCGCAGTTGGTCGGTGTATCCGTGGAGGATGTGCGCAAGCGCCTCACGGCCGCCTCCAAGTACAGTGGCTACAAGCCGAGCGAGTTCGAGAAGCAGATCACTGCGGACCAATATGCAGGCATAGCGGTACACCTGGGTAAGTACCCCGGCTTCTACGGGCAAAGCCGTACGCTCCGCACCTATCCCTCGCGGATCGCTCCGCACATGCTCGGTTACCTCAGCGAAGTGGATGCGCGCAAAGTGGCACAGGACCCCTACTACAAGTCCGGTGACGTGATCGGTGTGGGGGGGCTTGAGCAGTATTACGAGAAGGAACTTCGTGGACGACGTGGGGTGAAATATGTGGTGGTGGATGTGCACAACAACATCCAAGGCGCTTTCCGCAACGGAGAGTACGACACGCTCGCCTACGAAGGCAAGAACCTCTACACCAGCATCGACGCCCGCATGCAGGCCTACGGCGAAAGGCTGATGCAGCATAAGAAAGGCAGCATCGTGGCGCTCGACCCGAAGACCGGTGAGATCCTGTGTCTCGTGAGCTCGCCCGCCTATGACCCCGAACTGCTGGTGGGTCGTGTACGCAACAAGAACTATGTGGAGCTACAGCATGATCCGCTGAAACCGCTCTTCGATCGCGCGCTCCAGGCCCAATACCCACCGGGATCGATCTTCAAGATCGTGCAGTCACTGATCGCCCTTCAACAAGGCGTGATCACCCGGAATACCGGATTCCCCTGCAACAAGGCGCTCGTCGGTTGCCATGGAAGTCATTATGCGGGCGACATCGAGACCGCCATTCAATACTCCTGCAACCCGTACTTCTATCAGGTGTTCAAGAAGCTCATTGAGCAGGACAAGGACCCCAACCGCTTCAAGGATGCGGCGATAGGCCTGGACCTCTGGCACGACTACATGATGAGCTTCGGCCTAGGTCAACGGCCGGCGGTGGACCTGCCCAGCGTCAAAGGCGGAAGCATACCGAGCGTATCCTTCTATGATCGCATCTACGGCAAGGAGGGTTGGGCCTTCAGCACGATCTACAGCGTGAGCATCGGGCAGGGCGAAGTGATGGTGGTGCCCATGCAGATGGCCATGCTTGCCGCCACTTTCGCGAACAAGGGCTGGTACATCGACCCCCATGTGGTACGGGCGGTCGGCACTCCGGACAGTTTGCTCACCAAATTCGAGAGGCACGTGACCAAGGTGGACGCGCACTGGTACGACCTGATCCAGGAAGGCATGCGGCGCGTGGTGAACGAACCCGGTGGAACGGCACGGCAGGCACGCTTGGACAGCATCACCGTATGCGGCAAGACCGGTACGGCGGAGAACCCCCAAGGACAAGACCATGCCGTATTCATCTCCTTCGCTCCCATGGAGAACCCCAAGATCGCCATAGCGGTGTACGTGGAGAACAGCGGCTTCGGAGGAACATGGGCCGCTCCCATCGCGAGCTTGCTCACGGAGCAATACCTCACGGACACCATCAGCAGGCCCGATCTCGAGAAGAAGATGCTGGAGGCCGACCTGATCTCGTTGGAGAAGAACTACCGCAAGCCGATCAAGAAGCCACGCCGCCGCCGATGAACAAGCGCGAAAACATCGTGGCCAACATGGACCGCCCAATGGTGGTCATCTACTTGTTGCTGCTGTTCATGGGCTGGGCGAACATCTACAGCGCCGCCTACAGCGCAGACCATCCGAACCTCTTTGACACGTCGATGGAGTACGGCAACCAGAGCGTGTGGATCGTGATCTGCCTGGTGATGGGCTCTGCGCTCATGATGGTGCGCGGCGACTTCATCAAGGATATGGCGATACCAGCGTATGCCTTCGTGCTCCTTTTGCTGGTGCTGGTACCCCTTATCGGAACGGAGATCGGCGGCAACAAGAACTGGCTTCAGATCGGGCCCGTACGGATCCAACCCAGCGAGTTCGCCAAGTTCACCACCGCACTGGTGCTCACACATTACCTGAGCGGTTTGAAGTCCTTCAGCGGGCTGCGTTCCCGATTGACCGCCACGCTCATCATCGTCGCACCGGTGGGATTGATCCTCTTGGGCAAGGACGTTGGAACGGCGCTCACCTTCGGGGCCTTCATTCTGGTGCTGTACCGCGAAGGGCTTTCGGGCAACATCCTGCTGCTGGCCATCGGCGTGCTGATCCTCGCTATCCTGTCGCTCATCCTAAGGGAAACGATGTTCCACATTCCGTTCGTGGACAAGCCCGTTACCGGGCAGTATTTTCTGATCGGCCTGATCGGCCTGGCCTGCCTGCTCGCCTTCTACGTGGTTTCACGCTTCGTGCTGAAGCGCCTTCGTCGGCGTCTGTACGGCTTCATCGCGTTCACCCTCATCGGATCGGCCGTGTTCATCAGCGGCTTCGACTTCGTGTTCCAGAACCTGCTGAGCGAGCGCCACCGTACACGCATCAACGTGACACTTGGCCTCTTGGATGACCCTCAGGGATTGGGCTACAATGCCGCGCAGAGCAAGACCGCCATCGGCAGCGGCGGCCTCATTGGCAAGGGCTATCTCCAAGGCACCTTCACCAAGTACAAGTACGTGCCGGAGCAACAGACCGATTTCATCTTCTGCACCGTTGGCGAAGAATGGGGTTTCCTAGGCACCACATTGATCGTGGCTTTGTTCGGCGCGCTGATCCTTCGCTGCATCCAAGTGGGCGAGCGACAACGCTCCCGGTTCACGCGGATCTATGCGTACTGCGTGGCCTCCATCTTCTTCCTGCACCTGATGATCAACGTGGGCATGGCCATCGGTCTCGCGCCCGTGATCGGCATTCCGCTTCCCTTCTTCAGTTACGGCGGTAGCTCGCTCATCAGCTTCACCATCCTCTTGGGCATTCTCGTGCGCATGGATGCTGAACGATTGAGCCAGTTGCGCTGAGGCACGGATCAGCGCCCCCAGACTTTCATGACCCGGATGGTCGAGGCGGCGATGGTCGGCAAGGGATCTCATTGATGTCGGGGTCAGGCATCGCCTCATGATCAGCACTGCATCGATCCTGCTATGACCGGGCACGCATTGCGCGTGCATGGGAGGAAACGCTATTACATCGAACTGCGCCAAGCCTTGCAGCGGGCCATTGGCGTGGGAGAACATGCGGAGGTAACCGGAGCGTTGAGCATTTCCACCGGCGTAACCTAGGCCCTGTGAAAAGCGAAGGGCGGACCGAAGTCCGCCCTTGCCTGTCCTTGTAGTGGAGATCTCAGTAGAACTTGTAGCGCTCGTCCTTCACGTCCGATGCGTTGCGCAAGGCGTTGAAGAGCTGGCCTTCGGCGCTGTTGCGCTTGCGGTCCACGAGCTGCTTCTTCTCGGTCTCGGCATCCGTCATCTGCGGAGCGGGGGTCAACGTGGCGAGGTTCACCACGTAAACACCCATGTCGCCTTTGAGCGGAGCACTTGTGCTGCCGGGCTTCATACCGAACACACGGCCAATGACCTCTGGTTCGTTGTAGCCGCCGGGAATGCTGAAGGAGTTGAACGGCATGTCCTGTGCGTTCTGCACGCTGCCCTTGGTCTCCGTGGCCAGCACGTTCAGGTCGGTCTTGCCTTCCATCTGCTTCATGAAGGCCTCAGCCTTCTTCTCCTTCACGGCCTCGCGGGTGAACGGCTCACGCACATCCTCCAGGGTCGGCACACCGTCCTGCTTGATGCCTTTCAGGACGCACACCACATAGGCTTCGCCGCTCTCGATGGGCGCGGAAGGTTTGCCGTCCAGTTCGGCGCGGTTCGCCCAAGTGACAACGCTCGTGGGGTCCTGTAGACCGGGCACATACTTGTTGTCCGCACGGAGGTCCTTCACCGGTGTGATCGCCAGGCCCTGCTCCTCGGCCGCCTTACGGAAGGCTGCGGTGTCGGCATGGTTCAGGCTAAGCTCGTTCGCCTTCTTGTAGGCTTCCTTGAAGGTGGGGGGCAACGGACGGCTGCGACGGTCCACGGTCAACACACGGCGCTCCTTGCGGGTGCGCTGGCCGAGCACCTCCACAATGTGGAAGCCATAGCTGGTCTTGCAAATGGTGGTGGCACCGACCTTCTGGTCGAAGCTGGCCGCAGTGAACTCGGGTACCATGCGGGTCTTGTCGAACCACTCGTACACACCACCGTTCTGCACGCTGCCTTGGTCCTCGCTGTACTTCTTCACCATCTCCTCGAACTTGCTCTTGTCGCGTTTCACCACGGCGAGGATGCTGTCCGCACGTTGCTTCACTTCGTCCTCCGGCTTTCCACCTTGGGTACCGAGCAGGATGTGACGCACACGGGCTTCGGAAACATCGGCGAGCTCCTTCACCTTGACCAGCTTCCAAGTGTCGGCGGTGCGGAACGGGCCGACCACCGCGCCCGTATCGGCGTGGGTGATGAGGGAGTCGTTCAGCTTGTCGGCGCTGCCTTCGGTGTACGGTGTGGCCGCAGCGCTCTTTGTGTCGGCATTGGCCATTACGAAGGTGCTGTCATCCTTGCCCTTGGCGGCTTGGAAGGCAGGCAGGATATCGGCCAGTTCCTTCTGCGCTTCGAGGATGTCGCTCTCCGAAGCCACCACCGGAATGCGCACGTAGTCGAAGCTGCGTGAAGCCTTCTGCTCCCACTTCTTCTCGTTCTTGTGCGCATCGTAGTAACGGCGGATGTCCTCTTCACTGGCCGTGTACAGGCTGTCAGGCTCTGCGTCGTAGCGCTTGGCCACGAAGGTGAAGGTGGCCTTGGCGTTCTTCTGGGTGAACTCGTCGGTGACCTGGGCGCTGTTCACGAAGCAGCTCTTCTTCACCAAGGTGTTGTACTTGGCGATCAAGCGTTCGTTCACGAATGTGCGCTTCTGCAGTTCGAAGAACATCGGGGCCTGCTCCTGGATCGACTTGAAGTACTGGCGCAGCTTCGTCTTGTCCGGCTGTCCATCGGCCCCTTGGAAATTGGGGTTGCCCTTGAAGTCGGGCAGGACGTTGTTGCCGAAGCGGATGTCGTCGAACTCTTCGCGGGAGATCAGCTCACCGAAGCCGGCCTCCTTGGCGCGGGACAACAGCGTGCGTTCGCGCAGGATCTCGTTCCACACGTTATTGCGGATCTGCTCCTGCAGCTGGGCATCCACCGTAGTGCCGTTGCTGCGGTACACTTCCTCCTGCTCATCCACGCGGCGCTCGAAGGCCTGCACGTCGATCTCTTCACCGGCGATGGTACCGATGGAACGGTCGCCGCCACCAAAGGCCTTGTTGCCGCTGTCGAAAAAGTCGCTGACCACGAAGATCACGAGCGCACCGCCCACCACTGCCACGAGCAAGCCGCCCATGCGGTTGCGGATCTGTCCAATGACTGCCATTGTTCGAAAATTCGTAAGGGCCGCAAATATAGGCGCTTACCCCGCTTGACAAGGGGCGGCCCCGCTATTTCGCAAAGCCCTGCTCAGCGTCCACCACCGCGAGGTTCACCAGGTCGATCCTCCCATGGCTCACTTGGGCGATGGTGATCTTGAACGGACCAATGGCGAGGACCTCCCCTTGGTGCGGCAAACCGCCCGTGTGGTGCAGGATGTAGCCGGCCAGGGTGTCGAAGTCATCCACATCTCCAAAGGCCAAAGCATAGGTTTCGGCCAGGTAGGTCACTTCGAGCCGGGCACTGAACACGAACTCGTTGGGGCTCAGGCGCTCCTCCACCATTTCACCCTCGTCATGCTCATCCTCGATATCGCCCACGATGGTCTCGACCACGTCTTCGATGGTAAGCATGCCAGCGGTACCACCGAACTCATCCACCACCACGGCCACGTGGGTGCGCTGCTTGGTGAAGAGCTGCAGGGCCTCATCCACCCGCATGGTCCCGGGGATGAAGTTCACCGGCCGCAAAATGGCCCGGATGGTGCGGGGGCGGCGGAACATCTCGTAGCTGTGGACATAGCCGATGATGTTGTCGATGCTGTCCTTGTGCACCAGCAACTTGCTCAGACCGGTCTCCATGAAACGCCGATGCAGATCCTGGACGGTCTCCTCCACGTCGATGGCTTCGATGTCGGCCCTGGGCACCATGCGGTCGCGCACCTTCGTTTCGCTGAGGGCCAGGGTGTTCCGGAAGTACTCCACTTCGGCGTTCAGATCCTTGTCGGAAGGGCTGTTGTCGCTCACTTCCCGCAGGAATTCGTCCAGGTCGATGCGCCCGAAGGCCACCTGCCCAGGCTTCTGTCTGATGCCGAACATGCGCAACAACAGCTCGCTCAAACCGGTGAACACCATCATCGGCAACCATAGCAGGGTGTACAGGATGCGCAAGGGCAGTGCGAAGGCCGCAAGGATGCCGTTGGGGTCCAGACGGAACAGTGCCTTGGGCAGGAATTCGCTGAAGACCAGGATGATGATGGTACTGAGCACCGTGGAGGTGACCAGCACGAAGACCTCGCCATGGTAGACCGTTCGGAGCCAAGGGTCCAGCACGCGGGCCATGACGATCCCGTAAACGATGAGAGCTACTGTATTGCCCAACAACAATGCCCCGATCAACCGGGCCGGGCGCTTCAACAAGCCAGCGACCAGACGCGCCCAGATGGCCCCCTGCTTCCGTTGCAATTCGATGTACAGCTTGTTGCTGCTCACGAACGCGATCTCAAGCCCCGAACAAAGCGCCGAAAGCGCCATGGCAGCCAGGATCAGGAACAGGTCGGCGGTGGACAAGGGTAGGGCGGACTGAAGAGGCGCGAAGGTAGCCAGCGGAGAATGAGCGCTATGAGGCGCTCACAGCCTACCGTCCCGCTCCCACTGCTCCATCTTGCCGCGCATGAAGCGCCGGTAGCCGTACATGCCGCCAGCCACCACGGGGAACCAGATCCACTGTTTGCCTTCCGACAGCCCTACCGTGGCCACCATGTAGATCGCCCAAAGGGTGGTGGCGATGGTGACCGCCAGCCAGAAATGCTCCATGAAACGGGACAGCTTCTTCATCGTTGCGCGGGAGCCGCCAAGGTATCCTTATCCAAGTATAGGTTGCCCGTGATGCGCCGGATGGTGTAACGGCTGAAGTCCTCGTTCGCATCGAGACCTTGCCCATATAGGATGTCCTGCGCCCGGGTGATCTTCACGGGCCGGTCGGTGTACACGCGGTCACTGTCCTGGCTCCAGATCAGCCGTTCGGTCTCCAAGCGTTCGCCCTGGGCGTTGGTGAAGACCACCTGGTCGGCGACCTCCATCCGCTTGGACTCTGGCAGGATCACGCCGCGACGGGCCCTCAATACGCTACCGGGGTTTCCTTTCGTGTCGAAAAAGGTGAGCGTAAGGCCCTCTTCCATTTCAGTGCGCTGGGGCTTGGTGGTGGTGAACTCGCTCACCTTGCCAGCCTGCAACCGGTTGCGCACCAGGCCTGAGTCACTGTAGTAGTAGTCGGCGCCTTCGGTAATGCGGTCCGGGCCTCCATCGGCCACTTGCACGGCAGCCACGCGGTCCAGGTCGTTCTTGCACGAGAGCAGACCGAACAGCACCGCACCGATCAGGATGGACCAGAGCTTGATCACTCGATCCGGAAAGGAGAGAACCAGCGTTCGCGCAGGTTCGGGGTCAAGGTCAGGCCGATGTAGAAATTCGCGAAGCGCTCCTTGATCCCGGTCTCCACGGCATCGCCACGTTGACCGGCCACCACGCCCAGGTGAACACGGGCCAGGTAGTTGCCTTCTGAAAGCGGAATGGAGATACCACCGCTAACGGCAAGCTCATCCAACTGAAGGTCGCGTACTTTCAGATAGTCCGTGGTGTAACGTATGCCGGCCCGATAGATCAGGCGCTTCAGGAACTCGCGGTCGCGATCGCGTGCAGGTCGGAAAGCCGCACCTGCCTGGTAGGACATGCTGGGCCGGAGCTGCGAAGGCAAAGAATACCCGTCCACGTCAAGGCGAAGCGCGCTCCAATCACGGCCACGCACATCGGCTGAAATGTTCCAGCGCTCGTTCATCAACTGGAACCCGGCACCGAAGGAAGGGGGTATGAACAATGTGCCCTTCCGTCCCACGGAAACGTTGTTCGTATCGCGGATCACCTCGACACCGGAGCTGATCACGTAGGAGGTCTCCAAGGCATTCCGTTTCGCCCCGAGGTTGGTGCCCATTTCTCCGCACAGGCCGATCACATAGCGCCAAGGGACCTGCGGAAGCGGGCCGATCTTCGGGGCCTCCCGCTGCTCATCAGGGTGGGTCCTCACCCATTCCGCGTGTGCGTCGACCTCCCGTTGGAAACGGGCCTTCCGACGATCCACCATGGTCTTCAGCGAGATCAGCTCGTTGGAATAGTGCAAGCCGAAATTGCCCGTGGGACCGCGCAGCACCAGCCCCGTGTAGGACAAGAGGTTCGTGTAGCCTTGCCCTACCGGATAGATGGCGTTGCTGCTCGCCTCCACGGTGCCGAACAGAAAATTGAAGTTGGCACCTACGGCCAGTTGCCCTCTTGCACGGCCAGAACTGTCCGGCTTCGCGCGCCAGATGGTATGCGCCAATCCAAGAAAAGCCCGGTTCAGGCCCCCGGTGCCCCGGTACTGAAAAGTGACCTCATCTCCATTGCTGAGCTCCTGCTTATCCGTGACGTAATAGCCAGTGGATGTGACCGGAAGCATCCCGATCGCGAGGCCCCAACGACCATTACCCCAAGGTATGCCGAGGCTCATCCCCAACACGCGCACATCGTTACGGTCCTGGGTGGCACCGTCGGTGCTCAGCTCCGTGAAGTGTCCGGCGAAGCCGGTCTCGAAGGTGGCCTTGCGCAGGCTCACATAGGACGCAGGGTTCAAGGGTGAAATACCGGCCGGCTCGGTCACGGCGACCCCCACACTGCCCATGAGCAGCTGGGGCACCTGTGTGTTGCCCACCACCTCACCAAGCCCGTAGGCGCTGAGCGGAGAGCTACCCCCCGACTGCGCCATCCCCGGCACGGTCGCCAGAAGAAGAAGCAGGGCCAGCGGCCAGGGAGCGTTGATGGAGAAGGAGCGCATGCAGTCCGTTGAGGGTCAGCAAAGGGTCGGCAAAGATGCCACTTTTCAAGGCCCTGGCGAACCGCAAGGCATCCCCACCGGTGAGCACAACGGCAGCACCGGCCATTTCGTGCCCAAGGTCCTCGATCAGCGCCCGAAGTTCCGAGCGCAAGCCATGGAAGATGCCGGAGGCGAGGCTTTCGTGCGTGGAACGGCCCACCAATGGCACATGGGCGCCCGGTTCGACCATGGGTAGACGGGCGCTGTATGCGTTCATGGCCTGAGCCCGCATGCGCATGCCTGGCGCTATGATGCCACCCCGGTAAGTCCCTTCACCATCCACCACATCATAGGTGATGCAGGAACCCAGATCGATGGCGATGACCGCTCGGTTCGGGAAAAGACGGACGGCACCCACCATGTTGGCCAGCCGGTCAACACCGAGCGTAAGAGGCGTGGCGTAGGCACTGCGCAGCGGAGAAGGAGAACTGCCGCTGATCACCGTGAGGGGTCCAAGGGAACGAAGGCCATCTTCGAAGGTGGCATCCACAGCGGCCACCGAGCCCATGACCACGCTCTCGCATACCTCCGCACCCACCCAATCCCTCAATCCGGTCAGGTCGCCATGGACAAGAACCGTTCGGCGCTCACAGCCGGAAGGCCCGTACAGCGCGGCTTTCATGCGGGTGTTCCCAACGTCGATGACGAGATCCTTCAAGGTCGATAGCACTGTTGCGTGAAGATCCTATCTTTGCCGCCCCAACAATTCCCGGAACGCTCCGGGCCAAAGATGGGACGAACATATTGGTGCCTTAGCTCAGCTGGTAGAGCAATGGATTGAAAATCCATGTGTCCCCAGTTCGATTCTGGGAGGCACCACACGCGAAGCCCTCCGATCCGTCGGGGGGCTTTTGCGTTCGGCGCCCCCGGTCACGCGCCCTTTACCAGTCTACGCCGAACCTCCGCCAAGTGCTCTTTCTTGCGCGGCTCGCGGAGCTTCTTGTTCGTGGCGGTATGAAAGCGGTGCCTGCTCAGAAAGTGGTCCTGAAGGGTGTTCCACTCCATGGCGGTCTTCAACACCCCGTAGGATCGAAGCTCCTCGAACAAGGTGTCGCCCACGGTGAAGAAATCATCGCGGCCCAAGTAGTCAAGGTCAGCATCGCAGAGGATCCGACTGAGCTTGTCGTGCGGTGTCTGGGGGATCCGAGTGGCCATGATCATGCTACAGATCCGCTCGATCTCAGCCTCGCTATAATCCCAGCGGCCAAGGTTCTCCCTCACCAATGAACAACTGGCTTCTTCATGTCGCAGGTCTTGCACAATGAAGCCGGAATCATGGAACAGGGCCGCAGTGGTCAACAAGAGCATATCCTTTTCGGAAACCACCTCCTGCTCGGCGATATCGATGGCGGCGGCATACACATCCAGCGTGTGGGCCAGGCTATGGTACGTGCGCGTGGCCGGCAATTCCGCCTTTAGCCGGGCAAGAATGTATGCTTTGGCCGCGCGATGGTCCATGAGCTGTGAGGCGAGCAAGATAAGCACGCCGTCAATTCATGGTCCGGGCAGGCCAATGAGGCGCGATAACTTCGGCCACCCAAAGCCCTCATGACCCGCCCGATCCATCGCCGGACCCTGCTGCTGTTCAGTGTGATCGCGGCCTATGTGCTGTTGCAGTTCCTGTGGTGGGCCTACCTCCTCATCTCCAAAGACAACGAGCTGCAGGCACTGCTCAGCCAACTGCAAGCGTTGGGCGTTACCTCCACGATCAGCCATGCGAAGCCGGAACGCACGTTCTGGATGGTGGTCGGCGAAGGCACCGTTTTTGTGACCCTGCTCCTGCTGGCCCTGTGGCTTACCTATCGGACCGTGCGTCACGAACTGGGCCTTGCCCGGCAGCAGCGGAACTTCCTGTTGGCCGCATCACACGAACTGCGCACGCCGATCGCAGGCCTCAAGCTGCACCTTCAGACCATGCAACGCAGGAGCCTCGACCCCGAACAGCAGGCAACCATGATCGACCATGCCTTGGGCGAAGTGGACCGATTGGGTGCGTTGAGCGAAAAGATCCTGCTCGCCATGCGCCTGGAAGAAGTGCACCTGCCCTTGCAACGCAGTAACACGGACCTTTCCGCGTTGAGCACCGAGTTGGTGGAGAGGGCGCGCGGCAGCTACGGAAGGCACCACCGTATCGAGCTCTCCGCACCGGTGTCCTTGGTGGTACCGACGGATGCGGATGCCTACCGTACGATCCTTGGCAACCTGCTGGAGAACGCATGCAAGTATGCTCCAGCCGACACACTTATTCGTGTGCTCCTACAACAGGCCACCACTTCACGTCAGGTCACCCTGGAGGTAAGCGATCAAGGCCCCGGTGTTCCTGAAGAGGACCGCGCACACCTCTTCGAGCGCTTCTTCCGAGGCGGTCATGAGGAGACGCGACAAGCGAAAGGCACCGGTCTCGGACTATACATCGTGCACCGTCTGGCGGCAGAACTGGGTGGCGAGGTCACCTTCAGCCCTGGCCCATCGGGTGGGGCTATCTTCGCGGTCGTTATTCCCGAGCGTTGATGGCAGCAAACAAGGTCGTATTGATCGTATTGGACGGATGGGGTGATGGCGCGCGTGATGCGACCGATGCGGTTGCCCAGGCGAACACACCCTTCGTCGACAGCCTGCTCGCGACCGTACCACATGCCCAACTACGCACCGACGGAGAGAACGTTGGACTTCCCGGTGGCCAGATGGGCAATAGCGAAGTGGGCCACTTGAACATCGGTGCAGGCCGCGTGGTGTATCAGGACCTGGTGCGGATCGACAAGGCCGTGGCCGACGGTACATTGGAACAGGAACCCGTGTTGAAGGCGGCCTTCGCGGAAGCAACGAAGACCGGCAAACGCCTGCATTTCATGGGACTGGTCTCCAATGGGGGCGTGCATTCCTCTCAAGCGCATCTGGAGGCCCTCTGCCACATGGCCGGACGCGCGGGCGTAACTGACGTTCTGATCCATGCGTTCATGGATGGGCGCGACACCGACCCGAAGAGCGGCGCTGGTTTCCTGGAGGCCTTGGAGCGCAACATCGCCGGTTCCCCGGCGCGCATCGGCAGCCTCATCGGCCGCTATTTCGCCATGGACCGGGACAAGCGTTGGGAACGCGTACGCAAGGCTTATGATCTGTTGGTGCGTGGCATCGGAAAGTCGATGACGGATCCGGTGAAGGCCTTGAAAGAGAGCTATGCCGCAGGCGTTACGGATGAGTTCATTGAACCGCACATTGCAGTGAATGAGCGTGGCGAAGCGCAAGGCACCATCCGCCCGGGTGATGTGGTGGTGTGCTTCAACTTCCGCACAGACCGCTGCCGCGAGATCAGCCAGGCCCTGACCCAACAGGCGTTCCCGGAGCACAGCATGGAACCGCTTTCCATCCATTACGTCACGCTCACCGAATACGACCACACGTACCGGAACGTCCATGTGGTGTTCCATCGAGATGATCTACGGATGACCCTGGGTGAAACGGTTAGCAAGGCCGGCCTGAAGCAGATCCGCATCGCGGAAACGGAGAAGTACCCGCACGTGACCTTCTTCTTCAGTGGCAACCGCGAAGAGCCCTTCCCCGGCGAGGAGCGCTTGATGGTGCCTTCGCCCAAGGTGGCCACCTACGACCTTCAACCGGAAATGAGCGCACCCGAGGTGACGGACACCATCGTGAACGCAATGGAAAAGGGTGATGCCAGCTTTGTCTGCTTGAACTTCGCGAACCCCGATATGGTCGGCCACACGGGCGTCTTCAGTGCCATCGTGAAGGCGGTGGAAACGATCGATGGCTGTGCCAGGCGCGTGGTGGAGGCCGGACGGAAGAACGGATATTCCTTCCTGATCACCGCTGACCATGGGAACGCGGACAAGGCCGTGAACCCGGATGGCAGCCCGAACACCGCGCATACCACCAACCCGGTGCCGGTGTTCCTGATCGATGATCGCCCCTTCGGACTACGCAACGGCGTACTTGCCGACCTGGCTCCCACGGTGCTGGACCTTATGGGCATTGAAAAGCCCGCCGAAATGACGGGCTCCTCGCTCTTGGTGCGCTGACCTCAGCGTCGGTTACTAAGAATGGTCAAGTGGCCCGTGTACGGCTTCGGTGCTCCCTCCACGATGATCTCGTAGTAGTAGGTACCGTCGGATACGCTACCCCCATTCCAGTTGTTGCGGTAGTTCTTCGCTTCATAGACAAGGCGTCCCCAGCGGTTGAAGATCTTCACCGTGTTGTTGGTGCCGGTGATGCCCTCCACGTAGAACACGTCGTTCAAGCCATCACCGTTCGGGCTGAACACGTTCGGGATGATGATGTCGCAGCCAGCGTTCACGGTGACCTCCTGGCTCACGCTCTTGTTGCATTCATCGGTGACCGTGACCGGATACACCCCGTTGAGCAAGCCTGGAACCCAGATCGCGGGTTGCTGCGCACCCGTACCCCACAGGTAACCCAAGCCACCAAAGCCTCCGCTGGCGATCGCAGCGATCAGGACCGAGTCATCCGAGCAATCAAGTGAAAGGTCCTCGGTCTGCAAGAGGATCGGCACGTAGTCGATGATCTGCACGCTGTCAACGCTGATGCTGGTATCACCACAAGCGTTCACGAAGGTGGCCGAAAGAATGATGCTCTCCGGTCCTTCACTAAGACCATCCTCCACCGGTGATACGGGAAAGCTCACCGAGCTCTGACCACTGGGCAACGTGATGGTGGCTGGAAGTGCCGGCACATAATCCACACCATTGGTCGCGGAGCCGCTCACCTGGATCGTAATATCAATGTCATCCGCGCTGCCGGGGCGGCTGATGGTGAACAGTGCATCCGTGCACCCTTCGGTCATAACACCATCGCTGCTCTCCGTGGTGATATCGATGCTGATGGCATTGGGCGAGGTGAAACTTCCGCCCTCTATGAACACCCCGCTGTCCAGGATCGGGTCACCAGCGTCCGCGATCGCGATCTTGATGTGGTAGGTCTGGCCACATTCCACCAAAGCGGAAGCGGTGAGCACCGTGGTCAAGCCATCGAACTGGATGTATTGAGGGTCCGTGCTGTTCGGGGGCGTGAACCCGTCCCCATTGTCCACATAGTAACCGGGGTTCGTCACGTCGTTAACGTTGTCGATGCTCACTGGAATGGTGGTGTTCGGCACAAGCGCAATGTTGGCCGCATTGTTCTGATATGGGCCACTGATGCCGGGTCCGCTCAGGAAGAAGCCGAACACATCGTTGAATCCGGCGTTCACGAACTCGAGGTACTCCTCGCTCGCGAATACGTAGTTGAAGCTCAACGAATCACCGGAAGGTATGAAGTCGAACTCCAGCACGGCCGCATCGAAGGTGTTCGAATTGCTCGCCTGATCAAGGTCCACATCACCGGGTGTGCCCAAGCCTCCCAGCGGCTCGGTGTCACCACTGTTGTCATTCGGTCCCAAGGCCACATTGATGTCGCCTGAGGAAAGCATGATGCCTGTGTTCATGCCCACATTGCAGTTGGTGCCATCGAAGCTTCCGATCTGCACGTAGGCCTGGCTGGCCGATTGGCCGTTGAATGTCAGGTTGCTGACCGTAACACCTCCACCCAAGAGCACGTTCTGCACCAGATCGGCCACTGTGATGGTGTTGTTCACCACCAGTTGGGCGTTCCCGATGTACGCGCACGCACAGGCGGCAGTGGCCGCCGCTATCCTCTTCACTCGTTCCATTCTGTAGGCACTGTTGCTATTGGCTACCGCGAAGCAAGGTCACATGTCCGTATCCCTCCACAGCAGGGAACAGATGACCGGCAGCCCGGTACTTGAAGACATACACACCGGTCTGCGCGTTGCCCGATCCGTTCACCCTTCCATCCCATGGCTTCTGGATGTCGGTGGCTGCATAGATGAGCTCTCCCCAGCGGTTGAAGACCTCCAGCTCGAACTCATCGATATAGTGGCCGGCCCAACCGAAGGTCTCATTCACACCATCCCCATCGGGCGTGAACGCGTTGGGGAAGTACAGGTGGCCGGGGGGGCGGATCAACACACTGTCCTCGCCCAAGCAACCGTGGATCGTCCGAACATTCAACGTGACCCAGTGCTCCTCAAGGTCCAAGTAGCTGTGCACCACATCAGGCGTACGATACATTGTTCCGTCGCCCATGTCCCACATGTGGAAGGAGCAGATCGGGAAGGTCGCGGCCTGCAAGTACCAGTCGTCCTGGCCTTGGTTCGTAAGCACTATGTCAACCAGAACGGGTTCCGGCGTCACAGTGACCGCATCGCTCACCACCGAACCACACTGATCCATGATGCCTACGTTGTAGGTCGTCTGTACCAACGGGGTCACCCAGATCTGAGGATCGGTATAGTTCAGCTCGGGCCAGAAGATCGTGTAGATGCCACTACCGCCGCTCACATCAGCGAAGAGGAGAACGGAATCACCATAACAGATGGTGGTGTCCGCGGTCAGCTCCAGAACGAAGGGATCATAGATGGGCAGCAGGGTGAACAAGGTGGTGTCGCCTTCGTAGCCACATTGGTCCGCAACGGTGATCGTGTAGGATGCATCCGACGGAACGCCCACCTGCAATGTATCCGCGTACGAAAGGATCTGGTTCAGGCTGTTGGTCCATTGATAGGTGTACACCCCGTTGCCCCCTGTCACGTTGGCCAAGGTCAAGGTGGTCGTATCGCCAGGGCAGATGACCGTAATGCTCTGAGCCGTGATCACGATCGGTGGCAGTGGCGCCGTGCTCACCAGCACCGAATCCGCAGCACTGAAGCCGCAACCATCCGTAACGTTGGCCACATAATAGACCGCAGGACTGGCAGCCGGCACATTGATGGTCGCTGAAGCACCTGCTGGAGCACCGTTCAACGACCATTGGTATTGGTACACCCCGTTACCTCCGGTAGTGCTTGTGACCGAGATGTTCGCGTTGCCAAGGCACTGGATCGCTGTGTCGGGGGTCACGGTGATCTGCATCGGGGCGTAAACCGGCATGGTCACGACGATGCTATCATTCACCGGTAGCACGCTGCACGAATCGTCCACGGTGAAATAATAGGTCGTCGTTACACCCGGAGAAACCGTAATGCTGGGAGTTGTGGCCCCTGTGCTCCAACTGAAGGCGTAGTTCCCCGTTCCGCCTGTCACCGTTGGTGTTAGTACGTAACTAAGCCCGCAGGCTCCGTTCACATCGTTCGAGACCACGTTCAGCGGCGGCGGTGTATCGATGTAGAAGTCGTAGACCGTCTGCACCTGCTGACCGGAGCAGAAGAAGTTCTGGTTGATGGTGATGGTCAACGTCTCGATCCCGTCAGCATCCAGCGGGATGTTCAGGAAGACCGGGAACATGGTATCGCCTGGTTGGTAGATGATCTGAGAGGGAAGCGGGGGGAAATAATCCACTCCAGCGGTGGCCGTGCCACTGATCACCAGATCGATGGTGTCGTACGTGGCGGTGTCGCCCATCCGTTCGAAATCAAGCTCAACAAGGCCGCAACCTTCAAGCATGATCGTATCGTTCACCACATTGACACCGGCGGCCAGGTTCGGCGCCACCTGACCCGTACTGGTGAAACTGCCTGCCTTGAGGAACACGGCGCTATCCCAGGCCGTATCGCTCGCGTCACCAATGGCGATCTTGATGTGGTATGTCTGGCCGCAGATCACTTCCGCTTGCGCCGTGATCACCACCGTGAACCCATCGTATTGCGGATACATGGCGTTGCCGTTGTAGGGGAAATTGATGCCGGTGCCGTTCACGACATAGTAAGTCGAGTTAACCACGTCATTGACCGTATTGATGGTCACGGGGTCGGTTGTGTTCGGGATCAGCGCAATGTTCGCCGAGTTGTTGGAGAAGGGCCCGGATATCCCCGGCCCACTAAGGAAGAACCCGAAGATGTCGTTCACGCTGTTGACGAATTCGAGGTACTCGTCGGAAGCGAACACGAAGTCGAACTTCAGGGAATCACCGGTCGGCACGAAATCGAACTCCAACACGGCAGCGTCGTTCACCGATTGCGGGTTCGCCAAGATCTCAAGGTCGGGATCCGTCTGTCCCATGTTCCCGCCCCCCAAGCTGCTGCTACCACTGTTGTTCGGCCCAAGGGCGTTGTTCACATCACCGGTCGCGAGAATGAGGCCCTGCCCCAAGCCCAGTACCGTGTTGGTGGCGTCCACCTCCCCCGCTTGTTCGGTCACCACCGTGGCCGGCGCCCCATTGAAGGTGATGTTACTGACCGAGAGACCCTGCCCAAGCAAGATGTTCTGCACCAACCAAGCCGGCGTCTGGGTGTTCGTGACCACCAATTGGGCCTGTCCCGCAAGCGGGAGCAACAGGGCGAACAGCGCGAAACGTAGCGATCGGACCATGGATTCCATTTCTGGACTTGAAAATTAGGACTTTACGGGCACCGGGTGAAGACTGGATCCGCGCAAGATTGGTTGCCTGTGTCCCCCTTTCACTTGCCCGCTATCTTCGCCACCAGCCAAATCCTATCGCATGTCCGCCATCGACGCCTACATCGAAACCCATAAAGACCGGTTCCTCAGCGAGTTGCTCGACCTCTTGCGCATCCCCAGCGTGAGCGCGGACCCGAAGTACAAGGGCGATGTGGCCCGTTGTGCCGAAGCTGTGAAGCAGCGCCTGATCGAGGCTGGTGCGGACAAGGTGGAGGTTTGCCAGACCGCAGGTCACCCGATCGTCTACGGCGAAAAGATCATCGACCCCACCAAGCCGACAGTGCTCGTCTACGGCCACTACGACGTGCAGCCACCCGACCCCCTGGACCTCTGGCACAGCGGCCCCTTCGAACCAGTGATCAAGGATGGACTGATCTATGCCCGCGGCAGCGCTGATGACAAGGGCCAGTTCTACATGCATGTGAAAGCAGTGGAGGCCATGGTCAAGACCGGCACGCTTCCTTGCAACGTGAAGATCATGATCGAGGGTGAAGAAGAGGTAGGCTCGGACAACCTGGGCCTGTTCGTCAAGAACAACAAGGAACGCTTGAAGGCCGATGTGGTGTTGATCAGCGATACCGCCATGATCGCCAACGATGTGCCCAGCATCAACACGGGCTTGCGCGGCCTCAGCTACCTCGAAGTGGAGGTGACCGGGCCGAACCGCGACCTGCATAGTGGGGTCTACGGTGGCGCCGTGGCCAACCCCATCAATGTGCTGTGCGACATGATCAGCAGCATGCACGACAAGGATCGCCGCATCACGATCCCCGGCTTTTACGACGCGGTTAAGGAGTTGAGCACCAGCGAACGCAAGGCACTGGCCGAGGCACCGTTCGACCTGGAAGCGTACAAGAAGGACCTGCAGATCGACGATGTGCTCGGGGAAACAGGCTACACCTCCGAAGAACGCAGCAGCATCAGGCCCACATTGGACGTGAACGGCATTTGGGGCGGGTACATCGGCGAAGGTGCCAAGACCGTGCTGCCCTCCAAGGCCTTTGCCAAGATCAGCATGCGCCTGGTCCCCGACCAGAAGAGCGACGCCATCACCAAGCTCTTCAAGGACCACTTCGAGCGCATCGCCCCACCCAGTGTGAAGGTGGAGGTGCGTCCTCACCATGGTGGGGAAGCGGCAGTGACCCCCATTGACTCGCCCGCCTACCTCGCGGCCAGCAAGGCCATGGAGGAGACCTTCGGCAAGAAACCCATCCCCACCCGCGGCGGCGGCAGTATCCCCATCGTGGCCTTGTTCGAAGCCGAGCTTGGCTTGAAGACCGTGCTTTTCGGCTTCGGACTGGACTCGGACAACATCCACAGCCCCAATGAGCACTATGGTGTGTTCAACTACTTCAAGGGCATCAGCACCATTCCGCGCTTCTTCCAGCACTACGCCGCTTCGGGCCACAAGGCCTGATCCGCGGCACGGCCTTCGCAAGGTGCTGCCCATGCGGAACCTGCTCCTTCTTCTGATCCCCGTGGCACTGATCGGTTGCCGGGCCTACAAGGATGTTGAACTTCAGGCCATCAACGGTGTGGAAGTGCAACGGCTCGACAAGGACGGTATCGCCGCCCGGGTGAACGTGACCATCAACAACCCCAACGGCTTCCGCATCAAGGTCTCGGACCCCGACGTGGACCTCTACCTGAACGGCACGAACGTTGGCAAGGCCACGCTGGACAGCGCAGTTGTTCTGGACAAGCGTTCCACCCATACCTATGACATTCCGTTGCACGCTCGCTTCGAAGGCCAGGGTAGCATGGCGTTGATCACCATCATGGGCGCGGTGTTGTCGGGTGAAACGCGCATCGGTGCGAAAGGCACAGTGGCCGCCTCAGCCTTTCTGCTGAAGAAGCGCTTCCCCTTCGATGTGGAAGAGCGCGTGCCGCTGAACGACTAGCGAAGTTCTTCGACCTTCAGGGCCACGGCGGTCTCCCAGCGGTCGATCACTTCGTAGCCCAGTGCTCCCCGGGATACGCCGAGCAGTGGACCGATCACCAGGCCACGAAGTTCCTCGTTTTGCGTCAGTCGACCAGATAGCTCATCCGATCGGCGCCCAGTTGGAAGAGAACCTTCATCGCGCCAGTGGGACAGGGTCTCCTGGCGGGAATAGTTGCCATCAAGGATGTAAATGGTCGCTTCACCTCGCATGCCGAAGTTGAACCAGAGCAGGATGCTGAAGGTGAACGGACCGACAGCGAGCAGGTTGAACATGAACCACTCAAAGCGCTCCATGCCGAGCACCAGGCCGCTGCGCACATAAGGCAGCAGGTTACCCACGAAACAGAAGAATGCGAGCCAGCGGAACATGCCCCCATAGGTGATGAAGGTGACCGCCTGGCCCCACCAGAACGTGGCGATCCATGTCAGCATTCCGAAGGCCATCAAGGTCCCCGGCCAGTACTGCTCGCGCGCCATGCGCTCCACGGAGCCTTGTTGATGCTCCTGCCCTGCGTACCGCCCCAGGCGCTCCATTGTCTCCGTTCCTTTGTTCATTATGTCGTTCCACCCCGTTCCCTTGGTCGTCAGCGCACTTTCACTGCTGCTGGCCTTGGGCAACTGCCATTCCAAAGGAAACGGGTCCGACACCTCTCCGCAAGATACCATGCACGCCCACACCAACAGGCTCGCCCTCGAGACCAGCCCCTATCTGCTGCAGCACGCGCACAACCCCGTGGACTGGTACCCGTGGGGCGAGGAAGCTTTCGCCAAGGCGAAAGCGGAGAACAAGTTGATGCTGGTGAGCATCGGCTACAGCAGCTGCCACTGGTGCCATGTGATGGAGCGCGAGTGCTTCGAGAACGACAGCATCGCCGCCCTCATGAACGAACGCTTCGTGTGCATCAAGGTGGACCGCGAGGAACGACCTGATGTGGACCAGGTCTACATGGCCGCCGTGCAACTGATGACCAACCGGGGCGGCTGGCCCTTGAACTGCTTCACGCTGCCCGATGGGCGACCGGTGTACGGGGGAACCTATTTCCCACCGCAACAATGGACACAGGTGCTGCAGGACCTTCATACCACGTGGACCAAGGACCCTCTGAAGGTGACGGGTTATGCCGAACGTTTGCACGAAGGGGTCAAGACCATGGAGCTTGTGCATGTGAACGAAGCACCGGCGGACTTCACCAAGCACGACCTCGCCGAGCTGATCACCGTTTGGGACAGCACCTTCGACAATGAAGAAGGAGGACCGGACCGCGCACCCAAGTTCCCCCTGCCCAACAACTACCAGTTCCTGCTCCGCCAGGCCTGGCTTACCAACGACAGCGAGCTGAAGGCTCATGTCGCGCTCACCCTGAACAAGATGGCCCGCGGTGGCATCTATGACCAGGTGGGCGGTGGCTTCGCGCGCTACAGCACCGATGTGCTCTGGAAAGTGCCGCACTTCGAGAAGATGCTGTACGACAATGCCCAGCTCGTTTCCCTGTACAGCCAAGGTTATCAAGCCATGCATGACGAGGAATACCGCCGTGTGGTCATGGGCACCATCACGTTCCTGGAACGGGAAATGATGTCACCCGAGGGCGCATTCTACAGTGCACTGGATGCGGACAGCGAAGGCGAGGAAGGGAAGTTCTACGTGTGGACCAGGTCCGAACTGGAACATGTGCTCGGAATGGACGCTGCGCTGGCCATCGACCTCTATTCCGTGGGAGGGAAAGGACTTTGGGAGCACGGCAACAACATCCTCCTGCGCACGATCAGTGATGAGGAATTCGCGCGGAAGCGGGGACTGAACGATAAGGAACTGCGACGCACCATCGACACGATCAATTCCAAGCTGCTCGCGGCGCGTGCGAAGCGCGAACGTCCGGGGCTCGATGACAAGGCCTTGACCAGCTGGAACGCCATGATGGTGCAAGGCTACTGCGATGCCTACGAGGTGTTCAGCGAACCTGCACATCTGGCCCAGGCGAAGCGCACCATGGAATTGCTGCTGACCAAATGCCGGCGTCCGGATGGTGGATTGTGGCATAGCTACAAGGCAGGCAAGGCCACCATCAACGGCTACCTCGAAGACTACAGCTTCACGACCGAAGCCCTGCTTGCCTTGTACGCTATCACCTTCGAGGAGCGCTGGCTCACCGAGGCGAAGGCGTTGACCGATCATGCCATCGCCCACTTCCACACCGAAGGAGAAGCCGTGTTCCACTTCACCAGCGACCAGGACCCGCCCTTGATCGCGCGCAAGAGCGAGGTGACCGACAACGTGATCCCTGCTTCAAACAGCAGCATGGCGAAGGCGCTCTTCCTGCTCGGCCACCTGTTCGATGATCAACGCTACATCGCACTTAGCACGGGCATGCTGAACAACGTGAAGCCTCAGATGCACACTTACCCTTCCGGCTACAGCAACTGGGCGCAGCTCATGCTCATGCATGTTCATCCGCTCTTCGAGATCGCCATCACCGGCCCGGAAGCCTTGGCCCGCCGCGCGGAGTTCACAGGGACCTACATCCCCAACCGCATGTTCCTTGGGACCACGAGCACGAGCGCCCTGCCTCTGCTTCAAGGCAAGAGCATGGGCGGCACCACCATCTTCGTCTGCGTGGAGAAGACCTGCCAGCTCCCGGTGACCACGGTGAACGAAGCCCTCAAGCAGTTGCGATGAAGGCGGCGGCATGCTTCATCGCCATGATATTGCCGGTCGTAGCGGCTGCGCAACAACTCCTCGTTCCGGTCGGCGCCGAAGTGCAGGAAGAGCTGGTGTTCAATCCGGCTTTCATGGCACGCAACGGGGTTCGATCCATCAGCGGCACACAGATGGTGAAGCGCGAAGGGCAGCCCATGCGCGAACGCAACGAAAAACACCTGTACCGCTTTGATGAGCAGGGACGCATCATCTATAGCAACACCAGCTTCGGCCACCCCGGTTCAGGACGTGACACCGCATCCGTGGGTTTCTTCTATGATCCCAAAGGCAGACTGATCCAGCGGCTACGCAACGATCTTTCCGGGCACTTTGCCTACGAGATCACCTGCGACACACTGGGCAGGACCACGCGCATGACCTACGTACGCATTGAGAACACAGGATCCGACCGTTATCACCTGGTACCCGGCGTGCGCACCGTGATCAGTGATGAAGAACATCGATACACCGCGATCAACGATACGGCCTGGACCTGTACCTACCTGAACGAGCTGGGGCTGCCTTACCGTGAACAGGTCTTCCAACGCGACCGTTGGGGCTATCTACGCACCATTGATGATCGGTACATCATCACCGGACGACGAGGACGCATCACCTTTCGGTACGACGAGAAAGGCCGACCGGTGGAGCGGATCGAACAGGCCGACCTGCATTTGCCGAACCTGTTCAAGCACACTTGGCGATACGATGGAGCGGGGAACGTACTGGAACATGACCTATGGCATGATGATCGCCTGAAGGACCACGACGAATACCTCTACGAGGAAGGAAGCATGCTGCTGAAGGCGTGCATCACCAAGGATGAGGATACCGGACTGATCCATGTGGTGAGGTACACCACCGAACGCCAATGAGAACGATCCTTCTTCTTTTCGCCCTTGCATGCGGACATCTCCTGCATGCGCAAATGACCATGGTGCAATGGGCCTATGGTCCCTTCGCTACGCCCGGTGACGCCGCCTACATCATTGAAGGTGACCCCATGGATGGTGGCGCACGTATCCACCAGGCGTGCGGACCGTACGGAAACAAGGGGCCCTGCCTTTTCGTGATCGAAGGTGACAAGGTCTTCCACAGCAGTGATGCCTTTGGCAGACGTGGGCCGGCAGCATACATCATGGAAGGCGACAAGCTGTTCCGTAGCTCAGGCGCGTTCGGCACGAAGGGTTCCTGCGCGTTGCTGCTTGAAGGGACCAAGGTGTTCCGGGCGGACGGCCCTTTCGGAAACAGGCAGGAAGGAGCCTTCGTCCTGGACGGAAGCGACATCTACCTGGGTGAAGGCACCTTCTGCCAACGTAGCGAGGCCATCCTGCACGTGCGCGGTGCCATACCCATGGTAGCGCTGCTCACGATCCTGGCCGGTCTCTAGCTGAGCCGCTTGCGAGGCTGCGTGACGTTGGCCGGCTTGCCATAGTCGGGCACCAGGTAGGCGAGGTCGCTGAACGATTCCTTCCGGTAGTGCACATCACCCAACACCGCCAGACCAGTATGCGCCGGTCGAATGCCCGGCACATGGATCACGTGGGACCTGTCGATCCATAACTCGGAAGCCTTGTCCGCGCCATCACCGAACACGACGGTCGTACGACCCGTGGGCAGGCCACCCAGCCAGGCCTCATCCATCACCAAGGGTCGCGCTGCTTCCAGTGGTTCACCGTTGCGTTCCGCGGAAAGCGTGAAGACCTCCATGCGGCGTGCGTCCACCATGGGCATCAGCACCGCACCCGGCGGTATCAACGGATCCATCGCTAGAAGCTCGTGCAGCAACACCTCCAACGTGCTCATACCAATGAGCGGAATGCGCAGCGCGAAGCACAGTCCTTTCGCCGCGCTGAGGCCGATGCGCAGGCCGGTGTACGAACCAGGGCCGATCCCTACTGCCACCGCATCCAGCGCGCTCATGTTCACCCCCGCTTCCTCCAGCACGTCCTGGATGAACACGTTCAGCCGTTCGGCGTGCGTGTGCCGCTCATTCTCCTCTTCCCTGAACGCCAATACACGCGCACCATCGGCCAACACCACCGAGCAACGCTTGGTGGCCGTGTCGAGCGAAAGGATGGTGGCCACGGGTCAGAGCGTCAACGGAAGGCCCTGTAGGATCTCGAGCGATTTCTCCGCAAGGAGGTAGCTGTACCGCGCGGTGATCATGTCCGCATTCGCTTTGTTCAGGTTCGCCTTGGCGGTGCTCAGTTCCAAGGCCGTGACCGAGCCTTGTTGAAAGCGCTCCGTGGCGTAGCGCAGCGATTCCCCTGTGGCCTCGTATGCGTTGGATGCCGCACGGAACTGCTTGAAGGCGGCGCGTTGGTCCGCGATGGCTTGTTGCACGGTCAACTGCAACTGCTGCTCTTGATCCGTCTGTTGAAGGCGGGCCTGCTCATAGCGGATGCGCGCCTGCTGCGCCCCGGTGTGGGCGCTGCGTCCGTTCAGGATGGGAACGCTAAGGGTCCATGAGGTGGAATAGTTGACGTTGTCCTTCAGTTGGGTCCCGAAAGACTTGGTCTCGGTGTTGTACGAGATGTTCGGCGTGTACACGTTCTCACCGGACTCAGTGTAACCAGCGAGGTAAGGTGAACCCACGATGGGTGCCCCAACGATCACTTCGTCGCGCCCGGAATATCCGGACGCCACATTCGCACTGAACTGAAGCGAGGGTATGCCCCCAGCACGAGCAATGTCGATGGAACGTTCCGCGCTCTCCAGGTCCAGTTTCGTGCGCTTGTAGGCCGGGTGTGTTTCCAGTACGCGCTGCATCACCTGCTCCACGCTCACCACGGGCTCCTGCGGTTCGAAGGCATCGAGTTGTGGAGCGCTGATGCTGAACACGGACGATTCCTGCGGTGTGAGCTGGAGGAGCTGTGCCATGCGCAGGCGCGCCTGTTGGTACTGGTTCTCCGCCGTAACGATGTCATATTCCTCCCGCGCCAATTGCGAACGCAGGTCAAGCAATTCGACCCTTGCGGTGCGACCAGCTTCCACCATGGCTTCGGTGAGCGTGATCTGTTCACGCGTCCGTTCCGCGGTGATGTTCGCGGCCTTGATCCGCGCATCGGCGCTCAGCATCTCCATGAAGCGGGCTACCACACCTGACTGGACGTCCACGCGCGCCGCGGCCAGGGATTCCTCCGCCGAGAGGTTGTCCAGCTTGGCCTTCTTGAACTGGTTCTGCTGACTGAGCCCTCCAAAAAGGGTCCAATTGCTGCTGAGGAAGAAGTTGTTGGTGCGCACCCGGTCAGTGGCGAAGGTGTTGGTGTAGCGGTCGATGGTCTGACCCCAGTTGTAACCGTGGGTGGCCGCTGCGTTCAGGTTGGGCAGCAGGCTCCATTTCGCAGCCTCCTGTCCCTGGACCGCGAAGTCGCGATCGTACATGGCCCGCTGAATGCTCAGGTTCCGTGCTTCCGCACGTTTCACGCATTCATCAAGGGTCCAAGCTTGCTGCGCGCTAAGCGCGGCACCGATGCCAAGAGCGACTGAGGTAAGAAAGGCTCGCATGTTCGTTCCGGCCCTACGGTTGACCGGTCGAACAAATGTACCCGGACGCTCAGGTGGGCAAAGCCACCATGGATGAACGGTGAATGGCGGGGGCCAACGGCTCAGTTGCTGAGCACCTTGACCTCCACGCGGCGGTTCGCCTCGCTCTGGTCCTTGTTCTTCGGCTCAGGATAGATCATCTGTGAATTCCCAAGGCCCACGTAGGAGATGCGCTCGGGTTCCACGTCGTTCACCATGAGAAATTCGTACACGGTCCGCGCACGTGCGGTGCTGAGCTCGATGAACTCTTTGGTGTTCTTGAAGGTGGGACCGTTCACATGCCCCTGGATCTCCACCTTCACGTTCGGGTTCGCCTGCATGAAGCGGGTGAGGATGAGCATGGCGGATTCCGAGGAACGCAACACCTTCACATCGTTGCCTACGAAGTTGATGTCGTCCAGGACCACATGCTCCCCAGGCACGATGGGCAGCAACTTCAATTCAACGGTGACCGTGGGTTCGGTGCTGCCCTTCACCTTCACGGTCTGGAACATGTACCCCTCACGCACGCAGCCGATCTTCAGGTTGCGGTACGTGTCCATCCGGTAGGTATAGGTGCTCTTCCCCTTGGCCTCGATCACTTTGTCGAACACCATGCCTTGGATGGTGAGCGCAGCGTCCACAGGCTTGCCGGACTTCGCGTCGATCACATTGATGACCAGGTCCTGCTTCTGCCCTTCCTCCTTTTCGGGCTGGGGCGGCGGCGGCGGCGGATCGTAGTGGAAACGGATGGTGTAGCCCGCCAGCGGACGGTCCTGGTAGTCGATCACCAAGTATAGCAATTGGCCTTCCTCAACTTCAATGGCACGGCTGTAGGACGAACCCACGCCACTGCGGACGTACTCATCGGGAGCATCTTTCCGCAGACCGCACATGCTTGCGTTCGCCTTGTCGTTACGGCTGATGTTCGTGCGAATGGGTGCCACCTGCTTGTTCTGGATCTTGTCACAGATCCCCGGAATGGCCCCTTCGAAGACCAGAAAATCGATGTCGTCCTCGATGTTCTGCGGAATGATGTCGAAGGAAATGGTCGTCTTCACCGGCGAGCGGAACTTGTACCACGTGGTGTGGTGCTCACGCTCGAACCACTGGTTGTCCTCGGTCGGATTCTCCTTGATCTCCAGGATGTTCCCGAAGCCGCGTACCGCATCGTTGCAGGTGTACACGGAGTCCGGGATGAAGATGGCACCCGTGCAATCGCCGTTCGCCTGGGTCAACGACCGCTGGGCGTGCAGGCCCGGGGCCAACGACAGGGCCAGGGAACAGGTAAGGATGGCTGGAAAGGAGAGTTCCAAACGCATGGTAGCCCCCTTCTACGTCGGATCGTAGGCAAGGTTGCTGCCGAGCCAGCGTTCCATCCAAGGGGGTTCCTGGCCCTTGCGGCGCGCCAGGTCGTTGATCTGGTCTTTGGACACACGACCCACGCCGAAGTACTTGGAGCGGGGGTGCGCGAAGTAGAGTCCGCTCACCGCCGCGGTCGGGTACATGGCCAAGCCCTCGGTCAACTGGATACCCGTGTGCTTCTCGGCCTCCAACAACCGGAACAGCTCGGGCTTCTCCGTGTGGTCCGGACAGGCGGGATAGCCCGGTGCCGGGCGGATGCCATCGTAGGCTTCCTTGATCAGCTCATCGTTGCTCAGGGTCTCCTGTGAAGCGTAACCCCAAAGCTCCTTGCGCACCACTTCGTGCAGCTTTTCAGCGAAGGCCTCGGCCAAGCGGTCCGCAAGTGCCTTCAGCAGGATCGCGCTATAGTCGTCGTGCTTGTCCTCGAAGCGCTTCACCCGTTCATCCACGCCGTGGCCGGTGGTGACCGCGAAGCCTCCCAGAAAGTCTGGAGTTCCCTTCGGAGCGATGAAGTCGGCCAGCGCGTTGTACGGCACACCGGGAGCCTTCTTCGATTGCTGGCGCATGGTCTGGAAACGACCGATGACCTTGCTGCGCGAGGTATCCGCATAGAGCTCGATGTCATCATCGTCCACCGTGTTCGCAGGCCAGATGGCGGCTACACCGTGGGCCTGCAACCACTGCTCCTTCACGATCCGGTCCAGCATCTTCAATGCATCGTTGTGCAAGCGCGTGGCCTCCACACCCACCACCTTATCGGAGAGGATCGCCGGATACTTGCCGGCCAGTTCCCACGCCATGAAGAAGGGTGTCCAATCGATGTAAGGAACCAACTTCTCCAGTGGATAGTTGCGGTAGGTGAAGGTGCCGGTGCTCTTGGGCTCCACAGGTGGTTCGGCGCTCCAGTCGATCGCGAACTTCTTCTGACGCGCTTCCGCGAGGGGCACATATTCCTTCTCGCGCTGATGGCTTTCGTACTGCGTGCGCACCTTCGCATACTCCTCCTTGATCGCGGCTTCGAACTTCTCGCGCTCGTTGTCGCTGAACAGGTTGTTGACCACCGGAACACTGCGGCTGGCGTCGATCACGTGCACCACTGGCTTGCTGTAGTGCGGGGCGATGCGGACGGCGGTATGCACCCGACTGGTGGTGGCCCCCCCGATCAACAGCGGTGTTTCGAAGCCTTCGCGCTCCATCTCCTTGGCCACATGCACCATCTCGTCGAGCGATGGCGTGATCAGCCCACTGAGGCCGATGATGTCCACCTTCATCTCGCGCGCTGCTTTCAGGATCGTGGCGCTCTGCACCATCACACCAAGATCGATCACCTGCCAGCCGTTGCAGGCCAGGATCACGCCCACGATGTTCTTACCGATGTCGTGCACGTCCCCTTTCACCGTGGCGAGCAACACCTTCTTGGCGCCTTCCTTCTGGGTGCCGAGCACCTGTGTGGCCTTCTTCGCTTCCAGGAATGGCTCCAAGTAGGCGACGGAGCGCTTCATCACACGAGCGCTCTTCACCACCTGGGGAAGGAACATCTTACCAGCTCCGAAAAGATCCCCGACCACGGTCATGCCGGCCATGAGCGGGCCTTCGATCACCAGCACTGGCTCCTCGTATTTCACCCGGGCCTCTTCCGTGTCCGCTTCAATGAACTCGGTGATGCCGTGCACCAACGCGTGCTTCAAGCGCTCTTCCACGCTGCCTTCGCGCCATGCGGCCTGTTGCGCGATCACTTCCGCTGAAGGTGCTCCCTTGAACTGTTCCGCGAAGGTGACCATCCGCTCGGTGGCATCGGGTCGACGCGCCAGCAGCACATCCTCCACATGCTCCAGCAAGTCCTTCGGAATGTCGTCGTACACACCGATCTGCCCGGCGTTCACGATGCCCATGTCCATGCCCGCCTGGATGGCGTGGTAAAGGAAAGCGGTATGGATGGCCTCTCGCACGGGTTCGTTGCCGCGGAAGCTGAAGCTGACGTTGCTCACGCCACCGCTCACCAAGGCACCGGGCAGATTCTGCTTGATCCAGCGCACGGCCTCGATGTAGTCAATGGCGTAGCGGTCGTGCTCGCTCATGCCCGTAGCCACCGTGAGGATGTTCGGGTCGATGATGATGTCGTGCGGTGGGAAACCGGCTTTCTGGGTCAGCAGGTCGTAGACGCGCTGTGCGATCTGGATGCGGCGCTCATAGTTGTCCGCCTGCCCTTGCTCGTCGAAGCACATGACCACCGTGGCAGCACCGAGGCGACGAATGATCTTGGCCTGACGCAGAAATTCCTCCTCCCCTTCCTTCAGGCTGATGCTGTTGGCGATACCCTTGCCTTGCAGACACTTCAAGCCGGCTTCGATCACGCTGAACTTGCTGCTGTCCACCATCACCGGCACACGCGCGATGTCCGGCTCCGCCGCGATGAGGTTGAGCAACTTGGTCATGGCCTGCACGCCATCGATCAAGCCCTCGTCCATGTTCACGTCGATGACCTGCGCGCCGTTCTCCACCTGCTGACGCGCCACGTTCACCGCCTCGTCGTACTTGCCCTCCTTGATCAGCTTGCGGAAGGCAGCGCTACCGGTAACGTTCGTGCGCTCGCCGATGTTGACGAAGTTGGCGCCCTTGAAAATGCGGAGCGGCTCTAGGCCGGAGTAGTTGGGGATGCTCATTCTGTAGGATCTCACACGGAGACACGGAGGCACGGAGAAAGTAAATACGGGCTCAAGCAGGCACGGGCATTGGACGCGGCTTATGCTTCTTCGCTTCAGCGGCAAGCGCGGCGATGTGGGGTGGCGTGGTGCCACAGCATCCACCCACCACGTTCACCCAGCCGTTGGCCATGAACTCGCCTACGAGCTTGGCCGTGACCTCCGGTGATTCGCGGTACTCCCCCATCTGGTCGGGCAGGCCGGCATTGGGGTACACGCTCGTTCGGCAGGTGGCCTGCTCAGCGATCACTTCCAGGTACGGGCGCATCTGCGCAGCTCCAAGTGCACAGTTCAAACCCATGCTGAAGAGCGGCACGTGCGCCATGCTGATCAGGAAGGCCTCGATGGTCTGTCCGCTCAGCGTGCGACCGCTGGCGTCGGTGATGGTGACGCTGCACATCACGGGCACACGCGTACTGCGCTTCTCGAACACCTCTTCGATCGCGTAAAATGCCGCTTTGGCATTGAGCGTGTCGAAGATGGTCTCCACCAGCAACAGGTCCACACCGCCGTCCAGCAACGCGTTGATCTGCTCGCTGTAGGCAGTTACCAACTGATCGAAGGTGACGGCGCGGTAACCGGGATCGTTCACATCCGGGCTCAGCGATGCGGTCTTGTTCATGGGCCCGATGGCGCCCGCCACGAAGCGCGGCTTGCTGGGGTCCATGGCCGTGTACTTGGCGCATGCTTCCTTGGCCAGTTGGGCGCTGCGCACGTTGATCTCACGCACCAGGTGCTCGCATTGGTGCTCCGCCTGCGCGATGGTGGTGGCGCTGAAGGTGTTCGTCTCCACGATGTCCGCACCCGCCTCCAGGTATTGCTCATGGATGGTACGGATGGCATCCGGACGCGACAGCGACAGCAGCTCGTTGTTGCCCTTCAACAGGATGGGATGCTCCTCCATGCCTGCCGGATGGAAGTCCTCCTCGGTCAGTCCCAGACGCTGGATCATGGTGCCCATGGCCCCGTCCAGGATCAGGATGCGCTCTTCTGCAAGTTGTTCGATCGTCTTCATTCTTCAGGTCAGGTCGCCAGGCGCCTTCGCTCATCGAGCTATGGCGGTGAAACAAAAATGCCCCACCCGATGGACCGGATGAGGCAAGGAACGCGGGAGTTGCGCACAAGGACCTGATCACGGCTCATCTTCTTGGTGTTGCCGTACCTCGACGGGATCGACAAGACAACACCAACTGGATTTAGCACCTGTCCGGGGTGGGGACCTCCGGGGGGTTGCCAAGGCTTCACAGGGCCAGTCCCTCTGCCTTTCTTGATAAGCGATGGAAAAGAACGTGGCGCGAAGATAGGGCGTGAAGAGGAAAAGGCCCGCTAAGGGCCTCAGCCCTGCGCGTTCGCGAACTCCTTCACGAAGCCCATGATCTTCTTACGGAACAGCAGGAAGAGCAGGATGTAGGGCACGGGGATCAGAAAGAGGATGCCCATGTTCAGTCCGCGGCCAATGCTGGTCTCTCCGCCGAACACGGCCTCATCCGCATCCGCGCTCTGGACCGCGGCCTTGCACATGGCACAACCTTGCGCCATTGCTTCAGCCGGAATGATCAGGGCCAGGAGCACTGCGGAAGCCAGAAGAAGGATGCGGAGCTTCATGTTGCGAAAGTACGACCCCTGACCCTCTGTACGCTGACAGCCGTCAGCCCGTTCAGGAAACGTAGTAAGGCGAGATCATCAGGTACACCACCACACCGGTGACGCTGACGTAGAACCAGACCGGCCACACGCGCTTCGCCATGCGGCGGTGCTCCGGGTAGTTGGCGGAGAGCGCCCGGTAGGCTGTGGTGAGAATGAAGGGCAGCGACAACCCCGCCAGCGGAATGTGCGTGAGGAGAATGATGTAGTAGGCCACCTTCATGGCACCGGTGCCGCCGTAAGGCGTATCCCCGGCGAAAAGGTGGTGCAGGATGTAGGAGACCAGGAACAGGATGGAGAGCACCATGGCGCTGAGCATGACCTTGCGGTGCGCGCTCCATTTGCCGGCCTTGGCGGTGAAGAGGCCCACCAGCAGCAACAGGCTCACCAAGCTGTTCAGTACGGCGTTCACTTTGGCGAAGACGTGGATGTCCAGGCCTTGCGGCGCGGGTACCTGCACCCGGTTCAACACCGCCACTGCCAGGAACACAATGCCACTGACGACCCAGATCCAGCGTTTGGCAGGCTTCTCGGCCACGGCGATGGCTCGTGGAGGGTAGGGCTGCTTGGTGCTCATTCCTTGAACTTGCCCACTTTCAGCGCGCGCTCCCGTTCCTCCTTCATCAGCATCTTGATGTCGGTGGCTAGGCGGCCCATCTCTTCGGTGTCGGTACCATCGTACATGCCCCGAATATGCCTACGCTTGTCCACTAGCACGAAACGCTCGTCGTGCAGGAACTGTTCAGCCGCCGTGCTGTCCTCCATGACACTGAGCAGGTAGCCGTTGTTGCCTTGGCGGTAGATCGCCGCCGGGTCGCCGGTCACGAACTTCCAGCGGCTGCTGTCGGCCTGCCATTTCCGGGCGTACTGTTGAAGCACTTGAAGTGAGTCGTTCAGCGGGTCCACGGTGTGGCTGAGGAAGAGAATGTCCTTGAAGACGGGCTCGTTCAGCTTGAACTGGAGCTGCTGCATCTGGCGCGTCATGGTCGGGCAGATGCTCGTACACTTCGTGAAGAAGAAATCCGCCACGACGATCCGGCCTTCCGTGCTGCGGTCCGTCACCGTGTTGCCGTAGGCGTCGGTGAAGGTGAAGGGCGGTACCTGGTAGTAGGTGGTGTCGCCGGGAGCGTTCACCTCCTTCTCCCCGTAGTAGGGTAGGTAGGTGAAGCTGTGCTTGCCTGTCCTGAGGATCAGGAACATGGCCGGTGCCATCACCAGAATGAAGAGAAGCAGGACGGCCTTCTTGCGCTTGCTCGCAGGTCCCATCGCGGCCTACTGGAACATCTCGATCATCCGGTGGACGTAGTTCGATTCCCAGATGGCGATGAAGAGCAGGTAGAGGATGAACAGCAGGTAGGGCAGCAGGATGATGAGGCGCACGTTGCGGCGCTCATCGCCCAAGTGCATGAACACACCCACGATGAAACCTGCTTTCACGAGCGTGAGCACGATGTAGCCAAGCTTCACCATGCTCCAGCTCTCGGGGAACCACTCCTTCCAGTAGGCGCCCAAGGCCACTTCCACCGTGGTGATCACGGCCAGCAGCAGGGTCACCATCCAGATGTTCTTACGGATCTTGCGACCGGCCTCCTCGCTGTGGTGGGCGTCCAGGCTGTATTCGATGATGTCGTCGCGCAGCATGATCAGAGCAGGTAGAAGAAGGTGAACACGAACACCCACACCAGGTCAACGAAGTGCCAGTACAGGCCGGCCTTTTCGACCATTTCGTAGTGACCGCGGCGGTGGAACACACCCTTGATCACCAGGATCAGCACGATGAGGTTGATGATGACCCCGCTGAACACGTGGAAACCGTGGAAGCCGGTAATGAAGAAGAAGAAGTTGGCGTACTGGCTCGGGCCGTACTCGTTGCGTACCATGTTGGCACCATCCACATAGTCCACTCGCTCGTTCCACAGCTTCACGGCAGCCGCATGATCGAGGTGGTGTGCGCTTTCGTCCGGCAGCAGGTAGTGGCCTTCGCGGGCTTTCTCCAAGTGGAAGCTCTCGCGGGTGCTGAGGGTCAGCGGGTCGGTATCGTGCTCTTCAGTGTGTACCCAGTACTTGGCGCCATCGGTGGTGGTGATGTAGCCGCCGCCGCCGTGGATGAAGTGGCTCCACTCCCAAGCCTGACTGCCCACGAAGAAAGCGCCGCCGATCACGGTGAGGAACAACCACTTGATCACACCTTTCTTATCCATCCGATGACCAGCCTCCACCGCTAGCACCATGGTCACAGAGCTGAAAATGAGGATGGCCGTCATCAAGGCCACGTAAATGAGCGGGTAACTACCGTGCAGGAAGGGCAGTGCGCGGAACACCTCCTCCCCAATGGGCCAAGCTTCCGTGGTGGAGTGGCGCACGAAGCCGTAGGCCACCAGCAGACCACTGAAGGTCAATGCGTCAGAAACGAGGAAGAACCACATCATCATCTTGCCGTAGCTGATGCTGAAGGGTGAACGCCCGCCGCCCCAGAGGACGTCGTTGCTCAGAGCTTTGGTCGCTTCGCCTGCCATGTGGTGGATTTCGGGCGCAATGTTAATGAACGAGGAGCAAGAACGAAAGGAGGATCACCCAAAGTCCCCCAAGGAAGTGCCAATAAATGGCGCCTGAAAGGAGCCCGGAGTTGTCCTGTGGCGAATAACGGCCCATGGCCGCTATCACCGCCATGAACGCCAAGGAAAGCAATCCGAACACCAGGTGCGCCAAGTGAAGGCCGGTGAGCACGTAGATATACTGGCTGGCCGCATTGGACTGGTCGGCCATCTCATCGTTCAGGGGCTTGCTGTGCCCGGTGTCGTCCGGCATGAAGTACTGGCCATTCACCAGGTCCAGGGTTATCCCTTTGCGGGCGATGGTGTAGTCCGTGCCATAGACGCCTGTGTTCTGCAGCACCTTACTGAAGCTCAGGATGTTGCCCAGGCTACGAAGCTCTTTCCAGCCTTTGAACTGGCTGAAGGCGAAGGCCAACCCAAGGGCGAGCGATGCCACCAGCAGCGGCGCGGCCAAACGTGTCCTTCCCTGTCGAGTGACCACCAATGCAAGCTGAACGGTAACGCTGCTCAGTAATATGAAGGCCGTGCTCCAGTAAAAGGCTGTAGGGATGCGGATGCTCACCCAGAAATCCACGCTGCCTTTGCTTACCAAGTAGGCGCTCAGCAAGCCGGAGAAGGCCATGACGATGGCGAAGAGGAGCAGGTAGGTCAGGTTCTTCCGCACCTTCACCTTCACTGTGGGATCGACATCACGGTCGGCCTTGGCGGCGGACAGGTCGTAGGATGTGGCGTTCATAGGCGGTCAAGCACGTAAGCGATCTGGACGACAGGAAGATGGATGAAACTGGCGAACATCAACTTCCGGGCGTCAGACTTGTCCAGCGTGCGGTAGAGGCGGAACGCAGGCACCAGCATCAACAACCCGGCAGCAGTGGCCACCATGGCGCTCACCGGACCGGTAAGACCGAACACCCAAGGCAGCGCACCCACCGGGATAACGAACAAGGTGTACAAAAGGATCAGAAAGGCGCTGTAACGGTCCTGACCGCCCTTTGAAGGAAGTAGGTGGTACCCGGCTTTCTGGTAGTCCTCGTGCAGCACCCAGGCGATCGCCCAGAAATGGGGGAACTGCCACATGAACTGCACGGCGAAACACAGCCCGGGCCCTAGGCCGAACTGACCGGTGGCCGCCACGAAGCCCAGCATGGGCGGGAAAGCACCGGGGAAGGCACCCACGAGCACCGACCAGGGACCCTTCTTCTTCAGCGGCGTGTAAAGGGCCACGTACATGAACAGGCTGAGAAAACCGAGGACCGCGGTGAGCGGACCGAAGACCACCCAGAGCAGCACGATGCCGACCATACCCGCCAACAAGGCCACTACCACCGCCTCATTCACGGCCAAGGCCTCACGCACCAATGGGCGATCGGCGGTGCGCTTCATCAGCCCATCCTCATTCACCTCGATCACCTGGTTCAGGGCATTGCTCGCTCCGGTCACCAAGGTTCCCGCCAAGGCCAACAGCAGCAGCTCTGACCACAGGAAGCCGCCCTTCTCCACGCCGAACAAGTAGCCGAGCACCGCGCTCAACACCACCAAGGATGTCAGCCGCAACTTGAACAAGGCCGCTACTTCCCGCAGCTTGTTCGCTGAGGTCGGCTGGGCCGCATATGCTTCAGGGCGCTCCACGTTCGGGCGCGAAATTACCGGTCCGGAACGATCTGGCGTCAACGACTTGCTATTGTAGGACGTACCGGGCTTCCTGCACCGGATGTCGGTCACGGAAGTAGGTGGAGATGCCCAGCCGGATGTAGTTCGTGAGCCCCTGACCGACTTCCGGGCTCCTGGAACGCAGGGTCCAGGCCAGCTCCATCATCAGACCCGAACGCGGCGCAACCAAGTAGCCCATGCTCAGTTCGTTGTGCAGGATGGTCACCTTCAGTGGATCGCCCAGGTAGTAGTCGAAGTTCTCGTAGTGCGTGCTATCGCGCAAGGGGCGGCTGTTCTCGTTCAGGAAGATGTTGTTGCCGTAGCTGCTGTTCGCGGAACTTCCTGTGTCCTGACCCATCACCGCCACGGAGAAGAGCTCGCGCAGCACCCACCGGTCCTTTCTCCATTCCCCCTGAACAAGCGCTTCCCAGAAGTTGCTGCCGTAGGGATGTGCCAATGGCTGGCCTGCATGGCTGTAGTTCTGCCGCGTGTCGCTGTGCGTGTACATGAAGGGCCGCACATAATTGAATTCCGCACGTAGCATGAGCCCTTTCTGCCCGAGGACATCATGCCCGATCGCGCCCACTTGGAAGGCCTGCTTGTTCGCGTACCAGCCGTCGCCCGCGCGCACATTGGCCAATAAGAACTCGTCCAACATCAGCTGCGAATAGAGCAGGGTGCGCTTGCCCACTTTCACGTTGAAGGCGAAGCCGAGCAATGCATTGTCCGGCGAGCCTAGACTGAATTCCACCGGCCGCAGGAACACCATCGGGTTCACGTAGTTGATGTCGAAGCCTCGTGGGTAGTTCGGGTCATTGTCCTGCCACACGATGGCCTCGAACACTCCGAAGTTCACGCGCTTGGAAGCGTTCCAGCTGAGGTAGTGGAAGCTGGCGAACTTGCGCAGGTAGTTCTGCGGATCACCGGCCGCACCCCGCACATCGCTCATCTGCGTGAACAGGTTAACGTACTTGATATGCCAAGCGGTGGTGGTGATCTTGAAGTACGGGTAGCTGTAAGTGTTGTCGCTGAGGAACAAGGACCGCAGGCCCTCCCCGAAGAAGTTCTTGCCGCGCCCCAGCGTGAAGTGGAAGTAGCGGCCCACGGCCACATCAGCGCTCGCGTTCCAATCGTAGTGCGTGTAGGCCGGACCATTGCCGTAAGCATAGCCTTCCCCCGGGGTCACTTGGGTGGCCCGCACCAAGCTGTCGAGGTAGCCTGTGAAGCGCTCGCTCCAGGCCATGCCGTCCAAGTGGAAGGTCCAGTGCTTGCCGACGTCCGCATCCGTCCAGAAACCACCGCCCAAGCGGTGCAGGAAGGCGGCGTCACCGCCCAGGTCCATGCCGCCCTGTGCATCGAGCAAAGGCCCTCCCCTGAAGTGCGCACTGTCATCGGCCCAGCGGTCGAACACACCCAACAGCGCTTTGGGGCGCAGGCTGTCCTGCATCAAGCCGGGCTGATCGGCGCGTGCATAGGGTCGGATACCGCTGTGACCGCTGGAACCGTATGCATGCATCTGCGCGGTGGTGCGCCCATCGATCACGGAGCTCAACGGCAGGTAGCCTTGCTGCGCCAAGGTGGCGAGCGGAAGCACCAGCAGCAGGAGGGGTCCGATGCGCTTCACGGGTTCCGGCGAAGGGGTATGGCGAACGGAAGCATGGCCAATACGAAGGCCGTCACGCCAAGGACCATCAGGCCCTTGTTCGGATGGATGTCCCGCGTGATAAGGCTCAAGGCGATGATCATGATCGAGTATGCGTACAAAGCCATCGTCGTGCCCCTGTGCCCCAGACCATGCGCCATCAGCCGGTGGTGGATGTGGTTCTTGTCCGCCGCGAACGGACTGACACCCTTGCTGGAGCGGTAGATGAAGATGCGGAAGGTGTCCACGAGCGGATAGGCCAGCACCGCCATGGCGAACAAGGGCGCGGGCACGGTGCGTAGCCATAGGGGCAGGCGACTGGTGTCGTGGTCCACCACCTTCATGGCCAACACAGCGATGATGGCACCGATGATGAGCGAGCCGCTGTCGCCCATGAAGATCCGCGCCGGGTGGTAGTTGAAGACCAGGAAACCGACCAAGGCACCGGAGAGCACGAAGGCCAACAGTGCCAACGCCACATCGCCCGCCCAGTAGAGCCAGATGCCGTAAGCCAGAGAGGCAATGAGCCCAATACCCCCCGCCAGGCCATCCACCCCGTCGATCAGGTTGAAGGCGTTCACCAGGACCACATAGACGAAGAAGCTGAACGCGATGCTGAACTCCACCGGCAGCTCGTAGATGCCGAAAATGCCATGCAGGCTCTGGATGCGGATGCCGCCCATCACCACCAGGATGTAGCCCACGATCATGTGGCCGAACAGCTTCTTCACCGGACTAAAGCCGATGATGTCATCCTTCACACCAATGAAGAACAGCAATACCATTGCTGCCAGGATGAACTTGAGGTCTTTGTAGGCCGCACCCATCGCCAGGTACAGCTCCTTGAAGCCGGTCTGACCGAGCCCGATCAGCGCCCCCTGGGGGAACCACAGGGCGTAGGAGAAGATGATGGCCGCGAAGATGATGATGCCTCCGATGGTCGGCACGCTCCGTTGGTGCAGCTTGCGTTCTTCCGTCGGTTCATCCACCAGGTGCTTCATGCGCGCCACCTTGATCAAGCTCGGCATGGTGAGCAGCACCACCACGAACGCGGTCAGGAATCCTGAGAGAAGTATGTACCCGTGCTGCTTCAACGCTGGTGGTGGGGCTGGATCAAAGGTCGTAATAGCGGTTGAAGAGGCCCGTGCGGAAGCCCACATAGAAGTAACTCGCGTTCTCCGTGACCGGACCGGGCGTCACATCACGGTACTGCCAACCGGCCGTGACGCGCATGTTGGTCATCTGGTTCATCAGCCGCGAGAAGCTCAGGTCCAAATAGGTCGTTCGCCGATCGATGGGCGCTTCACTGACCACCTGTTCAATGCCCGGTTTGAAGATGTCACCACCGAATGCGTCGGCATCCGTGGGATCGGTCCGCCGCATGGCCTGGTTGATCTTGCATTGCGCCCAGAACTTCTTCTTGATGCGCAGGTCCATGATCACCACCAACTCGTTGAACGCAGCGCCCATGGGGTGTGCGAGCGGCTGCCCCGCATGTGCGAAGTTCATGTTCGGGTCGTTGTTCGAGTAGAGGAAGGGTGTGACGGCATTGTACTCCACCAACACGTGCATGTCCTTGCGGAACAGGTCGAACCACTGCAACCCGGCCTGCCAGCCGTTACGCGAAGCCTCCGCTCCATCGCTTGCGAACTGACCGTAAGCAAAGATCTTATCCGTGAGCTTGACCTTGGCGTGGAGCCCCACGAGCATGCCGTCCTGGTCGGGGTCACCGCCGGCCAAGGTGTTCAGTCCGATCACCGGGTTCAACTGCCAGGCATCCATCGGAAGCACACCGCTGGAATCGATGGTGCGCCACATGGTGCTCTCGAACAACCCCAACTGGACCGGGCCCGCATTGAAGCTCAGGTGATGAAAGCTCGCCCGTTTCCAATAGAACAGGCTCTCCGCGGAACCACCTGTGGGCAGCCGGGTGAACACCTCCATCTTCGTGTTGATGGTGCTGTACTGCCAGCGCTTGTCAGGGCTCAACACGGATGCCTTGAAGTACGGATAGGGCGAGGTGTTGTCGCTCAAGAACAGGCTTCGGTAGCCGTCCCCGACGAACATGCGGTCGTTGCCGAACTGCAGGTTCAGCCATCGCCAAGGCGTGTAACTCACGTTACCCATGGCCCAGGCGAAGTCCATCTTCTGTTGCTTGAGCGTCTTCACACGGCCCTGACCGGGTACCGCGCCCTGTTGGTTCGCATAGAGATAGAGGTACACCGGCAGGTCGGCCTGGTTCTCATAGAAAGTGGTCTGCACGGAGACCTTCGGCCCGAAATCGGCGGCGATGCGGATGCCACGGCCGTTGTGATAGGCCCGTCCATAAGTACTGTCCGTGTACAGCGCACTGTAGTCGAAGCCCAGATCGAACTGGAACACCGGATCGATCGTGGCCCGGAAATCCCCCTGCTTGATCTCGAACAGGTGCCGCTTGAACAGGAGCTCGGTCAGCTGGTAGTAGTACCTGCCGGAATCGGGGCGGAAGCCCAGCACGCCTTCGGTGTTGGCGCGGCTCTGGATGTAGGGGCGCAGACCTGTGTGCGTCTCATCCGTCAGGCAGGCATGGTTGCGGTCCAGGTCGTAGTAGATGTCGCGGTTCAGCGGAATGTCGTTCTGTTGTGCGAACAGCCCCAGCGGTCCTGACAAGCAGGACCAAAGCAGGAAGCACGCGCGGAACGTGAGGAGCCGGAACATCACACGGACGGACAAGGGGAGCGAATGTAGAAGAACGGCGGCGCATCAACAGGAACGGCCCCTGCACCGGGTGGTACAAGGGCCGTCCGAAAGGGTCGAAGATCAGGCGTTGGCGAGCTCGCTCTTGGCGAATTCAGCATAGACCGCCGCGATGCCATCGCGCAAGGCGATGCGGTGTTTCCAACCCATGTTGTGCAGGCGCGACACGTCCATCAGCTTGCGCGGGGTGCCATCCGGCTTCTCGGTGTTCCACTTCAGTTCACCCGTGTAGCCGACGATCTCCTTGATCATCTCGGCCAGCGCCTTGATGGTGAGGTCCTCGCCGGTACCGATGTTCACGAACATCTCTTCGTTGTAGTTCTGGAGCAGGAAGTAGCAACCGTCGGCCAGGTCGTCCACATGCAGAAACTCCCGCATGGGCGAACCCGTTCCCCAGACCTCCACGCTGGGCGCGTTCGTCACCTTGGCGGTGTGGAACTTGCGGATCAGCGCAGGCAGCACGTGGCTGTTGTTGAGGTCGTAGTTGTCGTTCGGCCCGTACAGGTTCGTGGGCATAGCGCTGATGTAGTTGCAGCCGTACTGACGACGATAGCTCTCGGCCAGCTTGATGCCCGCGATCTTGGCGATGGCATAAGGCTCGTTGGTCTGCTCGAGCAGGCCCGTGAGCAGGCTCTCTTCCTTCAAGGGCTGTGGCGCCATCTTCGGATAGATGCACGAGGAACCAAGAAAGAGCAGCTTCTTCACCCCGTTCTCGTAACTGGAGTGGATCACGTTGCTCTCGATCATCAGGTTCTCGTACAGGAACTGCGCGCGGTACACATTGTTGGCGTGGATGCCGCCCACCTTCGCTGCCGCCAGCACCACCACATCGGGCTTCTCCTTTTCGAAGAAGTCCCGCACGGCGCCCTGGTCCTTCAGATCCAGCTCCTTGCTGCCACGCGTGATGATGTTGGCGTAGCCCTCGGCCTGAAGCTTTCGAACGATCGCACTGCCCACCATGCCGCGGTGGCCGGCGATGTAGATCTTGTCTGTCTTGTTCATCTGTTCCAAATGATCGGTGAGGTCGACCCCGTGGGTCGACGCTACACAGAACAGGAATGGATCGCGTTAGCGATCATTCCTGTTCGTGCAGGATCTTGTGGCCGCCTTTCTTCAGGTACACGTCGCGCTTGAAGAGCTCTAGATCGCTCTGCACCATCTCGCTCACCAGGGCCTTCAGGTCGTACTTGTGTTTCCAACCGAGCACGCGCTTGGCCTTGCTGGGGTCGCCTTCCAGGTGGTCCACTTCGGCCGGACGGTAGTAACGCTTGTCGATGGCGACGAGCGTCCTGCCGGTCTTCTTGTCGATGCCTTTCTCGTTCACGCCCTTGCCTTTCCATTCGAGCTTGATGCCCACTTGCGCGAAGGCCAGGTCGATGAAATGACGCACGGTGTAGGTCTTGCCGGTGGCGAGCACGAAATCATCGGGTTTCTTGGCCTGCAGCATCAACCACATGCCTTCCACATAATCCTTCGCATGGCCCCAGTCGCGCTTGGCGTCGATGTTTCCGAGGTAAAGCGCATCCTGCAGGCCGAGCTTGATCTTGGCCACGGCGCGCGTGATCTTGCGCGTCACGAAGGTCTCACCGCGCAGTGGGCTTTCGTGGTTGAAGAGGATGCCGTTACAGGCGAAGATGTTGTAGCTCTCCCGGTAGTTCTTGGTGATCCAGAAGCCGTAGAGCTTGGCCACGCCGTAGGGGCTCTTGGGGTAGAAAGGCGTTTCCTCGTTCTGTGCACGGGGCAGCACGCCACCATACAGTTCGCTGGTGCTGGCCTGGTAGAACTTGGTCTTCTTCTCCATGCCCAGGATGCGGATGGCCTCCAGGAAGCGGAGCGTACCGATACCGTCAGCGTTGGCCGTGTACTCGGGCATCTCGAAGCTCACAGCCACGTGGCTCATCGCAGCAAGGTTGTAGATCTCGTCCGGCTGGATCTCCTTCACCAGGCGGAGACAGTTGACACTGTCGGTGAGGTCACCGTAGTGCAGGTGGAAGGGGCGGCCCTTCTCGTGCATGTCGTGGTAGAGGTGATCGATGCGGTCCGTGTTGAACAGCGAACTGCGGCGCTTGACGCCGTGCACCTCGTAGCCCTTGTTGAGCAACAGCTCGCTCAGGTAGGCACCATCCTGACCGGTGACACCGGTGATGAGGGCGACCTTGCGTTTGCCGGGCTTCGCGGCGTTGGCCTTGGCGGCTTTCGGTTTCTTGGCAACAGCCACAGTGGCGCTGCGCTTTACGGGCTTTCGTTTCGTGGTCATGATGGTTATTGGACGATGAACCAGGGATTCACCAGTTCGTTCTTGTTGTAACGGAGTCGTGTGTTCGTGGTGAGGTCGAGCACTTCGCGGCCGGCCTCCATGGCGATCGCGTGACCCGCGGCCGTGTCCCATTCCATGGTGGGGGCATAGCGTGGATACACGTCGGCAAGGCCCTCGGCGACGATAGCGATCTTCAACGCCGAGCCCATGGTGGTGAGGGTGATGTCACCGTGCAAGGACCGCATGCGCTCGATGAAGGCCTCGGTCTCGGGGCTCGCATGGCTGCGGCTGGCCACGACGGTGTAGGCCTCGCGGGCATGTTCAACGGGCAGGCGGGTGCTCATCAGGGTCCGTTCATACGCACCGCTGCCCGGTTTGGTTGCCGCCGATCCCTGGCGCCAGGCCCCGCCCCCTTCCCATGCGAAATAGAGCAGGTCGGTCACCGGTGCATAGAGCACGCCCCCAAGCGGCACCGAGGTTCCCAGCGGACCGCCCGGAAGTCCATCGCGACCCATTAGCGCGATGTTCACCGTGAACTCGCCGTTGCGCTTCACGAACTCCTTGGTGCCGTCCAACGGGTCCACGAGCCAGTACATGTCCCAGCCCTGGCGCTCCTGAATGGGCACATCCCGGCCTTCCTCGCTCAGCATCGGAAGTCCAGTTCCAGCAAGGCATTCAGCGATCGCGGCATGGGCCTTCAGGTCGGCCTCGGTCAAGGGCGAACGGTCGGCCTTCTCCTGAACAACGAAGCCACGACCATAGACCTCAAGGATGCAGCGACCCGCATCGAACGCGGCGTCGATGGCGGTACCGATCAGGGTCTGAAGCTGTTGGGCCACACGCCAAAGCTAGCTGCGGTCCCAGCCTTCAGCAGGCCTGGGATCGGATGTCGTCCACAGCCTTCCTGTGAAAACCAAGCTTTCACTTCACCTCGCGCGCTGAGTATTGGCGGTAGAGGGCCTTCTGGTGGTCATCCAGCGAAATGCGGCGACCGTCGATGAAGGCCTGCGTGACGTTGTTGGTGCGCATATCGAGCACATCGCCCGTGGACACGATCAGCGTGGCGCTCTTGCCCACTTCCAAGCTACCGTAGGCCTTGTCGATACCTAAGACGTGGGCCGCATCGAGGGTGATGCTCTGCAAGGCGGCTTCCGCGTCCAGCCCATACGCAGCAGCCGTGCCAGCGGTGAAGGCCAGGTTGCGCGAGCCCATACGATCGTGCTCACCCGAATAGCCCAAGCAGAACCGCACACCGCGCTCTTTCAACAAGGCGGGCAGCCGATAAGGCAGGTCCACATCATCGTCATCCCGGTGCGGAAGGCTGTGCAAGCGTTGCAGCACCACGTCGACCTTGTTATCGCGCAGCAGGTCGCTCACGCGCCAGGCATCATAACCACCGACGATGACAAGGTGTGCGATGCCGAACTCCTTGGCGAAGAGCACGGCCTCCTGGATCTCCCGTGCCAGGTCGGCATGTACGAACAGGGTCTGCGAGCCATCGAAAAGCCCATGCATGGCAGCGCAGCGCAGATCCGTTCCCACAGCCTTGCCCGCACCGTAGGCTTTCGCGGCGAGGAAGAACTGCCGGACCGCTTCGATGCGCTCTGCGCGAACGTCCTGTTTCTCCTTCTTGGTGGCACCCGGTTCCGCCCACCAGCCCTCACGCACGAAAGCACGCGGCCAGTTCAGGTGGATGCCATCATCAACCTTCACCGTCGCTTGCTCCCAGTCCCAAGCATCAAGCTGCATGATGCTGCTGGTGCCGCTGATGGTGCCTCCGCGCGGTGTGGCCTGTACGAGAAGGACGCCGTTGGAACGCACCGTGGGAATGATGCGCGAGTCGACATTGAACGCTGGCTGTGTGCGCACCTCGGGTTCCATGTCGCCCGTTTCGTCCACATCAGCGGTGGCACGGACCTGGTCCACCTCCTGCAGGCCTAGCGTCGCATCGGCCAGGATGAAGCCGGGATAGACGTGCGTTCCGTGAGCGTCGATCACCGTATCGTACACGGCCGTGGCGCCGTACTCGAAGCCGACGAAATCGATCGTGCCGTTGCGGAAGCCCACAGCGCCATCAGCGATCACCTTGCCGTTGCCGACGTGCACGGTACCACCCTTCACCAGCATGCTCTTGGTCTGCAACGGAGCAGGCGTAGGCCGCTGCGCAAGCAATGCGCACGCCATCAGCTGGCAAACGCAGGAGGCTGCAACGCGCATCGCGCGCTTCACCTGCCAGCTACCATTGCTACCTGCCTGCTGATACCTCATGGGCGTTCACCGAGCGTTTCGCATTCCCAATGCCGTTTCTCCCTGTGCTCGCCCTTCCGCACCGGGGCACCGGCCTTCTTGGCGGCCAACATGCGGGTGATGATGCGTTCACGTTCAAGTTGCTGGGCTTTTCGCAACTCCAGATCCTGCGCTGCATCGAAACGCCGAACACCGTCAACGAAGGTCATTTCGCAACGCGCACCAATGCTCAGCGGGTCCATGTTCCACAGCACGATGTCAGCGTCCTTTCCCACCTCCACGCTGCCCATGCGCTCTTCCAGGTGAAGCATGCGGGCCGGGTTCAAGGTCACCATCTTCCACGCTTCCTCCGGTGGTACGCCGCCATACTTGATGGCCTTCGCGGCCTCCTGGTTCAGGCGACGGCTCATCTCCGCATCATCGCTGTTGAGGCCGGTGTTCACTCCCGCACGCCAGAGCAGTGCCGCGTTGTAGGGGATCGCATCGCCCACTTCCATCTTGTAGGCCCACCAATCGCTGAAGGTGCTGGCATTGGCCCCATGGGCCTTCAGCTTGCCGGCCACCTTGTAGCCTTCCAGGATGTGGGTGAGGGTGTTGACACGGAAGCCCATGCTGTCGGCCACGTGCATGAGCATGTCCACTTCGCTCTGCACATAGCTATGGCAGCTAATGAAGCGCTTGCCTGCGAGGATCTCCGCCAGCGCATCCAGCTCCAGATCACGCCGGGGGACCAACGCCGTCTCCTTCTCTTTGGGCTTCAGTTCATCATGGAAACGCCATTTCTCAGCGTAGGTGCGGGCCCGATGGAAGCCATCGTACATCACCTGTTCAACGCCCATGCGCGTCTGCGGAAAGCGGCGACCGTCGCTGTTCCAGTTGCTCTGTTTCACGTTCTCTCCCAGGGCGAACTTGATGAAGCCGGGAGCACCTGCAATGGGAAAGGCATCAGCACCCATGCCCCAACGCAGCTTCACCAAGGAGCTCTGACCACCGATGGGGTTGGCACTACCATGCAATTGCTGGATGGCGGTGACCCCTCCGGCGAGGTTGCGGTAGATGTCAATGTCGTCCGGGTCGATCACATCGCCCATGCGGACCTCTGCGGTCACGGCCTGCGAACCTTCGTTCACGCCGCGCGCAATGGCGATGTGGGAGTGCTCATCGATGATGCCGCAGGTGATGTGCTTGCCGGTGGCATCGATCTCCGAGACCCCTGGCCGACCCTTCCCAGGGAAGAGCGTTGCGACCTGGAGCCCCTGCCCCACCCCCAGCACACGCCCGCCACTGATGCACACATCCGCATCACGCAGAATGCCTTGCGGTCCATTGGTCCACACCGTGGCATGGCGGAAGATCACGGTCCCGGTATCAGGCAACTGCGCATGTCCGAAACCCGATAGCGGGAACCAGACCTCGCCCACCGGAACGCGGTAAAGACTGTCCAAGGTGCGGTCCTCGCGGTCGCGTTCCTTGTCGTTGCGGCGCACGGCCTGCCGCACTGCGCTCCATGCCGTCCACGTTCCGCCGGGTAGCTGGCCCTGGCCGTCCCAGATGCCGCCACGATCGTGCACGATGCCGTTCAATCGGACCTGACCGGGCAGGCCCAACTTGCTGCCTTCGAACTGCAGGGTGATCAATTGACCTGTGCGTTGAAGCGTCGCCTTCACACGGGTGCTGTCGTCGGCAGGCCGGTAGATCTCGACCTCTGGTTTCTCCGTCCCCTTCAACTCGAACTTCAAGATGGTGGTGCGCAGATTCAGGTCGTAGACGCCGCGGAGATCCTCGTCATCGTGATCCTTCAGCAGAAAACGGCGACCGGCCACCCAGGTCTCGTGGATCGTGTTCTTCCGTGCGAGCAGGTGGTCCGAGGTGATCAGGAAGTTGGCGAGCATGCCCTTGCGCAAGGTCCCGACCCGATCGGAGAGACCGAACATGGCCGCAGGATGCGTGGTGATCGCTGCGATCGCTTCCGCACTGTCCAGACCGGCCATCACCACCCGACGCAGGTTCGACCAAAGCTCAGCGGGCTCCTTCAAGCCTTGGGTGGTGAACGCGAAGGTGACCCCGGCGGCCTTCAACCGTGCGGCGTTGCTTGGTGCGAGCTCCCAGTGCTTCAGTTGTGCGGTGGTCACCTCCAAGGCTTCGAAGGGATCCTCCACATCAAAGGCCTCAGGCAGTGTCAGCGGAAGGATCAGGGACTGACCCGTGGCAACAACCTCGTTCAACCGAGCGTACTCGTCACCATTCCCCTTCACCACGAAGCGCAGGCCGAACTCCTTGCCGATGGCGCTGATGCGCAGGATGTCGTTGCGTTCACTGGCCTCGAAGACCAAGGGCAGGTCAAGCTGGGCGTTCAGGGCTTCGAGCTCCGTATCACTCTGCTCCATGCGACCTTGCTCCGCATACCACCGAGCGTCGTACAAGGTCTGTCGCAACAGTGCGATGCTGCCGGTGAGCGAGGAGGGATAGTTATCGGGCGAGCTGCCTTTGCGGAAGGAGAACTGCGCCGCACAACGCGGCATGATCACATCCTCGTTGACACTTCTGCCCGCCAGCACCACAGCTGCGGAAGTGCCCCGCACAATACCGTCGTTCCGTTGCGTGATCACCGTGCCAAAGCCTTGCGCCCGCAAGGCCCCGGCCTTCTCGGCGTCGGCCACGAGCAACTGATCGGCACGGGTGGTGGCATGGACGGCGCGGTTCCAGAAACGAGCGCCCGCGGGCGCTTCACTTCCCTTGGGTGCATCGGGAACGCCGTAGGTCCCGTAGGGCTCCACCAGCGCCGGCCAGATGTGCAGGCCTTCAAGATCGTGCACGATCGCCCCAGCAGGCACCCGGAGGCGTGCGCCCACGCCGATCACCTGATCCTCCTGGATCAGCAGGGTGGCCTCGGGCAGCACCTCGTCCGGTGTTACGTGGATGATGGCGTTGGTGAAGGCGTGTACCGGATGCGCCGTGTTCTCCGGACCGTTGACGGGGACGTTCACCTGAGCCCCCAACGGGGAGGTGAAGAACAAGGACAGAAGCACAGGGGCCGACCAACGCCGCATGGGGGCCCAAGATAGCCGTCACCTCCCGGACACTTTCCGCTCTTCATGCACCTGCTACCTTTGCGCCCGCCCAAGGGTTCTTACTTCGACAGCCAACTCCACCATGGACAGTATCCTCGAATTCTTCCACAGTCTGCTGCGTTGGGGTGTTCTCCTCGCGTTGGTCATCGCCATCGTCGTTTCCTGGAAAGGCTATTTCGCCAAGTCGCCCATCATCGTTTGGCATCGAGCTGTGGCCATCATCGCCATGGTCCTTTGCCATGTTCAACTGCTGATCGGCTCGGTGATCTATGGCATGCGCTATGCCTCCTTCGCGGATCGCTTCTCCGGCAACCCGGGCCTGCTTCGCTTCTGGAAGATGGAACACATCGGTACCATGATCCTGGCCATTGCCCTGGTGACCCTGGGACGCACATTGAGCAAGAAGGCCAAGACCGAGGACGGCAAGCAGCTGCGCGTGGCCATCTTCTATACGCTCGGCCTGATCCTGATCCTGGCCATGATCCCCTGGCCCTTCATGTCGAAATTCATGAACGCCTACGGATGGCTGTGATGAACCGGCTTCTTCTGGCCACGGCGCTGTTGGCCTCCGTTTCCTGTGGGTCCACCGCTGGGCCAGCACCGGAATCCGCGACCATGAGCGCGGAAGGCAAGGGCGCGGAGCTCTTCAACGCGAACTGTGCGCTGTGCCATGGCCGCAAAGGTGACCTGGGCATGAACGGCGCCAAGGACCTCGGCCTATCAAGCTTGACGCGCGTGGAGATGATCGCGATGGTGACCAACGGCAAAGGCGCCATGATGCCTTACAAGAACGTGCTGACCCCGAAGCAGATCGAGGCGGTGGTGGACCATGTGCGCACCTTGCGCAAGGCCGGATGATCGAAGAGAGCAAAGCCAAGGCGGAGACCGCCGTATTGATCGGCCTGGTCACCGACTTCGGGTCCGGCAAGGGCGGCCAGAGCGTGGCGCAGGTGAAGGAATACCTGGACGAGCTGGAGTTCCTGGCCGCGACAGCCGAGATCCGCACCCTGAAGCGTTTCACCCAACGACTGCACCAACCGGATGGGCGCACCTACGTGGGCAGCGGCAAGCTCGCCGAAGTGAAGGCCTGGGTGGAAGCCAACGGCGCCGACACCGTGATCTTTGATGACGAGCTCACCCCTTCGCAACAGCGCAACCTGGAGAAGGAGCTCGGAACCCCCGTGCTCGACAGGCCCCGCCTGATCCTGGACATCTTCGCCCGCCGGGCACGCACCGCACACGCCAAGACACAGGTGGAGCTGGCCCAATACGAATACATGCTGCCCCGCCTCACCAAGTTGTGGACCCACTTGGAGCGGCAGCGCGGTGGCACGGGCACACGCGGTGGCGCCGGTGAAAAGGAGATCGAGACCGACCGACGCATCGTGCGCGACCGCATCAGCCTGTTGAAGGCCCAGCTGCGCGACATCGACAAGCAGAAGGCGATACAGCGCGGCAACCGCGGCAAGCTGGTGCGCGTGGCCTTGGTGGGCTATACCAACGTGGGCAAGAGCACGCTCATGAACCTCCTGAGCAAGAGCGATGTGTTCGCCGAGAACAAGCTCTTCGCTACGCTCGATACCACCGTGCGCAAGATCGTGCTGGGCAACCTGCCCTTCCTGATCAGCGATACCGTCGGCTTCATCCGCAAGCTGCCCCACCAGCTGATCGAGAGCTTCAAAAGCACCTTGGACGAAACGCGCGAGGCCGACCTGCTGCTGCATGTGGTCGACATCAGCCACCACAGCTTCGAGGAGCAATACGCCACCGTGAAGACCACGCTGGCCGAGATCGGCGCAGGCGACAAGCCCACCATCGTGGTGTTCAACAAGATCGACGCCTACCGACCGGCACCGCACGACCCGCACGACCTGGCCCCCAAGCGCCGCGAACAGTTCACCATGGAGGAACTGCAACGCACCTGGATGGCGGAGATGCATGGCGAAGAGTGCATCTTCATCAGTGCCACCAGCAAGCAGAACATCGACACGCTGCGCAACCTGCTCTACCAGCGCGCCAAGTCCATCCACCTGACGCGCTACCCTTACGAGAAGGACCTGCTGTTCGGCGATTGGAACGGTGAGCTGTCGGAGGAGCTGCCGGAGTGAGCGGGGAGCTTTGCTCCACACGCTTACGCGCTCAACGTCATGCCGAACGTTCCGGTTGACTTCGCACAACGGTGAAGCGCCCCTTCATCAATAGGAAGGGCTTCTCCAAGTAGGTGTAAGACAACTGGGCCACCACGAACGTGGCAAGCAGGGCACTTCCGTAGAGCAGAACGTACCCGAACACGTTCCGATCGAACATCTGGTTCATCCAATTCGTCATCACATAGATGATGAGCGGATGGACCACATAGATACCGTAGGAGATCTTGCCAAGCCTATCGAGCAAGGGCCGCTCCAGGTCGAGGACCTTGTTGGTGGCGGAAAGCTGGCCCATGATGATCAGCACGGTGATGCAAGCCACGATCTCTCTATCGATGATGGAGGCGATGTGGAAACGGTTCAGCAGCAGCAGGGCGATCACCGACCATGCGGTCATCTGTGTGATGCGATTGTCAGTGAGCTTCCGAAACCAAGGCGTTCCACTTGCGTGAAGTACGGCGGCGGCGGCACCGATCAACATGCAATGGAAACGCGTGATGCCGATGAACGTGTTGACCAAGGAATCCGGGAACCACTTGTAGCAGATCAGCTTCGCGATGAACTGCACTGCGATACCGAGCAGACAGATCCACAGGAGGAACTTCGAACGCTTGCGCAGCACCCAAGGCCAGAACATGTAGAACTGCTCTTCTACGGCCAGGGACCAGAAATGCGCAATGGGAACCAGCACCCATTCATTCGTGAGAAAAGCCACGTTCGCTGCGAAGAAGGCATAGAGGGCCATTGAGGTGCCCGACGGAGGGCGGCCTTGTGCAAAGAGCACCACCAGCACGATAGCGAAGTAGGCGTAGTACAAAGGCCAGATCCGTAGGATGCGCCGGTTGTAGAAGTACAGGATGTTCACCTTGTTCGTTCCCTTTGGCCCGTGTTCGGCCAGAAGCAGAGAGGTGATCAGAAAGCCGCTCAACGCAAAGAAGATCGTGACCCCGTGCGAGGCCAAGTCGAGGCCACGCGGCCTACCATCCTCGAATGCTCCGAAAAGGAAAGGGTCCAAGCCGAAATCCTTGAGACGGATGGTAATGTGCGAGACCACCACACTGACCGCAGCCAAGGCGCGCACACCGTTCAAGCCCGGGAAGTGAATGGCACGTTCAGCCATGGGCCGGGGATGCAACTAGCGCGGATGCCATGCGTGAACCATCAAAGCGGCACGCAAAGAATGTCGAACTGGCAATGCGCCAGATCGTGATCCTTCTTGATCTCTTCCTCCGAACTTCCATCAAGGACGCGGTAGCCCATCTGCTCCACGTGGGTGATCAACGACCGTGCAGAGTCCCCGTTCTCCAGCAGATTGTCATCGTTCAGCTCGATGAAAAGCACTGGCTTGAAGCGGCGGATGATGTCCTCACTTCCGCGCAATACGGCGCCTTCGAAGCCTTCCACATCGATCTTCATCACATCCACGCGGTCCACGGGGATGCCCTGCAGCGCGATGCTCAGCGGCGCGACCCTTACCTCGGAATAGGGGAACTGGTCGGCAACATCCACATGCGTGATGATGCGGTTCATGCCGCTGTTGCTGTCGACCACGTGGTAGAGACGGTGCGTGGCCTCTTCGGATCCGATGCCCATGTTCCGCGCCACCACGTTCAACCCAGGATTCAAGGCCACATGTTCGCTCAACCGCGCGAAGTTCGTAGGGTCGGGCTCGAAGGTGATGACCTTCCCACCCTTTACACGTTTCGCCAGGGTGAGCGCATAGATGCCGATGTTGCCGCCGATGTCGATGACCGTATCGCCAGGCTCCACTTGGTCGACCAGGGCCTCATCCACAGTGCCTTGCAAGGCGAAATAGGCCCCATGGTCGTTCGCGTTGGAAAGGTCCAGCTTCAATTTCAACCCGTTCCATTCCACCGTGCGCCAGCTGCCTTTCGGATAGGTGTACTCCGGTGGAACGAGCCTGCCCCAGATCGATGCGCTGGGACTGCCTTGGGTCCGCTGGCGCAATGCCCGCTCCAAGGGGCCGATCCGGAATACCGACCGGATCGAGTTGAGCACACGCGTCTTAAGTCCGCTCTCCGCGTAATAGGCGTAGTCCCTCATGGTCCTTGCTGCTCTTCAGCCACTAAATATCGCGTTCAGCCTCATACATCCGCTATCGAACTCCGGTTGTGCATGACTTTCCATCAAGACGTACGAAAAGCGTTCGGGTTGGCACTACGCTTGCGGTCCGGACGTTTCGTCCTAGGCGCCGCACCATGGCGAAGAAGAAAAAGAGCTCCTCCCCCTCTCGCAGCGCGGTGATCAAGTGGTCGCTGATCGTCCTGGGTGCGTTGTTGCTGGGCCTGGGCCTCTTGATCTGGGTAGTGAACCTGGGCTTGTTCGGTAAGCTGCCCACCAAGGATGAGATCGCCGCCATCCGCAACGAGGAGGCCACCCTGATCCTGGCGAACGACGGTACCATCATCGGCAAGGTCTTCGCCGAGGACCGCACCAACATCCCCTTCGGGTCCATTCCCAAGCACCTGATCCACGCGCTGGTGAGCACCGAGGACCAGCGCTTCTACCAGCACGAGGGCGTGGACAGCAGGAGCTACATCCGCGTTTTCCTCCGCACCATCCTTGGAGGTGACCAGAGCGGTGGCGGCGGCAGCACCTTGAGCCAACAGCTGGTGAAGAACCTCTACGGACGTGAAAAGCACGGCCTGCTCACGTTACCGGTGAACAAGATCAAGGAAGCCTTGGTGGCCGCGAGGCTCGAGCAGGTCTACGACAAGAACGATGTGCTCACGCTCTACCTCAACTCGGTGCCTTTCGGCGAGGACCTGTACGGAGTGGAAGCTGCCGCGCGCCGCTACTTCAATAAGCCGGCCCAGCGCCTGAAGGTGGAGGAGGCCGCCGTGCTCGTGGGCATGCTGAAGGCCAACACCAGCTACAACCCACGCCTGAACCCGGAACGCTCGCGCGAGCGACGCAACCTGGTGCTCAGGCTCATGGCCACACGCGGACACCTGACCGCTGCGGAAGTGGACAGCCTGCAACTGCTGCCCCTCACCATCGATTACCGCGGCCGTGATGCCTTGGACCTCTACGGCTACTTCACCGAACGTGTGGGGCGGGAGGCGCGGAAGATCCTTGCCGACCTGGCCAAGAAGAACGGTAAGGCCTACGACATCGAGAAGGACGGTCTGAGGATCCACACCACCCTGGACCCGATGCTGCAACACCTGGCCCAGGAGGCGCTCTTCACCCACCTGACGGCCATGCAGCCCAAGCTGGACCGCGAGCTCAAGCTCGGAAAGGTGCGTGCTGCCTGGGAGAAGCGCAAAGGCAAGAAGGCCGATGCCGCATGGAAGAAGAACACCACCGAGGTACGTGACGTGTTCACTTGGGACGATGCCGAGCCCAAGGCCATGAGCTACCGCGACAGCCTCTGGCACTACCATTCGCTGCTGAACGGTGCGGTGTACATGGTGGAACCCAGCAACGGAAAAGTGCGCGCCTGGGTGGGCGGCGACCACCACCGTTACCTGCCCTTGGACCTGGTGACCTCCCGCCGTTCCATCGCCAGCACGATCAAGCCGGTGATCTATGCCGCGGCCTTGGAAGAGGGCATGGACCCCTGCACCTACCTCAACAACGAGATCAAGGTGTACCCCGAGCATCAAGGGTGGAGCCCGCAGAACTACGACGGCAGCAGCGGCGGCGAAGTATCCATGTGGTTCGCGTTGGCCCAATCCATGAACTTGCCCACGGTGGACCTCTACTTCCGCACAGGAGAAAAACCCCTGGCCCGCACCATGAACGCGCTTGGGCTTCCCGGCAAGGCCGCCGCGAAGCCCGCTGTAGCACTCGGCGCTGCGGACATTTCCCTTCAAGAGATCGTGCGGGCCTATGGTGCGTTCGCAACACGTGGTAGGCGAGTAGAACCAGTGATGATCGAGAAGATCACCGACGCCCAAGGCAAAGTGCTCTACCAAGCGAAAGGCTCCAGCGGACGCCAGGCCATTGATGAACGCACCGCCATTCTCGTGAGCGCCATGCTCCGCAGGGCAGTGGACCAAGGCACCGGCACTGCGTTGCGTGGTCGCTTTGGCGTGGGCATTCCTGTGGCCGGGAAAACGGGCACCTCCCAGGACTACGGCGATGCCTGGTTCATGGGCTACACGCCGGGACTGGTGGTGGGAAGCTGGGTCGGCGCGCGGGAACCTTCCGTGCATTTCAGCAGCGGTCTGGGCTCGGGTTCGCAGCTTGCCTTGCCTCTTGTCGGCCCGGTGTTCGCTGGCATCGAACGTTCGCCCGATCTGCGGAAAAAGTACGTCCGCTCCTTCCCCAGCCTGGAGACCGATTCGCTCACCTTCGATTGTTCGGCGCGCCGCGATCCTTCAGCGATCGAACAGGTGATCGACGATGTGTTCGGCCCCAAGCGTCACGGCGTTCCGATGGAGGACACCACGAAGAAGGAGAACTTCTTCAAGCGCCTCTTCGGGAAGGAAGACGACTAGGCGAACGCCTGCATGTCGCAGAGCTTGCGGTACTGGCCGCCCATGGCGAAGAGCTCGGCGTGTGTGCCCCGTTCGATGATCTCGCCCTGCTGGATCACGCAGATCTCGTCGCAATGCTGGATGGTGCTGAGGCGGTGCGCGATCACCAGGCTGGTACGGTCCTTCATCAGGTTGAACAGAGCGTCCTGCACCAGGCGTTCACTCTCCGTGTCCAACGCGCTGGTCGCTTCATCGAGGATCAGGATCGGCGGGTTCTTCAGCACGGCGCGCGCAATGGCGATGCGCTGTTTCTGTCCGCCGCTCAGGCGATTGCCGCCGTCGCCGATGTTGGTCTGGTAACCGCCTTCGAACTGGGTGATGAAGGTGTGTGCGTTGGCGATCCGGGCCGCACGTTCGATCGCGTCCATGGGCACACCGGGCGACCCGAATGCGATGTTGTTCGCGATGGTGTCGTTGAAGAGGATGCTGTCCTGCGTTACGATGCCCATCTGCGCCCGCAGGTCGGTGATGCGCAGCTCGCGGATGTCGATGCCGTCCAAGAGCACCTGCCCATCGGTGACATCGTAGAACCGCGGCAACAGGCCGGCCAAGGTGCTCTTACCACCGCCGCTCATGCCCACCAAGGCCACGCTCCTGCCCTTCGGCACCACCAGGTCGATGGTCTTGAGCACCGCCTGCTCGTCATAAGCGAAGCGCACCTTGCGGAACTCCACACGATCGTTGAAGCCAGTGACCGGACGCGCGTTCGGCTTCTCCTTCACGGTGTTCTCCACGGCCAACAGGTCGAACACGCGCTGGGCGCTGGCCGAGCCGCGCACAATGCCCGAGTAGCCTTGCGAGAAGCCCTTGATCGGGGCCAGCAACTGCGAGAAAATGATGATGAAGCCGAGGAAGCTATCGCCGCTCAGCGAAGGCTCCACACCCAGCACATAGGAGCCACCGATGTAGGCGATGGCCGCCATCACCGCGGCGCCCATGGTCTCGCTCAAGGGGGAGGCGATGTCCTGCCGGTTCAGCATGGCGATGCTGCTGCGGGTGAGCATGTCGTTCTCGCGTTCGAAGCGCCGCTTCATGTCTGCCTCGCCGTTGAAGGCCTTCACCACGCGCATGCCGCTCAATGTCTCCTCCACGCGCGCCAGCAGGTCGGCGCTCTTCTGCTGCACCCGGTCACTGCGGCGCTTGAGGCTCTTGCTGATGCGCGCGATAAGCAGCCCGCTCACCGGCAACAACAACAAGGAGATCAGTGTGAGCTGCGGTGAGAGCGTGAGCATGGTGGCCAGGAACAGCGCGACGGCGATGGGCTCGCGGAAGATCATCTCGATGTAGTACATCACGCTGTACTCCAGCACCTGCATGTCGTTGGTGATCAGCGAGAGCAGGTCGCCTTTGCGTTCACCGGCGTGGTAGCGCAGGGGCAGCTCCACCAACTTGTCGTAGATCATGCTGCGCAGGTCGCGGACGATGCGGTTGCGGAAGTTGCAGATGGCCACCAACGCGAGGTAGCGGAACAGATTCTTCAGCAGGAAGAGCACCACCACCCCGATACTGATGATGAGGAGCGCGCCCATGGCCCCCCGCAGTTCGATCAGCTGGGTGAGGCCCCAGTTGAAGGTGCCCTCCAAGGCGTCCTTGTTCCAGCCGAGCACCGGTCGCTCATGCACCGCCTTCACCTGCCCGAGCAACAACCGCAGGAAGGGGATGAAGAGCAGCAAGGAGGCCAGGTGGAACACCGTGGCCAGCAGGTTGAACAGCGCGTTCAACACCGCATAGCCCCGGTAGGGGGCACCCAGCCTCAGTACCTTGAAGAAGTTGCGCATGCGAGGCGCAAAGGTAGCCGGTGGCACACGCCCGGCATGGCCCGCCCAAAGCCGGTATCTTCGCGCCCGTCCGCACCTCCCGGTGCTTTGGGGAAGCGGGCCTTTGCCATGGACAGCATCCGACAGAACAAGGTGAACAGCCTGATGGTGCAGGAGCTCGCCGCCATCTTCCTCGAAGAAGGCCGCATCCTCTTCCCCGGTGGCCTCATCACCGTGACCGGCGTACGCGTGAGCCCCGACCTGGGCATCGCCAAGACCTACCTCAGCCTGTTCCCTACGAAGGACAGCAAGGCCGTGATGGAACACATCAAGGAACATTCCCACCAGCTCCGTGGCAAATTGGGTCACCGCATCGGCAAGCAAATGCGCGTGGTGCCCGAGCTCCTCTTCTACCTGGACGATTCCCTGGACCGTACGGAGGAGATCGACCGGCTCTTGAAGAAGTAGCAAGTGACAAGTACCAAGTATCAAGTGTCAAGTAACAAGGACCGAGGGCATCCGTTGAGTTGAACCTTGACACTTTCCCCCTTCCCAATCGTCACCGATGCAATACGATCCCGTCAAACGCCAGCTCGGCTCCGTTTTCAACCGCTCCCCCTTCCTGCGCAAGGTCTTCTACCAGCTGCTGGACCTGCTATTGCTGCGTGCATGGCATGTGCACAAGGAGCTACGCGCATGGGCCCGCGACAAGCGCGACTCGGCCATCCACATCTACGATGCGGGCGCAGGCTACGGGCAATACAGCTACTGGCTCAGCGGCTTCAGCCCGAAGTGGCGCATCACAGCCATTGATGTGAAGGAGGAACAAGTGGCGGACTGCAACGGCTTCTACCAGGCCATCGGTCGCCCGCAGGTGAAGTTCGAGGTGGGGGACGTCACCAAGTACACCAACCCGGGGGCCTTCGACCTGGTGGTGTGCGTGGACGTGATGGAGCATATCCTGGAGGACGAGGCCGCGCTGCGTTGCTACAGCGAAAGCCTGAAGCCCGGCGGCATGCTCATCATCAGCACCCCCAGCGACCAAGGCGGCAGCGACGTGCATGACGAAGGTGAAGGTTCCTTCATCGAGGAGCATGTGCGCGACGGCTACAACCTGGAGGACCTGAAGGCGAAGGCGCTGCGCAACGGGTTCAGCAAGGCCGAACCGCGCTACAGCTACGGCACGCCCGGCAAGATCAGCTGGCGCCTCAGCATGAAGTGGCCCCTGCTGATGCTCAACACCAGCAAGCTCTTCTTCCTGATCCTGCCCTTCTACTACATCATCACCTACCCCATCGCCTACCTGCTCAACTGGGCTGATGTATCCATGAAGCACTCCACCGGTACAGGAGTGATCATGAAGGCGTGGAAGTGAAGCATGTGCCCATGGGGCCATGTGCCTATGTGCCCATGAACCGCCTTTGAACACGGATCGTCGGCGATCACTGCGCAGGCACTGGCTCTTGCACTGGCGCTTCCTCAGCCTTGGCCTTGCGCTTGGGGAGGATCCGATAGCTGATGGTGAGGACGAGTTGCTCGTTCATCAACGGTGACGTGTAGCCATCACGTGGGTCTTTGACGTTCTGCAGTCCGTAGTAGTATCGAGCGCCGACTTCCATCCGATCCGCGATGCGGAAGCCCAACTCACCGACCACACCAAAGTCCGTTGGCTTCAGGTTCAGTTCCTTGGTTTCCACGGTGCCATACTCACCGAGACCATTCGCGTATGGATAGGCGTAGAACGTACCGGACTCCATCAAGGGTGTCGCCAATTGGTAGCCCGCTCCGAAGCGGAAACGCCCGAAGTCCACATGGACCATCATGGGCAGGCAGAGATAGTGGACCTGGCGATCCACCGCCGAGGTCTTCACATCCCGGCTCCAATACTCGTCGTGGCCAGCGATGAATGACCAATACAATCCGGTGCTGAAACTGAGCGGGCCGGATAGCTTGTGCGTGGCGCTTCCACCCAGCAACCACGAGAAACGGCTATCGACAACTTGGTAGTCCCCTCGGCTTGTCGTGGGATTGAGGTCCGTTCGCATCTGCCCGGCGCCCCCACCAGCCAGCACACGCACTTCCCACTGCGCGATCGCCTCTTGCCCAGAAAAGACAGATCCGACCAGGATGGCCGCGTGACAGAAGAAGGCTGTGATCCGATGCATCGCGATGGGTACGACCAAACTTAGGCAAGGCACCCGATCTTCACGGCGTGAATCTCCCGCTCCTCTTCGCCCGGCGCTACCTGTTGGCCAAGCGCCAGCAGAACGCGATCAACCTGATCACGTTGATCAGCATCGTGGTGATCGCGGTGGTGACGGCGGCCATGGTGGTGGTGCTGAGCACCCTGAACGGCATCTCGGAACTCGTCGATTCCATCTACAGCCCCTTCGACCAGGACATCACCATCACCCCGGCGCAAGGCAAGACCTTCGACCGCGACAGCCTGGACCTGGCGACGATCACGGCACATCCTGCGGTGAAGGACCACAGTTGGGTGATCGAGGAGAATGTGCTCTTGCGTTGCGGCGAACAACAGGCCGTGGCAACATTGAAGGGCGTGGACACCAGCTACCTCGCGATGAGCGACATGGCCGGGCATATGTACTCCGGTGAGCCGGTGCTCAGCGACAGCTTGGGGCCCTTGGCGCTGATCGGCATCGGGTTGAAGGTGGACCTTGACGCACCACTGAACGACGGCGTTTTCAAGCCCTTGCAGATCAGCGCACCCATCCGCGGACGCAAGCTCAGCACATACCAGCAGGGCGCTTTCGAACAGGATGCCGTGGCCATTGGCGGCGCCTTCAGCATCAACATTGAGTTCGATACCAAGTACGTGCTGGTGCCGATCGAGTTGGCGGATTCACTGCTGCACTACCGTGGCGCCGTGAACGCCCTAGAGCTGCGCACCGCACCCGGAACCGACCTCCAAGCCTTGCAACAGGAGCTCACCGCTTCCTTGGGAACAAGCTACCAGGTGCAGACGCGCTACCAGAAGAACGCGCTGATGTACCGCACGAACGAATCGGAGAAGTGGTTCACTTTCGTGGTACTGCTCTTCATCGGCCTCATCGGCGCGTTCAACATCATCGCCACGCTGACCATGATGATGATCGAGAAGAAGCGTGACATGCGCACCTTGATGAGCATGGGTGCTTCGCCTTCACTGGTGAGGCGTGTCTTCTTCAACGAGGGCCTGCTGATCGTGGTGGTCGGCGTGGCGACAGGCCTGGTCTTTGGCCTGGGCATCTGCCTGCTGCAACAGCACTTCGGCCTGGTGGCGCTCAGCGATTCGGTCGTCGAGTCCTACCCGGTGAAGGTGATGTTCACGGACCTGGTGCTGGTGACTGTGGCGGTGCTGGGCATCGGACTACTGGCCACTTGGGTGCCACTGCGGACACTGAGCCATCGCTTTCTTCACGCCACTTCGGCCAACCCGTAGGTGGCGATCACCTCATCGAGGATCTCCTCAAGGATGGCGGGGTCCCGTTCGGTGCACAGGCGCAGGCGCACATCCTTCACGTTGGGCAGTCCCTTGAGGTAGTTGCCGTAGTGGCGACGCATCTCCACCACACCTTCCCACGGCCCCTTCCATGCCAGTGAGCTGCGCAGGTGCTCGCGCGCGGCTTCCACGCGGTCGGCCACGGTGGGTGCCGGCAGATGGGTGCCTGTGGCGATGAAGTGCTTGATCTCGTTAAAGATGAACGGATGCCCAATGGTCGCGCGGCCGATCATCACGCCGTCCACGCCGTAGCGGTCCCGGTACTCGACGGCCTTCTCGGGGGAATCGATGTCGCCGTTGCCGAAGATGGGGATGTGGATCCGCGGGTTGTTCTTCACCTCGCCGATCAGGGTCCAGTCCGCCGGGCCCTTGTAGAGCTGGGCGCGGGTGCGGCCATGGATGCTCAGCGCCTGGATGCCGACATCCTGCAGGCGCTCGGCCACCTCCATGATGTTCTTCGTAGCGTCGTTCCAGCCCAGGCGCGTCTTCACGGTCACGGGCAGTTTCACGGCCTTCACCACCTTCTCGGTGAGCCGCACCATCTTGTCCACGTCCTGCAGCAGGCAGGCACCAGCGCCCTTGCTCACCACCTTGTGCACGGGGCAGCCGTAGTTGATGTCGATGAGGTCGGGCCCAGCGGCCTCGGCGATGCGGGCGGCCTCCTCCATGGCGTCCTCGGACCCACCGAACAGCTGGATGCCCACGGGGCGCTCGTACTCGAAGATGTCCAGCTTCTTCAGCCCCTTGGCGGCCTGGCGGATGAGGCCTTCGCTGCTGATGAACTCGGTGTACATCAGGTCGGCCCCGTGCTTCTTGCAAAGCGCACGGAACGGCGGATCGCTCACGTCCTCCATGGGGGCCAGGAGCAGCGGGAACTCAGGGAGTTGGATGGGGCCGATGCGCGGCATGCGCCGCAAAAGTAGGGGAAGCGGCGGGGGTGGGCTTCAGAGCCGCCGCCATTCCCTATTTTCGCGCCCCATTGGAGAGATGGCCGAGTGGTTGAAGGCGCACGCCTGGAAAGTGTGTTTACCCGAAAGGGTAACGGGGGTTCGAATCCCTCTCTCTCCGCCAAGTTGAAAGCCGCCCCGAAAGGGCGGCTTCTTCGTTCGACCGGGAGCCAAGCGCAGCTCGAGCGATCGGTCGAATGAAGAAACCGGCGAGCAGAGAGAGCGCGGCTTGCAAGTTGAAGCCTCCCCCCTCCGGGAAAGCGCGTCTCGTGCGATCCCTCACTCCGCGAGGTAAAGTCCTATTGTTCAGGCGGCCACGGTTCTCCTTCCTCCAATTCCCGCCTGTCGCCGCTGCGGAACCAGCGAAAGAGACGTCGTGAAACGCGACCTACGATAGTCGTACCGATGTAGAACATCGCGACACCGAAGAGCGCTAGCAATATGATGTACAACGCTCCCATCGGACCAACGCTCTGTAGTCTTCTATAAAGGTCGTAGATCGGTGTAATTCAGCTACCCTACCCCCCGCCCACTTCCCCGCAACTCGAGCGCTCGAAACGCTCACTCACCAAGGCATCGCTAAGGCCCTGACCCAGTAGGAACATGAGCTTGGTGACGGCTGCTTCCACCGTCATGTCGTGCGCGGAGAGCATGCCCATGTCCACGAAGGCGCGACTGGTCTGGTAACGGCCTTGCTCCACGCGTCCGCCTACGCATTGGGTGGCATTCACGAGGATCACGCCGCGTTCGGCGGCATCGCGCAGGGCATCGAGGAAGGCCTTGTCCGTAGGGCCGTTGCCGCTGCCAAAGGTGGTGAGCACCACGGCCTTCAGCTCGGGCATGGAAAGGGCGTGGCGCACCCAATCGGGCCGGATGCCGGGGAAAAGGCGGATCACACCCACCCGATCGTCGACCTGCTGGTGGACCTTCAGAGGGCCGGTGCGTTGGGGAAGGATGGAGGCCCGGTCGTACTTGATGCGCACCCCGGCTTCGGCCAGGCGCGGCCAGTTGGGGCTGCGGAAAGCCTCGAAGCGTTCGGCGTGCACCTTCACCGTGCGGTTGCCGCGGTACAGGCTGTATTCGAAGTAGACCGCCACCTCGGGCACCACCGGACGGTCGCCTTCGTACGCCGCGGCGATCTCGATGGCGGTGATCAGGTTCTCCTTCGCGTCGGTGCGGATGGTGCCGATGGGCAGTTGTGATCCGGTGAGGATCACGGGCTTGGCCAAGCCTTCCAGCAGGAAGCTCAGCGCGCTGGCGGTATAGGCCATGGTGTCGCTGCCGTGCAGCACCACGAAGCCGTCGTACTCCGCGTAATGATCACCGATGATGCGCGCGATGCGCACCCAATCCATCGGTCGCATGTCACTGCTGTCGATCGGCTTCTCGAAGGCCACGGAGCCCAAGCGGACACCCATGCGCTCCAGCTCGGGTACTTGCTCCTCCAGGTGTGAAAGGTCCATGGCGCGCAGGGCACCGGTACGTGGATCGGCGAGCATGCCGATGGTTCCACCGGTGTAAATGATCAGGACGGAACGTTGGCTCATGAATGTGCCGTGTAGGGCTTAACCACAGATGGACACGGATGGACACTGATGAATGCAAAATGGCGCATTCCAATGGAAGCAGTCCCCTTCACGCACCCGGTGTGTCTATCCGTGTTCATCCGTGTCTATCCGTGGTTTGAATGGAAGAGCTGCTCTGCGTTGGCAGTGGTGAGCTGCGCGATGTCGTCGATGCTGCGACCTGTGGCCTTGGCCAGCTCGACGGCCACCAGCGGGATGTAGCTGCTCTCATTGCGTTTGCCGCGATGCGGTACCGGGGCCAGGTAGGGCGAATCGGTCTCCAGTACGCAGCGCTCCGCACCGAGTTCGGCCATGGTCTGGGCCAGTCCGCTCTTCGGATAGGTGATCACACCGCCGATACCGAGCAGGAAGCCATCCAACGCCAGGATCCGGCGGCCGATGGTCACGGCCCCATTGAAGCAATGGAAGATGCCGCGCAGGTGCTCGTCCTTTTCTTCTTCCACGATGGCCAGCGTTTCCTGGAAGCTCTCGCGGCAGTGGATCACGATCGGCAGGCGCAGCTCCTTCGCCCAGCGCACGTGCTGCCGGAAGACGTCCTGCTGCTGCTTCAGGAAGGTCTTGTCCCAGTACAGGTCGATGCCGATCTCGCCTACCCCGCAATAACCTCCGTTGCCTAGCAGGCGCTCCACTTCGGCCATGGCCACTGTGTTGTCCTCGCCCACGCTGCACGGGTGAAGGCCCATCATCGGGAAGCATCGGTCCGGGTGCGCCTCCACCAGGGCGTGCATGCCCTCGATGCTCTCATGATCGATGTTCGGCAGGTAGAGCTTGGTGACGCCCGCTTCCAACGCGCGCTGGAGCATGGCCTCGCGGTCGCCGTCGAACTGTTTGTGGTAGAGGTGGCAATGGGTGTCGCTGAACATCGGTGCGAAGTAACGGGTGGAAGGGCATGTGCCCATGTGCGGGTGTGGGATCATCGCTCGGCCGTGCGCCGCGGTGGATCCTACCTTTGGCGCCGCCTTCGGGCTTTTCCATGAAGATCCTCGTACTCCGTTTCAGTTCCATCGGCGACATCGTGCTCACCAGCCCGGTGCTGCGCTGCCTTAAACAACAGGTGAAGGGCGCGGAAGTGCATGTGGCCACCAAACGCGCCTTCGCGGACCTCGTGGCCCATTCGCCTTACGTGGACAAGGTGCATGCTTTGGATGAGGACATCGGGGCCCTCGCCCGTTCGCTGAAGGCAGAAGGCTTCGACCACATCGTGGACCTGCACCACAACCTGCGCACGGCCCGGATCAAGCGCACGGTGGGCGCACCCGCCACAAGCTTCGCGAAGCTCAACATTGAGAAGTGGTTGCTGGTGAACCTGCGCATGGACCGCCTGCCACGCATCCACATCGTGGACCGCTACATGGGGACGGTGAAGCACCTCGGCGTTACCAACGACAACAAGGGCCTGGAGCTCTTCATTCCGAAGGATCGCGAGGTGGACCTGAACACATTGCCGGAGACACACCGCAGCGGTTACGTGGCGTTGGCGATCGGCGCGGCGCATGCCACCAAGCGCCTCCCTCCGTTCCAGCTGATCGAACTTGCGAAACGCACCGAAGGCCCCATCGTGCTGATCGGCGGGCCCGATGACCGGGCGGTGGCTCGCAGCATCGCCGATGCGGTGGGCGCGCGCATGTTCGATACCACCGGGAAGTATGACCTGCTGGGTTCCGCTTCACTGATCCGCCAGGCACGCAGTGTGATCGCGCACGACAGCGGGGCCATGCACGTGGCCTGCGCCTTCAACCGACCCGTGGTGAGCGTGTGGGGCAACACGGTGCCCGCCTTCGGCATGGGACCCTACCAACCGCAGCATCCCGAACGCGCCATGATCGCCGAAGTGACCGGATTGGATTGCCGCCCCTGCTCCAAGATCGGCCACGACAAGTGCCCCAAAGGCCACTTCAACTGCATGGAGAAGCAGGACGTCGGGCGCATTGCTTCACTCGTGAACATCAGCCATTGAACCCCATGAGCTGGGACATCTTCATCCAAGACCTGCCGAACGTTCGCACAGCGAACGACATCCCAAATGACTTCAAGCCGCAGCCCATTGGCGGACGTGAGGACCTGCTGAAACGCATTCAGGCCGTACTGCCCATGGCGGAGCAACAGGATCTGGACTGGCTCTTCGTCAAGTCACCGGGCATCGACCTGAGCATGCAGCTGCACATGGAGGATGAGACCCTTGTGCGCTACATCGTGGTGCACGTGCACGGCGGCGACCAGAGCGCGGCCAGTGTGGCAGCGGTGCTCCGTGAACTCGGTCTGCGTGGTATGGACACCGCCACCGGCGACCTCTTCGACGCGGCGACGTTGGAGGAAGGGTTGTAGACGACTACTCGAACAGCGCCTTCAGCTCGGTCGCCTCCTCGGCCTTCATCTTACCCCCCAGGATCAGACGCAGCTGGCGGCGGCGCAAGGCGCCATCGTAGCGTTTCTGCTCCAGTTCATTGCCTGGGACCGCTTCAGCCACCTTCAACGGACGGCCCGTATTGTCCACGGCAACGAAGGTGTAGATGGCGTTGTTGCAAGGGATCTTCTCCCCCGTCTGCTGATCCTCCACCCACACATCGGCCCATACTTCCATGCTGGTGCTGAAGGCCCTGCTCACATGGCTGCGGATGGTGACGAAGTCGCCCAACTTGATCGGCCGGTCGAAGCTCACGTGGTTGACGGCCACGGTGACCACGACGCGCTTGCAATGCCGATGCGCGCTGATCGCGCAGGCAATGTCCAACCACTTCAACAACTGGCCGCCCATGAGGTTGCCGAGCGTGTTGGTGTCGTTGGGCAGCACCAAGTGCGTGGTCTCGGCGTAGCTGTCGGAGATGGGGCGGGAGGTCATGATCATTGGAAAGGTGCGCGAAGGTAGGTGGCTACCTTGCGGCCCCGCCCATGCACCAGCATCGGTGGACACGGCATGGAAGGGTCGCTCTATCCGATCATCAAGGCACTGCACATCATCTTCATGGTGACCTTCTTCGCAGGCACCTTCTACATCGTGCGGCTCTTCATCTACCACCAGGAGGCGCTCGGCAAGCGGGAACCGGACCGCACCGTGCTCGTGGACCAGTTCGCCTTGATGGAGCGGCGGCTCTGGTACTTCATCACCTGGCCCTCGGTGGTGCTCATGACGATCTTCGGCCTGTGGCTGCTATGGCTGAACCCGGGGCTGTTGAAGCAACCCTGGATGCACGCCAAGCTCGGCCTGGTGGCACTGCTGCTCGCCTACCATGGCATCACGCACTCGGCCTTCCTCCGCATCCAACGCAACCTGCTCCAGTGGAGTTCCTTCCGCCTGCGCCTCTGGAACGAAGGGCCCACGCTCGTGCTTTTCGCTGTCGTGTTCCTGGTGAGCATCAAGCAGTTGCAGTGGTACTATGGCGTGATCGGCCTGCTCGTGCTGGGCGGTGTGATCGCACTGGGCATCAACCAATACCGGCGGAAACGCCAACAGGCCGATGCTCAAGCCGGGGGACCACGCACCTGAGTTCACCCTTTCCGCTGCCACTGGGGAGCCGTTCCGCCTAAGCGCGTTCCGCGGGGTCAAGAACGTGGTGATCTTCTTCTACCCGAAGGACAACACGTTGGTCTGCACCCGCGAGGCCTGTGCCTTCCGCGACCGCCATGCAGAATTTCTAGAGCGCAACGCCGTGGTGATCGGCATCAGCGATGACGATGCGGAATCACATGAGCGCTTCGCCGCGCAATGGGACCTGCCCTATCCGCTGTTGAGCGACCCGGGCGGTGTGGTCCGCAAAGCCTTTGCGGTTACTGGCCTGCTCGGCCTCCTGAAGGGTAGGGAAACGTTCGTGATCGACCGCGAAGGGCGGATCCTGCATGTGGTGCGCGACCGTTTCCGGGCACAAGCCCACATCGACGAGGCCTTGCAAGCGCTTGAAGGTCAGCGCAGGTCGTAGAAGATCACGCGGCCATCGTCCGTGCCGGTAACGAACTGCGCGTCCGTGAACAGGCAGGGCGCGCGGTGGTGCTGGTCCTTGTTCTCAGCATAAGTGAGGCGCTGCACTTCGGCCCCGCTCGCATCGGTGAAGATGACCACACCGTTCTTCTCCGCCTTGGCGCGAACGCCGTTATGCGTGGCCTCGGATTGCTGGTAGAAGCGGTCGAAGGTGGAGTTTCCCGTGGCCAGGCCCATGCCTTTGAGCGCACGTGGGTCAGGGATCCAGCGGTGGTTCATCAGGTCCTTGTCCTGCTTGCCGCTCTTCACATCGAACACCGCGCGCTTGCCCGTGAAACCGATGAGCACCACGTACTCACCGTTGTCGTTGAAGGCTACGCTGTACACCGTGGAGCTTTCATCCTCGTTGAAGGGGAAGGTGAGCAGCTTCTTGCCGGTCTCCAGTTCGTAGAGGTAGGCGCCCTTGCTGGTACCCACGAGCACACGGTCACCCTTGGGGGCCATCGCCAGGCAGGTCACCTCCAGCTTATCGCCCTTGATGGTGCGCATGGGCGGCTCCAGCACGGCCTGAGCGTTGGTGAACAGAAAGGCGCCCGCAGCGAAGGCGGTGGAAAGCGTACGAAGCATGTTCATGGTCAGTTGATCAGGTGCCGCTGCTCCAAGAGCCATGCCATGGCCGTGTCGCGGTCTGGGAAAAGCTGAATGGGCCGACGGGGCTTGTTCACCCGCACGAAGGCGTTGGCCGACATCTGGTGGCCGAAGTCGCGTACGATGATGGCGTCCGCTGCGAAATGCTCGGAGCTCTCCTCACCGCTGGCGTAAGCGCGGGCTTCATTGGTCAGGCTGGCTTTCTCTCCGAAGCTCACCATCAGCAAGGCTTTGCGGCCGTTCCGTTCAGCGGAGATGGCGTCGAACATTTCCCGCAAGGCGTCCACAGTCCCGACCATGCCGTCCTTGAAATGGGCATGCACCACATCTCCCTCCATGAAGGTGAGCGTGCAGGTGGGCAGTTCGATGAGGCGAGTGGTTTCCACGGGATGCACCAAAGGTAGTTGTGCGCTATGCGGATCGATGTGAAAGGTCCTACTTGACCAGGAGCCAGGCCTCGGGGGCCTGCTGCTGTCGGGCAGCGCTCAAAGCCTCCAGCGCCATGCCCTTCTGGGGATAGCTGCCGAGGGCGACGCGGTACAGGCCTCCCTTGCGGTCCACGAGCACTGGGCTGAAGCCTTTCGAAGCGAGCTCTGCGATGTAGTGGTCGGCATTCTCTTTCATGCTGAAGCAGCCACCGATCACATGGTAGTGCATCACCTCCGTGCGAACAGCCACGGCTGTGCTCTCCGCCACCACGGGTGCAGGTCCCAGGTCGACCACCACCTCAGGTGAACCGTCGCCAGCGACCGGGAAGGCTTGCACGCCGTAACCCGTATCAGGCACCACGAAGGCTTCCGGATCAGCGTTTTCGAGCACCACCAGCTGTTCGGTCCGGGGTACGTAGACAACATCCTCTTGCGGGCCGAAGACGTTCAATCCGCTCCATTGTGCCTGCTCGCCCGTGCGGCCCACCATCACCCAAGTACCTGCCGCGAACAGCAACGCGGTGAAGGCCGCTGCGGCCCAAAGCACGTTGGAGCGCCGCTCCTCCCGGACCTCTTCAGCAGGCAACGGAGGCAGTTCAAGCACCTTGGGCGCAGGCACGACCACCGGCTTGATCAGGGGCACTGCTGCAACAGGGCGAAGGCCGTAGGCGTCCTTCAGGTGGTTCACATGGCGGTCCGGTTCGAACTGCAGATTCCGTTCCGCGTCCAGGAAGAAGGTGCCGAGTTGGACCAGTTCCAGGCGACCTTCCACATCCAGCCGCTGGCGCCAAGCTTGCACGATGGCCTCGATGGAGCTGTTCGCTTGCGCGAGACCAAGACCGTCCAAGTGGGCCACGCGGTCGGCCAGCAGGCCGTCGTTGCGCACCAGGTTCCGGTTGAAGCTCAGGTCCTTACCGGGGGGACTGATCATCCGCTGGCGCAGGTCGAGGCGTGCGTTGCGGTAGTGGGTCAGGAAGCCACCAAAGCCCGGTACGATCACGCAATCGTGGCCGTACAGCAGGTCGTGGATGGTGCGTTCGAGGACCATGATCAGGGTGCCAAAATACAGCGGAGGGATCCAGCCAAGGGCTACTGCACGCGCTTCCGGGCTTCCTCCAGGTCCGCCGGGGTGTCCACGCAGAACGAAGGATGATCGGTGAGGCCGATGCGAACGGGCAGTCCGTTCTCCAGCCACCGCAGCTGCTCCAGGGCTTCGGCCTTCTCCAACGAGGAGGGTGCCAATCGTACGATCGACGCCAATGCATCGGCCGTGTAAGCATAGAGGCCCACATGTTTCAAGAAGCGGAACCGCGCATGTCTGGGGCCGTTGCCACCGTCGCGTAAAAAGGGGATCGCGGCCCGGCTGAAGTAAAGCGCGTTCTGGTGCACATCCGTGGTGATCAGCACTTCGCCCGGATCGTCCAGGTCGCGGTCGTCGGTGACCACCTGGGCCAGCGTGGCAATTCGGACACCGGGCTGCACCAGGCAGTCGCATAGCTCGTCGATCTGTGCAGGCACAATGAAGGGCTCGTCCCCCTGGATGTTCACCACGGCATCGAATCGGTCGCGGCCCTTGATCACCAAGGCTTCGTAACAGCGGTCCGTGCCGCTGGGGTGTTCCACCGAGGTCATCACCACATCACCGCCGAAGCTGCGCACATGCTCGGCCACGCGCTCATCATCCGTGGCCACCACCACCGCATCAAGCCGCGCGCATTGCAGGGCCTGCTCCACCACGCGTTGCACCATGCTCTTGCCACCGATGTCCACCAGCGGCTTGCCGGGTAATCGGGTGCTGGCGTAGCGGGAAGGAATGACTCCGAGGATGCGCATGGGCGTTAGGTCGATGGGCGATGGATGAAGTGCGAGGTGTGACATTCAAAGGGTGTACGTCAGCATCACCTGCATGCTTCGCGGTGCCTCAATGGACATGGGGCGGATGGCGTAGACGAGGTTGGTGACGTTGTTCACAATGAAGGCTACGCGCACCTGATCGCTGAGGTTGTAACCCAAGCGGGCGTCGATGATCCAGTCGCCGGTGGTGTGCGTGCGCATCCATTCGCCGGCGCCTGTGGGCAACAGGTAGGGTGGCGACTCATCCAGGTCGACGAAGGCCTTGTCGATGTTGCGCACGTGGCTGTTGTAGCGCACGCTAAGGCCGGGGGCGAAGCGCTTGCACTCCACTTGCACATCGCCGCGGAACAGGTTCTGCACGCGGAACTTCAGGATGTTGTCCGTGGGGTCGTAGCTTGTGTTGGTGTAGGTAGCGGGCGGCCACGAAGCGCCGGGATAGGTGGGCTTCGCATACACCTCATCGGGCGTGGTGCTGACCGGAAGCGTGTGCGTGTAGCCCACCATCACCGTGACCAAGCTGCTGCCGAAGTTGCCTTTGCCAGCAAGCTCCAGCTCGTAACCGGTCACCCGTGCACCGCCCGTGTTCACGCTCTTGAAGCCCAGGCCGAGGAAGTTCTGCACGTCAAGCGGGTTGCCCCATTGCCCGAAGGTGAACTCGATGTAGTCGGTGAATTCCTGCTGGAACACCACCGCGTCCACGAAGCCCATGAACTTGCCGAACTTGAAGCCCTGCTTGATGCCGCCTTCGATGTTCCAGCTACGTTCCGGGTCCAGGTCGGGGTTGGGGTAGATGTTCAACTTGCCCACGCTGGTCCGGATGTAGCGCTCACCAATGGTGGGGAAGCGGAAGCCCTGGCCATAGCTGGCGCGTAAATAGGTGGCTTGGAACAGCTGGTAGTTCGCACCGGCGCGGAACACAGGTGTGCTCTGCGCGTCGTCGTTCACCGTGAAGTTCTCGTAGCGGACACCGGCGCTAAGCATCAACTTCTCCTTCAGCAGTTTCTTATCAGCCTGTAGATAGGCTGCGGCGTTGGTGGCTTCATTCTTCCCGTCACCGTCGGGATCGCCGCTGTACAGGGCGGCCTCGCTGAGCGTGCGTTGGCCCACCAGCCCGGCGGTCACCACCAAGGGACCCCACACGTCGGCCGTCTGCTGCACCTGGTATTCACCGTAGAACAGGTGGCTGCCGTTGCTCTGGTCGTTGTCGTTGTCGAACTGCTGCCGGTAGTAGCGACCCTTCAGGCTGTGGCGCGTGCCCCCTTCGCTGTGGTAGACCGCATAGGGGTCCACATAATATTGGGTGCCCACGGTGCGCGTGGTGGTACCGGGTTCGGGACGGAACAGACCTTCGTTCGTGTCATCCCACAACAACACGCTGCTGCTGTGGCTCTTCATCGCGTTGGCGTTGATGCCGTAGCTGAGGCCCGCCACCTTCTTGTTGCGCCACCGCGTGCCCACATTGAAGCGCGTGCGGTTCTCATAGCCACCCGGACCGATGCGGTTCGGATCCACGGCGAGGGTGTCGGCCGGCAGGCGTTCCGGGCCCACATAGCCTTGATCCGCGAAGGCATTGCCGCCCAGCACCAGATCGAAGTTGCCGAACTGCTGGCTGTGGAAGAAGTTGGCGCCGGTGAACAGCGGCGGATTGGCACCCCACCATTTCGCGGGCTTGTGGCCAGGGGTGTCGTAAACGCCCCCGAACACGTTCACCCGGGTGCGCGGCTCGGCTCGTGGGTATGCGGTACGCACGTTGATGACCCCGCTGAGCGCGGCGCTGCCGTAAAGCACACTGCTCGCGCCCTTGATCACTTCCACCTGCTCCAAGTTCTCGATCGGCAGAAAGGTCCAGCTCGGCCTTCCGATGTCCCCGCTCAGGATCGGAAGTCCGTCCACCAGCATCATCACCCGGCTGCCGGCGCCATAGCTGAAGCCACTGCCCGAACGGATCTGCGGATCGTTGTCCACCACCACCACGCCCGGCACTTGGTCCATCACGGTCTCCAGGCTCTGCGTGTTCTTGTTGCGCACCAGCTCCGGCCGTAGCACGCTGATGGACTGGGTAACCTCCCCCACCCGCTGCTCGAACTTGCCCGCGCTCACCACCATGGCGTCCAGCTCCGTGTTGCCTTCGCCCAACTTCACGTCGAGCGTACGGTCCTCCCCGGCGGCAAGCACCACCTGCACCGGGCGTGAGCGGTAGCCCACCAGGCCGAACTCCGCGTTGTAGGTGCCTGCGGCTAAGGTGATCCGGTACGCACCGTTCTCGTCGGTCATCACCCCCTTCCCATCGCCCAGGCGGACGCTCGCACCGAAGAGCTTCTCCCCGCTCTTCTCATCGGTCACCACCCCGTGTAAGGTGGCTTCCTGCGCTGTGACCCCGATCATCCACACACATCCTAACGCTGCGATCAATGTTCTCATGCGGCTTCTATATTGGGCCGGAAGGCTTGACGCGAAAAGTAGCGAAAGCCTCCTTGCGTGACCCTCACCGACCAGCAGCTCATCCACCGCATCGCCCTCAGCATGCTCAAAGGCATCGGGCCGGTGAACGCCCGCAACCTGGTGGCCTACTGCGGCGGCGTGGATCCGCTGTTCGCGGACAAGAAGGTGCGGCGCTCCTTGGAGAAGGTCCCCGGCATCGGCCCCACGCTGGCCAACGCCATCCTCGATACCACCGTACTACGCGCCGCCGAAAAGGAGCTTGCCTACGTGCGCAAGAACCACCTGCGCATGCTCTTCTACCTCGACCCGGAGTACCCTGCGCGGTTGAAGCCCTGTGAGGATGCGCCCGTGCTGCTTTTCGCCAAAGGCAACGCCACATTGGACGTGCAGCGCTCCGTGGCCATCGTGGGCACACGCACCCCCACCGACCACGGCCGCCGCATGACCGAGGAACTGGTGGAAGGCCTGAAGGAGAGCGGTGCATTGGTGGTGAGCGGCCTGGCCTACGGCGTGGACATCGTAGCGCACCGCAGTGCCTTGAAGGCGGGCCTGAACACCATTGGCTGCGTGGCCCACGGCATGGACAAGCTCTACCCCGGCGAGCATGCGGCCACCGCGAAGGAGATGCTTGACCAGGGCGCCCTGGTCACCGAGCTGCCCAGCGGAAGCAACTTCGTGCCCGGCAACTTCCCCGCACGCAACCGCGTGATCGCTGGCCTCAGCGACTGTACCGTGGTGATCGAGAGCGGCGTGAAGGGCGGCAGCCTCATCACCGCCGACATTGCCAACAGCTACGACCGCGAGGTCATGGCCTTCCCCGGCAGGCCCACCGACGCGCGCAGCATCGGCTGCAACCGCCTGATCAAGGACAACAAGGCCCACCTGATCACCGGGGCCGAGGACCTGCTGAAGCTGATGGAATGGATGCCCGATCCCAAGAAGAAAAAGGCACCCGTGCAGAACGCCCTCTTCCTGGACCTGATGCCTGAGGAACAAGCCTTGGTGGATGTGCTGAAGGAGAAAGGCAAGCTCGGCATCGACGACCTCTGCCTCCTGAGCAAGCTCCCACAGCACAAGGCCGCTGGCATCCTGCTGAACCTGGAGTTCAACGGCGTGCTGCGCAGCTTGCCGGGCAAGGTGTACCAGCTGAATTAAGGGGCTTCCGCTTCCATGAACCGCTCCCTGTTCACGGCCCCGTTCAAAGGCTGTCGGATCTGAACTTCGCCGCCTACCTTTGCCGCGCTTTTCCAAAAGGAAGCACAACCTAACATCCCCGCGATGGCAAAGTCGAACAAGGCGGTTGACGCCTTCATGGCCGAAGTGAAGAAGCGCAACGGCAGCGAACCGGAATTCCTCCAGGCCGTGCACGAAGTGGCCGAAATGGTGATCCCCTTCATCGAGGCGAACCCCAAGTACAAGGGCAAGATGCTCCTGGAGCGCATGGTGGAGCCCGAGCGCACCATCATCTTCCGCATCCCATGGGTCGATGACAAGGGCAACACGCAGGTGAACCGCGGCTTCCGCATCGAGTTCAACAGCGCCATCGGACCTTACAAGGGCGGCCTGCGCTTCCACCCGAGCGTGAACCTCAGCATCCTGAAGTTCCTGGGTTTCGAACAAACCTTTAAGAACAGCCTCACCACCCTGCCCATGGGCGGAGGGAAAGGCGGTAGCGACTTCGACCCGAAGGGCAAGAGCGACGGCGAAGTGATGCGTTTCTGCCAGAGCCTGATGACGGAACTGTTCCGCCACATCGGCCCTGACACCGACGTGCCTGCGGGCGACATCGGCGTGGGCGGTCGCGAGATCGGCTTCATGTTCGGCCAGTACAAGCGCCTGGCCAACGAATTCACCGGCGTGCTCACCGGCAAGGGCATCACGTGGGGTGGCTCGCTGATCCGTCCCGAAGCCACCGGCTACGGCTGCGTGTACTTCGCGGAGGAGATGATGAAGCACAACAAGACCAGCTTCAAAGGCAAAACGGTTGCGGTGAGCGGCAGCGGCAACGTGGCCCAGTACGCCATTGAGAAGGCCACGGCCCTCGGTGCGAAAGTGGTGTCCGCCAGCGACAGCGATGGCAGCATCTACGATCCGGCAGGCATCACCAAGGAGAAGCTCGCCTTCCTCATGGAACTGAAGAACGTGAAGCGCGGTCGCATCGAGGAGTACGCGAAGAAGTTCAAAGGCAGCACCTACAAGAAGGGCGCCCGCGTGTGGGACGTTGTCGCCAAGTGCGACGTGGCCCTGCCCTGCGCTACGCAGAACGAATTGGACGGCAAGAACGCCAAGGACCTCGTGAAGAAGGGTGTGAAGTATGTGGCCGAAGGCGCCAACATGCCCAGCACTCCTGAAGCCATCGCCGTGTTCGAAGCCGCCAAGGTGCTCTTCGCCCCAGGCAAGGCCAGCAACGCCGGTGGTGTTGCTACCAGCGGCTTGGAGATGAGCCAGAACAGCCTGCGCCTCAGCTGGACCCGTGAGGAGGTGGATAGCCGCCTGCACGAGATCATGAAGAACATCCACAAGGCGTGCGTGAAGCACGGCACCGAAGGCAAGCACGTCAACTACGTGAAAGGCGCCAACATCGCCGGCTTCGTGAAGGTGGCTGACGCCATGCTGGATCAGGGCGTGGTGTAAGACCACACCAACCGCTCATTGCAAGAAGCCCCCGGAGAATCCGGGGGCTTCTTCGTTACACGTCATTCAGGTGTTCAACCACAGATTGACGCAGCTACTGAAGTGGACCTGATCTCATCTGTGTTCATCCGTAGTTCAACATCCGGTGTCCAAAGTGATCCATTGGATCTCGTTATCTTGACCAGCAGATCGACCGCGGAGGGGGAAGTCATTCATTCGATCCGGTACCACCATGACCAATCGTTCGCGTTCCTACAAGGCCCCCATCACGCTATCGCTGATCGGTGGTGCCGTGCTGCTGATGGCCTTTCTGCCGCACGAACTCATCAATGCGGGTAGTGCTGCGCCCGCCACGCAGTTCATGAACTTCGAGAGCGCGCATGTGCACCCGATCGACATGACGCCGGACGGCACCAAGTTGCTGGCGGTGAACACGGCGAACAACACCTTGGAGGTCTTCCAGGTCACCGGCACCGGGCTGCTGAACACGGTGAGCATTCCCGTAGGGCTTGACCCCGTGACCGTGCGTGTGCGCAGCAACACCGAGGCTTGGGTGGTGGATCAGGTGAGCGACGCCATCAGCATTGTAGACCTATCGACGAACACAGTGGTGCGCAGCCTGGCCACGGAGAACGAACCCGCCGATGTGGTCTTCGCTGGTTCACCGCAGAAGGCTTTCGTGAGCTGCGCGGAGCGCGAGAGCATTCAGATCTTCGACCCGAGCAACCTAAGCGCCGCACCCGGTGAAGTGCTGTTGAAAGGCGAGCAGCCCCGCGCCATGGCCGTGAGCCCGGATGGCAGCACGGTGTACACGGCCTTCTTCGAGAGCGGCAACCGCACCACAGTGGTGAGCGGCAATCCCTTCCTGGGCGGTGGATTCTGTAGCCCGCAGGGTGGTTGCACCACGGTGCCCAACGACGTGACCAAGCCCGCCGGCCCCTATGGCGGTGTAGTGCCCATTCCGAACGCGGGCCTCGCCTACAACCCACCGTTGAACCTTGCGAATCCGGCCCCGGGCGCCACCACCAACCACAGCATCATTGTCCGCAAGAACAACGCGGGCCAATGGATGGACGACAACAACGGCAACTGGACCAACATCGTTACCGGCGGTGCTGGCGCGCGGGTGGCGGGCTGGGACATGCCCGACCGCGATGTGGCCGTGCTGAACGCCAACAGCCTTGCCCTCACCTACCAGGCCACGCTCGGCAACATCCTGATGGCGATGGCCGTGCACCCCACCAACGGGCAGGTCTGTGTGGTCGGCACCGATGCCACCAACGAAGTGCGCTTCGAGCCGAACCTGAACGGCCGGTTCCTGCGTGTGAACCTCTCGCGTTTCAGCCCAGGTGGCAGCAACACCATCACCGATCTGAATCCGCACATCAACTACGCGAACAGTTCGCTTCCCCCGGCCATCCGGACACAGAGTGTCGGCGACCCACGCGGTATTGTGTGGAAGAGCGATGGCAGCAAAGCCTATGTGACCGGTATGGGTTCCAACAACGTGGTGGTGATCGACCCGAGCGGTGCTCGCATCGGCAGCGTTCCCATCACCGTGGGCGAAGGGCCTACCGGCATCGTGCTGGACGAGTTGCGCAACAAGGCCTATGTGCTCAACAAGTTCGAAGGCACCATCAGCACCGTGGACCTGGGCACGAACACCGAAGTGGCGCGCGCCAACTTCTTCGACCCCACGCCCCAGGTGATCAAGGCCGGTCGCAAGCACCTCTACAACACGCACTTGGGCAGCGGCAACGGACACATCAGCTGCGGCAGCTGCCACGTGGACGGCCGCTGGGACCGCCTGGGCTGGGACCTCGGCAATCCCGCTGGGAACATGGAGACCGTGGGTGGCAACACCTTCCACCCGATGAAGGGCGTGAAGACGACACAGTTCCTCATCGACATCATCGGCAAGGGCACCGGCAACTTGCACTGGCGCGGCGACAAGACCGGCTTCCAGGATTTCGCAGGCGCCTTCCAAAGCCTGCAAGGGCTGAGCGCTCCGAAGGACGCGGCCGGCATGCAGGAGTTCTCCGATTTCCTGAACGCTTGCTGGTACGTGCCGAACCCCTACCGCACCTATCGGCCGGAAAGCACGGTGGCCGCAGCGACTGAACGCATGAACCCCAGCCGTGTACGCTGGACCGGCACGGACTTCCAGGCCATCCCCAGCGCGGGGGTGAAGCTCTTCGTGTCCGTGAATTTCAATTGTTCGCACTGCCACCAGACCGGCACCGGTCGCGGCAACCTGGCCGGGCAGGGCAGCAACGTGAACGCGGGCGTGGTGAACGTGACCAACAACGTGGACATGGTGCCCGACCTGCGCAGCGTGTACCGCAAGAACGGCTTCTTCTACAACACCACCGAATGCACCAGCGGCTTCGGCCTCATGAGCGACGGCACCATGGAGACCGTTTTCAACCAAGGCGGCACCGGCCAATACCTCGGCGACTATGAACCGGAACTGCTCTCCTGGTCAGGCGGTGTCACCCCTGCAAACAGTCAAGCCAGCCAGAACTTTCCCTTGGTGCATGTGAGCCAGGATGCCATGCCCGCGGTGGGTCTGCGCCACACGCTGAACGGCGCCAGCATCGGCACCACCACGCAGCTCGACTTCATGAAGGCCCTGGTGAACGACTACCCCACCACGCTCGGCATGATCGTGAAGGGCGTGTACCAGAACGAGAAGCGCGGCTTCTACTACCTAGGGGCCGACAACTACCAGAGCGACATGGCCGGACAGACGGTAACGCACGCGCAGCTGGTGGCCGCGGCACAGGCCGGTGGTTCACCCTTGAGCTGGACCATCGTGGGTGCCCAGGTGAAGGTGCGCATGGGTGTGGATGCCGATGCCGATGGCACCTTGGATAAGGACGATCAAGTGGCCCGCGTGAACATGCGCGTCTTCCTAGCAGGACCTTACGACGCCTCGCCCATGCGCGCCGACCTGGTGGCGAACGGCCTGCTGCCGAACACGGACCCCTACGGACTGGGTGCCACGGCAAGCCCTGCGGTCATGGCCTTCACCGGTCTTGCAGCGCCTGTGGATTGGGCGGTGGTGGAACTGCGCAACAGCGTTACCCCCACCACCGTGGTGGCCAGCGCCGCCGTGCTGATCCAGCGCAACGGCAACCTGATGATGCCTTCTGGGGAACAGACGATCACCTTCGGCAACACACCCGCAGGCACCTACCATGTGGCCGTGAAGCACCGCAACCACTTGGGCGCTATGACCTTCACGCCACTACTGCTTCGCGACCCGGGCACCTTGCTGGACCTGACCCTCGGCATCACGGCCACCTATGGCACCAACGCGCGCCAGACCGTGTCCGGCGGCCTCGCGCTCTGGGCCGCGGATGTGAGCGGCGACGGACTGCTGAAGTACACCGGCAGCAACAACGACCGCGACCTGATCTTGGTGCGCATCGGCGGCACGGTGCCCACGAACACCACGGCCGGCTACTGGTTGGAGGACGTGAACCTGGACGGTGTGGTGCGCTACACAGGCGGCAACAACGACCGCGATCCCATCCTTCAGAACATCGGCGGTTCCACGCCCACGAACACCCGGATCGGGCAGCTGCCATAGCGAACGGACACCTCGGGATCACAAGCCTGTGGGTCAGGCTGTTGCCCTGCGAAGGGTCAACCCCCTAATTTGCCGCTTCGTTCATCCGACCCCATGCGCTTTACGACCCTCGTCTTCGCGGCCTGCGCCGTGCTCCTCCCCCGCACCACTTCCGCCCAGGAGCGTCCCACCGACCCGCTGTCCGCGGCACGTGCTGAACTGGCCAAGGCCGGATATACCGCTGAAGATCTGCAGGACGTGGTCCTGAAAGACCAGTACCGCACGGCCCGCACCGGCGCACAGCACACCTTCTACCGCCAACGCTGGCAAGGCATTGAGGTGTGGAACGGCGATGTGGCCATCCACCAGGCCGCCGACGGCCGCATCGTGAAGCTGAACAACGGCACCTTCAGCCACATCGCCAAGCGGGTGAACACCACCAGCCCCGCCCTGAACCCCGAAGCAGCGCTCGCCCTTGTGCTGAACAAGGACGGCGTGAAAGGTGGCCTGCCCGCAATGATCGGAACGGATGCCGCCTTGAAGCGTTGGGCCTACGATGGAGCAGCCTTTTCCGGCGAACCCGTCACGGTGCAGCTGGTGTACCAACCGGTGAACGACCGCCTGCAGCTCGCCTGGAACGTGGCCTACTACAGCGCGAACGGCAGCCACTGGTGGAACGTCCGCGTGGATGCCACCACGGGCGCCGAGCTGGACCGCAACGACTGGGTGAGCCAATGCGCCTTTGATGCGCCGCACGCTGAACATGCACATGGCGATGCACCGGTACCCGAAGAAGCACCGGCCCCTGCACCCGCCGCACCCAACGACTACCGCATATACCCTTGGCCGGCCGAAAGCCCGAACCACGGCGCCCGCGCGATCCGCAATGCACCCTGGACGGCCGGTGGCATCGCTTCGCCCTATGGCTGGCACGACACCAACGGTGCCGCAGGCGCTGAATACACCATTACCCGCGGCAACAACGTGTGGGCCTCGGAGGATGCCAACGCCGATAACGTCGCAGGTGCCAGCCCGGACGGTGGTGCCACCCTGGACTTCGACTTCACCATCGATCTGACCCAGGCACCCAGCTCCTATCTGGACGCTGCGACCACGAACCTCTTCTACTGGAACAACCTGATGCACGACGTGTGGTACCAGTACGGCTTCGATGACCCCGCTGGCAACTTCCAGAGCAACAACTACGGGCGCGGCGGTGCCGGCAACGACTGGGTGAACGCCGACGCGCAGGACGGCAGCGGCACCAACAACGCCAACTTCGGCACACCGCCCGATGGCAGCAACCCGCGCATGCAGATGTTCATTTGGACCGCCGCCACTCCGGACCGGGACAGCGACATGGACAATGGCGTGATCGCGCACGAGTATGGCCATGGCATCAGCAACCGCTTGGTCGGCGGCCCTTCCAACACCAGCTGCCTAGGCAACGCTGAGCAGATGGGCGAAGGCTGGAGCGACTACTTCGGCCTGATGATGACGATCGAGCCAGGTGACCAGGCGACGGATGCGCGTGGCATCGGCACCTATGTGCAGAACCAGCCCGTGACCGGGGGTGGCATTCGCCCGGCACCCTACAGCACGAATTTCAGCACCAACAGCTACACCTACGCCAACACCAACAGCGGCGTGAGCCAACCCCACGGCATCGGCTTCGTGTGGTGTACGATGCTCTGGGAACTGACCTGGGACCTGATCGACCAGTACGGCCTGGACCCGGACATCTACAACGGCACCGGAGGCAACAACATCGCCATGCAGCTGGTGATCGACGGCTTGAAGTTGACGCCCTGCAACCCCGGCTTCGTGGATGCGCGCGATGCCATTCTGCAAGCCGATGTGCTGAACAACGGTGGTGCCAACCAGAACCTCATCTGGTCCGCCTTCGCACGTCGTGGTCTTGGTGTCGGCGCCAGCCAAGGCAGCAGCGCCAGCCGCAGCGACCAGACCGAAGCCTTCGACACGCCCATGCCGAACAACGTCGGCGTTTCCGCGCTCATCAGCCCAGCCCCCGGTGTGTTGTTCGATTGTGCTGCTTCTGGCATCTCGGTGCAGGCCACCGTGCGCAACTACGGCCAGGCCGCACAGACCGGATTCCCTGTGCGTTACAGCTTGGATGGTGGACCGCTGGTGAGCCAGACCTTCACCGGTAGCTTGGCGGCGGGTGCGGCAGCGACCTTCACCTTCAGCACACCCCTCACGATCACCGGTGGCGGCGCACACACGCTGGTGATCTCCACCGCGCTCGCCGGTGATGGTGCCCCGAGCAACGACGCCTTCACAGCGAACCTCACGATCACCAACACCATCACCACCACCGCGCCCTTCACGGAAACAGCGGACGCAGGCCTGGTGACACCCACGGGCTGGTTCCTGCAGAACCCCGACAACAGCACCACGTGGACCACGACCGCGCTCACCAACGGGCCCGCGTGCGCCAGCACCACCAGCTGGTCCATCAACAACTTCAGCTACAACGCACCGGGGCAGGAGGATAGGCTCGTCACTCCCGTGATCGACCTTTCAGCTTCGGGCAACACACGTCTGAAGTTCGACCATGCCTATGCCGAATACAGTTCGGCCTACGTGGATGGTTTCCGCGTGGACGTAAGCAACAACTGCGGGGCAACATGGAACCAGGTCTTCTTCGCGCAAGGTGCCGCCTTGGCCACCGCACCGGCCACCACTTCGAACTATGTGCCCAGCGCCTGCAGCCAATGGCAGGCCCACGATCTGGACATCAGTGCCTACGACGGCCAGGACATCCTCGTGCGCTTCACCATGATCAATGGCTTCGGCAATTGGCTCTACTTGGATAATGTGCAGGTGGTGAGCAATGGCCTGCCCATGCAGGTGAAACTGATGCTTGAAGGACCATACGATGCGGGCCTTGGTCGCATGCGCGATGATCTGCGTGTCGCCGGGCTGATCCCGACCACCGAGCCGTTCACGGCCCTCGGATTCACTCAGGCCGGTGGCGGTGGTGGAGAGACGGTGCTGCCGGCGGTGTTCGGCGTGACCGGTGATGATGCCATCGTGGATTGGGTGCTGCTGGAGCTTCGCAGCGCGGTAACACCGTCCGTGATCGTAGCCACCCGAAGTGCCTTGGTGCAACGCGATGGTGATGTGGTCGGCACGAACGGAACTTCTCCGGTGCTCTTCAACAGCCCCGCTGGCAGCTATTACGTGGCCGTGCGCCATCGGAACCACTTGGGGTGCATGACAGCGGCACCTCTCGCTCTGACCGGCGCAGCCACATCCGTGGATCTCACGCTGGCAGGTACCGCCACCTACGGCACCGGTGCGCGTAAAGACCTCGGCGGCATCCAAGGCCTATGGACCGGCAACGTGACATTGGATACGGAGCTTCTGTACACCGGGGCCGGCAACGACCGCGATCCGATCCTACAGGCCATCGGCGGCGTGGTGCCCACCAACAGCATCGCCGGCTACCGCATGGAGGATACCAACCTGGATGGTGTGGTGAAGTACACCGGCACCGGCAACGACCGCGACGTGATCCTCTTCAACATCGGCGGCACGGTGCCCACGAACAACCGCGTGCAGCAGTTGCCCTGATCTCTTTCCCTCCACATCGGAAAGCCCGCCTCCGCTCCATCGCAAGGCGGGCTTTCCCGTTCTCGATGACCTTGAATGAGCGGTGGGATCCTCATCCTGAGCCCCATCCTGTCCCCGTGGTCCAGCACAACGACCGATCTTGCAGGGAGCCCCATGCCATGATGCGCCTTTCCGTTGTTTCCCTTTCGCTATTCCTGTCGCTTACTGCGAGCGCGCAGAACGCCTTCCAACAAGCCACCAATGCTAGGCAGAGCGACCTGCCCACTTGGGTGCAGTTGCTGTACGCACCGGATCCCGACCCTGGCGCGGTGCAGGCGGCCTTCGATGCCTACTACGCCACGCACCCCTTCGAGAAGAACGCGCACACGCAATACTTCAAGCGCTGGAAACGGGAGCTAGGCCATGACCTGGTACCGAAGGACCCCACGCAACGAGCAGCCTACGGGCAGAACCTGCGCGACTACCTCGATGCCACGAACGCCTTAGCTACATCACGCGCTGCCAACTGGAGCTGCATCGGCCCCATTGACTGGGACCACGGCTCGGTGGTGAAGAGCTACGCTGCAGGTGCTGCGCATGTGTACACGGTGGAACAGGCCGCGAGCAACGGCAACATCTGCTACGCTGGCTCAGCCAACGCCGGTGTGTGGAAGAGCACCGACAAGGGCCTCAACTGGACCAACGTGACCAAGACCATGATGGTGGGTTCGGTGGTCGCCTTGGAGATCGACCCCATCAATGCGAACATCGTCTGGTTCGGTGCTGAAGGAAAACTGTACAAGACCACCGACGGCGGCGCCACGTGGAACATCGTAGGCGATGCGACCTTCAACTCGCTCAGCCATTCCATCCGCGACATCACGCTGCACCCCACCAACAACCTCAAGCTCTTCCTCTGCAGCAACCAGGGACTGTACCGCAGCGACAACGGCGGCACCACCTTCACACAAGTGCAGAGCGGCAACTGGCAGGAGATCGAGTTCAAGCCCGGCGACCCGGCAACGGTCTACGCGGTGAAACAGACCAGCAACCTCACCCAGTTCTGGCGCAGCACGGACAACGGCAGCACCTTCGCACAGATGACCGTAGGCTGGCCCGTACCCGTGAGCCCCGATGAACAGGAGCGCACGGAGATCGCCGTCAGCGCTGCTGCACCGAACATCGTGTATGCGCTGTGTACCGGCGCGGCCGATGGAGGCAGCGGGCTCTACGGCATCTACAAGAGCACCGACAGCGGCAACAGTTGGACCTTTCAATGTTGCGGTACAGGCCCTGGCGGCGTGCCAAGCCCCACCAACTTCAACCTGATGGCTTGGGATGATGGCGGGCAGGATGACGGTGGGCAGTACTACTACGATCTGGCCCTTGCGGTGGACCCGACGAATGCGAACAAGCTGGATGTCTGTGGCGTGAACCGCTGGGTGAGCACCGATGGCGGCGTCACCTTTACCTGCCCTTCCAAGTGGAGCCACAGCAGCAAGGTGAATTACGTGCACGCCGACATCCACGATGTACGCTATTATGGCAGCGAGATGTGGGTGGCCAACGATGGCGGCATCTTCTACAGCAACGATGCAGGAGCCACCTTCAATCGCCGCATGTTCGGCATCGCGGGTACGGACTTCTGGGGTTTCGGCGCAGGTGGATGGACAGGAAGCCAGGTGATGCTGGGTGGTGCCTACCACAACGGGACCATGCTGAAGGACAACAGCGTGTACACCAACGGATGGGTGTGCACCGATGGTGGCGATGGTGTACGTGGCTTCGTGCATCCGCAATATGACCGCCGCGCACTGAGCGACTACGGCTACAAGACCTTGAGCGGCGACCGCAATGTGGCCAACGGCAACACCAGCTGGAGCAAGTTGCCCAACGGCAGCTACATCACTGGGGAAAGCAGCGAGCTGGCCTGGCACCCCAACCTGGTGAACACCGCCTACCTGGGCAACGGCAACGCGCTGTGGCGCACCGATGACAACGGCACGTCCTTCGTGCAGGTCCACGACTTCGGGGAGAAGGTGACGAGCATCGAAGTGGCCTACAGCGACCCGAACACGATCTACGCCTGCACCTACCTCGGCTGGTGGGATGCGAAGAACGTGTGGCGCAGCACGGATGCCGGCGCCACCTGGACCACCATCACACCGAGCAGCGCGCAGTTGAACGGAAACACCTGGGTGCCCTACGACATCGCGGTGAGCGGCACGGACGCACAGACCATCTGGCTCCTGCGCACATCGCAGTACGGCGACTATCCGAACCACGATGGTTACGTAGCCTACAAGAGCACCAACGGCGGCACGAGCTGGACCAACATCACCACCACCGGCCTGAACGGCGAATGGCCCACGAACATCACGCACCAGCTGGGCAGCAACGGCGAAGTGTACATCGGCACACGCCGAGCGGTGTTCCGTCGAAACGATGCAGCACCCACCTGGACGCTTTGGAACGCAGGGCTGCCAGCGCGGATCTACAGCACACGCCTGTTGATCAACTACAAGGAAGGCAAGATCCGCAACGGCACGGACCGCAGTGTGTGGGAAAGCAGCTTGGAAACACCTGCCGCACCACTTGCCAACTTCGCTGCCGACAAGCGCACGGTGACCTGCCTGGCGCCCTCCGTGCAGTTCTGGGATAACAGCGCGCTCAGCGACATCAGCCCCACATGGAGCTGGAGCTTCCCCGGCGGAAGCCCGAGCACAAGCACGAGCCGTTCGCCTCTTGTCACCTACAACACACCCGGCCCATACACCGTCTCGCTCACCGTCACCGATGCGAACGGAAGCAGCACCAAGACCTTCCCCGCCTTCATCACCTTCAGTGGAACAGGCACTAGTACACCGCTGCTCGCCAATGCCGAGGACCAACTGCTGACTCCTACGGGTTGGGCGCTTGAGAACCCCGATGCACTGGATACGTGGAGCAACGTTTCCGTGACCGGTGCCGATGGCAACGCCACACGTGCCTGGCGCATGGATTACTACTACTACAACGCACCGGGCCAGTTGGATCGCTTGGTGACACCCGTGATCACGTTGGCCGGAAGCGCTGGTTCACGCCTTCGCTTCCATCACGCGTACAAGCCTTATGGCGCCAGCTATACCGATGGCCTCCGTGTGGAGATCAGCACCAACTGCGGCGCGAACTGGACCCAACTGTACTACGCCGAAGCACTTGCGCTGGGCACCACCACCACCGGCACAAGTCCATGGGCACCCACAGCGGCGAACCAATGGCTGCTGCACGACATCGACCTCAGCGCCTACGATGGTCAGCAGGTGGTGTTCCGTTTCACCGGTGTGAACGACTACGGCGACAGGCTTTACCTCGACAACATCAACGTGGTGAACAACGGAGTGCGCCTTGCACTGAAGGTGATGCTCGAAGGGCCGTACGACAACCTCACCGGCCGCATGCGCGATGGCCTTCGCATCGCTGGTCTGATCCCGAACGTGGAGCCCTTCACGGCCCTCGGCTTCACGCAGGCTGGCGATGGTGGTGGAGAGATCTTGCTCGGCGGTGTGACCAACACCACCGGCGACAACGCCATTGTGGATTGGGTACTGGTGGAACTGCGCAACACCACCACACCGACCACCATCGTGGCCACACGCGCAGCCCTTGTGCAACGTGATGGGGATGTGGTGGCAGAGGACGGAGTGTCGCCGATCGCCTTTCTGGCCCCGGTGGGCAGCTACCAAGTAGCTGTGCGGCACCGCAACCACCTCGGAGCCATGACGAGCGCACCCGTCGCACTGAGCGGAAGCACTGTGAACCTGGACCTGACGCTCGCTTCCACAGCGACCTTCGGCACCAATGCGCGCAAGGACATCAGTGGTGTGCAAACGCTCTGGACCGGCAATGTGGCCCGCGACGGGCAGCTCCTGTACACCGGTGCCGGCAACGACCGCGACCCCATTCTCCAAGCCATCGGCGGTGTGGTACCGACCAACAGCATCACCGGCTACCGCATGGAGGACACCAACCTGGACGGTGTGGTGAAGTACACCGGTGGGGACAATGACCGTGATCCGATATTGCAGAACATCGGTGGAACGGTGCCCACGAACACACGCTTCGAACAGCTCCCCTGAGGAATGCGACCGATCATCCTGTTGACCTCCTTGCTCCCGGCGCTCTGCTGGGCCCAGACGCCCTGCGTTAATGGCATGGCGGGAACCTACCCGTGCAGCAATGTGGACCTGATGGCGCACATGGACATCGCCATGCTCGGCGGTCAAGTGAACACTGCCGACCTGTGGGGCTGGACGGACCCCTTGAACGGAAAAGAGTATGCCATCATCGGCATGCGCAACGGCACTGCGTTCATCGATATCACCAACGCGGCAGCTCCGGTGCGCATCGGAAACCTGCCCAGTCACATCACAGGGAGCAACACGCTCTGGCGCGACGTGGATGTCTCCGGGAACTGGTGCTACGTGGGCAGCGAGACCGCAGGACATGGGCTTCAGGTCTTCGATCTGACACGCCTGCGGAACGTCACCGCGCCACCGGTCACCTTCACGGAGGATGCCCACTACCCGGGCTTCGGCAACAGCCACACGATCTTCGCCGACAAGGCCGGGCCGTATGTCTACGCCGTTGGCACTGGCGTCAACAGCGGTGGCCTGAACGCCATTGATGTCAGCGATCCGCTCGCTCCTGTTCTTGCCGGAACCTACACCCAGGATGGCTACATCCACGAGAACGTCGTGTATCACTACGCCGGACCCGACCTGGACCATGTGGGCCAGGAGATCAGCTTCAACTTCCACAGTGGTACGCCGGACAAGATCACGATCGTTAATGTCACGGACAAGAGCGACATGACGCGCATCAGCACCATCACCTACACCGGAGCACGCATCGCACACCAAGGCTGGCTCACGGAGGACCATCGCTACTTGTTGATGAACGATGAAGGGGACGAGAGCTTCTACGCCCATGGAACGCGCACACGCATCTTCGACGTGAGCGACCTGGAGGCGCCGGTCTATGTAGGTGCCTACACCGGTCCGGTGAACAGTGTCGACCACAACCTCTACACGCACAACGGGCTCGTCTACGAAGCGAACTACACCAGCGGCCTGCGGATCCTGGATGCGGCAGGGGTCGCTTCGGGAACGCTCGTGCAGTCAGCCTACTTCGACAACTATCCCTCGAACAACAACGCCACCTACGACGGTGCCTGGGGCAACTACCCCTACTTCGCCAGCGGCAACGTGATCATCAGTGACTATGCCGGCGGTCTCTTCATTGTACGACCACGCTTGTCCCTGCGCGTACGAGCGATGCTCGAAGGGCCCTTCGATGGTACCGCGGGCCTCATGCACGACAGCCTCCGCGTTCAAGGGCTGATCCCCTTGACCGAACCATACACCGCTCTTGGTTATGTGCATGTCGGTGAAGGCGGGGGCGAGACCACCACGAACACCGTGCTGGCCGTGGCCGGTGCCAATGCTGTGGTTGATTGGGTCGTGGTGGAGCTTCGCGATGCGCTTGACCCATCCATCGTATCCGCTTCGCGTGCGGCGTTGATCCAGCGAGATGGGGATGTGGTGGCTGTGGACGGTGTTTCACCCGTCAGCTTCAGTGAACCAGTGGCCGATCATCACCTCGCCATCCGACATCGCAACCACTTGGGCATCATGAGCGCAACGCCCCTGCGGATCAGCATCGCTGAACGGAACTACGACCTCACGGATGGTTCAGTTCCCCTGTTCGGCAACCAAGCCACAAAGACCATTGGAACGGCACAATGTCTCTGGTCCGGGAATGTGGTGCGCGATGGGCAGCTGCTTTACACCGGTGCTGGCAACGACCGCGACCCGATCCTGCAGGCCATCGGCGGCGTGGTGCCCACGAACAGCATCACCGGCTACCGCATGGAGGACACCAACCTCGATGGTGTGGTGAAATACACCGGTGGGGACAATGACCGTGATCCGATCTTGCAGAACATCGGTGGAACGGTGCCCACCAACACACGCCTGCAGCAGCTGCCCTGAACAAGGTTCCTTGGAATGAAGAAGCCCCGCACGAAAGGCGGGGCTTCTTCGTGGAATGCGGTGGCGCTCAGCAGAACTCCTCGTAAGCGCTCTTCAGGTGCTCGGAGATCATTTCGGCCGTGCGGCCTTCAATGTGGTGGCGCTCGATGAAGTGTACGAGCTTACCGTCCTTGAACAGCGCCACGCTAGGGCTGCTTGGCGGGTAGGGCAGGAAATGCTTGCGGGCCTGGGCCACAGCCTCGGTGTCCACGCCAGCGAACACGGTAACGAGCTTGCTGGGCTTCTTGTCCCCGGTCAGCGAGGACTTCACGCCGGGGCGGGCGGCACCAGCGGCACAGCCGCACACGCTGTTCACCACGCACAGCACCGTGCCGGAGCTAGCCAGGGCCTTGTCCACTTGATCGGGGGTATGCAGGTCCTCGAAGCCGGCCATCGTGAGGTCGGACTTCATCGGAGCGACGAGTTCGGGGGGATACATCTTCAGTTAACGGGTTGTTGGTTCGCAGTGTCCGGCCTGTTCGATACCGGCGGTGCAAAGGTATGTCCTGAGGCAGGCGAGCCGTTGGGGCGACGGCTACCTTAGGGCCATGAGCGCGGTGATCGAGGGCTGGTTCGAGGAGCTGCCGGAGCAATGGCGCCAGCCCGCCCAACGCATCCGGGAACTATTGATGGAAGCTTCCCAGGTGATGCGCGAAGAGTGGAAGTACCGAACGCCCTTCTACAGCCACCGCCTGTGGATGTGCTACCTGAGCCTCCAGAAGACCGGCCTTGTGCTGGGCTTCGTGCAAGGAAGGAACATGCTCGACCCCGACGGCCTCTTCGCCCCCACCGAGCACGCCAAGATCCAGCACTACCTACCGCCACCTTCCCCTACACCCCTGCCCGAGGCCGCATTGCGCCGACTCATCCAGGAAGCCATCGCCCTCAACGAGGAGATCGCCCGGGAAAAGCTGCTGAAGAAGGCGAAGCGGAAGCGCTAGCGCTGGATCACCAACCGCTCCACCAGTTGCCCGCGTTCCCCGGCCATGCGGATCAAGTAAGGGCCATCAGGCAAAGAGGAAAGTTCAATGGCGTTGCGCACGCCCTTCACCTGCTCACGCCTCACCAAGGCCCCATCCGCGCGGAAGAGCTCCAAGGTCATGGGGACTGAAGGAGCGTTGGTCAGCTCCAGCGTTACGCGGTCGCTGGCCGGGTTGGGTGAAACGGAAAGTGAAGGTGTAGTCGCCTCATGCACGCCACCCATGCAGCCGCTGTTGGTCACCACCAGGTCGTCGATCATCCACCCGTCGCGACCGTTGGTATTGGCCAGCGCCTCGAAGGCGAAACGGATGCGCATGCTGTCCGTATTGTTGGCACGCTCGTTCGGGCCTTGCACCACGGCGATGCAGCGCCATGCGAGCTGCACGTTGCTCCAGCCGTTGTTCGTGCCCATGAAGACCAGCGCGCTGTCCGTATCGGTGCCTTCACCGTTCCACTCGATGTAACCGGAATACCAAGCCTCCCATGGATCGACCTTGATCCAACTCTGCGTAATGCCGGTATCGAAGTACTCGATCCATCCATAGGCCTCGCCGGTATCCGTCTCCAAGCGATGTGTGAAGCTCATCTGGATATCCTCCCCATAGAAATTGACCGGCACGCTGAACTCCGCGTAGCTGATGCCACCCACCGGATAGGGCAGCAGAGTATCCGTGACCAGTGCGTTGGGTGCGGAGTAGGCCGAATCGAAGACGGTCTTATCGGGCGGACCGATCTGCCAGCAGCCGTCGAGGCTGTCCATCGTGCGATCAGCACCGGGATCGAAGTTGATGTGCCAGGTGATCGGGACCTGCGCTTGCGCGATCAGCGCCCATCCGATCAGGAACGAGAAGGTGGAAAGTCGTTTCATGGTCAGGTGTTTTAAGGAAGACGTACGACCGCCGCACGGTGCTGCCTGAAACCCCCCAAAATAAAAAACCCACCCCGAAAAAACCCCCCCCAGGGGAGGGGGGGGGCCCCCCCGGGGGAGGGAAACAGGGGGGGGGAAAAAAAAAATTCTCACAAAAAGAGGGGCCGGGCCCCCAAAAGAACGTCGGGGGGGCGGAAAAAAAAAACAGCGGAAAAAAACACCCGGGCCCGGGGGGGGGGAGGGGGGGGGGGCCACCCGGGGGAGACCACGGGGGGGGGGGGGGGGAAAAAAAGGGAAACGAACCTGTTCCTGTTCAGCCCAACCGGGCCCCCGGAACCAAAACACACCCCAAAAAAAAAGGAAGGGGCCCCCCGCCCCCACAACCCCTCGGAAAAAGAAGGAGGAACGCCGGAAAGAAACGCGGGACCGCAAGGAGGCAAAAACCCCCCCCCGGGCCGGGGGGGCAGCAAAAAAAAAAAAAGGGAAGGGGAAGAGCCCGCCCCCCCCGGGCGGCGGGGGGAAAAAAAAAAAAAAGGGGAGGACCCGAAAAGTGAACGGGCACCGGCACAGTTCCCCTGTCCCCGCCCAAAAAAGCCCGGGGGAACCCCCGGCCCCCGCCCCCCTCCCCCACCCCCACCCAATCGGCTACCCCAACCGAGCCAAAAAAACCAACCAAACCCCACACCCCCAAAAAAGCAAACCCCAAAAAGGAAAAGAACCAAAAAAAAACCAACAGCGAAGAAAAAAAAGGAAGACGGGGAAAAACCCCCCCAACCCACCCCCGGCGGAAAAGAGGGACAAGAAAAAACCCCACCCACCCGGCCGGCGGGGGGGGGGGGGGGGGGGGGGGAGCCCCCAGCCCCCCGCCCCCCCGGCGCCCAGGCCCGCAAGGCCGCGAGGAAGGGGAAAAGGAGAGGAAAGGAACAAGGCCAGGCGAAACAGCGGGCAAAAACAAGCAAAAAAAAAAAAAAAAAAAAAAAAAAAAAAAAAAAAAAAAAAAAAAAATGCCTCACAACGCCCGCTTCTTCCGGAAGAAAGCCTTCATCAGATCAGCGCACTCGGCTTCCAGAATACCCCCGCTCACCTTGGTCTTGGGGTGCAGCAACAGTGAACTGCCGATGCGCCGGTAGCCGCCCTTCTCATCGAAGGCACCGAACACGATGCGACCCAGGTGCGCCCAGTTCATGGCACCCGCACACATCACACAGGGCTCCAACGTCACGTACAGCGTACACTCATGCAGGTACTTGCCACCGATGTGTTCCGCTGCGGATGTGATGGCCTGCATCTCGGCGTGCGCGGTCACGTCGTTCAGTCGCTCGGTAAGGTTATGGCCGCGCGCAATGATGCGTTCCTGGCACACGATCACGGCGCCGATCGGCACCTCGTCCGCAGCGAAGGCACGTTCGGCCTCGCGCAGCGCCTGGCGCATGTAGTGCTCGTCGTTGTTGGGTGTGATCATTCCAGGATCAGGGGGGCCTTGTAGCGTATGGCGCCTTTAAGGTCACGCACTTCTGCCACGTATGCCCCGCGACGCAAGGTACCCACATCCACCGAGGAGGTACCGGAGACACGCTGCCGCACCACTTCGCGACCCACCGCGTCGAAGAGGCGCAACTCCGCCGCACCGCTCACCACCTTCACCTGTAGCTGGTCATGCGCTGGATTGGGCCAAACGCTGACGGCCTCGCCCACAAGCACTTCCCCCAAGCCGATGTTGAAGTCGACCACGCAGTTGTCGTGGTGCGCCGGATGCAAGCTGTTGTCCACCACGATATTCGTGTCCACCGGGAAGCCATAGGTCCAGCCGAAATAGAAGAGCATCATCTCATCGGTGGTGGCCTCGCCCAGGGTCACCAGTTGCGGCGGGTCGTTCGGGTTCTCCGGATTGTTGGTCGTGTTGTCGTAAGTGGCTTCGCCATGCAGCACGGTGCCCGTGGGCAGGTAGATCGGCTTGCGGAACTCGTACAGCCCCTGCCAATGGAAATCCCACGCAGGAATATCGATCAGTTGGATGGTATCGTTCGTGGGTGTTACAGCGAAGGACTTCATCTGCTGGCAAAGGAGGTGGGCATGCGGGCCAACTGCCGTGATGGTGGCGGGGAACGGGATGGTGTATTGGTTGTGAAAGGTCTTCACCTGGTTCGCAGGGATCACGAGCGGCCCGTCGGTAAGCGTGAAGAAGTGCTCGAGGATCGGATCGATGGCCATGTTCCGGATGAACGGCGATGGGTCCAGCTCCAGGTTGATGCGCGTGCTGTCCACCTCACCGTTGCTGCCCTGCGGATAGTGTACCTGAATGATGAGGTCGGCACCAGCGAAGAGCTTGATGCCCATGCCCTGTGGCGTGGTGTAGGTGGATGCACCCGGCACCCACAGCCCCACCAGCTTCGCCTCATCCACGCCGACACCACCGAAGGAATCGTAGCCTGGAGCGGGATCCTGCGCGTCCAGCACCTGGCCCTGCCCTGTGGTGTCCTGGTAAACAAGCACATGGTGTACCACCTCCCGATTCCCTGGAACCACTTCGAAGCGCTTGACGTAGCTGTCAGTGGGGTTGCTGATCGGGAGCACGAAGCTGCGGTAGATGTCGTCGCTGCTGGTGGGGATCGCGTACTCATCCATCACCGCTGTGATGTCCGGCTGCGCAATGTCCCAGGCATTCGTGAATACGGGTAGAGCAGGCGCGTTCCCCGGGATACCCTCGGGCGCTCCACCGTTCACCCAGGCCGCAATGATGTCGATCTCGTCCTGGCTCAGCACCCGTTCATGGGCCAGGGTCCGGTAGGCCGGATCCGGTGGCCAGGGCGGCATGATCCGTTGCTCGGTGACGTACTCCATATCCTCCGCGTTCTGCACGGCATCCGTGTAGGTCATCAAGCTGAAATGACCCGCGCCGCCGTCGTGGTGGCAGGTGGCACAATGACTGTAAACGATGCACGCGACATCATCGGACCAGGTGGGTGTCTGCGCCTGAACGACCAATGGACCGGCGAGAAGAAAGAGGGCGGAGAGATGCTTCATGGCAGTGCGTTCGGTGTGGACCGAAATTACGACCACCACAACTCGCGAACGTCAACTTCCGGTGAAGCTGTCCTTCACTTCCTGATCAGGAGGCTAACGCTACACGCTGCCCCGCAGCCCGTTCCTCATCCACCAAAAGCCCTTCACTACCGGCCTTGATGTCCTTGATGTTGAGCTGCAGCGAACGCCGTCCCTGCCACTCATTGGATTCGATGGTGTAGAGGATGCTGATGGGCTCTCCGCGCTTGATGTGCTCCATCCACTTGCCTTGGCGGAAGGCGATGGCATCGAAGCGACGGGCTTTGGGGTCCGTGGATCCGGCGATGGAGAGCTTGAGGTGGTCCTCGCCCACGATGCGTGCGCTGCCGGTGTCGATCACACCACGTGTGAGGAAGGTCGGACGCATGTTGTGCGGACCGAAAGGTGACATGTGCTCCACAATGTTCAGCAGCCTGTCGTTGACGTCCGTCAGCGAAAGCTCAATGTCGACCTCTTCCTCGGGGATGCGCATGTCCTCGGTCATGCCTTCGCGCACGATCCGCTCGAAGCGTTCGCGGAAGGCCGCTACGTTCTCCACGGGCATGGTGAGGCCTGCGGCGTACATGTGTCCGCCGAACTGGTCCAGCAGGTCGCTGCAAGCGTTGATGGCCTCGTACACGTCGAAACCTTTCACGCTGCGCGCGCTGCCGCTGGCCTTGCCGTTGCTCTCGGTGAGCACCACGGTGGGCCGGTAGTACGATTCGATCAAGCGACTGGCCACGATGCCGATCACGCCCTTGTGCCATTCGGGATGGAACACGACGGTGCTCCACGCGTCACGGATAGCGTCCGTGCTCTCGATCAGCTCCAGCGCGTGGCGCGTGATCTCCTTGTCGAGGTCCTGCCGCGCGCTGTTGTTGCGGTCGATGCGCAACCCGATCTGTTCCGCCTGCGCCAGCTCGTGGCTCAGCAGAAGTTCGACGGCCTGCCGTCCGTGTTCAATACGACCGGCCGCGTTGATGCGGGGGCCAAGCACGAAGACAAGATCGGTGATGTTCAGTCGCCGCTTCACGTTCGCCATGGCGAGCATGGCCTTGATCCCCGGGCGCGGTTCGTCGTTCAATCGCTTCAACCCGAAATGGGCGAGCGTCCGGTTCTCGCCAGTGATCGGCACGATGTCGCAGGCCGTGCTCACTGCCACCAGGTCCAGGTAAGCCTCCAGGTCCGTGAACGGAATGTCGTTGTGCTTGGCCAGTCCTTGGATCAGCTTGAAGCCGATGCCGCAGCCGCTCAGTTCCTTGTACGGATAGGGGCAGTCGTCGCGCTTGGGATCGAGCACTGCCACGGCCGCTGGAAGTTCATCACCCGGCCGGTGGTGGTCGCAGATGATGAAGTCGATGCCCTTGTCCGCAGCATAGGCCACCTTGTCCACGCTTTTGATGCCACAGTCCAACGCGATGATCAGGCCCACGCCTTCTTCCGCGGCCTTGTCGATGCCTTGGGTGGAGATGCCGTACCCTTCCGCATAACGATCGGGGATATAGAAGGTGATGTTACCGGTGAAGCGCAGCAGGAAGGCATACATCAGCGCCACGGCCGTGGTCCCATCCACATCGTAGTCACCGTAAACCATGATGCGTTCCCCTTCGCCCAAGGCGTGCTCGATGCGCGCCACGGCCTTGTCCATGTCCCGCATCAGGAATGGATCGTGCAACTGCCCGAGGTTCGGACGGAAGTAGATCGACGCCTCCTGGGGCGTGGTGATGCCGCGCTGCGCGAGCAGGTGGGCGGCGACCGAAGGGCATCGGTCATGCGTCAGCAATTGCACCGCCGCCGCATCGGGCGCGGGCCTCATCCTCCAGCGTTTCATCGTCAACGTTCTTTCCCCGAAAGTAACCACCGCGCCGATCGGACCATCCGCTTGTTGATCGTTTCATCCATCCACTATTCCGACTGAAGCAGCCGCTTGGCCTCCGCCAGCTCGGCCTTGCCCTTGGCGGACATGGTGGGCATGCTCAGCTTCAAGGCCTCCAGCTGTTCCCGCAGGATCCGGCTAACGATGGCCCTGCTCTCCCATTGGTCGTCCGCCGGCACGATGAACCACGGGGCGTGGGGTGCTGCTGTGGCCCCGATGGCCTCGGCATAGGCCTTCTGGTAGGCGTCCCAATGGCCGCGCTCCTTCACATCGCCCAAGCTGAACTTCCAGTTCTTGTCCGCGTCCTCAATGCGCTCCAGGAACCGCTCCTTCTGCACGGCTTTGCTCATGTGCAGGAAGAACTTGAGGATCACCACACCTTGTGCGGCCAGGTGTTCTTCGAAAGCCCGGATCGAAGCGTAACGCTGTTCCCAGAACGCCGGGGTGATGTCCTTCACCGTGCTGACACCCGCGACCTTCTGCCCCAGCACATATTCGGGATGCACCTTCACCACCAGCACTTCCTCGTAATGGCTGCGGTTGTGGATGCCGATGTGCCCCCTTGCTGGCATCGCCTTCGCATGTCGCCAAAGAAAGTCGTGCGAAAGCTCTTCACTGTTCGGGGCCTTGAAGCTCCACACCGCGCAGCCTTGCGGGTTCACACCGCTCATCACGTGGCGGATGCAACTGTCCTTACCGGCCGCGTCCATGGCCTGGAACACGAGTAGCAGTGAATGTTCACCCGCAGCGTACAGCATGTCCTGCAGCTTGATGATGGGCTCCTTGTCCTTCTCCAGGCGTTCCTTCAGTTCCTTCTTCTCCACCTCGTCGCCCAGGTCGGTACGATAGTCCTTGAGGCGGACGGTGCCGGGCTTTTCAATGCGGAAATGGCTGTGGTGCAACAGGTCGGTCATGGTTCCAATGTACATCCTTGGTCCGTGCAACACGGCCGCCCATGTTGGCAGCGCCTCCTATCATTGCACCCACCGACCCGACCCCATGCATTGGAAGATGACCGCCTACCTGCTCGTTGCCATTCCGCTGATCACGGGCTGTGCAAGCACGTTGAACAGTGGGAAGCAACAGATCGTGATCAACAGCGAGCCCGCAGGGGCCGAGGTCTACCTCAGGGGTTCGGAAGTGGGTGTGACGCCCTATACCTACACCTACGACCTGCTTGATGGTACCGATGTGGGCATGGAGGTCCGCAAGGAGGGCCACGAGCTGGTAACCTTCTCCTTGAAACCCGCCCAGAGCAATACGGTGCTGTTCGTGGATGCACTGCTGCTTAACATCCCCTACATCGCCGACAGCAAGAGCAACGCGCTCTATGGGTTTCCCGTGAACGAGCGATCGTTGCGTTTGAGCCGGACGCTCACCGATACCGACCGACCGCTCGAACTGCCGGTGCTGCAGATCGAGAACAAGCTTGGCCATGCGCCCAAACTGGGGCATATCGGACCGCGCACCGTTACCGACGCATCACGAGAGGCCACGGACCTGCGATACCCGGAAAGCCTGACCGGCCAGCTCGTGAGCGGCATGAAAAAAGCCCCGTTCCAGCCGCTGAGCACGCGGAAAGGCACGCAACGGGGGGACGAGACCATCAAGCGCGCCAAGCTGTACGTAAGGCCGGTGCTACGTGGGGTGACGATGAACCTGAAGGAGGTGGATGACCTGTGCTATGGTCATTGCGAGACCCGTGTGGATTGGCTGTTCCATTCCGCCACCGCCAACGACAGTTCCCTATTTCAGTATGAAGTGACCACACGGACACCCATCTATGGCGAGCGCAAACGGGAGGTCCTCGGTCACGCCATGACGGATGCAGGGCGACACCTGTTGGACCAGGAAGGGTTGCAGGAGCGCTTGCGCTCATCACATGCGGCCGGCCTGGTGCTTTCCAAAGGCGATCTGGTCGTGCTTCATCCGGCGCGTGCTGCCACGTTCACCAGCAAGCGTGACATGATGCCGGAGCTGGTGAAGGCCGTTGTGACCATCGGTACCAACGACGGTCACGGCAGCGGCTTCCTCATCACCAACGATGGCTACCTGCTCACCAATGCGCACGTGGTGGAGGACAACGCCACTGTGCAGGTGCGCTTCCAGCAGGGCTTCAGCCTCGAAGGGCAGGTGCTGAAAGTGAACACGGACTTCGACCTGGCCCTGATCAAAGTGCCCGGTACGGACCTGCCAGCGCTCACCATTGGCGATGACAAGGTGGTGCAGGTCGGCGAAGAGGTCTACGCCATTGGCACACCGCTCGACGAGAAGCTCGGCCAATCCGTAACGCGTGGCATCGTGAGCGGCAAACGCGACTTGGAGGACCGCGCCTACATCCAGACCGATGTCAGCATCAACCATGGCAACAGCGGCGGCCCATTGATCGACATGGACGGAAAGGTCATTGGTGTCACCACCCTCAAGCTCACCGGACGTGATGTGTCCGGCATCGGCTTCGCGGTCCCGATCACCACAGTGCTGGAGATGCTCAACATTACGCTGAAGCCGTGATGGGAAAGCCCCTCCACCTATCGCGCATCACCTTGTTGATGCGCCTTCTGATGTTATTGCTGCCCATTTTGCTTCATCGACAGGCAGAAGCGCAAGGAGGCATCCGCTTCATTCCCTGGCACTTCGAAAAGATCGAGGATGATGGATCGTTCGGCACGGCCAACTACGGCCTGGGCTACGACCACGACCTTAACCGCAGGCTTTCCCTTGGCATGGAAATGCTGCTGGGTGGCGAAACGGACATGTTCACCATTCGCTATCGCTCCGCCTATCACTTCAGCCCGAACGACAACGATGGTGGGTCGGCCTATTTCGGACCCAACCTGGCTGTGCGTTGGTTGGACCGAAGCTCAGAGACGCTGATCCTGGTACCGGTCGGATTCCGTGTGGGCTACAGAGGGACATTGCCCGGTGGGTTCGCGGACATTTTCGCCGGGTACCAGTACCAGATAGGGGCGCCATCCAAACCTTCGACCAGCTCCGGATCCGCGAACCAGATCGTCGGGGGCTCCTACATGATCGGCATCCACTTCGGCTTCGGCTGGGACAAGCATGAACGCGATTGAACGGATGATCCGGAACTGGCTGCTACTTTGCTTTTCACCCTTAGGTGCCTTCTTGATCGGCGCAACCGTGAACGCGCAGACCGGCGTGCGCTTCCCGCTGGCCCACTGGGAGCGTGCCTTGGTGGGTGATGACATCACACCGATCTCGCTGGGCATCGGTCTGGACCGGGACCTGGGTGAACGCCTTTCCTCCAGCGTTGAGTTCACCATGCTCTATCGGAACCTGCTTGGTGACCTTGAAAGTGCAGACCCCTTGGAGGTGGAAAGCCAGGGCTGGACCGGTTATTTCGAGGTTCAACGAAAGGGCCTGAGCTTCACCTACCGAAGCATGTACTTCTTCAACAACAGTGCGGAAGGCTTCTATTGGGGAACAGCAATCGGCGTGCGGCGCGTGGGTGTGGACCTTCGCCTGACCAGCGCCTTGGATGGCAATTTCACCTCGGGACTTTCACCTTTCCGCGACAACTATTCCGCCCGGTGCACCACCTTTCCCATCGGCATACGCTTCGGCATGAGGTCTGGACTGGATGGTGGTTTCTCAGACCTGTACCTGGGCCTGGGCTACCAAGCCGGTTCAGGGAAGGACCTCTTCTCCGCACCGGAGCTGCAGAACGCAGAGCTTGATCTGGCCGCGCTGACGTGGACCTTTGGTTACGCGTACGGTATCGGTTGGTGAGCACGAACGAAGAAGGCCCCCACCTTTCGGCAGAGGCCTTCGCGAAGTAGCATTCGATCAGCGCACCACTTGGAAGGTACGCGCGGTGCCCATGCCATCGGATGTGCGGAGCGCATAGCGGTATACACCGTTGCTGAGCCCACCTATGTTCACTTCCACCTGCGTGGTGTTGGCGCGCAGGGACTGCTGCAACGCCACACGACCCGTCGCATCGGTGATCTCGATCATTCCATTGCGGTCCAGCCCGTTCAACGGAATGGTGATGCGGTCGTTCGCCGGGACGGGATAGGCCTGACCGAGGGCATTCGCCAATTGGGCATCGAGCTCTTCCACGCTCACTACACCATAGAACCAATCGTGGCTCAGCTGGATCATGCTCCGACCCACCCCCGCATCGGTCATCTGCTCAGGACCAACACCGAAGTAGACGAGCTTGTAGGTCCCGTTGTCGGAGCGTAGACCGCCGATCTGGTTCACGTTGGTGTTGTAATGCAGAATGCCTACGGCAGGCGCGATGGGCGTGATCTGGTCGGGGTAGGTGTTGCCGCCGAACACATCCGCGATGCTTCCATTGGGAACTGTCCCGAACACGGCATCCGCATCCAGGAAGTTGACCGTGGTGCTGCTGTTGCTGCCGTCCGCCACGTAGGTCGCGAGCATGTGGCTGGCGAAGAAGGCCTCAGTGACCGGGGTGCCGTAGCTGTTCGCCGCACCGCTCTGGTCCCACGCAATGTCCTGTCCTGCGATCATCACATCACCGCCGTTGTCCATGAACGCGGCCAGCACGCCCACTTCATCATCCGTGAGCGACGGGAAGGTCCAGCTCACGTTCACATAGAGGTTGTTCACACCGCTCAACGCATTGGCCTGGCCGAACTTGATGAACTGATCCTTGCTGGTGGCCACGAAAGCCTGGTTGTTCGCCTGCGTAAGGCCGTCGATGTAGAGCTGCTCCCAGGGCTCGGCCTGCGGGTGCGTAACGATCAGGTCCGTGATGCCGCTGATGACGTGGAACACCTGTTCGAGCATGGGGGCCCCGGAGTTGTTCACCGAGCTCACTTGTAACGTGTACCGGCCGATACCGGGCACCGCGTCAGGTGTCACTTGTACATCGAGCGTGGTCGGCACGCCGCTCTGTACGGTGATCGTTGCAGGGTTGCTCACCGGAGTGCCATCCACAGTGACCACACTACCCCACGTGACGGGTGAGCCGTAGTTGAGCAAGGTCACTTGGTATTCCTCAGCAGCGCCGAGCAGATTGGTAAGAGTACTGGAGAAGCTGCTCGATTGGCCGTTGCTGCCGGCCACATGGGTGGGCGCTCCGGAAGCCAGATCACCGATCACCAAGGTGGTACCACCATCTGCGGGCACGTCACGCACCTGGTACACCTCGCTCTTGTCCTCGCTCACGAAGGCCACCACCTCGCAGTTGCTGATCTCCCACGTGGCGGGCACGTTGAACGTGTACGTGCGGAACACCGAAGTGCCAGCTGTCGTGGTGGTCACCACATCACCCCAGGTCGGTGTGATGTAGCTGCGCAAGACGTGCAGGTGATCGTAGTTCGTGTGGTTTCCGGACGGGCCATAGTCCGTCTGAGGGCCGATGATGTGGCTCTCCTGCAATAGAACACTGATGTAGTCATCACCACCCGGACTATTAGCCGTGTAGAGCAACTCCACGTTGACCGTGAGATCGCGCGTGCCGGCATCGAAGCTGCTCTCCATGCCCAGGTTCACAGGTGAAGGCAACGCGAGCATGTCGGCCACGGCACCTTCCCAAGCCCCGCGGCCCAGATCATCGGCACCGTTGAAAAGGTGACGGTTGATGACACCGGCCGGATAACCGCTGATGGTGAAGTAGGCATCGATGGCCGTGCCATCCGTGGTCTGGAAGTCCGGTTCGCCAACTCCTGGCACAGCAAAAACACCTGCATGCACGCCCACGGTCACCATGTTCGGGCCATGCAGCGCCTCCAGATCGGCGGCAATGACGTGGCCTTGTGGACAGTAACCGCAATGGATGCCCGTGAAATCCTCCAGCAGGGCAGTGCGGTTCTGCGGGGCCTGGGACACCAGTGACTGGCCGAAGGCCACAAGGGGTGCGAACGCGATCAGGGTAAGGGTCTTCTTCATCTCCAAGGGATCTTAGGAGCGATGAAGCTAACCGGCCACGCCGAGGGGCTGAGCACCCGATGAGGGCACCCTTGGAAGCCTGTTCCAGGACCTAGCGCTCGTGGTAGACCACGTGCATCACCGTGCGGCCCACAGCTTCCAGCGTCGCCTTGTCGATCACGCTCATGTCATCCTTGTGCGTGTGCCAGCTGGGGTCGAAGGCCTTGGTTCCCTCATGGAACCCGATGATGTCGATGGTGGGGATGCGCATGTCGCGGTTGATGATCACGTGGTCGTCGATGCCCACGAAGTACTTGGTCTCGGGCAAAAAGGTCTGTCCGTAACCGAGGGTCGATGCAGCGGCCCACACCTTCTGCACCACGTGCGGCGCATACTGCATGCTCAGCTGTTCGCGGTAGAAGTCCGCGTTGGCCGTGCCGCACATGTCCAGCAGGATGCCGAAGCGCGCCGTGTAGTCCGGCACATGCGGGTTCTTCGCCCAGTATTGCGAACCAAGGCACCAGCTCAAAAGTGAGTTGGCATCGGTTTCCATCGCATCGCTCGGCTGACCGAAGTCCTCCACGTCCGTAAGGAAGATGTCCACGCCAAGGGCAGGCGCCTCTTCCTTCAACCGACGTGCGATCTCCAGCAGAATGCCGACCCCGCTTCCCCCATCATTGGCGCCCAGGATCGGCTCGTTCTTCCGCTCGGTGTCCTTATCCGCGAACGGACGTGTATCCCAATGAGCGACAAGGAGGATCCGCTCCTTCTTCTCTGGCGCCCAGCTGGCAATGATGTTCCGCAGCGGCAGCTTCTGGCCGTTGAACGCGGTCACCGTTCCGGTCTGTTCGATCACCGTATCAGCGTACTGGTTCAGGAAAGCCACCATCCAATCGCCACAGGCCACATGACCAGCAGAGCCGGGGTTGCGCGGACCGAAGTCGACCTGCTTCTTCACGAAGGCATAGGCCGAATCCCCATCGAACAAGGGCACCTTCACAGCAGGCTGCGGCTGCTCATTCGGAACAGGCACCCCACCACCGTTATCCGAGCGACAGGACTTCAGCAGGAAGAGGCCCAGGAACAGGGCCACCAGAGCGATCGCGGTGAAGCGGACGACGTTGCGGGACATGGTCGTAGATCGGTTCGTTGGTGTTCAGGCGCGCTCCCAGGTAGTGCCTTCCTTGGTGTCCTTCAGCACAATGCCGAGGGCCAGCAACTGGTCGCGGAGGCGGTCGCTGGCCGCGAAGTCCTTCTTCGCCTTGGCCTCAGCGCGCAGCTGGATGAAGACCTTCACCAGACCGTCCATCGCAGTGTCATCACCTGCTGTTGCGGTCTCCTGTTGCAGCCCGAGCACATCGAAGACCATCTCACTATAGAATTTCTTCCAGCGACCGAGTTCAGCCTCGTTGAATCCTCGAGCAACACCTCCGCCATCCACGGCCTTGTTGATCTCTGTGACGCCGTCAAACAACACTGCTATCATTCTCGGTGTGTTGAGGTCATCATTCATGTGACCGTAGGCCAACTCCTCAATCACATTTAGCGCGGAAGTGTAAGCACCATTGGAATTACCAGATGCCTTTGCAGAATTCAGGGTTTGGACTGCTTTCATCAAGCGCTCCAGGCCTTTCTCCGCAGCCTGCAACGCGGCATTGCTGAAGTCGAGCGTGCTGGCATAGTGGCATTGAAGCATGAAGAAGCGCACCGTCATGGGGCTGTAGCCACGCTCCAGCAGCTTGTGGTTGCCGGTGACCAGTTCCTCCGGCGTGAAGCCGTTGCCTTCGCTCTTGGCCATCTTGCGGCCATTCACGGTGAGCATGTTGCCATGCATCCAGTAACGCACCGGTGCCTGTCCGTCCGCCGCGATGCTCTGCGCGATCTCGCATTCGTGGTGCGGGAACTTCAGGTCCATGCCGCCTCCGTGGATGTCGAAGGTGAGGCCGAGGTACTTGGTGCTCATGGCACTGCACTCCAGGTGCCAGCCCGGGAAGCCTTCGCCCCAGGGGCTCGGCCACTTCATCAAGTGGATCGGGTCGGCCTTCTTCCAGATGGCGAAATCCAGCGGGCTGCGCTTTTCGTCCATGCCCTCGGTGTCGCGCGTATTGCTCATCAGCTCGTCGATCTTGCGACCGCTGAGCTCTCCATACGCATGCTTCTCGGCGAACTTGGGCACGTCGAAGTACACGCTGCCGTTGGCCTCGTAGCCATAGCCGTGGTCGATGATGCGCTTCACCATGTCGATCTGCTCGATCAGGTGGCCGGTAGCGGTGGGCTCGATGCTCGGTGAAAGCACGTTGAATTGCCGCATCACAGCGTGGAATCCGTTCGTGTACTTCTGCACGATCTCCATGGGCTCCAACTGTTCCAGCCGGGCGCGCTTGGCGATCTTGTCCTCCCCCTCATCAATATCACCGACCAAATGGCCCACGTCGGTGATGTTCCGGACGTACCGGACCTTGTATCCGAGGTGAAGCAGCCACCGGTACAGCAGGTCGAAGGTGGTGAAGGTCCTCACGTTGCCCAGGTGCACATCGCTGTACACGGTGGGACCGCAGACGTACAGGCCCACATGGGGAGGGGCTTGAGGAACGAACTCCTCCTTCTTGCGCGTAAGGGTGTTGGTGATCCAGAACGGACCTTTCTTCAGCTCGGACATGACGGTGTGAACTGCGCGCGAAGGTAGCGTGCCAGCAGAAGGCTTAGGGCAGGGGCAGAAGTCGCGGAGCTTTTCTTAACGAAGGGCAAAGACCGCAGTAAAGGACGACGGGCGATCGGCGAAGGGGCAAAGACGAAGCCTGATGAGATCCTCCTTCTTCAACCTTCGGCCATCCGCCATCGCCGATCAGCCATGGCAACACCAAAGCACCGCCCCTACTTGTCCTCGTCCGTGATCACGCCGTTGCCGGCGAAGTGGCCTTCGAGGAACATCTCGATGCGCACGAGCTTGCCGTCCTTGTCGTACTTGTACACCTTGCCGTTCCACAGTCGACCGGCGCGGAAGTCCCCCACCTTGCTGAGGCGGAGCTGCTTGTCGTAGAGGGTATTGTAGCCGTTCTCGCGGAACACGTTGCTGTTGGTGCTCTCTTCAGCGGTGGGGGCGGGTGCGGCCTTGCCGACCGGATCAGCCACGACAGCCGTTTCCTTGTGCACGGGCTTCACGTATTTGCTGGTGGCTTCGTTGATGTCACCCCCGGCGAACTGCGCCACCTGCTGGGTCTCACCGTTGGCATAGTAACGCTTCAAGGTGCCTTCCTCCTGCCCTTCCTTCACCGTCACTTCCACCTCCAACTGGCCGTTCTCGTGGTAGTAACGCTGCACGCCATCGCGGACCCCGTATGGATTGAACACGAAGTCCTGCGCCAGCTTACCGTTGGGGTGGTAGCGTTGGAATTTCCCGGTGTTGCGGTCCAGGTCCCAGGTGCCTTTCTCTTCCACCTTACCATCCTGATAGTACGTCACGTAGTCGCCCTTGGGACGGCCCATCTGGTAGCTGATCTCGCTCTTCACCTTGCCGCTGGGCCAGTAGCTCTGCCACACGCCCACGCGCTTGCTGTTCGCATACCGGCCTTGCTCGATGAGCTGACCATCGGTGTACCCAGGCTTCTCGACCTTCGGAGCCTCGATGCGCCAGAAGCCCTGCTTGCGGCCCATTTCATCCACCCGGTTCAGGGTGTCCGGGGCGGCAGTGCCTCCTTGAACGGCAGCGTGGGTGAACAGGCCCATGGCAAGGCCTACCAGGGTGAGGTGGAATTGACGTGAGAAGAGCATGGCTGAACGTGGGTTCACACCCGCGATACGTACCAAAGCCGCCTGGGGTTTCACAAGCCGCAGCAATCGACCCATCGGACCGGACTAGACGACCTTCTTCAGGTTCAGCATCATGTCGTCCACCATGGCCTTCAGATCGTACTGCGGCTTCCACCCCCAGTCGGCGCGGGCCGCGGAATCATCGATGCTGCGCGGCCAGCTGTCGGCGATGGCCTGGCGATGGTCCGGTGCGTAGCCCATGGTGAAGCCCGGGACGTGTCGTGCCACTTCGGCGGCGATCTCCTCGGGGTCGAAACTGAAGCCGGCCAGGTTGTAGCCCGTGCGTTCCTTCACCTGCTCCGCCGGCGCCTCCATCAGGTCGATGGTGGCGCGGATGGCGTCGGGCATGTACATCATGGGCAAGGTGGTCTCCGGTCCAAGGAAGCTCGTGTACGCCCCACTCTTCAGCGCCTCATGGAAGATGTGGACCGCGTAATCCGTGGTGCCCCCACCCGGTGCGCTCTTCCAACCGATCAGGCCCGGGTAACGGATGCTGCGCACGTCCACCCCGTATCGACGGTGGTAGTAAGCGCACCACTGTTCGCCCGCCTGCTTGCTGATGCCATACACCGTGCTGGGCTCAGCGATGGTGTGCTGGGGCGTGGCGTCCTTGGGGGTGGTGGGTCCGAACACCGCGATGCTGCTGGGCCAATAGACCTTCTTCAACTTTCCTTCCCGTGCCAGCTCCAAGATGATGAACAGGCTCTCCATGTTCAGCTTCCAGGCGAAGGCCGGGTCCTTCTCGGCCGTGGCGCTGAGCAGGGCGGCCAGCAGGTACACCTCATTGATGCCGTACTTCTCGATGATGCGCTCGATGCCCCGGCGATCCATGGCGTCCACCATGGCGAAGGGGCCGTCCATCTTCACCTGCGGCTCCTTGATGTCGCTGGCCACCACGTTGTCGTTGCCGAAGCGGGCCCGCAGGCCTTCCACCAGCTCGGTGCCGATCTGGCCGCTGGAGCCGATGACGAGGATCTTCTTGTCGCTCATGCCTTGGAATGAAAGCGCCAAAACTACGCGCCGCCAGCTTGGGAATGACCTTCCCCGGCAACCGCCTCCCCGTATCTTCGCAGCACCGCCCTATCGTTCCCTCCATGGACACCCATCGCCTCCGCAACCTGCATCGACCGGACATCCTCCGCGAGCGGCTGGAACGCGAAGGTGTGCTCCGCACCACCCTCTCCTTCTACCGGTACGTGCGGCTTTCCGAGGTGGAGGCCCTGCGTCACGTGCTTTACCAGGAATGGGAAGCGCTCGGCGTGCTGGGCCGCATCTACATCTCGCAGGAAGGCATCAATGCCCAGGTTAGCGTTCCCACAGCGAACCTTGAGGCGTTCCGCGCTGCACTCGATGCCCGGGAAGCTTTTGCGAAGGTGCCTTGGAAGATCGCCGTGGAGGACGACGGCAAGAGCTTCCTGAAGCTGATGGTGAAGGTGAAGAAGAAGATCGTGGCAGATGGCCTGGCCGACGATGCCTTCGATGTGACCAACGTGGGCACGCACCTCAACGCAAAGACTTTCAACCAGAAAATGGAGGAAGGCGCCGTGGTGATCGACATGCGCAACAACTACGAGTGCCTGATCGGGCATTTCGAAGGCGCCTACCTGCCCAAGGCCGACACCTTCCGCGGAGCAATTGAGGAGGTGCTCGTTCAACTGGATGGCAAGCAGCATGAACCGGTGCTCATGTACTGCACAGGCGGCATCCGCTGCGAAAAGGCCAGCGCATACCTGCGGCACCACGGCTTCACCAATGTGGGCCAGCTCCACGGCGGCATCATCGACTACGCACGTCAACTGAAGGCCGAAGGGATCGAGAGCAAATACAAGGGCCAGAACTTCGTGTTCGACGAGCGCCTCGCTGAACGCATCACCGACGATGTGGTGAGCACCTGCATGCAATGCGGCACATCCAGCGATCGCATCACCAACTGCCAGGAAGTGACCTGCAACATGCTGCTGGTGCAATGCCCGGACTGTGCCGCGAAGTACGTCGACTGCTGCTCACCGAGCTGCCGCGAGATCCACGTGCTGCCCGAAGTAGTGCAACGGGCCTGGCGCAAAGGCCGCAGCACCCGCAGCACCAAGACCAAGGCCATCAATGACCCCGAAGCACTTCGCCAGCGCATCCACGCTGAGGAGGCCATCCTCGCCGCGGGCGACACCTTGCATCCTGAACTGACGAACATCATCACTGGCGGCGGATCACAGCTTCACCTTCGCAAAGTCAAGCTGGATGACAAGTCCGCCAGCGTCGGCAGCCTGACAACGAACAACTGACAACGGACGACCGATCCATGCCCATCTACCACACCCTCGGCAAGATCCCGCACAAGCGGCACACCGTGTTCAAGAACGGCAAAGACCGCTTCTTCTACGAGCAGCTCTTCGGCACCATCGGCTTCGACGGCATGAGCACCTTGAGCTACCATACGCATCGGCCGACGATGGTGAAGGAACTTCGGAAACCGAAGGATATTACACCCAAGATCGCAGTGGAGAAGAACATGCGCTCGTTGCGGTTGCATGGCTTCAAGACCAAGCCAGAGAAGGACCATCTGGCAGCGCGCAAGACCATGTTGGTGAACAGCGACTGCGCCATCGTGCTCGCCGCACCGCAAGCGAAGAGCGTGGATTACTTCTACAAGAACGCAGACTGCGATGAGATGATCTTCGTGCACAAGGGCAGTGGCACCCTGCGCACCTTCCTGGGCAACCTCGACTTCAAGTACGGCGACTACCTGATGATCCCTCGCGGGATGATCTACACGATGGAGTTCAAGGACGCGGACAACCGCCTGTTCATCGTGGAGAGCCACCGCCCCATGTACACGCCGAAGCGCTACCGCAACTACTTCGGTCAGCTACTGGAGCACTCACCGTTCTGCGAGCGCGACATCCGTCGCCCGAAGAAGCTGGAGACGCACGACGAGAAGGGCGACTTCGTCATCAAGGTGAAGAAGCAGGGCCTGCTGCACGAATTCGTCTACGCTTCGCACCCCTTCGACGTGGTGGGCTGGGATGGCTACAACTACCCCTACGCCTTCAGCATCCACGACTTCGAGCCGATCACCGGTCGCGTACACCTGCCCCCGCCGATCCACCAGACCTTCGAGACGGACGCCTTCGTGGTGTGCAGCTTCGTGCCGCGCCTCTACGACTACCACCCGCAAGCCATCCCCGCACCCTACAACCACAGCAACATCGACAGCGACGAGGTGCTGTACTACGTGGACGGCGATTTCATGAGCCGTAACGACATCGGCCCCGGCCACATCAGTTTGCACCCCGCCGGCATCCCCCACGGCCCGCACCCTGGAGCCATGGAGCGTTCCATCGGAAAGAAAGAGACGGACGAACTTGCGGTGATGGTCGATACCTTCAAGCCCCTCATGGTCACCGAGGAGTGCATGAAGATCGATGATGGCAAGTACTACAAGAGCTGGTTGGAGTAACAACGAACACCTGAACAACGATGCGGATCAAGAACCTGTTCCTCGGAATTCTTCTCGCAACCGGAGCGAGCAATCCGGTCTTTTCACAGGATGCGGCCAAGGAGATGTACGTCTCGATCCCCTGCCGCGTCGATGCGGATGATGTGACCTTCTCGTATGATGCTGGCCAACAAATGCTCCCGAGTGGGGTCGTTGTGGTGCGGATCAGCACCCTGAAGAAAACCGAAGCGCGTCGTTCATTCAATGAACTTACATCCAGTGAACGGAAACGGCTGCAAAAAATAGCTCGCCGGGCCCACGCATGCGAGATCGTCGTCATCAACGACTACAAGCGTCCGCCGGGGTCGACACAGGTGGACGCGGAAATGGAAGCCCGCATGCAGCAGGAGATCCAGTTCATCATGGTGCAGCGCACCAGACCTTGTCCTGAATGCACGGCCGCGAACAACTGAACAACAACCCGATCATCTGATCGACAGCTCGAGAACACATGGCAACCGGATTGAAAGACGTCGACTACGGCCTGGAGAAGATCATGGCCGATGCACAGGATTTCCTCCCGCTCCTCGGCACCGACTACGTGGAGCTTTACGTGGGCAACGCCAAGCAGAGCGCGCATTACTACAAGAGCGCTTGGGGCTTCCAGAGCCTTGCGTATGCTGGTCTGGAAACAGGCGTGAAGGACCGCACGAGCTATGTGCTGGTGCAGGACAAGATCCGCTTGGTGCTCACCACGCCGATGAACCCGGAGAGCCCCATCAACGAGCACATCCGCAAGCACGGCGATGGCGTGAAGGTGATCGCACTCTGGGTGCCCGATGCGAAGAAAGCCTGGGAAGAAACGACCAAGCGCGGCGCGAAGAGCTTCATGGAACCGGTGCGCGAGGAGGATGAGCATGGCTACGTGATCCGCAGCGGCATCCACACCTATGGGGAGACGGTGCACATCTTCGTGGAGCGCGACAACTACAAGGGTGCCTTCATGCCCGGCTTCAAGGCGTGGAAGAGCCACTACAACCCGCCGCCCACCGGCCTGAAGTTCATCGACCACATGGTCGGCAACGTGGGCTGGGGCGAGATGAACACCTGGGTGGATTTCTACGCACGCGTAATGGGCTTCGCGCAGCTCGTGAGCTTCGACGACAAGGACATCAGCACCGAGTACACCGCGCTGATGAGCAAGGTGATGAGCAACGGCAACGGCCGCATCAAGTTCCCGATCAACGAGCCGGCCGAGGGCAAGAAGAAGAGCCAGATCGAGGAGTACATCGACTTCTACAACGGCGCCGGCGTGCAGCACATCGCGGTGGCCACCAACAACATCATTGAAACGGTGGGCGCGCTGAAGGACCGTGGCGTGGAATTCCTGTACGTGCCGCCCAGCTACTACGACACGGTGATGGACCGCGTGGGCGAGATCGACGAGGACCTGGCGGTGCTGAAGCAGCACGGCGTGCTGGTGGACCGCGACGACGAGGGCTACCTGCTGCAGCTCTTCACCAAGCCGGTGCTGGACCGTCCCACGATGTTCTTCGAGATCATCCAGCGCAAGGGCGCCAAGAGCTTCGGTAAGGGCAACTTCAAGGCGCTGTTCGAGGCGATCGAGCGGGAGCAGGAGAACAGAGGGACGCTGTAGTCCGGCGGCCTCAATAGGTTCAAGGCGACGGTCAGCATAGCTACCCATGCCCCGTTCGGATATCACACGGCTTTCGCGTCTAACCGCGATCCTGACGCGGTTGCAAACCAAGCGTCTGGTGACCGCTACGGAACTGGCGAAGCGCTTCTCGGTGAGCGAGCGCACGATCTACCGCGACATCCGCGCTTTGGAGCAAGCCGGGATCCCCGTGTTGACGGAGGAAGGCAAAGGCTACCTGCTCATGGACCACTACCGCCTTCCGCCGGTGGCGTTCACGGAGAAGGAGGCCAATGCGCTGATCGCGGCGAAACAACTGGTGTTGAAGACCACGGACTCCTCCTTCATCGCCAACTACGCCGAGGCGATCGACAAGATCACGTCCGTGCTGGACCATGGGCTGAAGGACAAGATCAACCTGCTCGTGAACCGTACGCAGTTCAAGAACATCGAGAACATCACGCGCACCAGCGACAACCTTTCGGAACTGCAATTCGCGATCACCAACTACCGGGTTGTGCGGATCACCTACACGAACGCGGAGCAGCGCACTTCTGACCGGTCCATTGAACCGTTCGCGCTGCTGAGCACGGAGAACTGGCTCCTGGTGGCATGGTGCCGCTCACGCAATGAGTTCCGGTACTTCCGTTTAGACCGGATCGAGCACATGCAGGTGTTGCCCGACCAGTTCACCCCTCACGACATGACGCTACAGCAATTCTTCGAGCGGCACCCTGGCACACGGACCGTTCCGGCTGAGGCAACATTTCTTCCGCACCCCTGACATAGGGTTGTCAACGTGCGCCGTGACTTTTGTCGGCACACGAACAAAGACCAATGTCCATCACACTTTCCAACCTCCCTTGGCTCGGCATCGCGCTGGCCTTCGTTCTATCCTCTGCACTCGGTGCTGCTTGGTTCACCGCATTGTTCCGGAAACAGTACCTCTTCACGTTGGGCCGTCCGGCGAATGAGCCCCAGAGCAAGGACCCGATCTATTTCGTGGGGCCGATGATCTGCAACTTCCTGGTGATCCTCACCACCGCGATCCTGATGCAATGGCTGAACATCACCACATACGGCGCGGCTTTCCCATTCGAGCTTCTGGTCGGACTCGGTTACCTGGTCACAAACACGATGAACATCGCCATCAACCCGAATATGCCCAGGCCGATCGCGTATGGCGTGCTCACCGGTGCATACCATATGGTCGCAATGGTGCTGGTATGCACGGTGCTGGTGGCGCTGAAGTAGTAAGCCTAGAACAGGTCTTGGAACTTTGGTGAATGTGATATCACGGCGCTGTTCGAGGCGATCGAGCGGGAGCAGGAGAACAGAGGGACGCTGTAGTTCAGAGAACATGATGAAGAAGGGCGCTCCGGAACGAGCGCCCTTCTTCGTTCAGACATCGGCTTCCTTAGGGTATGTAGACCTTCTTCCGCACGCTTCCGTTCGCGGTGCCCACCTCCACGACATACAAGCGTGGAGCGAAGGAACTCAAGGCCAACGCGTTCCCATCCCACGACCGTTTCAGGACCGTAGCGCCCAAAGCATCGTAGACCGTCAACGTTGCCTTCCCGTTCACCTCGGGTAGCTGCAGGATCGGTCCTTCACCGGTGTAGCGCACGATCAGTTCGGGACCAGGGGCCGGCCCATGCACACCCGTTCCCGTCGTACATCCGACCACCACAGCCTCGAACTCCCCGATGGTCATGGTCTGTGTGACCGGTGCGGTGATCCAGCCGACGACCATGCCGTTCACGAAGTTGAGCGCGTATACTCCGCACACGCTCACCATGTAATGGCCTGGCTCCTCCAGGTCGGGGGGGTACTGACTGTTCCAGATGATGTTGCCTGAGAAGTCGGTCTCGTTCAACCCGAAGATCACGGTATCGCCGATGGCGATCCCGTTCACCCCGATCCGGCAAAGGCCACCATTGTCGCCCCATACGGTGAGCGTGTCATTGGGGAGCGACGAACCACCGAAGGTCTGCACCACCTTCACCGTGATGCCGTAGTGAATATCACTGAGCTTGACAACCATGGCCGTGGCATCCGGGTTGAGGAACTGCTGCGGACCAAGCGTTTCGCAATAGCTGTTGTTGCCCATGCACGAGCAGGCCAGTGCGGCAGCATTCGCGTTCAAGCACAGAAGGAGGAGGAGAAGTGATCGCATGTTCGATGGTCTTTCAAGCACCTGACGCTACGGCGGACCAGGAGCGCTGCCCGGCACGTGACCGGCCGTTTAACAAGCTACGGAAAGGCCCCCAGCGGTCATCGCCCACTACCTTTGCGCCATGACCCGTGCCCTCCTGTTCGTCCTGCTTTCCGCATTGGTCCTCTTCTCCTGCGAACAGGAGAACGACAACGAGCCGAAGCGGAGTCCTTCCATCACCTACCGCACCGACAGTGGGTACACCTATACGGACGACACCGTTGGCCTGGGTGACACCGTGCGCATTGGCGTGACCATGCAGAAGGGCTCGGACGACATCGCGGCCTTCATGGTCCGTGTGGCCTACGATGGCCAAAGCGTCTACGAGCAACGTGACAGCATCGTCGTGGGTGCCGAGACCTTTTCCTTCGAGAAGCTGATCGTGACCCGGAACCAGCCGGGCTCGGAGAAATGGATGTTCGGCGTTGAAGAGATCGACGGGGACGCCTACTTCCGCCCCATCACGCTCACCGTTCAGTGAGCCACCGGTCCCGCGCCTTCGGATAACTTCGCGTCCTTCTTACGCACCCGCATGTTCCGTACGCACACCTGTGGCGAACTCCGCCTTACTGACGTTGGCCGCACCGTGACCCTGGCCGGCTGGGTCCAACGCACCCGCGACCTGGGCGGTATGACCTTCGTGGACCTGCGCGACCGCTACGGCATCACCCAACTCACCTTCAATGCGGACAGCGACGCTGCACTGCTCGCCACGGCCCACTCCCTCGGTCGCGAGTTCGTGGTGCAGGTGACCGGCACCGTGGTGGAACGCGAAAGCAAGAACAAGAACGTGCCCACCGGCGATGTGGAGATCATCGCCACGGCACTGAAGGTGTTGAACGGTGCCAAGACGCCGCCCTTCACCATTGAAGAGGACACCGACGGCGGCGAGGAGCTTCGTGCCAAGTACCGCTACCTGGACCTGCGCCGCGCCAACGTGCGAAAGGGCTTGGAGCTACGCCACCGCATGGCGATCGAGGTGCGGAACTACCTCAGCGCGCAGCACTTCCTGGAGGTGGAAACACCAGTGCTGATCAAGAGCACGCCGGAAGGGGCCCGCGACTTCGTGGTGCCCAGCCGCATGAACCAGGGCGACTTCTACGCCTTGCCGCAGAGCCCCCAGACCTTCAAGCAGTTGCTGATGGTGGCCGGCTTCGACCGCTACTTCCAGATCGTGAAGTGCTTCCGCGACGAGGACCTGCGCGCCGATCGCCAGCCCGAGTTCACGCAGATCGATTGCGAAATGGCCTTCGTGGAACAGGACGACATCCTGAACACCTTCGAGGGCATGGCCAAGCACCTCTTCAAGGCGATCCTGGGCGAGGAGTTCCATGAGCCCTTCCTGCGGATGCCCTTTGAGGATGCCATGCGCGACTATGGCTGCGACAAGCCCGACCTGCGCTTCGGCATGAAGTTCCACGAGCTCAATGCGCTCACGCAAGGCAAAGGTTTCAAGGTCTTCGACGACGCGGAACTCGTGGTCGGCATCAACGTGGAAGGTTGCGCAGCTTGGAGCCGCAAGCAGACCGATGCGCTTATCGACTTCGTGAAACGCCCGCAGATCGGCGCTACCGGCATCGTGTTCCTGAAGTGGACAGAGGAAGGATTGAAGAGCACGGTCGACAAGTTCTTCACCCCCGAACAGCTGGCCACATGGGCCGCACACTTCGGCATGAAACAAGGCGATCTGCTCTGCATCATGGCCGGCAAGGCGGACAAGGTGCGCAAGCAACTGAACGAATTGCGCCTGCACCTCGGCGACACGCTGGGCCTACGCGACCCGAAGGTCTTCAAACCGCTGTGGGTCGTCGATTTCCCATTGCTCGAACAGGATGAGGAGAGCGGTCGCTGGCACGCCATGCACCACCCCTTCACCGCACCGAAACCCGAGGACGCCCACAAGCTGGAGAGCGAACCCGGCAGCGTGAAGGCGAACGCGTACGACCTGGTGATCAACGGCACCGAGATCGGCGGCGGCAGCATCCGCATCCACGACCGCGCCATGCAGGAGGCCATGTTCCGTGTGCTCGGTTTCACCGATGAGGACGCCCGTTACAAGTTCGGCTTCCTCATGGACGCCTTCGAGTTCGGCGCTCCGCCCCACGGTGGTGCGGCCTTCGGTTTCGATCGGTGGGTGAGCATGTTCGGCGGCCGCAGTGACATCCGCGAGTTCATCGCGTTCCCTAAGAACAACGCCGGCCGCGACGTGATGATCGACGCGCCGAGCCGCATCGACGACATCCAGTTGAACGAGCTGGGGATCGCGGTGAAGGGCTGATCCTACTTCGGTTGCTTCAATGCTTCGAACAAGCGTTCAAGCTCCACATCCTTTGAAGGCGTGTGGCCGAGCGCTTTCGCTTTCTCCTCAGCTGACGCGATGCGCTCGGTGGTAAGCGGGTGTGAGCTCAGGAACGACAGTCCTTCCGGCATATCCTTCGCTTCACGTTCGAGCAAACGCAAGAGCGCTAGCATGCCTTGGGGGTCGACACCCTCAGCTGCCATGTGTTCCATGCCTACGGCATCAGCTTCGCTCTCCAGGCCACGACCATAGGCCAGGCCCCGCAGGTTGTCGGCATGCTCCGCAACAAGCGTCGCCAGGGTACCAACGTCGCCGATGATCAGCGAGAGGAACACTGCCCCGGACAGTTCGCGCATGATGCTGCGTGTGCTGTGGCGAAGCTGCACGTGCGTGCCCTCGTGCGCCAGCAAGCCCGCAAGTTCACCTGGCTCTTTCATGCGGTCCAGAATGCCCGTATACACCACGATGTGCCCACCGGGCAACGCGAAGGCGTTCACCTGATCATCCACGGCAACATGGTATTTCAGCGTGAAATCCGGTGCCAGCTGAAGCCGGTCGCCGAAGCGTTGAAGCGCTGCACTTCGCGCCGTGTCAAGTTTCAGGGTCGGGGCCATGGATGTCCAGTAGGCCTCCCCGATGCGGCGGTCCGCATCCACTGGCAACAAGGTGGCCATCCATCCCGCCAGCAAGGGCAATAACCAGATGTATGCCGCGATCCCCACAGCGGCCAGTGAGAGCAGGAATAGGACCGGTCGACTGAAGAGCAGAGGCACTGTGGCGTCGGCCTTGCGGTGCTTGGCGGTGCGCTGGAAATGCTCCTGGAACTGTCGCTTCGCCAGGTCATCGGTGATGATCACGACCTGTGGTGGCGTACCGAAGCTCAAGCGCAGGGAACCACCTGTGGCCTCCCAACTGAAGCGCGGGTCCTTGATGAGCCAGCTGTTCCGCACACTTTCATGTTCCACCTCCAACAGCTCCATGGAGATCCATTGAACGCGGGCCTCCTTGGGCAGGGAGGAAAGGCCATCGTAGAAGGTGACGGTGATCGGGCCGGTCATGGGAAGTTCTTGGTGCAAAGCTGCGGAACACGATCTTTCGGGGGCGGCTTCCGGTCACTCCCCCCTGCCGTTCATCCGCATGACGACCACGGACCCGATCGAATTCAGGCGCTCCCTCACCATCTTGCATGGCGCCCTGTGCCTCGGCTGTGCGGTGTTCATGGGTGCGCTGGCCTTCCTGTGGAGCGAAGGGACGATACCCATGGGCCAGGGAGAACTTGCGTTCCTGCCGAATGTTGGGCTGGCCGCCGCGGTTGTGCTGCCCACGCTGGCCATCCTACTGTTCCGCCAGCGGATCCGTGCGCTACCGGTGGGCGCTCCCTTCTCTGAACTCGCCACCGGCATACGAGCGGCTTGCATTCTTCACTGGGCCTTGATCGAAGGTGCCCTGTTCGTCAACTTGGTGGTCTTCATGCTCACCGCAATGCTCCCGGCTGCCGGCCTGGCCGTCGTGCTCCTGTTGTTGTTGATCCTCCGCGCCCCCTCGGAAAAACGGATCCAACGCTGGCTAACGGGTACGGCCTGATGCGATGGAGGATATCCTTTTCCTGCTCATCGGCATCCTTCTGATCGGGGTCTTCACCGTGCTGGGCGGTGTATGGTCAGGGAAGAAGCGCTTTCTCGGTGCCGACCAGCAAGCCGTCGTGCTCAAGTACTTCCCCTTCCATGCCAGCCTTCCACCGCAGGAACGGGAACGCTTCGAGCGGGTGACGGGGCGCTTCCTTCAGGACAAGGAATGGCAGGGCGCAGGTATCGAGATCAAGGAGGAGATGAAGGTGATGATCAGCGCTTGTGCCGCACAGTTGCTGCATGGATTCGATGAGCGGATCACCCTGACCCATTTCGACCGCATCATCGTTTTCCCCGATGCCTTTCATGGGCATCGGAAGGACCGCTACCACCAAGGTGAGGTGAATCCGCGCGCCGGGGTCATCAAGATCTCTTGGGCGCACTTCCTGCAGGGCTACACCCTCTCCGGTGATGCCCACAACGTGGGGCTGCACGAAATGGCGCATGCCCTCTGGTTCGAGGACTTCATCCCCAACAGGGAGGACGGCTTTCTCGATCTGACACTGCTGCAGGACTGGAAGATCCTTGGCGACCAGGAGATGGCGGCCATCCGGGCCGGTAAGCCCAGCCTGCTGCGGAACTATGCGGCCACCAACCAGGAGGAGTTCTTCGCTGTGGCGGTGGAGTACTTCTTCGAGCGTTCCGTGGCGTTCAAGGCTGAATTACCGGAGCTCTATGCCGTGCTGAGCGGCTTGTTGAAGCAGGACCCGTTGGCCTCTCGGGCTTGAAAGGCCCTCGGATGAACTTCCTCCCCTGATCGGTCAAGGTCCTGAATGTCGAAGCCCCGCTTCCGCGGGGCTTCGTTCACTTGGTTGACCGACTAGGGCTCGAACCTAGACTCTTCTGAACCAAAATCAGACGTGTTGCCAGTTACACCATCGGTCATCAACTGCATTCGCCCTGCTACCGGGGCTTTGGATGCCGGTCCACGGGGGTCTGGCTTCCGAAATGCGGGGGCAAAAATAGAAAGATCCGCTGTTCCTCGACATCGTCCTGCACGGATACGACTTTCGGGTAATTTCGTCGCCTTAACGCCAGCCGGAAGCAATCCGACGGATCCAGGCCCCGGCGCCACCAACGAACGCTTCCCCCCGACAGACCCCTATGGACTTCAAGAAGCTCAACATTGCCACCGGATGGACGGTTTTCCTGGTGGCCGCCTGGACGTACATCTCCACCATTGAGCCCACTGCCAGCTTCTGGGATTGCGGCGAGTTCATCGCCACGGCATACAAGCTGCAAGTGGGTCACCCTCCTGGAGCCCCCCTGTTCATGATCCTGGGCCGCATCGCCAGCGCGTTCGTGAGCGTAGAGAACGTGCCCGTGGCCATCAACATCCTCAGCGCCCTTTGCAGCGCCTTCACCATCCTGTTCCTTTTCTGGAGCATCACCCACATGGCCCGCAAGCTGGCCCTGCGCGATGGTGGCGAGCTCACCACCGGTCAGCTGATCGCCGTGCTCGGCAGCGGCATCGTGGGTTCGTTGGCCTACACCTGGAGCGACAGCTTCTGGTTCAGTGCCGTGGAAGGTGAGGTGTACAGCATGTCCTCGTTCTTCACCGCCGTCACATTCTGGGCGATCCTGAAGTGGGAGAGCGAGGCCGACGAGGCTCACAACACGCGCTGGCTTATCCTGATCTGCTACCTGCTCGGCTTGGGCATCGGTGTGCAGCTGCTGGCCCTGCTCTGCATTCCTCCCATCGCCCTGGTCTACTACTTCAAGAAGTTCAAGACCACCCCGAAGGGTGTGATCTATGCCTTGGTGATCAGCGCCTTGATCCTCGGCACCATCCAGAGCATCATCATTCCCGGCGTGGCCAAGGTGGGCTGCTGGTTCGAACTGCTCTTTGTGAACGATTTCGGCCTGCCCTTCAACACGGGCAATCTGGTGGGCGGCATCCTCTTCATCGGCGCCATGGTCTATGGCCTGATGTGGAGCCAACGCAAGGGCAAGGCGATCTTCAACACGATCATCCTCGGCGTGGGCGTGATCCTCGTGGGCTACAGCACCTACGCGATGACGGTGATCCGCAGCCAGGCGAACCCGCCCATCGATGAGAACAACCCGGAGAACGTCTTCAACCTGGTGAGCTACCTGAACCGCGAGCAGTACGGCGACCGCCCTCTGCTGATGGGTCAGTTCTGGGATTCGCCCATGGCCGACGAGCGTGGCGATGGATCCCCGGTGTACACTGCGACCTTCCAGGCCCAGAAGAACGGTCGCACGGTGAAGACCTTCTACGACAGCTGGAGCGCCCAACACTACATGGAGGCGAACCCTGGGCTCTCCCTCGAGCATTCGTACGTGATGACCGATGCCCGCAAAGGCACCGAACCCATCTACGAGCCGGGCTTCACCATGGCGTTCCCGCGCATGTACAGCTCCCAGGCCAGCCACAAGGAGGAGTACAAGCGCTGGAGCGGCTTCAAGGGCACGCCCATTCGCACCACGGACCGCGAAGGCAAGCCCACCATCATCTACAAGCCCACCATGGGCGAGAACGTCCAGTTCTTCCTCGACTACCAGGTGAACTGGATGTACTGGCGCTACTTCATGTGGAACTTCGCCGGTCGCCAGAACGACATCCAGGGCCACGGCAACATCATCGAGGGCAACTGGCTCAGCGGAGTGAAGGCCATCGACGCGCAGCGCTTGGGTAACCAGGACCAGCTGCCCCCGAGCATGACGGCGAACAAGGGCTTCAACAAGATGTTCCTGCTGCCCCTGCTGCTGGGCATGGTCGGCTTCGTGTACCAGCTGGTGCGCCACCTGCGCGACTGGACCGTGGTGATGCTGCTGTTCTTCTTCACAGGCATGGCCATCGTGATCTACCTGAACCAGCACCCCCTGCAACCCCGTGAACGGGACTATGCCTATGTGGGCTCCTTCTATGCCTTTGCGATATGGATCGGCCTTGGGGTCTTCGCCATCTTCGAGGCTGCGCGATCCATCACTCAACGCGACCTGTTGATCGGCATTGGTGCCACCCTCGGTGTCGGCGTTCTAAGGTTCGCGGTGGAAGCCATTTCCGACAATGACCACGGGGTATCCTATTCCCTGTTCTACATGGCCATCATCGCAGGAGCTGTGCTCGGCCTGATGCACCTGCTGGGACGTGTGATGCGCAATGAGAGCGTACATGCCACGCTGGCCACCTTGATCGGCCTGGTGGTGCCCGTGGTGATGCTGCGCGCCGCCTGGAACGACCACGACCGCAGCCACCGAACCCCCGCCCGCGATCTGGCCGCCGACTACCTGGAGAGCTGTGCGCCCAATGCCATCCTGTTCACCAACGGCGATAACGACACCTTCCCATTGTGGTACGCCCAGGAGGTGCAGGGCATTCGTACCGACGTGCGCGTGGTGAACCTGAGCCTGCTGAACACCGACTGGTACATCGACCAGATGCGCCGCAAGGCCTACGAGAGCGACCCCGTTCCCTTCGCCATGGCGCCCGAGAAGTACCGCCAAGGCACACGCGATGTGGTGGCCCTGCTGCCCCGCGACAAGAACAGTGGCTACATGGACCTGAAGAAGGCCATGGCCTACGCCACGGACGACCGCAACATGCAACCGTTGTTCTCGCGTTCCCAGAAAGACGCCTTCATCCCTGCGGACAAGTTCCGCATCGCGGTGGACAGCGCCTTCGTGTTCGGCCCGAAGGGCATGCTTACGGTGAAGGACACCGCAGGCTGGGTGCCCGAGGTGAAATGGCAGATCCGCAAGCAGATCGTGATGAAGAACCACTTCCTGCTGCTGGACCTGCTGGCCAACAACGACTGGAAGCGGCCCATCTACTTCGCTGTGACCACCGGCCCCGACAGCTACATCAACCTGCAGAACTACTTCCGCCTGGAAGGCCTCACCTACCGCCTTGTGCCTTCATTCTCCAAGCAGCAGAACCCCAATTCCTACGGCTCTGTAGCCACGGATGTCATGTTCGACAACGTGATGAACAAGTTCAAGTGGGGCAACATGGACAGCAAGGAGGACATCTACTTGGATGAGAACATCCTGCGGATGACCACCAACCTGCGCCTGCAACTGGCCACACTGGCCGATGCATTGGCCGAAGAGGGGCGCAAGGCGGATGGCAAGAAGGTGCTTGACCTCTGCCTGGAGCGCATGCCTGAACGAAATGTGCCCTACGACCGTATCATGCTCCCTGTGATCGAGGCCTACTACCGCGTGGACGATAAGACAACGGCCAGCAAGTTGACCGAACGGTTGTTCCAGATCATGGACGAGAACATGAACTACTACCTCAGCCTGGAGCCCGGCTACGCGGACAAGATCTCACAGGAGCTTGACATTACGCACGCCGTGATGGGCCGCCTGGCCTCCAGCATTCAACGCTACGACGCGACGAACCCGCTGGCCGCGGACCTGAAGAAACGCATGGAGGAGGTGGACGCGCGCTACAGCGCCCTGCTTGAGGCCATCGACATGGAAGGCCGGAAGACGGTGAAGATGAGCTTTTGATGCGCCTACGTGTCGTCTCTCGCCTGCTTCCGCTGATCCAGCAATTGGATCGTCGTATGCTGTGGCGCGTGAATACCATGGAGAAGGTGCTGTACATCACCTTCGATGATGGGCCCATCCCGGAACTAACGCCGTGGGTGCTGGATACCTTGAAGGCGCACAATGCCAAAGCGACCTTCTTCTGCCTTGGCCGGAACGTACAGGCGCATCCCGAGCTGTTCGAACGGCTCAAGACCGAGGGGCATGCGGTGGGCAACCATACGTGGGACCACCCCAGTGGCTGGCGTTCGGACCGGGGTGCCTACTACCGAAGTGTGCTCCGCTGCCAAGAAGTGACCCGCACCGACCTGTTCCGACCACCGTATGGGCGCGCCACCAATGGCCAGATCAACGCCCTGCGGAAGCGTTTCAAGCTGGTGATGTGGGATGTGCTCGCTGGCGATTTCGAGGAACGTATGACCGGCGAGGACTGCTTTGAGCTGGTGCGGGCCAAGGCACGGCCAGGGTCCATCATCGTGTTCCACGACAACTTCCTATCCGAGGTGCGCTTGCGGCATGCCCTACCCCGCGTGCTGAAGTACTTCTCCGAAAAGGGCTATCGCTTCGAGGCGTTGCCCGCGCGCACCGTCGACTGACCTGCTTCAAGCCAGGCCGACATTCCACCGTCCAAGTCCCACACTTTCGTGAAGCCGAGGCCTTTCATGCGCGTCATGGTCTGGCGTGAACGGCCACCGGAAGCACAGTAGATGTAGATCGGTCCGTCCTTGTCCAGCTTCTTGATCCCGTCCATGAAGCCCGGTGCCGAATAGTCGAGCATCGTGGCCCCTTCAATGATGCCCTCCGCACATTCATCCGGTGTGCGTACGTCCAGCAAGAGCCCCTTGGAAGCGCTCTGCGCCTGCTTGAACTCCTTCACCGGAAGTGAACTGAAGGATGCACCGCTCTGTGCTTTCGTGGTGCAGCTGAAAAGCCCAGCGGTCATGAGCAACAGAAAGGTCAGGGAAAGATGGAGGTTACGATGCATCATGGGGACCGCCGCTTTTCGGCCAGAACGAAAGTAGGCTGTGGAAGCACCTTCCGCTAGTGACCAAGGTCACTTCAATGTCCGGCCCGTGACGGTGTACTCGGTCCTGCGGTTCTCGGCCTGTTCCTCTGGCGTGCACTGCACACCCGCCGCACAGTGGTTCAACAAGCGTGTGGAACCATAGCCCTTGGCCGTCACTCGTTCCTTGGGTACGCCTTTGGACCGGAGGTGCTCCATTATCGCATCCGCCCGTTGCTGTGTCAGCTTCAAGCTGGCCGTCGCATCGCCTTGGGCATCGTCGTGCACGGCCACTTCGAAAAGCAGGGTGGGGTTCACGAGCATGCGCTCCGCCAAAGCATCCAGCTCGGTCTTCGCCACTGGGTCCAGCGCAGCGCCGGTCTTTCCCCAGCGCATATGCTTCAACGTGATCGGGCGACCCACTTTGATCTCTTCCACGCTCAGTTCCCGGGCCGTGTTCAGGTCCACCACCCCTTGCTTCATGCCGATCGTGCTCACCGGTACGCTCATGCTGAAGTAGCCTTCCTTCTCGAAGAGCACTTCGAATTGCTCATTGGGCTGCAAGCGGGTATAGATGTCGCCACCCGGTCCCGTGGTGCGCAGATCGCTCTGGAAGCTGCTCAGGTTGACGATGCTCACCGTCATGCCCTCCACGAAGCCCAAGCGCTCAGCGTGCCGCACCACGGCGCGCAGCCAGATGCCTGCGTCAGGCACCAAGTGAATGTCACGGGCCATGATCTGGTCCTGCTCGATCCGCTCGGTGCTCAGGTACTGCTCACCATCGTAGCGCCCCTTCATGCGAGCCACCACCTTGTACTCACGGTCCTTCTGCACGGCGAAGGAGTACTTACCGTTGCCATCCGTGCGGGTGCTCTCCAACAGGGCCCCTTCCTTGCTGAACAACTGCACTTCGGCGTCGATCACCGGCGTCTCGTGTTCATCATCGATCAGCTGGCCCGTGCAGAGGAAGCGCTGCTCCAAGGGGAAGTGCATCGTAAATGAATAGATGTCATCATCACCTGCACCACCGGGCCTGTTACTGGTGAAGAAGCCGGTCTTGCCGGCCGCATCGATGATGAAGCCGAAGTCATCTTTCGGGCCGTTGACCGGAGCGCCCACATTGATCACGACGTTGTACCCCCCATCCGAAGCACGGGGCGCCGCTTGTACATCAAGCCCCCCCAGACCCGGGTGCCCATTGCTGGCGAAGTAGAGCGTTCCATCGGCCCCGATGAAGGGGAAGGACTCATCGAGGAAGGTGTTGATCTTGGGACCGAGGTTCTCCGGTTCGCCCCATTGCCCACCCACATCACGGCACATGTACAGGTCGGTGCCGCCCTGCCCCCCGGGCATGTCGCTCACGAACACGAGCACCTTGCCATCGCGTGAAAGTGCGGGATGGGCCACTGAGCATTCCGTGTTGTTGTAGAGGAAAGGTTCCACGTCGGACCAGGAACCAGTGGCGGCCCGCACCCGCTGGATGTTCAACCGGTGCACACCGTTCTTGCTCTTCACTGCGCTGCTGCGCGTGAACCAAAGCACATCCCCGTTCAAGCTGCAGGTGGCCGGGCCATCGTGCTGCCGCGAGTTGACGGCACCTTCCAAGCGCTGGGGAGAGGCCAGATCGCCGGTGGTGGTGCGGTCGGCGACGTAAAGGTCCAGGAAGGGTTGTCCGTTCCATGCAGCATGCCGTTTCGCACCGACGGTCTCGCCCCGTGTAGAGGCGAACACCACTCGGTCCGCACCAAGCCAGGTTGGACAGAGGTCCGAGAAAGGTGTATTGATGCTCGTGGCCTTTACCGTGAAATGGTCCGGGTCCTGCGTGAACTTCCGCGCAAAGTCGTTGATGTTACTGCGGAGCGCCTGTCCTTCCGGGCGTGTGGCAGCAAGGTACTTGTCCATCCATTCCTCGGCTTCAGCGTATCGCGCGTTCCCCTTCAGCGCCAGAGCGTAGTTGAGCATGTCCGATGGCTCTCGGTTCAGGAACTTCACCACCTGGGCGTACCAGATCTCGGCGTTCTCCGTATCCGCCAGCTTCATGTAGCACTCCGCCAGGCGCTTGGTCACGTGCTCGTTCACAGCACCCAGCTGGGCAGCCACGAGGTATTCCTCCGCTGCGGCCTTGTAGGCCATCTGGTAATAGTAGCGGTCACCATAGCGCGTATGCGCTTCAGCGCCCCCTTGGGCGAACGTCGTCATGCCCACCAGCAAGGCGGCCATCACCATCAGGTTCTTCATCACCCTGCGCATCAGAAGTAGCGTGGGGATATGGTCCGGCCCTTGGACAGGTTGAGGTCGTAGCTCACCATGATCTCGTGCGTTCCGGCATTGTATGCGCCGATGCGGGTCGTGGTGGCATCAAAGGCATATCCTGCTCGGAACTGTTCATTGAACTGGAACTGGGCCATGACACCGAAAGCGGAACCTACACGGTACATGGCACCGAACCAGATGCGTTCGCGCAGCAGGAAGTTCGCGTTCAGGTCAAGGGACAACGGTGCCCCTTCCACCACGCGTGCGGTGAACGCCGGCTTGAACTTGAGATCCACACCCATATCGATGACATAGCCCGCCATCAGAAAGTAGTGGCGCGACTCACGCGAGATGGTGACCGTTCCGCTCGTGGCATCCATGAGGTCGTTCTCCATCAGTTTCGGGGCGCTCAGACCCACATAGTAACGCGGGGAATGCCAGTATAACCCGAAGCCGAAGTTGGGCAGCGCACGAGAGATGTTCGCGTTCGCCGGATCGGGATCCACGGTGAGCAATGAGGCGATGTCGGCCTGGTACATGTTCACCCCGCCCTTCAATCCGAAGGACAAGCGTGTGTCGGCACCCGTACGGATGCGATAGGCCAGATCGAGGAAGGCACCCGTCTGGCGTGCTGGTCCCGTGCGATCATGGATCAGGCTGCCACCCATGGCCATGTTGGCCAACGGAAGCGGTGAGTGCATGCTGAGCGTCTGGGTGCTGGGCGCCCCTTCGAAGCCCACCCACTGGTGCCGGCTCAAAGCCATGGCCGTGAAGGTGTTGGCGCTACCCGCATAAGCCGGGTTGAAGGCCAGTGTGTTGAACATGTACTGACTGTACATGGGGTCCTGTTGCGCGTGCAAGGCCTTGGAGCCGAGCAACACCACGATCAGGAGCACGCTACCAAGAGGCTTCCTGCTCATCGGTTCAGGTAGATGAATCCCTTGTACACCTCACTGCCATCGCCCAACTCCACAACATAGTAGTAGGTGCCCGTTGGCAGCCCACCAGGGATCACGACCTTCTCCGAGGTGCCGTCCCAACGCACCGAGCTATTGTCGTAGCCGGCGGCCTTGTAAACCTCACTTCCCCAACGATTGAATATCGATACCGTGTTGCCAGCGAAGCCCTCAATGCCGGGGATCACGAGCACATCGTTCACACCATCACCGTTCGGGGAGAAGGACTCAGGCACATAGATCGGCGCATCATAGTCGCAACCGCTCACGCCGCGGATCGTATCCGGCGCGCAGCCGTTCACATCGGTCACCACGATCTCGTACGACTGGCTTTCCAGCAACGGTACCGAGGTGAACGTATAGGGCACAGTGGACGAGAGCGTGCCCGGCACACCGGTAACACTGTAGGTGGAAGGCACACCACCGGAGAGGGTGAAGGTGATCGTGTAGGTGCGGTCCGCTGCGATGCAAGTGATGATGGTATCGCTCACGGTCACCGGTTCGCTCACTGTTGTGGCCACGTATGCCGTATCCGACGGACATCCCGCAGTGGGCACCACGTACATGAAGTCGTACGCCCCTGGATCCACGCCGAGCACGTTGAACGAACCGTTGACCAATGCCCCCGTGTTATCGAGGTCCGTCCATGTGCCGTTGATGCTCGCTCCTGGCAGTGCGTTGATCAACAGGTACGCTTCATCGGCGTTGCACAAGGCCACCTGCGCATCCGCTCCCGCGATCGGAGGATAGTTCACCGCGATGATGACGGTGGCCAGCGTGTCGTTGCAAACACCATTGCCAGGCAGTGTGTAGAGGAAGGTCCCGCTCGGGTCCACGGCCGGATCGAAGGTGTTGCTCACGACGGTCCCACCGGCATTGGTCCATACACCGCCAGGTTCAGGCGTACCACCGAGCACCGTGAACAGGTCGAACGCTGCCGAGGAGCTGCAAACGGCGAGCGTTGTATCCCCTCCGGGGTCAGGGAACGGGGTGACGCTGATGTAGACCAGTGAAGTGGCATCTCCACAACCGGGAACGGTGACCGTGTAGGTGAAGGGATACTGACCCGTGGAAGGCAACAAGGATGCATTCAGGAAATTGTCGGTCAGCGCACCCGTGCCCAGCACATCCGCCCACGTGCCACCTGCATCCGGGGTACCGCTGAGCGAATTGAAAAGGTCGTAAGCGTTCAGACCACCACAGATCGTATCCGTACCACCGATGCCTGGGTCACCACCCGGACTGACTTCCACCGTCACCGTGGCATCGTCCGCAGTGCAAGGTCCCGAACCGGGAACCGTGTAAATGAACGAGTAGGTCCCCGCTGCGACCAACGTAGCGTTGAAGACACTGCCGGTCAACGCTCCGGACGTGTTCACGTCTGTCCATGCACCACCGGCATCGGCGCCAGCACCCAAGGCCAGGAACAGGTACACGCTCGTGTTGGTCGAACATACCGACAGGGTCGAATCCACACCGGCTTCAGGCGCCGTGGTCAGCTGGATCGTCAGCGTGGCAACGTCCGCAGCACATGGCGCCAAGCCCGTGACCGTATAGGTGTAAATGCTCCCAACATCCACTGCGGGATTGAAGGCGGGCCCGTGCGGCTGTGTGCCTGGACCTGTCCACACACCACCGTTCTGTGGGTTGCCTGCGAGCTGGGTCACCATCTGGAACGAGGGCGCATCGGAGCAGATCGAGATCGAATTGTCCAGACCGGCGAAGGGTGCCAGATTCTCTGAGACCACCACTACCGCTTCGTCGTTCTGGCAAACGTTCTGTCCGGTCACGGTGTACGTGTATACACCGGGACCATCCACCGCTGGATTGTACGTGTTCGGATGCGCTGCGCCACCCGGACCCGTCCATGTCCCGCCTGCCTGCGGGGTACCTTGCAGTTGCAGGAACAGGTCTATCGTGGTGCCGTTCGAACACACGGTCACCGCACCGGGATCACCCGCGTTCGGCGCCTGCGTCACTTGCATGGTCACTACCGCCTGATCCGCAGCACAACTGCCAATGGCAGGCACGGCATATGTGTAGGCGCCCGCTGCATCCGTTGCGGGGTCGAAGAACTCATCGGTGACCGCGTTGGAAGGATCGGTCCATGTGCCACCCGCATCGGGCCCGCCACCCAACAAGGTGAAGAGGTTCACCTGACCGCTGCTGCTGCACAGCGATGAGAATCCATCATTGCCAGCGTAGGGTCCTTCGAGCACTTCGACCGTTACGGTGGCCGAATCAGCCAAGCAGTTCGCAGAACCGACAATGATGTACGTGAAGCGGTACACACCTACACCCGCCTGGTTCGCATTGAAGTTCCCGTTGCTCAGGGCCCCACTGTTGTCCACATCCAACCAGCCGCCGCCACCTTGCGGTGTGCCACCCAACTGGGCGAAAAGCACCACACTGAATTCGCTCTCGCATGCTTGAACAGCGTTGTCCTGACCTGCATCGAGCGCGTTGGAAAGATCCACGGTGACCACGCTGGAATCGTTAGCACATGGGGTCGTTCCTGGAACGGCGTAAGTGAAGGTGTAGGTCCCTTGAACGACCCCGTTGCTGTTGAACGTCCCGCCGGTGAGGCTACCGACATTGTCGTCGTTGGTCCATGTGCCACCGGGTTGCCACGTACCGCCCAAAGCCGCGTACAGATCGATCGAAGGGTTGTTCACGCAACTCGCGATCGCCCCATCAGAACCCGCGTTCGGAGCAGCGATGAGCGTGATCTGCACTGCCGCTACATCGTTCACACAAGGAGCAAAACCGACCACCGTGTAGGTGTACGTTCCGGACACATCAACGGAAGGATCGAACACAGGGCCAAAGGCAACATTGCCTGGTCCGGTCCAAGTGCCGTTCAGGTCCGGGTCGCCAGCCAACAGATCCACCAGCGAAAGCGGACCCTGGTCCGAACAGACCAGTTGTGCAGTGCTCACCCCCGCATCAGGTTCGATGTTCTCGACCACCGTTACAAGGGAGGTATCGTTCACGCAAGGCGAAGTGCCGGCAACGATGTAGGTATAGACACCCGCAAGCGAGGTCCCTGGTACGAACACACCGGTGAAGGCGCCGCCGCCGGGAGCGGTCCACACACCAGTGCCATCGGGCGTTCCACCAAGCTCGTCGGCCAACAGGAAAGCCTGCTGATCACTGCAGGTCGTAACGATACCGTCCGTTCCAGCATCGGGCGCGCTGTTCTGGATCACGGTAGCGATCGCTGTCGCATTGGTGCAAGGCGCTAGTCCAGGTACGGTGTAGGTGTACGGACCCGGAGGGTCGACTCCGGGGATGAACACACCCGTATGGGCAATACCCAAGGGGTTCGTCCACGTACCGTTCAATTGCGGCGAACCGGTCAGCACGTTGATCAGCGGGAAGGGCGTGGTGTTGTCGCAGATCGTCACCAATCCGTTGGAACCCGCGTTGGGCGTCTGGTTGACCGTCACCGTGACCGATGCTGTGGCCGTGGTGCAGGGTGCTACACCGGGCACCGTGTAGATGTACACGCCTGGTGGGTCGATGGACGGTTGGAAGGTGCCCGAGTGCGGAATGTTACCGGGCTTCTTCCAGGTACCACCCAGCTGGGGCGATCCCCCAAGAGAAAGGAAAAGGTTGGTGGCACCACTTGTGGAGCAAAGTGTGAGCGAACCGTTGGTGCCCGCATTGGCCGCCGGGTTCACCACCACGGTGACCGAGGCGGTGGCGGCCGCACAAGGTGCCTGACCTGGTACAGTGTAGACGTAAGACCCTGGCGTGCTCGTTCCCGGGGTGAACACGCCGGTACTTGTTCCACCGCCGGGAGCCGTCCATGTGCCGTTGAGCTGTGGATTACCTCCAAGCTGGTCGATCAGGGCGAAGGCGGACTCGTTGGAACACACCAGGTGGGTACTGCTGATGCCCGCGTTGGGGGCCTGGTTCACCGCCACCGTGACCGTGGCCTGATCATTCGCACATGGAGGTACACCCACTACTGTATAGGTATAGGCTCCGGGAGGGGTCGTTCCAGGAATGAAAATGCCGCTGAAGGGCTGTCCCCCAGAGGTGGTCCACGTACCCGTTGGGGTCGGTGTTCCGGTGAGGAAGGTGAACAGGTTCACTGCTGCACCACCCGCGCACAAGGTCACGCTGGCCGAGTTGCCGGCATCCGCTTCAGGCACTTCGAACACCGTGACAGTAGCGAGGTCATTGGCGCAAGGTGCTTGACCGACCACCGTATATGTGTAAACACCAGGGGTGCTCACGCCAGGAGTGTACAAGCCGCTCGGATAGGGTTGGTTGGATGGGTTCTTCCATGTGCCGCTCGGGTTGGGGCCGCCAGTGAGCACGCTGAAGAGCAAGAACGGCGAACCGTTGCTGCAGACCGTCGTGGACACATCGTTGCCAGCGAAAGCTGCTGGGTTCACCGTGATGGTGAGCGTGGAAGTGGAAAGCCCACAAGGCGCCGCACCGGCAACAGTGTAGATGTAGACACCAGCAGGATCGAGGCCCGGCACGAAAGTGTCCCCATGCGGCTGACCCAGGGGATCGGTCCACGTCCCGACCGGCGATGGGTTGCAATTCAGTTCCGAGATCATCGAGAAGGCCGCATCCGTGCTGCACTTCGTGATCTGATCAGGGCAACCGGCATTCGCAGCAAGCACTTCGCTCACCGTCACAGTGGCCGTGGCATTCGCACAGGGCGGCGTGCCTGAGACCGTGTAGGTATAGACGCCGGGGTTGTCCAATACCGGATTGTAGATCCCCGAAACAGGATTGCCGTTGCGCGTCCATGAACCGCCTGGCTGGGGTGATCCCAACAGGAAAGGAAAGAGGCTCGCCGCTGATCCAGTGCTACAGAATGTGGCCGTGCCGTTCGATCCGGCATTTGGCGCAGCCACTACCGTCACGATCACATCGGCCTGATCAGTGGCGCAAGCCAGCGTCCCGGTCAACGTGTAACGGAAGTTGTACGTCGCAGGAATAGGGATGGACGCGTTGAAGAACTGCCCGCTCAAGGCACCGGTCGCGCTCAGGTCTGTCCAGGTACCACCCTGCTGCGGACTTCCACCCAAGCCGTTGAACAGGTTCACCTGGGTGTTCGAACTACAGACCGTCAGTGTGCCGTTGGTGCCCGCATCAAGATCGGGGACGATCGTCACTGTCACTTCAGCTTGGTCCGAGTTGCACTGACCCGAGCCGGGCACCGTGTAGGTGAAATCGTAGCTATCCGGGGGAAGGCCGAGCGGGCTGAAGAACTGGCCGCTCATCTGCCCGGTGTTGTCGTTATCGTTCCATGTTCCTCCTGCATCAGGTACACCACCCAGCGCTGCGAAAAGGTCCACCGACACCTGATCAGCACAGACCGTCAAGCTTCCATCGCTACCCGCGAATGGTGCTTGGTTCACGGTCACGGTGACAGCAGCGCTGGCATTGGTGCAGGGCGCTGTGCCGGCGACCGTGTAGGTGTACACCCCTGACACACTGGTACCGGGAATGAACACACCGCTCACAGCACCACCACCGGGTGCGGTCCAACTGCCACCGTTATCCGGGTTCCCGTTCAGCTCGCCGAAAAGGTCGAAGGGCGAGGCGTCCGAGCAGACCGAGATCGTGCCGTTGCTACCAGCCACGGGCTGCTGCTCTTCGTTCACCACCACGAAGGCCGTTGCGTTCGCGCAGGGTGAAAGACCGGTGACCGTGTAGGTGTAGGCTCCTTCTGGATGCTGCGGGTTGGATGGGTCGTAGGTCCCACCAAAGGGCTGGGTGTTCGGGTTCGTCCACGTCCCACCGCTGTTCGGGCTGCCACCCAGCAAGGTGAAGAGGTTCACAAATGACGCATCGCTGCAGATGCTCAAGGATCCATTGGTGCCTGCCGATGGCGCCGTGTTCACCACCACGGTAACGAACGCAGTATCGTTCTCGCAAGGCGCCGTTCCAGCCACCACATAACGGTATAGACCAGGAGAGCTGGTGCCCGGCGTGAAGGTGGATGGCACCGCCAACAAGGTGGGGCCAAGCCAGCTTCCGTTCAGATCCGGGCCACCGCCCAAGGCCGTGATCAGGTTGAAGGGCGCATTCGTGCTGCACACCGTTATGGTGCCGTCGGTACCCGCTTTAGGCGCTTGGTTCTCCACCACCTGCACCGTGGAGGACAACACACCGCATGGCGCCGTAGGCGTGACCGTATAGGTGTAGATACCGGCAGGATGCGCTGGGTTCGCTGGATCGTAAGTGCCTGCAAAGGGACCGCCGCCCGGTCTGGTCCATGTACCGCCCGTGTTCGGTGTTCCGCCTAGCGAGCCGAACAACACCACCGGAGCATCGTCGCTGCAAATGGTGAGCGAGCCGTTCGTTCCAACGTTCGCGGCCTGGCTCACCGTGATCGTGGCCGTGGACACGTCGTTCAAACAAGGAGCGATACCGGCTACCGTGTAGGTGTAGACGCCGGCCGCGGATGTTCCAGGAACGAAGGTGCCGCTGAAAGCCTGGGCCAAGGGGTCCGTCCAAGCGCCGGAGGCATCGGGCGTTCCACCAAGCACCGTCAGCAGGTTGAATGCTGCATCTGAGGAGCACACCGTCCGCGTGCCGATGGTGCCAGCCTCCGGAGCCGTGATGATCGTAACGTTGACGGTAGCGGTCGCATTCGCGCAGGGCGCAGTGCCGGTCACAGTGTAGGTGTAGATGCCTGGCGGGTCCACACCGGGGTCGAAGGTCACGCTATGGGCCCCTCCCAAGGGATCGGTCCAACTGCCACCCGCATTCGGCGATCCACCCAACTGCGTGAACAAGGAGAAGTTCGCAGCATCCGAGCAACGGACCACATTAGCACTGGTGCCTGCATTCGGAGCCGTGCTCACCGTGACCGTAACGGTCGCAGTGGCGTTCGCGCAAGGAGCCTGGCCTGCCACGGTGTAGGTGTAGACGCCTGCTACATCCGTACCCGGCTGGAAGATCCCGGAATGCGAGGCGCCGCCCGGTTTGGTCCATGTACCGGTGATGTCCGGAGCGCCCCCCAGCTCATCGATCAGGTCGAAGTCCGCATCCGTGCTGCACACCGTGATGGTGCCATTGGTACCAGCATTGGGTGCTTGGCGCACGGTCACCGTCAACGTTGCGGTCGCGTTCGCGCAAGGGGCCGTCCCCAGCACCGTGTAGGTGTAAGCACCCGAAACATCGACGGCGGGGTTGAACTGCGGACCGTGCGCAGATCCCCCAGGGCCCGTCCACGTGCCGCCTGCCTGCGGTGACCCGAGCAACTGACCGATCATCGCGAACGGAGCATCGGTGCTGCAAACGGTGATGGCCCGGCTCAGCCCTGCGTTCGGCGCAGCCACCTGCGAGACCTGCACCGTAGCAGAGGTCGAAGTGCAAGGAGGAACCCCAGCCACCGTGTATGTGTATGTGCCTTGAGGAGATGTGCCAGGTGTAAAGGTGTTGCTGACCACCCCACCGCCCGGACCGGTCCAGGAGCCGCCCACATTGGGGCTGCCACCAAGGACGGTGAAAAGGTCGACGGCCGCTGCGTTGCTACAGATGTTCAGTGTTCCGTTCGAACCGGCGTTGGGCGCAGCGTTCACGCTGACCGTGACGGTGGCCGATGCTGATGTACAGGAACCGGTTCCTGCGACGGTGTATGTGTATGCGCCCGGAGCGCTCGTGCCTGGTGTGAAGGTGCCCGTGGAAGCACCACCACCCGGAGCCGTCCATGTTCCACCAGCATCAGGCGTACCACCCAGGCTGTTGAACAACTGTACAGCAGCGGAGTTGCTGCAGAGGGCGATCGAACCGTTGGTGCCGGCATCCGGACCGGTGAGGATCGAAGCCACCCAGCCGTCCGCGGTCACCGAAGCATCAGAGACCCAGCGGAAGGTCAGGCAGCGCGAAGCACCGGTCGCCGTGAACGTCTGGTTCAACAGCGAATTACTGCCGTTGCCTGTGGCCAACAAAGGCGAAGCGATGGTCGGTCCATCGTAGATGAAGAGCTGATCAGTAGTACCCGACTGCACGCTCCAACTCGTGAACTTCACCGAACTGAAGGGGTTGCTGCCGCTTCCACCCGTGGGACACAAGGTCGCCGTGAGGTCCTCATTGTTCCCATATGCGCCTTGGTCGCCGCCGGTATCGACGATGATCCCAGCGCATGCATCCCACGTTGCGCCATTGGCGAACGTCAAGGTCTGGGCCTTGGCGTCTGAGCCTATCAGAACGGCAAAGAGCGCGGACAGGAGGCCGCCCCGCATTGCCAGCAGGATTGGAAAGGGTCGGATCACGTGGAAGCTGCGCCCGGTAAGAGGCCGGGCAAGTTAGCACGATCCACGCCATTGGCGCCAGTACCGGGCCTTTCGATCGCCCGCTAGCTGCGCTTCATCGACCGGTCGATCACATTGATCGACAACTAAAGGCCGCTTTCGCCCGCCGAACGGCCTAAAACAACAGCCTTTCCTTGGGCCGAACGGTTCACGGAGCGACAGTGCTCGGTGCAGCTGAGACGCCCGACGTGCTTACCGGCGGCAGCGACTTTCCGAAGGTGATCGCCAACATCACCTCGTGCGTACCGCTGTTGTAGTTGCGCAGGTTCGTCGTGGTCATGTCGAAGGAGTAGCCGAACTGGAAGGTCTTCTTCATCCAATATCCGACCATGATGGCGAAGGCGTCGTTCGTCCGGTAGGATGCTCCAAGCCATACCATGTCCCTGTAGCGCAAGGTGGCGGTAAGGTCCACTTTCGCCGGTACGGGGGACACATACTTCACCAGGAACGAGGGTTCGAGCTTCAGGTCATCACCAAGTGCGAACCGATAGCCCCCCATGCCATAGTAGTGGTTCTCCAAGCGGCTAAGCGTAGCATCATTCTCGTTGAAGAAATAGATCTTGTTGTGCAGCAGCTGCGGCGCCGTTGCACCTACCCACCAATTGTCATGGTACACCAGGAAACCGAAGGTGGCATCCGGTACCACCTGACCGCGAAGCTGGTCGTCCATCACAGGGTCTCCCCCATCGTGGAACGTGATCTTGCTCCCGTCGATCAGGAACTGCTGCAACCCGAACGCCACGGACATTGATAGCCTGACGCGTTGGGTCAGCGACAAGTGGTAAGCGTAGGAGAGCTGCGCACCGGTGCGGCGCGTGGGGCCCACATTGTCCGTGTACATGAATCCACCCAGGCCCATGTTCTTTCCCACAGGCGAAGTGGCGCTGAGCATGAAGGTCCGGGGCGCATCCTGAATGCCCACCCATTGGTTCCGGTGCGCGCTTCGCAGCTCGAACCAGGGTCGGCTGCCGGCCACCGCAGGATTGTAGAGGTAGTCCTGGCTCACGTACTGCGTGAGCTGAGGAAGCTGCTGTGCGCACAGCTTGATCCCGGCCAGCATGGTGACCAGAATGATCGTAAGGGTTCGCATCGTCCTCATGGGTTAGCGGATCACGGTGAGCGGACCAGTGTATGCCTCCGGGAATTTCGGATCGTTGAGCTTGATCACGTAGTAGTAAGTACCCACAGGGACCAAGCCACCACTGTAGCGGCCGTCCCACGGCACCTTGTAGCCCACACTGCTGAAGAGCAGTTCGCCCCAGCGATTGTAGATCTCCACCTCGCACTCGGGGAACATGCCGATCAGATCGATCTGCCAGCCATCGTTCCAGCCATCCCCATTGGGGGTGAAGCCGCTCGGGATGATGATCTCCGGCACAATGGTCACAAGCACCGAATCAGTGTCGATGCAGCCGTTGGGCGCTGTCACGGTCAAGGTGTACCACGCGGTCTCCAGAGGCGCTGTCGTCGGGTTGGGGACCGTCGGTGCGTTCAACAAGCTGTCCGGCGTCCAGATGAAGGAGCTGCCAGCAGGACCGCTCGGCGACCCGCCCAAGGTGACCTCCCCGAAACCGATGATCGTCAGGTCAGGCCCGGCGTCCGCGAGCGGCAAGGCCAGCACGTTCACGGACACCGAATCCACGTCACTACAGGGGCCGTCGCTCACGGTCAGAATGAAGGTGTACGACCCGTTGGGCAAGTTGCCTAATGGGAGTACCGCGGTGTTGCCGACCACCACGCCGTTCGCATTCGTCCACTGGTAGCTCGTTCCACCCTGGCTCGCACTTCCATCCAACACGATGGCCACTTGCTCGCACTGGGAGAGGTCCGGCCCGGCATCGGCCACAACGGTCACCAGCGCGTTCACCGTGATCGGCAAGGTGGTCTGGCAGCCATTGGCATCGGTGACCGTCACCGCATACAGGCCTGGCAACAGCGCGCTGATGTCCTCCTGGGCACTGCTGAAACCAGGGCCGGTCCAAGAAACGGTATAGCCTTGCGTTCCGCCAGTGATCGTGATGTCGATGGCACCATCGTTGGCCGTGGCACAGCTCGCCTCCACAACTTGGTCAACTGTTATCAACAAGGTGTCCGGCTCTGTGATGGTGAAGGTGATCGTGGTGTCGCAACCCACGTTGTCCGCGATGGTCACACTCCACGGTCCGGGGCAGAGCCCTGTGGCGCTCGAAGTGCCTTGACCGTTCGGTGGCACCGGCGACCAATCGTAGACGTAACCACCAAGACCGCCTGTCGGTGCGAGTTGGATCGAACCGTTGCAAGCGCCGTTGCACAGCACGTTCTGTACGGTGGCGTTCGGCAGGATCGGTGTGAATGGCAGGATCGTGAAGTTGAGCGTGGTGTCACAACCCAGTGTATCCGTGACGGTCACGCTCCAGTTGCCCGGACAGAGCCCTGTCGCGTTGGTCGTGCCCTGCCCGCCGCCGGGTTGCGGTTGCCACAGGATGGTGAACACACCAACACCACCGGTAGGGTTCACTGTTGCCGTAGCATCGCACGGTCCTTGGCAGGTTTCATTGCTGAACACGAGCGCAGCATCGATCGCAACACCTTGTGTGATGGTGAAGGGTGTGCTGAGCGTGCAGCCGTTCGAGTCGGTGACCACGAAGAGGTAGTCCCCGGCGCAGAGTCCTCCGATCGCGGTGGTGTCCTGTGCCACTGGGACTCCACCGGAAGTGGTCCAGCTGAGCGTGTACGGTTGAACACCGCCGGAGACCAAGGCCGTCGCCGTTCCTTGGCAATCGCCGAAGCAGAGGTTGCCCGTCTTGTTCACGGCGGCCAGAAGAACCTGTGGTTCAACAAGGGTGAAGGTGATCGAGGTGTCGCATCCGTTCACATCCATGATGGTGAGCGTCCAGTCACCCGCGCACAGGCTGTCGATCGAGGCCGTACCCTGGCCGATGGGCGGCTGCGGGGACCAGGTGAGCGTGAAGGGTCCGGTACCACCCTGCACCACCACATCCACACCTCCGTCACAGGCGCCATTGCAGGTGACGGGTGTGATCGTGGCAGCCACCGAGATGGGTTGCGGCTCCAATATCAAGGCCGGCACCACGATGCTGCAACCGATCGAATCGGTGATGGTAACGGACCATGCCCCAGCGCAGAGACCGGAGGCTTGCGGGGTGCCTTGCCCTAACGGTGGAACGGGGTCCCACAGATAGGTGTAGCTGCCTACGCCGCCCGTAGGACCAACTGTGGCCGAGCCATCGCAGGAGCCGGCGCAGCGGGCAGGCGTGGTGCTCAAGTTCGCCACGATCGGAGCGGGCTCGACCACCAGTGCCGTGTCGATGCTGATGCAGCCGTTGCCGTTCGTCACCTGCACGAAATAGGTTCCCGCGCACAGGCTGTCGAGCACATTGCCGGGTTCGTTGAAGGCGTTGCTCTGCGCATCGAACCAGATGATGCTGCAAGTGGGAATGCCGCACGCGAACGCCACGCTCACTTCGCCGTCGCATTCTCCAGGGCAGGAGGTAAGACCATCCGTGGTGCTGAGCAGCTCGCCGTCAACATCCGTAACAGGCACGCTCGTACTGGCCGTGCAACCATTGGCATCCGTCACATCCACGGCGTACAGTCCGGCACAGAGACCCGTGGCCAGGCTGTCCGTGCTGAACACGCCACCGTTCTGGCTCCAGGAATAGACGTAAGGGCCCGTGCCTCCCGTTGGTGTGGCCGTGGCCGTTCCAATGCACTGACCGCAGGCGCTCTGCGTGCTGGCGGTGGAAAGGCTGAGCGGTTGTGGCTCCGTGATCTGGAAGGTGAGCGTGGTGTCGCAACCGTTCGCATCCGCGATGGTCACGGACCAGGAGCCGGCGCAGAGGCTATCGGCAACAGCCGTGCCCTGACCGAGCGGAGGAGCCGGGCTCCACGTGTAGCTCAGCGTGCCTGTTCCGCCTTGGGCCGTGAGCGTGATGCTTCCATCACATGCACCGCTGCAGCTCACATCGCTCTGGTTCACCGCGGCCGTGATCTGCTGGGGACCGAGGATGAGCACGGTGACGGTGGTATCACATCCGCTCTGATCCACGATCAGCAAGCTGTACACACCGGGGCATAGACCCGCGGCCTGTGGCGTTCCCTGACCGATGGGAGGAGCCGGTGTCCACGTGTAGATGTAAGGACCCACACCACCGACCGGACCTGCAGTAGCCGTTCCATCGCAAGCGCCCGCGCACGTTTCAGGCGTGGAGCTGATGTTCGGGATGATCTGCGTTGAAGGGACCACTGAGGCCGTATCGATGGTCACGCAACCTGCGCCATTGGTCACCTGCACGTAATAGTCACCCACACACAGGCTCGCCACATCGAACACGTTCGTTCCGAGCACCGCGCCAAGTCCGTCCGTCCATTGGATCGTGCAAGGACCGTTGCTGCAGGTGAAGACCACACCCACCTGGCCATCGCACGAACCCGCGCACAACGTCTGTCCATCGACGGTCGTCAACAGTTCGCCATCCGCATCGGACACTGCGATCGTTGCTTGTGTCGAACAACCGTTCGCATCGACCGCGGAGGCCGTGTAGAAGCCCGCGCAGAGTCCTGAGACCTGAGCTCCGGAACCAACGGATACGCCTCCCGCATCGGTCCAGGTGATCGTGGTGGTACCGGTACCGCCGGACACCGAGGCGGTGGCGGTGCCGTTGCAGACCTGGCATTGGCTCGGTGTGGCCGTGACCGACAGACCAAGTGGCTGTGGATCCGTGATGACGAAGGTGAGCGTGGTGTCACAACCAGCACCATCAGCGATCACTACGTTCCACGTTCCGGCGCAGAGGTCGGTGGCCTGTGCGTTGCCTTGACCGTTCGGAGGTACTGGCGACCAGGTGAACGTGTAAGTGCCCGATCCACCGGCAGGTGCCAGCGTGATGTCCGCATCACATTGTCCGGCGCAGGAAATGCCTTGCTGAACAGCGTTCGGTTGCAGCGGTGTCGGTGAGGTGATAAGCACGGTGTAGGTCGTGTCGCAACCTCCGCCATCGGCGATCAGTACCGCATACACGCCCGGGCAAAGGCCCGTTGCGAACGGAGTGCCCTGTCCCCCACCCGGAGCCGGCGACCACGTGATCACGTACGGGGTCTGCCCACCGCTGAGGCCGATCGTCGCCGTTCCATCGCACAGCCCGCTGCAGCTCACCGGTGAACTGCTGACGGCCGCTGTAAGCGGCGTCGGTGTGATGACCTGAGCCGTGTCGATGCTCAAGCAACCATCGCCGTTCGTGACCTGCACGAGGTAGATGCCCTCGCATAGGCCGGTGAGCGTGTCCGTCGTGTTCGGCAGTGTGTTGCCCAAGCCATCGCTCCATGCAATGGAACAGGTCGGCACCGAGCAAGCGAAGCTGACCGATACACCACCATCACAGGTGTTCGGGCACGAAGTGATGCCGTCGTTCATGGTCAACACTTCGCCATTGCTGTCCGTGACCGGAACCGCGAAAGCGAGGCTACAGCCCAGGGAATCTTGTACCGTGACCGGATAGATACCTGCGCAGAGGTTCTGAACGAAGGGGTCCGTCGTAACGAGGTTCAAGGGTGGGCCCCAGGTGTAGGTGTAGGTACCCGAACCACCTGCGGTGCTCATCAGGATGGAGCCGATGCACACTTGGCACTGGCTCTGGACCACGGTCGGTGTGCTGGTGAGCGGCGCCGGTTCCGTGATGGTGAACGAAACAGTGGTGTCGCAACCGTTCGCATCCGCGATGGTCACGCTCCACACGCCAGGGCAGAGATCCGTGGCCGTGTTCGTTCCTTGGCCGTTGGGCGGAACAGGTGCCCAGGTGTACTGGTAGTTCGGTGTTCCACCCTGCGTGTTCAACACGATCGATCCATCACACGCTCCTGCGCATTGCACGTTCTGGACCGTTGCTGATGGATCCAAAGGAGCCGGTCCGGTGATCAGCACGGTGACGGTGGTGTCGCATGCCGATGCATCGAAAATCGTGACGCTCCAAACACCCGCGCACAAGCCGCTCGCCGAAGGTGTCCCTTGGCCAACTGGCGGAACAGGATCCCAGGTATAGGCGTAAGGCGCCTCACCTCCCGTGGGCCCTACGGTCGCGGTGCCATCGCAGGCATTGCTGCACGAGACCGGTGTGCTGCTCAGGTTCGGTGTGATCGGCGTGAACGGATCCACTTGGAAGGTGGTGGTGGTATCGCAGCCGTTCGCATCGGTGATGGTCACCGTGTACTGACCGACACAGAGCCCCGTGGCGATGTTCGTTCCCTGGCCACCGCCGGGAGGCGGGTCCCACAGCACTGAATAGCCGGGCGTTCCACCGAAGGGGAACACCGCGGCTTGGGCGGTGCATGCACCGTTGCAATCCTCGGGTTCCACCACCAGGTTCGGTTCCAAGGGTGAAGGCTTGAAGATCACGAAGCCGATGGTGGTATCGCAACCCGCCACATCCGTGATGGTGACCTCCCAGAAACCGAGGCACAGTCCGCTTACCGAAGGGGTGCCTTGTCCGACCGGTGGGTTCGGCGTCCACGCATAGGTGAAGCCTCCTGCTCCTCCTGTGGGGTTCACAGTGGCGGCTCCGTTGCATTCGTTCCAGCAATCGGCGTCCGTGTAAGTGAGATCCGGAACAATGGGTTGCTCAGGCAGTACGGTGAAGGCGAAGACCGTATCGCAACCCGAAGCATCACCGACCGTGCACGTCCAATTACCAGCGCATAATCCGGTCACGTTCGGAGTGCCTTGTCCGGCACCTGGTTGTGGGGACCAGAGGTAAGTGAAGGTCCCCAGTCCTCCTGTGGGGGCGACACTGGCGGTTCCTGTGCAGGGGCCGTTGCAGTTCTCGTTCGTGAAGGTGCCGTTCGGAATGATCGCAGGTGGCGAAGGCACAGTGACGATGAAGACCGTATCGCAACCTGCTTGATCGCCGATGTTCACCGTGTAGTCGCCAGCGCAAAGACCACCCACGCTCGGTGTGCCTTGACCTGTGCCCGGCGATGGCGACCAGTTGTAGGTATAGGATGGAACACCGCCCTGCGTGTTCAACACCACGGCGCCATCACACACGTCGGCGCACGAGGCGGCCACGATGGAAGGCACGGACGTGATGCCCGAAGGCGTGACCACGGTGAACTGAATGGTAGTATCGCAGCCTGCGGCATCCGCGATGGTGACGGTGTACACGCCGGGGCACAGCCCCGTGGCCGTACCGGTGCCTTGACCACCACCGGGAGGCGGGGCCCAGGTGATCACATAGCCGGGAGTGCCGCCGGTCGGTTGCACGTTGGCTTCTCCGTCGCAGGCACCACCGCAGCTGGCATTCTCAACGGTCAAGCCCGCATTGATCGGTGCAGGTGCGGTGATGGTGAACGCGATCGTGGTGTCGCAACCCAGCGCATCCGCGATCGTGAGCGTGTAGTTGCCAGCGCAAAGGCCGGTCGCGTTCGGTGTGCCTTGTCCGCCACCGGGGGCAGGTGACCAGGCATAGGTATAGTTCGGCGTTCCACCCGTAACCGCTGCGGTCGCGCTGCCATCACAACTGTTCCAGCAGAGCGCTGCGGTCGTCGTCAGGCTGGCATCGATCGGTGGCGGTTGGTCGATGGTGAAGCTGAGCGTGGTGTCGCAACCGCCACTGGTGATGGTCACCTGGATGTTCCCTGCGCACAGACCAAGCGCTTGTGCCGTGCCTTGTCCGTTGGAAGGGACCGGTACCCACAGATAGGTATAGGTGCCGTTGCCACCCGTAGGCGCCAGCACAACGGTGCCGTTGCAGGTTCCCGGACACACCGCATCCGTGACCACCGCGTTCGGCGCGATCGGCGTTGGAGCCGTGATGGTGAAGGAGATCGTGGTGTCGCAGTTCACCGCATCGGTAACGGTGAGCGAATAGGCTCCGGGGCAGAGGCCGGTAACGTTCGCCGTGCCTTGACCAGCGCCAGGAGCAGGTGACCATAGATAGGTATAGCCCGCAGTGCCACCGGTCACGATCACACCGGCCGTTCCATCGCACACATCGGGACAGCTCGCAGGTGTGATCTGAAGCGACAACTGCAACGGCACCGGCGCGGTGATGGTGAAGGGTACCGTGAGCGTGCACCCGCGCGAGTCCGTCACCAGCACACTGTAGGCACCAGCGCAAAGGCCGGTCGCATCAGGCGTGCCCTGTCCACCACCCGGAGCAGGCGACCATGCATAGGTGTAGTTCGGTGTGCCACCAGCGATCACCACCGAGGCCGTTCCATCGCAGTTGGTGCCGCAGGTCACGTTGGTGCTTGTGGAGGTCTGCGTAAGAGGTGGTGGCTCCAGAATGAGGAACTGCACCGTCGTATCGCAGCCGTTGGCGTCGGTGATCGTGGCGGTCCATGGGCCGGCGCACAGTCCGCTGGCCGTTGGTGTGCCTTGGCCGGCAGGAGGTACGGGGCTCCAGAGGTAGGTATATGGGCCAACGCCACCGGTCGGCGCACAGGTCGCTGTTCCATCACAAGCACCGGCGCAGGTCACGTCGGTCTGGCTCTCGTTCGGCAGGATCGGCGGTGGCGCGTTGATCGTGAACGCAACGGTGGTGTCGCAACCCGAAACGTCAGTGATGGTGACGCTCCATGGGCCCGGACACAATCCACTGACCGATGGTGTCCCCTGCCCCACCGGCGGGTTCGGTGTCCATAGATAGGTATACGGGCCAACGCCTCCGGTCACCACCAGGATCACGCTGCCATCGCATTCACCCGCGCAGCTTGCATCGGTGATCGTGAGCTGCGGATCGAGCGCCGTGGGTGATGAGATCGTGATGTTGACGAGCGTGTCACAACCACTGGCCTGATCGGTGATCAGCACCGTGTAGTTGCCCGCGCAGAGGCCCGTGACCGAACCGGTTCCCTGCCCACCACCGGGCGCAGGTGACCACAGGAACGTGTACGGACCAACAGCTCCAGAGGGCGCTACCGTGGCCGTGCCATCGCACTGGTTCGCGCACGAAACATCTGTGTGGCTGCTGTTCGGAACGATCGGCGGTGGCTGTGTGATCTGGAAGGTTAGCGTGGTGTCACAACCGTTCGCATCGTTGATCGTCACGCTCCATGGACCCGAGCACAGTCCGCTCACGTTCGTTGTGCCTTGTCCGACAGGTGGAACGGGCGCCCATGTATAGGTATAGGTGCCGGTGCCCCCTGTCACCACCACCTCGGCTTCGCCATCGCAGCCACCGTTGCAGGTGGCATTGGTCACCGTGAGCACTGGGGCCACCGGCTGAAGCGGGATGATGAAGGTGGTGTCGAAGAGGCAGTTGTTCTGGTCGCGGATCTCCAGGGTGTTCGTTCCGGCGCAGAGCTGGTTGAAGGAAGATCCGGTGCCAGCGCCATTGTTCCAGTTGAAGGTGTAACCACTGCCCGTGCCGCCTACGGCCAACGCGTTACCGGTGCCGTCGCAGGTCTGCGCACAGCTGGGGGGTGTGAGCGCAGGGAAGAAGATGACGCCGACAGGAGGCGGACCCAGCACCTGCACCGTGGCCGCACAGCCGATGTTCTGTCCTTGGTCCGTAACGATCACCAGCTTGTTGCCCACACAGGTGTTCGACCAGGTCTGCGTGTTCGGACCGGTGGACCACGAATACACGAAAGGCCCCACCCCACCGGTCACCGATACGGTCACCGTCGCATCGCAGGAACCCGTGCAGCTCACGTTGAAGCCGTTGTAGTTCGTAAGCACCTGCGCGTTGATGGTGAAGGGCGTTTGACCAGGCCCCGTGCCGCAGACGGAGATGCCGCGAGCAGCCGCAGCAGGCCGCGTGGCCAGCGCACCCCAAGGCATGTCCACGCCGCGCACCAACAGGTGCGAAGCGCCGGGGTCAACAACACTGCGCACGCCACCCGCATCGAATGAACGCAGCGCTTCGATCACCGAGCCACCAGCGATCAGCGACTTGCGGCCATTGCCAGCGAAACGCATGTCGCCGCAGACCACATGGTTGTCGTTGGTCACCAAGGTTCCTTCCTTCAATATGAGCGTACGATCGGCAGCGAGCTTCAGGTCGCTTAGCAGGTTCCAGCCGCCGGATCCATCGATCATCACATCACCCTTCAACTCCACGCCCCCCACGTTCACATCGGCCACACGCTTGCGCACCGCCATACGCGTGGTGCCCGCCATGTTCCATTCCACAGCGCCCTGCATGCTCCAACCGCCCGTGATGTTCAACACCGTTGCCGCATCACCTTCCATGATCACACGACCGGAGCGCGGTGCCACGCGCAGATCACCGCACCAGTTCACATCGCTCAGGTGGATGCGCACATCGTGGTCGGGGCTGATCACCACCACATCACTGTTGCGCGGTACACCGGCACCGCCCGTACCCTTCGGCGTGGCGGACCAGTTGCTGGCGTCAGCCCAGTTGCCGTTGGTGCCCGTCCAGTAGAGGGCCGCGTCCTGCGCCTTCAACAAGGCAGGGAAGAACACCAGGGCCAGGGCGGGAAGGATGGTGCGGAACATGGAGCGGTGTTGCATGGGGCTTCCGGTAGGGCTCATTCGAACACGGGACAACTGACGATGGTCTTGCTCGGGTCATTCGCCTTGCAGGGGTAGATCGCAAGGATGACCTCGTGGGTATTGGAACTGGCCACGCGCAACCGGCTCGTGGTCACGTCGTAGCTGTACCCCAAGGTGAAGTAGTTGAGGAAGGGCAACTTGATCATGAAGGACACCGCATCCTGGTTGCGGTAGCCGATGCCGAAGCCGAGCCGCTTCTTGTACTCGAACATCGCGTTGATGTCGAAGGCCAGCGGCGTGGCAGGCCCCAACTTCAACAAGGTGCTCGGCACCATGGAGAAGGTCTTGCTGAAGCGATACCGGTAGCCGGCGCTGGCCAGGAACTGGCGCGCCAGCCGGGAGTCCTCGCCCACATCGGTGATGCGGTTGCCCAGCACTTGGTGGATCGAAAGCCCCGCCCAGCCGCTCTTGCTGTAGAACCAGATGCCCGGCGTGATCACCGGGTAGATCATGGTGGACCGCTTGGCGTCCAGGATCGGGTCGTTGTAATTGTTCAGCGTCAGGTCGGACACGTCCAGCTTGAACTGCTTCATGCCGCCGAAGAAGCCCAGGGACATGTAGCTGTCCTTGTTCATCTGGATGTGGTAGGCATAGGCCAGCAGGAATTGCGTGTAGCCGATGGGGCCGGTATCGTCCGCTTCCACGAAGGCACCGACACCGTGCCGGTTCTGTTGGTAGGGTTTGCCTTTCGGCTTGATCACGCCGTGCAAGCTGGCCCAGGCCGTCACCGGTGCGTTCTCAAAGCCCACCCACTGGCGCCGATAGCCCAGGCGCACATCCAGGCAATCCTTGCTGCCCGCCACGGCCGGGTTGATGCTGAAGTGGTTGAACACGTACTGCGTGTACTGCGAGATCTGCTGCGCGGTTGCACGCGAGCCGATCACCAGGCCGATGAGGAGCAGCAGCTTTTTCATCGGAGAATGGTGAGCGATCCGGTGTAGGGCGCCGAGCGGCCCTTCACCTGGTTCAGTTCGATGTACCAGTAGTAGGTGGCCACTGGCAGGGGCGAGCCGTTGTTGGTGCCGTCGAAGGGCTCCTTGTAACCAGTGCTGCTGAAGACCTTCTGCCCCCAGCGGTCGTAGATGTACACCTGGCACGAGGGGTAGTCCCCGATGCCCAGGATCTCCCACGTGTCGTTGATGTCATCACCGTTCGGGGTGATCGTGTTCGAGGGCGAGATCAGGCGCTTCACCTCCACGATCACCTGGTCGCTGTAAGTGCAGCCGTTCAGCTGCGTGGTCACGGTGTAGGTGGTGGTCTCTTCGGGTTGTGCGATGGGGTCCGGGATGTTGCTGCCGCTGAGGCCCGAGGTCGGTGTCCACGTGTAGGTGGTGCCGCCGGTGGCCTGCAATTGCGCGTTGTCGCCTTCGCCCAAGGTCACGTCCGGACCCGCATCGAAATCCACGTTCACGATGTCCGCGCCGGGACCGCTGGTAACGACCGAGAATCCGCATTGCGCCGGAATGGTGGCACCGTTGTTCGCGGCACCTGCGACCACCACCCAGTATTGCGTGTTGGGCAGCAAAGCCGGTGTGGTCATCACGAAGTCGTCGGAGTCCTCCAAGCAGGTTGACGCTGCGGCGAAGGAGCCGGGGGTGCAACTGCCATCGCCGCTCAGCACCACCACGCTCAGCTCGTTGTCCATGCCCGCCACGCCGGGGCAGTTGATGCTGGAGATGGAGACATCCACCGTGCCGCCGACGCTGTTGGTGGTGAAGGTGTACCAGAGCACATTGCCTGTGGCCGGACAGAAACCCGGCCAGCCCGTGGCACCCGTGTTGTTGCCCGTGAGCGGTTGTTGCGCGCACAAGGTGGCGGCGGTGCTGCAGTCGTCGTTGGGCGGTTGCGCCTTTACGACCAAGGCCAGTGCGAAGAACAGGAGGAAGTGGATCGCTCTCATCCCCATAGGGGTCGGTGTCCGTGCGGGCATGCGCACGGATGAGCCGAAGGTAGACGGGCCCCATGCGGCGCTTTCCGCTGGGATCGCGGCACTTACGCACAACACCTTGTTGGGTGCTCCGAAGCCCCCCGTTCGCTCGGTGGATCAGCGCTTTCGCAAGCCGGAGCTCTGCGATCCTTTCGCTATCCTTGCTCGACGATGCTCGCACGCTTCAAGCTCCACCTCCAGCGGGAATGGCAGGCCCGCCGACATGGCCGCGACGCCACCGAACGCCGCGCCATGGCCCGCACCCTCCATGCCTTGGACAAGGCCGCGGCCCAGCAGAAAGGTCCCGGCGAAGTGGCCGTGCCCATCCTCGGGCACCCCATGCGCGGCTTCAGCGTCGGCGCCCTGCGCTACCTGTTCAACGAGGTCTTCCTCACCGGCGAATACCGCTTCGAATGCGAGCGCCCCGACCCCGTGATCATCGACTGCGGCGCTAACATCGGCTTCGCTACGCTCTACTTCAAGCGCCTGTTCCCGCGCAGCACCGTGCACGCCTTCGAGGCCAACCCCAACGCCTTCCGCCTGCTGGAGGCCAACGTGAAAGGCAACGCCCTCAGCAACGTCCACCTCAACCAGGTGGCGCTGTCCGATGCCGAAGGGGAGCTCTCCTTCTTCATCAGCGACGATGCCGGCACCCTGCTCGGCTCCGTTCGTTCGGACCGCGGCGGCACTTCGGAACTGAAGGTGAAGGCCACGCGCCTCTCCAACTTGATCGCCAGCCTGGACCGTGTGGATGCCGTGAAGATCGACGTGGAAGGCGCCGAATGGCACATCCTGAAGGACCTGCAACAGAGCGGCACGCTGGCCAAGCCGATGCGCTACCTGATCGAGTACCACCACCAGATGGGTAGCGACGCGCCCCGCCTATCGGAGTTCCTCGCGCCCTTCGAGGCCGCTGGCTACCGCTACCAGATCGCCGGCAAGCTCAACGCCATCACCGATTTCCAGGATGTGCTGATCCATTTGCAGCGGGGGTAGGGTTATCAGTTGGAAGAAGTTCCTCTCGATCAATAGTCAGTCAGCGACATCAGGAAGTAGTATATGATTCCGGTCAAATCTCTCTTTGATGCTTTGCTATACCCCATGAAAAAACAGAAAAGGGAGCCTCTCAGCTCCCCTTGAATGTGACCCCACCAGGAGTCGAACCTGGATCAAGAGTTTAGGAAACTCCTATTCTATCCATTGAACTATGGGGTCAGGGAGGCAGGTGCCCCCTTGCGGGCCGCAAATGTAGACCCCGCGCGGTAATGGAGACCCCGGAAGCAGGCGGACCGGGCCTTTCGCCCCCTTCCCCACCGGGCCAAGCCGCACCCGCTCAGCTTTTCACGGATGGATCGACTATTCGCATCGACCAGTTGATAGATGGGGACGACCAATGTTGACTTAAAGAAGTCGCTGACGGTACATTGCGGCAACTCCCAACCAAGAGACACATGCGGATCACTACCCTTGCCTTTCTCCTTGCAACGGCCACGGCCAGCGCCCAGGTCACGATCGGGCAGAACGAGATGCCCCATGCGGGCGATGCCCTGCTGAAGACGCGGGCGGTCTCCAATCCCTTTCTGAACTACGGGGCCACGGGTGCCAACTACACCTGGAACTTCACGAACCTGGTGGCCCAGGCACAGGAGACGCGCTCCTACCAGTCGGTGTCGTCCACGAACATCGTGTACGCGCTGATCTACGTGGACCTCTTCTTCAACCCGAACCGCGCGAACCACGCCACGGAGGGTGTGGACATCCCCTTCAACCAGCTGCTTCCGATCGACAACCCCTACACCTTCTACCTGCACACGGGCAGCCAGTACAAGAAGGTGGGCTACGGTGCGGAGATCGCCGGCATTCCGCTGCCCATCACCTTCAACCAGCAGGATGTGGTGTATGAGCTTCCGCTGAACTACGGCAACACGAGCAGCTCCACTTCCTTCTACCAGCTGGCCGTGCCGAACCTCGCCTACTACGGCTACGGTCAGGAGCGCACCAACGATGTGGACGGCTGGGGCGCCATCACAACCCCTGCCGGCACCTACGACGTGCTTCGCGTACACACCGTGCTGAACGGTAAGGACTCGATCAACATCGACACCTTGAGCCTTGGCTTCGCGGTGGAACGCCCTGGTGTGCATGAGTACAAGTGGCTGGCGCCGGGCTTCCGCTTACCGATCCTGCAGATCAACACCACCGAGCTCTTCGGCACCGAGGTGATCACCGACGTGTGGTTCTACGACGAGCCCCGCAGCATTGAAGTGGTGGCCCCGCTGGCCGCTACGCTCTGCGCCGGTGGCGAATACACCTTGACCTACGACGAGAACGGATCCTACAACCCCGGCGGTTTCCTGATCCCAGCGAACGTGTTCACCGCCCAGCTCTCGGATGAGAACGGCGACTTCGCTAACGCGACGAACATCGGCACCGTGACCTCCACGCAGTCCGGCACCATCACCGTCACCATCCCCGCCAACACACCTGCTGGCACCGGCTACCGCATCCGCGTGAACGCCAACAGCCCCGCGACCACGGGCACCGACAACGGCTTCGACATCACCATTCAGCCGGGCACCCTGCCCGTGGCCAGCGCTTCCGCTGGTGGACCGACGACCTTCTGCGATGGCGGCGATGTGACGTTGAGCGCGGGCACCGATCCGAACTACACATACCAGTGGTTGCTCGATGGCACCGCGATCCCCGGCGCCACCGACCCCGACCTGCTCGCCGGTACTGACGGCACCTACTCCGTTGAGGTGTCGAACGTGTGCGGTAACGACGTGTCCACCGACATTGACGTGACGGTGAACGCCTTGCCGGTGAACGAACTGGACGCGACCAGCTATGCGAGTTGCCAAGGCACGGCTGTCACGATCACGGCGGTGGACCAATCGGGCCTGAACAACCTGGACTACGTGTGGACCTTGGACGGCAACGTGATCCCCGGCGCGGACCAATCCTCCATCAGCGCAACGGATGCCGGTGCGTATGCGGTGGAAGTGACGGACAGCCAGACGGGCTGCGCCTACACCTCTGCTTCGTCCACCCTCGCTGTTGAAGCCACGCCTGTTGTGACCGTGAGCGCACAGGGCAACACGACCTTCTGCGCCGATGGTTCCGTGGTGCTTGACGCTGGCAACGACCCGAACCTGAGCTACCAGTGGTTCCTGGATGGCAACGCGATCAATGGCGCAACAGCCTCTACCCTGACCGCCGATTCGACCGGTACGTACACGGTGGTGGCCACCAGCACGGGCGGCTGCGCTTCAGCCCCGAGCAACAGCACCGACGTAACGGAGAACCCGATCCCTGCTGAACCGGTGATCACCCAAGGAACGGACACCCTCTATGCCAGCGGCACGGGTGACTTCCAGTGGAACCTCTTCGGATCACCGATCAACGGTGCCACCGATGCCTTCATCGAGACCGCGGTCAGCGGCGACTACACCGTGACGGTGACGGTGGACGGATGCTCCAGCACCTCGGCCATCTACACCTACATCGCCACCGGCATCGACCTGCTGGATGCGAGCGCCGTGCAGGTGTTCCCCAACCCTTCCGCCGGAGCCTTCACGATCCAGCTGAACAAGGGCGGCGCGCTCTACACCGTGACCGACATGACCGGCAAGCTGGTGCAACAAGGCCTGCTGAACGGCGTGCAGAACGCACTTGACCTCACCACCTACGGGACCGGCCTGTACATCCTCCGCATCACGCAGGATGGTGCTTCCCGCTCGGTGCGCCTGATGCGCAACTAGACCACTGCTTCTTCGTCAAAGCATGCCGCTCCCCTGGGTCTTCGGATCCGGGGGAGCGTTGCGTTCGGGGGCACTCCCGTTCGCGGGTTGAGTTTCCCCGCTCCATCATCTTCCTGTGAGCCCCACAACTGGACAGGGTGCGAACTTGCCGCCGTTCGACCGTGTTCCAGTTCCATGCTCCAGAAGTTCACCACTGTCCTTTCCGCCGCCTTCGGCTTCCTTTTGCTATGCAGCGTTGCCCTCAATGACGACGGCAAAGCGGGGCGCACGGGCTCGCCGGGCGAGCTGGACTGCACGGCTTGTCACAACAACTTCGCACTCAATAGCGGTGGTGGCTCCATCGTGTTAGGCGCGACCAACATGACCGGCTGGGAATACGTGCCGGGCACGGTCTACCACATGACGGCTACCGTGGCGCGCTCCGGCAACCCGCTGTTCGGCATGGGCCTGGAGGCCTTGACCGCAACGAACACCAACGCAGGCACCCTCACCATCACCAACAGCTCCACCCAGATCAAATCGTTCACGGTGAACGGCGTGTCGCGCAAGAACGTGGTACACACCCTGAACGGTGGCAATACACCCGATGCAAAGACATTCGAGTTCGATTGGACGGCGCCCAACACCAACATCGGCAACGTCACCTTTTATTACGCCGGGGTGGCCTCCAACGCGGACGGGGAAGAGAGCACCGGCGACCACGTGTACACCGGCAGCCAGGTGGTGACGCCCGCGCTGAGCACCAGCATCCTTGAGCTCGCACCCGACGTGGAGATCAACGTGTACCCCAACCCGGTCACCGACATGGTGAAAGTGGACTATGCGTTGCGCGATGCGGAACGCGTGGCCATCACGCTCCACGACCTGAACGGCCGCGTGGTGGAACAACTGATGAGCGCCACACGCCAACCCGGAAGGCACACCGAAATGATCGGTGGCTTGGACCGCTTTGCAACCGGGAGCTACGTGCTGCGCACACAGCTCGGCGACCGCACCCTGGAGCGTCGCGTGCAGATCCAGCACTGAGCACGCAGTGTGCTGAATGAAGGCCATCGAGGGATCTCGGTGGCCTTCATCATTTTTCAACCGGCCGTGCGGGGAAGCGCATGGTTCTCACATGGGCTCTCCTGAAGTATCTTCATCGGAACAACCATGCTGTTTCACCGACGTCTGTCTCCTATGGCAACTAAGAAGGTGTTCCGCTTGATGCCCGTTCTCTTGCTGTACCTGCTTGGCCTGAGCAGCATGGCTCAACTACGCAATGCCCATTGGATCACAACCCATTGGGTTCAGTTCGGATCTGGTACACCGACCGTATTCCCACTGCCGTGTCAAGGCACAGGAATGTCACCGGCATCCCTGTCAGACCCAAGTGGCAATCTGCTGTTGTATTCCGGGGCCGACGCCAATATTTTCTGCCTCCGGTGTGCCGATGGCTCCTTAATGCCGGTGCCGGGTTCCTTCTGTAACATACCTGACGAAGGAGCTCTGTCCTTTCTCATGCTTCCTTGGCCTGGGGACCTGACCAAGGTGGCAGCGATCCGCCGGGTGCAAACTCCAGGACTCCCGTACGGATATCAGCGGATCATGGTGGGGTGTGTGGACCTTACCCTGAACAACGGTTTGGGGTCCATGCCGCTCCCGCCGGTCTTCATGACCGATTCGTTGAACGACAAGCTTACCGCCGTGCCGCATGCGAATGGCCTGAGCTATTGGATCATTGGGCAAAAAAGGAGATCCAACGCTTTCCATGCCTATCAGCTTAGACCTACGGGCGTCGATACCGTACCTGTTGTGAGCTATGCAGGTGCCGTACTACCTGATACGGTGGGTGGTATATACAACCCGATGCAGTTAGGCTCATTGACCGCCTCCTACGATGGTACCAAGCTTGCCAGCCAATCGTACAGTGGAAATCCGTGGCTGATGGATACTTCCATCACCGAGGTGTTCAATTTCGATGCAGCCACAGGACAGGTCACCTTGATGGTGTCACTGCGCAGCAATCTGAATTACACGGGAGCAGCGGGGATCGAGTTCTCACCCGATGGCTCTAAGCTTTACGTGGTGGATATGTCCCACTTGAACGGATTCGATCAGACGATATGGCAATACGACCTCACGGTACCCGATCCGAGCACGATACTGGGCAGCGAATACTTGCTATCGCATGCACTACGTCTGCCTAGCTTAACCAATCCCTATCCGCTAATGGCGGCCGGACCTGATGGCCGGATCTATTTGCCGCACGGCAGCAACGGAGGCTGGGGTCCCTTGTGGTATGGTGCAATTCAAGAACCTAATTTGCCCGGTTCTGCTTGTGATCTGGACTCCAATGCCATCTTTCTACAAGCAGGCCAAGGTGCCATCAACGTTCCCAATTTCTGCAAGCGCTATCACGATAGTGAGCTATCGGTGGGGGTGCGGGAAGGGCTGGGAGCGAACGCCTCGCTTCAGGCATGGCCGGTGCCCGCCAGTGACCTGTTGAATGTGACCCTACCCGAAGCAGGGCGCCTGACCGTACTGGACATGCTCGGGCGGGAGTTGCTGTGGCAGCAGGTCCCCGGAAGTGGTTCGCACGCTGTACCCATCGGCGAATTGGCACCGGGCACTTACGTGCTACGCTTCACCAATGAACGTGGCGTGTCGCTTACGCGCGGTTTCGTGAGGGACTGATCCGACTGGCTTCGGGGAGCCCCGGTGGCCTTCTTCATTTTCAACCGCTCTTGCACGGAAGGGGGGAACGACTAGTTTCACGGTATCCAAGCCCTACCGACATGAAACACGCTCTCCTCTTCCCCGTGCTGTCCATGGTCCTGCTGATGACCGCTTGCAGGCGCGAACCCGTTGGACCGGATGGATGCGGCAACTCTTCGCAGGATGTCCTGAAGGAAAAGGCCGATCCGCAGCCCGTACCGCAAGGCGATCCGTTGAGCCAGGAAGACTTGGACCGCGCCGTGATCGGTGTGCTCGAAACGAACAACGACTTCCAGTGGCCGATGGTGGACCTGCGCACCTTGTGGAGCGCAACCCTGTACAACGATCACAGCGTTTCCATCGGCTACAAGCCCGCCAACGTGGGCAACATCGATGACATCATCGCCACCATCGACATCCGGAAGGCCGAATGGCGCGCCGTGCATGATGCGCTGATCGATCTGGTGCTGGAAGAGCTGAACAACGGAGCCCGCGTGAAGGTGACCTTGGCCGACATCCTGGTGGAGGATGATCCCGTGCTGCCCATCATCACGCTGCGGTTTACCGACAAGGAGCTGATCACGCGCTTGTACAACCTGGAGAACGTGCGCTACATCGAGCCACTGGACTACTGGCCCGCAGTGGCCAACGACGAGCGCAGCACCAGCGGCTGCAGCCCTTCCACCTACGCCCTCAACAGCGCCGACGTTACCACCATCACGCCGAACGCGAAGCTGCCATGGAACTTCAACCTGCACAACATCCCTTCGGCCTGGAACACGGTGCAAGGGCAAGGCATCACCGTGGGTGTGATCGATGCCGGTCTGAGCTCCGCACAGAACTACGTAGGCAGTGACTTCAACAACGGCGACAGCAACGTGGGCCGCACCTTCACCGCTTCCGCCACCTTGGGCGCTTCCCCCTACACCAGCTGCTCACACGGCACCAGCATGGCCGGACAGGCCGTAGGTCCGCGCAACAACGGCGGCGCCAGCACCGGGGTGGCCTACAAGAGCAACCTGCGCTTCATCCGTGCCAGCGAGGATGTGGTCCTGGACCAGGGCAGCGAGCGCACGGCCGTGAAGAACGCCTTGACCGCCATGGGCAACGATGCCAACGTGCGCGTGATCAGCATGAGCATCGGTTCGCCCTTCAGCTATGGCGTGCTTAGCGACGGTGTGAACTACGCCACCGGCTTCGGCAAGTTGGTGATGGCCGCGGCAGGCACCAGCTTCAGTTGGACCAGCTGGTGGGGCGTGATCTATCCTGCGGCCTACAGCAACTGCGTGGCCGTTACTGGTGTGAAGGAAAACGGAAGCAAGTGCGCCAGCTGCCACGACGGTTCGCAGGTGGACCTGACGATCTGCATGGAACGCACCGCGAACAGCTCGCGCAACTCCCTCTCGCTCGCACCCAGCGGCAACACGCCGAACTACATCGGTGGCAGCAGTTCCGCCACGGCCACGGCTGCCGGTATCGCGGCCTTGGCGTGGAGCGCGAAGCCAACGGCCACACGCGCCCAGATCCTGAACTGCCTCACGAGCACCGCACAGTTCGCGGGCGCTCCGAGCAGCAGCAAGGGCTATGGCAACATCAACGCGAACGCAGCGGTGAACGCGGCGCTTGCGTTGTAAGCGCGCACTACCCGGCACTGGGGGGCGCGGTCGCGAAGCAGCGAACCCGTTGCAGAGAACGTCCTTGGAACGTAGTGGAACACCGAAAATGCGTGATCCAATGAGAACACATCTGCTCCTCATCCTAGGACTTTTCTTGACCTGCCCGATCGTTACCACCGGCCAGTCCACCGCGGTCCTGTACACCATCCACAACCCTTCGCCGGGCATCTTCTCGTTCGGCACCTTCGACCTAGCGACAGGGGTGGTGACGGATCTGGAGGCCGCGCCGATCACTACCATTTCCAGCATGGCGAGTGCATGCGTTGATGTGACAGGCGGCCTCTACCACTTCTGCGACGGTAAGCAGATCCATACGTTCGACATGAACAGCGTGACCGCCGTAAGCACCATGTCCTTGGGGCTGGGGTCGCTCCAGAACCTGTTCGCGATCGAATGGGATCCTTGCGAGCAGGTTTTTTTGGGCGTGCTGAACGCGCCACCTGACAGTATCGTCCTCGTGCGTTTCGATCCTGGCAACCAACAATTCACCACGCTGGCGGCCTTGTCCTCGAGCATGTCCTTCTGTTCCGGCTGCCAAGGGATGTTCGACCCGGTGCTGCGGCGTTACATGTTGCGCTACGGAGGCGGCATACTCACCTTGGACCCCGATGCCGGCGCGGTGTTGTTCGACGTTCCCATGGTGGATCCTCCCGGCTTCACCCCGGTGCATCACTTGTCCTATTCCTGCGCACAACAACGCATCGTGGGCACCGCGGTTGGCACCAGTCCGGAAGGCCATTCCGGCAAGTTCCTCTTCGAGGTGGAAGAGACCACGGGTGCAACGACGATGCTGACCACCCTACCGGCGAGTACCGGACTGTGGAAGCCTGCGCTCGGCAACTCCTGCATCGACGACAACACGGGCACCTTCTATTGGTCGGGCGTTGACGGTATGATCACGGGCGCTGACATCAGCATTGGGACCATGACCTATGCGCAACAAGCGAGCAGCGATGAGCTCTTCTTGATCGAACATGCGACCACCTGTGCCTGCACGGCCAGTAACATGCCCGCTCAGGTTCAACAACCGTCCTTTCTGATCTACCCGAACCCGGCTGCGGACATGGTCAACCTTGTTGGGAAGCGGACTGAAGGCATTGTCTCCGTGCATGACCATACCGGTCGGGCAGTATGGTCGGGAGCAGCACGCCAGCAGCGCACGACCATCCCGTTACAGGGTCTAGCTCCAGGCCACTACGTCGTTCGGCTGGGCGAGCGTGCCGTCCCGCTGATCGTTGCGGAATAAGCTCAACGCACTTCGGCGCCCGGGGCAATAATGTCCTTGGGCTGCACGAACACGAGCTTGCCCGCGCTGTCCTCGGCCATCAGCACCATGCCCTGGCTTTCGACACCGCGCATCTTGCGGGGTTCGAGATTGGCCACCAGCACGACCTGCTGACCGACCAGTTCCTCCGGCGCGTAGTGCATGGCAATGCCGCTGACAACGGTTCGTGGTGACGCTTCACCCAGGTCCACGGCGAGCTTCAGCAGCTTGTCGGCCTTGGGCACGCGCTCGGCGGCAGTGATGGTGCCCACGCGCAGGTCGAGCTTCGCGAAATCGTCGAAGGTGATGTTGGGCTTGGCAACAGGGGCAGGAACAGGAGCCGGACCAGGGGCAGGACCAGGGGCGGGAGCAGGGGCTGCTTGTTGAGGCTCCATGGCGTGCAGGCGTTCCACTTCCACGGCGATCTCTTCGTCGGTAATGGGCTTGAAGAGGTGCTCGGCTTTGCCCAGCGCCTGGCCTTCGCCTACGAGGTCACTGCGGAAGGCCTGGTCCCACGGCAGCGCGTTGATGCCGAGCATGCGGCGCAGCTTCTGCGCGGTGAAGGGCAGGAAAGGCTCCAGCACGATGCTGAGCGTGGCCGCGATGTTCAGACTGTTGGCCAGGATGGTGCGGGTGCGGACCGGATCGGTCTTCTCCAACTTCCACGGCTCGTTGTCGCTGAGGTACTTGTTGCCGGCGCGCGCCACGTTCATGGCACTGCTCAGCGCATCGCGGAAGCGGAAGTGGTCGATGTGCCTCGCCACCTCTTCCACGTTGCCGTGCACGGCGCTCCACAGGTCCATATCCAGGTCCGAGCGTTCACCGGCCGCCGGTGCGTTGCCGCCGTAGTACTTGTGGCAGAGCACGAACACGCGCTGCACGAAGTTGCCGAGGATGGCGACCAGCTCGTTGTTGTTCTTGTCCTGAAAGTCCTTCCACGTGAACTCGCTGTCGCGGAACTCGGGGATGATGGTGGCCAGTGCGTAGCGCAGCTCATCCTGGCGATCGGGCCAACGCTCGATGTACTCGTGCAACCAAACAGCCCAGTTGCGGCTGGTGCTGATCTTGCGGCCTTCGAGGTTGAGGAACTCGTTCGCGGGCACGTTCTGTGGAAGCACGTAGCCGCCGTGCAACTTCAGCAGGATCGGGAAGATGATGCAGTGGAAAACGATATTGTCCTTGCCGATGAACTGCACCAGGCGTGTGTCGTCGTTCTTCCACCACTTCTGCCAATCCTCGCCCTTGTCCTTCGCCCATTGCTTGGTGGCGCTGATGTAGCCGATGGGCGCATCGAGCCATACGTAGAGCACCTTGCCTTCTGCACCGGGCAATGGCACGGGCACGCCCCAATCCAGGTCGCGCGTCATCGCACGGGGACGCAGACCGTCCTTCAACCAGCTGTTGCATTGGCCCAGTACCTGTGGCTTCCATTCGCCCGCGTCGTGGTGCTTCACACCGTCGAGCATGCCGGTGTTGATCCACTCATCCACCCATTGCTGGCTGCGCTCCATGGGCAGGTACCAGTGCGTGGTGGGCCGCAGCACGGGCTTGGCACCGCTGAGGGTGCTGCGCGGATCGATCAGGTCCTTCGGGCTCAACGCGCTGCCGCACTTCTCGCATTGGTCGCCGTAGGCATCGGGGTTGGCGCAGGTGGGGCAGGTGCCCATGATGTAGCGGTCCGCCAGGAACTGCTTCGCCTCCTCGTCGTAGTACTGCTGCTCCTCCTGTTGGGTGAAGGCGCCGTTCTCGTTCAGCTTGAGAAAGAAGCCCTGGCTGGTCTCCTTGTGCAGCTCGCTGCTGGTGCGGTGGTAGATGTCGAAGTGGATGCCGAAGTCCTGAAAGGCCTTGCCCATCAACGCGTGGTACTTGTCCACGATGGCGCGCGGGGTGGTGCCTTCCTTCAGCGCGCGGATGGTGATGGCCGCCCCATGCTCATCGCTGCCGCACACGAAGAGCACGTCCTTGCCGCGCTGGCGCAGGCTGCGCACGTAGATGTCCGAAGGCAGGTAGGCCCCGGCAATGTGGCCGATGTGCAGGGGGCCGTTGGCGTAGGGCAGGGCGGCGGTAACGGTGTGGCGGGCGGGTTCCTTCACGGGTTCGGTTCACTTCGTTGCGCGAAAGTACCGGAATGTGCAGTTGACAGTAGGCAGGGGCAGGTGGCAGGAGCAGGTGGCAGGTGGCAGGAGCAGTTGGCAGGTGGCAGGAGCAGGGATGTGCGGCAGCGGAGCTTTCTTCTTCCGGGCCACAGGCCATGGGCTGCGAGCTTCGGGCCACGAGCTTGTTCTCGGCAGCGGAGCGTTCTTCATCTGTGGGCAGTGGGCAGTTGACAGTGCGCAGTTGGCAGTTGAAGTGCGCGCGGATGCTGAAGGACCGGTCTCGCGAGGATCTTCGCGGTTGATGTCCTTGATCCTTCCCCCTGCACTCCGACCCGGCGACACCATCGCCATCATCCCAACCGCCCGCGCCATCACGGTGGAAGAGCTGCGCGATGGAATTGCAATGGCGGAAAGCTGGGGCTTGAAGGTGAAGCTGGGCGCAGGCATCGGGCGCAAGCATTTTCAGCAGGCCGGTACCGCCTTGGAGCGAGCCGCGGATCTGCAGGCCGCGATCCAAGACCCTGCGGTGAAGGCCATCTGGTGCGCGCGCGGCGGCTACGGCACCGTGCGGCTCATGGAGCACATCGACCTTTCGCCTCTACTGAAGAACCCGAAATGGATCGTCGGTTTCAGTGATGTCACCGTGTTGCACAATGCGTTGCACAACCTCGGTATCAGCACCCTGCATGCCCAGATGCCCCACAACATCGGCGTGAAGACGGCGGAGTGCGTGGAGACGTTGAGGAGGGCGTTGTTCGGAGAACTGCTTCAGATAGAGGCCACGGGCTCTGGGCCACGGGCCACGGGCTCAATTTCGGACAACGAACAACGAACAACCGACAACCGCCCCGGCACCTGCGAAGCCGAGCTCATCGGCGGCAACCTCTCCTTGCTCTACGCCTTGCGCGGAACACCCTACGACATCGATCCGCGCGGCAAGATCCTCTTCATCGAAGACCTGGACGAGCTGCTCTACCACATGGACCGCATGGTGATGAACCTGCAGCTGTCCGGTTGGTTCAAGGAGCTGGCAGGCTTGGTTGTGGGTGGCATGGCGGATATGCACGACCGCAATCCGGCGGATCCCTTCGGGCAAAGCGCGGAGGCCATCATCGCGCAAGCGGTGGCACCCTGCACGTATCCGGTCTGTTACGGTTTCCCCGCAGGCCACATCCCGGACAACCGGGCGCTGGTACTGGGCCAAAAGGCGAAGCTCAGCGTCACCGCATCGGGTGCAACGCTGGTGTACAATGTTCCGACCAACGCTCGTTCGTAACACGGCCGCATGGCCAAGGGCCTTTGCCGGTTGGGCCAAAAACAAGTAGGTCGACCCGGTGGGTCGACGCTACAGGTGCGTATCTACAATGTTGGCGCGTTGCCGATCAGTTCCGCTCGAACTTGTTGAAGCCGGCGGGGATCTCGAAGATGGTCGGCTTCTGCGCGACCTTGATCACTTTGGTGACCTCGAGCTTGCTGACCTCCGCGCCGTCCAGCTTGTTCTCCACGCCGAGCATGGGGAACACACCTTTGGCATCCTTGATCTCCAGGAAGAACACGGCCTGTTCGTCCTTGCGGTTCAGCGTTTCCAGCAGGGGCACGAAGAAGTTGAACTCGTCGTTGGCCACCCAATAGGTGATCACACGGTCCTCGCGGGGGCTCTTCACCACCCACTTCTCGCACTTGTAGCCGGCCATGTCCTTCATTTCGCCGGTCTTTTTGATCTCGGTCTCCACGTCCTTGGGCAGGCGCATGTTCGGCACGTCCATGTAGAGCTTGCGTTCGGGGCTGAGCGCGATCACCGTGCGGTCGCGGGTGTCCACGAGCATGATGCCCTGCACATCGCCACGGGCGCTGATCTCCTCAATGCGGATGTGGTCGCCCTTGACGTAGTACTTGTAGTTCGTGACCACCGGACCGGTGGTCTTAGTGAACTCGAGCACGCCCTCGAAGGCCTGGGCCTGAGCAGCGGAGAGACTGCCGAGCAGTGCGAGGGAGAGAATGAAGCGTTTCATCATGCGGTGGTGTTGATCGAACGACCGTTCGCTTGGCGGATGAGGCGGAAAGTTCCTCAATTTTAGACCCTTCAACGGGCCCTGGCGCCACAGGTTACGCACAGAGGCAAGTTGTTTTCATGGCCGAGCATCTCCGAACGGGTTCATTGGGTGAGCAACTGGCGTGCCAGTTCCTGGAACGCAAGGGATTCAACATCCTGCACCGCAACTGGCGTTTCAAGCACGATGAGCTCGACATTGTGGCCCTTGACGGCCGCTTTCTGGTGTTCGTGGAAGTGAAGACCCGGAGCACCGACCGCTGGGGTGATCCCGAGGACGATGTGAGCCCCGCGAAGATCCGCAAGCTGATGCGCGCTGTGGATGGTTACCTTGACGCATTCCCGACCGAGCTGGAGCTGCGCTTCGATGTGGTGAGCATCACCCTGAAGCCCCACGAGCCCGAGATCCTGCATATCACTGACGCCTTCTACCCCACACTCGATGAGCAAAGCTGACCGACCCAAGCGCACCGGCAAACCCGCCAAGCGCGCCGGCGCACGGGCCTCCACAGAACGACGCCCCCGCAAGGGCAAACCCGGTGACGATGCCGTCGGCGACGACGACCGCGCACGCAGTGCCTTCCGCGGCGAACCCGCGCCCGAACGCCCCCGCCGTTCCTTCGGTGACAACGACGACCGCCCACGCCGCCCCGCACCCCGCGGAGATGATCGCGGTGGCCGCCCCAGCAGCGACCGCCCCTACCGCAGTGGCCCACGTTCCGATGACCGCGGCGACCGTCCTTCACGCCCCAGCCGTCCGGGCAGCGACAGGCCTTCCGGTGATCGCCCCTACCGCAGTGGTCCGCGTTCCGATGATCGCGGCGACCGCCCTTCACGCCCCAGCCGTCCGGGTGGCGACCGGCCTTCCGGTGATCGTCCCTACCGCAGTGGTCCGCGTTCCGATGATCGCGGCGACCGTCCTTCGCGCCCCAGCCGTCCGGGCAGTGACGGGCCTTCCGGTGATCGCCCCTACCGCAATGGCCCCCGTTCCGATGACCGTGGTGACCGCCCCTCACGCCCCAGCCGTCCGGGTAGTGACCGACCTTCCGGTGACCGCCCCTACCGCGCTGGCTCCCGCTCGGAGGACCGCGAACGCCCTTCGCGTTCCGCACGCCCCGGCAGCGACAGGCCCTCCGGTGACCGTCCTTACCGCAGCGGACCGCGTTCGGATGACCGCGGAGATCGGCCCTCGCGCCCCTACCGCCCCGGTGGCGACCGTCCTTCGGGCGACCGACCGTACCGCGGTGGCAGCGACGGACCGAGCCGTGGCCGCGATGGCCGCTTCACCAGCCGGGATGACAGTCGCCCTTCGCGCCCCTACGGTGGTCGTGGGGATGACCGCCGCCCGCCCTATTCCGACCGGCCCGCGCGCCCTTCCAAGGACGAACGCACTTACCGCCCGGACGATCCGCTGGCCCGCAGGCCTTACAACAAGGGCGAGCGCAGCCAACGCTTCGCTCTGCCCAACCCGGACAACGAAGGCCTGGTGCGCCTGAACCGCTACCTGGCCCAGGCCGGTGTGGGCAGCCGCCGCGAGGCCGATGAGCTGATCACCACCGGTGTGGTCACGGTGAACGGCAATGTGGTGACCGAGCTGGGCACCAAGATCAAGCCGGACGATGTGGTGCACTACGGCGGCCAGAAGCTGAGCATGGAGCAGAAGCGCTACGTGCTGATGAACAAGCCCAAGGACACCATCACCACCACGGATGATCCGCGCGAGCGCCACACCGTGATGGACCTGATCGCCAAGGCCTGCACCGAGCGCCTGTACCCCGTGGGCCGCCTGGACCGCAACACCACCGGCGTGCTGCTGCTCACCAACGACGGCGACCTGGCCAAGAAGCTCACCCACCCCAGCCACGGCGCCGAGAAGATCTACCACGCCACCCTGGACAAGAGCATCACCGTGGACGACCTGCACAAGCTGGTGGAGGGCGTGCGCCTGGACGACGGACCCGCCAGCGCCGAAGAGGCCAGCTACGTGGGCGACAGCAAGCGCGAAGTGGGCCTGAAGCTGCACATGGGCCGCAACCGCGTGGTGCGCCGCATGTTCGAAGCCCTCGGCTACGAGGTGGTGAAACTGGACCGCGTGATCTTCGCCGGCCTCACCAAGAAGGAACTGCAACGCGGCCACTGGCGCCACCTGACCGATAAGGAGGTGACCATGCTGAAGCGCATCAAGAGCGTGGCCACACCCACCACCAAGGAGGAACGCGGCGGCGGAAGACTGCGCGGCCAGCACTTTGGGGATGAGTGATGTGTGTTGAACTGCATTAAATGAACAAGCCCGGTGATGTGCCGGGCTTGTGCGTTTGGGGTGTGATCGGAACATCCGGCATCGCCGCCTCTGGCAGGCGAAGGTGCTCCATTGCGTATGTTCGAGGAATGAGATCGTGCAAGCGGCCGGAGGCCGGGATGGAAAGGGCACTCGGCACAGCCGAGCGCCGGTCGGAATTAAACAACCAACACAGGGAATGAATCATGAATAAATCAATCAAAGCAGTGATGCTCTTGTCGCTACTCGCCATTTCAAATTGTGGCACTCGGGAAACTGCCGTTCTCTTGGAAGAAGCTCGGAAGGAAACAGTTGGGTCGAAGAAATTTGAACTCTACGATCAAATTATTCTTGCTGATAGCATGAATGATGTTGCACTTTATGAAAGGGGTCTACTACATGTCATGTATTACGAACATAGTATAGAATTGAGAAATGAAGGAAACAATATTGATAGTAGTGTTACACAGAAACATTATTTAAACGCACTTTCTGATTTCAGCAGAACTATTAAGCTTAATCCGAAAAACGGAATGGCCTATGCTAAAAGAGCGCGATTATATTCAATTATGAACAACATTAAGGATGCATGCCAAGACTATATGAGTGCCTTTTCAAATGGCATTCCTGTCGATTCAGTTATATTGATTAATTGTCGTGACTGATTACCAAGCTTTACCTTACCAGCGGTTGGCTGTGCCGAGTGCCTTAGCGAAAATCATCATGCTCTGACTGGAAGCCGACCGGACATTTCAAACGCAGAACCCCCGGAACCGTTCCGGGGGTTGTGCTGAGTGAGAAGAAGGTGCTTCTCGTGGTGTTGTGCACGGGGAAGTGCCGGGCTTAAGCGGCGCGGCCGCTGACCACATCGCTCGCGGGGCCTTCGCCGATACGGCCGAGGGCTGTCACGCGGAACGAGTAGAACTTACCGGGCACCAGATCGGTGATGCGGGCTTTCGCCTTGCTGCTCACCGCCACCATCTGCCACTTGCTGGGATCGCTGGGGTCCGCATCGTTGATGTACACCTGGTACATCCGCGCGTCCTCCACACGTTTCCACAACAGGTCCACGCACCCTTCGAAGTCGCTTACGCGGGCTTCGAGCTTCACTGGCGGGTTCAGGTGAGAGGTGGGTTCAGGCTTCTTGGCCAGCTCAAAGCCGCTGGTCAAGGCCATGTTCACATCCCCACCGGCCACGTTGTTCACGTAGCGCGCCAGGTTCACCAACAGGGTACGCAGCACCTCGGCGAGTTCGTTCCGCACGGCAATGTCAGCGATGGCACGGCTCTCCGCTTTCGCGACGGCCGCCACCAAAGCCTCCCGTGCGGCGGTAACGTCGGTGATCTTCGGGTTCGGCGTGGGGAAGTTGGCGTTGGCCGTCATCTTCCCTTCCACGTACTCCGACTTGGCGATGAGGCCATCGGCGTTCAGCGCGCTGGTTCCTGCCTTGATCAGTTTCATGGGTGTTCGTTGTTGGTTGTTCCGTTCGACTTCGAGTGCGTCCGTGTTGCTCTGGCCTCGGCGCATCACTGGGGGTGATCCCGCTGGCCAAGGGTTTTAACCGAAAAGGTCGCCGCCGTGCCCTGCGGCCGATCGTGAACAACCGGGCAAAGCCCCGCCCCTGCTGGCTTTGCAGCGCCCTCCGGAACGCACTTTTAACAATTGGGATGCGGAACATGCCCCAAAAACATGCGCATCATGGCCGCTACAATGCGCATCATGATCGCTACAATGCCCAACATAGCGTCTACCATGCGCATCCTGATCCCTACAATGCCCATCATAGCGCCTACTATGCGCATCATGATCCCTACAATGCCCATCCCAGCCGCTACCATGCGCATCATGATCGCTACCATGCCCATCATGGTCGCTACAATGCGCATCATGATCGCTACCATGCCCATCATGGCGGCTACCATGCGCAGGGCATCCGCTTGCATGCACATGGCCCAAGCCATTACAGACCCCAATGCGTGCCCCTTGCACGCTTCGTTCATCAACAACTCCAGGTCGAAAAATGAAGGTGCCCCCTGTGAAAAAGACGTTAGTACGGCGTGTGCTGAACATGGAGCTTCGGGTCCATGGTGGCCGCGGCCAGCATCGGGGTGGAACAACCGTGCCGCCAAAGTCCGGCGGAACAGGCCCATGTAGTGGTGCTGCTGGGCGGTACACCCCTTTACCAAGGCCAGCCACGCCCGGGCCGCCTGCTACCGCCCCGCTCCCTCGGCAAGGCCCTGCGCCAGCTCCTGAAAAGCTGCGAGTCGCGCGTGCGCGAACAACTGAAGGCGCTGCCGCCCGGCCGCCCCGCACAGGCCGAAGCCTTGGTTGCCGCCTACAAGCACTGGGAGCACCGCGTGCGTACCCGCCACCTGACGCCCCACCACCTGCGCGCCCCCGAGGCCGATCACTTCCAGGCCTTCACGCTGCCCAACGCCGTGCGCCAGCAACTTCGCCGCCAACTGGCCGAACCCTTAAGCGCCACCGCGCCCGACTGCCGCCTGCGCATTGAGGCCCGGCTGCCCATCACCCCCTGTTTGCGCCTGCTGGACAAGGTGGCCGTGTACCTGCGCGCGCCGCACTATTGCACCCGCAGCAAGCGCTACCGCCCCTTTGCCACCGGCCAGTGGGAACCCCTTGCCGAGGACCGCGTGAAGGCCGCGCTCTGTTGCGGAACCTTGGTGGTGGTGGTGGAATAGCGAGAAACGACGCAACAGCTACTTCAACGTTGCGCTCGTGTCTGTCGACATCGTTTGGCCCTCTGGATTCATTCGTTCCTTGACAACGGGGTGATAACGCGCCTCATGTTCTCTTACTGCATTGGCATCGTCCGCTCTTGACCAGCCGATCGTGTACGCCGTTAGACCCATCGTGATGAGAGTGAAGAGACCGTTGATCACCAAGAAGCGCTTATTCCAGATCGTATCTGTGATCTTGGCGCGATTCGCTCCGCGAACCTCTTCCTGGGCTTTCTTCTGGTCCTCCCAGTACGCGATCGGCCCTCCTTTGAACTTTAGTGCGGCCCGGCCCTCCTTGCCCATTTCGAGGATTTGGGAATAGTCCTTCGGTACAATGATGCACCCGCGATCCGCTAGAAATTCCTTGGCACGCTTCTCATGTGGATGGCCGAAGTAAGGTTCTACGGACGTTCGCCATCCCGACCAATTCCCACCCGGTAAACGGCCCTCATGGTCCTTGAAATAGTAGAGGAAGTGCTCCGCTAGCTGCTCGTCACTCCAGTCGAGGTGATTGATCATTCAACCAAGCTATTCGAATTGTAGATAGCGAAAGCTATGGCAGGAGAAAGGCAGCATGTCGGGCATCCTGGGTCTTAACCTAAGAAGGCCAACAAGCCACTGGGCCTGGACAGCCTTGAGGCCTCTGAACGCCACTGACCGCTCAGGCCCTTGGCCTAGAAGCAGCGTAGCGAAGAGGCTATTAGCAAAGAGCCTCTGGCGGGTGAAGGAGCGCTCGCACCGTTGACAACTCCATATTAACCCTTCTACACTCAGCCGTAAGTTAGGCTCATAATTACAACACCATGCACAGCGCCGAGCAATACGAGACCGTCCAGAAGGAACTACGGACCAATCTCGATCAACTCTCAGCCCTAGACCTGGAGCGGGACCTCATACGCCGGGATGATCTTGGCACTGAATTCAATTTCGAGCGGGCGAGGCACGTCTTCGTTGAAGTGCTGGACACGGTCCGTCTTACGCGCTATTGGGACTTGCGATTAGCGCCACATTCTCAACTTCTACAGATCAAGCATCGGCTCTTGGAGCTCGCAGATGCGATCAACGCTGTGCAGCAGTTCAAGCCGGGTAGAGCGAACAATCCGGTCAACACACGCGATCACCTCGCGACTAACATTAGCAGCGCCTACGACAACTTCTACCAAAGCCTAACATCCGGTCTCGTATCCAGCGCCCTTATCGGCACCACACAGGAGGACCTGAAGGGTCAAGCTAAGGCTACTCTACATGAAGTGGCTTCCATCCGGGAGGAAGCTAGGGATGAACTGAACAAGCTGCTTGTTGAGGCGCAGGCCACCCTCGCAACGCTTCGCGAAACCGCAGCAGAATCGGGCGTCACCCACCATGCCACCGTGTTCAGTGAAGAAGCACGGGCACATGATACCATGGCAACGACTTGGCTAAGGACAATCTACGGCACCTTGACGATCACTGTGTTGTGCGGAATCGGGCTGCTCTTCTTGCAATTGGAAACGCTCACGGGAAATGCGGATGCCTCGAATATGGCTCATGTCCAGTTCACCATAACCAAAGTGGTGCTGATCGCGGCTTGTTTCTACGCCTTATCCCTGGCGGCCCGGAACTACAAGGCACACCGGCACAACGCCGTAATGAACAAGCACCGCCAGAACGCGCTACAGACCTTCGAGACCTTTGTGAAGGCGAGCGCCGATGAGCAGACGCGCAATGCCGTTCTACTGGAAGCCGCACGCACCATCTACGGCAACCAATCCACGGGTTACCTGGCCAACACGGGTGACACGGACAACCCCAGCCGGGTGATCGAGATCTTCAAAGCGGCTGATCGTAGCTCTACCTGATGTTCCTCCATCAAGAGAATTGAAACGCCGACACGAGCCTGGAGATCTTCCGGACCTTGAATAGACGCACCATTTGGAGGCTAAGCTCACCAATCCAAACCATGGCTTACTGTGAATGCTTCGGGCCTATCGCTCAAAGCAACTCAGCAGCGATCAGGTTCGAGTACGTAATGTGGCTCCCTTCCCCAGTCGGCTTTCCATCATAGCGCTTGAGGCCTAACTTCTCGGCTGCTTCGTCGCAGATCCGAATGAACTGTTCGGTGTCAGTTACCTCCTTTCGCTCCGGTTTCACTCTCACATACACAAGCCCGCCTGGTTTAGACCACGCTTGTATCCTTGACCAAGCCTCGCGAAGCTGTGTAATAGGAAGAAAGTGCAAGACGTTGCTCGCTATTACCAGATCATAATGTGGCTGCAAGCTCACATAATTCTGTATGTGACAACCATACCGCAATTGAATCTTCTCACGAAGCGCTGAGTAAGTCTGCTTTACTGCAATTGCGCATGACGGAACTGGCTCAACCTCAGACCATAAATAGTGCAATGTGCGGGGGTATGGCCATGCCTCACCTTTTGCCTCCTCCCGTATCTTTATGTGAGCTTCTACAGCCCCCTCCTCACTGTTCCTGTCAACCCCTTCCAGATGTTCGAATCCAAAGGTATAGTACAGCATGACCGTACCTATTCCCACGCCGACGCCAAGATCCAATACTGACCGAACGTGGGCTTCTCTAATACGCTGGTCGATGCGGTCGTCACTCTGACCGCAAAACAACTCCCAAAAAGCTCCCTCTTCTCCGAGTGTCTTGAACTTAGCTGGTTCCATAGCTGTATTGCAGGTAAGTTATCCAGAATTCTATGAAGTCATTCCCCCTCCGACGCTCGGGTGTCCCGGGTGTGTTACGCTCGCACCCATCCGCTTGCCGCTCAATAACTCGCCGCTTACATTCGGACAGGAGGGCGAAGGAGCGCCCGACCACAACAGTTGAAAGGCCCAAAGGCTCAGTAGCCAGCGTCGCAATTCGAGTAAAGCAAAGCTCGTGGCTCAGGGCTCGGGGCCAATGGACGAAGGAGCAAGCTCCGCTGACGTAGACCAACTCGCCGCTAGCCGCTCAATACCTCGCCGCTAAAGAATGAGGCAAGCTCCGCGTCCATTGCGTATGTTCGATGAGCGAGATCACAGTTGCACACGAATGCCAAGGTCATGAAAAGCGCTCTATTCCTTCTTAGCACCCTGCTCGGCTTAGGAACCTACGGACAGAACCTAGTTCCGAACGGCAGCTTCGAACAGTACACTGGCTCCTGTCAGTTCGGTGTTGGATACGCTAACATGTATGATTGGGTCCGGCCAGATTGTGGTCAATGGCCGGGTTTCGGACATGCTTGCAACAATGGGCTCGGCAATGGTTCTGGAACCCCGCAAGGTGGCTTGGGATATCAAGAACCAGTTGAGGGTGTTGGCTATGCAATGCTTTGGACATTGCGGATGAATTCCCAGTTATACCCGGACGGGAACCCTCAGGTCTATGTCTCTGTGGATTTGACAACACCACTGGTTGCCGGCCAGCGCTATTGCATGCGCTTCTACGCGAACCTCGTCGATTCGGCGAGCTACAAGACCACAGCTCTGCATGCCTTGTTCTGGTATGGTGTACCAAGTGCATGCAACCAAGCAGATTCCACATGGGACGACCAAGCACAGATCACCTTTGACATAACCGATGTTGACACGATGAACTGGAAGCTCCTTGAAGGATCCTTCGTGGCCAATGGAGGTGAAGTGAACTTGACGATCGGCTCGTTCCTATTCGACAGTGAGATCATCAGTACATTTTTAGGGAGTCATCCGATCCATGGCGATAATGCTCTGTATTTGATCGATGATGTCTGGGTGTGGGCCTGCGAAGTCGGTGTAGAGGAGCACACCAATGATCGCCTGCGCCTGTACCCGAACCCGGCTACGGACCTGGTGCGGATCGCGTTGAACGCCGGTGAGGAAATGGGTACCGTGAGCGTGCTGGATGTGCAGGGCCGCACGGTGCTTCAGCAGGCCTTCCGAGGCGTGCAAGCGGAGCTGGATGTTTCCGGCTTGAGCAGTGGTGCATACGTGGTGCAACTGCGCACGGAGCGTTCGGTGTTGTCGGCGCCGTTGCAGGTGGTGCGGTAGTTCGTTCCGAGGATTGGGTGACTCGCGTGCGTCACGCTCTTACCCATCCGCTAGCCGCTCAAGAACTCGCCGCTAGAGGAATGAGGCAAGCTCCGCGTCCATTGCGTATGTTCGATGAGCGAGATCACTGTTGCACACGAATGCCAAGGTCATGAAAAGCGCTCTATTCCTTCTTAGCACCTTGCTCGGCTTAGGAACCTACGGACAGAACCTGGTGCCCAACGGCAGTTTCGAGCAGTTCACGACGAACTGCAATTTCGGCCTTCAATACTCGATGTTACAGGACTGGGTCTATCCAGATTGCGCTTCTAGTCCCGGGTTAGCTCATGCATGCAACCCGCTTGCCGGTGTTCCACATAGTGGTTATGGATTCCAAGAGGCCCACAGCGGTGATGCGTTCATTGTCCTTTGGACCCTGAGCATGAACTCTCAGGGTGGTTTCCCTGATGGCAACCCACAGATGTATGCGAATATCGATCTGAACCAACAGCTTGTAGCGGGCCAGCACTATTGCCTCCGGTTGTGGATGAACATGGCCGATTCATCATGCTATCGCACCAGTGCCTTCCATGCCTTCCTGTGGTACGGAACGCCCACGGTGTGCAACTACCAGGATACCGCATGGGACACGTACGCGGCGGTGACCTTCGACATCAGTGCGGTGGATACCGCAGGTTGGACCTTGCTGGAAGCCGGGTTCGAGGCCAGTGGTGGCGAGAGCAACCTGACGCTCGGTGCTTTTCAAACGCTGGACGAGATCGACAGTGTCTTCATCGCGGACCATAGCAATGCGCTTGGGGCCCTACTGGCCGCATATTTCATTGATGACGTGGAGCTGTGGGCATGCGAAGTCGGCGTGGAAGAGCATGCCAACGATCGACTGCGCTTGTACCCGAACCCGGCTACGGACCTGGTCCGGGTCGCGTTGAACGCCGGAGAGGAAACAGGTACCGTGAGCGTGCTGGATGTGCAGGGGCGCGTGGTGCTTCAACAGGCCTTCCGAGGCGTGCAAGCGGAGCTGGATGTTTCCGGCTTGAGCAGTGGTGCGTATATGGTGCAGCTGCGCACAGAGCGTTCGGTGTTGTCGGCGCCGTTGCAGGTGGTGCGGTAGTTCGTTCCGAGGATTGGGTGTCCCGCGTGCGTCACGCTCTTACCCATCCGCTAGCCGCTCAAGAACTCGCCGCTAGAGGAATGAGGCAAGCTCCGCGTCCATTGCGTATGTTCGATGAGCGAGATCACTGTTGCACACGAATGCCAAGGTCATGAAAAGCGCTCTATTCCTTCTTAGCACCTTGCTCGGCTTAGGAACCTACGGACAGAACCTGGTGCCCAACGGCAGTTTCGAGCAGTTCACGACGAACTGCAATTTCGGCCTTGGCTACAATAGTTTGCAGGATTGGACAGATCTGGATTGTGCAGCAAGTCCCGGTTTAGCGCATGCGTGCAATAACAGCTTGGGCAATGGCAGCGGAGTGCCTCAAGGGGGGCTTGGGTATCAAGTCAGTCACAGTGGCGATGGGTTTATGATGGTATCGACTTTGGTCATGAATAGCCAGGGTGGCTTCCCGGATGGCAACCCACAGGCTTATGCGAATGTCGACCTGACGCAACCGCTGGTGGCGGGCCAGCACTATTGCCTACGGTTGTGGATGAACATGGCCGATTCATCATGCTATCGCACCAGTGCCTTCCATGCCTTCCTGTGGTACGGAACGCCCACGGTGTGCAACTACCAGGATACCGCATGGGACACGTACGCGGCAGTGACCTTCGACATCAGTGCGGTGGATACCGCAGGTTGGACCTTGCTGGAAGCCGGGTTCGAGGCCAGTGGTGGCGAGAGCAACCTGACGCTCGGTGCTTTTCAAACGCTGGACGAGATCGACAGTGTGTTCATCGCGGACCATAGCAATTTGTTTGGGGCCCTGGTGGCTGCATATTTCATTGATGACGTGGAGCTGTGGGCCTGCGAGGTCGGCGTGGAGGAGCATGCCAACGATCGACTGCGCTTGTACCCGAACCCGGCTACGGACCTGGTGCGGATCGCGTTGAACACGGGTGAAGAAGCTGGTACGGTAAGCGTGCTGGATGTGCAGGGCCGCACGGTGCTTCGGCAAGCCTTCCGAGGTGTGCAAGCGGAGCTGGATGTTTCCGGCTTGAGCAGTGGTGCGTATATGGTGCAGCTGCGCACAGAGCGTTCGGTGTTGTCGGCGCCGTTGCAGGTGGTGCGGTAGTGGCGGAGGAAGCACGTGCAGTAGATCCGGTGCGTCCATTTCTGCGCGCCAGCGGCCCAAGATCTGGGCACCACGCAGTTCCCTTCAGTGGCATCACGGCTTGCTCCTCGCCAAGGCGACCCTCTATTTTCCGGAGTATAAGTGAACCATCACCCCCCCAAACGAAAGAAGCCCGGCACATCGCCAGGCTTCTTTCGTTCAGAACGGTCCAACACTCACTTCACACACGCCATCCCCTCCTCCACGGCGCGGAACTTAGCCAGCACGGCGGCTTGGTCCTGCGCGTCGGCAGCGGTAAGGTCCACGGGGCCGTTGGTGGTGTGGATGCGCACGGCCTGGGCCTGATCATCGAGGAAGGTGAGGATGGGCTGATCGCAGACCAGGGCGTCGCTGTAGTTCCAGCTGCGGTTGGTGCGGTCGAACTTGAGGATGCGCACGGCACCGGCGTCGGCACCGGTGAGCTGCGTGGTGGTGAAGGTGTCCTTGGTGGCATCGATGCGGTAATCAATGCCCTTCAGGGTCACCAGCTGCAGCTCGTGGTCGCCCTCGTTCATGCTGATGGGGTTGCTGCCGCTCCAGAACTCGATCAGGTTCAGGATGATGGTGTCCACACCGACAACGATGGGGTATACGATGCATCCGGGGATCCAGAACAGCAGGGACTTGAGGAACTTGCTGTCGGTGATGCCGTCGTGGAAGGCATAGGCCTTCTTGGTGAGGGCGAAGCTGCCGAAGCAGCCGGTCTGGGTGATGGTGATGCTGCCGAGCAGCAGGAACAAGGAGGCGTTGCGCAGGGTCTTCTTCATGGGTGCGGTGGGTTGGGTTGAGCGCCAAAGGAACCGGGGATGGGGGGCTGCACACGGAGATGGAGGCGGGCGTTATCAACGGGATGCGGTGGATCGGGGTGGCTCGCAGGCTCGCTGGGGGTTAACCGCAGATGACGCAGAGCACGCAGATGAAATGGCGGCATAGCGAAGGCTCGCTGGCTCGCTGGAGTTTAGAACCACAGATGAACGCAGATGCACACAGATGGAATTCTGAGCGCGCGATGGTTGAGCTCGCAGGCTCGCTAGTTGAACCACAGATGGCACAGATGGCCGCAGATGAAATGGCGGCATGGTAGGGGCTCGCAGGCTCGCTAGTGGTGAACCACGGATGGACACGGATGAACACAGATGGAAATACCTAGAGCGATGAACGGGGTTCGCTGGCTCGCTGGGTGCTAACCACGGATGGACACGGATGCACACGGATACTGATAAGAGCTTGCTGCCGAAAACAAGCTCGCGGCCCGAAGCTCGAAGCTCGTGGCCGCAGCTGAAGAGGAAAGCTCCGCTGCCGCACATCCCTCTTGCCGCTAGCCGCTGGCCAACTCGCCGCTCCTGCCCTTGCTCCTGCTCCTTCCAACTGCCCCTGCCCCTGCCCCTGCCCCTGCTCCCGCGCCTGCTCCTGCCCCCGCCCCTGCCCCCTGATCTTCCCTCCCCGAACACTTCCCCCCCGCCCCGGCACGTTCTGTGCTCAACAACACGCTGTGAACGATCGGTCTTCCATGAGGGTCAGGGCCTTGCGGCTGCGGGATACTTTGCGCATCGTGCCCATTCTGCGCAAGCTCCGCAAGGTGCTCCTGATCTCCGTTGGGGTCGTGGTGCTGCTGTTCGGCGCCCTGATGGGCCTCGCCTACGCCTACGAGGATAAGGTGTTGGCGGTGTTGCGCGACGAGCTGAACGCCCACCTGACCACCCCCGTGCAGGTGGCCGGCATGGAGCTCACCCTGATCAAGCGTTTCCCCCAGGCCAGCCTCAGGCTCACCAACGTGATGGCCTTGGAGGCCCGGCGCGACAGCCTGCCTGCCGACACCCTCCTTTACGCCGGTGACCTCTACCTGGAGTTCGGCCTCTTCGACCTGCTGGGCGGCGACTACACCATCAAGCAGGTACACGGCCAGGATGTGCGGCTCTACCCCGGGCTGGACGCGGATGGCCTGGGCAACTGGACCATCTGGAAGACCGACAGCACCGCCAGCAGCAGCACGGCCTTCGCGCTGAACAAGGTGACCTTCGACGACCTGGTGGTGCGCTACCGCGATGCGCGCAGCGAACTGGAGATCCTGACCACGAGCCCCGACCTGGCCTTGAGCGGCCGCTTCAAGCCCGAAGGCAGCACCACCACGTTGCGTGGCCGCGCCACCTTGTTGCACTGGACCGAGAAGGGCAACGACGTTCTGAACGACCGCAGCGCCCAACTGGCTCTGGAGCTGGCGTTCGGGGGAAGCGACGGCGGCTTCCACATCACCAAGGGCGAAGTGCTCACTGGCGATGTACCGCTGAACGTGACACTGGACGTAACACCCGGACCGAAGGGCGAAGCGCTGGACCTGAAGGCCAACGGACTGGGGCTCGACCTAGCCGATGTGGTGCAACTGCTGCCCGAGGTGGCCGTGAAGAAACTGCGCCGCTATGGCATGGAAGGTGACGCCGACCTCGCCTTGCACTACCGCGGTGTCATTGCCGAAGGGCTCGCGCTGAGCGCCGGGTTGAAGGTGCGCGATGGGCGGATGAAGGAGCAGCGCAGCGGCACCGTGTTCAAGAACATCAACGGCGAATTCGCGGTGGACCTGCGGCCCGATGGCACACCGACCAAGCTTGTGGTGAAGGGCTTCAGCGCCCAGGCCGCCAGTGGCACCGTGAGCGGTTCGCTGGACATGCAGGGCCTCGCCAACGCCAAGGTGAAGCTGGACCTGAAGGCCAACATCGCCCTGGCCGACCTGCTGCGTTTCGCCCAGGTGGATACGCTGGAACAAGTGCAAGGCACCCTCGTCGCCGACGCCCATGCCGTGGGGAAACTGCGTGACGTCAGCGACATCCGTGCGGCGGACCTGCGGGCTCTGACCTTGAGCGGTACCGGTCGCCTGAGCGGCGCCAGTTTGAAGCTGAAAGGCGTGCGCCACCGCCTGACCGACCTGGACGCGCAGCTCGCCCTGAAAGGCAACGACGCCACCGTGAGCGGCCTTACCGCCAGCGTGCAGGGGCAAGCCATCCAACTGGATGGTTCCCTGCGGAACCTGATGCCTTATCTGCTCTTCAAGGACCAGCGCCTGGCCATCGACGCGCGGCTCGTGTCGCCCTCGTTGGACCTTGCGGCGTTGCTGCATGAAGAGGGTGGCGCGCAGGGCACCGACTATGCACTCGTGCTGCCCACCCTGATCGACCTCGACCTGCAGGCCGACATCGCGCAGCTCGCTTTTGAGGACTTTCGCGCCGAACGCATCCACACCAAGTTGCGCTTGCACGACCAGGTGCTGAGCGCCGCGCCCCTCACCTTCGGCACAGCAGGCGGCACGGTGGTCGCGGACCTGGAGCTGGACGGTCGATCCGCGCAGGCCTATCCGCTGGCCGTGAACGCCTCGGTGAAGGGCATGGACATCAGCGCCTTCTTCAAGGAGTTCCAGGATTTCGGGCAGACCTTCATCGGCCACAAGAACCTGAAGGGCACCACGCACGCGCAGATCGCCTTCGCCGCGCCGCTGAGCCCCGCGCTGCAGATCGATCAGGACCGCATGGTTTGCGTGCTCGACCTGGGCATCGACAAGGGCGAACTGATCGGCCACCAGCCGCTGATCGACGTGGCGGACTACCTACGCAGCAACAAGCTCGTGTCGCCCTTCGTGGACACCGACGAACTGCGGAAGCGCCTGGCGCACGTCACCTTCAGCGACCTCGACAACCAGATCGAGATCCGCGACCGCACGGTCTTCATCCCCAACATGCTCGTGCACAGCAGCGCCATGGACATTGAGGTGAGCGGCTCGCAGACCTTCGCCGGCGGCATCGACCACCACCTCAACTTCCGCCTGAGCGACCTGTTCCGCAAGAACAGCGGCGAGGACGAGTTCGGCCCCGTGGTGGACGACGGCACCGGCATGCGTGTGTTCCTGCACATGTACGGCACCACCGCCGACCCACAGTTCGCCAACGATGGCGCCATGGCCAGCGCACGCCGTAAGCAGCAGCTGAAGCAGGAGACCGCTACGTTGAAGAACATCCTGCGCGAAGAATTCAGCGGCGCGGGCGAACGCACCAGCACCCCGAACACCGCCACCCCGCAGCCCAGCTTCACTGTGGAATGGGACGGCACCGACAGCACCACCACCGCCCTGCCGCCCCCACCGAAACGCCGCAAAGGCCTGGGCCGCTTGCTGAGCGAGGAAGAGGAGAAGCCGGTGATCACTGTTGAGTAAGTGTCAAGGGTCAAGTAGCAAGGGACAAGTGACAAGAGGCTTCGGGCCATGAGCTGCGAGCCACGAGCTTATTTGCGGCAGCAGAGCCCTCCTCATCTGTGTCCATCCGTGTTCATCTGTGGTTTATTCAACGCCGGCAGCGCGCTTGCGCGCGGTTCCATCTGTGGCCATCATATCGCGCGCAGGCACAGGCAGTGCAGTTCATCTGTGTCCATCTGCGTCCATCTGTGGTTAAGTCTCTCGGAAGGAACTGCGAGCCTGCGAGCAACGCGTCCTATGCGGTTCAGCATTCCTGCCGTTCCCGGCTTTCTCCGCGCCTCAGCGTCTCTGCTGCCAACCAATGAACGCCTCCGATCACCGATCTTCACCCCGTGGACCTCTATTCCCGTAAGCAACGTTGGAAGCTGGTGCTGGCCTTGATCGCCATGGCGATCGTGGGGGCCTCGCTGTGGTACAGCAACCGCATTGTGAGCAAGGTGCGGCAGGAGGAACGCAAAAAGGTGGAGCTCTGGGCCGAAGCGGTGAAGAGCCGCGCCCAGCTCGTCAACTACACCGACTCGCTCTTCCACCGCCTGCGCGATGAGGAACGCAAGAAGGTGGAGCTCTGGGCCGAAGCCATGGGCCGCCTGGTGAGCAGCGACCAGACCGACCTGAGCTTCTACCTGAAGGTGGCCAGCGACAACACCACCATCCCCGTGGTGATCACCGATGCCAGCGGTCGCTTCGGGCCCAACCGCAACCTCGACAGCCTGATCACGCGCGACACCACCGCCCTGCGACAGGAAGTGCTGACCATGGACAGCCTGCACGAGCCCATCGTCATCAACGTGTTCGCCGACCAGAAGCAATACCTCCATTACAAGGACTCGCGGCTGGTGACGGAACTCCAGGAGGTGATGGACGGCATCATCAGTTCCTTCATCAGCGAAACGGTGATGAGCACCGCCGTGGTGCCGGTGATCTACACCGACAGCACACGCACCCGCATCATCGAGTACGGCCACATCGACAGCCTTGTGGTGGCGGACAGCGCGGCCATGCAGGCGCGCATCCGCTCCATGGCCCAGGCCAACAAGCCCATCGCCATCGACCTGCCGGGCAAGGGCCGCAACTACATCTTCTACGAGGAGTCTTTGGTGATCACGCAGCTGCGCTACTTCCCCTATGTGCAGCTGGTGATCCTTGGCCTGTTCCTCATCGTGGCCTACGCGCTCTTCAGCCTGTTCCGCAACGCCGAGCAGAATCAGGTGTGGGTGGGCATGGCGAAGGAGACCGCGCACCAGCTCGGCACGCCGCTCAGCTCGCTGATGGCCTGGATGGAACTGTTGAAGAGCAGGGGCGTCGACCCTTCCGCCGTTACGGAGATGAAGAAGGACGTGGACCGCCTGGAGGTGATCACCGAGCGCTTCAGCAAGATCGGCTCCGCACCGGACCTCACACCCGAGAAGCTCTACCACACTTTGCGCGCCACGGTGCTCTACCTGCGGCCCCGTCTTCCTTCCCGCGTGAAGATCGAAGTGGTGACACCGGAGGATACCGAGCGCACCGTGCCCTTGAACCGCTCGCTCTTCAGTTGGGTGCTGGAGAACCTGGTGCGCAACGCCATCGATGCCATGGAGGGCGAAGGCAGCCTCACCATCGAGATCGTCCCCGAAGGTCCCGAGGTACACATCGACATCACCGACACCGGCAAGGGCATTCCGACGGCCCAGTTCCGCACCGTTTTCCAGCCGGGCTTCACCACCAAGAAACGCGGCTGGGGTCTCGGCCTCTCGCTCAGCAAACGCATCATCGAGCAATACCACGGCGGGCGGATCTTCGTGAAGCGGAGCGCGCCGGGCAAGGGGACGACGTTCAGGATCACGCTTAACGCTTGATCAGGGGCAGGGCCAGGACCAGGGGCATTGAACCTCCGTATCATTTCGTCCGCTTTAGCTTTCGTGAAAACGAACCAACAATGGCAGGCTTCAAGGACATGTCCATCTACAAGAAAGCGTTCGAAATGGCACGCATGGTGTTCACACTGAGCAAACGCTTTCCGAGCGAAGAGAAGTTCTCACTTACCGATCAGGTGCGGCGTTCGTCGAGATCGGTGACCGCTCAATACGCCGAGGGCTATCGCAAGAAGCGCTACCCGGCCCATTTCATTTCAAAGATGACCGATGCGGACGGCGAGAACGCCGAAACGCAAGTGTGGTTAGACCATGCCGTGGCCTGTGGCTACGTCACAGAGAATGATATCGCCCCCATCCTCAAAGTCTCCGAAGAAGTTGGACGCATGCTTGGGGACATGATCGAGAACCCCGAGAAATACGTTGGCAAGCGGCCCTAAAGGGATCACTTGCCCCTGCGCCTGCTCCTGCCCCTAACTATGTCCGGCCTGTATCTCCATATCCCCTTCTGCCGGAAGGCCTGCACGTACTGTGACTTCCACTTCAGCACGTCACTGCAGACCAAGCCCGCAGTGCTGGAGGCGATGCACGCCGAGCTGGCCCAACGCGCTGCAGAACTCAACGGCGCTACTGTCGAGACCATCTACTTCGGCGGCGGCACACCGAGCCAGCTAACCGACGCGGAACTGAAGGCATTCATCGACCAAGCACGAACGCTCTTCACCCTAACGCCCGATGCGGAGGTGACGATGGAAGTGAATCCGGATGACGTGGATGCGGAACAGCTGGCGGTCTGGAAGTCCATCGGCATCACACGCCTCAGCATCGGTGTGCAGAGCTTTCGCGAAGAGCGCTTGCAGTTCATGGGCCGCGCGCACGATGCCGCGCAAAGCCGCGAGAGCCTGCGCCTGATCAGCGCCGCCGGGTTCGCGTCGTGGACGATGGACCTGATCTACGGGCTGCCGGGCATGACCATGGACGAGTGGAACGAACAGCTCGACACCGCCCTCTCCTTCGCGCCGCCGCACATCAGCGCCTACTGCCTTACGGTGGAAAGCAAAACCGCGCTGGACCACCAGGTGAGCAAGGGCCTCGTGACCATGCCCGGTGATGCGGACCAGGCCGCGCAGTTCGAACGCTTGATCGAACGTCTGGAAGGCGCCGGATACGTGCAGTACGAGATCAGCAACTTCGGCCAACCGGGCCACTTCAGCCGCCACAACAGCAGCTACTGGAAAGGGGTGCCTTATCTAGGCATCGGCCCTTCCGCGCACTCGTACAACGGCACCAAGCGCCGCTGGAACGTGTCCCACAACCTGCGCTACGCCCAGGGCATCAGCGCCGGAACGACCTACTGGGAAGAAGAGACCCTGACACCCGTGCAGGTCACCAACGAAGCCCTGCTCACCGGCCTGCGCACCAGCTGGGGCGTGGACCTGTCAGCGCTGCCTTTGGACCTGCTGGAGGCCCGTTCACCGACCGTGGTGCATTATCGGTCGCAGGGGCTGTTGGAGCACAGCGATGGGCGGTTAGTTTTGACAAAGGCGGGGCGTGCCTTCGCGGATCGCATCGCCAGCGACCTGTTCCTCACCGATGATCGCTGAGATCACCCACCACGGCCAGCAGTTCCGCGTGGACCTGTCCAAGCCCATCGACCTGTCGGTGCCCTTGGCCGCGGGCGAAGGCCACATGCGCGCCTGGTACGTGGACCCGGTGACCATGGAGCCCGTGCGCGATGGCGACAAGGTGTACGCGATCAAGGACGGTGCGCCGGTCAACTTCCGCAACATCTTCTTCAACCCGCACGGCCACGGCACGCACACCGAGAGCGTCGGCCACATCACGCCGGACATCGAGCCGGTGGGCAACCTGCTGAAGCGCTACTTCTTCATCGCCCAGCTGATCACCATACGCCCCGAGGAACGCCGCGCCCCCGACGGCAAGGTGGACACCGTGATCACGCTCGAACAACTGCGCGGCGCCATCGACGAGAAGCCGCCCGAGGCCGTGGTCCTTCGCACGACCGCCACTGCAGCCACTAAGTCCACCCGCAACTGGAGCGGCACCAACGCCACCTACTTGCAGAGCACCGCCACCGCCTGGCTCCGCAGCATCGGCGTGCGCCACCTGCTGGTGGACCTGCCCAGCGTGGACCGCGAGGAGGACGGCGGCACCCTGGCCGCGCACCACGCCTTCTGGGATTTCCCCAACACCATCGACCTCACCCGCACCATCAGCGAAATGATCGTGGTGCCCGACGAAGCGCGCGACGGCCGCTACCTGCTGGAGCTGCAACTGCCGCACTTCATCAACGACGCGGCGCCGAGCCGGCCGGTGTTGTATGCGATGGTGTGATGGACCTCGAACGCTTCCGCCAGTTCTGCCTCACCAAGCCGGGAGTCACCGAAGAAACACCTTTCGGTCCGGATGTGCTCGTGTTCAAGGTGGCCGGTAAGATGTTCGCACTGGCGCCCTTGGAGTTCTTCGCAAGCGTGAACCTGAAGTGCGATCCCGAACACGCCGTGGAGCTCCGCGCTGAATACCCGGGCATCACGCCGGGCTACCACATGAGCAAGGTGCACTGGAACACCGTGAGCTGCGATGGCACCGTGCCCGACCGGTTGATCCTGGAGCTCACCACGCACAGCTACGAGCTGGTGAAGGCTGCGCTGCCGAAGAAGGTGCGCGAGGCGTTGGGGGAGTGAGCTGTTCGCGCTGGTAGGATCTTCAGCGAAGCCCATGCTTCCTATCATCCCCCGCGCCCTAGCGAGGGGGTGGAGGGGGAGCCCACAACGCAGGGGCTTCGCTACGATGCTCTTCAAGGTGCGGATCGCGCTTCTGCTCCCCCTCCGCCCCCTCGTTGTTCCTCCCTGCGGTCGGACGCGGGGGATGGAACGAAGCGATCCGCAATGCTCGGCACGGAGATCCGGCTTCGGATTCCTGCGCGCCAGCGGCTTAGGAGATGGCCACGTCGGGCCAGCTTTACTGGGATCTCTTGTGCCCTCCTCGCCAGGACGTGAGGAGGTCATGGGCGTCCCGCAGGCGCGAAGCTCCCGCCGCTGGCGCATGGATGGCACAGTCCTTCGCGGATGACACACCGACACATCTCCGATCACCTTCCCCACCGCAAGTACCTTTGGCCCTCGCTCGCTCCCTACGCCCATGAACCCCCGTCCTTTCGGCCGCCTGTTGCTCGGCTACTTCTTCCGCGGTCTGCTGCTGGTGGTCCCTGTGGCCATCCTGATCTACGTACTGTACCAGACCCTCACCTACCTCGACGGGCTGATCCCCATCGAGATCCCGGGACTTGGTCTGCTCACGCTGCTGGTCGGGCTCACGATCTTCGGCTGGTTGGGCAGCACCTTCCTCTACGCCCCCATCGCGGACTTTGGCGAGGAGGTGCTGAAACGCATCCCCTTCCTCAAGACCATCTATGACGCGCTGAAGGACCTGATGGAGGCGCTGGTTGGCAGCAAGAAGAAGTTCGACCGGCCGGTGCTGGTGAAGATCGTGCAGGACTCCAGCCTTGAAAAGCTTGGCTTCATCACGGCGGACGACCTGAGCCACCTCGGCGTGGGCGCTGGGAAAGTGGCCGTCTACCTGCCCCACAGCTTCGCCTGGAGCGGCAACCTCTACATCGTGCCCGTGGAGAACGTGACCCCGCTGGACGCCAAGGCCGCCGAGGTGATGAAGTTCATTGTGAGCGGTGGTGTGGCCCACATGGACGAGTGACCCGGACGTCTTCGGCACGTCCATTGTTCAAGGCCCCGAACGCCACCGACCATGAGAACCCTGCTGACCCTTCTGCTCACGACACTGATCACCATCGCTTCGGCACAGACCGAAGTGGTGATGCGCAGCCACAAGTTCAGCAACGGTGTGCAACCCACCTTCAGCGTCAACTTCCCCGGTGCGGACAAGGCCTCGGTGGAAGCCTGGTTCGAGCGTGCCCTGAAAGGCATCAGCGATGAGGTGCGTGACAAGAAGGAAGTTGTCGCCACCGGCGCGCGCATCCCGGCCGCTACAGGCGATACGCTCGCGGTCTTCCTCGCCGTGGAACAGCGCTCGAAAGGCGATGATGCCGTCGTACACCTCGGCTTCCGCATCCAGAACGTGTTCATACACAGCGACAGCGAGCAGCGCCGGATCGATGGCTGTAAAGCCTGGGTGTACGAGCAAGCCGTGGCCTACAAGAAGGACCTGGCGAACAAGTCGCTCGATGAAGCCCTCAAGGTGAAGGCGCGCTTGAACAGTGAAATGGAGATGCTCCAGAAGGAACAGAAACGAGCCGAGCTGGCCATCGAACGCAACACCACACGCAGCGCCGAAGCCGTGACGGACAAGGCCAAAACCGAGCTCGACCTGAAACTCGCCGACGAGGATGTGCGCACCCACCAGGCCAGCAGCACCGCCAACCCCACGGACGAAGAGATCAAGCAGCTGAACGCCGCACTGAAAGAGCAACGCAAGTTGCAGGAGCGCATCACCAAGCTCACCAAGGAAGATTCCGACGCGCAGCAGAAGATCGTGGAGCTGAAGCAGGCGCTGGTGAAGAACGCCACCGATCAGGATGCAAAGACGAAGGCGATCGCCGAACAGCAAGTCGTCGTGGAAACGCGAAGGAAGGTGCTGGATGAGGTGAAGTAGGTCAGGAGGCAGGGGCAGAAGCAGGAGGCAGTGATCTGGACAGCGAAGCCTTCGTCTTCAGCCGGCCACGAGCTGCGAGCCTTGAGCCCCGAGCTTCTTTTCGTTAGCAAGCTCCTATCAATTTCCGTGTTGATCCGTGGTTCGTTCTTTGGCCATACATACTCTAGAGCGCTTCGGCCCATGGATCCTATCTTTCCGCCGTGCTACACTCCCGTCGCAACGCGCTGTTCCTGCTGCACTTCATCGTGTTCATCTGGGGCTTCACGGGCATTCTGGGAAAACTGATCGACCAGTCCACGTTGCACCTGGTGCTCACGCGCACCTGGATCGGCATGGTGGGCCTGGTGGCCGTGGCCCTGTGGATGGGCAAGAGCCTGAGCCCGAACACGCCGGACCTCAAGCACTACCTGCTCACCGGCGCGATCATCACCGCGCATTGGATCACCTTCTACGGCGCCATCAAGCTGAGCACGGCGAGCATCGCTGCGGCCTGTCTCAGCACCAGCACGGTCTTCACGGCCTTGCTGGAACCCTTCTGGTTCAAGCGGCGCATCCGGTCTTATGAGGTGGTGCTCGGCTCCATCGTGGTAGCCGCGCTGCTGTTGATCTTCGGCCTGGAGACCAAGTTCCGCGTCGGCATCGCGGTGGCCACCCTGAGCGCCTTGTTCAGCGCGTGGTTCAACGTCATCAATGCTGTGCTCGTGAAACGCGATCACGCCATCCGCATCGGCTTCTACGAGATGCTCAGCGTGGTGCTGATCATCGGCGGCTACCTGCTGGTGACCAACGACCTGCCGCCGCTCTTCTGGGAACTTCCGACCAAGGACCTTGTCTACCAGCTGATCCTCGGCCTGGTCTGCACCAGCTTCGCCTTCGTGGCTGGCATCGCGGTAATGAAGCAGCTCAGCCCCTTCACCGTCATGCTCACCGTGAACCTGGAACCCGTCTACACGATCATCATCGCGCTCATGATCTGGGGTGCGGAGGAACGGCTCACGCTCGGCTCCTACCTCGGCATCGCGCTGATCCTCGCCTGCCTGTTCGTGAACGGATGGCTCCAGCGCAAGCGACCCGATGAGGTGGTCGAGCCGGATCCGCTGGCGCAGGTCTAGCGACCTCCGATCGACGCACCCGCCACTGGCCGATTGGTTACTTGGCGCTCCTGCCCTTCCCTAATTCCACGCGTTCATCGCCCTCCCGGAAGTCCACGTAGTTCACGAAGAACTGGAACATCTCATCGGTGGTGCGCATGAAACGGCTGTCGGTGCCGACCACATCGCGCGGCGGCTTGTAGGGCTGATCCGGATTGTTCGCCGTGTTGTCGAAGGTGCCGAACACGTGGATCACCGAGCCCTTCTTCAATGGCAACATGCGTTCGAACGTGTAGGCGTACTGCCAACGGAAGTTCCATTGATTGATCCGCACCAAGGGCACGGTGTCGTTCTGTGGCGTCACAGCGTACGCGAGGAATGCTTTCCCGAGCAAGTGCATGTGCGGGTTCACCGTCAGTACGCTGATGTCCTTGGGCAAGGTGTACTGCGTATGGAACGTTCCCACTTCACCTGCCTTCAAGCGCAACGGCGGTTCCACAGGCGTAACACCATTGGTGCCCAACTGCAATTCCTGCAAGGGGCGCTCGGGTGGCTTCGCTGCGAACCAGACCGCCACATGTGATCGGTCAACCGTATCGCGTGGCATCGGTCCGTAGTGCAACGAGTTCATCAGAAAGGTGCCTTTCCGTTTGAAGTAGTAGCCACCGATGCCTTCCGGATAGACGGTGGCCTCCATGCCGGGCAGGTAGTTCACCGCGCTGGGCACCATGGGCGGATAGGTCCCATCGTCGTTGGCCAGGCGCAACGCCGTGAATGCATCCAGGCTGCGCATCACTTCCGCGTCGATGTATTGTGCGCCAGTGAACACATCGGTCTTCGTCCCTTCGCCGTATTCGATCAGCGCACCGTTCATGTGGTGTACCGCGCGTCGGTTACCGGGCACGAAAGCGATGGCCCGGACGAAGGTGTCGCGAGGCAGTTCGTAAGGTGCCTTGGCAATGATGAAGTGATCCCGTCGATCGCCGGGTTGGTGGAAGGTGTCGGGCAACCACACTTCCAGGTCCGGCTCACCAAGACCATGGTGTGCGATCGGCGTTTCGGGTTCCGGCAAGGCGGACGTGTCGCCGGGCAATAGGCCTTGCCCCACCCACTTCGCGATCAGCGCGATCTGTCGTGCATCCAGTCGGCGCTCACCGAGGTAGCGCGCGTAGGTAGTGTCGGCAGGCCACGGAGGCATGTATCCTCGGCCAGTGACGTCCCGCACCATTCGACTTCGTTTCGCCACATCGGCGTAGGTGATCAGTGGGAACGGCCCCGCATGTCCGGCACGGTGGCACGGCAGGCAGTTCGTGCGAACGATCGGCGCGATGTGCTCCGCGAAGGTGACAGTGTCGGGTAGGGTGTACGTGGCAACGACGGCTTCCTCCGGTGCGGAAGGCCCCGCGCAACCAGCGACCACGATCATCATGGTCACCTGGAACACCATCGGGCCGCGCAGCCTACTTGCCATGGCGGCGAAGATACCCGCCCGTCCTCGCCATCTTTGCTCCATGAAACGCACCGTCGGTCTTCTGCTCCTGCTGGGCGTGGCCCTGCTGGTGTTCTTCATCACCCGCGAGGTCTACAAGCCCGCTCCGCCAACCGAACACATCACCAGCGACGTGCTGCTGGAGCGCATCCGGCCCGTGATGAAGCTGGTGACCGCGGAAGGCGACTTCAGCGAGATCTACACTTACACGAACGCCGACGCCTCCTTCGACTGGTTGAAGCAGTTCTCTCCTTTTCAGAAGAAGGCCATCCTGCGCGTGAAGGCAAAGGTGAGCGTGGGCTACGACCTGGAAGGCATGGGCCTGGTGTTCGACGAGGCCACGCACACCGTGCGCTACAACGGCATGGGTAAGGCGCAGGTGCTGTCCATCCAGCACGATGTCGACTACTACGACCTGGAAGCCGGCACCTTCAACGAGTTCACTGCAGCGGACCACACCAAGATCAACGCTCAGGCCAAGCAGTTCATCGAGAAGAAGATCGCCAGCAGCGGGCTGATGGAAGCGGCGGAAAAGCAGCAGGGCGAGTTCCTCGTGGTGCTCCGCGCCGTGGTTGAGAACGCCGGTTGGAACTTTGAGGACGGCGCTACACCGGTGGATGGACGGACACGGTTGAAACCCTGATCAAGCTTCAAGTCACAAGGGACAGGTGACAAGGGTTCAATGGGGGTGCTCGGAGTTCAGTCCTTGAGACTTGGTACTTGACCCTTGCGCCTTGTCACTTGCCCGCCTTCCTCAAGAACATTCCCCCATCTCCCCTGTTCCTACCTTCGTTCGTCAGTTCACCATGACCATCGCGACCGCCTCTTCCATCTACTGCCCTTCGATGACCCGATACGAGCGCTGGCAAACGCGCGCGGTGCGCATCGGCGACATCGGCATTGGTGGCGACAACCCGATCCGGGTGCAGAGCATGACCACTACGGATACGATGGATACGGCCGGCACGGTGGCCCAGAGCATCCGCATGATCGAAGCCGGCTGCGAGCTGGTGCGCATCACAGCCCCGAGCAAGAAGGAAGCAGAGAACCTGGCCGAGATCAAAAAGCAGTTGCGCGCCCAAGGCTATTCGACCCCGTTGGTGGCTGACATCCACTTCACACCGAACGCCGCCGAGATCGCGGCCCGCATCGTGGAGAAGGTGCGTGTGAACCCCGGCAACTACGCCGACAAGAAGAAGTTCGATGTGCGCGAGTACACCGACGACCAGTACCACGAGGAGCTGGAGCGCATCCGCGAACGCTTCACGCCGCTGGTCCGCATTTGCAAGGAGAACGGCACTGCCATGCGCATCGGCACCAACCACGGTAGCCTCAGCGACCGGATCCTGAACCGCTACGGCGACACACCGCTCGGCATGGTGGAGAGCGCGATGGAGTTCCTGCGCATCTGTGAGGATGAAGGCTATCACGAGGTGGTGCTTAGCATGAAGGCCAGTAACCCGCAGGTGATGGTGCAGGCCTACCGACTGCTGGTGAACCACATGCTGCGCGAAGGCATGACCTACCCGCTGCACCTCGGTGTTACCGAGGCCGGTGATGGTGAGGACGGTCGCGTGAAGAGCGCCGTGGGCATCGGTGCCTTGCTGGAGGATGGGCTCGGCGACACCATCCGCGTAAGTCTGACGGAAGATCCGGAAGCGGAGATCCCCGTGGCCAAGGCACTGGCCGATCGCTACACTGCGCGCCGCGGCCACGAGCCGATCCCCGAGATCCACCATGTGCCCATCGACCCCTTCAGCCACACGCGCCGCCACACACGTGCCGTGCTGAACATCGGTGCGCGCCATGTGCCGGTCGTGATCGCCGACCTCAGCACCAAGACCAAGATCACGCCCGCCACGCTCTTCCCTTGGGGATACCACTACAGCGTGCCGTTGGACAAGTGGAACCTGACCGATCAGGCCTGCGACTACCTCTTCCTCGGCGACCATCACCTGGACTTCGAGATCCCCGGCACATTGGGTGTCATTCAGGAACACGCGACCTGGTTGAAGGACCGCAACAAGCCCCGCCACTACCCGCTGCTCACCGCGCGCGAACTGATGGACAACGCAGCCGTGCACCACGACCTCAACTTCGTCTACGCCACACTGAAGGAGCTGACGCCCGAGCTGATCGAAGCGCTGGAAGAGGACGACAGCTGCGTGCTGCTGCTCGACACCTTCAACGGACATGGCTACGCCGAACAGCGCGCCGCCTTCTTCAAATTGCTGGAGGCCAAGTGTGAAGTGCCAGTGATCATCGGCCGCGATTACGTGAACCTCGATCCGGAGCACCTGATGCTGCACGCCAGCACGGACCTCGGTGCCTTGCTGCTCGATGGTCTTGGCGACGGCATCATGATCTGCCCGGAAAAGAGCGGCGGTGATGAGCTGGTGAACCGCTGTGCCTTCGGTGTGCTTCAAGCTACACGCACACGCATCAGCAAGACCGAGTACATCAGCTGCCCCAGTTGCGGGCGCACGCTCTTCGACCTGCAGGAGACCACCGCGAAGATCCGCTCACGCACCAGCCACCTCAAAGGGATCAAGATCGGCATCATGGGCTGCATCGTGAACGGGCCGGGCGAAATGGCAGATGCCGATTACGGGTACGTAGGCACTGGCCCAGGCGTGATCACGCTGTACAAGGAGAAGGATGTTGTGAAGCGTAACGTGCCCAGTGAGCAGGCCGTGGACGAGCTCATCGGCTTGATCCGCCAGCATGGCGATTGGGTGGAGCCGGGGTAGCGTCAACGCCCGGTACGGTTCACTCGCGTGTTCAGGTAATCCTTGATCGCCTTCACATACTGTTCGAAAGCCTTCAAACCCCTTCTGCGTGATGCTGCACACCGTGTTGGGGTAGTTATTCTTGAAGGTCTTCTTCACGTTGATGTAGCCTGCCTCCTTGAGCTTGGTGATCTGCACGCTGAGGTTACCACGGGTGGCGCCGGTCTTCTCCAGCAAAAAGTTGAAATCGCCCTCTTCCACAGCGACCAACAGGCTCATGACCGCCAGCCGCAACTGGTTGTGAAGGACCGGATCAAGCGGCGCGAAGCCCATCCTCTTTGCGTTTCAGCAGGATCCCCGGAACGATGTAGCCGACCACGATGGCGAAGGCGAACACCAATGAGCTGAACTCGTGCAACACGAACAGCGATGCCAGACCGATCACCCAGAAAAGCACGCCACCGACCATCAACGGCCGGAATCGGATGAGGGCGCCGGTAACGAAGGTGGGCAGACCTGTTAGCAGCAGAACGTATGGATTCGGGTCTCGACCACCCGATACCGTTGCGACAATGAGCAGGACCAGCGTGACCGTATAGCTGCCCCAAAGCCACATCTGCACACGGTCCATCAACGTGTTCACTTCCGCGCGCCTACCCTGCCGGGCTCCGTACACACCGCTGATGATCCCGCCTAACAGCCCCATGGCCGGCCACACAAGCCAATGCATGCCAACCCCCTGCTGAAGCAGGATGTGATCGACCACGCCGGCCAAGGCGAAAAGCATTCCCCAGGCCAGGAAGTAGAAGTTCGATTTCTGTACGCTTTGCCTTGCCTGCTGCACCATCTCCTGGATCAGCTGGAGGCTTTGGGAAGGGGTCATCTCGGTTTCCATGGTAGAGCGTTTGATGAAGCAAATGTAAACATGTTTATTTCATAAACAATAGTCGACCAAAAAGCTCTCCCTCCAACCACTACTTTTCGTCCATGTTCCGCCTGCTGCTCCTCCTCTCCCTTGCTTCCGCATCGCTCACCGCCCTTGGCCAGGACAAGGACATCCGTATCACACCCGCTTGGATACTGGGTGACACGCGTGTGGTGCGGACGACCGTCAACCTGCGCATGCACCTCTCCGACTCCATGGACATGAAGGAGTCCAGCATCAGTTCCTACCACCTCAGCGTAAGGGAGCGCCGCAAGGATGGATCCAAGCTCTCCATCTCCTTCGCACCGGAAGACCTGCTGCCCCGCATGGAGGTGGATATGACCGGCGCTACGCCTGCAGCCGCCAACGCCATGATCGCGGCCAATGCCCCTCTGAAGCATATGAACAACGCCGTTGAGGGCCCCATGCACGGCCTCGTACTGGACTACAACGTGGGGTTGAAAGGAGATCTGATCGGTCCGGTACAGGACGATGCCGCCAAGGAAAAGCTCCTTGATGCCTTGGCCACGGGAGCTGGCACCTACTACAGTACCGTGTCCAACGGTCCCAAATTCTCCAAGCCCCAGATCTACCACCTCTGTGACAGCATGCGTGATGATCTGGCCGCCTCACTTGAGAACGAAATGAGCTTGCTGCTGGATGGCTACCAGTATGCCTACCCGGCCAAAGGCAGCAAGCGCGAGCCCATGCAGGTGAAGGATGTGCAGGCACCCATGTTCCCGGATATTCCCGAGCTGCCGGCCATGGTGGAATACGGTTTCGACGAGATCAGTGCTGACCGCGCCGTATGCCGCGTGGTGTTCCAGTACGACCAGAAGGCCCTGCGTGCCGCCTTGGTGAAGGAGGGACAGAAAGTGGAGCGTCTTGATCTGAGCGAAGAGCGCGTCTACACTTTCGACCGCCGCAGTGGTTGGCTCATCAGTGCTAGCCAGGCCGTGACGCTGGTGAAGGACCAGGTTCGGGTGAACATGGTAACACGCTCGGATCTCAGCCCGAAATGAGCGGTCGCCGGATCCTGCTTGCGGGAGCCACCGGGATGATCGGAAGCGCTGTTCTTGAATGCGCGCTGGCCGATGCGCGTATTGGAGAAGTGATCGTGCTCACGCGAAAGCCGCTGGGCTTTTCACACGCCAAGCTTGAAGAGCGCTGCTCGCTCGGGGCGGATCTGCTCACAGCGCTTCGACCCGAACCCGTTGATGCGGTGATCTGCTGCCTCGGCACAACGATCCGCAATGTCGGCGGTGACCAACGCAAGTTCATGCACGTCGACAAGGACCTCGTTGTCGGCCTGGCTCGCTGGGCGAAGGCACAGGCTGTGGGCACGCTCGCCATTGTGAGCGCCATCGGCGCCGATGCGGACAGTCGCATCTTCTACAACCGCACGAAAGGGGAAATGGAACGCGAGGTAATCGCTTTCGGCATTCCTGCTACGCACCTCTTCCAGCCTTCCATCCTGACCGGGCCGCGAAAGGAAGTGCGGACCGGCGAACGCATAGGCATCACCGTCACCAAGCTCATCGCACCGCTCATGATCGGCAGCTTGCGCAAGTACCGGCCCATGCCACATGATGTGCTTGCCCAAGCCTTGATCAACGTCGCGATCATTGGCATGGCCGGTGTGCACCGACATACTTACGATGACATTCTGAAGTTGGCGCTCCGCTAGAACGTCGCTGTGCTGATGCGAAGCGCCTCGTTCTGCGCTTCGTCCAACTGCGCCAACAGCGTCGATCGCACTTGGTCGAAAGCTGCGCGCTCGGCAGGTGGGACAGGTTCGGCGCTGGGCATCTCCTCCTTGCGGTGGTCCACCTGCTCGCCGTTCTTCCAGAAGCGGAAGCAGACGTGTGGACCTGTGGCCAGACCTGTGCTGCCCACTTCCCCGATGCTTTGCCCCTGACCCACGTGCTGGCCGTTGCGCACCAGGATCTTGCGCATGTGCAGGTATTGCGTGCTGTAGGTGCCGTTGTGGCGGATCTTCACGTAGTTGCCATTGCCAGCGGTCCAGCCGGCCTTCTCCACTACCCCATCGCCCACGGCCAGGATCGGTGTGCCATAGGGCGCGGCATAGTCGGTGCCCAGGTGCGCCTTGAACCGCTTCTGCACAGGATGGAAACGACGCTGGGTGAACCCGGAGCTCATGCGACTGAACTTCAACGGCGCCTTCAGGAAGGCCTTGCGCAGGCTGTTGCCCTCCCCATCGAAGTAGGCCACATGCGCACTGTCCGGAGCGAAGCGGAAGGCTTCCTTCGTGATATCGCTGGTGCTGTAGCGCACGCCCAGCACACGCGGCGCCCCATACGGCTCTCCATCCACCGTACGCTCTTCGTACACCACCGTGAAGCGGTCGTTCTTCTGGATCCGGTAGAAGTCGACAGACCACTGGAACACGTCGGCCAGCTGCATGGTGAGCGCTGGATCCGCTCCGGCCTCCTTCAGGTCGTTCCACAACGCACCCGTCACCGCCACGCTCACGCTCTTCACCTCGGTCACCACCGGACGCTTGCCTACCCGGACGTTCATGGGCGGCTGCACGGCGAAGATCACATGCTCCACAGCGTCCACTTCGTACACGAAGTAGTGCGGCAGCCGCTCGGCATCATCCGTGAAGATCAGCGCGTAGGGATGCCCCGTCCGCAGCTTGCGTACGTCGAAGAGTGGCTGTGCCAACCGCACCAGGCTATCGATCGAGATGGCGCTAACGCCATGTCCGGCCAGCAGATCGCTGAAGGTCTGGCCAGCCTTCACGATGCCTTGCTCCAGTATGAAGCCGCTCATGGGCAGCCCGTAGGCGCTCGGTGGTGGTAGGGTGCTGTCGACCGCTGCGAGGGGCGGATCGGGCACGTACTCCACGTGGGGCGCCAGGTCCACACTGGTGACCACGAGGCCCACGGTGGCCACAAGTCCACACGCCACCGTCCACTTCTGCCATCGCTTCATGTTCCCCCCCGCCGTGCGTTGATGCCCGGACCAGTGCCAAGAAAGCACATCGCCCCGACGGTTAACGTCGGGGCGACACGGATCATTTCAACGGTGCCCTCTTGATAGCGGCCAGCGCTTACTCCTTCGCGATGGGGTTGGACAGGCCTTCATAGGCGCTCAATTCCATCTTGATCGAACCCACCAGCACCTTCGCTTCCGCAAGCACCGGGATGTGGTTCGCGTCATCGGTCACCCACACGTTCAGGTCGTCGTTGGCCTTGAAGATGCGCCCTTCTTGCACCACGGGTTGGAACTTCATGCAACGGTACTTGCCACCGCGCAGCTTAACGGTCTCACGACCCACAAAGCGCATCTTCAGCGGCCAGATCGCATCGTCCAGGAAGCAGTCAATGGCGAACTCATCTCCGGGCTTGGCCTTGCTGTAGTCGATGGTGCGGGCATAGTAGAAGGCGCTCAACATGTCCTGCACGTGGGCCGGTACGGCGTGCGTTTCCTTCTTCTGCGTGCTCACCTGATGGAGGTGCTGCTTGTAGCTGTAGTCCTGGCTGAAGGTGTAGCCTCCCTCGTTCACTCGCCGGATGAAGATCCACGGGAACACGCCCTGGCGATCGAAGTAGGTCTCGTAGTGGTCGTCCACCTTGTAGAAGGTGTTGAAGGCACCAACGCTGCGTCCTTTACCCACCGCACGAAGCATCTTGCGCCCTTGGATCATCAGGTCGCTCTCCTGTAGCTCGATCACCGCCTCACCGGCGTTCACGAAACCATAGTGCAGCACGTAGGTCAACTTCTCGCCCGCTTTGAAGGCGCTATGTTCCACCGTCCGTAACGGAAAGGTCGAGGGCACACCTGGCGCAGGGCCGCCGGTCTGCACCTTGCCTTGTGCCATGGCCGAGGTCATCAGGGAAAGTCCGAACAACAGGAACAGGCTATTGCGTGTCATGTCTCCCATAACGCAAAGGTGGTGCCGAACAGGTGAAAGCCGGCTGTGGTCACCCTATAACAGCCTTCCGGCCAGCCACTTGAGCTGCAACTCGGACACTTTGGCCTCGTAGCGGGCGACCAGCAGACGCTGTTCCGCAGCCAGGTAGCCTACCTGTACATCGCGGAGCTCCAAAGCGGTGAGAACACCTAGCCGATAGCTCTCAAGGGCCACATCCACCTGCGTACGGGCACCGGTCAGCTGCTCCAATTCCAGGGCTTCGCGTTGCAAGGCGGTGGTGTGCGCGTTCCAGGCGTTCAGCAGGCTTTCCTGCAGGTTCAGGGCCACCTGCTCCGTGGATAACGCGGCCTGCTCACGCTGAAGCCGGGCGACATCCCGGGCTGTGCGTTGCTGGCCTCCGTGGAAGAGCGGGATGGAGAGGCGCGCTCCCATGTCCGGACCCAGGCTTTGGTTGCTCTGAAGAAAGCCAACGGCCGAGCTGGAGCGCGTATAGCCATAGTTGGCGAACACGTCCAACCGTGGCAACATGTCACCGCGAAGCTCCTGCACGTGCAGGTCCGCAGCGATCTGCTGTTGGCGGGCCTGTTGCAGCATGCTGTTGGCCTGAAGGGACTGTTCGTTCAGTTGGGCCCTATCCAACGGGGCGATCGTCGGGATCTCAGGCGCTACGGCAAGCGGCGTTGCAGGATCGCGCGCCATCAGGGTGTTCAGTCGACTTGCACTTTCGGCATCGCGCAACAGCAGATCCATCACGGAGGCGCTGTCGGTGCTCAGGTCCAAGCGCGCTTGTACCACGGCCAGTCCGCTGGCGGTCCCGATCCGTTGCCCGGCCTCTGCGATCGTCAGGCGCTCCTGCGAGATCCGCATCACTTCGCGTTGCAACGAGATGCCTTTGCGCAACTGCACCAGCTGGTAATAAGTCGAAAGCACCTCGTACACCGTAGCCTCGATCCGTTGGCGGAGCTGTGTCTGCCCGATCAGCTCCAAGGCTTCCAACCGGTCCTTGGTGGCGAACATCGTCAGCCCATCGAAGACGGTCCAGTTGAGCTGGACGGCTGCATCGAGCACACGCGCATCGGCATTATCGGCCTCACGCACTTCACCGCTGAAGAAGGTCTGCTTCGTGCTGCTGTTGTCGATCGTGTAAGCGCCGACAGCGTCGAGGTTCGGCAGCATACCGGCCAGACCGGGCGTATTGAGCAGCTCCGCCCCTTTCGCATCCAGGCGTGCCAAGCGGATGCCGTAGTTCCTTTCCACGGCCAGGCGGACGGCTTCTTCGGCCGTAAGCACTTCCTGGGCGAAAAGACCGGTGGTCAGGCACAGGACGAGGAAGGTGATCAGCGGCCTCATGCGTGCAGTACGGTTTCGTCGTTCGTTTCCGTACCGACAGCTGGTTCCTCTTTGCGCTCACGGCTCATGTAGCTGTACAATGCGGGTACCACGTAAAGTGTCAGCAACAAGGCGAACATCAGCCCGCCGATGATGGCGATGCCCATAGGCACACGGCTCTTCGCCGCAGCACCCAGACCCAACGCGATGGGCAATGCGCCCAAGACGGTGGCGAGGCTCGTCATCAGGATCGGACGGAAACGCTTTCCGGCAGCATCCACCACAGCATCCATCTTCTTCAGCCCTTGCTCCTTGCGCTGATTGGCGAACTCCACGATCAGGATCCCGTTCTTGGTGACAAGACCCACAAGCACGATGATCCCGATCTGACTGAAGATGTTGAGCGTGTGACCACCGACCCACAAGCTGAACAAGGCGCCTGCCAAGGCAAGGGGCACGGTGAACATCACAACGAGTGGATCGACGAAGCTCTCGAACTGTGCTGCGAGGATCAGGAAGATCAACACAAGTGCCAGCAGGAAAGCGAACATCAAGCTGCTACCGCTCTCGGCGAACTCCTTGCTGACCCCGGCCAGCGATGTGCTGAACGAATCATCGAGCACCTCCTTCGAGATCCGGTCCATGGCTGCGATACCGTCTCCGATCGTGAAGCCTTCAGCAGGATCTGCACTGACGGTGGCGCTCACGTAGCGGTTGTACCGGAAGAGCTGCGGAGGGGTGCTGCGGTCACTCAAACGGACCAGGTTGTCCAACTGGATCAGCTCACCCTTGTCGTTCCGGACATACGCGCTCTTCAGATCGATGGGGGCATCCCGGTTGTCCCGCGTGGCCTGCCCGATCACCTGGTACTGCTTGCCCCCCATGATGAAGTAGCCATAGCGCTGTCCGCTGAAGTAGAGCTGCAGGGTCTCAGCGATGTCCTGCATGCTCACGCCCATCGCACGGGCACGGTCGCGGTCGATCTCCACGTTCAGCTCTGGCTTGTTGAACTTCAGGTTGAGGTCCACGACGCGGAAGGTCTTGTCCGCAGAAGCCTTTTCCATGAACTTCGGAATGATGGCACGCAGACGCTCGAAGTCGGGTGCCTGGATCACGTACTGCACGGGTAGGGTCACGAAGCGACTTCCACCGATGGTAGGTTCCTGGATCACGAAGCTCTTCGCCAGGTTGAAGCGCTGCACCTTTCCCATCACGCTCTTCGCCAGCTCATCCTGCGTCTTGTTGCGTTGATCCGGCTGAACAAGCGTCACGCGGACGAAGCCGGTGTTGGTCGCGCTGGCGGTTCCGAATCCAGGGGCCGTAACACTGATCAATGATTGCCGCTCAGGCATGGTGTCCACCACCTCGATGATGTTGGCGAGGTAGGCGTTCATCAGTTCGAAGCTCGTGCCTTCGGGCGCCGTGCTCTGAACCATGAAGCGGCTCTTGTCCTCGTTCGGTGCCAGCTCGCTTGGGATGTTAAGCCATCGCCGACGGAGGAAGGCCGAAAGCGAACGTTCATAGCCGTTGCCCAGGCGCGTGAAGAAGCGTTCGGTGACCTCGAAGAAGCGGCTCTGCTTCGTCTTGTGCTTCAACAGACGTGCGCTCATCATCGGCGTGAGCGTGAGCGAGACAACGGCACTGATCAGCACCGAGCCCGCCACGACGATACCGAACTCGCGGAACAGGCGACCGGTCAAGCCGCTCAAGAAGATCACCGGTAAGAAGACCGCTGCAAGCGTAACTGTGGTACTGATGATCGCGAAGGTGATCTCCTTCGAACCTTCGTGGCCGGCCTTCATGGGATCCATGCCACCTTCGATCTTGGCGTAGATGTTCTCCAGCACCACGATCGCATCGTCCACCACGATCCCCGTGGCCAGCACAATGGCGAGCAGCGTAAGGATGTTGATGCTGAAGCCCGCGATGTACATGATGAAGAAGGCACCGATCAAGGAGATGGGTATCGCGAGCACAGGGATCAGTGTGGTACGCCAGTCACGCAGAAAGAGGAAGATGATGAGCACCACCAGTCCAAAGGCGATGAGGATGGTCTCCTCCACTTCACTGATGGCCGAGCGGATGCCGATGGTGGTGTCGAGCGCCACATTGTACCGCAGGTCGGAGGGCAGGTCCTTCTTGATCTGTTCGACACGCTTGTAGAACTCATCCGCGATGGCCACGTAGTTGCTGCCGGGCTGTGGGGTGATGGCCACCGCCACCTGCGGCACTCCTCCGTTACCGCGCAGCAGCGAACGCTCGTTCTCCGGCTTCAGTTCGGCGATGCCAATGTCCCGCAGCTTTACAACGGGTCCGCCATCGTCGCGGAGAATGAGGTCGTTGAAGTCCTCTTCAGTGGTCAGTCGGCCCAGCGTGCGGATGCTCAACTCGGTATTGAAGCCCTCGATGCGGCCGCTGGGAAGCTCGACGTTCTCCCGGGCCAACGCGTTGCGCACATCCACCGGCGTGATGTTGAAGCCGGCCATCCGCAAGGGGTCGAGCTGCAGCTTCATGCTGTACTTCTTCTCGCCCCACACGTTGATCGCGCTCACCCCCGGGATCGTCTGGAGCCGCTCCTTGAACACGTCGTTCGCGATCTGGCTCAGTTCCAACATGTCGCGTTGATCGCTCTGGATCGTCATCGACACGATGGGATTCGAGTCCGCATCACTCTTGGCAACGATGGGTGGGTCGATATCGAGCGGCAGGCTCTTCAGACTCCTGCTCACTCGATCACGCACGTCGTTCGCCGCAGCTTCGAGGTCCACGTCGAGTTCGAACTCGACGGTGATGGTGCTGCGACCATCGCTGCTCACGCTGGTGAGGGTTCGGATGCCCGCGATGCCGTTGATGCTCTCCTCCAGCACCTCAGTGATCTGGCTTTCGATGATGTCCGCGTTCGCTCCGACGTAGTTAGTGGTAACGGTGATCACCGGCGGGTCTACACTGGGGTACTCGCGCACGCCCAGGAACCCGAAGCCGATCGCGCCGAAGAGCACGATCAGGATCGAGATCACCGATGCGAGCACCGGCCGGTTGATGCTGGTGGAGCTGATGTTCATCGGGCGGTGCTGTCAGCGCTCACTGCTCTCGCTGGCGCTTGTTTCGCAAGTGGACGTACCGCAGCGCCATCACGCAACGCTAGCAGGCCGGTAACGATCACCGAGTCGCCGGGTTGCACACCGCTGGTGAGCTGCACACTGTTGGCCGTGCGGATGCCGAGCTGCACACGGGCGCTCACGACCTTCCCACCTTTCATCAGCAGCACCTTCTGCCCTTGGATGTCGGGGATCAGTGCTTCGGCCGGAATGATAAGCGCATTGTCAACCTTGTCCAGGCGCACATCCACTTTCGCGAAGGCACCGGGGATCAGGCGACCAGCGCTGTTGTTGCTGCGCGCGCGCACCTTCACCGTCCGCGTCGTCGCATCCACGCTCGGATCCACAGCGTACACTTCACCGTGGTAAGTGCTCGTGTCCCCTTCCAAGGTGAAGCCGATGGAGTTGCCGGGCTTCATGATGGGGCCGTAGCGCTCAGGCACGGCGAACTCCAGCTTCATGGGGTCGGTCTGCTGCAGCTTGGCGATCAACGTGTTGCTGGCCACGTATCCACCCTCGCTGATGGAACGCAGGCCCACCTTCCCCTTGAAAGGCGCACGGATAGTGCTCTTTGAAACCTTGGCGCGGAGGTCATCGGCGTCCGCCTCAATGGCCGCGAGCTGGGCTTGTGAAGCGTCGTACTGCTCTTGGCTGATACCGCTCACCGCGAGCAGTTGCTTCTTCCGGCCTTCATCATCCTTCGCCAGCCGGAGATTCGCTTCGGCCTTGCGCAACTGGGCCTGTAGCTCATCGTCGTTGATGCGCAACAGCACCTGACCGGCGCTGACATTCCCACCTTCCTCAAAGCCGATGGACGTGACCCGACCGGCAAGCTCGCTCACCAGGTCGACCTCTTCGTTCGCCATCAAGGTCCCTGTGGTCACCAGCGCATTGTCCAGGGGCTCAGGCTTCAGCACATGCACTTGCACGGTCATCGGCGGCATAGCACCGGGACCTGCGGCCTTCTCCTTCTCCCCACCGCAGGAGGCGAGGACAACAACTGCAATAAGTGGGATCGCTCGCTTCATAGATGGATGCGCTTGGTGGTGACCTGCACGCGCTCCTTCACGCTGCGCAGGTTGTGGACGACGAGGTCGATCTGTTCCAAGAATTCCTTGCGTTCCGACTTCTTCATGCCTTTCATGGCCTCGTCGTTGAGTTCTTCGTAAGCCTTGCGGATGGCCTTGACGGCGGGCTTGGCCTTGGGTGTTAGCTTGATCAGGTACTTGCGGCGATCACCTTCACAATCGCAGCGTTCCACGTATCCCTTCTGCCCCAAATGGTCCAGCGCGCGGGTCATGGCCACCTTGTCCAGGTCCAGTTGGTCGGCGAGCTCCTGCTGGCTGAGCTTGCCGTCCGCCTCTTCAATGGTGAGCAGCACGAAGAACCAGTGCGTGATGTCCAAGTGCTCCAGCTTCTCCTGCAGGCGGGCGAAGTAGCGGTGCGCCGCAATAGAGCACCAGTAGCCGATGGAAGAGGTGGGCATGTTCGTTCCGTTCGTAATGGTTGGCAAATGTAACGGTCACTTTGTTCGATGCCGACGGCAGAATGTTGGATGGTGAGATGCGGGGGCGAACGGGTGAGGTGCGATCGCGCGCCAGCGGCTCAAGAAATGGCCACGTGAGGCCGGGTACTTTGGGATCGCTTGTGCCTGACTCCGCGATGACGAAATAGGATTGCCGTCATCGCGAGGATCCGAAGGGGCCGAAGCGATCTTGGGCCGCTGGCGCGCAGGATCTCTCCGACATAGGCGGTCCCTGAACGATGCGCTGGGAGCAACGCTTCCATCGGGCACAGGCAAGATGCCCGTGCTACTATATCACGATGTTCACGATGCGTTTGGGCACCACGATCACCTTCTTGGGCAGCTTGCCCTCCAGGCGCGCCTGCACTTCCGGGTTGGCGAGCACGGCGGCTTCCACGCTCTTCGCATCCAGCTCCATGGGGAATTCGAGCTGCAGGCGCGTCTTGCCGTTGAAGCTGATGGGATAGCTGAAGCTGTCCTCCACCAGGTGCTCGGCCTGCCACTGGGGCCAGGGCGCGGTGGTGATGCTGTCGGTGTGACCGAGCAAGCTCCACAGCTCTTCGGCGATGTGCGGGGCGAAGGGCGCGAGGGCGATAGTGAGCGGCTCCAGCACATCGCGCTTGTGGCACTTCAGCGCACCGAGTTCGTTCACGGCGATCATGAACTGGCTGACGCTGGTGTTGAAGCTGAGCTTCTCGATGTCCTCGGTCACCTTCTTCAGGGTGGCGTGCAGCACCTTGAACTCGGCCTTGGAGGGAGCCTCGTCGCTCACGCTGAGGATGTCGCTTTCGAAGAAGAGGTTCCAGAACTTCTTCAGGAAACGGCTGGTGCCTTCAATGCCGTTGGTGTCCCACGGCTTGCTCTGCTCCAGCGGACCCAGGAACATCTCGTACAACCGTAGCGTGTCCGCCCCGTACTTCTCGATGATGTCGTCGGGGTTCACCACGTTCCACTTCGACTTGGACATCTTGTCCGTTTCACGATAGGCGTGGAAATGCTCTCCACCGCGAACGAAAACAGCGCTGCTTAGACCCTCGTTGGAGGCGACAATCGCATCGACATTGACCCGTGTTTCATCATTTGAAATGATGCCGTTTGCATCGGGTACAAGATGCTCGACCGGCATCAGCCGTGGGCCCTCAATCCATTGAAGTTTGCAGCGCACACATACTCAAGGGAGGGAATTCCAAGTCTCGCCCGCATAAGTGTAGAGACCTCATCTAATGCACTGCGTACTACTTTGTAGGACGTGGACATCAGACTTTCATCCCGCCGCCATGCTTCAATGACATCAGCAGAAACGAAAACCTGAGGGAGAGGTACATCCACGCCAACATGGGGTTCCGACAAACCCACGCCAATCTCAATTCTCCATCCGCGCAGAGCGACCAGTTATCATTCCCTGGTTCACCAGCTTCTGCGGGCTCGTCCACGGCGATGTGGCCGCGGTCGAAGAGGAACTTGGTCCAGAAGCGCACATAGAGCAGGTGGCCGGTGGCGTGCTCACTGCCGCCCACATAGAGGTCCACTTGCTTCCAGTAGTCCACGGCCTCCTTGCTGGCGAAGCGCTCGGTGTTGGCGGGATCCATGTAGCGCAACCAGTACCAGCTGCTGCCGGCCCAGCCGGGCATGGTGGTGGTCTCCAACGGATGACCGTTGTAGGTCCAATCCGCCGCGCGGGCCAGCGGTGGTTCACCGTCGGCCGTGGGCAGGAACTTGTCCACCTCGGGTAGGCGCAGGGGCAGCGCGCTGTCGGGCAGGGCCTTCGGTAGGCCATCCTCGTAGTAGATGGGAATGGGTTCGCCCCAATAGCGCTGGCGACCGAAAGCGGCATCGCGCAGGCGGTAGTTGATGCGGCCTTCGCCCACGCCGAGCGTCTCCAGTTCCTGGATGGCACGGGTGATGGCCTGAGGCACGTCCAGCCCGTTGAGGAAGCCGCTGTTGATGATGATCGCGTCCTTACGCTCATCGGCTTCCTTCTCAATGTCGGCTCCTTCAGTGACCGCGATGATGGGCAGGTTGAAGTGCCTGGCGAAGTTCCAGTCGCGCTGGTCGCCGCCGGGCACGGCCATCACGGCACCGGTGGCGTAGCCTACCAGCACGTAGTCACCCACCCAAATGGGCACATCAGCACCGGTGAAGGGGTGCTTGACGTAGGCCCCGGTGAAGGCGCCGCTCACGGTCTTCACGTCGGCCATACGGTCGCGCTCGCTGCGGTTCTTGGCCTGCTCGCAATAGGCCATCACCTCGGCGCGGCGCTCGGGTGTCACCAGCTTATCGACCAATTGGTGCTCGGGTGCGAGCGTCACGAAGGTGACGCCGAACAGTGTGTCCGGACGGGTGGTGAAAACCTCGATGACCTCTTCATGCCCGACCACCGGGAACTTCACCAGTGCCCCGCGGCTGCGGCCGATCCAGTTGCGTTGTGCTTCCTTGATGCTCTCGCTCCAGTCCAGCTCATCGAGCGAATCGAGCAGGCGTTGTGCGTAGGCCGTGATGCGCATGCTCCACTGCGGCATCCGCTTGCGTTCCACGGGGTGGCCACCGCGTTCGCTCACGCCGTCCTTCACCTCGTCGTTGGCGAGCACGGTGCCCAGTGCAGGGCACCAGTTCACCCAAGCCTCGCTGCGGTATGCCAGGCGGAAGTACTGCAGCACAGCCTCCTGTTCGCGCGGGTTGAAGGCCTTCCACTCTTCGGCGGTGAAGGTCGGCGCCTCCATATCCTCGTCGCCCGTCAGGCGGCGGCGGTCGATGCCGGTGAATCCGTTGTGCTCGAAGCGGCGGATGAGGCTGCTGATGGGCTCGGCGCGCTGCACTTCGATGTTGTACCAGCTGTCGAAGAGCTGTAGGAAGACCCACTGCGTCCAGCGGTAGTAGGCGGGATCGCTGGTGCGCACCTCGCGGCTCCAGTCGAAGCTGAAGCCGATGCGGTCGAGCTGCTCGCGGTAGCGGGCGATGTTGACCTCGGTGGTCTTCGCCGGGTGCTGGCCGGTCTGGATGGCGTACTGCTCGGCGGGCAGGCCGAAGCTGTCGTAGCCCATGGGGTGCAGCACGTTGAAGCCGCTGTGCCGCTTGAAGCGCGAAACGATGTCGCTGGCGATGTAGCCAAGCGGATGCCCCACGTGCAGGCCGGCGCCGCTGGGGTACGGGAACATGTCGAGCACGTAGTACTTCGGCTTGGAAGGGTCGTTCTCTACGCGGTAGGTCCCCAGGTCCTTCCACCGCTCGCGCCACTTCTTCTCGATCTCCTTGTGCTCGTACGCCATGTCCGTTGTTGAAAGCCTGCGAAGGTAACCAGCTGGCAGGAGCAGGAAGGACATCCACAGATGACACAGATGGACACAGATCGCTCAGGTCAATAGACTCGCCGACCGACCGGTGCGCTTGCGCGCTGCCCTCTGCGTCATCGATCGCCCGCCAGCATCGGCAGGGCATTTCATCTGCGTCATCTGTGTCATCTGCGGAAAAACACGGGGCTCTTCTACCTTCCCCTCAGCGGACTATTCCCCCTAGCCTGTTGACATCGCGCGCACCGCCCCCGGAGCCGCACGTTGCGCGCCGCTACATTTGGCCTCCGAATGAGCAACGACCGGCCTTCCAAGCTTCGGGCCCGCAACAGCGGGGTGGGCACCATCATCGGCATCACCTTGGTGCTCTTCATGCTGGGCGTGCTGGGCTGGCTAGCACTGAACGGGCGGGCCATCGAGCAGTACCTCCGCGAGACGATGGTGATGGAGGTGATGATGGAGCGCGACGTGAAGGAGGTGGACGTGATGCAGTTCCGCAAGCTGCTGGACACCCAGCCTTTCACGGCGAGCACGGGCTTCATCACGGCGGACGAGGCGGCGGAGCTGATGAAGAAAGAGCTGGGTGAGGATTTCCTGGGCGTGACCGGCACCAACCCGCTCACCGCCAGCATCCAGCTGCACCTGAAACCGGCCTACGCGCAGCCCGACAGCATGAAGTGGATCGCCGAGCACCTGCGGCAGGACCATCGCACCGGAGATGTGAGCTACAACGCCACCGTGCTGGAGAATGTGGACGCGAACCTGAAGAAGCTGACGCTGATCGGGGGGCTGTTCTGCCTGCTGCTGCTGATCATCGCCGTGGCCCTGATCAACAACACCATTCGCCTGAGCATCTACCGCAAGCGCTTCCTGATCCGCACCATGCACCTGGTGGGCGCTACGCAATGGTTCATCAAGCGGCCCTTCCTAGGGCGCAGCCTGTGGCAGGGGCTGGTGGCGGCGGTGCTGGCCATCGGACTGCTGGTGGGCATGCTGGCACTGGCCCGCAACTACGTACCCGACCTGCTGGCCTTCACGGACGTGCGGGCATTGGGTATCCTGTTCGCCGGAGTGCTTGTTCTGGGACTGTTGATCAGCCTGCTCAGCACGTGGTTCGCCGTGAGGCGCTACCTTCGCATGAACACCGACGAACTGAACTTCAGCTGAGCCATGGCCAACGAGCACGACAACCAAATGCCGTTCACCCGCACCAACTACCGGTTGCTGCTGATCGGACTGGGCATTCTGGTGGTGGGCTACACCCTAATGAGCGGCGGTGGCAGTGGCGACCCCAACGTGTTCAACGCCGAGGAGATCTTCAGCACGCGCCGCATCACCGTGGCCCCCATCGTCTGCGTGATCGGCTACCTCTTCGTGGCCTACGCCATCCTGAAGAAAGTGGTGAGCTAGTCCATGTCTTTTTAACGCACTTTCGCGGCCGGCCTCTTGAGCTGGCCGCTTTCCATTCATGACGATCCTCCAGGCCATCCTCATCGCCATCATCGAAGGGCTCACCGAGTTCCTGCCGGTGAGCAGCACCGGGCACATGATCATTGGCAGCACCCTGATGGGCATCGCTGCGGACGACTTCGTGAAGCTCTTCACCGTGGCCATCCAGTTCGGGGCCATCCTCAGCGTGGTGGTGTTGTACTGGCGGCGCTTCTTCGAAACGCTCACGGTGTACCCCTTGCTGGTCGTGGGCTTCATACCGGCGGCGATCATGGGCCTCACCTTCAAATCGCAGATCGACCTGTTGCTGGAGAACGTCGGCGTGGTGGCCGTGGCCCTGCTGTTGGGCGGCATCTTCTTCCTGTTCATTGACAAGCTGTTCCCCCATGACGGCAAGGATCGCGACCGACCCATCACCTGGCTGGATGCCTTGGTGATCGGCTGTTTCCAGGTGATCGCCATGATCCCGGGGGTGAGCCGCAGCGCTGCCACCATCATCGGGGGCCTCACCCGCAAGCTCAGCCGCAAGCAGGCCGCGGAGTTCAGCTTCCTGCTCGCCGTGCCCACCATGGCAGCGGCCACTGCCAAGAGCATGTGGGACTATATCGACGACGGCGGCACCTTCACACCGGAGCATTGGAAGCTCTTCGCCGTGGGCAACGTGGTGGCCTTCATCGTGGCCTTGCTGGCCATCAAGGGCTTCGTCGGCTTCCTCACCAAGCACGGTTTCGCACTGTTCGGCTGGTACCGCATCGCCGTGGGCGCCTTGCTGCTGGTGCTGCTGGCCATGGGCACCAACCTCAGCATGGTATGACCCTCGACGGCCTGGACCCTGCCGCTGGCGCGATCATGCTGGTGGACAAGCCGGTGACCTGGACGAGTTTCAACGTGGTGGGCAAGGTGCGCGGCACCCTGCGGAAGCTCTGCGGACACCGGGTGAAGGTGGGCCATGCCGGAACCCTGGACCCCTTGGCCAGCGGCCTGCTGATCATCGGCACCGGCTCCTGCACCAAGTTGCTGCCCGGTCTTTCGGGGGAGGACAAGGCCTACCTGGCCACCGTGCGATTGGGCGCCATCACCGCTACCTACGACGCCGAGACCGAAGAGGAGGACCCCAAGCCTTGGGAACACCTCAGTGAGGCCGACATCCGTGCCATCCTGCGAAGTTTCACCGGAGAGATGCACCAACGGCCGCCGAACTTCAGCGCCAAGCGCTTCGAGGGCGAACGGGCCTACCACCTGGCGCGCAAAGGCGAGCATGTGGACCTGGCCAAGGCACCCGTACGCATCGACCGGCTGGAGCTTGTGGGCATCAGCGGGCGCGACGTGACGATCGAAGTGGACTGCAGCAAAGGCACCTACATCCGGTCCCTCGCACACGACATCGGGCAGGCATTGGGCTGTGGCGGCTACCTCAACGCCCTGCGCCGCACCCGCAGTGGCTCCTTCCTGATCGCCGACGCCCGCACCCCGGAACAGTGGTCGGCCTGGTTCGATGAATGGGTGAAGCTGCAGCCAACAAGCTGACAATCAGGGCGGTTAACGTTCCCTTCACGATCGCACTATCTTCGGCGCCCCAAAACCAGAAGCAAGGGCCTGTAAGCCCTGCAAACTCCCATGAAGCTTACCTCCTTCAAGTTCACGCTCCCCAAGGAGCAGATCGCTCTCTATCCCAGCAAGGACCGCGACGGTAGCCGGCTGATGGTGCTGGACCGCAAGACCGGCAAGATCGAGCACAAGAAGTTCAAGAACCTTATCGACTACTTCGATGATGGAGACACCTTCATCCGCAACGACACCAAGGTGTTCCCAGCGCGCATGTGGGGCAACAAGGAGAAGACCGGCGCCAAGATCGAGGTGTTCCTGCTGCGCGAACTGAACCGCGACAGCCTGCTGTGGGACGTGATCGTGGACCCCGCCCGCAAGATCCGCATCGGCAACAAGCTCTACTTCGGCAAGGACGATGAGCTGGTGGCTGAGGTGATCGACAACACGACGAGCCGTGGCCGCACCCTGCGCTTCCTGTTCGATGGCACCTACGAGGAATTCAAGCGCACCATCACCGAGATGGGCGAAACGCCCCTGCCCCACTACATCAAGCGTGACCTGGAGGCCAGCGACGCTGAGCGTTACCAGACCATCTACGCCCGCAACGAAGGCGCCGTGGCCGCCCCCACCGCCGGCCTGCACTTCAGCCGCGAGCTGATGAAGCGCATGGAACTGAAAGGCATGCACTTCGCCGACGTCACCCTGCACATCGGCCTGGGCACCTTCCGGCCGGTGGAAGTGGAGGACCTCACCAAGCACAAGATGGACTCCGAGCAGGTGATCATCACCAAGGAGGCCTGCGACATCGTGAACAAGGCGAAGGACTCGAAGAAGCGTGTGTGCTGCGTGGGCACCACCACCATGCGCGCCATCGAGAGCAGCGTGAGCACGGAGAACCACATGAAGCCCTACAACGGGTGGACGAACAAGTTCATCTTCCCGCCTTACGACTTCAGCATCGCCGACAGCATGATCACCAACTTCCACATGCCAGAGAGCACCCTCCTGATGATGGTGGCGGCCTTCGGTGGCTACGACCACGTGTGGAACGCCTACAAGGTGGCCATGAAGGAGAAGTACCGCTTCTTCAGCTACGGGGACGCGATGTTGATCATCTGATCGGCACAGCCGCAGAGACGCTGAGGCGCAGAGCACATCACTCTGCGCCTCTTCTTTTTGCCACCATCGAATGCCATTTGCGACCTTTGGTCGAGCCATCCACCCTGCGGTCCATGTGCAATCCCTCCGCGTCCTTGCGCCTCTGCGGCCGATCCAGCATGCGGCCCAGGTGCACTGTCTCCGCGCCTTTGCGCCTCTGCGGCCCACTCCTCACGCATGGATAGGTCCACCATCATCGTCGCCGGAGGGACCGGGAAGCGCATGGGGGCCGCCGTGCCCAAGCAGTTCCTGTTGTTGAAGGGTGAACCTTTGTTGTTCCACACCCTGCGTGCCTTCCACCAATTCGACCCGGCGATGCACTTGGTGTTGGTACTGCCACAGGACCACCACGAGACCTGGGACCACCTCTGCGGCGAGTTCGACTTCGAAGTGCAACACGAGCTGGTGGCCGGAGGAAGCGAACGATTCCACAGTACACAAGCCGGCCTGGCCGCAGTGAAGCACGATGGCCTGGTGGCCGTGCACGATGGCGTGCGGCCGCTGGTGAGCGCGGCACTGATCGCCCGCTGCTTCAGTTCGGCGGAAGAGCATGGGGCCGCCATTCCCGTGGTACCGATCAGCTCTTCCGTACGCGAGCTCACATACGAAGGCAGCCAGCCGATGGACCGTTCCCGTCTGCGTGCCGTGCAGACGCCGCAGTGCTTCCGCGTGCCCCTGCTGCGCCGCGCCTTCGAGCTGCCCTACGATCCCGCCTTCACCGACGAGGCCACCTTGGTGGAACGCCTCGGTGTGGACGTACACCTGGTGGAAGGCGAGGACCTCAACATCAAGGTGACCACGCCGTTCGACCTGCAGGTGGCGGAAGGGGTGCTGGGGGCGAAGGGGTAGAAGGCAACGGTCTCGCCGGATCCCGTCTTTAGCGTGATGCGTCTCGTTGCATTGGTGTTCACATGCTATCTGCTTTTCGGAGCGACCCCCACCCGGGAGCTTGAAGTCATTCCCGGCATCGGTGTTCCCGGCTTGATCGAACTGGGCTGGACCAAAGAGCAGCTCTTTGCGCACTTGGGAAAGCAGCCTGAGCGGATCAATCATTGGCGCTCATGCATCCGCTGGGATGAGCGCTATCGGCACTATGCTGCGGACGGCATCTGGGTGTATCTGGACCGGTACAACCTTGAACAGAAGCACAGCGACCGTCGACTGAACTGGATCCGCTTCGACTCCACCAGCCACGCCCAGCTCTTCAACGGCATCCGGATCGGCGTTTCCACCCGGGCGGATGTGTATGCGCTCTATGGCCCGAACCTGAACAACCCCGGCGTGGAATACGACTCGTTGGGCGTGGGCTTCCTGTTCGACTGCAACCTGCGCGAGAAGGACCACTCCCAGGAAAAGCTGTTGGAGATCGAGGTTTTCACGCCGCTCCAATGCGAATAGGCGGCTTCCATGCGTTGTTCGACGCAATGCCCCGCATCCTCCGAAATCCTTGGTTCCTGCTCGGTCTTGGGCTCTGGCAGTTGGTGGTGGTGTTCACGCCGGTTTCGCTGTATGGGTTCTGGACGGATGCCTTGTTCGCCATCGCCTGCTTCGGCATTGTAGTCTATGGCCTGTTCTCACGGCTGTTCAAGCCGAGCAGTACCTTCTTTGATGGGATCATGTTGGGGTTCGCGGCTCTGTCGCTTTGCGTATTGGTCTTCTTTGGCGCAACCGGCGGCCTCTTCGCCTTGTTCGAGCTGGTTGGAACAAGGTCCATTCCAGGGACCTTTCAAGTCAATGGCCTGATCATGGAAAACCGGTATTTCCGACCGACTGGTTCTTATGGTTGCGGCATGGGCTCGCTAACCACAGCCAAGGCCTTGGTCATCTTCCCGCTCGTTGAATACCGCACGGACTTCGACCCTTGCACGCATGAGGACTGGGGCTATGTGATCGAGCACGGGTCGTGGGAGGGCTGGGACGAGGGTCCACCTCAATAGTCCCTTGTCGGTCCAAGGCCTGCAACCCCGACCTTTGCGGCATGAGCAAGCCCCCCGTCGACATCCGCGAACTCCAGGTGGACGAGGTCCAACTTCTGACGGAGGAGCTGGGCGAGAAACCCTACCGCGGCAAGCAGCTGTGGGAGTGGTTGTGGAAGAAGCGGGCCCGGTCGTGGGACGACATGAGCGACCTGCCGAAGACCTTCCGCGCCAAGTTGGCCGAGCGCTGCGTGCTGCGTCCGCTGGTGCTGGCGGAGGAACAGAAGAGCGAGGACGGCACGGTGAAATGCGCCTTCCGCACTTGGGACGGCCACATCGTGGAGGGTGTGCTGATCCCCACCCCCACCCGCCTCACAGCCTGCATCAGCAGCCAGATCGGGTGCAGCCTCACGTGCAGTTTCTGCGCCACTGGCAAGTTGAAGCGCGTGCGCAACCTGGAGACCGGCGAGATCGTGGACCAAGTAGTGCTGATCGATCAGTTGGCGCATAAGTACTTCGAGCAGGGCCTCACGAACATCGTGTACATGGGCATGGGCGAGCCGCTGCTGAACTACGCGAACACCATGCGTAGCGCGGAACGCATCACCGCACCGGACGGGCTGGCCATGGCCTCGCGCCGCCTCACCATCAGCACGGCCGGCATCGCCAAGATGATCCGCAAGCTGGCCGACGACGGCGCCAAGTTCAACCTGGCCCTAAGCCTGCACGCGGCCAACGATGCGAAGCGCGACCGCATCATGCCGATCAACGAGCAGAACAGCTTGGGCGACCTGAAGGATGCGCTGCGCTATTACACGCGGAAGACGCGTCGCCCCGTGACCTTCGAGTACATCCTGCTGAAGGGCTTCAACGATTCGCTCACCGATGCGCAAGAGCTGGTGCGCTATGCCAGCGACGTGCACGCCAAGGTGAACCTGATCGAGTACAACCCCATCGATGGTTCCGAGTTCGGCCGCACCGACACCGACGACGCCGTAGCCTTTATGCACTACCTGGAGAAGAAGGGCATCGTGGCCCGCATCCGCCGCAGCCGAGGCCGCGACATCGACGCCGCCTGCGGACAGCTGGCCAACAAGAACGAGCCGGCGCTAAAGGAAGGCGAACGCGAAATGAAATAGCGCTGTAGCAGTGACCCACCGGGGCGACCGTGCTGTTGCGATAGCGCCGTTCAGAACCCCACGCCCACCTTCACACCCATGAAGACGGCCGGCACGACATCATCGATGATCTCAGTGTCGTAGGTCCACTTGTTCTCGGTGATGTTGAGGGTCTCGTGCACCACCTCCATGTGCCGATCACGCAGGCCGATGCCCCCGTAAAAGTCGAAGAGCCAATTGCTGGTACCGCTCAACAGCTGATAGCCGCCGAGCAGTCGGATGTCGTTGTACGTTCGGGTGTCGCGGTGACGGATGTCGGTCAGTTCGCCCAGAGCATCCTTCTCCCGGATGTCCTTGATGTAGTCCAAGTGGGCGAAGTCGAGGTGCAGGTAGCCGCCTTGTGGTTCAAGGTCGTCGGCGAAGTAGTAGCGGAAGCCCACATGCACGGTGGGGCCGATCTTGATCTCCGTACCAGCGCTGAAATCATCCACGTCATCACCCGAGAGCGACAGGCTGACGTAGTTGCGCGAGGTGATGCCCGCCGCGAGCTCGATGCTGACATCGTGCGTGATGGCGCGCTCGAAGTAGACCGGGAACTCACCGCGGAAGAAAGAGAAGGCGTTCAGCTTGATCACGTTCTTCACACAGTTCACCGTGTCGAAGGCGGCGGCCAGCCGGTCCTTGTACAGCACCACCTTGGTCTTGGGCTGCGCATGGGCTTGTTGTGCGGCTCCCATGCCGAGCAGCAGGACGAACAAGAAGAGGGTGTTGGGGCGTTGGGTTCGCACAGGCCCAAGATACGCGCCTCCACTTTACGCAGGGCTTCCGTGCCGCATCTTTGCGCCCTCCCATGACCGCCAGCGCCACCGCCCAGGCCAGCCCTTCGCTCGCCGAGATCCAGCGTCCGATAGCGGCGGAGATGAAGCTGTTCGAGCAGCGCTTCCGTGAGGCCATGCGCAGCAAGGCGCCCTTGCTGGACCGCATCATGCATTACATCGTGCAGCGCAAGGGCAAGCAGATGCGGCCCATGTTCACCCTGCTCAGCGCGCGCCAGTTCGGGCCCATCACCGATGCGGGCTACGCGGCCGCCAGCCTGATCGAACTGCTGCACACCGCAACACTCGTCCACGACGACGTGGTGGACGGCAGCTCCATGCGCCGCGGCTTCTTCAGCATCAACGCGCTGTGGAAGAACAAGATCGCCGTGCTGGTGGGCGACTACCTGCTGAGCCGAGGGCTGCTGCTGGCCGTGGACCAGAAGCAGTTCGAACTATTGGGCATCGTGAGCACGGCGGTGCGCGAGATGAGCGAGGGCGAACTGCTGCAGCTGGAGAAGGCGCGCGGACTGAACTTCAAGGAGGATGTGTACTTCGAGATCATCCGCCAGAAGACCGCCAGCTTGATCGCGGCGTGCTGCGCCAGTGGTGCGGCCGCCGGTGGTGCCACACCCGAGGAGGTGGCCCGCATGAAGCACTTCGGGGAGCTCACGGGCATCGCCTTCCAGATCAAGGACGACCTGTTCGACTACAACAACGCCCAGGACAGCGGGAAGCCGACCGGCCTGGACATCAAGGAGAAGAAACTGACCCTTCCGTTGATCCATGCGCTGCAGCAGGTGAGCGCGAGCGACCGCCGATGGATGGTGGATGTGGTGAAGAACCGCAACGAGGACAATGCCGCCTTGGCCAAGGTGATCGCTAAGGTGGTGGAGGTCGGCGGCATCGCACACGCCACACAACGCATGCACGCCTACCGCGACGAGGCCCTGACCCTGCTCCACACTTTCCCGGAGAACGAGGCCCGGAACGCGTTGGAAGGCCTCGTACACCTCACGGTCAACCGCACCAAGTAGCCCTGTCCATGGACCTTCGCATCGCCTTGGCCGCTCTGCTCCTGAGCCTAGCAGCTTGCACCGCACCTCAGGATCCCGCTCCTGCCGCCACGGTCCCCGCTTCACCAGCGACCACAGACACTTCTGCAGCGCTGCCCGACACCCTCCAGAACGGCCACCAGCGGCTGCGCGACGCCCTCGGACGCCTGCAGATGGAAGGCGACATGCTCAACGGTCAGCGCCACGGCCTGTGGGTCGCCTACGGCTCGAGCGGACAGGTAAAAAGCCGAAACACCTACGTGAACGGTGTGCTCGAAGGTCCCTCGACCGTGTTCCGCGAGAACGGAGCGCTCTACTACGAAGGCCAGCATTTCAGCGGGCAACCGGTGGGCACTTGGAAGTTCCACGACGAGATCGGAACCTTGGTGCGAACCGTCGTATACGACAGCACAGGGGCGGAGATCAAGGGGAAATGACCGGTCGCGGTCGGCTAGGATCCCACAGTGTCTCCACACTGAACTAACAGGTTATACACGAGCACTCCACGATCCGCAAGGGTACCTTTGCGGTCGTTAGCGCCCTGCGGTCGTACCGCTCCCGGATGATCACGCCCCGCACCATTCAGAACGTCAAGGACGTCGTTCGCATCGAAGAGGTGTTGGGCGACTTCATCGCGCTGAAACGCAAGGGACCGCGCTACCTGGGGTTGTGTCCGTTCCACAACGAAAAGACGCCCTCGTTCAACGTCAGCCCCAACCTCGGCATCTACAAGTGCTTCGGTTGCGGCGAGAGCGGTGATGCGATCACCTTCCTCACCAAGCACGAGCACCTCAGCTACCCCGAGGCCATCCGCTGGCTGGCCAAGCGTTACCAAGTCGACATCGAGGAAGAGGAGAGCTCGCCTGAGCAGGTCCTGGAGCAGAGCGAGCGAGAGAGCCTCTCGGTGATCCAGCAATGGGCGCTGAACTGGAGCGTGGACCAGCTCTGGAACACCGACGAAGGGAAGCGCATCGGTCACGGCTATTTCCGCGAACGCGGCTTCACCGACGCCACCATCAAGGAATTCCAGCTGGGCTATGTGCCTGAACGCGGTGATGCCTTCGCACAGGCCGCCCTGGCCAATGGCTTCAACCCCGAGCTGTTGGAGAAGGCCGGTTGGATCAAGCGCCGCGAGGATGGCACGCCCTGGGACTTCTTCCAGGGGCGCGTCACCTTCCCCGTGCAGGGCGTCACTGGGCAGCCCATCGCGTTCGGAGCGCGCACGTTGCGTAGCGACAAGAAGCTGCCCAAGTACTTCAACAGCCCGGAGAGCGTCCTCTACATCAAGAGCCGCTCCCTCTACGGGATCTTCCACGCGAAGAAGGCCATTGTGGAGCAGGGTACCTGCTGCCTGGTGGAGGGCTACACCGATGTGATCAGCCTGCACCAAGCGGGCATCCACAACGTGGTGGCCAGCAGCGGCACCAGCCTCACCGAGGATCAGGTGCGCCTGATCAAGCGCTACGCACCGAGCGTTACCATCCTGTACGACGGCGACAACGCGGGCATCAAGGCCAGCTTGCGCGGCATCGACCTGATCCTGAAGGAAGGGTTGAACGTGAAGGTGGTGCTCTTCCCCAACGGTGAGGACCCCGACAGCTTCGCCCGTACACGCCCCAGCAGCGAGCTCGCCGCGTTCATCAAGGACAACGCGAAGGACTTCCTCGTCTTCAAGGCGGGCCTGCTGATGGCCGACGCCGGTGATGATCCGGTGAGTAAGGCCGCGGCCATCCACGAGATCGTCGAGAGCATCGCGCTGGTGCCCGACCACGTGCTGCGTTCGCTCTACCTGCAGCAATGCAGCCGCCTCTTGCTGGTGAACGAACAGGCGCTGATCAGCGAGCTCAACAAGGTGCTTCGGCGCGCCTACAAGAAGAAGCTCGGTGGTGACCAAGGTGTGCCGGAGGAGATGCTGGAGCCCAGTGCCGCTCCACCCCAGCCCGAGGTGGAAGTGCTTGGCACACGTCCGCAGGAACAGGATCTTCTTCGGATGCTCCTGCTCTATGGCGATGAGCGCGTCACTGTTCCACTGCAGGATCTGGAGACGGGACTTTCAAGCGACGAGGAGACCTCCGTGGCCGAACTGATCTTCCAGGAACTCGCTGCGGACGGGATCACTTTCGACGACACGATCCTGAATGCGATCTATCTCGACTATCGCCATGCCGCGAACTTGGGTAACCCTATGTCGCCCAACAGCTATGCCTCGCACAGCGATGATGCCTGGCGCAGCGCTGCGATCGACCTGCTGACCGAGAAGCACCTGCTGAGCATCAACTGGACGCGCCACCGGATCCATGTGCCGCATGAGAAGGAACGCCTGCTCGATGCCGTACTGGAAGGCATGACCATTCTGAAGGAACGCCGCGTGGACCGCATGATCCGCGACAAGCAGGAACTGCTGAAGGGAGAGATCTCGGATGACACGCTGACGAACGTGATGCTCGAGATCCAGCAACTGAACGAACTGAAGAAAGCCTTGGCCAAGCACACCGGCCGCGTGGTGGTCGGCTGATCGCAGGTGAGATCAGTGCGCGTATGGCGAGCGGTCCATGTCCCCTGGCTGTCCACTTCGTTCCACGCGATCCACGAAGTACACCGTTTCACCGCGCCAGGGCAGCTTTGCGTAGCGTTCCACGTAGTGCAGGTTCACGCGTTCGCCGCTTAGGGACACCGCTTCAAGCTCCTTCAACAGGCTGTCGTTCCCGCCGATCACACTGAAGGAGAACACCTCGTTCATGGCGTTGCCCTTCGCATCCACGGCCCCGAAGCTCTGCAGGTTGATCTGGCCCTCCCAGGTCTTGAACACCATGCCACGTTCGCTCAGCTTGATCACCACCCCGGACCGAACGCCCTTGCTGTAGCTTCCGTAGTAGAGGAACAACATGACCAACACGAACACGACCAAGAACGCCAGAAGCAAGCGACGGACCCCCCGCTTCACGCTGGAGCCAATGGTGCGGGGTGCCGGGGTGGGGTTCTGCATACCACGAAAGTAACGCGCGGAGCAACGCTACCTTCGGCTCATGGGGCACAGCCACCACGCGCATCACGACCATTCAGGGCCCGACCATGCGCAGGGGCCGGCGATCGGAGCGCTGCGAATGGCGTTCCTGATCAACGCGGCTTTCACGGTGATCGAGGCCGCCGGTGGGTGGTGGACGAACAGCATGGCGGTGTGGAGCGATGCGCTGCACGACCTGGGCGATTGCCTCGTGCTGGGCCTGGCCTGGTACCTGCAACGCCTCTCTGCCCGTGGCCGCGATGCCGACTACAGCTATGGGTACGGACGCTACAGCATGCTGGGTGGCTGGGTGAGCGCATGGATCCTGATCGCCGGTGCGGTGATGATGGTGGTGAGCGCTGCTCCCCGTCTTCTCTCCCCCGTTCAACCGAACACCGGCGGCATGATGATCATCGCCTTGTTCGGCCTGGCCATGAACGGTTTCGCCGCTTGGAAACTGCACGCCGGCCATTCCCTGAACGAACGCGGGGCCTACCTGCACCTGCTTGAGGATGTGCTGGGGTGGGCCGCTGTCCTGGTAGGCGCCGTGGTGATCCGGTACACCGGCTGGTCGGCCATCGATCCGTTGCTTTCCATTGGCATCAGCTTGTTCATCGTGGTGAACGCACTGCGCACCTTGCGGAAAGGCACCGGCATCCTGATGCAACGCGGGCCCGAACGGGTGGACGCCGCAGCTATTCGCAATGCCCTGCTCGCTCTTCACCAGGTCGCGGATGTGCATGACCAACATGCATGGAGCTTGGATGGCGACTACACCGTGCTTACCGTGCACCTTGTCGTGAACACCCGTGATCTGGACGCGATCTCGACGGTGAAGAAGGAAGCCCGGCAAGCCCTGCATACGCTTGGGGTACAACACGCCACCATCGAGACGGAACTACCAGACGAGCTTTGCGAACTACTGCATCACTGAACCATGTCCCTGCGTAAGCGACTCTTCCGCCTGCTGGCGTCGATCAATAGGGCCTTGTTGCCCAAGCTCTGGAGCAAGGACCTCCTGCGGTTGTCCCCGATCCAGAAAGCCATCGTGGGCTACCGCTACTGGGTGACCCGCAACGCCCTCTGAGAACGAGAACGCCCCCGAAGATCCAGGACCTTCGGGGGCGTTCATGCTTCACCTTTCGGTTCAACGCAGCATCACACGCTGCACTGCGCTTCCTTCTGCGGAAGTGACACGCAGCACGTAGGCTCCCTTGGCCAGATCGCCGAGATCCAGATCACGACGCATCCACGTGCCGCTGAGCGCGAACTGCTCGCTGCGCACCACGCGACCGTGCAGGTCCACCACATCAAGGCGCTGGTCATGGCCACCGCTGATCAACTCCAATTCCACTGTCACATGGCCTTCGCTGGGGTTCGGCATCACGTTGAACTGCAACACGTTGCCGGAGAACTCCTCGAAGCCAGGCGTGCAGGGAGCAGGAATGATGGACACTGGCACGAAGGCGGTGTCCGTGGGGCAGATCGACCCGTAGACCACGTAGTAGTATGTTCCGGCAGGGTCCACTTGCGCATTGAACACCGAGTTGAACGGACCGAAGTAGTTGTCCGTCGGGCCATACCAGTCGCCGCCGTTCTGATTCGGGTTGCCGGTCAGGTATTGGGTCAGGTCCACGGCCGTCTCGTTGTAGCATACCTGCGCCGCCATCCCTTGTCCAGCATTCTCGGCCGGTACGGCTTCCACGGTCACCGTGGCGGTAGCAGGGCCACAAGGAGCGATCCCTGGTACAGCGTAGGTGTAGATCCCAATGGGATCGACATCCGGGATGTAGATGCCGTTGTGCGCACCACCGCCGGGCTTGGTCCAGGTACCACCGGCCATCTGGGCCCCGCCGAGGAAGTTCGACAGATCGATGTTGGAACCACCGCCCAAGGCACACACCTGCACGGTACCTGGCGTACCGGGGTTGTTGTTGGGCAGATAGGTCACCGTGATGCTGGTCTGCGAAGAGACACAGGGAGGCAGCACATTGAACGCATAAGTGTAGTTACCAGGGAGTGACACACCGGGATCAAAGATCCCATTCGCCACCACCGCACCCTGCGGGTCGGTCCATACGCCTCCGGGATCCGGCGTACCACCCAACAAGGACAACAATGGAACGCTTGGGTCCGACGTGCACTTGGTGTGCGTTGCGGTCAGCCCCGTATTGGGGTTCGTTGCAGGCGCGATGGTACGCGTGATCGTCTCCGTATCAGCCACATTGCCATTGTAGATCAGCTGCACAATGATCGTGTAGTTCCCCGCAGGAAATGTGCCCAGGGGGATCGGAGCGGTGTACGCCCCTCCCGGGTTACCGTTCCCGGTGTTCAACGTCACGTTCAAGGTGGTACCCACAAAGTTCAACGCATAGCTCGTGGGAACCTTCCCTGCGGGAAGCGCCCCGGTCGCGGTCACGGTCACAACGGTGCATTCGGACAGCGAGCTTGGCGATGTGCTCAGCGCGTTGATGGTCTGACACATGGCCTGCACTGCCAGCGTGGTAACGAAGAGCGTAGTAAGGATCCGTTTCATGTGCGGGGTTCAGGGATGAGGTGCGAATTTACGGGCACGGGTCGGATCTCCGATCTTTCCGCCTCCATGCGCCGCCCGCTTCTTTTCGTTGCACTCCTGTGCTGGACCCTTTACGGGTGGGGCCAGGGTGTGCTGATCAACGAGCTTCAACCGGCCTGTCAGCGATCCCTTTCCACACCCGAGGGCGATCATCCGGACTGGGTGGAGCTGATCGGCACCGGACCTCGGCCGATCGACCTCAACGGCCACACGCTCTCCCTGGGTGCCAGGCATCACCGGTTCAGCAGCACGCTCACCCTTGCGCCGAACCAGCATCTCCTCCTCTTCTTCGATGGCCACCCCGAACGCGGTGAAACACACATCGACCTCAAGCTGGCCCGAGAGGGGGGTACGCTCTTGCTCATCGCCCCGGATGGCAGCTCGGTGGTCGACCTGTACTCCTGGCCCGAACTGCCTGCGGATGTTTCCATTGGTCGCTTACCCGATGGCAGCCGGACATGGAGCCTGTTCCCTATACCGAGCCCGGGAGAGCGCAACACCACGGATGTGGCCCGCACACGCGTGGCCGGAACCGTGAACCTTGTCAGTGCGGACGGTCACATCACGTCCCACCCCAACAACAAGGACCGGATCCGCTACACAACGGATGGCGCTGCGGTCACCGACAGCTCGCCCCTGCTCACCGACGGCCTCCTCGTGACGCCAGGGCGGGTGGTCCGCGCACGGCGAATGCCGACCAACGCGCTGCCGGGGCCAGAGACGATGCTCACGGTGCAGGACGGGAGGCGCGAGCCGACCTACATCAGTATCGCTGGGGACCCGGTCGCGCTTTACAATGACACGAGCGGGATCCTTGCCGAGGGCGCCGCTGCCAACTTCAGCCGCAGTGGACCAGCTTGGCAAAAGCCCGTGCTGGTGGAGCTGGCCTTCGAGGATACCAACAGCGTATGCCCGCTGGGGCTGGCCGTTGCCGGCAGTGGTTCCCGTAGCCTTCCGAAACGCTCGTTCAAGCTCTTCGCACGTGACCGCTTCGGCAGTGACGGCCCGATCGAACTGCCGGGGCTGGGTGCTTGGGATGAGCTCCTCCTGCGGGCCGATGCTTCGCCCCATGCCTTGCTTCGGAACCTGCTGGCGGAAGAGGTCGCTCGTAGCGCCGGGCAGCATCTTGATGTGCAGCGGAGCTTGGTCGTTCCCTTATTCCTGAACGGCAACTACCAAGGCCTGTACCGCGCCATGCCTCCGAAGAACGGCCCTTGGCTCATGGAACAAAGCGGAGACGAGGCCATCGACCTGGTGGATGGGCCGGGGAACCATGCCTTGCGTGGCAGTGAGGATCGGCTTTCAATGGCCATTGAAGCCCTGAAGAGGAAAGCCCCTGTGGACAGCTTGGCCATGTGGCTCGATCTGGAGAGCCTGCTCGACCTGGCCAGCCTGGACCTGTACACGGGTCGTGCCGACCATGACCTGAACGTGCGTTGCTGGCGGCCCCGAGAACCTGATGGCCGTTGGCGCTGGATCCTCTTCGACATGGACCTCTGGGCCCCGGTGAACGAGAACAGCTTGGAACGCATGTGCAGCGCCACTGCCGTGGAAGCGCCTTACCTGCCGTTGTTACTGGCACACCCCGAACTGGGGCCACGGTTCATCGCACGTGTGGAAGGCCTGCTCGCCACGGTGCTTTCCAAGGCCCATGCCTCCCAGCTACTGGACAGCTTGTATGACACACACCGCACTGCCATGGAACGGGATCATGAACGATGGGCGCAAGTGTTGGAGCGGCCTTCGCCGCGAAGCTCCCTGGAGGAGTTGCACGCTCACGTCCAAGGAAGGCCAGGAACTTTGATGATGCAACTAGCGGAGCATACGAGGCGCTCCCTTCGCACCATCCGCTTTGAAAGTCCAGATCCCGAACAAGGGCAACTGTTCATCGAGGATCTTCCGTTGATCGGCGCGACGGTCACCCAGCAGCTCCTTGCGGGTATTCCCGTCAGGGTGAGCGCCGTGGCGCACCCTGACTGGGAGTTCGCCGGGTGGGAAGGTTTGAAAGGAGGATCACCTGTCCGGTGGATCGACCCATCAACGGTGCGAAGTGTAAAACCGCTCTTCCGAAAAGCAGTGATCAGGCCATGACGGCCTGAAGCATCGACGCGAACAGCGCCTTGCCGTCGGTGTTTCCCAAGCGCTCGTCAGCGGCCCGCTCGGGGTGCGGCATCATTCCGAACACGTTGCGCGCTTCGTTGCATACGCCTGCGATGCTCTCCACACTGCCGTTGGGGTTCGAGGAGTCGGGCATGCGGCCATCCTTGTCACAGTAACGGAAGAGCACCTGGTCGCCATCATCGAGCATTTTCAGGGTGTCCTCGTCCGCGTGGTATCGGCCTTCGCCATGGGCGATGGGAAAGCAGTGCGCCACATCCTTCAACCCTGCGGTCAGCAGCGTGCGGCGGGTCTGGGGGCGTACGAAAACGTTGCGGCAGACGAACTTCTGTCCCTCGTTGTGCAGCAAGGCGCCCGGGACCAGGCCGGCCTCGCACAGTACTTGGAAGCCGTTGCAGACACCGAACACGTAACCACCGCGCTTGGCATGTGCGACAACTTCCTGCATGATCGGCGAGAAGCGGGCGATGGCCCCGGAGCGCAGGTAATCGCCGTAGGAGAAGCCCCCGGGAAGCACCACCATGTCCACCCCGCGCAGGTCGTGGTCCTTGTGCCACAGGCGTTCCACAGGCTGGCCCATGATCGTGCCCAGAACATGCACCATGTCCTCATCGCAATTGGATCCCGGGAAGGTGACGACGCCGAATTTCATGGGTTCTACAGAACGTTGGTGCCCTGTGCGGGCAAAGGTAGGGGCCTGACCTCAACCCATCCACCGCATCCACAATGCAGCGGCCAGCAACCACCACATGGCCAGTTCCGAAAGCCAGTCGCGTCCCGGCCGTAGCACGGCATGCGACCCAATGACGGCCAGCGGAACGGCCAAAAGAGCGCCTGGGTAGGTGCGGTTCAATAACGACTCGAAGCCGAAGAGAATGGCGAGCGCCAGTGAGGCGGCCAGGAAAGCCGAGCGCACGTTCTTCTCCCGCACGATGCTCCGCATGTACAAGGTCGCGTAGTTCGCCAGTCCCTTCAGCATGAGCGGCACAAAGACCAACAGAACAAGGGCTGACCAAAGCGTCGTGGGCCGCTGTAGCGTCGACATCCCTCGTCCGGCCATCGTTCGCAGCGGGTCCATGGCAGGCAGGTCGAAGATCCCGGATACACCCCAGGCCAGGTAATACGGGACCAACAGGCCAACGAAAGGGACCACATAGTCACGCCATTGGAAGGGCCGCATGACCGCGACGGAAGCCCATACGACCACCACGAGGAAGATGTACGGGAAGTAGCACAACGCAGCCACGCCGATCAAAAGGCCCGCATCGAACAAGGGGCCAAGTGACGTGGTGCGCCCTTGGATCGACCAGGTGCGTGCGAACCCCCATAGCACAAAAGGCAAGCCTAGGAAGGCCGGGCCCACCCACATGCCCTGCGGTGCCAAGGCCATCATGATCGGAAATAGCAGCGCAGGGAGGTGGTTCCGCCGGTCGAAGAGCTCAGCATCACTGGCCAACGTGTCAAGCAACAGACCGCAACCCAGGGAAAAGAGGATGCCTACGAGCCAATGGACCCACGGGGCCAACACAAGCAATTGGGCCAGGATCCGCGCCAGCGGCATACCCGCCCGCAGACGGGCCAACGCGTAGGCCTCACCGGAGAGGGCACCCGGCCAGAGCAAGGGAACCACCAGCAATAGCAGGAAAAGCACCGCCGGCTGGTTCTGTCGGAACGATCGAACAAGCATCGGTCAGAGCGCTGATGTTGTTGGCCGGTCCCTCCTTCTATCTTTGCCCCGCATCAAGCCCTTGTAACGATGACCAAGATCTGGTACGGGATCGGACATTTCATGCAGACCCTTTTCGATTGGGTACTTACCCCCTTTGGATGGACACCTGTGGTGATCTTCAGCCTTGTGTTGACCTTCGGTGGTGTCTATTGGCTGATGCTGCAGGCCCGATACACCCGCACGGCCAAGCAGAAAGGCGAGCATATCTGATCGTTCCAGGTCAGGCTTGTTGTGGAGCGCGCACCAGGTCGCGCCCGATGTCCTTGCGGAAATATTTGCCTTCGAAATCGATCAGCGCCACCGAATGGTAGACGTTGGTGATCGCATGCTCGGTATCCTTTCCGAACGCCGTGAGCGATAGCACGCGACCACCGTTGGTCAGCAACGCATCTCCTTTCAGGATGGTTCCCGATTGGAACACGTAGGCGCCCTTCACCATATCGACGCCTACGACGGGGAAACCCTTCTCGAAGTCTTCCGGATACCCTTCCGAAGCCATGACGACCGTGGCCGTGGTACGGTCATCCACATCCACGTGTCGTTCGCTCAAGGTGCCGGATGCGATGCCTTCGAACAGGTCGAGGAGGTCGCTGCGTAATCGCGGTAGAATAGCCTGTGTCTCCGGGTCGCCCAAGCGGACGTTGTACTCGATCACATAGGGTTCGCCGCCCACGTTCATCAATCCCATGAAGATGAAGCCCTGGTAGGGAATGCCATCCTCGCGGAGGCCACGCACAGTGGGGGCGGCCACACGGTCGTGCACCTTCTGCATGAAGTCCTTGTCCGCGAAGTTGACCGGGGAAATGGCGCCCATGCCCCCGGTGTTCGGTCCGGTATCGCCCTCACCGATGCGCTTGTAGTCCTTTGCAGCAGGGAGCATCTTGAACGCATCCCCGTCGGTGATGAGGAAGGCGGAGACCTCGACCCCGCTGAGGAACTGCTCGAGCACCACGCGCTCACCAGCGGCTCCGAACTTGCCTGATTCCAGCATGCTCTTCAGCACCTGGGCCGCCTCCTTGCGGTCCGATGTGACCACTACGCCTTTGCCAGCGGCAAGACCGTCCGCTTTGATCACGTAGGGGGGCGTCATGCGGTCGAGGTGCTCTACGGCCTCTTTCAGTTGCCCTTTGGTGAACGAGCGGAACGCAGCAGTGGGGATGTTGTGGCGGAACATGAACTCCTTGGCGAACTCCTTGCTGCCTTCGAGCTGGGCCCCATGTTGGCGAGGCCCGATCACGGTCACCTTGCCGGCGAGTTGCGGATCATCAGCGATGCGATCGTGCAAACCGTCCACCAATGGACCTTCAGGGCCCACTACAACAATGCGGATGCGCTTCTCAAGAATGAAGTTGCGCATGGCCTTCTGGTCCTTCAGGTCCAGGTCGACCGAGCGCCCATGACGGAGGGTGCCGGGGTTGCCGGGCGCAACATAAAGCTCATCGAGAAGGGAACTTTGCGCCAGCTTCCACGCCATGGCATGCTCGCGGCCGCCACTGCCGATCAGTAATACGTTCATGCGCTCGTGCCTTTGGTGCAAAGGAAGCAGCACGGCGGCAGCACGTGAGGCCAAGTTTCCAACAAATGAACAACGCCGCAGGGCCCGGAGGCTCTGCGGCGTTGCGCACCGAAGAAGTTCACCCGATCAATGCGTGTGCGGAACGCGCTTGATGCTGCAACCCAGGTTGCGGGTGATCGAAGGATCGATGTTCGCTCCGGTGGTCATCGCCTTGATCGCGTTCTCCACGTAGTGCTCCTTCACATCCTTGGCGCTGTCCACATTGTCATCGATGGCACCCCGGTAGGTCAGGCGCTGTTCGCCGTTGAAGAGGAACACATGCGGCGTGGTGCGGGCACCGAACGCATCGGCCACAGCACTGCCGGCGTCGAGCACGTAGTAGTTGTTGTACTTCTTCTCCGTGTAGTGCTTCTGCATATCGGCCAGGCCATCGCCCGCTTCACGCTTCGCCTCGTTGCTGTTCACCAGTACGAATCCGATCTCGTTCTTGCGGCAGAACTCACCCAAGGCCGGGTAACGGCCCTCCCAGCCTTCACTGCCGTCACTGCCGACCACGAAGGGACACGTGTTGCAGCTGAAGATCACCAGCACGCCGTTCTTCTTGGTCACATCCTTCAAGGAGATCTCCTTGCCGGAAACATCCATCAGGCGGGCATCAGCCTTGGGCATGGGGTCCCCGATACGGAGGTCGGGCAGTTCATCATGGGCTGCGAGTCCGATGGCAGCAATGGAAGCGAAGAGGGCGATCTTGGTCAACATGGGGCTGAAGGATAGGAAGCCCGAAATTAGTGCCCCCACGCACGGAAGCCGCATCTTGCGCGGATCGTTCACATTCCTTCACATTCGTGCAGCTGCTCATCGTCCTGGCCGCCTTCGGCGCATCGCTCCTCACGCTGATCAGTGGCTTCGGCCTCGGGACGCTGATGCTGCCGGTGTTCGCCCTGTTCTTCCCGCTGCCTATGGCCGTGGGCATGACCGCCGTGGTGCATCTGCTGAACAATGCCTTCAAGTCCACCATGCTCTGGCGCGATGTGGACACCACCATGGTGCTGCGCTTTGGGCTTCCCTCCATGCTGGGGGCTTTCGTCGGAGCATTGGCACTTGAACAGCTCGGCGAATTGACCCCGATCTACATGGGACTTCGTGTGGCCGTCGGCCCATTGGCCCTTACGCTCGCGGCGCTCATGGTCCTCTTCGCCATGACGGAACTGTCGCCCCGGGTAAGTAGCATCTCATTCAAAGGAAGGCACTTGTTCACCGGCGGGTTGGTGAGCGGTTTCTTCGGTGGGCTGAGCGGGCATCAGGGAGCGCTGCGAAGCATGTTCCTGTTGCACAGCGGCATGCGCAAGGAAGCCTACATCGCAACCGGCGTGGCCATCGCCATGCTGGTGGATATAACCCGCATACCGCTCTATCTGAAGCACTTGGGCGCCGGGCAGTTGCAACGTGAATGGTCTCTATTGCTGGCTTGCGTCCTTGCCGCATTCCTCGGTGCTTGGTGGGGGAAGCGGTTGATCCCGAAGATCACCTACCGTACCATGCAGTTCGCGGTCGGGGCTCTCATGATGGGTATCGCTGGCATGTTGGTGGCCGGCATCGTCTGACGGTCACTTCACCAACCCTTCGGCAATGGCTATGCGCACCAGGCCTGCCACGTTGTGAACGTTCAACTTGCGCATCAGGTTGGTGCGGTGCGTGTCCACCGTACGCGGACTGATGAACAGTTTCTCACCGATCTCCTTGTTCCCCAGGCCCTCGGCCAAAGCCGACAGCACTTCGATCTCGCGCTCGCTCAGCTCATGCAGCCGACCAGCGCTCTTCGCTGAGGTGGAACCAACCTTCATGAACGATTCGAGCAGGCCGCTGCTGAAGTGACGCTGCCCACCGTAAACGTTGCGAATGGCCAGCAACACCTCTTCCTTGCCTGCGCTCTTCACCAGGTAGCCGCTCGCGCCGAGCTCCATCAGCCGTTTCACGATGGAAGCTTCCTCGTGCATGCTCAACACGATCACCTTCACCTCAGGCTTGTTCCTCTTCACCCATTCGGTCAGTTGCGCCCCGTCCATACCGGGCATGTCCAGGTCGGTGAGCAACACGTCCACCTTCAGGTGTTCGATCAGGTACCGTGCCTCCACCCCGCTTTGGGCGATGCCCACACAATCGAGGTCGTCGCAACCGGAAAGCAGTTCCTTCATCCCTTCCGTAACAATGCGATGATCATCGCACAAGGCGACGCGGATGGTCGGGCCGCTCATGTGGGCAAAGTTGTTCCTTCCGCCGGTATCCGCAATGTGCTGGTGGTTCCCCGCCCCGGCATGCTCTCCAGCTGAAGCGTCCCATGCAGCACACGGGCGCGATCGCGCATACCGTTCAGCCCCATGCCCGGCGCATGATCGGCAACTTCTTGCATATCGAAGCCAATGCCGTCGTCCTCCACGATCATCACCACGTGGCCCTTGTTCCGAAGAAGTTGAACGCTCACCTCCCGGGCTCCGGCGTGCTTGAGGATGTTGCCCACCAGTTCCTGCGCAATGCGATAGACGCCCACCTCCACCGCCGGGTCCAGGCGCCCTGACATGCCGTGATGTTCCAGTGTGCACTTCACCGGACCTGCACCGAAGGCCTTCTGCAACATGTCGTCGATCGCTGGCGCAAGACCCAGGGTGCCCAAAGCGCGGGGCATCATGCTGTGCGCGATCTCCCGCACATCCCGGCCCGCATCATCTGCAATGGACAGCACCTCCTTCATGCGTGCCGCTTCCCCGGAAGCCCCATCGGATAGCCGTGATGAAATGTCCTCGATCCTGAACTTCAAGCCTGTGAGCTGTTGTCCGATGCCGTCGTGCAGTTCACGCGCGATCCGTGCACGTTCCGCTTCGGTCCCTTCCACCAAGGCCTTCAACCCTTTCTCCCGCTCGGCGAGCAAAACCTTGTTACGCGCTTCGCGGGCCCGCCTGCGCTGCATCTCCAGAACCAGCAGCGAAGCGAGCAGCACCACGCCGATGCCCCCAAGGGCAAGCGCCAACCAGAAGCGGCGCCGTTCCGCCCTGCGTCCCAGCTCGGCGAGCTCAAGGCTCTTCGCCGTGATGTCCGCACGCTGACGTTGGATCTCGCGCTCCTTGCGTTCGGTACCATACCGGGTTTCCATGTCGGCCAGGCGCCCGTTCAGGTCCGCGTTGAAGACCGAGTCGCGGAGCGTGGAGTAGCGTTCGAAATACCAGTAGGTGCTGTCCCCGTTGTTGAGCTTCGCGTGCACCATGGCGAGGTCCTGCAAGGCCTGCATCATCTCGCTCCGTGCACCCACTTCACGGCCCAGCTGCAGGGCGAGGTGGAACAAGCGACGCGCTTCGGCGGTGTTGCCGATCCTCAGGTAAGCGGTGCCCAAGCCTGTCAGCGAGGACGCGATCGCCTTCTTTTCCCCTGCCTCTTCGCGGATGGTCAATGCTTCACGGTACATCGGCATCGCCTCGGCCACCTCGTTCCGTGCCATCCGGACACCGGCTTCGTTATGCAGCTGAACGGCCAGTTCACGCGACAGCTTATGCTCCCGGAAATAGGTGGCCGCCTCTCGGAAAAGTCGTAGAGCGGAAGTGGTATCGCCCAGTACCACCTGCACGTTGGCCATGTTGCCCTTCGATTCGGCCAGACCCTGTCCATCGCCGATCCGTTCACGCACCGCAGCGGCGGCCATATGGGTGGCCAAGGCCTCTGTGTAGCGCCGCAAGTTGAACTGCAGGATCGCGATGTTGTTGAGGATCAACGCTTGCTTCGCCGGTGGACCGATCCGCTCGAAGATGCGCAGCGCCTTGAAGTTCTCTTCCAACGCCTCCTCCAGCCGGAACTGCGACTGGTACACGTTCCCCAGCTTGTTGTGGATCGCTCCGATACCTGCAGAGTCGAGCAACGCGGTGCGGATCATCAAGGCACTTCGCAACAGGCTGTCCGCCGCACCGTACTCGCTGCGGTCCATGTGGATGATGGCCAGGTCGTTGCACGCTTGTGCCTCCCCTCTCCTGTACTTCAGCCGCTGAGCGAGCGCCACGGCCTTGCGACCGAACAGAAGAGCTGAGTCCTGATCGATCCGACGAAGGGCGAAGCACTGGTCAGCCAGTTGGAACACCTTGGCCGTGTCATCCGGCAAGGCAAGGACCTGCGAGGGGGACAACGCTTCGCTCTGCGCATGCACACTGGCAATGCACAGCAGCAGGACCGAGGGGAAGAGCCAAGGACGCATGGGGTCGGCAAAGTACAGGAAGCCGACCGTTCAGGACGTGATGATCGGCAAGGGCTACAAGGGGATGTTGCCGTGCTTCTTCCTGGGCAGCTTCTCCACCTTGTTGCGCAGCATGCGCAGGGCATGGATCACCTTCAGGCGGGTCTCCGAAGGGCGGATCACCTCATCAATGTAACCACGTGCCGCAGCCTCGTACGGGTTGGCGAACTGCTCCTTGTAATCGGCCTCCTTCTCCTGCAATTTGGCCTGAGGGTCGGCGGACTTGGCGATCTCGCCCTTGAAGATGATCTCAGCAGCTCCCTTCGCACCCATCACTGCGATCTCCGCGGTGGGCCACGCGTAGTTCATGTCGCAGCCGATGTGCTTGCTGTTCATCACGTCGTATGCACCGCCATATGCTTTCCGGGTGATGATGGTGATGCGTGGCACCGTGGCCTCGCTGAACGCGTAGAGCAACTTGGCCCCGTGATCGATGATGCCGCGCCATTCCTGATCGGTGCCGGGCAGGAAGCCCGGTACGTCAACGAACACCACGAGCGGAATATTGAAGGCGTCGCAGAAACGCACGAAACGCGCGGCCTTGATGCTGGCGTCGATGTCCAGCACACCCGCGAGCACGGCAGGCTGGTTCGCCACGCAGCCTACGGTGCGACCCTCGATCCGAGCGAAGCCGATCACCATGTTACGCGCGTAATCGGCGTGCACCTCCATGCTGCTGTCCGGGTCGATCACCGCGTTCATCACCTGCCGGATGTCGTACGGCTGGTTGGGGTTCTCGGGCATTATGGTGTCCAGCTCCGGGCGCAGCTCATCGCCAGGCGTGTACGGCACTGCGGGAGGCTCCTCTTCGCAGTTGCTCGGCACGAAGGATATGAGGCGACGTAGGTGCCGGATCGCTTCCAGTTCGTTGGGTGCGGTGAAGTGGGCCACACCGCTCTTCGAAGCATGGGTGGAGGCACCACCAAGCTCTTCTGCGGTCACTTCCTCGTGGGTCACGGTCTTCACCACATTGGGGCCGGTAACGAACATGTAGCTCGTATTCTCCACCATGAGCACGAAGTCGGTGAGCGCGGGACTGTAAACCGCACCGCCAGCGCAAGGGCCAAGGATCGCGCTGATCTGGGGGACCACACCGCTGCTCCGAACGTTGCGGTAGAAGATGTCCGCATAACCGCCGAGGCTCACCACGCCTTCCTGGATACGCGCCCCACCGCTGTCGTTCATGCCGATGACCGGTGCCCCGTTCTGCATGGCCAGGTCCATGATGCGGCAGATCTTTTCCGCATGCGCTTCCGCCAGTGAGCCGCCCAACACGGTGAAGTCCTGTGAGAACACGTAGACCAAGCGACCGTCGATGGTGCCGTAACCGGTCACCACGCCATCACCGAGAAAGACCTGTTTCTCCAGGCCGAAGTTGGTGCTGCGATGGGTGACCAGCTGGCCGAGCTCCTGGAAGCTGCCTTCATCGAGCAAAAGGCCCACACGTTCCCGGGCGGACAGCTTGCCTTTCTTGTGCTGGGCCTCGATACGGTCCTTGCCGCCTCCTTCCATGGCCTGCGCCGTTCGCCGCTCTAATTCCTCGGTACGCTGCCTGTTGTCCATCTGCGTGCTTTCTGTAGGGCGCCAAAGGTAGCCAGCGCTCCGAACGGCCTTGCCTACATTCGTGGACCATGGCCTGGCGCTTCGCCGACCTTCCGGTCCGCTCCAAATTCCTCATCACCCTCGGCATCCCCGTGCTGGGGCTTGTGCTGCTCATCGGCAAGCAGGTCGATTCGAGCATCAAACGCCGCAACGTGCTGCGCTACATCAATGTGCAGTCACGTAACGTAAAGCTGCTGAGCGGAGCGCTCAATGAACTGCAGTCCGAAAGCGCCTTGAACCTGGCCTATCTGTTGGGGCTCGAGAACAACAGGCCCCGTTTACAGGTGCAGTACGAGCACACGGACGCGGCCATCAGGACCTTGAACGACCCGGAGCTTCTGCTTGACAAGGAGATCCAGCCGCTGAGCGTGGTGTCCGGGATCGAGGTGCTGCGCCAACGCGTGGGCCAGAAGCGTATCAGCGCCGCGGACGCAGACCATGCCTACCGCCGGATCCGGAACCGCATGCTCGCCGACCTCAGCAAGGTGGGCAAGCTCGCATTGGATCCGGAGACCAAGGACCGGATGTACTCACACATCAGCCTGCTCTCCGCAAAGGATGCACTGGCGAACATCCGCTCCCTCTACACCCGGGCCTTCCTGCTGGGTCGCGCGAGTGGCGCGGACGTAGGCACCTTGAACGAGCAGATCGCACAGTACGAGACCAATACGCTGCTCTTCGAACGGGACGCACCGGCGGAAGTGATCGCGCAGTACAGGGCCTCCTTCCAAGGGCCGGATGTGAACTTCCTCCGAACGCTGATCGGCACGGCCCAAGAGACACGCTCCCTCTCTGACCTGCGCACCGTGCCGGATGCTTGGTGGGAGCTTGGCTCGGGAGCCTTGGAAAAGCTGACTGGGATCGGTGCGTTCTCGATCGACCGGATCATTGAGGCCACGATGGCCAACCAGCGTGATGCGGAGGTGCGCCTCTTCGTGGTCCTTGCCGCCCTGATCGGCGTGGTCGGCGCCGTTACCGTCATGGCCTTTGTGATCATGCGCGGCGTTCGGAACACGGTGAATGAAGTGACCAGCGCGGCAGCTTCCCTGGCCATGGGCGATGTGCGCGCGCACGTTCCGGTGAACAGCACCGACGAGATCGGCACCATGGCCGAGTCGTTCAACAACATGATCGACAACATCCGCTCCTTGGCCGCCGCAGCGGATGCCATCGGCAAGGGCAACTACGATACGCCGGTGCCCATCCGGGGAGAGCTTGACGTGCTGGGCCAGAGCCTGGACCGGATGAAGGAGAACCTCAAGGCCGCCAAACACCGTGACGTGGAGCAGAACCGGGAGCTCCAGGCCGAAAAGGAGAAGCTCGAACAGGCGAACGTGCGGATCAACGTGCTGATCAAGGAGATCCACCACCGTGTGAAGAACAACCTTCAGGTGGTAGCCAGCCTGCTGCGCTTGCAGAGCAGCACCATTGAGGACAAGCAGCTGCAACAAGTGTTCGACCAGAGCCAGAGCCGCGTGGCCTCCATGGCCCTGATCCACGAGAAGCTCTACAAGGGCGAGGACCTGGCGCAGGTGGATCTGGCCTTGTACCTGAAGGAGCTCTTCGCTGAGCTTGTGATGCTGAACAACGTCAGCGACACCATCCACTACCGCACCACCATCGATCCAGGACTGGTGCTCGACCTCAACACCATGGTACCGCTGGGTCTGATCATGAACGAGCTGATCACCAACTCGTTCAAGCACGCGTTCAAAGGGCGCGACACCGGCAGCATCGACCTGACCATCAACCGCGTGGGCGAGGCCGAATACGACCTGATCTATACGGATGATGGCGTGGGCATACCCCGGGAGAAGCTCCAAAGCGATGGCGCCACCCTCGGGGTCAGCCTGATCGAAAGCCTTGTGGAACAGCTCAACGGCTTCATCACCGTGGATGCCGACGCTACGGGCACACGCTACCACATCCGGTTCAAGTCATCTTGAACCGCCCGGCATTCGAGGGAAAACGTTGTTCGGGGAAGTTGACTAGCCCTTGGCGAGTTCCGCTTCCACCTCCTCGGTCAGGTCCATGTTGTGGTAGACGGTGTTGACATCCTCGTCCTCGTCCAACATGTCGATCAGGCGCATCACGTTGCGCGCGGTGTTGATGTCCACGGCCGTGGTCACCAGGGGGAATCGCTTCAGTTCCGCGCTCTTCACCTCCACGCCGAGCTGTTCCAGTTTCTGGGCCATGGCGCCAAAGCCCTGGAAGGGAACGAAGACCATAAAGCCCTCTTCGTCACGCACCACATCATCAGCACCACCATCGATCAGTTCCATCTCGAACTCATCAGCGTCCTTGCCCTTCAGCGCAGCGTTCTCGATGATGAACTCGCCCTTGCGCTCGAACATGTGGGCCAGGGAGCCGTTGGTGCCGAGGCTGCTGTCGCACTTGGTGAAGAAGCTGCGCACGTTGCCCACCGTGCGGTTCACGTTGTTGGTGCTGGCGTCAACGAAAATGGCCACACCGCCCGGGGCATAGCCTTCATAGGTGATCTCCGCGTAGTCCGCGCCCTCACCACCAGCGGCCTTCTTGATCGCGCGGTCCACATTGTCCTTGGGCATGTTCATGCCTCGGGCGTTCTGCACGGCCATACGCAACCGCGTGTTGGATTCGGGGTTCGGCCCGCCAGCCTTCACGGCCATGGCGATCTCCTTGCCGATGCGGGTGAAGAGCTTGCTGAGCTTCGCGTTGCGGGCGAAGATCTTGTGCTTCCGTTTCTCGAATACGCGACCCATGTCAGTGCTTCGTTGGGATGGACCGCGAAAATAGGCCACTTGAGGGAACCGACCTCAATTGACGAAGCCGCCAACGGGTCAACCCCGTGACGGCTTCGCACGATCGGCTTACTGAACAGGTCCCTTGTTGCGCTGGTGGTGCCAGCCTTCCGCTCAGTTGAAGCCGATGATCGTAAGGCCCACATTGAAGGGCGTGAGCTCCGGACCCTTGCCGTCCTTGAACAAGGGTGTGAGCGCATACTCACCGAAGAGGTTCAACCCTCCCCAGCCGATCCGTACCGAGGCCGCAGCGCGGTAAGGCAGCAGCTGCAGGTCGCCGCTGGAGCGGTCCTTCTGATCGTCCCCGTACTGCCGGTACTTCTGCTTGTACATGGTGTCGAAATACCAGCTGCCCACTACACCCACGGCGATGTGGAAGTTGCCCTTGCGGCTGTAGCCACCGGCCTTCGCCAGCGCCCGGACCTCTTCCGCGGTGGTGGGCAGGGGCGCCTTCTTCGTGTTGAACTCGAACATCAAGGGCACACGCAGACCCGTCTGGCGCAGCTTGTTCTTGGAGAAGGTGACGTCGGTGACCGGTATGGCAAACACCGAATCCGAGTTGTAGGCGAGCTTCACGTTGTTCTCCAGGTGGTAGCTGGTGAACTCCAGACCAAGACCTGTGAGCAGGCCGGCGCGGTGACCGCCGAACTCGATCTTCTGCTCCATGAAATTGATGGCGAAGAAGCGCGAGCGACCGGCCTCCAGCTGCATGAATTCATCCTTCTTATCCAGATCGGTACTGCCATCGGCACCCACCCAGTTGTTCAGCCCGATGTCGAGGCCGGACCAGTAGGTGAACAGGTTCCGGCGCTCGGTGCGCAGCTCGTCGATCCGGTCCTTCAGCGTATCGCCCTGCAAGGCCGTGTCCAGCGGGGTCACGAGGATGGTGAGCAGCTTGTGCTTAAGCTCCAGGCGAATGGTATCCTGACCGTCGTGCTTGTCCTTGTCGGCAGAACCCACGCGCACTCCGGCTCCCTTGCTGGAGCTGTAGCCGACCGAAAGGGTCTGTTGCGGGGTTTCCGCCTTCGTGGAATCGGTCTGGGCCGAGAGGCCACCTGCTAGCAACAGCGCGGTCGTCAGGATCAAGGTCTTCATGGTCGTTCAGTGTCGTTCTTCCATAGGACGGGCACGTGAACGGATAGTTACAAGAAGGTCCGAACAGCAGAAAGCCCCGGTCCCCCGAGGCTTCCCTGCATGATCAGGACAGGCGTGCGCGATTATGCTTCCGGGCGGAAGACGAAACGGATGTGGCTCGTGCGCCATACCCCCTCGGGGTTACTGCCGATGTCGACCTTGCTCAGCTTGCGAAGGACGTAGGCGCGGAGATCCTCGTTGTTGCTCGTGGCGTTGAGCACTTCGATGCGGCCTTCGGTGTTCACCACGAAGCTGATGGTGACCTCACCGGTCATGTCATGCCCACGCTCCAGCACTGGGAAGCTGAGGTGCTTGCTCAACTGACGGTCCAGCGCGCGCTCCATGGAGGTCTTGGCAGCGGTGTTCATCTTGAAGGGCTCGGCGGCCTGGGCGGTACCCAAGGTGAACACGGTGGCGAGCAACAGGGTGGTACGGGCGATCATGCGGATCATGGCAGTGGGTGTTTGTTGGTTTCTGCCCATAGGACGGGGCTTTGCGGCCTACAGTTACAGTTGTACCCCTCGTCTATGATGAGCGGTGATCAGCGAAGGATGAGCGGCGGAAGTGCACGACCGGCCCAAAGACCATGGATGGCTCTACCACCGAACGACGGATGGAACGGAGAACGAACGGATCGGGATCAGCGACCGATGCTGCCACTGAAGGCCAGGCCCTCGCCCAACCGGATCTTGAAGCGGTCACGCTTCGCTGAGCGCTGCACCTGCACGGCACCACTGCCCCCGGTGATACCCTTCAGCCCCTTGTCGGCCAAGGCCAGCGCATCGGCACCATCCAGGGAACGGGCCTCGTTGGTCGGCTGATCGAGCACACGATCGCGTACTCCGGCGGCCAGCAGTTCACCCACGGTGCGCGAAGGGACCCCCGTGGGCTGAGAAGCTGCGGGAGCCACGGCCGCCAATTGCTCGGGGGCATCCTGAGCCACGGGTACCACTGGAACTTCCGCGTGGTTCAGGACCGCAGGCTTGGGGGCCGGATGCTGTGCCAGTGTGGGTTCCATGGGCTCGGGCGTAATGCTCTGGGGCCTGCTATGCTGCTTGGGCGCGCTCCGCTCCTGTGGTTGTTCGGAGGGCTGTTCCGTGTCAGGGGATGAGGTGCGCGACGGATCAGCCGCTTGGTCGTCTCGTTGAACAGGAGTGATCGGCACAACCGAACCACCAGGCTTCGCCGAACGCTGTGGAAGATGCGCTTCCTCCTGCTTGTTCAGGGAGCCAGTGCCCAGCGTCCACCATGCCAGGCCGAGCAACAGTGCCACGCTAGCTGCTGCGGCATACCGCACCAAGGGCGAGCCGAAGGACCACAAGGGCACCACACGACCACCGGTCCTCTTCAAGGAGGCCTTCTCCGGGAACACCACTGCTTCCTGGGAAATGCGTGCGGCCTTTACCAAAGCCTCTTCCCGCTGAAGAACGGCATCCGAGGCAACGAGTCCGCTCAAGGCTGTGCGTTGGACCTTTCCAAGGTCACCTTCACCAGCGGCGATGAGGAAATCGGTGATGCGGTCGCGGTCGGGCATGCCCACGGGCGGAAAGTGCTTCTCCAGCTTCGCCTTCGTCAGTAAGGGAACAGGGGCAGCAGGAACTCGCGTCGCCGCTACCAGCCTGGCCGTACGCTCATGTTCCGGATGTTCGAACAGGAAGCGCTCCAGTGCCTTGACCTGTTCCACAGAAAGGTCGCCCTCGTTCCGGGCGATCAGGAAGTCTGCGATACGGGAAGCATCCGGAAGGCCTTGTGGCGGATAGGTGCGCTTCAGGCCGGACAGGTCGCCGAAGGAAGCATCACCCGCCTTGATGGACGGCAGTTCACCCAGGTCAATGGGTAGATCAGGGTTGGCGGCCAGGAAGGCAGCGAGCGCACCATCCTGATCCGCGGAAAGCCGTCCTTCCAGACGGTCCAGCAGCCAGGCCTCGTAGGTGTCGCGGTCGATGTTCATAGCACCACTTCCAGTTTGCCGATGTACTCCTTCAACGTGTTGCGACCTCGGTAGATGTACACCTTCACCTGGGTCAGGTTCAGGCCGGTGAGCTCGGCGATCTCTTCATAGGTGTACCCCTCCAGATCGCGCAGCAGCACAACGCTGCGTTGTACCTCCGGAAGCGTGGCCAAGCCGGCATCCAGGATCTCCTTCAGGTCCGGCTGACCGCTCTGGGAGGTGTACTGGAGGTCCTCATGGTGCTCTTCCATCCGTGTGCTGCGCCCCCCCTTGCGCACCTCATCCACCATGATGTGGTGCGCTGTAGTGAACAGGTAGCTCTTCGCTTTCGCGGCGTCCACCTCCTCCGCCTTCACCCACAGGCGGGCGAAGCTCTCCTGCACCACGTCCTTGGCCACATCGGTATCGCGCAAGTGTTTGAGCGCGAAGCGGTAGATGCCATCGGCATGTTGGTCCACGGCGGTGTTGTAGTCAGCGAGCGTCATCAGAGGAAGGGGGCCTCTGGGGGTGGGACGGGGTGCCCAAGCCGAAAGTTACAGGCATCGTTCCGCACACCTGCCTCGTCCGGTGGTATATGAGGCCTGTTCCGCTCCTTCATGTGCTCCTGACCTGCCTGATCACCAGCGCAACGTTCGGCCAGGCACCAGCACCCTTGCGCTACTCCTGCTTTGCCGATCACTTCCTGTACGACAAGTGGCTGAAGGACCCCAAGCGAAGCGTGGCACCCGAAGGCTACTTCCGGTATGATAAGCGGTTCCACCCCCTTTCCGTGGCCACCGGTGGAATTCTGGCTTATGAGCGGTTCATGGAAACGGGTGACAGCGCCTACTTCAGGACCATGCAGGACCAGGTGCGCTACTTCAGCGACACCGCCCGGGTGGATACTGCCTTCGGTGGCAAAGGCCTCGGCATTCCATACGATTGGGCCTATGGGCAGCTGAAGGCGCCGTGGTACAGCGGCATGACACAAGGCGTGGCCCTCAGCCTGTTGATCCGTTACGAGCACCTCACCGGGGACCCCGCCATGGAACCCATGATGCGGAAGATCGCCTACTTCATTCTACAACCCGAAACTGCCGGTGGATGCTTGAGCACCACCAAGGAAGGATACACTTGGATCGAGGAATACCCCCGCAGCACCGAACACCGCCATGTCCTGAACGGCTTCATCAACGCGTTGATCGGTCTGCTGGAATACAGCGCCAGGTTCCCCGATGACACACTTGCTGGGCGAGTGACGAATGAATGCAGGGCGGGCTTGCGCAGTTGCTTCGACCATTACGAGAAGGTGGAATGGAGCACCTACGACCGTTCCGGCAATGGGCTCACAGCAGGCTACATGGAATACCAGATCCTGGAGTTGCAGCAATTGCTCACCCTGGCGTACGACCCCGTGATCCACGATCAGCTCCTGCTTTGGACCGTGTTCGCTTCGGAACGGCCCAACAACGAAAGGGCCCTGCACATGCGGAAGAAGGGTTGGAGGCCTTCTGCTAAGCTGGTGCGCATCGACAGCATGTATCTGGTCCCTGATATCCGCTTCGAGGATCCACAGAAGGGCCGGCAGATGATCATGAACGCTGGGCGAAGAAAGCCCACCGGAGCATTCCACAAGGGCAGCAAGGCCATGGATCGTACGTGGACCTTGGCGCATCAACTTCCCGTCGCTTCGACCATTGAGCTGATCGAGCTTGTGCATGACACCTTTCCACAGCCTATTGATTTAGCGGTCTGGACACGAGATACGATCACCGGCCGCTACCATCAGCACAACGCCACACAGCTCTTCGCATCAGTGGAGCGCTTTTGTATCCGTATTCCACCTGTTCCTGCCGACCAGGTCGTGCTGCGGATCCGCGCCGGTTCGGCATTCATACCGGACACGGCCCGCATCCAGTTGCGCATCGGTGCACTGGGCCCGGACCTGGTCCCATGGAACGCGCATGAACGGGTCGGTCCATTGGCGTTGGTCCCGGAGGAACCATATCAAGTGATCGTGGCTGCGGACCATGCAGCAGATGCGACGGTTTTCTACCGGACCGGAAACGACCTCAAGACCATTCGCAAGACGCCCTGGCGAGCCCGCAATCGTGTGGAGGTAGGCAGCACCTTCGTGACCGACAAGTCCTTCGTGGAGCTCTTGGTCGTGCATCCTGTGGACGAACTCATTGAGCGGTTCGCCAGAACTCGGGTTGAGCCGTTGAAGGTGAGGCCATGATCCCGGACCGGGCCCGGAAACAAGAGCGCCCGGACCAGGCCGGGCGCTCTTGCATCGATGAGGGATCAGGTCACTTGACCTCGACCACCATGTACTTGCTCAACCTCCAGAAGGCAGCAGGGTCCTTGATCTCGAGATAGGCGAGCTCATCGCCCTCCTCTACGATGGAATAGCTGCCTTTCGGATGCTCAGTGACCAAGTGGGCCTTCTTCACACCCAGTGGAACGCGGCTGGTCTGGCGCACATCCACTTCCTTGAAGCGGTCGTTCGCGACATCACTGTTCACCGCGGCCGTCTTGCCGATGCCGATCAGGCCACCGGTGCGGGTCACCACACCTTGGTCCTCCAGCTCCTTGCTCGTTCCCACCACATACCAAGCGGTGTTCATCTCGTTGGTCTGCTTCTCGATGTAGGCCTCTTGCTTGGCCACCTCCAGTTCAATGGCCGTGAGCTGCTCGTTCACCTGTTCGATCTTGAAATCACGGGCCAGCAGTTCATCCTTCATGCTCGCGATCGATGAATCACGTGAAGCAAGCATCAGATCCAGGGCCTTGAGCTTCTTACGCAAGCCGCCGGTCTCCACCTTGCTCTTGTCCAAGCGTTTGGTCAGGTCCGCGATGCGTTCGCGGCTTTCCTGCATCAATCCGTTCATCAGTTGCAGGTCGCGCACCATCTTCTTGCGCTTGTCCATGTTGAGCTCCCCTTCCGCGTTCTCGCTCAGCACTTTCTCACGCTCGTCCATGAGCATGATGTTCTTCTCGATATCGTCGAAGGACAGCGCCATTTCCCCGATCAGGGAATCGCGACCTTGCAGTTCACTCTTCAGGCGTTCCGTCTCCGCGCGTGCCGCGATCTCTCCAGGGGAAGGACCGTTCTCGCAAGCGATCAGCACACAGGAAACGGCCAAGGCCAGGACCATGGGTCGCATGAGCGACCGTGTGTTCAGGAATGGGATCATCTTCATGGTATTGGAGGTATTGGTTCACCCCTCGGAAGCCAAGCCCATTCCATGTCCCACGCATGAACTTGCGCGGCCTACCGGAACATCGTCAATGCGTTGCCTCACAGGCCTTTCCGTGGAACAGCTGAACTGGTCGACATTTCAGCGCACCACGCTTGTCTGGGGAATTTCCACCCCGATCACCTCATGCTTCGGGCGCAACGACAACGGCCGGTCCGGTGCCCGTAACGAACACTTCCGATGGGAAGCGCAGGGTGAAGGTCGTGCCCTGGCCTACCGCGCTCTGTACTTCCAACTTGACCCGGTGGCTGTTCAGGATGCTGCGCGTGGTGGTGAGCCCAAGGCCGAGACCGCCCGTGCGACCGGAGTAGAAGGGCTCGAAGAGGCGGCTCACGTTCTCCGGAGGAATGCCCTTGCCATTGTCCGTGATCTCCAAGAGCACTTCGTCCCCCACGCGACGGGCGCCCATGTGCAAATGCCCCTTGCCCGGTTCCATGGCCTCCACCGCGTTCACCGCGATGTTGGTGATCGCCAGATCGATCAGCTCGCGGTCAGCCATCACCGTAGGCAGATCACTGGTCAGGTCGATCTCGCTCTTGATGCCTTTCAATTCAAGGCGGTCGTTCACATGCTTCAATGCGGTGTGCACGATCTCATCGAGCGTGCAGGCCACCAGGTCCAATTCGCGCTTCTTCGAGGACTCCAGCATCTCCTTGATCAGCGTGCCGATCCGCTTGAGGTTGCGGTCGATGATCTGGAAGAAGGGTTGTACGAGCTCGTCGCGGTCCTGCACCTCATCATGCAGCTGTTCCACGGCCAGGTGGATGTTGGTGAGCGGGTTGCGCACCTCATGGGCCACGGTGCGCGTGATCTGCCCGGTCAATGCTATCCGGTCGGCCTCGGCGTTGACCTCTTGGGCGTGTTTCTGTTCGGTGATGTCCGAAAAGGTGACCATGAAACCATCTTCGAAACGCACCGCGTGCGTGCTGAACCACAGGTTCATCCCCTCACCTTTGTAATAGAGCTCATTGCGGAACGGAACCCCTGTGGTGGCCACATCAACATAACCGTCGAACAGACCGCTGGAGCCATTCCCGGGCATCTCCGTCAGCAACCGCTTACCGACCAGGTCCTGGCGACCAACGATGGCATTCGCGCGGAGGTTCGATGATCGGAACTCGAAATCGATGATGGCACCTTCCGCGTTCCGAACGGAACGGAAGGTCATGATGCCGTTCGGTGATGTGTCCAGCACTTTCTGCAACAAGCTTTGGATGGAGGTCCGGTTCCGTACTTCCTCATCCAGTTCCCCCAACTTGGTCTGCAGCATCAGTTTCGAGCGCTCCACACCCAGCAAGGCGCGGGAAAGGCGGGAGAAGAGCAGGGCCGTGGCGGCGATGGCCAGTACGGAATAGAGGATCAGCATCACCGGCGCGTCCAACCCATCACGGACCTCAGTCTCCAGGAAGTCATCGCGCTCAAGTTGTATCTGCGCCACCAAGCGTGCGTGCAACTGTCGCACCTCATCCATGGCGGCCTTGCTCTTGCCCATCTTCACCAAGTCGGCTTCCGCAGCGATGCGGATCCCAACACTGTCCGTGATCATGGACTCCAACAGGGCTTCCACCTCCGTGTACTTCACCTTGAGCCAGCCCAACTGGGCTTGCCAGCTTCCCTCTACGAGCAGACTGTCGACCTCGGCGAAGTGCATGGAATCACGCACATTGGCCCCATGGAACGGTTGCAGGTACGCCGTGTCGTTCGTGAGCAGATAACCACGCACGCTCGTCTCTTGGTCCTGAAGGCTGGACAGCAGTCCGTTCAATTCGAACTGCGCGAAGTTGTAGCGTCGGATCCCTCTGACGGAATCCGTATAACGTTGAAGGTTGGTGAAGGTGGCGTACAACAGGATCAGCAACAACGCCAGCGTGCCGAAGTAGAGGATCACCAACAGGCGTCGTTCATCGCGTTCGCCAGTGTATGGGATCAAGGGCATGGCGCGGGGATCGGGACCGTTGTCAGGTGCTGCTGCTCAAACCTCAAGCCCGAACGAACGCAGCTTGTTGTACAATGTCTTGCGGTCGATGTTGAGCTGTTCGGCCGTCTTCGACTTGTTGAAGCCGTTGCGTTCCAGCGCTGAAAGGATGGCCTCGCGTTCCGCTTGCTGCGCCACACCCCGCAGACCCTCTTCGGAGCGATGGGCAGGGCCGGTACCACCGGAGGAAGGAACGGATGCGCTGGGACCTGCGAGCATCATGGCCGGCAGGCAATCCACCCCGATCAACCTTCCGGTGCTCAGCAGCACCGCACGTTTCACCACGTTGCCGAGCTCCCGAAGGTTCCCCGTCCATGAATGACGCAGCAGGTGCTGCAGTGCAGCCTCTTCAAAGCCGCCCACACTTCGGTCCAGCCGAACATTGGCCTGCGCTATGAAGTGCATGGCGAAGCGTTCGATGTCCTCCCTGCGCTCGCGCAAGGGAAGCAGATGGATGGTGAACTCCTGGATCCGGTGCAGCAGGTCCTCGCGGAAGCGGCCATCGATCACGGCCTTCTGCAGGTCCTCGTTGGTGGCGATGATCAAGCGCACGTCCACATCAATGTCCTTGGTGCCGCCGATCCGACGGATCTTGCGCTCCTGCAGCACGCGCAAGAGCTTCACCTGGTTGTCATACGTCAGGTTCCCGATCTCGTCAAGGAACAGTGTGCCGCCATGGGCCTGTTCGAAACTCCCGGGCTTATCGTTCACCGCACCGGTGAAGGCCCCTTTCGTATGGCCGAACAGTTCGCTACCGGCCAGGTCCTTGGGCAGTGCACCACAGTCCACCGCTACGAACGGTGCGGAGGAACGTGCGCTTTGCCGGTGGATCCGCTTGGCAACGAACTCCTTGCCCGTTCCCGTTTCCCCAGTGATGAGCACCGACATGTCGGTGGGCGCCACCAGCGCAATGTGCTTGGCGATGTTGATGGAGGAAGGTCCTGTGCCGTCCACGTATTCGCTATCGGCACCAGCGCGCCCTGCTGTGCCACCGCCGGTCGCACGCTTCACCGTGCCGGCTTCCTCGGCTCCGGGGCTGGCCAAGGCATCCTGCACACGCATCAGCAGCTCATCGGGGTACAAGGGTTTGGCGATGTAGTCGAAGGCGCCTTTGCGCATCAGCTCAACGGCAAGCCTCACCTCTGAATAACCCGTGATGATGATGACCTGGGTGCCGGGGCTCGTGCTGCGAATGTGCTCCAACATCTTGGGCGCATCGGTGTCCGGCAGCCGATGGTCGCACAGCACCAGGTCGAAGCGTTGCCCGGTCATCAGCTCCTTGGCCAAGGAACCGCGACCTGCTGTGGCCACCGTATAGCCGCTCTTCGTCAGGTAACGGGAAAGCAGGGTGCAGATGTCCTGATCATCGTCCAGGACCAGAATGTTCGAAGTTGCCATGGGGTGTGAGAGTTGGCTCAGCCGGGAAAACCCAGCTCACGAATGGATGATAAGATGGTGGCCCGGTTGAAGGGCTTCGGAACGAAAAGGTCGGCACCCGCGGCCACGGCCCTTCCCCGCTCACTGTCCATGGCGCTGATGGCAATGGCGCGCGCGGCAGGTTGGGAGGCCTTGATCTCCGGGATCAGGTCGTAGCCCAGACCATCGGGCAAGTGGACATCAAGGAACACGGCATCGAAACGGGCAGTCAACAAAGCAGCGCGGCCGGCCTCGAGCGAATGCGCGATGGAACACTCCGTACCAGCACGTCGCAGAATGTTGGCAAGCAGCATACAGATCTCCGGTTCATCATCTACGAGTAACGCGTGATTCAATCTGCTCGTGCCTGTCATGACCGTTCGCTTCTGCCAAGTTACTCTGTCCAGTGCAGAACGAGGTCCCGTTCACGAACCTCAGTGCTGCCGCTAGTTCCCTGCGTTGGAAAAAAGCGTGCCGCCAAACTCCATCTCCGTTAGTCCCTAGCCGACCGGCATGATCCATTCCTGCCATCGCCAATACTTGGGGAACTGCTTCCCCAAAGGTGGGGGAGATCCACCCCGACCGTTCGCTCGGAAGCACAGCCATGCGACTCTGCAAGCCCTGATAGAGATCGGCGCGATATTCACTGAAGGGTGCCGCTCGAACCCTCCACCATACATGACCGGCCAACGACGCAAACGCTTCCGCATACTACTTACCATACTCGGCTCTTTGATCCTGATCCGCATTGCATTGCCTTACGTTCTGCTCCACTTGGCGAACCAAAGGCTCGCGCAAATGGAAGGCTACAACGGCCACATCGCCGACCTGGACCTTGCGCTCTACCGTGGTGCCTACCGCATTGAACAGTTCCACCTGGAAAAAGTGGACCGTGTCTCACAGGAGGAAACCCCCTTCCTCGCTGCGGAACTCATCGACCTTTCCGTGGAATGGAAGGCCCTATTGGACGGTGGGCTTGTGGGCGAACTGGAGATCGCTCGGCCCATGCTCAGATTCACGAAGGATAAGGCGGAACCTGGCGACATTCAAAAGGACACTGTAGGTCTTGGGGAACTCCTGAAGGACTTCATGCCTCTGCGCATCAACCGACTGGAATTGCACGAAGGAAGGATCGAATACGCCGATGAAGGCTCCAAGCCTCCGTTGGAACTTGCCTTGACGAACGTGCAGGCGATCGCGAAGAACCTCTCTTCTGTGGCAGAAGAAGGGAAGTTGCTTCCCGCGAAGGTCAACGCTACGGCCATGTTATACGGCGGGGCGACGACCTTCAATATGGCGTTGGACCCACTAAGTCAGCAGAGCCTCTTCGATATGGACCTTACGGTGGAGGGCATGGAATTGCCGAAGGTGAACGACTTCTTCCAGGCGTACGCCGACTTCGATGTGAACAAGGGGAGCCTATCGCTCTACACGGAGATGGCCACAAGAGATGGTGCGTTCAAAGGCTATGTGAAGCCGGTGATCAAAGACCTTGACGTGCTTGGGAAAGAAGACCGCAAGGACAACGCACTTCGTAAGCTATGGGAGGGTATCGTTGGCACCGCTGGCGATGTGCTCACCAACCCGAGGAAGGACCAGATCGCCACGAAAGTGCTGCTGGAGGGGCGACTGAACGGGCCCGATGTACGCACCTGGACGGCCGTGATCCAACTGCTCCGAAACGCGTTCATCCGCGCTTTGGAACCGGCGATCGACCGTGAGATCACGATCGGGTCCATGCTTCAGGGACCGAAGACCGATGACGGTGGTTTCTTGAAGAACCTCTTCGGGAAGAAGGACAAGGAACGCACGAGAAGGAAGTGATCCAACACGGTGTTCCACAGCAACGATCGGCACAAGGATCGCAGCCATCATGGAACATGCTTAGCTGGGCAGCGATATTCCTTGTAGTGGCCATTGTCATGGCGGTGTTGGGCTTTGACGGTCCTACATCCGTCGCCTCTGCGATCGCGAAGGTGCTCTTCTTCATCTTTCTTCTGCTCTTTCTGGCGACCTTGATCGTCGGCAACTCTGTGTTGAAGAGAAAATGAAGAACTGTGGCACCCCTTGCTCATAAAGGGGAAGGGAGGCCACTGGGAACCCCAACGACCCCAAAGGAGAGCCTTCTGAGCATGTGTTCGGAACAATAGAGTGGAAGTGAGCACAACACGCGTGATCAGTCACTTTCCACCTCACATCACCAAGTGCACGTCGCGGTCGAACCCCCCAATGCGAAAATGGAGCGCATCTTGAACGTGGTCAGGCAAATCGACCATCCCTGATGAAAAGTCCAACCACGCTCTCTATCATCGCCCTTCTAGCACTTACACCTTTCTCCTTCCTGCAAGCCCAGGAGCTTCGCCTTGGCGCTGGCTACACGGGCAGCAACGTCCAGGAGAACAACAACGAACAATGGGTAGGTCGCGCGGGCTACCAGTTCGGAGTGGATGTCCTGATCGGGAACCGGCTCTTCGTCAAGCCTGGCTTCCACGTTCTGACCCGCAATATGGATTATACCGTGCTAGGTGTCGGCCCCGACGGTCTACCCAATGGCGAGAACACTGATATCCGCTACAAGAGCCAGTCCTTGAGGATCCCCGTGCTTGCAGGTGTCCGCCTATTCGCACCTTCCGACGAGACCGACTTCAACATCTACGCCATGGGCGGCCCTACGGCGCTGATCGGCCTCGATGCCAACTTGAGCAACACCTTGCTCGTGGTCAGCACCAACGCGACCCAGTGGTACCTCGGCATCGGTGCGGGCATGGAATACCGCTTCCTGTTCTTGGAGGCAGGCTATGATGTGGCCATGACCAACGTGTTCCAAGGCGACGGCATCAATACGAATCCCAAAGTGAACAACAGCTACATCGCGGCCGGCCTTCGCTTCCTCTTGAAAAAGTGATCCCAACTCCATACTTCACCCTCTACCCCATGCGAACCCCCACCATTCTCTCACTGGCACTCGCCTCCATCATCATGGTCAGTGCTCCTTCCGCACAAGCGGCCCCAGCTGCACCCAGCGAACCCCTGGGCAAGAAGGAAGTACACATCAACACGGAACGCCTGGCCCAGCTGCCGTTGGAGGACCAGCAACGTGTGCTCGCCATCAAGGAACGTCTTGAGACGATCATCGCTACGGACCGCTCCACCCTTGATCGCAACCAACGCTCTGAATTGCGGAGCGAATGGAAGCAATTGAAGGATGAGATGAAGGAGTACAATCGCAACGGCAGCGTGGTCTACATCTCCACCGCCGGCCTCATCATCATCATCCTGCTCCTGATCATCCTTCTCTAGGAGCGTATTGGTACTTGACCCTGCAATGGAACGATCCGCCACAAAGGCGGATCGTTCCATTCTTGGCCCCTGAGATCACTTCAGCCATCGATGCAGGTTCGATCGCGCACAATGCACGCAGCTTGAACGCTCAAGTTGTGGCCCGAGATCTGAACTTGAAGGTCAAAGACGAATGCTCCCATGACACGTAAGAAAAAGACCTTGGTCCTGGCTGAACCCCTCCGTGATCGGCTGAAGTCCTTCAAGGTGCGCCTTGATGCACGGACCGTGATCACCCTAGGGAATCCTCAGGCGCTCGCCTTCTGGAAGAAGCGCTATCCGTTGGCAAAAGTGATCGACTGAACGACGTTATGCCGCGACCTGTTCCGCTCGCCGACCTGCTCACCAACCTGCGTGAGGCGGAAAAGCATCTGCTGCGTCGGCATTGCATCCGGCTGCGGATCGACAAGGTCACAAGCGATGGCCGCAATGCACTGTGCTCCGCCGCGCAAGTGAAGCGCATGTTCTTCTGGTCAGCCCATCACAAGGAACGCGTGGTGACCTTGGCGCACCAAGCCATTCTGCCCCTTCACACGTTGGGACTCTCTCCGCTCATCAGTGCCTTCCCCTTGGACCAGGTACACGTATTCGGACCGGTGAAGGAAGATGACCCCTTCGAGATCCGCCGAGCCCTCTTGCAGGCCGGTAAGGAGGGACTTCTACGCGCAGCCCAGCCTACGAGCCACTGACGCATACCCGCTGAGAACGCAACGGCCAGCGATCACCAGGTCACCGCCAAGATCCGTTCTCGATCCGAACAAGTCTTCAGAACTTTCGCCAACGCGAACACCCCGATACCCTCTCACAGGCACCGGGGTGTCGCAGTGGCCGAGCGCGAACGCTTAGCCTTTGTAGCCTCCGTTGGCGGTGCTACGCGCGGTGTTGGCAGCTTCACCTGCCGCATCCTTTGCGCGGTCCTTCATCGCGTTCATAGTCTCCTTGCCTTTACCGGCCAGGTCGCTTGCTTCGCCTTTCAATTTCTCGATCAGCTCGCTGCCCTCCTCCATCATATCCGTAAGGCTGTCGCGCAGGTCGGATCCCTTCCGGGCGATCTTCCTGCGTGTGTCCTTACCTGACGCGGGTGCGAAAAGGAGACCGATAGCGGCACCGGCGGCAAGTGCGGCAAGTGCGATAGCGACGTTGTTCTTGGTTGACATGCTCGTGTGGGGTTTTTGGTTGAGAAGTGTCCGATCGCTTCTCTTCAAGATCGTGCCATGCCCATGCGCCGCGCGCATCCTCAATGATATCAAGGCCTTTGGACGAGATCGGCGCGGATCCACGGTTGGGCATGTGGGTCGTATCATCCACGATCGAGGTGTGCGCTCCACACCAGCGCGAGCTCCGTTAGTCTAGTGTGCGAACGGGCCGCAACGTTCACACGTGCGGCCCGTTCGGTTCGCCCGAGGTCACTCGAGCTCATGTAGAAGTGGTCTGCTCAATGGCCATCCTTGTCCTTGTCAGCATCGGTCTTGCGATCGATGATCTCCGCTTGACGCTGGAACCAGTTATCCACATCCTCCGTGGTCTTGCGGGTGCCCTCTTTCACATCCTTCCAGGTCTCGTTGGTCGAACGATCCACCTCACCAATCCCATCCTCCAAGCGCTTCATCTGGTCCTTCAGTTCCACGCGCGAGGCTTCCCATTCCTGCTGCTGCTCCTTGGTCGTTCCGGGCTCCTTCAACTTGGCTTCCACCTTGACCAAGCGAATGGCCAACTTCTCGTGCAAGGCACGCATGTTCTTGGCCGCATCGTCCTTGGCTTGGGTGATGTCCTCCAAAGCGTTGTCCACCTGCTTCTCCATACGGGTCTCCTCTTTCGGAGCGTTGTTGCACGCCACAAGGCCGAGCGTTGCTCCCATCAGGGATAGGTTGATGATGATCTTCGAGTTCATGGTTCTGGTGTTTGACGGACCCCTGTCAATTCGGACGCCAGAATGGCCGTCCATGTTGCTGGCGACGGCACTGCCTTACAGTACGAAGGAGCAGCGAAGGGCGCTCGATATTCCTCCCGCTGAGCTTCCAATGCGAACACAGGATGCCACGGGGCAACGCCGACCCAGGATCGGGGAAGAGCTACCCCATAACGTGAGCATCCGGTCTGGCTCATCCGCTCCGCGGTAAGCAGCACTTGTATGCGATATCGGGCTCAGAAGTAGGTGTGCGAGAAACCCAAGCCTCTGGCCGGTGAATTGCGATCGGGTCGCAAAGCATCCATACATGCGAACCCAAGAGAACGGCACCAACGATCGGACCCGTGCCCACATGCCAGGACGCGATCAGGAACTTGACTTCAGTGATTTCATGGAGGGCCTGGTGGTGGACACCAAAGCTTACGTATGTGCTGAGGCCGACCATCTGAAGCTTCACGCGATAGAGAAGGCCTCGGCGCTCATGGGCATGGTCATCCGTAAGACCGTGGTGGTCATCCTGCTCGGAACAGCGCTTCTGTTCCTCAACATCGCCCTTGGCATCTACCTAGGCGACGAGCTCAACTCGCGGCCCTTGGGGTTCGTGATCGTGGCGGGCACTTACCTTCTGTTGCTCGGCGCCTTCCATATCTGGTGGTCGCAAGGTGGTCGCGACCGCTTCCTGATCGACCGTATCAACGACCTGAGCAATGATGACTAAGCAGTACAACAGCCTAGCTGAATTCCATGCGGTCCGCGCGCAGGCGCGTGAAGCGCGGCAAGAGAAGAAGGAACGTCTTGCCCAACGCTGGGCGACCATCAAGGACCCGCATACCCGGGGAATACTGCTTCGAGATGCACTGGGCGATGCGCTCAGGAGCTGGACGCCGTACAAGCGCGTCAGTGAGTTGCTGCAGGGTCGCGTATCGGGCTCGACCGTGGCGGCGGTCGGTATGGCGGTGGCTTCCGCCCAAAGTGGTCTTGGGCGCAGACTGTTGTTCTCCGGGATCAGCATGCTCTTGGGCAAGGCGATCGGTCAACCGCAACAGAACGGACCGGGGCTTCTAAGCTCCTTGGCCACTGCGTTCGGTAGTGGTGTGCGGTACATGCGCGAACGGCGCGCCGCCCGGCGAACGGCATAGGCCGACCACCCTTGGCGATCACCGAACGACGATGGAACGGACCTGAACGGCCATGATGAAACCCTTCTTGAAACGCTCGACCATTACGGCGCGGATCGCGGTGAAGGAGTTCTTTGCGAGCGACCCGATGGGCCAAGCGGCGGCCATCGCCTACTACACGATCTTCTCGCTCCCCGCCGTCATGATCATCACGGTGATGGTGGCGGCCACCATGTTCGATGAGAACGCAGTGCGCACTGCGTTGCTCACCCAAGCAGGTCGCTTGATCGGCAACGGAACCGCTGTTTCGTTGCAGGAAATGTTGCAGAACGCGGAGGTGTCCGAAACACGCTTCCTTGCCAAAGTCGTAGGCCTTACAGCTTTGGTGATCAGCGCAGGTTCCGTGTTCGCCAGCCTGCAATCCACTTTGAACCGCGTATGGAAAGTGGAAGCGAAGCCGGGTCGCGCGATCTTGAAGTACCTCTCCACACGGTTGCTGTCGCTGGCCTTGGTGGCCAGCTTCGGATTCCTGATGCTCGTCTCCTTGGTGCTCGATGCCTTGCTCGTGGCCTTTGGGCAACGGTTGGCCGTGATCCTCTCCGACACCACCGCTGTAGTTCTCGCGGTGCTCAACGTGGCCGTGTCCTTCAGCATCATCACCTTGATATTCGCGCTCATCTTCAAGGTGCTGCCCGATGCACGCATCAAGTGGGGAGACGTGTGGAGCGGTGCCGTGATCACGACCGCCTTGTTCACGCTTGGGAAGTACCTCATCGGCCTCTACATCGGCTTCAGTGGAGTCGGCGACACGTATGGGGCGGCCGGTGCTGTGGTGATCATCCTACTGTGGGTCTATTACTCCACCGTCATCTTGATCTACGGTGCGCACTACACGCATGTGCACACGCGTGACCACGGTAGTGGCGTCCGCCCCTCGGCCCATGCGACGGACGCGGCCGCATGCACCGCACCGGAATCGCCTACGAAGTAGAACGCTCAACGGCTCAGTACTTCCGGTAAGAGGACCGCTTTGGTGCCTTCGCGGAGCCCGGACCACATGTAGTTGAACAAGGCGCGATCCTGGCGACGGGGGAATGAGAACCGGCCTTCACGCGGCGCGCCCTTGCTATCCAGATGGTTGTCCTGCACAAGCGTGTTCAGAAGCATCGTCTCCAGGCGGTTCATCGCCTCCTTTCGTTTCCTGCCACCGCTGGTCAACTTCAACCCTTGGTAGTTCATCAGCACCTCGCCCGATGCATGTTGGTCGTTCCCGATCATGTGGAACAGCACCGAGTGGATCCTCCCTTCCGTGCAACGTACATCAAGCAAGGGTCCGGTGGCCTGGTTCAACACACTGAACGGCATGGCACCGATCTGCGCATTCAGATCGAAACGGTCGGTGGAGTCTTTGACGAAGCCTCGCAATACCATGGAAACGGGAGCAGTGCCGAAGGCGACGCAATGGGCCTGTATGGTGAAACCGCTCGTATCATCCACTTGGTTCCGTAGACCGGTGATGGTCGCACCCAACTGCCCGAAGGGTATGTCCGCATAACCCCGTTCCCGATCGGCGCGTTCGCGGTAGCGTACGTCCAATCGCTCCGCTACGACCGAATCTGCCCCGCAGCCCACAGGAAACCGGCGCAACAAGGTCCCCAACAACGGCTGCTTCGCACTTGGGCCATCCTGCAGCGTCTTATCCCTGAGCACGTTCACCTCTCCAGATGAAAACATCACCTTTCTCACTGACCAGATGCCATTGGAAAAGGCCTTGGCCAGTTCCATACCTGCGAGCCGGACAGTATCGATCCGCGCTTGGATCACATCCTTCTCGAACCGCAATGTGCTGCTGTGTTGCTCAAGACTATCCCTAGGGCCGATGGATGCCTGGAAAAGAGCGAACGTGCCGCTTACCTGATCCAGCGCGCAACGACCAACGGACCAGTGGTAGTTATCAGGAAGCGTTCCGGAAATGCCTCCCAAGGACAACGTCACTTCTTCCACGCTCCGTACGCCCTTCGACCCCGTAAGTGAACGGAGGTTCTTGCCATCGACCAACAGTCCTTCACCGGAGGTGCTGATCGTATCTCCCCCCATCGTGATCAGCATTATCGCACGGCTTTCGACCATGAAGGAGCCGACTTCGATGGACCATGGCTTCTTAGTAGCCGCGGCCTTCGCATCCCCTTCCTGAGGATCTCCGACCTCGAACAGTCGCACACGCAACGCTGCTGATCGGACCCGCAACGTTCGGACGGACAACTTGTTGTGAAAGAGGATGTCGGTCACGGACAATCCGGTGACCTCCAACGTATCCAAGCGGCCACCCACCTGAGCGAACGCTCCCGAACAAGGATCGCTCTCCAAGAAGGAAAGACCAACGATGAGCACGCGGCCATCAAGAAGATCCACCGCGATCTTGGGTGGCGAAGTGTGGTCAATGGTAGCGCATGCTTGTGCGGCGAGCTCGTCAAGCTGGGTCCGCAACGTGCTCTCCGCCACCCGTTCTCCACCCCAATACAAAGCAGCTAGCGCGAGCACAATTGCCAGCGACCAGATCACCGCACGGCCGACGAACCTGCGCGAGTTCCCCGGCGAGCTTCCCGGCCTGCTCATAGAGGTCCTTTACGTCCGCTGAACAAGCGATACACGAGGCCGATCAGGGCCAGGACCAGGAGCACGTGGATCAAGCTGCCCACCATTGCGCCGAAACCGATGTAGCCGATGAGCCATCCGACGACGAGGAGGACGATGACGATGTTGAGCAGGTTGTTCATGATGATCGGGTGATTGATGCCTCCGCAGTTCAGCCATCGTGCCAGAACATTCTCTCCCAAGATATCCACGAACAACTGACCTGGATGACGTTCGATCGGGGCGTCCGTGCCCGATCGTGGGGAGAGATCTCCCTATGGAACATTGGACCGAAAGCGCTTCGCTCAACGAGCCATGCCTACGATGGATACGGACAGTGCACTCGACCCCACGCGGAACTGGCCGGGAACGATAGTGCTTTTGCTCGCGAGCTCCAGGCCCTGTGGGTCAGTGTCCGCAGGGAGGTTCCGGTTCGTTGGAAGTTGCGCATCCGGGAATGTACCGCTCTGAAGTTCGAAGCGCTACGCGTTGAACATTGATACGGTTCCGACAATGTCCCGTCCCGCAAACAGGCTAACTTCACCCCACGTTCTGTAACGCGCTGTCCAACGGCCTTTCGACCACCGGAAGAGCCTTTCACTATGAACCCGCTGCCCCTGCTGTGCGCGTGTTGGCCGAAAGGCTGTTGAAAGAAGAGCGCGACAACAGCAACGGCTCCAACGACACGGCAGGTGGACGGGTTTGCGCCAAGCTTGGTGCCTCTCTTTCCAAACTGGCCGGTACCGCAGGTTATCGATCGCTCCTTTCGCGCGCGCTGGCCCTCGCACAGGCCAACGTGCCTTGGCTCAAGGAAGTGAGCGTCCTGCCCGATGCGCGATTGAACGGCTTGGATCCCGGGCAACCTGGCAGGAACAAGGAGGAATTCGTGAGTGGTGAAGTGGCGCTCGTGGCCCACCTCTTGGGCCTGCTGCACACCTTCATCGGCGAACCGCTCACACTTCAACTGGTGAAAGAAGCATGGCCAGCGATCGTCCCAAGATCCTCCACAGATAGCCAGACCCTATGACAAAGCGCACCAAAGTCGCCATCCGGAAACTGCCTACGGGCGTGCCGGGCTTGGACCAGATCCTCGGTGGCGGTCTGCCCGAGTTCTCCTTCAACATCATTGCGGGCACACCGGGCTGCGGCAAAACCACCCTCGCGCATCAGATCGCCTTTGCCAATGCGACAGCCGAGCGACCAGCGCTCTACTTCACCATACTCGGTGAGCCCGCGCTGAAGATGCTGCGCTACCAGCAGCAGTATGATTTCTATGACGAGACCATGATGGGTAGCGCCATCCGTTTCATCAACCTGAGCGAGCAAGTCCTGAAGGGTGATTGGAACGTGGTACTGGACGCGATCATCTCCGAGGTGGAAGCGGCGAACCCCGCCATCGTGATCGTGGATTCCTTCCGCAGCATGGCGCGCAAATTCAACGGTGCCAGCGGCGAAACGGATCTGCAAAGCATGGTGCAACGCCTGGCCATGCACTTGACCAGCTGGCAGGCCACCACCTTTCTGCTGGGCGAATACTCCGAAACGGAACTGAGCGGCGATGCGGTGTTCACCGTGGCTGATGGCATCATCACCCTGCACCAGAGCCTGAACCGCAACAGCATGGTGCGCAAGATGCAGGTGATGAAGTGCCGCGGGCAGGACACGCTGCCCGGTATGCACATCTTCCGCATCACCAACGCGGGCCTTCAGGCGTTCCCGCGCATGCTGGGCTTGGCGCCCTTGCGGAGCCAGAAGCGCACCGGTCGCCGACTTTCCACGGGCATCGCGGAGCTGGACACCATGACGGGCGGCGGAATTCCCGAGGGCGACAGCATCCTGATCGCCGGCGCCAGCGGTACAGGCAAGTCGATCCTCTGCACGCAGTTCATTGCCGAAGGATTGCGCCAGGGCGAAGCGGCCATCATCGCCGTGTTCGAAGAGCGCCCTGCGGAATACGCCAACCGCGCGGCCACCTTCGGGTTGGACCTGAAGTCGCCGCAAAAGACCGACAAGCTGGAGATCCTGTATTTGCGACCCTTGGACCTTTCCGTGGACGAGGCGCTGTACGAGATCATGGAGGCGGCGAAACGCGTCGGTGCGAAACGCCTGGTGATCGATTCGCTCGCCGGGTTCGAACGCGCCCTCGCACCCGACTTCCGCGAGGATTTCGAGGAGTCGCTCTACCGCATGTTCGTGGCCCTCACCGGCATCGGTGTCACCATCATGAGCACCCTGATGCTGGAGGAGTCCTTCACCAAGCCACCCTCGAGCAACTACTCCATCTCCTTCCTCACGGACGACATCATCCGCATGCGTTACGTGGAGATCGATGGGCAGATGCGCAAGATCATGATGGTGTCCAAGATGCGCGGCGGTGATCACAGCAAGCACATCCGCGAATACGAGATCTCGGGTAGGGGTATCGAATTGAGAAGCTCGGGGCTCGAAGGATTCCACGGCCTGACCACCGGCCTGCCTGCGCGCGTGCGATCCTAGCGGAGCCGACAAGCCACGAAGATGAGCAAGGACCAACCCATAGCGAACACGATGGCGCCTTCCTTCCGGGAGGCAGGACGCGCACTGGAGCAGATGGTCTACCATGCCGTGATGGAATTCGCGCCGTGGCCCATGGCCGAAGTGGAAGGCAACGCGCACGTGGTGCAGACTGTCAACCCCGCGTTCTGCGCACTGCTCGGGAAGGGCGAAGAAGAACTGATCGGCAAGCCCATCGCTCAACTCTTCAAAGAAGGCCACGCCACGCACGGGCTGTTGGACCGCGTGCAGGGTTCCGGCGAAGCGGCCACCTATGTGGAAACAGCGCGCAATACGCCAGGCCCCATCTATTGGTCATACACCTGCTGGCCGCTGCAAGCGAAGGATGTGCGCCATGTGGGGCTGATGATCCAAGTGACCGAGACCAGTACCGTGGATGAGCAGACCAAGGCGATCAACGAAGCATTGCTGATCAGTTCCGTGCAACAGCACGAGCTCACCGATGTGGCTGAACGGTTGAACGTGCAGTTGGTGAAGGAGATCGCTGAGCGTGAAGAGGCCCAGCAGTTGTTATCCAAGAACCACGAAACTTTCGTCAACCTCATCGAGAACGCGCCCTTCGGCATGTACGTCGTGGATGCGGATTTCCGCATGTTCCAGATGAGCTCCGCTAGCGCGAAGGTCTTCGCGAATGCAAACCCCTTGATGGGGCGCGACTTCGGGGAGATCGTGCGCACGATCTGGCCCGACCCCTTTGCCAGCGAGATCATCGGGCGTTTCCGCCACACTTTGGAAAGGGGCGCGCCCTATATCGAGCCCGGCGTTACCCAACCGCGCCTCGATATCGATGCGGTCGAATCCTACGACTGGAAGATCGAGCGCATCACTTTGCCGGATGGGGAATTCGGCGTGGTCTGCTATTTCTACGACATCACCGAGCGCAAGCAATTGGAACTGGAGTTGGAACAGACCGCGAAGGACCTTGCGGAAGTGGACCGGCGCAAGAGCGAATTCCTGGCCACGCTCGCGCATGAACTGCGCAATCCACTGGCTCCCTTGCGCAATGGTCTCGAACTGCTTTCCCTGTCGGATCCTGATCGCGCCACCTCCGAACAGGCGCATGGCATGATGCAACGGCAGTTGGACCAGATGGTTCGGCTGATCGACGACCTGATGGACCTGAGCCGCATTTCGCGCGGAACGGTGGACCTGCGCATGCAACGCATGGACCTGCGCACCGCACTCGACCAAGCCGTGGAGGCGTGCAAGCCGTTGATCGAACGCCAGGACCATACGCTCGTGCTCGACATTCCGGATGAACCGGTGATGGTGGAAGGTGATAGCACGCGGTTGACACAGGTCTTCAGCAACCTGCTGAACAACTCCGCCAAGTACACGGACAACGGTGGTTCCATCGCCGTGCGATTGGACGTGGAGCCGGACGGAGCGGTCGTGACCGTGGAGGACAATGGCATCGGCATCGCCCCCGACCAACTGGGCAAGGTCTTCGACATGTTCGCGCAAGTGGAGCGCACCAACGACCGTGTGCAGGGCGGCCTTGGCATCGGGCTCAACATCGTGAAACACTTGGTGAACATGCATGGCGGCAGCATCGCTGTGCGGTCCGATGGATTGGGCAAGGGCAGCACCTTCACCGTGTCATTGCCCTTGAGCGCGGAGCAGGAGAAGAAGTCGCCGGTGGTCAACGACGCGCTCAAGCCAAGGGCCATTGCCCCGAGGCGTATCCTCATCGTGGATGACAACGTGGATGCCGCAGCCATGATCGCCCTGTTGCTTGGGAAACTGGACCATGAAGTGCGCGTGGCGAACAACGGTGAAGAAGCACTGGAGGCAGGGGCCACCCTGAACCCCGATGTGGTGCTGATGGACCTCGGCATGCCCGTGATGGATGGCTTCTCAGCGTGCCGCCTGATGCGCAAGACGCCTTGGGGTGCCAGGGCTTTGATCGTGGCACTGAGCGGCTGGGGGCAGGATGAGGACAGGGTGAAAAGCCTAGAGGCCGGCTTCGATCACCACCTGGTGAAGCCCATCGGTAGCGCAACATTGATCGACCTGATCGCTACCGCCAAGCGCCCACTCTAGAACAACCCGACGTTCCGGTTCGACACAGGAGCAGCTGAGAAGGTCGCCCTCGGCCGGTAACTTCGAGCAAGGTGCATGACCTTCCGGTGAGCACGCTATGTGCCTTGCGCAACGCCAACGCAGATGTGGTGAGCGGGGACCGGGGTCATCCATGGCAAAGGGTGGATCGTGAGAAGTATCAGGTGACCACGTTCCTATGCTGATACTGGATGTCCACCCTGCTCAGGGGACCGGCAAAGGCGTGTTCTTCTTCAACCAACGCAGCCCACGATCCACCTGCTTCGGGCGATCCTTCAATCGCTTCGCCACCATCACGCGGAAGTTCCCGACATCCCACGCGTACCGGTCCTGTGTACCGAGCAGGTAAGCCACGCGTTCCTGGTTGAAGAGCACCCCGGCGTAGTAGTAACGGCTGTTGTAGCCAATGCCACCGCGCAGCTGCGCATGCCAGCCCGGTCCAATGTCCGTGCGGGTGTGCGATCCATCGGGTTCGGAGAACTTGACACGCTGAACGCTGGGGCCCGCACCCAAGGCACCGCTGAGCGTAAGGAACCAATGGCGCTTGTACACGAATGTGTGGACGTAGCCGCCCATGGCACCTAGGTCGAACAGCGTTCCTCGAGTAAGCCCGGACGCTGCGCTGAACTGCTGCTGCAGGGCACCGGGGATCACCGCCGAATCCGCGCTCAGCACGTAGCAGGTGCCGTAGCCGCCATAGAGCCAGCTTCCCTTCGTGCGCTGCTGCCACGCATCCTGGTTGAAGGTGGCGCGGTAGCTGAAGTGCTCGTAGTCCACGATGCGCAAGGTGCTGACACCGATGTTGAACTGCACCAGGTCCGAGCGGTAGGGATAGGCGGTCGGCTGCGACCAACCGAGCTGTTCCAATGCGTGTGATGTGATGTGGTAGCCTTTGAACACCTGCAGGAAGAGGTTGCTCGACCGCTTGTTGGTGTGCAGATTGGCCTGCGCGTCGAGGTATCGCGTGCGCCCCTTCTCCTCCACATCGCTGGGCACGAAAGGCATGGGCAATCCGATGTTCAACGTGAGGCGCCGGTAGCTCATGCCCACCCCGATGTTGTAGTGCCCGTTCGGCTGATAGCGCAGATCGGTGCTCGCCTCATTCGCACGGATCACAAGGCTGTTGAACTTAGTGCTCACGTACAAGCGCACCGTAGGGCGGTTGGAGAAGTCGCGAACGTACAAGCTGTCCAACGCGCGTTGTGCCCGTGAGGTGCCCTGCGCGATAACGACAGAGCACGTGGCGCACAAGGCGAGGCAGAGGAGGGACCGCTGTAGGGGCATCACGAATAACAATACACGGAAAGCAAAGCGTGCCAAGCCATGAGCCCGGCTACTGTATGCGCATTGCCAACAACGAAGACCCTCTGGTCCTCGCTTCATGCCCTTCGGCCCATGAACGTGCCCGGTCGAGCGAACGCTCAGACGCTCTTCCTTCCGAACACCAACCGGTATACGAGCATGATCACGGCAAGCACGAGCAGCACATGGATCAGGCTGCCCACCATGGTGCCAAAACCGATGTAGCCGATGAGCCATCCCACGACGAGGAGTACGATGATGATGTTGAGCAAGTTGTTCATGACGATCAAGTGTTCTGATCGCATAGGTCCAGCCATCGTGCCAGAACATCTTCCCCAAGGTATTCTCGACTCGCTGACAGAACGTTGGAGCTTCGATCGGGGTGTTGGCGCCCGATGTGGGGAGAACCTTCCCGGTAGCCGGTCGACCTAGCTGCTTGAAGTGAACGGGCATTACTGCGGCAACGCTTCTGCGCCCAGCACGTCTTGGGAACGAACTACCTTCAAGCCATGCGACCCCGAAACCTGCTCTGCACGCTGGCGCTGTTCGCTGCGGTACTGGCATCCGCCCAATCCACCTTCATTCGGAACTACGAGGTCGCCAATGGCTTCGTACTGAAGGGTTCCGGTTCATTGCCTGACGGCTCGCTTGTGCTCGCTGGGAATTCGGGACCGCGAGGGGTGTTGCTTTCGCTTGACCGCGACGGCAATGTGAAGTGGGAGCGGCAATACACCTCGTTGGGAGTGAACTTCGCCGGAACGTACATCGGCGAAGCGTACGACCAGCAATACTTCAACGATGTGGTGCTGAACGCAAGCGGTGATCTTTTTGTGGTCGGCTCAGCTAACGATACGATCCTCTATCCTGCTGGTCCCATCGTGCTCATGGCCTCGTTCGACAGTCTAGGCGACCCGCAGTGGGCGCGCTCAATTATCTCCACATACCGAGCAGACCTCACACATGTCAGTCTTTTCGACCCGAACACGGTACTTGTTTGTGGCTGGATGCACTATCTAATGAGCGGCGTGGCCAATCTCTTGACAATAGACTTCGGTTCCGATTGGGTGCGTAACTACTATACCTATTCGGACCTGGGTTATATGGAGGCATCCAATTCAGTACGCTCGGCTGACGGCGGTGTTCTCCTCTCCATTTCAAGTGACGGTTACAATACCGGACTTCAGAAACTCAACGATACACTTGCCCTGACATGGGAATCATGCTGGCCAGCTGGCTCCTTCGCACCCATGGCCATCGGTGGAACGGTCAGCGGGTGTACGGTCGCAGCGGGCGGACAGGGCGTGATCCGCTTTGACCCCTCCGGTGCACAGCTCTGGGGAATGTCCATTAGCTCAACACCTCCTGGGGCACTGAATGATCTGGCGATCCGCCCCAACGGGAATATCGTCCTGCTTGGCACTACCGACCTTCCTGATCGCTACGCCTACTTGGTGGAACTGGATAGCACTGGCACTGTGCAATGGAGCGCTCGCTATGGAGCAACTGGTGATACTGTCACAATGCAGGACCTGCATCTGTTGGCGGATGGCACGCTGCGCTTGATCGGAACTTCCGGTTCCAATAGTGAGCCGACCGTGATCGCGGTCGATCACCTGGGGATGCTCGGTGCCTGTTCGTTCCCAACACCTGCATTGTCGTTCAGCGCGTTCAACCCGACCTCCGTACCATGCGGCAGTAGCTACCTGGATGAATGGGCATCTACTGTTCGCCATGAAGAGCTCGCCACCACCGGCTACGTCACGAGCCCCGTCGCTTGTGCGGGCACTTCCGCAGCCTATCAAGCCACCGGTCATTGCTTCATCGACCTGGATAACAATGGCACAAGCGACATTTCAGATCCAGCTGTACCCTTCGTTCAGGTCTCGTCCTTGCCTTCAACGGGTACTGTGTTCACTCTACAGGACGGTGATTACCTCTTCACACCCACGGACAGCGGAACCTTCACGCTGACCGGTGCATCGCCAGGACCTTGGTGGCAACTGAGCTCAGACTCGGCCAGCTATATGGTGACGCTCAACACCCTCACTCCTTCGGCTGATACGCTCGACTTCGGTTGGGCTCCCCTGATCGACACCACGGTGGTTGATGCTTCCGTGGTTTCATGGCCCCTGAGCTGCATGGGATACCTTCAGCAATGGGTGACCTTGCTCAACCAAGGCACCACGCGGCCGAACCTTGTGGTCTCTCTTACACTGGATACGCTCCTCACCTTCGCCTCTGCGACACCCGCACCGGATTCCGTCGTAGGACAAACGCTTTACTGGCACGTGGACAGCCTGGCCCTTTTCAGCGACTGGCAGGCCTTGCTGGCCGTAATTCCGCCCGGGGTGCTCTTCGTTGGCGATACCGCTCATAGCGTGCTACAGATCTCTGAGATCGATGGCTTAGGCAACGTGAACGCCGTTCCCTCATACACGTGGGAGAGCATCATCACCTGTGCCTACGATCCGAACGACAAGCAAGTTGAGCCGAAGGGCGCAGGCACATGGGGCGGTATAGATGCTACTACCGAATGGCTCACCTACAACGTCCGCTTTCAGAACACGGGCAACGACACCGCGCAGACCGTTGTGATCGAGGATGACCTCAGTGGTGCTTTGCAATGGAACACGGTACAAGTGCTTGCAGCATCGCACGCGCTCACCGCCGTGTCGATCAACACCTCCGGCAAGTCGGCGTTCCGGTTCGACGACATCTGGCTACCTGACAGCAATGTGAATGAACCTGCAAGCCATGGCTTCGTACGCTTCCGCGTGAAACCGCAGTCCGGGCTTTCGCACCTCACCGCCATCGACAACAATGCGGGCATCTTCTTCGACCTGAACCCGCCGGTGATCACCAACACGGTGCGCAACACGATCATTGACTGCAACGGCATCAGCTGGCAGGCCACCGCGATCAATGATCTCAGTGGCCTGTATGCCTATTCGTTCTTCATGGACACGATGTTCTACACCTACCAGTGGCAACTGAACAATGTGCCTATCCCCGGTGCCACGCAATCCTTCCTGGAACCGCAGCTGAACGGAGACTACATGGTCGTGATGACGGATGCTTACGGATGTTCATCCACCAGCCCCCCCATAACGATCATTTCCACGAGCATCCCCTCCACGCCTTCCAACGGCATGCGCGTATTGCCGAACCCGATCACGGACCAGGCCTTGATCACCTTCGAACAAACCCTGCCCGCTGCGGCCATCGTGCAGATCATGGATGCGCAAGGCCGCGTAGTGCGGACATTGACCAGCACGGGCTCCACCACCCTCGTGCTTGAACGACGCGGGCTCACGAGCGGCGTGTATGTGCTCCGCATCACTGATGAAGGCACGGCGATCGGTGCAGCGCGCTTCGTGGTGGAGTGATCAATCCAACTTCAACACCGCCAGGAAGGCCTCCTGCGGTATCTCGACAGAGCCTACGGAACGCATCCGCTTTCCCGCTTTGCGGGACTTCGCTGCGCTCAGCTTCCCCGATCAATCAAGCTTCAACACGGCGAGGAACGCTTCCTGCGGGATCTCTACGCTACCCACGGAGCGCATGCGCTTTTTGCCCTCCTTCTGCTTTTCCAGCAGCTTGCGCTTGCGGCTGATGTCACCACCGTAGCACTTGGCGGTCACATCCTTGCGGAGGGCCTTCACCGTTTCGCGCGCCACGATCTTGACGCCAATGGCGGCTTGGATGGGGATGTCGAATTGCTGGCGGGGCAGTAGTTCCTTCAACTTGCTGCACATCTTCTTGCCGAGCTCGTGCGCGTGGTCGCGGTGGATGAGCGCGCTGAGCGCATCGACCTTCTCGGCGTTGAGCAGGATATCGAGCTTGATGAGGTCGCTTTCCTTGAAGCCGATGGGATGGTAGTCGAAGCTGGCGTAGCCGCGCGAGATCGATTTCAGCTTGTCGAAGAAGTCGAACACCACTTCGCCGAGGGGCAGCTCAAAGCTCAGTTCCACGCGGTCGGTGGTGAGGTAGTTCTGGCCGATGAGGTTGCCGCGCTTCTCGATGCAGAGCGTCATGATCGCACCGGTGTATTCTGCCTTGGTGATGATCTGCGCCTTGATGTACGGCTCTTCGATATGATCGATGTGCATGACCTCGGGCAGCTCGCTCGGGTTGTTCACGTTGATCACATCGCCGTTGGTCTTGGTGACGATATAGCCCACGTTGGGCACGGTGGTGATCACCGTCATGTTGAACTCGCGCTCCAGGCGTTCCTGGATGATCTCCATGTGCAACAGCCCAAGGAACCCGCAGCGGAAACCGAAGCCCAGCGCAGCGCTGCTCTCGGGCGTCCATGTGAGGCTGGCGTCGTTGAGCTTAAGCTTCTCCATGGCATCGCGGAGCTCCTCATACTCGTCGGTGTCCACGGGGAAGATGCCGGCCCATACCATGGGCTTCACGTCCTCAAAGCCATCGATACCGGTCAGGCAGGGCCGGTCCACGTGCGTGATGGTGTCACCGACCTTCACCTCGCTGGCGGTCTTGATGCCGCTGATGATGTAGCCCACGTCGCCTGCGCTCAGCACGGGCTTGGGCAGCAGGTCCATCTTCAGCACACCCACCTCATCGGCCGCATAGGTCACGCCGGTGTTGAAGAACTTCACCTTGTCCCCCTTCTTCAGGGTGCCGTTCATCACGCGGTAGTAGGCGATGATGCCGCGGAAGCTGTTGAAGACACTGTCGAAGATGAGCGCTTGCAGCGGTGCGTTCGGGTCGCCCTTGGGTGCGGGCATGCGGTCCACGATAGCCTCCAGGATCTTGTCCACGCCCAAGCCGGTCTTGCCGCTGGCGGCCATGATCTCTTCCCGACGGCAGCCTAGCAGGTCCACGATCTGGTCCTTCACCTCCTCGGGGTTGGCGCTGGGAAGGTCCATCTTATTGAGGATGGGGATGATCTCCAGGTCGTGCTCCAGTGCGAGGTAGAGGTTGCTGATGGTCTGCGCCTGGATCCCCTGGGTGGCGTCCACGATCAGCAAGGCGCCTTCGCAGGCGGCGATGGAACGGCTCACCTCGTAGCTGAAGTCCACGTGGCCCGGCGTATCGATCAAGTTCAGCTTCCAGAGCTGGCCCTTATAGGTGTAATCCATCTGGATCGCCTTGCTCTTGATCGTGATGCCGCGCTCACGCTCCAGGTCCATGTCATCCAGGTTCTGGGCCTGCATGTCGCGGTCGGCGATGGTGCCGGTCATGTGCAACAAGCGGTCGGCCAGGGTGCTCTTGCCATGGTCAATGTGGGCGATGATGCAGAAGTTGCGGATGTGTTCCATGGAGGTCGCTGAAGATCCTGAGGGTCAGGGGAAAAGACCGATCAAAGCGCGCAAAGGTAGCCATCGGAAGGGTGCGGACCGGCCAGGAAGGTGCCGGACACGTTGCTCCGGACCTCTCGGCAGCCGTAAATTCACGGGGTTCCAGGCAACCTTTCAGCCTCCCATTCCATCATCATACCCGGAACGCCATGACGGACGAGCAGTTGGCAGCGGGATGTTTGAAGGGCGATCCGATCGCGCAGAAGACCCTTTTCAAGGTCTACTCGCGAAAGATGATGAGCATCTGCATGCGCTACGCCAACGGAAGGGAACAAGCCCAGGACATTCTACAGGACGGCTTCGTGAAGGTGTTCCAGAAGATGGACCACTACCGCGGAGATGGTCCCTTGGGTGGCTGGATCGCTCGGACCATGGTGAACACCGCCCTGGACCACATCCGCCGCAACAAACCTTACGACCACAGCGTGGACCTCAGCGATGCGGAGCACCTGCACGCCGAGGATGAGCATGTGCTCAGCGGCATGACCACCGACGAGATCCTGGGCCTGATCCAAGGCCTGCCCCCCGGTTACCGCACCGTGTTCAACCTGTTCGCGATCGAAGGCTACGCCCACAAGGAGATCGCAGAGCAGCTGGGCATCAGCGAGAACACCTCGAAATCACAATTCATGAAGGCGCGGGCCTACCTGCGCCGCCTGCTCCCCAAGGAAGCAGCAGAACTTTACGGCGATGGCAGCGAAGGATAACCTCAAGGACCTCCTCCAGGAGCGCTTCACCGATCACGAGGTGGGCGTGGACCCTGGACTGTGGCAGGCGATCAGCGGCCAGTTGGCCGCTGTGGCCCCGGCGGCCGATGGCCTCAGCGACATGCTGAAGGACCGCTTCCAACAGCATGAAGCGGATGTGGACCCCGGAACCTGGAGCCAGATCAGCTCGCAACTGGGCCACGGCGCAGCTGCCGGTGGTGCAGGCTTCGGTGGCTGGATCGCAGCTGGCTTGGCGGCCACGCTCATTACCGGTGCCGCCTTCTTCTATACCGCTGGCCCGGATGCTTCGGAACCCGTTTCCGTGGCGGTCGTGACCACACCGGTGCAGCCTGTTCCCGCGCCGATCGAAGAACCCGTCGTTACCGCGGCTACAACGCCAAGCTCGTTGGCCGCAGGATCTAACGGCACGACCACTCCTTCGCAACAGAGCAACCGGCCGAACACATCCGCAAAGCTGACCCCACCTGAGGTTCCCTTAACCGGCTCTGCTGCTGAGTCCGGGGCGATCGACCGGGATCAGCATCGCCCGGAGGCCACCCAACCAGAAGGGGCTCGCGTGGTGAACATGATCATCGAGCAACTTCGGTCCCAGACCGAGGCGGCACCCTTGATCCTGCAGACCGAGAGCATTCCGAACGTGGGCTTGGTCCAGGGCCAGGAGGATATTCCGCCACCAGATGATGTGCCCCCCCCGGCGACCGAGGAACCAGCGTTGGCCCCGGCCCCGACCCTTTGGATCCCCAACGCATTCAGCCCCGGCATGCGCGATGGTGTGAACGATGACCTGGTGGTGAAAGCCGAAGGCTTGAAGAACATACAAGTGCGCATCTACTCCATGGGCAGCCAGCTGGTGTTCAAGGCGAGCAGCACCTTGGAACTCTGGGATGGCCGCGACTTGGGCGGTCAGCCTTGCCAGGAAGGGTATTACTTTTATGCGATCGAGGGTCTTGATGGCAACGACAAGCCCTTCAGCAAAGGCCAAACGATCCACCTCTTCCGCTGATCCGATGACCATGGACCGCACCCTTTCGAGCTTCGTGCTCGGCGCTCTTCTCCTTGCGTTCATGGGTACGGCATCGGCCCAAGTAGGTGTGCAGCCCATCGACCTCAGGACCTATGATGACCTGAAGCAACAGGGCCTGATCCCGCAGAACTTCCGTGGCCTGCCTCCGGCCGTGGTTCCGAGCGGGATGAGCCGGGGCGGTTCCAACAACAGCTTCCCTCTTACCCTGCGCGGTGGCCCCAGCGCCTGCGATTGCTGGGTGCAGCCCGATGCCACCTACACGTTGGCCATGCCGCCCAACGACGACCAGTCGACGGCCTTGATCCCCCTACCGTTCACTTTCAACCTGTACGGAGACCTCTACAACGGGGTGTATATCAACAACAACGGCAACGTCTCGTTCGGCTCCTCTTGGGGAACCTTCTCCTCCAGCCCCTTGCCCACCAACCAGTTCGCCATGGTAGCCGCATTTTGGGCCGACGTGGACACACGCGGCACCGGCCAGGTGTGGTACAAGGTGACGCCCACGGCCATGTACATCAACTGGGTCGGTGTGGGCTACTACAGCATGCAGACCAACCTGGTCAACACCTTCCAGATCATCATTACCGACGGTAACGACCCCGTGATCGGGATCGGAAAGAACGTGAGCATCTGCTACCAGGACATGCAGTGGACCACCGGTTCCGCCTCCAGCGGGGTGAACGGTTTCGGCGGCACTCCCGCCACCGTGGGCGCCAACCGCGGCAATGGGATCGACTTCCTTCAGTTCACCCGCACCGACCAGGCCGGTATCGCTTACGACGGCCCTTTCGGCTTGAACGACGGCGTGGATTGGTTGGACAACAAGAACTTCGTGTTCACCACTTCGGTGTTCACCTCGAACATTCCGCCGATCGGCAGCGGCACCTTGCTGTGTGATACGCTCGTGGCCTGTGTGGGCATCACCTCCCAGCTGGACATGCAGTTCCTGAGCCCGGAACCCGGGCAGACCACGACGGCCATCTCCTACGCGCCCACCCTTTCGAATTACTCCGAGATCCTGAACGTCGTTGGCAACACGGCCCAGATCACCAGCGAGTTCACGCCCATCCCTTCCGAAGTGGGCTTCCACCAAGTGACCTTCGAGGCCACGGACGATGGCGCTCCGCCGTTGACGGCGACCTACAACTTGGTCGTGTGGGTGCAGATGGCCGCAGCCATGCTGCCCGGGGACACCTTGGTCTGTGATGCCGCACCCTCCTTCGACCTGTATCAGTTGCTGGGCGGCACCCCGATCCCTGGTGGCGACTGGACCGATCCCATCGGCGACCCGCATCCCGGGACCTTCGTTCCGGGAACGGACCTGACCGGGGATTACCTCTATGCCGTTGGCACCGGCGGCATGTGCCCCTCCACCGGCATCGTGACCGTTTCCACCGCTGCCCATGCCGATGCGGGAGCGGATGTGGCCAAGCAGTATTGCACCACGGATGGCACGGACGACCTGTTCCTGACCTTGACCGGAACACCGCAAACCGGAGGAGCCTGGTCCTACCCGGATGGCACCGCGTTCGGAGGCACCTTGAACCCCGCAAGTGATCCCTCGGGTGACTATGCCTACCTGATCACAGGCACTTCACCCTGCCCGAACGATACGTCCTTCGTTGCGGTGACCATTCAGCAGGCCATGGACCCTGGGCAGAACGCGACGATCACCTTGTGCCCTGATGCTACCCCGCTGGACATGCTGATCACGCTGAACGGTACTCCGGATAACACCGGTGTATGGACCACCGCAGGGGGTGCGGTCTTCAGCGGGACTTACAACGCGAGCATGGACCTGCCGGGCGTGTACACCTACACCACGAGCCCACTTGCGCCTTGCCCAACGCTCTTCAGCACGCTCACCATCAGCCTTGATCCGTTGCCTCAGGCCGGTGGAGACAATGGCCTGGCGATCTGCGCGGACGGTGCGCAAACCCCGCTCTTTCCGCTGCTTGGTGGCAACCCCGACGCGAACCAGATCTGGTACGACCCCTTGTTCGCAGTGCATAGTGGCGTGCTCGACCCTTCCTTGGAGCTTTCCGGGAACTACCGCTACGTGGCCTACGGTATCGGCGAATGTGACCATCTGACGGACACATCGATCATCGCCGTCGATGTGAACCCCTTGCCCATCGTGCTCTTCAATGTGGAACCGGACAGTGGTTGTAACCCCTTGGATGTGCGGTTCTACAACCTTACGGACCCCTTCTACCTCGGAGGCACCTGCATCTGGGACCTGGGTGACGGCCTGAGCGGCGTGAACGCTTGCGACAGCCTCGATCACACCTACGTGAACGCCGGTTGGTACAATGTGAACCTGACCGTGACCACACCGGAAGGCTGTGTGGACCACCTGACCAAACCCGGTGCAGTGCTGGTGGAAGAAGCCCCGAAGGCAACGTTCACCTGGTCGCCGAACCCGGGTACCGAGTACAACAGCAACCTCTACTTCGCCGCTTCCGATCCGCATGCCCGCACCTTCCAGTGGGTTTTCGCCGAACTGGACACCGCCGACCAACGCTTCGAGTATCACTATTTCCCCAACGAGTTCGGTGGTGATTACGATGTCTGCCTTCAAGTGTGGGACCGTTATGGTTGCACGGACAGCCTGTGTCAGGTGGTGCCCATCATCGTACCGAGCCTCTTCGTTCCCAACGCCTTCACGCCGGACGGTGATAATAAGAACGACATCTTCTTCCCCGTGGCTTCCGACATGGTCGATGAGGACCACGAGCTGATGGTCTTCGATCGCTGGGGCGAACTTGTGTTCCAGACCGCCGACGCCACAAAGGGCTGGGACGGTCGGAAAATGAACGGCGGCGAGATCCTGCCCCAAGGTGTTTATGTCTGGCGCCTGATCGAGCGCAAGCAGTTCACCTCCGACAAGCAGGACTATTTCGGCACGGTGACCCTTTTGAAGTGAACCTTCCCTCACGAACCAAACGCATGTCCCTGAACTTCCTTCGGACGACCTTCATTGGCGGCGCTGCGCTGCTTTTTCTGAACACGGCTGAAGCCCAAGTGGTGCAGTTGAGCCCGGAGCAATATGCGCAAGCGAAAGCGAACGGAACGCTACCGGCACAGTATCATGTGGACTATCCTGCACAGGCTCCAGTAACCCCAGCATTGAGCAAGAACCCCAAGCGCCACATCGGAGTGCCCAAGGGGGGCGGGGTGAACGGCGATTGCAACTGCTGGATCCAGCCTGACAACACCTATACCCTGGCCATGCAGCCCAACGATGACTTCTCGTCGGCCGCCATCACCACACCTTTCCAGTTCAACTTGTACGGCGACCTGTACAACACCCTGTACATCAACAACAACGGCAACATCTCCTTCCAGTCCCCGTACGGAACCTTTTCTGCCACGCCCTTCCCCAACAACCAGTTCATCATGGTGGCCCCCTTCTGGGCTGATGTTGACACCCGCGGGGACGATGGGCTTGGTTTGAACGGTGGGCAAGTATGGTACAAGGTGACCGCCACCGCCCTTTATGTGAACTGGGTGGATGTCGGCTATTACGCTGCGCAAACGGATCTTAAGAATTCTTTCCAGCTGATCATCACCGACGGTACGGATCCGGTGATCGGGGTGGGCAAGAACGTGAGCTTCTGCTACTTGAACATGGACTGGACCACGGGCGCAGCCTCACAGGGTGTGGGTGGCTTCGGTGGCATACCGGCCGTGGTCGGTGCGAACCGTGGCAACAGCGTTGACTACATCCAGTTCGGCACCTTCGATCAACCGGGATCCTTGTACGATGGTCCGTTCAACAACCCCGACGGCGTGGACTGGCTGGACAACCAGAACTTCGTTTTCACCACGGCGGTGAGCACCCAGAACATTCCCCCCATCGCCAGCAGCACCTTCCTCTGCGATACAGTGCGCGTGTGTACCGGCGAACTGGTGGACATAGAAATGAACTTCCTCGCTCCGGAGCAGGGGCAGACCATCGTGGCCAGCTCCGTGGCCACCACCCTTTCGAACTACGGGGAGGTGGTGAACACCAGCGGGAACAACTCGGTGATCGTGCAGGGCCAGTTCACCCCTACCATCGCTGAACAGGGCTTCCACACCATCACCTTTACCGCTACCGACGACGGTACACCGGCGCTGACCACCACCATCGACATCGTGGTGGATGTGTACTTCACCACGCTTACCCCGCCCGTGATCTCCGGTGATACCCTGGCCTGCGAGGGGCAAGGCACCGTCCTGACCGTACCCGACGGGTTCGACACCTACGATTGGAGCAACGGCTACAACGGCACCAGTGTGCTCGTGGGACCCGGGACGTACAGCGTGGAGGTGACCGCCGGGTACTGCACTTTCGGCTCCAACTCGGTCACCATCACGGAGATCCCAACGCCGCAGCCCACCATCACCGGTATCCTGTTCAACTGCGGTGGCCAACCCTCCCTGCTGGGCGTGGATGGCACCTATTCCAGCTACTTGTGGAGCAACGGAGAGACCGGCGCTACTACCACGGTAGGTACGGGCACCTACACTGTTGCCGTGACGAGCGCTCAGGGCTGCACGGGCACCAGCGCCCCGGTGAGCGTGCTGAGCGCACCCGACCCCTCAGCGCTCTTCACCAGCGACCCTTATGGGCCTGTGTTCCCGGAGACCGTAGTGACCTACTCGGATGCCTCCAATGGCAATGGTGCCACCATTGTGCAGTGGACCTGGTCCATCGGTGGCGATGTGGTGGGCAGCGGGCCCGTGCTGATCCAACCCTTCGAGCTGCCGGGCACTTACGAGGTGACCTTGACGGTTACCACTGCCGATGGCTGCACCAACAGCTACACCTTCCTGCAGGTGGTGAAGCCCACGACCATCACAGTGCCCAACGTGTTCAGCCCCAATGGTGACGGCCTCAACGACTTCCTGGAGTTTCCTGGGGTGGAGTACTACCCGGACGCCAAGCTCTCGGTCTTCAACCGCTGGGGTAACGAGATCTTCAGCAGCGCCTCCTACAAGAACACGTGGCAGGCCCGCGACGTTTCCGACGGGACCTACTTCTTCGTGTTGAAGGTGGACGGCAAGGAATACTCCGGCCCGGTGACCATTCTACGCTGATCCCGATCGGCCCTTGATCTTGGAAGCCCCACCCCACGGTGGGGCTTCTCCTATCTTCGCGGCCCCTGCGCTACGGCAGGCATTGCATGAAGGTCATTCAACACCTCAACAGCGCGAAGGGCAGCCTGCTTTCCTTCGAGATCCTCCCTCCCCTGAAGGGAAAGGACATCAATTCGATCTACGCTGGGATCGACCCGCTGCTGGAGTTCAAGCCCAGCTTCATCAATGTGACCTACCACCGCGAGGAGGTGCTCTATAAGGAACGGGGGCACGGTCTGTTACAGAAGATCCGCCTGCGCAAGCGCCCCGGTACCGTGGGCATCTGCGCCATGATCAAGGCGAAGTACAACATCGACACCGTTCCGCACCTGATCTGCGGGGGCTTCAGCAAAGAGGACACCGAGGATGCGCTGATCGAGTTGAACTTCCTGGGCATCGACAACGTGCTGGCCCTGCGTGGCGATGCGATCAAGAGCGAACCCCAGTTCATACCGGAGCGTGATGGGCACGTGCATGCCGAGGACCTGATCCGCCAGATCGCTGGGCTGAACAAGGGCAAGTACCTCTATGAGGAACAAGAGGAGGCCGCCCCCACCGACCTCTGCGTCGGCGCCGCCTGCTATCCGGAGAAGCACCCCGAAGCCCTCAACCTCAGCACCGATATCGCCTACCTGAAACGTAAGGTGGATGCCGGTGCCGAGTACCTGGTGACGCAGATGTTCTTCGACAACCAGAAGTATTTCGATTTCGTGGCGCGCTGCCGCGCGGAAGGCATTACGGTTCCGATCATCCCCGGGCTGAAGCCACTGACCAATCGCAAGCACATCGCCTTCATCCCGAAGACCTTCCACCTGGACCTTCCCGTGGCCTTCAGCAACGAGCTGGGCAAGTGCCGCAACGATGAGGAGGTGAAGCAGGTCGGCATCGAGTGGGGCATCCACCAGTCCAAGGAACTGCTAGCTGCGAACGTGCCCTGCCTGCACTTCTACACCATGGGCCGCAGCGAAGCCGTGCGTTCCATTCTGGAGAAGGTGCGCTAACCTAGGCGATCAGCGACGCACTACCCGATGCCGTGAACGGGCACCATTACGCTCTACCTCGACCACGTACATTCCGGCGGGCAGCGTTGATAGGTCCATCGTCGAAGAAGCTTCATGCACGCGACGAGCAGCAACCACCTCGCGGCCCTGCGCGTCAAGCATCCGCATGGTCCAGCTACCGAAACCTGCAACACGTACTGCAACGGAACCATCCGTAGGGTTCGGACCTACTGTCACAGCATCGGTAGGCAACTGTTCGTTCAACCCCACACCTGTTATGGTCCAACAGCCCGAAGTATCCACACAGCCGGTCGTAGTCAGCCGGACCGCGTATGAACTGCTGTATCCAGGCGTGAAGTTCTGCCCGATGGAACCGGGAATGGGTGAATAGCCATTGTCGCAGTCGAGCCACTGGTACTGCGCACCGATCATCTGTGCAGTGAGCGTGTAGCCGGATGCGGTCACCGTCGTATCGATGGGCGCGATAGTGACATTGATGGTGGAGATGGAATCGCAACCGGTCGATGCACTGATCGGGTTCTCGATATAAGTGCCCGAGGTCGCGTAGGTCGTGCCCGAAGGGGACGTGTACGGATCGCAGGTGCTCACATTGGAAGTGGTGCTGACGGTGGTCTGGATCACCTGTCCCGCGACCCAGTTCGAGGTGTTCCCGCTCAAAGTGAAGGAATACAGTGTTCCAGCATTGGCGCTGGCTGAAGCATCATTCAAGGTGACCACACCTCCATTGAACCCGCCTGCCAAACCCTGGTCGCACTTATAGTAAGCCACCAAGCTCGCAGGGGGGACGCAGAACGAGCGGCCCTTGTATGCGTTGATCTCAGCCGCCGACCGGGCCACGTTCCAGACCCGTACATCGTCGATCGTGCCGTTGAAATGATTGATCATGTCATTCCTGCGTCCTACAATGATCCCGTTCATATTGCTCGTGTTCACCGTCTGCGTGGGGTTCCCACTCGCGACCATCGCACCATTCACATAGAGTTTCAGCTTGGGATTGGCGGTGCTATTGAATGTGGCGGCAAGGTGGTACCAAGCACCCATCACCATAGGCGTGGTCGAACTGATGCCGTAGCCACCGACCTCGATCCGCGGCAGCGCGTTGATGATGTTCAGTGTGAATCGATTACCATTCGGCATTTCGCCCCAATCCAGCACCACGCGCTGCTGGGCTGATACAGCATCCTGCTTCACCCAAGCCTCCACGGTCCGGGAAGCAGCACCCAGCGGGCCGGGTTGGGGGGCTTGTACGTAGTCATCAACACCATCGAGATGAAGTCCATTCTGGGCTTGCACCAGTGCAGGAAAGTAGAACGAACACGAGAGAAGGATCGCTATTACGCGCATGGTCAGGGGGTGGTGATCGAAGATCCGCGGTGAACGTATGCTACCCTCGGGGTCCGATCGTCGTTATTCGGCTACAAGCGATCTACTTTTACGGGTGATGCGCGCCACCCTCCTTTCCCTCCTCCTGTTGCCGCTATGTTCACAGGCTCAGATCGTTTACGACCACGCCGTCCTTGACGAGATCGTTCAAGGCGAACAGCGCGGGCACGGCAGCCTGACCTTGCGCTCCGCCTCGGGCAGCCCCACCCGCGGCTTCGACGTCACCTACCACCGCTTCGAGTGGAACCTCGATCCTTCAGTGCGCGCCATCAGCGGTTCCGTGGCCACCCACTTCACCACCACCACCGACCTCGACACACTCTGGTTCGATCTCAGTGACTCCCTCACGGTCTACGACGTGACCCGGAACGGCGTGGCGCTGCCCTTCGTCCATGCCAGCGAACGCTTGGCCATTGTATTCCCCACCACTCTCACCACCGGCACTTCCGATTCCGTCACCGTGAGCTATGCCGGTGTGCCACCCACCACGGGCTTCGGTTCCTTCGAGACCGGCACCCACAACGGCACACCGGTGCTTTGGACCCTGAGCGAACCTTACGGCGCCAGTGACTGGTGGCCCAGCAAGGAGGACCTCTTCGACAAGGCCGACTCGATCGACCTCTTCGTTTCCGTACCCTACGGGAATCGTGCTGCGGGCAATGGCGTGCTGGTGGACAGCATCCCAGGGAATGCGCAGGTGACCTACCACTGGAAACACCGCCATCCCATCGCATACTACCTGGTGGCCACCGCGGTCACCAACTACGTGGCCTATTCGGACTTCGCGATCCTGCCCAACGACACCGTGGAAGTGCTGAACTACGTATACCCGGAGGAAGTGCAGGATGCGCAGAACATGACCGCGCAATGCGCTTCGCAGATCCAGCTCTTCAGCCAGCTCTTCGGAACCTACCCCTTCGCGGACGAGAAGTACGGTCACGCCCGCTTCGGCTGGGGTGGCGGCATGGAGCACCAGACCATGACCTTCATGGGCGCGTGGAGCTATGAGCTGATGGCGCACGAGCTGGCGCACCAGTGGTTCGGCGACAAGGTGACCTGTGGCAGCTGGGAGGACATCTGGCTCAACGAGGGCTTCGCCACCTACCTCAGCGGACTTTGCTACGAATTCCTGATCCCCCAATACTGGTACCCCTTCAAGCAAGGCCGCATCAACAACGTGATCAGCCAACCCGATGGTAGTGTGTTCGTGACCGACACCACCGATGTGGGCCGCATCTTCAGCGGCCGTTTGAGCTACGCGAAGGGGGCCATGGTGCTGCACATGTCCCGCTGGGTCTGCGGAGACAGTGCTTGGTTCGCAGGCGTGGGCAACTACCTCAACGATCCGGACATCGCTTATGGCAGCGCGCTCACCTTTCAGTTGCAGGACCATCTGGAGGCCTCCAGCGGTGTGGACCTCGACGGCTTCATGGCCGATTGGTTCATAGGCGAAGGCTACCCCACCTACACCCTGCCCTGGAGCCAGGACGCGAACGGCAACGTGGACCTCACGCTCTACCAAAGCCCTTCGCACCCCAGCGTGGACTTCTTCGAACTGCCCGTGCCCGTGCGTTTCAAGAACGCGAACACCGACACCCTCATCGTGCTCAACAACACGGTGAATGGAGAAGTATTCAGTTTCAACCTACCCTTCCAAGCGGACAGCGCGCAGCTGGACCCGGACCTATGGCTGATCAGCGGACAGAACATCGTGACCCGTGTGAGTGATGCGGTGCAAGGCGATGACGCCGTCGTGCTGTTCCCGAACCCCGCCACGAACATGCTGACCATCCGCATGCCCTCGGCGACCGGTGCGTTGCAACTGCGTGTGCTCGATGCCTTGGGGCGTGCGGTGCGCACCGGAACGCTCACCAACCCGCAAAGCAGCGACCTGGATGTTTCAGCCTTGCCGACCGGAGCCTACCTGCTGGAACTACGCGATGCCGATCGCACTTGGACGCAACGCTTCGTGAAGGAGTGATCAGCGCTGGAGCATCCGCTCCACGTACTTCCCGAGCACATCGAACTCCACGTTCACCCGGTGGCCCGGTGTTAGCGCCCGGAACGTGGTGTGCTCGTAGGTGTAAGGGATGATCGCCACGGCGAAGTGCGCTGCCTCAAGCTCCGCTATGGTGAGGCTGACGCCGTTAAGACAGATGCTGCCTTTGTGCACCAGCAGGTGCTTCTGATCGGGAACACGGAAGGTGTAACGCCAGCTTCCGCCGACATCCTCCACGGAAAGGCATTGGGTCACGGTGTCCACGTGGCCTTGCACCATGTGTCCATCCAGGCGATCACCGATGCGCAAGCTGCGTTCGAGGTTCACACCATCACCCGGCTTCAGGTCACCGAGGTTGCTGCGCTCCAAGGTCTCCTTCACGGCGGTCACGCGATAGGTGCCGGTTGTCACGTCGAGGCCCGTCGACACGCTAACGACCGTCAGGCAGACACCGTTGTGAGACACGCTCTGATCCACCTTCAACTGGGGTGTCATGCTCGCACGGATGATGAGGTCACGGTTGGTGCCGCTATCGTGCCGCTCCACCACTTCGGCTACCTCCTCCACGATCCCCGTGAACATCAGTCGAGCCCACCGTTGTTGCCGCGCAGCAGGTGCACGTATCCTTTTAACTGCACCAGCTCATCGCCTGCCAGCATCTTGAAGGTGACCAGACAGGTGTAGTAGTACACGCTCTCGGGCACCTGCACCTTGCTGCTCTGGTTCGTGCCGTCCCAGAGGATGGCCGGGTCCTGCGTGCTGAACACCAGGTTGCCCCAGCGGTTGTACATCTTCAGGTCGATCTCCTTCACGCCGCGGTAAGGGAAGGGGATGAAGAAGTCGTTCACGCGATCGCTGTTGGGGCTGAAGACGTTGGGCAGCGTGTACACCGGGCAGTTGTCGCCGCACACGATGTTCGTGAAGGCGCTCTCGTTGCCTACTGTATCGATGGCCGTGATGGCGTAGCAGCCCGCGACCGAGGCCCCGTCCGTGTGCGTGAACACCGTGTTCTCGGCCCCATTGATCGTAGCGATCAGCTGCAGTTCACCACCGAGCGAATCGGTGAAGTAGACGTTGTACTGGTAGGTGTCGTCCGCGCAGCTGTTGTTCGGATCCTTCCACGACAGGGTGTTCAGCGGCGTTTCGCAATCGTTCAGAATGGCCAAGGTGGGCGGGCACGGCGGCGTGCGGTCCACCGGCACCGCGCAGACCTCTTGGCTCCGGTTCACCAAGGGATGCACGATGGCCGGATCGCTGTACGCACCGACGCTCGATACGTAGTAACAGTATTCCTGCCCGTTCACCAGACCGGTGTCGATGTATACCGTGGTATCGGTGATGCCGACCAAGATCCACGTGCCTCCGTTGTCGCGGAACACATAGAAGGTATCGTTGACCCACGGCGTGTTGTAGGTGATGTTCAGCGTGACCTGCTCGTCGTTCGGATCCGGCACAAGGAACACCGAAGAGGCCGTGTTACCCGAGCCCACCAGCTGTGCGCCATTGTCGTAGTACAGCTCCACACGATAGGCGTTCGGCGAAGCCACCGTGTTGATGTTGTTGTGTACGAAGGTGGTGTCCGGGTGCTCCAGGAAAGGGTGCAATGTGCTGGTGTGGATCAGCGTGTTCGCAGTGGCGTATGATGCCCCTTGGTAGAGCTTGAACTGATATGGCCCTGGGTACTGCAGTGTGTCCAGGTCAAAGGCATTGCTCCACTGAACGCTATCCACGCCGACCGTCGCATCCGTCACATCCACGCTCACCTTGGTCATGATCGGCACCTCGCGCTGCAGCAGGTTGCAGAACTCGACGCTGGCGTAGCTCTGCGCACCATCAGGGAACACGGCCACGATCATGTAGCAATAGGTGACGCCGAAGGCCAGCCCTTGATCCGCATAGGTGGTGCTGCCGAAGCCGTTGGTGCTGGCGATGAGCTGGTATCCCGTATACGCAGGCACCCCAAGCTCACAATTGTCGGGCACGAAACCGAAGGATCCCTGGCGGCGATAGATGAGGTAGCCCGAAGCGTTGTTACAGTTGTTCGGATAGCTCCAAGCGAGCTGCATGATGCTACCGTCCGGAGTGGCCGTGGGGTTCTGCGGCGGCGGTGCCACCACAGTGATGAACATGCTCTCGAAATCCTCCAGCTCCACCGGACTGTCATTATCCTCAGCGTTGAACAGGACTTGGTAGGGCTGCTGGCGAACGTGAGCACAGACCGTATTCCACGTTAGTACGCCCGTAGCCGAGCCCACGCCGGGTGAACTGAGGAAGGTGGCCGGATTCGGCGTGATGATCATGGGGCCGCCAATGGCCGAGAGCGAGATGGTCTGTGTGGTGTTCGGGTCCGAGGCCGAAACGTTCACGGTGAGCTGGGTGCCGGCCAAGATGCACGTATCACTGAGGTCGGTGATGTTGGGTGGCTGGTTGTTGCAAGGGCCCACGATCACTTGCATGTCGCGCATCACCCACCCGATGTTCACCCACACCCCGTTGATCTTGCGCCATTCCAGCACAGCGAACGCAATGTTGTACACGCCCTGCACCTGTGGTGCGCACCAGCTGATGGTGCCCGTGGACGGGTCGATGTCGTACTGGTTGTTCGCCCCTGGACCTACTTGGTCCGGGTAGAGATACCCGGGTATCGGATCGCCATCCCCATCGTTGTCCAGATCGGCACCTAAGCAGACCCGCGGTTCGAACGAAAGGCTGTCGCCATCCGTGTCATAGGCACCTGGATTGTGGTACCAGCACTGGCCCAGGCAGGCGTTCTGGATCGGGGAGTTGAGGAAGCTGGGCGAGCAGTTGTTGCCCGCGACGCTGATGATGAGCTGGGTCTGCACGCACATCGGCACATCCACCGAGTTCGGGATGTTCACAACGCCTTCGATCCGGTTGGGGTCGATGTACTGGAGGATGTACACGCCCGGGCCAGGGTAGACGTGCTGCTCCGTGTAGAAGTTCTTCTGCACATCGGGCGCGATGTTGAAGATGATGTTGTCCCGCGCGATCGTGTCCAGGCCTGAATCATCACCCCAGTCCACGATGAACTCCGGACGGTCCGCAGGCGAGCTCGTCTTGGTGTGGGTGATGATGGTGACCTCGTAAAGCAATCCACCGGGCACGACACCCGAGTAGCACACCAGGATCTCGCCGGCTTGGTTGTGTGTGGCCCACGCGCCGCCTCCGACCAACAGGCCGAACAGCATCACAAGCACACGGACGGAACGCATCATGGGTCCTCCAAAGGTCGGCATTTTTCATCCCTCGAACGACGGATCGCCCCTGCCAATTGCCTTGAAAGAGCGCCCGATCCGACCCTGTCAGGCACATCCGGAGCGCTATCCGTGGACGGCTATCTTCGCGCCTTCACCCTCCCACGCATGCTCACCCTTGCCAAGGCCTCCCGTTCTTCCGCCGGAAAGGACACCCTCGTGATCCTGGCCGACACCGCCCAACTGCGGCACCTCGACCTGGAACGGAGCGACCGCCAGTACCTGATCGAACAGCTCGGCACGGACGCCCCGATCGCTGTCTGCGACATCAGCGGACGCTTGGTGATGGTACACCAGGTGAAGAAAGGCGCCGCGGTGGTCCAGCTCGAAAAGGCACGTCGGGCCGGCAACGAAATGGCGCAACGCCTGATGGGCGCCAAGCGCGAAGAGGCCCAGCTGGTCAGCCTGCACGAGGATGCCCACACCACCCTCGCCCTCGCCGAGGGAGCGACCCTCGGCAGTTACACCTTCCGCAAGTACAAGACCGGTAACGGGAAGGAGACCGAGCTGCGCAAGCTTGCAGTGGTGGCCAGCGAGGTCAGCGCCAAAGCCCTTGATGAGCTGGCCGATATCTGCGAAGCCACCTGTGTGGCCCGCGACCTGGTGAACGAACCGGTGTCCTTCCTCAACGCCAAGCAGCTCAGTGCTGAAGTACGCAACCTCAGCCGCAACGCCGGCTTCAAGGTGCAGGTGTTCGACAAGGCCCAGATCGAAGCGCTCGGCATGGGCGGCTTGCTCGCCGTGAACAAGGGCAGCGTGGACCCACCCACCTTCACCGTGGCGGAATGGAAGCCGAAGAACGCGGTGAACAAGAAGCCCATCGTACTGGTGGGCAAAGGCGTGGTGTACGACACGGGTGGCCTCAGCCTGAAGCCCACGCCCAACAGCATGGACTACATGAAGTGCGACATGGCCGGAGCGGCCGCCGTGGCCGGTGCCATCTATGCCGTGGCCAAGCGTGAGCTGCCCGTGCACGTTATTGCCCTGATCCCCGCCACGGACAACCGTCCCGGTGGCAATGCCTACGCCCCGGGTGATGTGATCCGCATGCACAGCGGCCTCACCGTGGAAATGCTCAACGCCGATGCCGAAGGCCGCATCATCCTGGCCGATGCTCTGAGCTATGGCGAACGCTACGACGCCGAGCTGGTGATGACCATTGCGACGCTGACCGGAGCCGCCGCGCGCGCCATCGGCAACTACGGCAGCGTGAACATGGGCACTGCGGATGAGAAGCAGTTCCAGCAGCTGCACAACGCCGGTGAGCAGGTGTACGAGCGCCTGGCCCGGATGCCCTTCTGGGAAGAGTACGGAGAGGAGATCAAGAGCGACATCGCCGACATCAAGAACCTCGGCAGCGACCTGGCCGGGCAGATCACCGCCGGCAAGTTCCTGGCCCGTTTCACCACCAAGCCTTTCATTCACTTGGACATCGCGGCCACGGCCTACCTGCACAAGCGCGACCATTACCGTGTGAAGGGTGGTACCGGGGTCGGTGTGCGCCTGTTCTACGAGTTCATCAAGCGCCGCGCCCACGAAAAATGACCTCGGATCGACCTCCGCGTCGCCCGATCGCCGTGCAGCACGGCAACCTTTGAACCATGAGCGAGACCAAGACATTGCGCGTCGGCATCAGCTGCGGGGACCTGAACGGCATCGGCCTGGAGGTGATCCTGAAGACCTTCGAGGACAACCGGATGATGCAGGACGTCACCCCGATCGTCTACGCCTCTTCCCACGTCGTCAGCCACCACCGCAAGGTGTTGGGGCTTGAAGAGGTGCAGTTCCACGGAGTGGACCACAGCAGCGACGCCCTGCCGCGCAAGCTGAACGTGGTGAACGTTTGGGCCGAAGAACTAGAGCTGGACCTGGGGAAACCCAGTGGAAAGCTCAGCGAATACAGCATTAAGAGCCTGGAGGCCGCTGCCAACGACTTGGCCACCGGCAAGGTGGACGTGCTGGTGACCGCCCCGATCGATAAGAACAGCATGCAGGCCTCGGGCTTCGCTTTCCCCGGGCACACCGAGTTCCTGGCCCACATGGCCGGCAGCGACAACCCCGTGCTCATGATCCTGGTAGGCGATGGCCTCCGCGTAGGCACCGTCACCGGCCACATCCCCCTAAAGGACGTCGCGGACAGCGTGACCACCGAACGCATCCTCTCCAAGGCCCGCCTGTTCCACCAGAGCCTGCTGCGCGATTTCGGCGTGGCCAGCCCCCGGATCGCCGTGCTGGGCCTGAACCCCCACGCCGGCGATGGCGGCACCCTGGGCAGCGAGGACCGCGAACGCATCCTCCCGGCCGTGCGGAAGTTGAACGACGAAGGCATCCTGGCCATGGGCCCTTTCGCCGCCGATGGCTTCTTCGGCAGCGGTGGCTACAAACACTTCGATGGTGTCCTCGCCATGTACCACGACCAGGGCTTGGCCCCCTTCAAAGCATTGAGCTTCGGGAATGGCGTGAACTTCACCGCTGGCCTTCCCGTGGTGCGCACCAGCCCCGACCATGGCACCGGGCTCGACATTGCCGGCAAGGGTGAGGCAGACCCAGGAAGCTTCCGCCAAGCGGTCTGGTCCGCAGGCGACATCATGCACCACCGAGAGGTGTATAAGGCCATGAACGTCAATCCATTGCAGCCCCAGAAGAAGGAGCGCGGTGGTGAGTAGCCCCAGTCTCGCCAACCCTGTCCTCAACAGGCTGTTGATAACCGTTCCTAGGTCCACTGGATCTGCCTACATTTGCCGCCTGCCTTTTTCGGCGGATAGTGCCGTCATGGACGCCTTTCCCGAACATACCATCGCCTTCACCGGACTGAAGGACGGCGAGCACCGGTTCACCTACGAACTGGACAACGCCTTCTTTGTGGCCACCGAGCAGGAGGACTATGTCGGCGGCAAGGTCCATGTGGATGTGACCATGGACAAGAGCCAGCACATGCTGGTCTGCAAGATCCATGTTGATGGCACGGTGCAGGTGCATTGCGACCATTGCAATGCGCTCATGGACTTCCCGGTGAAGGGTGATCAACGCCAGATCTTCACCCTCACAGGTGATGAGAACGAGGAAGGTGATGAGGAACTGGTGCCACTCGATGCCCAGGCCCATGAGGTGAACCTGACGCACTACTTCTTCGAGTGCATCACCCTGCACATGCCCGCACGCCGGGTGCACCCGCAAGGTCAATGTGACCCCGAGGTGGACCAGGCCCTGAGCCAGTTTACCGTTGAACACGAGCCTGAGCCCGACCCCCGATGGGAAGCGCTCAAAGCCCTGAAGAACGATCCTTCTGACCTGTCAATTCCCTAGACGATGCCAAATCCAAAGCGCCGACATTCCAAGACCCGCACCATGAAGCGCCGTACGCACCAGCGTGCCGGTGTGCCCACGGTGACCAAGGACCCCAACACGGGTGAGGTGCATCTGCGTCACCGTGCCTACAAGGTGGGTGACGACCTGTATTACAACGGCAAATTGGTGGCGTCCAAGAACGCCGCTGAATAAGCTGGAACGCCCCGCCCCCAAGACTTCACGCAGCCAACCTGCATGAGGATCGGAGTGGACATCATGGGTAGCGACCACGGCCCGGTCGTGCCCGTGCGCGCGGCCGTCATGGCCGCGCGCGAATTGCCAGCGGACGTCCGTTTGGTGCTGATCGGCGATGAGCCCCGGATCCGGGAGCTGCTCATTGCCGAAGGTGCTGACCCGGCCGCGTTCGATATCGTCGCCAGCCAGGACGATATCACCATGAACGACAACCCCACCAAGGCGCTCCAGGCCAAGCCCCGCAGCAGCATCAGCCTCGGCTTCCACCTGATGAAGGAGGGGAAGCTCGATGCCTTCGCCAGCACGGGTAACACTGGCGCTATGCTCGTGGGCAGCATCTTCATCATCAAGCCGATCCAGGGTGTCATCCGCCCCTGCATCCCAACGTTGGTCCCCAAAGAGAAGGGGGGCCTTGGCGTGTTACTGGATGTTGGTGCCAACGCCGACTGCAAGGCGGATGTGCTGGCCCAGTTCGGCCTGCTCGGTGCCATGCTCGCGGAGCACGTCTATCACATCCGCTCCCCGAAAGTGGGCTTGCTGAACATCGGCGAGGAGGAGAAGAAGGGCGATCTGCTCCGGCAGGCCACTTACGAGCTGATGAAAGATCAGCAGCTCTACACCTTCGTCGGCAATGTGGAGGGCCGCGACCTGTTCAATGACAAGGCGGACGTGATGGTCTGCGACGGCTTCACCGGCAACGTGGTGCTGAAGGTGATCGAAGGCTTCCACGATCTGCTGGAAGCGCACGGTGTGGACGACCCCTTCCTGCACCGTTTCAACTACGAGAACTACGGCGGACTGCCCGTGCTGGGCGTGAACGGCAACGTGATCATCGGCCACGGCATCAGCAACGAGATCGCTACCAAGAGCATGATCCTGGCCACCCGCGATGTGGTGGAGAGCAAACTGAACGAACGCATCGCTGAAGCACTGACATGAGCCAGAAGGTCACTGCCGCCATCACTGCGATCCAGGGCTACCTGCCCGATTTCGTGCTCAGCAATGCGGTCCTGGAGACCATGGTGGACACGAATGACGCGTGGATCACTGAGCGTACCGGCATCAAGGAGCGGCGCATTCTGAAGGGCAAGGACCAGGGCATGAGCGTGATGGCCGTGGAGGCGGTGAAAGGCCTCTGCGCCAAGCGCGGCATCGACCCGATGGAGATCGACCTGCTGATCTGCTGCACGGTGACCGCCGATATGCAGTTCCCAGCCACGGCCAACATCATTTGCGACAAGGTGGGTGCCAAGAACGCCTGGGGCTTCGACCTCAACGCGGCGTGCTCGGGCTTCCTGTATGGCCTCACCACCGGTAGCCAGTTCATCGAGACCGGCAAGTACAAGAAGGTCGTGGTGGTGGGCGGAGACAAGATGTCGAGCATCATCGACTACACCGACCGCGCCACCTGCATCATCTTCGGGGACGGCTGCGGAGCCGTGCTCTTGGAGCCGAACACCGAGGGCTTCGGCATCCTCGACAGCATCCTGCGTGCGGACGGTAGCGGCTGCCAATACCTGCACCAGAAGGCCGGCGGTTCCATGCGTCCTGCTTCGGAGCAGACCGTGGAACGCAAAGAGCACTTCGTGTATCAGGAGGGCAAGGCCGTGTTCAAGTTCGCGGTGACCAACATGGCCGACGTGAGCGCGGAGATCATGGAGAAGAACGGCCTCAAAAGCGAGGACGTGGCTTGGCTGGTACCGCATCAGGCCAACAAGCGCATCATCGATGCCACTGCCCACCGCATGGGGCTGGACGATAGCCGCGTGATGGTGAACATCGAGAAGTACGGCAACACCACCTCCGGCACCATTCCCTTGTGTCTGTGGGAATGGGAACCCCGCCTGAAGAAGGGCGACAACATCATCCTCAGCGCCTTCGGCGGTGGCTTCACGTGGGGCGCCGTGTACCTGAAATGGGCCTACGAAGGCTGAACCCCTGACTTTTCTACCTTGGCCCTTCACAGGCCGTTAACACACCGTTGGAACCCATGAACCTGACCCAGATCCAGGAGCTGATCAAGTTCGTCGCCAAGAGCGGCGTGAGCGAGGTGGAGATCGAGCAGAAGGACTTCAAGATCACCATCAAGACCCCGGCCAGCGGCAAGAACGCCCCGGTGCAAGTGGTGGCCGCTGCCCCTCCGGTTTACGCTGCCCCACCACCTGCAGCACCTGCGCCGGCGGCAGTCCCCGCCCCTGCCGCGCCCGCCGCAGCTCCTGCCCCTACCGCCGAGAGCAAGTACATCACCATCAAGGCGCCCATGATCGGCACCTTCTACCGCTCTGCTGGCCCCGGCAAGCCCGTGTTCGTGAACGTGGGCGACGAGGTGAAGCCCGGCAGCAAGATCTGCATCATCGAAGCCATGAAGCTCTTCAACGAGATCGAGTGCGAGGTGAGCGGCAAGATCGTGAAGGTGCTGGTGGACGACGCCAAGCCCGTGGAGTACGATCAGCCGTTGTTCCTCGTGGATCCCGCGTGATGCTTGGCCGCAGAGGCGCTGAGACGCGGAGAGACCCGACCCTCCCTAACATGAAGCAGCCGCATATGGGATCGACAATGGCACTCTCTGCGCCTTTGCGTCTTTGCGGCAAACACCCCTGCTGATGTTCAAGAAGATCCTCATAGCCAACCGCGGCGAGATCGCCCTGCGCGTGATCCGCACCTGCCGTGAAATGGGCATCAAGACGGTGGCCGTCTATTCCACCGCCGACAAGGAAAGCCTGCACGTGCGCTTCGCCGATGAGGCCGTCTGCATCGGCCCGCCCCCGAGCAAGGACAGCTACCTCAACATGGTGCGCATCATCGCGGCGGCCGAGATCACCAATGCCGATGCGATCCACCCTGGCTACGGCTTCCTGAGCGAGAACGCCAAGTTCAGCAAGCTCTGTCAGCAGCATAACATCAAGTTCATCGGTGCCCTGCCCGAGCAGATCGAGGCCATGGGCGACAAGGCGACCGCCAAGAGCACCATGATCGCTGCCGGTGTGCCCTGCGTGCCCGGAACCGAAGGCCTTGTGACCGACCTCGCTGTGGCGAAGAAGGAAGCGAAGAAGATCGGCTACCCCGTGATCCTGAAGGCCACAGCCGGTGGCGGAGGAAAGGGCATGCGCCTGGTGTGGAAGGAGGAGGAGTTCCAGGAAGCCTTCGAGAAGGCCAGCCAGGAAGCGGGTGCCGCCTTCGGCAACGCTGGCATGTACATGGAGAAGTACATCCTGGAACCGCGCCACATCGAGATCCAGATCGCAGGCGACCAGTACGGCACCTTCTGCCACATGAGCGAGCGCGACTGCTCCATCCAACGCCGCCACCAGAAGCTCGTGGAGGAGACGCCGAGCCCCTTCATGACCAAGGCCCTGCGCAAGAAGATGGGCGAGGCCGCCATCAAAGCCGCCGCCAGCGTGAATTACGAAGGCGTGGGCACCGTGGAGTTCCTCGTGGACAAGGACCGGAACTTCTACTTCATGGAAATGAACACCCGGATCCAGGTGGAGCATACCATCACCGAGGAAGTGATCGACTACGACCTGATCCGCGAGCAGATCAAGATCGCCGCTGGCATCCCCATCAGCGGCCTCAACTACGAGCCCACGCGCCACAGCATCCAGTGCCGCATCAACGCCGAGGATCCCTTCAACAACTTCCGCCCCTGCCCCGGCAAGATCACCAGCTACCACAGCCCCGGCGGCCACGGCGTGCGCGTTGATACCCACGTCTATGCCGGCTACACCATTCCGCCGAACTACGACAGCATGATCGGCAAGCTGATCGTGAGCGCCCAGACCCGCGAGGAGGCACTGACCAAGATGGAGCGTGCCCTCAGCGAGTACGTGATCGAAGGCATCCCCACCACCATCCCCTTCCACCTGCAGCTGATGCAGAACGAGCAGTTCCGCGCAGGCAACTTCACCACCAAGTTCCTGGAGGACTTCGAGATCAAGCGGCCGGGTTAGGCTGTGACCCACGCTAAGCGAAGACCACAGGAACATGCGTGCGATCCACTTCCTCCTCGTTGCATTGTTCCTCAGTTCCTGCAGCGACCCCATTCAGGTCACCGTGTCCAGCCGGGATCAGCGCCCGCTGGTGTTCGACGGCACCGACACATTGGCGCCGAAAGCGGTTGTGGACAGTATCGCCCTGAGCAGTTCGGCCGAGCATACCTGCACGACCGCTGATCAACGCACCCTCAGCTTCCGAGTGGGCACCAAGCCAGGTCTGCTGAACCCGGATAGCAACGCGTTCGTCGTCTTCTCCATCGATTACCGATCCGACCAAAGCGCGAACCAGGGACCGAAGATCATCGTGGGCTATGTGCTTGTGGATTCGTTCCTCGTGTACCGAAAGCCCTTCCCACAGGAACACCTGGAAGACGAACTGGCCTTGCGGATCGCCGAGCGCGTGCGGGAGAAAGGGAACTACGCCGAGGCCATCATGCCGATGGGCCGCCGACCGCTCAAATCCTATGCGACGTCAAAGGATGTGGCCGGGGTACGCAGCATTGGTCCGGACCAAGTGTTCACGGAACGCTTTTGGGACTACGACCTGGGTCAGGAGATACCCTCCACGATCACCGCCAGCGTGCAAGAGGGCATGCAGAAGTTCGACACCGAACGGAAGCGGACCGCCATCATGGAGGCGACCAAGTTCCTGGTGTTCGCCTCGCTTTCCCCGGATGTTTACGAGGTGATCGATCTACGCAGGTTGAAGGAGACATCGGTAGGCACTGTTCCGGAAGGCGTCCCCGCCGAGTAAGGCGACCGGCTCCGTTCTCAGACCTTCGTTATCTTCCCGGAGATAGAAGCTCTGCCATGCGCTTGTCCATTCTGCTTGTGACCTGTGGCCTGCTCGTTCAGGCAGTGGCCCAGGAGACCATCCCTTCAACTCCGAAGCCTTCGGTATCCGACAGCCCACACATGGGCTTGGGCGTGGGCCTTGATCACGGCGGCATCGGTCTGCGCGTCGATGTGCCCTTGAACCACTACACCGCCCTGGTAGCAGGCGGGGGCTATGCGCTGGTCGGTATCGGGTGGAACGCCGGACTCCTGCTCCGCTTCATGCCGGACAAGAAGATCGGGGTCTATGGCACCGCGATGTACGGTTACAACGCGGTGATCAAGTTCAAAGGTGGTAGCCAGTACGATGCCCTGTACTATGGGCTGAGCGTGGGCGCTGGCGCGGAGTTCAGGCAGCTGCACACCACCAACTTCTGGAAGGTCGCCGTATTCCTTCCGCTTCGGTCGCCGGAGTTCAACGATGACTTCGACACCCTGAAGAACAAGGGCTACTTCGAGGATAAGCAAGGACCTTGGCCTGTGTTGATCAGCGTCGGCTACCATTTCGCCGTCTAAGGCTGACAGTCAGCCCTTCCAAGGGCTAGCTTCGTAACATGCGGTGGATCCTGATCCCGATCGGACTGATGGCGGCACTTTCGGTGAGCGCCCAGGCCCTGTTGAACCGCAACGCCCTGCCTGCCACTGGCTCGGTCTACGGCTACCACGACACGCCCTACCTGTCCCCCGGCCGCGCCGGTGATGGCTTGCAGTGGGACTTCGCCGACCTGCCTTCGGGTACGCTCATCCCCTATGCCTGGACCACCACCGACATTGCCCCCGGCGCCGGTGCCTTTCCGCATGCGGCCCGCGTGCTGGACGTGATCGGTCAGCCCGCGCAGTACTTCCAAGCCACGGATACGGCCTTGCTTTGGCTGGGCTGGTACAGCGACACCACCCTGCTCCGTTTCGACCCGCCCTTGCGCATCCTCCACCTCCCCTGCGCCTTTCAGTCCGCTTGGGGCGATACCGGTGTTGCGGCCATCACCGGCTCTGGACGCGTGGCCGTGCTGCGGGTTGAGTTCCATACGATGGCCGACGCGCGCGGCACATTGAACATGCCGTACGGAAGCATCCGGGATGTGCTGCGCCTGCGTTCCGAACTGAAGGTCTACGATCCCGCACACCCTGACCACGCCCTGATCCGCGAAGTGCGGAACGCTTGGTATACCGACCAGACGCCGATGCCCTTGTTGGTGACCACCGAGCGGCCCACGGACGAGCTCACGGGCCGCAGCACGAAGCGCACCTTGCGCTGGCTGGATGGCTCCTGGCGCGATGGACCGGAGAACCTGTTCCGCCCCTTGAAGCTGCGCGTGTACCCGGACCCCTGCGACGACAACTTCTGGATCGTGCTGCCCGAGCGCAACGCCGACCATACGCTGCTGCAACTGATCGACGAGACCGGCATGGTGAGCAAGCAATGGAACGTGGAGTTCAACTCCAGCCAGTCCCGCACCATCAACTACGATGTCAGCGACCTGGCCTCTGGCCATTACACGGTGGTCTGGGTGGGCACGAACGGAACCATCGGGAACGCCCGGTTGGAGATCCAGTAAGAATAGTCCGGGAGCCTACGCGCTAGCCTTCCGCCCCTTGCTCGCCTTCTGCTCGCCGAGCAGCTCCTTCACCGCAGCGATCACGGCCTTGTCATCGAAGCCGCATTCCGCGTAGAGCTCGTTCTGTGATCCGTGCTCGATCCAGCGGTCGGGAATGCCGAGGCGCTTCACCTGTGCGTTGTAGCCATGGTCCGCCATGAACTCCAGCACCGCGCTACCCATGCCTCCTTGGATGCAGCCATCCTCGATGGTGACCACGTGCTTGAACTTACCGAAGACCTCGTGCAGCAGCATCTCGTCGAGCGGCTTCACGAAACGCATGTCGTAATGGGCCACGCTGTAGCCTTCGCTCTGCAAGGCATCGATCCCTTTCGCGGCAATGTTGCCGATGTGCCCGATGCTGAGCACCGCGATGTCAGAGCCGGAACGCACTTTTCGGCCCGTGCCGACCTTGATCTCCTTGAAGGGCGTTTTCCACTCCGTCATCACCCCTTCGCCACGCGGGTAGCGAATGCTGAAGGGACCCTTGTCGGGTAACTGCGCGGTGTACATGAGGTCGCGCAGCTCCTCCTCGTTCATGGGCGCGCTCACCACCATGTTAGGGATGCAGCGGAAGTAGGCGAGGTCGAAGTTGCCGTGGTGCGTAGGTCCATCGGCTCCGGCCAGGCCACCGCGGTCCAGGCAGAACACGACGTTCAGTTTCTGCAGCGCCACATCGTGTACGACCTGATCGTAGGCCCGCTGCATGAACGAGCTGTAGATGTTGCAGAACGGCACAAGCCCCTGGGTGGCCATGCCAGCACTGAAGGTGACCGCGTGCTGCTCCGCGATGCCCACATCGAAGGCACGGTCGGGCATGGCCTTCATCATGATGTTGAGCGAGGAGCCCGAAGGCATGGCGGGGGTAACGCCCACGATCTTGGGGTTCTTCTCCGCCAGCTCCACGATGCTGTGCCCGAACACGTCCTGGTATTTGGGCGGCTGCGGGCTCTTGGGCACCACCTTGATGATCTCGCCGGTCTCCTTGTTGAAGAGGCCGGGCGCATGCCATACCGTAGCATTCCCGGCTTCCGCTGGACCATAGCCTTTGCCCTTGACCGTAACGATGTGCAGGATCTTGGGACCGGGAATGTCCTTCAGGTCGCGCATCACCTTCACCAAGCGCTCCACATCGTGACCGTCCACGGGACCGAAATAGCGGAAGCGTAGGCTCTCGAACAGGTTGCTCTGCTTCAGGAGCGCGCTCTTCATGGCGTTCTCCACCTTGCTGGCCACGCTCTGCGCGTTGGGACCGAACTTGCTCACCTTCCCCAGGATCTTCCACACCTCATCCTTCACCTTGTTGTAGGTGTGGCTGGTGGTGATGTCGGTGAGGTACTCCTTGAGGGCACCGACGTTGGGGTCGATGCTCATGCAATTGTCGTTGAGCACTACCAGCAGGTCGCTGTTGGCTGTGCCGCCGTGGTTGAGCGCCTCGAAGGCCATACCAGCCGTCATGGCGCCATCGCCGATCACGGCCACGGAATGGCGCTCGGTCTCCCCTTTCAGCTTACTGGCCACCGCCATGCCCAAGGCCCCGCCGATGCTGGTGCTGCTATGGCCCACGCCGAAGGTGTCGTATTCACTCTCGCTGCGCTTCGGAAAACCGCTGATGCCGCCGTGGATCCGGTTGGTGTGGAACACCTTCCTGCGTCCGGTTAGGATCTTGTGACCGTAGGCTTGGTGGCCCACGTCCCAAACCAGCTGATCGTAAGGTGTGTTGAACACATAATGCAGGGCCACCGTAAGCTCCACCACACCGAGGCTTGCGCCGAAGTGGCCACCCTTCACGCTCACCACGTCGATGATGAAGTTCCGCAGCTCCTGACAGACCTGTTCAAGCTGGTCTTCGGACAGGGTCCGCAGGTCGGCCGGTAGATCGATGTGGTCTAGGAGGGGGTACGAGGGTGCGGGATCGGGCATCGCAGGGGGCGGGTCCGTGATGAACAAAGGTAGAAAGCAGATGGTTCGCAGGGGCTCGCTGCTGAACGGTGGCCTGCGGGCGATCCGTATGCCCGATCCTTGCCGACATTTCGCGACCTTGTCCACATGAAGTGGCTGAACATCCTCGGCATGGTGCTGCAGTTCCTGTCGTTCTGGTGCGCCGCCCCCGAGCTGCTGGGCGAGAGCACCATGCGTCGCTTGGAGACCGGCATGACCCGGTTCGTGGTGCGACTGCCGGTGATCATCGTATTCGGTGGGATGCTCCTCTATGCCGCAGGCATGGGCATCTTCGGGCTGGTGGAAGGCTTGCGGGCGAGCCGGGGGGAGAGCGTCCCGTTGGATCCAACCAGTTACTACCTGTTCGTAGGGGTCGGCATGGCCGTCTACTTGACCTTCATGATCGTGCACAAGCGGGTGCTGGCCTGGCTCGAAACACGGTTGGCGGGTCCCTTGGTACACAAGCTCGTCGCCAGTGCGGACGCCCGCCGGAACGCGCTGGTGCTCGGCGCGCTGTTGCTCACCACGGGCTTCTTGATGCAGCTGGTGGTGACCCTGCTGGACTGACCCGAAATGGCGGCCGCTCCATTTCCGGTTCACCCGATCGGAGCACCGCGTATGGTGATCATCGTAACCTACCCCTTCTTCAAGAACGCATCCCAACCCTGCGCGGTTAGCGGGTGCACGCCACCCTGCTTATCCACCAGGTGCATGCCCTCGGAGGGGTGCGTCATGTGGCCGATCACGGTGAGGTTCGGGTTGCCCTTGATCTTGTCGTAGTCGGCTTGGGCCACGGTGAAAAGCAGCTCGTAGTCCTCGCCACCGCTCAGCGCACAGACCGAAGGGTCCAGGTTGAAGTCGCGCGCCACCTGATAGGTCGCGGGATCGATCGGCAGCTTCTCGTCGAACAGCTTCACCCCGGTGTTGCTGCGGCGACACAGGTGGATGGTCTCGCTTGCCAGCCCGTCGCTGATGTCGATCATGCTGGTGGGCTTCACCTCCATTTCGCGCAACAGTGCAATGATGTCCTTGCGGGCCTCCGGCTTCAGCTGGCGCTCCAGGATGTAGTCGTGGCCTTCGAGGTCGGGCTGCGCGCCGGTCTCCTTGAACACGAGCTTCTCCCGCTCCAGCACTTGCAGGCCCATGAAGGCCCCGCCCAGGTCACCGCTCACCACCAGCAGGTCATGCTCGCGCGCACCATCACGGTACACAATGTCACCCGGCTTCGCCGCACCGATCGCCGTGATACTGATCACCAGGCCGCTCGTGCTGCTGCAGGTGTCACCACCGACGAGGTCCACGCCGTAATGCTTGCAGGCCAGTAGCATGCCGTCGTACAGCTCATCCACGGCCTCCACGGGGAACCGGTTGCTGATGGCCAGTGCCACCACCACTTGCCGGGGTTCCGCGTTCATGGCGTACACGTCGCTGAGGTTCACCACCACGGCCTTGTAGCCCAGGTGCTTCAACGGCATGTAGGAAAGGTCGAAGTGGACGCCCTCCACCAGCATGTCGGTGGTCACCACTTGGTGCAGGCCTTGGGGGTCGATCACGGCCGCGTCGTCGCCGATGCCCTTCATGGACGAGGGCAGCTGGAGCTCGATGCGCGAGGCCAGGCGTTCGATGAGGCCGAATTCGCCGATGGCGGAGAGCTCGGTGCGGGAGGGGGTATCGGACATGCGGTTCAAGCCGCGGCACGTTGGACGCTGCGGGGGCGCAAAACTACTCGGACAGCACCTGCCTCACTGCTTCACGAACCGCAGCACCGTGTGTCCGGCATCCGGCAGCACGAGGAAGTGAATACCTGGGGCCAAGCTGGAAATGTCCAATTCCGCGCGACTTCCCGGAACGGTCCAGAGCTCCAGTGTCCGGCCCAGCGCATCCACCACACGCACCGATCCGCCTATCGGCAACGCTCCTTCCAGAACGATGTGGTCAACGGCCGGGTCAGGGTACAGCTTGAAGGGGCTCGACAACGACGATTCCACAGGGATCCCCGTGATCGTGTAGAAGAGGCTATCTCCGCACGCGGCCACCTGGCCCAGCACCTCTTTCCGGTACTCCGCCTCGTTCAGTGGATCGGTCGCCAGCCAGTTGTTGTTCCGGATCGGCGGCACACCGGGCAACGCCGGGTAGAACGACGGGAACACATAGCTGAAGAGAGTGGCGTCGGTCGGTTCCGTGGAGCCCGCTGGGAGCACGACGCCCTTGATCTGGTTGCCGTAAGTGAAATGGCCCGTACCCTGCAGGCTGTATAGCCCCAACAACGAAGAGGTGGTGTCGGTGACCTGGTTGCCAATGAAGGTCTGGTGGTCCGAGGGAGGCGCCGTGTTCATGAAGATGCCGTACAGCTCGGCCCGGTTACGGAAGAACAGGTTGTTCGGCCCATTGATGCCGTGGCTGTCATCGATCACGATGTTCTGCACCACGTTCCCCTCGAACAGGTTCATGTAGGGGTAGTTGCCGTGCAGCACCAGATCACCGGCAGCATCGTTGGGCAGGGGGAAGGCCGACCAGAAAGGCTCAGTGCTGTGGTTGTACGCGAACACATTCCCATTGGCCCCGGCCTGCAGGATCATGGAATGTCGCAAATGCTCGAAGGTGTTCCGGTGGATGTAGCAATCGCCAGAGGTGAAATCCACCAGCACCCCGTATCCCTCGCCACCGCCAGCAAAACTATAGGCATCTTTGAAGGAGCAGTCCTGCACCGTGATGCGCGCGGACCGGAAGATGTCGACGTGCGCGTAGTTGCACAGGTCCCCGACCACGCCGCTCAGGCTGCAATCCACCGCGTTGTTGAAGAAGATGTTCGCCACTTGCAGGGTGGACGCATCTTCCCGCTTGATGCCCAGGCAGCGCAGATGAACCTGCCGCCGGGGGGTGAGCTTGTTGATCGAAGCCGCCGCTGTGTAATTCCGGCGTAAGGGTCGGTTCGCCAACACCATGGTGCTGTTGATCACTGACATCACCTGAACGATCTGGCCCGTCTGACCAACGCCCCACCAATCGTTAACCAAGCTGCTATCATCCGTGGCGATCAAGCGCAGCCAATCGCCCACAACAATGGGGAGCGACTGGTTCACCGTGATCGTCGAGGAACCCTGCATCAACGTAGAGCCGGTCGTCAACGCCATAGGCGCTTCACTTCCTGAAATGGCAATGCCATGGGACGCGTTCCCGGGGGAAAGGATCAAGCGCGCCAACGGCGTTCCGAGCAAAGGGTCCACTTCGCCCTGCAGAATGATCGAATCCGGCAGCACAATGGTCTGCGCGAAACGGTAGTCCCCAGCAGGGATCAGTACTTCCCCCGGCCCACCCAAGGCAGCGATGGCATCGGTCAGCGCCTGGTCGCAAGGCAACACACCCGTCGAGTCCGCCCCGAAGGCGGTGAGCGACACGCTCTGGGTCGGTACGAAGGCGGCGCTGGAACCCGGCTGCGACCAATCGGTGAGGCGATCGGCCGGGATCACTTGGGCGCTGACAATTAGGGGCGCCAATGCAGCTAAGGCCAGCGCCAACCGCCCGACGGTTCTTGTTCCCTTGTACATGATGACCGAAGATAGACAGTACGCCAGCCCCAAGTCTGCCTATGGGAACCGGCACCGCTAACAACCATTTCGCCCCGGGAGGTGTTCCACTGCCACCCATTGCCCCCAGCCAATTGGGCTGTACCTTTGCCTCCCAGTCCTGTTTAGACTGATTCTAAATAAGAGCCACAGCGCATGATCAAGGTCAGCGAGAACGCAAAGTCAGAGGTCACCAAGCTCTTGGGCATGGAAGGCCGTGGTCCCGACCATTTCGTCCGCGTGGGCGTGAAGGGCGGAGGTTGCTCGGGCCTCATGTATGACCTGGACTTCGACGACCAGATGAAGGACGGCGACAAGGTGTTCGAGGACAACGGCGTGAAGGTGGTGGTGGACAAGAAGAGCCTGCTCTACCTCCTCGGCACCACGCTCGATTTCAGTGGAGGCCTCAACGGCAAGGGCTTCCAATTCGTGAACCCGAACGCGTCCCGCACCTGCGGGTGCGGGGAGAGCTTCAGCATCTGATGGCCCCATGTTCCCTTCCGTCAACATACACACCACTGCGGCCATGTTCTTGGCCTTTGGCGTGTGCGCCTCTAGCGGAGGGCATGCTCAACAGCCGTCAGCCATGTCCATGACTGTTACTCCCATGCGGGGCGACACCGCCTATTCGGACACCGTGGTCGGTCAGCACGTGCTGATCGGGACAACGGCGTTGCCGGGTACGGACCAGAACATGGAAGCCCGGTGGGTGCATGGCGTCTCTCTGAACCGCGTGAGCTTTTCCCCTTGCAGTTCCGGAGAGACCGAAGACATGGGCTCGACGTTGATCGAAGAACTGATCTGGACGGATTCGACATTGACCGTTAAAGCCAAGGTGATCGCCAATTGCGGATTCTCTTTTCTGTGCGACATCGAAGTGTTGAATGACACCATCTTGAACCTCATTCACTACGGATACGGCGATCAGGCCAGTTGCTCATGCTGCTTCGGCCTCACCTATCACATCACCCGGTTCAATGATGATACCGAGGCGATCCTACCGACCTGCGTGATGATCGGAAGGGACCGGACAACCCTCAAAAAGCTCCCTTCGTGATGGCCCAGGACACCGACGATATCCTCCGCGAGGTCACCGAGAAGGAGTACGCCTACGGCTTCGTGACCGACATCGAGAGCGAGAAGGCCGCGAAGGGCTTGAACGAGGACATCGTGCGCTTCATCAGCGCCAAGAAGAACGAGCCGGAGTGGATGCTGGAGTGGCGCCTCGAGGCCTACCGCATCTGGCTGAAGATGGAGGAGCCGCACTGGGCGCATGTGCACTACCCCAAGATCGATTACCAGAACGCATACTACTACAGCGCGCCCAAGAAGAAGCCGCAGCTCAACAGCCTGGACGAGGCCGATCCCGAATTGGTGAAGACCTTCGAGAAGCTGGGCATCTCGCTGGAAGAACAGAAGCGTCTGGTGGGCGTGGCCGTGGATGTGGTGTTCGACAGCGTGAGCGTGAAGACCACCTTCCAGGCCGCGTTGAAGGAGAAGGGCATCATCTTCTGCAGCTTCAGCGAAGCGGTGCACAACCATCCCGACCTGATCAAGAAGTACCTCGGCAGCGTGGTGCCGCGTACCGACAACTATTTCGCCGCGCTCAACAGCGCCGTGTTCAGCGATGGTAGCTTCTGCTACATCCCACCGGGCGTGCGCTGCCCCATGGAGCTCAGCACCTACTTCCGCATCAACGAGGCCATGACCGGCCAGTTCGAACGCACGTTGCTGATCGCCGATGAAGGCGCTTACGTGAGCTACCTCGAAGGCTGCACCGCACCGATCCGTGATGAACACCAGTTGCACGCGGCTGTGGTGGAACTCGTTGCACTGAAGGACGCCGAGATCAAGTACAGCACCGTCCAGAACTGGTACCCCGGCGACAAGGAGGGCAAGGGCGGCATCTACAACTTCGTCACCAAGCGCGGCATCTGCCTGGGCGATCGCAGCAAGATCAGCTGGACGCAGGTGGAGACCGGCAGTGCGATCACGTGGAAGTACCCCAGCTGTGTGCTGAAAGGCGACTACAGCACCGGCGAGTTCTACAGCGTGGCGGTGACCAACAACCGCCAGCAGGCCGACACCGGCACCAAGATGGTCCACATCGGCAAGGGCACCAAGAGCACCATCGTGAGCAAGGGCATCAGCGCCGGCCTCAGCAACAACAGCTACCGCGGCCTGGTGAAGATCGGCAAGGGCGCCAAGGGCGCGCGCAACTTCAGCCAGTGCGATTCACTGCTGCTCGGCGACCGCTGCGGCGCGCACACGTTCCCGTACATCGAGAGCGAGAACCCGACCGCGATGGTGGAGCACGAAGCCACCACGAGCAAGATCGGCGAGGACCAGATCTTCTACCTCAACCAGCGCGGCATCGAGACCGAGAAGGCCGTGAGCCTGATCGTGAACGGCTATTGCAAGGAAGTGTTGAACCAGTTGCCGATGGAGTTCGCTGTCGAAGCCCAAAAGCTATTGGCTGTAAGCCTTGAAGGATCTGTAGGATAACCGATGTAGCGTCGACCCACCGGGTCGACCTACCCACCATTAGCGAAAGGACACAATGCTGAAGATCGAAAACCTCCACGCCAACATCGAAGGCAAGGAGATCCTGAAAGGACTGAGCCTCGAAGTGAAGGCTGGTGAAGTGCACGCCATCATGGGTCCGAACGGCTCAGGCAAGAGCACACTTGCGAATGTGTTGGCGGGCCGGGAAGAGTACGAAGTGACGGAAGGCTCCGTGACCTACCTCGGCGAGGACCTGCTGGAACGCGCTCCGGAGGAACGCGCTTGGAAAGGCATCTTCCTCGCCTTCCAGTACCCCGTGGAGATCCCCGGCGTGAGCAACATGAACTTCCTGCGCACCGCCATGAACGAGACGCGCAAGGCCAACGGTCTCGCGGAACTCGGCGGCAAGGATTTCCTCACGCTCGTCCGCGAACGCGCCAAGCTGGTGGAGATGGACGCCGACCTCATGAACCGCAACCTCAACGTGGGCTTCAGCGGTGGCGAGAAGAAGCGCAACGAGATCTTCCAGATGGCGATGCTCGAACCCAAGCTCGGCATCCTCGACGAGACCGACAGCGGCCTGGACATCGACGCGCTGCGCATCGTGGCCGGTGGTGTGAACAAGCTGCGCTCGATCGACAACGCCTTCATCGTAGTAACGCACTACCAGCGCCTGCTGGACTACATCGTGCCCGACGTGGTGCACGTGATGGCCGATGGCCGCATCATCAAGAGCGGACCGAAGGAACTGGCGCTCGAGCTGGAGGCGAAGGGCTACGACTGGCTCAAGGAAATGGCGTGAACAGCTCATGGAACGCACAACGCTTGATCAACGCACCTGTACCGTCGACCCCCTGGGTCGACCCGTGATGCCATGAGCACTGCAACTGCAATAGACCCAAAGGCCAACTTGCTCCCATTGCTCGAAGGCTCCACCTGGCCCAACGCCACGGAAGCCCTCGCCCTGGCGCACACGCTGCCCGTTCCTTCCACCCGGACCGAAGCCTGGAAATACACCCGCGTAGCCAAGCTGTTCAACCAGCCCTATGCCGCGCCCAAGGGTGATGCGACCGTCACACTTCCAGCACGCCTGCCCTTCGATACCACCCGCGTCGTCTTCGTCAACGGCCATTTCCGCGCGGACCTCAGCGATGACCTGAAGGCCGATAAGGGCATCGTCATCGACAGCCTGAAGCAGCACCTGGCGCACGGCCCAGTGAAAGCCCACTACGGACAGGTCGCGCCTATCGGTGACCGCCTCTTCACGGCCATGAACACCGCTGCGCCCACCGACGGCCTGATCATCCTCGCCACGAAAGGGACGAAGACGAGCAAGCCACTCCACGTACTCCACATCACCACCGATGGCGGTCAGCTGATCCAGCCGCGCGACCTGTTCATGCTGCATGAAGGCGCGGAGGTGGAAGTGATCATCGAGCACATCGGAACAGATGCATCATCCTCATTGGTGAACGGCATCCGCGAAAGCGTGATCGGCGAGGGCGCGAACCTCACGATCCACCTGCTGCAGATCGAAGCCAACGGTCCCGTTCACATCGGTCTCGATGGCGTGACGATCGGTACGAAGGGACGTTTCAGCATCGACACCACGACCTTGAACGGCTCGCTGGTGCGCAACGAAGTGAACGTGGCCCTCGCCGGTCCGGAAGCGCATGCCGAACTGAACGGTGTGTACGTGCTCAACGGCACCACACACTGCGACAACCATACCTACATCGGACACGACGTACCGGATTGCACCAGCGACGAGCTCTACAAGGGCATCATCGCGGAGAAGGGAACCGGTGTCTTCAACGGCAAGGTGTACGTGAAGCAGGATGCCCAGCGCACCCGCGCCTACCAGAGCAACGCGAACATCCTGCAAGGCGATGATGCACGCATCTTCACCAAGCCCGAGCTGGAGATCTACGCCGACGACGTGAAGTGCAGCCACGGGTGCACCATCGGCCGCTTGGACGAGAAAGGCCTGTTCTACCTGCGTTCACGCGGGGTGAGCGAGGCCGAGGCGCGGAAGATGCTCTCGCACGCGTTCATGACGGACGTGCTGGAGCGGATCACGAACGAGGAGTGGCGGAAGCACCTTGCATCGCTCATCGACGCGAAGCTCGAAACCCTATGAGCACCACGGCTGACACGGTCGAAAAGAAGGGATACGATGTGGAGGAGATCCGTGCGCAGTTCCCGATCCTGAAGGAATTGGTACATGGCAAACCCCTCGTGTACTTCGACAACGCCGCTACCAGCCAGAAGCCGCGCCGCGTGATCAAGGCCGAGAGCGCCTTTTACGCGACGATCAACGCCAACGTGCACCGCGGCGTGCACACGCTGAGCACCAAGGCCACCGAGGCGCAGGAAGCCGCACGCGAGACGATCCGCAAGCACATCAATGCCAAGCATGCGCACGAGGTGCTCTTCACCAGTGGCACCACGGCGAGCCTCAACTTGGCGGCGTTCAGCCTAGGGCAGTTGCTGCTGAAACCCGGCGATGAAGTGCTGATATCCGGCATGGAACACCACGCGAACATCGTCCCCTGGCAGCTGGCCTGCGAGCGCCATGGGGCGAAGCTGAAGGTGATCCCGGTGACCGACTCCGGTGAGCTCGCATTAGGAGCATCTGATCATCTGATCGACCAATTATCTGATCGCACCCGCATCCTCGCGATCAGCCACGTGAGCAATACGCTGGGCACGATCAACCCGATCAAGGAGTTGATCGCCGAGGCAAGGAAGCGCGGCATCATCACCGCGGTGGACGGCGCGCAAGCGATCGCGCACCTGAACGTGGATGTGCAGGACCTTGGCTGCGACCTCTGCGCCTTCAGCGGGCACAAGGCCTACGGTCCTACGGGCACGGGCGTGCTCTACGGCCGCGAGGAGCTGCTGGAGCGTATGCCCCCCTGGCAGGGCGGCGGCGAGATGATCGACGTGGTCACCTTCGCGAAGACCACCTACGCCAAGCTGCCTTTCAAGTTCGAGGCGGGCACACCGCACATCGCCGGCATCATCGGGCTGGGCGAGGCCTTCCGGTGGATGGAGGACTACGACAAGGCCGCCATGGCCGCGCACGAGCACACTTTGTTGGAGCATGCCACTACCGAGCTGCTCACCATCGATGGCCTGCGGATCATCGGTACGGCGAAGGAGAAGGTGGGCGTGATCAGCTTCGTCATTGATGGCATCCATCATTACGACCTCGGCACCCTGCTCGACCAGCAGGGCATCGCCGTGCGCACGGGCCACCACTGCACGCAGCCGTTGATGGAGCGATTCGGTGTGAGCGGGACCACGCGGGCGAGCTTTGCAAGCTTCAATACGGTTGAAGAGATCGATTCCATGTTAGCGGCCACGAAAAAGGCCGCGAAGATGTTGCGATGAGCACTCCAAGCACATTGGTCCAAGCCCAACAAGAAGTAGTGGACGAGTTCGCCCTCTTCTCCGACTGGCAGGACCGCTATGAGCACCTGATCGAGCTGGGCAAGGACCTGCCCGTCATCGCACCGGAGAAGAAGACCGAAGAGAACATTGTGCGCGGCTGTCAATCCCGCGTGTGGCTCAGCGCTGAGCACAAGAACGGTCTGGTCCACTTCACCGCCGACAGCGATGCGATGATCACCAAAGGACTTGTGGCGCTGTTGGTGCGTGTGCTGAACGATCGCAGGCCGCAGGAGATCCTGAACACGCCGCTCACTTTCATCGATGCCATCGGCCTGCGCGAGCACCTGAGCCCGAACCGCAGCAACGGACTTGTCGCCATGCTGGACCAGATGAAACGCTACGCGCTCGCTTACTCTTCCATACCATGACCGCAGACGAGAAGAAGATCCTGGAGGAGAGCATCATCAATGCGCTCAAGGCGATCTACGATCCGGAGATCCCCGTGGACATCTACGAGCTTGGGCTGATCTACGACGTGGTGATCCACGACGATGCCAGCGTGTACATCAAGATGACCTTGACGAGTCCCGCATGTCCGGTGGCTGGAACGCTTCCGGGTGAAGTGGAACAGAAGGTGGCTGGCGTGCAGGGTGTGACGAGCGCCAAGGTGGAGATCACCTTCGAGCCGGCGTGGGATAGAACGATGATGAGCGAGGCGGCGCAGTTGGAGTTGGGATTCATGTAGATCCAACCGCAGATGACGCAGATGAATGCAGGGTATGCTGGCAGGTTGGCAACAACCTCGCTACAGCGCACCTGTAGCGTCGACCCACCGGGTCGACTTGCCAGCACGACCTTTGGGCATTGACCGAAATTGGGAACAGAAGCCATGTCGGATCAACCCATCATCAACAAGGTCGCCTCGAGCGGGATCATCACCCTCGACCTGGAGGAGCTGTACCCGACCGGCGAGCGCGTGGTCTTCGACCTGAAGCCATTGCTGTGGCAGGAGATCGCGCTGAAGGAGGATGACCTGCGCGCCTTCTGCAAGGAGCACGACTGGGCACAGTACCAAGGCAAGTTCGTCAGCGTGCATTGCTCAGCAGATGCGATCATCCCCACCTGGGCCTACATGCTAGTGGCCACGCAGCTGCAACCGCACGCCGCCTTCGTAACGCAAGGCGATGCCGACCAACTGGAACGTGCCATATTCACCCGCTTCGTGCAGCAACTGGATGTGGAGCCCTACCTCAATGCCCGCGTGGTGGTGAAAGGTTGTAGCAAGGTGCCCGTTCCGCTCAACGCCTATGTGGAGCTGAGCGCGAAGCTGCTACCTGTGGTGAAGAGCCTGATGTTCGGCGAGCCTTGCAGTACGGTGCCGTTGTACAAGGCGCCGAAGTGAGACCTTCGCGGCATGTTGATGCTCCACCTCCCCCAGGTCTTCGGGATCAGCTTGGAGGTCTACCTCATCATCGGCGTTCTCTTCGCAGTACACTACTTCGCCATCCGCTGGCTGCTCCGTAAGCGCGTCGCTGAACCCGGCAAGCGCAAGCTCATAGCCGCTGTGGTGTCGCTGGTGGCCGCACCGGTCGTTTACATCGGCATCGCGCTGTTGGTGATCCTCTCCATGACCTGGTACCCGAAGCGTGACTTCGACCGCGCTGGTTGGCTTGCAGATACTGAGCACCGTTACGAATACGCCGACGATCTCGTGGATGAACAGCGCCTCATCGGCCTCTCCCGTGCGGAGGTGGTGGCGATGCTTGGGGAGCCCACCTTAGATCAGAACGGTCAGCTGACCTACTACCTTGGCTTCTCGCCCAGGCACTTGATGAGCATCGACCCCGACTGGCTGGCGATCGAATTCACCGATGCCCGCGTGAGCCGCGTCCACGTCTACACCAGCTGAACGAACGCAGTCCGCCATGCAGATCATCCGCGCCTCCGCTCTGCTGCTCACCCTGCTGCCCGCGCTCTGGACACAGGCGCAGAAGGACAGCACGAACGCACCTTTCAGCGAGAACGGCTGGCACCTGAGCCCCCACGGTACCATCCGCGTGCTGGTGCTCTTCGCCGAGATCGAGTACGACAAGAACCCCGGCAAGGACCCACAGCCGAACGGCGCCGACCACTGGAAGAAAGGGCAATTGCCCGTATGGAAGGACGAAGTGTTCGATGCCTTCCCTTCGCCGACGCCTATGGCCACGGTGACGCGCTACTACCACGACATCAGCCTGGGCCAGTACACCGTGCTCGGCGACCATGTGGACAAGCTGCTGGTGTTGAAAGAGAGCGAGCATGCCAGCCTGCAACAGTCCGGATCCTTGAGCGGCGCCGCGGTGAAGGAGGCCAACAAGCTGGGCACCCTGCACACGGCGCACAACCTGTCCATTGCCGACTTCGACCTGTGGCGTGATGGTGGCAAGGCGGGCCTTCCGAAGGTGAACACGCCGGACGATCCGCATAGCTACGACCACGTGATGGTGATCCTGCGCAACAGCACCCTCACGCACGGCCAGGGCAGCACCGATGCGGGCAGCAGCGGCAAGTTGTTCGGCTATGAGAGCGATACGCAAAGCCGTTTCGGCGGCATGAACGCGCTGCCCTTCGAGATCCTGAAGCATGAGTTCAACCACCTGCTCCTTGGCGGCAACAATTTCCACAGCGGCGGCGGGAACGCGGCGCAGTTCCAGAGCTACTTCATTCCCCTGCAAGGCGGATGGAGCATGATGGGCGCGGCCAGCAGCAGCCTGCTCACCTGCAGCGGCTGGGACAGAGACCGACTCGGCTGGCGACCCGAGGGCTCCACGTATCGGCTGGTGGCGCACGACCTCAATGGTGCACTGGTGAACAGCGACCTCGATCCCCTGAGCGGCGATACCGGGCTCTTCGTGCTGCGCGACTTCGTGACGACGGGCGATGTGTTGCGCGTCAAGCTGCCCTACCTGCCGGAGGATGAGTTCCCACAATGGATCTGGCTGGAGAACCACCAAGGCTTCGTCCGCAACGGCAGCCCCACCGATCGCTTCCACTACGAACTGGAAATGGCCTGCGTGCAAGGGCTCGTTCCCGGTCTGCATGCCCTGTTGCAAGTCGACCGCGAACAGAAGCGCGGCGATCGCGTGTTCAGTGGCGATGCCGATTACCTACGCCCCTTGCCGGCCAGTGGCGCGCACGATGCCTACCTGCGCGGCGACACGGTGAACTTCAAGTGCCTTTGGCCCGGGCCCACCCAGCCCTACATCGTGAAGGACAAGTATGCGAACCCGCTGACCGGCCACCACGACCTGGAGCTGCCCCTGTTCGACCTGAACGGCGACGGCGCGCTGAGCAGAAAAGAGAACGTGGTGCCACGCATCGAAGAACGCAACGGCACCGAGGTGGATGCCGGGCTCTTCTTCGGTCATTCGCGACAGGTGTTCACACCCGCAGGCAACCGCAAACTTGGCATGGGAACCAACCCGACCACCGCCAACGCGCTGACCTTGGTGAGCGCACCAGGTCGCGATACCTACGGCGGCAAGAAGCCGAACAACCGCGTGACCTACCTCAACGGCATCAGCCTGGAGCTGGTGGAACAACGCGCTGATGGCGGCATACTGGTGCGCGTGCGTAACAACGACACGGCCATCGAGAATGATGTTCGCTGGTGCGCGGATAGCATCGTGCTGAACCCGATCGCTGGCGCGAAGGGCGCATCCCTCCTGCTCACCGCAGGCCACCGCATCACCTTGGACCGTTCGCTCACGCCTACGCGCATCGACAAGCCGGAGACCCTCCGCAACACCACTTATTTCAGCGAGCCCACGAAGTTCACCATGCTTCCTTCAGCGTGGATGAAGCTAGAAGCAAAGGCGGAGCTGGCACTTGTGAACGGCTCGGAACTTCACCTGATGCCCGGCAGCACCTTGGAACTAGCGCCCACCGCCAAGCTCAGCGTGGATGCCACGTCCCGCATCATCCTGCACGGAGAGGACGCCCTGGTGAACGCCACCGAGAAGCAGTTGAAGAAACTGAAGAAGAAGAAGCGGCTGGTCCAGCTGTGATCCATCATGCGCACAAGCACCAAGGTGCAAATGCTCAGTAGGCCCGCACGTTCTTGCCCTGACGCCAGTTGAGGAAGGAGCGGTTCACCACCCGGTTGCCGCCCGGGGTCGGGTAGTCACCGGTGAAGTACCAATCGCCCGTGTGGCCTGGGCATGCGGCGTGAAGACCTTCAATGCTCTGGTACACGATGCGCACCTCGGCATGCAGTTCGGGCGGCGTGAGCAGCTCGGCGATCTTGTCGCTGATCTGTAGCGCCGTGAACGGACGGTAGATGTCCTTTACCACGTTCACCTGCTCGTGCATGGGTCGGTCCACCATGGCCACGCAGCGCTCGTGCACGTCGTCGATGATGTTCTCCTGGTGCGTTTCCTTCAGCAGTGCAATGGCGGCTTGGAAGGCGACGAGATCGCCCATCTTGGCCATGTCGATGCCGTAGCAATCGGGGTAGCGGATCTGTGGCGCGCTGCTCACCACCACGATGCGCTTGGGCTCCAAGCGGTCCAACATCTTCAGGATGCTCTGCTTCAAGGTGGTGCCACGCACAATGCTGTCGTCGATCACCACCAGGTTGTCCACGCCGGGGCGGACGGTGCCGTAGGTGATGTCGTACACGTGCGCTACCAGGTCATCACGCGCGTCATCGCTGGTGATGAAGGTGCGGAGCTTGGCGTCCTTGATGGCCACCTTCTCCAGGCGGGGACGCATGCTGAGGATCTCGCGCAGGCGACCGGCGGGGGGCTTGGGTCCCATCTCCATGATCAGCTGCTCCTTCCGCTTGTTCAGCAGGTCCTCCATCTCCTTCAACATGCCGTAGCACGCCACCTCTGCGGTGTTGGGGATGAAGCTGAACACCGTGTTCTGGATGTCGTGGTCCACGGCTTCCATGATCGCGGGGCACACCGAGCGGCCCAAAGCGATGCGCTCGCGGTACACGTCGCGGTCGCTGCCGCGGCTGAAGTAGATGCGCTCGAAACTGCAGGAACGTTTCTCCAGCGGCTCGCGCACTTGTTCCTCGCTGAAGCTGCCGTTCTTCCGCACGATCAGTGCATGACCGGGGCGTAGCTCGTTGATCTGGTCGGTCTTCACGTGGAAGGCCGTCTGGATCGCGGGGCGCTCACTGGCCACCACCACCACTTCATCATCCGCGTACCAGAAAGCAGGGCGGATGCCGGAGGGGTCGCGCAGCACGAAAGCGTCACCGTGACCGATCATGCCGGCCAGCGCATAGCCACCATCAAAGTCGGTGGCGCTCTGGGCCAGGATGGAGCGGATGTCCATCTTCTCCCCGATGATCGGCGTGATCTGCTGCTCCGTGTAGCCGAGCTGACGGTGGATCTGCGCCAGGCGGTCGTTCTCCACGTCCAGGAAGTGCCCGATCTTCTCGAGCACCGTCATGGTGTCGCTGCGCTCCTTGGGGTGCTGGCCGATGGACACGAGCAGATCGAACAGCTCGTCCACGTTGGTCATGTTGAAGTTGCCGGCCACCACCAGGTTGCGCGTCATCCAGTTGTTAAGGCGGCGGCGCGGGTGGCAGTTCTCCAAGTTGTCGCCTCCGAAGGTGGCGTAGCGCAAGTGGCCCAGTAGCACTTCGCCCAGGAAGGGCATACGCGCCTTCAGCAGCTCCGCATCGGTGGCGGCACCGGGCTCGGCCTTCACAGCCTCCTCGTAGCCCTTGTTGATCTTGGCGAAGATCTTCTGGATGGCCTGCTTGTCCGTGCTGCGCTCGCGATCGATGTAGTTGAGCCCGGGGACCGGATCCAGCTTGATGGTGCCCACGCCGGCGCCGTCCTGGCCCCGGTTGTGCTGCTTCTCCATCAGCAGGTACAGCTTGTTGAGGCCGTACAGGGGGGTGCCGTATTTCGCGTGGAAGTGGCTCAGCGGCTTCCGGAGCCGGATGAACGCGAGTCCGCATTCATGCTTGATGGCGTCGCTCATGCGTCGGCGAAGGTAGGGCTTCCAACGGGGGGCCAACGGTTCGTCCGTCCCCCTTCCCTCCCCATCGCCAAGCAACCTTTCCGCCCCTCGTGTGGTCTTAACTTGCGGTACTTTCCGCTGTTGGCGCGGCACACCATGCGTTCACTGGCCTCCATAGTCTGCTTGCTGGGGTCGACCTGGGCTTTCGCCTCGGGTCCGCTGGTGCCGTTCACCCAGAACAAGGGCCAATGGCCTGCCCAGGTGCTCTACCGCGCCAACATCCCGGGAGGCGTGCTCTTCGTGGAGCGCAACGCCCTCACCTACGTGCTGAAAGCGGGGGGCGACCTGCACCACCATGGCCTGCCCGGCGAACATCTTGCCGACCCGCTCCGCATGCATGCCTACCGCGTCACCTTCGAGGGTGCGACCGGGGGTACGGGGGAAGGACGTTTCGCGCAGCCCCACTACGAGAACCACTTCATCGGTAACGACCCCGCCAAGTGGGGCAGCCAGTGCGCCGTGTATGGCGAGGTGTGGGTGAAGGACCTCTACCCCGGCGTGGACCTGCGGCTCGATGGGCGGAACGGGCTGAAGTACGACCTGATCGTATCCCCTGGCGCCGACCCGGACGTGATCCGCATGCGGTATGAAGGGCAGGATGGACTGGCGCTGAAGGATGGCGCACTGAAGGTGACCACCTCCACCGGTGTCATTGTGGAGGAAGCGCCGGTCAGCTTCGTGGAACGGAGTGGGATCACCAAGGAGGTCTCTTCGGCCTATGTGCTGAACGGGAACACGGTCGGGTTCCATTTCTGCGGAAGACCCGCGGTAAGGTCCGGGGCATTCTGCCTACAGTCCGGCGACCGTATTACGATCGACCCCACGCTCACCTTCGGCAGCTACACCGGCAGCACCGCGGACAACTTCGGCTTCACCGCGACCTACGATGATGACGGTCACCTGTACGGCGGCGGCATCGTGTTCGGCATCGGGTATCCCGTCACGCTCGGTGTGCTTGATGCAAGCTTCAATGGCGGCACCATCGACATCGGGATCAGCAAGTGGCAGCCCGACGGATCGAGCTTGGTCTGGAGCACCTACCTCGGTGGAAGCTTGGGCAACGAGAGCCCGCACAGCTTGGTGGTGAACACCAACGACGAGCTTTACGTGCTGGGCTCCTCCGGCTCCAGCGATTTCCCCACCACGGCCGGCTGCTTCGACAACAGCTTCAACGGCGGCCCGGCGCTGGCCTTCGGCATCGGCTACGGGTACGGGCACAACAACGGGGTGGACATCGTGGTGGCGCACCTGAACGCAGCGGCAACGGCGCTGATCGGCAGCACTTACGTGGGCGGATCCGGCACCGACGGCATCAACAATGCCCTCACGCTCGCCCACAACTACGGCGATAGCTTCCGCGGCGAGATCGCGCTGGACCCCTTGGAACGGCCGGTCGTGGCCACCAGCACCGAAAGCAGCGATTGCCCCACCACACCCGGCGCGCCACAAGCCGGCTTCGGCGGCGTTCAGGATGCCTACATCTTCCGCCTCGACCCAGGGCTCACGACACAGCTCTGGGCCACCTACCACGGTGGCTCCAACGCGGACAGCGGCTACGGCGTGCAGTTCGACAGTGCTGGGGAAGTGTATGTGGCGGGCGGCACCACCTCCAGTGACCTGCCCATGGCCGGCACACCCTTCGACAACACGGCCAATGGCGATGTGGACGGCTACGCGGTCCGCTTCAACGCCAACGGCACCACGCGACTTTCTGCCACCTACCTCGGCACCAACCAGTACGACCAGACCTACTTCATCCAGCTGAACCTCGCCGATGAGGTCTTCGTGGTGGGGCAGACCCATGGGACCTACCCCGTGACGCCCGGCAAGTACGCCAACCCCGGCAGCTCGCAGTTCATCCACAAGCTCAGCCACGACCTTTCCGCTTCGCTCTGGAGCACGCGCATCGGCTCCGGCACGGGCACTGAGGACATCTCCCCAAGCGCCTTCCTGGTGAGCGACTGTGGACAGATCTACTTCTGTGGTTGGGGCGGCACCACCAACACCATTGCACAGGCCGTCAACAGCACCACCAGTGGCCTGCCTACCACGCCCGGAGCCTTCCAGACCGTCACCAATGGCAGCGACTTCTACCTGATGGTGCTGGAGCCGGAAGCTGTAGCCATCAACTACGCCACTTTCTTCGGCGGCTCCACCACAAGCGAACATGTGGACGGCGGTACCAGCCGCTTTGACAAGAACGGCAACGTATACGCGGCGGTGTGCGCTGGCTGCGGCAGCAACGACGATTTCCCCACCACGCCAGGCGCCTGGAGCCAGACCAACAACAGCTTCAACTGCAACCTCGGCGTGTTCAAGTTCGCCCTCACGCAGCCCAATGCGCTCATCGACATCAACGGGCCCAGTTACCTCTGCCTGCCCAATGCCACCGCGGTCTTCGACAACCTGAGCCAGGGTGGCACCGACTTCTTCTGGGCGTTCGGCGATGGTGTGGGAAGCTCCACCAACTTCGAGCCTTCCTACACCTACGCCGATACGGGCAGCTATACCGTGATGATGGTGCTGACCGACAGCAACGATTGTGTCACGAACGACACCGCCTACCTCGTGCTGACCGTGCTTGATCCGCAGGATGCGCTCATCGACCCGATCGATACGCTCTGCCCTGGTGCAAGCGTACAACTGCAAGCGCACGGCGGCCATGCCTATTCGTGGTTCCCGACGACGGGCCTGAGCAACGCGAACATCGCGAACCCGGTGGCCACACCGGCAGCACCCACTACGTACAGTGTGGTCGTGACCGACAGCTGCGGAACCGACACGGCGAGCATCGACATCTTCTTCGGCACGCCCTTCGGGGAAGCGGGACCGGACACGGTGGTCTGCCTGGGTGATCAAGTACCGATCACAGCGCTCGGCGGCGGAACCTATACGTGGTCACAAGGTGGAACGCTCAGCGACCCCAACTTGCAAAGCCCGCTCGCTTCACCCGCAGTGACCACTCAGTATGTGGTTACCATCACAACGCCGGCAGGCTGTGTAGTGACGGATTCTCTGGTGGTCACGGTGGAAGTAACACCGCCAGTACCCGTGAGCAACGACACCAGCGTGTGCGAAGCGGGCAGCGTGCAACTGCTCGTGAGCGGCGGCACCACCTACACCTGGCTGCCTGCGCCCGGCCTTATCGACCTCGATGGCCCGGATCCCGTGGTGAGCCCTTTGACCTCGACCACCTATTACGTGAACGTGGGCAACAGCTGTGGCCTTACGTTGGATAGTGTGTTCGTGGATGTGCAGATGGTGGTGACCGATGCCTGGCCGGACACGATCATCTGCCCCGGTGAAAGCGTGAGCCTTTACGCCAATGGAGCCACGCAATACACCTGGAGCCCACCGAACGGCCTGGGCTCCACCAGCGGTTCGCCCGTGACCGCCTCGCCCACAGCGAACACGACCTACCGCGTGATCGCCTCCAGCACCGCCGGTTGCACCGACACCGCCTTCGTGATGGTGGAGGTCTTCCCTGAGCCCACGGTGAACGCCGGTGCCGACCAGCAGATCGACTATGGTGACCAGGCCCAGCTGCAAGCCACCGGCAACGGCCTCATCGCCTGGCTCACGAACCCAACGCTCAGCTGCCTCACCTGCACGAACCCCATCGCTTCACCGGAGTTCAGCAGCACCTACATCGTCACCCTTACCGACACCAACGGCTGCGTGGCCAAGGACGATGTCTTCGTGATCGTGGACGGCACGCTCTACGTGCCCAACACCTTCACGCCGAACGGCGACGGCATCAACGATGCCTTCTATGCGTTAGCCACCGAGGTGAAGACCTTCAAGCTCTATGTCTTCAACCGCTGGGGCGAGAAGATCTACGAGAGCGACCGCCTCGATCGCTTCTGGGACGGCACCTACAAAGGCACCGAATCACCGATCGACACCTACGTGTGGCGCATCGACATGACCGAGCTCAGCGGCGAAGCGAGCGTGCATTATGGGCATGTGAATCTGGTGCGCTAAACGAACCGCTTCCGCTCCGTGGCCAGCCACTGCAGGGCCGCCCCGCTCAACAGCTTCTCCTTCATCCCGTCATCCCATGGCATGCTTCGGATGAGCTTGCCGGGTTCCAGTTCGCCGAGGGGAAAGGGATAGTCCGTGCCGAGGGCCACGCGGTCCGCGCCGATGAGGTCCACCACGTACTGCAGCATGGCGGGATCGTGTACGAGGGAATCGATCCAGAACTTGCCGAGGTAGTGGCGGGGCTCCACGTTGTTGTCCACCGCGCAGAGGTCGGGGCGCACTTCGAAGCCGTGCTGGATGCGGCCGATGGTTGCAGGGAAGGCACCGCCGCCATGCGCGAAGGCCACACGCAGTTTCGGCAACCGCTCGAAGAGCCCGCTGAAGATCATGGAGCTGATGGCGAGGGAGGTCTCCGCAGGCATACCCACCAGCCAGGGCAACCAGTACTTGTCCATGCGGTCCTTGCCCATCATGTCCCACGGGTGCACGAACAGGGCCATACCGAGCTCCTCACACGCTTGGAAGATGGGGAAGAGCCGCGGCTCACCGAGGTTGACGCCTTCGATGTGCGTGCCGATCTGGATGCCTTCGAGGCCGATGGCCTTGCAGCGTTCAAGCTCCTTGATGGCGAGGTCAGTGTCCTGCATGGGCACGGTGCCCATGCCGATGTAGCGCTTGGGCCACTTCTCCACGATGCCCGCGATGTGGTCGTTGAGGAACATGGACAACGTAAGGGTGTCCTGCGGCTTGGCCCAGTAGCTGAACATCACGGGCACCGTACTGAGCACCTGCACCTGCACGCGGAATTGGTCACTCTCGCCAATGCGCACCTGCGGGTCCCAGCAATTGGCCTGGACCTCACGGAAGAACTTGTCGTCCATCATCATCCGCGCGCAACCCGGCTTGTGGTGGTCCAGGTGGATGAAGCCGCCATAGCCGAAGCGCCTCCCGAAGTCCGGGATGTCCGCCGGCAGGATGTGCGTGTGGATGTCGATCGAGAGCAGTTCCGGCATGCCGCTGGGCTTAGACGAAGCGGGGGTCGGTCTCCATCACGTGTCCGCACTTCTTGCAGGTGCGCAGGTCCTCGCTGGCGTAGAAATCGCGGAAGCGCGGCAGGAAGTCGTGCTCCACGTTGCGCAACACGAACTTGTACTCGTGCAGCAGGTTGTTGCACTTCTCGCAGTACCACTGCAGGCCGTCCTCCATCTCGCGGTCGTCACGCTTGCACTCGATCACCAGGCCCACGGTGTTAGGGCCACGGCGCGGCTGGTGCGGCACATTGGCGGGTAGCAGGAACATGTCCCCTTCCTTGATCGGGATGGTCACCGCCTTGCCGTCCTCCTGCACACCCACTTCGATGTCACCTTCCAGCTGGTAGAAGAGCTCCTCGGTCTCGTTATAGTGGTAGTCCTTGCGGGCGTTGGGGCCGCCGACGATCATCACGATGTAGTCGCCCGCGTCGTGGTAGAGGTTCTTGTTACCGACAGGAGGCTTCAGCAGGTCGCGGTTATCGACGATCCATTGCTTCAGGTTGAAGGGGCGGCGGATGGGCATGGTTGAAAGGAAGAGGCTAAAAATAGCGATCCCGCACCGGGGTGCGGGACCATGTCCTATTCCAGAGGCTGGATCAGCGCTTCATTTCCGTCCGCGCGGCCATCAGAAGAATGGCGCCGTTGGTGCGTTGCATGCCGATGGTGTACTCCTGGTCCTGCACAAAGGCAGCCTGTCCCTTGCTCCACTTCACAATGGCGAAGGGGAAATCCAGGTCGTCGGTGTTGGCCCCATCGTACTTGCTCTTCTCCAACAAGCTGATGTCCATACCGATCGGGGCGATGGTCAGCTCCACGTCCTCCTTGAGGGGTGGCATGTGGGTATCGATCACAATGCGCTTGGCGGCAAAGCCTTCCTTGCGGAGCTCCAGACTATAGGTCTCGTTGATGGCCAAGGCCACATCGAACTTCCCGCTCTTGTCGGTGGTCAACTCGCCGACCCGCTCGTTCTCCTTGTAGACGATGATCTGGCACTTGTCGAGCTTGTTCTCCCCATCGGTGATGCGGCCGTAGACCTCCAACGGTGCGGCATCCCCATTTTCTTGGGCGGATAAGGAATGCGTGGCACCGACGAAAAGCAGGAATGCGAGGGAGTACCGCATGAGGGAGGCGTTTCCCCCTTGTACCCCGAATGCGGATGCAGGGTTACCGGGGCGCCTCGGTGCTCCGCCCATCGCTCACTGCCTAAAGCACTTCAGAAGGGCGCACAACGCAACGGGGCGGCCCTTCCGGACCGCCCCGCGCTACAGTTCAAGTGTGGATCAACGCACCACCACGCGCTGCTCACTGCGACCATCGGCCGTGGTGAAGCGCAGGCTGTACGTGCCCTGTACAAGGGCGCCTTCCAGGTTCAGCGTGTGCTGCTCTCCTTTCGCCAGGCTCGTGCGCTCGGCATGCACCAAGCGACCGGCCATATCGAAGAGCTCCAGGGTGGCGGCACTGGTGTTGCCACCGTTCACCACGGTGATCGCACCTTCCGTTGGGTTCGGGAACACGGTCCAGGCCTGTGCACCGATCTGCTGCACGCCCGTGGCCACATCACCCGTCACACAGATGGTGAAGCCGGGCTCAGGGGTAATGGTCTGGTACCAATGGAACACGCGCACATAATAGGTGTTGCCGATGGTGAGGCCGGTAAGGACCGCCTCCTCCAGTTCGCCGTCCAGCGTCACATCCTCGCAATCCACGATGTTCAGGCCGGAGCAGGAACCTTCGTAGACCTGCAACACAGCGTCGAACAAGCTGTCACCTACCACTTGGATGGTGTGATCGTTCCCGGTGGCCACGAAAGCGAACCACACATCGTCATTGGCATCACCCACGCCAACGCCGGCGCAGCTATCAGCAGGGAAGGATTCGGTAGCACCGAGTGTGGTTCCGATGGTGGGCTGGCAGGTCAATTCCACATCCAGCACGATGGCTCCGCCGCAATCATCGTTGGCAGGAGGCGGAGGGCACACGGCGGTGGTGAAGGTGATCGTGTAAGGGCCTGAGGCCAGGGCGCTTTCCAGAACGGGGTAGTAGTACGTGCCGGCAGGCATCTGCAGGAAGGTCAGCGTGGGGTTGCCATCCGAGCAGGTGTCCTGAGCGGAAGGGTCGAACACGTTGGTGAAGGCGCAATCGTCCACGATGTTGATGAACCACTGTCCGAAGGAGGGATCGGTACCGCAATAGGCGATGGTGACATTCGCGCAGCTGGTGATGGTGAACGCTTCCCAGGTGGTGTTGTAGCCCAACCCTTCGGCGTCCGTGGAACCGGTGTTGTCGCCGTTCACGGTCACGCTGCCAGGAACGTTCAGGTTGTTGATCACGGCGTCGGCGCACTCATCGTTCGGAGGCGTGGGCGCTCCACCGCAGGTCTCGGCGGTGAAATTGATCGTGTAGGGGCCGGTGGCAAAGCTCGACTCCAGCACCGGGTAGTAGTAGGTGCCGGCGGCCAAGTTGGTGAACAGCAGGCTCACATTGGTGTCGGCGCATGCGCCGGTGCTGGTGGTGTCGAACACTGTGGTGATGCCACAGTCGCTCACCAGGTTCACAATGAACTCCCCGAAGGCCGGATCAGTGCCGCAGTAGTCAACGGTCACATCAGCGCAATCGGTGATGGTGAAGGCCTCCCAAGTGGTGTTGAAGCCGAAACCTTCAGCGTCGGTGGCGCCGGTATTGTCACCGCTAACCGATACGGATCCAGGTACGCTCAGGTTCTGGATCACGGCGTCCGCGCACTCGTCGTTGGCGGGAGCAGGTGGCGTGGCGTACACGCAGATGTCGAAGGTGGTGGTGGCAGGTGCCACGTCGTACCAGTCGAACACACGTACGTAGTACTGCGTGCCCACCATGAGGCCGGTGGCGTTGATGGTCTCGGTGCCACCATCGAAGGTCGCATCGGCGCAGGCGATGTTCGTGCCATTGCAACCACCGGAACGAAGGTCAACGACCGCGTCGAAGTTGGCGCTGCCCGTTACGGAAATGTTCATGTTGGCCACGGTGGCCGTGAACTTGTACCACACGTCATCATCCGCTGTGCCCGTATAGGCGTTGCACAGGATGGCCGCGATGGACTCAGTTGCACCGGCCACATCACCGCTCACTGGTGTGCAGGAAGCGCTTGGCGTCAGCGTGATGGCACCAGCGCAGTTGTCATTGACAGGAGCGCCACCGCGCATCTCTCCAGCATTGGTGTGCGGGCGGGCCGGCTTGGAGGTGGGGCGGGCAGGAGAAATGCCCAAGTGACGGGTGTGCTGCACAGCCGTGTTGTTCTTCCCCAAGGGGCGTAGCGAAACTCCTCCCTGCACGCTCTGCGCGTCAGCTTGGGTGGGGACGAGGGACGCCAGGCCAAGGCCCAGTGCCATCGTCAGTGTGGAAAGTCCTTTCATGTCCGGTTGGTTCTGTTGTGTTCAGTTGCGGACAAAGATGGCCTCTCCACAAGCGAAGCGGATGGACTGGGCCGGACCGTTCATCCACAATGATCGGTCGATAGCGGAACGCAGCAAGTCGCCCCGGAGCGCTCCTCCTACCTTTGGCCTCCATGGACATCATGCTGAACGACCGGCGCGCGCTGGTGACGGGGGCTTCCCAAGGGATCGGCCGTGCCGTGGCCTTGGAACTTGCCGCTTTAGGCGCCCATGTTACCCTGCTGGCCCGCGATGGGGCAAAACTTGCGGAAGTGCTCGCACTGTTGGACCGCTCGAAGGGACAGCAGCACCACATGCTGGAGGCCGATATGTCCGACACCGAGCGCCTGGCTTCGGTCGTCGGAGCCCATGTCAAGGCGCACGGACCGGTGAACGTGCTGGTGAACAACACCGGCGGCCCCCCTCCCGGCCCCGCTCATGAGGCTTCGGTCACCGCCTTCGAACAGGCCTTTCGCCTTCACTTGATCGCCTACCAGACGCTTGTGCTCGCCGTGGTGCCCGGCATGAAGGAGCAGCGCGACGGGCGCATCATCAACATCATCAGCACCAGCGTGAAGGTACCCTTGTCCAATCTCGGGGTGAGCAACACGATCCGCGGCGCCGTGGCGCAATGGTCCAAAACGCTGGCCAACGAGCTGGGCCTCTTTCAGATCACGGTGAACAACGTGTTGCCGGGTGCCACCGAAACGGATCGCCTCGCCGCCATCATCCACAACAAGGCGGTGAAAGGCGGCATTTCAGATGCCGAGGCCGCGCATGAGATGATGGTGGAAGTGCCACTACGTCGCTTTGCCCGTCCGGCCGAGATCGCTGCTGCCGTGGCTTTTCTTGCAGGTCCCTCGGCCGCCTACATCAACGGCATCAATTTGCCCGTGGACGGTGGACGTACGGGTAGTCTCTGATCACTCATCCTCGCTACGGGCCACCAAGCGAAAGCCCTTGCCGTGCACGTTGAGGACCTCCACGGTGGGGTCGTCCTTCAGGTACTTGCGAAGCTTGGCGATGTACACGTCCATGCTGCGGCCGTTGAAGTAATTGTCATCGCCCCACACCTGTTGGAGCGCCTCGTTGCGGGTCAACAGGCCGTTGCGGTGTTCACACAGCAAGCGCAGCAGGTCGCTCTCTTTGGTGGTGAGCTTCCGCTCTTGTTCGTCAATGATCAGCACCTGCTTGCGCACGTCGAAGCGGAAACGGCCCAGCAGATGCTCACGCGCCTCCTCCTTGGTCGCGGTGATGCCCTTCGCACGACGCAGCACGGCGCTCACCCGCAGCAAGAGCTCCTCCATGCTGAAGGGCTTGGTGAGGTAGTCGTCGGCACCGCTCTGGAAGCCCTGGATGGTGTCCTGCTTCATGCTCTTGGCCGTGAGGAAGATGATGGGCGTGCGCTCATCGCGCTGGCGGATCTCACGTGCCAAGGTGAAGCCGTCCTTCACAGGCATCATCACATCCAGGATCAGCAGGTCGAAGCCTCCCTTGAGGTAGGTGTCCCAGCCCTGCTTGCCGTCGGGCCGTAGCTCCACGGCGAAGCCCTTGGCTCCCAGGTATTGGGCCAGCAGGCTCCCCAGGTTCGGGTCATCCTCGCAAAGAAGCAGCTTGATCGGGGTCTCCATGTTCGAACGGTAGGCTGATGACGAAGGTGCTGCCTGTGCCGGGCTCGCTCTCCACGCGGATGGAACCGCCGTGCTTTTCCACCACGGCCTTCACGTAGCTGAGCCCCAGGCCGAAGCCTTTCACATTGTGCAGGTTGCCGGTGGGCACGCGGTACAGGCGGTCGAAGATCTTGCGTTGCTCGTTCCGCGGAATGCCGATCCCGTTGTCCTTCACACGCACCACAAGGCCGTTGCTGTCACTGCTCGTGCTGATCAACACCTCGGGGCTTTCCTCGCAGTACTTCACCGCGTTGTCGATCAGGTTGTAGAACACGTTGGTCAGGTGGATCCGATCGCCGCTCACGTGCGCGAGCTCGGCACGCAGTTCGGTGCGCACATGGCCCTTGCGCCGCTCCGCCTGGATACCGGCGTTGCGCACCACATCGGAAAGCAGCGCATGCACATCCACATCCACAGGCCGGATCCGCATGCTGCCACTGTCCAGCACCGCGCTCTGTAGCACGCTCTCCACCAACACGCCCAAGCGCTTGTTCTCGTCGCGGATCATCCCTACGAAGGATCGTTGCTGCTCGATGCCCTTCGGCACGCTGGGGTCGGTGAGCGCTTCGCAGGCCAGCGCGATGGTGCTGATCGGCGTCTTGAGCTCATGCGTCAGGTTGTTCACCAGGTCGTTCCGGATCTCGTTCAGCCGCTTCTGCTGGTAGATCGTGCGCACCGTATAGATGAAGGCCGCGATGATCAAGAGGATCAGCAGGCCGGAGACGGCGAGCAGCGGCCACATGCTCTGCATCACGAGTTGCTTCTGCCCCGGCACCAGCACATGCAACCAGTAGGGCTCACCGACCACATCGTTCCGGAACAAACGCACGCGATGAGGCGATGCGGCGAGCGCGGGTTCCTCCGAAACATCGTTCATCGCCACCAAGGCACCATGCCCTTTCGCGTCGAACACACCGTGGTCCGCCCGCACAGCAATGCCACGGCTCCGCAGTTCCTCTTGAAGCAACGAATCCAACAGACCCGGATCAATGCGCTCGGAGATCGGTCGCAGCGCATCCGGATCCAACAGTCCTTCGAGGATGTCGCTCAGCAATGCTTCGCGGTCGTCCATCCCGGATCCATCGGACTTTGGTGAGCCGAGCGTGTCGGAGCCGAGCGTGGCAGAGGTCCCGCCCGGCCTGCGCAGTATGGTGACTCGGCCATCGGGGCTTGTGATGCGTACTTCCTCATCGCCGTTCCCGCCGTCAGTGGCCGGGCGCACATCCACGGTCTCCAGGATCCGCCTTCCCTGCTCATGGCTGCGGATGCCTTGCACGGCATCCACCCGTTCCAAGCGTTCGCTCACCGCCATCAGCGCGGCATCCACACCCTGGCCCACCTGCGCATCCTTCAGCGCGATGGTGTCGCTGACCCAGCGCCATTGAATGAGCACCAGGCCCACCAAGGCGATCGATATCGCCGCGACGAGCACGGTGATGAGGCGCTTTTCCATCGTTGACGAAATTAGCCCCATGCCCCGTGGCCCTAGTGACTTAACGTTCTTTAACGCTTGTTGGCGCAGGCTTAACAGGCCCTTCAATGGAGGCCCTGCACCTTCGCATCATCGAAACAACGATCATGCGCCACATCAAGTACATAACGATCGCCACTGCCCTGTTCGCGGTGTCGATGGCCTCGGCGAGCGAGCCTGTGCTGATGGCCACCACTACATACGAAGCCACACCCATCCGCGAGGCCGGTGTGAACAGTACGCGCTCCAGGCTCATGCAACACAAAGGCCTGCTGCGATTGGAGTTCCAGTTGCCGACACTTGGTGATGCACTGGTCACGCTGTACAATGCAAAAGGCAATGTGGTGCTGAAGGAACGGGTGAAGGGCAGTGGACAGCATGTCCGCCAGATCCCCGACCAAGTGCGAACAACAGGACCCTACACCATGCGGATCGAACAGGATGGTGTGATCGTATTGAGGAAGCTGGTGATCGAACAGGCGTAACGCCCGGTCGACACGTTCAGGCGGGAGCGATCCCGTGTGCCAGCGCAACAAGGCGTCGGAAGGCTCCCAGCAGGGGGCCTTTCGGCGTTCAAGGAAGTACCTTCGCGGCCCAATGGAACAGGTGCTCAACTACATCAACGGCACGCTCCTTCCCGCAGTGGGGGGCGGCTGGCTCGACGACCATGCTCCGGCCACCGGAGCCGTTCACGCGCACATCGCCGACAGTGATGAACGCGATGTGGAGCTTGCCGTGCAGGCAGCCACCAAGGCCCTGCCCGCCTGGAAGGCCCTCGGCACGCAGGGGCGCTCGGACCTCATCATGCGCGTAGCCGACCTGATGGAACGCGACCTTGAGGCGCTGGCGAAAGCCGAGTCCATTGACAATGGCAAGCCGATCGCTCTGGCACGCCGCATGGACATCCCACGGGCCATCAGCAACTTCCGCTTCTTCGCCGGGGCCGTGCTGCACTGGAACAGCGATGCTCACTTGATGGATGATGTGGCCATCAACTACACCGACCGCCAACCTGTGGGTGTAGCAGGCTGCATCAGCCCGTGGAACCTGCCGCTCTACCTCTTCACCTGGAAGATCGCACCAGCCCTTGCCGCTGGCTGCTGTGTGGTGGCCAAGCCCTCCGAGATCACACCGTACACCGCTTTCCTGCTGTCGCGCTTGTGCATTGAAGCAGGCCTGCCTCCCGGAGTGCTGAACATCGTGCACGGCCTCGGCCCCAAGGTGGGTGCGGCCATCACCGCGCATCCGGGTGTACCGGCCATCTCCTTCACCGGCGGCACACGCACCGGAGCCGAGATCGCCCGCGTGGCGGCGCCCATGTTCAAGAAGCTCAGCTTGGAGCTCGGCGGCAAGAATCCCGTGGTGATCTTCGACGATTGCGACTTCGAGGAAATGCTGACCTCGGTGCTCCGCAGCTCTTTCACCAACCAAGGCCAGATCTGCCTGTGCAGCTCGCGGATCCTGGTGCAACGTGGCATCTATGAACGCTTCAAGCAGGCCTTCGTGGAACGCGTGAAGGCCATGCGCGTGGGCGACCCCGCCGATCCAACCACCGACCTTGGAGCTGTGGTGAGCGAAGCCCACATGACCAAGGTCCTCGGCCACATCGCGCTCGCTCGGGAAGAAGGTGGTACGGTGCTCTGCGGTGGTGAGCGTGTGCTGCTCGATGGCCCCTTGCGCAACGGCTGGTACATCGCGCCGACCGTGATCGAAGGATTGGGACCCGAATGTCGCACCAACCAGGACGAGATCTTCGGTCCAGTGGTGACACTTCAGCCCTTTACCGACGACGCAGAGGCCCTGGCCTTGGCGAACAGCACCTCCTATGGTCTGGCCTCGGTGCTGTGGACCAGCAACGTAAAGCGCGCACACCGCATGGCCCGTGACCTGCACAGCGGCATCGTGTGGGTGAACTGCTGGTTGGTGCGCGACCTCCGCACACCCTTCGGGGGTATGAAGCAGAGCGGCGTAGGCCGCGAGGGTGGTCACGAAGCGTTGCGGTTCTTCACCGAGGCGAAGAACGTCTGCATCAGACTATGAGCCGCAGCCCCTGTTGCTGTTAGGGGTGCGCGTGACGCTTCTTCATCCCGTTGGTGAAGAACCATCCGAAACGCCGATCGAACCAGCGCTCGAAGCGCTCCATCCGGTCGGCAAAGAAGATGAGCAAGTGTACCATGGTTCCAGCAGGTTATCCGAAGAACGCATCGCGAGCACCGATCGTTGCCTGGACCTCGAGGACCATGCCACACTTCTCTTGGGATCCTGCCGTCAGATGATCACCTTCAACGCTCCGAAGGGCTGGACGGCACCGTTCATGTACGTCCATTCCACCGGGGCGTTCGCGGCACGGGAAAGGTCCACCAAGGCCAGCATCAAGGGGTCCTCCTGCGCGGCGCGACCAAGCATCAGGTCCCTATAGAGGGCGGTCCTGGAGCGCTCATCCAACGCGTTCACTTGACCCACCTTCGCACCCATCGCTTCGCTCCGCTTGGTGTCCAAGGGAAGGCCAGCGATAAGCTCGTACCGGTCACCGTTCCGCGCCATAAGCATGATGCCATGCGACCCCGGCCCGCCTAGACGTTCGAGCACTTCGATCGCGGCCAGAAGCCCACGCTTCCGTTCCTGAGCACGGTCGTTCCGCTCGTCGAGGTCCTTCTCCGCCAGTTGAACGATGGCCTCATTGGCACCAGCCAATTGGGGGCCTTTGAAGAAGAACAGGATGTCCTCTTGCACCACTGTGCCGGCCAGTATCGCGGCCATCGGAATGCCCGTATCGATCGCCGAATGTGCGCCGAAACGGACCTGTAGCAGGAACAGCACCGCCTCCTCACCCAAGCCCCTGAAGTCGTGCCTCAGGTCCTGGCCGCTCCGTCTGGCCATTTCGATCAAGCCAAGTCCCGCCCCGCCCCGTTCACGCGGACCCTCATTGCTGAGCTTGTTCAGGAAGCGCTCCTTCAACTGCGCCGCATCCAAGCCGGAAAGCCCATCCAACGCATCCTGCAGTTCGACCAGGTCGGACTTGCTTACGGGGTTCTGCGCGATCACCTGCTGGGCCTCGGGATGGCAGCGAAGCAGGAACATGCTGCGACCACAGCCACGCGCAATGCCTTCAGGGAGCGGGGCCCGATGCCGGATGATGTTCTGGTAGGCCTCAACCATCACATAGGCGAGGCGCTGTCGTGCGTTGCGCTGCGCGCCAGCATGCTCCATCGCCGCTTCGCCAAGGGCGATCAGCCGCGCGGTATGCTCATCGTGGAACGCACCCGCGTAGCCGAAACTGAACGTATCATCGTGAAGGCCCTTGTACAAGGCATAGGCGAGAAGTGCGTCCATGGGCCGGTGCTGCTCAAAGATAGCCGCGCACTCCAACTACCACAGGAGGCGCTCCATTAACTTGGCCGCGATGATGGACCCCGTGTTGCTGGAACAGGCCGCTTTGTATGTGCGGCGCCATTTCTCACGCCACATGCCAGCGCACATGGTCTTCCACGACCTTGAGCACACCTTGCAGGTCACCCGTGGTGCCCTCGCCATCGGGCGTGCCGAGGGCCTGAGCAAGGAGGACCTTGCCGCTGTGGAGCTGGCGGCGCTGTTCCACGACACAGGCTATGCGGTGGTCTATAAGGGGCATGAAGTGGAAAGCGAACGCCTCGCTGAGGCCTTTCTTCGGTCCAAGGGGTGCACGCTGGCGCTGGTGAACAAGGTGCGCGGCCTCATTCGTGCCACACGCTTGGGCACACGGCCCCGAACGCCCTTGCAGCGTGTGCTGTGCGATGCGGATTCCGCCAAGGCCGGACAGGCGGATTTCGATGCGCGGAGCGAACTGCTGCGCCGCGAGCTCGAAGTGGTGACCAGCAAGAAGCTCGACAAGCGGGAGTGGGCAGGAGAGAACCTCCGCTACCTCGAACAGCACAGCTTCCACACGAAGTACGCCCGGGACCGGTACGGCGCACAGAAGGCCATCAATCTGGACCGGCTGCGGGAACGGTTGCAGCAGCCTTCCGGAAAGTTGCGCATGCCCTCGGCGTTCCACGATCCCATCATGGATCGCGACCTCAGCTGGTTGGCCTTCAACGAACGCGTTCTGCAAGAGGCCATGGACGACCGGGTGCCCCTGCTGGAGCGCATCAAGTTCCTCGCCATCTACTCCAGCAACCTCGACGAGTTCTACCGCGTTCGTGTGGCCTCGCTCCAAAGCCTGATGAAGTTGGGCAAATGGAACCGCTCCGCGCTGCAACTGCCACCCGGCGAACGCGTGGAGCTGATCAACCGCAAGGCCCTGGCGCAGCAACGGAAATTCGGCGCCTACTACCGCGAGGTGCTGCTACCTGCACTGGCCCGCAAAGGCATCCGCATCCTTGACGACCGCTCGTTGGACAAGGTGCAACGCACGTTCGCTGCGGACTTCATGCGGGACCGCATCGCACCGTTGCTCGTCACCGCCACGGTGCGCGCCGGCAATGCCCCCTTCATCGAGGACCGCAAGCTGTACATGGTGTGCCGCCTGAAGCAGAAAGGCAAGCGCAAGGAGAAGCTGGTGCTGGTGAACGTGCCCTCGCAGGAGCTGGGCCGCTTCCTCATCCTGCCTTCCGCGAAGAACCGCACCGACCTGCTGTTCATTGACGATGCGCTGCGCATCGGACTACCAGCCTTCTTCAAAGGATTCAAGTTGACCGCCTGCCACAGCGTGAAGCTCTCCCGCGATGCGGACCTCTACCTCGACGAGGAGTTCGCGGAGACCATGGCCGACAAGGTGCGCCGAAGCCTGCGGAAGCGCCAGACGGGGGTGCCTGCACGCTTCCTCTACGACAGTGCCATGCCCCGCAGTATGGTGAAGGCCGTGCGCGAACTGTTGAACCTGAAAAAGCCAGAGCTGGTGGCCGGCGGGCGCTACCATCACTTCAGCGATCTGATGAAGCTGCCGGTGAGCGGACGGGCCGAGCTGCGCGACAAGCCCCTGCTGCCGATCGCCCACCCTCAGTTCAACCCTAACAGGGATCCCTTCGGTACCCTGCGGCGGCGCGATGTCCTCCTGCACTTCCCCTACCATGACTTCGACAATGTGGTGAAGCTTGTCCAGAAAGCCGCTCGCGACCCCTTGGTGAAACGACTGGCCATCACCCTGTACCGCGTGGCGGAGGACTCCCGCATCTGCGAAGCGCTCATTGAGGCCGTGGGGCGCGGGAAGAAGGTGCTCGTGTTCGTGGAGGTGCAGGCACGTTTCGATGAGCGGAGCAACCTGTACTGGGGCGAGGCCTTGGAAAAAGCTGGGGCCCGTGTGATCTACAGCTACGAACACCTCAAGGTCCACTGCAAATTGCTGCTGATCGAACGGCGGGAGGGACGTGGCCTGAAGCGCTACGCCTACCTCGGCACAGGCAACTTCAACGAGCGCACCTCCCGGCTCTACACCGACATGGGGCTCCTTACGGCACATGAAGGGCTCACGCGGGAAGTATCCGAAGTGTTCACCCACCTCCAGGACCAGAAGCACCGACCGAAGCTGCATCACTTGTTGATGGCACCGTTGGACCTGCGCAGTGGAATGGAACGCCTGATCGACAAGGAGATCGAACACGCGCTTTCCGGAAAACCAGCGTCCATCCTCTTGAAGCTCAACAGCTTGGAGGACCGCGATCTGATCGGCAAGTTGTATGATGCCAGCCGTTCAGGAGTGGATGTGCGCATCATCGTTCGGGGCATCTGTTGCCTGGTGACCGGCACCAAGGGCAGCAGCGATCGCATCAAGGCCATCAGCATCGTGGACCGCTACCTGGAGCATGCCCGCGCCTACGTGTTCCACAACGCTGGAAAACCATTGGTCTACTTGGCCAGTGCCGATTGGATGGAACGCAACATGGACCGCCGGGTGGAAGTGGCCTTTCCCCTGTTGGACCCGCTGCTGAGCGCGGAGGTGATGGGCTTCCTGGAGCTGCAGTGGCGGGACAATGTGAAGGCACGGATCATCGACAAGCGACAAACGGATCCTTACCGGAAAGTGGCCAGGGGAGAACGGAACGTGCAGGCGCAGCCTGCCTTCCACGCCTACCTCTCCTCCCGTTCCTGATGCACCGGCAGCGCCAATACTGGGCACGCCGCTGCGCGCAAGACCTGCTCGGTGGTGCTACCCCGCAGCGCATCCAGAAAGCCGTGCTGCCCTTCCGTGGGCATCACGATCAGGTCGCAGGCTCTGGCTTGCGCCAGAATGGTCGGCACCACATCGCCTTCCACGGCGCGGCGTTCCCACTGCATGCCATTGCTGGCCGGTGGTTCCACGTTGGGCATGGTGGAACGATCGCCCACATGCAACAGGGTGGTCGTTCCCTGAAAACCGAGCATCTCAAGAAGTGTCTGAGCTGACCGCAGGGCGGCTGTGGGACGAGGTTCGGCGGCGACCGGGAAGAGGACCTTCCGCAAAGACAGGTCACCCGTGCTCTCGTGCACGAAACCCTTGGTCTGCTGGGGCACCAACAACGCTGGTATGCCGGCCTCGCGGGTGAGCGGACCGGAGACCTCGCGCCCCAGCCACCTCATCCTTCCCTTATGCTGGCTGGTGGCCAGCACGATCAGGTCCGCCGGGTGCTCATCCAGTATCGCGAGGCAAGCGGCAACGGGGTCCGTGTCCTTCGCGATCAGTTTCCGTACGGCTAAACCCAGCTCTGCGACCGCTTCAGAAGGTGCCTGCTCCGGCAGAAGCCCCCACCGGTGGAGGGTGCCACGAACACCCGGAAAATCGTCCCAACCCACCTCCTCCCCTTCGCGCTTCACATGCAGAAGGGTCAACTTGCCTTTCACCGACAGCGCGATCTTCAAAGCATGCAGGAACGCGGTGTGACTGGCCTCGGAGAGGTCCGTGGGGTGCAGAATGCGACGGTAGGGCTGGTCCATGGTCGCAAGATCTTGGATCCTAAGGAACGCAACCGGACTTTCGTCAGCTCATTCCACATGTTCCTGAACAGGAAGATTTCCTTAAACTTGCAGCCCCGTTCACCGAACGGTTGACATATTGGGGAATTAGCTCAGCTGGCTAGAGCGCTTGCATGGCATGCAAGAGGTCACCGGTTCGACTCCGGTATTCTCCACAAGAAGGCGGCCCCTACAAGGGTCGCCTTTTCTGTTCCATGCCTGTGGCGGTCTACATCCTCTATAGCCCTTCGCTTGAACGTTACTACGTTGGCCATGCGGAAGACCCTGTGCTGCGTTTGGAGCAGGACCATAATGGAGGCCGCAACACGAGCACCAAGGCAGGCAGGCCTTGGGAACATCGCTGGGTGAAGTGGTTCAACACAAGGGCTGAAGCCATGGCCATGGAGCGCGCCATCAAGGCCCGTAAGAGCAGGGCCTACATTGAGTCCTTGATCAGCTCAGCTGGCTAGAGCGTCCCGCACAGCGTGCGGGAAGGTCACCGGTTCGACTCCGGTATTCTCCACAAGAAGGCGGCCCCTACAAGGGTCGCCTTTTCTGTTCCATTCCTGTGGCGGTCTACATCCTCTATAGCCCTTCGCTTGAACGTTACTACGTTGGCCATGCGGAAGACCCTGTGCTGCGATCGGAGCGCGACCATAATGGAGGTCGAAACACGAGCACCAAGGCAGGCAGGCCTTGGGAACATCGCTGGGTGAAGTGGTTCAACACAAGGGCTGAAGCCATGGCCATGGAGCGCGCCATCAAGGCCCGTAAGAGCAGGGCCTACATTGAGTCCTTGATCAGCTCAGCTGGCTAGAGCGTCCCGCACAGCGTGCGGGAAGGTCACCGGTTCGACTCCGGTATTCTCCACAAGAAGGCGGCCCCCTACAAGGGTCGCCTTTTCTGTTCCATGCCTGTGGCGGTCTACATCCTCTATAGCCCTTCGCTTGAACGTTACTACGTTGGCCATGCGGAAGACCCTGTGCTGCGTTTGGAGCAGGACCATAATGGAGGCCGCAACACGAGCACCAAAGCAGGCAGGCCTTGGGAACATCGCTGGGTGAAGTGGTTCAACACAAGGGCTGAAGCCATGGCCATGGAGCGCGCCATCAAGGCCCGTAAGAGCAGGGCCTACATTGAGTCCTTGATCAGCTCAGCTGGCTAGAGCGTCCCGCACAGCGTGCGGGAAGGTCACCGGTTCGACTCCGGTATTCTCCACTGAAAGGCGGTCCCACAGGGGCCGCCTTTTCCGTTCCATGGTGTTCGTCATGTACTGGTCAGGTCGAAGGGCTCACCGGGAAATGATCAACCGGTGCTGCTGCTGGCGACCACTGGCGGTCCGGAACAGAAGCACATAGGCGCCTCTGGTCCATTGCCCAACATCCAACGGATATGTTCCTGGCCCGGCGAAGCTGTCCTTCCACACAGTTCTGCCCGATGGGTCGACCAACGAAGCCGTGGTGATCCCCGTGCTGGATAGTCCGATGTTCACCTGATCCGCTGCCGGGTTCGGGAATACCTGCACTGCGAAAGGTTCCGTGGTCTCTTCCCCGACAGTGGAATAACCGGCCCCATCTGTCTTGACCAAGTACATTTCGATATTGGCCGAACCGCCGAACATATCGCTGGTGGTTCCCAATAACACATAGCCTCCGTCGCCCGTGCGATCAAGTGAATTGGCTTCACTGAAAACGCCGCGTTGATAAGTACGCTCCCAATCCATGAACCCATTGGCATCGGTCCGGAGCAGATGCATCTGGATATCCCCGGTCAACGCGTTCTCCTTTCGGCCCGCTACAATGAAGCCACCATCATCCAGCTGTTGAACATCCATGGCCAGTTCGTCGCCAGCGGTGGCATGCACCCTTCGCCATAGCTCAATGCCCAAGGCATCGGTCCGGATCAATTGGATGTCACGATCCGGATAGCCGTTCCCACCGGCAATGATGAAACCGCCATCAGCGGTGACCGTCAAGCCTCGTGCTTCATCCGCCCCGGGGGTCACATACTGGTGTGACCAGAGCGTGTCACCATTCTGATCCATCCGCAATAGATAGAGTTCACCGTCCGGGTCCGCGAATCCTGAATTCTGCACGAGCACAACGGATCCGTTATCCGATGTCTGTTGAACAGCCAGCGCCATCTCTCCACCTCCCAGATCGATCGTGCTGTTCCAGATGATGTTCCCGCTCCCATCCGTACGAACGACATAGACATCGTCGAGCGAAGGACCTGAGGAACCGCAGACCACGAAACCACCATCGCTGGTCTGTTGTAAGGCATAGCCCAGATCGCGGCCCAACGAGCCGGGATAGTGCTTCACCCAAAGCGTACTGCCGTTCGCATCTGTGCGTACCAGTGTGAGCGTGTCGGAACCGAAGCCATTGAACATACCGCACATGGCAAATCCTCCATCGGTGGTCTGACGTACCGCGTACCCGATCTCCAAGTTGATGGTACCATAGGTCATTGTCCACTCGACCGCACCCGTACCATTAGTGCGGACCAAGTACATATCGCCGCTCCCGTTCCCTTGGCTATAGGTAACGCCTGAAAGTACATAGCCTCCATCACTGGTCTCCTGAACGCTGAACCCAAGCTCATCGTCAACACCGCCATAGACCTGTTCGAAGGTGGTCTGTCCAGTGACCATCGCCGAGGCAAGGAACAAGCCGAAGGAACTCAGGATGCGCTTCATAAAGGAAAGGTAGTGATCTGCCGAATGCTAGAACCCGTGATCATTCATCGATCACAGGCAAGATGCCGGAAGCACTATCGCTGCTTCCAGCGACGAACGAGTTCCTGACGGTGCGTGCGGCACACAAGGAGCAGTTGTTCGCCAAGTTGTACCCCCCGTTCGCGTAGCGCGGTGATCCTGCGCGGATCGACCAAGTAGCTCCGATGGATCCGCACGAGATGCGGCGAGCCTAGTCGCGCTTCCAAGGCTGAAAGGGAGGAGGACACGACATAGCGACGATCGGCCGTGTGCAAGGTGCAGTAGTTGTCATCCGCCTCCACATACCTGACCGCATCGACCAGCACTTTGACCAGGGCACCGCGATCACGTACGAGGAATGTTCCAGCGGGTTGTCCGGTCGGCGGCTGATATGCGCTGCGGGCTAGCAACACCGCCCACGATGGCGTTCACCGCGCTGGACACGGATGGGAAATCCGGGCTGACCCCCTCCGACGGTGTAAGTGCCTGAGAGCTGTGCACAAGCGTTCAGCGCCAAAGCGCTCAGAAGAACGGAACAGAGTTGTTTCATGGCTTCGAGATCTTGTTCAGCAGGCCCTTGCCTTGATCCAGATAATTAGTACTTCCCCCCTTGGTCGGCGCACCAGTGGTACCGGCTTGTTGCCCTTCGCCAGCCTCTTCCTTGCAGAGGTACCCGGGCTCGTAGCTGCGCAAGCGCGCGATGTCGTTCTCGTTCACGTGGATGTACACCTCGATGGTGTTCAGCTTCCAGCTGCCGCCCACCTGCTGGCCGTTCTTCCAGGTGGTGCCGCCACGTTCCCACACGAAACGGCTGGCCTTGTCCTTCACCTTGTTCCACAGTTGGAACTGGCTGTTGTAGTACTCCTTCTCCGCAGGGCGCGCGCAGTACTGCTCACCCCAGTTCATCTGGTTCTTGCAACAGACCTGGACAATGCCGTCCATCCATCCCTGCGCTTGCGCGCTGAGCTGTGTTGTACTGCCTTCCACGAACCAGCCAGCGGAGAGCACCTTCATCAGATATGCACGGATCTTCGCTTCATCCGCAGTGCGCAGGATGTCCACCGTATGCTGCATGGCCTCCCGATCGCTAGCGAATTCCGGGACATCCATGGACGGCAATGCGCTAGCGGCCGCTTGGGCCTGTTGCTCTGCGGCAACGCTGCCCAGCGTAGGCATCTTCTTAAGCTCCCACTCGGCGTAGTCCTTGCGCGCTCCGCGGATGCTCTCCTTCTCTTCGCTTACCAAGTGCTCCTTCCAGGGTGCGTTGATGGCATCTCGATAGAAGTGCACGAGCAAACGATCCGAGTACACCACCGTCCAGGTAGGTCCTTCCTTGCGTTCGTATGCCGTTTCCACAGGCACGGTCATGTGGGTCGGACTCTCCCATATGGCCCCCCCGTCCGGCGGGAAGCGTAAGTAGTGCAGTTGGCCCACGATGTTGTTGAACTTATAGTCGCCTAGCACACCGTGCAGGTTGCCTTTCAGCATGTCCATCACCTCATCGCTGCTTGGCGCGGGTATGCCCGTGTACGTGTTGTAGGTGGTGAGGAAGTCCTGATAGGTGTTGGTGACGTAGCTGTACCGGGCGGATCCACCGATCTCGATCAGCGCGTTCGGGTACTCCGGTATCCCCGCATTGCGCCACACCACACAAGCGCGGTCCCAGTAGTACTGACTGCCTGCATCGCTCCATACCTTCTTGATGGTACCGGGTCGCAACTCCTTCTTCACGACCCCCGGCCAGCTGATGTCCTTCAACACCTGGGCATCCGAAGGTTGTGCATACACCGCGATCACAGAGAGGCTGATGGCGGCAACAAGGAGTGCGATCCGGTAGCGCATGTAACGAGCGTATTGATCGTACGAACTTGGTGCGACCTCGTCGCATATACCTGAAGGATCGGGTGAACGTCGGAATTGAACGGGTGAACGTCGGCACCAAGGCATTGATGACCCCAAGGGGGTAGGTGGATCACAGTGCACGTTCCGTCGTGTTCGACAACGGTTCTTGAAAAGGGTCCATCGAACACAGCGTGGTCGCAGGAACTGTTTCAAGTCGGCTTCTCCCTCGTGCAGTGAACAAGTGAGCGGGGTGACACTGTCCGCAATGGTTCGTGGTAGGGACGCATCAGCATCGCCTGTCCAGCGCACTTCCGACTGGAAACTTGAGGCGTCAACGCTGAACCACGACACGGACCGGCTGTGCCTCGTTGGCCAACCAAAGCAGGAAAGTTCCGACTGGCATGTCGCTCAGATCGAGCGTGCCGGGCAGGGCAAGAATTCCTTGCCGCACCACACGGCCGTGCATATCCAGCAACCGGAAGCCTTCGGTGCGTGCCTCGGCGGTTGCGATGGTGAGCCGCTCGCTCACGGGATTGGGGTACACTTTGAAGTCTCCAGTTGCGACCTCTTGGTCCGCCCATTGCTCCAGTGCGCGGGGTGGAGCAGGCGGAGTGAAAACGCGCTCATCGCATCCCATGTCCGCGATCTGGTTGAAGGGCAGAGGACGCGTATCCCCATCGATGTCCTGAACGATGCCGAAAGTGAGCGGCACTTTGTTCAAAGCCGGGGAGAACGCCTGCAGGTGCAAGTCCGTGGCGGATACGTAGAGCGGATCGATGAACAGGCTGTTGAGGTCGTAACCCAATGCCTGCCATTGAGCGAGTGTGGTGGTTCCGAACCACCCCTGATCCACCGCCAAGCCCGTCGGGCTGAAGAACAGATTGTAGTCGCTGTTCATCGGTGCGCCTTGGGTCTTCATCGGCGCGGATGACAAGGCTCTGAGCGCGTTGCCTTTGATCCGGATATTCGTGTCGTTCAATAGGTCGAGCGCGGTTCCCAGGACCGCGTTCTGGTTCAATGCACTGTTGTGATACACATCCACCCACTTGCAATAGTCGAACTTCGCACAGGTGGTGGCCCACACCACGATGTTCGGTAGCGGGTCATGGACGAACATGTTGTTGGCCACCTTGATGCGGTCCGCGTTCGTTCCGATGCAGTTGTTCATGTGCAAGCTCTTGCCCCCGAACATCACGCGTGTGCGGTTCGCCGTAACGGCGATCGGGCGATCGCAACTGAGCAGCCTGATCGCGTTCTCTTCGGGAACCGAGCTGTAGCATTCCCCGGTCAACGTGATGGTATTCCGCCGTACCTCCACATCGGAAGAGCCGGTTACGTTCATACCGATGCACTTCGCATTGATCACATTATCGTTGATGTAGGTCTTGATGCCATCACCTCCAACCCCGACTCCTTGGTCCACATTATCCAATCGGTTATGATGGATGTTCAGGTACCTCCCCTGCCAGAACACGATCGCATCATCCTGCTCTAGCGGTCCGTAGCCGAAGACGACGCAATGGTGGATCTCGATGTTCGTCGGGTACGAGTTCCCCTCAAAACCGCGATCCGGTGCCTTCACCCGCAAGTAGCGGAAGCCCACATAGTCGCAATCCAACAACTTGATGGTGGTGCTGTCCGCACCCGGTCCGATCGTCACAGCGGTGCTATCCAGCGTGGAGGATTCGAACCACACCCACCGCGTGGCGCTGGTGCCGTTGATCTGGTTCAGCGTGAAGCTCTCCGGATAGGTCCCCGGAACGATGCGGATGGTGACCGGACCACTAACGCCCACCGTATTCAACGCGTTCACCGCTGCACTGATCGTGGTGTAGTTGCCCCCGCCCGCTGGGTTCACGGTGTAAACACCGTTGAGTTGTGCGGCGATGGTCAAGGGCAACGCCATCAGCAAGGCGGCCAGGGTGTGTGTGCGTGATCTCATGGGGCTTCGGTCGGTGCTCCGAAGGTCACCTGACAGACGTGTTCACAACCCACCGATCGGGTGAACGTCCCTACGGAATGGGTGAACGGTCAGAGCGTGCGGATCCGCGCCATCAGCGCGTCCTTGTGCGTCTTGCCCACAGGTATGTTCTGCGCACCGATCCGCACGTAGCCCTCCTGCACGGCGGTCACCTTGCGCAGGTCGACCAGGTAACTACGGTGGATACGCAAGTGGTGCGGACTATTCAGTTTCTCCTCCACCGCACTGAGCGTGCTGGTGATCACGAACTTCCTGGTCGGCGTGAAGAGGGTCACGTAGTTGTCGTCGGCCTCGGCGTAGTGGATGTCGTCCAGCGGGACCTTCACCAACTTGCCTTTGTCTCGGATGAAAATGCTGTCCGCGATGACGAAATCGTTCCGCTGGGCATCTGTGGGGGCGGCGGTGGCTTCCATGTCTCCAGCGAAGCGCGCCAACGCGATCTCGACCTGGGCGCGCAGCTCGTTCTCGTCGAAAGGCTTGATGATGAAGCCGGCCGGACGCACGGCCTTCACGCGCTGCAGCGTGGCTTTGTCGCTGTGGCTGGTGACGAAGATGAAGGGCACGCGGTATTTCGCGTTCACCTTCTGAGCGAGCTCCACGCCATCCGCGCCATCGCCCAGGTTGATGTCCAACAGCAGGAGATCCGGCTTCTGTGCAGCGATCTCCGCCATGGCATCGAGCGCATTGTCGCATAAGCCGCACACCTCGTACCCAAGTTCATCAAGATGTCCGCGCAGGTCTTCCGCGATCAGCGGTTCGTCTTCGACGATGAGGATGCGAACGGCGGGCATGGTTCAGCGCGCAAGTTTGAAATTCCGAATGGACATTGTGACGGTCGTACCTTCTTCATTGCGTTCAATGTCCCACTCCGCCTTCAACTTGTCCGCGAAGGTGCGGATCATGTTCAGCCCGAATCCCGACGCGCCCTCGTGCGGTCCGCCAATGGCCGTGCTGCCAACACCATCGTCGATGACGCTCAGGAACAGCCGTTCGCCTTCGCGTTCAACACGCACGCGAAGCTCTCCCGATCGCACTCCCGGCCAGGCGTACTTCAGTGCATTGGTCACCAGCTCGTTGAGCACCAGACCAATGGGGACCGCGGTATCCACATCAAGCGCGATGTCCTCCACCGCGATCCGAGCGTGTACGCGTTCACCCATACCATAGCTGGTGACAAGACCGTTCACGAGCTTCGCCACGTACTCCTTCATACGCACTCCTGAGAGGTCACCTTCTCGGTATAGGTCCTGGTGGATGAGGGCCATGCTCTTCACGCGCAGGCGACCGTCGTTCACCGCTTCCTTCGCCTTCTCATCGGTGATGCCGCGGCCCTGGATGCTCAGGAGGCTGCTCACTGTTTGCAGGTTGTTCTTCACCCGGTGATGGATCTCTCGCACGAGCAGTTCCTTCTCTTTCAACTGCGTATCGATGATGGTGTTCTTCGCCGCCAGTTCTTCGCTCGTGCGTTTCTTCACCTGGTAAGCCCGAAAGGCGAACACCGCGGCCAAGAGCAATAGCGCGGAACCTGAGGCGATCGCTTTGATCGTGAGTGAACGGCGCTCCAGGATGGCCCGGTTCTCGGCAAGCTCCATGTCCTTCTTCCCGCTCTCGTACTTCTCCTGCATCTCGGCGATCTGCGCGCTCCGCTCCTCGCTGAAAACACTATCCTGCCATTGGTTGAACAGCTTCATCTGAACAAGCGCACTGTCCGCCCGGCCGCTGCGTTCATAGAGTTCGCTGAGCGCCTCATGAGCTTCTGAACGTTCCTTCTTGAAGCCAGCGTGTACCGCAATGGCCAAAGCCCTTCGCAGCGGTCCTTCGGCCTCTGCGTAGTGGCCCATGCGCGTGGTCGACAAGCCGATCAAGGTGAGGATCATGCTCCGGGTCTGTTCATCATCCACACCGTCCATCAAAGCGTACGCCTCTCGGAAAAAGGCCAACGCTTCCGCGTGCTCCTTCCGGTCCAAGCAGATGTTGCCTTGGTTGTAGCGGGCCGAGGCCGCGTGTTCACGATCGCCGATGCGCTCCAAGTAGTCGCCGGCCCTGGAGTAGTATGCATCCGCGCTGTCCAGCAAGCCTTCCGCACGGAAGATGTTCGCCAGGTTGTTCGCCGTATTGGCCTGCCATGCGGTGTCCTGCTCGACCACGAAACCAGCGAACGCGGCTTGGAACTCCGTGCGCGCCTTGCTCATCCGTTGTTCGGCCAAATGCACCGAGCCGATGTTGTTGTGCGCCATTGCGGTGTACCAAACATCGCCCGCCCGCTCGAAGCCGTTCAACGCGTCGAGGTAGTGCGTGAGCGCCTTCGCCGGTTCGCCTTTCACACTGTAGCACATGCCTGTGAAATTCGACGCTTTCGCCTGTTGGAGCGCGCTGCCACCGGCCATTGCGAGCTCCGTATACTGGGCGGCATACTCAAGCGCCTTGTCCGGTTCCGTGAAGATCGTAGCGCGCAGGATGTCCGTGAGCACGGGCAGACGCGACGTGTCGTTCGGAAGGGTTGCCAATACCTTCACCAAGCTATCGACCTGTGCGCTGGCGAGCGAACACACCAACCCGAGGACCAGCACAAGGAGCGAACGCATGCGCGCAAGTTCGTTGAAGATCCCGATACATCGCCAAAAAGCAACCCTTCCACCAACAGAAGCCGTCTTCACCATATGCGTATCCTCTCGTTCCTGCTATGCTTCGTGCTGAGCCTCGGGGTCTCCGCCCAGCTTACCGTGTTCCGCTGCACTCACCCGGTGATCGACTGGCGAATGAACGGTGAATTCCGTGCCAATGACTGGACCATCACACCTTCCGCACGGCCGGACATACTGGAGGTGCCCTGCTCAGGTGGACCTGGTCGGGTGAGCTTCATCGATGGCAACGATTCCCTGGAGCTGGTCGTGAACGTCGGGGACGTGAGAGACTTCGTGGTGCTGGTTCCGGGCCTGGATAGTGCGTTCACCCGTGTGGTGGGCGCGGCCTATCGCCCGCCGCAGGTATTCGACCTGCTGGCTCCGGAGAACAGCCCTGTGTTTCGCTGGCTCCAAGCGTCCGCTGTACCGATCACCAATGCTTCGCGAGGCTTTGGTCCGCTGGACGATGCGTTCGCCAAGGCACGTGTGGTGGGTCTGGGTGAAGCCACGCATGGCCAGCATGAGGCGTTCGAACTGAAACGCGCGCTCACCATGCACCTGATCCGGAACCATGGCTATCGGCTGGTGGCCTATGAAGCGAGCGCATCCAGTGCGATCGTATGCGACGACTACATCGCCGGGCGCAACGACGACCGCCGAGCCGCCCTCGGTGGCTTGAGCATGCTGATCTGGCAAGTGGAAGAGAACGCGGCCCTTCTGGACGACCTACGCGCGTGGAACGCAAAGGCCGCACCCGCCGATCGCGTGCGCTTCATCGGCGTGGACGCACAAGATGGTGACGCGACCGAGGAACGCCTCAGCACCTTGCTCGGGGCAAAAGGAAGCACAATGGTCGCGCGCATACACGACCTGACCGGTCGCGCATCGGCCGCGACGAACGCGCTGTTCCAAGGTGACCGCAAGGCCTTCGATCAGGTGAATACGGATGCGGCACTGTTGGCACGGGACATCGAACAAGCGACCCAGGACGATGCGCAAGCGTCAGAGATCCACCTGCGCACCCAAGAACTGATGGCCTACTTGGGCATGTACGGCACACGAGGCGGTCGCGACAAGGCGATGGCTGAACTGCTGTTGACCCAACTGAACGACGCCCCCGCCGGAACGCGCTGTGTGCTCTGGGCGCACAACGCACACGTACAGAAGAGCGCCATGGCCTACATGGGCACTGACGAGCTGGCCACCGGAGGACACTTGCACGCAGCACTGGGCGAGGCGTACTACGCGTTGGGCTTCACCTTCGGCGAAGGCGGCTTCCAAGCCACTGCGCCCAGGGCCGATGGTCGGCAAGGATTCAAGCGCTACACGCACAAGTCCGCACCGAAAGGCTCGCTGGAGTGGCAGCTTGCACAAGCACAGCCGCTATCGCACATGCTCGATCTGCGCGGCGCTCCCGCGGATCCCGGCATCCAACAATGGCTCACCCTGGGCCACGGCATGCGTTGGTGGGGTGGCTACAACGTGCCCGATGATGTGGACGCGAACACCAGCGAACCCTCTCAACTCTGGCAGCTGCACCCCATTGCGGACTTCGATGGATTGGTGTACTTGGCCAAGACAACAGCGGCAATACCGGTGGACAACGAAAGGATCCTGTCCTCGTCCGAGCGTTGACGGGATCTCTTGAAGACAGTTACCTACTGTGCTTTGATGAACCGCCCTCTCATGCGCGTACCGTCGACCAATTCCACCTCGATCACGTAGGGACCCGCGACCAGTCCGGTCACATCCAATTCCCCGCTCCGCATCGGTCCGGCGGTTATGCTCGCCCGACCATCGGCACCGAACAACCGATACCCACGCACGCCAACATTGTTGTTCATCCCTACGACGCGGATAAGGTCCACAGTGGGATTCGGCACTATGCGCAACTCTGCGCGCTCCATCTCCGGCACCTTGGTGCTCACCGTTACGAGCAAGCCGGTCGAATTGGTGAGCACCGCCGGATTCAGGTCGAAGTAAATGCCCGCCTTGTTCGTGATGACACTGCCAAGGCTGACCCCGTCCACGGGCTTCATGCGGAACGTGACGAAACCGTGGCTATTGGGTTCATCGTTGGTGCTGTCCGGCAATTGGATGTTCGGGAAGTCGAAGCGCAAGGTGCGGTCTTGACCGTACTGCGCAGTGAATGGATGTGAAGAGGCAAGGATCTCCAACGAGGTCAGCTCATGCAGTACGGACAGCGTGTCGATGATGAACACGTTCTGCGCGGGTGCATTCCCGGTGTTCTGGAATCGAACGGTGTAGGTGATGTCCGTATCGGTACCCAGGTAGTAGTAGGCCGTACTTCCGGACGTGCTCCAACCCGTCTTGTCATTGGGATCGAAGGCGCCCACCACGGGAAAGCTCAGCACGAAGGTGTTGTTGGCGGGAACGCCATCCGGAACAGAAGACGTAACGGTCGCGGAAGCATCATGGATGGTGCCTATCAACAGGGGATCGGGCGGGACCTGGAGGTCAACAGCGTAGGTGTGCCACTGGTACGGAAGCAGATCCGGCAGTTGCCAGGTGATGTTGGTGGCGGTGGTGCTCTGTGGTGTTTGGTCCGTACCGATCAAGGCGAACAGGGCCTCGTGGTCGAAGCTCGTCGTAACCTGTCCGCTCGGATACGGGGAGTTGTTCTCCACAGTGATCCATGTTCGTTGACTGAAACCGGGTACCGCTTGCGTGCTAGCGATCGACACACGCAGGTCCAGATCGCCCACCGTGGTATCGGCCAGGTTCACGGTATGCGTGGGCAACACGTTGGTCAGATCGAACGGATACGGTACAGCGCCCGGACAGATCTGCGTCAGATCCGCATCGCCTTGTTCCAACGTGTAGCTGCCGTAGTCCAGACCGATGTTGAACTGGCCTTGCGCGTCGGTAAGTTGCACGGTATTGCCGGGCTGGATCACGATCGGACGCAAGGGCAACCCGGGATCGCTGGGGCCTTGCACACAATCCTGATCAAGGTCTACGAAGGCGGTGCCGTTCACCTCGCCGCAATTCCCTGCCAAAGCCGGTATGGTGAAGTTGAACGTCGTTTCACACATGAACTGCATCGCGGATAGGGTGGAACAGGTATAGGTCCCCGCATCGAGATCACCCACTTGCACGACGCCATTGTTGATGGTCACGTTCGCCATCGGGTTACCGGGGCCCGTGATGAACACGGAGCTCCCCAGCGGGAACTCGAAGGTGTTGAAGGTGATCGTCGCACTTCCGTTGTTGTAGCCCGGGCAAGCCGGTGTGGTGGATTGTGATACCGGGGTCGAATAAATGGCCGGCGGAGGCATAAGCACGGCAGTGCCCATGCAACCCAGGGCGTCGGTGATGATCACGCTACTTCCGAACTGGTTCAGCCCACCGATCTGGGCCGAGGTCGTATCGTTGCTGTAGATCAGAAAGGCAGGCGGTGTGAGCTGGATCGTGTACGGCGCTTGACCGCCCAAGTGCCCTAGGTTCACATCCACCTGACCAGTGGATTGCCCCATGCAATCCGCTACCAATGGCAAGGTCACGGACGGAATGTCCAAGCCCGCACCGAGCGCGACCGAACCGGATGCACTTGCCGTGGTACCCAGGTTGTCCGTAACGGTAACGCTGTAGGTGCCGACCGATAGTCCCGAGATAGTCGCGGTGGTGGCACCGGTGTTCCAAGCGAACGTGTACGGCCCTGTTCCCCCATTGATGAGCACCCATGCAGAGGCCGTGCTGTTCCCGCACGGATCGGGCGTGGTAAGAACAAACACGTTCATGGACTGTGCGGCGGTGAGAACGATGCTGGCGAAGAGGGTAAAGAGGGTGCGCATGGTGATGCGAATTTGGTTGTCGCGTGGGGGTGTGCAACGTAGACGTTCGATGCAGGGAAGAAGCAGGGTTGCGTACCGTAAGTGTGTTTGAGGCTTTCGTAGGTGTGTGATGCGGCATAGAAAAGGAACGCCGGTCGGGCTTTAACCGGCGTTCCCGATCTCAAGATGCACTCCTTACATGGTCGTCATGTCAAGTGTATTGCGGATCGTCGGATTGGTCAAATAGGGAGTGCCAAGTCCTGAAGCGAAGCCCAATGTTCCGACGAAGGCGTTCGCGGCGAACAGGTCATTCGAAAGACAGGCTGGCATCGGCTCGATTCCCCCGTCCGGTGCTGTGAACGCGGGCGTGCTGAACGCTACGCTTAAACCGGTCGGCGCCCCTGTTATACGACTCAGTTCAATGAGTTGCGGCGGCACGGTGACCGTCTTCAGCGCGATCAGCTTCTTGTTGCATGAGATGGTGAACCCCTGCACGTTCGGCGGTGTTCCGGACAAGTTGGTCACCCGGCCCGCTGTTCCTCCGATAACGCTCAGGGTGGCCAACTTGGGGAATGTGCCGGCCGGTGTATTGCGAAGCAAGAAGATCGTGCCGGTCGCGGCATCATACTCCACATCCATGGCGTCCAGAACAGCGGCCCCACCGGTGATCGTCAATGCTGCTACAGGAGTCGCGTTCAGGATACCGACGGGAATAAGCGGCAATGGTCCAGGGATCTGCCAAAGCATGTTCTTGTGTGCGCTCACGGTCGCGGTGTTGTTGGTCACGAGCCAAGTGCAGTTGTTCACCGGGTCCCACGTTATGCCCTTGAAATGGTCCACATCCGTGCTCCCAGGACCCTTGATGGTGGCCAAGTAGGTGTAGACCCCGGCTGTCGTCACGCTGTAGAGGTCCGAAACTCCTCCTTGAGCGGTCAAAGCGAACATGGTCGTACCGCCTACCATCCTGGTCTCCCCAATACTGGACGATCCTTCCGAACCGACATCGTTGATCGGTAGGGACTCTTTCTGACACCCCTCAAGTATCAAAGCGCCGATGGTCAGCAGGCCTATCGCGCCGAACGTGATCGTGTTCCTTTGAATGCTCATGTTGTAGCTGTTTTAAAGTGCGGTCCATTCCGCACCACGAACTGAGCGAGGAACAAGAACGCCCACCAGCTCCGCATCGCCAACGTGCCATGCGATCGCGCATGTGTGCGATCCTTAGAGACCCAGCGCCACCAGGAACGCATCGCGGCGCCGTGCGCTAACATCCACATGGCTGCCGTCGTCCAGCACCACGTAGCCACCACGCCCACGTACGTATCGTTTCACGCGGGCCAAGTTCACCACATGCGCATGGTGGATGCGGAAGAAGCCGTGCGGGGCCAGCATCTCTTCGTACTCGCCCAGATTACGAGTGATCACGTAACGCTTCTTGTCCACCATGTGGAAGGTGGTGTAGTGGTCATCGGCTTCGCAACGAATGATGTCGGCGATCTCCACCAGTTGCAGGCCTTTGGCCGAGGGCAGTGCGATCCGCTTCACACTGTCCATGCGTTGCTGCTCGGTCCGCATCAACCCCATGCGTTCACGGTGCGGTGCGTCCAAAAGCAACTTGCGATCGACCGCGCGCACAAGCTCATCTACATGGATGGGTTTCAGGATATAGTCCAAGGCATAGCGCTTGATCGCATTCAGCGCGTACTGCTCATAGGCGGTCACGAAAACCACGTCGGCCGGTGGCGCGGAGTATCGGTCCAAGAGGTCGAACCCGTTGCCGTTCGGCATTTCAATGTCCAGGAAGAGCAGGCCCGGTGCATGAACATCGATCGCAGCTTGCGCTTCTTCGATGTTGGCCACGGCGGCCACCACGTTCACACGGGGGCAGAACCTCCGCAACAAGCCGCACAGGTTCTCGCGGCTCTCCGGTTCATCGTCCACTACTACCGCATCGATCATGTCACTGATGTGTTCGTTCGCTCTACGGGGATCGTCACGCGGACCATTGTCCCTAGCCCGCCGATCCCAGGGTCCAACCGCATGCGGATGTCCATACCGAACTGCGTATTGAACAGCTTGATGCGCTCCTTCACCAGGTTCAACCCTTCGGATGTATGCTCGTTCTGCTGAGCTCCTTTCGGAGCAGAATGGTTGAGACCGACCCCATTGTCCGTGATGGTACACACCAGCCCATCACCGCTCTTGCTGAAGCGGATGCCCAATTCGCCTGCACGATCACGCAAAGGGTTCAGCCCATGCTTGATCGCGTTCTCCACGAAGGTCTGCAAGAGCATGGTGGGCAATTCGGTATCCAGGGACATGTCGGCATCCACCTCGATCCGTGTGGTAAAGGCCTGGCGTGTGCGCATCATCTCCAGTCCGGTCTGCTCGCGCAGCATCTCGATCTCTTCGCGCAGCGGAATGAAGTTGAGGCGGGCCACGCGCAAGGTGCGGCGTATGTAGCTCGCGAACTGCGCGATGTAGCGGTGTGCCTTGTCGTTGTCCTCATTGATGACGAAGCCTTGGATGGAGTTGAGGCAGTTGAACACGAAATGCGGATCGATGCGCGCGCGATGTGCTTGCAATTCCAGTTCCGCCATGGCCCGCGCGTTCCGTTCCCGTTCGCGGCTCGCGCGGACCAGTCGCGCTTGTCTCCGTTGGAAGATGGCCCACGCCCCGGCGAGAAGCGCCGCAAGTATGCCCCCGAGCGCCCAAGGCCTCTGCCACCAAGGGGTTTCCACTTCGATGGTGATCCGCGCCACCTGAGCGCCCCACGTTCCCCCAGCCGTGCGCGCCTGGATGGAAACCGCGTATGTACCTGGCGTGGCGCGCGGGATCGTGATCATGTTCGCTGTGGTGTATCGCCACAGTGCTCCTTCAGCTAGCCGATAGCGATAGGTGATCCGTCCATCACTGCGCATATGGAACGCGATGAAGGCGATGCTGATGTCGTTCCGGTCGTAGGGCACTGTGTACCTCCCGGTCAGCAGCGTGTCGTTCCCATTGAAGCGGATGCCTGTGATGCGCATGGGAAAGTCGTCCTTCTCCATGTCGCCAGCGCGCCCCAACATGAACAAGCCCTTGTGCGTTGCTATCCAAAGGCTGTCCCCTCGCACCAACACATCACGCACCTCGTTGTCCGGCAAGCCATCGGCCATGGTGAAGTTGCGTACCCGCCACATGCCGCCTTCCGCAACAAGTCGATCCAGGCCCCGTGCGGTGCAGATCCATAGACGACCGCTATCGTCCTCTCGCAACCGTCCACAGATATTGCTCGATAGTCCATCCTGTTCAGCGGTCAACCAGGACAAGGCGCCATCGGCCGACTGCAGGAGGATACCCTTGCCGTGCGTACCGACGACCAACGTGCCGTTCGCGCACAACAGCATATCCGTAACGCGCACACCAGCGAGCGCATCTATGAGACGATCGTAGCCCACCGTATCCGCTCCGATCATCCGAAGGCCGTTCAGGGTTCCCATCAACAATGCTCCGCGCGCGTCCTTTAGCAACGCGGTGCAGCGCTCATCCACCAAGGTGTCCAGCACCTCGCCGTTCGCGGGCGAGGCATGGTAAACGGCTGAGGACGTCCCGATCAAAAGCTCGCCATTGCTGTCCATGATCAGCGCCTTGCTGGCACCGAACTGGGGCCAATGGGTGATCCCGCCTAGTTCATCCGACCGGAGCAGGCCCGCATCAGAGATGAAAATGCGGTCACGGCCGTTGGATACCGCGCGCAGCACACGCACCCCGCCCTTCGGCGACGTACCGAAGATGTTCGCGATAGCTCCTGGCCTGACCCGATCGATCGTCAATTCCCCCGTGCCGACCTGCACCGCGCCTGGACCATCAGCGACCACGCAATGCAGGTCGTTCGAGGAAAGCCCATCGCTCACATCGAATAGCTGATCATGGACGCTCACGAGTTTGAAAACCCCATCGATATGCGAAGCGAACCACAACACGCCTTCCTGATCCATGATGCATTGCGCCACGGAAGCGCTCGGTGCGAACCGCTCGGGCACATCCGACATGATGTTATTGGTTGCGAACCTGAACACGCCGTTCGCTGGTGTACAGACCCAAAGCCCACCCACGCGGTCCAGGCTGGCCCGGTTCAATCCATACGTGAAAGCCACGCGCTGCGCAACCCGCGCTTGCTGATCCGTGAAGGAGATGCGCAGCAATTCCGGCCCCGTATGTATGAGCACCTCATCGCCCAGGTCGGCGACATGCTGTATCGCCGGTATCTCCCTTGAACCCTCGCTCATAACCCTTTCCCAGGGTTTGCCGGGTAAGCGACGATGCAGCCCCTCTCTGTTCAAGGCCCAAAGGTCCGTGCCGACGGTCCGTATCCAGTACAAGCCGTTCGTGCCCTCGGGCAAAGGCAGGGGTATCAAGGCCTCCCCTGTATACCGGTAAGTGCCCTCCGAGCTCACCACCTTCACATCACCTGCTGCCGGATCGGGTTTGATCCCCAAGGCCGCAGCGGAGGTTGCCAGCTTGTTCAGTGAGCGATCGTTGGTCGGTGTATGGAAGATGCCGTCCTTCAAAAAGCACAAGGGACCTTGGAACGTCTGGACCCACAGTCGACCGAACTGGTCAAGTACCAAGCCCAGGACCTCGTTGCTTGGCAGTCCATCGTTGGTAGTGAAGTTCGTGAACGTCGTTCCATCGAAGCGCGATAGTCCTGCAGCTGTGCCGAACCATAAGTAGCCCGCACTGTCCTGCTGCACGCAATAGACCGTGGAACCGGCCAGCCCATGCTCCACATCGTAGTGGCGGTAAGGGCGATGCTGCGCCGTGACCCCGATGGTCAGAAAGACAAGCCCTAAGCATGCCCATGTTCGTTCCCAGCTTCTGCTTTGCATCACCAAACCACAAGTTGCACAAGGAAAGTCGTTCGTGATGCACACCTGCGCAAAGGAACCGCACGGTTACGGTGAAGGGATCCTTAACATCGGGAAACCTATGGTGCGGACGAAGTAGGCCCCACCAAGGTATTGGATGATGGAACAGAGGTCGGTCCCTTAAATTCGCGGATCATGCAGAACATCTTCGATCGCTCGGTCTGCGACGCGAACGTCGCCCGCATCAATAAGCTCACCGCGACCACCAAACCGCAATGGGGCAAAATGAACTCGGCCCAGATGCTGGCGCACGTAAGCAAACCCTATGAGATGGTGTGCGACCCGAACTATGGGGCCACACACAAGCGACCGAATGCCGTTGTCCGCTTCCTGCTGAAGCGCTTTCTGAAACCGATCGTGGTGGGGCCGAAGCCCTACGCGAAGAACTCACGCACGGCACCCGAGTTCATTGTTGCCGATGAACGCGTGCTCGAGACCGAACGCAAGCGGATCATCGACCACATCAACCAAGTACAGGCCTGGGGCACCAAGCACTTCGAAGGCAAGGACAACCATAGCTTCGGCGTGATGACGGCACAAGAATGGAACAACCTGTTCGCGAAGCACCTGGAGCATCACCTTGGGCAATTCGGGGTCTGATCCTTGTCCCTATCGCCCTTCTCCGCTCATTCCTCGGCGTGAGGGACCTTGGTCATCTGACTTTCCAGCGACGCACCAGTTCACGCCGGTGAGTACGACCCACGGGCAACAGTTGTTCACCAACTTGCACCGCACGTTCGCGCAGTGAAGTGACCCTGCGCAGATCGACCAAGTAGCTCCGATGGATCCGCACCAGATGCGGCGATGCCAGTCGTTCTTCCATGGCCGCAAGAGAAGAGAACACGATATACCGACGATCGGCCGTGTGCAATGTGCAGGAGTTATCATCAGCTTCCACATACCAAATAGCATCGATGAGCACCTTGACCAGAGCGCCACGGTCCCGTACAAGGAAGGTTCTTGAAGGTTGTACTGTCGGAGGTTGCTTCGCGAGACGGGCAAGAACCACTGCCAACTGAGCGCGTAGGTCCTCTATTTCGAAGGGCTTGATGATGTAACCTTCCGGCCGTGTGGCGGTGGCGCGCTCCAGGGTGCCCGGGTCCGCATGGGAGGTGACGAATATGAACGGCACGCCAAGGTCCTGCAGCTCAGTGGCCACTGCTACGCCGTCGGGTCCAGCGTTCAACCGGATATCCAACAACACCAGATCCGGCCGTTGCTTCCGTACTGCCCGCAAGGCGGAAGCCGCATCGTGCGCTCGGCCCTGCACGATATGGCCAAGCTCATCCAGCATGTTCGCTAGATCCTCCGCGATCAGCGGTTCATCCTCTACGATGAGCATCGCTGCGCGATCCATGTTCAATTGGCAAGCTTGTAGTTGCGGATGCGCATGCTTACGGCAGTGCCGTTCCTGTTCTCCACATGGTGCTCCGCCTGGAGCTTCTCCGCAAAGGTGCGCAGCATGCCCGTTCCGAAACCAGTGGGAGCCTGGTATGGTGCAATATCATCAGGCATTCCGATACCATCATCACCGACCGACAAGTGCAGCCCATCGGAACGCAAGTGCAGACTTACACAAATGGTGCCCTGCCGCTCAGCGGGAAATGCGTGCTTAAGGGCATTGAGGATGAGCTCATTTAGGATGAGGCCTATGGGGATGGCCGTGTCCACATCCAAGCACAGGGTCGGCACCTCCACCCGGATGGTGATGCGTGATGGGTCGATGCCGTGGCTCTGCAGCAGTCCGCGCGCCAGCTTCTCCACGTAACCAGCCATGTCAATGCCGCCGGTATCATCGACCTGATACAGGCCCTGATGGATGAGCGCCATGCTGCGCACGCGGTCCTGGCTGTCCCGCACGGCCTCCCGTGCGGCTGGGTCCTGGATGCTACGGCCCTGCATGCGCAGAAGGCCGCCCACGATCTGCAGGTTGTTCTTCACCCGGTGGTGCACTTCGCGCAGCAGCAGGTCCTTGTCCTTCAGCGCCTGTTCGATCACACTGTTCTTCCGTTGCAGCTGACGGGCCTGCCTACGCTCGTTGCGGCGAATGCGCAAGAGCACCGCACCGGCCCCCACCAACAGGATGAACGCCGCCGCGCCCAAGCCTATTTGCAAGCGCTGTCGCGCGATGACCGCATTGCCCTGTGCAAGCTCGGCATCCTTCCGGGCACTGTCATAACGCTCCTGCGCTTCGGCTATCAATGCGGCGTTGCGTAGCGAACGAAGACTGTCGTTCCACAGCATATGGAAGCGCAGGTGAACGATCGCGCTGTCCGGCCGGCCCCGCAACTGGTCCAGTTCGCTCAGAGCCAGGTAGGTCCTGCTACGTTCCATGTCGAAGCTGCCCATCTCGGCAAAGCGCAAGGCCGTGCGAAGAGCACTGTCCGCACGGTCATATTGCGCTTGCTCGGTAGCGTGAATACCCATGCGTAATAGGATGCGCGTGCGCACGATGGCATCGGTGCTCAAGTCCTGGTCCGCGAACGCATCACGGTATAGGGCGATGGCTTGAGCTTCCAAGCCTTGCTCCAAGAGCACGCCTGCTTCGGCAGCACGTGTTTCAGCAGCATGCTCTGAAAGGCCGGTGCGGTCCATGCTGAGCGCTGAGCGTTCGTAGCAGGCCACCGCACTGTCACGCATACCAAGTGCGTGGTACGTGTCAGCCAAGCTGCTCAGTACCCCGGCTGACCAAATGCCTTGACCTGTGGCCTCGAAGCCTTCGATCGCACGGATGTATTCGCGCCTCGCCCGTTCCCAACGCTTGGCGCTGGCATGCACGGTCGCAATGTTGGCATGCAGCATCGGCGTTGAGCGTTCATCACCGAGTTGTTCATACAAGGTCAGTGCCTGCAGAAAGTGGGGCAAGGCTTCCGCATCATGACCCTTCACCATGCTCGCCTGGCCCAACATGCTTTCCGCCACAGCGAGAAAGCGCAGATCGTTAGACGTTCGCGCTATAGCCTGATATGCACGGGCATACGCCAGAGCTGAGTCCGGACGTTCGTACACTTCAATTTGGAACAGCTCGTTGAGGACGGGAAGTCGGGAACGGTCATGTGGGAGCGTGTGCAAAACGCGCAACAGACTATCCGGCTGTGCGCCGACCATATAAGGGAAGAGCAGGACGAAGAGAGCCAACAGGGTTTGCCTGGTGGCACGTTCACGAACAGGGAACGAACGATCGGTCATGGCAGCTGTTCGCTGCGCGTGTTGGTGGGCACGGAGCCGCCGATAGTGAGCAACAACCGATCGCGGTCGTTACCCGCACCGGTGTACTTCACCAACCCGTCGAGGGTCACGTCCTCTGGCCAATATCCGGGAAGTGTGGCGGTCGGGGATACGCCTCCAATGCGTTGCAGGATAGGGTCGCGGTCGTTGTTCCCACCTGTGTACTTGATCACATCATCGAAGAGCGCGTTGCCTTGCCACAGCACGTGTGCGGTACCCACATCATGGCGAGCTTCGATGCCGAAGGTGGGTGTGCTGGCAAGCGTGAGGTCCACGTTGGTGGCCATGCTGCTGAGAGCGATCGGAAGGGCCGTCATCACCCCCAAGTGGTTGCGGTGGCGGAGGGCCACATGATAGGAGCCCACAGGCTGGCAAAAGGCCACGGGTGACACACCATCTTCAGCGACCACCTCACCATCGCGTCGCAAGAGGGCAGCGCGACGACCCACCACGGAATCATTGAGCACTGCATCACGCAACTCCACCACCACCCAGTCCACGATGGCGCTGGACAATGTTGATGTCAACACCAAGGGCGTCGTGGTGGCAGGCTCATCCAACGTGAAGCCCATGGCGGTATATGGTTCCTGCAACGGGATGAACCCTTGGCTGCGCAGCAGGTCGGACATGGGTAGGAAGTCCGCTGGCGTGTGTGCACCTTCCAAGATGGCCTTGAGCGTCACCTTCACTCCGATGCATTCGGGCTTGCTGTACTTGGCTGTGAAGGCGTCCTGTCCGCCGGCCGGTATCAGAAGGCTGGTGTTCGGTCCGGGATCCATGTCGATGGTCTGACGGAACTCACCGGCCAGGTGCATGGTACCCCCTGGTCCGATGGCCAGCGCATGTCCAATGTCGTTCTGAGCGCTTCCGATCGTGTTGCCGAAGAGCAGCACCCCAGCGGCGGTATACCCAAGGAGGTACGCATCCCCTCCACCATTGGATACCAGGTTGGCGGTGTTGGCGCTCGGGTCGATGTCCATGGTGCTTCCGAAGAAACCCGTGGCATAGACCGCGCCTACGGCATCGACACGCACGGCGCGGCCCTCACAGATGAAGCCCGGCAATAGAAAGGCCCATTGGAGGTCGCCGTTGGCATCGAGCTTCCAGAGGTAGGCCGGTTCGCTGAAGCTACCCGCCAAGGTGAACACACCAGCCCCAGGGTCCATGTCGCTGCTGCTGGTGATCACGCCGGTGTACACGGTGGCTCCCGTCGCATCCACCGCGACAGACCGAGCGCGCTCCAACCCGGTTCCACCGGCACGTTTCGCCCATACCAGCACACCGGCGGCGCTCAACTTCCACGCGAACACATCCTGTGCGCCCAACGAAGTGAGCGGCGAAGTACCGGCACCGGGATCGAAGTCCACTGTATTGCGGAACTCACCGGTAACATGAATTTCACCGGTGGTCGACAGGTCGATCCCGAGACCGTTGTCCTCCCCTGATCCACCGACAGCCGCGCCCCAGAGGAACACACCGCTGGCATCGACCTTCTGTACGAAGATGTCGTTCGAGCCATTGCCGCCGGTCGAGAACACACCAGGGCCGGGATCGAGGTCACTGGTCGTTCCGATGGAACCGGTGGTGTGGATGTTCCCTGCCGCATCCACCGCCACCGAGGTGCCCACATCGTTGCTGTTGCCACCGAAGATGTGTCCCCAGAGGAACGTACCGTTCGGGTCCAGCTTCAACAACAGCACATCGAAGGTGGTGTTCGCCGAGGTCACCGTGTTCGTGCCTGCCCCGGGGTCCAGGTCCACTGTACCGCTCACCTTGCCGGTGACGATGACGTTCCCTTGGGTGTCGGTGGTCACACCGAGACCTTGGTCCGCACCACCAGCGCCCAAGCTCCGGCCCCATTCGAACTGGCCGATGGGGTTCAGCTTCTGGATGTAGATGTCGGAGCTTCCGTTGCTGGTCACGTTGTTCACTCCGGCTCCGGGATCCAGGTCCACGGTAAGGGTGAAACTGCCAACGGTGATGACGGAGCCAGCAGCATCCACTGTTACCGCGAAGGCGATCTCCTGTTGTGGGCCACTGACCGGCACTGCCCACTCAAGGCTCTGGGAGAACAGTGCGAACGGCGCAAGGCCAATGGCAGCGTAGAAGCATAAGGGTCGGTGGTGCATGGTGAGGTCGCAGAACGTTCCAGGGTTCCGACCTCCAAGCTACCGAGCATGACCTCATGTCCGGAAAGCAACCGGGCGAACGACCGGTGGATCGATGTGAACGGATGTTGATAAGCGCTCCTCCTTGCAGGCGAGGACCCGTGGCCCTTAGAACTGTGGCCTCACCGGCGCATTGTCAAGCACCTTCTCGATCTTGGCCATCACCGCGGGCGTCAGCTTGTCCTGGGCCTCCACGGCGCCGAGGTTCTCCTTGAGCTGCGCCTCCTTGCTGGCGCCGAGGATCACGGTGCTCACGTTCGGGTTCTTCAAGCACCAGGCCAGGGCCATCACGGGCAGGCTGAGCTCGAGGCTGGTGGCAAGGGTCTTCAGCTTGTCCACCTTCTTCAGGCGGGCCTCGGTGAGCTCGCGTTCGCGCAGCCAATCCAGCCCTTCCATGGTGAGGCGCGTGCCCTTGTTGGCCTTGGTATCGCGGTGCTTGCCGCTGAGGATGCCGCTGGCCAGCGGGCTCCACACCGTGGTGCCCAGGCCCACCCCCTTGTAGATCTGGCCGAACTCCACCTCCACCTTATCGCGGTGGAACATGTTGTACTGCGGCTGCTCCATCACCGGGCCGATCAGGTGGTGCTGCTGCGCGACCATGTGCGCTTCCATGATCTCCTGCGCGCTCCACTCGCTGGTGCCCCAATAGAGGATCTTGCCCTGCATGATCAGCTGGTGCATGGTCCACACCGTTTCGGCGATGGGCGTCTGCTTGTCCGGCCGGTGGCAGAAGTAAAGGTCCAGGTAGTCCACCTGCAGGCGCTTGAGCGCTTCGTTGCACGCTTCCACCACATGCTTGCGGTGCAGGCCCACTTGGGTGGGGAGCTTGCCGCCGGTGCCGAAGAAGACCTTGCTGCTCACCGTCCAGGTGTCGCGGCTCCACTTCATCTTCTTCAGCACCTTGCCCATCACGCGCTCGCTTTCGCCACGGGCGTAGATCTCGGCGTTGTCGAAGAAGTTGATGCCGTTGTCGTAGGCGGTCTTCATGAGCTTCTCCGCGATGGGATCGCCGATCTGCTTGCCGAAAGTGAGCCAGCTGCCGAGGGAGAGTTCAGAGACCTGGAGGCCGGAGGTGCCGAGACGACGGTAGCGCATGGGGTATGAAAAGTGCGAAGTGGAACGTACGAAGTTCAAAGTCCGACGGAGCGTAAAGGTGCGATGAACGAACGCGTTGGCCGACGACTTGTTCAGGACGGGCTTATCCACAGCTGTGTACAAGTTCCACAGGGATCACATCGACTTCAGCGGGGCTTCACACAAGCATAGGAGCTTTGCGATCAACATCAGCAGACCGGCATGCATTCGCTTGCGCACCGAACAATGGACACCGTCAGCCGCGGCTCCAGCACCTCGCGTTCATGCACCGCCCGGGAGGGCCAGGACAGGCCATAGTAGGCCACGCCAGGTGCGCCTTGCGCACGCATCAGGAAGGGGCTCCGGGGACGGGGCCTTTTCCGTTGGGGGGACACCCGATCAACGCAGCACCTGTACCGGCACCACCGCAGCGGCGCTTCGCAACAGGTAGCGGCCGTTCTCCAACGCGCCCAGGTCCAGCGTAGCGTCGTAGCCGACCTGCACGCGCAACACCTCACGACCGGCCGCATCGATCACCTGGCACGCCTTTCCTGCGAAGGTGGAAGGCAAGCGCATGATCCCCTCGGTCGGGTTCGGGAACACTTTCTCGTCGTTCACCATCGGTGACGCTTCGATGCCTGTGCTGATGTTGGAGCGATACAGATGGAAGTAGCCGTAGAGGTAGAAGGTCTCCGTAGAGTCGCAGAAGATGCCTTGGATCGGTTCGTTGCCGGCGAAGCCCAGCCCGCTGCTCGCGTTCGCCCAAGGCGCGCCACCGTTGTCCGTGCTGAACACGGTGATCTGCTTGGCGGTGACCCAGGTATCGCTGCTCAGGGAGGCGGCGATGTGCTGCAGCTCGTTGTTCAAGGTGGTGGTGATGCCCGTGTTCACCGCCTGCCAGGTCAAGCCGTTGTCGGTGGTGGTGATGATGCGGTCACCGCCACCCGTGGCGAGGATGCGGTCGTTCAGGCCGCGCGCCATGGCCAGTCCGTTCGTCACCTGCACGCCACCGGTGCTGATGGCTGCGAACCCGGTACCGTCCAGCCCTCCCTTGTACACGACGCCGATCTGCACGGCATACAGGTTCGTGGTGTTCGCCACGGCAGCTGTCACGAAGGTGCTGGCACCCACGATGCTGGTCCAGCTCTGCCCATCGTTGGTGCTGCGCAGGATGCCTTCGCCGTACAGGTACACATCGCCATTGGGGCCGCTGCTGAAGCCCATGAAGTAGCGGCTGGTGGGGATGCCGCCCACCGGGGCGAAGGTGTCGCCGCCATCGGTGCTGCGCCAGAGGCCGTAGCTGCTGCCCCCGTTCACGCTGCCCCAGACGAGCATGGTGGCCGCGTTCGTCAGGTGGAGGCGGGTCTCGCTCAGGAAGGTGCCGTTCGGTCCGCCGGTGCCCGCATGGTTCTGCCAGCTCTGCCCCTGATCCGTGCTCATGCGCACCTGCGCCGGGTTGGTGTTCAGCAGCGTCACTAGTTCACCGTAAGGGCCCATGGCCAGGGTGGTCAGGGTGTTCACCGGCATGGTGCAGGGAACCCAGGTGAGCTGGGCCTGTGCGGCTGTCGGGGTTCCGCAGAGCAGGACGAGGGCGAGGAGGGAACGCATGTTGAAATGCTGGTGCTATCGTGGAGGATCACACAAAGGTGCATCAACCGATACTGAACGCGTGTAGCATACCATCTACACCGAACGAGCAACTTTGCACGACCGTCTTCGCGCACCCACCTTCGCACCGTCCCACCTTTGCATCCATGAGCTCCATCGATTCCAACAAGGCCCCTGAGCCGGTCGGCCATTACCCTCATGCCCGCCGCGTGGGCGATATGCTGTTCCTCAGCGGCGTGGGTCCCCGTGAGCGCGGCACCAAGAAGATCCCCGGCGTGGAGCTGGATGCGAACGGGAGCATCACGAGCTACGACATCGAGACACAGGTCCGCAGCGTGTTCCAGAACGTGAAGTGGATCCTCGAGGATGCCGGTTCCTCCTGGGAGAAGGTCGTGGACGTCACCGTTTTCCTCACCAACATGAAGGACGACTTCCCCACCTACAACCGATTGTGGAAGGAGTACTTCGAGAAGGACCCGCCCTGCCGAACCACCCTGGAGATCAACTGCCTGCCTACGCCGATCGCCATCGAGCTGAAGGTGATCGCGACAGTGTGAAGTGGGCAACCACGGATGGACACGGATGAACACGGATAGGAAGGTCTGTGCAGCATTGGCGGTGGTCCTCTCGGCGAGCGCCTGCACTCCTCGCATGCATTCACAGGAAAGGCTCTACGACCAGCCTTCCGAGCAAACCACCGGTATCCTCCACCTGCACGCCACCTACACCGCACCCTACTGCGGTGGCGCGGATCCGGGCCCTGACGGAATGCCGCGGCCACAGCCCTGGCAGGGGGCCATGTACCTGCGCCGCGTCGTACCGGACAGCACCGGCCTGTTCGCCATCAACGACCTGAACATGCCGGTCCATGACACCGTGCGGACCGATCGCATGGGCAACGGCCACCTGGTGTTGCTGGCCGGTGCCTATCTGCTGCTGGACAAGGACCGCGTTGATGACGTGCGCTACTTGCGGCTGTTGAAGGACCACGCGAAGCCGGCCCTGTACACCGAGCCCATTGACAAGGCCTGCCTGGATCGCTGGCTCCACGGCCCCTTTGGCGTGATCACGATCACCGGTGGCGACACGACCCACGTGGACCTGCCCCTGTTCGACCAGTGCCCGTGGTACAGCACACCGTGCGTGCACTACAACGGACCGTTGCCACCCTGAAGCGAAGCCGAACAGCGCGCGCAGAGCATACGGCCGGCGGCATCGATGGAACTCATGCGTTCCACTGCGTCACGCATCACACAGCTGGGGTCCGGGCAATGCGGCAGGCGACGGTTGTGCCCGATCTCATGCACGGTCACCTTCATCAGGCGGTCGAAGAACACCGCGCTCCGTCCATCACCCAGGCGGAAGGTGCTCACCACGCAGGAAGGGCCGCCGATGTAGCCCAGGCCGAAGATCCCGAAGTCGCGGTACTTCCCTACCGGCTCCTTGATGGCACCGAGCGCATCGTACTTGGTGATGCTGATGTCCTGCCCTGTGATGCCGATGATGAGGTCGACACTGTCAGGCTTCAATTCCCGCAACCACGCTATCAGCGTATCGGCCCTGTAGCGGGGGCTGCGCAAGGTGGTGTAGGCGGACGCGGGCAGAGTCGTCTGCTTACCGATATGGACGCGTGCCTTGTGCTGCTGTTCCAATGCCATGCGAACGCTGTCCAGCTGGGCGGCGGGTACGTCCTCCAATGGCAGCACAAGGACCGCAAGCGGCAGTTCCTCCTGCGGCCCACCGTTACCCTGCTTCACTCCGCAGTGAAGGCAGAAAAGGAAGAGAAGGATCCATAACTGGCGCATGCACAAAGATCCGCGCTTCGGACCAAAGCCATCATGGCTGTCGGCGCCATTTGCTCGCCCATGACATGCCAGGTGGGAGAGAGCGTTCGGCAACGGGACCGGCGCCGCCCCATCCCTGCACTGATCTACGGGCCCTCGGACGAAAGGCCGGTACTTCAAGTTGTACGGGGCGATGCACCATCGCTTCCCTCGAGCGGTCCCACACTCCGTTCGAGCCTCCGTGTTGTCCGACACTTGAGAAACGGGGCCATCGCATATCTTTCGCACTGGCACACTCCACGGCCGTTAATCACAACCAGGACATGGCGGATAGTTTCGATCTTTTGGATGAGCTCGGTGACGAGAAGAAGGTGAACGAGCTCAAGGCGCGCATTCAGCAGAAGAAGGCAAGCGACGTGATCTCGAAGTTGGACAACATCGAGAGCGAGATCGAGAACGCCGCCGCCAACAACAAGAGCGCGGAAGACATCGTCTCAGGCATCATCAACGCCAAGTTCGAGAGCTTGAACGGTGACGTGGAAAGCACCGAGAAGGACCTGCAGGAGCTGATGCTGCACCTACGCGCCATGCTCGATAATTGTGGCGGCGAGTTCGCGAACCTACAGGAGCTCAACAAGAACGAGCAGAACCTGGTGGCTGGTGCGAAGAGCAAGTTGGAGGTCGCGGGCCGGGACCTTACCGAAGCCAACGCCATGAGCAATGCCTGGAACATCCTGTTCGGCATGAAGACCAGCCGGGTGAACCAACGGACCAAGGACCTGGAAGCCGCCGAGCAGGGCGTGAAGAAGGCTGAGCAGGATGCCAACCGCATGTACCGCGAACGCCTGAAGAACGCGGATATCGGCGAGTCGCTGAACCGCATCATCAGCCAGGTGCAGGGCCTCAACGGCGTGGTGGAGGAGATGATCCTGGAGGTGGAGAAGCAGATCGATGCGCTGAAGAACCGGAAGGAACTGGCCTTCGAGACCAAGGAGAAAGCGGCCCGGGTGATGGAGAGCCGCAAGGCCGAACTGGAGAACCTGGAGGCCCTGATGAAGATGGAAGAGAAGTCGCTGGAGGAGCTGGCGAACAACAGTCCGGAATACACCGAGCAGCAGAAGAAGATCGCCGATATGCGCGAGCGCCGTGCCGAGGTGAAGGGCCGCTTCAACATCGCGCTGGGCATCTTCCAGAGCAAGGAGCGTTTCGTGGACCAGATCGTGATCCACCTCGAAGCACAGACCACAACAAAGAACAACCTTAAGCAGCTCATCGGTCAGTTGAAGAGCGATACCGAAGAGCGTGTGACGACCTACGAGTCAGGATTGCAGTTGATCCGTTCCGCCACCGCGCAGGAGGCCGCCTCGATCTACGAAGAGGCCGGCGTGAAGACCGACCAGAAGATCACGGAGATCGCCGCCAAGGTCTTCGTCTCCAGTGAGCGCGACCGCATCGAACGGGTGAAGAAGCACCCCGAACGCATGACCGAACTGCACAAGGTGCTGGTGGCCATGGCCGAAGCCACCGCGCAGTACAAAGCCAAGGATGCGGAGATCCTCAAGGCGCATACGAACAAGTTCGGCATCGATGTGAGCGAGACCTTCAGCAGCAATCATGAGGGCAAGGGCGCCTCATCTGCCCAACCGAACACGCCCCGCAAGGAGGGTGACGTGAATGACCTGTTGGGCGGCTAGGCCGAGGTGAGCCTTGTCCAAGCCGCTGCCGATCGGACGCTCGCCCATCGACGAAGGATGTATCGCCTCCCCGGGCCATGAAGACCATCGACATCGAGAGCCACTTCACGGACCTTGATCGGGCCATCCTGGAGAACAATGTGGAGTACGAGCGCTACATCAAGTTCGTCACGCACATCCTCGATGCCTTCACCACCACCTTCGCGCCGAAGGAGGGTGCCCAGGAACACGAGGCCCATATCGTTCGTGACCTTGCCTCGCGCTTCCTGCTCACCTTGCGGGCACTCGGGCTGAAGTACCTCTTCGAAGAGACCGATCACATGCGGATCGACCTTACCGCGAGCGGATTCCCGAACCACCTGGAGATCCGCAAGATGGCTGCCGACCTGCAACAACTGAAAGGCGGGGGCACCAAGCCAGTGAACGAGGAGACCTTGAAACGGCAACTGCTCGATGAACTGATCCGGGGGAACAGCCACCCGACGTCCATTCTCCGGAAACTCGCGCGAGCACAGTACAACAAGTCCATCGAGGAGGGAGGCCTCTTCGGCGAATTCGTGCCCGGCCAGCTCCGCGAACTGAAAGTGTTCGATGCAGCCAAGCATAGGAAACGCTTCCTGTGCTCCTGGGCTTCGTTCGACACGGTGACGAACAGGCCCTTTCTGTACCTGATGGTCTTCGATAACCACCCCGACCCGGACGGTCCGCGTACCGAGCGGGTGGACCACGACCCGCAGTTCGTGGAGATGGTCAGGAGATGTACGCACAACACCGCTCCGCTCAAGGTGGTCGCGTCGGACATTGATGAGGCCTACGCCTGGGTACACCCGAAGGTGCTCAAGCGCATCGATGTCGGACCGATCCTTAGCATGCATGACCGGACCGAGGATGAGCACGCAAAGGAGATCGGACGTCACATCCCCGAGGGCCATTTCCTGATGCGAGTAACCACGGAGATCGTCTTCTCCGTGGGTCAGGAGCGGCGGAGCACCGGCTTCCTTTCCAAGAGCGAATTGCGCGAGGTGTTCCATGTGGACGAGACCAACAAGGATTGCATGGAACGCATGGTGAGCGAGGTGCAGAAGTACCTGTTCACCACACACACCGTGCTCCAGTACCTGAACGATCAGCACAAGGAAATGCTCAAGGAGCTGAGCGCACCACCATTCATCTGCAAGCCTGTTTTCTGATATGGAGAAGAGCGGAGCATCACAGATCCCCGTCACCGAGGAGCAGCTGAACGCCTACAAGGAGGAGGTGACCGCCTTGCTGAAGATGGTGAGCTGGTCGCCCGACCAACGCACCCGCACCACCAGCAACACGCAGCTCGATGCCAGCTTCCTGCTGCACGTGGGCAAGGCCCTCAACGTGGGCGAGAGCGACGAGCTCAGCGTGCTGAAGAGCGCCGTGCGCATCAGCGACGACCGGACGATCCTCAGCAACACCACCAACGTGGTGCTTAATGCGATCCGCAAAGGCTTCTGCATGGGCAAGCACCTCAGCGTGCTGTTCGAGCGCAGCAGCGGCCTGGAACTGCTGCAACAGAAGAACAACGATGGCAGTTTGCACCAGAGCGAGATGCCCACGTTCCACGACAAGCTGCAGACCTCCTCGGCCATCCAGCTTTTCGTGGCGGCCAACTACATCACGCACTACCTCAACAACGTGCGCGGCGATGAGCACTCGTCCATCAACATCGATTTCGGTGGCATCCCCGAAGTGCGCCTCACCCGACCCAGCCAGGCTGTGCAGTGCGCGATCTACTACTACGCCGCCTACCTGGAGCGCAGCGGTGTTGTGAAGACCGACCTCGAACTGCTGAAGATCACCCTGCTCTATTTCGAGCGCCTGAAGGAGGAGATCCAGATGCGCAAGGCCTCGCTGAAGGATGCGGAGCTCTTCACCGCACAGCACTACAAGCTGGAGCATTCGGACTTCACCGTGCAGGGCTTCGACGTGGCCTTCAATGCCCAGGTGAAAGGCGTGGAGTTCAATGCCACGCGCATGGAGGACATCGTGGCCAACGAACAGGCCAAGCACATGTTCCGGCGTTTCGCGGAACGGCTGCTGTGCTACGACATCACCGAAGCGAAGAACCCGATGCTGGTGCTCGGCGGCATGCCCAGCATCACCATGGCCGATGGCAAACCCGGCACGGGCAAGAGCATGCTGATCGCCGCCGTGGCCACCATGTTGCAGGAGCGTTGCGAAGTGCTGAAGATGCCCTTCCTGTTCTGGCCCCTGCCGGAGAACATCATCTCCACCTTCCAGGGCGGTTCGGCCGAACGCGCGATCGAATGGTTCCGTCCGATGCAGGACACCGGCAAGATCGTCTTCGCACCCATCGACGATGCCGAGAACAACCTCGAGGAACGCACCCGCCAAGGCGTGTCGGCCGGCGTGCGCGAGTTCATCGGCGTCTTCCTGCGCAACACCGAAGGCGCCTACGCCGTGAACCACGGCAACCGCATGATCAGCCTGTTCACCAACCTCCCGGACCAGGTGGACAAGGCCGTGCTCTCGCGCATCCAGGTGCGCGTGAGCATGGATGGTGCCAAGCGCTACGAGGACTTCGTGGACCAGGACCACCTCTGGTGGAAGAAGTACCGCGAAATGGACCCCAAGTTCATCAAGGACCCCAACGTGAAGGGTTACGAGTTCATGAGCGCGCAGAAGCAGGTTGGGTCCATGAACGAGCTGCACAAAGGCGGAAAGACCGAGGTCCAGAACGCGGACCTGCGCACCATCTACGAAGCCAGCCTCAAGCAGCACGACGCCGGCACACACGAGTTCTTCGGCGTCTTCTACACCGCCGTGCTCGAACGTTTCCCCTTCTTCAGTTCCCGCGACCTGCGCAACATCCAGAAGGCCGTGGATGCGCGGGTCACCGACTTCGACCTGCCCCCGATCTGGTGGGACAAGCCGGACGAGTTCTTCTTCAAGGACTACGCCACCAAGCTCGCCATGCTGAAGGAACTGATGCGCTCCAACCTGGGCAACGTCAGCTTCGAGGAAGTGCGCCTGCAGGAGGCGCTCAACTACCTCGACAACGCCATCCGCATCAACGAGACCGGCATCAACCGCCAGGTGGAACGGAGGGCGGAAGAGATCCACATCCAGCAGAAGGCGCTGGAGCTGCAGGCGAGGAAGAGCGGGAAGGGGTGAGGGTCAGGAGGTATTTGGGGGAGATCTCGCATCGTCTTCTTTCAACACTGGATCTACATTCCTTCGCGTCACGCATTATGTATCCTTACTTTGTCTCTGAGCGATCGAGACATAGGATATCAAGGGGGCACAAGAAATGGAGGGCTACAAAGACTTCATCAGCCGGTTCAAGCTGTTCATCAGCAAACAGCCGGATCTGATCACCACCACGCTGAGCAACATTTTCACGATGCGGCTAATCGGTAACAAGACGCATGGTGATTTGGCCGAGATTGCCATCGCTGAGTTCATCAACCAGTACATGTACGACTTCAGGTCGGTCCATGTCGGCAAGGACCTGTACCGCGCCAAGTCACGGGAAGAGGATATCACCATCATCAATGAGGTCACCAAGGCGGAGTTCTCAGTTAGCCTGAAAGCCTATGGTGACGGTCCGCTCCAGTTATCGACCGACAAGTACTCTCGCATGTTTCCGAGGCTCGAGCGGGAGGCCAAGGACGTCCTTGACCGAAGTGTGATCGAGGCAATTTTCAAAGACCCATCCTTTGCGGACTTCAACAACATCAACGTGCTGCCTCTGATCTATGATGAAAAGAAGCAGCGGTGCAACATCATGGTGTTCGACTATGAAAAGGCCATAGCAAATACCGCCCGCGTTTGTCGTGAAGACGAGGGTAAAGGACGCAAGCACCCGGTCTATCGCTTTTACGATGCACAAGGGGCATACATCTGTGAAGTACGTTATGGAGGAGCTGCCGCCAACGCCCTTCAGCGTGGACTTTGGACCAATACCAAGAACGGGCTAGCCTACTTCGATAGCGTGACCAACGGTTGGATCGACTACTCGCACAACCACGTGCTCGTGCAGCTATTCTCGCATGCACTCGTCTCATCGAGCAAAGGCCACGAAACAGCCTTGGAGGATATCAAGGCGGACATCATTGAAATGAAGAAGCGTTCAAACCTGAAGTGATGGAGACCCTTTCCCTGTTTGACGACATCATAGTTGAGGCACCGGAGACGGAAGGCATCAAGTACGCGGGCTCCAAGCGGAAGTTGCTCCGCAACATCCTGGAACTCGCCAAGAAGGTCGACGCCCACTCGGTGCTTGACGGCTTTGCCGGATCGACGCGGGTTTCACAAGCCTTCGCGAAAAGTGGCTATCAGGTCATCTGCAACGATGCGTCCATCTGGTCCGAGGTCTTCGGCACATGCTACCTGAAGAACACCAAGCCTGCTCGCGCCTATCGTGAACTGATCGACCACTTGAATTCGCTTGCACCTATCGACGGTTGGTTCACCGAGCACTACGGTGGGGAGCCGAACGGAGGAACATCCAGCGCCAATGGCCTGAAGAAGCCTTGGCAAGTGCATAACACCCGGAAGCTTGACGCGATCAGAGCCGAGATCGACCGCCTTGACTTACCGCCGGTTGAAAAGGCCGTTGCGCTGACGAGCCTGATCCGCGCCCTTGACAAAGTGGATAGCACGTTGGGACATTTCGTCTCCTATCTCCAAGATTGGTCACCGAGGTCGTACAACGAACTCGTCCTTGAAGTGCCGCTGCTCTTCCCAAGCCAAGCAGAACATGAGGTGCATCAGAAGGACATCTTCGAATTATTGCCGAAGGTCGATGTGGATCTTGCCTATCTCGATCCGCCCTACGGCTCCAACAACGATAAGATGCCACCTTCAAGGGTGCGCTACGCTTCCTACTACCATCTCTGGACCACAGTGATCCTGAACGATAGACCTGACCTGTTCGGGAAGGCCATGCGCCGAACAGACACGTCGGACAAGGTCGCAGCATCCGTCTTTGAGGAGTTTCGAAAGAGTGAGAACGGTCGTTTCATGGCCATGGAAGCCATTGATCGAATGATTCAACAGACTAACGCCAAGTGGATCATGCTGTCGTATAGTTCAGGGGGCCGTGCGACTGCCGAAGACTTGAACGATCTGATGCAGCGTAATGGTCGCATCCTTGAGTTGGTCGAGATCGATCACAAAAAGAATGTTATGGCCAGTATGAAGTGGACGAACGAATGGATCAAGGATACCTCGGAACCCAATCGAGAATTCTTGTTCTTGCTTGAGAAAAAATAGCCCTTTGCACTTGCTGGTTCATTTCGCGTGAGGGATTGTACCGGAAAGCCCGGAGCGCGGTAATCCGCGCGAGGACTTGGAGGGGAAAGCCCGACCCCGGCCGCATTTGGGACGGGGGCACGCCCTACTTTTGGCATTCATGCACACCTCCTTTCGCCCTACTACCTTCAAGGCGACTCGCCCATGCTGAAGCTGATCCAAAGCGGCCTCTTCGGTGGACAACTGTTCCACGTGGCGACCAAAGAATTGGTGGAGCGCTACAATGCCTGTTTGGAGGATATCGGCCTGGAGCGGACGGCGCTCACGGAGTTCCACATCGACGGTTGGGGCTGGAGCCCGGAGATCGCCGAGGAGCGGCAGGACAAACAATACCTCTCGCACGGTAGTGCCAATCCGTATTCGATCATCATCACGCCGGAGCAGCAACACGGTTCACTCTACTACCCCTACCATTCGTTCGACTGGGACATCCACCACCAGGTGTTCGACAAGTACGCGAAACAGATCGCGGACATCACGGCGGACCGTGGCCTGTGGTTCGCACTTGACCAGGACATCAGCGCCTACCGGTCGCCACAGGACCTCCTGATGGTGGATGTGGTGAAAGTGCAGTTCAAGACCGTGGGGAACCTGATCACCGCAGCGCGGGAGCAGCGGGAACTGGTGCGCACGTACTTCGACCAGCCGATGGCCTGGGCGGACCGCGAACTGCGCGAGAAGATCAGCGCCAGCGGCAAACAACATGGCGACCTGCGCTTCCGGAGCCTGGAGGTGCTGCCCTTCCCCTACAGCGATATCCGGGCCTTCTACAGCACGGCCTTCGATGGGCTGTATGTGCTGCGCGATACCGTAGTGGGCAAGCCGGTGCTGATCCTGGAGAACAACTCCTCCGCTGTTTCCGGCGAGCTGCAGCATGCGCACGTGGAGTTCAACCTGAACGATCCGGCGCTGATCGGTTTCCTCTTCAGCAAGGGCCTGGTGCAGCATTCCTACACGCACTTCCAGGAGGTGCCCGAGCTGTTGGCCCATCAGCTGGATGTGCTGCTGGCCAATGCCAGCCTGAAGCTGGACAAGCCGGTGGAGTTGATCGGGCTGACGGACAGCAAACGCAGAGGCCTGATCAACACCCTGCAGAAGAAGGGGCTGTTGGGCGATGACTACTTCCAGTTGGAGGAAGTGCGTCGCGCGTTGCAGCGGAACGAGAAGGTGCAAGCCGGCGGTGAGGCCTTGATCCGTGACCACCTGATCCATCCGGTGAAGGAGCAGCACGTGCAGGTCCGCACCGTGATCTGGCAGTTGATCGCGAACATCTTCGCGGTGAACGAACTGGTGCGCTATACCTTCAACAAGCCCGATTTCTACCACCGCTACAAGGCCTGGCCCGAACACTACCAGCGCTGGGTGATCAAGGAGTTGCAGGAACATCACGGTATTTTTGGGAAACTCACCGCATAGACCATGGACACCTTGCTCACCCTGGGGATCGCCTTCGTCGCAGGCATCCTGTTCTACTACATGGACCTGAACAAGGGTCGCAAGTGGAACACGCGCTGGTACGACCTCACGCACCAGCACAAGAGCCCGGTGCTGCTGGAAAAGGGTCTGATCCACCTGCAACCCTTCCAGCAGAAGCTGGTGATGGCGATCGTGCTCAGCGGTCTCTTCACGGCCGTTGCCATTGCGGTGGGTGGCGCACACGCGCTGCTGGACCTGATCACCGGGGCCATAGCCGTGGTGGGCCTGATGCTCGGCTTCTACGCCGCCGTGCTGATCTTCAGGAGCCGCTTCAACATGGCACCCGTGCGTGAGGTGCTGGACAAGATGGACCGGATGGAAGCCACGGCACACGGCACCGAACCGCCAGCACCACGCAACGCCGATCCCGTGCAGCGCCCTGACCAGGCCGCACCGGCGGGTGGAGCATCGAAGGAAGAGCCACCGGCCGAGGAGAAGCCGGATTGGCGCGCGGGCATCAAGAAGATCATGGACAAGAAGTGATGCGCGCTTCACCGATGCCCACCGAACAGGACGACGATAAAGGCCAGCTCTACTGGCTGGTGTACAACGTACGCAAGGGTATCGCGCGCCGCGTTGGTTCGTGGATCAAGCGGAAGCCTGTCGTTGCGCTGATCGTGTTCCTGGTCGCGCTGTACAGCTTGTTCGTGATGCGTGCCATGTACCAACCGTTGGTGCTCGGCTTCCGCAAGTATTTCTTCTGGGTCATCATGGCGCTGCTGGTCGTGGTGCTCGTGCGGAAGGTGTTCCGTCGATCGGCTGCGTGGAAGAAGGTGATGGGTTCGCTCGTGAGCCTCCTGTTGCTGATCGCGGTGGCCTGGTTCCTGCCGCTCGTGGTGCACTATGGATCGCAGTACGTGTACTACAACGAGCTGAACAAGGTGTCCGTGGACCAACTGCCGGTGACGGGGCACGAGCGCATCCAGCCGATCAGCTCCATCCACACCCTCACGGACCAGGAGGCACTTTCCGAAACGGAGGATGCCACGGTGCCACGCTTCGTGCGGAACAGCGAAGGGGAGTATGTGTACACCACCGCCATCGGGCCTTCCAAGGCCTACAAGGTGCAGCAGTTCAGCAAGGACATGTATGAGGTGATCCACATCCCGGGTCAACTGCCCTCGCCGAACTTCTCATCGGGCTACCGGACCAAGGTCGATTTCGAGGTGGGTGAATTCCTCCTCCTTAGCAAGAACACGCACACAGCCGTGGTGAAACGCTTCGACCCCTGGCAGTTCTGCACCATGGAACCCTCGGACCCGATCTACATGCAGAACGACAAGGGAGAATGGGTGCAGGTGGTCGGCTTGACCAAGTGGGTGGGCCTCATCTTCCCGCGACCTGTGTTCGGCGGGGTGATGGTGATCGAGCAACGCAAGCCATCGGACAGCTTTGCCGAACGCCTCTTCCTTGGAAAGGGCACCTTCATCCCCGCGGACAGGATCACGGAGCATGCTTACCTGCGGGGCCAGGACGTGATGCCACGCGAAGTGACCCGCTACATCGCCGAGAGCTTCCGCTTCCGGCGCGGCTTCATGGCGCCAATGCCGGGCTATCATGAAGGCGACATCCGGGTGCCCAAACTCCCCGAAGGCCAGGACCCGCAACCCTTCGTGGTCTATGCGGTGTTAAGCGACACGGTCGGCCGGCTCTACAACTACTTCGGCCTGGAGCCGCATGAGGAGACGAAGAAAGGACTCAGTGTAAGCCTCTTCATCCCGGGCGATGGCATGCGCGGGATCTACGTCATCGATCACACCACCAGCGGTACCGCGTACCTCGGAAGCAGTGCCGTCAGTGCCAAGATCATCGAAAGCAGGAAGGAATACGATTGGTCACGCAGCTATCCGGCTGAAACACGACCCTTCATCCGCGAGGTCGGTGGCCGCGTCCGACTGTTCTGGTTAAGCACCATCGTTACGCGCGCAGGTGATGGCCACGGCCGATCGATCGGTGGCAGCCTGCCTGAGATCACCATCACCGACGCCGTCCACGGCAATGTCATCTGGATCCCGAAGGAACTGGCGGGTTCACCGGATCGGTGGGTGGAAGTGATCGAGAAGGAAATGGAGAGCTTCTGGAAGCACGAGCCCTGACCCAGGGGAAGGGAGCTGCACCGGACCACGATGCCGGGCCGCAGCGCTTGCGCTACCGCCCGTAGTAGAACACGATGCTCGCCTTCGCCAGCATTTGACCGTTCAAGGTGTAACCCACCACAGCGGGCGTGGCGTTCGCATCCAGCCCGAGCTTGTCGGTCTTCAACGCAAACACGGTGACGATGTATTGATGCGCACCATGGCCCGGCGGCGGACAGGGACCACCGTAGCCCGGCCCACCGAAGTCCGTGCGGCTCTGGATCGCGCCGCTGGGCATGCCAGGGTTGCCGGGGGTTCCGGCACCGCTGGGCAGCTCCTTCGTGGTAGCCGGTAGGTCGAAGGCCAGCCAGTGCCACCAGCCGCTGCCCGTGGGCGCATCGGGATCGTACACGGTGATCGCAAAGCTCTTCGTGCCTTCCGGCGCGTTGGCCCAGCTGAGCTGAGGGCTGATGTTCTCGCCCGTGCAACCGAAGCTGTTGAACACCTGCCGCATGGTGGCCTGCCCGCCCACATCGTTGCTGCTGAGGGTGAAGGTGGCGGGGCTCTGCGCGCTCATGCTGAGAGAGAGCATCAACGCAGGAAGAAGAAGATGGGTTCGCATGGTGAAAGGTAACAAGGCGATACGCGAACTGTTCACGCGCCGAAGACCACACCGCCCAGCAACGCCCACAGGCCCATCAGCAGTGCCACGCCCACCAGGTCCATCCACACACCCACCTTCACCATCTGCTTCACACTGAGGTGCCCGCTGGCGAACACGATGGCTTGCATGGGGCTGGCGATGGGCAACATGAAACCGCAGCTCGCGGCAAGGGTGGCCGGGATCATCACCATCAAGGGAGCCATGCCCCAGGCCTCGGCCGTGCGCGCCAGGATCGGCAGCACCAAGCTGGCCACCGCTGTGTTCGAACCCAGTTCGCTGAGCAGGGTCACACCCGTGGCGATGGCACCCACCTGCAGCACATCCGATCCCGTTCGCCAACCGACGAGCGCCTGACCGATCGTGCTGCTCAATCCGCTCGCATCGATGCCACCGGCGATCGCGAAGCCGCTGCCGATCAGGAGCACCACACCCCATGGAATGCGCTGCTGCGCGAAGTCCCAGTCGAGCAAAGTGCGCTTCTCCCCTTTTGATGGAAGCACGAAGAGCACGAGCCCACCAAGCATGCCCACGGCCGGATCGCTCATGCGTTGCAGCCCGAGCCACCCGCGCCAGCCGTGCAATGTGAAGGCCTCGCTGAACACAATGTCGTCGCCCGTCATCCAGAGCAAGGCCGTACACGCGAACACGATACCTGCGATCCGCTCATCGCGTGAGGCGCGACCGAGCGCCTTCAGTTGCGTGCGCAAGGCATGGCGTTCCACGGAGGCTGCACCAGGCAGACGGAAGAGCACGCGTGTAAGCAGCAGCCAGGTGATCCCCAGAAAGAGAAAGGCATAGGGCACACCGAAGAGCATCCACTGGCCGAAGCCGAGCGCCGGTTCCGTAGGGAACTCCTGCTTCCACATGGCCATCATGACCAGATTGGGTGGCGTACCTACCGGCGTTGCCATACCGCCGATGGTGGCACCGTAGCTCACCGCCAACGCCAGCACCGCCCCGAACCCCTTCTCCGAACCGGTGGTGCGTAACAAGCTCAACGCGATCGGCAACATCACCAACACAGCCGCAGTGCTGTTGATCCACATGCTCAAGGCCCCGCTTGCGAGCAACGTTCCCAACACCAGGCGTGGTGGCGAAGCGCCGATGCGGCTCACGGTCCACAACGCGAAGCGGTTGTGCAGCCCGCTGCGTTCCACGCCCAAGGCCAACAGAAAGCCCCCGATGAAGAGGAAGATGATGTCGCGCCCGTAGTGCGCGGCCGTGGCAGGCAGGTCCTGGATGCCAAGCAGGGGGAAGAGCACCAACGGCAACAACGCAGTGACCGGGATCGGCACGCATTCGCTGATCCACCACACCGCCATCCACAGCACCGTGCCCGCCATGGCCGCTTGTGCATCACCGATGTAACGTAACGCCAGGAAGACCACGAGGCCCAATGCAGGACCGAGCAGGCGGAAGAAGAGGGCGCGCGAAGTAGCGGTCATCGGGTGCGGCAAGATAGCGGTGGTCCCATGGCCGGGACACGATCACTCCTCCACCTGCGTCCGCAACAGATCATCCAACGTTTCGCGGCGGCGTATGATGCGTGCCTTGCCCTTCTCCACAAGCACCTCGGGTGGGCGAAAGCGGCTGTTGTAGTTGCTCGCCATGCTCCAGCCGTAAGCACCGGCGTTCTGGAAAGCCAAGAGATCACCCTCGCGCACCTCGTTCAGCTTGCGGTCCCAACCGAACGTGTCGGTCTCGCAGATATACCCGGCCACAGTGTAGATGCGCGGCTTCCCGGAGGGGTTGCTCACGTTCACGATGTGGTGGTAGCTCCCGTACAGCATTGGACGGATGAGGTGGTTGAGGCCGCTATCCACTCCCGCGAACACCGTAGCGGTGGTGTGCTTGACCTGATCGACACGCGCCAGCAGCACTCCCGATGCGCTCACCAGGAACTTGCCCGGTTCGAACCACACTTCGACCGGCCGCGCACGACCACTGTTGAAAGCGGCGATGCGTTCACCAAGACGCTGTCCCAGCTCCTCGATGTCGGTCTCGATGTCGTCCGGCTTGTAGGGTACCTTGAAGCCGCTGCCGAGGTCGAGGAAGGTGAGGTCGGGGAACGAAGGTGCCAGCTCCAGGATCAGCTCCGCGCCTTGCAGAAACACCTCCGCATCGAGAATGTCGCTGCCGGTGTGCATGTGCAGCCCGTTCACCTTCAGGCCCGTGCTCTGCATGATGCGCTGAACGTGCCGTAGCTGATGGATGCTGATGCCGAACTTGCTGTCGATGTGGCCTGTGCTGATGCGCTCGTTGCCGCCCGCCATGATGTGCGGATTGAAGCGGATGCACACGGGCACCCTGCCCCCGAAGTCGTGCCCGAAATGCTCCAGCACGCTGAGCGAATCGATGTTGATGTGCACACCCAGTTCCACCGCTCGTTGGTACTCGGTGTAGGCGACCATGTTCGGCGTGAACAGGACCTCCTGCGGGGTGAAGCCTGCGTATAACGCGAGCTCGACCTCTTCGATGCTCACCGCATCCAGTCCACAACCTTGCGCGCGCAAGTGGCGAAGCACGTTCACGTTCGTGAGCGCTTTGCAGGCATACAGCACCTTGAGATCAACACCCTTGAACGCATTCTTCAACCGCTGCACTTGAGCGGTCATCACCGCAGAGTCGTACACATACACCGGCGTGCCAGCGAGCGCTGCCAGCTCTTCCATTGCGACACCACCGAGGTGGTAGCGTCCTTCCTTCAGTTCCAAGGCCTGTTCCATGCCGCGAAAGTAGCCGTCGGTCACTGCCTGACCTGTGGCTGACGAACGACAGCCTGCGATGCCGATCTTCATCGCCCCGATGAGCCCTTCGCCCGAACGTCCCCGCTCCCGTTGGCGCCTGCTACGCCGCGTGTTGCTCGGCGTGCTCGTGCTTGTAGTGCTCGCCCTCATCGCCCTATCCATCTGGTACCATTCTCATGGGCAACAGTGGCTGGACCGCACCGTGCGTGAGCGCATCGATGAGGTGGTGGACCGCGCCAGTGTGGAGGGCTACACCTTCACCCTCGGCGACCTGGAGACGGACGCACGGAACGGCGACCTCGTTGTGACCGGTGCGCGGCTCTCCTTCGACAGCACGTTGATGGACAGCCTGAAGCTCGGGCGGCTGGACTACCTCTTCGCCGCGCAGGCCGACCGGATAGCGTTGCGTGGCCTGAGCTTCTGGCGCCTGTTGCTCTACCGTGAGTTCAAGGCCGAAGCCATCGAGCTGGTGGCGCCCGACCTGCGCTACATCATGGGCGGTGCACGCCTCAACATGGCCGCACCGTTCCAGCGCATCGATGGTGGTGGGGGCGTGCGCATTGGCCTGCTCGAAGTGGACACGGTGCTGATCCGGCGTGCTGCCTGTGCGGTGGAGGACCTTGGCGACCGTCTGCCACGGCTGGACATTGCCGGGCTCGAGGTCGCCGCCACGCAGTTACGCCTTGCGGTGGGCAAGCATCAACAACACGTGTGGGTCAGCACCGAAGAGGCCACCTTCAACCTCGATAGCTTGGGCACCACGTTGCCCGACGGTGCGCACCTGCATTGCGGCCGCATCACGCTGGACCGTCGCTCGCGTACCGGAAACATCCGGGACCTGCGCCTGGATCCTTCAGCGCACGACCTCGACAGCAACGCCACCGACCGTGTGCAACGCACGGTGCTCGCGTTGCACGTGAACAACATCGCGTTCAACGGAATGGACGTGGACCGCCTGATCACCCACCAGGTGTTGAGCATGCGCAAGTTGCTGGTGGACGGTGCGCAGCTGGATGCGTCGCTCGATAAGACCTTGCCTGATACCCCACCACAGGCCCGCGCCCTGCCACCGGCGGCTCTTCTGGCCCTGCGGTTCGCGGTGGAAGTGGACACCCTCGCCATCCGCGAGGCGAACGTGCGGTACCGCGAACGCGATGCCACCACCGGGCGTTGGGGTCAACTGCCGTTCACGCACATGCAGGCGCGCTTCGCCCATGTGTCCAACACCGTGGACACGCGCGCTGCACCCGTTCCACTTTCTGGCACCTTCAGCGGTGTGCTCTTCGACAGTGCTGCGTTCAGTGGCACCTATGATGCGGAGCTCGGAGGATCACAAGGGTTCACCTTCACCGCCCAAGTTCGTGAGCTGCCCTGCTTGCAACTGGACCAGGCCACCCGGCCCTTGTTGCGCATGGTGGTAGAGGATGGCCAACTGCACCAGCTCGACCTTCGCATCGTAGGTGATGAACGGCGCGCGAAAGGCACCGTGGCCATGCGCATGAGCGATCTGCGCGTTCGCGTGGAGCCAGGGACACCTGCTGAGGAACGCCACAGCATGTTCGGAGCGCTCCTGGAAACGATGCTCGCGGAAGAGTATGGCGGTGGCCTCGACATGGACCGGCGCAAGAGCTACCAAGTGGAGCGCAACACTGAGCGAGGGGTGTTCACCTACATCTGGCATGTGCTGCGCGAAGGCATCGCACGCAACCTGCTGCCCGAGGCGATGGGACGTGTGAAGGGCATGATCCGCATGGACAAGGCCAAGTTGCGCGCTGCACGCACCGAGCGACGGGCGCGCAAGCGAACGCCGAAGTAGGCAGAGCTCAGTACGAGCTCGGCATCAACGCATCCACGCAGATGATGATGTCCGCCTTGCCATGGTGCTCCTTCGCGAGCGTGCTCATGTCCTCCTGCGTGATGGTGGCGATCGTGACCTGCTTCAGCTCAGGACGTGCACGCTTCAAGTACCAGCCGATGGCCTCGTGAAAGTCCGAATGGTAGCTGCCGTTGAAGTGCAGGAAGCGAGCTCCTGGCTTCGTGTTCGCGGCGATGAAGTGGGCCATGGTAGCATCCTTCAAGGCCTGCGCCTTCACCGTGTTGGGTCCACCGTGTTCACCCATCATGGTCAGCATCTTCACATAACCGGGCAGTCCGGGGTCGAAGGCGATCGGCAACGGCGCGATCCAGCTGCGCTCGTTCAGCGGCACGGTGTCAAGTGCTTCGAATCCGCCCTTGCTCACCGCGCGGGCATAGCGGCGCGGCACGTTGGTGGCCACGAAGGGCAGCTGTTTCTCCTTCGCAAAGGCCAGCAGGGGCGCGTAGTCGGTCTTGTGGTTCGGCCACAGGCTTGCCAGCGTATCCAAGCCTTCGGCATCAACCTCGCCACGCAGGTACTGGTCCACGGCGGCTTGGTCATCGGCTTCGACCATTTCGGCACCGATCACCAAGGGCCCTTGCGCCAGCAGCTCGCGCATCACCACCAGCTCCATCCAGTGCGCGATCGGATTGTTGTGCAGCTCACCGAACAGGATCACATCGCCTTCGCCTACCAAGCGCACCATTTGCTTCTCCGAGAGCTTCTTTCCCTTCCCGTCGAAGAGCGCATAGGCCGGTCGCACCTGCGCTTGTACGAAGGAGGTGAACGACGCGCACAGGAGCAGCAGCGCTTTACGTCCGAAGGGTGGAATACCGTGCATCAGGTAGAGGAGGATGAAGGCCGGGGTACGGTTCACGAACTAGGCGGGCAATAGACGCTTCAGCACAGCGGCCCAATCGGGGTATTGCGAGGTGCCGAAGTGGATCCACTCCCCCTCGAAGGGCAAGGCCCCGTTGTTGGGATGCGCATCGATCAGGAAGTCGCCCTTGTTGAGGTGCTTGGTGGGCGAAATGATCAGGCGTTTGTAGCCAACGTCGCCGAGGTGCTGCTGTACCCAATCCAGCTTGTGCTGCCAGGCACCGGGGTTCTTCCAAGGCGCGGTGCTCAAGATGTAGGTGTGGTACGCACTGCTCAACTGGCGGAACGCATCGAGCGCTCCGGGCATCGGCTTCAGACCTTCGAAGACCCCGGGGATCTCGTCGGGATTCGCGGCATACTCGGCCCGGACCGCCGGAGGCACGTGTTCAATGGCATGGGCCAGGTCGGCGAGCACGTCGTCCATGGCGATGTAGAGGATCTTCTTCATGGGTGGGGGAATGCGGTCGGGGTGAAGTTCGGTGTTGTCCGCTTCAGAATGAAACGTCGTAGGCGATGGAGCGCAACGTGAAGCGGCCGTAAGTGAACGGACCGGAGGGCAATTGCCAGATCGTTTCACCGTAGCCCGGCACTAAGCGGCCATCGATGGTGCGGTGGTCGCGCATGGGCGTACTGAAACGACGCTTCTGCGGAGCCGCTGGCGGTGCGACCACATAGCGGTCATCACTGAAGAAGTCCACCAACCGGTGCTGCGCGTCGAACAGCAGCGTAGCATGGATGGTGATGCCTCCGTTCGAAAAGGTCGCCTGCGCGCTGCGCTCCTCCACGGCGGACCAGGTGATGCGCGGGTCCAACAAGGCCCCAGGAGCGAACAGGCACAGGTCGTTGAACCAGGTGACCGTTTCAGCCGTGTCCATTTCGGGACCCTTCATGTTCATCACGGGCACAAGTCCCGCCAACTTGATCAACATGGTCGCGTGCCCATCTTCGTATGCATGCAAGCCTTTGGTGGGCAATCCCTTCATGGTGGCATCCATCCAGAAGAACCGTGCGGGCACATCGAAGCGGTTCACCTGCACCGTAGTGAAAGGCATCCACGGCCCGCCTTCGCTTCGGATGCTGCCTTGAAAGGTGATGCGCATGTTCCGGGGTTCCAAGGTGCCAACCACACCCGCTGTGCGGAGGTAGTGCTGTACACAGGTCGGAAGCGCCACCAGGTCGGCTTCTGTGATGCGGTGCGCAGGCAACGCGGCGGTCGCCTCCACCGTGCGGTCAACGGCCCTGGTATAGTGGCGCTTGAAGTTCCAAGAGGCCGCGCCGACGATCACCGCCAGCAGTACCAAGAGGTTGGCCACGGTACCGAAACGTGCATCATGCCAATGCAAGGCAATGAGGACCTGCGAGCAGAGAAGAGCGACCGCTGCTACCACCCACCACTTCTCGGAACGCATCAGCAACAGCACAGCGGCCAGTACGAACAGCGCACCGGCCATGCCCCACACTACACCCAAGGGCCGACCGATGGTCTTGGTGAGCGCGCTCACTTCAGCCCAACCGAAGGCTTTCGCCACGCCAAGCCCATGGATGAGGCCGTGCAGAACGAGAAGGGCGACGAGCGCGGTACGGAGCATGTTCGTGGATCATCACGAAGGTCGACCATAGGAAAGGTGCGCCGAGGTGAGCTTCGTCAACATCTACCACTTTCATGTGAGCGCAGCGCCCACGCCGACAGGACAAGCCGCCTTGTGGCTTCAAAACCCTGACCCATGAAACAGTTGTACGCGCTCGTTCTCTTCCTCTCCGCATCGGCTGCCAGCTTTTTCCACCAGCACGGACCGCCACATCAGCACATGGTCTAACGATCCTCATTGTCCAGCGCGCCGACGCTTGACAGCTTTGAGGAACCAAGCTTCCGAGCGGCAACAGTGCTTCTATCGCTGCAGCACGAGCATGGTAACCGCCATGCGCACGAACCTCCCCTACACGACGATAGCACTTATCGTCGCCATGATGTCCTACCAAGTTCATCTGAAGGCGCAACCGGGCACGAACGACCCCACGTTCAACCCGACCGACCTTGGCTTCGGCAATGGCGATGGGTTCCGCGGGTTCGAGGTGACGACCCAAGTGGTACAACCGGATGGCAAGATCATTGTTGGCGGTGATGTCTCCTCGTTCAATGGACAAGGTCCGGGCTACTTGTTCCGGTTGAACACGAACGGCAGCTTGGACACGTCGTTCGATGTGGGAACCGGTCCCTCGGGATGGGTCAGCAGCATCGCACTTCGCACGAACGGCCAGATCATCGTAGCGGGGGCGTTCAACGCATACGATGGCTTTGGCGTCCCGGGCCTCGTTCAATTGAACACCGATGGCAGTAGGGATATGACCTTCTCGCCCTCGATCCCCTCGGACCATATGACCTTGACGGTGCTTGTTCAGCCTGATGGCAAAGTGATCACGTCAGGGTCCCGGATCGGCACCGACGGACTCGCTCATATCTGGATGGAACGGTTCAATACGGACGGGAGCACGGATGCGACCTTCGTCATGCCAATAGGTGAACCGTTGGAGGAGGTGATCATGGACATGTACCTCGCAGCCGATGGATCCCTTTTGATCGGCGGCCGGTTCACTTCGCTCAATGGCATCTTGCGCAACAACATCGCTCGACTGCATGCGGACGGGTCGCTTGATCTCTCCTTTGACCCGGGCATGGGATCCAATGACGTCGTTGACGCCCTTGCTGTGCAGCCTGACGGAGAGGTTCTGGTCGGCGGTCATTTCACAGAGTTCGATGGCACTCCGATGAACCGCTTGGTACGTCTCTTCCCCGATGGAACCGTCGACCCTTCCTTCACGATCGGCACCGGTGTGACAACCTCATCCCTAACAGTCGATGTAAGCAGCGTGAACCATCTCGGTCTTCGTCCCGATGGTCGGATCCTGGTCGGGGGTGAGTTCACGGAATATGATGGCATGCCCAGCGGTGGATTGGTCCAGCTTCTTGCCAACGGATCGATGGACCCCGCTTTCGAAGTGGGCCTCGGATTCCAGGAGCAGTCCTATGTCTACACCTTCCACATCCTGCCCAATGAGCAGGTGCTCGTGGGTGGTTACTTCAGGCGCTATCGCTCACAAGGTGTGAGCGCCGACCTTGTCCGCCTGAACGCCGACGCAAGCCTCGACGAAACGTTCAATGCAGGTACTGGTGCGAACGGTTCCGTTCGCGCCTCCCTTGTGCAACCGGATGGAAAGATCCTGATCGCAGGCGACTTCACCCGTTACAACAATGTGCCGCGCAACCACATCGCCCGGCTCAACAATGATGGTAGTGTGGACCTGAGCTTCGACCCGGGCAGTGGCCTCCAGCCTTCCGTGTTGGAAAGTCCGATGTACCTCGCGTTACGTACCGATGGCAAAGTGTTGGTCAGCGGCGGATTTGATGCCATTGATGGGGTACCTGTAGCGCAGGTCGTGAGATTGAACCCCGATGGTTCCCACGACCCCGCTTTTACCGGAGTGCTCGGTGGAGGGTCCTTACTGATCCAACCGGATGAGAAGATCCTCGTGGGGCCTCACCGCTTGAACAGCGACGGAAGCCTGGATGGATCATTTGACGCAAGCTGGATCATCGCGGACGTGCATGCCATGGTCCTGCAACCCGACGGTCGCATCATCGTGGGCGGCGGAACATACAGCAACGCCCCCGGCCTGTTCGCGAGAATCAATGTCGATGGGAGCATGGACCCAACGTTCGCTTCCGGAACGAGTTTTCCCAACGGCATCGTGACCGCACTTGCCCTGCGGCCAGATGGCAAGGTGTGGGTAGGGGGTGCGTTCACGTCCTATGGAGGGGTAACGCGCAATAACATCGCACGGATGAACGCGAACGGCACCTTGGACATGTCGTTCGATCCGGGTACTGGCTTCGACCTGGAATTGGCAGCCATGGTCGCGCAGCCTGATGGGCGGATCATCACAGCAGGTCTGTTTGAAACCTACAACGGCGTCACCCGCAAAGGCATCGCACGGATCGACGCGAACGGCTCGTTGGACACCTCCTTCGATCCGGGCACAGGGTTCCTGAACTACGATGCGAGCGAGACAGGCCAAGTGCATGCCTTGAGTCTTCACCCCGACGGCACATTGATCACCGGAGGTTCATTCACGTCCTACAATGGCACTGGCCGCAACCGCATCATCCGATTGCAGGGCGATCCGGTGACGTCCTGCGACAACTGGAGCCTTGAACTGACCACGGACAACACAGGTAGCGAGACCACCTGGGAGATCCGCAACGCCGTTACCACCACTGTGGTGGACGCTGGTGGTCCTTACGCGAACAACACGACCGTGAACGAAGTGGTGTGCCTGATCCCCGGCGCCTGCTACGAGCTGATCGTAACTGATGCGAACGGCATGAGCAATGGTACGATCGGTGGTTTCGTAATGCGCGACCCCAACGGCAAACGCGTGCTGGACAACTCCGGCGACGGTGTGTTCACGGGCACCAGCCAAGCGGTGGCCCCCTTCTGCAGCCCGGTGGGCAATGATGCCATCCTGGCCAGCCAGTGCGACAAGGTGGACTGGACCCCGAACCAGTTCCTGATCGCTACACCCAACAGCGCTGTTAGCGCTCAATACGGTGTAGGCAACCAGACCGACGACGGGTACGGGTTCCGCCTCTTCAACCCTGACGGTGGTTACGACCGCACGGTGTACCAGAGCCATGCGAACACCAGCGTAGGTGCTCCTGCCGGCCCGAACGCCGCTGCTCACCTGAACTACAGCGCCTTGGTAACGAACCCTGGCCGCAGAACGTTCTACTGAACGTGCGTGTGCGCAGCCTGTGAACGGTGTGTTCAGCGCCTGGGGTCCTGCCTGCCGCTTCAAGATCGACGCAGTTGCTGCGAACTGCCCAGCCGTACAGCTCGTGAGCACCCCCGGCAGCCAGTTCAGCTGCGGCGCCACGAACAAGATCGTCGGCAACTCGGGTCCGGATGGTCGCATCGTCTCCACGCAAGCTTCCCGCGTGATCGGTGGTGTGTCCCAACAGGCCAACCGCTACCAGTTCGACATCACCACCACCGGTGGCTACAGCCGCACATCTGGCGACGACCCGCTTGGTGCTTGCCATGGTACACGAACCCCCTGCTGTGCGGCTTCAACACCTACAGCGTGCGCGTGCGTGCCAGCTTCATGGCGGTGCCACTGGTGCCCTTACGGTGCTACCTGCTCGGTGGGCATCACCAACAACCTGGCTGCTCCCTTCTGCACCAGCGCTCCTGCCTTCGCTGGTGGTGATGACCGTGTGTTCTTCGACGGCGACGAGACCTCCAGCGTTGCTACCCTGAGCATGTGGCCGAACCCAAACCGTGGTGATCAGCTCTACCTGACCATCGACCAGTTGAACGCTGACGTGACCACGGCCACTGTGGACATCTTCGACCTCTATGGAAAGAAGGTGACCAGCCGTACGATCGCGATCAACGGTAGCACGCTGAACACGCGATCAACCTCGACGGAACGATCGCCAGCGGCATGTACCTGGTGAACCTCACCGCCGGTGAGCAGACCTTCGTCCAGCGCCTGGTGATCCAGTAAGCTGAACCTCTCTTTGCAAAGCGCCCCGCTCGGTTGAGCGGGGCGCTTTGCGTTGGGACCTCAAGACCACCTGTACTCAAGCAACCTGCTGATGTCGCCGACCGTCATCCCCACAGTCCACACACCCCATGAAACAGGCTCTCCTCCTCTCCTCGTTCCTTGCGTTCTCCACCGCCCTGCACGCGCAGGTGCCCATCATTGATTATGGTTTCCTGGTGGAAGACCCGAGCGTGCTGGTGAACAACGTGCTCGTGCAGCCGGACGGGAAGATCCTTGTGGGTGGCGTCTTCTTCAACTACGGTGGCAGTGGGCACGACCACTTGGTACGACTGCACAGCGATGGCACCATCGACGCCACCTTCAACCCGGGCGGTGTGGGGCCCGGCAACGCTGTGGAGGACATGGTGCTGATGCCTGATGGACGCATCCTGATCGCAGGCAATTTCCTCACCTACAACGGGTCCAATACCTTCTTCATCGCGCGCCTCTTCGCCGATGGCACACTTGACCCCACGTTCAACGTGCAGCCCGGCTCCATCAACGGCGCCGTGTGGGCCATTGAGCTGCACGACAACCACAAGGTGATCGCCGGTGGCGAGTTCTTCATCTGCAGTGGCCAGAGCAGCCCGCACATCGCCCGATTCAACGACAATGGTTCGCTGGACACCACCTTCATGGTGGGCACGGGTTTCGACCACAACGTGCACGAACTGCTCGTACTGCCTGACCTCCGCATCGTGGTCGGTGGACAGTTCACCCAGTACAACGGCACGCCGAGCGGACACATCGCATTGCTCAGCCCGCAAGGTCCCATTGACCCCACCATGGACAATGACCCCGGCTTGTCATCGACCGGCGGCATCGTGCGCGCGCTCGCACGCCAACCCGACGGCAAGATCCTCGTGGGTGGTTACTTCCAATACCACAACGGCCAGCCGCGTAGTGCGGTCGAACGCTTGAACCTCGACGGTACGCACGATGCCGCCTTCACTTCGCCGTTGTACATGTACGCCCTGGTGCGCGCCGTGGCGGTTCAAGCCGATGGCAAGCTCTTGGTGGGGGGTGAGTTCACTTCCTCGGAGTACGCCAATGCCGTACCGGGCCCCGCGCGCTTGGTACGCCTCCATACGGATGGAAGCCGCGACAACAGCTTTGCGATCGGCAGTGGAATAGGGCCGGGATCCCAGACCACCAGTTATGTGCATACCATCGCCGTTCAACCCGATAGCAAGATCCTTGTAGGAGGGTACTTCGAAACGGTGGATACCGAGACCCAATACCCACAGATCGTTCGCCTTCTCGATGGCAACATCAATGGATCGGAAGAACTGGACAATGCGAGCACGCTGAGCGTGTTGCTAGAACCTTCCACCGGCAACCTCTTCCTACAGACCACGTTCGGCGGTACGGATGATGCGTTGTTGCAGTTGCATGGTCTTAATGGCCAGCTCGTGCATAGCGAACGGGTGCGCATGGGTAGCGGTGCGCTCATCCCACTGCAGCTGGGCCTGCGCAGTGGCCTTTACCTCGTCAGCCTAACGCAGGGCGATCAGCGGGTCGCAGCGAAGGTGGTGGTGGAGTGAGATGGATCGCCGCGTCGGAAGAGCGCCGCACAGGTGAGACTCTTCAACGGTCGGTCGCTCCTTTCATGCAGGCCGCTGGAACGCTAAGGCTTGGGTGTGCATGTGGCCACCCAGGCCGCGTACTGCTCCTCGCTGAGGATGTTCTTCACTTCGGATAGTATCGTGCTTCCATCGGCATTGCTGATGGAGTCCTCGGATTTCTTGGCTCCCGTTGCTTCGCATTCCTCCCTACAGGCATCCTGTACGAGCAACATCCGCCGCAACTGATCCGGGGTCAGCTTCAAGGTGGCCCATGTTTCCGGCGGTGTGTTCAGCACACATCGCTGCAATATGGCCGCAGTTGGTTCAGGCCCGGGCACCTGCGCGCTGACCGCTCCGAACCAGGTCACCAAAGTGGTCAGCAGCAGGAGTCTTGGCGTCAACATGGGTCCGTGGGGTCGGTCGTTCACCGAAAGGTACGTCGCTGTGCAAGGGCGCCGAATATGGCTTGGGGGAACGTTGAGCCAGCCCTACTGGTAACGCAGCTTCACCACCGCATTGCGGTCCGTGGTGGTCTTCACCAACAGACGCACTCGGCCATGACCCGTGCGGATGTATGCACGCGCTGTGTTCGGCGGCACACGGCCCAGGTTATGCGCCACCACCAGCACGGTGTTGTCGCCCCAGTTCAGAGGCAGGTAGATACGGTGGTGCTTCGGGCTTAGCTCGTAGTGGTCCAATACCACCTGACCGTTCAGGAGCACACTGATCGTATCACCGTCGTGCTCGGCATCATCCCACAACACCAGCGGCACACCGCTGCGACGCGTGGAGAGCGTAACCAACGTATCGGTGGTGCGGTCATCGAATTGCGTGGAAGGCCATGGACCTTGTGGTACGCGCTTGGGCAGCCCGAAGTGGTGACGGTACACGAAGGCCAATTGGTCCTGCGTACCGGTGAAGGTCGCGGCACCGGCCGGGCTGGTCACAGTGCTGGTGAAAGCGGGTGTGCGGTCCAAGTGGTGCACCCAGCGCACAGCGAACTCGTGCCGGTCCGACGCATCATCGTAGTACCACAGGCCCAGCTCGGGTGCGATGAACGCCCGGGTCAGCGCATCGTAACGGGTCGTGGTGTGGTACTGATCATCGTCCCGGCTCTTCTCCCCACCGCTTTGAAAGTCCCAGCCGGCCGCCATGGTGATCTTCAGCTCCCCTTCATCCCAATCCGGCCAGGGCAACAAGCGCCAGGCACGGAACTCCGTGCGCAGGTTCGGCAGAAAAATGGGGAAGCACACGGAATCCACCCACAACATGTTGCTCTGGTAGGCGAAGTCACCCTGGACATCAACACCCCATCGGTCGTGCACCGTGAAGGAAGCGCCCGTTCCGGCCTCGAACCCGAACCATGGCACGCCGGCGGCATGGTCCAGCTCATTGGAAACGAGCTGGGGCCCTTGGAACGTGAGAGCGCCATGGGCAATGATGCGCGGCTCCACGGCACGCGCTTGGATCGGCATGCGCCAGCGGGGCAGCTGAGCGTTCGCTTGGGCGCAGAGCACGGTGCCGGAGCAGATGGTCAGTAGCAGATGGATCCCGCGCAGTCTCCGAAGCATGCTCGCGGTCGGCAAAGACCGTACCGGCCGTTGTCCACACCATAGCGTGCCCACCGCCGTCGTGTTGCAACTTCGCACCATGCTCACCGCCACTGATATCGCCTGGCATATGCGCCTGCACGCCACAGGCCTGCGCCATGAGTGGATCACACCCAACGCGCTGCTGTACGCGTGGGAGAGCGACCTGCTCACCGTGACGCCCGACGGACACGTTTGCGAGGTGGAGATCAAATGCAGCCGCGCCGACCTGAAGCAGGACCTGCGCAAGCCCAAGCACAGCCAGGGCATGCTCATGAACGGCTCCTTCTTCGTGAAGGCCAGCGGCCGCTCGCTCACACGGAACGAAGCGCATGAGCACAAGCGCCGACAGCAAGGCGCTCAGCTCTGCCGACGCCCGAACTACTTCTGCTTCGCCATGCCCTGCGCCGTTTACCGCAATGGCCCGCGGATCGCCATACCAGCCTATGCCGGCGTGTACACCGTGGATGAGGAAGGCCGCGTGTTCGAGGAGCGCCGCCCGATCCAGTTGCACACCGAACGCATCGCCCAGGAGGATCTGCTGGCCTTGGCGCGCAAGATGCATCACCGCTATTGGGAGGAATTGCGGCGGATGCGGCATGCGCCCGGATCAACGATGCCGCTGGTTTCAGTGGAGCAGGCTGTTGATGACGGAGCGGAGTAGTTAACGAATGACCACCTCCGCACAAGCAGCCTACTTTACCATGGATGACTTAGGATCGCGAGGACATGCTCGCCGCGACGGAACGCTTCAATTGAACCACACCGCATACCCTTTCCGCCGCAGTTCCAATGCCAGCCCCTTCTCCACGTCCAAGGCTTCCGCGCGGCTCAGCGGACCGATGTGCTGGTAGAGGCTGGGCCGCAGGTAGCGACCGTATTTCTCCACGATGGCAGCGGACAACTTCTGCCCCTTCGCATTCCGGTGACCGGTCCGGTGTTGGGTGAAACGCTCCTGCGGTGTCTTGCTCGTCTGGCCTACATAGAGGCATTCCAACACGCCGTTGTATTGCGGATTCGCCTCGCGGAACTTCCGGTCCTCGGTGAAGACCTTCCGGCTGAGCTCGATCACGTAGACGGTGTAGGCGGTGGGCATCCGGGGGCAAAGGTGCACAAGGCGATCCGTGCATTCGTTGCGGCCTCCGAGCAACGAGGCAGTGAACAAAGCGCATGCACCACCACCCGTTCCGCCAGGGCACGAACAAGCAACCGAGCGCACCAACGGCCCGTCATCCTTCTGCGAACAGGCCTGTCATCGGCTTGCTCATGCACGCATGAACGCACTCCGCACGCTCGTTCCGTTGACCACGGCCTTGATGGTCGCAACCGCGGCCATGGCCCAAGCGCCCTGTGCCACGCCCCCCGGCTGCATCGTGGACAATACGATCACGGCCCAAGGCGGGGGCGACATGAACAGCGGAGCCCCCTTCGATCTGAACAGCTGGTCCGTATCGCACGGCACGCCCACGTTGTTCGGGAACGACAGCCCTTCCAATGCATCCGCTTGCTCGATCTGGATGTGGTCCTATTCAGGCGGCGGTGAGGGTGTGTTCACCTGCTACGATTTCCAGCCAGGGCAGACCTACACCGTGTGCCTGTGGGTGCGCAACACCAACGCCATCACGGGCGGCGGACACTTGCAGGTGTGGATGACCAACGGCCTTACCGTGCAGCCGCTCAACGCCCCTCCACTGGTCGTCAGCAATTCCCAGCTTGTCGATAGCTCGTGGGTGAACAACGCCAACTGGACACAGCTCTCGTTCACCGTTACCCCGCAGAGCGCCTTCAGCCAGTTGCTCATCTACCCCTTCATGGCCGGACCGCCGATCAACAACCTCCAGTACGAACTGCAGATCGACGACATCCGGGTTTCACCGCAGGTCAGCGCCATCACCACCCTTGCCATTGCCGTGCAACCGCCGATGATCACCTGGTGTGATACCGCTAGCCTCTGTGTGTCCGGTGCGCCCCCTGGCAGCACCATTTCGTGGACACCGGCGGCCGGCCTTTCCAACACCACAGGCGCGTGCGTGAACGCTTCACCCTGCGCAACAACGGTATATACGGCCACGGTCAACGCCATCGCTGGTTGTGCGAACGCATGCACGCCGACCGTGTCCAATGGTTCCATTTCCGCCACCGTGCTGGTGGAGCCACCCACGGTGAGGCTCCGTAGCGAGGGACCCGCCCTCTGTGGGGGTGCGCAACGGTTGGTGGTGGAGAAGCCCGATCCCTTCTGCGGTACGGGTGAATGGGTGGGACCGGATGGCAGCATCACGCTGCAGGACACGCTGTTCATCGACCCCTTGTCCCCGGGCACAGCAGGGCCATGGACCTACCGCATCACGGACCCGAGCGGCACATGCACAAGCGATGCGGCCACCCTGACCATCGCGACAGCGGGCACCACGGCCGAACACTTCCTCCCCAACGCCTTCACTCCGAACGGCGACGGCATCAACGACCGCTTTTTCCCGCAGAGCACCTACGGGTTCGCGCGCTACAGCCTGCTGCTCTTCGACCGCTGGGGTGGCCTACTGCGCACGGTGAACGATGCGGAAGGCTGGGACGGCACGGTGAACGGCGAGCTGCTGCCCAACGATGTGTACGCCTGGCGCGCAGAGTACGTGCTGGCCTGCGACACGCGCACCCGCCGTGCCAGCGGACATGTAGTGTGCCTGCGTTGAACGCGGTACTGAGGCTTCCCATGTCCTCCTTCTTGTCCATGCTTCGGAAAGCGAAGAACTCCTTCAACGAGCGCAGCCCATGCGCTTCTGCTCCCCCTCCGCCCCCTCGCTAAGGCGCGGGGGATAAGTGGAAGCATGGGCCGCGCAAGATCTTCAGGACCGGATCTGCGGAGCGCTTCCTTCGATCCCCCTCGTCCGCCGGCTTGGCGGGAACAGCGAGGGGGGATGAGTTGCCGCACAGCGCGCATCGGCCCGTTCGCGTGCGCCAGCGGCTTAGCGGAAGCGTTCAAGCTTTCTTGAGGTGACAACTGGTCAAGGCGAAGACGTGAATAGTTCCCCTCCTGCCAAGGAGCGGTCAGGGGTGGTGGCACCCTGAAGAACAGAACGAGCGCCGCAGGCCCGTGAAGGCCTTTGGCACTCGCCTGATGTGGGGAGCACATGTTCGCTGTCCGCGTTCCCCTTACTTCATCTGTTCCTTCTTCTCCGGTGTGAGGTCCCCGGTGCCTTTCTGGCGCATGCCATCCCACTTGGTGTACTGCTCGGGGGTCAGCACCTTCTGCATCTCCCGGTCACGCTCCACCATCAGGGCGGCGGTCTTGTCGGACATGTCCTTGTCGCTCAGCTTCGGCATGGTCTGCTCCAGCGCTTCGTGGCGCTTGATGTAGCGCGTGTCCAGCTCCTTCACCTTGGCCTCCTGCTCATCGGAGAGGTCCAACTGCATGTTCAACTGGGTCACGTTCAGGTTCACCCATGCCTTGTCCAATGTGCTGGGTTGGGTCTGGGCCTGCGCGTTCAGGGTGGTGAGCAGGGCGACGGCGCCTGCAATGATCAGGTTCTTCATGGTCCTTGGTTTTAGGTTCACCCTGCCAGTTGCGAAACCAGGGCCAAGACCTACCGGTGGGCAGCGAGAACGCGTGCAGACCCCACCCCTGCTGCGTTGCACGCATCAGCACGCATCCGTGTGCCGCGCCTGGGGTGTGCACACTGTTCGCCATCGCTGGGGAAGGGCGACCACGATCACCACCTTTCGTGCGCTGACCGTCCGTGCTGGCGGCGGGTACATTTACCGCATGTGCCTCATCGCCTTGGCCTACCAGGTCCACCCACGCTTTCCGCTTATTGTAGCGGCCAACCGCGATGAGGTCCGGGAACGACCCACGGCACCCGCGCAGTTCTGGCCCGATGCACCCGAGTTCCTCGCCGGACGCGATCAGCAGGCGGGCGGCACCTGGCTCGGCATCACCCGCACCGGGCGCATCGCCGCCATCACGAACCACCGCGACCTGCGGCGCCCGCGCACCGTGGGCCCTTCGCGCGGCCAGCTCGTGAAGCAGGCCCTGCTCGGCACCATCGACCCACAGACCACCGCAGCCTACGAGGGCTTCAACCTGCTGTACGGACCCCTGCACGCGCTGCGCTACCACAACAACATCCAACCCGCCGACCTTCCGCTCGCACCGGGCGTGCACGGCATCAGCAACGCCTTCCTCAACACACCGTGGCCCAAAGTGGAACGCGCGAAGGCGGACCTGCACGCGCTGCTCGAAGCGACCGACCCACCACCGGTGGAAGCGCTCTTCGCGGTGCTCACCAACGATGCACTGGCCGCCGATGCGCAACTGCCCGATACCGGCCTGCCCCTGGAGCTGGAGCGTGCCGCCTCGTCCATCTTCATCCCCGGTGCCGCCTATGGCACGCGCTGCTCCACCGTGCTGCTGGTGGATGCCGAAGGTGCCGTGTACTTCGAGGAACGCAGCTGGCCCGGTGCCACGCGGGTGGTGGAGCGGTTCAGGCTCGAGGGGTAGAACGGCCCTCCTCGCGATGACGTTGAGTTTACATTTCGTCATGGCGAAGAGCAACAAGCGGTCCCAGCACAGGCCACTGTGACGTGGCCATCTCCTAAGCCGCTGGCGCACAGAAATGAAACACCGTGTTGCCACCCGCGCGCCTGCGGCCTAAGAGGTCGCTTCGGCGGACGATCCTTTACGGATGTTCCGTGTGGTCCGCCTCGCGATGACGGTGGGTTCTTAGTTCGTCATGGCGACTCTAGACTTGCGTCGATAGATCCACTGAAGAGGTCTGAGCAGGAAGGCAGGTGAACCATTCATGGCGATAGGACGCGGTCCTAAGCCCCCTTATTGGAACCTGTCTTCCCCTCGGGTCTGAGGCTCAGATAGAATTTCAGGCGTGCAGGCCTATTAGAGTCATCAAGCACAGGACCTCGCTCAGCCCCTCCAGGGATCATTGGTCTAACTCAAAAGTAGAAGGCAATGAAACACTGGATCGGGGTGGACGTGAGCAAGGCGCATTTGGATGTGGCCCTGCTTGATGAAGCCGGAGCACTACTGGCACAGGAGAGGATCAGTAACGAGCCCAAAGCGGTCAGAGCATTATTGCGGCGTTGGGGAAAGGAGTTCAGGCTGGACAAGAGCAGTATGCTGGTCTGCTTGGAACCCACAGGTCACTATGGCTACCGGTTGGTGGAGGAGTTGGTGCACCTGGCGATCCCCACTTGGCTGGCTCATCCGCTGGACATCAAGCACAGCATCGGTAACACGCGGGGTAAGAGCGACAGCATTGATGCCCTGCGCATTGCGGACTACGCACGTCGCTATCAGGATAAAGCCCGGCTGGTCGGCGCTGAGGCGTTGCGCATGAACAAGCTCCGGCAGCTGCTGAGCTGCAGGCGCCAGTTGGTCACCGAGCGCAGGCGGCAACAAGTGCGGATCAAGGACACCAACCGGCACATGGACCGTTCCCTTCAAAGCCTCTTCGACCGCATGAGTCGCCAACGCATCAAGCAGGTTGACCAACAACTGGTCGAAGTGGACGGCCTCATCCTGGAGTTCATACGGTCCGACCAGCAGCTCAACCAGCAGTATCAACTGTTACTCAGCGTTGATGGCGTTGGACCTGTACTGGCCTCCTATCTGTTGGCCTGCACCGAAGGCTTCACCCGCTTCCGCACTGTGCGTCAACTGGCTTGTCAGGCGGGCGTTGCACCTTACGAGCACACCTCGGGGTCGAGCATCAAAGGAAGAACACGCGTGTCACCACAAGCCGACCAGGTGCTTAAAACCCTCCTGCACATGTCCGCACTGGGGGTGATCGCAAGGGCGGGCGAGTTGCAGGACTACTATCGAAGGAAGCTCAAGCAAGGCAAAGCGCCTATGTCTGTGATCAATGCCGTTCGATGCAAGATCCTCCATCGTCTGTTCGCCGTGATCCAGCGAAGCACACCCTACGTGCGTATGCCACTTGCACAGGTCATAGAATAAGGAGGGCACCTGCGATCCCACCAAACCAGGCCCGACGTGGCCATCTCCTAAGCCGCTGGCGCACAAGCGCAGTCCGAACTTCCTTAACGTGACATCTGGCAAAGGCGGAGACCAACATCATCCCCCTCCTGCCAAGGAGGGGTCAGGGGTGGTGGCACACCAATGAGCCACTCCGGACAATGCCCCCACGCCTTCGCAACACTTCATCCGTGTACATCGGGACGACCCACCGACCATGCGAAAACACCCTGTGAAAAAGACGTTAGTACGGTTCGATACCGACCGCGAGCTTTGATCGATCCCAGCACCGCATCCGATGGACAACAGACACAGCCCACGCACACGCAAGCTCACCGTGGTGGCACAGGACCCTTCCGTTCGCAAGGCGGACGGTTCCATACTCACGGCCTGCGTGTCGGTGCCGTACGAGGACATGGGCGAAGGACCCACCGGTTATCGTGTGCAAGTGGTGGACTTCGATGCGTCGAGCAACAGTTTGATGAAGCCGTGGACGCCACGGGACGATGGTGCTGATCCGTTCGGCCCCACAGCAGCGGGAAAGACCGTGACCGATGCCGAGATCCTCGGCGACCCGAAGTTCCACCAGCAGAACGTGTACGCGATCGTGATGCGCACGCTGGCGCGCTTCGAGCTGGCCTTGGGCCGGCGCGTGAGCTGGAGCTTCGGTGGGCACCAGCTGAAGGTGGCACCCCACGCCTTCACCGATGCGAACGCGTTCTATTCCAAAGAGGATGAAGGGCTCTTCTTCGGCTACTTCGCCACGCCCGACGCGAAGGGAAAAGCGAAGACCATCTTCAGCTGCCTCAGCCACGATGTGGTGGCGCATGAAACGAGCCATGCCTTGCTCGATGGCCTGCGCGAACGCTACACCGACCCTTCCTCTCCCGATCAGGCCGCCTTCCACGAAGGCTTCTCCGACATCGTGGCGCTGCTCAGCGTGTTCTCCATCAAGGAGGTGATCGAACAGCTGGTGCACCGCGACCAAGGCAACAAGAAGCGCGTGGCCGGTGACTGGCTCACCGCCAAAGGCATCGCCGAAGGGCCGCTCTTCGCGCTCGCCAAGGAGATGGGCCAGGAGATGGCGCAGGTGCGCGGCGAGGCCCTCCGCCATTCCACCGAGCTGCAGCCGCGCAAGGGCATCCTCCGGGAAGCGGAGTTCATGGAACCGCACCGCCGTGGTGAAGTGCTCGTGGCCGCGGTGCTGGGCGCCTTGACCACCATCTGGGCCGACCGCATCAGCGGGCTGGCCAAGGATGCCGATGGCACACTGGACGTGGCCCGCGTGGTGGACGAAGGGCGCGTGATCGCCGACCGCCTGCTGACCATGTGCATCCGCGCGCTGGACTATTGCCCGCCCGTGCACCTCACCTTCGCCGACTACCTCTCGGCCCTGTTGACGGCGGACCGCGAGGTGAACCCGGACGATGAGCGTTTCCATCTGCGCGACCACATCCGCAGCTCGTTCGGTTCGTTCGGCATTGCGCCGGCATCGAAGTACGGCGGTGCGGAAGCCGGTGTGTGGGGCGAACCCGTGAAGGAGGACCACGGCGACATCATCTACGACCGCACCCACTTCGAACCCATGCAGCGCGATCGCGATGAAGTGTTCCGCTTCATCTGGGAGAACCGCAAGGCCCTGCGCCTGCGCGTCGGCGCCTTCACCCGCGTGCAGAGCGTGCGCCCCTGCGTGCGCATCGGCGAGGACGGTTTCACCCTGCGCGAAACGGTGGCCGAGTACGTGCAGATCCTCCGCCTCGACCCCGATGAGCTTGCGGAGCTGGGCTATACCGACCCGGGCGAGAAGGTGCTGCCACGCGACCGGGAGGTGTTCATGTACGGCGGCGGCGTGCTCATCTTCGACGAGTACGGACGCCTGAAGTTCCACGTGCACAACCGCCTGAACAACACTACCCGCCAGAGCGAACGCCTGAAGTACCTGGGCAGCATCGGCTACTACGAGAACCTGCGGCCCAAGCGCAAGAGCCCCGCCAAGCTCAGCCCCTTCGGCCTGCTGCACCTTACACGCGCCCTCAACGGCACACGCGCCCGCGCCGGCTGCGAGTGCCACCCCGGACTGGAGCACCACACCCATGACCTCGACGACGATGGAACCGAATAAAGCCACCATCCGCAGCTACCAAGTGGGCTTCGGCGATTGCTTCCTCCTCACCTTCCACTACCCCAAGGCGGTGAACGGAAGCACGGAGCGCCACGTACTGATCGACTGCGGCAGCACCGCACCGCCCCGCACCTTCAAAGGCAAGAGCTTCTCCCTTGCTCCGGTGGCCGAGCACATCAAGCAGACCACCGGTGGCAAGTTGCACGCCGTGGTGGCCACCCACCGCCACAAGGACCACATCAGCGGCTTCGCCACCGCCGCCAACGGCAAGGGCGCCGGGGACATCCTCCGCACCCTGAAGCCCGACCTGGTGCTGCAGCCCTGGACCGAAGACCCCAAATTGCCCACCGACGCCACCAAGCCCAAGGCCGGCAACCGAGGCTCGGCCCGCTTCGCCCTCGGCCTGCAAGGCATGCATCAGTTCTCCGCTTCGCTGCTCGGTGAGCTCAAAGCGTTGGAGAAGACCTTGAGCCCGGCCGTGATCGGACAGCTCAGCTTCCTCGGCGAGGACAACATCGCGAACCCCAGCGCGGTGAAGAACCTGATGACCATGGGGAAGAAGAACGAGTACCTGCACTACGGCATGAAGAGCGGCCTGGAGAAGCTGCTGCCCGGTGTGAAGGTGCACGTGCTCGGCCCCCCCACCATTGAGCAGAACGACGAGATCAAAACGCAAACAAGCAAGGACCCCGACGAGTTCTGGCACATGCGCGGCCTCACGGCGTCGGCCTTCGGACCCGGTGGCACCTCGCCCTTCGCCGCCAAGCACAAGGCCTCAGGCACCCTGCCACCCGAGGTGCGCTGGTTCGTACCCCGCATACAGGCCAGCCGCGGCGCCCAGCTGTTGGAGCTGGTGCGCATCCTGGACAACCAGATGAACAACACCAGTTTGATCCTGCTCTTCGAATACGGCGGCAAGCGCCTGCTCTTCCCCGGTGATGCGCAACTGGAGAACTGGAACCACGCCCTCAAGGATGCGAAGGAGGCCAAGGCGAACATGAAGTTGCTGGCCGGCACCGACCTCTACAAGGTGGGCCACCACGGCAGCTTGAACGCCACGCCCCGCACCCTCTGGGCCCTGTTCAACAAGAAGAAGAAGGGGAACAGGAAGGCCCAGCTGCAGACCCTGCTGAGCACACGGCCCGGCAAGCACGGCAGCACCGCCAGCCGCACCGAGGTGCCGCGCAAGACCTTGTTGAACGAACTGGAAACGAAGAGCCAGCTGCTGAACACCGATGCCCTGAAGAACGGCACGGAGTGCCACGTGGTGGAGCTGTGAGCCCAGGGTCGCTCAACCTTGCCGGAGTGGATGCGCAAGGGTGAAGGTGGGTTTGGGGCGGCGGCTGGTGTCTTGTGAAACTACCACTGGTACCAGCGTGATCAGGAAGCAGCAGGTATTGCACTCTACGACCTATCTATGCGATCATGGAACCACGCTTGCCAGCCGCCTTAGCCGTGGTTGCTGACCTACCAGTTGAAAGCCCCACAACTACATGGCGCATCCATGTGGCACGGCCCACCTTCACCGCCTACCGCGGTATGGAAACGGTCGACAGCTTCGGCGGCAAAGACCTCCTGCTCGTGGACGGCCGCCCTCAATTCGCCGAGGTCGCCATCCTCCGCGCGTTCAAGGCGGCCGGGTTGGGTGGGGCGCTGGGTGGAAACCTATCGGCAACCCGCAATGTAGCCTGCCCTGTTGCGCGAGTGGAAACCGGTGGCACTTCATGGTTCAGGAGCGCGACCCATCATTGAGCCATGGGTGAACGAACGCTCCATGCCATCGCCGAGGCAAATGGCAACAGCTTCAGGGGCTGCTGGGATGTGGTCGCGTGGAAGGACGATCGACTCGTCTTTGCCGAAAGCAAGAAACAGAAGAAGGATCGCATGCGTGATACCCAGGTGCAGTGGATGGAAGCTGCTCTGCGTTGCGAGGCTGTCGTGGAGGACTTTCTGGTGGTGGAGTGGTCGTTGACCTAACCCACCTTGATGTTGTACTTCAGCAGCTTCCTGGCGAGGATGTCATCGAGGTTGTCGATGTCGTTGCCGTTCAGTTCGATCAGCGGGATCTCGTTCTTCCTGTAGAGATCCAATTTCTTCTTCTTGCGATCGGCGTACTTGGGGTCATCTTCCATACCCCAATACTCGATATAGACCGCAAGCGGTCGACCTGCACCTTGTGGAATGTAGAAGTCGCAATAGCACTCCTCTTCAATATTCAGCCTGCGCTCATAGGCGTGAACGATACCATACGTGTAAAGCCAGTTATCGATGATCACCTCCGCGCGACTGCGCACGTAGTGCCCATCCGTCGTGCGCAGCTTGGCTTCGAACTTCTCGCGGAAGCCTGTGCCGGAGAGCGAGCCGCCCACAGGCTCCGGCTGCACCGGTTGAACCGAAGGTCGAACCACATCCAGCAACCGTTTATTCTCCAGGATAGCAACAGGCCACACGGCATAGATGGAACCCGACTCATGCTCCATCTGCCGACCGCCGATGCTCAAGCCGGTCTTCGTCACGGTCCAACCAGCCGTGTGCTTCTCCTGCCAACCCAGCTCGGCGAAGATCAAGTTCATGCGTTGTGCGGAAATGCCGAACTCCTTGCTGATGGCCGTGGCGTTCATGTTCTTGCCCCGTCCATGGCCTTGGTCGAAGTTGATGTCCTCCGGCCACACGATGAACTCGCCGAACTTGGGATTGGTCCGGGTCTGACCGCCTCTGCTGCGCCCAGCATCCGTGAGCACCCACTTGTCGCCGCTGCGGGTGATGAGGCCAAGGCCTTGAAGCTTCTCAAAGAGCTCCTTGCCGGGGATGTCCATTTCCTTGGCGAGGCTGGAGGTGGAGAGGTATTCCATAGGGGGAGGTTGGCTTAACGTGCTCCTTTGGCAGAGTTACACCGCTTATGCATCGGCTGCGCAATACGTAGATCGGTTCGGCCGCCTTTGGCATGTGAAAGGATGTGGTCTATCGATAGGTCGTTCCAAGTAATGGGCTTCTTGCACTTGGGGCAGATCACCTTGGCCTCACTATTCCAGAGCAGCCGGCGTTGTTCAAGGGAGAAGGTCCGTTGCTCATCCTTGCGAGCGAAGAGGTTGCGAAGAATGCCGTCCAAGATCTGTTCGCGTTTGCGGCGTTGAGCAACATCATCCGTCATCTGCGATACGGTCAGCAGGTAATCCCTGTACAGGTCCTGGTCAGGCTTCGCACCACGTGCTTTGCGTTGTAGTTCCCGCACCTCATCCACTTGGGTCGAGAAGCGTTTCAGTAAGCGCCAGGCCTGGTCATTCCGCTTTGCGTTCGTCAGGATAAGGCCCTCGTTCTCATACTTCCCGATCAGGGCCACAAGGGTGTAGAAATCGGTGACCTGCCGAAGCCTTGTGGTGTGCAGTTGGGGGAACATCCGGGCCACACGATTGAGCGCAGACACGACCAGTTTCTTACCCTTCGCCAAGTTGCGCGCATCAAGCGAGGACGTGGCCATCACCCGGTCCAATGCCGTCTTCTTGTTCAGTACGTCCCCCTGCACCAACGTCAACATCAGTTCACAGATCAGCTCGATGGACTTCATCCGGGATATCTGCGAAGGAGAAAGGATCTTGTTCTGGATAAAGTAGCGTTCATACTTCCTAGCCAAGGCAGCAGCGGTCTTGAGCAGAGCGCTACTGTAATACTTGGCACTCCGTTTCTCTTGAGGAGTAAGCGCTTTGCCAGTGGAGTTGATCCGGATGAAGATGTCTATGATCTCACCCAGGTCGCCATCCACCTCGATCACCGGTATCTGATAGGCGTGGATCAGATGCACATTCCGTCTCTTCAACAAGTTCCAATCCACAGCCTCCACGGCTTCCGCGCCGGGAAGTTGCACTTTGGCCTTGAACCTCCCACGTAGGACACCCATGAACATCAGCACGCTCTCGATACGCTGTTTTCCATCGATGACGTCATACACCACATCGCCTTTGTCCTTGCGTGCATATAAGAAGATGGCTGGCAGAGGGTAGTTCTGTATGATACTATCGATGAGCTTCGTGCGATCCCGCTCTGCCCAAACCGATTGGCGTTGAAGCCGGGGACTGAGCTTCAGGAACCCACCTTCATAAAAGGTTCTTGAGCTCCAGAAAGCTCTTCGTTGTTGGACGGTGCGTGATCCTCGCTGAATGCATCCTATCGCTTTGTCTTGTTCCACCTACAGCTCCAACTTCCTGATGCGCGAGTCTATGGCACTCCGCCTGCGGCCGAAGTGCGCAGCCAAGGCTTTCTTCGGCATGCCTTCGCCGTACAGTTTCTCCAGCATCGCATCGTCCTCGGCGGACCACCGTGCGTAGGCCTGCGGGTTCGCTTCCCGCTCCTTGGCAACCGTATAGGTCTTGAGCGTGGCATCGTTCGGTTTGGATGGCGGGGGAACGGAGGGCGCATGACCCAGTGCTGCACGCAGCTCAGACCGTTCGGCCATCAGGCGCCGGGCTTCGGTCTGCATCGCCTTCCTCACTGCGCTGGAACACGATGCTCAGGAACTTCAGGTCATTGGTATGCGGAGCACCCGGGCCAGCATATCCTGTTCCAGCCTCTTCCACGGTTCTTGCGAGCGGGCATGTACGGTGCGCACCACCCGGGCATTAGCTTGGTCAAGCGGAAAGGTCATGGGCAGGCGAAGCACGCGTTCCGCGAGGTCCTTGCGGGTCTTGGCGCTGAGCCGATTGAATTCAGCCATGGCGAAGTAGTCGCTTTTCACAATGGGGCGACGCGGGCGTTTGGCTGCTTTACCGCCCATGACCTTCAAGGCCTCATTCAAAGCCTTGGTCACCTCCTTGCGCCGCAGCACATGGGTGGGTTCGAATTCCTCACCGGTCTCTGGTCGCAACCTGCTGCCAGTGCTCGATCAATTCCAGCGGCTTGGTGTCGGTCATGGCTATGTGCTTATCGAAGGAAACTCACCCCCCACTGAACTCCCCCGCCAACATCTCTGCCTGCCTAAGTACTAACTCAGTCGCCAGCTTCTGCATATCCGGCGGATAGCCGAAGTGCCGCAGCGTCCGCTTCACGATCACTTTCAGCTTCGCCTTCACGCTTTCCTTGATCGTCCAATCGATGCTGGCGTTCTGGCGGACGCGTTCGGTGAGGACCACGGCCAGTTCGCGGAGCTTCTCCTGTTGCATCAGCTCCTTGGCGCTGTCGTTGTTGGCCACAGCGGTGTAGAAGGCGTACTCGTATTCGGTGAGGCCCATGTCGGCGGCCTGCTTGTCGCCGGCGGTGATCTCCTTGCTCACCTTGATCAGCTCTTCGATCACTTCGGCGGCGCTGAGGATCTTGTTGTGATAGCGCTTGATGCTGTCCTCCAGCATGTCCATCAGGCTGCGGCTCTGCACGATGTTGGTGCGGGCGCGGGCCTTGATCTCGTCGTTCAGGAGCTTCTTGAGCACCTCGATGGCCACGTTCTTGTGCGCCATGCCTTTCAGCTCCAACAGGAACTCCTCGCTGAGCACCGAGATGTCCGGCTTCTTGATGCCTGCCGCGTCGTAGACATCGATCACCTGCTCGCTCACCAACGCTTGGTCGATGACCTGCCGGATGGTGGTCTCCAACTCCTCATCGGTGCGGCCGCTGCCCGTGCCATCGAACTTCACGAGGCGAGCTTTTACGGCTTGGAAGAAGCCGACCTCGTCCTTCACGTCCATCGCCTGGTCGTGCGGGATGGCGATGGCGAAGGTCTTGCTGAGGGCCGTGACCTCGTTGATGTAGCGCCGCTTGCCGTCCTCCAGACCGAGGATGTGTTCCTCGGCGCCGAGGATGAGGGAGAGCTTCTTTGCCGTGTCCGCTTGGAAGTACTGCTCGTAGGGGAAGCCGTTGTACATGTTGGCGACGACCTCCAGCTTCTCCAGCATCAGCCCCACGGCTTGTTCCTGTGCGATGGTGGGGTCGCCCTTGCCACCGGCATCGGAATAGAAGGAAAGGGCCTTCTTCAGGTCGGCGGCGATGCCGAGGTAGTCAACCACCAGGCCGCCGGGCTTGTCCATGAATACCCGGTTCACGCGGGCGATGGCCTGCATCAGGTTGTGGCCCTTCATCGGCTTGTCGATGTAGAGCGTGTGCATGCTGGGGGCATCGAAGCCGGTGAGCCACATGTCGCGCACGATCACCAGTTGCAAGGGATCGTTCGGGTCCTTCATGCGCTCTGCCGAGGGCGCGGCGCTGGTCCTTGGTGCTGTGGTGCTTGCTCATCGTCGGACCATCCGATGATGCGGCCGTCATCACCACTTTGATCTTGCCTTTGCTCAGGTCGTTGTCATGCCAATCCGGTCGCAGGGCCACGATGGCCGCGTACAGTTCGGCGGCGATGCGGCGGCTCATGGCCACGATCATGCCCTTGCCTTCGAAGACCTCCTGCCGTTGCTCGAAGTGGGTCACGATGTCGCGCGCCACGTTCTTGATGCGGTTCTCGCTGCCGATCAGCGCCTCCAGCTGGGTCCACTTGGCCTTGGCCTTCTGCGTGTCGGTGAGCTCCTCCTTGCCCAGCTCATCGTCGAGGTCCTTGATCAGCTGCTTGCCTTCCTCGCTCAGGTTCACCTTGGCCAGGCGGCTCTCGTAGTAGATGCGCACCGTGGCGCCGTCCTCCACGGCCTGTGCGATGTCGTACACATCCACGTAGTTGCCGAACACCGCCGGGGTGTTCACATCGGTGCTCTCGATGGGCGTGCCGGTGAAGCCCAGGTAGGTGGCATTGGGCAGCGCATCGCGCAGGTACTTGGCAAAACCGTACACGATCTTGCTGCCCACCACTTCACCCGCTTCGTCCTTCACATCCACGTTGCGGGCCTTGAAGCCGTATTGCGTGCGGTGCGCTTCGTCGGCGATCACCACGATGTTCTCGCGGGCGCTCAGCTGGTCGTACACATTGCCCTCCTCGGGTTGGAACTTCTGGATGGTGGTGAACACCACGCCGCCGCTGGCCACCTTCAGCAACTCCTTCAGGTGGTCGCGGTCCTCGGCCTGCACGGGTTCCTGCCGCAGCAGTTGCACACTGATGCCGCGAAGGTGTCGAAGAGCTGGTCGTCCAGGTCGTTGCGGTCGGTGATCACCACGATGGTGGGGTTGTCCAGGGCCAGCACCACCTTACCGGTGTAGAACACCATGCTCAGGCTCTTCCCGCTGCCTTGCGTGTGCCACACCACCCCGCCCTTGCGGTCGCCAGTGGTCTGCTTGCTCACACCCGGCAGACCGTAGCTCCGGGCGATGGCGGGCGGGGGCCCCCCCAAGGGGGCCGGACGGGGTGGTCGCGCCCCGTCGATTCGGCTGCCACCTCCGTGGACGGGAAAACGCTGACGCTCTCCGCCCGTTGGAGATGTTGCAGCGGGGCCGCCCCTCCCGCCGGAGGGGAATTAAATCCCGTTGCCCGCAAGGTGCTCGCCACCGCCCTATTCACCGCGTAGTACTGGTGGTAGGCGGCGATCTTCTTTACCGTGGTAATGGTATTGACGCCCGTCTTTGGGTCTTCTTCTTGCTGCGCTCGAACACGATGAAGTGGCGCACCAGGTCGAGCAGGGTCTCCTTGTTCAGCATGCCCACGATCAGCGTTTCCAGCTGACCGATCAGCGGCGAGGCCTCCACCTTGCCATCGCTGGTCTTCCAGCTCATGTACCGGCTGAAGCCGCTGCTCACCGTGCCGGCCTTGGCCTCCAGGCCGTCGCTGATCACCACCACGCAGTTGTAGGTGAACAGGCCGGGGATGGTCTCCTTGTAGGTCTCCACCTGTTTGTAGGCGCTGCGGATGCTCGCCTTCTCATCGGCGGCGTTCTTCAGCTCCATCAGCACCAGCGGCAGGCCGTTCACGAACAGCAGCACATCGGGCCGCTTGTTCTTGCCGTTCTCCACCACGGTGTATTGGTTCACCACCAGCAGGTCGTTGTTGGCGGGGTTGGCAAAGTCCACCAGCCACACCAGGTCGCCGCGGGTATTGCCGTCCTGCTGGTGTTCCACCTTCACGCCCTCGGTGAGCATGCGGTGGAAGACCTCGTTGTTCACCAGTAGCTCCGGGCTGGCGATGCGCGCCACCTGCTTCACCGCCTCCTCCTGCGCCGCCGCCGGTATGCGCGGGTTGATGCGCCGCACGGCCGCGCGCAGGCGCTCCAGCAGCAGCACCTGCTCGTAGCTCTCGCGCTCGGGCTGCTCGCCATCGTGCGCAATGCCGGGGCCGTGCTGGTAGGCATAGCCCAGCTCGCGCAAGCGCCCAATGGCGAACTGTTCGATCTGGTCTTCGGTCATCACTGAACGGCTGGACGGCGATCAGGCTGGGAAGTTCTTCCGCAGGATCTTGATATCCGCTTTGTACTCCTGATCCACGATGAAGACTTTGACGTCGGCTTGATACTCCTGCTTGACCAGTTCACCGGGACTGATGATCTGGTGGTTCTTCTGCTTGTACTCCTGGTCCACGAAGTAGACCTTGTACTTGGCCTTGTACTCCTGGTTGACGATGAAGACTTTGGCTTTGCTCATGCTATTGGTGTTTATCGTGTTGTTCTATGCCGGAACATCCAATTGCTTCTCCAGCGCCTGCCGCACCAGCCCCATCACATACGGCAGGTCCTCCTTCTTTCCCAGTGCTACGCGCACATCACCATTGCCCCAGCGACCCATACCCGTCACATCCTCACAAATGCCGCGGGTCCTCTACTTCGATGAATGGCATGTTCAGCGACAAGCTCGGATCCTTCGTGCGGGATTACGTCACGAAGTTCGTCTCCGCTTTGAAAGCGACATAAAGCTTCAGCACATCCATCATCACGCAGGGATCCAGGGCCATCACCTCCTTGCGCAGTGCCTCGAACAGGTCACGCAGGTGTGGTGAGGCCAGGTTCGGGTGGTCGGCTAGCGTGTACTGTGCGCCCTCTTTCTTCTTCGGGCGATGGCTCTCCAGCACTTCCGGCGTCAAGGAGGGTGCGGTCCAAACGGTAACGGCCTTGGCGGCGAGGTTGGCGGCGCGCGCTTGTATGGCCGCTTCATTCCAATGCTCCAAGCGACCCAGTTCCTGGTTCATGCGGATGGGGCTGTCCTTGAAGCCGCCTTCCATGTTGCGCTTCTCCAAGAAGGGGCGGTCGCTCAGTTCGGGGTTGTAGCCCGTGAGGGTGAGGTTGCCAAGCGTGTGCAGGTAGTCGCGCTGGATGCGCTCCCATTCCGGGCCAAGCTCGGTCCGCCACGTGTCACTCAGGTCCTCGTTCTGCGGCAGCACGTGCTCGATGGTAAGGCTCTCGATCTGGAAAGGCTCCTTGCGCCCGTGGTTCTCCAAGCGACGCAGCCAGTAGCTCTTGCTGCGGAAGTGGTAGAGGTCGCGGCGTTGGATCTCGCGCTCGAACTCGGCATCGCTGGGGAAGCGCCGGTACGAGGGCAGCAGCAGGAATTGCGCTTGGATGCTCTCCAGGTACCGCTCCTTGTCCACCGAGGCGGTGAAGCGGGAGAAGGTCTTGTTCATGCTGTTGGCGGGGATGGAGCAAACCGCGCGGCGGAACACGTAGTTCTCCACCAAACGCACCGCTGCGATTAGCTCCGCCAGGGTCAGCTTGCCTTCGCTGTGGTCATTGTACAACTCCAACAGGAAGGGGTAGCTCACATCCACTTTCAGTTCGCGCAGGTCGTGCAGGGCGCGCATCAGTTCCTTGTCCGCGTGGGCGCCCAGGGCGATCACGCAGTAGTAGTGTGCGAATGCTCGCACGTCCTTTAGCAGGGCCTCGGTATCACCGGCCTCGGGCTGGCGGCTCCAGTCCTTGAAGGCCGCGTACACCTCCCCCTGCCGGGGAATGTCGCCGGTGCGCACCGTGAGGTAATGGCGCATGAAGGCATCGAAGTGCTCGGTGTAGGCCTGCTGCGTGAAGTCCAGTTCCATGGGCCGCCAGTACTGCTCGTACAAGCGCTTCTGCAGGCCGGGCTCCAGGCCCATCAGCACGAAGTTGCGGATCAGGTCCGCCTGGCTCAGTTCCTTGCCGGTGCTGTTGAGGCTCTCGAAGATCAGCTGCGGATTGTCCTGGCCGCGCGTGAGGGCCACGTCCACGATCATCAGCTTGTTCAGACCACGGCAGACCTGCGCCACATCGCCGTTCAGGGCGGCCAGTTGCTGGGTGAAGAACTCGAAGTTCTGCCGCACGCGTACCGAAGCCTCGCGCGGTTCCGGTGCTTGCGAGAGCAATGCGATCAAGGAGTCGCGATCCGTTTGGGTCAGGAGCAATTTGAAGCGGCGGTCCTCGCTCTCCAGATCGTTCAGCAGGTAGTAGCCGCGGATCTTCTTGGCGCTGAAACCCTCCACCGGCTCGCCATCGCCCATGTGGCGGGCCAGGGCCTCCAGCAGGATGGCAACCGTGGTAAGGCGTTGCTGCCCATCGATCACCATCAGCGGGCTTTGGTTGCTCACCTGGCTCTGGTCCCGTTCGATGTACACGATGCTGCCGATGAAATGGATATGCCCCTCGGCCGATGCACCCGCATGCAGGATATCCGCCCACAACTGCGCGCACTGCTCCAACTGCCAGCTGTAGGTGCGCTGGTAGATGGGGATGATGCTCTGCGTAGCGTTACGCATGAAGGTGAGCAGGGAGGTGTCTTTGGCTTTCATGAAGAGAATTTCCGGCTACGGCAAAGCCAGTTCTGATGTAGCTAGGTCTTGAAAACGAGAAGTAAGTAAAGGGATTTCAATGAACCGGCTCGGAAGCCAATTCAGCAAGGGCCTGATCACTCTGGTCATCCTTGAGGTTGATCACGTTCGTTACCGAGCGGAGCAACTGGATGCCTTTGTAGACCTCTGATCGCTCTAGGTCTTCCTCAGATGCCGACACAAGCACCGCCGTAGCATCTTGTGCTACGATCTTTTGTTCGATCACATGATCAAAACTCCAGGCCACATCATGCACCGTCTTCCGCAAGGAACCCTTGTATTTAGGCAGCTGCATCCGCTGATACAATTGGATCGGTGATCCATTGGCCAGTGCATCGCTGAAGATGTATTCCTCTTCCACCCCATGCACTACGCAGCGCACCGGGTAGTCGCGGCGGTAATTCTTATGCTGAATGATGCCATGGCGTTGCAAAGCTTCATTCACCAGTGTATCCAAGCTCGGGTCGCTTCCTTCCTCCGTTGTGCTGGCTTCCAAAGATCAGCGAATAGGCGATCGGCTGTCACCGTGACATCCTCACCCGGCTCCGCGTTCCAGATCTCACCTGGTTCGGCCAGAACGAAGTTGCCACGCCCTGTCTCCAGAACTGCCTGCATGAACTCCGGTGAGGACAAGGCCACCAACTTGCCGCTTTCAGGTGCCGTGAATGTTTGGTGCCGGAGCATTTCGCGCCAGTACTGCACCCACTGCTTGTATGCGCTGGGCGAGGTAACGAACGCGGGAATGGAGCGGCCATCCACTTCTCCGGGGCGTTCGGCACGCTCGGCTATGAACCGCGCGGCAACACCCTGCGGGGACCACACCAGCACCCCGATGTTGCGCGGCTCGAACCGCTGCATGTGCGGGATGTACGTGGCCAATATGTAGCTCGTGGTGCTCATCAGAAAAGGGGCCAATTGAGGATCGCCTTGAACTCTGGCCGGTGCCCGGCTATCAACTGCTCTAAGGTACTACGCCGGTGCTTAAGAAAACGCACGGCGGCGTCCTTTTCTTGCAGGGTGATACCGTACGGCAGCGCTTCCTCGCAAACGCCTCTCTATCAAGAAGTCCAGGTGGCCTTGATACGCTCGATCCACGGGGCGAAATGGTCCGGGTTGGTAGCACATCCACCGGGCAGTGCCGATGGGTTCCGCTCAGTGCGGGTTGTTGGGGTCCACTGAGATTCCGAGCCTATTCATCAATGCGTTCAGTCGTGCCTCACCTTGGCCACCAACATAGCCGAAGAGCGCGTGACCATGGTCAAAGATGTTCATGCTCACCGGCGTGGTGGAGTAGTCCACCTCGAAGTTCTTCACATGCCTATCGCAATTGGCCACCCAGATGTCGAACAGCAGCAGACCCGTGGCCAGAAATGGGGCTT
>JADKHI010000002.1 GCA_016721825.1 Flavobacteriales bacterium
CAACAATCGCCCGCCGTGCTGCGGGAGCTGTCGGTGGATTGCGCGGTGGCGGATGCGGATGGAACAGCGAAAGAGGAGGACGAGCAGCGTGTCTTGTAGCGTGGTTTCCTCGAGCCCAGATCGGTTCGATGTTTTGACGGCGTGTGTCGCCATTGCGGTTGATGATGCGGCTGGAAGACGCCGGTCGGTCGCCCCGCCGGTGCTAGAGAAAGCCTAAGAACCCGGTTCCGCTTCACCAGCGCGGCTCTCCGCCACCCGGAGCAGGAAAGCCTTTGCCGTAAACGTTGGTCAAAGTGATCACGGAACGAGGCGTACTTACTGCTGCGTAAGCGCGTGGAGTAGACGTCCAGCAAACGCGAATGATGGTCGTTCAGCTGCCCCATACCTGCTCTACCAGGAATCGGCGCTCCACCATGTTGCCTGCGTTTTCGAAAGCAGGATGTAGAAGAGATCAGGTTCTCTTTCGCGGGTGGAAGAGCGTGATGGTATTCCCGGCATCTCAAGAGTGCGTTCGCACTAGCGTGAAGGTGGGGAAGACGAGCGATCCGCCACCTGGCGTGCACTGCCAAGGGACCCTGCGTGCGATAGAGCACGGCGTTCACGCGCAACAACAGGTTCTTCGAACAGGAACGGCTTGAGTCGGGTAGTCGTCGCAACCGCTGTTGAAACCGGCCTGCTTGTCGGGGGGGTGTTAACGCGCGGTGAGGAAGATGAAGGCCGCCAGTGGAGCGATGCTTCTGCCGTTCGCGGGCCACGCGAAACCGTCCATCTTGAGCTTATCCACGTCCAGGATGCACCCAGGTGCGGATCACCGCCGTGAACTGTGCCAAAGGCCTCAGAATCCATCCGCGGCATGGTGCACGACCGAAACCTCCAGCTGGAACCTAAGTTCTCACGGCAGGCCCCTCCATGTGCGGTTCTTCTCTCGACGATCGACCGGGTCCGCTCAGCCATGTGCCGGTTTCGGAAGAACAGTTCCGACCTCGACCCCACCCGAGGGGACACCGCGTTCAACGCGATGGTGACACCGTGGGCCATCACCACCTTGCGCGCGAAGTACGGGCCGATGCCAGCGCCTTTCACGGCGGTTTCGCGACCGTTGCTGCCGCGGAAGAACTTGTTGAACACCAGCGATCGCTCGCTGGCGAGGATGACCGGCCCGTTGTCCGCGAAGGTGATCCGCAGACCGCTCGATGTGTTACGAGTGCCGATGTTCACGCCGGGGGCGCAAAGCCGTATCGGATCGCGTTGTCAACAGCGAATGGAACACATTGGTCAGGTAGGTCGCGTCCACGAGCGCAAGGGTCCGTGGCCTCGAAGGCGCAAGTCACCACCAACGGCCCCTCCCGGTCCAGCGCAGGTCGAAGCCGAGCGCAGGTCGCTTACAGCAGTTCGTACGCATCGTGAGCTCAGTTCCAACGGTAGCGCCTCCTGGTCCAGCAGGCTCACGGACATCACCTTCTTCACGTTGGCCTACGTGCGTTCGTTCTCTTCACCGATCGGCTTCCATCATGTGCGCATACTGTGCCTGCTGGTCCGGCCGCCGCAGTGTGTCCAATGCCAGCGAGATGTGCGTGAGCCGGTGTGTTGAACTCGTGGGTGATGTTGCTTACCAGGTCAGTTGCATCTGTGCCAACCGCTCTACAGGCCCACGCACCTTAAGCTCCTCCACGAGTGAACACCAGCACCGCGAACAGGGCCAGAAGACCCACAAGTAGGGTAGGGTCTCCGCAGAACCGCAGCAGTGAAGACCGGGCAAGTGCAGCACCACCACCCACGGCGCCACGTCAGGAGGCACGATGGCCGAGCGCACCGATGAGGTGCATCAACAGCGGTCCGTGCGTTGGCGTTCGGAAGCGTATCCCTCGAAAGGGTGTCCATGATCGGCGCCACACCTAGCCCGCATCACCGGCATTTGCGAAAAACGTCTCCCGGAGCAATCGGGTGAAGCGCGCCACATCCACCAATTCCGCCGTCGCCGGCCACCTCGGCACAGAGCAGACCCCGGTCCGCGAACACACCCGGTGATGGGTGCTGTTGGTGTCGCTCGGGCTCTCCATGGGCAGCAGGAAGTTGAGGCGCACACATGTATCCGCATCGACATGCGGGCACATCGGTCGGGAACCGTCGACGATCCAGCAACGTGTCGGACCAGCGGTGTGCACCCGGTATTGCGCGATGGTATCGCCGGTCGATAAGCGCTGCTCGGCGGGGCGTCAGTAGAACGCGGACCCACCGGGAAGGGCGTTCGGCAAACTCCACGCAACGCGCGTCGTCCCGCACCGGGCGGCAACGCTGTCAAGCGCGGCTGTGCCTGGCTCAAGAGGTCGGTACGCTCGCGCCGCAGGACAGTGCTCCGCAAGCAAAAGTAGGCCAGGAACAAGGCACTGAGTGCCAAGGTGATCCCAGGTCGACGCTCCATCCGCTTCATCCTTTCAAGTATACGGGTCCGTTTCCACGAACGCCGAGCGTGAACATGGTTTAAGGATGAGTTAAGGATCCTGCAACCGTTCCTGTGGGAGTGGGCCCGCAAGGAGACGAGCAGCGACCAATGGGTGACACCCGCGCTGTACATCCTGGCCCCCATTTGGGTGCTGATGATGGTCGCGCTGCTCTGCATGACCGCCAGCGGCGGCTTCGACTGGATCCGGCTGAGCCGCACCAAGCTCTACATGCTCACTGTAGCTGCTGCGTTCGCACTGGCGATGGCTTCCTACCTGTTCATCGGCCTGTACCTCCGCCCCGGCTTCACGCCGCGTGGCCTCTACAGTCCGTTCCTCTACCTCATCCTGTTCTCCACCGTGCTGCTGGTGGTCGTGAGCTTGAACCAGAAGCTCGTGCCCGGAGTGTCCGTGCAATGGCTGCTTCGGCCATGGGCGTGGTTCACCGCCTTGAGCCTCGTTGGCAGCCTGATCTTCTCCGGCCAGTGGATCGCCAACAACGGTGGTCGCGGTCTGTCCGGCATCGCCATGCGGATCGTCGTCCTCTTGCCCGCGACCGAAGAAGAGCTCGCGCAGATCGATCGGCTCGATCCGAAAGACGATCTAGAATCGCTGCTCAGGCGGGCGACCAGGGATGAGAAACCGGCCGTGTGCGCGGCGGCCACTGCGCGCCTGCGTTCTGATCCGGAATTCCTGGAGCGCATGGCTACCATGCTCGACTCGGGCTATGCGGAACCTGCGCTGACGTTCTTGCGCGATGCTGAGCTGACTCCTGCCGAAAGCCCGCTTCGCCCGCCCCGCGCTCAACGCCCTGGGGCGTTGGGTGAACAGTGCACCCGCGCCCAACTTCACGACGTCGGAACACATGCGGCGCGTACGGCGTTGGGGCGATGAGCTGTTCCGCGTTCTCCCGGAGAAGTTCGCCGGTACCGGCGTTGACTTCTCCGAGCAGCAGGCGTGGTATGAGGAGAAGATGAAATGAGCACGGTGGACCCACGAACGGACCGATGACGACCGCCGATCCCTTCCACCAGCAGATCGCTGCGTTCCCTACGCCGCTGCGCGAACTCATTGAAGCCGAGATCCAGGCCGGTAATACCATCGTCGCCATCGAGAACGGTTTTCCCGCCGCGCCCTGCGGCGCCTCCGTCAAGCTGGCCAAGGCGGTCCGGACCTGAACGCCGGAGATCGGTGGGCGAAGTCGTCTTCTACGCGCGCAACAATTCCTCCTACGCGGGCGAGTTCACCACCGAACAGCGGCATTTCTTCGTGCTCGAACCGCCGTTGCCGCCTGAACCCGAGCCGGACATGGACGCCATCCGCAAAGCGCTCGAGCCGAAGCCGGATGCGTTGTCACAGCTCGCTCAGCGCGAAGCGCGCCCGGGCCCGGAGGTCGGTCGTTCGCTGATGCAGGAGCTTGTTGCGGCGGCCAACACACGACCCACCACCACCCCGAAAGGCGCGCTGACGTCCGTGGAAACCGCCACCAGCGCGAAGCGCCTGCTGCATTTCCGCGACCACCGTCCGCCGCACGCGATCCAGTTCGCGTTGGAACGGGACCTCATGACCCTCTTCGCGATCTCCATGGAGAACGAGCGCTTGATCATGACCGCCAGCGCCAAGATTGTCGGCGCGCGGTATGACATTGAGCTGCGCTTCGAGGCGGCGATGCCGCTCCAGAATTGCTATTCACTGCGCGTGGAGACATCGTGGACCGATGCGGCGGCGACGCATCACGACTATTACCGCAAGACAGCGGCCAGTTGGTTCGAACACTGGACACGCGATCTCCAGCCTGCCGATCCACCCGACGTGGCCGATGCCGATGCGCCCGAACGCTATCAAGCGATCTGCCTCGCGTCGTTGAACGCAGAGGCGCATCTCGACTCCGTGTCCGCATTGCAACAAACCATTGTGGCAGCGATGAAACGCGGCGGACGTTTCACCACATCAAGCAAGGAAGGCGACACGAACCTCCGTTGGAGCGGCAACCACTTCGTGCGCACCGATGTCGGCGACTACCCGGATCACCGAACGTTCGCCAGCGAGGCGGAATTCCTGGACATGCTGCGGAAATTCTACGACTGGGAGACGTCGAAGAACGTCTATCCCGAAAAGGTCTCTGACCTGGTGGCGTGGAAACTGATCCTGCGCTTGCTCCGCACCTAGTGTGACATCCTGTCGTCAGGAGAACTGAGGGGCCGGCGTCACCGACAACGCGTGGCCTTCAGCGCCGCGTGAAGCACGGATCGTGAACCTCCCCGCGTTCCGCGTGTATTTTACCGCATGCGATCGCTGATGCTTCTGGCTTCGGGCATGTGTGTGGGGTGGGCACAGGCTGCTACACGCAGCGTCCACATTACCGGCACGGCGGAGAATACCCAGAGCTGGGAGATCACCGGCTACTGCACGGCCATGGTCGTCAGATCCACGGAACTGCCGCAACACGGCGTGGTTTCGACCAGGCCGCAGCTGATGGTGGACCTGAAGACCGGCAGCTTCGAAGGCGAGATCGAATGTGAGGTAATCCGCAATGCCCACGGCCGCTGGGTGGATCTCCACTTCGTGGGCTTCTCCTACCTGTTCACGGCTTATCCTGAAATGGTGGTTCGTGTTCCCTATGCCACGCGCATCGACCTGGGGTCGTTCGCCTGGAAGCCGAGCCACTACCGCTGGAAGAACGGCGCCTTGGTGATCGATACCGCCGTGCCACGGGATACCGTGATCGGCGACCGTTTCGGCACGCACGTACGCATCAGCCCGATCAACCCCGCACCGGACGACACCGTGCACTTCGCGTTCACGTGGGAGAACAGCGGCCAACCTCACCAGGCCAGCATGGGTGGCCTCTACATGAAGGACTGCTGCACCCACCTGTGCGACTTCACCTTCGCGGTGCGCACGGATACGGATGTGTACGGTGAAAGTTGGCCGCACCACGTCACGCTCTACCTGCCGCCGAAGCTCGCCGAAGGCCGCTACCGCATCCGCCAAGTGCCCGCGCCAGGCGCGAACCTCCGCGATGTGGACTTCCTGCTGGGGAAGGAGCTGTACTTCACGGTGGGGGAGCGGGGAGCCGTAGCGTCCTGCCAGAAGTTGGTGACCAACGCCGCCAAGTGCCCCTGTAGAAGGCGAAGGTCCTGGGGACGAGGACCTATATATGGGTAGTATACGTAAGCTTTAGGAAGCAGGGTTACGCCGAAGGTTCCAACCCCAAGGCCATCGACCATAGATGCTGCCGCAACTGTGGCGCCATGTGGTCCACTATGAGCCGAATGTGGTCCAAGATTTCAGAAGAGTTGCCCAAGTGTTCAGGAAACTGGTCCAGCATTTCAGAGAAGTGGTCCAAGATTTCAGAAGAGTTGCCCAAGAATTCAGGAAAGTGGACCAACATTTCGGAAGAGTTGCCCAAGAGTTCGGGAAAGTGGTCCAACATTTCAGAAGAGTTGCCCAGGAGTTCAGGAAACTGGTCCAACATTTCAGAGAAGTGGTCCAACACTTCAAAAGAGTTGTCCAAGAGTTCAGAAGAGTGGTTCAACATTTCAGGAAAGTGGTCCCAGATATCAGCGATGTTGCCCAACATTTCTCAAGAGTGGTCCCTGAATTCCTGACTTAGACCCGGACATCTTCATTCAAGCTCGATCTCTTCATGGTGTTCTGTTCGGATCCACTTCGGTCGGTTTGCCTTTTCGGCCCCTTGGCATTCGGCAGCTCGGTGATCCAGGTCAAATGGCTAGAGGCGGATCAAGGCGCGGCAGGAGTGGTCGGTGGCCGGCAGGCCAAATGGCGCTCAGGCGGTACCAAGTTCCTTGACCTCGGCTCATAGGCCAGCAAGCCAACAGGCTCAGAAGCCCCAAAGCCAACAAGCCAGAAGCTCAGCGTCCGCTCAGCCATAGGCCATTGGGCTCACAAGCTCACAGGCTCAGAGGCCAGCAAGCCAACAGGCACAAAAGCCAACAAGCCAGAAGCTCAGCGTCCGCTCAGCCACTAGGCCTTTAGGCTCAAAGGCTCAGAGGCCATCAAGCCAACAGGCCCACAAGCTCAGAGGCCTAGAAGCCAATAGGCCTTAGGCTCAGAGCCCATCGGCCATCAGCTCCAGACCTCCTGCAGGGTGCTCCGCAGCAGACCGTCCAGCTTCTGTGTGTCGGCGTCCGTTGCGGCGCGGGGCTCGGGTGGATGGGCGGCATAGTGCGCCAGGCGATCCTCGATCCAATCGTGCAGCGCGGCCACGCGGGGGCCACGACCCAGCTCACCGCCGCTCATCTTGTCGCGCAGCAGTTGGTCCACGGCGCCGCGCACCGGTCCATCGGGCATCAGGTGATCCAACAGGCGGTGGAACTCCATGGGGGCCATGGTGCCTGTGGCCCCGATCCAATCACAGGCCATCAGCGGGCGCAGCACGTAGAGGTACTTCTTCAGCCGCACTTCCTCGTTCTGGAGGTAGTGCGCGTGGTTACGCTTGCCCATGCTCAGGTAATGGTGCATCACGGAGACCGGGCTGAAGAAGCCCTCGGACAAGGTGCGCAGCCCATCGGCCGTGGTGTATTGTTCGCGGTAGTTCAGCGGGCTGCGCAGCCACTCCAGCAGCGGCGGGTTGCTCTTGCGGAACAGGCGCAAGGCCTTGCGCAGGTCCCAGTAAGCCAGGTCGATGTCCATGGGCAGCATCTCCTCGATCACATCGCGCTTTTCATCGATGCTTAGGTACCACTCCGGGCGGTGCACGTAGATGAAGCGGACATCCCAATCGCTATCCGGACTGGCGAAGCCCCAGGCGCGGCTGCCGCTCTCCACCGCGAGCAGCACCTTCACGTCGTAGCGCTGTTCGGCTTGCGATAGGGCATCCACGATGGCGCGGTGGATGGGGGCGGGGATGTTCGGATGTGCAAGAGACATGGCGCGAAGATCGGTGGGGAAGCCGCACGTGTAAGCTGGCCCACCACGCCACGCTCAACTTACCACCGAAGCTCGCCGCCGGCCGCTACCGCATCCTGCAAGTGCCCGTGCCGGGCGCGAACCTCCGCGATGTGGACTTCCTGCTGGGGAAGGACCCGTACTTCACGGTGGGGGAGCGGGAGGCCGTAGAACTGCAATACCCTACCGGTGGGCGGCGATGCCGACCGTCCGTTTCTTTGGTAAGGTCTTGGGCGTCGTCCACTCTTGATCCTCAATGCATGATCCGATCCTTACCCTTCGCCTTGGCCGCACATGTGCTCACGGTCACCAGCTACGGCCAGGCCGGAACGCTTGATCCATCCTTCGGTGCGGGCGGCATCGTGGAGACCGTCGCCAGCGCAACGGGCTCGCAGAGCAACGCGGTGGCCGTGCGGACCGATGGCAGGATCCTGCTCGCAGGCACCCGGAACGTGACCGGCGGATCGGAAGGCGCGATCGTGCGGTACTTGAGCGACGGGGCGGTGGATCTCTCCTTCGCCCTGAACGGCTACTTGTTCACCTCCAACGGAGGTACGCTCGCTTGGGTCGATATCGCACTGCGGCCCGATGGCAAGATCGTCGTGGTAAGCATCGCGGATGCGAACCATGATCCCATCCTGGCACGCTTCCACATGGATGGTTCGCCGGACTCCACGTTCGGGATCGACGGTACCGCACCGCTGGTACACTCACCCTCGGCCATGGTGCTGGATGCCGACGGCATGATCCTGGTGGTGGGCAACACCGCCACCGAGCACGTGATCGGCCGCTACATGGAAGATGGCTCCCCGGACCTTGCTTTCGGCAGCGGTGGTTCCGTCGTGAACGGCTTGGGCGCTGACGTGGCCCTCGGCACTTCGCTGGTGGTGCAGGACGACGAGAACATCCTCGTCGCGGGATCGAGCACGATCGCCGGTGAAGAGAACGTGACGGTGACCCGCTATACACCAACAGGCTCCGTTGATGCAGGCTTCGGTACGGGCGGCACGGTGACCACCAGGGAATGCGGCAGCACCACTGAGACCGCTGAAGGCATCGCGGTGCAAGCCGATGGCAGGATCGTGGTGGGCGTGGACTATGAGATCGGCTTCGTGGTGCTGCGTTACCTGGCGGATGGCACGCTGGATCCGGCGTTCGGTGTGGATGGTCAGGTGTACACCTTCGTGGGCGAGAACCAGAGCTATGTGAAGGACATCATCGTGCAGCCCGATGGCGCCTTGCTCGTGGGCGGTCGCGCCCTTTCAGAATTCCGGGTGGGCCTTCGCTGCGGCGCGCTACCTCAGCGACGGATCGCTGGACCCTTCCTTCGGCAGTGCAGGCATCGCCATCACCTCCACCTTCGGTGTGAGCTATTGGCCCAATGACATGGCGCTGCAACCCGATGGTCGCCTGGTGCTGGCCGGTTGGCGGCAATTCTCCAGCGACCGCTTCTGCATGATCCGCTACTTCACGGACCTCACAACAGCCCTGCCGGATGCGGCCACCGCGCAGGTGGAAGCGATCCTGTGGCCGAACCCGGCTACCGATCGGGTGCAGGTGTCTGGTTCCGCCGGACCGTATCATTATGACGTGATGGATGCGTATGGCAGAACAGTGCTGGCCGGCAGCAGCTCAGGCGAGCGCACCGTGGATGTTTCCGCGCTGGTACCCGGAACCTATGTGCTCTGCTTGCGGTCGCTCGGTGCCGTGTCGGCGCGACGCGAAGTTCGTGAAGGATCGGTAGCGGATCACTGAACATTCAACTATCCGGTCCCCTCCGCTCACCCATGCACCCGCCAGGCGATGGCCCGAGTAGCGTAGCGCATCTCCACCGGCCCGTGGGGACTTGTGGCATCCAACAGCGCGTCCAACGCTTCGAGGAAAGCCGGGATGTCGGCCACACCATGCTTCACGTACGAGCTGCTCAGCGCCAGGTTGCCCACACGTTCGCGGGCCATGCGCACGGAGTGCATGAACGCACGGACTTCCGCATGCCGCGCTCGCTCACGGACGGCGTTGATCGTTCGGCCTGCGCGCTCCGCTTCCTGCTATTCCCGGTTACCGTATGGTGAAGTCCACCACGTAGGGCACCAGTTGGATCAACCGCTCATCGCGGAACCCCTCTTCCAGCTTCAGTTGATAGTGCATGCCGGGCATCAACTTCACCGCGTAGGTGATGGAGCGACCATCTGCCGCGAACGAGATGTCCGTCACTTCCGGTGCATGGTCTTTTCCCAAGTCTCCGTGTCCTGTACTGCGGTAGTCGGTGTTCATGGGCCGATCGAAGTGGATGGTCAAGGTGCGGAGTGATGCATCGATCGGTGCATGGTCGCTTTCCAGTTCCGAAACGCGCAACACACGTGGCCGTTCCGCTTCGAAGGCGGCGCGCAGTTCAGCGATGGGACGGCTGAGGTATCCGCTGGCGTCGGCGAAGGCTTCAACGGCAGCGCGATCCTCGCAATTCAAATTGATCAACGTGGCGATGGCGGCGGACTTGTCGGTGCTGCGATCGTAGTAGCTCTTCGCCATGGCGTAGCCCACGAAATAGCCGAGATCGCGCTGTGGGAACGGACCGTCGGCGTTCCATATCCAACGATCGAACCAGTACGCGAAAAGTTCACGTTCGAACACCGCACGCACACTGTCGGCATGCGCGATGCCGTAGGCCACCGATGCGGCGGGTGATGGGCGTTCCATGGCCAGGGTGGGAATGAACTCCGCGATGCCCTCGTGCAGGCTTTGCGAAAGCAGATCGTAGCCCCAGCGCCCTGGTTGTTGGGTGTGGATCAGTTCGTGCACATTGGTGAAGGCCAGTTCGCGCATGGGTGCGGTGGCGAAGAAGGTGCCCAGGTGCGCCAACGCTTCGGGGAACTCATCCACCACGGTATTCGCGTCCGTAAGACTGATCTCCGAGCCGATCAGCACATGGCCATCCACCGCGGTGCCACCACTGCGGAAAACGCCCACGGTGAAATAGATGTCGGCGGGTTTCATCGCAGGGTAGAGTTGATGCAGGCGTTCGGCACCGGCTTGCATCGCTTCCGCATGTTCGCCGGCTCGCAGCATGTTCGGCCGTACCGAAGCAAAGTAGCGCGGGTAGCTGCGTATGGCCTGCACGTACTCATCGGGCGTATAGCCCCGCGCAGCGAACATGCCACGCTGCCCGATGCTGGCTTTGTCGATGAAGTAGGTCTGCAACAGGCGCCGCTGCTCCGCTGTGTCGGTGGTGGCGGTGATCCGGTCGTACGCGTCCCAGAAGTTCGCAATGTCCGTGGTGATCACGCGCGTTTGTGCGGTGCTCATGATCGCACAAAGGCTGAACGACAAGCAGGAGAGGAGACGATACGCCATGGATGGTGGTGGTGAGGACCGTGGCGAAGATCTTTTATTTCGGGCGAACAGGTGGGATAGCCTGCTGCATCCGGCTGCAGTTGTAGGACATGCGCACCGTGGGTACCCCACTTGTCCGCGAAGCCGCTGAGCGGATGGTGCATACAACGCGTGGATGCGACGCCCAGTGCACTCCGTTGATCAGCTTGAGGGCAGGGAGACCGTCATCCGATCGAGGCAGCGGGGGTCAACCGCGGCTTCCGGTATTCCCTGAGCGCGTTGGCGTCCGATCCCGGCCTTCGGTTCATGGTGCAAGGTCGTCGAAGTGGTCCCACTGGCCGTGATCCCCGCACTGGACAGCCATCGCCATTCGCTCACCCATGCACCCGCCATGCGATGGACCACGTGCGCAGCAAGGTCTCATAGCCTCGCATGAAAGGCGTGTCCTCCAGGCGCATGTTCCAGAAGGCGACGCAGGCGGAGCGCGCGGTGCCGATGCGCTCCACTTCGGCGAAGGTGTGGTCCAGGTCGAACCAATGGAAGGCCTATCCCCCCAAAGACTCCGACCTCGTGGCGTGGAAACTCATGCTGCACTTGCCCCGGACGTAGTGAGGTGGCACTACTTTCCTTTCTTGGAACGCAGATCGGCCACCAACTGCTTCATGGCCTTGTTATCCACTGTATCATACTCGCTCTTGTCGTAGATGCTGAGCAGGTAAACTTCAGCATCCTCGGTCACCACGTAGGTGATCACACGTCCGCCTCCGCTCTTGCCTTTGCCTTTGCTGGCAATGGCCATGCGTACCTTGTAAAGACCATGGCCAAGCGCGGTACCCGTGGTCGGCTTCGCTTCCAGTTCCTTCTCCAGCTTCAACAGATCCTTGCCCAGCGAAGGATGCGGCTTGAGCAACGGGCGCAACTCCTTCTCAAAGGCTGGTGTGGGGATGACCTATGCTTCACGCAGCACGTCCTTCAGGGTCCGCTTCCTCAGCTTGCCGGAGCGCATGCGTGCCACCTGGTCCAGCGCAGTGCTCAATGTGGAACGAAGTTTCAGCAACTGTTCGTAGTGCCGCAGCTTGCCCACAAGCTCGTTCCAGTCCTCCACAGGTACCTGCACGGCTTGCACGTTGCCGTCGGCATCGTTCACGTAGCGCATCGGGACTTTCATGCTTCCAAAAGTAAGCCGTCTGCCCTGTTAGAGCGATAACGCGGGCAAGAAGATGGCGATGGTCGCCCTCAGGCTCTCAAAGCTCCTGAAGAACTCCGGCACCAGTTCGTACACGGTCTTCGGCAGGCCGACATCGCCATCCGCTCACCCATGCACCCGCCAGGCGATGGCCCGCGTGGCGTAGCGCATTTCCACCGGCCCATGGGGGCTTGTGGCATCCAACAGCGCATCCAACGCGTGGAGGAAAGCCGGGATGTCGGCCACACCGTGCTTTACGTATGAACTGCTGAGCGCCAGGTTGCGCACACGCTCGCGGTCCATGGGCACGGAGTGCATGAACGCACGGAGTTCCGCATGCGGCGCTCGCTCACGGATGGCGTTGATCGTCCGGCCTGCGCGCTCGTTCACCTCGTACTGTGTGGACCACGTGCGCAGCAAGGTCTCATAGCCTTGCATGAAGGGCGTGTCCTCCAGGCGCACGTTCCAGAAGGCCACGCACGCGGAGCGCGCGGTGCCGATGCGCTCCACTTCGGCGAAGGTGCGATCCAGGTCGAACCAATGGAAGGCCTGCGCGGCGATGATCAGATCGGCGCACGCATCGGGCAGGCCGGTATGCTCGCTGGTGCCCACACGATAGTCCTGCGCACCCTCCGCGCGTGCCGTGGCCAACATGTCCGCGTTGGGGTCGATGCCGATCACCGGGTGGCCGGTGGTTGCGAAAAGGCGCGTGGAGATGCCTGTGCCGCAGCCCAGGTCCACGATCAAGCCGGGGGCCGGGGCCTGTTCCAAGCACCAACGCACCAGTTCCGGTGGATAGGTGGGCCGCGCCTGCCCGTAGACGTTGGCCAGGCCGGTGAAGCGTTCGGTGGATCGCATGGTGGATCGCGGGCTGAGGCGAAGCTACGCGTGCGACTAGCGCACAGGCGGCTGCTGACGTAGACAGGGGACCTTGAAACCGTTGTGCGCCAGAAGTTGGTGACCAACGCCGCCAAGTACCCCGTGGAAAAGGCGAAGGGCGTGGCGACGAAGTATGACCGGTGTAGGTAAACTACTCCGACGGTACGCCTTCCTCACTTAAGATCTTCCTGATGTAAGCAAGGCAATGCTTCCTTGAAGATGTCTCTCGCGATTCATCGAGTGCTTCGTTCAGCAGTTCCTCATAGGCCACTTTGAACCTGTTCCACAGCCAGTGAGGATTCAGTACGAGATGTCCGTCTCCCTCTTCAATATCAAGGCCTTCTTGGTCAGATAGGTACACCGCACGAGCACGATAGCCATGTACCATTGAGTTGCGGAAGAAGGTATAGAGCAGTTCAGCCCTTGTCTTAATGTCCTGGGTCTTCTTCAGCTGACCTTCCTCTTGCACAGGCCAAAGCTCAACCAGACGTTCCCTAAATGTCTTTGTCAGTTGACGACCCAGTCGTTGGTCGAGCGTGCCCAAAGCTTGAATGAACTGCGATGCCTTGCTATCACCTGTGCTCTTGAAGAAGATGCGACCTATTGTTTCAACTGCGATGCAGGTCATTATCGCCTTGGGGAAGGCAATGCGGTGACCAGAACATCGATCGGCCCACAAAGAAGGAGTCGAGACGCTTCTTGAGTAGTGCGATTCGTTTTGAGGGATTCTCCTCTTTCCGAACCATGCCGAACGTGATTCCTTCGGGACCGAAGTAGGTATCGTCGGGTACGGGCATGTCTACTCCTAATACGGCCCCATGAATCTCGGCCCGTTCAAGTGCTGCAAGTGTTCGGGGCGATCCGCTGTCCACACTTCCGTTTCGTAGGCGATCTGGTCCGCGTACTTCGCGTGGGCCTTGCGCGTGAGGAATGCGGTGACGTACACGATGCCCGCTTTGCAGCCCTTGAGCAACTTCTTCAATTCCATCAAGCGCAGTTCACTGATGGGACCGGAGCTATGCACCGCCTCGATCACATAGAGCCACTTCTTGGACTTGCTGTAAGCAATGATGTCCGGAAGCTCATCGTGTGACAAGTCGAAGAAGCCCAGCTCCTTCAAGCGTGCGCGCTCGATGTGCAGGAGCTTGTTCGAAGTGTCGCCGACGTACAGCACCTCCGCGCCATTGCCCCAGAGCGGAAGGAACTGCTCGATGATGGCCTTCTGAAGTTCGTTGTGCTTGCCGAGTGAAAGTTCCAGCTTGCCGCCACCGGGAAGGGTCACCGGAATGCGCTCCATGTCGCGCTTGCGCAGAAGCGACTCAGCAAGGCTCGGGCGGTTCTTGTTGAAGGCTGCCAGGTTTTTGGCCCAAGCAGGCGTACCGTAGGTGCGGATCAGCGCGGCGAAATCGTTTGCGAGCGCATAGCCGCGTGTCGGGTCGTTGGTCGCGCGGCCGGGGTTGTCACCGCTATTGACGATGAGGCCCGCGACAACGGCTAGCTTCAAGTCCTTCCGGCGCACATCGTCATAGGAACCGGACGAGATGTTCTCCTCGAAGTGCTTGTTCACGAACGGATCACCTCGCGCGTCTTCAGGTGCCGACCATCTTTCGCGCTCTTGGCCTCGCTCCACTTCTTGGTGACGCCAGCGACAGCCATCATGCAAGCGGCCATGCGCTCGCGACGGCGGATGGGTTCAGCGACAGCGGGAATGCCCACAGCGATCAGAATTTCCAATGCTTCATTGAGCACGCGCTTCACCGCTGCGCCCTTTGTGCTTTCGGCTAGGTAGTCCTTCATCAGAACAAGGTCAGTTCACGGTTCGCCTTCACCTTGCTGCGCTTGATGGCTTTGGCATCACCCGCAGGAAGCGCATAGCACGCCTTGATGGATTGCGCCAAGCGGTAGGCCAGCAGCGGCGGAACGGCGTTACCGATCTGGTTGAACTGGTTCGTTTCGTTGCCCTTGAACTCGAAGTGGTCGGGGAAGCTCTGAAGCCGCGCTGCTTCGCGAACGATGACGCGACGACGACGGCCATCCTCCAAACGCACGCGGTGCATGTCGCCGGTGGCACCTGCGAGGTTGCGGCAGGTGAGCGTGCGGGCCGGACGGTCCGCATAGAGGTCGCGCGGGTTGATGCAGTGCGAGGCCTTCTCGTACTTGGCCACATAGGCGTCCATCGCCGCGTTGAGGAACTTGCTTTCGGGCGGCACGGTGTGCATCAGGTCGCCGATGGCCTCGCCGACGGTGACCTTGTGCGGCTCCTTGGCGGGGAAGGTGAAGGATGACCGATGGCCGACGACGAAGAGCCGCTCGCGGTTCTGCGGCACTCCATGGTTCACGGCGTTGAGCAGCTTGTAGTCCACCAGGTAGCCCAGCTTCTGGAACTCCTCCAGGATCAGCTCGAAGTACCACTTGTTGCTGTAGAGCAGGCCGCGCACGTTCTCGAACATGAAGACCTTCGGCTGGAGGCGCTTCACCGCATCGATGAAGATGGGGAAGCCGTCGCGGGCATCCTCGATGCCGCGCTGGTTACCGCCCACGCTGAAGGGCTGGCACGGCGGACCACCGATCACGATGTCGGCCTGCGGAAAGTCGAAGCCGACCTCCCGGCTGGAAATGTCACTTTCCTCAGCGGCCAGCCTGCTTCACGGCGGTACACTCGCTGCCCAGGTTGTGGCGGTAGCTGGCGGCGAGCCTGCCCCGGCCCCAGAGCCGGGGTTCATCTCGAAGCCGATGGTCTTGTACCCAGCGGCTTCGAAGCCCAAGGCCAAGCCACCGCAGCCCGCGAACAGGTCCAGCACCACCGCCTCCTCGGTGTGGCGCGGCACCAGTAACTCATTGATCTCCTCGATGTAGCCCATCACACGTTGCCGATCTTCTTGGCGATCGGCGTGGATACAAAGTAAGGACACGAAGTGGATGTCTTAGGGAAGGCCAGGCAGTGCCAAGCCACCGGAGTCATTGCTGTCATGGTTTCCTCTTGGCGTAGTGCTTGTCGAACTCCTTCAAGATGTCTGGACAATAGAATCGTTTGGTCTGGCCCTTCGGCTTCGTCCAATCCAACGGGCGCACATCGGAGAATCCCTTGTTCGCTTCGAGCTTCTTGCGTATCGCGTTGAAGCGCTTACCCTCTTTGAAGTCCGTGTATCGCTCCTTCAGCTTGGGCAATAGGTGGTCGCGGAAGTTCCAGCGGTACTTATTCTGGAACGCCTCCTCAGCATCCACCTTGACCGAGATCGCCGAAGGGTCATTCGGGTCGAAGCGCAGCTTCGACTTCACGAACTTGGTTTCCAAGTGAAGGCTGATGCTGTGGCGCTGAACTTCGTCGGCCTCGTGTTTCTCTTCCAATGACGTGATATACCGGAGCAGATTCCGGTGCTGGTCGGTTTCCTGGTTGATCGAGCAGCTCTGCATCTCGTGCGGATGGAAGAAGCTCATCGGCATGAGGTAGAAGTTGTAGCGCGACAAGTCGAGGCTGAACCACTCCTTTGACATTTCCAGATAGCTCCGCAGGCTCCTTGTGCCCACTTCCAGGTGTCTTCACATTCAGCAGTTGGCTGTCGTTGAGCAGGTGGATGGCGTTGTCGCGAAGTTCGATAAGCACAAAGGGTTGTCAGCCAATGTCTGGTCAAGGTTCACTCGATCACGGCCTCACCAATGGTGATCGTGCGGGTTCCCGGGCGAGAAGGCTTGGGCGTTCCGTCCTTCTCCTTCTGATGAATGCTGGTTTCGTCCTCGGCATTGTCCCGCACCACCCTTGGCCTTGAGCAACAGTTCCCACGCGTTTACCATGAGGATGGAGAAGGCTTCCTCGCGGTATTTGAAGTCCGGCTTGTTGTAGACCTCGATCGCGGAAAGGGCCGCGTGTAGGCTTTTCTGTACCAACCGGGCGGAAAGCGTTTGCGGGGCTGCTGGCCCCTCATCGGCTGAAGCGTGCGTTCGCCGATACGCGGTACTTACTCGCCATGCATACTCCTTCGGGGTAAGCTCTAAGGTGCCAAGCACGGAGTACTGCCCACCTCCAAGGTCTGCAAGGAACTCGCCGAACTCCTTGCGGTTCAGCTTCACCCTCAAAGAAGGGCCGAGCGGATACCCGGATGCTTCGGCGAACTCCTCCGCCGAGAAGACGTCGCCGTCCCTTTCCTTCTGCTGGAAGAAGAGCAGGGTGTTGACCTGCTGCTTCGTCACCTTTTGTGATCTGGGGGCTGACATGGCGGCGCTTTAAGTTAGGCCAAATCTCGGGATGCAAAGGGTCAATCACCGTCACCTGTGAAGTCGGATGGATCGAATACCTTTCAAACGTTTCCGGAACAGGCCCGCAGAATATTTGACTTGTGCGCGGAGGGCTTGGTGTGAAGAGAAGTAAGCCCTCAACCGTTTCGCTCATGAACCTATCCCATTTCGTTCAAGTCGGGCTCCTCGCCTTGGCCATCGTTGCTTCACAGCAAGCGTTGGGCAAGTGGCCCAATTCCCACAGGTCTACTACAACTCGCAAGGTTCCGGCGGATTCAACCTGAACGTTCGGTCATCGGCGAATTCCTCCGGATCGGTTCTCACGAGCGTTGCTGTCGATGGGCGCATCGGGGCTGAGTCGCAAACAACGAACAGTAGTGATGCCTTCTACAACTGGATCAGGGTGTGCTTGCCCCAGACCAGTAGCACGGACAACAATCCGGACTATGGCTACATGGCGGCCAGTGAGTTCTATATGCGCATCCATGAGTCTGCCACATCCACGAACCACGCTACTGTCAATACAGCAAGCACACCACTTGGCGTGCGCACTACTGCTGGTGGGACAACCTATGTGACCATTTCGGGTTCAAACGCATACTACGGTGCAGGCTCCATCGTGGCCAGGACCGGGAGTACATCAAGCGTATCCGGGAGCACTTGGTACCAGATCCATTTGCCCAACAACTGTAGCCAAGCAACGGGTTGGGTGAATGGCTTGTACCTGACCATTCCAGCGGCGCCAAACTTCAGGGTGGTTGGTGGACGGATATGTGACGACGCCGGTTCGTGCGCGTTCTTGGGGAACATCAATGGGGCGCTGATCACCTTCTCTGGTGGAATGGAGCACTCGCGTAGCTCAGGGTTCTATCAGTACAAGTTGACGACCAGCGTGACGACCACCATCACCTGTACGGCTTCAGGCTTCACAACCTCGACGCCGACCTCCTACAATCACACGGCTTCAAGCCACAACTACACGAGGCAGTTCGTTATGAGCAATGTGTCTTGCTCGTACTCGCTTAGCCCTAACAGCAATAACTCGGTGCCGAACGGGGGAGGGAGCTATTCGGTCTCGGTCACTGCGCCCGCAAGTTGTGCATGGACCGCCACAGAGAGTTTGAGTTGGGTGAGCATCACTTCTGGTGCAAGTGGTACGGGTAACGGCACGAAATCAACTCACGGTAACAAGCAACGGTGGTTCGTCCAGGTCCGGAACGATGACCATTGGCGGACAGTCGTTTCAGACAGGCTTTGCCGGTGCTTGTACTGCAGCCTGAATCCCACGGACAACCTTACCATCCCTGTTCCGGTGGCGGTGGCTATTCGGTGGCGGTGTCCACTCAAACCGGGTGGTGCGGTCCGCCACGGAGCCTGAGTTAGTAAGCATTACTTCTGGATTCAGTGGCACCGGTAGTGGAACTGTGAGCTACACCGTAACCAGCAACGGCGGGTCTTCCAGGTCGGGAACGATCACCATTGGCGGACAGTCGTTCCAGATTACCCAAGCTGGGGTTTGCAGCTATAGCCTCAGCCCTACCAACAATCTCTCGATTCCCATGGGTGGCGGGAGCTACTCCGTGAATGTGAACACACAGGCTGGTTGCGCCTGGACAGCCTCGGAGAGCCTAAGCTGGGTGAGCATCACATCAGGTTCAAGCGGTATAGACGATGGCACAAAGAACTATACCGTGAGTAGCAATCCAGGCACAGCGAGGGCTGGGTACGCCTCACTATAGCCGGTCAGGCTTTCGACGTGTCCCAAGGTGGGTCAGCCCCGACTACCTACGCTACAGGTATTTACAAGCTCCGGCGCATACAATCTTGGAGATACTCTGCGGAACGTCCTATTCATACGCACCGGCAACAGCCCCAGTCATGATCGCGCGGACTGATCAAGAGCGACGAAGTTGGTTAACACAGCCTAGCGGAGGCGCAGTGAATATGACCGACATCAGTTCAGGCTCACTGGAACGACAAGTGACGTGGACTACTATGGCGCCTTTGACTGACATACTTTCACGAACCCCACGACTACGCGCAGCTATCTCAACATCCAGTTCTTGGATGACGACACGCCTCAAATAGTCAGAAGCCATGCTTGAAGTTTACAACGATGATGACGGGACAGTCCTCGTAACGATGCCGGTCAGGATATAGCCGGTCCTGATACTCTTCGTTCATGGAATTTGCGGCGCTCAGAGTTCATTCATTGACATGGATGAAGACGTAAGGAATGGAGTGGGAGGCCAATATCGCGACATACCGTGTTGACTATTCGGAGACGAACGCCCAGAACTTTTCGGTCAACTCTTACGTGCTTCAATGGGCTTGCGCGGCGTGACCATGAAGGCAAGAAAGGCGGGCTTCTCAGCGGCGAAGAACGACGTTGTATGTCACAGCATGGGTGGTGTTCTCGCTCGGCTTCACCTTCAAAGCTCAGCATACAAGTTCAACATCCGCTCACTCACCACGATCAACACCCCGCATTCCGGAACACAGGCGGCAAACTTGCTCTTTAGCCCATCAGGGGTCATCACTGGATCCTTGATTCAGATTTATGGAGAGCTGGAAGCCGAAGGTATGTCTGTAACCCAAGGGGCGGTTAAGGACTTGCGGATCAACAGCAGGTATGGTTCTGAACTAGGCGGGAATGCGCAAAATGCCTGCTCTGAGCTATAACAGTTCTAGTACATTCTTGACGCAGGTCGAAGACTGGAAGCATAAGGTGCTATTGGACTAATCACTGGTGGATGCCTTCTGTGGGAATCAACGACTTTGTTTGGCTGAGCGACCTGTATACTCCGGAGGAGTTTGATCCGTCGTGCCCTTTAGTTCTCAAACTGGCGGAATCATTTCAACGCACCAATTTGAGATAGTCCATCAAGAAGCACAGAAACCAACTGGATTTCGAACAACCTAATCAATCGACGAGAGATTCTCCAGCTTCATTCAACTTGAATGGTTACGAAGCAGCAGACCTCGACTTGCCGTGGTGGCTGTTCATCAGCTCGCCGTACTCATGGTTCATGCCCGCGCCTGATTCTGTCAACATTGAATCACCATCCGGTGGGGCTTCTTTTCTTGCGGGATCGTCAGTTCCCGTGGAAGTCGCTGCTTCAAGTGCGAGTATCCGCTATCGTCGTTGTAGTCTTAGTCAGAACGGCGAAGAGTTGATGGGGCGCGATACTGTAGATGCTCCGTTGGCATTCGATTATGTCATACCACCTGACGTTGTGGGCGATGTGCGGCTATTGGCTGTTGGCATAGGCGGCGATGGGTCCATCCACTACGATTCACTCCTCATTCACGTCGACCACCGCGCAGCTAGATAGCATTGGGTTCACCTATGATGAGATTTGGTTGCCAAGCGGTAGAACCAACAGCTCTTTGTCAATGGTTACTACAACGATGGCATAGCTCGCGATGTATCAACCCTTCAAGGAGTGGGTTACGCGTCGCTGAATTCCGGTATTGCGAGCGTTGTTGGGTCGAACAAGGTTTCGACTCTACAGCCTGGTGCAACGTTCGTTGTTGCCACGCTAAATGGACTTACTGACACACTTCGGCTGGATGTGTACGAAGAAGAGAACATCCATGAGGCGGCATTTAGTGTAAGTAATCCTACCGTTTGCGGTTCTGGGATAGTGACCTTCACGGATCTTTCGGAAGGTTCCCCGTTGAGCCGGAGCTGGCAGTTTCAGGGAGGGTCTCCCTCAGCTTCAACTGATGCGGCGCCGGAGGTCTACTACTCGACTACTGGTACGCACGATGTCACCTTGATTACGACTTGGTCCAACAAAGTGGACACTCTCTTTGTCCCTGGCCATATAGTCGTCAGCGACTTGCCTGTTGTTACAATTGAGGTTGAAGACGGCGAAGTGCTCTATCAGGGTGATACTACCAATCTCAGTGCTATTGGCTCGTTGGGGGTGGAACACTACTTCTGGTCCACCTTGGATACGAACCAAACCATTACTGTGAACATGTCCGGGGGCTATCATGTTATCGCAATCAATAGTGTGGGCTGTACCGCAGAGGCTATAGAGAATATCACCGTTAACCAGCTACTAGAGGTTTCCACGAAAGCACTTCTGGACGGACCATATGTTCTTGCAGCGCAGATGATGCGACAGCCTACGCACGCATAATCTGATTCCCTGAGACGGAGCCGTACACAGGGCTCGGATATGCTCATGTAGGGGGTGGTGGCGAAACTGTGTCCCCGGCGGTCCTGCAAATCACCGGTGGCAATGCGATCGTCGACTGGGTAGTCCTCGAACTACGGAGTGGGTCAAACCCTGCGCAAGTTTTGCAAACCCGGAGTGGCTTGATCCAACGTGATGGCGACATAGTAGGGAAAGACGGTGTTTCGCCGGTCGGATTCAGCCTGCCAGAAGGCAGCTACTACGTTGCGATCCGGCATAGAAACCACTTAGGCGCCATGACATCAGGTGCTGTGTTGCTTTCAAGCACCTCCACGGTTGTGGACTTCACAAGTGCAACCACATCGACATACGGTACAGAAGCAAGGAAGACCATCGGCAACAACATGACCCTTTGGTCAGGCAACACGCTCTGGGACAACGAACTGAAGTACACTGGATCCAACAACGATCGTGACCCAGTACTGGTGCGTATCGGTGGAACAGTTCCGACCAACCAGTACCGGGCCTCGCGATGACGTCAATCTGGAGGGGGGAGGGAAAAAACCCGGTAGCGGCAATGACAGGATCCGTCGCAAATAAACATTGGAGGTAGGGTACCAACCAATGTCAAGGACGGAACTGTTGCCGATAATATCCAAAGGGATGCATCGCATTTCGGGTGGAGGAAGGCCCGGGGCCGGAGCCGTCTTCGGCGAGGACTACTGCGGATAGCCCGACGGCGAATCTGCGAGCCAAACCCCCTAACTCTTCTTCTTCACCATCGTCAAGATCGTCGCGATCGCCACCGTCTCCCCGGTCTCATCGAACACATCCACCAGGAACTTCACGATCCCCTTCGCCACATCCTCCGGCGTCCGCTTCTCCTGGTCCACCTTCTCCTTCACCGTGAAGCGCACCTGGATCGTCATCCCCGGATACACCGGCTTCACGAAGCGGCATTCGTCCAGGCCGTAGTTCAGCAGCACCGGTCCTTTGGGCGGATCAACGAAGAGGCCGGCCGCGCGGCTGAGGATGAAGTAGCCGTGCGCCACGCGCCCCGTGAAGATGGTGCCCTCGAGGCTGTTGGCGTCCATGTGCGCGTAGAACTTGTCGCCGCTGAGGTGGGCGAAGTCCTCGATGTCCTGCAAGGTGACGGGATGGATGTCGGTGATCACGGTGTCGCCCACCTGCAGTTCCTCGAAGTGCATGCGGAAGGTGTGCTGCTTGGTGATGTTCATCCGCGCGCCCTGCTGGTATTGCTGGGTGATGGCGGTGATCATGCTGGGGTGGCCCTGGATGGCGGTGCGCTGCAGGTAGTGCATCACGCCGCGCTTGCCGCCCATCTCCTCGCCGCCGCCCGCGCGACCGGGGCCGCCGTGTACCAGCGTGGCCAGCGGACTGCCGTGGCCGGTGTTCTCCTTCGCCATCTCGCGGTTGAGGATGAGCATGCGGCCGTGGTGGCTGGCGGCGCCCCACACGAATTGCTGCGCCACCTTCTCATCGTACGTGGCGATGCTGGCGCAGAGGCTGCCCTTGCCGAGCTTGGTGAGGGCCACGGCATCGTCGATGTCGGTGTAGGGCATCAGCGTGCTCACCGGACCGAAGGCCTCCACGTTGTGGCTCTGCTGGTTCTTCCAGGGGTCGGCGTTGAGCAGCAGGATGGGGCTCATGAAGGCGCCCTTGCTGGCGTCGGCGCCCTTCACGTCCACGCTGTCGGCGCTGCCGTAGACGATCTGCGAGCCTTTGAGCAGTTCGTCCAGCGCGCGCTTCACCTCGTTGCGTTGCGTCTGTCCGGCGAGGGCGCCCATGCGCACACCGTCCACACGCGGGTCGCCGATCACGGTGCCGCCCAGGCGCTTGCCGATGGCGATCTGCACATCCTCCAGCACGTTCTGCGGGCACCAGGATGCGCCGCGCGCCGGTGCAGCGCTGGCCGCACTTCAGCGTCATTTCCTTGCCCACTTCCTTGATGAAGAGGTCGAACTCCTCGGTGCCGGGCGTGGCGTCGGGGCCGAGCACGATGGCGTTGAGGCTGTCGGCCTCCATGTTGAAGGGCACGCTCTCGTCCACGATGCGCGGGTGCTTCTTCAGCATGCGGCCCGTGCTGGCGCTGCCGGTGAAGGTCACCACGTCCTGGTGCATCACGCTGTCCAGCAATCCTTCGGCGCTACCGACGATCAGTTGGATCGCGCCCTCGGGCACGATGCCGCTGGCGACGATGTCCTTCACCATGGCCTCGGTGAGGTAGCTGGTGACGGTGGCGGGCTTCACCACGGCGGGCACGCCGGCCATCCAGTTCACGGCCACCTTTTCCAGCATGCCCCAGATGGGGAAGTTGAACGCGTTGATGTGCACGGCCACGCCCTCCTTGGGCACCATGATGTGGTGACCGATGAAGGTGCCGCCCTTGCTGGTCTTCACGGTGTCGCCGTCCACGTAGAAGGGCATGTTGCCCAGCACGCGGCGCAAACTCGCATTGGCGAAGAGGTTGCCGATGCCGCCCTCGATGTCCACCCAGCTATCGGCCTTGGTGGCGCCGGTGCGGTAGCTGATCTCGTAGTACTTGTCCTTGCGGTCGAAGAGGTATTGGGCGAGGGCCTTCAGCATGCGTCCGCGCTCGGGGAAGGTCATCTTGCGCAGGGGCGGGCCGCCGACGGTGCGGGCGTAGTGGAGCATGTGGCCGAAGTCGAGGCCGCCGCTGCTGGTGGTGCCGATGAGGTCGCCGGTGATGGCGTCGATGAGTTCACTTTGCTTGCCGGATCCTTTGACCCACTCGCCGCACGTGTAGTTCTCTAACTGCATGGAGGCGAAAGACGGTGCACAGGTCTTTTCCCACCAGACGCAGGACCAGCACCCGCCACGTTCTGAAAATGCGTAACGATGATGTGGGCGTGCCCCTCGCAAAAGCCTCGGGTCGCGCTATCCGCAGTAGTCCGCGCTCGTTCCTCGCTTGCGGGCTACTTGCTCCTATCGCTCAGGCAGAATGCGCTCGACTTCCTGAAAACTCATCACAGACTGGACCGGCACTCCTTCACCTCAAGAACCATCCGGTCTTCGAACGCTTCATCATAGAACCACTCCACTGAGTCCGAAGCCAATACAAAGTAGTCACTGAAATGGATTGCTTCTGGTGATTCAGTCGAGAAATCACCATCCGGCATGGACCCGCCTACAGCACCAGCCCCACCTATCACTACTGAAGGTCCTTTCGTGGATGGGTTCGAAGAAGAATAGCTATGGCGGATTGGTGTTCGATGGCCGTGCGCATCTACGAAGAAGAACTCGTCATCGACCCATCCTCCTTTGTACGGGCGTTGGAGTATGGCTATACCATTCGATGGTACATCAACGATCAAACGACCATCCTCCTTCCGGTCCGGAACCCCGCATGATTCGCCTTGGACAACCATGAGCCTTCCCGAGAACCCTTCTGGGATCAGAAAGGTCTGCGATGGTCCGAAACTCCGTGAGAACGACCATGCCACGAACAACACAGGAACACCCGCGACCAATGCCTTCATCCACCAGGGTTTTCCAGAGAACAGAACAAGTAGTACTCCGAAGAGAACAGCGAGCATACCCCACAGGAAGAACCACCACGTCAGATAGAGGAGAATCCCGATTACAAGGAAGATAATCCCGATGACGAAACTGAAGGTCGACGCCCGAGTATTCATTAGTCAATCTATAGCGGCGTCCAATCCGCTGCTGGTGGTGCCGATGAGGTCGCCGGTGATGGCGTCGATGAGGTCTGCTTGCTTGCCGGTGCCGGCGACCCATTGGCCGCTGGCGTAGTTCTGTAACTGCATGTGTCTTCATCCCGACGATAGGCGGGAGGACGAAGATCGGGAGGAAAGACTAACCGCAGATGACGCTGATGGCGCAGATGAAGGCCAGGATAGGCTGAGCTCTCTGTGACATCGGTGTCATCTGTGGACGCACAGCTCAGCCGCAAAGGCGCAACCTCTACCTTGCCTCATCGTCTTCGGACCATAACGCATCGCACAGGATGAAACACTCGTTACTGTTGGGCTTGGTGGGCTTTTCCACATTCACCGTCCAAGGGCAGCACTTGGTGTTGGACCCCACCTTCAATGCCGGTTCCGGGTTCACGGCGGCCGGGGTGGAGGCGTTGGCGGTGCAGGCGGATGGCCGCATCCTGTGCGGTGGTGGCTTCACGGCCTACAATGGCACGCCGCGCTTCAACATCGCCCGCCTGCTTGCCGATGGTGCCTTGGACACGGGGTTCGCACCGGTGATCGAGGACACGTTGGCCGATGGCGTGCTGGACCTGCTGGTGATGCCCGACGGCAGGATCGTGATGGCCGGGGAGTACGAGGTCGTGGACGGCTTTCCCTGTGGCGGTTTGGTGCGCCTGCAGCCGAACGGCACGGTTGATGGCGGATACGGAAGCACCAACGGGGCCCTGTTGTTCTCCCTGGCCCTTACGCCGGGCGGCGAGTTGTTCGTGGGCGGGTACTATGAGAGCCCCTTCGGGGCGACCCTGCGGGTGTTCAACGGTGGCGGGCTGGCCGTGTACACAGGCTACGATGCCACCCCGTTCGTGCTGAAGACGCAGCCCGATGGGCTGATTGTGGCGGGTACGAACACGGCGCCCACCGTGGTGGTGCGTTACCTGGCGAACGGCCAGTTGGATCCGACCTTCACTTCCGACGTCACCGGCACATGGGCCTTGGTGCGGGACCTGACCGTTTTGCCCGATGGCCGCATCGTGATCGTGGGGGATTTCGACGCGGTGGACGGACAGCCGCGCGCGAACATCGCCCGGTTGATGCCGGATGGGAGCCTGGATGCCACCTTCGATCCCGGCTCAGGGTTCGATGCGGTGGGCGTGGCCGTGGAGGTGATGCCGAGCGGCAGCCTGCTCGTAGGTACTTACAGCAGCACGTACGATGGCGCGCCGCTGCAAGGAGGGCTGGTGCAACTGTATCCCGATGGCCAGTTGGACACATCTTATCAGGTGACGGAGGTGAACGAGATCCATGTGCTGCAGGATGGTCGGGTGCTGATCGCCGGTATCGGGACCATCTTCGGGAACAGCTTGAACACCGGGATCCACCGCTTGATGCCGGAGATCAGCACTGCGATGCCTGCCGATGGTGCGCCGCCGCCTCCCTTCACTGTGCACGTGGATCACGCGGGCGCGCTTGTGGTCACCAGTGGTGGTGGCAACGCGGAGCTGCGCCTCTTCGATGCCGCCGGTCGGGAAGTGCGGAGGTTCATGACCACGGAACAGGTGGAGCGCATCGGGCTGTCCGGCATCGGCACGGGTGTGTTCGTCGCCATGCGTGTGGATGCACGCGGTGTTCGTCAATGGCAGCGATTCTTCGTGGCCGACTGACCCGATGGACGGGGATGCGCCTGCGGCGCTGAGGGAGACTACAGCCGCAGATGGCGCGGATGAATGCTTGGCAGGATGGACTATCTGTGGCAACTGCGGATGTACGATCACGATCGCCTGCGGTTTAGCTTTGGGCCATGGACCTCATATGTGGTTAACCACTGGCGAGTGTCTGCGAATTAGCTTTAGGCTATGGACCTCAAGACCCTCAAGCTCGAGTTACTGGAGCGCATCGCGCTACTGGATGATGAAGACCGGTTGCTCGCCCTGAAACGGTTGTTGGACGCGCCACGGGGCTATGGCATCCCGAACGAGAAACTGAGCGTGGTACGGGAAGGGGAGGCGCCCTACCTGAAGTTGGAAGACCGTATGTACACGGCGGAAGAGGTTCGGTCGCTGTTGGAGGAGGTGGTCCGGAGCTTGATCCCGAACCTCGCGGCTGAAGAGGCCATAAGCGCTGAGGAACTTGCTGAGTTGGAGCGCCGCCACCAAGCGCGACTGAGCGGTGAGAGCAAAGGTGCCTCGCGAAAAGAGTCCATGGAGCGTTTGCGCTCCCGGCGACCATGAGCTACACCCTGAACGTGCAGCCCGAAGCGGAAGAGGATGCCGCGTTGATCTTTGATGAGCTCGAAGAGATGACCCCGGGACTGGGCCAACGCTTCCTTGATGCGCTGGATGATCTGTATGGGTACATCGAGCAATTTCCTTTTGGTTTCCAGAAGCGCTATAAGGACTACCGACATGGCTACCTGCGGCGCTTTCCCTACCGCGTGGTCTACTTGGTGGAGGGTGATGCGATCTACGTCTACCAAGTGAGGCATACGCGCCGAATAGAAGATCCGGAGTTCGGTCCGTGATCGCACCTTCGGTCCACTGCGTAAGGCATGAACCACAAGAGCCGGAAGCTCCATCGATCATCTTTGGTCCACCGTGCTGGTGGAGTGGTTCATTCAGCTAGTGATCGTCGTCGAGCCTGCCCGCTGATCAGAGAGGGCCTCTGTATTGGCGTCAGGAGCCCTAGGGCACGAAGACCTTCCCGTTCCAATGCGCCTGCATGGGCGATGTGATGCGCCACAGCGCAATGCCGGAAGGGCAGGGCAGGAGCGAGGTTCCGCCGTTCAAAGTGACTGAGCGCAACAGCCGCCCTTGCATATCGAAGACCTCTAGCCGGTCGCCGTTGCTACCACCGCTGATCGTGAGCAGGCCCTGGTCCACCGCAATGACCGTAGGGCGAGCCGCGAGCTGCTCCCCGATGCCCGTAGCGTACACCTCGAATGTCCAGGTATCGGTGTCCATGTGGCCGCAGGGGTCGATGTACACGTGGGTGAAGGTGTAGGTGCCGCCGGTGGTGAACGTGAAGGTGGGGTTGGCATCCGTAGAGGACTGGCCGTTCGAGCAGATCCACCAGTGCTGGCCCTGGCCAAAGTGATGCAGGGTGACCGCGTTCCAGCCATCACCGCTCATGCCCGTGACGGTGGCGTCGGTGCTACCCGGCTCGTTCAGGTTCCACGTGTCCAGGCTGTCCAGCACAGTGCTGCTCGCGATGGCCTGCAGGATGGCCGCGCTGTCCGGCTGCAACGAGGAGACGAACGAGGTGCCCACGCAGCTCTGCTTGAAGAGGGTGCAGTAGAACACGCACGCGGCGAGGTAGGTGCCCGCTACGCTGGGGTGGCTCTCGTCGGCTTGGTACAGCTCGATGCCGGGGTGGGTGTCGCGCACTTGTTTCCACGCCCAACCCACGGGCGATACATAGCCCTCGTTCTCCACGGCCAGCTGGATGTAGTTGTTGCGCAGCGCCTGTTGCATGCTGTCGTAGGTGCACAGATCAGGATACCACATGCAGCTGGACGCGTCGCCGTTCTTCCTTCCCCAGGTCATGTAGAACACCGGGGACGCGCACTCGCTGCTCTCGTTCATGGCGTAGGTGAGCGAGGTGGCGGCCACATCGCTGAAGGTGTTGCCCATGGGCATGGCGCCGTATTGGCTCTGTTCCTGCAGCACCACATAGTCCCATTGCTGGGAGGCGATCGCGCTCTGCGTGGCGGGGGCGTAGAGGTGATCCATCAAGGTGTAGCCGCCGGGTGCCTGTACGCCGGTGTTCACCGTATCGCCGAGGGAGAGGGCGATCTGCCGGAACATGGACGGCAAGTCGTTGGCCGTGGTGTAGCTGTTGCCGATGAAGAGCACATCGGTCTGCTGCGCGCACACAGGAAGTGAGGCCAGCAACAAGGCGAACGGGGCGAAGCGCATGGTGGGAAATTACAGCGCGGTTGGCGTGCGGAAACTTGTGCTGTGACGAGCCGGGTGGTGCTTTATATGTTCGGGACGCTAGGCCATCAATAGCATCCTTGCCCAACCTGATATGCCGCCTAGGGCACTTGCTCCACCCGTACGTTCGTGGGCGTGCTGCCCCCGATGGTGAGCAGGATGCGGTCGCGGTCGTTGTTGGCTCCCGTGTACTTCACCTCGCCATCCAGGTTCAGATCCTCCTGCCGGTACTGTCCGGTCAGCGTGTTGGTGGGCAACGCGCCGCCGATGGCCGTGAGGATGGGGTCGCGGTCGTTGCCGGTACCCGTGTACTTGGCGCTGTGGTCGAAGGTGACATCGCCGCACCAGAGCACCATGCGGCTGCCTTCGACCCGGCGCGCGTCGGTGCCGAAGGTGGCTTGGCTCGCACTTCGGAAGTCAACGGAGGTGGTGGTGGCCGAAAGGGCGATGGGCGCGGCCGACATCACCCCCAGGTGGTTGCGGTGCCGCACGGCCACGTAGTACGATGCCGATGGCGCTGGGATGGTGAGCGGGGCCACACCGTTCAGGTCCACCACGTCGCCATCGCGTTGCAACAGGGCCCTTCTGCTGGCGATGACCTGTGCGCTGTTGGCGCTGTTGCGCAGTTCCACCACCACCCAATCCACAATGGCGTTGTTGCCTGTAACGCTGAGCACGGTGGGGGCGGCCGTACCCGTGGCGCCGCCGGTGGTGTAGGCATAGCCGAGCGCGGTGTAGGGTTCGGTGTAGGGCAGCAGGCCGCTGGCGCGCAGGTTGTCGTTCATGAGCTGTGTCGTGCTCACGTACGGTCCGTCCAGGAACATGCGCACGGTGAGCGCGACGGAAGGTGCGGCGGGCGTGAACGCGGCCAGTTTGGTCACGAGGTAGTTGTTCACCGCATTGAACGATCCACCGGCGATCAGGTGAGTGGTGGTACCGGCCATGGCGAAGACCTGCCCATTGATGCCGGACCAGGTCAGGGCGTTGGCCGTGATGGGGTCCGCGATGGCCATGTTAGAGAAGTTGTTGAAGTCGCCGCCCATGGCGATGTTGCCGTTGAACGGTACCATGCTGTGCACCATCTGGCTGATGGCGGGGTTCCAGCTGGTGAGCACACCGTTGGTGCCCAAGGCCGCAGCCTGGTTCCGCGGTTGACCGTTGACTTCGCTGAAGTCGCCTCCCAGGTAGAGCGTGGAGCCAAGGCGGGCCATGGTGTACACGCCTGTGCCACCGATGACGGTGGGTGCCCAGCCCAGCAGGTTGCCGAACTGGTCGTCCACTTGGGCGGCTCTTTCACGGGCCACGCCACCCATGGTGTTGAAGGCGCCGCCGAGGTACACACTGCTGTTGTGCACCACCATGGTGCGGATCAGGTCGTCCGGTTGTGGGGCCCAGTTGGTGAGGGTGCTGGTGGCGAGGTCGAAGCAGGCGGCACCCGTGCGGCCAACGCCATCCACGGAGTTGAATTGGCCGGTGAAGAAGAGCCTGCCAGCGTTGACCGCGAAGGCCTTCACATACCCATTGCTGATCTGCGGTGCCCAGCTTGCGGCTAGGCCGGAAGTGCGGTCCACCACGGAGAGGTACGGTCGTGTTTGACCACCGCATTGCACCTGTTGGCCACCCACGAACACGTTGTTGCCGCTCACGGCCAGGGCGATCACCTGCCCATCCGCCCCGGGGTTCCAGGGCAGCACATCGCCTGTGTTCATGTCGATCGCCGCAAGGCGCTGACGGGCCACGGAACTGAACGGTGGGTCGGGGTCGTTCAGCTGGGAGAAATCGCCGCCGAGGTAAGCCACGTTGTTGACGCTGTCGATGGCTACGGCCAGCACTACGCCGTTGGGACGCCACCATTCCGTGCGTAGCTGCAAGCCTTGTGCGGCACAGGGCAACTGCCCCAGGGCGAGCAAGGAAGCGACGAGCAAGGTGGCGAGGCTGTGCATCGGTATGGGATGTGTGTTCCGTTAAGACGGATGCGGGGGGCGATGGATGCTTGATGTGAGCTCGGACCTGACCGCACGTTCCCCGGTGTGAGATGTGTCAAGTCTCCTTGAACCACGGGATGTAGCTTTGGTATATGGACCTGAAGACCCTGAAGTTGGAACTGCTGGAGCGCATCGCGAACCTGGACGACGAAGCGCGGTTGCTGGCGCTGAAGCGTCTCCTGGATGGTCCGCCCACGTATGCCTTGCCGAACGACCACCTGAGCGTGGTGCGAGAGGGCGAGGTGCCCTACTTGAAACTGGAGGATCGGATGTACGCCGCGGACGAAGTGCTGAAATTGATCGATGACCTGTTGAAGGCCACCTTGCTCGTTGTGCCGGCCGATGGGAAGTTGAACGAGGAGAAAGGTCGTTGAGCGTAGCGCACATCGTTGGGGTCTTGAGCACCGATCGCCGGACCGGACCTTCCTCCGGCCTGGTGGAGATCGATCCTCACCGTTCACCGATGCTCACAACACCTGCTCCGTCAATGGGGTGATCGCAGCGGTCGGTCGCGGAGCCAGCGTCATGATCCCGGCATTGCGCAGATGCTTCAGAATGGTGAAGCGGATCTCGCTCTTGGTCTGCTCGATGTGGAAGGCGTTGCGGCTCCAGAAGAGGATCTCGAAGTCGAGCGTGCTGGCGCCGAAGTTGATCAGCCGGACGGAAACGGGATGAGCGTCATCGTCGGTGATCACATGCGGGTGCACGTTGGCGCTGGCCAAGAGCAAGTTGCTCACCTGTTCTTCGTTCGAACCGTAGGCCACGCCCAAGGACAGGCTGAACCGTGTTTCCAATGCGTTGTGGGACCAGTTCACCACGTTCTCGTTGATGAAACGCCGGTTCGGCACGATCACGTTCATGCCTTCATGCGAGTAGATCGTCGAAGTGCGCAGGTGGATGTCCTTCACACGCCCCACCAAGGGTCCCAGCTCCAGCACATCACCCACGCGAATGGTTCCCTCCACCAAGAGGATGATGCCGGAGAACACGTCGTTGAAGGTCTGCTGGATGCCAAGGCTCAGCGCGACAAGCACCGCTGCGGAACCTGCCAACAGGAAGGTGACATCGATCTGCAACATGGCCATGCAGCCCACGAGCACCACCACCCAAAGGATGTACTTGACGAGCAAGCGGGCGGAATAGAGGCGCGAGCGTTGTTGGGGATCCCGGCGCGCGCGCCGATCCATGCCCGAGCGCAACACCCCCATGAACACGAAGGCCAGCACCACCAAGCTGACCGCACCGAGCGCGCCGCCCAACAGCACCTTGTATTGCCCGATGTGGAAGAGGGTCTCGTTCATCTTCATGGTCGGCTGGACAGTGAGGCGGCCAGTGCGGCCTGTGATTCAATGTGCCAGGTATCCTCCGTCCACGTTGTAGTAGGCACCGGTCACGAACGAAGCCTTGTCCGATGCAAGCCAGAGCACCAGCTCCGCCACTTCTTCAGCAGTGCCAAGGCGCTGCATGGGGTGCATGGCGGCGATCCCCTTCAGCTGTTCCTCGTTCAGGTTCTTGTCCAGCAACGGGGTCTTGATGAAGCCCGGCCCCACCGCATTGATGCGGATGCCCTGGGTGGCATACTCACAAGCCGTTGTTTCGGTCAGGCCGATGACACCATGCTTGGCCGAGGCATAAGCGCTGGACATGGGGAAGCCAACCTTGCCAAGGATGGAGGCCATGTTCACGATGGACCCGCCACCGTTCTTCAACATGGCGGGCAGCTGATAGCGCATGCCGTAGAACACACCGCTCAGGTTGATGGCGATCACCTTGTCCCAGCCATCGATCGGGTAGTCGCCGGCAAGCGCAGAGGGGCCACCGATGCCGGCGTTGTTCACGGCGATGTCCAAACGCCCCAGCCAGTTGACGGCTTGTGCCACGGCCTGTTCACAATCGGCGGGCTTGGAGACATCGGTCTTCACGGCGAGGCCTTTTCCGCCAGCCTTCTCGATCTCGGCAAGCACGCGGGCCGCACCGTCCATATCCATATCGGCCAGCACCACACTGGCGCCGTTCTGTGCAAAGAGCTTGGCAACGGCCTCGCCGATACCTGAGCCTGCGCCGGTGACCAGCGCGATCTTGTTCTTCAGCATGTCGTGGGTCGGTGTTGGATGCATGTTCGCGGTCCGTTCTGCTCGGACCCTTAAGATACGCCCTCGGCCACGGGTGCGGCCTGTTCGTGGGGCACCGCCTTGTCGCGTACGGTACGCATGGCATTCCCCCATGCGATCAGCTGGTCCAGCATGGTGTGCACCTCCTGCTCGTGCAGGGTGGCCGGCGTGAACGTGCGCATGTCGGTGAAGTCGGTGAACAACGAGAGGCCCACTTGCGCGCGCACGGTTGCCACTTGCAGTTCGGCCATGATCAGGCGCAGATGTTCCACGGCGCGCGTACCACCCACGGATCCGTACCCCACGAAACCTGCGGCCTTGTTCGCCCACTCCTTGTTCAAGAAGTCAATGGCGTTCTTCAAGGCACCGCTCGTGCTGTGGTTGTACTCGGGCGTTACGAACACGTACGCATCGAACTCGGACACCTTCGCCGACCAGGCTTTCGTATGGTCCTTCGTATAGAGACCTTGCGACGGGGAGTTGGGTTCATCCAGCACGGGCAGGTCGAAGGCTTGAACATCCACCAATTCAAAGTCCGCGTCGGTACGCTGGTTCGCCAAGCCCATGACCCACTTGGCCACAGCTTCACCGTTGCGACCAGGGCGTGTACTTCCGAGAACGATGGCGATCTTGATCATGGTGTGCGCATGTGTTTGTGCGAAAAAGGGAGAGCAGATCAGGGTCCGGGGATCCTCGTTCCGGTGCAAACCATCGCAAACCGGTCCGGCAACGTTGAATTGGGCACTGTTGACGTGGGAACAGGGATGTTCCGCGCGCAGTGTGGTTCTCATCCATCGGCACAGCACAAGGGGGCGATGCCACCCCGCTTGCTCGGGTCCTGCCACCCCATTGTGCAATAGCGCGCCCCCAAGTGCTACCCGAAGGAGAAGGCCAAGGTTCCTGGCGAACGAACGCGGCCGCGAATTCCACACCTTTGCTACACCAGCTCTTCGCAGCATGTCCACGCTCACCGCCCCACCGTCCACCCAGCTTTCACACCTTGCGGAGAACCTGATCGGCTCCGAGATCATCCGCATTGCGGGCCAGATCAACCAGCGCATCGCGGCGGGTGAGCCGATCGCTAACCTCACCATCGGCGACTTCGATCCGAAGGTGTTCCCGCTGCCCGAGGCCTACGTGAACGAGATCATCACCGCTTACCGCGAAGGGCACAGCAACTATCCGCAAGCGAACGGCATGGAGGTGCTGCGCACGGAGGTGAGCCGCTTCATCAGCCGCACGCAAGGCTTGAACTACACGAAGGAGGAAGTGCTGATCGCAGGCGGTGCGCGTCCCTTGATCTACGCGGCCTTCCGCGCCATCGTGGATGTGGGGGAGAAGGTCGTGTTCCCCCTGCCCAGCTGGAACAACAACCACTACACCTTTCTGTCCTCGGGGCAGCCGGTGGCGGTGCAGACCACGGCCGCCAACCGTTTCCTGCCCACGGCGGACGACCTACGCGCTCACCTGAGCGATGCGGCCTTGGTGGCCGTCTGCTCGCCGTTGAACCCGACGGGAACCTCGTTCACCGCAGATACCCTTGCGGAGATCTGCGACCTGATCCTCGCGGAGAACGCGCGCCGCGCAGGGGAGAAGCCCTTGTACCTGCTCTATGATCAGATCTATTCCGCCTTGACACTTGGCGATACGGTGCATGTGGATCCCGTTTCGTTGCGGCCCGAGATGAGACCTTATACCATCTACATCGACGGTGTGTCCAAGGCGTTCGCGGCCACGGGTGTGCGTGTGGGCTGGGCCTTCGGACCGGAGCGGATCATGCAGAAGATGCATTCGCTGCTGGGTCATGTGGGTGCTTGGGCGCCGAAGCCGGAGCAGATCGCCACGGCGCGTTTGCTGAAGCAGGAGGCCGTCGTGAGCGACATCATCGAACACCACAAGGTCCTGATCACAGAGCGGGTGGAAGCGTTGTACGCCGGTTTCGTGGCGCTGCGGAAGGAAGGCTTCCCCGTGGATGCGATCGCTGCGCAGGGCGCCATGTACCTCACGGTGAAGATCGACCTGCAGGGGCGGACCTTGCCTGACGGAAGCACCTTGGGCGATGCCGAGGACGTGACGAGCTTCCTGATCCGTGAGGCGAAGCTGGGGCTCGTGCCCTTCTATGCCTTCGGGGCGGAACGCAACGATCCCTGGTTCCGGATCTCGGTGGGCACGCTACGGATGGAGGCGATCCCGGCCATATTCGATAATCTGCGGAAGGCGCTGGTGACGGTGCGCTGAGCGAAGCTCAGGTTAGCGGGCTGGTGATGGTCCGAGCTCGAACTCCAAGGTGCCGCCGGCCATGATCTCCGCGTGGGTGATGGTGCGGCGGTCCAGCACTTGCCCGTTGAGCTTCACGCGCTGCACATACACGTTCTTCGGTCCCTGCTTCTTCGCGATCACGGTGAAGGTCTTGCCGTTCTCCAGTGGAATGGAAGCGCGTTCCACCACCGGTGATCCCAGTTCGTAGTCATCACTTCCGGGGCACATCGGATAGAAGCCGAGCGCACTGAAGATGTACCACGCGCTCATCTGCCCGCAGTCGTCGTTGCCGCTCAGGCCATCCGGTTTCGGCTTGTACATGATGTCCAGCACATCGCGCACGCGCTTGCCCGCCATCCACGGCCGGTCGCTGTAGTTGTAGAGGTAGGCCACGTGGTGACTGGGTTCGTTGCCGTGCACATAGTTGCCCATGATACCGTCGCGTGTGATGTCCTCGGTCTTCGCGAAGTACTTGTCGTCCAGCCGCATGGTGAAGAGCGAATCCAGGTGCTCGCCGAAGCGCTTCGGGCCTCCCATCAAGTCAGCCAATTCCTCCGGTTCGTGTGGAACATAGAGGCTGTAATTCCATGCGTTGCCCTCGATGAAGCCCTTCTGGTGCGTGTCCAGCGGATCGAACTCCTTCAGGAAGGTCTCATCGCTCAGGAGTGGCCTCATGAAGCCGCTTACCGGATCGAAGACGTTCGTGTAGTTCAAGCTTCGCGCTGTGAATTCTTCCACAACTTCGGTCTGGCCTATGCTTCTTGCCATGCGCGTGATGCAGCGGTCATCGTAAGCGTACTCCAAGGTCTTCGAAACGCTCGCCCCGCTGCGGTCTTCTGGAACGAATCCTAGGTCGGTGTAGTCGCCGAGTCCTTCGAAGCTGCGATGCCGAGCCGTTGCCACACAAGCGTCCAGCGCATGTTGCTTATTGAAGCCTGTGATGCCCTTCACCTCCGCATCGGCGATCACGCTCACCGCATGGTAACCGATCATGCACCAGTTCTCGTTGGCGTGGTGGCTCCAGATGGGCAGCATATGGTGCGCGCTCTGGTCGTAGTGCGACAGCATGCTGTTGACGCAGTCGCTCGACCGTTCGCGCTGAATGATGTTGAACAGTGGGTGCAGCGCTCGGTAGGTGTCCCACAGCGAGAATGTGGTGTAGTTGGTGAAGTCTTGGGCCGTGTGGATGTTCTGGTCCAATCCACGGTACTGGCGGTCCACATCCATGTACACGGTGGGCGAGAGACAGGCGTGGTACATCGCGGTGTAGAAGTTCGTGAGGACCTCGGGCCGCGAGCTGGTGATCTGGATGCGCGATAGTTCCTGTTGCCAGGCATCTTGTGTTTCCCGCACCACACGGTCGAAGTCCCAATGCGCAACTTCGGCCTGCATGTTCTTCAGGGCACCCTCAGTGCTCACACTGCTCAGTGCCACCTTCACCATCAGCTTGGCATCAGGCTTCAAGTCGAAGTCGAACCAGGCGCGCAGTTGCTTGCCTGCCATCTCCGGGAAGTCCTTCGTCTGATCGAACTTCCGCCAGAAGCCGCGGTACTCTGTGGGCCGCGCATCGGGCTGTTGACCGTAGTGCGTGATCGGTTCGCTGAAGACCATGGCGAAGTAGACGGTACGTGTGCGCCCCCAGCCGTTGGTCTGTCGGTAGCCCGTCACCAGGGTATCGTTCTCCACCCGCACGAAGGTCCAGACGTTCTTGTCGGCGTGGTTGTAGATGCCGTGGACCAGATCGAGGATCACGTGGACGCTGTCGCGCCGAGGGAACTCGTATCGGTGCATGCCTACGCGCGTGGTCGCGGTCAATTCCGCCTTGATGTCGTGATCTTCGAGCAGCACTTCATAGCGACCAGGCGTGGCCTTCTCGGTGGTATGGTGGAACACCGAGCGGAAGCCGCTCGAAGCATCACTGGCCGTCCCGGGGTTCATCTGCAGCTTACCGCTCGTGGGCATCAGCAGAATGTCGCCGAGGTCCGAATGGCCCGTACCGCTGAAGTGCGTGTGGCTGAAGCCGACGATGGTGCTGTCGTCATACTGGTAGCCTGAGCAAGTGCGGTACACCTCGGCGTTGTACTTGCCGTTCATGGCATACGGCAGCGTGTCGGTATCGGGGCTCAGCTGCACCATGCCGAAAGGAGCGCTGGCACCCGGGTACACGTGGCCCATGCGCTGCGTGCCGATCATCGGATCCACGTGGCGGAGAATGTCAGCTGTTCTGTCCTGGGCAATGAGGCAGGGCGCCAAGGTCAGGGACAGAAGTACGAAGAACGAGTTGCGCATGACCACAAGGATAGCGTACGCTTCCTTCGGGTCACACCGCCTCATGAGGTGACCGGAACGTGCTACAGTTTTACGAAGTGCGCCGTACGCGCATCGCCGAACCGTATATGATACAGGCCCGGAGCCAGTGCGCTCACATCCACCAGATAGCGATCTCCCATGCGCTGAAGCGGTGGTGATAGCGTTCGACCTTGAGCATCCAGGACCTGGAGCACATTGCGCGTCGTGGCCTCCGGGATCACCAGCGAGATCTGGTCCGTAGCGGGGTTAGGGAACAGGAATAGGGCACCGCTCTCCTTTCCATCAGGAAGTCCGGTCGTGGTGCAGGTCTCGAAGGCACCGACATCGAGCAATGCTTGCTGACACCGAAGGATGCCATCGGCCGGATGCACGTACTCGTATTCGGCCACCAACGGATAGCCATTGAAGGCCACACCTGCCGGGTATCCCAGGCCGTCCGCAGGCGAGGCTGTGGTGATGTGGAAGTCGTACGCCGCGGGATCTGCGAACTGAAGCAGGACGATGTCCGTGATCCGCAGGTTGGCGAGCGTGTCCACGACGGTCGGCCAGGTGTTCATGAAGCTGCCACCGCCCGCGAGGATGTTGTTGAATGCTTTGAAGAACAGTCCTGCTGGGGGGCATTGGAAGAAGCTGCCCACCGTCTTTTCATTGACCAAGGTGTTGTTGATCGCATAGAGCTCGTGCGGGTCTGGGTTCGTGAGTCCTTCAAGACCGTAGCCGACCATGTTGGAGTTCTGCCCTTGTGGTCCTTGCTGGATCACATTGCCGAACAGGTAGGCGGCGCCACCATTGGGCAGGTCGATCTCGCGGCTCGCAGTGCCGTTGGCCTCATTGCTGAAGCGGTTGTACGCAATGATGTTCACATGCGCACGGCTCTTCAGTTCGTGTCCGACCACGGCATGATGGCTGTAGTTGAACCGGAAGATCAAGGAGTCGACGTTGTTGATGTAGAGGTTGTGCGAGAAACCATCGCCGAAGCCGTTGGTACCGAATTCGCAATGTTCCACAGTGATGGTGCTGGGGTTCACTGTTCCAGCCAGGATGCCGTTCTCGTTGTTGTGGAACTGGCAGTGGCGCACGGTCAAATTGTGGCCTTCCTGGCGGATGCCCGCGCCGTTGTTGTCAGGCACGCTGCACTCCCGAAAGGCGATCCGTTCCACTGTGGTGCGATCGCCTTGGATCACCCAGATGGCCTTGCCACCCCACGCCATGCCGTTGCTTTCCAGATCGGCCAGCCCGCCCACACCACGCAATACGAGGTCATTGGCCGTCCAACGCGCCACATCGGAAGGGTAGATGCCTGCTTCGATGTCCACCGTGTCACCGTCGCCGACGAGTGTGCTCACTTGGCTGGGTGCGGTGTAGGTGAGGCCTTGACCTACTTGCCAGATCGTTGCGGTCGCGCAAAGAGGCAAGAGGGCGACCGAGAGAACAAGGAGCGTACGCATGATGACAAGTTATTCGCTCTTGATGGGATCAGCGCCGCATCGCGTAGATCAGCTCGTCCTCGATCACGCCGTTCTTCACCATGGTGCCGATCAGGCGTGCCTCGAGCGTGAAACCTGCCTTCTCCAGGGCCCGCTGACTGGCGATGTTGCTTCCGAATGGACGAGCGAACACGCGATCGATGTGCGGGTACTGTGCGAACGCGAACTGCGTCATGTGGCGGATGGCTTCGGTCATGTAGCCCTTGCCGCGGTGCTCTTTCGCCAACCAGTAGCCGAGCTCCATGTTGCGTCGCCACACATCATGCTGTGCATGTAGGCCGATGGCTCCGCAAGCTTCATCGTTGATGGCGATGGTCTTGTGCGTGAGCGGATCGGCGGCGGTCACGCGTTCCAAGAAGACGCGCCCTGCTTCCTCGGTGTAAGGGTTCGGGAATGCATCGGTGAGCTTGGCCGCGATGCTCGGGTCGTTGGCATGCTTCACCAATGCCTCCAGGTCGTCCAGTCGAAAAGGACGGAGTGTACACGATTCCATGTGCCGAAGCTAGTGGATGAAAAAAGCCCCGACCTCCAGCAGAGATCGGGGCTTCCCAAAGGAACGGATCAGGTCAATGCTTGGCTTCTGTCTTGAACGTCGGCGTCACACCCACGCTGTGGAAGAAGAAGGCCCACTTGTCGGCCTGTTGTTCGATGATCATGCTGGTCGGCATGCCGGCACCGTGGCCTGCTTGGGTCTGCACGCGGATCAGCACGGGCGCATCACCTTGTTGAGCGGGTTGCAAGGCGCTGATGAACTTGAAGCTGTGCGCAGGCACCACACGGTCGTCGTGGTCGGCGGTCATCACCATGGTTGCGGGGTACTTCGCGGGCTTCGCGTTGTGCAATGGGGAGTAGGCCTTGAGGTAGTCGAACTCGGCCTTGCTGTTGTCGGCGCTGCCGTACTCAGGCACCCAGCCGAAGCCAGCGGTGAACTTCTGGTAGCGCAGCATGTCGAGCACGCCTACTTCGGGGAAGCAGACACCGAACAGATCCGGACGTTGGGTCATCACCGCACCGATCAAGAGGCCGCCGTTGCTGCCGCCGTTCACGCCTAGGTGCGGGGTGTCCGTCCACTTCTGTGCGATCAGGTATTCCGCTGCGGCGATGAAGTCGTCGAACACGTTCTGCTTCTTCTCCTTCATGCCGGCCTTGTGCCATTCCTCGCCGTATTCACCACCGCCACGCAGGTTGGCCAGTGCGAACACGCCGCCTTGCTCCAAGAGCAGCATGCGGCTGGTGCTGAAGCTGGGGCTGAGGCTTACGTTGAACCCGCCGTAAGAATAAAGCAGGGTGGGGTTCGTGCCGTTCTTCTCGACATCCTTGCGATGCACGATGAACATGGGCACCTTGGTGCCATCCTTGCTGGGATAGAACACCTGTTCAGTGACGAATTGTGAAGGGTCGAACTTCAGCTCGGGGCGGCTGAACACATCGCTCTTTCCGGTGGCGTAGTCGTACTTGAAGATCGTGCCCGGGTCGGTGAAGCTGCTGAAGCTGTAGAAGCCGAACGTAGCGTCACGCTTACCACCGAAGCCACCGGCGCTGCCGAGGTCAGGGAGTTGGATCGCCTGTTCACCGGTGCCATCCTGCTTGTAACGGTAGATGCGCGTGGTGGCGTCCTTCAGGTAGCTGGCGAAGAGGTTGCCGCCGCCGGTGCTCACGCTTTCGAGCAGCTCCTTCTTCTGCGGAATGATGTCTTTCCAATTCTCCTTGGCGGGGTTGGCGGGATCCACCTCCACCAGTCGGTAGTTCGGCGCATCCACTTCGGTCATCACCAGGAACTTGCCGCTGGCCGGCACGAAGTCGATGATGCTGGTCTTGTGCTCGAAGCCTTGCTGAAGCGCCGTCCACTTGGTGGAAGGGGTGGGGATGCCGCCCTTGCGCAGATCGTGGTAATACATCTCAAAACCATCGGTACCGGTGCTCACGTACAGCGTGGCGAACTCCTCACCCTCGGTGACACCAGCGCCCACGTAGAGGTCGCCGTTCTTCGTGTCCTCCCACACCAGCATGTCCTTCGCCTGTGCGTCGCCGATCTTGTGGTAGTACACCTTCTGGAACTTGCTGGCAGCGCTGAGCTCCGTGCCCTTCTTCGGCTCGGGATAGCGGCTGTAGAAGAAGCCGTCCTTGTACCAGGCCACACCGCTGAACTTGGCCCACTTCAACACATCGGGAAGTTCCTTCATCGTGCTGAGGTCCCACACGGTGATGTCCTGCCAATCGCTGCCAGCCTTCTGCACACCCACGGCCATGTAACGATCATCGTTGCTGGCGCCCATCAGGCTGAAGGTGGTGGTGCCTGCAGGGTCGATGGCGTTGGGGTCCAGGAAGACCCTGTCCTCACCATCCAGGCCCTTGCGCACATAGTGCACGAACTGGTTCTGTAGTCCGGTGTTCTTGTCCACGAAGTAGAGATCACCCACCTTGAAGGGTGCGCCCACCTTGGGGAAGTTGTACAGTTCTTCGTAGCGCTTGGCCAGGTCCTTGCGGTAGGGGATCTTGCTCAGGTAGTCCTGTGTCACCGCGTTCTGGGCCTTCACCCAGGCAGCCGTCTCTTCGCTCGTGTCGTTCTCCAGCCAGCGGTAGGGGTCGGCCAGGAAGGTGCCGTGCAAGGTGTCGCCCGCGGTGCTGTCCTTGCGGGTCTCGGGATACGTGATCTTCTCCACGGTCTTCGTCTCAGTGGGTTCGGTCGGCGTGCCGCATGCGGCGAGCAGAACGACAGCGGCAACAAGGGGTTGTTTCATGGCCTCGGATTGAGGACGCGAAAGTAGCCGCCGGGAAGTTCGCTCAGGGGAAGGCTTGCGGGACGGACCGTTGGTCCATGCTTCGTTGCGCTCTTAGGCCACCTTCTGCTTGATCAACTTGTCGCTGATCAGCTCGTAATGCGTGCCGCTCACGGGCATCAGGTCGATGCGGGCATCCAGCTGACCGGCCAGGGTCTGGATCAGTTCCATGCCGAGGCTATTGGGCCGGTCCCACTTATCGCGGCTGGGCATGCCGGGTCCATCGTCGCCGATGCGCAGGTGCAGGCCACCATCCTCACTGCCGCTCAGGTGCACGGTGAGCAGGCCTTCGCTCCGCCCTTTGAACGCGTACTTGAAGCTGTTGCTGATGATCTCGTTGATGAGCAGTCCCATGGGCACCAAGGTGTCCACGCTCAGGGTCCGCACCTGGATGTCGATGTCCTGTTTCAACCGGATGCCGACAGCGTAAGCATGGATGAGGTCGCGTACCAGGCTTTCGAGATAGGTCTTCACGTCGATGTTCGCGAGGTCCTTGCTCAGGTAGGTCTGCTCATGTACCAGGGCCATGGCACCCACCCTGTTGATGCATTCGTTGAAGAGTTCCTTCACTCGCACATCCTCGACCTGGTCGGTCTGGAAACGGATGAGGCTTTTGACGATCTGGAGGTTGTTCTTCACACGGTGATGGATCTCCTTGATCATCACTTCCTTCTCCTCCTTGCTGAGCATGGTCTCGCGCAGCTCCTTGTGGGTGTGCTCAAGGTTCTTCTTCGCGATCTGCATCTGTTCCGTGCGCAAGCGGCTTTCCACCAGCAGGCGACGCGTCATACCCACCAACAGGGCGAAGACCACGGCGAAGGCACAGGCCAGGAACATCAGGGCCTGCGCTTCATCCCAACGGGCGCTTAGGGCGTTGGTGTGATTGCTGAGACCCTGTTCATGCACCTTCCGTTGTCCCTGATCAACATGCTTCTGGCCACGTTGCACCATCATCTGGAAAACTGCTTCGGGCATGCGGGCATCGCTGGGCGTGGACTTGCGGGCCAGCACTTCACCATGCAGCGAATCGCAAGCGTGGAGAATGGGGGTGAGCAGGCCGGGCAGTGGTTCCACACCTGGCTCGTTGCTGTATTGGGCATGTGTGCGGCGAACGCGTTCGTTCACCTTCTCCAGCTCCGTGGTCCAGTTGGTCTGTCCGGTGTTGATGTCCACGCGGTGCACCAGGCTCAATTGGTTGATGGCGGCGTTGAGGTCGCTCAGTTCATGGAGGAGGTCCACTTGGCGACCAATGCGGTCCTGCAAACCGCGGGCACGTGACAGCAAGGAAAGGTCCCAACTGATGAACAGCACGGCCAGGACGGCTGCGATAAGGGGCCAGATGCGCCAGTTGGAAGAGCTCACGGAAGAAAGGTTCTGGCCTTTCAACGTGTGCCCGGTGGCAGGGTTTCGCTACGGCGCCGCGCGGTCCCTCAGTGTGCTCTCAAAGCGCCCCAGTAGTTGTTGCAGGCGGGCGGTGGCCAGGTCGCGGGCCTCGTTGTGCAAGGCGATCGCGTTGCTGCGTGAGAGGCCGGCAAGGCGGAAGTCGGCAGGTGCTTGTTCGCGAAGGATCCCGATGTCGATGGGGCCCTGTTTGGCACTGGTGGATCCTGTGTGGCGGATGTTCGACACGCGAACCTGGCAAGTGCCGTTCTCCGCAAGGATGCTCACCCGGTAGTGGATGTTCCCGGCGGATTGTTCGCGGCCGGTCACCATCTCGGAGCGGAACGCGATGCGGGCCGATCCTTCAAAGGCTGGTCCCTGCGTCTCCACGGAGCCGAGCTTGGCTCCGGGGTCGAGGGCGAAGCTGTTCTCCCAAGCTGCGTTCACCAAAGCGGCCACTTGGGCCCGGGAGAGCGGCAGGTTCACCGTGCGGGTGAACTGGAGCGCACCGGGAACCTCGGTCCCTTGAGCAAGGACGAACGAGCCCATGAGGGCCAGCAGCAGAAGTAGGATGCCCCGGATCGGCATGGGCGCAAGTTAGACCCCGCCGTTCACAGCTGGGCAGGCCCACCAGGCAAGGGTCATGCCACAGGCCGTGCCTCGTGCTAGATTAGCGCCCCTTAGAATTCCTATCCTATGTCCACCTCCATGCTGGGGAACCGCGCGCTCAAGGTCGGCGTGTTCTACGACGGAAGCTATTTCAGCCACGTCAGCAACTACTACAACTATGTGCATGCTCATCACCGCCGCCTGCACATCGGCGGCCTGCACGACTTTGTGAAGCACATGGTGGCGGAGAAGGAAGGGGTGACCCCCAACCTCTGCCACATCATCGATGCACACTTCTTCCGTGGTCGGTTCAGTGCGCGCGATGCCAACGAGAAGCCGAACCAGTTGTACTACGACCGTGTGTTCGACGATGTGCTCATGTACAACGGTGTACAGACCCACTACCTGCCCGTGAAGGACATGCAGGGTCGTAAGAAAGAGAAGGGCATTGACGTGCTGATGGCCCTTGAGACCTACGAGCTGTGCATGCTGAAGCGCTACGATGTGGTGGCTTTGATCGCCAGTGATGGTGACCATGTGCCGCTCGTGCGCAAGCTCCATGCGCTCGGTTGCAAGACCATGCTGCTGGGCTGGGATTTCGAGTTCACCGACGAGCAGAGCGGCGAGCTGCAGACCACGCGGACGAGCACGGATCTGTGGAACGAAGTGACCTATCCCTTGGAGATGGCCAACCTGGTGGACGAGGGGTTGAAGGACAACGATGAGGTGATCCGTGAGCTCTTCGTGCTGAAGGAGAGCACGCCCCGTGAAGTGGATCCGGCCGCTGCGGATAAGCCGCTGGTGAGCATGAGCGATTACCCGAGCGATGAGCGCTTCACCGGAGAGATCATGAGCCTCCACAACGGGTACGGTTTCATCCGCTTCCCGGACAACAACCTCTTCTTCCTGCACGACGACCTGATCGAGGTGCCGTTCGTGGAACTGAAGCTGGGCGATAACATGTCCTTCACCGTGGCCGTGAACAGCCGTCAGCAGCGCGTGGCGAAGCAGATCAAGCGCGCCGAGGAAGAGTAGAACAGGCATCTTGCCCGTTCATGAAGGAGGCCTTGCTGTTCTAGCTCTTTGCAAGATCCAGCTTGAACGTACAGCCCTTGCCAGGACCATCGCTTTCCACAGAGAGTGAACCACCATGGGCCAGCACCACACGCATGGCACGGGCCAGTGAGCCTCGACCTTGCTCTTCACCTTGCGTGCTCTGCGAGCTAAGCCAGGCGTAGGCTTTAAAGGTCTGGGGAAGGTCCTCTGCGGAAAGGCCGACGCCTTCATCCCGAACGGTCAGCGTAGCGTGCCCACCATCCATGTTGCCATCAATGACCACCGACCCGTTCGGATGGCTGAACTTGATCGCGTTGGAAAGCAACGTGCTAAGCACCTGGTGGAGCAGCGTTTCATCACCCTGTACGATCAGTTCTGGAGCGCTTTCTAGGATCAGGTGCACCTTCTTCCGTTCGATGCGGTGGCCCAGTTCATCGATAATGCGGCGCACCAGTGGGACCAGATCGACGGGAGCCGAGCGGATGGTGCCTGGGCCGCGTTCAACGCCGAGGTCATCGAGGACGTTCTCCAGATCGTGAAGTGCCTTGTAGTAGGAACGCTCAGCGTAGGCACGCACCTCATCCCGTTCCGCACCTGCAGGCAGTTCGTCCAACAAGCGCAGCGAGCCGCCGATGCCGTTCAGCCGGTTCTTCAGGTCGTGCGAGAAACGGTGCAGGCGCTCAGCCTGCGCGGAATGGACCTTCAGGTCCTTGTCGGGTCCGGAGCGGTCGGCGCTCATTCGGAACGCAACATGCGTTGCAGCACATCCGCAAGACTGTCCGAATTGATGGGCTTGGCCAGGTAATGGCAACCCTTCAACTGGCGGATACCCTCGATGATCTCGGGCTTGGTGCTGGCGGTCAGGAAGACGATCGGGATCGGGTCCTTGGCGTGGATCTCGCGGGCCAGCTCGAGGCCGGTCTTGGAGCCCTTCAGGTACACGTCCATGATGATGAGGTCGGGTCGTGCTTCGGCCATCAGGGCCTCCGCTTCTTCACTGCTGCGGGCAACGCCCGTTACCGTGAAGCCCATCCGCTCGATCTGCAGACGGTAACCGAAGGAGATGATGGTCTCATCTTCGATGATCAGTACGTTATTCATGGGAGAGATGTCCAAAGGTAGGTTCAAGCGCGACGAAGGTGGTCGCTAACGACACGTTCGTAGGATTCCACCGTGAGCGCCTTCTCGATGTAGCTGCTCACTGAGCGGAAGGTCTGCGCAAGGTCCATGTCCATGGGACGATTGCTGCTGGAGCACATGATCACCGACGTGCGTCCATTGGGAAGCAGGCCTTCCAATTCGCATTGCGTGAGCAACGCAAAACCGTTCGCCACAGGCATGTTGATGTCCACGAACATGAGGTCCGGCGGTTCTGGGAAGGAACGTAGCAGCTCCAGCGCTTGATCGGCACCCGTGCAGGAGCTGATCGCACCGTCGAAGCCGGCCTTCTTCAGGATCAGGCGTGTGATGAAATGCGAATCATCCTCGTCGTCGACGACGAGGATGTGACGAATGGCGGATGGCATGACCTCTTCATACGGAAGGCGGCGGGCCAGGGTTCGTGACCTTAACTGAGCGCCGCGTTCAAGCGCACCACGCTATCGGGCGTGCCCAGAACGTACAGCAGGTCATCGGGCCGGATCTTCTCCGTCCCTTCAATGTGCGTGAGGGTGCGCCCTTGCCGACGGATGGCCAGCACCGTGACCCCGAAGCGGCCGCGCAGATCGGCTTGTGCAAGGGTGTGTCCCACGATGCGTGTACGACCCAAGGTCACCGGTATAGTGGCGATCTCCATACCAAGCAGGTCAGGAGCGATCCCGGTGGTGTTGCTTTTGGCCATGGCACCTCGCATGGGTCCGTAGTGGGCGTTCCTGAAGTGGGCGGTGATCTCCTGGATCTGGGGTTCCGTGACCAGGTACTTCCGGAGTACGCGGTGAAAGATCTCGATGCTGGTCTCGAACTCTTCCGGGATCACCTCGTTGGCCCCCAGTCCGAGGTTGGCGTCGATCTCGCGAACGTAGCGGGTGCGTACGATGAGGTGTGCTGTGGTGTGTGATCGCACGCGCGAAACGATCCGTCGCGTAGCCTCCGCATCAGCGATGGCCACCACCACTACACGGGCCTGTTCGACATGCGCCTTCTCGAGCACATGGTCATTGGTGGCGTCGCCCTGCACCACATGAAGACCGCGCGACGTGGCCAATGCGGCCAGGTCAGGGTCCTCTTCGATCACCGCGCAACGGATCTTGGAGCTCTGCGCCGCGCGCGCCACGTTCTGGCCGTTCAGTCCGAAGCCGATGATCACCACGTGGTCCTTCAGAATGCGGCGATCGCTCTTCTCTTCTTCCCGCCGCACCCGCATCATCCGGTCCAGCCGTTCGGCTACACTTCGAGGAAGGAACACGGTGAAGACACGACGCACTATGTCATCGGCATACTGTAGGGCGAAGGGTGTCGCGCCCATGGTCAGGATCGAAACGGCCAGGAAAAGCTGATGGTGTTCACGGGTGAGCAGGCCGGACGCGATCCCGCTGATGGCGAGCACGAAGGAGAACTCGCCCACCTGGAAAAGCGCCAGCCCCGTGAGCAGCGCGGTCTGTACCGGCTTCCGTAGCACCCAGACGCTGAGGAAGGTGGCCACGATCTTCACCACCACCACGGTCAGTGCAAGACCCAGAACAGTGAAGGGCTTGTCCGCGAACAGGGCCGGGTCCACGAGCATGCCGATGCTCACGAAGAAGAAGCTCATGAAAAGCTCGTGGAAGGGCTGTACAATGCCCGTGGCCTGGTAGGCCTGGTCGGTCTCGCTGATGATCAGCCCTGCGAAGAAGGCCCCGAGCGCCAAAGACAGTCCGAGCGCCGACGTGCCCCAAGCAGCCGCGAAACAGAGCACCACGATGGTGATCAGGAAGAGCTCCTTGTTGCGGCCTTTGCTCACTGTACGCAACAAGCGCGGCACCACGAAGCGGCCGGCGATGTAGACGGCCGCGACCAGCAGCAACATCTTTCCCGCGAGGAGCAACAGATCGTGCCCGATGTCCTTGCTCTTTCCTGCGAGCATCGGCGTCAGCAACATCATGGGCACCACGAGGATGTCCTGGAAGATCAGGATGGCGGCGCTGGTACGCCCGAAGGGGGAATCCATGCGACCCTTCTCTTGAAGGATCCGTAGCACGATGGCGGTGGAGCTGAGCGTGATGAGGAAGCCGGTGAACACGGCAGCGGGAAGGGATAGCCCGAGTAGTCGGCCTACGCCGGTAACGAAAAGCGTGGTGAGCAGGGCCTGGAGCGTGCCGCCGACGAACACCGTGACACCGATGGAGGCGAGCTTCTTCAGGCTGAACTCCATTCCGATGACGAACAGCAGAAAGATGACGCCCATCTCCGCAAGCACCTCCACCTCTTCCACAGCGGCCACCCAACCGAGCCCATGCGGCCCCGCGATCATGCCGGCGATGATGAAGCCCAGCACCCCGGGCAGCTTGAACCGGCGGAAGAGCAGGATGATGCCGATGGCCAGTGCCAGCACCACGATCAACTCCTCGAACAGTTCGAAATGCATGGCTCAACGGATCATTTGCGGAACACGAGCCACACGGCCGCCACCAGGAAGAACCCCGCTAGGGCATGGTTCCAGCGCAACGGCTCACTCCGGAACGCGATCACGCTGAACACCGTGAACACCACGAGCGTCACCACCTCCTGGATCACCTTCAGTTGCACCAGCGAGAAGGGACCGCCGTGGTCGAGGTGGCCCATGCGGTTGGCTGGGACCTGGAGGCAGTACTCGAAGAAGGCGATGCCCCAACTGATGAGGACCACACTGAACAGACCGAGCTGCTTCGCCCAATGCCACTCTCGGAATTTCAGGTGACCGTACCAAGCCAAGGTCATGAAGACATTGGAGAGCACAAGGAGACCGATCGAATAGGCGCCGCGCATGGTGTGGACCGTGGCGCGAAGGTCCATCGAGCGAAGGGCGAGGGAAGGGGTGGGGGGGCGCTTCCGATCAACGGACCATTGTTCATGCGCAGTTACTTTCGGAGCATGTTCGAGCATCGTTCCCGCCCCTTGGTCCCCCGCAGCGTCTACATCCTGCGTCAGCTGCGCTTTTTTCTGGTAGCGCAGGTCTTCGTGGCAGCGTCCCTCGCTGTGGGTACCTGGGGCTACATGCACTTCGCTCACCAAGCTACTGTCGACGCCTTCCTGAACGCATCAATGATCCTGGCCGGTATGGGACCCATCGGCGACCTCCCGAACGAGGGCGCGAAACTCTTCGCTTCGTTCTATGCGTTATACAGTGGCATCGCCTTGCTTACCACGGTCGCGGTTATCCTGGCGCCGCTGGTGCACCGGATGCTCCACGCGCTTCACTTGGAGGATGGGCAGCGGGATGAAGGGTGATCGGCCTCACCCCCCGGAGCCGTCTTTGGTCTGGCTCCAAGTCTTGTACAACGATGTCACCGGCGGACGGCTTTGGTCGATCTCACGTAACGGCTCGCATTCCTTCAGAGTTGCATGCAGTTCAGCGGGAAGGCCCTGATAGAGCTTGGTGCCCTGCGTCTTCCAGGCGAGCATGTCGTCGCTTACGTCCTTCACCACGCGGGCAGGGTTGCCCACGATCACTTTGCGCGCTTCCCAAACGCTGTCGGCCGGCAGGAAGGACAAGGCGCCCACGATGCAGCCCTCGCCGAGCACCACGTTGTCCATCAGCACCGCGTTCATGCCCACCAGGCAATTGGCCCCGATGGTGGCGCCATGGATGATGGCGCCATGACCGATGTGCGCTCCAGGGTGCAGCACCACCTTCACCCCAGGGAACATGTGGATCGTGCAGTTCTCCTGCACATTGCACCCGGCCTTCACCACGATCTCGCCCCAATCGCCACGCAGGGCCGCCCCGGGACCGATGTACACGTCCGCACCGATCACCACGTTACCGGTCACCACGGCTTGGGGGTGCACGTAGGCGGAAGGGTGAACGACAGGCTTGTAGCCGTTGAATTCATAGAACATGCCTCTGTCGGTCCCGCGTTGGTGGCAGTACCGGCCACGAACCTAGCTGAGGAAACGATGTGGTGGTCAAGGACCTTTTCAAGCGGGGGGGTAGTGGTCATGTTAACTCAGTCTTAAGGATCCATCAACGCTGCATTTCGAAAAGGACCCATTGGGACCCTCGGTTAGCTTTGCGCCGCTTCAGAAGCAACAACCATGGGACTCGACTCCATCTTCAAGATCTTCCGACCGAAGGACCGTGTGTTCTTCTACCATTTCGAGGCTTCTGCGGCCAATGTGCTCAAGATGTCGGAGGATCTGGTGGCCATCATGAACACCGAGCCCGGTGCGCAGCGAATCGCCATGTTGGAGAAGTTGGAGCTCGCCGAGCATGCGAACGACGACCTGACGCACACGATCTTCACGGACCTCGCACGGAACTTCATCACGCCCATCGATCGCGAGGACATCCACGAGCTGGCGACTTCGCTGGATGATGTGGCTGACTTCATCCTGGCCTCTGCCAAGAACCTTGAACTGCTTGGGATCCATACCCCGGACGACACCTGCCGGGAGCTGGCCCGCTTGGTGAACGAGGGTTGCGTGATCATGCAACAGGCCGTTCAGACCTTGCGGAGTGTGCAGAACGCCTACCTGAAGACCGACTTCGTACAGCGCATCAACAGTGTGGAGAACCAGGCGGACGAGGTGTTCGACCGTGGCATCCAGCGCCTGTTCACCGAGGAGAAGGACCCGATCATGCTCATGCGCAAGCGCCTCATCTACGTGGACCTCGAGCTGGCCACGGACAAGACCGAGGATGTGGGCAACGTGCTCGAGTCGATCATGCTGAAGTACGCGTGAGAGCATGACGTTGCTTGTTGCGATCATCATCCTGGCCTTGGTGTTCGATTACATCAATGGCTTCCACGACGCGGCGAACTCCATCGCCACCGTGGTCAGCACCAAGGTGCTCTCCCCCTTTCAGGCCGTGGTGTGGGCGGCCTTCTTCAACTTCGTCGCCTTCTTCATCTTCAAGGACCATGCGGTGGCCAACACCATCAGCAAAACGGTCCACCAGGAGTTCATCACCCTGCCGGTGATCCTGAGCGGGCTGGTGGCCGCCATCATCTGGAACCTGTTGACCTGGTGGTACGGCATCCCGTCCTCCAGCTCGCACACGCTGATCGGCGGTTTTGCCGGTGCAGCCATCGCCCATGCCCTTGCTACCACTGACGGGTTCGCCTTGAAGGACGTGGTGGAGAACGACAAGATCATCAAGACGCTGCTCTTCATCTTCCTGGCGCCGTTGGTGGGCATGCTCATTTCCATGTTCATCACCTTCACCACCATTGTGCGCAATGCGTGGTCGCGGGTGGGCATCATCCTGATCGCGGCCATCGGCACATGGTTCCTGTTCATGCACCTGCAACAGGGCAAGGTGGAGGAGAACATGGCCAAGTATTACAAGGTCGACGTGGCCAAGAAGGCCATGGAAGCGGATGCTTCAAAGACCGCTGACTACGAGGCAGCCAAGGCGAAGTACGATGCCGTAGCTCCCTACCTCGGCGAGTTCAGCAGCATCGGTGGTCCGGGTGTGGCCGAGATCATCCATGCGAAGGTTGATCCCGGTGTGGATACCGCCAAGTTGGGCAAGTCGCTCGCCAAGGCTGACAACTCGATCATCCGCTACGGGCTGATGGCGGTCGTGCTGATCTTCATTCTCGCCTACCTCTACGTGGAGAAGGTGCGCACGCCCACTGCTTTCTCCATGGCCAACATGTTCAAGAAGCTGCAGCTGCTCAGCTCGGCAGCCTTCAGCATCGGACATGGTGGCAACGACGCTCAGAAGGTGATGGGCATCATCACGGCGGCCCTTATCGCGAACGGTGACATCACGGACATCAAGGAGATGCCCAATTGGGTACCGTTGGCTTGTTATACGGCGATCGGACTGGGCACGCTCAGCGGTGGCTGGAAGATCGTAAAGACCATGGGCACGCGCATCACCAAGGTCACCCCCTTGGAAGGTGTGTGCGCGGAGACCTCCGGTGCCATGACCCTTTACCTTACCGAGCAGATGGGTATTCCTGTGAGCACCACCCATACCATCACCGGCAGCATCATCGGAGTGGGAGCCACCAAGCGCCTGAGCGCAGTGCGTTGGGGCGTCACCATCCAACTGCTGTGGGCCTGGATCCTCACCATCCCCGTTAGCGCGTTACTGGCCGGGCTGGCTTATTGGATCTGCACGCTTGTAGGACTCTGATCGGTCACCCATTGTACGTCGGGCGGTTCGTGCGCACCTTTGTGTGACACCCCCGCCATGATCATCCTCGCTGACGCTGGCCTGCATGCGCATCTGCTGCCCCTGACCTTCACCCGGCCGGTCGGTGCCCTTCGCCCCGGCATCCTCACCATTGGCGAGGCCTGGGCACGCATGACCGAAATGCCCGTGGGCTACCGGACAGAGGCCTACCTGCAACCCAAGCATCCACTGCATGCCGATCAGGCGGTCATCGAAGTGGTCGGTGGGTTGCTACCGACGCCCGATGTGGTGGGTGCTGTGCTCGACCTGGAACCGGGGCAGATGCTCCTGAGCGGTCAGCGCGTTCTGGCCTTCCATGGCGAAGGTGTGGGAGGTCCTTCCATCGCCGATTGGTCAATACCCCCGGCCTACCTGCGCCCTGTCCAGTTCACCGGTGAACTGGTACTGATCGAGCGACCCTGGCACATGTACCAGCATTGCGGACGTGCCATCGTGAACGACTTCGCGTTGCTCACCGAAGGGCGTCGGTCACAGCCCATCAGCGCGCTGAACACCGTGGTAGGCGACCCTTCCCTCATCTTCCTCGAGCAGGGCGCCGAGGTGGAGGCCAGCATCCTCAACACGAAGAACGGTCCCATCTACCTGGGCCGTGGCGCGGAGATCATGGAAGGCTGCATGGTACGTGGTCCTGTCGCGTTGGGTGAAGGCGCTGTGCTGAAGATGGGGGCCAAGGTCTACGGACCTTCCGCCTTCGGTCCCGAGTGCCGGGTGGGGGGGGAGGTGAACAACAGCGTGCTGCAAGGCTACAGCAACAAGGGCCACGACGGTTTCCTCGGCAACAGTGTGCTGGGCGAATGGTGTAACCTGGGTGCCGACACCAACAACAGCAACCTCAAGAACACCTACGGCACCGTGCAGGCTTTCAGTTATGCCACGGACGTCCAGGTTGACACCGGTCTTCAGTTCTGTGGGTTGGTGATGGGCGACCACAGCAAGAGCGGCATCAACACCATGTTCAATACGGGTACGGTGGTGGGTGTGGCGGCGAACGTCTTCGGGGGTGGCTTCCCCCCCAAGCATGTGCCCAGCTTCGTGTGGGGCGGGGCCGAAGGCTTCTCTGAACACACCCTTTCCAAGGCGCTTGAGACCGCGCAGCGCGTAATGGAACGGCGGCATGTGCCGCTCACCGTGATCGACCGTGCGATCTTGGAGCACGTGCACCAGACCACGGCACGGCAGCGCGGCTGACAGTCTTGCAGTGCCATCCTAGGCGGCATGGTCCTTGGCCCTTGCCGCCAGCGCCACAGGAATAGCGAAGCGACCCACCGGAAGGCGCACCCGGTACATTTGTGTCTGACAACTTGACCCTATTCGTCGATGAGCGACATCCTCAATAACGAGAACCTGTTCAGTTCCGAGGCCCTGGAGAACGAGACCGAGCTGATCCCCCTGATCACTGCGGAGGACGAAGAGCAGATGAACGCGGAGACCACTCCGCCCGAGCTACCGATCCTGCCGTTGCGCAACACGGTGCTCTTCCCCGGCGTGGTCATCCCCATCACTGTGGGGCGCGATCGCAGCATCCGTCTGATCCAGGAAGTGTACCGCGGCAACCGCACCTTGGGCGTGGTAAGCCAGATGGACTCCCGCATCGAGGAGCCCAACGCGGAAGACCTCAACCGCATCGGCACCATCGCCACGATCATTCGCATGTTGCGCATGCCCGATGGCAGTACCACCGCCATCATCCAAGGCAAGAAGCGCTTCGAGATCATGGAGATGGTGAAGATCGACCCCTTCTTCACGGCCAAGGTGAAGGAGTTCGCGGAGATCCGCCCCGCCAAGGACGATAAGGAGTTCGACGCGCTGGTGAGCACGTTGAAGGACCTGGCCATGCGCATCATCAAGGCCAATCCGAACATACCCACCGAGGCCGGCTTCGCGATCAAGAACATTGACAGCCCGAGCTTCCTGGTGAATTTCATCAGCAGCAACATGAACGCCGAGGTGGCCGAGAAGCAGAAGATGCTCGAGGTGGCCGACCTCCGCGAACGCGCCGGCCTTTTGCTCCAGCACCTCACCAAGGAGCTGCAGATGCTGGAGATGAAGAACGAGATCCAGAGCAAGGTGCGCACCGAGGTGGATCGCCAGCAACGTGAGTACTTCCTGCATCAGCAGATGAAGACCATCCAGGACGAACTGGGCGGTAACCCCATCGAGCAGGAGATCGAGGAGATGCGCGCCAAGGCCGCCAAGAAGAAGTGGACGAAGAAGGTGAACGAGATCTTCTACAAGGAGCTCAACAAGCTGGGTCGCATGAATCCGGCCGGTGCGGAATTCAGTGTGCAGACCAACTACGTGCAGCTGCTGCTCGAACTTCCTTGGGGCGAATACACCTCCGATAAGTTCGATCTCAGGAACGCGCAGAAGATCCTGGACCGCGATCACTTCGGTCTGGACAAGGTGAAGGAGCGCATCATCGAGCACCTCGCCGTGTTGAAGCTCAAGGGCGACATGAAGGCGCCGATCATCTGCCTCTACGGCCCTCCTGGTGTAGGCAAGACCAGCCTCGGCAAGAGCATGGCTGAAGCCCTCGGACGCAAGTACGTGCGCATGAGCCTGGGTGGCCTGCACGACGAAGCGGAGATCCGCGGACACCGGAAGACCTACATCGGCGCCATGCCAGGTCGCCTGATCCAGAGCCTGAAGAAGGCCGGTACCAGCAACCCGCTCTTCGTGCTCGACGAGATCGACAAGGTGGGCAAGGACTTCCACGGCGACCCTGCCAGCGCGTTGCTCGAAGTGCTCGATCCCGAGCAGAACAGCCACTTCTACGACAACTACGTGGAAGTGGAGTACGACCTGAGCCGCGTGATGTTCGTGGCCACGGCCAACAGCCTGAGCACCATTCACCCGGCCCTTCGTGATCGCATGGAGATCATTGAGGTGAACGGCTATACCGAGGAGGAGAAGCTCGAGATCGCCATCCGCCACCTCTTGCCCAAGCAGTTCACGGAGAACGGCATCAAGCCCAAGCAACTGAAGCTGGCGCCCGGACTGCTGCAGGCCATCATCGAACAGTACACGGACGAGAGCGGGGTACGTACGCTGGAAAAACGGATCGCGAAACTGGTTCGCTACCGCGCCAAGCAGATCGCCCTGAAGGAGAAGTACAGCATCACCATCGGCGTCAACGACCTGGTGAAGATCTACGGGCCCAGCCACGCCCGCGACAAGTACCAGGGCAACGATGTGGCCGGCGTGGTCACCGGACTGGCCTGGACGCCCACGGGTGGCGACATCCTCTTCATCGAGACCAGCATCACCAAAGGTGAAGGCAAGCTCACGCTGACGGGCAACCTGGGCGATGTGATGAAGGAGAGCGCCATCATCGCATTGGAATACCTGAAGGCCCACAGTGACATCGTTGGCATCGATGCTGAGGTGTTCAAGCGCTGGAACGTTCACGTGCACGTACCGGAAGGCGCCACGCCGAAGGATGGTCCTTCAGCCGGCATCACCATGCTGACTAGCATCGCCAGCGCCTTCACGCAGCAGAAGGTGCGCAAGTTCACCGCCATGACCGGCGAGATCACACTGCGAGGCCGTGTGCTGCCCGTGGGTGGCATCAAGGAGAAGATCCTCGCTGCCAAGCGTGCCGGCATCAAGGAGATCATCCTCAGCGCCGACAACCGCAAGGACATCGAGGACATCGACGCGCGCTACACCAAGGGTATGCGCTTCACGTATGTGAGCGAGATGATCGAAGTGGTGAAGCACGCCTTGCTGAAAGAGAAAGTGGAGAACGCCCTGAAAGTGGCGTGATCGCCGACCACAGGAATTGGAAAGCCCCCCGAGACCCGGGGGGCTTTTTCGTGGGCCATGGCCGGTCAGAAGTTGAACTGGCCTTGGATGCGCAGGAGTTGGCCCACCTGCGCATTGTCCGGTTTGATGTGGTCCTCGAAGGTGCGGTCGCCCCAGTAGTACTCACACACCAGTTCGAAGTTCTTGTTGGGCTGCCACTCGATACCGGCCTCGAAGTCGTTCACCGTGTAGCTGCGGGCATCCAACTCGTGCTTCTTGCCGCCATCGTACACCTGGTAGCGGGCGAAGGGGAAGAACGTGTGGTGCTTCACCTTGAGCCGATAGCTCAACGTCACGAATCCACCGCTCAGGTCTTTGGTCTCGATACTGTCCGTCGCAGGGTTATACTCGGGCCCGCGGCCCACGTTGTATTCCGCCAGCAGGCCGAAAGGACGGGGATATAGGTTCACCGATCCCACCATGCGCTCATCCATGTAATTCCAATCGGTACTGCCTTTGACACCAGGACTGCGCTGGTCGGAGGTCACCACATACTTGCCGGTGTACCCGGCCGCCGACGTCTCCAGGATCTGCTCGCCCAAGGCGAACGGCCAGGTGATGCGGGCCACCGTGTGAAGGACGTCGTTGGCCTCGGGCCTGTTCGCGGTCTGGCCGTTGTACACGCCAAAGGCGACCACGCCGTAGTCACCGCTTCCCTTCAGGCCCTCGTCGACCAACATCTTGAACCGGTCCCGGATGCGGGCTGGGGCCCAATACAGGAAGGCGCCCAGGTCGCGCTCGTTGCTGTTGGCGCTGTTCGTGGGGTCGGCCCGGTCCAGCGGCAGTCGGTTCTGGCTGCTTTGCATGTTCTCGAAGCTATACGGCACCTTGCTCTGTCCGAGACGAACACGGAATTCGTTCTTCGGGTCCAGTCCCAGGTCCACATACCAGTCGCGAAGCTGCGCCACGTGCTGCGTGGTGCCGGCCGAACTGGCGAAGTCAGGCTGCAAGTAGATGTAGACACGGGGATGTACGTATCCGCTGAAGATGATCCGGGCGCGACGGATGAAGAAGCCACCGTTATCACCCCAGCTCCTGTCACACTGTTCGCACTTCAGCTGGTCGTTGGTCTCCAACAGCCTGTTGTACCGCACCTGTCCATAGCCGCGGATACTGAAGGTCTCGTACCAAGGCTTTTTTGGGGCCACGGGCTTGGCCTTGACGGTGTCAGTGGGCAGCGCACCCGGCTGTTGGGCGACCACGGGAGCCGCGCACAGAAGCAGGGCGAACGAGAGAGAGCGGAGCATCTTGTTCTGTTAAGATCCAGCGACGAAGAAATTACCAGAACATTATCTCACTGTTAAACGGGTTAACATGGGCTTAATACAAGGCTATGGAACCCTTGTCAGGCATGGGAACCGGCCGGTGATGGAGGTCCGCGGTATTTTCGGAACCCTTCATGGTCAAGGCCGATCGTGCTCTTTTCCGCGTGACCCCGATCTTGCACCGCCCATGGACCCTCGTTCGATCCGCATCGCTGACGTTACCTACACGCTGCCCGCAGAGCGCATTGCCCCGCATCCTTTGCCACAGCGGGAAGCCAGCCGTTTGCTGGTGTATCGCGACGGCACGATCAGGGACCGGCACTTTCACGATCTCCCCGACCTGCTTCCGCCAGCGGCCCTGCTGGTGATGAACGACACGCGCGTGGTGAACGCCCGGCTGCACTTCACCAAGGACACCGGTGCGCGCATTGAGGTGTTCTGCTTGGAACCCGATGGCGGTGGTCCGGTGGAGGAAGCCTATCGGAGCACCGGCGAAGTGCGTTGGCGTTGCACCTTGGGGAATGCGAAACGCTGGAAGCACGGTCCTTTGGGTCACATGTTCCGCTCGTCACTCGGCGATGTCCAGCTCTTTGCCGAACGGCTTCCAGAGCAAGGGGAGGGAGCCTTGGTACGTTTCACCTGGGTACCCGAGACCTTGACCTTCGCAGAAGTGCTGCATCGTGCGGGGGAGGTTCCGCTACCACCCTACATGAACCGGGAAGCTGCTGTTGCGGACAGTGAACGCTACCAAACGGTCTATGCACGGCATGAGGGTTCCGTAGCCGCGCCGACCGCAGGCTTGCACTTCACTCCAGCGGTGTTGGAGGCATTGCAGGCAAAGGGCATCACGCCTGCCCATGTAACACTGCATGTAGGCGCCGGTACCTTCCGTCCGGTACATGCCGAGACCATGGCGGGCCACACCATGCATCAGGAGCGGATCCAGGTGGCGCGTTCCGTGGTGGAACAGTTGCGTGATGCCGTGGGTGCGCGCCCCCTCGTGGTCACCGGCACCACCAGCTTGCGGACCTTGGAGAGCCTCTATTGGCATGGCGCGCGGGTCTTGGGCGGTTCTGACCCGGAGGAACTGGACGTGACCCAATGGGAACCTTACAGCAGGGATCCTGAAGAGCAACCAGGAACCCGGGAAGCCCTTTCAGCAGTGCTCCGCTGGATGGATGACCGCGAGTTGGATGAGGTGATGGGCAGTACACGCCTGCTGATCGCGCCGGGCTATCGCGTGCGGCTGGCCGATGCGTTGATCACCAATTTCCACCAGCCTGGCAGCACCTTGCTGTTGCTGGTCGCGGCCTTCGTGGGGCCCGATTGGCATCGCATCTACGACCACGCGCTGGCCAACGACTACCGCTTCCTCAGCTACGGCGATAGCTCCTTGCTTTTCCGTGGACAATAGGGCGCGGCTATCTTGCGTTCCGATACGCGCATGATCCACCGTTCCCATTTCCTTCTCTGCTCGGCGCTGTTGCTCGGCGGGGGCTCACAAGCCCAGTTGGGTGGCAGTAGCATTTTCCGGATCCTGGACATCCCCAGTTCCGCGCGCATCGCCGGTCTTGGCGGCAACCAGATGGCCGTGTTGGACAACGACCTCAACCTGGGCCTTTTCAATCCGGCCTTGCTGAACCGCGAGATGAGCCAGCAGGTCAGCCTCAGCTACCTGCCCTACATCGACGGCATCAACATGGGTTATGCCAGCTACGGCCAGCACTTCGACTCGCTGAACACCACCTTCAGCGGCATGGTGCAATACGTCGACTACGGCACCTTCACCCGCCGCGATGAGACCGGGGCCGACCTCGGGACCTTCCACGCGGGCGAGTACGTGGTGCAGGTGGGTGGCGCCCGCGCCATCGACAGCCTGTTCAGCGTGGGTATGAACGTGAAGTACCTGAGCTCCCAGCTGGAGAACTACCGCGCGAACGGAGTGGCCTTCGATGTGGGTGGTGTCTTCAACAAGCGCTCCGCCGGGCTCACCATCAGCGCCATGGTGCGTAACCTAGGCGCCGTGTTCTCCACCTACACCGACCAGAAGGAGAAGCTGCCCTACCAAGTACAGTTGGGCACCACCTACAAGTTCAAGCACGCCCCCTTCCGCCTCGGACTGATGCTGGAGAACCTCCAGCGCTGGGACCTGAGCTACGCCGACCCCAACGCCGACGTGCAGATCGATCCAACGACGGGCGACCCCATCGAGAACAAGGTGACCACGGGCGAGAAGGCGATGCTACATGTGATCCCCAACGTGGAGATCCTGCTGGGCAAGAACTTCATGATCCGCGCGGGCTACAACTACCGCCGTCGTCAGGAGCTGAGCATCGCCGGCAAGCCCGGACTTTCGGGTGTATCCTTCGGCGTCGGGGTGAAGGTGAGCAAGCTGCACCTGAGCTACGGCTACACGCAGTTCAACCCGGCCGGGGCCAGCAACACCATCACGCTGGCAGTGCGCTTCGGGGAATTGAAGGCCGCACCGCCCAAGCAATAGGCGGCTTCCGGCTATCTTCACCGCCGCATCAGCCGATCCCGTTCCGGGTGGCCGGGCGCCCCCTGTGAAGCGCATCAACATCGCCATCGACGGCTTCTCTTCCTGCGGGAAAAGCACCCTGGCCAAACAGCTGGCGCATCACCTGCATTACACCTACATCGACAGCGGCGCCATGTACCGCGCCGTGGCCCTCTACGTGATCGAGAACGGCCTGGTGATCGATGGTAAGCTGGACAAGCCCAACCTGCTGCGCGTGCTGGACCGCATCCACATCGGCTTCAAGCACGACGATGCCACGCAACGCAGCGAGACCTGGCTGGACGGACACAACGTGGAGCATCGCATCCGTGGCATGGAAGTGAGCCGTCATGTCACGCTCGTAAGCCCCGTGCCGGAGGTGCGCGCCAAGCTCGTCCAGCTTCAGAAGGCCATGGGCCGGGAGCGCGGTGTGGTGATGGATGGACGCGACATCGGTACCGTCGTGTTCCCTGATGCCGAGGTGAAGTTCTACATGACCGCCCGCCCCGACATCCGCGCCATGCGCCGCTACAACGAGCTCAAGGGAAGAGGAGTGGTGGTGGACTACGCCAGTGTGCTGGAGAACATCGAGCGTCGTGACGACGACGACCTCAAGCGCGCCGCCGACCCATTGCTGAAGGCTCCCGATGCCTTCGAGATCGACAACAGCGACCTCACTTCCTCCGAGCAGTTCGACATCGCCCTTGGCCATGTGGTGAAGGCGATCGGCGTGGTGACGGAAGCCTGAGGAGAGCGGATGACTCAAGCCTCAAGCAGGCCCCGCCGAAAGACATCCTCGAACTTCTCGCGCAGCAAGGCGATCAGCTCCGGTTGCATGAAGTCGTATTCATCCGGGATGTACAGGCACCCGATCGGCTTCTTCTCGTAGAGGTCAGGGAACTTGGAGCGGATGGCGTTCCGGTGGTACTTCTCCATCACCACGATCGCATCGGCCCATTCCAGGTGCCACTCTTCCAGCACCACTGCCGCCGTCCGGTCCGTTCCCGCGGAATCCACATCGAAGCGCGGGTCGTCCTTGTAGATCTCGTAGGCCGTGGCGCTGCGCATGCGGTTCACGGTGCAGACGAAGAGGATTTTCGCAGACGCCCTGTTGTCATCGAAATATCCACTTGAGAATGGAGACCAACGCCATCTTAAATACAAGACCAATACCAAGGAACCTACCGTTCAAAGACACTTGACCAAAGTCCGTTTAGAGGTGCGATTCCGTCAGAAGAGATGAAGTTGAACCGGTCGCCGTGAACTCTGCATCGCCCACGATGAAGGATGAACGGGCAAGGCATATTCAGCGAAAGCAGCCTTGTGAGCTGATGAACGACAATGTGCCGTTGGCAAGAACACGCCAAAAGCCATTCATGCTACAAGCGTATCCAACACCACCAATGGATCCATCCCGCCCTCCACGAACCCCAACACCTTCAACATCACGCGATCCAATAAGGTATCCGGGCAGCTGGCGCCGCTGGTGAGGATGATCGTCAGCGGTCGCTTCGTGGGCAACCAGTCATTGGTGGTCTCCAGTTTGTGCGCCGGGTAGTTGAAGTGCTGGATGGTCTCCGCGCTGAGGATCTCGCCTTCGTCCTTGATGTAGTAGGTGGGGAAGGTCTGCTCCAGCAATTCCACGAGGTGGCTGGTGTTGCTGCTGTTGTAGCCGCCCACGACGAGGGCCAGGTCGGCTTCGGCCTTCAACAGTTCGTTGGTGGCGTCCTGGTTGTCGTTGGTGGCGTAGCAGAGCGTGTCGCGCGTGTCGGCGAAATGGGCCTTCAGGTCGGCCTCGCCATGCTTCTGCACCATCACGTTCTTCAAGTGGTCGGCGATGGCCTGCGTCTCGGTGGCCAGCATGGTGGTCTGGTTCACCACGCCGATGCGCACGAGGTCCTTGGCGGGGTCGAAGCCGGGCGTCGCGCGTGCCGCAAAGAGCTCCTGGAAGCGCGCCAGTGGCAGTTCGCCGAGGATGATGCGGCCCAGTTCCTGCGTTTCGGCCATGTCCTTCACGATCACGGCGGGTGCGCCTTGGGCGGTGTGGCTGAAGGTGGCGCGTGTCTCTTCGTGCGCGGCCTTGCCGTGGATCACCACGGAATAGTCCTTCTCCCCGAGCTGTGCGCTTCGGTTCCACACCTTCTCCACGAAGGGGCAGGTGGTGTTGTACTTCAGCGGGTCGATGCCCAGGGTGCGCAGCTTGGCCTCGGTCTCCAAGGTGGTCCCGAAGGCGGGGATGATCACGATGTCGTCGGCCTTCAGTTCGCTCCAATCCATGAGCATCTGCCCGTGCGTGTCCTGGATGAAGCGCATGCCCCGGCTGGTGAGGTCGTCGTTCACGGCCGGGTTGTGGATCATCTGGCTCAGTAGGAAGATCCGTTTGCCGGGGTTCTCCTCCAATGCCTTGTAGCTGATCTCGATGGCGTTCTCCACGCCGTAGCAGAAGCCGAAGTGCCGGGCGAACACGAAGCGCACGGGACCCAGGTCCAGCACGGTGGGGCTGAGGTCCTTCTTCTTCGGGTCCTGCGCCTTGCGGAAGGCTTTCAGCCGCCCGATCAGGTCGCTGCGGTAGTGGGTGGGGATGGTGAAGGAGCGCAAGGGCGGTAGGTGGAAATGACGGAACGCGTGAATGCGGAGAATAGCGTCGGCGAAGTTAGGCCGTGCTGATGCTGGCTTCTCTGCGACGAGGCAACCCCGGCCGCCGGGTCATGGTCTTGAGGCTGTTGTACTACACGGCCGAACCTGGAAGGCCGCTAACCTTGCCCGATGAGCATGGACGTTCGACGGATCTCCGCAGTGATGGCCGGACTGGCGATGGGTGCCGGTCTGCTGGCCCAGCCTTGCAGCCTCCAGCTCGGCCCCGACACCGTCCTGTGCGATGGGGGGACCTTGGTCCTTCAGGTCCCGCTAGGCGCCTTGTCCTTCACCTGGAACACGGGCAGCACGGCCTCCCAGATCACGGTGAGCAGCACCGGCGACTATTGGTGCGAGGCCGTCTTCCCCCAGAACAACGCCAACCAGATCCAGAACGGCGACTTCACCCAGGGCGCTACGGCTTTTTCCAGTGACTATGTGCCCGGCACCGGCGGCACTTACGGCTTGCTTTCCACGGAAGGGCAGTACGCCACGGCCACGGATCCGGGGCTTACGCACAACATGTTCAACAGCTTCGGCGACCATACCACGGGCACGGGCAACATGTTGGTGGTGAACGGAGCGTCAGTACCGGGCCAGAACATCTGGTGCCAGACGGTGAACGTGCAGCCCGGAACCAGCTACGCGTTCTCGGCTTGGCTGGCCTCGGTGGTGGTCTCGTCGCCTGCGCAGCTGGTGTTCTCGGTGAACGGCCAGATCATCGGTGCTCCGCTGTTGGCCTCGGCCACGGTAGGGCAGTGGCTCCCGTTCTACAGCCTGTGGAACAGTGGCGTGAACACGTCCGCGACCCTGTGCATCGTGAACCAGAACACCGCCACGAGCGGCAACGATTTCGCCCTGGACGACATCACTTTCAACGCGCTCTGTGCCGCCTCCGACACGGTGCATGTGGAGGTGCTTCCTCCAGCGCCCAGCGTTTCGATCACCGGCAGCGGCCTATGCCCGGGTTCCACTGCGGTGCTAGCGGCAATGCTTGATCCCGCGGGTTGGCCCTTGAACGATGTGGTGTACGTGTGGGACACGCAAGCCACAGGCCCCGAACTGGTGATCACCGCACCTGGTACCTACAGCGTGAGCGCCACCGGGCAGTGCCTGAGCGCTCAGGAACAGATCGTGGTCGGGCTGGATACCTGCGGCGCCACCGTGCAGATGCCCAACGTGTTCTCCCCGAACGGCGACGGACTGAACGACACCTTTGGCCCGATCGTGGACGGAGTGCCCGACGCGTTCACCATGGACATCCGCAACCGGTGGGGCCAGCTCGTGTTCCAAGGGGACAACATCAGCGAGCGGTGGAACGGGCGGTGGAAGGGCAGTTCCGTCCCGGACGGGACTTACTACTACGTTATCCAGTACGCGGTACGGCAGAACGATGGCTCCTTGGCACAGCGGAACGAGGCGGGCTATTTGACGCTTCTGGGTCAAGCTCAGTAAGGTCCCATTTCCGCATTTCTTCCTTTCCGCATCCAACGGGTTGAAGATCAGTTCCTTTTCCTACTTTTGCGGTCCTTTTTCGGATCCGTCTTCGGATGGACCAAAAAAGGAAGCTCACGCAGAGGCACCGTGGGCCAACCAACCCCTCCCGGTCAGTGCCACCTCGGTCCGGGATACAAGTAAGTCAGTACGCATCATGTCAGTAGAGAATAACAAGGCCGTCTATGCAGTGCCGCCCGCCGATTTCGATTGGGCCGGTCTGGAGGATGACAAGAAGGCGATGGCCCCCGGCGAACGGGAGCGCCTCGAGAAAGCTTACGAGGATACCCTGAGCAGCATCTCCGAGAAGGAAGTGCTGATGGGCACCGTGGTAGGCATGAACAAGAAGGAAGTGGTCATCAACATCGGCTACAAGTCCGAGGGTGTGGTGCCATTGAGCGAGTTCCGCTACAAGCCGGACCTCGCGGTAGGTGATCAGGTGGAGGTGTACATCGAGAAGCAGGAGGACAAGTCCGGCCAGATGATCATCAGCCACAAGACGGCGCGTGTGCACAATGCCTGGGGCAAGGTGAACCACGCCATGGAGACCAACGAGATCATCACGGGTTACGTGAAGTGCCGCACCAAAGGCGGTCTCATCGTGGACGTGTTCGGTATCGAGGCCTTCCTGCCCGGCAGCCAGATCGACGTGAAGCCCATCCGCGACTACGACCAGTTCGTAGGCAAGAACATGGAGTTCAAGGTCGTGAAGATCAACCAGGAGTTCAAGAACGTCGTTGTGTCGCACAAGGCACTGATCGAGGCCGAACTGGAAGCCCAGAAGAAGCAGATCATCAGCGGCCTGGAGAAAGGTCAGGTGCTCGAGGGCACCGTGAAGAACATCACCAGCTACGGCGTGTTCGTGGACCTGGGCGGTGTCGACGGCCTCATCCACATCACCGACCTCAGCTGGGGCCGCGTGAGCCACCCCGAAGAGGTGGTGCAGCTCGATGCCAAGATCAACGTTGTGATCCTGGACTTCGACGACGAGAAGAAGCGTATCGCCCTTGGCCTGAAGCAACTGAGCGCACACCCTTGGGACGCGTTGAGCGCCGAGATGAACGTGGGCGACAAGGTGAAAGGCAAGGTGATGGTGATCACCGACTACGGCGCGTTCGTGGAAGTGGCTCCCGGCGTGGAAGGCTTGCTGCACGTGAGCGAGATGAGCTGGAGCCAGCACCTGCGCAGCCCGAAGGACTTCCTGAAGGAAGGTCAGGAGATCGAGTGCCAGATCCTGAACATCGACCGCGAGGAGCGCAAGATGAGCCTCGGTATGAAGCAGCTCGCCGCCGACCCTTGGGCCGACATCGAGTTCAAGTACCCTGTGGGCAGCCGCCACACCGCCAAGGTCCGCAACTTCACCCACTTCGGCATCTTCGCTGAGCTGGAGGAAGGCGTGGATGGCCTCATCCACATCAGCGACCTCAGCTGGACCAAGCGCATCAAGCACCCGAGCGATTTCTGCAAGATCGGCGACGACGTCGAAGTGCAGGTCCTCGAAGTGGACAAGGACAACCGCCGCCTGAGCCTCGGCCACAAGCAAGTGGAAGAGAACCCGTGGGATGTGTTCGCAGGCACCTTCACGGTGGGCAGCGTGCACGAAGGCACCATCACCGGCCGCAACGGCAACAACTTCATGGTATCCCTGCCTTACGGCGTGGAAGGTTCCGTGGCCCTCAAGCACCTCAAGAAGGAGGACGGTTCCAAGGCCAATCTGGAGGACAAGCTGCCCTTCAAAGTGCTCGAGTTCAACGGCGAGGCCCGTCGCATCGTGCTGAGCCACACCCGCACCTTCGAAGAGGGTGATGACAGTGCCGAACTCAGCCCTGCAGCACCCAAGCGTGCTGGTCGCAAGAGCGAGGAAGGTGCTGCCGGTGGTCAGAGCCTCAGCGTGAAGAGCGTGAACGAGAAAGTGGAGAAGTCCACCCTCGGTGACCTTAGCGTGCTCAGCGACCTGAAGAGCGCCATGGAGACCAAGGAGCGCGGCGGAAGCAAGAGCAAGAAGAAGCAAAGCGAAGAGGAAGAGGAGGACAGCGCTGAGTAAGCGTTCCTTTTCCGGACCCACTGATGGAAGCCCCGCTGCAAAGCGGGGCTTCCGCGTTCCGGGCGGCGCCTATCTTCGCCCCTGCGATGCAGTCGGCCACCCTGATCGGACCCAAAGCCTTTGGGCTCACCATCGGCCGCCTTTGTTACCAGCTCATCGAGGATCACGGCGACCTGCGGAACATCGCGTTGATCGGTCTACAGCCCCGCGGTGTGCTCTTGGCCCGCCGCCTGCGCATTGAACTTCAACGCATCCTCAAGGCAGAGCACCTCGTGTATGGCGAGCTCGACATCACCTTCCACCGCGACGATTTCCGTCACCGCGCTGTTACCGCCGTGCCCAGCACCACAGACCTGGACTTCAGCCTGGACGGCAAACATGTGGTGCTCGTGGACGATGTGCTCTACACGGGCCGCAGCATCCGCGCCGGCCTCGATGCCATGCTCACCTTCGGTCGCCCGGCCGGGGTGCAGTTGCTGGTGCTCGTGGACCGTCGCTTCAGCCGCGAGCTACCCATTCAACCGGATTATGTGGGCAAGTGGGTGGATAGCATCGCCGGGCAGCGTGTGGCGGTGGAGTGGAAGGAAAGCGACGGACAGGACCGTATCCTCTTGAACCGGTCGAACGCATGAGCCCGAACAACCTGATCGGTGGTAGCGCGCCCAGCGACCAGCTCAGCAGCGACCACCTGCTCGGCATCCAGGACCTCAGCGCCGCGGATATCGAGCTCGTATTCCGCACGGCCGATGGCTTTAAGGAAGTGCTGAACCGCCCGATCAAGAAAGTGCCTTCGTTGCGCGACATCACCATCGCCAACCTTTTCTTCGAGAACAGCACCCGCACACGCATCAGCTTCGAGCTGGCCGAGAAACGGCTGAGCGCGGATACCATCAACTTCAGCAGCAGCAGCAGCAGCACCAAGAAAGGGGAGACCCTCGTGGATACGGTGAACAACATCCTGGCCATGAAAGTGGACATGGTGGTGATGCGCCATCCCGATCCCGGTGCTGCCGTGTTCTTGAGCCGCCACGTCAATGCCCGGATCGTGAACGCTGGCGATGGCACCCACGAGCATCCCACCCAAGCCCTGCTCGATGCCTACAGCATCCGCGAGAAGTTGGGCAAGGTGAAAGGCGTGAAGGTGCTCATCGTGGGTGACATCCTGCACAGCCGTGTAGCCCTCAGCAACATCCTCTGCTTGCAGAAGCTGGGCGCCGAAGTGATGCTCTGCGGTCCGACCACCTTGATGCCGCGTCACGTGGCCAGTCTCGGTGTGAAGGTTGAGCACGACCTGGACAAGGCGCTGCGGTGGTGCGATGTGGCCAACATGCTGCGCATCCAGTTGGAGCGGCAGGGCAGCGATGGCATCGCGAACTTCCCTAGCCTACGGGAGTACAGCATGCTGTTCGGCCTGGACCTGGAGCGGTACAAGCGCGTGGGTAAGGACATCGTGATCATGCATCCCGGACCTATCAACAGGGGTGTGGAGATAACTTCCGAAGTGGCCGACCACGCGAACAGCATCATCCTGGACCAGGTGGAGAACGGCGTGGCTGTAAGGATGGCGGTGTTGTACCTGCTCGCCATGCGCATCCCAAGGGCGCAGGGTGCCTAGGTTCCCACGGTCTTCCGTCCATTGGAACGCGTGACTATCTTTACCCCCAACGCATCTGAAAAGACGTCGTCCATGAACTTTACGATCGAGGACAAGGGCAAGTATTCACTGGTGAAAAGCACCGTGGACAAGCTCGATACCACCTGTGCACCCGAGCTGAAGAGCGAGCTGGTGTACCTGAACAAGACCGGTGTTCGCAACGTGATCATCGACCTGAGCGACACGCGCTATTGCGACAGCTCGGGCCTGAGCGCTTTGCTGGTGGCGAACCGCCTGTGCAAGAGCGTCAACGGCACGCTCATTGTTTGCTCACTGCAGGAACCCGTTCAGAAACTGGTGCAGATCAGCCAGCTCGAGAGCGTGCTTTCCATCACCCCTTCGCTCAGCGAAGCGGTGGACCTCCTCTTTATGGAGGAGATCGAGAAGGATGTGAAAAAGGACCAGTGATATGACCAAACAACTACTCATCGCAGCAGCCCTCTTGGGCGCGTCGTTCCGTGTGGATGCCCAGTGCACCCCGGACCCTCTCTATGCTGATAGCGTATTCGGCGTGTGGCCGGATACCACGCAGGATTTCGTAGGTGGCATGGTGGGCCAGTTCTACACCGACACATTGACCTTGCTCGTTCCTAGTGACGCCGGCTTGATCGACCCCCAGTTCGCGGGCTTCGTGATCGACTCGGTACAGTTCACCGGTATCGACAACCTGCCTCCTGGCCTAAGTGTGGCATGCAACAGCCAGACGGCTGCGGCCTGCACATACATTACCGGTGTGTTGGGTTGCGGTACCATTGAGGGTGTTCCGACCACGGCAGGCACCTACGCTCTTACCCTGAACGTGCTGGCCTACGCTTCCTTGTTCGGACAGGCTATCCCAGTGCCCCAGAGTTTCAGCGGGTATTCGATCGTGATCGATCCTTCCACCGGCATCAACGAAGCCAGCGTGGTTCTGGGTCAAGTGATGAACGTGCCGAACCCCTTCAGCCAGCGCACCAACATCGAGTTCACTTTGCAGCGCGGCACCAACACAACGGTGCGGGTGTACAACCTGCTCGGCGAGGAGGTGTGGCGCACCGATGTTTCGGGCAAACCCGGTCTCAACCGCGTGGCCTTCGAACCCGCGGACCTTCAGGACGGCATTTACCTGTACAAGGTGCAGGCAGGCTCCGGCGCCTTCACCGGCCGCATGGTGCTCCGTCGCTGATCTGTTCCGACACCGTACTTTCGAAAGGTCCCGCATTTGCGGGACCTTTCTCATTTGGTCTTCGAGGTCACCACATTAGGTACGGGCGCGGCGCTTCCTGCAAGGGGGCGCTACCCCACCGCGCAATTGCTGAACGTGCGCGATGAGCTCTACCTTATCGACTGTGGCGAAGGCACGCAAGAGCGCTTGCGCATGGCCGGGGTCAACTTCAATCGCATCGGGCGCATCTTCATCAGCCATATGCATGGCGATCACTACCTAGGCCTCATGGGGCTGCTCAGTAGCATGCATCTGCAAGGGCGTTCGCGCGAACTGCACGTGCATGGACCTGCGGACCTGAAGGAAGTGGTGCACCTACAGCTGCGCGTGTCACAGACCTACCTGCGGTACCCCTTGCACATCCATGCCGTGGCTTCTGTCAGTGGCGAGGTGATCATGGAGGATGACCGCGTTACGGTGACGGCGCTGGCCTTGAAGCACCGCTTGCCATGCACGGGCCTGGTGGTGAAGGAACGTGCAGGCTTGCGGTCGCTGAGGAAAGAAATGCTCCCCGTGATACCGGCCTATCGACGCGCAGGGGTGAAGCAGGGCGAGGACCTTTTAGCGGAGGACGGCACGGTGATCCCGAATGCTGAGTTGACCCTGGACCCACCGGCGCGACGCAGCTATGCCTTCTGCTCGGACACCGCCTATGCGCCGGAGCTTGTGCCATTCCTGACCGGCGTGGACCTGCTGTACCACGAGGCCACATTCACCGAAGCGCTCTTGGCACGTGCGAAGGAGACCTTGCACAGCACCGCGCGACAAGCGGCCACGATCGCGCGCGATGCCGACGTAGGCTCCTTGTTGCTTGGTCATTTCAGTTCACGTTACAAGAGCGCGGACGTGCTCTTGAAAGAGGCCTTGGAGGTGTTCCCTCGGACCTTACTGAGCAGTGAAGGGGCCACGTTCAAGGTTGGAACAAGGGGATAAGCAGCTGAACGATCGGCGGTGGAGATCTTGACGATCCCGTGATGCCGCATCTGGTTACCTTGGCACCCCGTTTAGACCGGTTCTAAATAGCCATGATTGTCAAGACCCTCCTCGCGGATAGCAGTGAACTGGCCCTGGTCGGCTTGCGCACCGTGTTCGAGAAGGTGCCTCGGATCGAAGTGGTGGGAGAGGCGCGGGACGCGATCGAGCTGCAGGCCCTGATCGTGCGGACCAAGCCCGATGTGGTGTTGATCGACCACATGGCCGAAGGTTTTGGGGCCAATGCCATCCGCGATGGTGTTCGTCGCAGCAAACGCACCCGGTTCGTGGCCATCACGCCGGATCCCAGTCCCATGGCCCTGCGCAGTGCGCTCCGTGGTGGGGTCACCAGTTACATCAAGAAAGATTGCGGCATCGACGAGATCATCGACGCGGTGCTACAGACCGCTGACGGACAGAAGTTCTTCTGCGGCAAGATCGTCGAGGCCATGGAACGGGCGTCGGTGGACATGACGAAGTTGATCTCCGAGCCGCTGAATTGTGAGCCCATCACCTTGAGCGAACGTGAGTTCCAGGTGATCGCCTTGATCGCGGAAGGTCACAGCTACACGCGCATCGCGGAACAGCTCCACCTCAGTGCCCACACCATCACCACCCACCGCAAGAACATCATGCAGAAGCTGGGTGTGAACAACTCGGCAGCGGTGGTGATGTACGCGCTGAAGAATGGACTGGTGAGCCCGAACAAGTTCCTGTTCAACGGCTGATCGGTCCGCCCCGGGCTATCTTGGCCGCATGTCCACGTTGATCGCCGACATCGGTGCCACTTCCTCGCGCTGGGTGCTGTTGGATGGCCAAGGCCAGCAGGTGATCCCACTTGAGCAAGGTGCTCGTTTCCCCGGCTTCAATGCGGCCGGCGGCGAACCGGGGCCCATGGTCTCCGCCCTTCGGGAATGGTGCGCTGCTCAGCCCGCTGTTCTGCAGGCGAAGGAACTCGCCATTTACGGTGCTGGCTGCGGTTCTCCGGAACGCCAGGAGCGCATGCGTGTGGCCCTGGCCGATGTCTGGTCTTCTGCGAACATCAGGGTGGGCACGGACCTGCTGGGTGCGGCGCGAGCGGCCTTCGGTCAGGGTAGTGGACTCGTGTTGATCCTCGGCACCGGTATGAACGCCGGGCAATACGATGGACGTGATCTCGTGCGCACCATGCCATCCCTGGGCTACATCATCGGCGATGAAGGGAGCGGGGCTGACATCGGCAAGCAGGTGTACCGCGACCTCTTTCAAGGCCGAATGCCGGAGGACATCCGTGAGGCCCTTTTCGGTGCGGAAGGCCCCGATCTACAGGAGGTGATCGCGCAGGTCTACCGAGGCGAAGCCCCGGCTCGTTTTCTGGCAGCCCAAGTGGCAGGGCTGTTGCCGTTGCTCGAAGACCCTTACGTCCACGGCTTGATCACCACGCGTTTCAGGAAGTTGAGCGTCCTGCTTTCGAGCTTTTTCGCAGGTGGTGCGGGTTCGGAGGTGGTGGCGGTAGGCTCCGTTGCCCATGGGCTTCGCGATCTGCTCGGCCCGTGCCTCGCCGAACATGGCCTGACGCTCAGCGCGTCGCTCGCGGATCCGATGGAAGGCTTGGTACGCTATCACCGGGCACTTGTTGGGTAAGGAGCACAGGGCTTCCCGACACCAGCTCCTTCAAGCGGGCGAAGGCGGTCTGGTTCTCCGCGGAACGAATGGCGTTCAACACCTGGGTCTTCTCCACGGCGGTCAGGTGCCAGCTCAACGAGATCTCGTCGGCTTCATCATGCCGTAACTGGAGATCCACCAGTTCGATGGGGAAGGGCGCCCACGCATCGGCCTGCTTCAGCATCAGGTCGTAGTCCTGGTCCTGGATCCTGACGAAGTTGTTGTACACGCTTCCCACGGGATCCAGCAAGCGCGAGAACATGGATCCGCTCACGGGTTTCACGGCGAGGTCCTTCTGCGTGTCGCGTATCTGAACGATCACAACGCCGCTGGTGTGCTCCGCGATCCAGGAGCGCATGGCCATGAGGTATTGGATCGTGTTCCGGTAGCCATAGTTGTCGCGCACTCCGGAGTCCATCACCCGCATGGAGGGCTCGCTGGGCAACGAGACCACGGGCGTGATGTACGGGAAGGAGGCTCCCATGCGCAGGGCGGAAAGCAAGGTGAGCCGACCGGCGGCCTGGTCCGCGAACAAGCGACGGAATTCCACAGCCTCGGGTTCCGCTTCGTTCTTCACAAGGCCTTCTGGGCGTATGCAGGTAAGAAAGGAGACAGGCTGTGGGCAGATCACCAAACGGCGGCCATCGTTCACGCTTGTAGGGCTCAGCACCAGCACAGGGACCTCCGCCTTGCGCTCCGCTTCTGCGAGTTCATCAAGCCGCCCCGTAAGCATGGATCGGGTCATGTCGTTCAAGCGCCGTTCGAACATGTGCCCGCGGTCCAGCGTGTAGGAGAAGCTTCCATCGGTCACGCGGCGGTATCGGATGAACATGTCGTTGGTGACGAAGCTGAAAGCGAGCGGGTTCAGCATGTCACCGCTCATGTCGTCGATGTAGCGCCGGTCCTGCAAGGCAATGGTGTCGCTGCGCAGGCTCGCGGCGTAGAGCTGGCGGTAATAGGTCGCTCCGATCGCACCACCCGAGCTTCCGGTGAGCAGGGCGGTGCGCTGCATCAAGCTGCCGCCCATCAGGCTGTCCGCATACTGGATGCAACGGAAGGTCCAGAGCATGGCCCGCAGTCCACCGCCGCTGGTGTTGATCACGATCAGCTTCGGCTTCTGCCCGGCCTGTTCCAACTGTACGTTGTGGGCGTGCCACTGGTCCAGGATGCCCACCATGGCCCGGCTATCCCTGTAGGCGGTAGCGGTGTCCGAGGCGAAGGCGGCGATGGAGTTGCGGTCGTAGCGCGCGGGGGGAGCTTGGTAGTCCAGTCCGATCGCCTGGTTGTCGTAGAGGAAACGCTCGGTGCGTTGGCTCAGCAGGTTCAGTCCCACCACCACCACGATCACCACGCTCATGGTCCATCCCTTGAACCAGCTGTTGAAGGCGCTGAACACCATCAGCAGCATGGTGAAGAGCAGGAAGGTGCTGGCGGCGGCGGGGATCTCGAACATGCGCACGTTGCTGAACGCGCCCAAGGCCACGAAAGAGAGCACCATCACCACTTCGAAGATGGAGCCGTTGATGTGGTTCTGCCAGATCACGCTACGCAACAGGTCCTTGTCGTAGTGTGAGCTCGTTCGGGCCAGGGCCACCTTGAACGGGTGTGCGAGGTAGGTCTCCACCTTCCACTTCCGTGTACGCTGCTCCATGCGGAACCAACGCAGCGCGCGGCGTCTTTCCTGGCGGGTCTTCGGCTGCACCGGGGCCATCGGCGCGATGATGTCGGCCATCGGCTCCGGCGCGCGGTGTTCTTCCGCGTCCTTGCCCAGCATCTTGTGGATGTCGGTGTTGGTGCGGGTGAAGTAGGCCAGCGCGATCAACAGGAAAAGCCCGATGCCCAGCAGAAAGCCGACGAGGTTGAGGATGATCTCGCCGGTGCCGAGCAATTCCTTCTGGACCTGGACCCGAGCGGAGCAGAACAGGTAGGTGAGCACGAAGATGACCGGCAGCAGCGCATTGTTGATGTTGAACTTCAGAAAGGGCCGGCTCAGCGTGGCGATGAAGGGGAACCGGTACGCGTGCATGGTGTAGCTGTACAGGTTGAACGCGGTTATGAAGCCGCCCAGCCCGAAGCCCAGGATCGCGTATGACCAGAAGCTGACCTTGCCGAAATACTCCGGGTACAGGAAGAGGTAGGGCACCCCGTACTTCGACCCGATGCTCTGCGTCACGAAGCCGAACAGCAGCAGCCAAAGCACCAGCAGGCCATGGCTCTTCTTCAAGTGCAGCATGAGCAACTGGAAGGGGAAGAAATACAAGGCCCTTCGCAGCCATCGGCCGTATGTGGAACGATCGGTCATCGCGTACACGTCAAGTATACGCGCGAAGCGGCCGGAGTGTTGTGATCGAGGCCGTGCGGCCGTCAGATCTTGCCCAACGTCAGGGCCATCACCTCAGCCTCCAACGACTCTGCCTGGAGCTTCAGTGCTTCGGCCTTGGCGAGCACATCCTTCTTCCAGGCCTCGTCGTCCAGGCCCGCACAATTGATGCGGACGTTGAGGTAGGCACCGAGGGCTCCGGTACGCGCGCACATGGCGCCCACACCGGCGTCGCTGATGCTGGCCTTTAGACCGCTGGTGGCCATGGCCTTCATCACCTCCATGCTTTCCACGCAGACCTCCAGCGTGCGCATCGGCGTCAGGATCGCGCCTTTCGTCGCCTCGCGGATGGCGTCCTTGCGAGCTGTGATCTGCTCGGGGCTGTCCTTCGGAAGTTGCATGGCGGCCAGGATCAGGTCGAAGGCACGGGTGTCCTCGTCCACCAAGCGCAGCAGTTCGTTGCGATACGCTTCGCCCTTCACGGCCCACACGCTGTACTCTTCCCAGCGCTCATCCCAGCCGCGCTTGTGTGCGCTGAGGTTGGCGACCATGGTGCCAAGTGCAACGCCAACTGCACCGACATATGCTGCTACGGAACCACCACCAGGGGCCGGGCTTTCACTGGCCGTTTCCTCGCTGAACCGCTTCAGGTCCATGCGCACCAGCCGCTCGTCCTTGGCGTCCGCCAGCAGGTATTCGATCACGCGCTTCTCCGGGTCGAAGGGAGCGAGGTCATCCAGTCCCATGGACTTCACGGCGATCTTCATCTTTTCGCGCTCGCTGATGCCGAGGCTGCGTTGCTGGCGCTTCAAGAAGAAGTCGGCCGCATCGAGCAGCGCCTGCTTCGGCACAAGTCCGACGAGCTCACTGCCGGTCACACGGATGCCGCGTTGCTCTGCGCTCTTGCACGCCTCGTCGAAGGCGACGTGCATGGGCGTGACATCGATGTCCGTGAGGTTGAGGCTGAGCTGGGCTATGCCGTACTCCTCGATGAACCAACCGATGCCTTTCACGGACTTCAGCTTGCCGGGTACCTGCTGTTCGCTACCGTCGGGTTGCTTCACCTTGCGTCCGGCCTCGCGGATGTCGAAGGCGATGGCGTTGGCGCGGCGTGTGCTGGTGGTGTTGAGGTTCACGTTGTAGGCCACCAGCAGTTTGCGGGCACCCACGGCCATGGCGCCACTGCGGGCCACGCTCTCGGTGAAGGCGGCCGGTCCGAAGTCGGGCTTCCAAGCGGGATCCACGAGCTTCTTGGGAAGGCCTTCGTACTCACCGGCGCGGTTGTTGGCCAGGTTGCGGCGCTTCTCTTCGCTGGCAGCCGCTTCGTAGAGGTAGACAGGGATGGACAGTTCTTTGCCGATGCGTTCGCCCAAGGCTTTCGCGTAAGGCACCAGTTCCGCCATGGTGATGCCACTAATGGGCACCAAGGGGCACACGTCCGTTGCACCGAACCGCGGGTGCTCACCGCTGTGGCCGCGCATGTCGATCAGCTCCTGTGCCTTCTTCACCAGTTGGAAAGCGGCTTCGCAGACAGCCTCGGGCTCGCCCACGAAGGTGATCACCGTGCGGTTCGTCGCTTTTCCGGGGTCCACGTCCAGCACCCGCACACCGTCGACGCCCGCAGCAGCGGCCACAATGGCGTCGATCTTGGCCCGGTCACGGCCTTCGCTGATGTTCGGGACACACTCGATGATACGTTTCATGGCTGGCGGATAAGGGCGGCAAAGCTAACGGACCGTGTGCTCATGCCGCAGGTCGCTGAGGGTGTGGAGTTACCTTCGACCGCTCTGTGGGCCATGCGTTGCGCGTCCTTCCTTCTGCTGCTGCTAACGTGGCACGCGACCTTTGCACAGGACCCGTACGTTCAGGAGGATACGCTTGAAGATCCCCTCCGCTGGTCGGTAGGAACGGAACTGATCCGGCCGGCCTATGATCTCCTGACCAATTCGCCGGACGAGCACTACCTGCGCTTCGAAGGTTTCGTGCAGCATTGGTTGCGACCGGACATCGCCTTGCGGGCATCCTGTTCGATCGAACTGACACATGAAGAAGGCCCGGATCCGGAGTACCTCACGGACAGTGCCGAGATCACCCGCTACACCCTGTCCGAGACCCGCACGCACCGCCTCTCCGCGGGTGTGGTGATCCAGAAACGGCGGGAGGTCTTCGTGGAACATAGCAAGCACTTCGCACCACTGTTGGGCCTTATGCTCGTAGCCGGTCGCGAGTCGCGTTCCCTTCAGAACGAGGACCAGGCCTACTACGTGGATTCAACGGGCGTGACCAACGTAGCGGTGCCTGGAACCAACGTGGTGCACAAGCGAAGCGACGAACTCCTTTTCGCAGGATTGGAGGTCTCGCCCGGCGTCAGCATGGCCATGGGAACCCGTTGGGAACTGGAGCTTCGGTTACCGATCGAGGTCACCTGGTGGTCGGTGCTGGACAGCGGCACCGAGAACTACCCCGATGTGCCTTCGTGGTGGGATGCTCCGGTCAACTTCGGCGTGCGCCTGCCCCGTTGCTACGTGCACTACCGCTGGTGATCAGCGGATGAACTGGGGGAGCAGGATGCTGGCGCAATTGTTCAGCATGTGCAGCAGCACGGGCACCCATATGGAACCGCTGTTGGCGCGGGCATAGCCCAGCACGATGCCCATGGGAAGCACGACCAGCAACTGGATGTACCATTCGTATTGCGGATGAAGAAGCGTGAACAATCCGGCCACCAAGGCGATGGTGACGTGGTGGTCCAGCAGGTGCCGAAGGGAGCCGTAGAGCAGTCCGCGCAGCAGGAACTCTTCGAAGAGCGCAGGCATCACACCCACGCCGAGCAGCAGCAGCGCCGTGTTCGTTGAGGAGTTGAGCACCTTGGTCATGAAAGCGTTCTCCGGGTCGGGGAAGAGCTGCTCGATGACTTCGAGCACAGCGAAAAGCGCGACGAACACAACGGTCCATTTCACGAATTCACGCCAGGGAGCGGGGCTCAGCGCGAGGAAGGTCCGCGTGCGTTTTTGTTTCCAGCGCCAGGTCATGAAAAGGACCAGTGACAAGCCGATCAGCCCTGACCACAAGGACACGTGTGCGATGGCGTCGCCGTTCGAGCTGAGCTCCACCCAACGGGCCTCGAAGGCATCTTCCCGCAGGAGCTCCAGGGAAAAGGCGCGGCCTACGAACTCGGGGCTCAAGGCCATCACCCGTTCGATGAAGAGCACGATCTGGGCCCCATAGAACACGGTGAAGCACAGCGAGAACAAGGCAAGCCCCATGGCCATTTCCAGCCCGGGCGGACGAATGAAGGAGGGAGCCTCAGAGGGCTTCCCCGGAGCGGACAGGTCGTCCATCAATGATCACGGTGTCGATGTGGTCGGTGCCGAAGGCATAGGGCAGGTAGGCGAGCGAAGGCACGGGCCGGGTGATGATGAAGCTGGCACGCTTGCCGACAGTGAGACTGCCGAGTTCGCCCTGCAGTCCCATGGCGGCGGCGGCGTTCAGCGTGGCGGCGTTCACGGCCTCCTCGGGCAACATGCGCAGTTGGATGCAGGCGAGCGAGAGCACCAGGTTCATGTTGCCACTGGGGGTGCTTCCGGGATTGTGGTCCGTAGCTAGTGCAACGGCAAGTCCGCGGTCGATGAGCGCGCGGGCAGGAGCGTAGGGTATGCGCAGGAAGAAGGAGCAGGAGGGAAGCAGGGTCGGAATGGTTTCTGAAGCTTGCAAGGCATCCAGGTCAGCAGGTTCCATCACTTCCAAGTGGTCGACACTGAGCGCACCGTGCTTCACGGCGGATTCAATGCCACCCAGGCTGGTGAACTGGTTCACGTGCACTTTCCCGGGAAGGCCATGCTTCGCGCCAGCCTCCAGGATCCGCTCAAGCTCGGCCACGGTGAAGTAGTTCGTTTCGCAGAACACGTCCACGAAGTCGGCCAGTCCTTCCGCTGCGACCTGCGGGATCAGCGTTTCGGTGATCAGGCGGATGTAGCCATCGCGGTCGTCGGCGAACTCGGGGGGCAGGGCATGCGCCGCTAGCAATGTGGCCTTGATCTGTAGGGGCAGGGCTTCCTTCAGGCGCTTCACCACGCGGAGCATCTTCAGCTCGCTCTCCAGCGTAAGTCCGTAGCCGCTCTTGATCTCCACGGCCACGGTCCCTTGGTGCATCATCACCTTCAGCCGTTCCATGGCGCTGGCAAAGAGGCTGTCCTCATCCATGGCCCGAAGCTTCCGCGCGCTGTTCAGGATGCCACCACCGCGCGCGGCGATGTCCTGATAGCTCAGGCCCTTGATCTTGTCCACGAACTCCTCTTCACGCGGGGCGGCGAACACCGTGTGCGTGTGCGGGTCGCACCATCCGGGCAGCACATAGCGGTCCGTGGCATCGATCACCTCCAGGTCGTTCCAGTCGGTGATGCCGGGCCAGGTGGACATGGGGCCGAGGCCCGTGATCACGCCATCTTCCGCGAGCATCCAGCCGTCCTCGATCTGCGGCAGCTCCGCCATCGCAGCGCCCTTCACGCGAAGGGTGCCAGTGGAATGGGTGCCAAGTAGGGCCTTGGCGTTCTTGATCAGGAGACGGGCCACGGTGCGAAAATGGCGAAAGGATCGGCGATGGCCGTACACAGTCTGATGATCATCACCTTCCGGCCTGGGTATGCCGGCTAGATTCATCGCATGACCGTGTTGGAATTCCGCCCGCGCTTCCGCTTCGAAAGCCCGCTGAAGCCTGATGAGGTCACACGGCGGATCCAGCAACGGGTGAAGCAGAACAACCCGCACGAGCTGTGGTTGAAGGATGCGCAGCAGCACCTGACGCTCAGTTTTCCGAGCCGGAACACCGAGGCTTGGTCGCCGCAAATGGACATCAACTTCGAGGAGCAACCGAACGGGCTCACGCTGATCCGCTGCCTCATTGGTCCTTCCCCGGGCATCTGGATGCTGTTCGCGGGTGGCTACCTCGTGTTCACCCTGTTCGGGCTCACCGGCATCACCTTGGGCTTTTCGCAATGGAGCTTGGGGAACAATGCCTGGGGTTTCTGGGCTCTGCCAGTGGCCTTGGTGGGGTCGGCGGTCCTGATCTTTCTGGCCCGGACCGGTCACCAGCGGGCGCACAGCGAAATGCGGGTGTTGAAGACCTTTGTGGACGAGGCCCTGGGCTGCGACTGCTTCAAGCTGGCCGAGGCGCAGGACCTCTGAACATCGGCGGCAAGCGCGGTGTTCGCACCTTTGCAACCCCAGAAGGAAACGCATCCATGCGCATCGGCATCGTCTGTTACCCCACCTTCGGCGGCTCCGGCGTCGTGGCCACGGAACTTGGTATCGCCCTGGCCGAGAAGGGTCACACCGTCCACTTCATCACCTACGATCGTCCTGTGCGGCTGCGCGATGTTGAAGGGCGGGTGTTCTACCATGAAGTGCGCGTCAGCGACTATCCGCTGTTCGATTACCCGCCTTACGAGCTGGTGCTCACGAGCAAATTGGTGGACGTGGCCGAGCACGAAGGCCTGGATCTGATCCACGTGCATTACGCGATCCCCCACGCCAGCGCCGCCTGGATGGCGCAACGCATCCTGCATAGCCGCGGCCTCGAGATCCCTTTCATTACCACCCTGCACGGCACGGACATCACCCTCGTGGGCCGCGACCCCAGTTTCGAGCCGGTGATCACCTTCAGCATCGAACGCAGCAACGGCGTCACCGCTGTTTCGGAGAGCCTGAAGCGCGACACCTACGAGCACTTCCCGGTGAAGCGCGAGATCCGCGTGATCCCCAATTTCGTCTGTGTGGACCAGTATCCGCAGGCACCGGACCCCGCCTTGCGTCAGCGCTACGCGCCCAACGGGGAACTGCTGCTGGTGCACATCTCCAACTTCCGTCCGGTGAAACGGGTGGAGGATGTGGTGACGGTGTTCAAGAAGGTGCGCGAGGATATGCCCGTCCGACTGCTGATGATCGGTGACGGACCTGAGCGGCAGCGCGTCGAGAACATGTGCCGCCAGATGAAGGCCTGCTCGGACATTCTGTTCCTAGGCAAGATCACGCGCCCGGAGGATGTATTAGGCAGTTGCGACCTGTTCGTGCTGACCTCGGAGACCGAGAGTTTCGGGTTGGCCGCGCTGGAAGCCATGGCCTGTGGCGTTCCAGTGGTCAGCACTGACACCGGTGGCACGCCTGAGGTGAACATCCACGGCGTGAGCGGACTACTGAGCCCGGTAGGCGATACCGACACCATGGCCGCCAACGCGCTCGCCATCCTGAAGGACGAGGAGAGTCGTGCGCGCTATCGCAAGGGCGCGCTGGAACAGGCGCAGCGCTTCGATGTGCAGGCCGTGCTGCCACGCTACGAGGCGCTCTATGCCGAAATACTCGAACAGATCAAGGCTTGATGGAATTCCTGAGCGAACGCGTCAGCTTGGACAAGCGGGAAGGTGTCACCTCGGTAGTGATCAGCCCGCGCCTTTCCCGGGGGAACGAAGCCTTGTTGCTGGCCTGGGTGCTGGCTTGGACCTGCTGCGGGGCCTATGTGATCTATGCGTTGTTTCAAATGGCTCCCGGGCAGGAACGCTCGTTCACGCTCGCCTTCATGGCCTTCTGGACCTATTTCGAAGTGCGCATGGTGCGGGTGCTGCTGTGGCGGACGAAAGGCTTTGAGAAGTGGCGGCTGAAGGACGGCACGCTCACCATCAAGGACGAGATCCTGGGTTATGGCCGCGCGAACGACTACTTCGTGGAGAACATCCAGAAGCTCGGCCTCATCGACATGGACCGCACATCGTGGAAGTGGCAGCTGAACGATTCCTTCTGGGTGATGGGCGGCGAGCGCCTCGGCTTTGAGCACCTTGGCAAGAAGATCGTCTTCGGCAAGGGTCTCACGGACGAAGAGGCGAAGCGGGTGCTGGTGACCTTGCAGGAAGCGCTGAAGAAGGCGCGGAAGCAGGCGGTGGCTCAATAGCCCTCGATCCTGAACGCATTCCCACGGATCCGCCGCGTTGGCTGCCCGTCGATCACGGCCTCGTTCACCATGGCCTTGGCCGCAGGCGAGGAAAGCGCCTCATCGATCCGGTTCACGGCACCGGCCGGCACTTCGGCCTGAACGAGACGATCGAGCAGTTCCGTGCGGTCCAGGCTGGCGATGGGGCTGGCCAACGTCTGCGCCAATTCGTGACGGTTCCGCACACGCATCACGTTCGTTGCGAACGCTGCCATGTCCGCCACGAAGGCAAGGCCAAGCGTGTTGCACAAGGCTCGGAACTGCGCGTCACTGCCCACGGCCAGAATGATGCGCCCCCCGTCCGCACAGGTGAAGACCTCTCCGTACGGCGCGATGTTGGGGTGCAACGTGCCGATCGGCTTGGCTACGGCTCCGGCCATCAGCCAGTTGCTGGCTTGATTGATCAGTCCGGTGAGCGCGGCTTCTTCCAACGATACTTCGACATAGGCCCCGTGACCGGTGGTGCTCCGTTGCAACAGAGCAAGCAGAACACCTTCCTTCAGCTGGTGTGCTGCCAGCACATCGATGAGCGCGATGGGTAGCTTGGCCAGGTGATCGTCGTCGCTGCCGGTCATGCTGATGTAGCCGGTCTCGGCCTGCAACACCACATCGAACGCAGGGCGGTTGGGCTGGTCCGCGAAGCCCTTGACGTGACCGTGGATCAGGCGTGGGTTCAAGCCGCGCAGGCGTTCGCGTTGCAGCCCGAGCTTCTCGGCATCGGCGGCGAGGTGGTTGGTGATCAGCACATCGGCTTTGGCGATCAGCGCATCGAACGCCTCACGATCCTTGGTCGTGGAAAGGTCCACGAACCGATGCTCCTTGCCCCAGTTCACACTGCTGAAGTAGGCGCTGACGGGGGAAGTGGGATCCTCGCTGGGCAGCTTCCATTTGCGCGTGACGTCGCCTCCGGCGCGCTGGTTCTCCAACTTGATCACCGTGGCACCGAGCTCCGCGAAGAACATGCCCACCGCAGGGCCGGCAAGCACGCCGGCTGTCTCGATGACGAGGAGGTCCTTGAGCATTTGGCGAAGGTAGTAGGGGAGTGAAAGCGGGGAAGGAACGGATCGACCGCTGCGCGGTCGGACCAAGTTTGGCCGTGAAGTGGATCGAAGCCGAGGTCGCTTCGCGCCCTCCGGCCTTTATCCTTGGCTTCCTCGCTCGAACAGGTAAAGAGATCGCGGAAGGACTGGATCGACCGCTGCGCGGTCGGACCAGGTTTGGCCGTGAAGTGGATCAAAGTCGAGGTCGCATCGCGCCCTCCGGCCTTTTTCCTTGGCTTCCTCGCTCAAGCTGCGCTTGGCTCGTCCGGTCAGGAAAAAGCCCCGCTGCTTTGCAGCGAGGCTTGATCATCAAGTGCCCAGGACTGGACTCGAACCAGCACAACCTTTCGGTCACTACCCCCTCAAAGTAGCGTGTCTACCAATTTCACCACCTGGGCAGGTGGGCGCGTTAGCGCTAACGGGCGGCGAAGATAACAACCTGCGCGAACGTGGAAAGCGAAAGCTCAAAGAGGCTTGTTCGACCCGCCGTTGCGCAGGTGCACCACGCGCAGGTGAAAGCCTTGTTGCACAGCGGCGAGCGTGGCGGAGGTGCCGTTGTTGAAGGCCTCTTCCATGGAGCTGATCTCCTCATCCCAAAGCTCCAGCAGGTCCGCATCGCTGATGCCTTCGCTCACAGCGTAAGGGATCAGGGGAATGGTGGGATGTTGGTCGCGGGCCATGATCGTGGTAGGCGCTGCGAACCTAGATCGCAAGGCGCGGCAAGTAGGCCGCGAAGTATCAACATTGCGCACAGCCAGCGGTTGGATCCTCCTGGAAGGCCCGTCCTTCAAGGGCTGTACGACTTATCCTCAGAGCCCCTCGTCCGGTCGGGCGGTGCGGCGGTGCAGCACGCGCATGGAGAGCTTGGAGAGCATCTCTTCACGGTCCGCCGATGGCGGTGTGTTCAAGCCTTCTGCCTTACGAGGTTGCGGGCGGTCGTCCCCGATCAGGACGAGCTGGTAGTAATGGTCGAGTTGTTCGGCGGTCATGGGAGGCTGGGTAGGTCGGTCGTTGGTATCCATGGCATGTCCTTCTTGGACAATGCGAACCTACCGGGGTGGTTTCGCTCCCACCATACCCGGAAACCGGTAGTTTTTGGGGGGTAAGACCCCCGAAAGGGTCATTTCTACCCAGTAGAGGGTAGGGTGAGGAGCAGAGGCGATGAGATCTTCTGGGAAGCGAAGGACCGACCATAGGGCACTGGACGAAAAGCCAGAATGAAGAAGCCCCGGCTTTCGCCGAGGCTTCTGTGATCCCGCTGGGGCTCGAACCCAGGACCCCAACATTAAAAGTGTTGTGCTCTACCAGCTGAGCTACAGGATCAATACACGCTTTCAGGAAAAGCGGCTGCAAATGTAGCGATCGGATGATCCGCTCCAAGTGCTGATCTTCAACTTCCCTTTTTCTCGATGATCGGATGGCGCTCGAAGGGCTTGCTGCGGTCGAAGAGGTAGCGGTAGGTGGCCAGGGTGCGGTAGTTGGTGGCGCCGAGGTTCTCGCACACCTTCAACATCTTCGGGTTGAAGTCGCCGATCCAGGTGAGAATGGTGTCCTGATAGAGCTTGTCCTTCACGAAGGTCTTCTCACCGTGCACGATCATCACACCTTCGATCCCCTTGCCTTGGTGCTCCTTGGCTACGCCGAACACAATGCCCGTCATGGTTTTCACCGTACCGCGCCACTTGTGGTAGAGGAACTTGAGCTTGCCCAGCCAGTTGAGGTCGCCGCCCACGTAGCGGAAGATCTCGTTGAGCTCGGGCAGGCTCACGTACATGGCGATGGGTATGCCCTTGTGGTATACGAAAATGATCAGGCGCGGGTCCATCACCGGCTTCATGCTCTTCACGATCTTGAGTGCCGTGGACGCCTCCATGGGCTTGAAGTTGTCGTGGTCCACCCAGGCCGCGTTCAGCACGGTGCGGAAATCCTCGGCGATCTGCGTCACCTTGCGCCCGCGTACATCGGCGACCCGGTAATCGGGGTCGCCAACCACCTGGTTGTACTTGCGATGGAAGATGGGGTGTACCGGCTGCGTCGCGCTCATCTTGTAGAAGAGCTGGCGGAAGTACACCTGGAAGCCATAACGCTCCAGCAGGTCCTTGTAGTAGGGCGGGTTGTAGTTGGTGCCGTAGATGGGAGCGTCCGTGTAGTTCTCGATCAGCAGGCCCCAGAACATGTTGCGGTCGCCCAGGTTGATGGGCCCGTCCATGGCCTCCATGCCTTCGGCCTTCAGTCTTTCGCGCGCGGTGTTGAACAGCAGGTCCGCGGCCGCCTGCTCATTGATGCACTCGAAGAAACCCATGCCCCCGGTGGGCTGCTTCTCCGTGTGAGCGGTCTTGGGATTGATGAAGGCCGCGATGCGACCGATCGCTGCCCCCTGGGCGTCATACAGGACCCAGCGCCAGGCCTTGCCATCCTTCAGCAGCTTGTTCTTCTCCGGGTCGAAGACCTTCTCCACATCCTGTTTCAGGTGGGGGATCCAGTTGGGGTCGCTGGCGTAGATCCGCCAGGGAAGCCGCATCCAATCATTCAAGGTGCGGGCGTCGGAAACTTCCGCAATGCGCATGGCCATGCTGCGAAGATGCGCATCGCAAGCGGACCGGCCTTCGGGTACATTCGCGGCACTCATGGCCAGGCCCATCTTCCTTATCGGTTTCATGTGCAGCGGCAAGTCACGCATCGGGCGGGCGCTCGCACAGCGCATGGGGCTTAGGCATGTGGACACCGACCGGGTCGTGGAAGCGCGTGTGGGCCCTCTGGTACCCTTCTTCCGAACGCACGGCGAAGAGGCCTTCCGGGAGGAGGAGCGCAACGTGTTGCTCGAATTGCTCGATCAGCAGGATGTGGTGGTATCCACCGGTGGCGGCGCACCCATGGTCGGCGACAACCTGACGCGGATGCTGGTGGCCGGGCCGGTGGTGTTCCTTGATGTATCGATGGAGGTATTGATGCCCCGCATCATCCGTTCAGGTGGTGACCGTCCCTTGTTACTGGGGCTGAAGGGCGAAGCCTTGCGCGATCGGGTGGAAACGCTGCTGGCGGACCGGATGCCTGCCTACAGTGGAGCATCTGTGGTCGTTGACGGGGATGGCACGCCGGAAGAAGTGGCGCAGCGCATTCAGGAGGTTCTCTAAGAGAGGAAGACAGCGTCCTTCTTGCCCAGCTCCACGCTGATGTGCTCTTGCACGGTAGTGCTGAGCGTCAGCCCTACGATGTCGGCTCGGATGGGGTAGGTGCGGTGGCGGCGGTCCACCAGTACAACGGTGGTAAGCTTCTTCAAAGGGACGCGCACCAGATGGGTGGCCGCGTGCATCAAGGTCCTGCCGCTCATCAGCACATCATCCACAAGCACCACCACGCGGTCCTTCAGGTCCTTCAGGTCGGCGTTCAAGGTCGCGGGTCCGGTGAGCGGATCCTCCTTGTCCAGCTTCAGCTCCACGAGGTCGATCTTCAGGTCGCTCACGGCACGGAGCTGTTCGCTAAGCCGCTTGGCCAGCAGCGATCCGCGGGGGGCGATGCCTACCACCACGATGCCCTTCTCCTCGCAGTTCTCCTCGTGCAACTGGTGTACGATCCGCTCGAGCTTCCGCTGCACGCGGTCATGGTCCAGCACCAGGGTACGCTCCATGCTCATGGCGCCAAGATAATGGTGCGTGCCTCGAACCGTGGGTGCGATCGATGTGTTCCCGGTGCATCTTCGCGTTCCGTTCAGCCACCATGATCGTACTTCTTTCCCCCGCCAAGGACCTGGACATGCGGCCGGTGCCCACAGTGAAGGGTGCCACGCAGCCCATCTTCCTCGAACGCAGCGCGCTGTTGATGGAGAAGCTGCGCACGCTTTCGCCCAAGCAACTGTCGAAGCTCATGGACATCAGCCCGGCCCTGGCCCAGTTGAACCACGAGCGCAATCAGGCCTGGGCCACACCCTTTACGGCGAAGAACGCCAAGCCGGCCGCGCTGGTCTTCAACGGCGAAGCGTACCGTGGTCTCAATGCGGCTTCGTTGACCAGTGACGACCTGCGCTTCGCCCAGCACCACCTGCGCATCCTGAGCGGACTGTACGGTCTGCTGCGACCCTTGGACCTGATCCAAGCCTATCGGTTGGAGATGGGCTCCGCATTCGGTGCGGGGCGTGGGGTGAAGAACCTCTACGCCTACTGGGGCGACACCTTGAACACGGCCGTGGCCGAAGCGCTGGCAGCGAACAAGGGGAACGTGGTGGTCAACCTGGCCTCGAGCGAGTACTTCAAGGCCGTCCGTGCTGCGAAGTTGAAGGCGCGTGTGATCACACCTGTGTTCAAGGACAAGGTGAACGGCAACTACAAGATGCTCATGGTCTTCGCCAAGCACCAACGTGGAGGTATGAGCCGCTGGATCATCCGCAACCGTGTGCTGGACGTGGAGCGCCTGAAGAACTACACGGAGGACGGTTACCGGTTCGCACCGGACCTGAGCACCACTGACAACTGGACCTTTGTGCGTGATCGGCGCGAGTGACCTCCTAGGCCGTTTCGGGTCCGAAACACGAGCGGCATTGGTAGGACCATAACTTGGGAACGTATGGCGATCCTCATCTGGGTGCTGGTCTTCTTGTTCGGCGCGTATGCTGCGTTGTGCGCGTTCTACTGGCTGTTCCAGGAGCGTTTCATCTTCGTGCGTTTCCGCTTGAAGCCTTCGTACATGTTCACGTTCACGGCACCGTTCGAGGAGCGTTGGACCAAGGCACCTGATGGAGCGGAACTGCACGGACTTTACTTCAAGGCAGAAGCGCCGCGAGGTGTGGTCCTATACTTCCATGGGAACACGGGTAGCCTGCGTCGCTGGGGCTCGCGTGCCACCCGCTTTCTCAAGCTGGGTCATGATGTGTTCATGCCGGACTACCGGGGTTACGGAAAGAGCCGTGGCAAGCTGGATGAAGTAGCCTTGCATGCCGACGCGGAGCGCTGGTACCAGGAACTGTTGAAACGCTGGCCCGAGGAGCGGATCATCATCTACGGGCGTTCGCTGGGCACCGGTTTCGCTGTGCCGCTGGCCGCAGCCCATCGGCCACGGGGACTGATCCTGGAGTCGCCCTTCGCCAATTTCATCGAGGTGGCCCGCCACTACCTGTCCATTCTGCCTTACCGACTGATCCTGCGCTACCCTTTTCGTAGTGACAAGGCAATGTTGCGGGTGAAATGCCCGGTCTACATTTTCCATGGCAAGCGCGATCCCGTTGTGCCTTACGCCACGGCGCTACGACTGTATTCCCTGGTACCTGCGGACGTGCACAGGGAGATGTTCACCTTCGCGAAGGGCTACCACAACGACCTGGCGCAGTACGGCAGGTTCAAGCGGGCCATGCACCGCATCCTGACCGAGCCCGCTCCGGGTGAAGCTGTTAAGCCATCCTAAGGAGCGGTGCGCGCTTTGGGCGGCTGCCTATCTTCGCCGCCTTCAAACAGAGAACATGAACGTCAGGATCTTTTTCGCACTCGCCGGTCTTGCCGTGCTGAGCGCATGCAACCAGGCCACCGGACAGAAGGATCGGGGCAAGTTGGTGTTGAAGACCACGGAGGATTCCGTGGCATACGGCATCGGTACCGACGTGGGCATCCGTCTGCGCGGACAGCTCGTAGGCGCCGATCTGAAGGACAGCCTGAACATGGACATTCTTTCACGCGGTATCCGCGATGGTCTGGACAGCATCGTGCCCGACCAGAAGGTGATGATGGCCATGCAGATGTATCAGATGGAGATGCAGAAGAAGTACCTCGCGAAGCAGCAGGTGGAAGCCGAGAAGACGCTGCGTGAGAATGAGGCCTGGCTAGCTGAGAACGGCAAGCGCCCGGGTGTGATCACCACGGCCAGCGGCCTTCAGTACGAGGTGCTTCAGATGGGCACCGGTGCCAAGCCCGGCGCCACCGACCAAGTTACCGTTCAATACCGCGGTACACTGGTGAACGGCCAGGAGTTCGACAGCAGCTACAAGAAGGGCCAACCCGCCACTTTCCGCTTGAACGAAGTGGTCGCAGGATGGACCGAAGGACTTCAGCTGATGCCTGTTGGCAGCAAGTTCAAGTTCTACATCCCCAGTAACCTGGGTTGGGGCGCGCAAGGTGCTGGGGACGGCATTCCGCCCAACAGCACAGTGCTGTTCGATGTGGAACTGCTGGACATCGTACCGGCTGTGAAGTGATCTCGAACGACTTTCAAGGAAAAGGCCCCATCGGGGCCTTTTCTCATTTCAACGGATGGCTGGTCCTTCGGGAAGTGGCATCCAATGCGTTACGTCCTCGAAAAAATGATTGCTGGTGCCTTCGCCCAGCCAGAAATGTTGTCCCGTGGCCCTGCCCGTCTTGCTCGGATTCTTGACGAAGTAGTTGTGTGCGAAGCGGAGGATGACCGCCGGACGTGATTCCATGGCGCCCGTCTTACCAGGCAAGTAAACGCGGTGGTCGGGGATCCAGCAGAGGACGCGGGTGCCGTCGTCAGGCAGGCGTTCAGCGATCGGGGTCCACAGTGCGGTCATGGTGCGGGAAGACCGCGCCAAGATAGCAGTGGAGGCAATGGTGATCAGTGGCAGTTGAGGTACGGATACCGATCGCTGAGCACAAGGCGCAGCAGGTCATCCGCAGCTTGCTTTCCGGCCGCGCGTAGTTCAGCGGAGGCTTCAGCGAAGAGTTTCTCGGTCTCCTTCTTCACCAGATATCGCAACAGGTCCTCATGCACTTCAAGCCCGCTGGAGCTGATCACACCTTCACGGCTGTGGTTCCACTGCCATAGCAGGGCGATCGCCAGTTGAACGGAGGAGCGGTCATGCAGGCGACCGCCTTGTACCACCGTCCGATCGCCCATATGATAGTACGCAAGGGCACGGAGCGATGTTCGGAGGATGCTCACGAGGCTGTCCACGGAAATGGTACCCACGGGCGGTTCCACAAGGTCCTTCGGCGAGATCTCGTCGTGGCGCTGGAAGCTGAGTTGATGCGCCATGGGCATGCTTTTGTTGAACTCCACCATGGCAGCGGTCACAAGTCCAGGGTGGCCCACGAGCGTACCATCGTGGCCATCCACGGCCTCGCGTTCCTTGTCGCCCAGCATCTCCAGATAGCCCGATCTCAGGCGTCCCTCATCAGGGGGAAGCACGAAGGCAGGCGCACCGATGGCATGCGCTCCTCGACGGTGAGCGGCGCCGATCGCCAGGAGACTAAGGTTGCGCAGGAAAGGTGCGTTCAATCCGATGGTCTCCCGGTCGGGTAGAGGTTTGCGGTCGGCCCCACTGAACAAGGCAATGTGATCGGCGGCATAGGCCTGTAGGTCCAATGAAACGCCTGCGCTGTGGTGGCTCAATTCGAACAGGATCTCTTCCACCTCCAACGCTGCGCTGATCGAATCCAGCATCACCGTGGCGCGAATGGTGCCTCGCTCCAGGTCCAAATGTTCTTCAAGCAGGTCGAAGAGGCGGTCGTGGTAGCGGGCCTCCAGGTGTCCTTCCACGTGGCGCAAGTAGAGCAGGATGCCCTGTTGTCGCGCGACGAGTTCTTGAGCGTTCCGTGCACAGAACAGGACCAGGTCGAAGATGGTGGCACAGACCGGGACACCGTTGAAGTTCACGCCGGGCTCGGTAACATGCAAGGGGCGAGGTACGAATGCCAAGCGCGTCGTGCTCGAACCGTTGATGTGTTGTCGTCCTGCCGGAGCGCTGATGACCGAGGTGCGGTGGTGGGCTGCTTCGATCAGGTTGCGGTGGGCCTCAAGTACGCTGGTGGTATCCGTCCCGCTCAGGTTCCACAGGTCGGCCACGTAGCTCATCGCGCCGCTGTTCAAGCCTTGCAGAAGTTCCGCACGGGAACAGCCGCCGAGCAGTTCCACGCGGCGTGCCTGCATGGACATTGGCAGTGGATCGACGTTCCAGGCCGAGGAGCGGATGTGCGCGGTGGCATCCAACAGGCTCACCTCACCAGAGGCCAGCTGGTCGCGCCGTTTCTGGCGGTCGGCGAGCACCTGGGTGCGTTGTTCAGCCAGCGCTTCGGTCAGTGCGCGCATCAGCTCGCAGACCTTCGGGTTCAGCAACGCGTCGTTGACCAGGTTCACCAGGGGGACGACGTGAGGCTGTGGTTCCATGTTCGATGAGAGGCCGAAATACATCGACGAAAGTACCCAAGACCGTGCCGGGCTGTCAACTGGGACACCTGTACGATCACTGAGCGAGGTCGAGTTCAGCGTGGCTCTTACGCAGGTGTTCCACTATAGGGTTCACGACCTTGAACCACAGGGGTGGCACAAGGCTCAGGAGCATCATGCCGGGGTAGCCCGTGGGCAATTGTGGCCCCATGTCGAGGCTGCGGAGCACTTGGTATTTTTTGCTGGCTTTGTAGTGGTGGTCGCTATGCCGTGTGAGCTCGAACAGCATCAACCGTCCCGGCAGCAGGTCACTGTTCCAACTGTGTACATGCTGTACCCGCTGGTAGTTGCCGCTTTCGCTGAGCCGTCGACGCAGGCCGTAGTGTTCGATGTAGTTCACCGTTTCAAGTAACAGAACGCCAATGGTGGCAGCGCCCATGAAACACCAGAGCGCCGTGCTACCGAAGAGCAACGCAATGCCCGCGACAAGCGTCGCTTCGATCGCCAGGAAGCGGATCATCTCGTTCCCGAGACCGAAAGGGGAACGTCCATCCTTCTTCAACCGGTCGATCTCGATCCACCACGCGGAAAGGAAACTGAACACCACGCTGCGGAACCAGAAGGCATAGAGCGGTTCATTCTGGCGCGCCGAGGCCGGATCGTCCGGTGTGGCCACGCGTGCGTGGTGGCCGCGGTTGTGTTCGATGATGAAGTGCATGTAGAGGGAACTTAGCAGCAGCGTGCGCGCCAGGTCGCGTTCCCAGCGGAGGCGGCGGTGTCCGAGCTCGTGCGCCACATTGATACCGTAGATGCCGCACATCATGCCCATGGTCGCGATGCGACCCATCAGGTCCCAGCCTGCAAGTCCCGGATCGTTCACATGCGCGAGGAAGCGGAACAGGATGAACCACTGCAGCGGAACGAAGGCATAGAGCAACAGGTCGAAGATGGGGTCTTGCAAGGCTGCTTCCTCCTCAATATCCGAGAGTACACGGTGCCGAGGCTTCAAGAAGAGTTCCAGAAAAGGGATGAATACGAAGCCGAAGAGCGGGAAGGCCCAGCATTCAAGGCCCCACCCGGCGACACCGAAAAAGGCCATGGTAGGACCTGCGAGCGAGGTGGCGTAACGCAAGGCCCGCCAACGCATGCGTCGTCGGGTGGCTGGAGAAATGGGTATGGCCAAGGGCATGGGCTGGTAAAAATAGACCGCAACCCGGTCCTGTGCGATGGTTGCGCCGGGTCGGGGAGGGGGGCGGCGGCATCCGTACATTCGTGCCCCTTCGATCCGAAAACCTGACGGATGAGACCTTCAACGATCACCACACTTTTCGCCATGACCGCAATGACGGCCTCGGCACAGATGCGCCAGATCCCCTTCACTGAGTTCGACCTGCCCAACGGGCTGCACGTGATCCTCCACGAGGACCACAGCACACCCATCGTGGCCGTCAGCGTGATGTATCACGTCGGCAGCAAGGACGAGGACCCCACGCGGCGCGGTTTCGCACACTTCTTCGAGCACCTGCTGTTCGAAGGCTCCGAGAACATCGGTCGTGGTGAGTTCTCCAAGTACGTCGAGAAGGCGGGGGGGGTGTTGAACGCCAACACCAACGGAGACCGCACCTACTACTACGAAGTGCTTCCCAGTAACCAGATCGAGCTAGGGCTGTGGTTGGAGAGCGAACGCATGCTGCACGCCAAGGTGGAGACGAAGGGCATCGAAACGCAGCGCGAAGTCGTGAAGGAGGAGCGCCGCCAGCGGTATGAGAATCAGCCCTATGGTGGCATTCTGATCGAAGTGCTGAAGCGCGCCTACACCAAGCACCCCTACCAGTGGCCCACCATCGGATTCATGGAGGACCTGAACGCCGCGAGCGAGGGTGACTACAAGAAGTTCTACAAGACCTATTACGTACCGAACAATGCGGTGCTCGTGGTGGCCGGTGACTTCGACGCGAAGACCGCACCGGACCAGATCAAGAAGTTCTTCGGCGACATTCCGAAGGGAGGCACTGTTCCACGGAGCAAGGTGGTGGAGCCACCGATGAAAGAGGAGGTGCGCGATGTGGTATACGACAAGATCCAGCTTCCGGCCGTTGTGATGGGCTATCGGATCCCTGCTTACGGCACCAAGGATTTCTATGCTGTGGATATGGTGAACCGCCTGCTGAGCAGCGGCAACAGCTCCCGTTTGAACATGAGCGTGAAAGATGCACAGCAGAAAGCCCTGTTCGTGGGTTCCTTCAGCTTGCCCTTTGAGGATCCCGGACTGGCCATTGCCTTCGGTATCGCCAACATGGGAGTGGCCCCCGACAGTCTTGAAGCTTCCATGGACAAAGAGATCGCCCGCACGCGTGACGAACTCATCACCCCTGCGGAGCTGAGCAAATTGAAGGCCCAGATCGAGACCGAATACGTGAACAGCAACAGCCGTGTGGAAGGCATTGCCGAGAGCCTGGCCTCTGCCCACACGTTCCTGGGCGGTACGGCCAAGTTGAACACCGAACTGAACGAGTACCTCGCGGTGACCGCCGCGGATATGCAACGTGTGGCCAAGCAGTACTTCGTCAAGGAGAACCGGGTGGTGCTATACTACCTGCCACAAAGCCAACAGAAGAACTAATGCGCCCCTGTCAGACCATGGCCCGCACATTCCTACCCGCCCTGACCCTGGCCGGTGCCCTCCTGATCCCGGCCTTCATGAACGCCCAAGTGGACCGTACCAAAGCTCCCCAACCCGGCCCCGCCCCCAAGGTGAACTTGGGCGCCCACACCACCTTCACCCTCGCCAACGGCATGCGCGTGATCGTGGTCGAGAACCACAAGCTGCCCACCGTCGGCATACAGGTGAAGTTCGACATCGAACCCATCGTTCAAGGGGACCTTGCCGGTTACCAGGACCTGATGGGGGAACTGCTCGCCTCAGGCACCCAGCGACGCACGAAGCAGAAGATCGACGAGCAGGTCGATGCCTTGGGCGCATCGCTGAACACATACAACGACGGGCTCTACGCCTCGGTGTTGAAGAAGAACTTCGGCGCGCTGATGGAGGTCGTTCAAGAAGTGGTCACGGTCGCTTCGTTCCCGGATGATGAGTTCGAGAAGGCCCGCACACGCATGATCAGCTCCGTGAGCACCCGCGTGGACGACCCGGACCAGATCGCGGACGTGGTCTCGCGCAGGCTCACCTACGGCAAGGCACATCCCTATGGCGAGGTGGTCACCGAGAAGACGCTGGGCAACGTGAAGCGGATGCATGTGATCAACTACTACAAGCGCTTCTTCCGCCCACAGCAAGGCTACCTCGTGTTCGTAGGCGACCTGACGGAAGGTGAAGCGCGGACCGTGGCCGAGAAGTACTTCTCGAACTGGAAGGGCGGAGAGGTGACCTCGACGATCGGCCCTGATGGTGTAGAGATGGTCGAAGCCTTGGGCCCCGTTCGGAAGGCGCCCTTCACCCCTGCGGCCAACAAGCCCCGGACCGTTTGCTTCGTTGACCGCCCCGGCAGCGCGCAGAGCGTCATCAAGGTCTGCTACCCGGTCGAACTGAAGCCAAATTCGCCTGATGCGCAGACCGCACAAGTGATGAACACCATTCTTGGCGGTGGCGTCTTCAATGCTCGCTTGATGCAGAACCTGCGCGAGGACAAGGCCTACACCTACGGAGCATACAGTTCGCTCGATGTGGACCGCTACATCGGCAGCTGGTCCGGTGGATGCAGCGTACGTAACGAAGTGACCGACAGTGCCGTGGCACAGGTCCTATTCGAGATGAACCGCATGATGGAGGCACCGGTGACCGACGAGGAGCTTGCCTTGACGAAGAGCTATATGGCCGGCAGCTTCGGCCGTAGCCTGGAGGACCCCAGCACGCTCGCACGCTTTGCGCTGAACACCTACCTCAATGACCTGAAGCCGGACCACTATTCAACCTACCTGCAGCGCTTGGACACCGTGAGCGCGGATGGTGTACAGGCCGCGGCCACCCGCTATCTGCACCCCGACAACGCCATGATCCTCGTGGTCGGTGACAAGGAACAAGTGGCCAACAAGCTGGCCGGTTACAGTCTGGAGAACGCTGTGCTGTACTTCGATGTGAACGGCGACCCGTTCCGTGAAAGCGCTGAGCCCGCACCGGCCGGTATGACCGCCACCCAGGTTATCGATGCCTACATCCAGGCCATCGGCGGCCGCTCTGCGATCGACAAGGTGAAGGACCTGAAGCGTGCATATGCGGCCAAGGTGCAGGGCATGGAGATCAACCTCACCGAGTACAACGCTGCGCCGGACAACTACTCCATGGAGATGGGTGCCGGACCGATGGTGATGCAGAAGATGGTGTACGCGGGTGGTAAGGGCTACAAGCAAGGCATGGAAGGCCGTACCGAGCTGGTCGACATCGAACTCGCTGACGCGCGGGAGAATGGCTTCATGTTCCCCGAGGCCCACTACACCGAGCTCGACTACGAACTCACGCTGATCGGCGTTGTCACCATCAACGAGCGCAAGGCCTACCGCATCATGGTCCGCAAGGAGAACGGCATGTTCACCGAGTACTACGATGTGGAGAGCGGATTGAAAGTGCGTCGCACCCAGACCGAATCCAGCCCCGAGGGTACCTTGGAGGTGACCACGGACTACAGCGATTACAAGGAAGTGGGCGACGTGAAGTTCCCGCACACCATCAAGCAGAACGCCGGCATGAACTTCACCTTCACCGCGCTGGAGGTCTTGGTGAACAAGGGCGTTGACAAGAGCCTGTTCCGCACGGAATGACCTGCATTTTCGTATGATCATGGAGGGGCGCTCAGGCGCCCCTTCTTTTTTCAGGCTCGGCCCAACGGCATGGCCTCGCGCGAACGAAGCATGTCCTCCGGGACCACAGCTTGGATCGCGGTGGTCAAGGCCTCGAGCAGCTTGCGGCGTACGAATGGTGTGCGCACCACCAGACTTACCTGCCTCACCGGTTCGGGAGCAGCGAAGCGTCGTACGTGGGTGTCGTCGGCCTTCACGCTCAACGCAGGTACCAAGGTCAAGCCTTCGCCATGCCGCACCAGTTGCTTCAGCGTTTCAATGCTGCCGCTCTCATAGACCACATTTCCAAGTCCGGCGGAACGGGGCCGGTCGCAGAGGTTCAGCATCTGCTCTCGGAAACAGTGGCCTTCGCCGAGCACCCAGATGGGTTGGTCTTCGAGGTCGCTTCGGCTGATGCGCTTCCGGCGCGTGAGAGCGTGGTCGTCAGGCAGGTAGGCGAGGAACGGCTCCTGGAAGAGCGGGATTTCCTCAAGCCCCGGCTCAAGCAATGGGGTCACAAGGATGCCGAGGTCCAGCGATCCGCCCTTCAGCGCCTCAATGATCCGACTGGTGCGGAGCTCTTCGATCGTGAGGCGCACGTCGACATGCTCTTTCGCGAACCGCGATAAGAACAAGGGCAACAAGTAGGGCGCCAAGGTGGGGATCACGCCTACCCGGTAGTGGCCTGCGATGCCGCCGTGCAGCTCCTTGGTAATGGCACGCAGTTGGTCCGCCTCGCGCAACACCAGACGTGCCTGTGCGATCAGGCGTTCACCCTCCGGTGTTGGGCGAAGCGGTTGCTGGCGATGAAAGAGCCGCACATCAAGCTCGTCCTCCAGCTGCCGCACCTGCATGCTCAGCGTGGGTTGCGTAACAAAGCAAGCCTCCGCGGCCTTCACGAACTGGCGGTGGTCATCGAGCGCGACCACGTATTGGAGCTGCTGAAGGGTCATATTGAGCAAAGCTATTGATCGATCATGATTATCAATTAGGTCTATGCTTGTGAGCCGGGTACTTTCGCTTCCGGACCAAGTGCGTTGCATCCGCATATTGATGCCGATCAGTGTCTCTTGACCCAGGAATGATGAGCTTGCGATGACCGGTCCATCCGGTCCTCGAACAACACGAAACCTCAAGACCAACGTAGTTATGGAGAATGAGAAGAAGCTGACCTCAGCCGCGGAGGCGAATGGGAACGGAGCGAACGGCGCAGGCAAATGCCCTGTTATCCATGGCGCCATGCGGAACCCAGTGGCGGGCCGCGGGACCGGCAATCGCGACTGGTGGCCGAACCAATTGAACCTCGGCATCCTGCACCAGCACCAACCTGTGTCCAACCCCATGGACCCCGGTTTCGACTATGCCGAGGCGTTCAAGCAGCTCGACTTCAAGGCCCTCAAGGCAGACCTGACGAAGTTGATGACCGACTCGCAGGAGTGGTGGCCAGCGGATTGGGGCCACTACGGCGGTCTGATGATCCGCATGGCTTGGCACGCGGCCGGCACTTACCGCACGGCCGATGGTCGCGGTGGCGCTGGCAGCGGTAACCAGCGCTTCGCACCGCTCAACAGCTGGCCCGACAATGGGAACCTCGACAAGGCGCGCCGCCTTTTGTGGCCCATCAAGCAGAAGTACGGAAACAGCATCTCATGGGCCGACCTGTTCGTTCTCGCAGGCAACGTGGCACTGGAGAGCATGGGCTTCAAGACCTTTGGCTTCGGTGGTGGGCGTGCGGACATTTTCCAACCCGAGGAGGACATCTATTGGGGTTCGGAGGTCGAATGGCTCGCCACCAGCGATAAGCTGAACAGCCGTTACTCCGGCCCTCGCGACTTGGAGAACCCCTTGGCTGCCGTGCAAATGGGCCTTATCTATGTGAACCCACAAGGCCCGGACGGCAACCCCGATCCGGTGGCCAGCGGCCGCGATGTGCGAGAGACCTTCAAGCGCATGGCCATGAACGACGAAGAGACGGTAGCCCTAGTGGCCGGTGGTCACACCTTCGGGAAGATGCACGGTGCCGGAGATGCCGCACTTGTCGGCCCTGAGCCGGAAGCCGCACCCATCGAAGCGCAAGGCTTCGGTTGGATAAGTGCCCACAGTAGCGGCAAAGGCGGGGATACCATCACAAGCGGTCTGGAAGGTGCTTGGAAGCCGAATCCCACCACATGGGACAACGGCTACTTCGACATGCTGTTCGGCTACGAGTGGGACCTGACCAAGAGCCCCGCTGGTGCGCACCAATGGGTTGCCAGGAACTGCAAGCCCGAACACATGATCCCGGATGCGCACGACAAGAGCAAGAAGCACCCGCCTATGATGACCACGGCCGACCTGTCGCTGAAGTTCGATCCGATCTACGAGAAGATCTCGCGTCGTTTCCACCAGGACCCACAGGCCTTCGCAGATGCTTTCGCCCGTGCATGGTTCAAGCTGACCCACCGGGACATGGGCCCGAAGAGCCTCTACCTCGGACCTGAGGTGCCTGCCGAAGAACTGATCTGGCAGGACCCGATCCCTGCCGTCGATCACGCACTGATCGATGCGAACGATGTCGCTTCGCTGAAAGGCAAGATCCTCGCGTCGGGCCTGAGTGTGGGCGAGCTTGTGGCCACGGCATGGGCGTCGGCTTCCACATTCCGTGGCAGCGACAAGCGTGGTGGCGCCAATGGTGCACGCATCCGTCTGGCTCCACAGAAGTTCTGGGCGGTGAACGACCCCGCTCAGCTCGGCAAGGTGCTGGGCGCTCTGGAGAAGATCCAAGGCGAGTTCAACGCCGGTGGAAAGAAGGTCTCCCTCGGGGATCTGATCGTCCTCGGTGGTAGCGCTGCTGTGGAAAAGGCCGCCAAGGATGCCGGACAGCATGTGACCGTGCCCTTTACGCCGGGCCGCATGGATGCCTCGCAGGAGCAGACCGACGTGGAGAGCTTCGCGACCATGGAGCCGCAGGCCGAGGGTTTCCGGAACTACCAGAAGAAGACCTACAGTGTGCCGGCCGAGGAAATGCTGCTCGACAAGGCCCAGCTGCTCACCCTAAGCGCGCCCGAGATGACCGTGCTGGTCGGCGGTCTACGTGTGTTGGGCGCCAACACCGGCGGCAGCAAGCATGGCGTCTTCACCGAGCGCGTGGGCCTGCTTACTAACGATTTCTTCGTGAATCTGCTGGACATGGGCCACGCTTGGGCACCGAAGTCAGGTGAAGAGGGCATCTATGGTAGCCACGACCGCAAGACCGGTGATCGCAAGTGGACAGGTACCCGCGTGGACCTCGTCTTCGGTTCCAACTCACAGCTCCGCGCTATTGCGGAGGTATACGCACAGGCCGACGCCAAGGAGAAGTTCGTGAAGGACTTCGTTGCAGCGTGGACCAAGGTGATGGAGCTGGATCGGTTTGATGTGGCCTGAGCGCACTTGTCGTTGACCGATCTGAACTGACCGATGCGAAAAGCCCCTGGAGCGATCCGGGGGCTTTTTCGTGGAACCCCGCACCTTTGCGCCCCATGCTCGGCCTCCAACTCCCTACCGATCCCCGCTGGGCGGAATTGATCCGCCAGGACCTCCCTGAACTGCTCACCGACCATGCGTGGTGCGAGCTGAAGGCCGCCAGCAACGTGATGAGCATGATCGTGCGCTATCCGGATCTCTCGGAGCTGATCGTCGAGCTCACCCGCATTGGACAGGAGGAGCTGGACCACTTCGGGCAGGTCGTGGCGAAGATCCACGCCCGTGGCTGGGTGCTGGGGCCGGAACGCAAGGACAATTATGTCAACGAGCTGATGCAGTTCGTGCGCAAGGACGGTGGTCGAGAGGAGCGTTTGGTGGACCGCCTGCTCTTCAGTGCCATGATCGAGGCGCGCAGCTGCGAGCGGTTCAAGATGCTGACCGAACAGGTCGATGATGCCGAGCTGCGCGACTTTTACCGTGATCTGATGGTGAGCGAGGCCGGACATTACACCACCTTCATCGGTTTCGCACGCACCTACGGCGGCCGTGTGGATGTGGACGCCCGCTGGAAGCAGTTCCTGACGTACGAGGCGGAAGTGATCGCCCGTTACGGCACGGCACCTACCATTCACGGTTGAGGAGGGCGCAGTTCATCACCGAGCAGGGGCGATCTTTGCGACATGTCCAACGAGATCACGGCCGAGGTCATCAGCATCGGCGACGAACTACTGATCGGCCAGACCATAAACACCAACGCCGGGTGGATGGGCGGAAAGCTCGGTCTCATCGGTATCCGGCCCAAGCTCGTGCGAACCATCGGCGATGACCGCCAGGAGATCCGCGAAGCGCTTTCCACCGCCACCTGCGACGTGGTGCTGATCACCGGCGGTCTAGGTCCCACCAAGGATGACATCACGAAGCACACGCTGTGCACGTTCTTCAGCACCAAGTTGGTGCGGCACCCGGAGATCGAAGCACGGATCGCGGCCTTTTTTGAGAGCATCGGGCGCGAACCGTTGGAGGTGAACCGCGCGCAGGCCGACCTGCCCGAGACATGCACCGTGATCCCGAACGACCGGGGCACGGCCAGCGGCATGTGGTTCGAACGGGATGGTAGGGTCTACGTGAGCATGCCTGGCGTGCCTTACGAAATGAAGGCCATGATGGAGAAGGAGGTGCTTTCGCGTTTGCAGGAGCGCTTCCATCCACCTGCCATCGTGCACCGCACCATCCTCACCACGGGCCTTGGCGAGAGCCATCTGGCACAACGCATCGAGACCTGGGAGGACAGCCTGGCCACAGAGGACATCAAGCTGGCCTATTTGCCCAGCCCAGGTACCGTGAAACTTCGCCTGAGCGCATACGCTGGCGATGACCCCGATGAAGTGAGGGGCCGCGTGGACCGCAAAGCGGAAGAACTGCACGCGCTGATACCCGATCTGATCTTCGGCGAGGGCGATGAGAAGTTGGAGCGTGTGGTGGGACGGCTTTTGAAGGAGCGCGATCAGACCCTGAGCCTGGCGGAAAGCTGCACGGGGGGGTACGTGAGCCACTTGATCACCTCGATCCCCGGGAGCTCGGCCTATTTCACCGGTGGGGTGGTGAGCTATGCCAACGCGGTGAAGATGGAGGAGCTGGGCATTCCTGCAGGTATGCTTGAGCTGAACGGCGCTGTGAGCCAACCTGTGGTGGAGAAGATGGCTCTAGGTGTCCGCGAGGCGCTGAAGACCGATTGGAGCATCGCCCTGAGCGGGGTGGCCGGTCCGGATGGTGGAACCGATGAGAAGCCGGTGGGCACAGTATGGATGGCGGTGGCAGGGCCCGATGGAGCGCGGTCGGTGAAGGGTTTTTTCCCAGGTACCCGGGACCTCGTGATCCAACGGAGCGCACTAGCAGCCTTGAACCTGTTACGGAAGGAACTGGAGGCCGTGGCGGAGGTCAAGGCCTGAGAGGACCTGACCAGGTGCATCACCCCTGATCATCAAAGAATTGCGTTGTATTTTCCAGCGGAAGGGGATTTGCATACATTTGCGCCCCCGTAACTACGCATTGCTATGAGCAAGGTCTGCCAGATAACCGGCAAGCACGTCATCACTGGAAACAGTGTGAGCCATTCGAACCACAAGACCAAGCGCACGTTCGCACCGAACCTGCAGGACCGCCGCTACTACATCCCCGAGGAGAAGAAGTGGGTGAGCCTGCGTGTTAGTGCTTCCGGCATGCGTACGATCAGCAAGATCGGCATCCAGGAGGCTCTGAAACGTGCCAAGGCGAAGGGTTTCCTCTCCGCTTGATCCAATACGAACCCGAACACACAGCCTGACCAATGGCCAAGAAAGGGAACCGCGTCCAGGTGATCCTGGAATGCACCGAGCACAAGACCTCGGGCCAACCCGGCACCAGCCGCTACATCACCACCAAGAACCGTAAGAACACCACGGAGCGGATGGAGTTGAAGAAGTACAACCCCATCCTGCGTCGTATCACGGTCCACAAAGAGATCAAGTAAGCCATGGCTAAGAAGGTAGTTGCTACACTGAAGAAGGCGGATGCGAAAGTGTTCACCAAGGTGATCCGCATGGTAAAGAACCCCAAGACGGGTGGTTACCAGTTCCATGAGCAGGTGATGGCCGCCGAAGAGGTGGACAAGCACTTGGCCAAGAAAGCCTGATAGCTCCTAACTGTATTGGAAAGGCCTTCGCTTTGGCGGAGGCCTTTTCCTGCATAAAGCCCCCCATGGCATTCTTCGGTCTCTTTGGTAAGGACAAGTCTCCCGCTCAGGCCCAAGCGGAGCAGGAATCCCTGGACAAGGGACTGGAACGCTCACGGGCGGGTCTGTTCGCACGCTTGACCCGCGCGGTGGCCGGTAAAAGCCGTGTGGATGACGAGGTGCTTGATGCTCTTGAGGAAACGCTGGTGACCGGTGATGTGGGGGTGGAGACCACCCTGAAGATCATCGGTCGCATCCAAGAGCGGATCGCACGCGACAAGTATGTGGGCACGGACGAGCTGAACGGCATCCTGCGTGAAGAGGTGGTGGCCCTGATGAAGGATGCGGATGGTGGGGCGGACCCGTACAAGATGACGGGCACGAAACCGCATGTGATCATGGTGGTGGGCGTGAACGGCGTGGGCAAGACCACCACCATCGGCAAGCTCGCCAACGCCTACAAGCAGGCCGGCAACAGCGTGATGTTGGGCGCTGCGGATACCTTCCGTGCGGCGGCCGTGGACCAACTGCGGATCTGGAGCGAACGAGTAGGCGTGCCCCTCGTCAGCCAGGGCATGGGTGCGGATCCCGCTGCGGTGGCCTACGATAGTGTAGAGAGCGCCAAGGCGAAAGGCGCCGATGTGGTCATCATCGACACCGCAGGTCGCCTGCACACCAAGATCAACCTGATGCACGAGCTCACCAAAGTGCGCAACGTGATGCAAAAAGTGATCCCGGACGCTCCGCACGAGGTGCTGTTGGTGCTCGATGCCAGCACGGGCCAGAACGCGATCGAACAGGCCAAGCACTTCACCCAGGCCACGCAGGTCACCGCATTGGTGTTGACCAAGATCGATGGTACGGCCAAAGGTGGCGTCGCCATCGGCATCAGCGATCAGTTCCAAGTGCCGATCAAGTACCTCGGTGTGGGTGAAGGCATCAACGACCTGCAGGTGTTCGATCGGAAGACCTTCGTTGACGCGCTGTTCCGCTCGGCCTAGGTCACGCGACCAGCTCGCACAGCGCTTCCTTCTTCACCCAGCGTTGGCTCAGCTGCAACCCGATCAGGAGCATGTCATCGGTTTGGTCGGAGCTTCCCTTCCAGTCCTGTAAAGCCTGATGCAAGCGTTCGGCACGCTCCGGTAGGGGTAGTCCAGCGGTGCTCTCAATGGCGGATTCCAGCCTCCGCTGCGTGAACTTCCGGCGTTGGTGGGTATCGAATTGGTCGACCACGCCATCACTGAACAGGAACAAGGTCGGGTCCTTTGAAAGATCGAGATCGAACTCCGGAACGGTGTAGTTCCTGCTGAGCTGGGTGGGGAGCGCACGTGCCCCTCGAATGGTCCTGACCTCTTTTTCTTCGGCGATCATCAGCGAGCATCCCAACCCTGCGAAGGTCACCGTGCCACGTTCGCGATCGAAGCAGATCACCGCCATTTCAGCGCTGTCCTTGTTGCCGCTGTGGTGTCGATCCAAGTGATCATCGAGCCGCTGTTGCGTAAGGTCGATCACTTCGGCTGATGACCGCGCCATCTGGCCGAAGACCACTTCGTTCAAGACCCCATGGCACAACATCGTCAGCATCGCTCCGGGAATGCCGTGGCCTGTGCAATCCAGCAGCACGAGATAGCTCGTGGAGCCGTTGGTGCCGGACCAGTACATATCGCCGCCCACGGTGTCCTTGGACCGGAGGAGCACCGCGTGGTCCTCGAACAGGTCGGGGTGGCGGTCCAGATCGGGTAGGATGGTGCGTTGGATGCGCGAAGCGTAGGCCATGCTCTGCGCGATCTCGGTGCTTCGATCCTGTAGGCGGTCGTTCAGTACGGTGAGTTCCTGGCGTACCTCGTGGAGGCGCTTTCTGGACCGGCCCTGCACCCGGACGAAGTACATCGCAAGACCGAACAGGATGATGGTGACCGAGGTGACGTTGAAGGCCAGGAAGCTGATGGCGAGCACCCCAGTGGCGGCGGGTCGATCAATGAACGCATTGAATACCGGGTCGGACAAGGTCCAACTCATCACGAGCAGCACTTCCAAGGTGATCCACGTGAGCCCGATCATGCGGCGCTGGAAGGTCAATGCGCCTGCCAGGGCTACGAAGGACCAGAACATGACCATGCCGCTGGCAGCGATACCGCCCAATGCCGATTGGAACAGAAAGGGCCAAAGGAGCCCCATGAGCACTTGCCCATGCATGCATGCATGCATCCTGAAGGCGTGGGATCCTGAACAAGCCCAGGTTCACCAGTGTGAGCAGGAGAAGGCCGTAGGGAAGCAGGGAGGCCATGTACGATCCCCGTACCGTGCAGATCAAGCCCCAGATGGCCGCACCCGTTCCAATGCCGAGGCACAGATAGAGGAAGAGCCTGGCACGGATCGCCTGGTTCTGGTGGTTCAGGTCGGATTGAAGGGCGGGCATGAGCTTAACTGAGTTCGCACTGCTTGGAGAGCCTGGCAAGCTCAGCTTCGCCCTCTTCTTCGTTCTGATGAACGACCAGGATGGGGATGTCCAGAAGCGTACTGAAGTTCTCTGCGGCCTCGGACATGAAGTCGTCATCGTCCTCCACCACCCACTGAATGGTGAACGTGCGCCCGGCTGCCTTCATGCCTTCGCGGATCTTCTGGACCACGAGATAGACCGCCTTCATTGAGGAGGTGCTGAAGTAGGGCAGTCTGAAGCGGAAGACAGAGCCATCGGGCAATGCGCCCAGTTCGCGGTCCAGCCATTCGGTCACCGGGGTGAAGAACGCGGCCGGGTTCTCTGGGATGGACTGACCGGAGAACAGGAAGGTTCCGGTGCTGGGATCAAGGATGATGGCCGGCGTGGACTTCGTACGGGGAATGAGGAGCTTGTTCATGGAGGGATCAGATCAGTTGGGTTTCGACCTGGCTGCGGCAAAGCCATTCGTTCTCTGAAAGGGGGAACACTTCCGCGTTGATGCCGCCGTGGGATTTGCGAGCGATGTCGATGAAGCCGAGTCCGGCTCCGCCATGCTCACCGAATGTGCCGTTCTCAAGTTGGTTCCGGAAGGCGGCCGAAAGCTCATCGGGGCTCATGCCGTTCACCATTTCCACCGCCGCCATAAGGCGCTCCGCATCATTTGCGGATGCCCGGTTCTCGATGCGGATGGTGATGGTGTTGCCAATGAGGGTCCAGGCGAAGTTCACCTTGCCCTTGCTGCAATGGCGTTGGGCGTTGTCCAACATCTCGATGGCAATGGAGCATAGACGTTTCACGTTGCTTCGCTGCGGAACGCTGGTCAAGGCCACCGCCTTCAGTAGGTCTGTCAGCTGTATGCGGACCTCACTGCTCAGCAGGCCTTCGTAACGGGTGGTGTTGTTCTCCATGGTTTTAGGCGGCATTGCTTTGTTGGATCAAACCACGCAGGCTGAATCCGATCAGCAGGACATCATCGGTCTGTTCCATCTCTTGCTTCCAGTTCTGAAATGTGGCGGTAACATGTTGTAGCGAACTTTCCTGATCATGGCTGGCCAGGTCTTGCACGAGTTCCATAAGGCGTGCATACGAGAATTTCTTTCTGCCGTTCTCCCCGCCGAACTGGTGGATGATCCCGTCGCTGAAGAGGTAGGCCCGATCCGTGGCGCCCAGGAGAAAATGATGTTCCGTGAACGTGGGTGGGCCATATCCGAAACGGTCGCCAATGGCGCGCACATCCCCTTTCACGCGTGTCACGTTGCCGGAGCGTTCAATGAGAAGGCTCATCTGTGCCCCTGCGAAGGTGAGTTCACCGGTGGTCACGTCGATGCGGCACAGGCCGATGTCCATGCCATCCGAAAGCCGCTCACCTTCCTGACCTCTGCCGATCGTCTGCAATACGCGGATGTGCAGCTCATGGAGCACCTCGTCCATACCGATGCCCGGTCGGGTCCGGATGATCTCGTTGAGGTTGTAGTAGGCGATGAAGGAGAGCATGGCCGCTGGCACACCATGGCCGGTGCAATCCACCGCTGCTACATAGAGCCGATCGCCGATACGCAACATGAAGGGCAGGTCACCGCTCACGAGGTCACGCGGGCGGTAGAAGAGGAAGCTGTCAGGCAGCTGCGAGCGGAACTCGTCGGTGGTCGGTACGATGGTGCTTTGGATGGTGCGGGCATATGTGATGCTGTCCATGAGGTCAGCGTTCTTGGAAGCGAGCTCGTCGTTGATGGTGCCGATCTGCTTCACCTGGTCGCGGATCACGCGGTTCTTCTGGCGCATCTTCCGCATCACAGTGAAGGCGGCCACCGTGGCCAGGAGCATCAATAGTCCTCCGGCAATGGCGGCCCTGCTGATGATGCGGTCGCGACGCTGCTCGGCCAGTTTCAACTTGCGATCGCTTTCCAGAAGGTCGTTCTGCTTGCGCAGCATTTCAAGTGCGTTGGAACGTTGCTTCTGTTCCAGCTCCAGGCGGGTCACACGAAGCATCTGAAGCGATTGCTGGCCCTCAAGCTGCTCGATGGTACGTGCGTTTCGCTCGGCGTCAAGCGCAGTTCGGGCAATGGTCAGCTCTTGTTGGGCGCGCTCCCGGGCCAGGGCTTCCTGCCGGATCAGTGATTCCTGCAGCTCCTTCTCGTACCGCAGGATGTCCATCTCCTTGCTCTGGTTCTCGGCATCCAGCATGACCTGTTGCATCATCATGCGGTCGCGTTTCTCCTTGTAGACCATGTCCAGGATCTCGCGTTCCTGTTTCTGGTGAAGCAGTACACGATCCTCCTCGGCCCTGCGGCCCCGGATCGATCGTTCCTCCTGTGCGGAGAGCAGCTTGTTCAGGCGTTTCTCCAGTTGCTGCGCTTCTTCATGGAAATTGCGCTTGCGGGCCAAGTGGAGCAGCACGTTCAACGCTTCGATCTCCTGATCGGTGCGACCTGATTGATGGGCCAGGAGCTCCGCTTCCGTGGCCACTGCCCGGGATTCCGAGAACTGCCCGTCCAACAACGCGATGCTGGCCTTGAGCACCTTGCTGCGGATCAGTATTTCCCCGAGCTTGTGGCGTTCTGCGCGAAGCATGGCGTTCTCCACCACGCTCATGGCGGTCGTGTATTGCCCAAGTTCAGCGTAGGCAACGGCCGTATTGATCAGAACGCGTTCGTACAGGTCAGGCATATCGTACAGCCACGTGGCAGCCTCGCGGAAGTGATCCAGTGCTTGCGCGTGATCGTTGAGCTTCAGGTCCAGTTCACCAAGGTTGTTCAGGACGATGCCACGGTCGGTTCCTTCTCCTGTCGTGTGGCACAGGATCAATAGGTCCGTCGCGAAGCGGCGTGCATCCTCATACCTTCCTTCGCTGACCTCCAGGGCTGAGAGGGCGGAGTAGACCTTGAAGAGCGTCTCCTGGTCTTTCCGTGCCTGGGCCCGTTCTATGATGTCCGCGTAAGCGTTACGTGCATGTTGGCCATCGCCCAAGGCTTGTGAACTGGTGGCCGCGATCCAGAGGGCCTCTTCCTCGACCCCTGGATCGACCCCTTGCAGGTCGAGTAAGAGCTCCGCATAATCCAAGGCACGCTGAGCAACGTTCGCCTTCATGTAGGATCGGGCCAACCAGAGCGTGATCTCGGAGCGGGTGCTGATGTCCGCATCTTCCGCGAAAGCGTAGGCCTTCAGGGCGTTGGAAAGCGATCGGGTCTGAGATCCCTGCCGTGCTTCTGAACGGGACAGGAGCAGGAGCGCGTTAGCGACGATGTCATCGCGGTCCGAACCTTGGCCTTCCTGAACGCAAAGGGTCGCCAAGTCATTGACGTCCTCATGACTGTTGATGGACGCTGCCGCCTTTGTGGCGCTCAGGAGGATCTCCGCCCGTTGTTCCGCGTTGTCCGCTTTGCCAACGGATGCGAGCAGCTCGGTCAAGGTCTGTGCCGAGCACGGGCTTCCGACCAAGGCGAACGTGAAGAGGACGATGAGCGAGCGGACCTTCATGATCAGAACGGGAATCGGTAGTTGATCTGCAGCGTCCATTCACGTCCGTTGAGCGGAAAGGCTGCGAGCCCGTTGTTGTAGGCGGAGAGAAGCTCGAGACGTTGGTCCAGGATGTTCCTGCAGCCAGCTACGAGGGTGAGGCCTTCCACAAGGCGCGAACGGTAGCCGATCCCCATGTCCAACCGTAGCGTTGCGGGGTGCCGCCGAAGGTCGAGGTCGGTCTCGGAGTCATCGCGGAACGCGTAGGAACAGGCTTCGCTCTGCCAGATGCCCGCCGCGCGGAGGTCCAGTTGCGTTCCGATCTTCAACAAGCCGGTCAGCGTGGCTTTCTGGCGGGGGCTCCGAGGAAAGCCTTGTCCGTGCCTTGGGAAGCTCGATCTCGGGAAGGTCCGTCCACGCCGTGTCCGCCGTGTATCGACCGTAGGATCCGAACAGCTGGAGCGCACCGCTGGTGTAGCGAAGCCTCAGTTCCGCACCGTCCGAAGCGGAGCGGGTCCGGTTGATGTAGGAATCGCCACTGGCTTCAGTGTAAACGTATACGATCGGCGCGTGCAGTTCGCTGCGGAAGGCCACGATGGAAAGGTCCCAGCGGCTCTGGGAGCGGAATCCGATCTCCGCTTCATAGGTGCGGGCTGATTCCGTTCTAAGGCCGCCCGTGTTCACGGCCAGGTCGATGTTCTGGAAGGTCGGCGTTTTGAAGGCCTTTGCCGCTTGCAGCTTGAAGTGCAAGGGACCGAACAGACCCACATAGGCGATACGCGGTGCGAAGAGCAGCTCGGCCAGGGTGTTATACTCCACACGGGAACCGGCAGTGAGCTGCCCCCATGTGCGCTAGGTGGTGACCTCATTGGCCCACGCGGCATCCAAGGCTACGAGACGGTCCGTACCGGTCGCATTGAAGGCATTCCCTTCGGTATGGTTGAGGAAGCGGCTCTGATCACGGAAGGCGGAGACCCGCGAACGCACCGTCCACTTGGGGCTGGGTGTCCAGATGAGGTCCGCACCCAAGGAGGCCCGCTGGTCAAGCGTGTTGATGGCCGTGTAGAGCCAGGTGCTGTCGTTCTGGACGTTCCAGGGCAGCTGGAAGCGGTAGCTGCCTGTGAGCGCGATGCGTGCAGTGCTGTTCTGCATCAGGGTCTGATCCCCTTGCAACATCACGGTGCGCATCTCCACATCGTAGGTGCGGTCGCTCACCTGGTTGTTGGTGCTGCTGGTGTAGAACTGACCCTTGAACCTGCGGCGGTGCAGGCTGAAGTAGCCGCTCATGCTGTTGGTGAAGGTGCTGTCGCCGTAGTGTATCGGTGTGCCATCGGAGCTGCTGCTCACCGCATTGGAGCGGTTGGCAAGCGTCAGGTCCACCCCGTACGACAGTTCGGTCTCGGCGGATGCGCGATGGCTTCCGTAGAGCTGTATCTGCCGCAGCGCGCTGGCACCGTTGGAGAAACTCTGGCTCGCAACGAACTCGGTGCCTTCCAGATCGGCCACATCCTTGGTGATGATGTTGATGACGCCAAGGGCGGCGAATCCACCATGGAGAAGGGATCCGCTGCCATTGATGACCTCGATGCGGCTGATGTTCGCCATCGGCACACGCACGCCAAGGGCGAATGTTCCGAAAGAGCTTTCGTTCAGCGGCATGCCGTTCAGCATGAAGAGGCATTTCCCCTCGTGCGCCCACTGTCCTCGGATGAAGAGCCCGGTCAGGTCGTCCACATCGCGACCGATCGAAAGACCGGGCACCAAGTTCAGTGCCTCCTCCAAGGTGCGGGCGCCGCTCGCCTTGATGTCGTCGGCCGTTAGGATGGTGATGGTGCCGGTGGCTTCGCGGACATCGAGCGCTGCACCGTTGGCCAGTTCCGTACGCTGGCCGGAAGACTTACCGATGGTGGAGTCCTGCACCAGAAGTGCCTCCACGGTGCTCACCCGCATAAGCCCGCTCAAGCTATCCTCCTGCGAGAAGCAGAGGGTTGCCGTGGACAGGGCGAGAATATAGGACGCAAGTGCTCTCATGATGGACCGGTGGTACTGGTCGACCGGTGGGGAGAGCACCTTTCGGGGCATTGGAACGGGAAAGGCGCCGGAAGGTTCCTCGTTCGTGGTAGAAGTTGTTCTACAGGCTGTTCAGTAGTGAACATCTGGGGGATGACCACTTTGGTCGGACAGGTGGGTGGCCTGTCGTTCCTTTGCACCCCATGAAGGCCAAGACCCTCCGCAGGACCAAGGTGAACGTGATCACCCTTGGCTGCTCGAAGAACACCTTTGACAGTGAAGTGATGATGGCCCAGTTGAAGGCCAACGGGATCGCTGTGGACCATGAGGCGGGCCATGACGATCACAACGTGGTGGTGATCAACACCTGCGGGTTCATAGAGAACGCCAAGCAGGAGAGCATTGATACCATCCTCAGTTGGGCCAAGGCCAAGGACGAGGGGATGGTGGAGAAGGTCTATGTCACCGGCTGCCTGAGCCAGCGCTATGGTCCGGAGCTGCAGGCGGGTATTCCGCAGGTGGATGCCTGGTTCGGTACGCGTGACCTGCCCCGCCTGTTGAAGACCTTGAAAGCCGACTACAAGCACGAACTGGTGGGGGAGCGGTTGCTCACAACGCCAGCCCATTTCGCCTACTTCAAGATCAGCGAGGGCTGCGATCGCAAGTGCAGTTTCTGCGCGATCCCCTTGATGCGCGGCAAGCACATCAGCACCCCGGCCGACCAGCTCGTCACAAATGCGAAGGCGCTCGCAGCCCAAGGGGTGAAGGAACTGATCCTAATCGCTCAGGACCTTACTTACTATGGGCTGGATCTCTATGGTAAGCGCAATCTCGACGAACTAGTGCGCCGCCTAAGCGATGTGGAAGGCATCGATTGGATCCGTCTCCACTACGCCTTCCCGAGCGGCTTCCCCATGGAGGTGTTGGATGTGATGCGCGAGCGTTCCAACATCTGTAAGTACCTCGACATGCCGTTACAGCATGGCAGTTCGAACCTGCTGAAGCGCATGCGGCGCGGCATCACGCAGGAGCGGACCGAGAAGTTGGTGAACGACATCCGCGACCGCGTCCCGGGCATCGCCATTCGGACCACATTGATAGCGGGGTTCCCGGGCGAGACCCAGGCTGACCACGAGGATGGGCTTCGTTGGATCGAGCGGATGCGCTTCGATCGCCTTGGCTGCTTCACCTACAGCCATGAGGAGGATACCCACGCCTTCACCATGGAGGACGATGTTCCCTTCGAAGTGAAGCAGGAGCGCGCCAGTGAGATGATGGAGGTGCAGGGTGGGATCAGCTTCGAACTGAACCAGCAGAAGGTTGGGAAGGAGTTCCGCGTTCTGGTGGACAAGGCGGAGGGCGGTTTCTACCACGCCCGCACCGAGCACGATTCTCCTGAGGTGGACAATGATGTGCTTGTCCCGACCGCTGCAGGACACCTGCGCATCGGCGACTTCGCCCAGGTGCGTGTCACCTCCGCACGGGAGCACGAGCTTGAAGCAGTACCGGTCTGACGCTAAGCGCCGTGGATCGAATGCGCGAACCGCACGATCACGCACGTTCCTTTCCCCGGTTCACTTTCGATCTCGAAGGTTCCGTTGATCGCCCGAAGGAGTTCGCTCACGATATAATAGCCCAAACCTTGATCGGTCTCTGAGTTGTGCCGTTCATGGGTTGTGCCGTGCGCGTCGCGAATAGCGTGGAGCAAAGCGATGTCCTCTGCTGACATGCCGATGCCGGTATCCGTGATCATCAACTGGCAACGATCAGGCCAAGACGCTGAGGTAACGCTGATGCTACCGTTCTCCGTATGGTTCAGCGCGTTCGTCAACAGGTTGCGCAACACGATGGTGAGGATGTTCCGATCGGTGATGAGCTCATCGCCGGTAGGGATGAGGTTCTTCAACACCACGCTCTTGTTCAGTGCCTGCTCGCGCATCAGGTCCAGTACATCTCCAGCCGAGTGGTGAAGGTTCGCTGGCCCTAGCTGCGGATTGATGATACCCTCCTGGTGCTTCATCCACTGCAACATGTCATCTGTGGTGGAGTACAGCTTGTCCGCCGTTCCGCTCATGTCCTTCAATGCACGACGCACGGATACCACGTCCTGGGCGTCCAAGGCTCTTTCACTGGAGCGCGCAACGCGAGACATGAAGCGGAGCGGGGATACGATGTCGTGCGTGATGATGCTCATCATACGAGCTTTCAGCTTCACTGCGGCATGCAGCTCTTCGTTGGTCTGGCTCAGCTCCAATGTGCGCGCTTGGATGGCCGCCTCAAGTTCCTTGTTGCGCTGCGCAGCTCTTCGGGAGAAGACCCAGATCGTGAGCAACACGGAGATGAGCGCGAGCAAGGCCAGCACGGCCATGCCGGGTAAGCTGCGAAAGAACGGCGTTCGAATTTCGAACCAGAGGGACTCTTGTCCGCTGATCAGCACGGGCACTCCATTGGTCCGTCGGACACGGATCAAATGTTCTCCGTAGGGCATCTTGCTCAACACGATCCGGCCATTGCTCACATCCATGGGGACCCACTTTTCGGTGGCTCCGTCCACGTAATACTCCAACTGCAGGTCGGCCTGATCCCCCCAATAGGGTATGGAATACTCAAAGATGATCTCGCGCGTCCGGGGTCCTAAGGACATGGCATCATTCACGGACCATTTGCTGCCGTCCACATAAGTGTTCTCGAACAGGATCAAGTTGTTGAAGGACTGGTCCGGCATGTCCGAGGGCGAAAAGACCACGGAGCCCTCAAGGGAGGGGAACGCGACGCGGCCATCTGCAAGTTCCACAACGGCCGGTGTGCAACCGCCATTGAACTCACTGTTGTCCAGACCGGCCCGCTCCCTGAAGTACGCATACATAAGGCCTAGGGAAGGGTTGGCCAGTTGCGTGTCCAGATCGCTCAAGGAAGTTCGAACGAGGCCCTGATTGGTCGACATCCAGAGAAAGCCCTTCTTGTCCACATGGAACGCATGAACATGTTTCAACAGTTCAAGTCCATCCATGGGCAGCGCGCGCACCGAATCGCCATCGACCACGTAGGCGCCGTCCGAGTAGGTGCCGATGAAGAGGCGGTCTCCGTGTTTCAGAAGGACCCTTGCGCAAACGGTCTCCAACCCCGGATGCGGGATCAGGGTGTCCCCATCCACACAATATCGCAGCAAGCCACTGCACGTACCGATCAGTAGCTCATTGGAAAGACCTCTTGCGATGAAGTGGATGTTCGCCTGAGGCGATGGCACGTCCATCAGGTGGAGGGTACTCAACTGGCCCTTCGTCAGAACACTGATGCCGACGTCGGTTCCGACCCACAACGTGTCTTGTTCCAACAGCAGCGCTCGAACGGCCGCATCCATGCGGCCTAGAAGGGTTGTTCGTTCATCACGAGAGGAATAGAGCAACAAGCTGTCCCAACTGCCGTAGATGACTGAACCGCTTTCAGGCTGAACGACCGATCGATACCCGCGATTTGCCTTGATAGGGAGCACCTCGGAGCCCTCATCGGAGAGGTAGAGCACCGTGCCATCTCCAGCGAAAGACAGGACCGAATGTGCGCCCCAGGGGAGTTGAGCATAGATGTTCATGTTCCCTTTGCCACCTTCGAACAGAGAGGAACTCCATGTCCGCATGATCCGCTCGCGGAAAACGAAGAGACCGCGTACATCGGTGCCGAGCAAAAGGACGTTCTCCGATGGTGACCATACCGCAGCGTTCAGCGCACAGTTCTCCAATTCGGGACGCAGGAGCGAACGCGCCGACAACATGTCCGGGTCGTTAGTAGGTTCGATGACCCAGAGGTCCTCATCATTCCAGAAGAGCGCGTGTTGTTCGCCGTTCCGCCAGAACGTTCGCTCCTTGGCATCCGGCCCACGAACTGGCTCCCTTCCATCCTTCCATTTCACCGGCTTCAAGCTCCCCACTTCTCCCATGGTCCACCAGCCGTCGCGCGAATTGAGATAGGTGCACCCGTTGAAGGAGAAGAGCGCATTGGGCTCGAAGGGCAAGGGTGTGCGCTTCACCATCGCCGTATCAACGTACGATCGCACTTCGGACCGTATTGCGGCCACCCATCGATGATCATCGATCGGGGCGACCCTCATCAGGAGGTTGTCGTAGGGAGTGTTCCCATTCCTGGCATCGCTTTGCTCCAGCAGTTCCATGAGCAACTCTGCGGAAGGGAAGCCCCCTCTGAGGGTCAAACCTGAGCGGAGCCCGGAAAGGGGAATGACAGCGAAGTGCCCATGGATCATGTACAGGTTCCGATTGGCATCGTCGACCAGCAGTTCACCTTGGGCCGTGGTGATCAAGTGGCGCATGCGCTCCGTGGACGGCACATCCGCAGCGGGTAAGTGGAAGGTGCGGAACGCGTGTCCATCGTAGCGGACAAGGCCGCCCTCCGTGGTCAACCACAGATAGCCCATGCTGTCCATGGCCATGTCGATCACACTGTTCTGCGGAAGACCATCGTTGACCATGAAGTGCTCCATGGTCCAATGGTCGTCACGCCTGTCCTGAGCGTGCAAGGCCATCCACGGGAAGCAGCATGCCAGAAGCAGGCCGAGGGCAAGGTGCTTACCAGCCTTAACCATGCTCGTTCACCATCCGCTGCAGATCAAGCACGCTGGTAGCACCCAACTTGTCGTAGAGCCTACGCTTGTAGGTGGCCACTGTGGTGGCCTCCAGGTCCAGGCGAAGGGCGATCTCCTTCGCGGAACGGCCGGTGAGCAGTTCGTGCATGATGTTGATCTCGCGCGTGGATAGCGCACTGAATGGCGAAGCGCTGAAGGCCGGTGTTGGATCCGTATGGGTCACCGGAGCATGGATCAGTCGTTTCATGGTCTCCAAGAGCTCACTGTCCGAACATTGCTTGTTCAGGAACTCGTTGACACCTGAGCGGAGGATCGTCTCTTTGAAGACCCGAGCGCTGGTCATGGAGAACACCAGGATACGGAGGTCCGGGTACATCAGGCGAAGCTGACCGATGGAGCCGAAGGAATTGCGATCGGCTAGCTGAAGGTCCAGGATCAGCAGATCGGGTTGTGTCTTGGATAGCTCGCGCAACAGCTCGGTCATGCTGGCCGCCTCACGGATGGTGACCTGGGGATAATGTTCTCGCAACAGGAACTGAAGGCCTCTGCGAACGATCACATGATCATCGGCGATCAGGATGTCTTTTCCGTTCATCATGGTAATGATACTGGGCCGCCAAGGCCTATGCGTAGTCGCTTTTCTACAGGGTTGACCAGATGGGCTGAATCTACCTTCGGCGCGGTTTTACGAACGTATTGAACGGGGGCCTTCGCGGCAGCACCAGGAAGGCAGGCTTGTCCAAAAGACAGGTACTGCCGGGAGAGTCCGAGGTGTTGTTGGAGGGCCCCTCTCTCATTTTGGTGATCGAGGAACTGGTCATTTTTCGTGATCGTTCTCCGGTGCGCTCGAAAGGCTTCGGAAGTAGGCCATGAGCGTTGCACGTTGGGCCTCGCTCAGTCGGGCATCGGCATGGGTCCAGGTGTAGCTCGGCAACGGCATCTCGCCCTCCTCCAGCATTTCCACCGCCTCTTTCACCTTATGGTCCCGCTTCTTCACGGACGCCTTTCCCCAGCTGGAAACGTCGAAATGCTCCCGTCCTTCATTGACATGGTGTTGGAGCCACCAGCTGATGGGGGCCACGTTCGCGTACCACGGGTACCTCGGTTGACCGCTGTGGCAATCGTAACAGGCCATGCGCAAGATCGCCTCCACTTCCGCTGAAGGCTTGGTCACAGCGATCAGGTCATTGAGCGGGTCCACAGGTTCGGCGGTCCGCTCCGGTCGGATCAACTGGATCAGCAACACGGCCAGCAGACAGGCGAGCAGGAGCTTGCGTTTCATGGCCTACCGCTTTTCCACCTCGATCACGAAGGCCACGGCGTTGCGGGTGGCATCGCAAGTTGCTCCGAAGGCACCATCGGTGGCTGAGTAATTCACCTGGGTGGCATCGACCAGTTCGTTGCCAAGCACCGCCGCCAACTTCTCGTCCATGCTGGTCGCGCCGTTCGACTTCAACTGCTTGTCCACCGCAGGGAAATCGATGGGCTGGTTGTACACCAGGATGGACATCACGTCGCGCGTGCCCACCTCGTCCACGGTCATGCTCTGGTCCTTTGGGAAGACACGCGTTCCGGTGATGCCGCAATAGGGGGAGTGCTTGGGCGTGTTGGGGAAGAGCACGTAGGTGCTGCCATCGACCTCTTGTCCGAAGCAGTAGATGTAGCACTCCGCGTTGTTGGTCACCTGCACCTTGAAGCGGGTGCCCTTTGGAACGACCTGGGTGGTGCGGAACACGCGGCCGCCCATATGTTTCAGGGGGATCATGGTGCCGGTGGCCATGCCTTTCGCATCCACGGCCACAAGTCCGAAGCGTAGGTCGAAGCGTTGCGGCTTCACGTCCACACCTTCACCTTGTGGGTATACGGCGTAGGCTTCCTTGGCGAAGAAGTCGAAGTCTTTGTAACGCACCCAGGCCACCCCGTTCTTACCCCAGTCGGAGCCCCAACTGTTCATGATCTGGAAGCCGCCTTCCTGACCGAACTTGAAATCGTCGTAGCCGATCACGCACATGGCGTGGCCGCCGAACCCGGGCATCTGGTAGTCGCGCTCAGTGGGCTGCCACAGATCCTGACCTTCCATCTCTTGCATGAAGGAGCCGCCCACCATCATGCCGATCACCACGGGGCTGCCCTGGCTGAGGTGCTGCTTCATGGCCACCATGTCCGTGCGCTGCTCATCGGCGCCGAGGGTAAGGCGTTGAAAACCTTTGATCTTGTAGGGTAGGGCCTGTTGCTTCTCCTCGGCCGTGGGCTCCTTGGCGCAGCTCTGGTCGGTGTAGGCGAATTTGCTGAAGGGGGAGCACCCCGCCCTTGAGCATGTTCTCCATGGCGCGGTAGATGTAGCTGCCTTGGCAGTCGTTGCCGTCCAGCTTGATCTGGTTGTACAAGAAGCTGGGGCTGAAGGCGGCAGTGTTGGGGTCCTGCTTGGTGGCTTGGGCCTGCACGATGGTGCGTGCGGCGTAGGCACTGGCCCAGGCCACGCAGCTGCCCTGCTGGCCTTGGTTCAGGCGCTTGGGAGCGAACTGCTCCAAGGTGACGCGCTCGGGTAGCGGGGCCTTCACGTTGTCGGCCAACGGCTCATACACTTCTGCCTGATCGTAGAGCTTGGGGTCGAAGTTGGCGCCGGTACTGGTCTGCAGCAATTGACTGATGACTCCGCCGCCTGCATCCCCCATGTTGCAGCCTTTGCTACCGCCCAGGAAGTAGAAGAGCCCGCCCACGATCAGAACCACGATCATCAGCTTCGGGTTCTTGAACAGAATGCCCAACAGCATGGGCAGCAGGGCCCCAAGACCACCACCGCCACCGCCACCTGGGCGGCCACCGGGGCTCGGACGAGAACGTTGCGGTTGGTCCTGCCCTTCATCGGGCGTCATTCGGATCGGCATGGTGGTTCGGGCTTAAGGGCGTTTGGGACGAAGCGCCATGGGGAGGTCACACCACTTCTTGGGGGTGAATTTCTCCTTTCCCGGCCGGAAAAACCAGAATGCCCGGGGCACGAATGGCGACCAACGTTCATCGGCCGGCTTTGCGGACCCGAGATCCTGTCGTTGGTCATGTATCCCTGGCGGTCGGATCACCAACTTCGACGAAACACCTAACCGATGCAAAGGCTCCTTTTCCTGACTCTTGTTCTCGTCCTTCCATTTTTCGGTCGTGCGGCAGCCTTGGAAGCCACTCCCTACGATGCAATGGCTGTGGTGCATGTCGACGGTTTGACCGACGCGCAACTGTCAGCGCTGGCAAAACATATCGGTGCCGAGCGGAACATCACGATCGAGTATGCCTGTGTTTGGGCAGGGATCGTCGTGTTGCATTTCACTGATACCAATGCATCAGAGAGGGCGGACGTTGTGACCATCGTGCTACGGCATTTGCACGAAGCGGGCATCGAGAAAGGTGTGGAGGTGCAATACGTCCACGTGCGGGCCACTGGTCCGGGGAAGTGTTGATCCGGTTCACTGACGCAACAGCCGTACGGCGGCCGTGCGGCCCTCGCTGAACAAACGCACCAGATACAGTCCTTGCGCTTCGACCGAGAGGTCGATGTTCACGTCGGTCTCTCCGGTCAGTTCCACCGATCGCGTCTGTACACGGCGGCCTTGTTGGTCCACTACTTCCAGTAATGCAGGGCCATCCATGTCCGTGATGTGCACGCGGACCTGGCCGTTGGTGGGGTTGGGGAAGGCGGATACCGTAAAGGCCTGCTCCTTTTCCTGAACACCAACGAAGCCTCCCAAGGTGAAAGCCCAATGGATGGAGCGGCCGAACTCGGCCTGGAAGCTTTTCAGTGTTGAGTTGTTCAGTCGCTTGAAGCGGAATTGACCGGTGCCCGCCTGGGTGTCCGCCCAATACGATAGCCCGTCGTTGCCCGTATCCAGCAGCTCCATCGTGTAGCATCCGTCCCACAGCGACAGCGTGTCCTGGTAGATGGTGTTGTTCGACATGCCGGAACGACTGTAGACCACCGTTCCGACTTGATCACGGATGGTGATCGAATTCTCGGAGGCCCGGTTGTTCGTTTTCAAGTACACGATGAAGTTCTCGGTGTAGACAGCCGGTAATGCGAAGTGTGTGGTGTAGGTGTCGTTGTCCGCGTTCTGATCAACACCACCGTTGGGGCCGCTCACGGTCACGGTGAAGTTCTGTTGGGTGTCACCCATCCAGAAGGTACCATCGGTTACCGGAAGTGTCACCTCGGCGGACTGCATGTGCTTCAGCAGGCCGGTCCAGGTGTGGTACTTCACTGTGCCGCCGGAAACACCGTAGGCGAAGGTCACCGACGTGAGGTCTTGGCTGCCAGCGTTGCGCAGCACGACCAGCGGGTCAATGCAGATCGGGTTGTTGCGCTTGCGGTATCCTTCATCGGTAGGTCGCTTCACCTGGTACACTTCGGCATCCAGCGCATGGGTGGCCGCTCCGAACTCGAAGAGGTCCATGTTCATCACATAGTTGCCGCCGGCCATGCCTGCGTTATTCGTCGGCACGGGCGTGATGCCGTAGTCGACGGTGAGGGTATTGCCGCTAACGAACGGTGTCAGCTCTGTCATGTGGTCCTTTACAAGATCACCGGGGCACCAGCCTTCGCGGCTGCCCAGCCATGTGCCGCCTTGCGGATACACCGGGTTCAGCGCGCAGTCGTTCTCCTGCCAGATGTGCCAGTCATCCACCTGCGTTCCGTTCGCGTACAGGTAGTGGGTATTGTCCTTCCATTCGCAGCAATGCGGGTAGTTGCCATCGTTGCTGTTGTGGCCGTGCCCTGTAAGGCGTGAGCGCATGGCCCACTGCGTTGCTTGCGGATCGAGGGCCACGGTAACAGCGGCCATCTGGGTGTCGTCGCTCAACGAACCGTACGAACGGCTGGCCATTGGACCCCAGGGACGCTGCAGGTTCACCACCGGTCGGGGTGAAGCGCCTTCGATGAGCTCGAAGTCGAGGTCGAGCAGTTCCTGTTGGTTGCCACCGGAGACCTCCACGCTGTCGTGCAGCAAGTGCTGGTAATCGGTCACATCATAGGTCCAACGGAAGCCGTTCGCGCCAAGGCTTAGTCCGATCCCGTACGGGGTGATGTAACGTCCGACCTCCCAATTGTTCACCACTTCGAAAGGCACACCGAAGTAGTTCAGCGTGTCGTTCATGTAGGTAATGCCGGTGATCAGCAGGGAATCCGTGGCCACGTTGTTCGCATCGTAGGTGTAAGCCTGTCCGGTGAGGAAGCTGAACACGGTGTCGATCGCAAGCACGCTGTTGCCGTTCACTTCGAAGACCTCACGGGCCACACCGGTGCGGGGCGTCGGACGAAGCAATTCAAGCGGGTCGACCACATCCGTGTAGGTGCCCTGCGTAAAGGTGATGTCAGGGCGACCGAGCACGGACTGCGCAGCGTGTGAAAGTGAAGTGGCCGGAGTGTAAATGTGTTGCACGGTGCCCATGAGCCATGCCGGATGCGCGGCATCGGCGGCGTTCAGGGCCATGTGGGGTACGTCCACCGTCTCATTGAACCCGAAGGCATATATGGCGTTCGCCCAAGCAGGATGCGAGGCATCGATACGGTGGCCGGTCCAGGAGGCGATGGTGGCGGCGTCGAGCTCAGTGCTGAAGATCACCAGGTCGTCCAGATCACCACGGTAGGGAACGCTGCGATCGCCAGCAGCTCCGAAGTTGGCACCCACGATACCCGTCATCGGGCGGGTCATGCCGCTGCCGCTGTGCCAGAGGATCCCGTTCAAGTAGATCTTCATGCTGCCGGTCACCGTGTTCTTGGTGAAGGCCCACTCGTTCCATTGCTCCTCGGTTTCAGTGGTCGTGGCCGCCTTGTTGATGCGGTCGTAGCTGCCGCCCACGTTCCCGGCATCCCAGTAAACGCTGCCGTTGCTCCAAGGCAGGTGGATGTTGAGCACGCGTTGGTTCTGCGCGTTGCGCGCCTCGAATACGGAAGTGTTCACCGGCAGAGAGGCATCGCCCTTGGCGCGGAACAGGATGGTGACCTCGGTACTGAGCGTTGTCAACGGCGCGGGATCAAGCCCGATGAAATCGTCGTTCACGCGCACCTGCCCGTCGCGTCCGACCTCCTGTACACCCTGTCCGACGGCGACGGTTGTTGCGGAGAGCTGAGGGCCGGCAGTGGAGGTCTCCTTTTCCGTGGCGATCTCCACGAGCAGGTTGCTGGTGCCGTCCCAAGTGAAGGGGCTGACGAGGTCCAGGGTGGCTGTACCAGCGGTCGCGAACGCCTCACCGGTCTGGTGGAACACGGTGGTCAGGCCAAGTTCTTCGAAGGTGCTGATCGAGCTGGTCAAGGTCTGCTTCATGCGCACCGTCAAACGGCCCACTTCGCCGCCCACGAGCACCGGGAAGCGGAGGCGTTCGATGGGCAGACCCGGCTGAAGGCCGGCGGCCGTGAGTTCGGCCGCCAAGAACAGGTATTGAGAGCGTGCGGCACCCCGATCCACGTTCAAGCTGCTTGCGTCGATCGCGTCAGCTGTACCGACTGCGTGGTCGCTTTCCGTGATCACGCTCAGGATCGTGCGTTTCGGTGCCGGTTCGGTCCACAGGTCGTAAGACGGCACATCGATGGTCTCGATGCTCGTTGGCGTTGAAGCACCCACCTTGAACCAAGGGTGCTGGAGCGCCGCACTGTCAAGCAGACCAGTATGCTCGTGTATGAAGTTGTACGTGAGGTAGTCCCACTCACCACAATCGTACTGGTCCTGGGTCGTGGCCGCGTCACACTTCAGGGTGTGGTGCATCAGCACCTTGCGGTAGTGGTGCGAGGTGTCGGGGAACTGGAACCAGCCACGTCGCGTAGTGATGCTGTCGAAGGAAAGGGTTTGAACATGTAGGGTATCCTGGGCGGAAGCGAGCAGGGAAAGTGCGAGGGAGCCACCGAGCAGCGAGCGACGAAGGTTCATGGTCTTGCAGGTATAGGTGGCAATGTTAGGGGGTGTGGTCTAGAGATCTTGTAGCAATTGGACCACAACTACCTTCGCCCTGCCTTCCATGCAGCGCATCCCTGTTCCGTACCCCTCCACCGGCCGTTTCAGTGCCTTGGTCAACGACTATCTCACGGGTGATGCGGGTCTTCGTGAGCACTATGTTCACCCGCCTGACCTGATAGGGTTGCGGACCGCCGCAGAGCATCGCAGGTTCGCACCCGCTTCGCGGGCCGCACTGGTCGCCACGCTCCGTCAGCAATACCAAGGCGTAGAGGTCCACGAGGCCGTGCAGGCCAACCTTGCTGCGCTGGAAGCGGATAGCACGTTGACCGTTACTACCGGTCATCAGCTGTGCCTGTTCACTGGGCCGCTCTACGTGCCCTTCAAGTTGCTGAACACCATCCGACTCGCTAGCACGCTCACCGCAGAACTGGGTCGAAAGGTGGTGCCCGTGTTCTGGATGGCCACGGAGGATCACGATCGCGAAGAGATCGATCATGCCTGGCTCGGTGACCACAAGGTGCAGTGGCCGGGCTCCGCTGGTGGACCTGTCGGTCGTATGCCGCTCGCCGGTATCACGGCCGTGATCGACGAAGCCGTGGGGGCGATTGGTGCAGGTACGGAGGCCCGTGAAGTGGAACACCTTCTGCGTTCGAGCTACACGCCTGATCGTACCCTTGCGGTAGCCACGCGGCACTTCGTCAACGCGCTCTTCGGTCGCTTCGGCCTCATCATTCTCGATGCGGATGCATCAGCGCTCAAGCAGCTCTTCGTTCCGGTGCTCCAGGAGGAAGTACTGAACCAGGTGACACAGCGTACAGTGAGCTACGCGGATGCCAAGCTGTCGGAGCGCTACCCGCCCCAAGCGCATGTCCGCGAGATCAACGTCTTCCACCTTGCTTCCGGTCAACGCTCACGTATCGTGTTGGAGGACGGTCGTTACCGCTCTGTCGATGGCAAGATCTCCTGGAGCGCTGAAGAGCTATTGGTGGATATCCAAGTACGCCCCCAGGACTTCTCCCCGAACGTGATGTTGCGGCCGGTGTATCAGGAACTCGTGTTGCCGAACATTGCGTACATCGGTGGTGGTGGCGAACTGGCCTATTGGATGCAACTGCGCTGGTTGTTCCAAGGGCTTCAGGTACCGATGCCAGTAGTGCTCCTGCGTACCAGTGCGGCCTTCATCTCAGCGAAGCAGTTGCGGCAGTGGCAGGAGCTGGGGCTCTCGGTGCCGGAGCTCTTCGCGCCACTCGATGCATTGAAGTCACGCGTGGCGGTCGGTGCCTCCTCGTTCACCACACAGGTTGAAGAAGAGCGGCAGCAGCTGAACGCCTTGTATGACGCACTGTTGCTGAAGGCTGAGCAAGCCGACCCTACGCTGCACGGAGCGGTGGAGGCACGCCGGAAGAAGGCCCTGCACGGCTTCGATCATGTGGAACAGCGCTTGGTGCGCGCAGCGAAACGGCACCAGACCACCTTGCTGGAACGGATGGACAAGGTCCACGAAGCGGTCTTCCCCGGCGGAGGACTTCAGGAGCGCAAGCAGAACATGCTGCCCTTCCTTGCCGCTTATGGACCGGGTATCCTCGATACGTGGTTGAACGAGCTCGATCCCTTGGATCCGCAGTTCAGCATGCTCGTAGAGGACTAGGTTCCGACCTCATCGGATGGAACGGGCCTGAGCAAGGCGCGCTTCAGCGAACGAACTGCGTGCTCTCCGAACGGCTTCCGCTGGAGATGCGCAACACGTAAGTGCCGTGCGCCAAGTTGGACAGCTGGAGCGGTGTGCGACCGGCCTGACCGCTGGTTCCGCTGAAGACCACACGTCCCAAAGGGTCGATCACCTCGAAGGAAGCTCCAGAGGCGAAGCCATGCACCGCGATCAGTTCCTCCGTACCGTACAACACGGTAAGTGGGCGTGTCCCGGAAGCGTTGAATTCCACAGGGACCAGATCGCTCCATGTGGTGGTGCCATCCAGGTCGATCTGACCGAGGCGGTAGTAGCTGAGCCCTGGTAGTGGTGAGCGGTCCAGGTCCTGGTACTCGATCATGCTGGCGCTGTTGCCTGCTCCGGACCGCGACACGACGGGTTGGAAGTTGAAGCCGTCCACGCTGCGCTCCACGATGAAGCGGTCGTTGTTCAGCTCGGTCGCAGTGGCCCATTCCAAGTTCACCACATCGCCATGCGGAACAGCGGTGAAATACATCAACTCGATGGGGAGTGGATTCTGCGCGCTGACCGAGGCCAGGGTCCACGGGCTGAACGCGGTCTGCGAGGCACTGCTGATCACGGTGCCGGCCAGCAATGTGCCCGTGGTGCCCCCGTTCCCGCGATCGCGCCATACGGCTCCATCGTAGCGGGCCACCCGCAGGTCGGCCATCAGGGTAACGCCACAGCTCGTGGCCGCATCCCAGCTCAGGGTCACGAAGGCGTTCGGTGTACCGTTGCTCCGGTCGATCTGCCAGTACTCGCAGTCGCTGATGTGGTCTAACGTGGCGTCAAGCGTACCGGGGAAAAGGCCGAGCACCCAAGCGGTGGCGGGGGCGGGGGTCAGGAAATACTCGGCCGTGTAGGCATCCGTTGCCAAGCCCGTAATGGTGGTCAGCGAAGCCGGGCGGTAGTAGGTGCTCTTACCTACGGGGAAGGTGAAGTCCGCCGTACCGAACTTCTGCACGGGGCCGCTCACAAAGCTGGCGTTGGTGGCGTTCGTGGCCGTGGCCGCCGCTGCAAGGCTCATCAGGTTCGTTGCGGTGCTGAACACGCGACGGTTGAGCAGGTCCAGGTTGGTATTTATTAGTACAGGAGCATTCAAGCTTAAATCGCTCCCGGACTTACTCACACGTAATGTGCTGAAGACCTCTTGGAAGCCGTTCGTCTGAATAGATTGAGCAGAAGCCCCTGTAAAAAGCACCAAACTGTTAGTCTCTAAGAAGGCGTTCGCTCCGGAGGTGGCATCCAGGCTTCGGAAGTGTCCGGAAAGACTGATGCCTCCATTGGTAAGGTCGAGGCGGCCGCCGTCTGCTATTGTGAGGTTGCCGTAGACTTGAACACTATTCGCCGCCGACAGATTCCGGAAACGCGCATTCGCAGCCCCAGCAGCGCTACCTGTCAATGTCAATGTGGCCGTGGTGAACGTCCCACTATTGACAGTCAATCCCATGATCAAGCCCGCAGCGGTCCGCTTAATGGTAGTCGAATCCGACACGATCAATTGCTTGTTGCTATTGATAGAGAGTTGAGGAACGGTAGCGCTGTTACTTTCAATCTTCAGCTTATTACATACAGCAGGTGCTGATAGAGGGTTATGGACGGAATTGTCAACCACACAATCCAGAAGTCGTGTCTGGTTGATCACCACGTTGCTGGCGGCTGTGGGCACCTCAGCGTCGTCCCAGTTGCGGCAATCGAACCAATCGGTGTTCTTCGCGCCGGTCCAAAGGCCGTTGCTGAAGGTCCCATATGGGCCAGGGAACATTACACCGGTATAATTAGTGTAATCAGGTCCGACCACGTTGCTATTGTATTGAGCGCAATTGCCGATAACAGCTGTGGTGCTCCACCGTGCGGGATCTCCAATGTCAATAAGCCAAGCCCTTTGGGTCCGGGCTGTGAAGGGAACAGTCGGGAAGTCCCCCATGTACTTCGTGAAGTAGGTGGTGGAGGTGGGCTCCATGCTGAAACATGGCATACCTGGAGGCAAGCCAGATTGTCCGGTACTGTTTGCAAAGGAGGTCCATGCCCCGTTCGTTGTGAATCCGAAAAGAATCCTTCCTCCGGTGTATGTCGCATTGTATCCCGGAGTGGCTGGTACCGGATCGCTCCAAGTTCCTCCTTGCATGAAGAAGACCTGATCTCCCGAGGTACTATTAATATTGAAAATCTTACCAGCCATTCCCGTTAAAGCCACTACAGTCCAGCCACCACCAATGATTGTTGGAACCCCAGAGTTGAGTGCCTGGATGGTGATCGGTGTCCCGGCAGGAATGATGGCTCCTGTGCGAATCATTCGGAAGGCACCTTCTGTGTCTCCCCATTGCCCAGCATTTGCATACTCGTATCCACAATCTGTAAAGTCGATCGTGGTATTCACAGTTATGTCCTTGAAGCAGAAGAAGCTGATTAGGTCAGTGGCAACGTTCGCAGGCAAGGCAGGCATGCATGCATAATTGTTCGCATTCACCCCTACTATGGCAAGATCGCCAGGAAGTAAGACCGTTGGAGGTTGCCCCAACGACGTACCCGCACCGATCACCGCGAAGGCGACCGCTGGGATAAGCTTACGGAGGAGGTGGCGGAGCATGGGTGTACAATGCCGTATCGGTCCGACGCAAAGATCGTCAGATCAGGCGGTTATCTGTTGATCCAACGTTAAATCTACCACGCTTTTTTCCACCGCCGACACTGACCGGGCGAACGCTCAATGGACCACTTGGATCCACGCCCCGTTCAAGCCCACCACCAAGCGGTAGAGGGCCGGGCTCGGCCCCGCTGTTCGTAACAAGTGGACCCCGTCACCGGGTAGGGGCCAAGTGCCGATCGAACGCCCCTGCGCTTCCAACCGTCCAGAAGCATCGGTCAGGCTCCAAGGAACGTCCAGGAGTCCGGTAAAGCTGATCACCTCCTGCGGACCACCAAGCACCAGCGCACTAGCAATCCTGCGGTTCACGGAGACCAAGCGGCTCAAGTGGTCCGTGCCGTCCAGGTCGGTCTGGCGCAGCCGGTAGAAGAGGCTGCCGTCCGGTGGGCCGATGTCGTCGTGGATGTAGTACTGCGCGGTCTGTGTTGTCCCTGCGCCGTTCACCGTGGCCAGCGGCACGAAGCGTTCACCGTCCAGGCTCCGTTCCACCGTGAAGTAGGCGCAGTTCAGTTCCGAAGCCGTGGTCCAGTTCAAGCGCACTCGGTCCCGCTGGTCCTCTGCCGTGAATGTGAGCAGCTCCACTGGCAATGTGATGCACTGGATGGTGGAGATGTAGAGGGCGTTCACCGCGTTGTTCGGGGCGCCGGGGGTCTCATTGCCAGCGATCAGGGCCGAGGTGAAATTGGCCACAAGGCGGTAGTTGCCCGTGTTGAAGAAGATCACGCGCCCCAAGTGGTCCAGCGTGCTGACCCGGAGGTTGTCGATGCCCCCGTTGTTCATGTTCTGAAGGCCAGGCCCATAGCTGACCCCATGGAAGTAGCGCCCGTTCGGGTCGCGCGTTTGCGCCGCATCGCCTTGGTCGCGGTAGGCCATGTTGATCCAGTTGCCGATGCCGTACACACACGTGGGGTACTGGCTGGTGAGCAGGCCGTTCGGACTCGTGGAACAGGCTTCCAGCAGGGGGCTGTTCGCCGGAAGCACATAGATCTTGTCGTTCGGCGAAAGGTCGCTCGGATCGTCCGGTGGTACGGTGGGGTTGAGGTCGGCCTGGTTGTAGATCAGGATCAGGGAGCCCACAGGGACCACGGACCATTGGGGATCATTGGTGAAGCGGAAGTGTCCCTGGCTGACGCCACTGCCGCTCATGCTGGTACCGAAGCCGTTGTTCGCCACGCCGTTGTTGTCGTCGACCTTGATGCCTCGGATGTCGATGGTGGTACAGGGTGTGCCGACGGCCAGCAGTTCGATGTATTCCTTGTTGCCGCTGGCGCCGTTACTCATTTCATTCACCACAAGGCCGGTGCCCGGGGGCGTGTACGGAACAGTAAGCTCCACGTCGTCAATGGCGATGCTGGGGTCGGTACCGCTGCCGTCATCATCATTCACCCACCGGAACCCGAGGCGCACGTTGGGGTTGTTGTTGGCCGAAGCGGGCAGGGCTACGGTGAAGTTGGTCCAGGTGCCTTGTGCGGCGCAGGCCCCGACCGGCGTCTTTGGCATGTCGCTCAGGGTGGACCACGCCAGGCCATCGAAATACTCCAATGTGGCGTTGTCCGAGGTGGTAACGCCGCCTTCCATGTACTTGAACCGAAGTGTGATGGAGCCCCAGGCGCTCAGGTCGATCACGGGGGAAACGGCCCGTACGTTGGTCTGGCTGCTCTGACAGCTACAGCAAAAGGCACAGAGCGCAGGCGGACAGCTGGCGTCGTAGGCCGCGCCACAATCACCGGAAGGGCAGAAGAAGCAGGCGTTTGGCGACCCGCAGGTGCCGTCGTTGCCGATGTGCAGGGTCTCGTTGTTACCACAGCCGGAACCGCAGGTGCCCACGGGGTTACCGTTCTCCTGGCAGCTGATGAACCAGGCGTTGGGACAGGCGCCGTTGGTTCCGGTGCTCACCACGGTCCAGGCGCCTTGCGGACCCACATAGGAAGATGCCAGGCAGTTCTGGGTGCAGGTGTTCTCGAACTCTTCGGCCCAGATGGAAAGCTGTCCCTGGCACTGGAGCGCGAAGAGAAAAGCGAGGAAGGGAAGCGACCAGCGAGGCACAGGAATGCGGAAAGCCCTGCAAGTTAGGGAGTTCGGGGGCGGCTGTCCATGATACGGACCGGGGGCTACTTTTGCGATCCGCACGATCCGCGCTCCGCGCATCAGCGGACCCCCTCCCTCCAGTGAGCGACCGCATCCTCATCCTTGACCACGGCAGCCAGTTCACCCAGCTCATCGCGCGCCGTGTCCGCGAGCTGAACGTGTATTGCGAGATCCACCCCTTCAACAAGGCACAGCAGTTCCGTGACGACCCCGATATCAAGGGCGTGATCCTGAGCGGCAGCCCCTTCAGCGTACACGAGCCGAACGCGCCGGATACCGACATCACGGGCTTTCAAGGGCGGGTGCCGGTGCTGGCCGTGTGCTACGGTGCCCAGCTGCTGGCCAAGCGCGCCGGCGCCACCGTCGAGCGCAGCAAGGTCCGCGAGTACGGTCGGGCCTTTCTGGACAACATCCACATCCGCGAGCCCCTCTTCGCAGGCATCCATCCCGGCACCCAGGTGTGGATGAGCCACGGCGACAGCATCACCACCCATGCGGGTGACATGGAGGTGCTGGCCAGTACGCACGCGGTACCGGTCGCCGCCTACCAGCTGATGGGACAGGCCACCTATGCGGTGCAGTTCCACCCTGAGGTGTATCACACCACCGAAGGCTTGCAGCTGCTGCGCAACTTCGTCATGAACATCTGCGGCTGTGCGGGTGATTGGACGCCGAACTCCTTCGTGGACAGCACCATCGACAGCCTGAAGCGCCAGCTCGGTACCGATCAGGTGGTGATGGCCCTCAGCGGTGGCGTGGACAGCTCCGTGGCCGCCATGCTGCTTCAGCGCGCCATTGGCGATCAGCTCCATTGCATTTTCGTGGACAACGGGCTCCTGCGCAAGGACGAGTACGGCAGCGTGCTCGAGAGCTACCGCCACATGGGCCTCAACATCACCGGGGTGGACGCGAAGGACCGCTTCTACGCGGCGCTGAAGGGACTGACCGATCCAGAAGAGAAACGCAAGGCCATCGGTCGCACCTTCATTGAGGTGTTCGATGTGGAAGCGCACCGGATCAAGGACGTCAAGTGGCTGGGGCAGGGCACGATCTACCCCGACGTGATCGAAAGTGTGAGCGTGAACGGCCCCAGCGTCACCATCAAGAGCCACCACAACGTGGGCGGCCTGCCTGCCCGCATGAAAATGCAGGTGGTTGAGCCCTTGCGCCTGCTCTTCAAGGACGAAGTGCGACGCTTGGGCAAGGAACTCGGATTGGATCCGAAGATCCTCGGTCGCCATCCGTTCCCCGGTCCGGGGTTGGGTATTCGCATCCTCGGTGACATCACGCCGGAGAAGGTGGCCTTGCTTCAGGACGTGGACGCGATCTGGATCGGTGGTCTTCGCGAAGCCGGTCTGTATGATCAGGTCTGGCAGGCGGGTGCGATCCTGTTGCCCGTGCAAAGCGTGGGCGTTATGGGGGACGAACGAACCTACGAGAATGCTGTTGCCCTGCGGGCCGTGACCAGCACAGACGGCATGACCGCCGATTGGTGCCACCTGCCTTACGAGGTGTTGGCACGTATTTCGAACGACATCATCAACCGGGTGAAAGGCGTGAACCGCGTGGTCTACGACATCAGCAGCAAGCCGCCCGCCACCATCGAATGGGAATGATGCCTCGCTTCCTTTTGCTTGTGCTGGTGCTCTGCGTCGGTCTGGTTGCCCATGCACAGGTGGAGCGGACCGTGGACGGGAGGAAGTACCTCGTTCACACTGTTCAGCAGGGCCAGACCCTCTATGCCATCAGCAAACATTACGCGGTTCCCATCGAGGCCATCACGACGGCCAACCCTTCCGCACAGCAAGGCCTCAGCTTGGGACAGGTATTGCTGATCCCGAAGGATGCCGTGGTGAAGAAGGAGCTGAAGACGGCACCGGCCTTGCGCAACGGCGAGCTGGTGCACACCGTCGCCAAGAAGGAGACCCTCTTCGGTATCTCCAGGAAGTACGGTGTCGACCAGAACGCCTTGGAAGCCCGGAATCCCGAACTCGCCGCAGGGGTGAAGGAGGGCATGCAACTGGTGATCCCTACGGCGGCGATCGCTGGCGTGCCCGCGACATCCGTGGCACCTGCTGCGGATGACAAGAGCCTTTCGCACCTGGTGATGCCTGGTGAGACCCTGTATTCCTTGGGCAAGCAGTACGACACGACACCCGAGGCCATCCAAGCGGCCAACGGCGGCTTACCTCAAGGTCCGAAAGTGGGGACCTATCTGCGGATCCCGGGCAAGAGGGAAGTTGAGCCCCCAACTCCTTTGGTGGAGCCTTCAGTACGCAAGGCGGAATACCGGGTGGCCTTCCTGCTGCCCTTCTCCGTCGCGGCGAACGATAGCGTGATGGCGCGCGACCCGGAGCGCAAGGCGTATCACGATGTCACCGATGCTGCGGTCCAGTTCTATGCGGGCGCCCAGCTGGCCATGGATTCCTTGAAGGGGATCGGTCTGACAGCGGATGTCACCGTTGTGGATGCGGGGAGTGACGCTTCGGTCTGGGGACCGGTGCTGAAAGAGAATCGCATGAAGGACCAGGACCTGTTCATCGGCCCCTTCCATCGCGGGGCGATCGACCAGCTGGTGCGCGTGGCGAACGGCGCGCACGTCGTATGCCCGGTGCCGCAGTCCAACAAGGTGCTGCTCGGTAATCCCACGGTGAGCAAGGTGTTGAGCGGACGTCCCGATCAGGTGCAGGCCCTGGCCCGCCATGCCGTTCTTCGCCATGGCGCTGACAACATCATCCTGGCGCGGCCGGACATCGCTACCGAGAAGGAACTTCAGGACCAGATGCTGCGTGTGCTGCAGGAATCCCTGAGCCAACGCAAGGACCGGCTGCGCGACAGCGTTCTGGTGGCTTCCTCTGGTAAGCGGGATGGAGCCTCGGTCACTGCCCTGCTGCGCAGCGACAAGAAGAACGTGGTGTTGGTGCCCAGTGAGAACGTGGAGTATGTGAGCGCGCTCGTCGCAAAGCTGGTCGGCCAGGCGAAGGACAAGGAGATCGTGGTCTACGGTCTTTCGTCGTGGTCCGAAATGGAGTCGGTGGCCGCCTCGGACCTTGACAAGTTGCACGTACGTGTACCGGCGAGCAACCAGATCGATCGTACGGATCCCCGGGTAGCTGCCTTCATCGCTCAGTACCGCCAGCGCTTCAACGATGAGCCGCGCGAATACGCCTTCCTCGGCTTCGATGTCACCTTCTATTACCTGACCGCCCTGATGAGTGAAGGCCGCGGCTTTTCCGACCACTTCAACGAGGTGCGCACCCAGCCGTTGCACATGGTGTTCAACATGCAGCGCACAGGGCCGGAGAACGGTTACCGCAACGATTCCGTGCTGATCCTGGAGCACAAGGACCTCGGTCTCGTACGTGTGCCATGAGCGCTGGCCTGCTTGATCGCGCCACCATCGCGGCGGAGTTCCGTCGCATTCAACAGGAGATCTGTGCCTCGCTGGAGAAGCTCGATGGCGTAGGGCGCTTTGAAGAAGATGCATGGCAGCGAGAGGGCGGTGGCGGTGGCCTTACCCGTGTGATCGCCAACGGTGATCTGATCGAAAAGGGCGGCGTTAACTTCAGCGAGGTGCACGGCGAACTGACGGGGCAGGCTGCGAAAGCCCTGCAGATCCAAGGCAATGCCTTCTATGCCACCGGTGTGAGCATCGTGTTGCATGGCAACAACCCCTGGGTGCCAACGATCCACATGAACATCCGCTACTTCGAAGTGGACAGCGGAGCGCGTTGGTTCGGTGGCGGCATCGACCTGACCCCGATGTACGTGGAAGAGCAGGCCGCTGCCCATTTCCACCGCCGGTTGAAGGGCGTGTGCGACTTGTGGGACCCCACGTTCCACGCCGAGTACAAGCGCTGGGCGGACGACTACTTCTTCATCCCGCACCGCAATGAGACGCGGGGCATCGGCGGCATCTTCTACGACCGGATCCAACCGTCGGAAACCTTGCCGGCGGAGAAGATCTTCGGCTTCACGTGTGCTGTTGGGCGCTTGTTCGCACCCCTCTATGCTGAGGTCGCCGATCTACCACGCGACCGGGCCTTCACCGCTGCGGAAAAGGACTGGCAACTGCTGCGGCGCGGCCGCTATGTCGAATTCAATCTGGTGCATGACCGGGGCACACGTTTCGGCTTGGAGACCGGCGGCCGCACCGAGAGCATCCTGATGAGCCTTCCGGCAGATGCACGCTGGAGCTACGATCATCGGCCGGAGCCCGGTTCACCGGAGGCCGCAACGCTGGCGCTCCTGCGCAAGGGCATCGACTGGGCTGCTCGCTAGGTCAGGGCTGTGGCCTGTAGATCGTGTACTTCCCCTTCACGATGTACTGTATATCAATGTCGCTGAAGCCCACTTTGCGGCCGGAGGTGCCCATGTTCTGGTGACCTAGTCGATAGCTGCCAGGGCCTTTCACCTGCATGATCACAGCCGTATGCTCGCTCATGCGCTCCTCATGCGTTGAGGTCTCGGTGGTCTGGCGCAGCAACACGCCTTGGAAACGAATGATGTCGCCCGGATGCACGCACTCCTTGAGCGGGTCCACACGCTTGCCGAAACCATAGGCGCCGTCCCAGGTGGCACCGGCTTTCGCCAGCGCCTGTGCGGCCAGGTCCCAACACTCGCCGGTGCCCACACGCTTGCCGACATGGTCTTTCACGAAGGCGATGACGCGTTGATTGAGCACGGGTACGGAGTCGCAACCGCCTGGAGCGCCCGACCCCAATGCAAGAACAAGCAGTAGACCTGTCATGCGAAGAATACGCCCGGAGCGAACGGCTTATTGCCCATCCGAAGCACGGCGTTCGGCGCGGGCATCGCGGCGGTCACGCACGTAGCTCTTCACCCGTTGCCACGAGCGTTCGAGCTCCGACATCACGTTCGATCCAGTGCCGCTCTTTCCGATCCGCTCAGCGATGAAAGGCACCGCGGCGCTCAGCCCCATGGCCAGGATCTTCCCGGCGGTGGTTGTCGCTCGCCCACCGAACGCAAGCCCAGCGATGCCGCCGATCATCTCGGGTGAAATGCCGCTCGCCACATCCTTGGCGGTGTTCCAGGAGAACAGGGACCGCGTTAACACCTTGACCATACCTGTGCCGATGGCTTTCTGAAGGCCAGGCTCGCGAAAGTGTTCCCAATGGGTGGTCAGTTGCACGAGCTGTTGGTCGCGCAGCATACGCAGCCGCTCACGTTCCCGCTTCACAGCCTCGATGCTATCGAAACGCTCAGTCGTTGCCATGGATCGCGCGGATAATGGCGAGGGTGATCTTGTCCTTCAGGAAGCTTCGCCAGAACAGATAGAAGACAATACCCAACAGCACATAGAGCACGGCCACGGCCAGAAAGCCCAAGGTGCTTGTTCCCAGCAGCTTCCCCAGCCACAAGGCCAAGGCCACACTACCCATCAGAAAGGCCGCGCTGAAAGCGAAGAAGAGCACCAGCCCGACCACAACGATTGCCACCGCCCGTCCCGCCTTCTCGCTTACTGCAAGGGTGGTCAGTTCCTTCTGCGTCTCGAAGTAGGCCTTGGCATCACCCACCACGGCCTCCACGAAAAGCCCAAGGTCCGGCCGTCCCGTCTCCGGGTCGGCATAGCGCGCATACCGATCGTCCTGGGATTCGGCCATGGAGATCAGTTGGCGCTATGGCGCACGTTGTCAGCCGACTTGCGGGCCTTGTCGGCCACCTCGTCGGCGCTGTCGGCCACCTCGTTCTTCAGGCGGTCCTTCAGGTTCTTGCCTTCGTCGAAGAGGAAGCGCACGAAGTCGCTCACTTCATCCTTGGTCATGCTGGCGGCATCGGCGGCCTTGCCCTTGGTCCTGCTCCACTCTTCGCGTGCATGGTCGATGAAGGCGTCCATTTCGTCCTTGCTGTCGGTCACCTTCCGAGTGATCCGCTCACGTGTCTCCTTGCCTGAGCGGGGCGCGAACAATACACCCAATGCAGCACCTACAGCGGCGCCTGCGAGGAATCCGAGGATCCCGTTCCTGCTTTCATTGCTCATGGTCAAAGGCCTTTACGGTGGCGCATCCGTGCACTTCACCCCGGCCATGTTACCAAGGTACGACGCACCTATCCGTAGAACAGGACGATCGTCACGTTCAGGCTTCAGCGGGCCCGCGCAGCCACTTGCGTTCGATCACGAAGGTGCCGAAGGGCAGGAAGCCCGCCAGCAGCAAGCCATAGATCCGTTCCGTGGGCCATTTCAACTTGGTGAAGAGCGGCACGGCCGTTATCAAGTAGCCGACGAAAAGGAAGCCATGCAACATGCCCGGCCAGCGCACGGCAGAGGGAATGCCCATGGAGTACTTCACCACCATGGCGGCGATCAAAAGGACCCAGCTGATGCCTTCGGCGATGCAGAACGTGCGGAAACGCTTGATGATCGGGTCCATGGGATGGGTTTGGAGCGCAAGGATAGGACAGGGGAGAAGCTGACGTGTCAGGCGCGGATCACTTCTTCGGTCTTCGTTGATAGGATCACATCGCCTTCAGCCGCGAGCAAGAGCAAGACCTTCCAGCACGAAAGGAACGGCTTCGATCGGTACCTTGAACGAGACCTGATCCTCCTTCGCATCGCCGTTCACAAAGCGAATGGTGAGCCTTTCGTCAGCAGGCCCTTCAAGGGCAATGATCTTGCTGAAGGGGACGCGGAACACCGGTCCGAAGTCGTGTCGCAGTGCGCGGTAAAGGCTGAAGACGCCGAAGGCCGAAAGGGCCAACGCGACCAGCGTGGAACCCGTATCGCTCGCATCGCTCATATGCCCGAAGAGCAGGAACAGGCCGCCGATCAGGATGATCACGATGCCAATGACCAGGCGACCTGCGTGGGCCGGACCTTGCTTCATCGACCGCTCGCGTGCAGCCAACGCCTCCTGCCAATTGCCCGATCGCGTGAAGTACAAGCCTTGCTCGTCCACATTGAGGTAGCCTTGCTCGAGCTGGAAGTAGCGCCGTTCCATCTCAGGGAATGCGGTTCTCAGGCTGCTCCAAGTGATGAACGATCGCCAGGCTGCCCAGCCAGAGCCCATCCTCGGCCATATCCTCCTTGAACAGGGGGATCATCAGGCTGTCCACGATCTGAGCACATTGCGCGTCGGTAAGCACGCTTTCGGTGCCGAGGCCGGTGGACACGAATACACTGCGCAATTGCTTGCTGAAGGCGATGACCACCCCGTTGTTGCGTCCGCGCTTGCCCACCCCGAGCGAATCCCCGAAGGTGGCCGCGAAGCCCTGCATGTCCAAGTGACCGTGCAGCCCGGTCGTGGTCACCAATACGATCTCGTTGCCGGTCACGGCCTCGTGTGCGCGGAACAGGCTGTCGAAGCGTTCCTCCTGTACCGGTTCGAGCACGTCCTCTTGATCGAACACGAAGTGCTCCACACGCGGGCCGTGGGCCATGCATAGGCAACACGTCGCCAGAAGGATGAACACGGACCGCATGAACCGAAGGTAGCGGATCGGAAGTAGGGGAGGAGTTCAGTTCAGACGCCCGATGATGGCCTCTATGTTCGCTCGCCACACCGGATAGAGTTCGACGTTCTCCTCCCAGAGCTCACGCAGTTCCGAAATATCGCTCAGAACGCGTTGCAGGTTCTCAACCGCGATGCCTTTCAATGATGCCGGATCATGCTTGGTCACCTCGGAGACCACCTTGGCCAGGGTCTCCTCATCATCGCAACGGTAGGCGGTGCTGTTCAATGCGGCATCGATCACCGCACCGCTCACCAGCAGGCATTGGCAATCGGTGTACTCCAGGTAGTCCACACCCTTCACCGCCGCATACCATTCATTGATCTGCGCCATCGGGTCGGCGATGGCAAGTGACGCGAGCACGTCATACGCCGTGTCGTCGTCGAAGATCCCGGTGTCCCAAGCGCCCATGATGGAATGTGTTCAATTCTTCACCGGCACCTGTACGGCCGTAAAGACCTTCTGCGATACCGAGTAGCTGTGGCCTTTGCTGATGATATGCACCTTCATGCCTTCAATGCTGAAGGGCTGGCCTTCCTCCACATCGGCGAAGTTGCTGTAGGTGATGTCGTGTCCGTCGAAGATCATCACCTGGCCGCTGCCGATGGTCTCGAGCATGTCGCCGTCGGTGATCACGATGCCGGTGTCCTCACCCAGACCGATGCCGATGGCCGAAGGGTTGGCCGCCACGGCCTGGCTCAAGCGGCTGAAACGGCCGCGTTCCACGAAGTGGCTGTCGATGATCACATCGTAGATCAAGGCCGCACCGGTGGTCATCTTCACGCCGCCCTTCACCAGTCCTGAGGCGCTGTGGCCCTGGTAGATCATGGTGCTGCTCATGCACATGGCGCCCGCACTGGTGCCTGCGATCACGAAGCCGGCCTCTTCAGCGTAGCGACGCTTCATCAGTTGCAGGAAGGCCGTACCGCCGAAGATGGTGGTGAGCCGGAGCTGGTTGCCGCCGCTCATCATCACGCCGTCGGCCTTGGCCAAGCGCTTGATCATGTCCGGTTTCACATCGCTGCGGTCCCGGATATCGAGCACGTCCACGTTGGTCACCCCCAGGCGACCGAAGGCGGCGATGTAGTTCTGGCCGACCTCTTCGGGAATGCTGCTGGCGCTGGTGATGACGGCGATGCGCCTGCTCGGCCCGCCCATTTCATCCACCACGCGGCGCAGGATACTGTCCTCGATGAAGGTGTGGTTGAATACCTTGGTGTTGTGCCCGGCTTCCGGCGTAAGGCCCTTGTCCTCGTTGCCGCCGATGGCGATCAGCTTCCCTTTCGGTGTCATGTAGCTTGGTTGATCCCCCGCCCCCATGCTTGGTGCTCGCTTCCGTGCTCCGTCCGCATTGCAATGCTGGAACGGGGAATTGACGGGACGATGGGAACGACAGGTTCCCCCCAAGGCCATGCGAAAATAGAGGGATCCTTTCCGGTAGGTAAAGTGTGCAGGAAGTTTTGTTGAACATCGGCCTGTCCCTAACTTCCCCGCCACCGTCCTGCTTACCCACCTGAACGGCGGTCCCACCAAGCCTAGAACCCATGCGGATCCTCGAACTGAAAGCCATGCGCGGCCCGAACTATTGGTCCGTGCGCCGCCACCACCTCATTGTGATGCGCCTCGACATCGAGGGACTGGAGCAACAGCCTACCGACAAGATCCCCGGATTCTATGAGCGGATCCAGGAGCTTTTGCCCAGCATGTACAGCCACCGATGCAGCGAAGATCATGAGGGCGGTTTCTTCGAGCGGGTGAAGCGCGGCACATGGATGGGCCACGTGATCGAGCACATCGCGCTGGAGATCCAGACGTTGGCAGGCATGGAAACGGGCTTCGGGCGCACCCGCAGCACGCGTGATGTCGGTGTGTACAACGTGGTGTTCAGCTACATCGAAGAGCCGGTGGGCATGTTCGCCGCCAAGGCCGCCATACGCATTGCGGAGGCCTTGATCAGTGGGGAGAAGTACGATCTGCAGGACGACATCCAGAAGATGCGCGAACTGCGCGAGGACAGCCGTCTAGGACCCAGCACCGCCAGCATCGTGCACGAGGCCGTGGGCCGCGGCATTCCCTACCTGCGCCTCAACGGCCAGAGCCTGGTGCAGTTGGGCCACGGCATCCACCAGAAGCGGATCCGCGCCACCATCACCAGCAAGACCAGCAACATCGGCGTGGAGATCGCCTGCGACAAGGAAGAGACCAAGCAGCTGCTCGAGAGCTATGAGATCCCCGTGCCGAAAGGGCGCGTGGTGCGTAGTGAAGAAGGCCTTGAGGCCGCCATCGATTCCGTGGGCTATCCCTGTGTGATCAAGCCGATCGGCGGTAACCACGGACGCGGTGCCACCATCGGCATCAAGACGCTCGAAGAGGCCAAGGTCGCTCTGGCCAAGGCGAAGGAGATCAGCCGCAGCGTCATCGTGGAACGCTACATCACAGGCCTGGACCATCGCCTGCTTGTGATCAACCACCGCTTCGTGGCCGGTGCCAAGCGTACCCCCGCCTGTGTGGTGGGGGATGGCAAGCACACCATCGCGCAGCTTGCCGAGGAAGTGAACAAGGACCCCCGCCGCGGCTACGGGCACGAAAAAGTGCTCACGCGCATCGACATCGATGACCATACGCTGAAGCTCATAGGGCTGAAAGGCCTGACACCGGACAGCGTGCCGAAGAAGGACGAGGTCGTTTACTTGAAGGCAACGGCCAACCTCAGTACCGGTGGTACGGCGGACGATGTCACCGAAGTGGTGCACCCCTTCAACGTCTTCCTGGCCGAGCGCATCAGTCGCATCATCGACCTGGACATCTGCGGTATAGACATCATGACCGACGACATCACCGTTCCGCTGAACGAGAGCGGTGGCGCGGTACTGGAGGTGAACGCAGCGCCCGGCTTCCGCATGCACCTCGACCCCACCGGTGGCCTGGGCCGAAACGTGGCCGAACCCGTGGTGGACATGCTCTTCCCGCCCGGCACACCCAGCCGCATCCCCATCATCGCCATTACCGGCACCAACGGAAAAACGACGACCACGCGCCTCACCAGCCACCTGATGCGCAGCGTGGGCTATAAGGTGGGCATGACCTGCAGCGATGGCGTCTACATCATGAACCGCCTGCTGATGACCGGCGATTGCACAGGTCCGACCAGCGCACAGTTCGTGTTGAAGGAGCCCGTGGTGGACATGGCCGTGCTGGAAACGGCGCGCGGTGGCCTGGTCCGCAGTGGTCTCGGCTTCGAGCATTGCGATGTGGCCATCGTCACCAACGTGGCCGCCGATCACCTGGGGCTGAAGGACATCCACACCCTGGAGGACCTGGCGCACGTGAAGAGCACCGTGCCCCGCAGCGTGCGACAGGACGGCTATGCCATCCTCAACGCCGACGATGAATTGGTGATGGCCATGCGCAAGCAGACCAACTGCAAGATCGCGCTCTTCAGCCTGGACGAGAACAACCGCCTGATCCGCCAGCACTGCAAGCTCGGGGGCCTTGCCGCCATCTACGAGAACGGTTTCATCACCATCAGCAAGGGCGAGTGGAAGCTCCGCATCGAGAAGGCCGCCAATGTGCCGCTGACCTACGGTGGCAAGGCCGTGTTCAACATCCAGAACGTGCTGCCCGCCGTGCTCGCCGCCTATGTGCGCGGTGTGAAGGTGGAGGAGCTACGCGAAGCGCTCATGACCTTCGTGCCTTCCGCAGCGCAAACACCCGGCCGCCTCAACCTCTTCCAGTTCAAGAAATTCCAGGTGGTGGTGGACTACGCCCACAACCCGCATGGCTTCGAGGCCCTCGGCAAGTTCCTCAGCAAGATCCCCGACAGCCCCAAGGTGGGCGTGATCGCCGGCGTCGGCGACCGTCGCGACGAGGACACCGTGAACCTCGGTCGCCTCAGCGCACAGATGTTCGACGAGATCATCATCCGCCAGGACCGCAACCTGCGTGGCAAGAGCGACGACGAGATCATCGCCCTCATGGTGAAAGGCATCAAGGAGGTGGACCCGAACAAGAAGTACACCATCATCAAGAAGGAGGACGAGGCCATCCGCCACGCCATCAGCACGGCCAAGCCCGGCAGCTTCCTTACCCTCTGCAGCGATGTGGTGCCCGATGCCCTGGCCCTCGTGCTCAAGCTCAAGGAAGAGGACGACCGCGTGCCATTCAACACCGACGACATCCCCAATAGGAATAAGGAGTTGGTGGGGTGATGAATGAGGTGGGTTCCATTCCGTCTTTTCTTGGAGAGGGATTGTGTTTTGCGCTCGACGTTGATGATGGTTGGCCTCCTGTTGCGGTTGAAGAGGTCCCCCATGAGAAGGTTTCGGGTGGCTTTCGGATATTGACAGCACCATTATTCGTTCGTGACCTCTCTGTCGGCGACATCATTTTAGTGGAACGGGATGAGATGGGTTATGTCACTTCTTGGTCCCATGTGAGCCGTTCAGGTCATACGACCATTTGGTTAATGTGCTTGCAACAGACCTCCGCTACAGCAGGTATTTTAGATGACCTACGCGAGATCGGCTGCGATACGGTGAGCGCTGCTCAACTTGGCATTTACGCGGTGGACGTGCCCCCAGCGATATCAATGGAGCGTGTGGATGCTCTGCTTGATGGGTTGAACGAAGAGCAAGTAGCGGTCGCGTTTCCTTCTTTTCGCCATGAAGAGGTCTGACCCCGACCGGCGCTCGGTTCCGCCGAGTGCCCAATAGCGATCTCGGTTTCCACGGGTTGGTGGACAAGAACGGACGCTGATGGACAGTGGCGGTCCATCGGCGTCCATCCGAGTCCATTGGTTTTGACGACTGCAACGACACGAGCATTAAGCCATAGAAAGCCGATGATCGCTAGGTTTACGCAGCCATGAGCAAGGAAGTCCTTTCGGCGGTGAGCGAGGAGCTTGTGATGAGCCGTATCCATACGGTGCGCGGCCACCGGGTGATGTTGGACCGTGATCTGGCCAGACTCTACGGCGTGCCCACCAAGGCATTGAAACAGGCCGTGCGCCGCAATAGGGAGCGCTTCCCGGAGGACTTCATGTTCGAGATGAACAAGGAAGAGCTGGAACATTGGAGGTCACAGATCGTGACCTCCAATAGCGCGAGCGTTCAAGCTCGTGCCTATTGACGATCGCAGGTTCCAAGAGCGTATGGACACGGATGGACGCCGATGGACCTGCACGGCGTCCATCCGTGTCCATCCATGTCCATATGTATTGAGCCCTCCGACTGGCGCTCGGTTCCTCCAAGTACCCAACTGCGATCATCGGTTCCATGACACCAGCCTGGCCGCTCACCCCGCGAAAGTCGATGAGCGTTAGGTTTACCAGCCCATGATCCCTGATCGAAGGGAAGCAATGAAGACTCCAACGCTCGATATACGCAACGAACGCCTGCTTCTCTGGGCCGTGTTCGGGGCATACGTGCTGCTCCTGCTCATGGCCTTGGCGAATCACGAGCTCTGGGGCGATGAGATCCACAGCTGGAACATCGCGCGGTCCAGCCACGGCTTGATCGACCTGCTGCGGAACAGCCGCTACGAAGGGCACCCACCGCTGTGGTATGTGGTGCTCTTCAGCATCACGCGCATCACCCACGAGCCTGAGTACATGAAGATCGCGCAGGCGGTGTTCGCCATGGCGATGGTCTTCGTGCTGCTCTTCGCGTCACCCTTCCCCTTGTTCATCCGGGTGCTGATCCCCTTCGGTTACTACTTCGCCTTTGAGTATGGCGCACTTAGCCGGAACTATGCCATCGCGCTGGTCCTGGCCTTCCTGCTCGCTTGGTTGCTGGTCAACAGGCCGCGCCAGCAAAAGGTGTGGTTCTACGTGCTCGCCTTCCTGCTCGCCAGCACGCACCTGCTGGGGCTTCTGTTGGCCCTGTCGTTCTGCGCGTACCACGCCTGGGAGGAACGGTCGGCACCGGGGAATTGGCGCCGTGCGCTGATGCATCTCGCGATCGGGGGACTCATCTGCCTACCCGCCGCCCTTCAGATCGCCCCGCCCGGTGACAGCCAATTGAATCTGCGCTTCTGGTTGGACATCTGGACCGAACGGCAATGGGACATCATCGCCCAGGCCCCGCTCAAGGCCTTCGTGCCCATGCCGGAGACCACGGATCTCCACTTCTGGAACACGAACACCCTCGTGCGACGCATCATGGAAGGCGAGCACGGGGTGGGGGTGGTGCGCTCGTGTGCGTTGCTGCTCCTGGCGTTGTGGTTCTTCCTCCTGCGGAAGGTCCGCGGCAGCGTGGTGTTCCTGGCCACCAACGTGCTGCTGACCGCAGCGGTGGCCTTCCTGTTCCCGCTAACGAGCGCGCGATACGTCGGCTTCATTTGGGTCGGTTTTCTCATCGCTAGCTGGCTCTATCTCCGGGAGCGTCCGTTGAGCCGCGTGCACCAACTCTTCCTGTCCGTGATCCTGGTGATCCACGTGATCGCGGGTGCCTTCGCCCTGAACCGGGATCGCACGCAGCCTTTTTCCAATGCATCCAAAGTGCGCGAGCTGTACGCGCAGGTACCGGCAGGGGCCATGGTGGTCACCGATTACTGGTGCTTGAACAACCTCTCGGCTTTCCTGGACCGTCCGTTCCACTGCTTGGAGCATCGAAAGGAGCTGACGTTCCTGCGTTGGGACCAGGAACTCGCCAAGGCAACGAAGCAGCCGAACTTCTACACGAGCGGGTTGCGCGAGCTATGGCAACGCGGTGCGTTCGCAGAGGTGTACATGATCTCGGTGAACGATCCCGAGTACTTGCGATCGCGCGACAGTGAAGTGTCCGAGGCCTACGAGCTCACGCTGCTGGACCGGCATGAGGGCGCTATCGAGGGACACAGCAACGTGTACCTGTACCGGATCCGGGCGCGCGCAGAGGACAAGTGAACTCTGAAGCTTACGGTCCAATGCACCAAGGTCCTTGCTGAGACCGTGGGACTCTGGCGCTTCTCAGAAGCTCGGCGTCCCGGTCACCCTCAGCATGTTGTCATGCACGGTATAGGACATCTTCCCCATGTACCGCCGCCGGAAGTGGATGAAGGGAAAGCGCTTCGAGACGTAGAGCTTGTGGTAGCGGTGTCGCTTGGGGGCCTTTGGCGCTTGGTCCAGCGGGCAGATTCCCGCGAAATCCTTCGACTTGATGCCGGGGATGGCCTCCGTGGGCATGTGCTCCGGGGCAATGGTCGGTCGTGGACTGGTCGGGCGTGCAGGATCCGTCTGTTCGGTGGGCACGGTCGGTGCTGACTGTGCGTGGACGGTGATGGCGCCCAGAGCCAGCCCTGCGGCCAGCAAGCCACGCTTCGCACTGAGCAGGTCCACCAAGGGGATAAGCTCCGGCTCCAAGTGTTCGGGGAGGTAGACCCCACAGGCCTCCGGATGCTGCTGCTTATAAGCCACAACGGCAGCCCTGTCCCAGCCGCTGAAGTCGATGACGGCATGCTGGCACTTCGAGCAAAAGCGTCCATCCATGACAGGTCGCATGGCGTTCCAGTTCTCGCTACAGGCTCCGGCGTTCATCGGCGTCGTTTCCTAGAAGACGCGAGTCGGGCCGGAACGCTGCCTGCCAACGAAAAGACCCCGCCGAAGCGGGGTCTCTCTGAGTTCACTAGGAGAGGTCTTACTTGGCCTTGGCCACTTGAGGTACCACTTGGCGCTTCTCCTGGATACGGGCGCTCTTACCGCGCAGGCCGCGCAGGTAGAAGATGCGGGCGCGACGAACGCTACCACGCTTGTTCACCTCGATCTGGTCGATGAAAGGGGAGGCGATCGGGAAGATGCGCTCCACCCCGATGTTGTTGCTGATCTTCCGAACGGTGAAGGTGGCGGTGCTGCCGCTGCCTTTGCGCTGGATCACCACACCCTGGAACATCTGGATACGCTCCTTGTTGCCCTCGGTGATCTTGTAGTGAACGGTCACGGTATCACCGGCCTTGAAGTCGGCGTATTGCTTCACCGGGGACCATTCCTTCTCGAGTTGCTTGATCATATCCATGACGCTCAGTGCTTTACGTGCATATTGCCCTTGGAAGGGGCCGCAATATTAGTGAATCTTCCCTGAATCCGGAAGGCTTAGCCCTCCCCAAAGCTATCCACACCCTCCTGTGCAGGACCGGGCAGGTCGGGACGGCGTTCGCGGGTACGTTGGATGGCCTGTTCATAGCGCCAAGCATCGATGCGGGCCTCGTGGCCGCTCAGCAGCACTTCCGGGATGCCCCAACCCTTGTAGTCCGCGGGGCGGGTGTAGACGGGGGGGGCCACCAGTCCATCCTGGAAGCTGTCGCTGAGGGCGCTGGTCTCGTCGCTCAACACTCCGGGCAACAGCCGGATCAGGGCGTCGCTGAGCACGGCGGCGGGCAGTTCACCCCCGCTGAGCACGAAGTTGCCGATGCTGATCTCCCGGGTGATGAGGTGCTCGCGCACACGTTCGTCCACGCCCTTGTAATGGCCGCAGAGGATGATCAAGTTGCGTAAGCGGCTCATGCGGTTGGCCAGGGGCTGGTCCAGCAGTTCCCCGTCCGGGCTCATGTAGATCACCTCGTCGTAGCTGCGTTCGCCCTTCAACTTGGTGATCAGGCGGTCGATCGGTTCGATCTGCATCACCATACCGGCACCTCCCCCAAAGGCGTAGTCGTCCACGCGACGGTGCTTGTCGGTGCTGTATTCGCGAATGTCGTGTACCACCACTTCCGCCAGCCCTTTCTGTTGGGCGCGCTGCAGAATGCTCTCCCCGAAGTAGCTATCGAGAACGCGGGGGACCACGGAAAGGATGTCGATACGCATGGGTTGGGCCGCGGTCGTTGGTGGAGGACGGTGGCCGCGAAGTTCGGTGGAAGGCCGGCTTCGAAGGGTGGGGAAGTGGGCCACAGCACCTTTCAATTTCCTACTTCGGTTAACTTTCGGCATCCAGTTTGCCAACAAGCCCGTAGAAGCACAACAATGAAACACTTCCTTACGCTCGGCCTGGTGGCCACTTTGAGCCTCCCCACCTTCGCCCAGAAGCACGTCTACGAAGACCTGCTGGTGAAATTCGTGGATGAGAAATACGAGGACGTCCTGGCCAAGGCCCAAGGCTACGTCGACAACGACGAGACCAAGAAGGACCCTCTGCCATATCTGTACATCTCCATGAGCCTCTACGAGATGAGCAAGATCGAGAAGTTCAGGGCCATGGAAGAGTACAAGAAGTGCGACAAGGACGCGCTGAAGTGGGCTGAGAAGTATCGCAAGAAGGACAAGAACAAGGAGTTCTTCGACAACTACGCCGACTTCTGGAGCGATCTGAACACCATGGCGGGCGAGTCCGGCGTGAACTTCTACGAGGAGGGCGCCAAGGGCTACAGCAAGGCCAAGCAGACCTTCGACGCCATGACCGGCTACTATCCTGAGAACCCCGGCCCATGGTTGATGCTGGCGCTCTGCCAGTACAACACCAACCTGGCCAAGGAAGGCGAGCTCAGCATGAAGAGCTTCCAGACCGCCATGACCAATGCTGGCGATATCAGCGCGCTTCCGGAGGACCAGAAGAAACTACTGAAGGCGGCCATGATGCACTATGCCACCTACAAGGATACCAAGGGTGACAAGAGCGCTGGCAAGGCCATCCTCGACCAGGGCAAGGATGCCTTCATCGCCGACGCCGATTTCAAGACCTTCTACGAGGGCTACTGAACGAGCTTGACCAACTTCAGCGAGCGGCCCTACGGGGCCGCTTCGTTTTTCCGGAGCTTGGGTGTCGACCGCAACATCACCAGGATCAGCGCAGGCAACAGCAAAAGCTCCGCCACGAAGGCGAAGATCAGGGTGAGCGTGATCAGGAGACCCATGTAGAAGATGCTCGCGAAATCCGAGAGCATCAGCGTGAGGAAGCCCGAGATCAGCATCAGGCTGGTGACGGAGACGGCTTTCCCAGTGCTGAGGTAGGTCCGTTTCAACGCGTAGGGTACCGAGCGTCCTTCGAGCAGTTGGAGGCGGAGCTTCGCCAGCATGTGGATGGTGTCATCCTCCGCGATCCCGAAGGCGATGCTGAAGATGATGGCGGTGCTCACCTTGAGGTCGATGCCCGTGAATCCCATGACCCCTGCGATGAAGAGCAGCGGCACCAGGTTGGGCAGCAGCGAGACCAGCACCATGCGCACATCACGGAAGAACCACATCATGATGGCGGCCGTGAGCAGGATGGCGAGGCCCATGCCACCGACCAGCTGCCCGCTCAGGTGCTCGTTGTTGCGGTCGATAAGGTAGGCCATGCCCGTCTGCCGGAACTGCACCAGCTTGGGATCCGTGTGCGTTGCGATGAAGCGGTCCAGTTCCGCGTTCTTGCCCTTGTGAACGAAGCCGCCCTCATCCACCTTCCGGCCGCTTAGGCGTGCGGTGCGCCCATCCTCCGAGACCAGCATGCGCAGCTGTTCCTTGCCTCCGAAGGCTTCCGACTGCCGGGCCAGCTTACGTGCATCCTCGGCTTCCATCGGTAAGCGCAGCATGTCCGCCCCGCCGCCGTTGGCCGCCTTGTTGAGTGAACGCATCACCGTGACAGGGGAGAGGATGCTGCGCACACCCTGCTCGTCGTGCACGAACGTTTGCACCGCTTCGATCTGCTTCAGCACGTCCAGGTCCCAAACGGTCCGCGTACTGTCCATTACGGTCAGTTCCAGCTCGAAGGGTCGTACACCACCGAAGGTCCGTTCGAAGTAGAAGAAGTCCTGCTTCTGCGGATCATCGTCCGGCCAGTCCTCCAGGAGGTAGTTGTTCACTTTGATCCGCGAGAGGCCCACTGTGCTCACGACCATGATGAGCCCGAAGCCGATCAGGATGCGCACGCGGTTCCGGATGGTCCAGCGGAACAACCGGGGCAGCCAGCGGTCCCACGGAGAGGACTCGATCGCGCGGGGCAGCATGCGCCTCGGGTCGATGAAAAGCAGCAATGCGGGCAGCAGGGTGAAGGCCAGCACGAAGGCCACCATCACGCCGATGGCCGTGTACACGCCGAACTCCTGAAGCGGCTGGATGCTCGCGGACCCCAGTGTGGCGAAGCCGATGGCCGAGGTGACGGCCGTGAGGAAGGTAGGAAGACCGGCCTCCTTGTAGGTGACGGCCAGGGCACGCCTTCGCTCCATGCCGGCGCGCACATTCTCCAGAAAGGTCTCGAGCAGGTGCACCACATCGCTCATGCCCACCACGAAAAGGATCGTGGGCAGCAACATGGTGAGGATGCTGAGCGGTTCGTCGAAGAGGCTCATGGCGCCCACTTCCCACAGGATCGACAAGCCCACCACGCCGATGGGAACGATCACGCCCAGCAACGAGCGGAAGCCGAAGTAGAGGAAGACCGCAAGTAACAGGATGGATGCGGTGAGGAAGAGCACGAGCTCCCGCTCCATCTTTTGGATGTAGTAGTACTGTCCATGGATCCGGCCTGCCACATGCAAGCCTTGCAAGCCGCTTTCACGCATCACGCGTTCCACGCCCTCCAGCAGGTCGTCGCTTCGCTTCTTGCTCAGGTCCGGCGTGGTCTGTGCGACGATCAGGAGCGCATCGCCAGCGGGGGCGAAATAGGCTTCGCGGATGCGGTCGTCGGTCCAGATGCGCGCGGAATCGGCGGCCAGGGTGGAGTCACTGCCTACGCGGAGCACCGGCACGTTGAAAACGCCCACCGGGGTGATCACGGGTTCCTCCAAGCGCGTGGGGCTGCTCACCGAACGCATATCGGTCAGTCGGGTCAGTCGGGCGGAAAGGCTGTCCACCTTCAGCAGGAAGCCTTGATCGAACACGGAAGGTTTCCGCTCGGCCGCTACCAGCAGGAAATCATTGTCGTTGCCGAAGCGCTCTCGGAAACCGAGGTAGCGGTCCAGTTCCGGATCGCTTGTGGGGAAGAACTTTTCGAAGTCGTAGTCGAGGCGGACGTTGCGCAGGGAGATGCCCAAGGCCACGGTGATCACACCCAAAGCGATGAGCGTCCAGCGCGCCCTTTCGCGGGTGAGCCACCGTTCGATCCTGTCCACGTACTTTCCCATCAACACAAGCCGGTCGACGCCGGAGCGCAAAGGTGGGCCAAGTGCCCGGCACGCGGGTCTACTTTTGGCGCCACATGGAATTGAGCGTTCGTCGTTGCCTTTTGCTGGGTTCGTTGGTGCTGGCCCTTCTTCCGCTGTCCGTTTCCGCCGGTAAGTTGGAGAAGGCTTTCGCGGCCCTGAACGAGCACAACTACTTCCTGGCGCGCGACCTGTTCCGCAAGGAAGTGCGCAAGCATCCGGCCGCGGCCTGGTACGGGCTCAGTGTGATCCACGGCCGTGACAACAACCCCTTCTACCAGCTCGACTCCGCCTATGCCTTCATCCAGCGGGCGGATGCCGCGTTCACCATGGCCCCGGACAAGGAGCGGATCGTGGTCGGTGAGGTGGGCGTGAACGGTGCCGCCATCGAGGCCCAGAAGGAACACATCTTCAGCATCGCGTGGGACCAGGCCAAGAGCGTGAACACCATCGCTTCCTACGACCGGTTCATTAACACCTACTATCAAAGCATACGCGTCGCCGATGCCAAGCTGGTCCGGGACCACATCGCTTTCCAAGAGGCCCGAACCACCAACACGGCCGCTGCATTCCAGGCCTTCATCGAGCGCTACCCCGATGCCAAGGATGTCTACGAAGCACGGTCGCGCCTGCAGGAGGCGGTGTTCCGCGAGGCGGTGCCCAACAGCACCATCACCGAGTACCAGCGTTTTCTGTCCGAGCATCCGGATAGTCCTTACGTGCGCAAAGCCCAAGATGAGATCTTCCGCTTGAGCACACCCCATCGAACACCGACGGAGCTCCATGGGTTCATTGCCTCCAACCCGAAGAACCCGAACGTGGCCGATGCCTGGCGTGCGATCTACGACCAGTACACCCGCGACCTCAGTGCTGGCGCCATCACGCAGTTCCTGAAGGACTATCCGGATTACCCATTCATCAACGAGCTCACTGCGGACTACCGGACCGCGAGCATGGTGCTCTATCCCTTCCGCAAGGACGGCAAGTGGGGTTACATCAACGAGGAAGGGGTGGAGCAGGTGAAGGCCATGTACGACCTGGCAGAACCTTTCGTGGGCGGACAGGCGCTGGTTGGTGTTGGCGATCGTGTGGGCACCATCAACAAGATGGGCCGTGAAGTGGTGGAGGTGCAATACGATGATGTGCTCGACCCCAGCGAAGGCTTGATCTCCGTGGACCGGGCCGGACATGTAGGCGTGGTGGATCGCGGTGGTCGCTTGGTGGTTCCGATGGAGTATGAGGATGTGGGCGAATTCCGCAACGGCATCGCCTATGCGGAGAAGGACGGACACTACGGCTACATCAACGCGGCCGGGGAAGTGGTCGTTCCGTTCCAGTATGAGAAGGCCGGTACTTACCAGAACGGACTTGCGGTGGTCGTTCAGAACGGCCTGAGCGGTGTGATCGATGCGAAGGGTGCAGTGGTGATCCCGTTCGAATTCGACTGGATCGAAGGCTTCGCGCAACCGGTCTCACGCGTACGGAAAGGCGCACGCATGGGTGTCGTGAGTCCCTTCGGCGACATGCTCCTTGCTGTGGAACATGACCATGTCGGGGTGTTCAACAACGGCCTTGCATTGGTGGTGGACGGCACCAAGTGCGGCTACGTGGATCAGCAGGGTGGCCTTGCGATCCCGATGCAGTACGAGGCCAACGAAGGCACCCTCGGCTGGGGCGACTTTCACAACGGCATCGCAAAGGTGATGGTGGCCGGTAAGTTCGGCAGCATCGATACGAAAGGGGCGAAGGTGCTTGCGCCACAATACACGGACATCGGGATCGCCGTTTCAGGCGTGATCCCGGTGAAGAAGAAGACCAAGTGGGGCTACCTGAACCGCGCAGGTGCCGCGCTTAGCGAGTTTAAGTACGACCAGGCCTGGGAGCTTCGCCAAGGCTTCGCTCGCGTGAAGGTCGGTGAGCTGTTCGGGCTCGTTGATAGCACCGCAAAAGAGGTCGTTGCGCCAAGCTTCACCGGGCTTTCAGATGTGCAGCACAACATGCTCATCGCTACGCTTAACGGTAAGGTCGGCATCATGGACCTGCTGGGGAAAGAGCTAGTGCCGCCGCTCTACGAGGCCGTGGAGTTGATGGATGCTCGAACCGCCAAGGTCACCCGAAGCGGCAAACTCGCCTACATCCGCCTCTCCGACGGACGGTTCATCTGGAAGGAGGAGGGCTTCGACGTGCTACCGGAGTAGCGTTACGTGGCCCGTGAGGCGCTGCTGGTCCACGCCCTCATCGCTCACTGCCTTGTAGGCCAAGGTCCACACGTAGACACCGTCCTGTACCGGCGTTCCGCGCACGAGACCATCCCAAGCTTTGCCGGGCTCTGTGCTGCTGAAGATCGCCTCACCCCACCGGTCGAAGATCGTGAGCTCGTAGCGGATGAAGCTGCCAACGACCAACGGTGCGAACACTTCGTTGATGCCATCCCCGTTCGGCGTGAAGCTGTTCGGGACATGCACGAACGGAGCGCAGCCGCCTTCGGTCACCAGCACCGTATCCATCACTGTGGCGCAAGGGCTTGAAAGGGTCACGCTGTAGGTCCCTGGAAGAAGGATCGTGAGCGAAGCATCCGTGCCGCCGGTGCTCCATTCGTAAGCCGCACCGGGTACGAAGGCATCGAGTTCCAGTTCCTGCCCCGGGCAAAGCGTGCGGTCCGGACCCAGGTCGATGTCGGCGATCACAGGCAGGAAGGTGAGTTCCACCGCATCGCTTGCCGAGCAGCCATCGATGGTCAGCGTGACCGTGTACGTTGCGCTGGTCGTCGCGGTGATGCTGTTGCTCGTCGCACCGGTGGACCATTGCACCAGCGCTGTTCCAGGCGTTACGGAAAGGACCAGGGAATCACCTGCGCAAAGCGAGGCATCGTCGCCCAGGTCGGGCTGCACCAACTGGGTGATCCCGACCTGCACGGTGTCCATGGCCATGCATCCGGCGGCTCCGGCCTGCACCCACACCGTGCCCGCGCTGGAGGTGCTGTACTGCGAACCGGTGGAGCCATCGCTCCAGAGGTAGGAAGCCCCGGCAAGATTGAAGCTCCAGACGATCGCATTCCCCGGGCAGAGCATGGTGTCCGGTCCAAGACTGAGGCTTGCCGGCGTGAAATAGGAGACCGCGATCGCATCGGTGGCCGTGCAACCGCCAAGGTCCACCGTCACGGAGTAAGTGCCGGCCTGCACGACGTTCAGGGTCGAAGCGGTCGAACCGTTCTGCCACATGTAGGTCGCTCCCGTCTGTGTGACGTCGAGGACCATTGAAGCGCCGAGGCAGAGCGTGGTGTCGCCGCCCAGGTCCGCCATGGCGGGGGGAAGTGTTCCGATAGTGATCGCGTCGCTGTTCGAACAGCCGTTCACCGTTACCGTCACATTCCACCCGCCAGGAGCGACCGAGAGCGTCGATAGCGTGCTTCCGTTGCTCCAGAGGTAAGTGCCGCCAGCCGTTGTTGCATCCAGAAGCATCGACGCACCAGGGCAGAGCGCCGTGTCCGGTCCAAGGTCCACAGCAGGTAATGGTATCAGGGAAATGGCGATGGTGTCGCTGGTGACGCAGTTGGCGAGGGTGGCCTGTGCCCAGAAGGTCCCGGCTGTGGAGACGGACCTTGACATGCTGGTGGAACCATCGTCCCAGAGGTAGCTGGCCCCCGCAGTGGTCGTGGCGTCCAACACCATGCTCTGTCCTGAACAGAGCGCGCTGGCCGGACCCAGGTTGAAGGGCGCCAAGGTGGTGTAGGCGACGGCGATCGTATCGCTGACCGCGCAGCCGCCGACGGACACTGTGGCCCAGACGGTCGACGGTTGCGATACCGTGATCGTGGTCGCTGACACGCCGGTGCTCCAGGTAGTGACGCCGCCCGGCAACAGAGCGGTAAGGTCAAGGGTGGTACCGGGGCAGAGCGTGGTGTCGTTACCAAGATCGAGTGACAACGCGCTGAGAACGTTCACCGTGATCGTATCGCTGGTCGTGCAGCCACCTGCGGTAACAGCCACCCAGACATCACCCTGTACCGCGGTAGTGACCGCGTTCGTTGTTGCCCCAGTGGACCATATGTAGGTGGCAGCAGGCCAAGTGGCATCCAACGCGAGGGTGGCACCCGCACACAAGGTCGTGTCATTGCCAAGGTCCACGATCGGGGAGGGAAGAACGGAAACCAGTATGGCATCGTTCACGGTGCAGGCGCCTTGCATCACGGTCACAGCGTAGGTGCCGGTGGAGGTCACGGTGATCATAGCCGTGGTGGCGCCGGTGCTCCACAGGTAGCTTGAACCAGGGAGCGTGGCATCCAACAGGACGGCGTTGCCCTGGCAGATCGTGGTGTCGTTGCCCAGTTCCACCGCGTTCGGCGACGCGTACTGAACGGTGATCGCATCCGTAGCACTACAGCCTGCGATGTTCGTCACGGTCACTGAGTAGGTGCCCGCTTGAACAACGGTGATCGATGACGTGACGGGACCGTTCTGCCATTGATAGGATGCACCCGGTTCGGCAGCATCAAGAAGGAGCGTGGCACCCGGGCAGAGCGTGGTGTCATTGCCTAGGTCGACCACAGGAGAAACGGCGGTGCTTACCTGGATCGCATCCGACACCGTGCAGTTCCCTTGCATGACGCTGACACTGTAAACGCCCGTTGTTGAAACGCTCAAGGTCGGAGTGAACGCACCGGTGTTCCATGCATAGCTGGCGCCTGCAACGGTCGCGTCGAGGATGAGCGTGGTGCCTAGGCAGATGGTCGTGTCATTGCCGAGGTCAACGGCCACTGGTGTGGCGTAGGTCACAGTGATGGCGTCGCTGGCCGAGCAGGTGTTCGCATCGGTAACGGTCACCGTGAAGTTGCCTCCGCTGTTCAAGAGGAAACTGCTGGCCGTGCTACCGTTCTGCCACAAGTAGCTGCCTCCCGGGATCGTTGCGTTCAAGAGCAAGGTCGCACCCGGACAGAGCGTGGTGTCGTTGCCGAGAGAAATGGTCGGTGGCGTGTGTGTGCCGATGCTGACCACGTCCGTGCTGGAACATCCGTTCACCGTCACCATTACGGACCAGCTGCCAGGCCCCGCGTTCAGGGTGGGGGCAACGGCCATGTTGTTCCACAAGTAGGTCGCACCTACCGTGGTAGCGTCAAGAAGAACCGCATCGCCCGGGCAGAGCGTAGTGTCGTTCCCCAGGGAAACGACCGGCAAAGGCACGATGGCCACGTTCACGGTATCGCTTACCTGGCAACCGTTCAGCGAAGTGACCAACCAGTAGTCGTTGGCGCTGCCCACACTGATGGTGCTTGTGGTCGCTCCCGTGCTCCAGAGGTAGGTAGCGCCCGGTACGCTCACGCCCAAAACAAGCTGGCTTCCCGCGCAGGCCGAAGTATCAGGCCCAAGATTCACGGCTTGCAGATTGAAGTTGGATAGCGCGACCGCATCGGATGCTGAACATCCGCCGACCGTCACGGTCACGGAAACGTTGCCCACTCCACTGGTCGAAAGCGTGGCACCTGTGGTTCCATCTTGCCAGAGGTAAGTGGCGCCTGGTTGGAATGCATTGAAGGTGACAGCAGCACCCGCGCAGACGATCGTATCATTCCCCAGGTCCACCACGGGCACCGGGTTCACGTTCACCTGTCGGGCGTCGCTCGCTGTGCATCCGTTCAAGGTCAGTGTCACGCTGAAGTTGCCGCCTGCTGATGCATCGATAGTGGCCGCTGTGGAGCCATCCTGCCAGAGGTAGGTGGCGCCGGGGTAGGTGGCGTTGAGCACCAAGGGCGACCCATTGCAGATGGTGGTGTCGTTCCCCAGGGCCACTACGGGTAGCGGGTTGTAGCCCACGTTGATAGCGTCCGTCGTGAGGCAGTTGTTCAGCGTTACGATCACGCTGTAGGCCCCGGCTCCAGTCACGTTGTAGGTCGCTGTAGTGGACCCATCCTGCCAGAGGTAGGTGGCGCCCGCGACCGTCGCTTCCAGCAGTAACGCTTGTCCTGCGCAGAGGGTGGTGTCGTTGCCCAGATCCACAACAGGGACGGGGTTCACGTTCACCTGTCGAGAGTCGCTAGCGGTGCATCCGTTCAAGGTCAGCGTCACGCTGAAGTTGCCGCCTGCTGAAGCGTTGATGGTGGCTGCGGTGGAGCCATCCTGCCAGAGGTAGGTGGCGCCGGGGTAGGTGGCGTTGAGCACCAAGGGCGACCCGTTGCAGATGGTGGTGTCGTTCCCCAGGGCCACCACAGGCAGCGGGTTGAAGCCCACGTTGATAGCGTCGGTCGTGAGGCAGTTGTTCAGCGTCACGGTCACGCTGTAAGCCCCGGCCCCGGTCACGTTGTAGGTGGCCGCAGTGGACCCATCCTGCCAGAGGTAGGTGGCGCCCGCGACCGTCGCATCCAGCAGCAACGCTTGTCCTGCGCAGAGGGTCGTATCATTCCCCAGGTCCACCACGGGCACAGGGTTCACGTTCACCTGTCGGGCGTCGCTCGCTGTGCATCCGTTCAAGGTCAGTGTCACGCTGAAGTTGCCGCCTGCCGATGCATCGATAGTGGCCGCTGTGGATCCGTCCTGCCAGAGATAGGTGGCGCCGGGGTAGGTGGCGTTGAGCACCAAGGGCGACCCGTCGCAGATGGTGGTGTCGTTCCCCAGGGCCACCACAGGCAGCGCGTTGTATGCCACGTTGATGGCATCGGTCGTGGGGCAGTTGTTCAGCGTCACGGTCACGCTGTAGGTCCCGGCTCCGGTCACGTTGTACGTAGCTGCGGTGGACCCATCCTGCCAGAGGTAGGTGGCGCCCACGACCGTCGCGTCCAGCTGCAGCGCTTGTCCTGTGCAGAGGGTGGTGTCATTCCCCAGGTCCACCACGGGCACAGGGTTCACGTTCACCTGTCGGGCATCGCTCGCCGTGCATCCGTTCAAGGTCAGGGTCACGCTGAAGTTGCCACCTGCCGATGCATCGATAGTGGCCGCTGTGGATCCGTCCTGCCAGAGATAGGTGGCGCCGGGGTAGGTGGCGTTGAGCACCAAGGGCGACCCGTTGCAGATGGTGGTGTCGTTCCCCAGGGCCACCACAGGCAGCGGGTTGTATGCCACGTTGATAGCGTCCGTCGTGGGGCAGTTGTTCAGCGTCACGGTCACGCTGTAGGCCCCGGCTCCGGTCACGTTGTAGGTCGCTGCAGTGGAGCCGTCCTGCCAGAGGTACGTAGCGCCCGCGACCGTTGCATCCAGCAGCAGCGATTGCCCGGCACACAGGGTGGTGTCGTTCCCCAGATCCACGACCGGATAAGGGTTGTAGTTGATCTGCACCGCGTCGCTGTTCGGGCAATTGTTCGCTGTCACCGTCACGTTGTACAACCCAGCGGTGGTCACATTGAAGGTGGAGCCGGTCGAACCGTCCTGCCAGAGGTAAGTGCCCCCCGGTACCGCAGCGTTAAGCAGCGCTGGAGTGCCGGCGCAAAGGGTCTGGTTTGGCCCGAGGTTCACCACGGGTAATGGGGTCACGTTCACGATCGCCGTATCGCGCAGCACAATGGTGCCGCTCATGGTGATGTCGTCAAGCCCGAAGTCGTTACCGATCCCATCGCCGCTCATCACCCGCAAGCAGATCCCCGCGCTGGTCTGGCCGGGAGCGCTGGTCCACGAGGTGGTGATGGTCTGCCATGCAGCGCCCTGCACGGGTAGCACGACCTCAAGACCAACAGGATTACCGTCCACCCACCATTGCAGGCGCGCTGGGTTCGAGGGCGAAACGCTGCGGCCTCGGTAGCTCAACGTGTAGGTCTGGTTCGGGCATACGGGCACGGTCTGGCACCAGCAATCCCATTGGCCGGCGAGGTAACTCGTCCAGCCGGCGTTCACGATCAGGAAGTTTCCCGTGCCGGCCCCGTTGAACTGCGGGTGGTACGTGTTGGGATTGGTGCCGACGTAGTAGGTGCCTTCCGTGGTGAGGTCCGTGGAAAGGTTGAACTGCGTGCTGAAGCCGCTGTTACCCGCGTTGAAGTTGCTGTTCGTTACCAGATTGCCGCTCGGGTAGCTAACCTGGCACCAATGCGGACCACCGACTCCCGTGGCCATGTTCTGGGTCAGGGCGCCCGTGTCCCAGAGGTAGTTTGAATAGCCTGCGGGCCCGGTGAGCACAGCGATCTGGCCCTGACAGATGGTCACATCCGGTCCGATGTTGATCGAACAAGGCTGCGCCAGCAGGGGAAGCCCGAAGCTCCACAAGGCGAAACCGCCGAGCAGACGTAGAGGGATATGGGTCCGATGATGATCCAAGCCGATCGAGCACGATAGGTTAGGCAAATCTCGGACCGAACAACCTATGAATGAAAGGGTTAACGTTAAAAGCTGTTCACCGGGCGATGAACATCACGTTATCCCCTTCATAACACCGTTCGGTCACGCTGCCGAAGCATAGACGCAGTTGCTCGCCGATCCGTGCGCTGAGTACCGTGCTTGGGGCATCATGCGTGATCGTATTGAAGAGCAAGGTTCCGCCAGGTAATACCTTGTCCCTTACCATGTTAAGGAAGTTAGGCTCGGCCGTTCCGGGGGCCACATCCAGCTCAACGAAAAGATCCACGATCACCAGGTCGAAGGCCTGCGGTAGGGTTGCCACCGCCTGAACCGCGTCCATCTCCAACAACGTCAGGTCGGCGAAGTCGTCCAGCCCAAAATGGGTGCGTGCCCATTCTATCATCAAGGGGTCGTTCTCCACGGCGGTGATGTGGCAGTGGAGCCCCAGTTCATCGCAGATGATCCGCGCCACACTACCCGCACCGTAGCCGAGCAAGAGCACGTGTTCAGGTGGTGTGTGCTCAATGCCAATGTCGCGGAAGCAGGTCTGCCAGATGCGGTGCAGGCTTCCGAAGCTCTGATTCGCTTGCAGGCTGTTCACCACGAGTTGCCCATGTTCCAGGGACAGCTCGAGCGTTCCATAGCGGCCTTGGCGTCGATCCAGCCGCACCGGCACGAACTCGCTCAGCCAACGCATCAGCCACTTCCGCATGTGGGCAAAGATGGTGTGCCGCACAATGGCCCTTTCAGATCACTTGACAGCGTTCTCAAGTTCCGATGCCCCCCCTAGCTGCCGTACTTTCGCGCTCCTTTTCGCATTCCGCCGCTACTCCGCGATGGCAGCCCTCACCTCCATAACCCGCTACAAGCTTCGCAAGGTGCTGAAGTACATGCTGGTCACGCTTGGCGCGGCGGCGGTGCTCACCTTGTTCAGCGGTAACTCCGGGCGCAGCTATCTGGGGGCTTGGGCTTTGCTGGGACTCTGGACCGGTGTGCTGGAGGAATTCCTCTTTGGCCGTCGCTTCCGATCGCTGGCCATTCCGCTGCAGTTCCTGGGGAAGGTCCTCGCTGTGAACGCCCTGACCCTGGCGCTCGTGGCCTTGGCCTTCGCCTTCGACCGCCAACAGAACCTGCCCTTGCGCTCCGAAGGCACCTTCAGCGCCGCGGAGATGTTCGGTATGAGCCAGTTCTACCGCCTCATGTTGCGCGTGGTGGTGGTCACCTCCATCGCCATTCTCGTGGTGCAGCTGGAAGAGCTGATGGGCCGCCGCATGTTCCTCGGCTTCCTGCTGGGGCGTTACGAGAAGCCCGTGGCGGAGGAACGGGTGGTGCTGTCGATCGACCTGGTGGGCAGCACGGCGTTGGCGGAGAAGCTCGGTGACCTGCGGTACTACCGTTTCCTGAACACGACCTATTCGCTCATGACCGATGCGCTGTTGCGGAACGAGGGCGAGATCCACAAGTACGTGGGCGACGAAGTGATCTTCACCTGGCCTATGGAGACGGGGCTGCGTGGGCAGAACTGCCTGGACCTCTACTTCGACATCATGGAGCGCATCGATGCCCATGCGGATGAGATGCAGCGCGAGTTCGGTGCGGTACCCAAGTTCCGCGGGGCGGTGCATGGCGGGCGGGTCATCGTGGCCCAGATCGGCCACATCAAGCGCGCTATCGACCTGAGCGGTGATGTGATGAACTCGGTATCGCGCATGCTCGGGGTGTGCAAGGACATGAAGGCCGACCTGCTCGTTTCCTCCGAGCTGCTGGGTCGGATCCCGCAAGCGTCGGAGCGCTTCAAGTTCACTGCGGAAAGCGTGGTGCCGGTGAAGGGACGTAGGCGCGAGGTGCGTGTGCAGGCCGTTGAACGTGTTGAGCGATGATGAACCGTGCGCTGATCGTTGTTCTTCTGGTGTCGATCACTTTCAGGCTCTTCGCGCAGGAAGGCGGTATGGCACCCTTCACCACGGCGAACGACCGCTTCATGCTGTTCGATCATGGCCGCTTCGTGGAGCAGGAACCCCGGGCCCCCAAGCAGGTCTGGATGAACCGCGACCGCCTCATCTACCAGGACCACAGTGGCGCCTTGCGAATGTTGCAGAGCGGACGGACCGTATTGCTTGAACCCGTTGCCGGAAGTACGCCGGTCTGTTCGGACCACGAGGTGGCCTGGCTTAGCGGTAGCGTGCTGAAGGTGGCGCGGGAAGAGGGTGCCTATGCCGTGGCGCCGGAAGTAGGCGTCTTCACCGTGCAGGACAGCATGGTCGCCTTTCATGACCTCCAAGCATCAGCGTTGCAGGTGTGGTGGCGCGGCCGCACGATCACCGTGGCCGAAGTGGAGCAGGGTTCCGAAGCACCACAGTGGAGCAGCGGCGCGAACACCTTGACCTTCTACGACCGCAGCCGTTCGCGCGTGTCGCTCTTCCACCGCGGTGAGGTGAAGGTGTTGTTCGACAGCACGGACATCGGTCTGGTTGCTATGGGCAGCGACATCGTGGCTTATTGGGATGACGGTCCGGGAGAATTCCGCGTCTTCGACCACGGCCGTACCGAGGACCTTGAACCTTTCCGTCCGCGCTCTTTCAAGGCCGGTGATGGGGTGGTGGGCTACGTTTCCAACGGCGGTTCCTTCAAAGGCTACCGGAACGGGTCAGCTTTCACCCTCCTTGATCATACGCCGACCGAGTACTGGGTACAGGACAGCGTGCTGCTCTTCGTTGACAACGGTTGGCTCATGACGGAGGAAGGTGGTCGCGCCGAAGTGGTCGAACGCTACGTGCCCGAACAATGGGATGTGCGCGACGCAAGTATCTTCTACCTCGACCTGGACCGTGGCATCCACCGCTGGCGTCATGGACAACGTACGCGCATTGCCGAAGGCATGGCCACCAAGCGCTTCGAGCGTTGGGGCGATGTGGTGCTCTGGCGCGGTGACGATGGGGTGCTGCGCTGCTGGTGGAAAGGCAAGCGCTACGAGTACTGATGGTCAGGCGCCTTCCTGAAGTCCGACCGTCCAAAGGCTCACGTCGTTGCTCTTGCCCTTGAGCGGGATCTCGCCGATGTGGCGTGTTGTGTAGATGCGCGAAGGCAGGCGGAGCAGATCGAGGAGTTCCTTCGAGATCAAGTTGTCGACCCCGTGGTCGTTGCAGCTGTTCTGGATGCGCGCTGCGGTGTTCACCACATCGCCGGAGAAGATGGTCTCCTTCTTCACCAGTCCCACTTCACCGGTGGTCACTTCGCCGTAGTGGAAGCCGGCCTTGAACTGGGGCACCAGTCCGTAGCGTTCCTGGTAATGGGCAGAGCGCTGTTCCAGTTTGCGACGGATGGTGAAGAAGCAGCGGATGCAGCGTTGACCACGGATGCCCTTGTGCAGTTTCCACGTCACGCTGACCTCATCACCGATGTACTGGTACACCTCGCCTTCGGAGTAGACCACCGGATCGGTGATGTCGGCATACACATCGTTGAGCAGTTCGAAGTAGCGGACGTGCCCGAGCTTTTCGGCGATGGCGGTGCTGGAGCGCATGTCCAGGAACATGAAGATGCGGAGCTCCTGGCGGGGCTTGTAGTAGCGGCCCAGCAGAAAGCCCACGCCACCACTGCCGTACTGGTCGTTCAACCGGACCATCAGCATGGTGCCGCCCATCATCAGGGTGTAGTAGAGGAACTGGCCGAGCTGTGTCAGCGAGAAAAGGCGGTCGAGGATCGTGGCCTGCGTGTTGATCGGACCTTGGTGGAGCACTACGGGCAACACCGCGTGGGTGATGGCGACCACCGGTAGCACCAATGCCGCCATGATGCCCAAGGCTTGCACGAAGGGCAGCACGCGCAGCTTGTCACGCAGGAGGAAGATGTAGATGCCGCCGCCGATCAGCCCGCCGAACAAGGACCGCCAGAAGTAGGCGTTGATCTCTTCGATCAGCGGTTGGTGCAGCCCGTTCGCGGTGAGCACGTTGTTCTCCAACACGGCCGCCACCATACCGGCCAGCACCCAGGCCAGGGTGATGCGCAGCGTCCGACGGGAGCGCCTTCTGTACTTCTCGATATCGTTGGCCATTCGGGAATTCCGCCGCGAGCCTACGAGGCATCATCCAGCGGGCGGTAAAGATAGCGGGGCGTCAATGTGCGTGGTCGCTTGCTGGTGAAGCCGTGCGCTTGATACGGGGAAGTTCAACGAGGTAGTACCAAGCGACGCAGAGCAGTCCGAGCACGAAGAACACCGTGGCATAGGGGCGTGTACCATCCTTCCAATGGAACTCGCCTAACATCCAGATGGAGTTGGCGCTGATCCAGAAGACCACCGCCAAGCTGTGCAGGAACTCACCGATGTCCGCGCGACTTTTCCAAGCGATCCAGATGGCCATCAGCACAGTAGGGACGATCATGATGCTGCCCAGCAGCTTCTGGTCCTGCACCCAGCAGAGGTCCTTGAAGAGCCAGAGCACGATGTGGAAGTTCTCACCGGCGCGGAGTGAAAGTGTTCTTGGCATGGCTTTCGAAGCTTGCGCCGAAGGTCGGGAGCGGAACTCTTCCTTCAAGCCGATACCTTCGATCCATGGATCTTATCTGGAGCATTCTCATTGGGGCACTGGCCGGCTGGCTGGCCGGGCAGGTCATGAAGGGTGAAGGCTATGGCGCCTTGAAGAACATCCTGCTCGGTATGGTGGGCGGGGTGGTCGGGGGCTTGGTGTTCGGTCTGTTGGGCATAGCACCGACCAACCTGATCGGTCGCTTGTTGATGGCGGTGGTCGGTGCCGTGGTGCTGATCGCTTTGGCCCGGGCCCTGCGCAAATGATCCGTTCATCGCTCCTCTTCCTGCTCTGCCTGCTTTCCACGGCGGGCATTGCGCAGAAGGCGCCCACACGTTTCTACGTGAAGCTCAGCGGAGTGGTCACCGACCATTTCAGTGGTGACCCGATCAAGGGGGCCATGGTGCGTTTGCTGAAGGCCGGAAAGACCGAGGCCGAGGTGGTGACACGGGGCGATGGGCGCTACAGCTTCGACCTGGACAAAGGCTGGCGTTATGCGGTGTGGTACAGCAACGAGGGTTGTGTCACCAAGCACGTCAACATCGACACCGAGGAAGTACCGCCATATCCGGATGTGCCTTTCTATGAGATGGACGTGCAGATGACCTTGTTCGAGTGGATCGAGGAGTTCGACTTCACGGTCTTCGAGCAACCGCTAGGCGAAGCTGCCTACAAGCACTCGGTCCGCAATGTGAGTTGGGATATGGATTACACCGAGCGCATGCGCCCACGCTTGTCCAAGACCATGGACGAATACGAGAAGGCGTACAAGGGCTACTACAAGCGCAGACAGGGGCGCCGCCCCCCGACCACCAAGTTCGATCGGCCCAAGGAGGCCGTGCCTGCCGACAGTACGGTCGTAGCACCCCGAGCTACCGATGAGCCGTGATCGTTCATTCCGCCGTAGTTTCTTGACGGCCTTGGTGCTGTTGCTCCTTTGCGCGGTCGGGAAGGCTCAAGGAGAAGTGGATAACATCTACGTCTATGGTACAGTGAAGGACTACGGAACAGCCGTCAAGCTCCTTGGCGTCTCGGTCATCGTTCACAAGGACGATGTTCGGTTGGCGGCGCTGGTCACGGATAGCTTGGGGCGCTATGAGGTCAAGTTGGATTACGACCATGTCTACAAGTTGTGGTTCATGCAGGCCGGCATGGTCACCAAGCATGTCGTGATCGATGCAAGGGACATTCCTGCGGGTCTTCGCGCTGGAGGACATGGAATGAACATCGATATCACCCTGTTCAAGTCCCTGCCGAACTTGGACATGTCCGTCCTGGACCAGCCGATCGGAATGGCACAGTATTCACCTGTTGACAGCGCCTTCACTTGGAACTTGGAATACACGGAGAGCATACGGGCTCGGGTGAAGCAGGCCATGATGACCATGGACAGCCTGAACCGGGCGAACGACTCCAGCCGTTAGTCTCGCGCCTCAGCCGCGATAGCTCCGCACCAGCTTCACCGCTTCCACCGCCTCCTTCACATCGTGCACCCGCAGGATCGATGCACCGTTCATCAGCGCGATCGTGTTCAGCACCGTGGTCCCGTTCAAAGCCTGATCGGCCTTGATGCCCAGCACCTCGTTGATCATCCGTTTGCGGGAAAGCCCAACTAGCACTGGCACCCCGAGGGCGATGAATCGTGATAGCTCCCGAAGGAGCGTGTAGTTGTGTTCCGTCGTTTTGCCGAAACCGAAGCCCGGGTCCATGATGACATCCGCGATCCCCGCAGCACGGCAGGTGTTCAGGCGCTCGCTCAGGAAGTGCGTCACCTCAGCGGCCACGTCGGTGTAGTGCGGTGCTTGCTGCATGGTGGACGGTGTGCCTTGCATATGCATGAGCACATATGGCACATGCAGCATTGCGACAGTGGGAATCATGTTCGCGTCGAGCAGCCCGGCACCGATGTCGTTCACCATCGAGGCACCGGCGGCCACGGCCTCGCGCGCTACGGTGGAACGGTAGGTATCGATGCTCAGCCACGCTTCCGGGAAACGGCGTTGTAACGCTTCGACCACCGGCAGCACGCGCTTTAGTTCTTCCGTTTCGGCCACTGCCACCGCGCCAGGCCTTGAACTTGCTCCCCCAATGTCCAGAATGGCGGCTCCTTCGTTCAGCATTCGCTCGGCAACACGCAAGGCCTCGTCGACATCCACCCGGCTAGCTGTGTGGAAGGAGTCCGGCGTGGCGTTGATGATGCCCATGACCGCTGGCCCTGCCAGATCGCGCAGGCGATCCTTGACGCGCATGGGATCAGGGGTGGGGCGGCTCATGTACTTTCGGCCGGATGCTTCCGGCGCGGCCCAAAGTTCGTTCAATGTTCCTGAGCCTTTTGCGACCCGTCATCCTGATCGGGATGCTGTTGGCCACCGCGGTTCCTGTGCAGGCCATCCGTGTGCAAGGCCATGCGCGCGATGCCTTTACCCGCCTGCCGATGACCGGTGTGGTCGTGTTGCTCGAAGGCGAGGGTGTTCGCACGGAACAACGCACCACGCGGATCGACGGATATTACCGGTTCGACGTGCCCGCAGGCGGACGGTACATCATCCGCTTTGCGAAGGATGGGCTTGTGCCGAGGCAAGTGGTCTTCGACGTCCGCGACGTGCCCCGCGAATGGGTCGATGCCTTGCAGGCCGATCTTGACATGCGCCTGTTCCCCCCATTGGAAGGCATGGACAGCAGCTTGTTGAGCGCCATGGTAGGAATGGCCACATGGGATCCGGTCACTGAGAACCTGATCTGGGATACGGCCATTTCGGGTCCCCTGATCGAGCGCTGGAACACGTTGTTGGCACAGCATGCCGAAGCTCATCCGGAGGTCCGACCCACCAAGACACAACGCTGGGCCTTGCGCGCGTTCGAACTGGCCCGCGGCTACGGGGTGGTACTGGCGTTCCTGCTCTTGGGGTTGTTGTACTTCGTAGCGCGAAAGCTGCTCGACCGGCTCGGCAGGACGGTTCGCATCACCGTGCTGTTCGTGGCGCTGGTCGGCGCGGGGTGGCTTGTGGTCGAACTGGCGCACGATGCGGGTCCGCTTCGTTACCTCGCGTTCGTTGCGTTGGTCACGGGGTTCGCCGCGGCCTTCCACCTGGTGATGGAACTCTGGGTCGGAGGAACGGATGACACAGTGCATGAAGAGCTGGTGCTCGAAGAGGAGGTGGACCTGTTCGACGAGGATGAGCACGCGGTCATCGAAGAACGATCGAGCGCACGGTGGAAGGATCACCTGCCCTTGGTCGTCTTCTTCGCCGCACTGTTCACCTGCATGTTCGAATGGCGTTGGGGGCTTGAGAACACCTTGAACGTTTGGTCGCTGGTCGGAATGGGGACGGCTGTTGGTCTGGTGGCGGCATTGGTGATCTCGTGGTCGCGCACGCCTGCCGTGGTGCGTTGGTCGCCGCGGAAGTTATTGGTCGGTGGCGGCTTGTGGTGGGGGACCTTACCCTTGTTCGGCATTGCGACGGCATCGTTCGTCAACCGCTCTTTCCCGCAGACCGAGGAGAGCTGCCATACATGGCCGGTGGTGGATCTGAACTGGAGCCGCCGTAGCCTTAATGTGTACGTTTCCTGGGATGGGGAACGCGAGCGGCTGGAGATGCCGACGGAGGTCAAGGAGCAACTGACCACCATGGACAGCCTGCGTTGCTGCACGCGCACCGGACTTCTGGGCTTCGAGCATGTCCACCGCGTGGAGCCGGTCCTGATGCCTGAGGTTCAACGCTGAGGTCGTTCCTTTGCGCCGCACATGGACAAGACCCTTCAGCAATACGATGCCGTTCTGGACGAGTGCATGGCGCTCTTCAGCAAGAAGGCGCACGACTACGGCACGGCCTGGCGGATCCTGCGGGTGCCCTCGTTGACCGATCAGATCTTCATCAAGGCCCAGCGCATCCGCACCTTGCAGACGGTGGGGGAGAGCAAGGTGGGTGAAGGCATCCGCCCGGAGCTCATCGGCATCATCAACTACGCGGCCATGGCCTTGGTTCAGCTGGAATTGGGCGTGGTGGACCAACCGGATCACAGCGCAGAGCAGGCGGTGAAGCATGTGAAGGCGCAGATGCACCATGCCCGCGACCTGATGCAACGGAAGAACCACGACTACGGTGAGGCCTGGCGCAGCATGCGCGTGAGCTCGCTCGTGGACCTCATCCTCATGAAGCTGCTGCGCATCAAGCAGATCGAGGACAACGCGGGAGCCACCCTGGTCAGCGAAGGCATCGACGCGAACTTCCTCGACATCGTGAACTACGGCGTGTTCGCGATGATCCGCATGGAGGAAGGGGCTTGACGGTCTACTTCTCCATCCACTTGAACGAGTCCAACATGGCGTCGGCCAGGTAGAGGTCCTCGTCCCACACATCCTTGTGCGCGGTGAAGGTGATCAGGTAGGCCTTGCCGTCCTTGAGGCGAACCACCTGTTTCCAATGAAGCGGAAGTCCGTTCAGGTCGCCAGTGTATTCGAACTGGTGGTACTCACCACTTGCCCCGCGCTGCGTGCTTGAATTGATGAGCACGCCGTTCGGCAGTTGGGTCCGGATCTGCTCCTCCGTTACCGATACATACGTGGGTAGGTCCATCGCCCCGATCTCCTGGATCAGCAGGTTCACGTTCTCCTGAAAGACATCCCCACTGTCGACCGGACTTCGGAAGATGACCAAGGTGCCTTGCGCACCGGAATCGTCCGCCTTCCATTCCACAGGGTGGGCGAGGGATATGCCCCCGCCTTTCCATGTGGCCCAGGCGGGCAGCTTGCCGGCAGTGTCCTGTGCGTTCAACTGAAGGCCGAGCAGCAGGCCGGTGATGAGGAGGGTAAGGGTGCGCATGGTCGAGCTGGGTGTGAAGATCGGAGGATCCCGTCAGTCCGCAAGTGCGCTAGTTCAGTTCGCGGTTATTCACATTCGCCTGTTGGCCGATCCTTGCGAAAAGGGGATCCCATCGCTTTGATCCCGATCGGCGGGGGAATACGTTTGCCGCCATGATGAAAGCCTTGATCACAGCGGCTTTGGTCGGCATGCAACTGTCGGTCACCGCGTTCAGCCTGCGTGTGAACGGTGTGGTCACGGATTACCTCACAGGCGCCACCATGGATCATGTGCTGGTGCGCGTGTACCAGAATGGATCGAAGGTCGCGGGGGAAGAGACAGGTGCCCTCGGCCACTACGCCTTCGAGCTGGAGAATAACGCGGAGTATGTGATCCGCTTCAGCGGTCCTGGCCTTGTCACCAAGTGTTTCACCGTGGATACGCACGGGCTGGTGTGGGAGGGTGCCGACAAGACGAAGGAGCTGTGGGTGGAGATGACCATGTTGGAGCGCACCACGAGCATTGATCTTTCCTTCTTCGACATGCCCATGGGGCGCGCCTATTTCGAGCCGGCCACCGGGCTGGTGAGCTGGGATACCGACTACGATCGCAAGGTCCGCCCGCAGGTGGAAGCGATCATGTCACAATACCAACGCATGATGACCGCACAAGCCAGCACGTCCCGCGTAGAGGACGCCAAGGCACTGGACCGACGATAACGACAAGTTTGGGTTGATGGGTCGCTTCGGCCGCCGGGACCTTCGGGTCTCAGGCGGCCGCGGCGTTTTCGGGAGGATCTTAACGCGCCGTGGTTGTTGATCATCTGTTAAGGGGGCAGCGGAGCCGCCCGACCCGATCCTATCTTGGCCGCCACCCAAGCACAGTCCTCCATGCGCTATTTCCTCATCCTTTGCCGCATCCTCGTCGGCGCCACCTTCATCGTCAGTGGCTTGGTGAAGGCCAACGACCCGCTCGGCTTCAGCTACAAGTTGGAGGAGTACTTCGCGGAAAGCGCGCTGAACTGGCCGGCGCTCGAACCCTGGTCCCTGGCGTTGGCCATGCTGGCCTGCTTGGGTGAAGTGGTGCTCGGCTTCGCGATCCTCGTCGGAGGAAGGATGCGCTTGGCCACTACCGCCACCCTCGTGCTCACGCTCTTCTTCGGCTGGCTTACTGCCTACACGGACAATTGCAACCAGCGCCAAAAGGATGGGGAGAAGATGACCTACACCGTAGTGGTGAATGGCAAGGAGGAAGTGCGCGACAAGACCTGCGTGACCGACTGCGGCTGTTTCGGCGATGCCATGAAGGGCTCGCTCGGTCGCAGCCTCACACCACGCGAGAGCTTCTACAAGGACCTCATCCTCTTCGTCTTCCTGCTGCCCGTGTTCATCGTCAGTTGGCGCAAGCCGGGTATCGCCTTCAACTCAGCGGACGATGATAAGCCCCTGCTGGTGGGTGGTCTGGTGCTCGTGGCGCTGTGGAGCTGGGTCTTCGGCTGGAGCTTCTTCCTCACCTTCACCTTGGTCGGCATCCTCGGCTACCTGCTCATCAAGCGACTGGTCAGCGGTGTGAAGGCCGAGTGGCTCACCGCAGGTTGGGTCACTGTGCTCACCGTTCTGTTCATGTGGTACTGCCTGGAGCACCTGCCCATGAAGGACTACCGCCCCTTCGCCGTGGGCAAGAGCATCCCTGAGGGCATGGCCGTTCCGGAAGGAGAGAAGCCCGATGTCTACGAGACCGTGCTCACCTACAAGAACATGAAGACCGGCGAGGTGAAGGACTTCAACAGCAAGGACTACCCCTGGCAGGACAGCACCTGGGTTTGGCAGGCCACCGAGAACAAGCTCATCCAAGAGGGCTACCATCCGCCCATCCACGACTTCGTGCTCACCGATGTGGACGGCGTTGACGTGACCGAAGGCATCATGTCCGAGGCCAACCCCGTGGTGCTGATCGTCAGCAAGGACATCACTGAAGCGGCAACGCACTGCCAACCGAACATCAACGCGCTCGCGGCCGAGGCCTTCAAGAACGGCTGGTACGTCTACGGCGTTACCGCCAGCGGCTACGAGCAGATCGAGGAGTTCCGCCACACGCACCAGAACGCCTTCGACTACCTGCGCTGCGACGGCACCGTGCTCAAGACCATCATCCGTAGCAACCCCGGTGTTCTCCTGCTACAACAAGGCGTGGTGCGCGGGCAGTGGCATTGCAACGACACGCCCTCCATCGAAGAGGCGAAGAAGGCGTTGAAGTAGGGAGGTCCTCAATACTCCGCGTTGCGGTCGGTCCTCAATGTGGCGCTCACGAGTTCATCGAGCATGAAGTGCCCGTCCTCGTTGCGGTCGTTGTAGTGAACAATGGAGTCCTTGAAGTACTCGAACATTTCGTTCGTGTAACGGTCTTCATCAGTGTCCAACTGCCGAATGATCAGTTCTCCTTTGCGGTTGAACATGAACAGTTCCTCGATGCGCCCATCGAAGTCGGCATCGCGTTCAATGAATGCCACAGTGCCGTTGCTTCCATAGTGAACAATGGAATCAGCATGCAGGTCGCCGTTCAGATCATAGGTCACATTGGCGAGCGAATGGTCCTTCTTCCATCGGATTATCATGATGTTCCTTACAGGCTCATACTCCGTTTCCATGTACTTGCTTATCCCGAGCATTTCCGCTCGGCGGTACTGGACGAACGCCACCACGATGGCTGCAACGGCAACGGCGATGGTCAGCAGTATCCAGATCCACGGTCGTTCCAAGGTCGGTAGGCGCATTGGACCAAAGTAGTTCTCCTGGGTATTGCATTGATCACGATCCCCTGTTAGCACTTGTCCACTGCCCGGTCGCGAAGGGTGTGCGCCGAAGCCATCTTTGTCCTTCCACCGGTCGCACCAGTGTCCGGCGGATGTTGCATGCGAACGATCGTGGCCGGGAATTGGAAGATGAACAAGGATCGTGCGGAAGCGCTGGCCTTGGTGAGCAAGTTGGTCGGTTGGTCCGAAGAGCTGGAAGGCGATGTGGAAGTGGTGATCGCGCCGCCCTTTCCTTTCCTTGAGATGGCTGTGCAATGCACGCGCGGCACACGGATCAAGGTGGCCGCACAGAACTGCCACGCGGTCGCACAAGGCGCCTACACCGGTGAGGTGAGCGTGCTGATGCTGAAGAGCCTGGGCGTCACGCACTGCATCGTCGGCCACAGCGAACGCCGCCAGTACTTCGGTGAGACCGATACCCAAGTGGCCGAGAAGATGAAGACCCTGCTCTTTCATGGTCTCACTCCGATCTACTGCTGTGGCGAGGTGTTGAGCGAGCGGGAGAGCGGCAAGTTCTTCCATGTGGTTGAAGAGCAACTGCGCGAAGCGCTCGGCGGGCTTTCCGAAGAAGAGCTTGCCGGTTGCATCGTGGCTTACGAACCCGTGTGGGCCATCGGCACCGGGCGCACGGCCAGTGCGGAACAGGCCCAGGAAATGCACGCCTTCATCCGCGCCTACCTCAGCGAGCGAGGCGCACCGGAGGTCCCCATTCTGTACGGTGGTAGCTGCAAGCCGGACAACGCCGCATCGCTCTTCGCCTGCGCGGATGTGAACGGTGGCCTCATCGGCGGCGCGGCCTTGGATGCCGGTCAGTTCACCGAGCTCGTCCACATCGCCCACCGTGTGAAGCAGGACGCCTAGGTCACCCTTTGAACTTCGAACCCTGCACTTTGGACTTTCCTCCATGAACTACACCGAGGTCGACTTTCTGATCGCGCCACTGGAGCCCTGGCGGGACATCCTGCTGGCGGAGCTCGGCGAGCTGGGTTACGACAGCTTTGAGGAGACCACGGGCGGGCTGAAGGCCTACATCCTCTCCGAGCGCTTCGAGCGGAAGGTGTTGCCCGAGCTCCTGGCCCTACGCGACCCGCATGCTTCGGTAAGCTACACCGTCCGGGCTGTCGACCCGAAGAACTGGAACGCGGAGTGGGAGCGGAGCTTCACGCCTGTGGAGGTGGGAACGGATGTCCGCATACGCGCGGACTTCCACGAGCCGGCCCCGGGCTTCAAGTACGAACTGATCATCACGCCACGCATGGCCTTCGGCACGGGCCACCATGCCACCACACGCATGATGGTGCAGGCGATGATGGGCCTTGATCTGAAGGGGCAGGCCGTTTGCGACCTTGGCAGTGGTACGGCGGTACTTGCCGTGCTGGCGGAGAAGCTCGGTGCCATCGACGTGCTGGCCATCGACATTGATGCGCTCGCGGAGGAGAATGCGCGCGAGAACGTGGAGCGCAATGGTTGTCATGCCATCACTGTGGAAAAGGGGACCGTCGCGGACCTGAAGGGGCGGCGGTACGGCACTATTTTGGCGAACATCGAACGGAACACCTTGATGCGCGACATGGACGCCATGCGCGATGCATTGTTACCGGGCGGTGCCTTGTTGCTCAGTGGCTTCGTGGTGGGCGACCGCCACATGATGATCCAGTGCGCAAAGGAGGCCGGACTGCTCGTGGAGGAACGGATGAATGAAGGCGAATGGGCCCTGATCGGATGCCGAAAACCACTCAACTGACCCACCTGCTGCTGCGCCTTGTCGCAGCGCTGATCCTCTTTGTCGGTGTCCTGGCGGCGCAGGCACAGACCAAACCGTTCACGGACGATCAGGCGGTCTTTCTCCAAGAGGTCACCACCTTCCTGGTGGATGCGGACAAGAAGGAAGGCAAGCCCTTCGTGGAGCAGGTCTTCACACCGGCCTGGAACGGTGGCTTCCTCTCGGCACCGCAACGGACCAAGGTGGTGGAGATGGCGAACTTCATGCTGAAGAAGCGCTTCGAGGCCTTCCCGCACTTCCGCGATTACCTGGCCGCAGTGGCCGCCTTCTGCAACAGCGGTCGCAGCGCCGCCGAGTTCGATACGTGGATGAAAAGCCTGGACGCCATGGTCCAGAGCGGGCGCAAGAAGAACTTCGCCTCGTTCATTGAGATGTGCGCGGGCCTGTTCAAGGACAACAGCCTGTACAAGAGCGCCAGCACGCAATGGCGATCCAGCAGCGGCGTCTTCACCTTCGAGTACGACACGGTGCCGAAGGTCGTCTTCCCGAAGCTCGACCTGATCTGCCTGGCCAAGGGCGATAGCGCGGTGATCAAGAACACCAGCGGCGTTTACTACCCGAGCGAGGAGATCTGGCGTGGTCGCGGTGGGCGCGTGACCTGGGCGCGTGCCGGGTTGAAGCCGGAGTCCACGTATGCCGAGTGGTCGCACGCCTACGAGATCAAGGTGAAGAGCTCCACCTTCGAGGTGGACTCCGTGCAGTTCAACGATCCCTACTTCGAGAAGACCCTGTTCGGCAAGATCACGGACAAGGTGCTCGCCAACGTTGAGGCCGACAACGCGAGCTACCCACGTTTTGAGAGCTACGACCGCCGCATGAAGATCCGGGAGATCGTGGAAGGCATCGACTTCGAAGGTGGTTTCACCCTACAAGGGGCGAAGCTGCAAGGCTACGGCACCAAGGAGGAGCCCGCCTTCCTCACCTTTTACCGCGACAAGCGCCCCTTCATCATCACCAAGGGTCTGCTCTTCACCATCGAACCCGAGCGCATCACCAGTCAGGATGTGAGCATGACCCTGCGCCTGGAGAAGGACTCGATCTACCACCCGAGCGTGAGCCTCCGGTTCCTGAAGGACAAGAAGCAGCTCAGCCTGATCAAGAAGGACGAAGGACTGTCCAAGGGACCGTTCTACGACACCTTCCATGATCTCGACATGTACTTCGAGATGCTCACGTGGAAGCAGGGCGATCCGCTCGTTCAACTTGGCAACCTGCAGGGGAGCTCACAGACCAAGGCCTCCTTCGAGAGCTACAACTATTTCAAGGACAAGCGCTACACGGCCATGCTCGGCGTGGATGCGGTGCATCCTTTGGTGCGCTTGCGCGATCACCAGAAGAAGGTGGGCGATGTGTTCACGGCGACCGATTTCGCAGTAGCCACGCGGCTGCAGAAGCCGCAGGTGATCCCCATGCTGATCGACATGGCCAACAAGGGTTACATCGATTACGATCCGGAGTCGGAGGTGGTAACGGTGAAGCCCCGCCTGCACGAGCATGTGCTGGCCAGCGCCGGTAAGGTGGACTATGATGTGCTCCAGTTCAACAGCAACAGCGACGACGGTATCAACGGCACCATCAACCTGCTCAACAGTGACCTCGCGTTGAAGGGCGTGGCGCGCATCATCCTCAGCGACTCGCAGGACGTGAAGATCTTCCCCAGCGAGAAGCTCGTGACCGTGAAGAAGGACCGCGACTTCTCCTTCGGCGGTGCGGTACAGGCCGGCAAGCTCACCTTCTACGGGAAGGAGTACTTCTTCCACTACGCCCCTTTCATCATCGACCTGCTCAACGTGGACTCCGTGAGCTTCATGGCGGACAGCTTTGACAAGGACGAGAACGGGCTCACCCACCTGGTGCGGGTGAAGAACGTGCTGGAGAAAGTGTTCGGCACCTTGGAGATCGATGCGCCTTCCAACAAGAGCGGCCTGCAACAGGAGAAGTACCCGCAGTTCCCCAAGTTCAACAGCTCCAAGGAGAGCTATGTGTTCTACGACCGCGGCGCCATCCAGAAGGGTGTGTACCTCCGCGACAAGTTCTACTACAAGAGCGATCCGTTCCAGATCGACAGCTTGGACAACTTCACCAACGACGGTCTGACCTTCACGGGTACGCTCGTTTCGGCCGGCATCTTCCCCGACATCCGGGAGCCCTTGCGCCTGCAGAAGGATTACGCGCTCGGCTTCATTCGTCCGACGGGCGATGGTGGCTTGCCGCTGTATGGCAAGAAGGCCAAGTTCGCCAACACGCTCAGCCTGAACTTCAAGGGCCTGCAAGGGGATGGGGACATGACCTACCTCACCACCATTGCCAGCAGCAAGAGCCTCGTCTTCTGCCCGGACAGCACCTTCGGTGTGGCGGACACCTTGTACAATGGAGCGGCTCAGAGCCCCACCCTCAGCGTGCCGAACGTTCGCGGGGGGAATGTCTTCCTCCGATTGGAACCGAAGCGGGATGTACTGCTGGCACAGAAGATCGACCGCCCGATGAACATGTACGAAGGGCAGGCCTTCCTGCATGGCCTCACCGAGCTAACCCCCAAGGGCATGACCGGCGGTGGCCTGGTGGACTTCACCAACGCCACGCTCGCCTCCAAGCTCTTCCAATTCGAGACGATGAAGATCCATGCGGACACCTCCGACTTCCGATTGACGGAAGGGGACACGGCCAGCATCGCCTTCAAGACCGACAACGTGAACGCCACGGTGAAGCTCGACGAGCGCGTGGGTGAGTTCGTGAGCAACGGCAAAGAGACCAAGGTGGAGTTCCCGGTGAACCAGTACATCTGCTTCATGGACCGCTTCAAGTGGTTCATGGACCAGGGCGACATCGAGCTATCGAGCGACCGTGTGGCCGCCGCCGCCTCAGAAGACCTCCAACTATCCGGTTCCAACTTCGTGAGCATCCGTCCCGATCAGGATTCGCTGAGCTTCATGGCACCCAAGGCTCGCTATGACCTGAAGAAGCACTTGATCACGGCGAACGAAGTGCAGTACATCCAGGTGGCCGATGCCTTGGTGACGCCCGACAGCATGCGCGTGCGTATCCGCAAGAACGCCGAAATGGACCCGCTCACCAACGCGGTGATCACGGCCAACTACGTGACCAAGTACCACCGCATCTACAACGCCACGGTGGACATCAAGGCCAAGCGGAACTACAGTGCGACCGGGGAGTACGACTACGTCGACGAGGATAAGAAGCCCTTCAAGGTGCGCATGGAGAGCGTGAACGTGGACACTGCCTACCAGACCTACGCACGCGGCAAGATCCTGGAGGATGAAGGATTCCAGCTGAGCCCCGCCTTCGACTACTTCGGTGAGCTGCTGCTGCAAGGGAACAGCAAGGAGCTGACCTTTACCGGTAGCACGCGGATCATGCACGACTGCCCCGGCCTCTCCAAGAACTGGATGCGCTTCAGTGGGAAAGTGGACCCCGCCGAAGTGTTCATTCCCGTGGGCGATTCTTTGCAGGATGACAAGGGGCTGGACATCGGTGCCGGTGTCTTCCTCACCAACGACGACCCCTTCAAGACCTACGGCACCTTCCTGAGCCGCAAGCAGGACAAGGGTGACCGCGCGGTGATCGCAGCCAAGGGACTCCTGTTCTATGACAAGGCCAAGAAGGAGTACATGATCGGCCCCAAGGACAAGATCCGCCAGCGCAACCTGCCGGGCGACCTCGTAAGCCTGAACACCACCGACTGCAAGCTCATGGCCGATGGGCATTTCGGGCAGGGTGTGGACCTGGGGCGCGTGAAGCTGGACGGTTATGGCACCCTCGAGCACCGCTCGGACAGCTCCGTCACCAAGGCCCGTCTGGCCATGTACGCCGACTTCTTCTTCCTGGAGAACGCGCTGGAGAAGATGGCCGCCGACATGATGGCCTACCCGGACCAGAAACAGGTGGACATCACCAAGACCCCGTACGAGAAGTCCTTGCGCGAGGTGCTCGGCCTGGAACGTTCCGACAAGCTGATCAGCGAACTGAGCATCAAGGGCGAGATCAAGAAGCTGCCGGACGAACTGCAGAAGAGTATCATGCTCTGCGACGTGAACCTCGTGTGGAACCAGGAGGATCAAGCATGGCAGAGCCAAGGCCTCATCGGTCTGGGTACGGTGCTCAAGAAGCCGCTGTTCCGCTACATCAAGGGCAAGGTCGAAGTGCAACGCAAGCGCAGTGGCGACGTGATGACCATCCTGCTCATGCTGGACGATCAGACCTACTGGTTCTTCGAGTACAGCCGGAACTACCTTTATGCCTACAGCAGCAGTGCTGAGTTCAACACCATGCTCAGCGAGATGAAGGAGGATAAGCGGGTGCTGGAATCAAAGAAGGATGAACCGGCCTACCAGTTCAACGTGACGAACAAGCGCAAAGTGGACACCTTCCGCGACCGATTCGGTCTTTGAACCATGGACTTCCCCTGGGTGTACGGAACGTTCGGTATGGTCGCAGCTTATCTCTGTGGGAGCATTCCCACGTCCGTCTGGTGGGGCAGGGCCTTCCATGGTGTGGACGTGCGCGAGCACGGCAGCAAGAACGCCGGGGCCACCAATACCTTCCGAGTGTTAGGTGCGAGAGCGGGGATCCCGGTGCTGCTCATCGACATCCTGAAGGGCTTCCTGCCCGTGCGCCTGATCCCCAACTTCAGCGGATTGGAACCGGACAGCGGACCTTGGATGTGGTTCCGTGTGGCGTTGGTGATGGCCTCGGTCGTGGGACACCTTTATCCGGTCTTCGCTGGCTTCCGCGGCGGAAAGGGCGTGGCCACCTCATTGGGTGGTATCCTAGCGGTGCACCCCGGTGCGGCCGGCGTATGCGTGCTGGTGTTCGCCGTTGTGTTCGCCCTGTCGCGCTACGTTTCGCTCGGTTCCATCTGCGCGGCTCTATCGTACCCGCTGGCCGTGCTGTTGCTCTTTCACGAAACGAGCCCGGTGAAGATCGGGTTCGCCATTGTGCTGTGCCTGATGGTGATCTACACGCACCGCCAGAACATCGATCGACTATTGAAAGGTGAGGAGAACCGGATGAGCTTGCCGGGAAGTAGCGGCAGGAACGCATGAAACCCCTTGAGGCTCTTGACCGTTCAACGGCCCACTCTCAGTTGATGAACCGCTTCACGGGCATACTCTTCGCCCTTGCGGTCCCCTTGTTGGGCTTGGCCCAGGGTGGCGACCAACAGGTGCGGGCCAAGGCCGACGGACTTTTCGCCGAAGGGCGATTTGCCGAGGCTTATCCTCTGTATTCCCAACTCGTCAGCCTCGATCCCGCCGACCGCGATCTCAACTACCGTTTCGGTGCTTGCACCCTGTACGGTGGTGATGACAAGGAGAAGGCCATCGGCCACCTGAAGTACGCCTGCGAGGTACCGGCCACACCGCCACTGGCCTGGTTCTTTCTGGGTCGCAGTTACCACCTGGCCTACCGCTTCAAAGAGGCCTTAGCGGCCTATGAGCACTACAAGGGCACCGCTGATAAGAAGGTCCTTCTTCAATACCCCGTTGACGTGCTGGAGCAGCAATGCCGCAACGGACAGCATCTGCTGAGCAACCTTAAGGACATTGCCGTTCGGAACAAGCTCGAGGTGGATGCCAATGAGTTCTTCCGCTTCTATGACCTGTCCTCCATCGGCGGCCGCATCGTGGTGACGCCGGATGAGTTGCGCACCTCGTTGGACAAGAAGAGCAAGGACCGCTCCCTGATCTACCTGCCCGATCGGGGCGGTGCCATCTACTTCAGCAGCTTGGGCAAGGACGGCCGCACCGGACGCGACATCTACCGCAGTGAGTTGTTGCCGACCGGTCAGTTCGCGGAGCCGATGAAGCTGGCCGGTTACGTGAACACCGACCAGGACGAGGACTACCCCTTCCTCGCACCCGATGGCAAGAGCTTCTACTTCAGCTCGAAGGGCCACAACAGCATGGGCGGATATGATGTGTTCCGCAGTTCGTATGACAAGGGCCTCGATGTTTTCGGTGCACCGGAGAACATGGATTTCGCGGTGAACACGCCGGACGACGACATCTTCTACCTCGTAGATCCAGAAGGGAAGGAGGCCTGCTTCGCCAGTGGCCGCAGCAGCCACCAAGGCATGTTGCACGTGTACCGTGTGAGCACCACCCAAGTGCCGATCAACATCACAGTGCTCAAGGGAACCTTCGCTTCCCTGTTGGACGCGGCCGACCGGAAGGCGCACATCGTGGTGGAGGACGCGCTGACACGGGAGAAGGTCTCGGATGTCCGAACCGACCTCAATGGGAACTATGTGCTTTCACTTCCCCGTAGTGGCCGCTACAAGTTCGTGGTGGAAGCGGGCCCCACGGGCCGCACGCACGTAGGTTACGTGGAGGTTCCACGCAGCGATGCGCCGCGCGCCTATCGTCAGGAGATGAGCCTTGTGGACCAAGCTGCTCAGGAGAAGCTCATGATCCGTAACTACTTCGAGGAGCCGCTCGGAGAGGACCTGATGGCCCTGGCCTTGGAAGAGATCAAGCGCCGGGCCCGTCTGGATGTGACCGCCAACGAGGTGGTGGCGCAGCAACCCGCAGTTGAGACCCCGAGCGATGTGGTGACCGCCGCCGGCTTCACCGGTGATGTCACCAAGGAACAGGCCGTGAAGCTCGCCGCTGCGGATGCCCAGGAGCTCACCAAGAAGGCTGAAGCGCTGAACGAGATGAGCACGGAGGCCTACAGCATGGCTCTGGACAATGCGGTGGAAAGCGAGCTCCTTACCCAGCAGGCCAACGAACTGGTGGCGCAAGCGGAAGCGACCACGGATGAAGCGCGGAAGAATGAACTCATGATCGAGGCGGCCAGCAAGCGTCAACGTGCGCGCGAGGCCAACATGCGTGCACACGCCGCCTGGACCGCTGGCAAGGACCTTGGTGCAGAGCGTTCGACCACGGAACAGGCCGCAGCCACCGCCACCAAGTTGTCGACGGAATTGAGCGCTTCGGTGCAGGCGAACAACGATGCCCGGACGCTCACGAGCTTGAAGGAACTGAAGACGCGACTGGATGTGAAGAACGGTCCCGAGGGCGCGCTTGATGCCACTGAACGGACACGCAGGGCGGCGATGGAACTGGACAAGGAAGCGGCCAAAGCTGTGCAGCAGACCCTTGCGAAAAGCGAGGAGGAGAGCGAGTTGGTGGGCCGCATCAACCGCTTGAAGCGTGACCAGGAGTCTACCGGTGGGAAAGCGAAAAAGGAGGAGATCGGTCGTGAGATCACGCAACTTCAGGAGCAGCTCGGCTACCTCCACGAGGAAGTGAACACGGCCGTGGCGAGGTCACGTGCTGCGGAGAAGCAGGCGAATGTGGCCAAAGGACAGGCTCAACTCACCCGGTACTTGGTGGAACGCACCGATGCTGCACCGGTGAACACGCTCGATCAGGCTGGTCTTTCGGCCCTCGAACAGAAGATCGGAGGGAACGATGCCCGCATCCAGAGCATCGCCGTTGATGAGCGATTCGATGCGCTCATCGCCACGGAGACCGAAGAGGCTCAGCGGAGCGTTTTCGACTGGCAGTTGCAGGACACCGGCGCAGCCCTAGCCTCCGATCGTCAGATCACGCAGGTCGCACCAAGGGACGCTTCCGCAGGGGCTGAACGCATGGCAGGCACCACGGTCAGCGCACAGTCCAGCACGACCACGCAAGGGGACCTTCGCCAAGGCGTTGTCAGCGATGTGCCTGTGAGCAACGATGGCGTGAACGGTGAGCAGAACGCGGCGGTCCCCACCACAGCTCAACAGGGTGCAGGCAGCATTGGCGCGGAGACACAGCGACCCGCCGCCGACCAGGAGCACCAACTGGCTGGTGTTGTGACACCCACTGTGGAACAGACCGCTGCTCAGTTGGCCGTTGCCGAGGGAACCATCGATCAAGTGTCGAATAGCCCGACTACGAATACCGCGGATCGTTCCAGCGGAACTGAGCGGCCGGCCAGCACTACGACCGCAGTGCTTGCTTCGACGGACCGACCGGCCAATGATCAAGTACCTGCTCGGACCGAAGAGGAGCTCGTGTCGGTGCGTGGTGTAGGGCAGTTGCCTGGCGGTGACTCCCTTAGTGGCGGAGGTGAAGAGATCGCCCCAGACACCGTTCCTGACCGGAACTTCATTGAGGTCAATGACCTTGCCGAGCTGAAGCAGTTGCGGGACGCCGAGCGGAACAAGGTCCGCCGGGACAGCCTCGATCAGCGCATAGCGCTGTTGGAGGAACAGATCCGTGATGAGCGTGCCGCTGAGGCCACCCTGGCGCCAGTGATGGAGGCCCCGGAAGAGGAGGTCGTGGGTGAGGCGAAGGTGTTCGTGCCGACGATCCCTTCCACCGATCTGGCGAACGTGTTGTTCCCGGATTTCGTGGGTGACCGGGAGCGTATCGCCAACAGCACCTTGGCCCCCGAGGAGAAGGCGCTGAGCCTTCATGGTCTTGAACTGATGCTTGCGGATAGCGCCGAGGCAGAGACCGCACGTCAACTTGCTGTGATCGAGGCCGATCCCTCCAAGGCGGATGACGTGTTGCCGCGTGTGGAACGCCTTCGCCAGCTCAAGGAAGAGCACATCAAGGAGGCTGACCGCATCTTGGAGAGTTCGCAGCAACAGTATGCCGCTCAGGAGACCCGTGCCATGGAGCAGATCGCTCAGGAACAGGTGGACGACAAGACCGTTGCGGATCGACCGGCCACTGCGCCGATCTCCACCACCTCGCACGTGGACCGCTACGTGAGTGTTCAACCGGATGAGTTCATCTACGAGAGCGTTGTGGAACACCGTTCTCCGAAGGTGGGCGAGGCCGTTCAGTTGAAGGACCGCGACCTGGAGCGCATGGTGGATCTGGGCGACCGCATCGATTCCATGGAGACCTTGTTGGAGACCATGCCAAGGGGTAAGGAATGGGACAAGGTGCGTAGGAACGCCGACCAGCTGATCGACGACGAAGTGATCCTTCGAACGGAGATGGGTCAGCGGATGGCCTACATCAGCAAGGAGGAGTACAAGGCCGGTCAGGACAGCCTGAAGGAAGTGGCGACAGCAGTAGCTGGCAAGGGCGTTGCACCGAGCGAGCCCCTTGTCTTGATGTCGCGTGAACTGGAGCAGGAGGCCAAGGCCCACTTCGACAAGGCAGTGGAACTACGCAGAACAGCCGACCGGAGCGAGGACATTGTTCAGCGCGATGACCTGTACCGCAAGGCCTACCAGGAGGAATTGGAAGCGCTACGCGGCCTTGACAAGGCGATCACCGTGAACGCCTTCATGCTCAGTGATGACCATAAGCGTGGGGAAACGCTGAGCTATGCGGAGGTGGAGCAGCGCATGTTCGGTGGTGAAGAAACTACGGAAGGTGCAAGCCAACAGCTGGCGCAGGTCCCCACGGCACCGATCGAGTCGAACGTTCGCACGTTGCCGATGGAGCCTGAGGTCACGACCGACCCCGGTGTGCATACGGACAGTTCGACCACAGCCACCGTGCAGCAAGCGGTTCGTTCCGCAGATCAGGCGCCTGCCGACCTTTCCTTGTACAAGCAGTACATGACCACCGACCAGTCGTCCATGGCCGGGGGGAACGTGACGGCTGAGGATGTGAGCGCCTTGGCCTTGGGAACCAAGCAAGCGAAATTGGAATCGCAGCGGCTGGAGCAGCGCTCGGTGGAAGTGGGGGACCAGGCCCTCGCCACACGCGATAGCTTGTCGACCGCGAAGAAGCGTGACCGCGAACGGTTGACGGAGGAAGCGGTGCGCCTGCAACAGTTGTCGGATTCCCTGCACCAGGCCTCCCTCGCCATGGACCAACGGTCACTGCAGTTGGAACTCGAGCAACGCAGCGCCGCGGAAGCCCTGGCGTTCAAAGAGCGGTTGAACAAGTACTACTACCTGGGCAACGAGGAGCAGCGAATGGTGCAGAGCGAAACGGACCCAAGCCGCTACTTCATGGCGCGCACCAAGGCGTTGGAACAGCAGCAACAGGCCGCTGCGGACAAGGTGGAGGCCCAGGGCAGCCATCAGCTGGCGGACACCCTACTTGCCCAAGCCACAATGCTCCTCGGCACCCCTGATCAGCCCGATGGCCGTGTGAGCGAGCAGCGCATTGCACAGGCGAAGCAACTGAACGATCGTGCGGTGGAACTGCACGACCGTGCGGATTCCCTCAGTGGTGCTGCGGCGCGCCTGAACGCGTCGGCCGATCTGAACGATCGTCAGGCGGCACTGCTGTTGCAAGGCATGCCGGCCGAACGGTCCACCGAGATCATGGCCCTCGAACAACGCACACGTCGCACCGATGCGATCCTTGCAGAATCACGTGCATTGATCGCTCAAGTGGATTCGATCCGTGCGAAGGAGCTTCGTGAGCGTGCTGGAACAGGCGGAACACAGGACATGGCCGCACGGACCACAGCCGATCAACCAAGTGCGACCGTGGTCCAGCCTCAAGTGGAGAACATTGCTGACGCCGTGCAGCCCATGGAGCGTGTGTCGCCCTCAGTGCCGGATCGCGCTCTTCCCCAGGGCGGTTTCCGCATGCCGGAGGTGTTGTCCAGCGACATTTTCGGATTCCGCGCGGCGGATGCTGCGCCCCAGCCGATCCTGAAGGACCAACCCATGCCGGAAGGTGTGGTGTACAAGGTGCAGATCGGCGCTTTCAAGAACGACATCCCGGAGGAACTGTTCCGCGACATGCTTCCAGTAATGGGCGAAACGACCGCTTCAGGCGTGACCCGCTACACCGCAGGTCTCTTCACCACACCTGAAGGTGCCGAACGTGCGCAGAAGCTGGTGCGTGAGCGCGGCTATCGCGATGCCTTCGTAGTGGCCTACGATGATGGTCGACGCATCTCCATGGCACAGGCCCGTCAGTCCTCAACGCCGCTGCCAGCGGGTGGCACTGTTGCCCAAGCGGCCCCCGTTACGGAGCGTCCTGCCGCAGTCATCCAGGCACCGCTCACACCTGCTTCCGCTGTGCAGCCCCTCGATGATGCTCAAGTGCTCGCGAGCTACCCCGCCACCGCCGAGGACCTGTTGAAGCAGTTCGCGCCTCCCACGGACGCCACGGCCTACTACAACGACCCTGCGGCCGCTCCGGCACGCCAGGTGGAGACCGTCAAAGGCCTGTTCTTCACCGTACAGGTGGGTGTGTACAGCAAGCCCACCGCGCTGGACAAGCTCTTCAACATCACCCCGCTGAACAGCGAACGCACCGAGACCAACAAGATCCGTTACACCACGGGTGTGTTCCTGGACATGGACAAGGTGCGCCTGCGGAAGGATGAAGCCGTGTCGCTGGGGGTGAAGGATGCCTTCATCACCGCCTACCTGAACGGCAAGCGCATTCCCATGCGTGATGCCCGGGCGTTGCTGCAGAAGTTCGGTCCAAGTGTGTTGGCCGACCCCACGATCGCCACGCACTGATCGTTCGTTCGGCTTTCGGATGATCTACTTTTGGGCCACCATTCCGGTCGCCCATGTCGCATCTTCTTTCGCCTGAGGAAGCCCTGTTGGACGAGGTGCTCTACGAGAGCGGCCCGTTGCGTGAGATCATTCTGCACAACGACGATGTGAACACCTTCGATCACGTCATTGAAAGCCTGATGGAGGTCTGCGGACACGACCCGATCCAGGCGGAGCAATGTGCTTGGATCGTGCATTACAAAGGCAAGTGCAGCGTGAAGCGCGGCACCTTCGACCAATTGGAACCTCGCTGCACCGCTCTCCAGGACCGCGGCCTTAGCGCTGATATAGAATGATCTTGGACCGATCGATGAAAGTGGCCCTGGTCGTAGGGGCCGTTATTCTCTTGCAAGCTTGCGCTAAGGTGCCCATCACGGGCCGGCGCCAGTTGAATCTGGTGAGCGAAGGGGAGATGATGGGCATGGCCCTGACCCAGTACCAGCAGTTCCTCGGAGAGAACGCGCCGCTGCCCGCCAGCGATGCGCGTGTGAAGATGGTGCGCGGTATCGGTGAGCGTTTGGCCGCAGCCGCGACGAAGTACTTGAACGAGAACAAGGCAGGTGATCGTATCGCCGGCTTCCAGTGGGAGTTCAACGTGGTGAACGACAACACCGTCAATGCCTGGTGCATGCCCGGCGGCAAGGTGGTGGTGTACACCGGCATACTTCCCGTTACCCAGGATGAAGCGGGTCTTGCCGTGGTGATGGGGCACGAGATCGCCCACGCCATTGCACGCCATGGAAATGAACGCATGAGCCAAGGCATGGCCGTTCAAGGAGCGGGAATGACCTTGGAGGTGCTTGCAGCCCAGAAACCGGGGTATGCCAGCGACCTGTTCATGCAGTCCTATGGCATCGGTTCCCAGCTGGGAATGCTAGCTTACAGCCGCAAGCACGAGAGCGAAGCCGACAAGATGGGCTTGGTGTTCATGGCCATGGCCGGTTATGACCCGCAGGTGGCGCCGAAGTTCTGGGAGCGCATGAGCGCCCAAGGCGGCGGCGCCGCACCACCCGAGCTGCTCAGCACGCACCCTAGCGACGCGACGCGGATCCATGACCTTGAGGCGTACATGCCAGAGGCTCTGAAGTATTACAAGCCATAGTCACTTCCGTCGCCCAACTTTACGCCCATGTCCACGTGGCGTGATGTCGGCAACACGGTGCTTATGCTTCTGCGATGGGCATTTGGCTTGATGAAGCCCGTGTTCCGGGCCTTCCTGCTTTTCAGTGGCGGCTTGCTGCTGATCATGGTCGCACTGGCTTGCACCCGGCTGCCTTTCGACGCGCATCGTGCGCTGGGCCTTTGGGGTGAATGCACGAAGGCCCCGAAGGCCATCGTGGTGTTGGGCGGAAGTGGCATGCCCTCGGGACCAGAGCTCTTGCGGCTTCAGCATGCGGCGGCCCTGGCGCAGGTCATCGCAGATGCACCTGTGATGGTCGTACACCCACCGGATACCGGAGTAATGCGCCTGATGATCGCTGAACTGATGCTGAGGGGAGTGCCCCGTGGACGCATCCATCCCTTGTTGCACGGAGCGAACACGCGCGAGCAGGCCCTGGCCGTCCGTACTGCTTTCCCTGGCTTGGCCGGATCTTCGGTTGCCCTGGTCACCGCTCCTGAGAACATGTACCGCAGTGTCCGCACCTTCAGGAAGGTCGGTTTTAGCGCTGTTTGTGGCGAACCTGCTTGGGACAACCCCATGTTCATCGACCTGGACTATGCGCACCGTCGGATCGGGGGGAAGGTTTGGGTGCCGGATGTAAGCCAGGACACAGGAATGCGCTACACCTTCTGGAACTACCTGAAGCTGGAGATCACCTGCCTGCGGGAATACGCTGCCATTGCCTATTACTGGCTCAACGATTGGATCTGAGCTGACAGTTGCATCGCATTTTGAGAAGGATGTCTATATTCGCAGCCGCTTTTCGCACTCGTAGCTCAATTGGATAGAGCACCTGACTACGGATCAGGAGGTTTGGGGTTCGACTCCCTACGAGTGCACGAACGATGAAGGCGCCCCTGAGGCGCCTTCATTCATTTCGGACCTTGCTGGCCCGATACCTTGGCGGTCCGATGACCTCGCTGATCGCCCGATCCCAACGCTGGTGGCTTGTGCTGCTACTGCCGGTGGCATCGATCATCCTCCTTTCCATGGGCTGGGGCTTCCGGGGCCTTTACAACCAGGACGCGCACGCCTACCTCCGTCTGGCCAATGAACTGACCATTTGGTGGAAGGGGGGAGACCCTCCCGGTCCGGCCTTTTGGCCATTGGGCTTTCCGGCCGCGGGTGCAATACTCTCTTTTCTGACAGGGAGCACCTTGCTCGGCCTCAGGCTGGTAGTCGTGTTCTCGTGGATAATGGCTGTGCTGGCGTTCCGGCGCATACTGCTGGACAGTGGGGCTGATCGGAAGAGGGCCTCGCTCTACGCAGTGCTTACCATCGGCACGTCGCCTTTTCTGCTTCGCCACAGCGTGGTGGTGATGAGCGATGTGCCGGCCATTGCCTTCGCGCTCTGGAGCCTGCGGTTCGGCGTGCGCTCCGCCGATGCCCGTGACACCTTGGTGTGCATTATTCTTGCTGCTTTTGCTGCGATGGTGCGGTTGCCCATGCTCGTTTGGGCGGCACCCGTGCTGGTGTTCTCATGCTGGAGGACGTTTCCGGGAAGCCCTGTCGTGCAGCGCTTGCTGCTGTTGGCCACGGTGCTTGCTTGCGCTTGCTTGGTCAAGGTCGTTGTTGCCGGCGCCCTGACCCACCCGCTGGGACTGCAGTTGCATCCCGCTAACCTCTTCCGCCGCGCCTTCGATACTGTGGATGGCCACCACCACTTCCTTGTGCCCAACGCGCTGTATGTGCTGAAGCCGTTCTGGCACCCCGGTTTCCTGCTCCTGGCGCCGCTGTTCTGGCCTTTCCTGCGCACGGTTGATCTGCGTTCAAGGGTGGCCTCGATCAGCCTTGCGACGGCTGGCGTCTACCTGCTTTTCCTTGGCATGCTACCGGATCAGAACGATCGGCTCTGCCTTCCCGCCATGCCTTGCGCGGCCTTGCTGTTGTGGCCTGCATTCGACCGGCTCATGGTCCGTTACGGTGGTCGTGGCCTCTGGCGGATGGCCATACCCTTGGTCGTGGTGGTGCAACTGGTCCTCTTCGCCCGCGCCGTCGCACCCTTCGTTCAACAGGACCGATACCAGCGTGAGCTGGCGGAATGGGTGAAAGGGGAAGGAGCTTCCACCGTGTACACTTTCGGCGTGGACCAGGCCATGCACAGCTACGGATCCACTGGTCATACGATCGATCTCTGGCAGAACGAGGTGGGGCACTTCGAGCCCGGGGCCTTGGTGCTCTTCAACCCCACAGCGAATGCTGAGCAATGGAAGGGTCGCGCGCCGATGCTGAACTGGCAACGGGCAGTGGAGCAAGGCGCTGATACGGTCGGAGCTCGGCCTGATGGCTGGGTTTTGCTGCGGATCCGCTGATCAGCTCCAGACCACCTCCGTCGGGGGCTTTTTCAAGCGGCTCCAGATGAACCAGCCGAATGCTGCCGCGATCAACAGGCCGACCGCGATCGTGCCCATGGGACCGAGGATCTCAGCGACGCCCCACAACAACGCCTTGAACCAGGCCTTGCGGCCATGGATGTCCATGTCCTCGCCACGCTCCAGTTGCTTGGCGATACCATAGGTGATGCCCGTCATCGCCAGCGTCGCCACCAGACCGATCACGCCGTTGCCAATGGCCTTCCACGTACCTGCGGAACGTTCGCTCTGCTTCATGCCGCGCACTCCGGCCACATGTTCGGTAAGTCGCTGTGCATCTTGTTCGGCGTCGAATTCCGCGCTGAACTTCTGCACCTTGCCTTTCTCATCGTACCACTCGAAGTGCACGGTCTCGTCGCCTGCGAGCAAGGACATCTGTGTGATACCGGCGATCGGTATCTTCTTGAGGCTCTCCAGCAACCCTTTCTTCTCGATGGAATTGAAGAAGGTGCCGGGGGAATCGTGGCCTTTGCTGCTGATGTACACATGGCCATTGGCCATCATCAGCGACTTCCAATTCTTCTCGTCGAGCCGGAATACGAGGTTCTCCATGATGCGAAGATGATCAAGCGGCTGGTTTGCGCACCAGGGCGCGGTACAAGTTGGGCAGGGTGAACACGCACCAGGCGCATTCCAGGATGATGAAGCCCCATTGCATGGCGCGGATGGCATCATAGGCCAGCAGCATGGCGCCCAGCAGGTTCAACAGCAGGTAGGGAACCGAATCTCCCTTGATGCGGTTGGTCTGGAAGAGCGCGTAGCCGATGAGCAGCAGGCCCGCACCGATGAGTTGGGGAAGTTGGTCCATGCCGCCAAAGTAACCACCGGCCCTCAGGACCTATCTTCGCGCGCTTTTTCAAGAGACCATGGCACTGAAATGCGGTATTGTCGGCCTGCCCAACGTGGGCAAGAGCACCTTGTTCAACTGCCTCAGCAATGCGAAGGCCCAGGCGGCGAATTTTCCGTTCTGCACCATTGAGCCGAACGTGGGCACCATCACTGTGCCCGACAGCCGCCTGAACAAGCTGGCCGAACTGGTGAAGCCCCAGCGCATCCTGCCCACCACGGTGGAGATCGTGGACATCGCCGGCCTGGTGAAGGGAGCCAGCAAGGGCGAAGGCCTCGGCAACCAGTTCCTCGGCAACATCCGCGAGTGCGACGCCATCCTGCACGTGCTGCGCTGCTTCGACGATCCCAACGTGATCCACGTGGATGGCAATGTGGATCCTGTGCGCGACAAGGAAGTGATCGATATTGAGCTGCAACTGAAGGATCTGGAGACGGTGGAGGCGCGTTTGAAGAAGGTCGAGAAGCAGGCTTCCATCGGCGACAAGGAGGCCAAGCGCCGCTTCGATCTGCTGACACGCATCCGCGAAGCGCTTCTGAAAGGCATCAGCGCCCGCGCGGTCATCACCGGTAGCGACGACCCTGCGCTCGTGAACGAGTTCCAGCTGCTCACCAGCAAGCCCGTGATGTACGTGTGCAACGTGGACGAGAAGAGCGCGACCACCGGTAACGCTTACGTTGAGAAAGTGAAGGCCGCCGTGGCCGATGAGAACGCGGAGGTCATCTTCGTCACCGCCGCCATCGAGGCCGAGATCGCCAGCCTGGAGACACCCGAGGAACGCGAGATGTTCCTCAGCGACATGGGCCTCAATGAGCCCGGTGTGAACAAGCTGATCCACGCGGCCTACCACCTGCTGAAGCTGCAGACCTACTTCACCGCAGGGGTGCAAGAGGTGCGTGCCTGGACCATCCACCAGGGCGATACCGGACCGAAGGCCGCTGGCGTGATCCACAGCGACTTCGAGAAAGGCTACATCCGCGCCGAAGTGATGAGCTACGCCGACTTCACCACACTGGGCAGTGAGGCCGCTTGCCGTGCCGCCGGAAAGCTGCGCGTGGAAGGCAAGGAGTACGTGGTGCGCGACGGGGACGTCATGCACTTCCTCTTCAACGTTTAGACCTTCACGCAAGGATCGGCGGCTGGCTGCGTTCGCAGAGCAGCTTCGATGAGGTCCTTGTTCCTGACGTGCTCACTGGTGATCGGACCGGTCCTCGGGACCGTGGTGTGCCGTGCACAGCAGGCTCCGTGGGTGTTCCAACTGAAGGCTGGCCCCCAGTTCGTTCGGCTTTCCGATCCGCTCGGCCCGAACAATGGCCCCTTCACCGGAAGACCTGTGGAAGGTGTTGGCTACCTGTTCGGTGGTGGGTTGGAACGGCAGCGCGGTCGTGTCTTCGGCTGGCGCGCCGAACTCCTTTGCTCAGTTCGCAACACGGGCTACGAATTCGATGAGGGGTCCGCGAAGTACAAGGGATACGATACCGGCGATGCCTTGGAGCGAGGTCGCCGGACCACACGTACCACGAGTGTTGAAGTGCCGCTGCTGCTGACGGTGCGTAAATGGTCCGGGCTGCGCTTGGATCTAGGTCCAGCGTTGTCGTACTTGGTGCAAGCCCGTCATCGCACCACCGGTGATCGGGCAACGAATGGGGAGGAACTGGCCTTCGATGAGGTGAGTACGTGTACCAGCCAGCTGAAGCGCTTGGAATGGGCGGTGGTCGTCGGGGCGGAGGTGGAGAGCGGTAGTGGTCTTTCCATGGGCATTCGGTATTGGGGCGGGCTCACGGACCTGGACAATGCCATGGGCACAGCGCCCAGCTACACGGCCATGTGGCAGCTCACTGTTGGGCTGCTCTTGGGCAACGGATCGTCACAGGTCGGCCCGTCGGTGGTGCATCCGTAGCGGCGCTGCTCCGGTCGGTTACTTTTGCGGCCCATTCCTCAAGATCCATGACGACCTCGAAACTGCTTACCGCTACTGCCGCGTGCCTGTTCCTCGGTGCCTGCGGGAACCCGGAGCCCAAGCCGGAGGTCGTTGCCACCAACGCCAAGCCCCCCATGTTCCTCAACACCGGACTGCCTTTCGATGCCCCCGCCTTCGACAAGATCAAGGACAGCGACTTCCGCCCGGCGATCGAAGCGGGCATGGTGAAGCACCTGGCCGAGATCGATTCCATCGCGAACAGTCCTGAAGCACCAACCTTTGAGAACACCATCGTGGGCTTGGAGAAGAGCGGCAGGGAGCTGACCCGCGCAAGCGCCATCTTCTACAACCTCACTGGCAGCGCCACCAACGACAGCCTGCAGGCCATCAAGGAAGCCCTCGCTCCCAAGCTCGCCGCCCATGGTGACGCCATCACACTGAACGGTAAGCTCTTTCAACGCATCAAGGCCGTGTACGACAACCGCGCCGCCATGTCCATGCTACCCGAGGATGCCCGCTTGCTGGAGCGCTATTACGAGCGCTTCGTGCGTGCCGGTGCCTTGCTGGATGACGCGGGTAAGGAGCAGATGAAGAAGTTGAACGAGGAGGAAGCGAACCTCACCACCAAGTTCGAGGACAACATCCTGAAGGACCGCTCCGCTTCGGCCATCATCGTGGACGATGTGAAGCAGCTGGATGGTATGAGCGCCGAGGACATCGAAGCCGCCGCTGCAGTTGCCAAGGCGAAGGGCCAGGCCGGCAAGTGGCTCATCGACCTGCGCAACACCACCACGCAGCCCGTGCTCGCCGAGCTGAAGGACCGCGCCACCCGCGAACGGGTGTTCAAGGCTTCGGTGGCCCGCAATGGTCATGGTGGCGATTTCGACAACCGGAAGATCATCGCCCGTCTGGCCCAATTGCGCGCGCAGAAGGCCAAGTTGCTCGGATTCCCCAACTGGGCCACCTACGTGATGGATGACCAGATGGCGAAGACGCCCGAACGCGCGCTTAAGCTGATGGCCGACATGGCCCCAGCTGCCGCGGCCAACGCCAGAAAGGAAGGAGCCAAGCTTCAAGCTTTGGTCGACAAGCAGAACGGAGGGTTCAAGGTCGAAGCCTGGGATTGGGACTTCTACGCCGAGCAAGTCCGCAAGGCGGAGTACGACCTGGACGAGGCCGCTGTGAAGCCCTACCTCGAGTTCGAAACGGTGCTGCAGAACGGCGTCTTTTTCGCGGCGCACGAGCTTTTCGGTCTCACCTTCAAGGAACGCAAGGACCTGCCCGTGTACCACCCGGACGTGCGCGTGTTCGACATCATCGACACCAACGGCACGGTGATGGGCCTGTTCTACGGCGACTACTACGCCCGCGACAACAAGAACGGCGGTGCCTGGATGAGCAGCTTCATCGACCAGAGCAGCTTGCTCGGTCAGCGCCCGGTGATCACCCAGAACTGCAATTACGTGAAGCCCGCCACCGGACAGCCCTGCCTGCTGAGCTGGGACGACGTCACCACGCTCTTCCACGAGTTCGGCCACGCCTTGCACGGCATGCTCTCCGACCAGAAGTACCCCAAGTTCAGCGGTACCGCCACCGCCACGGACTTCGTGGAGTTCCCCAGCCAGGTCAACGAGAATTGGGCTTTGGAGCCCCGCCTCTTCGCCAACTTCGCCAAGCACTACAAGACCGGTGAGGTGATGCCCGCCGCCCTCGCGGACAAGCTGCGCAAGGCCAGCAAGTTCAACCAGGGCTACATGACCACCGAGTACCTCGCGGCCGCACTGCTCGATCTGGAGTGGCACAGCCTTAGCGCCGACGCGCCCCTGGTCACCGATGTGAACGCCTTTGAGAAGGCCGCCTTGCAGAAATACGGGCTGGACATCGCCATGGTGCCGCCCCGCTACAAGAGCTGCTACTTCAGCCACGCCTGGACCGGCTACGCCGCCAACTACTACGCCTACCTCTGGAGCGAGGTGATGGACGCTGACGCCTTCGCTTGGTTCAATGAGCACGGCGGCATGACCCGCGCCAACGGCGACCGTTTCCGCGCCACCATCCTTTCACGCGGTGGAAGCATGGACGAGCTCGACATGTACAAGGCCTTCACCGGTCGCGAGCCGCGTGTGGAGCCGCTGCTGGTGAAGCGCGGGTTGAAGTAGGGGAATGAATGGAACCTTGTTCCATCAACGACAACGCCCCTGATCCGAACGGTCAGGGGCGTTGCTCGTTCAGTTGTTCAGCCTAAGCCAGTTGTCGTTTCGTCATGCGTGCTTCGATAAGCTTGCGTGTGGTGCGGTGAATGTCCCAGATCAGCTTAGCGGCGTAAAGCCCTAGTCCGATCACGGCCAAGGTGAGGTAGGTCATGGGTGCTGGGATCAGCGTTTCGTGATGGACCGGACACCGATCCGATCTTCGGTCTCCGCGCGCAAGAGGTAGGTGGCCGCGGGAAGTTCGCTCAGGTCGATGATCGAACGCAGTTCATTCAAGCGTTCGGCACGTACGAGACGGCCGTCTGCAGCGTAGAGCTTCACTTCCACTGGTCCGGTGGTTCCTGCTGTGGAGAGGGTCACTTGGTCGCTGGTCGGATTCGGGAACACCTCCAGTTCCAGCGCGGCTTTGCCAAGGTCGCCAACCGCAAGAAGGTCGTTCAACCCCCAATACACCACACGACCGGAACCGGTACCGGTAACAGCATTGTAGGTGCTTGGCTGGAAGTCAACGGAGTAGACATCTTCGCCGTCCGTCACATTGAAGTTGGCCCGCAGGTCCCCTGTGAAGGTCTCATATACGAAGGTCTCGGATACGCCGCCAGCGATCACATACTCCAGATCATCGCTCACATCGATCTGGTGCAGATTCTCAGGAGCTGAGTAACCGATGTGCAGCATCCACATGTTGCCCATCATGGGCATCCACACCTTGATCTGGCCATTGGTGGAAGCTGTGACCAAATGGGATCCATCAGCGCTGAACTTCACAGAGGCGATGTCGCTTGTATGCCCTGTGAGCGTGGCGACGAGCGAGCCGTCGTTGGCATTCCAGATGCGCACGTTGTTATCCTGACTGCCAGCCGCGAGCAAAGTGCCATCGTTGTTGTAGTCGAGGCTGAACACCGCGCCGTTGTTCCCGGAAATGGTCCGGATCAGGTTGCCCGAAGCCACATCGTAGATGCGCACGGAACCATCATCGCCATCCACCGCCACGTTGGCGCTGTTCGGGGAGAAACGGATCGAGTACATACCGACACCTACGTTGATCGTATGCACAAGCACGGGTGTGGGTGTGGTGTAGTCGAAAACGAACAAGGTGCCGGTTTCTTCCGCAATCCCGAGCGAGGTCCCGTTCGCACTAAGGCTGACCCCGTTGGCGCAGAACAGCCCTGAGCCGATGATGTACTCCCAGGTCTGTGCTCCGGTAGCGGTGTTCCAGATGCGGACCCGTGCGGAGTCACATTCCGAGCCGCTGATCACTTGGGTGCCATCGTTGGAGAAGCCTACGGAGAGCGTGGCCAGATCGGCCGGATGGCTTTGGTTGTTCCAGATCACTGTCTGGCCAGTGGTGTTGAGGGCGATCGTCAGAGCGCCAGCAAGTGTTAAAAGGTTCTTCATCGTGTTGTTGGTGTTTCGAAGTTCTGGTCGTTGGGGCGCGAGCATCCTTATGGTTCGCCCAATGCGCCTTGGGTCAAGTTGTTCATGGCCTGGTCGTTCACCGGTCCATCACCGATGGCCACTGGCCCATCCGGCAGGTCGATGTCCTTCAGCAGTTTCGCCATATCCACCCGCACATCCAGCACTGCATCGCGCAGGAGGAATACATCGGCGTGGGCATGGATCATCAGCGGGGTCTTGTAGTCATTTGAAGCACAACGGATGCGGAAGAGCTGATCATCATCGGAGACGTTACCGTCACCATCGCTGTCAACCCTTCCTTCGAGCACGAGCACATCATAGCCGCTACCCAATGTGTCCGTCAGCATGGCGTGCATGGCTGCCGGGCAAGGGCATTGTTCGGGAAGTAGACGATCTTGTTCACTACTGAGCCCTGTAGCGGTCCGTAGGAAGTGGATGCTGCCGGTCTTCACGATCCCGAGCGGCCATTCTGTATTCGGTGAGGAGGCATCTGCCAGGCACCAGGCCTCTGGCCAAGCGCCTTGTTCGAAGCCCTGTTCCTGCAAGGGAGTGAAGCCATGGAGCAGGAAACGCACCGCGGTGAACCGCACGCTCGAACCGAATCCGTCGGTGTAAACGGAATCCATACTGAACGGCTGCGCACCATGCATGAAGCGGAAGCGAAGGCTGAGATGGCTCTCCGTGCCGGGGTCATTGATCTTCAGGTCGTCCTTCCGGCATCCGGTAAATGTCATCGCAAGGCCGCATACCAGCAGGACTGAAAGTCGTCGCATGGAAAGGGAGATGAGTAGGAAATGGTCCCTAAGCCTAGGCCAGTGGGGTACGTCGCTCAACGTCAGTTCAAGCGTGCGCGTGTCCGCTGGTGGGAAAGGCCGTTTCGAGCGACGTTCCGGGCAGGGGGGCAAACCCTTACCAATTGATGGGTCTGATGCGACCCAAAGGGACGGATCGGTCGGAACGCGTTCGTGGGGTTCAGGCCCAAGGCACGGGATCCGCAAGGGCCGGATGCCCTCGGAGCACAGGCAGGTCCACACCGGCGAAACGCAGGGGCTGCGCGGCGGGCAAGGGCAATTGCGTTGCGATCGGCATAACCCCTTGCCATTCCGAAGTGCTGAAACGGGGCGGAGCCTGCTGCTCGCCACCGCTCCGCTTGCTCTCCGCCAGTTTCTTTTTCAGATGGCAGCGACCTTGGCAGGTGTTCTCGGCTACCGGCTTGGCACGCTGAACGCATTGGGTGCGAACGATCTCCGCCCGTTGCACATGGAAACGAAGGAGGATCAGCGAAGGCATCAACAAGCCCAGCATCAGACTGATGCTGACCAGGATGCTGAGCATCGTTGGGACCGCGAGCTTTCGCATGGTCGAGTTGAACGGTGCAAAGGAACTTGTTCTGTCCATACGGTCCTTGAGGGATGTCATCTGAAAGAGGTTCCAAGCACTTGAAAGCCGGAAAGGGCCCCCTGTTGAAAACTCCCCTTGATCGTTGAAAAGCCGGTGCGGGCCGGTCCGCAGCCCGCACGACCGTCGGGTTACCTTCGCCTCGTCCTTATGGAACCCTTGAAAACAGTGGGGTTGTGGCCTGAACGATGAGCGAGACAAGCTATTCCGAAGAGCATATCCGGTCACTGGACTGGAAGGAGCACATCCGGCTGCGGCCGGGCATGTACATCGGTAAGCTGGGCGATGGCTCGGCCTTCGACGACGGCATCTACATCCTGCTGAAGGAGGTGCTGGACAACTGCATCGACGAGTACGTGATGGGTCACGGCAAGAAGGTCGAGATCAAGATCGAAGGCACGCGGGTGGAAGTGCGCGACTACGGCCGGGGCGTTCCCCTCGGTAAGGTGGTCGACGTGGTGAGCAAGATCAACACGGGCGCCAAGTACGACAGCAAGGCCTTCAAGAAGAGCGTGGGCCTGAACGGGGTGGGTACCAAGGCGGTGAACGCCCTCAGCACCTACTTCAAGATCGAGAGCTATCGCGAAGGCCAGATGAAGCGCGCCGAGTTCGACACAGGTGTGCTGCGCAAGGACGAGAAGCTTGTGTCCACCACGGAATCCAACGGGACCCGTGTGCTGTTCGAGCCGGACGAAACGATCTTCCGCCACTACCAGTACCGCGACCAGCACATCGAGCGGCTGTTGTGGAACTACTGCTACCTGAACACTGGCCTCACGATCCACTACAACGGCCAGAAGTTCCAGAGCAAGAACGGCCTGCTGGACCTGCTGACCACCAAGATGGACGGCGAGCCGCTGTACCCCATCATCCACTTGGTGGGCGACGACATCGAGGTGGCCATGACCCACGCCAACCACTACGGCGAGGAGTACTACAGCTTCGTGAACGGCCAGCACACCACGCAGGGCGGCACGCACCAAGGTGCCTTCCGCGAGGCGGTGGCCAAGGTGATCCGCGACTACTTCAAGAAGGATTGGGAAGCCGGCGATATCCGCACGGGCATCGTGGCGGCGGTGGCGGTCAAGGTGATCGAGCCCGTGTTCGAGAGCCAGACCAAGACCAAGTTGGGCAGCCAGGAGATCGAGCCGGGGGGGCAGAGCATGCGCTCCTTCATCGCCGACTTCCTCGCCACCAAGCTCGACAACTTCCTGCACAAGAACCCCGAGACCACACAGGCGCTCCAAAGCAAGATCTTGGAGAGCGAGCGGGAGCGCAAGGAACTGAGCGGCATCCGCAAGCTGGCCCGTGAGCGTGCGAAGAAGGCCAGCCTCCACAACCGGAAGCTGCGCGACTGCCGCCTGCACCTGGACGATAGCAAGAACGACGTCCGCAAGCTCGACACCACGCTCTTCATCACCGAGGGCGACAGCGCCAGCGGCAGCATCACCAAGAGCCGCGACGTGGCCACCCAGGGTGTGTTCAGCCTGAAGGGGAAGCCCTTGAACTGCTTCGGGCTTACCAAGAAGGTGGTGTACGAGAACGAGGAGTTCAACCTCATCCAGGCCGCGCTGAACATCGAGGACGGCATGGACAGCCTGCGCTACAACCGCATCGTCATCGCCACCGATGCCGACGTGGATGGTATGCACATCCGGCTGCTGCTGATGACCTTCTTCCTGCAGTTCTTCCCGGACCTGATCAAGAACGATCACCTGTACATCCTGCAGACGCCGCTGTTCCGCGTCCGCAACAAGAAGGAGACGCACTACTGCTACAGCGACGAGGAACGCCAGCGTGCACTGCTGAAGCTCGGCAAGACCGCTGAGATCACCCGCTTCAAAGGCTTGGGTGAGATCAGCCCCGACGAGTTCAAGCACTTCATCGGTCCGGACATGCGCCTGGAGCCGGTGATGATCACCAAGGACGCCGCCGTGCAGGACCTGCTGGATTTCTACATGGGCAAGAACACGCCCGAACGGCAGGAGTTCATCATCGGCAACCTGAAGGTCGAGAAGGACCTCGTGGACGACGGGAAGAACAGCCCGCTGTTGGACATCGCGCGGAAACTGGAGGAGAACGAAGTGGAGGCCGACGCATGAGGATCACACCGCGAAAGGTCACGATGCTGGCATGGGCCTATGCGCTCATGGGCACAAGCGCGCAGGCCCAAGGCACTGGCACGCTCCGTTTCCTCGTGGACCCCGGCAACAACTACTCTTTCGTTCTCGACGGCAAGTACCGGATGCAGGAGCGCGAGATGAAGCTGCTGGAAGGCCCGCACACCTTCACCTTCTGGGCTCCCACACGGATGATGGTGGACACGGTGCTGCGGGTGCTGCCGGACCGCACAACTGACGTGCTGCTGCGCCTGCCGTACAGCCCTGAGTTCGTTGCTTACCAGAATGAACTGGCACAAGTGAAGAAGGAGCAATGGGTGGGCCGCGTGCTACCCTCGGTGGTCACCTTGGGCACCGGCATCTGGGCCGCGATCAGCTTCGTGAACTACAAGGACGCTCACGAGCAGTTGCAAGCGGATGAGGACCTCTACAACAGCAGCGCCAGCCCGAACCAGATCGAGCGATTGAAGAGCACGGACCTGCCCGCGCATCAAGAGGATTTCAAGCAGGCCCGCACCACCTTCGCCATCAGCGGTGGCCTCTTCGTCGCTTCCGCGGCCTTCACCACGTGGTCGATCATCAAGGCCTCGCGTAAGCCGATGCCCACCTTCGAGGACAAGGAGAAGGTGAAGTTCGACGGCCTTGTTTGGGTGCCGGACCGCCGTGGCGGCACCTGGGCCATGGGCCTTACCATCCCCATCCGATGAAGCGCCCGATACACCTAGCGCTCCTGTTCCTGCCCCTGCTCCTGGCGCTTTCCGGTTGCTACAAGGACAAGACCGATGTAGCGGCGTGGACGAACAACCCCTTCGACCGCGACTACACAGGCCCTTCGGTGTTCAGCGTCGACACCACCTACATCGAAGTGATCAATGCCCCGCCGACCGTGATCACACGCCAGGTGGTGCAGTTCCATGTGAACAGCTCGCTCTTTCTGGCCAACACGGCCTATCAGGTGCGGGTGAGGGATCTGGACAATGGGCAGACGACCTTGATGAGCCAATTCACGCCGGGCACCGACACCTGGCGTTTCACGAAACTTGACTTCACCATCGGGCAGGAGCTGTGCCTGGAGGTGCGGTTGTCCAACGACCTGAGCGATGGACGGCCGGATACGATCTGTGCGACCCTTCAATGAGCGAAGAAACGAACGATAACGAGAACCTGCCACAGGACCCCGAGACCAACGGCGGCGATGAGGCAGCGGGAGCGGAGACGCCTGTGCCAAGCCCCCGCGGGCCTGGTGGAAGGGCAGGTGTGCCCAGCGCTGGGCAGGCCGGCAGCTTCAGCGTGAGCGGCATGTACCGCGAGTGGTTCCTGGACTATGCCAGCTACGTGATCCTGGAGCGCGCGGTGCCCGCGTTGTACGACGGCCTGAAGCCGGTGCAACGGCGGATCCTGCACAGCATGAAGGTGCTGGATGACGGGCGCTACAACAAGGTGGCCAACATCATCGGCCACACCATGCAGTACCACCCGCACGGCGATGCCAGCATCGGCGACGCGTTGGTGCAGCTGGGCCAGAAGGACCTGCTGATCGACTGCCAGGGCAACTGGGGCAACACCCTCACCGGCGACAGCGCCGCAGCGCCCCGATACATCGAAGCACGCCTCAGCAAGTTCGCGCTGGACGTCGTCTTCAACCCCAAGACCACGGATTGGCAGCTCAGCTACGACGGCCGCAACAAGGAGCCCATCTTCCTGCCGGTGAAATTCCCGTTGCTGCTGGCCCAGGGAGGCGAAGGCATCGCAGTGGGCCTCAGCTGCAAAGTGCTGCCCCACAACTTCAACGAGCTCATCGACGCCAGCATCGGCCTGTTGCGCGGCAAGAAGCCCAACCTGCTGCCCGACTTCCCCACCGGCGGACTGGCCGATGTGGAGAACTACAACGGGGGCGAGCGCGGTGGCCGTGTGCGTTGCCGGGCCCGCATCCGCAAGGAGGACGCCAAGACCCTCGTGGTCTCCGAGATCCCCTTCGGCACCAACACAGTCAGCCTGATCGAGAGCATCATCAAGGCCAACGACAAGGGGAAGATCAAGGTCCGCCACATCGAGGACAACACGGCCGAGAACGCCGAGATCATCATCCACCTCGCAGCAGGCGTCAGTCCCGACAACACCATCGATGCGCTCTTCGCCTTCACGGATTGCGAGATGAGCATCGCGCCGAACGCGTGCGTGATCGAGAACGACAGGCCCCGCTTCGTCAGTGTGAACGAGCTGCTCCGCGTGAGCACCGAGAACACGCTGCGCCTGTTGAAGCTGGAGCTGGAGATCAAGCTGGAGGAGCTTGAGGCGCAATGGCACTTCAGCTCCTTGGAGCGCATCTTCATCGAGAAGAAGGTCTACCGCAAGATCGAAGAGGCCGAGACCTGGGAGGAGGTGATGGCCTTCATCCACAAGGGACTGAAGCCGCACGTTCAGGAGCTGCGCCGACCTGTGACCGACGAGGATGTGGTGCGCCTCACCGAGATCCGCATCAAGCGCATCTCCAAGTTCGACAGCTTCAAGGCCGACGAGCACATCCGCGGGCTGGAGGACCAGCTGAAGGCCGTGAAGGAGAAGCTTGCCCACTTGGTGGACTACGCGATCGACTACTTCAAGGAGCTGAAGAAGAAGTACGGCGAAGGCCGCGATCGCAAGACCGAGCTGCGCACCTTCGACACCATCGTGGCCACCAAGGTGGCGGTGGCCAACAAGAAGCTCTACTTCGACCGCGAGGAGGGCTTCATGGGCTGGAGCCTGCGCAACAACGAGTTCGTGGACGAGTGCTCGGAGATCGACGACATCATCGTGTTCCGCATGAACGGCACCATGATGGTGACCAAGGTGGCCGACAAGAAGTTCATCGGCAAGGGCGTCATCCACATCGGCGTCTTCAAGAAGAACGACGAGCGCACGATCTACCACATGATCTACCAGGACGGGCCGAAGGGACCCTTCTTCATGAAGCGCTTCGCCGTCACGGGCATCACGCGCGACAAGGAGTACGACCTCACCGCCGGCACGCCGGGCAGCAGCGTGGAATACTTCACCTGCAACCCCGATGGGGCCAGTGAGACCGTGAGCGTGGTGCTGCGGCCCAAGCCCAACCTGCGCAAGAACAAGTTCGACATCGACTTCGCGCAGCTCGGCGTAAAGGGCCGTAGCAGCAAGGGCAACCTGCTCACGCGTTACGCCGTGCAGAAGATCACCCAGAAGGAGCGGGGCGGCAGCACCCTGGGGGCCATCCCCATCTGGTTCGATGAAACGGTGCGCCGTCTGAACGACACCGGGCACGGCCGTTACCTGGGCCGCTTCGGCGGCGAGGACCGCATCCTCGCCATCATGTCCAACGGCACCTACCAGCTCTTCCCCTTCGTGCTCAGCACCCACTTCCCGGACAATGCGCAGACCGTGGTGAAGTGGAACCCCAAGGACGTGCTGACCGCAGTGTACTTCGAAGGCGAGAAGCAGCAGGTGAACGTGAAGCGCTTCGAGGTGGAGACCGCGCGCGATCCCGTCACCTTCATCACCGAGCATCCTGAAAGCAAATTACTCGCCCACAGCCTGGTGCCCGATCCGGTGCTGCATGTGGGCTATGACAAGCGCAGCACAAGCCGCGAGGACGAGGATGTGAAGCTCCGCGACTTCATCGCCGTGAAAGGGGTGAAGGCCCTGGGCAATCGCCTGACGCCGCACAAGGTGAAGGAGCTCGTGCTCACCACGCCGGTCTTCATCCCGATGACCCCCGAATTGGAGGAAGTGCAGGGCATGCTGATCACCGAGGATGAGATCGGCAACATGGACGCCCCGGAGGAGGACGACCTGGAAGAGAGCCCGGTGAAGCAGTTCAAGAAGCAGCAGACCACCGAGGATGTGGAACGCTCGCCGGAGGACCCGCTGATCGGATACGAGCCCGGCAAGCAGATCACGTTGGGTCTGGACTGATGGACACGCACGCCGCAGGTCCCTGGCAGCCCGTAGGCGCAGCACCTCCGGATCCCAAGCAGCTCATCCTGATCGAAGTGAAGGACAAGCGCGATCAACGCTCACGCTACATGTTGGTTCATTGGGTGCGCGATCGGTGGGTGTTCCCGGATCGCAGCCACCTCAGTGATACGCAGGTGCCTCAGCGTTGGGCAGTGGTGAACGAAGGATGATGCTCGGTAGCTTGGAACAGCTGGCCCGGCTGTTCTCTATAGATCATTCGGGAACTACAACCCCAGCTTCCCGCTGAGGAACTTGTGCACCTTGCCTACGCGTTCCACCTGTCCCTTGGCTGCGAAGCGCTCGTAGAACCCATCGTCGCGGAAGTCGCGGGATACATCGCTCCAGGCACCGGCAAGACGGGCCGTCCACCGCTGTTCACGTGTGCTCTCGTCACCGCGGTCACGAGCGTTCAGGTCGGCGCACACGCGGATCAGGGCCTTCAGCGTTACCGGCTTGGTCACGTGGTACTTGGGGTCGCCCCAGGTGGTTCCGAAGGCGGCCTTCGCGGCTTTGAAGAACTCCTGCAGCACCCGGTAACGTTGTTCGACGGCGGCGGCGTTCACCTTGGTGCCCTTCTCGAACGAACGCTGGATCCAGCGGTGCACCTCGTTGAAGAGCTCGGCCTGCATGATCCACTTCTCCTGCTTGCTGCGGTTGCCGAGGCGGTTGATGCGGTAGCGCAGCGGGCTGTCCGGCTCGTTGTACATGCGCTCGATCACCTTCGCGGCAAGGCGCTTGTCGGGCTTCTCCCAGCTTACGCGCTCGTACAGGTCGATCAGGTGGCTCTTGTTGATGCGTGTGGGCGTGCTGTTGATGATGACGAACATCTCCGCGGCGAAGTCCTCGCTCTCCCCATCGAAGATGATGCAGGGCACGTGGATGGTCTTGGCCTCTTCAGGATGCGAACGGAGGTAGAACTCCAGTGCGGCGAGGCGGTGCTGCCCGTCGATGATCAGGTACTTCTCCTTCGGCTCCTTCAGGTCGCCCACGTTCTTCAGGTTGCCCAGCGGCGAGAAGTCCAGGATGTCGCTGCTGAAGAGCAGCACGGTGCCCGGGATCGGTGGTTGAGCCACCGCCGTTTCGTAGAAGTTGCGGATCGCCTTGATCTTGCCTTGCGACATGCCGCGCTGGAAGGCGGAGTCACTGCGCTCGATGCGCTGGATGAAGCCGGCCACCTCATCCCCTTTACCGGCCTCCTCGGCGGCGATGGCCTTTTCACCTTCAGCATAGAAGCGACTGATGAAGCGGACCCGCCTCAGTATATCCTCGCAGGTGTAGGAGACGAAGTAGAACTTGGCTTCCTTCTGGCGGATCTGGGTGGCGATCATGGCTGTGTCTGTGTCTCCGAAGGTAGTGGAGGCTTCGAACGGCGCAAAGCGCTTTCCCGGCAATTCGTCGGCCGTATACCTTTCCTGCGGAATGTGGACCCCACGCCCCCCATCGAGCCCTGCGCGCGTCTCCGGCCTCTTTGCCTTGGCGTTCGGCCTGGTCTTCGGCGCGAGCCCATGCGAAACCATGGCTCAGGGACGAACGGTGCTTACCGTGGATACGATCCGAGCGGTCCAACCCTGGCACCCTCACGCGGTCTACACCTTCCCGCATCTCCGGGTGCCCGAGCGTCCGCAAGTGGCTGAACGGATCCATCGCCACCTCTGCATCGACTTACTGGAAGCCGACCCGGACACCGCGGGCGACCGGCTTTTCGGCAGGGTCTGGGGCGATACCGCAACCGCGCGGCTGCCCAGCCTCTACGACCTGACGTGGGAGGTCCATCAGCCCTTACAGGAGGTGGTGGACTTCGAGATCTCAGCGGAAGGTTGCGGAGCGTATTGCGAAGGCTTTACACGGCACTACGTCTACGACCTGCGGGACGGGCACTACCTGGACTTCGACTCGCTGCTCACCCCGGCGGGCCTGAGTGCGCTGAATGATACCCTCGACAAGCGCTGGCGGACCACCTTGGGTAACTATATGGACTCGTTAGGGGTCCGACTTTCGTCACCGGACCTTACACCCGAGGACACTGAGCTCGTGGTGTTGACCTACGCGCTGTACCGCGATTGCATGGAAGAACGCGAAGGTCGCGCGCCGTATGTTGACGACATCCAGCCATTGACCAGCGCGATGCGCTTCTTCATCTCACGGTGTGCTGCGCATGTGAACCAGAACCTGGATGAGCTGGACCCGCTGTCCTTCGAACTGCCGTATGGTTGGCTCGCCGCTTACCTCCGGCCGGAGCTGAGGTCCTTGTTCCGGTAGGGCTCACACCCCACACAGCACCGGGATCCCATGCTCGTTGGTGAGCACGCGTTCCTTCTCGGCATCGGCGATCCAGCGGTGATCGTCACTGGCTTGGGCCATGATGGCAATGCAGTCGGCGCCGGCGGCTTGGGCGTGGCGGATGGTCTGCTCCGCGAAGCCAGCGCTGAAGACGGAACTGGGCTCGTTCACTTCCTCGTAGGTGATGCCCTCCTCGGCCAGACGGGTCAGCATGTGGGTCTTGTTCTTCAGCAGGTGTTCGCTGGGCTGATCTCCGGGGCGCATCACCTGGTACACTTCCACCGTGGCCTCGCAGGTGCGGGCGAGCAGGCAGACCGCGTTCAACAACTTGTCGATGTCGGCATGGGCCGCTACCGGCATCACGATGCGCTTCATGTTCACCGTACGTGGGCTCTTCTCCTGCACCACCAGAGCGGGTACCGCTGAACGGCGCACCAGTTTCAAGATGTCGGCGCCCATCAGTGACTGGCGTAAGCCGCGGAGGCCGTGGGTGGCCACCACCATAAGGGCATGGCCCTGCCCGGATTCCTCGGCGATCTGCTTCAGCGGATCACCTTGGCGGAGCACCTCCTTCATTCCCCGATCGCTGGAGTGTGTGCCCATCAATTCGGCGGCCTTCTGCAGGGCGGCCTCGTTGCGGTCCTCCTTGGCCACCACGTGCAGCAAGGTGACCGAGGCGTTCAGCTTGTTGCTGAGCGCAGCGGCATAGTGCAAGGCGGTCTCCGAGGCTGGAGAAAAATCGGTAGGGCAGAGGATGTCGTTCATGGGAAGCGAATGGTCGAAAGGTAGGTGGTGGGCCACTTAACGACCTCGACAAGCGTTGCCGCCAACTGGGGAAGCTGACCGTTCGTCGTGGGATCCCTGCCTTCGGTCGCACGTGGGTGGGGCACGTTACCGCCTTGTGCCCATCTTGCGGGCATGAACCTGCGCTCCTTCGCCATCGGCCTCGGTCTGGTGGCCCTCTCCAGCCATGCCCAGCTGAACATCGTTCAACTCGGGCTCTACGACTTCCAAGCGGCGCGCAACAGCGACCTCAGCAACCTCTGGGGCTATGCGGACGAGATCGGCAATGAGTACGCCTTGGTGGGAGTGAATGGAGATAACGGGACCCCGGACAGCGGTGGCATCTCCGTGGTGGACGTTACTGATCCGGCGAACCCGGTGGAGGTGTTCTTCAGCAGCGGCCCCAACAGCATCTGGCGCGAGATCAAGACCTTCGGCAACTACGCCTACATGACCACCGAGGCGCAGGCAGGCCTCTACATCATCGACCTGACGCCCTTGCCGGGTGGAACACCGACGGTGACCTTGTTCAACGGAAACGGCTGGGACACGTCCCACAGCCTCTTCATTGACGAGAACGGGCGACTATACCTGCATGGCAGCAACCGGGGCAATGGTGGTGTGATCATGTACGACCTGACCCAGGATCCCTTGAACCCTGTGGAAGTGGGTGTGTTCGACCAGTGGTACTGCCACGACAGCTTCGCTCGTGGCGACACTTTGTATGCGGCCCACATCAACGATGGATTCTTCAGCATTGTGGACGTGAGCGACCCTGCGAATCCGGTGTTACTGGGCACGCAGACCACCCCGAACAACTTCACACACAATACCTGGTTGGACGATTCAGGCGACTACCTCTTCACCACGGACGAGAAGCCCAACAGCTACATCGGCGCGTACGATGTGAGCGATCCTACGGACATTCAGGAGGTGGATCGCCTGCAGACCTCCCCCGGTTCCGAGGCCATCGTACACAACACTTACTGGCTGGACCATTACGTGATCCAGAGCTACTATACGGAAGGCGTGAGCATATACGATGTGACCCTGCCGAACAACATGGTGGAAGTGGGGCACTACGATACCTCGCCCTTCACGGGGAGCGGGTTCAATGGTGCCTGGGGTGTCTATCCCTATTTACCCAGCGGCAACCTGTTGGTGAGCGACATTGAAGGTGGGCTTTACATCCTCGGGGCGACCTACACGCGCGGCTGCTACCTGGAAGGCACCGTGACCGATGCGGTGACAACGAACGCCGTGAACGCGGCCAGCATCAGTGTGACGGGAACGAACCTAACGACCAGCAGCGATCTCGTGGGATCGTATTCAACCGGCTACCACACGGCGGGCAGCTACGCGGTGGTGGTAACGGCGCCAGGTTACCTTCCCTTCACCGCTACAGCGGTCGTACTTCAGACCGGCTTGGTGACCTTGTTGGATGTGGCGCTGGATCCTTTGCCCAGCTTCACCTTACCGGGCACGGTGGTTGAGGACGGCACCGCTACCGGGATCGCTAGCGCTGAGGTGTTCTTCGATGATGGCGTGATGCAGTTCAGCACCACCACGGCCGCCGATGGAAGCTTCAGTACAGCTTCGATCCCCGAGGGGACGTACGATGTCTATGTCGGCGCTTGGGGCTGGCATACGCTCTGCATCAGTGGTCTGGTCGTCAGTTCCACCACGCCTGCGCAGACCTATGAATTGCTTCCTGGTTACGCCGATAACATGAGCCTGGACCTTGGCTGGACGAATGTCGATGAGGGCAGCTCCGGGGCCTGGGTGCGTGAAGCGCCAATCGGCACCGACTTTCAAGGAGAGGACTCCAATGCAGGTTCGGATGTGAGCGGTGATTGTGGTAGCAAGGCCTATGTGACGGGGAACGCCGGTGGCGCTCCTGGGGATGATGACGTGGATGGCGGGGCACAGAACCTCACCTCACCAGTGTTCGACGTGAGCAGCATGCCCGATCCGCATGTGCGGTTCTCCTCCTGGTTCTTCAATGGGGGCGGCATGGGCAACCCCAACGATGCCATGCGCGTGGCGTTGATCAACGGAACCGATACGGCGGACATCACTGTCCTTACGGAAGCGACCGCGACCATGTCACAATGGACGGAGACCCTGGTGCGGATCAGTGACATCATTGTTCCTACCGCTACCATGCAGCTCTACGTGCGCATTTCCGACGACCAGCCCGGTCACTTGTTGGAAGGCGGCCTGGATGACTTTGAAGTGCTTGCGAACCCCTTTGCAGGTGTTCTGGAGAACGGTACTGGAACGCTGGCCCTGTGGCCGAACCCTGGAACGGATGAGGTCTCCGTGATGGCGAAAGCTGGCGAAGTGCTGACCGTGCTTGACGCTCAAGGTCGGATGGTGGTCAGCGCGGTCGGCATGTTCGAAGGGCTGAACACAATGCGTATCGATCTGGCCCCTGGCCTGTACGTGGTCCGCGTGAGTTCGGCCGTTGCAACGCGCACTGCACGCTGGGTGGTGGAATAGGCTGATCAGCGCGGGGCGCTGGTTCCTCCGCAGTGCTCCTTCAACAGCTCGTCGACCTCCGGCACATCGCCGAGGATCTTGGCGAGTGAAAGGTCCGCACAGGCCTTGTCGCGCTCGCCTTTGTGCAACAACAGCACAGCGCGTGTCCGCAAGGCATAAGGGTTCGCTGGATAGCTCTTCAGGCTGCGTTCGATGTCCGCCATGGCATCGTTATCGCGTCCCAGCTTCAGCAGCGTGTAAGCGCGGTTGCTGAGTGCCACGGGTTCATCCTTGTCCATGCTGAGGGCTTGCTCGCACATCTTCAGTGCTTCCTCGTGCCTGCCGAGCGCGTTCAGTTCGAAGGCCCGGTTGGTCCAGTGGCCGATGTTGTCGGGCTCCAGCGCGCAAAGCGTTTCCAGCACACCCAGTGCGGCCGCATGGTCCCCGATAGCGTCGTAGAGCCGGGCGAGGGTGCGAAGAGCCTCGTGGTCATCGCTGCTGGAACCAAGGCCGGCCTTCAGATCTTCAATGGCGCCAGGCACTTTCTTCTGTTCGGCCCGGGCTTCGCCTCGCAACACGAGTACGCGTGCCAGCATGGCTGCATCAGGCTTATGGTTCAGCGCGCGGGTGCAGAGCCGCTCGGTGTGGGACCAATCCTCACTGCGGAAAGCGTAGAGCGCCCGCTGATAGTTGGCCTCCACATAGGTGCTGTCCAATTGCAGGGCCTTCTCCACGTCGAGCAGGAAGCGATCCATGCGCTCCATGGCATACCACGCACGAGCTCTGGCACTGTAGGAACCGGCATCAGGGCGCAGCTTGATCGCCGCATCGAACTGGTCCACGGCCTTCTGTGGTCGGTCGATCAGCAACAGGCTATCTCCCAAGGCGATGCACCGGTCCGCGTCCTGCGCGGAAGCGTTCCAAGTGGTCGCCAGGACCATCCATACCAACAGCACGTTCCTCACGATCATGGTCGCCAAAGGTAGGTCCTCGGCATAGCACGAAGTGTGCCGGTCGATCATCCCAGGTTGGCGTGGGGTACCACATCGAGGGAAGCCGTTCGCCCAGCCTCCAAGAGGAAGGCCCCGGCCACCGCGATCATGGCGGCGTTGTCCGTGCAGTAGGCGAACGGCGGAATGTGGACGGTCCAGCCTTCCGCCGTGCCCATGGCCGCGAACTCCTTCCGGAGGCTGCTGTTGGCGGAAACACCCCCGGAAATGGCCAGCTCTCGGATCTCCAGCTCACGGGCTGCCTTGCGGGTTTTGCCGAGCAGCTGTCCTACGATGGCCTGTTGCAAGGAGGCACACAGGTGATCACGTTCGCGCTCCGCGAAGCCAGGGGTGCGTGCCTCTCCGTTCCGGACGAGGTTCATGAAGGCGGTCTTCAGCCCGCTGAAGCTCATGTCCAGTCCCGGCATGGCCGACAGGGGCAGGGTGAAACGAAGCGGGTCGCCTGTTGCTGCGTACTTGTCCACCAAGGGACCGCCGGGATAGGGTAGTCCGAGCAGCTTGGCTCCCTTGTCGAAGGCCTCGCCGGCCGCGTCGTCCAAGGTGCTACCGATCACTTCCATGTCCAAGGGCGACCGGACCAGCACGAGCTGGGTGTGTCCGCCGCTCACCGTCAGGTTCAGAAAGGGGAAGGATGGCACCGGTCGGGGCTGATCATCGCGGACGAAGTGGGCCAGCACATGGGCCTGGATGTGGTGCACCGCCAGCAACGGAACACCCAAGGCCTGCGCCATGGAACGCGCGAAACAGGTGCCCACGAGCAAGGCTCCGATGAGACCCGGACCCTGAGTGAAGGCGATGCCGCTGAGCTGTTCGCGCTCTACGCCGGCCTGTGCCAGGGCCTGTTGCACCACAGGAACGATATGCTCCTGATGGGCCCGGGAGGCTAGCTCGGGCACCACCCCGCCCCAGGCCTCGTGCACAGCCTGTCCGGCGATCACATTGCTGCGCACCACACCGTCGATCAGCACGGCTGCTGCTGTCTCGTCGCAGGAGCTTTCAATGCCTAGAATGATGACAGGGGGGGACTGGGCCAAGCGGGGGGCTATTTTTGACGCTCTCGGCGTGATCCTTGCGAAGGAGCGCCAAAACTACGTCCACCTGTCCAAGGCCGAAGCCATATCCCGAGCATTGGGGCGCCTGTTGCGCTGGTCGTTCTGGACCCTGGCCTTGCTGATCTTCCTGTTGCTCGTGCTGCTGGCCATGCTGCTGTACCCGACCGTGCAGACCTGGCTGGCGCAGGAAATGAGCGATCGCGTGTCCAAGGAACTGGGCATCACCGTGCACATTGAACGGGTGGAACTGCGGCCTTTCGGGCCGAATCGGCTCCGGGGCGTGTTCGTTGCCGACCTGAACGGCGATACCCTGCTGACCGCGGATGACCTGCGGATCGCGGGATTGCGCTTCCGCCCTCGCGCACGCCTGATCGAGGCCCGTTCGGTGGAGCTTCGTTCGGTGCGCTTCGACCTGCACAAGTCGCTCGGTGACTCCACGAGCAACCTCACGCAACTGCTGAACAAGCTGGCCAGTGACGATACGACCACCAGTGGAGTTGGCTGGAACGTCTCGTGCAAGAGCTTCCTGATCGACGATCTGCACTTCAGCTTCCACAACACGAACGTGGCCCCACAGCCAACGGGTGTAGACTTCGAGCATGTGGATGTGACCCACGCTGATCTTCGTGGCACAGGGCTCACCGTCTCGGGCGATTCCATCGTCACGGTGTTGGAGCAGGTGTCCTTACAGGACCGCAGCGGCCTGGACCTGCGCGAGCTGAGCGGCACCACGGTGGTAAGCCCCCGGGGCATTCGCATCGATCACATGCGCCTGCGCACGCCTCGCAGCGACCTGCACGGTGAACTGGCCTTGCGCACGGAGTCGTGGTCGGACTACGATGATTTCACTCAGCGGGTGTACATGCGCCTGGACCTCGATAGCTCCACGCTCCAGTTCGCGGATGTGGCCTTGTTCGCCACGGAGCTGCATGGCGTCGACCTGCCGATCCGCTTGAAAGGCCGGTTCCGCGGCACCGTTTCCGAGCTGAAAGGACGCAAGGTGGAGATCGGTTTCGGCGAGCGTTCGGTGTTCCGCGGGAACGCGGAGCTGAGCGGCCTGCCTGACATCCAGAACACCTTCATGGTGGTGGATGTGGACGAGCTGCGCACGGATGCCAACGATCTGAGCTCCATCCCCATACCACCCTTCACGTCAAAGGAGCACCTCAGCATGCCGGAGGAAGTGCACCGCTTGGGCGACCTGGGCTTCTCGGGAAACTTCACCGGCTTCCTCAACTCGTTCACCGCCTTCGGTCGCGCTCGCACGGCTGCGGGTGTTGTTCGCACGGACATGACCTTCGACCGCGACACGGTCACGCAGTTCTTCAACTTCCGTGGCCGCGTGGCCTCCGAAGGTTTCGACCTGGCGCGCGTTACGGGGACTTCCACCCTGGGTCCGCTGGCCTGTGATGTGCGCGTGAAAGCGACCGGTCGTTCGATGGCCACCATGAAGGCCGATCTGGAAGGGGATGTGCCGATGTTCACCTTCAACAACAACGCCATCACCAACATCGTGGTGAACGGCAGGTTGGAACGCGATCTCTTCAATGGCGTACTGCAGGCACGGGATCCGGACCTCTTCCTGGACTTCGATGGTCTGGCGGACCTGCGCGGCAAATGGCCCAAGGTGGACTTCGAGGCCAACGTACAGCACGCCGACCTGCGGAAGTTGGGCCTGATGCCGGGCGAAGGATACAATAGCATCAGTGCACGCATCAAAGCGCAAGGCGAACTGGCACCGGACAGCCTCAAGGGCGAACTGGTGGTGGAGGAACTGACCTATTGCGACGGTCCGGATGAGTTCGATATCGGCGACCTGCGGGTGCGCAGTGACCGCAGGGATGGACAGCCCGTCTTGGAACTGGAAAGCACAGTTGTCGATGCCAAGGTCGTCGGTCCCTTCTTCCCAACCCGCCTGCCCGACGCTTTCCTGAGCGTGGCCTACAGTGTGTTCCCCTCTTTGCAGGACGAAGTGGTGTACAAGCAGGAAGATCAGCACTTCACATTCAACCTCGAGGTGAAACGGGCTCAAGGGTTGCTGAACCGTTTCGTGCCCGGGCTGGTGGTGAGCGCGGGGACCAAGGTGAACGGTTACTTCGATAGCCGCGTATTCGATATGAGCGTCGATGCCGATGTGCCCTTCATCAGCTACGGTGCGTTCAGCGGCGACAGCGTGCACATCATCCTCGATAAGACGCTCGATGTGCTTGCCTTCAGCTTCAAGAGCGCGCGCCAGACGCTCAGCGACAGCACCTTCCTCAGCGGTATCGAGCTCACCGGTAAGGCCTACCAGGACGAAGTGGAACTGCGCGCGGGGTGGTCCGGATCCTCCAACGGCACCGAAGGCGACCTCGCGGTCGTCGGGCAGGTCATGGGTCTGCGGTCCTACGAGTTCGACCTCCTGCCGTCGAAGCTCTTCTTCGGAAGGGGCTTGTGGCAGAGCAGCGGTACAGCGCACTTCACCATCGACAGCAGCACCGTTGTGGTGGACAGCCTACAGCTCGAGAACGAAGGGCAGCGGGTGCTGTTGGACGGTGTGATCAGTCGTGATCCGGCACAAGCGCTGGACTTCGCGGTGTCCGATGTGTTGCTGGAGAACGTGATGCCGTTCTACAAGGGGCCCCAGCTTCACGGTATCCTCAACGGGGAAGGCCGTGTCTTCGATGTCTACGGCGCCCCGGTGTTGCTGAGCTACCTCTGCGCAGATAGCTTAACGATCGACGACGAACGCTTGGGCGACATCCGCGTGTCCGCCTCGTGGAACGAGAAGCAGCGCTTCATCGAACTGGCCGGGCAGCTGCAGCGCGACACTTTGAAGGCGCTCGATTTCGAAGGCACCTTCTCGCCCGGTGCGGAGGAGGAACTGGATGCCCGTCTCCTGTTCGATCGCTTCGACCTCGCCTTCATCGAGCCCTACCTGCCTGAAGGCATGAGCGACATCCAGGGCAAGGTGACCGGTGATATCGCGATCACTGGCAAGCTCGGCGATCCGCTGTTCAATGGTTCAACATTGCTGGAGAACGCTGGTCTGCGGATCGACTACCTCAACACCAGCTACAGCTTCACGCACCGGGTGGAGATCCGGCCCACCATGTTCGCCCTCGACTTCGTGAAGCTCCATGACCAGGAAGGACATGAGGCCACGGCCATCGGCACCATCGTTCACCACGCCTTCAAGGACTGGAACTTCGATGTAACGGTGGACATGGAACGTCTGTTGGTGCTCAACACTACTGTGAGCCAGAACGAACTGTACTACGGCAAGGCCTACGCCACGGGCGGTCTGCAAGTGAGCGGTTTCGCGAACAACCTCGAGCTGACGGTGGATGCGCGTTCCGAACCGGGCACCTACATCCACTTCCCCCTGGGCGGAAGCATGGAGGTGGGCAGCATCAGCTTCGTGCGCTTCCTCAACGGTGGGCTCGCAGCGCATCAAGGCCAGGACACTGTTGATCTCTCCGGCATCCGCCTGGACATGGATATCCAGGTGACGCCCGATGCGCAGTTCGAATTGATCTTCGACCCCACGGTGGGTGACGTTCTGAGCGGTCGCGGACGGGGCAACATCGAAATGACGGTAACGCCCACCGGCGAGTTCAGCATGAAGGGGGAGGTGGAAGTGCTGGCCGGGGACTACCTGTTCACGCTACGGAACCTCGTGAACAAGCGCTTCAGTGTGGATCCCGGAGGGCACATCACCTGGTTCGGGGATCCATTCGATGCCCAGTTGAGCTTGAACGCGATCTACAAGTTGCGCACGCCCTTGTACGACATCATGCTGGAGAAGAACGAGGCTTACAAGAAGCGTGTGCCCGTGGAAGTGGTGATGCAGTTGAAGGACAAGCTGATGAACCCCGACATCTCCTACGACGTGCGCCTGCCCAGCGTGGATGAGGGTGTTCGTACACAGGTGAACAGTGTACTGAGCGATCGCGATGAACGCGCCAAGCAGGTGTTCTCGCTCATCGTCATGAACAAGTTCACGGCGCCAAGCACCATCAGCTCGCCACAATCCGGCAACGGCAACTTCGCCAGCACCACCGGTAGCGAGCTCCTCAGCAACCAGGTCAGCAACTGGCTCAACCGGCTGAGCAAGGACTTCGATCTGGGCGTGAACTACCGACCGGGCAACAACATCACCACGGACGAATTGGAGGTGGCCGTGAGCACCCAGCTGTTCAACGAACGCCTGCAGGTGAGCACCAACCTGGGCTACCAGACACCCTCATCCACCACGAACCAGAGCGCGTTGGTCGGTGACTTCGCCGCCGACTACATGCTCACGAACGACGGCAAGTTGCGCTTGAAGGCGTTCAGTCAAAGCAACGATCGCAACCTGAACCAAGCGGACCAGGCCGCCACCACACAAGGTGTGGGCATCGGCTACCGCGAAGAGTTCAATACCATGGGTGAGTTCTGGAAGAAGCTCACGGCCAAGTTCAGGCCCAAGGCTCCAAAGGAACCGGTAAGCCAGGAAGCACCCGTAACGACACCTTAGATCTCGCCGCCCAGTCGGAGGTGGTGGCCCAGCTTCAACTTCTTGGTCAGCAGGTAGCGCTGGTTGTGCACGTTGGCAGTGATCTCGATCGGCACATTGTCCACGATCTCCAGGCCGTAGCCGACCAGTCCGGTACGCTTGCGTGGGTTGTTGGTGAGCAGCCGCATCTTGCGGACACCGAGGTCGTGCAGGATCTGTGCGCCAACGCCATAGTCACGGCTGTCCATATCGAAGCCGAGCATCAGGTTGGCCTCGACGGTATCGGCGCCTTCCTGTTGCAGCTTGTAAGCGCGGAGCTTGTTGACGAGCCCGATGCCTCGGCCTTCCTGCTGCATGTAGACCACGACGCCGCGTCCTTCCTTCTCGATCAGCTCCATGGCGGCATGCAACTGTGGGCCGCAGTCGCAGCGTTGGCTGCCGAAGATGTCACCGGTCACACAGCTGCTGTGCACACGAACGAGCACTGGCTCGTTGGGCTCCCACGTGCCTTTCACCAGCGCGAGGTGTTCTTCACCCGTGTTCGCTTGGCGGAAGGCGATGAGCTGGAAGGCCCCGTGCTCCGTTGGAAGCTCCACGTCCACCAATCGCTCCACAAGCCGCTCGGTGCGCATGCGGTAGGCCACCAGGTCGGCGATGCTGATCAGTTTCAGGTCGAACTGCTTCGCGATCAGCTGCAGTTCCGGCAGCCGGGCCATGGTGCCATCGTCGTTCATGATCTCCACGATCACACCTGCAGGCTCGAACCCGGCGAGACGTGAGAGGTCGACCGCGGCCTCGGTGTGGCCGGTGCGGCGTAGCACACCACCGTTGCGGGCCTTCAGCGGGAAGATGTGGCCGGGGCGGGCGAGGTCATCGGCCTTGGCCTCCGGGTCGATCCAAGGCAAGTACGGTGGCACTGCGGTCAGAGGCACTGATGCCGGTACTGGTACCACGCCCCTTCACGTCCACGCTCACGGTGAAGGGGGTGTGATGGAGGGCGGTATTGTCCTGCACCATCAGGTCGAGCCCGAGCTCTTCGCAGCGCTGTTCGGTGAGGGGCGCGCAGATGAGGCCGCGGCCGTGCTTGGCCATGAAGTTGATGACCTCCGGGGTGGCGTTGCGTGCCGCCGTGAGGAAGTCGCCCTCGTTCTCGCGGTCCTCATCGTCCACCACGATCACCACCTTGCCTTCGCGGATGTCCTGAATGGCCGCCTCAATGCTGTCGAACGGGATCTTGTCGCTCATGCCTGACGTTCCTTGTGGAACGCGTGCAAAGGTAACCCGCCAGGGCCCTTACCGAGGGCGGACCGGTGTAGTGGCGGTCACCAACGTTTCCAAGCGGCTTGCGGCCTGGTCCCAGTCGAAGTGGGAGCGCACGAAGCGGTTGCCGTTCGCGGCGATGCGGTCGCGTTCACCCGGATCGGACAGAAGGCGCAGGATGTGCGCGGCGTATTCCTCCGGTTCGTTGCCGATCAGGATGGCCTCGCCGGCGGGGGCTCCCACGGCGTTGTTGGCCAAGGAAGAGGTGATGCATGGGATGCGCATGGCCATGGCTTCCAGCAACTTGTTCTGCAGCCCGGTGCCGATCTGCATGGGTGCACAGAAGATCTTGGCGTTGGCGTAGGAATCGCGGATGTCCTTCACCCAGCCGCTCACGCTGATCAGGGGGTCGAGCCGCGCCAATTCCTTCACCTGCGGGCTCGGGTCCACGCCGCTGATCAGCAAGCTTGTGCCAGGGCGCTCGCGGCGCACCAACGGCAGCACCCGACGGGCCAGGAAGAGCACACTGTCGATGTTCGGCGGGTAGTTCATGTTGCCGGTGAACAGGAGGTCGTGGTGGCGTTCCCCCTCGCGTGGGCTGAAGTAGGAGAGGTCCACGCCGTTGGGGATCACCGCCACGTGGTCGCGGTCCGGGTGGTAGAGGAAGTCGCGGTCCTGGGCCGAGATGATGATGTTGTTGTCGAACAGGTCGAACATCAGGTTCTCGTAGGCGATCAGCCGGTGTGTTTCGGTGCGGAGCAGGGGTCTCAGGTAGAACGGTGCCGTTTCGGTGCGTCGCTCCATGCCCTTGCTCAGGGTATCCATGTAGTCCAGCGTCTTCGGCAGTTCATAATGGTGCCGAACGTATTCCGTGGTGCGCACCAGCTGGCAGATCACGTGCTCGGGCTTGAACGTGGCGATCACCTCATTGAAGCGGCGGTGCGCGTGGCGCTGGTGGAAATACGCGACTTGGAAGGGAAGCCGGGAAAAGGCAGCAGTGATCAGGCGCAGCACGATGCGCCAACGGGGCAGGTGCACCACCTCGATGTGCTGGCAGATGCCTTGCAGGTGCTTCACATGCTCGGGGTCGATGGGCTGATCGCTGAGGCAGAACAGGAAGACCTCGTGCCGCTCAGCCAGCCGCGAGACAAGGTGGTAGGCGCGCAGCTTGTCCCCTTTTTCCAATGGATAGGGCACACGCGAAAGGACCACCAGCAACCTCATGGAGCGAGCAGGGTGCTGTAGAAGGCGATGAGCTCGCGCACGATGGGCTCATCGGAGTAACTGCGTTCGATCAAGGCCCTGGCGTTCTTGCCGATGATGGCGGCCCTTTCCGGATGGTCCAGCAGTTCGCACATGCGCTGCGCGAAGGCTTCCGCCGTATCCGCCAACAGGATGTCCGTGCCGTCGGTGTGGTCGATGCCTTCGGCGCCCATGGTGGTGCTGATCACACAGCGGCCCATGGCCATGCCTTCCACGATCTTCACCCGCATGCCACCGGCGCTGAACAGCGGCACCACCATGGCGTGGTTGCGCGCCATGAACTCGTTGGCGCTCTTCACGCGGCCTTGCACGTTGAGCCCAGGGATGTTCAGGGCCATCAGGCCCGCGGGCATCTTGTTACCTGCCAAGTTCATGCGGGCCTCAGGGTGCTTCGCCAGCACCTTCGGCCACACCTCGCTCACCAGCCAGCGCACACCTTCCTCGTTGGGCAGCCAGTCCATGCTACCAAGGTGGAAGAAGGTAGGGGCACCATCGGGCATCGGCTCTTCATATTCCGCCGGGTCCACACCGAAGGGAATGGTATGGATCGGGGTGCGGGTGCCGTGGGCCTTGTAGTGCTCGGCGTCGGCAGGGGTTATCGCAGCCACTCCGTCCACCCGATCAAGTACGGCCAGCTCGTAATCCTTCAGCTGCTTGGCCAGGAACATCCGGTAGGGCTTCTTCAGAAAATGCCGTTCACCGGTGGCGATGCGCTCCTGCAGCACATGCTCCAGGTTGTGCGATCGAAGCACGATGCGCGCCTTGCTGTACCGCCGGATGTTCGGTATGTAAGGCGTCATGAACAGGCTCTCCAGCTGAACGATGTCGAAGTGTTCCTTCGACAGCAAGCGTATCAGACGGATGTCGAGGTCCGGAGAGAAGAAGCGGCTGATGTTGTAGTTGTCCGAGGTCAGCAGGTCGGTGAAGGCGTCCACCACATTGATGGAGGTGTCCACGAAGACCCCCTCGATGCGCGTGCGCTCCAGCATGTCGGGAGGCACCTGGTCCACGATCAGGGGATGCTTGGGCGTGCTGATGCAGATCACCTTCACCTCATGGCCAGCGTTCAGCAGGCCCCGGGTCAGGTTGTGCATGGCCTTGCTACCCCCGTCGATCGGAGGGAAGGGTGGCTTATTGCACAGTTGGAGGATGCGCATTCCGGATGAACAGGCGACGCAGCCTGGACCAGCCGCGATAATACGCATCGCGGTCCAAGAGCGGGCTGTCCGTTGCTGCGGTCCACAGCAACCAGAGCCCGACCGGCAGTAGTACGAAGGTGCTGATCCACATACCGGGCCACGCACCGATCTCCCCGGCCACCACGAGTTTCTCGGTGCTGAAGCTGATCACATGGAAGATCAGGAAGAAGATGATGGCGAACACCGTGGGCAGCCCCATACCCCCCTTGCGGATGATGGCACCCAGCGGCGCACCGATCAGGAAGAACACCACACAGGCGAAGGCCAACATGAGCTTGCGGTGCCATTCGATCCGGAACTTGGCGATCATGCGCGTACGGTCGTTGCGCTCCTGTAGCGACCGTTCCACGAACTCGAGGTTGGAGCGCAGCATGGTCTGGGCCATCTCGTAGGTGCCACGGCCGCTCACACCGGAAAGGGGGGGAGACGCTGCCGCTGTGGTTCCAAGTGTCGGGGTCTTCACAGAGTCGCGCGTCACCCAAAGCGCGTTGCGCAGGTAATGTTCCTGGGTGGCCTTCCGCTCGTTGACCTTGGCCTGGAGGCTGTCCTCGGTATGGTCGAGCTGCCCCAAGGTGAGCATCTTGTAATGGTCCTTGAAGAGGTCCTCGTCGGTGCGTTGAAGGCCCAGGCCGCTCAGGTCCAGGCGGAACAGCTCCTGCTTGAAGGACCCGCGCACCAAAGGCTCCGAACCTCCTTGAATGCCGGGCATCCGGTCGCGTTCGTCGTAGAACACGCCATCCTCCAGCGTCAGCAACATGTACTGACCATCCAGGCTGCGTTGCATGTTCCCCCGCTTGGCGCGCACCACGGTGCGGTTGGCTTGGAATGCCTCCCGATGGTCATAGATCAGCACGTCACGGAGCGTACCATCGGTTTCGTTCTTCTCACCGACCCGCATGCTGAAGCCGTCGATGCCATTGAAGAAGACCCCTGCCTTGAGCGTGATGGCGGGCTTCTTCTTGGTCACATCCCACAGCAGGCTCTGGCTCTTCAGGTTGATCACCGGCAGCAAGTTGTTGCTGAAAAAGAAGGAGAAGCCCGCGATCAGCAGGGTGAAAACGACCAGTGGGCGAATGATCTTGCCCAGACCCAGTCCGGCACTGCGCATGGGCGTGAGCTCGGAATGTTCGCCCAGGCCACCCATGGTCATGATGGACGAGAGGAGCACGGCCAGCGGCAGCACCAGTGGAATGAAGCCGCAGGTGGCGTAGATGATCAGTTCGATGAGGACATCCCACGGCAGGCCCTTGCCCATGAACTCATCCACCCACTTCCATAGCCATTGCATGGAGAAGATGAAAAGCACAATGAGGAAGGTGATCACGAAGGGGCCCCAATACGCCCCGATGATCATGCGATGCAATCGCTTCATCTGAATATGCCGACGACCGTCGAGCGGGCATTAAGCCCCCAACACACGTGCCAGGTTGGCCACTTGGGAGTCCCACAAGGCACGGGCCTCGGGCAGGTCCTGGGGCCATGCATGGTCGGTGACCACCAAGGCCACGTCATTGGTCATGGGGTCCACGCGAATGCGCAGCTCGAAGAAGGCGCCTGCATCATCATCCTCTTCCCAATGGAAGCGCATGAGCTCGGCCTGCTTGCGACCGATGCACACGGCCTGTTGCACATCCGTTCCCCAGACGAAGGAGAACTCGTCGCCGCGCACGTTCACATCATCACAGAACCACTCACTGAACCCGCTCGGGGTGCTGATCATATCGTACAGCGCATTGATCGAGGTGCGCATGTAATGCTCGATCACGAAACGCTCCTTGGTGGCGCGCTTGGTCAGGCGCGAGGGACCGCTCAGGGGGTCGACCCCCGTCATCACGGCCTGGATCGGTTCCTTCGGCTTGCTGGCCTTGCCCTTGGCGGGTGCGGCTGGCGGGACGGGCTTCACGGCCACCGGCTTCGGTGCCTCGACCTTGAGGGCCGGTGCGACCTCCTTGGCCACTGGTTTCGCGGGAGCTGGGGCGGGCTTCGGTGCGGGCGCCTTGGGGGCGGGCGGAGCAGGCTTCGCCTTCACGGGAGCCACTTTCTTCGGTGCCGGGGGCGGAGCAGCCTTCTTGGCCGGGACCGCTTTCTTCACCGCTACCACAGCCTTCTTGGCGGGGGGAGCGGCTTTCTTGGCGACAACGGGTTTGCCCTTCGGAGCGGCCTTCTTGGCCACAGGGGCCTTCTTCACCAGAGCCTTTTTCACGGGCTTCGACTTCACCACCGGCTTGGCGACCTTCTTTGCGGGTGCGGGCTTCGACTTGCCTTTAACGGCTTTGGCCGGCGCGGCCTTGGGCTTGCCCTTGGCTTTGGGTGCGGGTCGGGAAGTGCTGGCTTTGGCACCGCCTTTCGGGGTTGCCTTTTTCACCACGGACTTCGGTTTGACGGCCGCTTTGGCCTTCTTCTTGGGAGCTTCCTTCTTCTTCGCCATCGGTACGAGTACGGGTGTACACCACCCGGGGAAAGGTAGGGAAAAGAGCTTCCCTTGCAAGTTGCATGGAACGCCACGCGGAACGTTCAGGGGACTATATTTGCCGCCCATTTCCCTCCGTTCGGCATTCAGATAGGAGGGCGTATGGCGCGGTAGCTCAGCTGGTTAGAGCGCATGATTCATAATCCTGAGGTCGGGAGTTCAAGTCTCCCCCGCGCTACTTGGTACTTGTGAAACCCCCTGAGAACAGGGGGTTTCTCCTTGTAAGGGCATCGGATCCTTGAGCACTGTCTCCACGCAAGCGAACCCACCACCGGCTAGGGGCCATGCGCACCGAGAGCACCCTAGCTCAGGGTCCAGCTTCATCTACTTCCCCAGCCAACGCCTACGGGTGAAGACACCCTGCACGAGGGTAGCGTAGCCATCTTTACGACATGAAGCCCATTCTCCTGACAATCCTATCCCAACTCATTCTCATTAGTTGCGGGAACCGTTCGTTCCAAGCTGAAGACCAAGCCATCCGAGCGGTCATGGCCCAGCAGGAGCGCGATTGGGATGCGGGGGACATCAAGGCCTTCATGAACGGCTATTCCGATAGCGTCTGCTTCATCAGTCCGAAAGGCAGCACCTGTGGGCGGGCGCAGGTCACGGCCAACTACCTCAAGAGCTACCCCGACAAGTCGGCCATGGGCGATCTGACCTTCGATCGGCTGGAGGTGCTGCCTGCTGGCGACGATCATGCCTGGTGTACAGGGCGTTGGTCCCTCGTGCGTGCGCAGGATACCTTGGGTGGCGGTTTCTCCCTGTTCTGGGAACGGGGACCTGCTGGCTGGCGCATCCTGCGGGACCATACGTACTAGACCGCATCTATCTTAGGCACCAACCGGAACACCGGCCTGCCCGAATGACACTTGCCATCATCGCGTTCACCGTGGTCATCAGCCTGTTGGGTTTGAACGACCAGCGTGTTTTCCAGCAGTTGGTCTTCGAGCCCTACACGATCCACGCGCGCAAGGACTGGTTCCGCTTCCTGACCCACGCCTTTCTGCACGCGCACCTTCCGCACTTGTTCGTGAACATGTTCGTGCTCTTTTCCTTCGGCAGCACGCTTGAGCACAGCTTCCCTGCGCTGCTGGGCACTTCCAGCAAGCTGCCCTTTCTGTTGCTCTACCTGGGTGGCGCTGCCTTCGCGGCCTTGCCATCCTACAAGCGGCACATGTACGATCCCGGTTACCGGGCCGTCGGTGCGTCGGGTGCGGTGAGCGCGGTGTTGTTCGCCTACATCCTGCTGTTCCCCACCGCCGGCGTCAGCATCATCTTCCTCCCCTTCATGGGCATCCCGGCCTGGATCTTCGGGCTGCTCTACCTCGCCTACGAGTACTATCAGGACAAGCGGGGGCAGGATAACGTCGCGCACGACGCCCACTTCTACGGCGCGTTGTTCGGGCTGGCCTTCATTACAGTACTGGACCCTTCGGTATGGCTTCGCTTGTTGGACCAGATCGGTGTGCGGTGATGGGAGCGAAGCGCAAGGCCATATTTCTGGACCGCGACGGGGTGCTGAACCGTGAACGGGGCGAGCACACCTGGCGGCTGGAGGACTTCGAGGTGCTGGAAAGTGTGCCGGAGACCTTGGCTGCCTTGCAGAAGGCCGGTTGGCTGCTGATCGTGGCGAGCAACCAGAGCGGTATCGGCCTGGGGCTGTATGGCCACGCAGAGGTGGAAGTGCTGCACGCCTATCTTCACGATCGCCTCGCCGAGAAAGGCGTGGTATTGGACGCCGTGTACTACTGCCCGCATCATCCCACCAACGGTCGCTGCCTGTGCAGGAAGCCTGGGTCGTTGTTGCTGGAGAAGGCGATTGCCCGCTTCGGCATCGATCCGGCCGCGTCGGTGTTCATCGGTGATCGGGAACGCGATGCGCAAGCGGCCGTTGCCGCCGGGGTGCGACCCATCCTTGTCGCCTCCAATGTGTTGTTGAAGGATGTGGTGGACCAAAACGAGATCTTGGCATGACGCCTTTCGTGATCGTGAACGGGGAGCTGATGGAGGGCGACAAGCCGGTCATCACCTTGGACAATCGGGCCTTCCACTACGGGGATGGCATCTTCGAGACCATCCGCATCGTCAAGGGCTCACCGAGTTTCCTGGATGCGCATTGGGCACGGCTCATGGAAGGCTTGAAGGTGCTGCGCATCCAACAACCGCGCGGTCTGGACCGGAGCTCGTTGGAGCGTTACCTGTTGCAACTGGTGGCGCGCTGTGGCATGCCGAACGCGCGTGCGCGCCTCACCATCTTCCGCGACAGCCCCGGCTACTACCGGCCGCAACATCACACCGGCGGTTTCACGATCGAGCTGAACGCCATACCGAACGAGGTCTACACCTTGAACGAGCATGGCCTCATGGTGGACATCTATCCGGAGATGCGCAAGGCCGTGAACATGTTGGCGGTGCACAAGACCTTGGGTTGCCAGCTCTACGTGATGGCCAACCTCTGGTGCATGGAGCGTGGGCTGGATGACTGTCTGTTGCAGAACGACCGGGGCAACATCATCGAGAGCAGCGGCGGCAACCTGTTCATCGTAAGCAACGGTGTGCTCTACACGCCAAGCCTTGCCGATGGATGCCTGGGGGGGATCATGCGCATGCAGATCATCAACCTGGCGATCGAGAACGGTATCAAGGTGTACGAGTGCTCCCTGAATCCGCAGAACTTGCTCGCCGCTGATGAGCTCTTCTTTACCAACGCGAGCCGTGGCCTGCAGTGGGTCGGCAGTTACCGCACGAAGCGGTACACTCACCGCCTCGCTGGTTCCCTCGTTACCATGCTGGTGAACAAGGTGCTCACGCGTTCCTGATCGATCAGTTCTGCGATGGGTCGTCGGGGAAGTTCGCGAGCGGAGCGAAAGCCTTGCCCATGCCGCGCAAGGTGTCTCCCCACAGATCTTTCAGTGAGGTGTTCATCACGCGCCGCTTGTCCGCCGGATGCACCAACCACGACCGTTGGCCGAGTTCCTTCTCCAGTTGTCCTTCGCTCCATCCGCTGTAGCCGACGAAGAAGCGCACATGTTTCGCGAGCTTCGGGTCGGCGGTGAGCACGGCGCGCAGCTGGTCGAAATCGCCGCCCATCTGAATGTCGTCGAGCACCGCCACGCTGCCTTCGATGTGCTTGCCCAGCGTGTGCAGGTAATAGAGGTTGCTGCTTTGCACCGGACCGCCGATGCTGATCCGTGACTTGCTCGGCGGCATGTCGTCCATCAGATCACCGATGGCCATGTCGATGAAGCGGTTCAGCACGAAGCCGAAGGAGCCTTCCGCGTTGTGCTCGCAAAGAAGCACCACGGTGCGCCGGAAGTACGGGTCGGGGAGGTAGGGCTCGCTCACAAGCAGGCGACCGGGGGCGGGCGGGTGGCCGTTCTCCGGGTCAAGGTCGAGGAAGCTGCCTGGCATGTGTGCGTGAGTTCCGGGAAAAGGTAGGACGCGGATGAGCATCCGAACAAGAACATGTGACGCATGATATGCAAGGGGTGACGGGTATCTTCGGCGCCGAACCCGCCACGCCATGGACGACCAGCACAAGACGCATCATCGCATCGACTACTCGAAAGCGACCCTGCTTGAGGACGAGGCCGGTCAGGATCCGTACGCCTTGTTCGGTCGTTGGCTGAAGGCTGCGGAAGAAGAGGGCTTGCCCGAGCACAATGCCATGTCGTTGGCCACGGCCGGTTCGTACAGCATCAGTTGCCGGATCGTGCTGTTGCGCTCGTTCGATCGGGAGGGCTTCGTGTTCTTCACCAACTACAACAGTCGCAAGGCACTGGACCTGGAGCGTGATCCACGTGCGGCGCTCACCTTTTTCTGGCCGCAGCATGAGCGCCAGGTCCGGATCGAAGGACGGGCGGAACACGTGAGCGAAGCGGAGAGCGAGGAGTACTTCCACAGCCGTCCGTTGGAGAGCCGCATAGGAGCGTGGAGCAGTGATCAAAGCCGCGTAGTGGAAGATCGTGCGCAGATCGATCAGCGCTTCGAACGTTGGAGGGATCGACTGAAGGATCAGGACATTCCCCGCCCGATGCATTGGGGCGGCATCCGTGTGCGACCGGTGCGCATCGAGTTCTGGCAGGGGCGCCCCAGCCGCCTGCATGACCGCATCGCGTTCGAACACTTCAGCGATGGTGCCTGGGGCCGCGTGCGCTTGCAGCCTTGATCAAGATGGTCTGAACGCAGAAGAGCCCCGACATCGTCGGGGCTCTTTGCTTCTGTAGCGTGTGCTTACTTCTTCTTTGGAGCAGCCTTCTTGGCGGCCGTCTTGGCAGCTGCTTTCTTCGGAGCCGCTTTCTTGGCGGTCGTCTTGGCTGCGGCTTTCTTCGGAGCGGCTTTCTTAGCTGCTGCCTTCTTCGCAGCGGCTACCGTACGCTTGGCTGGACGGGCTTTGCCGCGGCTGCCGATCGTACGCTTGCCTTTCTTCGTCTTCTTATCACCTTTTCCCATTGTCAGGAGTGTTAAGGGTTTGCATCAAAAGTATCTGGTGCTTCATACGATCGAACACGCGTGCGTGTTTCACTTCTCAACGTCATCGTGTTGGTTCCTCATGCCTGTTCACACGAAGCGCGTTCGCATCATCTCAGGTGTGCGTGCACCGGGTGATGTGAGATCATCGTGTTCCGCTTCCGCAGGAGCGATGAAGCCGATATGCTGATATGCGCTGCCTTCAAGGTGTTCAGTGTGTTCGTGCAGATGACATTGATGATCCTCTTCCACCATCAATGATGCACGATCATGCACCGATGATCACGACATCTTGCTCGCATCACCTTCACCGGCATCGAGCCGGAAACGTGCTTCCAAGTGCTGTGCACTGTGCACAACTTTACGCGCCCACTGCAACTTCAACGTGAGCAGATCGGTCGGGCTCAAGCGCCAATCCACTTCGCTTGCCCGCAGACGTTCCATCACGGTGTACAACACGATGGCCGCTGAAACGGAGATGTTGTAGCTCTCGGTGAACCCGTGCATCGGTATCCGCAGGTGCTCATCGGCATGGGCCATCAACACATCGCTTGCGCCGGTGAGCTCGGTACCGAAACAGAAGGCCATGGGACCCTTGAGGTCGATGGTCGCGGGTGTGACGTTCTCCGCATGCGGTGTGGTCACAACGATGCGATAGCCATCGCGCTTCAACCGTTGCACGCACTCCAGCGTGTTCTCCGTGTGCGAACGATAGCGGTGCATGTCGACCCACTTCGACGAGCCGAGGGTGACGTCGGGGTTCACCGTGTACTTGTTCCGGTTCTCGATGATGTGGAGGTCCTGGATACCGAGCAGATCGCAGGTGCGCACCACGGCGCTCGCGTTGTGTGGTTGGTAGATATCCTCCAGCACGGTTGTCACGTGCCGCGTGCGCATGGGGGCGATGCGGTCGAAGAGGGCGCGCTTGTTGTCGGAGACGTAGAGCGCGAGCTGATCGTAAAGCTGTTGATCGGTCATCGGCACAAGGGTAGGGGGAAAATGAGAAGGTCCCTCTTCCGAGGGACCTTCAAATGTTCTTGCGAACGATGCTTACTTCACCTTGGCGGAGAGGTCGGCACCGGCTTTGAACTTCACCACTTTCTTGGCAGCGATCTTGATCTCTTTGCCGGTCTGTGGGTTACGGCCTTTGCGAGCAGCACGCTTGGTGATGCTGAAGGTACCGAAGCCAACGAGGGCCACGCGGTCACCTTTCTTCAGGGCCTTGGTGGTGTTGTTAACGAAGGCGTCGAGCGCGCGCTTGGCGTCGGCCTTGGAGATCTTCGCCTCAGCGGCGATGCTTTCGATCAGTTCGGCTTTATTCATGCCCATGGTCGTAGTGGTTTTGAGTTGTTTAGGGTTAGTGAACTCGGGAGCAAATGTATCCGCGCGGCCACGTCTGTCAAGGGTTTCCGACGTGAACCCCGGAAAATGTTGAAAAAACAGGGTGTTTGTTGATAAGTGCGCCTGTGGCCCGCTCGTACCAAGGGTTTCAGAAAACTGCTTTGGCCAATGTTCAACAAGTGTTGGGTCAACGCTTTGCGTGCTCGGATCGACTTCCTTCCGTCACTACGACCTCTAGTAACATCAACCCATGGATGCCGATGCTCCGCGTTCAATAGACCTTGCTCTGTACGGAGGAGTTCACGTGAACCTGAGCACCGGCAGGCGATGGAAGCCCCGGAGGAACGCCGATGCATCCATGCGACGCTTGCCTTCAGGTTGCACCTCCAGCGCTTCGATGGCACCACTGGCGCAACGGATCAAGAGTTGTCCATCGCGCGCGATCACGGTTCCTGGCCCACCGTCCGCCGAGCGGTAGGCCACGCGTGAACGCAACACCTTGAAGTGCTGTGGTGGCAGCTCGTCGATGATGAGCTGCGACCATGCGCCGGGGAATGGAGAGAGCCCTCGGATGTGGTCATGCACATGCTGCACATCCCTGGCCCAATCGATGCGGCAGGTCTCGGCGTTCAACTTCGGAGCTTCATGCAACGATGCGTGCGTCGACTGTTCTTGTGGAAGTCGGGCTGCTTTTCCGTTGAAGATGTCCAATGCCGTTCGGGTGATCAGTGCGCCACCGGCATGCATCATGCGGTCGTGCAGTTCGCCAGCCGTTTCATCCGGCCCTACGGACAGTTCCTCCTGCGCGATGATGTCGCCCGTATCGATCTGCTGGCGGATGAAGAAGGTGGTGAGTCCAGTGCGTTGTTCCCCGTTGATCACGGCCCAGTTGATGGGCGCGGCACCGCGATAGTCCGGTAACAGGGAAGCGTGCAGGTTGATGGTGCCGTGCTTGGGGCGCGACCATACGAGTTCAGGCAACATGCGGAAGGCGACGACCACGTATAAGGAAGCACCGGTGGCATCCAGTGCGCTGAGGAACTCCGGGTCGCGCAGCTTCTCCGGTTGGAGCACGGGGATGCCCAGGGCCAGTGCTTGGTCCTTCACGGCAGAGGTCTTGAGCTTGAGCCCACGCCCCGCAGGTCGGTCCGGTGCGGTGACCACAGCGGCCACCTCCACGCCACCCTTCACCAAGGCGAGCAACGAGGCCGAGGCGAACTCGGGTGTGCCCATGAACACGATGCGGTCCTTCATTTCAGCAGGTCGGGGTCGATCAGGGATCGGTAGGGTAGCAGTGCGTCGGCTCCGGCATAGTCCACACCGATGCGTGGTCCGGATCTCACGTGGCGAAGATCGATCTTGTTGTCGGCATCCAGGATGCGTATCGGGCCGTTGATGAGGTCGGAGCCGCTCAGTGCGGTGCGGATGCCCAGCGCCTTGCTCACCACACCGGGGCCCTTCAGCAGCCGACCTGGTCCACGGCCGAGACGGTCGTGCATTACGGAAATACCTTCAAGCGGAGCGGCAGCACGGACAAGGACCGCATGGGGTACATCGCGCTGATTGGTGACCACATTGAAGAGGTGGTGGATGCCGTAGCAGAGGTAGACGTAGGCGGTGCCACCCTGTGCGTACATCACTTCAGTGCGTGCGGTGCGGCGGCCCCCGAAGGCATGTGAGGCCTTGTCCGTTTCCCCCGCGTAAGCCTCTGTCTCGGTGATGATAGCGGACGTGCGTAGCCCATCGACCTCGGTGAGGATCACCTTACCCAATAGCTCGCGCGCAAGGTCCACGACATCAGTTGCGAGATAGAACGACCTTGGCAGCTGCTTCATGGCTGCAAGGCATTGTCCTCGTCCTGTTGCCAGCGGTCGCGGCGGACCTCCTCTGGATTGCGCACACCGGGTGGCGGGTCCGCCTTCGAAGCTCGCGCACGGCAACGATCGCATTGACCACAGTCCGTCGCCAAGGGTTCGCCGAAATAGTCGAGCAGGATGCGGGTGCGGCAGCGCAGCGGCTCGTTGGTATACGTGAGCATCGCCTCAGCGCGTGCCACAGCCCGTTCCTTGCGGGCATCGAGGGAGCTCCGTTCCAGCATCAGACGTTGGGCATCACGCCGGGGAACGAGCAAGGTGGCCGAAGGATCATCGGAGCGTTCGTGGTAGATGATGAGCCCCTGTTGCTGCAAGTTCCGCAGGGCATCCACCACCATGTTCGTGCTCCACTTCAGCTGTTGCGCGACGCGGTCCTCCTCGATGATGGCGGCCTCTTCGAACATGCCACCGTACAGGCGTAGCAGGCATTCGAGCACTGGGCCTAGCTTCTCGTTGGTGGATCGCAGCCTGTTCACCGCGTGGTGGTCCGCTTGTATGAACACGCGCGAAGGGGAGCGCGCACCTTCCGACAGCACGAGGGCTCCATCCAGTTCCAAGGCCTTCAATGCATAGGACACCGTGGCAGGTGAAAGTCCTGTCCGTGTGGCGATGCCGCGCAGGTCCACCGGGTATTGTTCCAAGGCTCCTGATCCAAGGGCGATGCGGTTCATGTCCGAGAAGGACTGGTAGACCCGCCTGACCTCTTCGATCTCCGGGAAGGAGCGAAGCACTTTCTCGCGTAGGCGCTCCGGGTCATGCGGTTGTGTGAGCAGCACGGCGAACGAGCGCTGTCCATCGCGCCCGGCGCGACCCGCTTCCTGGTAGTAGCTCTCCAGGTCCGGCGGTGATTCCAGGTGCACCACGAAACGCACATCGGGCTTATCGATGCCCATGCCGAAGGCGTTGGTGGCCACTACCACCCGTGTTCCTCCTTTCATCCAGGAAGCCTGAACGGCGTCGCGTTGTTCATAGGTCAGTCCAGCGTGGTAGGCCTTGGCGGAAATGCCTTCGCGCTGCAGCGTTTCGGCGATACGCACGGTCGCCTTTCGTTCACGCATGTACACGATGCCTGTTCCGTTCACCCGTTGGGCAATGCGGATCAGTCGGCCCATGCGGTCCTCGGTGCGGTCCACCCACAACACCAGCTCGGGCCGAGCGAAGGAGCCGTGGATCATGTTGGGCGCGCGGAAGGCGAGCTTTTCCATGATGTCCTGCGCGACAGTGGGCGTGGCGGAGGCCGTAAGGGCGATCACGGGCACTTCGGGCTTCACCTTCCGTACCTCGGCGATGCGCTGATAGGCTGGCCGGAAATCATAGCCCCATTGGCTGATGCAGTGAGCCTCGTCCACCGCAATGAGGCCTAGAGGCAACCGGTGAAGACGGGCGGTGAAGAGGTCGGAGCCGAGGCGTTCGGGCGCAACGTAGAGGAAGTCCAGTTTGCCGAGCGCTGCGTTATCAAGGATCACATCGATCTCCGGACGGCTGAGCTCGGAGGTGAGCGCACGGGCCCGCACGCCGCGTGCGCGAAGCGTTTCCACCTGGTCCTTCATCAATGCGATCAACGGTGAAATGACCAGGCAGAGGCGGCCCATGGCCAGCGCCGGGGCCTGAAAACAGAGGCTCTTGCCACCGCCGGTGGGCAGCAGGGCAAGCGTATCCCGGCCGGCCATCACATGTTCGATCACCTTCGTCTGCACGGGCCGGAACGAGGAGAAGCCCCAGGTCTGGCGAAGCACATCATGGATATCCCGGGGTTCGGAGGTCTGCACGGGGTATCCGTTGAGAGGGGCTGGCAGTTCAGTTCAGGTCAGGTCCATCCACTTGCACGATGCACCGATGGTTACATTTGCCACCTAGCACAACCTCCCGTGATGATCACGACCGGGCAAAAGATAGCGATCGAAGACACCAAGCGTTCCCGGTTAGCGGAGACGGACCTTGACCAGGTGAAGTTCGGTCGCACCTTCAGCGACCACATGTTCGTGATGGACCATGTGGACGGTGAATGGCGCGAACCACGCATCACGGAGTTCACGGACCTGCAAATGAGCCCGGCCTGCCTGGTGCTTCATTATTCGCAGACCATCTTCGAAGGCCTCAAGGCCTACAAGAGCGCCGACGGCAAGGTGAACCTGTTCCGCCCGCAGGCGAACATCGCACGGATGAACCGCAGCGCGCACCGCATGTGCATGCCGGCCATTCCCGAGGACCTGTTCCTGGATGCGTTGGTGACGCTGGTGAACAAGGACCGCGGCTGGATCCCGGGCGATGCCGAAGGCGCGCTCTACATCCGACCGTTCATGTTCGCGGCAGATGAGTTCATCGGTGTACGCACTAGTGAGACCTACAAGTTCATCATCTTCACATGCCCCGTTCGCGGCTACTACTCCGAAGCGGTTCGGGTGAAGATCGAGACGCACTACAGCCGTGCGTTCCCCGGTGGAACGGGTGAGGCGAAGTGCGGTGGCAACTACGCCGCAAGCCTCTTCCCTGCCAAGTTGGCCCACGACAAGGGTTACCACCAGCTGGTGTGGACCGATGGCGTGGAGCACAAGTACATCGAGGAGAGCGGTACCATGAACGTGTTCTTCCGCATCGGCGACACGCTTATCACCCCTGATACCGACGGAACGATCCTGCACGGTGTAACGCGCGACAGCATCATCCAACTGGCCAAGCGCGAGAACCTGAAGATCGAAGTGCGCCAGGTGACGGTGGAGGAAGTGGTGAACGCCCTTCGCAACGGAACGATGATGGAAGCCTTCGGTGCCGGTACCGCCGCCACCATCGCCCACATCAAGAGCATCGCTTTCGAGGATGCGGAATACGAGCTTCCCCCGTTGGAGCAACGCACCTTCGCCAACCAGATCGGTCAGCAGCTCGACGACATCCGCCGTGGACGCGCCGCCGACACCTTTGGGTGGATGGTACCTGTCCGCTGACGCAGATCAATATTCAAAAGAGAGGCCGGGCGACCGGCCTTTCTTCATGTGCGCCGCAAGCCCGAGAGGCTGTCGGGGATCACGACGAGCCCTGGCAACATGAACACCAAGTGCGGCGCGCTTTGCTCGCCGAAGGCAACACTGAGGCAGACACTGAAGATCAGCGCGAGGCCGAAGCACAACCCCGTTAGGTGGAGTCCAATGAACATGGATCGCTCGGTGCGGGTGGGGGGGCGTTCCCGACGCACGGGCCGCGGATCGCTATTTGGGGTAGGACCCGTATTGAAGTCGGGGGGCGCGTGAGGCGCTGCACCAACAGGCTCGCGTTCCATCAGCACGGTGTATGCGGCGTAGGCCTGGCGGAATTGTTCCGCCGCGTTCGGTGAAGGATCGTGGTCCGGATGATGGCGCATCGCAAGCCTTCGGAAGGCGCGCTTGATCTCGTGTGGTTCAGCGTTCGGTGCGATGCCAAGCGCGTGGTAGGGGGAGTTCGGTTCTGTACGCATGCCTTTCCTTGTGTTGGTCGGACCTATTCTTGTAGCGCGCTTATGCGATCATGCCGCAGAGGGTATCTTGAAGAAGGAACGAACGAACTCGGTGATGCGTATTCTCCTCGGTTTCCTGTTCACCACGATGCTGGTCGGTGGCCTTTTCGCCCAGAGCGGCACCGTGCGGGGCCTTGTGCTCGATAGCGCCGATGGACATGCCGTTAGTGACGCGCAGCTCGGTTGGGTCGGGGAGGGGGGGCTTGTGATCACGGATGCCGAAGGGCGTTTCACGCTTCCTCTCCGCAATGCGGGCACCCGGCTGGAGGTAACGCACGTGTCCTACCGGAACAAGCAACTGGCCTTCAAGGGTGAGAAGAGCCTTACCGATGGCCGCTGGGTCATCTGGATTGCGTCACGCACCATCGAACTGGAGCCCGCCGAGATCAAGCGCGCAAAGCCCGAGGTGATCTTCGAACGCAAGGATGTCCATGCCGCCGACCTCTTTATCAATGGCGATGGCCTGTGGGTGCTGGCCTACCAACAACCAAGGATGCTTCGCGCTGAAGCGGACCAGAGCATCGAGATCCTGCGCGATGTGCGGCTGGTGCTGTTGGATACGCTGTACAACGAGAAGGCGACCGCCGCGCTGCAAGAGGATGTACTGGGGCTCTACCATGACCTGCGCGACATGCCGATCGTGCGCGGCACCGGACAAGCCTATGGTGCAGCGTTGCAGGATGGGTCAGTTGCGCTGATGCCCTTTTCCCTGGACCGCCTCGACAAGGCCGTTCTGCCTTGGACCGACTCTATTCCCGATTGGGTCTTAGGCACAGCCAAGGACAATGTGATCCCACGCGTGGACCATGTTGCGCTCGCACCAGCGTGGGACAGTACAGCGGTGGTGGCCTGTGTGGTGGACAGCTTCATGATGCAACTGTTCCGCAGCGAATACAAGTACCTCAGTGGCCACGACAAGGTGATCGCGATGGACTTAGCGCGGGACTTCCGCACGGACCCCGAGACCGTGGCGGGCTACATGGCCGGGTTCGACAAGAACATCTGGTTCAAGCCGGTTTATGCGCCCATGTTCGTTGTGCAGGACACCTTGCTGGTCTTCGATCATTGCCAAGGCCGCATGCGGAAGTATGATCATGCCTTCAAGCAAAGAGGCGAGGCGCCGATCAGCCACCACCTGAACAAGAAAGGCCGAGACTGGAAGGGAAGGTTGCTGCAGGACCGCCGCACCGGAACGATCTACGCGCAATACGAACGCTTCGGGCAGAGCTGGTTGCAGACCATCGATCCGCATACCGGCGACATGGGGGCCATCACACGGCTCACGTACAAGTACCCCGAGAAGGTGCAAGTGTTCGATGGATACGTCTACTATATCCACCGCCCCTTCGAGTCGCTGCAGAAAAGGACGATCTACCGCGAACGAGTGCGCTGAACTACTGCAGTTCCTTGTGGCGCTTCGGGAAGTCGGACCACACGACGGAACCAAGCCCCATGCTGGCCTCGGTCCATGAATCGATGGGAAGGTCGATGCGAACGATGGCGCACGTGGGAATTTCGCCCAGGTCCGCATCACCGAGGTATTCCACCAACTCGCTCAAGCCCGGGTTGTGTCCGAAGAGCATCACACGTTTCGCACTGTCGGGAAGTTGCTCGACCCGCTTGATCAGGGTCGGAAGGTCCGCGAGGTACATCATGCGGTCCTCCTGCACGGCGGAGCGCTCCTTTCCCATGGACTTGGCGAAGAGATGAGCGGTGGATAAGGCGCGCACGGCCGTACTGCTCATCAACAGGTCCACCGGCTCGTTGCGCGAACTGAAGACCTGGGCCATGAACGGAGCATCGCGCTGCCCACGGTCGTTCAGGGGGCGATGAAAGTCGTCCGCGCGGGGATCGTCCCAGCTGCTCTTGGCGTGACGCGTGATGTACAAGGTGCGCATGCCTTCGGTCAACGATGGTTGGGTCATCGCCGTGAACGAAAGGTAATGGTGACGTCGCTACTTACGAAGCGTTGTAGTGCTTCAGGCCGTCGAACAGACCGTTCAACAACACCTGCGGGTCGGGGCTGAGGGGAAGCTGCAACTGCGCGTGCTTCGCATCGCTGAACTGGTTCGCGTTGCGGAAGCCCTTCGAGAGGTTCAGGAACAGCGTCTCCGGATAGTTCCCCGTGAAGTGCAATTGGTAGACCGTTCCACCGGCCATGCGCAGCACGTAGCGGGGGTAGAGGTTCAACTCGTTCTTCCACATGTGGTCCTGTTCCAGCACATGGCCCTCGGTGCGAAGGTCGCTGGACCATTCATCCAACATGTAGTTGAGGACATCCTCCACGAACACTTCAGGATCGGTCGGTAGCTGGTGCTGGCGGAAATCGATGGGGGCGAGCAAGCGCGCGCGTGTGCGGCGAAGCGCGGTGGTAAGGTCGTTGAGCTGGGCGATGTACGGCATGGTCTCCTCGTTCTGGCCGCTGGCAAAGTAGAGGAGTGCGACATGCCATGCACATGTTCTTGCAACGGGTTATGCACGATCGATCCCACGATCATGGAAAGCGGAAGGCCGCTCCCTTCGGGGGAACGGCCTTCAACGCCTGGGTCACCTTGTTGATGCTTAGCCCTGTGGGGCCTTCGCCTTCCTTCCTTTCCCGTGTCCGTTCTGCTCATTCTCATCGATGGGCTTGCGGAACACGATCTTTCCGTCGAAGACGTCGATCACCTGTGGCACGCCGGTCTCGATGGTGCCGGCAATGATCTGGCGGCTCAGTTCGTTCAGCAGTTCCTTCTGGATCATGCGCTTGATGGGGCGCGCGCCGAACTGCGGATCGTAGCCTGTGTGTACGATGTGGGCGATCAGTTCGGAGCTCGGGATCAGGTGGATGTCCTTCTCGGCGAGCTTCTGGGTGAGCAGCTGCAACTGCAGCACCACGATGCCGCGCACATCCTCCTTGCTGAGCGGGCGGAACATGATCACCTCGTCCACGCGGTTCAGGAACTCGGGGCGCACGGTCTTGCGCAAGAGGTCCATCACCTCGTTCTGGGTCTTGGTCACCACGGCTTCCACATCCTTCTTCTCGAGGTCCTCGAAATTCTCCTGGATGATGTGCGAGCCGATGTTGCTCGTCATGATGATGATGGTGTTCTTGAAGTTCACCACGCGCCCCTTGTTGTCGGTGAGGCGCCCATCGTCAAGCACTTGCAGCAGGATGTTCCACACGTCGGGGTGGGCCTTCTCGATCTCGTCGAGCAGCACCACGCTGTACGGTTTGCGACGCACGGCCTCCGTTAGCTGACCGCCTTCGTCGTACCCCACATAGCCCGGAGGCGCACCCACGAGCCTTGAAACGCTGTGGCGTTCCTGGTACTCGCTCATGTCGATGCGGGTCATGGTGTGCTCGTCGTTGAAGAGGACCTCGCTGAGCGCCTTGGCAAGTTCGGTCTTGCCAACGCCAGTGGTTCCGAGGAAGATGAAGGATCCGATGGGACGCTTCTCATCACCCATGCCGGCACGGCTTCGGCGCACGGCGTCAGCCACGGCACGCACGGCATCATCCTGTCCGATCACGCGCTTGTGCAGCTCGTCCTCCAGCTTCAGCAGTTTCGTGCGCTCGGTCTCCAGCATGCGCGTTACGGGCACGCCGGTCCAGCGGCTCACCACTTCAGCGATCTCCTCCACATCCACTTCCTCCTTGATCATCTTGCTGGTGGACTGCATGGCGATGAGGTCGGCCTTCGCCTGGGCGAGCTCGTCCTCGGTCTCCTTCATGCGGCCATAGCGGATCTCGGCCACCTTGCCATAGTCGCCTTCGCGTTCGGCCTGTGAAGCGTCGAACTTCAGCTGCTCGATCTTCTCTTTCGCGTCGTTGATGTTCTCCACCAGGCCGCGCTCGCTTTCCCAGCGGGCCTTGAGGCCGTCACGCTTCTCGCTGAGCTCCGCCAGATCCAGGTTCAGCTGGTCCAGCTTCGGCATGTCGTTCTCACGCTTGATGGCCTCGCGCTCGATCTCCAACTGCATGATGCGGCGGTCCACTTCATCCAGCTCCTCGGGCTTGGAGTTGATCTCCATGCGGAGCTTGCTGGCGGCCTCGTCGATCAGGTCGATGGCCTTGTCCGGCAGGAAACGATCGGCGATGTAGCGGGTGCTCAGCTCCACGGCCGCGATAATGGCGCCGTCCTTGATCAACACCTTGTGGTGGTTCTCGTACTTCTCCTTCAGTCCGCGGAGAATGCTGATGGCGTCCTCGCGGGACGGTTCGTCCACCATCACCTTCTGGAAGCGACGCTCCAGCGCCTTGTCCTTCTCGAAGTACTTCTGGTATTCGTTCAACGTGGTGGCACCGATGGCGCGCAGTTCACCGCGGGCAAGGGCAGGCTTCAGGATGTTGGCGGCGTCCATGGCCCCATCACCACCGCCGGCGCCCACCAGGGTGTGGATCTCGTCGATGAAGAGGATGATGTTGCCTTCCGCGCTGATCACTTCCTTCACCACGGATTTGAGGCGCTCCTCGAACTCGCCCTTGTACTTGGCGCCGGCGATCAAGGCGCCCATGTCCAGGCTGAAGACCTGCTTCTGTGCGAGGTCCTCGGGGATGTCTCCGCTCACGATGCGTTGCGCGATGCCTTCGGCGATGGCCGTTTTGCCCACACCGGGTTCACCGATCAGGATCGGGTTGTTCTTGGTGCGTCGGCTCAGGATCTGCAGCACGCGGCGGATCTCCTCATCGCGCCCGATCACGGGGTCCAGCTTGTTCTCCTTGGCGAGCTGGTTGAGGTTCTTCGCGTACTTGTTCAGCGCGTTGTAGGTCTCCTCCTGGCTCTGGCTGGTCACCTTGGCGCCTTTGCGCAGGTCCTTGATGGCGGCCACCAGGTCCTTCTTGGTCACGCCATTGTCCTTCAGCAACTGGGAGATGGTGTCGCCGGAATCGAGGATGCCGAGCAGCATGTGCTCCACACTGGCGAAGTCATCACCGAATTCCTTCAGGGCGGCCAGCGACTTGGTGAGCGCATCGGAACAGTGGCGGGAGAGGGTGATGGTCCCTCCCTGAACCTTGGGGTAGCCGCTCACAATGCGGTCCAGCGCCTGCTGCATGGCACCGATGTTCACGTTCAGCTTCTTCAGCAGGAAGGGGCTCACGTCCTGGTCCACTTCCAGAATGCCCTTCAACAAGTGTCCGTTCTCCAGCACTTGCTGGCCGAGGCCCGCCGCAATGGTCTGCGCCTGCTGAATGGCTTGCTGCGAGCGGATGGTGAATTTGTTCAGGTCCATAGGATGATCGCCGAAGCCTCGGCGAAGGTGTTAGCGTGAATTCTCTAAAGTTCGTGCATTGGGAGCATCAACTGTGGCTCCGAAAGTGGAACGCTTGGATTTCCGCGCCAGCGTGTCAGAATGAAGAAGCTTGAAATGACGAAAAGGCGCTTGGGGCTTGGGGTTCGCGGTTAACTTGGCAGGATGCGCTCGGTAATTTGGCTCATGTGCGCGCTGCTCGGAATGCCGATGCTGGCGCAAGGGCCGTATTGGGCACACGCCGTTGGTGGGCTTGGCCCGGACCAGGTGGTGGATGTGGTCTGCGATGCGGCCGGGGACATTTACGCAACGGGTGAGTTCAGCAACAGCTTCACCTTCGATGGGCAGGCGGTGGTGGCGCAAGGTGCTACCGATGCCGTTGTGCTGAAGGTGAACAGCAGCGGCGACCTGCAATGGATGGTACGCGCCGGTGGTACGGACCTGGACCGGGGTGTATCCATCTCGGTGCGGAACGGAGCTGTTGCGGTTACGGGGCACTATACCGGAACGGCCGATCTGTTCGGGACAACGTTTACCTCGCAAGGCGGAACGATGGATGCCTTCGTGGCGCAATTGGATGCGCAGACCGGCGCGGTGCAATGGGTGCGCTCGGGCGGTGGTGCGCTGTACAGTGACCGAAGTGCGGGTGTGGCCCTGGCCGGCAACGGCGATGTGTTGGTGACGGGCGAGTTCAAGGGCACCGCCTTGTTCGATGCGCTGAGCCTGACGAGCATGATCGACCCGTTGACCTTGCTGCCGAGCTTCGATGTGTTCGTGGCGAGCTACTCTAATGCGGGCACGCTGCAGTGGTTGCAACAGGGCACGGCACCGCACGACGACAAGGGTGTGGCCATTGCTGCGGATGCTGCGGGTACGGTGTATGTGACCGGCCAGTACAGCGCCGACATCACCTTCGACCAGTTGCACGTGAACGCGCTGCAGAACAGCACCTTTCTGATCGCCTTTGATGCGGGTGGGAACGAGCAATGGTTCCGGAACTGCGGCGGGCCGAGCTATACGGTAGTGCGCGACCTGGCGCTGAGCAGCACGGGCGATCTGCTGGTCTGCGGCGACATGCAAGGCGGAATGAACTACGACGACCCGGTGCCGGTGCCCATTGCGGCCGTGGACGCCTACAACGCCTACCTATTGCGGGTGAGCACGAGCGGCGCTTTGCAGGCTCATGTGGTGGAGGGCAGCACCAACTTGCTATCGGCGAACGCGCTGTGCGAGCAGGGTGGGGTGGTGAGCGTGCTGGGCGAGTTCACATGCCAGTTCACGGGGTTGAGCGCGAACTACGGCGATGGCGTCTTCATGAGCACCGGTTCGAAGGACCTCTTCATTGCGCGCTTTGCACTTGCGGACCTGAGCTACCAAGCAGCGCAGCAGTTCGGTGGGCAGGGCGGCAAGCGTGCGGGTGGCTTGTGCGCGTTGGCGAACGGGGCCTTGGTGTTCAGTGGAAGCATGGAGCAGCACTTGATCCTGCCGAGCGATGGTGCAATGTGGGCTGGCTCGAGCGCCTGCCCGAACATGAACGAGAACATCGGCACCTATTGCAGCGATGCGCACTACGGCAAGTTCGAGGTGGTGGAAAGCGCAGGCATGTACGATGGCTTCCTCTCTCGCGGCTTCGTTCCGGGGCGATCACCGTACGACTTCTGGATCCGCGAGGCAGGTGGCGCCTGTGACCGGTCGCAGAAGGAAGTGTGCATACGGATATATGGTGATACGGTCTCATCCTGTCCGCTGAGCTACGTGGCATGCGCGGATCCGGACTCGCCCCTGATGCCCTATCTGGAAGGACCACAGACGCCTTTCTCTCCTTTCCCTTGGGGGCCCTTCAGCTGGACCGAGGTACCTACTGTTCCGCATACGGCACCTGAACTGGACTTCATCTGGTCGGATGGTGGGGTGCAGCACTACACGCTAGTGACCGCGAGCACCTTGCTGAGCGCGACCCTGAGCACACCGGACCAATGCTTCAGTTGGACGGACGATCTAGACATTGTCCTGTATCCTATACCAACAGGCACAGTGTCCGACGGACTCGGGTTGAATGTTGTCGATCCGCTACCCGGGAGCATAACGGTGTGCGGCACCGACCCAGTTTGGTTGTGGTACCCTACACCGCAGCCGGGGGAAACATATTACTGGTATGGGAATGGAACCGTGGTTCCGGGGGACAGCATACTGGCACAGATATCTGACACTTACTGGCTCATCGTGGAGAACGCCTATGGATGTCTTGATTCAACTGGAGTAGGAGTACTCTTCGTTTCCGCGAACCCACTACCCAACCTCACGGCGGACATCGACCTGCTGGATGGCTTGGGTGGGCCGTTGAACGGGGATACGCTTGTGGGCTGTGGTGCCTTCACCTCGGTGGGCGATGTTGAAGTGGAATGGTTCATCAACGGGTTGCCCTCCGCGTTCCCTGCTGGGCTGATCCAGGAGTTCAACACCTCGGGCGGATTGATCGGCGCCATACCACCGCCTTACTTCTGGTCCTTCCCCTTTCAGAACGGCACGGGCTGGTACACGCTGCCCTTCACCATCAACGTGTTCTGGCCCATCTGTTCGGATACGCTGACCATCCAGCAGATCGACAGCGTATATGTGATCTCCATCGCAGCGCCGCAGTTCACGTTGAGCGGCCCTTTTGATCTGTGCGCTGGCGATACTGTGGCCATCCCTTTGCTGTGCGTGGACTGCGATTCCGTCGATTGGACAGGGCCAGGCATTGTATCGACCACCTTGATCGGGGATACGATCTGGGTGAATGCACCCGGCACCTATGTGGCCACGGCTTGGAACGAGGAAGCGGGCCTTTCCTGCCAGGCGTACTGGGCCGAAGACGTGGTGCTGTTGAACAGTCCCCCCATCATCATCGATCCGGCGGATGGCATTGTGTGCAACGGGGACAGTGCCTTGCTTTCCACACCGAGCATCGCAACGTCCTATGCCTGGAACGGCCCGGACGGCCCTTTGGCCACGAACAACGATTCCGTTTGGGTAAGTGACCTTGGCGACTACTACCTCACCATCACCGATCCGGGCGGCTGCGTGCTGAGCAATGGTCCGGTGGAGATCACCGCTTATGGAACGCCGTACATGGAGTACACTCCGGACAACGTGGTTTGCGGCGTTGGTGATGCGGTGACGATCCAGGTCTTCGCGGATCCTGCGGCCAACTACCAATGGCAACCGCCCTTACAAGGGAGCGGTGCAGTGCAAGTGGTGGATGCGCCGGGCAGCTATGTCTGCACGGTCACTTCCTGCGGCGTCACCTACAACCTGATCGCCACCATCAGTGGCCCGGTGGTGGACGCATCGGTGGCGGACAGTGGTGCCTTCGTGCTCTGCCCCGGCGATACCGTGCTGTTGAACGCGGCCCCCGGCCAGGCCAGCTACCAATGGACCCCAGGTGGTGCCACCACGGCGCAGCTCGCTGTCACAGCACCCGGCAACTATCAAGTGCTGGCGAGCGATGTGTACGGTTGTCAGGACACTTCCACAGTGATCAGCGTTCAGGCCGCGAACGTTGCCGAGCCTTTGGTGCTGCGTCCCGCCAGCGCGTGCGAAGGCGATACGGTGCTCCTACAGGCCCAAGGTTCCGGCCTGCTCAGTTGGTTCGATGACCAAGGCCAGCTTGTGGCACAGGGCAACAGCTTTTCCTATGGTCCTGCCGTTGTGGGAGCAACGTTCACGGTGGTGCAGGAGGAAGGCCTGTGCATCAGTGCCGGTCAGCAGCTTCCGCTCACGATAACGAACAGCCCCGGCGCGCCTTTGCTTGAAGGCGATGGTGCCTTGTGCGAAGGTGCGATCACCTGGCTCATCGCTTCGGGCGCAGGTGCTTCACAATTCCGTTGGACCACACCGGTCGGAACCATTTACACCGATAGCCTACAGGTGGGCCCTGCGACCGGCGCGGATGGAGGTGTGTATGCTTGCGTGGCGTTGTCCAACGGATGCGCCGGTACTTCGAGCGCGCTCGTGCTGACCGTCGAGCCATGCTCGCTCTTCATTCCGAACGTGTTCAGCCCGAACGGCGATGGCTCGAACGATGCCTTCGTGATCGAGAGCCCTACAGGCGCTGTGCTCAACCTGGTGGTCTTCGATCGATGGGGTGGAAAGGTGCATGAGGAGCGCGGGCCACTGCTGCGCTGGAACGGCAAGCATGACAAGGGCGGTGGCCTTGCAAGCGATGGCGTCTACTACTTCGTGATCACTATGGCTGATGGCGTTGGCGCCGAGCGCAAGTGGACGGGCTATGTGCACCTTGTTCACTAAAGGAGGCAGCGAAGTGCTGTCCAGCGTCGTCATGTAGGTGGCGGTCGGACCTGTATAGGTGAGCTTGAGGATGGTGAGGGTGAATGGTGTGGTGAACGGGGCGTCTGCTAAACTTGATAGCGAGTAGTTGAGGGAGGCGCCGGGAACCACGAACGACCGAAGGACCATGATGCAGAAGCCCCACACCCTACGGATCCTCATCCTGTTCTTGATGGTCGAAGCGGCGGTGCAGCTTCAGGCGCAACCGCATTGGGCCTATAGCCTCGGTGGTGTGGGTAACGACCACGTGGCCGACATCCAAGTGGATGCAGCGGGGAACCTCTACATCACCGGCGAGTTCAGTGGGGCCATCACCTTCGGCGGCCAGGGCTTCCAGTCGCAAGGCGGCTTGGACCTCTTCGTGGCGAAGCTGGATGCGGACGGTGGCTTGCTCTGGTTCCGCAGGGGCGGTGGTTATGGCATTGACCGGGGCGTGAAGCTGGCCTTGGACGGGGCAGGAAGTCTGGCCGTGGTGGGAGAGTTCATGGGCACGGCGGATGTGTTGGGCAGCACCTTGCTGAGCACGGGCGGAACGGCTGACATGTTCATCGCGAAGCTTGAAGCCGCAACGGGCAACACGATCTGGGTGAAGCAGGGGGGAGGCGCTGCGGGCGCTGACCGACCCTATGCCGTCACCTTCTCGCCCAACGGAAATGTCACGCTGGCGGGGGAGTTCCGCGGCACGGCTACGTGGGATGCACAACAACTCGTGAGCACACCGGACCCGATCACGCTGGCACCGAGCCTGGATATCGTCGTGGCGGCTTACTCGGCGGCGGGCAACTTGCTATGGCTTCAACAAGGCGCGGCTGAATACACCGACCGATCCATCGAGCTGGTGAGCGACGCCGACAACGACCTCTACCTCTGCGGTCAGTTCAGCGACACCATCACCTTTGATCAGACGCACAACAACGCGATGTACAACGCCACCTTCCTGTTGAAGTTGGACGCGGCAGGGGATGAGCAATGGTTCCGCCGTTGTGGTGGTGCGGTGTTCGATCACGTGCGCGACATGCAGCTCTGAAGCGACGGCAACCTGCTGCTCACCGGCGATGTGCAAGGCACCATGATCTACCTGGACAGCGTACCGGACATGATCAACGGACAGGATCCCTACGCCTTCTACATCTTGAAAGTGAAGACCGATGGCGAGCTGCTTGGCTGGACGGTGAGCGGATCGGACAGCCGGATCAGCGCGCGCAGCATGGTGGAGCGCAATGGCACGGTCGCGGTGCTGGGTCAGTTCGAATGCAGCTGGACGGACATGACCACCATCCATGGCGCCGACAAGTTTCTGGCGGTCGGTGATCAGGACCTCTTCGTGGCGCGCTTCGACCTGGCCTCGTTGGCGCGCATCGATGAACAGCAGTTCGGTGGTCCGCAGGAGAAGCTGGCAGGGCAGATCGTGGCACAGCCCAATGATGACCTCGTCTTCACCGGTTCCTTCGAACGCGGCCTGGTGTTCCCGGCGGATCTGGATGTTTTCGCAACCACGGCACCACCGATCGATCAGTACACGTACCTGTATCCGTATAGCATCGGCATCTGCAACGACCCCCTCATGGGTTCCTTCGCGGGCTTGGTGAGCTACGGGTTGAAGGATGGCTTCATCTCGAAAGGCTTCGTGGAAGGGCGCTCACCGTACGACTGGTGGAACCACACGGACACGGCCTGTGTCCATGTGATCGGCGACATCTGCATCACGGCCAACTACGACTGCGTGGACAGTGTGGTGCATTGCGGGCCGCTGCAGCTGATCCTGGATACGGAGCATAGCGTCACCATTACCGACTCGATACAGGATGTGCTGACCGTAGGCCCCGAGCTCGATATCCTCTGGTCCAACGGCGACACCACGTTCGGGTCACTGGTGAATGCGACCGGTTGGTACTCGGTGCTGGTGGAGCAGCCTAACGGCTGCCTGAGCTGGACGGACAGCATCTGGGTGGTGATCAACCCCTTACCCGCCAAGCCGCTCCTGTCCGATGATGTGATCGTCAACACGGATGAAGCCTTCCCTGGGACCATCACGCTCTGCGATCCCGATACGGCCTTGGTCTGGGTATCGAATCCTGATCCCAACTGCACGTACACCTGGGTGCTCCCGTTCGATACCGTTCCACTTCTTGGTCTTACCTGCGTGGTGGATACATCCGGTTTCTACACCGTAGTAGCGATGACCGCCGAAGGATGCTCCCGGATCAACGGAGTGGAGGTGATCGACCTTCCGCCTGTGCCGATGCCGAACCTGAGCGCCGCCATCGCCATCACTTATCCGCAGGACGCTGACCTCAACGATTCCATCCAGGTATGCCCTTCAGAAGGTCGCCACCTGATCTTCGATGTGGAATGGTCTGTGAACGGTTCGCCTTACACCATACCGTTTGGCCTTACCGTGTACTACCAGTTCAATGGGGAAGGGTGGACCGCGTCCGTTGACAACAACACTGGCCAAGACCTCGGCTGGCAGAGCTCCACGGGCTGGTACACGGATGTTCTGGAGATCATGGTCGTGAACGCCCCCTGCCTCGACGACACGTTGATATTCACCCTTACTGATTCGATCTACGTCGAAGTGTTGACCGCGCCTGTACTGGATCTGGAGGTGACCGGGCCGCAGTTGGTCTGTGATGGCGATACCGCGCTTTGGAACATCAGCTGCATCGGTTGTGACAGCTGGTCAGTGAACCCCTCCTGGACCACCACGATCATTGGCGACAGCCTGCTGGTCGTGGACGATGTGTTCTACTACATCGACGCGTACGTGGTGGATACGGTCACCGGCTGTTCCGCTGGGGAGCAAGTGATCTACGAGCTCTTCAACCCCGGTGTACCCGAGCTGTTCGTGGACCCTTCCGACGGCATCATCTGCCCCAACGCCACCGCCACCATCAGCACCAACGCTGCGGGCACGGATTACATCTGGTACGGTCCATTGGGCCCAGTGCCGAATGGACAACCCTCCGTGATCGTCGATACGCCAGGCGAGTACTACATGACCATGATCAACACCATGGGCTGTGCGCTCGCTTCCGATCCCATCCTCATTACCGGCTACGCTACGCCCTTCCTCAATGTGACCCCGGACGGCATCATCTGCCTGAACGATCCCGACGATGAGGTGACCTTGCAAGTGGTCACAACGAACTATACGTCCTTGGTGTGGGATGCTCCGCTCTCCGGCAATGCGCTGGTGCAGGTGGTGGACCAACCCGGTACCTACAGCTGTTCGGTGACCGGCTGCGGCATCACAACGGACCTGACGGTAACCGTGGTGGCCGGTGTGGCCGATGCGCAAGTGCTTACGCCCGGCCCCATCTCCATCTGCCCTGGTGAGACCACCATCCTGGAAGGCGCTCCAGGTCAGGCGATCTACATCTGGGACCCCGGTCAGGTCTACGCTTCGCAGGTCTCTGTTTCGGAGGAAGGCAGCTACACGCTCACGGTGATCGATGGCAACGGCTGCACGGATACCTCCGATCCTGTGCTGGTCGATATCATTGAGTTCGCACAACCCGCCGTCGGTGTGGGTGATACCATCTGTGCGGGCGATACGGCGGTGGTTACCGCAACGGGTTCCGGTGTGCTCACCTGGTACGCCGATGCCTTGATGCAGAACCTGCTGGGCACAGGCACGCAGCTGGTGGTCGCCGGTGTGCAGACCACGTCCACGGTCTTTCTGGTGCAGTCCGATAGCGTTTGCGCTGGGGCCTTGGCCTTGCCGGTGTCCATTGTTGTCGAGTCTTTGCCAGCCTTCGAGATCACGGGGCCTGCCACCGCATGCACAGGCACTAGCGCTCAGTTCAATGTGCCGGATGTGCCCGGACTCAACTACACCTGGAGCACGCCGGGCGGAAACCTGAGCGGCATCGCCGTGGTCGTGGATCCGGTGACCAGTGCCGATGCGGGCACGTACATCTGCACAGCACAGAACGGTTGCGCCACCGCTTCGGATACGCTCCTGTTCAACGTCGTGAACGCGTTGCCGCTTTCCATCGGTCCGGACACGAGCATCTGTCCGGGTGAGAGCGTCACCTTCATCCTGCCCGCTGGGTTCACTTCGCCGGTGTGGAACGGTTCCGTGCAAGCGCCCCAGTACACCACCGGTGCGGAAGGCCAGGTGGAACTGATGGCCACGGACACGAATGGGTGCATCAGCAACGACATGGCTTACGTGGATGTGTTGCAGTTCAGCATACCCGCCACGGCCACTGGCGCGGACGTTTGCTCGGGCACGACGGTGGTGCTCACTGCAACGGGCAGTGGCCTGCTCACGTGGTACACGGACAATCTCGGTCAGAACGCTGTCGGCACCGGCAGCATCTTGAACATCGGCGCTCCACAAAGCAGCACGGTCTACTACCTGGTGCAAGAGGAGAACGGTTGCGCGGCCACGACCATCGCGGTACCTGTGGACGTGACACCGATGCCGGTGGATGTAAGCATCAACGGACCCGCGCTTGTGTGTCAGGGTGAAGCCTTCACGCTCCTGGTGAATGCACAACCTCCGGTCGATGCAGACTGGACCTTACCTGATAACAGCACCTTCAGCGGCAACCCCTACACGGTCCTCAGCGCCACCATGGGCGATGCGGGGCTCTACACGGTAACACCGTTGCTCGGTCCGTGTGTGGGCGCGCCCGTGTCGTGGAACCTGAACGTAGTGGTGCCGCAGCCGCTGGACCTGGGCCTTGACACCTCGTTCTGTGTAGGCGGTTCCGTGGACCTGTTGATCCCCGCCGGCTTCACCTCACCGATCTGGAGCACGGGCAGCACAGCGGCCGTGATCACCGTGGCCACCTCCGGCACCTATTCCGCCGAAGCCAATGACGGCAACGGGTGTCTGGTTACCGACGAAGTGCTGGTGGAGATGATCGACTGCGAGCTGATCCTGCCCACGGTCTTCACCCCGAACGGCGATGGCCGGAACGACCTGCTCGGCATCGATTTCAAAGGCACCACCAAGGCCGAGATGGTCATGTACGACCGCTTCGGTCTGCTTGTCTTCGAAGGCGACCTCCGCCAGCAAGCCTGGGACGGCACGAACTCACGCACCAACGAACCCGTGAGCGAAGGCGTGTACTTCTACGTGCTCACGTTGCATCCATACACCGGCGAGCTCACCACGCATCAGGGGTATGTGCAGGTGTTGAGGTGAAGTCGAACAGTCATACTTGCTAGCGTGTATCGTGGGAGGGCCTTCTCGCGTGATCAGCAAGTGCGCCCCCAACTCCGGCCGCACTACTTTTCGCCCACGCTACACCCGTGGACTTCGAACGCATTCGCTCCGGTGACAAGCAGGCCATGGAAGGGCTCTTTCGGGAGCATTACCGAGGGCTCTGTGCCTTTGCTTTGCAGTATGTAAAGGATGCGGACCGCGCGGAGGACCTGGTGCAGGACCTCTTCTTCCGTCTGTGGCTGGACCGTGAGAAGGTGAAGATCACCACTTCCGTGAAGGCCTACCTGTTCGCTTCTGTGCGCAACCGCTGCTTGAACGCCGTGAAGGTTCAGGGTCGCATGCGGAGCCTTGTGGAAGAGCGCGACGAAGTGGTGGTGGAGGAGGAGCGCGCGGAGGATGAACACACCGAGCGCATCGCCCGGGTGCATGCTGCGATCGAGGCCTTACCGGAGGAGCGGAGGAAGGTCTTCAAGCTGAGCCGCTACGAAGGCCTGAAATACCAGGAGATCGCGGAACGCCTCGGCATTTCGGTGAAGACGGTGGAGAACCAGATGGGCAAGGCGCTAAAGACCCTGCGCGAGGACCTGGCCGACCTGGTGCCCTTGCTGGGCTGGCTGTTCTGGCTGTCCGAAGGGGGGCGATGGGGGTAAAGACGATGCTGATTGTCATACAGTTGAACACCCTTGAACGGAACGGACCCCATCGATAGCGAGCTGTTGGCGAAGTACCTCGCCAATGAGGCGGACACGTCCGAGCGCAACGCCGTGGAACGCTGGACCGCAGCGTCGCCCGCCAACGCACAGGAGCTCGAACGGTCGCGTTTGATCTGGGAGGGTGGAGCGAGCGGTTCCTCTCTTCCGGCTGTGGATACGGATGCGGCCTGGGCACGCCTAAGTGCGCGGATGGACAACGAGAAGGCCGCTGGGCGCGTGGTGCCGATCGGTGGCCGCGTGCTCCGATACATCGCCGCCGCAGCTGTGCTCGTGGGGCTGATCTTCGGTGCCAAGGTGTTGCTTGGGCCGGCTTCTGAGGACCTCGTTGCCGATGCAAGCCCGATCACGGCGAAGCTCTCGGACAGCAGCAGTGTCGTGCTATCAGCCGGCTCCCGGATCAAGGCCCGCATGGGCGATCAGCGCAAGGTGACGTTGCATGGGCAGGCCTACTTCGAAGTGAAGAAGGATGCCGGGCACCCCTTCGTCGTGACCGCTGAAGAAATGACCGTGACCGTGTTGGGCACGGCCTTCGAGGTGACCGCCTACGACACGGCTTCGAGCGTGCAGGTGCGCGTGCGGGAAGGGCGCGTGCAGGTGGTGGTTGCTGCGGATACTGTTGTCTTGGTGGCTGGAGAACACGTGCGCTTCGATCGCAGGCGTGCGGTGCTGGAGCGAGAGGCGGCAGGTCCAGTGGAGCGCTGGGGCATGCGCATCCTTCAGTTCGAACAAGCACCGTTGGCGCTGGTGGCGAAGCAAGTGCGCGAGCGCTATGGCGTGGAGGTCGATCTGGCGAACGAGGCCATTGGTCGTTGTGCGCTCACGGCCACCTTCGAAGAGGAGCCGGTGGATGTGGTCCTGCAGGTGATCGCGGAGACCTTTGGCCTTCACGTGCGAATGGTCAGCCCCGGGCGATACAGTCTTGAAGGCGATGGCTGCTGATCGACGTCTTTTCCTGTTCGTGGTCCTCGCGGTCCTACCGTTCTTCCTATCGGCACAGTCGATCCTGAACAGACAGGTGGAAGTGCACGCACAGCAGATCCGGCTATCGCAGGCGCTGGACCTGGTGGCGCGCGATGGCGGCTTCAAGCTCAGCTACAACGCGGCTTCTTTGCCTGTGGATAGCATGGTCTCTGTGAACGCGGAAGGCACAGTGAAGGAGGTGATGACCGGCCTGTTGGGCCCGTACCTCGTGCAGAAGGAAAGTGGCGACCACCTCATTCTTCTTGCTCAAGGCGGGTCGAAGCGCAAGTTCAATGTCAAGGGCAGCGTGGTCGATGGTGCCACGGGCTCTCCAGTATCCCGCGCTTCCATCTTTGAGGTGAACGAACGCAATGCTTCGGTAACCGACGGTCGTGGCGGCTTCAGCATCGGGCTTTCCGGTGTGCGTGATCGAACACCGCTCTTGGTATCGAAGAAGGGCTACAGCGACACGGTCATCTTCGTAAGCCGCAACGAGGAGCTGCCACCGGTGATCCTACGCGCCCACGAACGCCTGGATGCGCTTGAGCCGCTGTGCGCCTACGACCGTTGTGTGGTGGAGGACCTTGGTGTGACCCGTCTGCTGGTCCCGGACCAACAGCTGTACATGGCCGACGATCCATCCCTGGAAGAGGTGCGCGCTGTGCAGTTCTCCCTGTTGCCGAACGTCGGCACGAATAAGGACATCAGCGGCATCGTGGTGAACAAGGTCTCCTTCAACCTGCTCGCGGGCTATGCGCGAGGCTTGGAGGGGTTGGAGATCGGCATTGGTGTGAACATGGAACGTCGCGACGTGCACGGTGTGCAGTTCGCCGGGCTCGGCAACCTCGTTGGTCGCAACACGAAGGGTGTTCAAGTGGCAGGTGGCCTCAATCACACCATGCGTTCGCTGGAAGGGTTGCAGTTGGCGGGTTTCGGCAACACGGTTTGGGACACCTTGAGCGGCGCGCAGATCGCAGGTGGCGCCAACGTCGTGAAGGGCGGCATGCAGGGCACGCAGATCGCCGGCGCATGCAACGTCACCACGCACGATTGCAACGGCGTGCAGGTAGCCGGTGGCGTGAACGTGACGGTGGGGGACGTACAGAAGACGCAGGTGGCTGGTGGCGTGAACTATGCACGCAGCGTTTCGGGTGTGCAGTTCGCCTGCGGCATGAACGTGGCGGTCGGCTCCGTGGGCGGAGGGCAGGTGGGGCTCGGGGCGAACTATGCGCGAAGCGTCACCGGCGGACAGGTCTCGCTGGGTTTGAACGTGGTTTCGGATAGTGTGCGGGGCGGCCAGGTCGGGGTGCTCAACTTCGCCCGGATCAGCAACGGCGGCCAGGTCGGCATCCTCAACTTCAGCGATCGCATCACGGGCACCAGCGTGGGCCTGCTCAGCTTCGCATGGCACGGCTACCACCGCTACGATGTCGTTACCAGCGATGCCATGGCCTTGAGTCTGCAGCTGCGCACAGGCACGCGCGGCTTCCACAACATCCTCGGGTATTCACCCAGCGTAGCGCCGGATGAACGTTGGGGCTTTCTCTATGGCTTCGGCTCCGAGTTGCGCCTGGGCAAGCAGGGTTTCCTCAACATCGACCTCACCGGCGAACAGGTGGTGGAACAGCGCGAATGGGTGGATGCCGTGAACATCCTCGGGCGCTTCGGGGTGAGCTACGGTTACCATGTGGCCCGTCCGTTGGTTGTCTCGGCGGGCCCGTTGTTCAACCTGTTGGCTACAGACTGGCGCGACGCCGACACGGGAGCTTACTTGAGCGAGCTGGCCCCAGCGGAACCGGTAACGGAGTCGATCTCCGGCACCACACGCTTCTCCGGCTGGTTCGGTTGGCGGGCCGCTGTGGGGCTCAGTTTCTAGCATTCGCAACTGTTCCTCTGTCGATCCCTGTTCGTCCCTGTGATGAACGGCCAGATCTTTTTCGCGAACCGGATAGGGGTATCCGACGAGGTGCTTGTCACACCGACACAACACCCAAACACCATGTCCTTTCGTTCGCTCTCCGCGCTCATCTTCTTCCTGCTCCTGCTGCTCTCCGGCAGCATTGTGGCCCAGTCCAACACCCAGACCGTGCGCGGCACAGTCCTCGATGCGGACTCGCACCAGCCCGTTTTCGGTGCGGGTGTCGCCATCACAACGCTCGATCCGGTGCTGACCGCGATCACCGATGACGACGGTCGCTTCACCATCGCCAACGTGCCGACGGGCCGCATCGACCTCCGCATCCGCGCGATGGGCTTCGAGGAACAGCTGCTCCCGAACCTTCTGGTCGTTTCGAGTCGCGAGTCGGTGCTGAACATCGTGCTGGAGTCCGCGATCACGGAGATCAAGGCACTGGAAGTGAGCGCGGACAAGCCGAACGGGCAGGTGCGGAACGACATGGCCACGGTGAGCGCACGGAAGATCGGCGTGGAGGAGACCTCACGCATCGCGGGCAGCATCAACGATCCGGCGCGCATGGTCAGTTCCTTCCCTGGGGTGGCCAACGATCCTTCCGGCGACAATACCATCATGGTCCGAGGCAACTCACCGAAAGGCGTGCTGTGGCGGCTCGAAGGCATCGAGATCCCCAACCCGAACCACTTCAGCGATGAGGGCACCAGTGGCGGCCCCATCAACGTGCTCAACAGCGACATGATCGACGACTCGGAGTTCTATACTGGTGCCTTCGCTCCGGAATTCGGCAACGCGTATAGTGCGGTCTTCGACATGCGGCTGCGTGATGGCAACGATGAGAAGCGCGAGTATACCTTGAAGGCCGGCGTGCTCGGCACGGACCTTACTGCGGAAGGACCACTGCCCGGCGTGAAGGGCGGTTCTTACCTGGCGAATTACCGCTACTCCACGCTGGCGCTACTGGACGATGCCGGCATTGTGGACTACCAAGGCGTACCGAAGTACACCGACGCCGCCTTCAAGCTCAAGATGCCCACGGCCAACCAAGGCACCTTCAACCTGTTCGGTATCGGAGGGATCAGCCACATCATCCAAGAGGACCGCGGGACCATGGACGACACACTCTTCAGCAGGGCCGACTTCGGGTCACGGGTGGGGGTGGTCGGCCTTTCGAACACGCGCACCTTGGGGGAGAACAGCTTCCTGTACAGCACGGTGTCACTGAGCGGCAATAGCAGCAGCACGGATTACGATGAAGCACCTTCCCCCGGTGAGTCCGCCTTGGAACCGCGCCATGACGATGCGTTGGCGAAGTGGACCGTCCGTTACACCAGCACCTTGAACAACAAGCTCAGCGCGAAGCACAAGCTGCGTTCGGGCATCATTGTTTCAACGGAACGCTACCGCATGGGATCGTCCAGCTGGGATGTCGAACAGCAACGCATGCTCACCGAGCTGAACGCGCAGGGCAAGGCCACCACCGTGCAGGCCTTTACCAGCTGGAAGTGGCGTTGGAACGAACAATGGTCCATGACGAGCGGCATCCACATGCTACACTACACCTTGAACGGTGCCACGAGCATTGAACCGCGTGCGGCTTTGCGTTGGCAGATGGAACCCCGTCGGGCGGTCACCTTGGGAGTCGGGCTTCACTCGCGCACCGAGGCCATCATGACCTACATGGCCGAGGACGTCGATGCGGAGGGCAACACCTTCCGTCCGAACGAAGGTTTGGGGTTGACCCGCGCCGCGCATGCTGTCGCTGGCTTCGAGCAGATGCTCTCCGAGGATATCCGCTTCAAGGTGGAGGCCTATTACCAGCACCAGTACGGCGTTCCTGTCGAGAACGACCCGAACAGCTCGTTCAGTTTGGGCAACTCGTCAGGTTGGTTCACGAACCGGAGTCTGGTGAACGAAGGCGTAGGCAGGACCTATGGCATTGAGGCTTCACTGGAGAAGTTCTTCACCAAAGGCTATCACTTCATGCTCACCGGATCCGTAAGCGATGCGCGCTACAAGCCGCTGGACGGGGTGTGGTACAACTCGCGCTACAACATGGGCGTGGTGGCCAACGCGCTCGCCGGCAAGGAGTGGAAGATCCGCGGAGGCACGAACGACCGCGTGCTCACCACCAGCTTCCGCTACTCGGTGGTCGGCGGCCAATACCAGACCCCGATCGATCTGGAAGCCAGCATTGCCGCTGGCGAAGAGAAGGAAACGGGCGAGCCTTGGAGCGTGAAAGGGCAGGCGGTGCACAAGCTGGATCTGATGGTGGCCTATCGCATCGGACGTCCGAAGGTGAGCCACGAGTTCAAGGCCGATGTGCAGAACGTGCTGAACGCCGAAACGACGGTGTACCATTACTACGACGACCGTAGCCAGAGCATCAAGACCGTACCGCAGTTGGCCATGCTACCGGTGTTGCAGTACACACTGAGGTTCTGAGCTGACAGCGGTCAGAGCACCCGCTTCACCAGTCGGAGCTTGTGCGTGTAGCGCTTCTCCTCGCTGTTGAAGATGCCTTCCTGGTCGAGCATGTCGATGCGCACGCGGCCACTGGCGTGCAGGATCCGGCGCTCGGGGAGCACGATGCCCACATGAACAATGCGACCTTCGGCATTGTCGAAGAAGGCCAGGTCGCCGGGCTCAGCAAGGTCAAGAAGCTCTACGGTATCGCCTTCCTCCGCTTGCTGTGCGGCATCGCGTGGCAGGTAGATGCCCATCAACATGAAGAGCATCTGGGTAAGCCCGCTGCAATCCACACCGCTGGGCGTGCGACCACCCCAGAGGTAGGGTGCGCCGAGGAAGGGATGCATGAAGGTCTCGATCAGCTCCATGCGCTCACCGCTATGCCCATGGCTTGTGACAGCGTTCACCGGAACGCGCTGGCCCAGGAAGAGGATGGAACCGTCCGCGTAGAAAGGAAGCACGGCGCCATAGGGCAGAAGCACCTGCCGGTCGCCCAGGTCAACAATGGAGCTCAGGTCGATCACCCGTTGGTCCGGGTCGAAGTTGGGCGTTTCGCACAGCGCGAGCTGCTTGTTGTCCACCCAGCCTTCGTAGCCATCGTGGTCGAAGCGCAGGTGGCTCCAATTCTCCTGGCGTTCCAGCACTTCGGCGGTCTCCCCGAAAAGCCACTGGGTCACCATTTCAGCACGGTCGCTCGGGTCCTTGCGGACGGGTACGATGCTCAGCGGACAGATAACGTGCTCCATGGTGCTGGGATCAAAGGGCCTCGATCACCATTGCGCTGGCGCCACCGCCACCGTTGCAGATACCTGCAGCACCGTACTTGCCACCGTTCTGCTTCAGCACGTTGATCAGCGTAACAATGATGCGCGCGCCACTGCAACCGAGGGGATGGCCCAGTGCTACGGCGCCGCCGTTCACGTTCACCTTGGCCGGGTCCAGGCCCATCAGGCGGGTGTTGGCGATTCCGACCACGGAGAAGGCCTCGTTCAGCTCGAAGAAGTGGATGTCGCTCATCTTCAGACCCGCCTTCTCCACTGCACGAGGAACCGCTTTGGCAGGGGTGGTGGTGAACCACTCGGGTGCCTGTTCGGCATCCGCATAGGAGAGGACCTTGGCCAGCGGCTTCAAACCGAGGGCCTTGGCCTTGTCTGCGCTCATCAGTACCAGTGCGGCAGCGCCATCGTTGATCGCGCTGGCGTTCGCGGCCGTCACCGTTCCTTCCTTGGTGAACACAGGCTTCAGGGTCGGCATCTTCTCGAAGTTCGCGGCCTTGAACTGCTCGTCCTCGGAAACGACCACATCGCCCTTGCGGGTCTTCACGGTCACGGGCACCACCTCATCAGCGAACTTGCCGGCCTTCCAAGCATTGGCGGCGCGGGTGTAGCTCTCGATGGCGAAAGCGTCCTGCTCCTCGCGGGTGATCTTGTGTTCCTTGGCGGTGTTGTCGGCGCTCACGCCCATGGCGGTCTGGTGGTACACATCGGTCAGGCCATCCTTGCCGATGCCATCGATCAGCTGGCCATTGCCGAAGCGGTAGCCATAGCGGGCCTGTTCAAGGTAGAAGGGGGCGCGGCTCATGTTCTCCATGCCACCGGCCACTACGATCTCGGCATCGCCCAGAAGGATGTCCTGGGTGGCCATCATGATCGCTTTCATGCCGCTGGCGCAGACCTTGTTCACAGTGGTGCAGGCCACTTCGTTGGGCAGTCCGGCGAACTTGGCCGCCTGGCGCGCGGGGGCCTGTCCCAGGTTGGCCTGGAGCACGCTGCCCATGATGACCTCGTTCACCGCTTCGGGAGCAACGCCGGCCCGTTCCACTGCGGCTTTCACGGCAGTGGCACCCAGCTGGGTGGAAGGCACCTCGGCCAGGGAGCCGCCGAAGCTGCCAATGGGTGTACGCACTGCGGAAACGATGACGACTTCGCGGGCCATAGGAGGTGGGTTTGGGATGAGTTTTTTCGAGGATGCAAATGTAACCGATGAGAAATGAGGCATACTTCTATCTTTGCCGCCCGTTGAACTGGAAACGGACCCCGCTGGAGAGGTGGGTGAGTGGCTTAAACCAGTAGTTTGCTAAACTGCCGTACGGGTTACTCTGTACCGGGGGTTCGAATCCCCCCCTCTCCGCTCGAATTGAAGCCGCCGCAAGGCGGCTTCGTTCGTTCGGGGTGCCTCCGCGCTGGCGCGAAAGGGCAGCCCGTGAATGACCGAAGCACTGGGCAAGGCCTCAATGCTATGATGCTGTAGCCAACAGATCAACCGCGTAAGTAAAATGGAAGGTGCGGACCGAACCCCTCGTTTCCCCGTCGGGTCAAGGCTTTCGAGTATTCTCCGGCATCAGCGTTCGACCCAAGTGGAACAACTAACCTGTTCCTCATGTCCATGGTGAAGCACTTTTGACGTTCTTTGCGCCCGATTCCGTTTTTCGGGGCGTAGCGTAGCCCGGTATCGCGCCTGCTTTGGGAGCAGGAGGTCGTCAGTTCGAATCTGGCCGCCCCGACAAGAGAGAGCTGACCTATGGGTCGGCTCTCTCTGTTCATGGATGGTGGTTATTGGCCCGACTACCTTCGCAGCCATTGATCCCGTAGCTCAGCTGGATAGAGCACCTGCCTTCTAAGCAGGCGGCCGTTGGTTCGAATCCAACCGGGATCACAAAGGCCGCGAATGTCCCGGCCTTTTTATGGAATTCCCTCTGGCCCAGGGAGCAAGGCCGAACCCGCCAGCGACGAAACGGGAAGAACCGGTGACGAGCCGGAACGGGCGAATGATCGGTCCGTGACGGTCCTTCTGTGAAAGGGTTATTTGCGGTGCTTGTCGGAGCATCCATCGGGCCTCTGTGCTGCCTTGTCGAATTGTTGATCACATGCGGCCGAAAGGCCCGTACAGAATGATGGATCGACAGATTTTCGTTGCCATGGAAACCAAACGCGCGATGAAGCTCCCCCTCTTCCGCAGTCTCCTTGTCTGGGCCTTGGGTTGCCTGTTATCCACCTCCTCCTTCGGGGTGGTCTACTACGTTTCCCCGAACGGTAGTGACACCAACACCGGCACCTCCAGCACAGCCCCTTGGAAGACCATCACCCGGGTGAACCAGGCCATGTATTCCCTGCTCCCTGGCGACCAGGTCCTGTTCCAACGGGGCGGCAAGTTCCGTGGTCAGATCACGATCGGTTCCAGCGGTGCGGCCGGCAACAACATCGTCTACGGCGCTTATGGCACCGGCGCGAACCCTGAGATCCTGGGCAGCACCCAGGTCACCGCCGCATGGACCTTGCACTCCGGCAACATCTGGAAAGTACCCATGAGCGGTAGCGTGAAGTACGTGTACAGCAACGGCGCGCTCCAGACCCTGGCCCGCTACCCGAACACGGGCTTCCTCCGGAACGACCTTGGGACCACCAGCACCATTCACGACAGCCAGCTCACACAGCCGAACAACTACTGGACAGGTGCCAACGTGGTGATCCGCAGTTCCAACTGGAGCTACGATGTCACTCCGGTCACGGCCTACACCACCGGTCAGCTCACCTTCACCCCGATCATCTTCAACCTGCTGGGCTTCGAGTGGGGCTACTACCTCACCAACAAGCTGAGCGAACTGGACATGGCCGGCGAGTGGTACCACGATGCGGCTTCGGGATACCTCTATTTCTGGGCACCGGGCAATGTGAACCCGAGCACCCTGTCGATCGAAGTGAGCAACGGTGTTGAATGGGGCGTGTGGAACTACGTGAACCGCCACCACATCACCATCACCGGACTCACCTTCAAGCACCAGACCAAGGCGGCCATCCGCAACGAGACGGCCAACTACATCACCGTTCAGGGCTGCACCTTTCAGGACATGTACCAGGCCATCATCAGCTACGGCATTGGGAATCAGTACCTGGGGAACACCATCGAGCGCACTTACGCGACGGGCGTCTACCTGATCGACACGGATGCCACCTTCGCGGACAACGTGATGAACGACATTGCGGTGCAGCGCGGCCTGGGGGAATCGTACTGGGGATACATCGGCCTGCGCGTGAACGGGCCAGGCAACAAGGTGCAGCGCAACCGATTGAACAACATCGGATACATGGGCATCACGGTCGAGCAGAACTGCTTGGTCGAGAAGAACTTCGTACAGGCGTGTTGTTCCATCCTGAACGATGGATCGGGCATTGGTTTTGACAACTGCGATGGCGCCATTGTGCGCGATAACATCGTGGTGTACGCCCAAGGCAATTTGGACAGCTCGGCGCCCGATGATGACGCCACTTACAAGTACATGGCCAACGGGTTCTACTACGGGAACGTGAGCGTGAAGAACACGGTGCTGCAGAACAACACCTTCGCCCATTGCAGTGGCAACGGCATCCTGGTGGATCACACGATGCTGTCCAGCGGGAACCAGATCATCAACAACACCTGCTTCGACAACCACTACCAGATCACCTTCTCCGACTGGTCGAACTTCAGTGGCCCCGGGGCAGTAGCACCTTACAGCGTTCCGGCCTACCAGAACGAGACCATCTCTGGGAACATCTTCTATTCGTTGAACAAGGACCAGTTGTGCATGCGCCAGACCCAGGTCTGGACCCCCGGCGGTTGCGACTTCGGCACGTTCACGAACAACCGCTACTTCAACCCGTGGAACGAGATGTCCATCATGCTGGACTTCACCAACAACAGTGGGTTCTACGACTACTACACGGTGGCCCGTTGGCAGAACGACAGGTCCGAGGATGTGGGTAGCACAGCCAGCCCGCTGCGCCTTAACGCCTATGCGGTGACCAGCGAGCTGAGCACCAACTTGGTCACGAACGGCAGTTTCGATGCGAACGTGACCGGCTGGGGCGGTTACCCCACCAACGCAACCGCTACACGCGATCTCACCTATCTGGACAATGGCGCGCTCAAGGCCAATCTGCCCAATAACTCGATCTACCCCTATTTCACTGTTCGGAACCCCAACGCCTTCGCATTGACCAGCGGACAATGGTACCGTATGAAGTACAGCACCCAAAGCGACATCTATGGGGAAGTTAAAGCGGGTATCAAAGGCAGCACGCAGCTCACAACGCCGAACACCATCTATGAGCGCTTGATGCCCTTCAGTAACCAGCGTCGGGAGGTAGAGCTCATCTTCCAAGCGGGGATGACCGATAACGCCTACGTACAGTTCGTGAATGATTACACGGACCCGCGCTACTGGATCGATAACGTCCAGGTGCATCGTGTGGCCGTACAGCCCGTGGATCCTGCTCAGGACCACATCATCCTATACAACGACCAACTGACCGCGCAGGTCATGACCCTCCCAACGGGCAATTGGAGCGATGTGAACGGGGTGGTCGTTTCCGGAACCATCACGCTGCAGCCGTTCTATAGCCGCGTGCTCTACCGCACCACAACGACCACCACACCGAGCACATACACGGTGGGAGCGAAGGTGTACCTCGGCGGTGCGCTCAACTGGGGCACCACCCTCATGCGCGACAACCTCCGCCTGGCCAGCCTTGTTCCCAATGCGGAACCCTACACGGCGCTAGGCTACACCCTTGCGAACCCGGGAGCCACCATCGGTGCGGGCCTGCTCACCCAGACCGGAAGCAATGCCATCGTGGACTGGATCATTGTGGAGCTGCGGAACAACGATGCGAGCTATTCCATCGCGGAACGCAGGGCGGCCTTGGTGAAGGCCAATGGCGATGTGATCGCCCCGGATGGCTCAGCCTTGGTCACCTTCAATGCGAACCCCGTCGGGAAGTTCCTCGGCGTTCGCCACCGGAACCACCTTGCCGTGATGGCGGCACAGTCGCTCACCGCCAACGCGCAGGTGCTGAACATGACCACCTCGTCGTTCCAAGCGTACGGCACCAATGCCATGCAGACCGATGGGACCACGAAGGGACTGTGGCCGGGAGATAGCAATGGCGACGGTGTGATCCGTTACACGGGTACGGGCAACGACCGCGACCCGCTGCTCCAAGCCATTGGTGGCACGGTGCCGACCAGCGCCGTTACAGGCTACCGTCGCGAGGACATCAATCTGGATGCCTGGACCATCTATACGGGTACGGGCAACGACCGTGACTTCATCCTGACCACCATCGGTGGCTCGGTTCCAACGGCTACGAAAGTGAGCGCTGCACCCTGAGTCCGGATATTGAACGCGAACGCCCCGGCGCACCATGGTGTACCGGGGCGTTCGCATTTGGGGATGATCAGATCCGCACCAGTGAGGAAGGCGGCATCCAACCCACACTGCCGTTCGGTAGCCTGACCTCGTACCAGCCGTTCTCTTCCTGCAGCACCAACACCTTGGTGCCTTCATGAAGAACGAAGAGGGCCGTGGCGCCTTCACGCGGCTCACTGCGCACATCCACCTTGGCGGCCATGACGATGGCCTGGCTGTCGTCCGTGGCTTCGCGTACCCGGTATGTGGCAAGCGCAATGCACGCGACGGTGACCACGAAGGCCAGTGCGCTCATACCGAGCACAACGTTCCGCCAAGGCCTGCGCCGCACAAGCACCCAGCTGCCGAGAAGAACGAAGAGCAGCAGCGAGGCCCACAGCGATCGACGCGCCCATTGATCGATGTCGCGCCCACCACGGATGCGTTCCCAGAAGCCACCGAGCGTGAAGGCGGGCAGCTCGTTCACGCGGTCCACCGCTTGCATGCGGGCGAGATCGAGGTTCGCCTGGATGTCCTCCGCCCCGGGAGCCAGGCGCAAGGCCCTTTCGTAGTAGAGGATGGCGCGGGGCACATCGTTCAACTTGAAATGGCAGTTGCCGATGTTGAAGAGGAGGGAGGCGGAGCTCCATGCGCCGTTCAGCGAGTCGTAGAACTGGAGCGCTCGCCGATGGTCGCCACGGGCGTAGGCAGCCTGTGCGCTGTCCGCCAGGGCGGGCGGGGTCTGTGCGGTCGCGCTTCCCAGAGTGCCAGCTAAGAGCAGGGTCAGGAGCAGGGCTTTCATGCGCGGAGATCGTGTTCGATGCGGGTGATCAGGGTGGCGGCTTCGTCATAGACCTGTTGGCGCGGCTTATCCTCGAAGGGGGCGAAGCGGGCCAGCTCGCAGGCGTCCATCAGCTTCACATAGGCCTCGGATGCCTCGCCAAGGGAGGCGAATTTCTCCCGCACAACTTGGGCGTTCACTTCGGCGACGCCAAGAGCGAACTTGTCCGAGACATAGCCGTGCAGCGCCTTGGACATGGCCGCATAGAAACCTTCGCGGTCGTTCTTCGTCAAGGCTTCGGAAGCTGCTTTCAGTCGTTGGCGTGCCACCTTGTCCGCGCCCTTGCGGCGCATGCCCATGGCATCAGCCTGTTCCGCATCGCGCTTGCGGCGCCATCCGAGCAATATGAGGAAGGCCAGGGCTGGCGCCGCCATTCCGGTGAGGTAAGGCCAGGAACCGAAGAGGTGGTGTCCCAGCGGTTCCAGTTCAAGATCACCGGTGCGGATGTAGCGGATGTCGCGATCGAGCACTTGCACATCGGTACGACTCGGTCTGCTGATGGTGGCCGCACCGCCGGTGCTACCATCGCCTTTCTCCACGGTGAACGTGAGCGGGCCGGAGGTGAGCTGTTGGTAGCTGCCCTTCTCTGGATCGAAATAGCTGAAGGTGATGGGCTCCATGGTGTACACCCCTTCATGACGCGGGATCACGAGGTATTGGAACTCGCGGCTGCCGCTCATGCCGCCCGCGTTCACCGTCACCTTGTCCGTGACCTTCGGGTCATAGGCTTCGAAGTCGGTAGGGAAGCCGGGCTTCGGTGCGTCGAGGAGCTTCAGGTTGCTGCGTCCGCTGAAGCGAAGCTTGAGGTCGATCGCTTCGTTCGCCTTCACGGTCGTGGCTCCGGTGGTGACCTCCATCTGCAACTGCCCGACGGCTCCCGTGAAGTCCGCAGGCTTGTTCGGTGGAAGCTCCAGGACGTTGAGTTCAACAGCGTTGCTCTTCACGTTGATGTCCGCGCCTCGACTGAAGAACGAGCGGTTCACCACACACTTCAAGGTGGCCGGGTCAATGCGCAGCTTGCCGGCCTTCTGCGGGAACAGCAGCTGTTTCTTGATGATGGCGACGCGGTACTGCAAGCCGTTCACGGTCTGCAAGGCGGTCTCCCATTCCAGGTTGCCCATGTTGATCTCCTCCGCCCAGAACCCAGTGAGCTTGGGCAGGTCGTAGCTGTTCAGCTCCAAGGTGCCGTACCTGCAATAGAGGGTGTAGGTGGCCAGGACCTGTTCGCCCACGTAACACTTGTTCCGGCTTAGGGTGATGGTTGCGAACAGGTCGCGGTCCTGCTTCTGTTGCTGATTCAACAAGCCGCTGTTGTTGCCGCTGGTGATGCCCTTCTCGACATGCACCTTGATGGGATCCGTGAGGATCGAGCCACCACCGACAAGGGCCTTTGCAGGTCCGATCGTGTAGTCCCCCGGCTGCGTGGCGGTCAGGAGGTAGGTGCGACTGATGGTGGCCGATCCCTTGCCATTGATGAAGTTGAACGCGCTGCTCTCGAAGGGCCCTTGCACGATCACAAGCCCCCCCAGATCAGGGTCGCCGAAGCGACCTTGTGCGTTGCTGAGCGTCAGAACGAGCTTGATGTTCTCCCCAACGGCAAAGCTGTTCCGATCCACCGTGGCTTTGAAGGTGATCTCCTGCGCTTGCGCCTTTCCACAGAGAAGCGCCAACGCGAGGAAGAGGAAGGGAAGGAAGGCTCGCTTCATGTTCACCAGTCTTTCTCGATGGGCTTGCGCGTAGCGGCCTTGGCTTTGCCGCGGACCTTGTCCTGCGTGTTCTTCTCCTGCTGCTCCATGGCCTCCAACATGCGCTCGGCATCCTGCTTGTCGATCTCGTTGGGCTTCGGCTGTTGCTGGTCCTGCTTCTGTTCCTGCGGCTGCTGTTGCTGGTCCTGCTGTTGGTCCTGTTTCTTCTTCTGCTCTTCCTGCTGAAGTTTCTTCTGCGCGTAGGCGAGGTTGTAGCGGGTCTCTTCATCGGCCGGTTGGCGTCGCAGGGCCTGCTTGTAGGCGTTCACCGCTTCCTCATACTTCTGCTGCTGCATCCAGCTGTTGCCCAGGTTGTGCAGGGCGCGGCTCTGTGCGTTCGCATCCTTCGTCGCGGCCGCGGCCCCTTCATAGCGTTGCTGGGCATCACCGAACTTCTCCTGGCGGTAGAGCGCGTTGCCGAGGTTGAAGGAACCCCGCTCGTCGGCAGCGGCTTGCTCGTAGGCCTTGGCAGCTTCGTCCATGCGGCCCTTCTTGTAGGCCATGTTGCCTTTGCGTAGTGCACTGTCAGCAGGGCGTTGTTGGGCGTTCATGCTGAGCGCAAGGCTCAGCAGCGAGAGGAAGAGGAGGGAGCGCTTCATCATCAGGGGATGCTGTTGCGGAAGGAGAAGCGGAAACGTCGGTCGCCGAAGAGCATGCCCAACAGGATCATGAGGCAGCCTACGGAAAGCACAAGTTGAAAGCGGTCCTCGTATCCGGCGAACCGGTAGGTGCCGGTCTCGCTCTGGTCCATCTTGCGAAGGTCCTGCACCAGGGCATCAATGCCGGTATCGGCGTTTGTGGCCAGCACGTAAGCTCCTTTTCCCGCAGCGGCCACGCGGCGCAACATGTCCTCGTTCAACTTGGTCATCACCGTCTGCCCGTCGCGATCCTTCTTGAAACCGAGCATCTCCCCATTGCGGCGTTCGGGGATCGGCGAACCTTGTGGCGAGCCCATGCCCACAGTGTTCACAATGATACCGTGTTCAGCGGCCGCCTGCGCAGCCGCCTCGCCATCATCCTCGAAGCTCTCGCCGTCGCTGATCACGATGATGGCGCGACCGACGGATGCATCCTCGGGGAAGCAACGGCTGGCGCGATCGATGGCGGCGCCGATGGCGGTTCCTTGTACGCTGAGCATGTTGGGGCCGATGCTGCTCAGGAAGAGCTTCGCGGCGGACCGGTCGGCGGTGAGCGGCAGTTGCACGTAGGCTTCTCCGGCGAAGACGACGATGCCCAGACGGTCACCCTTCATACGGTCGATGAGCTGTTCGAGCGCGCGACGCGCCACCTCCATCCGGTTGGGCGAAAGGTCCTCGGCCATCATGCTGTTGCTCACATCCAGCGCCACCACCACATCCACGCCCCGGGCCTTCACTTCTTCGATGCGCGTTCCAAGCTGTGGACCGGCCAGGGCCAGCACCACGAAGGTGAGACCGTGACGGGTGAGGAGGAAGCGCAGCGCGGACCTTGAGCTGGAGGTGGCGCTCATGATGCGCCCCGCGACCACGGCTTCGCTGAAGCGTTTCATGGCGCGGTTGCTCCGGTACAGGTCGAACAGGTACACGGCCACCATCAACGGACCGGCGGCAAGCCCCCAGAGCACCCACGAACGTTCCAGCCGGAACGCGGGCACATGGCGATCGAGGATGTACCAAGCCACAATGCCCAAGGCCCAGACGAGCAGATCGATGAGCACCACCACCACGGTGATCGGCAGCGTGCGGTATGTGGGACGGTCGCTCATGGCATGGTGCGGAAGAGCGTTCGGTCCAGAAGGAAGGCGAGCAGGAGCAACGATGAACCGGCAAGGACGAAGGGGAAGTACTGTTCGTTGCGGCGGCTGTGCTCGGTCACCTTCACCCGTGTCTTCTCCAGCTTGTCGATCTCCGCGTAGATGTCGACCAACTTCCGCTCGTTCACCGCACGGTAGTAGTGCCCATCGGTGAGCTCGGCTACCTGCTTGAGCATGTCGTCGTCGATCTGAACTTCAACATAATCATACTTGTAGCTGCCGTTGGGGTAGATAGCCACGGGGCTGAGCGCCTTGCCTCGCGAGCCGACGCCGATGGTGTATACACGGATGCCGAACTGCTTGGCGATCTGCGCCGCGTCGATCGGTTGGATGGTACCAGCATTGTTCACGCCATCGGTCAGCAGGATCACCACCTTGCTCTTGCCATCGCTGTCGCGCAGCCGGTTGATAGCGGTCGCCAGTCCTGTGCCGACGGCAGTACCTCCGGTGATCAGTCCGCTCTTGGCCTGGAGGAAGAGGTCCTGGAGCACCTTGTGGTCCGTGGTGAGCGGGCACTGGGTGAAGGCTTCTCCTTCGTAGACCACGAGGCCGATCCGGTCGTTCGGGCGGTCGTCAATGAAGCGCATGGCCACGTTGCGCGCTGCTGTCAAGCGGTCGGGCTTGAAGTCCTTCGCCAGCATGCTCGCGCTGAAGTCCATCGCGATGATGATGTCGATGCCTTCCTTGGTCACGTCCTGCCACTTGTCCTTGCTCTGGGGTCGGGCCAGGGAAGCGAGCAATATGCCTAGTCCGAGCAGGCTTGTGGCGAAGGGCAGGTGACGCAGACGGGCGAGCACATCCACGGGGCCTTTGCTCAATACGGAAAGGGTCGGTAGCTTCACTTCGCCACCGCGCCTGCGGATGCGCCACAGGTAGAGCGTGGCGATCAGCGGCAGCACCAACAGGGACCACAGCGCCTTGGGGAGTTCCAGCTCGTAGCCTTTCCACAGCATGAAGGCCGTGGCCGCAACACCCGCCAGGGCCAGCACGATCAACACCGATGCCGAGGCGCGGTCACGCATGGGGCAGCTGCTCAGAGGTGTTGTGTATGAAGCGCACGGCGCTGGCCATGAGCTGTTCGTTCTCGGCTGGCAGTGCGGTGTACTTGGCGAACTTCACCATGTCGGCCATCCGCAGGAGGTTGCCGAGCTGTTCGCGCGCTTCGCTGCCCATGGCGCTAAGGCGTAGCTCGGCCATCAGGTCGTCGGTGGTGCGTTCCAATGCGGGCACGCCGTAGCGTTCCTCCACATAGGCGCGCAGCAGGTCGGTCACTTCGCTCTGGTACTGTTTCACCAAGCCTTGTTGCCAGAGCTTCTTTCGATCGATCTCCGCAAGGCCATCCAACATGCGCTCGTGCAAAGGCTTCGGCGGAGCTTCCACCACCACGGCCTTCCTCGGTCTGCGAAGGAAGAACACGAGCAGGAGGATGGCGACCAGCACACCGGCACCACCCGCGAACCAGACCCAATGCTCCCGCAGCCAGTCGGTCCAACTGAAGGGCAGCTCGTAGATCTCCTTGATGTCGCGGAAGGCCTGCGTGGTATCGACGTCCACTGTTTCCACGCCGAGCAGCAGCGCTTTGGTCGCCATGGTATCCCCGTTCACGATGAACAGGAAGGGAGGGATGGCCCAGTAGCCGCTGTCGAAGCTGGTGATGCGCAGCTGTCGCAGTTGCTGGAAGCGGTAGGGGTCATTGCCGTTCACCACCGTGTCGACGCCGCTGTCCTCAAGCACTTCGATGTGTGAGGTGATGGTGTCGCCGGTGATCACCGGCCAGACGATCTGCACCCGTTCGCCTTTGTCCACGCGGTAGTTCACGCTCAACTTCAAGCGCGTCTGTTCACCGATGCGGATGGCCTGGGTGTCCAGTTCGGCCACAGGGGCAAGGTCCTGGGCGGACAGGCCCAAGGGCAATAGCAGGAGCAATGACAGGAGCTTCCGCATGGTCAATCGCGTCGGCGGAAGAGGTTCATGAGGGGGCGCACGAAGCCTTCCCGCGTGCCGATCACGGCGCTATCGACTCCGGCACGACGCAGAATGTCGCGGGTGCGGGCTTGGTGCTTGAGCGCTTCGGCGCGGTAGTGCGCACGGATGCGCTTGTTGCCGGTGTCGACCCAGCGGGTGTCGCCGGTCTCCGGGTCGGTGAACTGCACGAGGCCGACGTTCGGCAGTTCCTGTTCGCGCGGGTCGCTGGTGCGAAGGACCACCAGGTCATGCTTGCGGTTCGCGATCTTAATCGCGTCGTCGTAGCCCTGGTCCATCAGGTCGCTGATCAGAAAGGCGATGCTACGCTTCTTGATCACGTTGTTGAGGAACTTGAGCGATCCGGACACGTCGGTGCCCTTATGCTGCGGCTTGAACTCGATCAGTTCGCGGATGATGCGGAGCGTGTGGCTGCGGCCCTTCTTCGGCGGGATGAACTTCTCCACGCGGTCGGTGAAGAGGATCAGTCCGGTCTTGTCGTTGTTCTGGATCGCGCTGAAGGCGATGGTGGCGCAGACCTCGGTGATCAGGTCGCGCTTCAACTGGTTCTCACTACCGAACTCGCCGCTGCCGCTCAGATCGGCGATCAGCATCACGGTGAGCTCGCGTTCCTCCTCGAACACCTTCACGAAGGGATGCCCGAAGCGCGCCGTCACGTTCCAGTCCACCGTGCGCACCTCATCGCCATGGCTGTACTCGCGCACCTCGCTGAAGGTCATGCCCCGGCCCTTGAAGGCGCTGTGGTACTCGCCACTGAAGATGTGATCGCTCAGACCGCGCGTCTTCAGCTCGATCAGGCGCACCTTCTTGAGGAGCTCCTTGGTGTGTTGGGCGGTTTCCATGGTTCAGGGGCGGACGCAGGGGCAGGGACAGGAGCAGGGACATGTGGATAGTGCATCCTGCACCTGGTCCTGCTCCTGATGGCTCAGGGGACTTCCACCGTGTTGAGCACCTTGGCTATGATGTCGTTGACGGTGACGTTCTCGGCTTCGGCCTCATAAGTGAGCCCGATGCGGTGCCGCAGGATGTCGGGGGTAACCGCACGCACATCCTCGGGGATCACATAGCCGCGGCGTTTGATGAAGGCGTAGGCCTTGGCGGCAAGGGCCATGTTGATGCTGGCGCGGGGGCTTCCACCGAATCCGATCAACGACGTGAGCTCGCTGAGCTTGTACTGCTCGGGCTTGCGTGTGGCGTGAACGATGTCCACGATGTACTGCTCGATCTTCTCGTCCATGTACACCTCGCGCACCAGCTTGCGCGCCGCCATGATGTCGTCGGGGTGTACCACGGTCTGTGTTTCGGACTGTCCGCCGGGTCGCACGTTCTGGCGGATGATGAGCTTTTCCTCCTCTTTGCGCGGGTAGTCGAGCACCACCTTGAGCATGAAGCGGTCGGTCTGTGCCTCGGGCAGGGGATAGGTACCTTCCTGCTCGATCGGGTTCATGGTGGCCAACACCAGGAAGGGCTCGGGCAGCTTGAAGGTGTTGGAGCCGATGGTGACCTGCCGTTCCTGCATGGCCTCCAACAAAGCGCTCTGCACCTTGGCTGGCGCACGGTTGATCTCGTCGGCGAGGATGAAGTTGCTGAACAGCGGTCCTTTCTTCACCGTGAACTCCTCGCTGCGCTGGCTGTAGATCATGGTTCCGATCAGGTCGGCAGGGAGCAGGTCGGGCGTGAACTGGATGCGGCTGAAGCCCACGTCCACGGTCTTGGAAAGGGCTTTGATGGCGAGGGTCTTCGCCAGGCCGGGCATGCCTTCCAGCAGGATGTGCCCATCGGCGAGCAGGGCCACGAGCAGCTTCTGCACCATGTCCTTCTGGCCCACGATCACCTTCTCCATTTCGCGCTCGATCAGGTCGACGAAAGCGCTCGCACCTTGGATGCGTTCGTTGAGGGCGCGGATGCTATCGGAGGTCACGCCTGCGGGGCCCCCTGTCGTTGGTGTTTCCATGGTCGTTCAATGCTGGGCCTTAGCCACTGCGAATGTGGAACGCAAAATTGACCGCCAAGGCACGCCGATGAAGGAGTTTTCCAGTTAAAGAGTGTTAACCGTTCAGCCCCAAAGCGGGAATGGGGAAATGGAGCAGGTCCAAATGGGGAAATATGGGGAACGTCGGTGGAGTGCGACCGTGATGCGAAGGCGAAGGAGTGGAGTACGGGATCTCGACAGGCTTCGTCCTTATCCCTTCAGCCTTCGCCGATCGACCTTTCGCCCCCACGGCTAACTTCGAGCGCATGACCAAGCCCGCTGAACCCCTGACCCTGGCCGAGGCCATCGGCCATGTGCGCACCTTCCATGATGCCTTCGGGATCCCCAACGCCCAAGCGCCTGCGGGCAACATCGGCGACCGCGATGCCCTGCTCCGTTACAAGCTGATCCGCGAAGAGAACGAGGAGTACCTCGACGCTGCGTTGCGCGGTGATCTTGTCGAGGTGGCTGACGCGCTAGGCGACGTCCTCTACATCCTCTGTGGCACCCTGCTCAAGCACGGACTGGAACACAAGATCGACGAGGTGTTCCGCGAGATCCAGCGCAGCAACATGAGCAAGCTGGACGCCAACGGCAAGCCCATCTATCGCGAGGACGGGAAGGTGCTGAAAAGCGAATTGTATTTCAGGCCGGATATTGCCAACATATTGAAGGCTCAAGGCTGACGGCAAAAGGGACAAGGCTAAGGAAAGAGCTTTGGTGGGATCACAGCGAAAGGGAATGTCCTTCTGATCGATGATGCATGGAGAAGAGTGATGTGAAAAGCGAGAAAGGCGGGAGTCTAGAGGATAGGTTGGTCGAATTGGCCATTCAAGTCGTCCGGATGACCGAAGGCATGCCACCTACACCAGCAGGCAAGTACTACGATGGCCAACTGTTGCGATCTACAGGGTCTTCCGCACTGAACTATGGAGAAGCGCAAGGCGGGGAAACCCATCGGGACTTCACCCATAAGCTCAAATGGTGCGCAAGGAGATCCGAGAGTCGAACCTGTGCATGCGTGTGATCGCTGGCGCCTAACTGCATCCCGACAAGAACCTGTTGGCTCGGTTGGGGAATGAGGTTCGCGAGCTTCTTGCGATCTTCACGACAGCTGTACGGACTGCTGAGAAGCGAAGTGCGCGGAAAGAATAGACGGTAACCGACGGGGTCTCTTTCTTTACCCTTTTGCCATCATCCTTTGCCCATTAGCCTTTACAATGAACCTGCCAACCGCTCTTGCCAATGCCCGCACTTCAGGACTGAGCCGCGCATGGCTCAACTTCATCCTTCCCTGGATGATCCCCTTCAACCGCCCGCACGGCTTCAAGGTGGTGCCGTTGCCTGAGGGTGGGATCAGCGTGCACATTCCGTACTGGCGGATCAACCGTAACCACATCAAGGGCATCCACGCTTGTGCGCTGGCCACCGCGGCGGAGATGTGTAGCGGGCTTAGCGTGCTCGAACACCTTGATCCCAAGCACTACCGCCTGATCATGCGCAGCCTGCACATGGAGTATCACTACCAAGCGAAAATGGACGCACAGGCCGCTTGCACACCCGACGCGCAAGTGATCCTGAGCACTGTGGTTGAACCGCTCAAGACCTCGGAAGCCGTGGACTACACGAGCACAGTAATGCTGAAGGACAAGAAAGGGAACCACCTGGCCACCGGTACCGTCACTTGGCAGGTGAAGGGCTGGGGGAAGGTGCGGACGAAGGTGTGAAGCATGCTGCTCCAAGGTTCGATCATTGCCGTGCTGTTGCTGGGTCTGCTCCTGGCATGGACCGCTGGTGCGGTCGTGTGTTATACGGCATTCACGGCCTGGCGCCCTGATAGGGGTTGGTTGAAACGGGTGCTCCTGAGCGTTCTGCTGTCGACCATGATGCTGGCTCTGGTCTTCTGCATTGATGCATGGACCGGGCTCGACGACCTTTCGTTGTTCGGCTATTACTTGACCGGCACCATGAGCACTGCGTTGCTTTCACTTGTTTTCCTCGCTATTCGCAGAGTAGGGAACCGTTCGTGACCCATGGGAGGAGCCTTTGCTGTGCTCATGCTGACGACCATCTTCGCATGGATGGTGAGCTGCCTTCCGTTCCATGCCCTGCTCACGGTCCTCTGGCCGCGGATCCCGTGGCTGCTCCGGTTCCTGCTCGGAGTGATCATCGCGGCGGTGGCAGTGGTGCTGCTGTGGTGGGTGAGCATCGAATACAGGACGGGATGGATCTTTGCGGCTTACACCGTCCTGATGGTCATCGCCACGGTCGTTTCAGTAGTACTACTGATCGTCCGGTGGTTCATGCGGCGCTCTTGAAACGAGGTGGCATCTCCTCCGGTCATAGGTCACTTCGCCACCAAGCCATTCCCCAGCATCACCTGCGCGTGCCGCTCGATCTGTGCCTTGAGCACTTGGGTCATGTGCGCGGTGCGTTCCGGTTCGCTCATGCGCAAGTCCTTGGCACATAACGTGTCGGTCCGGTGATCGTAGAGCGCGGTCGGGCGCTCCCCGTCGAAGAGCAGGATGCGGTCGTCCTCGATCAGGCTGTATTGGCCACCTAGCTGGATCACCGCGTGGGCAGGTCTGTCCTGGCGCATGAGGCTTTGACCGAACGTGTTGATCTCGCCGGAATAGCCGACCAGGTCCAGGACAGTAGGCACGATATCCAGGTGCTGGGCCGTGTGTTCATCGCGCCCAGCCAAGCGACCATCCGGCGCGTAGACCACAATGGGAACGGCGAAGCGCCCTGCCGGATTCCTGTACCACTTCGGGTGCTCGTTGTAGAGGTAGGTATGATCTCCGGTGATGACGAAGATGGTGTTCGCGAACCAAGGCTCCCGGCTCGCTTTTTCGAAGAAGCGGCGGATGGCCATATCCGTGTAGCCAAGGCTCTCGTGGATGTCCTGACCGCCGCTAGGGAACACTCCGTGGTAGCGTTCGGGGATCACGAAGGGGTCGTGTGAGGACAGAGTGAAAGCCGCAGCGCAGAAGGGTTGGGGCAGTTCCTTCAATCGATCGGCGGACCATTGCAGGAACTCCTCGTCGTACACACCCCAATGGCCATCGAAATAGGTCTCGTCGCCGAACTCATCCTTGCCATAGTAGCGGTCGAAGCCACAGGCCCTGGTGAACGAATCGAACTTGTATTCACCATTCAAGCCACCGTGAAAGAAAGCCGTGGCATAGCCGATCTCCTTCATGCGCGTGCCGAGCCCTTCCACCGTGTTGCCGGCGAAGGCCGTGTTCATGAAGGCATCATCAGTGAATGAAGGGATGCCACCTAGGATGGCACAGATGCTCTTGTTGCTACGTTCCGCGTTGGCGAAACCGTTCGCGAAGACCAATGAGCGGGCTGCGAGCGAATCCACGAAAGGGAAGTAGCCCTTGCCGTTGTTCAACGATCCCAGGTACTCGCGCCCCATGCTCTCTACGATCAGCACGACGACGTTCGGCCGTGCAGCGCTCAACGGTCCAGGCAAGGAGTAGCGCAAGGGGGCCAGCCTGTCGAGTGTGGAGGCCTCCAGCGCATACCGGTGGTGGAGCGGTGGTTCGCTGAGCGAATAGCCGAAGGTGAACGCGGAGTTGGTGACCAGTGAGGCCCAGGCCGGACCGACATGGTCGTTCGCGTGCGCCGGTGAAAGCCCTTGGTACTGCCAGCCGCCACGTGCCACAAGCACCAGCAGGCCCAGAAATGGCAAGGCCACCAGCAGATCGCGGAATGGGCGGGGAGCAAGCGCATCATTCCGGTGGCGTGTGGAACGCAGCAGTACGAACAGCGCCAGCAGGAAGATCAGCGCCGTCCACCAATAGTTCAGCAGCATTGAGGGAAGCTCACGCAGGCCTGCCCCCGTCTGGCCAAGGATGTCCGCAGTAAGGCGCTTGCCGTTGAAGCCGAAGTAGGCCAGGTCGATGCAGCAGATCAGCAGCAGGACAATGTTCACAGCCAGGAAAAGGAACCTCATCCCCGTTGTCCATGACTTTCGCGACCTCCAAGGGAAAGGCAGCAGCTCTAGTACGATCCAAAGCGCGTTGGCCACCACGACCGTCATCGCATCGAAGCGAAGGCCTTGGAGAACGACCCAGAACAGGCTGCTGCCGTTCAGTACGGGGAACTGTTCGCGATAGGCGCCGAAGAAGATCCACCGCTGCACAGCGAAGAGCAGCAGCACAACGCCCAGTTGCCTGAGCACGCGCCATGGGCGTCGGAGGTGATCGCGCATGTGGTCGCTCAACTCTTCTTTCTCATACGTCTGGCGGTGCTCCACAGCACCATCGCCAGCACGGCCCCGGTGAAGGCAAGCCCCATGTCCTTCTGCGCATCCCATACGTCGCCCTGGCTACCGAGGTAGGCAACGCCTTCAGCCGGAAAGAACACATCGGCCACGGCCCACTCGATCAGCTCATAGGCGGCACTGAAGCTCATGGTGATCTCCACCGGAAGAACCCAGCACACCCAGTTGGGCCAGTTGAAGTGGTTCTTGAAGTAGTCCCGCATCGGGTAAGCCAGCAGGAAGCCGAAGCTGAAGTGAACGATCCGGTCGTAGTGGTTCCGTTCCCAGCCCAGCCGATCCTTCAACCAGTAGCCGAGCGGGTTCTCCGCATAGGTGTGCATGGCGCCGTAAACGTGCAGGAGGATGTACACGAACATCAGCGTGTAGCTGAGATCGCTGAATTTGAAGCGACGGTGGCTGAGCACCAGACCCGCGATGAAGAGCATGGTGAGCGTGTTCTCCGTGAACCAGTTCGTACGGTCGGGTGTGCCGATGAAGGTCCACGCCCAGAACGCGATGAAAACGGCCAGGAAGATCTGGAGCTTACGGTTCTGACGGAACGCGGTGCGACCGATGGACGAAGCGGATGTGAAGGACATGGTTGCGAATCTCGATCGGTCCGCTACTCTTCGTCCTCTTTCTTGACGGGCTTCTCCTTGGGAACGATCCGCCAGCCCACGGTGAACTGGTAGACGATGTTCTGGGTGTTGAGGGTGACGGAGAACTGGGTCAAGCTGGTCTGAGCCCGAACTTCGAAGCTGGTCCGTTTCATGTCTGTACCCATACCAGCAGCAGCGCTGAACTGGAAGCGGCGATCGCTCTGTGAGAGGTCGTACTTCACATCGCTTTGCAGCTCGTTGTTATACCACACCCTTGAGCGACCGGCGACGAAATAGCCCAGTGATGGACCGATGGTCAGGAACAGTCCCCCCGGCTTGGCGTCGGTACTGATCTTCACCATGATGGGCAATTCCAGATAGCGGAGCGCCGTTTTGCTTCGTGTGAGCTGAGCGGGGTTGCGCACCACGGCGCCCTTGGTCATCCACAGCAATTCGGGCATGATGATGAACTGCGGGTGCATCGGCAACTCCACGCCATAGCCAAGAACGAAGCCGGGCAACAAGTTGCTGGTGTTCAGAAAAAGCCCTCCCGCAGATTGCGTGGCCAGGCTTCCGCCCAAGCGCGGTCCATGGATGTTCTGGGCTGTTGTGCTGAGCGTGAGCGCGAGACCAGCGATGGCGAGAAGACGTGGCATCATGTGGCGAAGATCGTCAAGGTCCGCTTCGCTTTACGTCCCCTCTGTCCACCTTTGTGGTCATGGAGCCTGTCCACATCCACACTTCCCGACTGCTGCTGCGCGAGTTCGACCTGACGGATGCGCCGTCGTTCTTCGAACTGAACGCCGATCCGGAAGTGCTGCGCTGGACCGGTGATGTGGCTTTTCCCGACGTGGCCGCGTCGGAAGCCTTGATCCGCGGTTATGATACCTACCGTGTCCATGGCTTCGGGCGGTGGACCATGTTTCGGCTTTCCGATGGCGAGATCTTGGGCTGGTGCGGTCTGAAGCGTCAGCCGGAAAGCTTCGTGGACCTGGGCTACCGGCTTCATCGGCGGCACTGGGGTCAGGGCTATGCCACGGAAGCCGCACAGGCCAGTGTGGATCTCGGCTTCCAGCGGTTCGGACTCGATGCCATCATTGGTCGTGCGGCCCGAGGGAATGCGGCCTCGGTCCGGGTACTGGAGAAGGTGGGTATGCGCTTCTGGAAGGACGAAGCCTGCGAAGGGATCGAGGACTCGGTGCTTTACCGGGTGGAACGCCCATAAGACAAGTGTTCGTCGAATGTCAAGCGATATTCGTCGATTAAATACAGAGATTCGTCTTGACATTCGAGGCCTTGGCCGGCCACCTTTGCGGTGCACCAACCCGCCGAGAACCATGTGGCCTGTGATGACCTTGACCCTGTTGCTTCAGTTGACCGACGAGGAGCAGCTCTATGCCCAGGCACCCGTGGAAGCACCAGCGGTGACCATTGAAGCGGCGCCCCATAATACGGATGCAGCACCTGCACTGGGGGTCGTTGTTTCAGAGGAACAGAACGGTTGAGCTTCTTCCCGGTGGCTGCTTGCCGCCAGGATCTTTTTGGACCCCGGACCTGATAAGGTGCCGGGGTCTTTCGTTGGGCCGGTCGGTTGGCGCTGGCGAATAGCTTCGCAGCCACTAAAAGCAACACGACCAGACCATGAAGCAATTGGCCACCATCGGCTTCCTCGCCCTCTCCCTAAGCGCAGGTGCCACCGACCGTATCGTGGAGGAGTTCGGCAGCAGCCCGACCTACCCCAGCATCAACGCCGCCGTGACCGCCGCCGTGGATGGCGACCGTATCGTGGTAAAGAACCGCGCTGGCAACATTCCGTGGATCGAGGACATCAGCGTGACCAAGAGCCTGCAATTCCTCAGCTACGCGAACAACGATTTCTTCTACGTACAGGGCACCTACAGCATTGTTCCGACCACCGGGCGCGAAGTCACGATCATCGGCATGCGCAACACCTCAGGCGGAATACAGGCCGGAGCAGGTACGTCACCCGTCCGTGGAACCCGGGTGCGTGTGATCGATAGCTATTTCGTGAACGGCAGTATCAACTTGGCCAATCAGTACTACGATGTGGATGTGGTGGGCTGCACCTTGTTGAGCGGCTCCGTCAGCCTGTACTTCGGCAATGTGGTCGGAAGCGACATCGACTGTTCGTCGATCAACGATGAAGCGATCCGTGTCACCGGTAGCGTGGGGGGCTTCGCGTTGGATACCTGCGCGATCGTAGGCAACAAGGTGAAGGGCCGTATCGGGTACGACGCCGTCTTCGTGAGCGGGGTCAACCAGGTGTTCCACATCCGGAACAACTACGTTCAACACGGCTGGTCCGGCATCAACGTGTACGACGGTAATACGTCCGCAGTACCGAACCTGATCTGGAACAACACAGTGACAGCCTACACCGGCAATTTCAGTGCTTATGGCATCCTCATTGCCAATACCAGCACCGGTAGCATCTGGGAGGTGATGAACAATGCGGTGACCACCACATGGAACGGTGATAACCGCGGGATCTGGAAGGACAGTGGGAACAATGGTCAGTTGAACGTCTACTTCAACCATGTGACCAGCGCGATATCGCCCAGCTTCGCGATCTCAACCACCTTCACCTTCGCACAGGCCAACACGACAAGCCAGCCACTGACACTGAATGCCGACGGCAGCTTGAACAATGCCCCCGGTTGTGTGGACGGCGCGAACCCTGCTGCTGTGTTCAGCGACCTGGACCTTAGTACGGGCGATGCGGGTTCCTACGGCGGATCCTATACGCTGAACAACTTCTTCCCGCTCCATACCGGTGCGGCCCGCACGTACATGACCGGTCACCCCTTCAACATCCGCCAGGGCAGCACCCTGCGTGTGAAGGCCATCGCGTTCGACCGCTGATCCGCACATGGTCATGAAAACGATCAGGAACCTGTTGGTCGCCACCGCGCTGCTAGCGGAAGGGTGGTGCAACGCGCAGCTAGGCGTTACAACGGCCGAGTACTTCTGGGATACCGACCCCGGCGAAGGCAGCGGCATTGCTTTGACCGCAGCGGATGGCGCCTTCGGCGAAGCCCTCGAACAGATCCAACTGAGCACAGGCTCGCTGCCTTCCATCGGCACCCATCGTCTCTACATCCGTGCGAAGGATGAGGACAACGGCTGGGGACCGCTCTTCAGCACGATCGTCGAGATCTTCCCCGGCGCAGTGTCCTTCCCGGACATCACGGTCACCGAAGCCGAGTACTTCTGGGACACCGACCCAGGCGAAGGCAATGGCACAGCAATGCTCGCGTTCGATGGCAACTTCAACGCAGCGCTGGAGGCGGTCCGCTTGGACGCTACTTCGCTTCCTGCCGATGGCACGCACGTGCTGAACATCCGGGCGCGCGATGCGAACAACGATTGGGGTGCCGTCTTCAGCACCGTGGTCGATGTGATGCCCGGCTCCGTTTCCTTTCCGTCCATCTCCGTTTCCGCAGCGGAATACTGGTTCGACGTGGATCCGGGCGAAGGCACCGCGACGCCGATGCTTGCATTCGATGGCAACTTCAACAGTGCGCTGGAGCGCTTGGTGGGAGGGGACATTCCCGTTCCAGTGGACCAAGGCGTGCACGTGTTGTGGATGCGCAGCCGCGACGCGAACAGCGATTGGGGCCCTCCCTTCGGTATCGTGGTGAACATGGATACCACCATCCAAGGCACTGTTGGTTTGCCGGAAGTTGAAGCGGATGCCTCCGTACAGTTGTTGCCGAACCCCACGGACGGCGCCACCGGATGCATGGTCCGGTTGACCGGTGCCGATCGCATGACGCGGGTCGATGTGTATGATGTTCAAGGGAACCGTGTGGTCAGCGTACCGGTCAACGGCGCAAGCCAGGTGTTGGTACCTATGGTCGGTGCGGCCGCAGGTGTTTACCCTGTGCGGATCCACTCCACCGGTGGGGTGCACACGGCCAGGATCGTCGTGAACTGATCGCTAACCCTTCATCAGGAAAGCCCCTTCGACATTGGTCGGAGGGGCTTTCTTGCTTTCGGGTTGGACGTGTTGTGCGATCCTTCGGACCTTCGGGCCATGCGCTGGTCCCTTCCGTTCACGTTCGCCCTGCTTCCTTTTCTCGGTCATGCTCAATGGACCTATTCCGGCGACACCACGCCTACCTGGGAGCAGGTGATCGCGCGTTATCAGGAGCTTGATGCGCGGCACGGGGGCGCCAAGCTGCTGACCATCGGAGCGGATGATGGTGGCCAGCCCATTCACCTTTTCGTGGTGAGCGATGGCAGCGGTTTCACGCCGGACAGCATCCGCGCAGCGGGCAAGAACATCCTCTGGGTCACCAACGGCATCCATCCCGGCGAGCCGGACGGCGTGGACGCCAGCCTGATGCTGGCCCAGGCCCTGTTGGAGAGCGATCAGCTCATGGGGCTCGCCGTGCACAACGCCATCTGCATCGTGCCCATGTACAACGTGAGCGGCGCGGTGGAACGTGGATCGCACAGCAGGGCCAACCAGCTTGGTCCCATGGAGTATGGCTTCCGGGCCAACGCGCTGAACCTGGACCTGAACCGCGACTTCATCAAGATGGATGCGCAGAACACGTGGACCTTGGTGCGGGCCCTCACCGCTTGGGATCCCGATGTCTACTTCGAAACGCACGTGAGCAACGGGGCCGATCACCGGTACGTGATGGAACTGCTAACGACCCAGGACGACAAGCTGGGACCGGCGATGGGGCGCTTCATGCGCGATCAGCTCGTGCCCGACCTCTACGCCTGGATGGACCGGAAGGGTTTCGCCATGTGCCCCTACTTCGAGACCGTGGCCGATGTGCCGGACAGCGGGCTCGTTGGCTTCTATGACAGTCCGCGCTACAGCACCGGTTACAACGCCCTTTTCGACCGCATCGGCATCCTCAGCGAAACGCACATGCTGAAGACGTACGCCGACCGAGTGAACGCCACCTTCCACCTGATGCTCGCGACCCTGGCCACCATGAACGAGCACCCGCAAGAGCTTCGCGCAGCGCGCAAGCAGGCGAAGGCCTACACCGCAAGTATGGAAGAGCTCGGGCTCAATTGGGAACTGGATACCACCGTGGTGGAGGACCTGCCATGGAAGGGTTATGCTGCGAGCATGGAACCCAGCAAGGTGAGCGGCCTGCTCAGGTTGCGCTACGACCATGCGCGTCCGGTGGATACCATGGTGCCTTGGATGGACACGTACCGCCCTTCCTTGGTGAAGCAGAAACCGGTGGCCTATTTGGTGCCAAGGCAATGGCATGCGGTGATCGATCGCTTGGAAGCCAGCGGTGTGAAGCTCGAACCGTTGGTGACTGAGTTTAAGCTGGTGGTTGAGCAGGACAGTATCGGCGCCTTCACCACGGTCCAGCAACCGTACGAAGGCCACTACCTGCACCGCCGTGTTCAAGGTTCCACAGTAAGCGCTGAGGTCATCGCCCATGCCGGTGATGTGCTGGTGCGCATGGGGCAGCCGACGGACCGTTACGTGATGGAGACCTTGGAGCTGACCGCCGAGGACGGCTTCTTCGCCTGGAACTTCTTCGACAGCCGCTTGCAACAGAAAGAGTGGTTCAGCGACTACGTCTTCGAAGACATCGCCGCCGATCTGTTGGAGCAGGATCCCGCCTTGAAGGCTGCGTTGGAAACCCGTCGCACCGCAGATCCCTCCTTCGCTGCGGACGCTTGGGCGCAGCTCCTGTTCATTTACCAACGCTCACCTTATTTCGAGAAGAGCTACCGCCAGTATCCTGTGCTTCGGGTGGTGACGCTTCCTGCCGAACTTCGCGGTCGCTGATATGAACAAGCTGAACATCAAGGCCCGCCGTTCCGAGGATCCCGGCATCGGTACCAACTTCGACAAGCCACTGGACCGGCTCGTCGGCAAGGACGGTCGGTTCCACGTGCGTCGCTTGGGCGAGGCCACTGGCCTGCGGGAGGGCTTCGTAGCGTTGGCCACCATGCCTACGGGCCAATTGGTGATCACGTTCGTGCTCGGCTACCTCGGCATGAACCTGATCTTCGGTTCGCTGTACATGCTGGTGGGGGTCGAGAACCTGGGCAACGCCAACCTCACCACCCTCACCGGGCGCTGGCTGAGCGCCATCGGCATGAGCGTGCAGACGCTGACCACCGTGGGCTACGGCTCGCTCTATCCCAACAGCCCTGCAACATGGACACTGGCCGCTGTGGAAGGGGTTTTCGGCATCCTTGGATTCTCCTTGGTCAGCGCCGTGATCTACGCCCGCTTCGCCCGCCCCAGCATGCGCATCGCCTACAGCGAACACGCGCTCTTCGCGCCGTTCCGCGAAGGGTGGAGCTTTCAGCTTCGCCTGGCCAACCGGCGCAGCACCATGCTCGTGGAAGCCGAAGCACGCCTGATGCTCGTGATGGCCGATGTGGATGACCAAGGGGAACGGCTGAACTATTACAACCTGAAGTTGCAGCTGGACCGTGTGAGTTTTCTACCCTTGAGCTGGACGCTGGTCCATCCGATCGACGGGGACAGTCCGCTGGCAGGGATCTCCTACGACGAAATGGTGCAGCGGCGCGCGGAGGTGATCCTGGTGTTGAAGGGCACGGACGAAGGCTATATGCAGCAGGTGATCACACGGCACTCGTACCGATACGATGAAATGGTGTGGGGGGCGCGTTACATCCGGGCATTCAGCGCGCGCAAAGGTTCCATGCAGCTGGACCTTGACAAGCTCAGCGACCATCAGCGCGTGGAGGCTCCCGAGCGCATGCCGAACGGACAGGGCGTGCTGGCCTGATCTTGGTCAGGAAGTGCCGGCTGGGACAGCCCGACCTTTGGTGGTGACCGAAGGATATTGCAGGTCATGCACCATGCCCCTCTTGAAACACCACGTGATCCACGCAGCACAACGCAAGGTGGATTCCATGATAGCCGATCACAAGGACCGGATCTCCGACCTGCGCAGTGCCACTGTGCGCGACGAGATCCAGGAGACCGCCAGCCAGAGCGAACGCACCCGTGAAGCCGACATCGAGCTGCTGGACCGCTTCAGCGAACAGGCCGAACGTTTGGAGCACGAGCGTGATGTTCTCGCGCGCTTCGTTGTGAAAGGGCATATGGACACGGTGCAACCCGGCGCTGTCGTGTTGACCGACCAACGCAATTTCCTCATCGGTCCCAGCATCGAGGAGTTCCAGAGTGATGGGCAGGACTACCTCGGTCTTTCCGTGCAAGCTCCGTTGTACAAGGCCTTGGATGGTCATCGCAAAGGCGATCAGGTCGCGTTCCAAGGCGTCACTTACGTGATCGTGGACGTTCGTTGAGCCCTGCCGATCGTAAGTTCGCGGTCCACCTGCGCACCAACGAGCGGGCGGGAGAACATGGAATTGTATGATATCGCCTTCGGCGCACGTGTTAAGCATCCCACCTTGGGCCTCGGGGTCATCTACGACATCGATGTGCGCACGGTGTACGTCTTCTTCAAGGAGCATGGCGAAGAAGCCATCAGCCGAAGTTTCGAAGGCTTACAGGTCATCGGTCCCGGCCCCGAGATCCCCGGTGCGGAGCTGGACATTGACAGCGTGAAGGATGCGCTGCGCGACGTGCTGGAGGAGATGCAACAGCCCCAGCGACCCGTGGAGATGGCCCGCAAGTTCTACGGCGGCAGCTTGGAGCTGAAGCCCAAGGACGCCTCGCTGAAGAGCAAGGAAGTGCCCATCGACGACTTCTTCCACAAGATCGTGATGATCCGCGACCGCTTCCGGGTGCTGGAGCAGAAGATCAACGCGCATCCCGCGCTTAGCGAGCCCGAGAAGGTGGAGCTGCAGCAGTACATCACCCGCTGCTACGGAAGCCTCACCACCTTCAACATCCTCTTCGAGGACAAGGAGGACCAGTTCGTGGGACAGAAGGGCGACGCGTGAACGCATGGGGCTGGGCCGGGCGGTCGGTGCTCTGACGACTTTTCAACCGACCCTTGCGATCGCCCTTTTCGTCGCACTACATTTGGGTCACTGCTCCGTTCTTTCTCAGCCCGTGCGCTGATCAACGTACAGCCCACACAGGCCACAGGTTCTCAAAACCAACACTTATTACTCAGGGTCGGAAGATCCAGAGGGCAAAGGCGGGCCGCGCATCCTCTTGGGAGGATGATCCTAACGGACAACGCGGATTACTGACCCCTTTCTGTCCGGCCCGCTCATGCGATCCATGGGTTTTTTGAACTCGGTCCTGTGTGGGCTTTTTTTGTCCTGTCGTGAACGCTCCCTCTTCCACCATTTCCCGCGCTTCCACAACGCTTCCTGTCATGGAGGCCTTCTACACCGTGCAGGGGGAAGGGCTCTACGCCGGGCAGGCCGCCTACTTCATCCGGCTGGGTGGCTGTGATGTGGGCTGCACCTGGTGCGATGTGAAGGATAGCTGGGACGCTGATGCGCACCCGAAGTTCCCGGTCGAGGCCATCGCTGCTGAAGCAGCGAAGCACCCGGCCCGGATCGCCGTGGTGACAGGAGGTGAGCCGCTCATGCACGACCTGAAGCCCCTGACCGACGCCTTGCGCAGCGCAGGCTTCCGCACGCACATCGAGACCTCCGGCAGCAGCCCGCTCTCCGGCGATTGGCACCATATCTGCTTCAGTCCCAAGAAATTCAAGGCACCCGTGACCGGTTTCCACCAGCATGCCGACGAGCTGAAGGTGGTCGTGTTCAACAAGCACGACATCACCTGGGCCGATGAGCATGCATCACAGGTGCCGACGGAATGTGCCTGCTTCCTTCAGCCCGAATGGAGCAAGCGTGACACCGTGATGCCGCTGATCGTCGAAAAGGTGAAAGCCGACCCACGCTGGCGCATCTCCCTGCAGACCCACAAATACCTGAACATTCCTTGACCGCACGCACAGGCTCTCCCGCGCAGTTGGCAAGCCGCAGTTGGCTATTGGCCACGCTCTTCGCTGCCACCTGCTGCTGTCTATTGCCTACCGCAGCCATTGCTCAGCCCGGCAGCTACACCACCAAGGAGTCACGCGCCATCAAGTTGTATGAAGATGGGGGCGAGTGCATGCGCATGCAGAAGTGGGCCTGTGCTGAGAGCAATCTGAAGAAGGCTGCAGCTTTCGACGACCATTTCGTGGAACCGCGCTACACGTTGGCCGAGCTGTACGACATGCAGGGAAAGGATGCGGAGAGCATGGCCTACTACCGCGAAGCCCTGGCCATCCTTCCTGGCTATTTCCCCAACGCCTACCTGCACCTGGCCGACATCGAGTTCCGCAACCACCAGTTCACCAGCGCCGAACAGCACTACCGCGACTACCTCAAGCTGGAGAACGAGGAGCAACGCCGCGATCGTGCGGAACTGGGCATTGCCAATTGCCTCTTCGCCGCCGAGGCCATCAAGAACCCCGTGCCCTTCGAGCCGAAGAACTTGGGACCGAACATCAACACCACCGACCCCGAGTACTACCCCTGCATTACGGCGGACGATTCCACGCTGATCTACACGCGGCGCGTCACCGATCCGGAGGCACAACCGTACGGCATGCAGGAGGACTTCTTCGTAAGCCACCGCGCACAAGGAGGCGCCTGGACCAAAGGCGAGACCGTACCGAACGTGAACATGCGCCAGTTCAACGAAGGCGCTGGTACGCTTACGCCGGATGGTCGCTTCATCGTGTTCACGAAGTGTGCTGGCGATGATGGCATGTATGGAGGTGGCCTGAAAGGGTTGGGCAGTTGCGACCTGTTCATCAGCCGCCGCATCGGCGAACGCTGGACCAAGCCGGAGAACCTCGGATCGCCCGTCAATTCCCGCGCCTGGGAAAGCCAGCCGAGCATGGGCAGCGACGGCCGCTCGCTCTACTTCGTCCGTGGCCAACGCATGCGCGATGGGGTGAAGGGCATGGACATTTACGTGAGCCGCCTGCAGGACGATGGTTCCTTCAGCAAGCCCGAAAAGGTGAAGGGCCAGGTGAACACACCGATGCAGGAGGAAAGCCCACAGATCCATCCTGACGGTCGCACCCTGTTCTTCAGCAGCGATGGGCATGCCGGCATGGGTGGGCTCGACATTTTCGTTAGCCGCTTGCAGGACGATAGCACCTGGAGCAAGCCGCAGAACCTCGGCTACCCCATCAACACCAACGCCGACGAGAACAGCCTGCTCGTGAGCGCTGATGGCAAGCTCGCCTACTTCGCCAGCGACCGTCCCGGGGGGCAAGGCGACCTCGATCTCTACAGTTTCGAGCTGTACCAGCAGGTGCGACCCAACGCTGTGAGCTTCGTGCGTGGCAAAGTCTACGACAAGGAGACCAAGGCCGCTTTGGAAGCGGATGTGATGCTCTACGATCTTTCCACCGGTGCACTAACCACGGCTGCTTACAGTGATCCGACCACGGGAGAGTTCCTTGTCTGCCTCCCCACCGGCAGGGATTACGCGCTTAACGCCGGACTGGAGGGCTACCTCTTCTTCTCCCAGAACTACGCGGTACAGGGCGAAGGCACGGTCACCAAGCCCTTCACGCTCGATGTACCGATGTCACCGCTGAAGAAGGACGCGTACATCGCCTTGCGCAACGTGTTCTTCAACACGGCCAGCTTTGAGTTATTGCCGCAGAGCAACGTCGAACTGGACGAGCTCACGAAGCTGATGTTCGTGAACCCGACCTTGAAGATCGAAGTGGGTGGTCACACGGACAATGCAGGCTCCGATCCGGACAACCTGAAGCTGAGCGATCAGCGCGCCAACGCCGTACGCGACTTCCTGGTGAAGAAGGGCATCGAGGCCGCGCGCATAACCGCCAAGGGCTACGGCGAAACGAAACCCATGGCCATGGCCTCCAACGACACCGAGGAGGGCCGCGCGCTCAACCGGCGGACGGAGGTGGTGGTGCAGTCGGGAAAGCGTATCGCAGCCAAGCTCCCATTACACCCCCTCGTTATTCCTTCCTTTGGTCGGACGAGAGGGACGAGTTGAAGCGATCCGCAGTTCAGCACGGAATGATGAGGAAGCCCATGCTTCCTATCATCCCCCGCGCCTCAGCGAGGGGGTGGAGGGGGAGCCCGCATGCATGGGCTTCCTCAGACAGTGGTTTCCACCGCTTCCTCAGCATACCGCCTCTTCCAGAACCGGTCCAGCAACCAACAGCCTAAGCCATAGAGCGGTGTTATGATGGGGTAGAGGCCGAGATAGAGGAAGGTGTAGCCATGGAAGCGCCCGGCATCCGGCCCGATGGCCATGTCGATGAGGTCGTAACTGAACAGGAAGGCGAGCAGGAATCCCAGCGGAGCCAGCAAGACCCCGACGATCAACGGCATGGAGTGGCCTACGTTCCCGTTTGCCCGGAAGCGATGCATCCACCGGATATGCAGGAGCAGCAGAACACCCCCCGCGATCAAGGCAAGTCCGAAGGGGCTAAGTCCCATCAGCAGTCGCGCCGTCGCATCCACGCTGGGGGTGAAGGCGATCGCGATGTGGTCCGCAGGGATCTCCGTGAAACGCCACACCGCACGACCGGGCAGGCTTCCTTCCATTGGCGCCTTCAACGAGCTCCGGAACAGGCCGTCGGCCTCCGGCACGTCCACAATGACCTCCAAGGGGCCGAAGCTCTTCCAATGCCGTGCTGGTGAAAGCGAATAGCGAATGCTGCTTTCCTGGATCCAATCCCCGCGGTCGATCCATGGAGAGGCCGTGTAGTACACGTCCACGGTATGCTCACCCGGAGTGATATCCAAGGTGAAGGCTTGCAGGTCTTTCACGCGATAGACCCAGCCCCCGTTGCCACCCCAGAAGTCCACGACAACCTCTTCTTCTCGTCCTTTCACCGGGTCGAGAAAGCCCGCAAAGTCTGCCGTGTTCAAGGCTTCAAGCGCTACCGGTCGACCATCATAGAGGACCCTCATCGCATCATGGATGTCCATAGCCACGAAGAGCAATGGGAGCGACCCTTCGACGCCGGGTGGGACAGAGATCCGATAGCTGGCATGAACGGCCGCACTGTCCAGCTTGCCGAAGGCGCGGATGTGCAGGGTCTCGCTCATTACATCGAGCTGGCGGCTCACCAGCGGAGCAGCACCCTTGGAACCGAAGATCTCCGGCGAAGCCATGTTCGCTGCGGCCTCGCCAATCAGCAGGCACAGCAACAGCATGGTGAGGAGCGTGCGCCGGATCACGGTCGTTGGGCGAGTTGGTCGGCGATGCATCGGCGCTCGTTCACCGAAAGGTATTGCACAGCGATCCTTCGTTCGGGATGCCGGTCGAAGGTGTAGAGCACCAGCACGAAGAACCACTCTAGCGGCTTCATCGCTACGTGCACCAGATCCGAGACCCACTTGTGGTCCAGCAGCTGGTAGTGGCGTTCCACCTGCTCACCGACGCGATCATAGTTGCGACGGATCACACGGTGAAGGCGGGGGAAGCGCTGCTCCACCAGTTCCTCAAAGGCGTTGGCCACTAGCAACTGCCGGTTGCAGATGATGGTCTCGCCTCCCCGCACGCCCAGCCGTTCGGGATGCACGACGGACGCATGGCCACGCGCTGCCACCGTGCAGAGGTAGTGTCCGCCGCACACCACACCGGCGCATTCGTGATCAAGCTGTGACAGGCCATGTCGGTAGGTGTCCGTGAAGGCACGTATGAAACTGTCCGGCTTCTGGCCGAAGAGCATCAGCAGGCCAGCGAGCACTGCCAGGACAGGCACGCAGAGGACCAGCAGCAAAGGATACTTGGCCCACGGCGAGGCGTGGAGAAGCTGCCAGCAGCGGTGTTCGAGCATGTTCCGGCCGCGATGAGTTTCGGCTTGTGCAAGGAAGAGCCGGTGGTTGCGCACCAACATCATCAAGAAGAGGAGGATGATGGGGATGTGGAAGATCGACAGGATGCCGTCCAGATCATCGTCCTTCTGGTGCACGGCCATGGCCATGTTCAACACGATGCCGACGATGAGCAGACAATTGAGCAGGACCTCCGGCAGTGGCGGCAGGACCCGTCGGCGCAGTGTGCCAACGGCATAGGCCGAAGTACAGAGCACGATCAATACGTACAGCGAGGCTCTGTGCTCAGGAGAGAAGAACGCTGTGTTCCCGCAACACTGATTGATCTCCCCAAGGTCATCCTTGAGGAAAGAGACCGGCAGCACGATGATCGAGATGAACTCAACGATATGGAAGATCACGCGGGGCAGGCCGCGGTCGCGTAGGAAGAGGAGGAACTCCAATAGCACAAGGGCTGCCGGGAGGAAGACGATGAAGTAGATGACCATGTTAGCGGAGGCTCATTGGATCACCGCGATCAGCACCCCCAACTGCCCATCGCGCTGGTCCACGCCCGCCTCCGGGATGTAGGCCCGGCTGATCGCGCCGTCGAGGTAGAGGGCATCCGTGCAGCCCTGGGCCTTGAACCAGCTGGCGAAGTCAAAGAAGTTCACCGGCTCGCGGCTGATGGCGAATACCACGCGTCCATCGGACATGATCCCTACGCCGTTGCGGATGTTGAGATTGGTGCTGCCCAGCTTGAACTGGGCGTTGATCGCACCCTTCACTAGGAGCATCGGCCCGCTCTGGGTCGCGTAGCGTAAGGTGGCCGGTGACGGGCATTCCGCCGTGGTGTGAATGAAGGCCTTGCCCTCCTTGGTGATCCCGAACACGCCGTTGGGCTGCATGTGAAAGTTGCCGCCCCCGCCCTTGGTGGTGTTCAACTTGTGCAGCACCTGACCTTCCTCCACATATAGGCCGACAGGCGCCTGCTGCGGATCGTACATGCCACCGTTCATGGCGAAGACGAGCTTCCTGCCCAAGCGCTTCACTTCCTGTTCCAGCGCACCGATGTTGCCGAGGACCTCGCCTTGGCCGTGTTCATCCTTCCAGAACAGGGTGATCTGCTCCTTCGCAGGGTCCACGATGCGGCTGGCGATGCTCGGTCCCGTCGCTGGCTTAAGGCCCAGGAAGAGCAAGACGGCGAAACTGGCAGTGCTGGTCAGGGAAAGCAGCTTCATCTTCCATCGAGTTGAGCGGGCCGCGCTCACTTGATCCATTCGATGGCCAAGCTCGTCATGGCACGAAGTTTCTCGCGGCTTTCCTCGGTCTCGTAGCCGATCACCGCGTCCTGTCCGCCCGTATCGAAATAGGTGTAGTGGCCTTCGGTGTTGTGCTTGTTCACCAAGGCCGCCAGTCTTGTGAAGAGCGAAGGATCCACCCAATCATCCTCCGCCGCGAAGTCCCATTGTTCATGCTTTCCATGGAAGGTGAACTCCACCCAGGCCTTGCCCAAGTCGTGGTCCACATGGTCCGTGAGTTCCGTGAACAGCACTTCACCGCGCGAGATCCGGCTCAGCTCGGTCATGATGCGCACATAGGCCCCGTCGCCTTCAATGGCTTCGGTGTCGAAGTCCCAGCAGCGATCGGTGAGCGGGGTCCAAGGTTCGCGCTCGATGGTCTGGCCCAGGGTGATGTAGAGCAACTTGAAGGGCTCCGCTTCGAAGGCCTCGCGCCCGCCATTCCAGCGTAGGATGTCCGTTTCCGTGACACCCGCGTTCAGCGTGAAGCCGAGCCCCTGGAAGATGGCCAGCTGCTGTTCAAAGGATGCGGAAGGAGCAACGGAAGGCGCAGGTATGCCGGCGCCGAGGTAGGCGAGCAGCGTGCTGAAGATCGCGGGATGGGCCATGCGTTGGGGAAGCGTTCCACAAGTCTACGCAACGCGGTCCGGCTGTGGTAAGCGCCAACACCAACCTACACGAACGTTCGGTCAGGGCAACTGTGCATTCCGTGTGTTGGTCGGCACCGCACCTCCGATGGTCTGCAGGATGATGTCGCGGTCGTTGGCCGCGCCAGTGTACATCACCAATCCGTCCAGGTTGCAGTCCTCAGTATAGTATCCGCTCACCGTATTGGTGGGCACGGTACCCCCGATCCGCAGAAGCACAGCATCGCGGTCGTTGCCTGTGCCGGTGTACTTCACCTGGCTGTTGAAGGTGGCATCCCCGGACCAGAGCACCATGGTGCCGTTCACGTTGACCGTTGAGTTGGATCCGAAGGTGGGCGTGACGGGGTTGCTGAAGTCGATGGTGGCGGGTGATGATCCCAAGCTGAGTGGCGATGCCGTCATCACCCCTAGATGGTTGCGGTGCCGAACAGCGACATAGTACTGCCCGGCCAAGGCGTTCAGCAGTAGGGGTGAGGTTCCGTCCGCCATGACCAGATCGCCGTCACGCTGCAGCAGGCACGAAAGCGATGCTACCACCACGGACGGATCCGTAGCGTGCCGCAGTTCCACCAACACCCAATCCACGTTCGCATTGTTCCCGGCAAGGTTGAGCGCGGTGGCCGTGGTGGTCTCACCGCCGCCCAACGCATGTGGATAACCCAAGCTGGAGTAAGGCTCCTGCAACGGGATCAGACCGGAGGTCCGCAGCGCATCGCTCATCCCTTGTTGTGCATTGATGTAAGGGCCACCGAGGAAGACGCGGATGTTCAGGAGCACCTGCGCCGCTGGGTCGATCGGGGTGTATCGCCAGACATCACCAAGCACCTGACCGCCGATACCCCCGACCACATAGCCGTGCGGGCCAATGCTGAAAGCAGCCGCAAAAACACGCACTCCAGCGGGTAATGAGCTCCTCTGCGTCCAAGTGTCCAACACCGGGTCGAACTCCCACAGGTCGTTCAGGTTCGCGCCATTGTTGCCGCACGCGATGTATCCCTTCGCACCAACGGCGAAGCCCACCGCCCGGTAACGGCCGATCACGGGCATGGAGGACTTCTGGGTCCACCCGTCGCTGATCGGGTCGTACTCCCATAGGTCGTTATAGTTCGTCGTCCCGGCGCGTCCAGTCGCCACATAACCCTTGTTCCCGATGTTGAAGCCGACGGCGTCTGCGCGGGCGGCACCGGGGAACGGAGCGCGCTGCGTCCACGTATTACTACTGGGATCATAGGACCAGAGATCCGCTAAGTAATTGCTCCCCGCATTCACACCGGTCGTCACGTAGGAGCGGCCCAGAAGCGTGAAACCGACCGCGCCCGTGCGGGCAGTGCCAGGCAATGATGCTTTGGCGGTCCAGGCGTTCGCTGTGGGGTCGTACGCCCTCATCCCTTGTGTGCCAGGACTTGAAGAGTAGTTGTTGCCCGTAGCCGTATATCCCATGCCAGCCGCACTAGTGCCGACCATACGAATGGAACCGCTTATACCGGCATCCGCTTTCCTCGCCCACTCGCCGGTGGTTGGGTCGAATTCCCAGAACCAACCGATCTCGGTCCCCGAATTGACCCCACAACCCACGTAGCCTTTACCGTTCACTGCGAATGCGAAATGACTTTCACGAGGGTTGCCACCGATCGTGCGTTTCTCGGTGAAGATCCCAGTGGATCCATCGCATGCCCACAGGTCGTTGTGCTTGATCTGCTGCCCACCGGAGGACATGAGGCCGCCGCCGATGTACGCCGTGTTGCCGATCGCGAAGGCAATTCCAGTGCTGCGGGCACCACTGGCCAAGCCACCGATCACCCCCACATAGCTCCAGGCATCCGCTACGGGGTCATAGCGACGAAGGTCGTTGGTCATGGTCGAGCTCGGCCTTCCCATACCCATGTACCCAAAGCCCCCCATGCTGAAGCCCACCGCATTGTTCCGCCCTACCGTTGCTGCCTTGGCCGTCCACGTGTTCGTCAAGGGGTCGTAGGCGTTCAGTGCGGTGTAGAAGGTCTCTCCGTTGCCGATGATCCCAGAACTCCCAGCGCCCACATAGCCGATGCCATTGATGGTGAACGCGAATGCACCATGGCGGCCGGAACCAGTGATGGATGCACGCTGTGTCCATACATCGACGATGGGATCATAAGACCAGAGGTCGTTCAGGTAATTCGATCCTCCTATTCTCCCGGTGGCGATGTATCCGGTCCCGCCGATGCTGAAAGCCACAAAACCGGAGCGCAAAGGGCCAGTGAAAGGGGCCTTCTGTGTCCATTGATCGAGAACCGTGTCGTAAACCCACACTGTGCTGTTCCAACCGGCGGGTATGGCCGAAAGGTTGAAATAGGCGACCTGGCCGATCACAAAGACCTTGGCGCCACCAAGTGCCACCGGTGGCGGGGTACAGGCGATCCAATCATCCATTGTGTGATCATATCTCCATAGGGCTGGCGAGGAACCGTTCGCGTAGAGATAACCTGAAGTGCTGGTGGAAAAGGCAACGTCACTGGAGTAAGCAAGAACCGGCCCCCCGGGATGGTGGTAGCCCAGGTCGTTCATCCGTGTCCAAGTGTCCGATTGACCCTGAACGCTGCAGATGCTCAGCACAGAAACGACCAGAAGCGAGGAACTGAAGCGGAATGGAGTGAACATGGTTCGTGCAGTTATCCCCAAAGGTCTCAGGATCAAGCGTTACTTGCCACTACCAAGACGAATGCCAGGTGGTCGGTTGCCTTGGATGCGGGCCACCTGACCGATTCCCCGCTTGCTTTGCAATGTGCCCCCCAAGACCTACCTCCGCGATGGCCGCGCTCCCGTACCGAAGGATGCGCGCGTGAGCGCCACCATGAGCCGCATCCGGGCGAAGCACACCAAGCCCGAGCTGGCGGTGCGCAAGGCGCTGCGCGAACGCGGCCTCACCGGTTACCGCCTGCACTACGCCAAAGCCCCCGGCAAGCCCGACATCGCCTTCGTGGGTCGCAAGGTGGCGGTGTTCGTGCACGGCTGCTTCTGGCACGGCTGCCCGCATTTCCAACCCCGCCGACCCAAGACCCACAAAACCTTCTGGAACGCCAAGCTGGACCGGAACATGGAACGCGATGCCGAGAAGGCCAAGGCGCTGAAGAAGGCCGGCTGGAAGGTGATCACCCTGTGGGAGTGCCGGGTGAAGAAGGATGTGGGGAAGGAGGTGGGGAGGGTGGTTCGTTCACTTCTCTAAGCCACATTTCGGAATCGATCCTGCCCTACGCCGGAGTCGCGAATAGGTCGGATGCCCAAGTCTGGACGATCAGCATCGGTGTCCATCCGTGTCCATCTGTGGTTCACATCACACCGTATCATGCATGCGTTCCACCTTCGGCGGAATGAGCTTGTAGATCACGGGCGTCACCAGGCGGGAGAGGAGGGTGGAGCTGATGAGGCCGCCGATGAGGACGATGGCCAGCGGGCTGATGAGCGGGTTGGTGCTGACGGCGATGGGCAGCAGGCCCCCGATGGCGGTAAGGCTGGTGAGCACGATGGGCAAGAAGCGGATCTCGCCGGCCTCGCGGATGGCCTGGTCCAGTGTGCGGCCCTCGGCACGGAGCTGGTTGGTGAAGTCCACAAGCAGGATGGAGTTCTTCACCTCAATGCCGGCCAGCGCGATGAGGCCGATGATGGCCACGAACGACAGGCTGTTGCCCGTGAGCCACAGAGCCAGCACGGCACCCACGATGCCCAAGGGGATCACGCTCAGCACGATCAAGGTGCTCTTGAATGTGCGGAACTCCAGGATCAGCACGGCGATGAAGAGGAAGACGGTGGCGATGATCACCGTTCCGAAGCCACCGAAGCTATCTTGCCGCGATTCCACTTCGCCGCCCCAGCCGTAGGTGTAGCCCGCGGGCAGGGGAGCGTCCTTCAAGCGCGTCTCCACATCGGCGATCACGCCGTCCACGAGATAGCCTTGTTGCACGAAGGCGCTGACGGCCACGTACCGTTTCTTGGTGAGGTGCTTGATGTTGAGCGGCGAGGACTCCAAGCGGATGTCGGCGACCTGGCGAAGCGGGACGGCCGTGCCCAAGCGGTTGTTCACGTAGAGGTCGTCGAAGATGCCGAGGTCCGCACGTTCGCCTTTCGCAGCAGTGAGCAGTACGGTCCGCTCATCCCCGTTGCGGTCGTTGAAGCGACCAAGGGGCAGCCCGGCCACAGCCATGCGCACGGTGCGGTCGATGTCCACGGTGGCGATGCCGAGCAAGCTGGCCTTCTCGCGGTCGATGTCCAAACGCACGTCGCTCTTCAGGTTGGCGAGCGGATCATCGACGTACAAGGTGCCGGGCGTTCTACGCAACAGCTCGGCCACGCGGGCGCTTTGGACGCGGAGGCTGTCGATGTTCTCCCCGAAGATCCGCACTTCCACCGGAGCCAGCACGGGCGGGCCTTGCTCGAAGTTCTTCACTTCGATCTTGGCGCCTGGGATGCCGCTGAATCGGGCACGCAAGGAATCGATCAGAGCCAGCTTCTCGTCGGCCGGGGTATCGTCCTGCAGAAGCACAAAGACCTGTGCGAAGTCGGGCGTTTCGTTCTGCTGGATCACGTTGTAGTACACGCGGGGATTGCCCTTGCCCACGTTGCTGGCGAAGTACTTCACGGCCGGCGTGGCGGCGAGCTCGCGTTCCACCAAGTGCGTCAGGCTGTCCGTGTGTGCCATGTTGCTCTGGAGCGGCGCGCGGATGTTCACCATGAACTGCGGCTTCTCCGAGGCGGGGAAGAGGCTGAAGCCGATGCGGCCCATGAGGAAAAGCGACCCGCCGAACACCAAGGAGGCTATCCCGATGGTGGTCCACGGACGGTTCAGGGAGCGGTTGAGCACCGGCGCATACGTGCTGTGGATGCCCTTCTGCAGTGCTTGCAGGAAAACGTTACCTTCGTGCTTGCCGCTGTGCTCTTTCAGCAGGCGGCTGCTGAGGAAGGGGACGATGGTGAGCGAAACGAGCATGCTGGCGAGCACCGAGAGGATCACGGCCATAGGCAGGCTGCGGATGAACTCACCCGAGGCTTCGGGCATGAACACCAAGGGCATGAAGGCGATGATGAGTGTGACGGTGCAGCCGATCACGGCCATGCCGATCTGGTTGGTGGCCTTCAGTGTGGCCTCCATGCGGCTGTGCCCCTCGCGGATCCACCGTTCGATGTTCTCCACCACCACGATGCTGTCGTCCACCAGTAGGCCGAGCGCCACCACGAGGCCTACGATGCTCAGCTGGTTGAGTGTGTAGCCGAGCAGGTCCAGCATCACCACGCCCATGGCCAGGCTCAGGGGGATGCTGATCATCACCACGAGCGAAGCGCGGCCACCGAGCGGAAGCAAGGTGATCATCACCAACAGGATGGCGATGGCAAAGTCGAGGCCAAGGCTGCTCAAGCGGCTGTTCACGTTGTCGGCCTGGTCGAAGTGCTTCACCATGTCGACGTTGGCGGGCAGACCAGCGCGGAAGCCTTCGATCGCGGCATCGTACTTCTCCTGTGCCTGGGTGATGTTGTTGCCTTGCTTCAACGCGGCGTTCACGAAGACACTGCGGTGCCCGTTAAGGCGGGTGATGTGTTTCTGTTCGGCCTGATCGGCGCGCACCTCGGCCACATCGCGCAGCAGGGTGATGCGTCCGTTGGCGCTCCATACCACGGTGTTCGCGACGTCCTCCGGACCGGTATAGCTGCCACTGGTCTTCACGTTCAGTGCTTTCGTTCCCACCTCAACGCTTCCCCCGGGAATGTTGGCCACCTCGCTCTGGATGGCGCCGATCACGGCGTTCACCGGGATGTGCAGTTGTGCCAGTTTCTCCAAGCGCAGGTCCACGCGCACAATGTCCTCGGGCAGACCGCTGATCTCCACTTCCTTCAGCATGGGCAGATCCTCCAGCACATCCTGCAGGCGTTCGGCCTCTCGCTTCAACACTTCTGTTGAGGCATTCTCGCTCACGAGGGCGATCTGCAGGATGTCCACGTTGCTCGGGGTCACCTTCTGCACTTCCAAACTGTAGATCTCGGGCGGCAGTTCCGTTCGTGCCGTGCCGACCTCACGCACCAGTTCCTGGTACTTCTCGTCCACATCGCTACCGAAGCGGTACTCGACCTGCAACACGGCCACGCCGTCGCTGATGCTGGTGCGGATGCGCTTGATGTTGTCCAGCGCGGCGATGCGCTTCTCCAGTGGGTCGACCACCAGATCCTCCATGTCCTCGGGACTGGTGCCGGGGAACACGGCGATCACAGGGAACTGCGGCGCGTCCATGTCGGGATCTTCGGCCCGGGGCATGTTCAGCAGGGTGGTGACGCCCACCACCACGATCATCAGGAAGATCACCAGCGTGAACTGGTAGTTCTTCACAGCATAGCGGCTGATCAGCATGGCTCAGCGGGTGGGGTTGATGGTGCTGCCTTCGGTGACGTAGGCGCTGCCGCTCACGATGAGCTGTTGCGCACCCTCCAGCCCTTTGCTGATCAGCACTTCGCGGTCGGTGATGCCTGCGATGGTGACGGGCAACTTGTGGGCGGTGCCGTTCACCACGGTGAACACGAAGCCTTCGTCGCCATTGCCATCGAGCACCGCTTCGTGCGGGACGGCCCAACCATGGAAAGGCAGACGCGTGTTGATGGTGGCCTTGCCGAAGAGGCCTGATGCGATCGGCGCATCGTCCGTCGGCTTCACGGCGATCTCCACCAGGAACTGGCCGCTGGCGGGATCCGCGCCCATGGAACGGCTGCGTACGATCCCTTGCAGCACGCGCCCGGGGAGGGCATCACTGGTCACCGTGGCGCTGTCGCCCTCGCTGACGCGCACCCAATCCTTGTCCGCGATGCCGGCCTTCAAGAGCCAGTTGCCGCGACCGGCACCGTTCACTTGCAGAACAGGCGCACCGGGACCAGCGAGCTGGCCTTCCTGCATGAACTTGCGAAGCACGTAACCATCGGCCGTGGCGTGGATCTGCGCGTAACGGCTGTTGAACTGGGCCATGGTGTACTGCTGTTGCGCCAGTTCCTTTCCGGTGCGTGCGTTCTGCAATTGTTCCAGGCTCACCACACTGTCCCGGTGCAGGTTCTCTGCACGTTGCAGGTCGCGCGTGGCTTTCTCCAGGCCCAGCTCGGCCTGTTTCACCTGTGATCCGATCTCCGTCAGGTCGATGGTGGCGAGCAGCTGACCGGCCTTCACGCGATCGCCCTCCTTCACCAGCATGCTTCGGATGATGCCACCGGTCTTGAAGCTGAGGATGCTCTCGTCATCGGTGCTGAACAGGCCGCTCACTGCCACCTGCTGCGGACGCTCCGTAAGCGCGAGGGAGATGGTGCGCACAGGCACGGCTTCTGCGGCAGGTGCGGTGGAAGCGTCGCTGCTGCCACAGGCTTGGGCGAGCACACCGATCAAGGCGAGTATGGGAAGAAAGGGCTTCATCAGTTGGAGAGGGGATAGGTGGCGGTGGCGCGTTCCAGTTCGGCCAGGCGTTGGAGGGTGGTGTAATAGGCCACGAAGAGCTGCACCTCGGAACTGGTGAGCTGGTTGCGGCCGTCGATGTATTCGATCAGTGTGTTCACCCCTGCGCGGTAGCCGGTCTCGATCAAGTTGAAATAGCTGCGCGCGCTGGCCTCCTGGGCGGTGGCGCTCTGCAGCGCGCTGAGCGAAGCATCGAGGTCGTTGCGCGCCACATCAGCTCCAAGGCGCAGTTGGTTGGTCACCTGCATTTCTTCCAATTCGGCGGAGCGCACGCCCAGCAGGGCCCGTTGCCGCTGGTTGCGGTTGCGGAGCCCGTTGAACACCGGCACATCCAGCGTCACACCGAAGAGGTAGTAGTCCGCGTTGCTGTCGGTGCTCCAGTCGATTCCTTGGTAGCCGAGGTCGATGAAGGTGCCCAGCTTCGGCACCCAGTACTGATCCGCCAGCTTGAACTGACTGTTGCGGAGGTCCACCCCGGTGCGCAGCGCAGCCAGTTCCTCCCGGCGGCTGATGTCAACTTCCGTGTAGCGCGTGGTGTCGGCAAGGGCTGCGCGCACATCGTATTGCGTGTCCACCGCGCTGTCCATTGGCTTGTTCAGCAGAAAGTTGAAGTAGCGCCTTGCGTTGGCGCCTTGGGCCTTGGCGGTGACCAGCTGTGTGCGGATGCGCTCCAATTCGCTGCGGCTGCGGAGCACTTGCGCCGGTACGCCCTTGCCGTTCCGCTCCAGCGATTCGCTCACGGCAAGGTTGCGTTGCAGCAGCTCCAACGCGCTCTCGTAGGTGCGGATCCCGGCGTCGGCCAGCAGCACCTGGTAGTAGGCCTGCTTGATCTCCTTCACCAGCTGCCGCTTGTAGATGTCCACTTCGTAGTCCTTCAACTGCACTTGCTGCTGTTGGATCCGCTTGTTGTGGATCAGGTCGGTGTTCAGCACCGGCATGCTCGTGCGGACGTGCGCGTCGTAGTAGTTGTTCGGGTTCAGGTAACCTTTCACGTTCTCCACCTGCGGGAACACCTCGCTACCGATCAGCTGGTTCAAGGTGCTGTAGGCGGGATTCACCAGGTCGCCCACCGGGAAGTCGAAGTAGCGCCCGCCCTCGCCGCTCAAGTAGCTGCTGTTCAGGTTGGCGCTGGGTAGGAAGAGCGACCGCGCATCCTTGAGCCCTAACATGGCCTGCTCCAACGCAATGGTGCGTTGTTGCACGACCAGGTTGTTTGTGAGCCCTTCGGCTATGTAGCCGTCAAGGGGCTGTTGCGCGAACAGCGAAGGCGACAGGAGTGTGGTGAGGATCACCAGCAGTGGACCGGAGGAGGTCGTACTGTTCATGGTGCTTAATGTTTACAGTGTTAAGTCAGCAGCTAAAAAAAAGGTCACTTCACGTATTGCTGGTCAAGCCAGTTGGTGAACTGCAAAAGCCCAAGCTCCAGGATCTGATCACGGTTCTTGTCGCTCATCACCTTGTAACAGCGCTCGCGCACATGGAGGCTGGCCATGCCATGCACAGTGCTCCAGATCACGAAGCTCATCACCTCCGGATCGCCCTTGGGCAATTTGCCGATGGCCATGCAGCCGTTCACCGTGGCCTTGAGCCCATCGAACACGGTCTGTCCTTCCTCCCAGATGGGCGTTGCGCACTCCGAGATGCTTTGCATGGGTGCCTGCATGATGAACATGAGGTCGTAAAGCCCAGGATTCTCCACCGCGAAGCGGATGTACACGCGGCCCATGGCCTTCAGCCGCTCCATCGGATCGCTCACGTCGGCCAGGGCGTTCATGCGCAGGCCCATCTGCTGGAAGGCTTCCGTGTGCAGTGCGTGGAAGACCGCGTCCTTGTCCTTGAAATAGAGGTAGATGGTTGTGGCGCTGTACTCGATGCGCTCAGCGATCATGCGCATGCTGGTGCGCTCGTAACCATGTTCCAGAAAGAGCTCCATGGCGGCATCCAGGATGCGACGCTTCAGGTCTTCCTTCCCTCGCTCTTTGCGTTCGGTAATGCCCATGAACTTCGTTTGCAAATGTAGTTAACGATGTTAAGTCAATCTAGCAAGGTGATGGAAGGTTGGGTCGGGTGGGGGCTATGTCGGCGAAGAGGGAGGGCTGTAGGCTGCGACATCACACGGGGGTGCACACACCCCGTTCGCGTGGCAGGAGCTCCCCAAGACCGTGAACAAGGAACGGTGGAAAGCCCAGCGCCACAGCTATTCCGTCTTCGGCTCTGAGCTTGTGTGGGGCATGTCATGCACAAACAGATCCTCACTTCCCTCTTCGTCCTGTTGCTCACCGGTAGCACCACTGCCCAGAGTTGGGGCGTCGGTATCCGGCTGGGTGATCCCAGCGGCTTGAGCGTGAAGAAGTATGGTCAAGGCCACGCGTGGGAGTTCAGCCTGGGTCGCACACACATCTTCAGCGGCAACGGATACTACAACGATCGCTACTACAACTGGTACAACGGACAGAACTTCGGGTACAAGGAGCACCAATTGCTTGGATACCGCAGTACCGTGCCTATCGGTTTACAGGTGCACTACCTCATTCAGAAGCCGATGTCCGATGCGCCGGGCTTGTCGTGGTACTACGGCTTCGGTGGACAGCTGCGCACCCAACGCTTGGAGTATGACTACCGCTACAAGCTTGAAGGAGGGCCCGATTGGGTGGTGGTGAACAACGAAGCTGTCATCGAAACGGACCTCGGACTGGATGGTGTGATCGGCCTGGAGTACAAGTTCAACGATGCCCCGGTGGCCGTATTCCTTGATGCAACGCTGTTCATGGAGCTGTTCAACGACCCCTTCGTGTTCGACGGGCAGGGTGGGATCGGCGTTCGGTACACCTTCTAAGCGACGCCTGCCAAGCCAATAGTTACTCGACCACAATGCATGGTCAAGCGGTTATCGCTAGGCTCGAACTACACGCGAAGGGGTTCGATGATCGGAACCGCCCCCATCTGCAAACAGTAGGTTCGGGCTTCGGGACCGCAACTGCTTTTCGGGCTCAGTTCATATCGATGGACGCCAGCACGGCGAACACCAGGATCACGACGTAGAGCACGACGATCCACGTGGTGGACGAGGTGCGTTGGAAGAAGGAGATCATGGTAGGAGAGGTTATATCCAGATGACGGTGCCATGCACCGTGAGGTTGCCGCGACCCGGGCACATTAACACCTCTTAGCAGCCTGGAGTGATCGCTTTACGTTGCCCAGTGCCAGGCCAGATCCCGCGGACCAGTACGGGACAGTACTTATGGCTTCTTACCCAACAGCCTCCCGAAGAAGCGTTTCTCGAAGTCCCAGAAGAAGCGGAACTGCCCGAACAGCGCGCCATACACGAGCAGGATCGCATTGTAGAAGGGCAGTATGAAAAGGTAGTACAGCACCGAGAACCAAACACTCGGTTCACCTTCACCGGTGGCCCACGCCACCACGGGCCGCTTCAGGAACATCACGGTGAACCCCGTACAGGCGAAGACCAGCAGGATGATCAGCACGCGCGGTGGCGACACCTTCCACCGCACCGCCAAGCGGTCGATCCATCCCGGACGTGCATCCTTCTCCACGGGACGAAGATCGGGGGTGGAGGGCAACGTTGTTCGTTGTCCGTCTGGCAACCCACCCGTAGAACAACGATCAACGAACAACTCGCATCACCTCAGTCCTTCCACTCCGCTAAGAACAGGTTCGTATCGCGGGTTCCGCCGTTGTTGCGGTTGCTACTGAACACAAGGTACTTGCCATCGGTGCTGAAGACCGGGAACGCATCGAAGGTGTCGCTGGTGGTGAGGCGCTCCAGGCCGCTGCCGTCGGTGTTGACCATGAAAAGGCTGAAGGGGAATCCGCGCTCGGTCTGGTGGTTGCTGGCGAAGATGACCTTGTTGCCGCTGGGATGCCAGTAGGGTGCCCAGTTGGCTTTACCCAACGTGGTGATCTGCTTCGCATCGCTGCCATCGGCATTGGCGATGAAGAGCTCCATCTGCGTGGGCTGCACGAGGCCTTGCTTCAACAGGTCCTTGTATTCGGTGATGGCTTCAGGGGTCTGGGGACGGCTGGCGCGCCACAGCAGCTTGGTGCCGTCCGGGCTGAAGAAGGCGCCCCCATCATAACCGAGCGTACTGGTCACGCGCTTCACGTCGCTGCCATCGATGTTCATGGTGTAGAGCTCCAGATCGCCATCACGCATGCTGGTGAACACCATGCGGTCGCCCTTGGGGCTCACTGTACCCTCAGCATCATAGCCCTTGGTGGTCGTTAGCTGCTTGCGAATGTTCCCCTTGAGGTCGCTCACGAAGATGTCGAAGCTGTCGTAGATGGGCCAGGTGTACTTGCCACCGGGCTTGCGCTCAGGTACCGGCGGGCACTGGGGACCGGCCAAGTGGGTGCTGGCGAAGAGGATAAGGCTATCACCGGGCAGGAAGTAGCTGCAGGTGGTTCGACCGTTGTGAACGCTGATCTTCCCGGGGGCACTGGCTTTCAGGTCGTCGGTGAAGGGGTTGAAATAGCGGATCTGGTCGCAGGTGTCACCCCAAGCCGTGTTGGTCACCTGAAAGCTGAGCTGCGTTCCGCTGAAGCTCCAGTACGCCTCCGCATTGTCGCCACCGAAGGTCAGCTGCCGAAGGCTCTTGAAGTGCGTCTCGCCAGGCAGGATGAGGTTGTTGGTGTCCTGTGCGCTGGTGTCGGCGTGTGCCGTGCCTACGGCAGCGGCTTGGTTGGAAGGGGTAGCGGAACTGCATGCAACAGCGAGCAAGGGCAGGGCGACGAGCAGGTACTTCATGGTCCGTAAAAAAGGACGGCGAAAATAGCCGACGTCCTTCGTGTGAATGTCACGGATCGGCAAGCGGAACCTATCTTCTGCGCATGTCATCTGACGGAAAGGCTGTCAAGGGTCGCGGGGCTTCGGAGCAGGTGGAGAACCGCTTCTTGAAACGGAACTATGGTGTGTTGCACTGGGAGGGTATCGACGAACCGGTGGATGAGCAGGGTCGTGCCACCCGCTACCTGGTGGAGCACCCGAGGACGATCATGAACAAGGTCGATTCACCGGACCTGTCCTTTCCATGGAGCATGAACGCCTACCAAGGCTGCGAACACGGATGCAGCTACTGCTACGCAAGGCCCACCCACGAATACTGGGGCTACAGCGCAGGTCTCGATTTCGAGCGTGTGATCATTGTGAAACGCAATGCGCCGGAGCTGTTGGAGAAGGCGCTGCGCCATCCGAAATGGGCCGGAGAACCGATCATGATGAGCGGCGCCACGGACCCTTACCAACCGGTGGAACGCGAGGAGCAGCTGACACGCCGCTGCCTCGAGGTCTTCGCGAAGTTCAAACACCCGGTGAGCCTCATCACCAAGAACGCCTTGGTGCTGCGTGATATGGACCTGCTGTCGGAACTGGCTTCAGAGGGGCTCGCGGCCGTGGCCATCAGCCTGACCACCTTGGATGAGGACCTGCGGCGCGTGATGGAGCCACGTACGAGCACGGGCGCCAACCGCGTGAAGGTGATCGAAGCGCTGTCCAAGGCTGGCGTGCCGGTGCACGTGATGGTGGCGCCGATCATTCCCGGACTGAACGACCGGGAGGTACCCGCATTGCTGAAAGCCGCAGCCGAGGCCGGTGCACGCTCTGCGAGCTACACAGTACTGCGGACCAACGGCGCTGTCGAACACGTGTTCCGGACCTGGCTTCAACAGCACTTCCCCGATCGGGCTGCCAAGGTGATCGCGCAGACCAGCGAGCTGCATGGAGGGCGCATGAACGACAGTGTCAGTGGGCGCAGGATGAAAGGAGAAGGGCCTTACGCGGAGAGCATCCGCAGGCTGTTCACGGTATTCCGCAAGCGCTATTTCGGCGACCGCACCTTCCCTTTACTGGACCGCACGAAGTTCATCCGTCCGCCCGAGGGACAGCTAGACCTGTTCAAGTGAAGATGTAGGAATCCAGCGGAGTGTGTACGCTTCCCGCGGGGTGCAACTCGGAGCTGAAGACCGTGAGGTGGTCGATCGGAAAGCGCTCAAGACAGACCGTCTCCTCGCGCATCAATGGCATGGTGCTGCTGGAGCGGGCCAGCGTGATGTGCGGCCAATAGGGTTGTCGCGTGTCCGGTGCCAGACCAAGCGCATCGGATAAGCGTCGATGCAGTTCGGTGAGCACGGGGCTGGGGTCGAAGCGCACCCATAGCATGTAGGGGCCGGTTTCGGGCATGGTGACGAGCCTGCCATTGAGCACATGGAACCGCGGGGTTTCGCTCGCGATGGCGCGTACCGCCTTGCTGATCATCGGAAGCTCCTCAGCCGGGCGGTTCCCCAGGAAGAGGGCTGTCAGGTGCCATTGCAACTTGGGCAGTGTCCTCCATTCCGTGCGGTTCATCGCCCCCCCGGCACTGCGGTGGATCGTTTCGATCGTATGCTCCGGCAGCGAAGTGCCGACGAACAGGCGGAGGTGCTCATCGCTTGACATGGAAACGCTGGTGTTGTTCATAGGGGCCTTCCTTGACCGTCACTTCCTTCACCAAAGCCAGCGGCGGACCGATGCGGCACCACGCCAGCAAGTGTTCCAGGTCCTGGCGTTGACCTTCTGCGACGATGTTGACCGAACCATCGGGGAGGTTCCTGGCGTGACCGTTCACCCCCAACGAGATGGCCATTTCCATGGCGCTCTGACGGAAGCGGACGCCTTGCACCCGACCGGTCACGTGGATATCGTAGTGGGCCAGTTCCATCGCTTGAAAAGATACGTGATCCGACCCGACCGGAGGGGCGAAGCTTGACATCCGGGATGCTCTGGAAATAATTTGGACGATGCATTCGAACGTTCCGTCCGACAAATACCTCGTTCCGTCGATGAAATGTTGCACTTCCTTTCAGGCGTTGCGGCTTCGTTCCCTCCACCTGTTGCTCGGCCTTATCCTTCTGGGGCACAGCGTAGAACTGAAGGCCCAGACCATTCCCGGAGGGTTCAACGACGCTGTTGTGATGGGAGGATGGACCGAACCGGTGGGGGTGACCTTCGATGGGAACGACAGGGCCTATGTGTGGGAGAAACGCGGCATGGTCTGGATCATCGAGAACGGTGTGCGGCTACCAAGTCCGTTGATCGACATCAGTGCCGAAGTAGGCAACTGGCGGGACCATGGCTGTTTGGGCTTCGCATTGGACCCCGCCTTCCTCAGCAATGGTCGCATCTACCTGATGTACGCCGTGGACCGTCACCACCTGATGAACTTCGGAACGGGGAGCTACAACGCCGCGACGGACCAGTACTACGCTGCGACCATCATGCGGATCACGCGGTACACAGCAACAGGCCCCTCTTTCAATACGGTCGACCCCGCTTCGCGTGTCGTGTTGTTGGGCGAAACACGGAAGACGGGCGTCCCGCTGTTGCACGAGTCCCACAGTACAGGCCAACTCGTGTTCGGAACGGACGGGACCCTTATGGCCACAGTGGGAGACGGCGCCAGCTACAACAACGTGGATGTGGGCAGTGATGCTGGCACGTACTATGCCCAAGCGTTGATCGACAGCATCATCCGTCCGGCGGAGAACGTGCGGGCCATGCGTAGCCAACTGTTGAACTGCCACAATGGGAAAGTGCTCCGCATGGACCCGAACACCGGGAACGGAGTGCCGAGCAATCCCTACTACGATGCTTCCGCACCCCGCTCCCCCCAAAGTAGGGTCTGGGGCATGGGCCTCCGTAACCCGTACCGCATGACCTTACGTCCGGGCACGGGCAGTACGGACCCAGCTGCGGCCGACCCAGGCAGCTTGTACATCGGTGACGTGGGCTGGGCCTCATGGGAGGATCTGAACGTGTGTTATGAGGGGGGCATGAACTTCGGTTGGCCTCTGTTCGAAGGCATGGAAGCGAACGCAGGCTACACGTCATCCACGTGCTACAACCTGGATGCTCCCAATCCACTGTTCGGGCTTTCGGGCTGCACTCAAGCGTTCCTGCAGTTCAAGGACCTGGTGAAACAGGACACGCCGATCCACTTGAACGGGCACCCCAACCCATGCAACGCGGGCGTACAGATCCCTGTGAACGTTCCGAAGTACTTCCATGCGCGCCCGGCGATCGATTGGTCGCATGGTACCCAATCGCGATGCGCAGGCTTCTCGGGTAGCACGGCGATCACCTACAACTTGAACGCTGGCAATTCCCCCGTACCAGGACCTGCGTTCGGTGGCTCGGCGTCCGTAGGCGGCACTTGGCTGACCGGCACCGGCTGGCCTGTGGGCTACCAGAACGTTTACATCAATGCTGATTATGCTGGCGCTTGGATCCGCAAGTTCGCCTTCGATGCGAACGACTCGCCGGTGAGCGTCAGCAACTTCGGGACCAGCATGGGGGCGGTGGTGTTCGTGACCGAAGGTCCGGACGGAGCGATCTGGTACATCCGGTACGAGACCAACCAGTTGCGGAAGATCGCACCCGTCGGCGTTACCAACCTGCCCCCCGTCGCCACGATTCTGCAGAACGTTCAGTACGGGCCCGGACCGCTTTCCGTACAGTTCATCGGTAGCGGCAGCACAGACCCGGAGAACAGTGCGCTCACCTATGCATGGGACTTCGGCAACGGCCAGATCAGCGGGGCGGCGGATCCCTTGATGATCTTCACGGCACCGGCCAACACACCGACCACCTATACGGTCACGCTCACCGTTACGGACCCACAAGGCCTCTCCAACGTGACAACATCCATCGTGAGCGTGAACAACACGCCGCCGGCAGTGAGCATCACAAGCTTTCCGAACGGGCACCACTATCCCCTAGGCGTGGACACTACCTACGCACTGGAGGCCAGCGTGAGCGACCTTGAGCACAACGGAGCGCAGCTCAGCTATGCATGGCAGACGGTCTTCCATCACAACTCGCACATCCATCCGGAGACAGTGAACACCACGCCGGTCACAACCACGGTGATCAGCGGCGTGGGCTGCGGGGACGAGGATTTCAGCTACGAGGTCCGGTTGAAGGTGACCGATGCTGGCGGCCTGAGCAGTTCAGTGACCCATTGGCTGTATCCACGCTGCTACGCGATCGCGCCCACGGCGGTGATCCATAGTGACGTGATCGCGGGCCCGGGTCCCTTAACGGTGAACTTCAACGGGACCATGAGCTCGGATCCAGGGAACATTACCGCCTATGCGTGGGACTTTGGCGACGGTACGACCAGCACCGGTTCAACGCCCAACAAGGTCTTCAGCGATGCCGGGGACCACTACGTAACGCTCACTGTGACCGACAATGATGGATTGACAGGCACGGCCATGCGCGTCATCTCGGTGGTCACGTTGGACCCTCCGCAGTGCGTGGGTGCGGCCGGCAGCGTGCTTCGTCAGTACTGGAACGGAGTATCCGGTGGCACGGTGGCGGACCTTTTGCTGAGCCCCAACTACCCCAACTCGCCGACCGGCAGTACGAACCCGACCTCGTTCCAAGCTCCCACGAATTTCGGCAACGACTACGGTACCCGCATGCGAGGTTACATCGTGGCGCCCACCACTGGCACCTACGTGTTCACCGCCGTTTCCGACGATGCTTCGTTGGTCTATCTCAGCTTGAACGCGGACCCCCGGTTCAAGCAGGAGATCTGCTCCGTGCCTGGCTGGGCGAACACCGGTGAGTTCACCAAGTACCCGAGCCAGACCAGCACCAGCATCGCCCTGCAGGCAGGCAAGTACTACTACGTGGAAATGCTCCACAAGGAAGGCAGCGGCGGCGACCACCTGGCCTTGTACTGGCAGACCCCGACGAACAGTACGCGAACGATCATTCCAGGCAGCGCCTTGGTACGTTGGCAGGACTGCGTGCCCAGCGTGAGCCTTCGGGCGAACCTGCAAGGGCCTTTCAATACGCAGAACAACCTGATGCGGGACGACCTGCGCTCCTTGTCCCTTGTCCCGGGCACAGAGCCTTTCACCGGTCTTGGGTTCACGCATGCCGGAGGGGGGGGAGGGGAGACCGTTAGCGGAGCTACGCTTGCGGTGACCGGCCCGAACGCAGTGGTGGATTGGGTGCTCGTGGAACTTCGGAACAAGAACAACGCTTCACAGATACTGGCCACGCGAAGTGCCTTGTTGCAACGCGATGGGGACATCGTCGGCACCAACGGCTACCAGCGTCTGCTGTTCAATGTGGCATCGGACAACTACTTCGTGGCCGTGCGGCACCGGAACCACTTGGGGGTGAGGACCGCAACGGCCCAGGCTTTGAACAAGGATGAGAAAGCCATCGATCTGACGCAGAGCGGAACGGGAACCTGCGGCACGAACGCGCGCGTTCAGGTGGCCAACGGTCGATGGGCGCTCTGGAGCGGGAATGCGGTGCGCGACACGCAGTTGAAGTACACTGGGACCAACAATGACCGGGACCCGCTCCTTCTACAGATCGGGGGTACGGTACCGACGAACACCTTCAACGGCTACGTGCTGCCGGACCTGAACTTGGACGGAGTGACGAAGTACACCGATCGGCCAACGACCGGACCTGATACTGCTGAACATCGGTGGCTCGGTGCCCACGAACACGCGGACCGAACAGATGCCCTGAGGGCCGGGGAAGGTCAGGCCTGCTTGGCTACGCGTGAGCGTAGGTAGGCCTCAAGCGCACGACCACGAGGTTCAGTGAGCACCTCGTTCAGCACCGCCTTGGTGCGGGCGTCGAGGACTTTACGGGCGGACCTGTCGTGCGTGCGGTCCATGTATCGTTTGCCGGTGGTGGACATGGGAGTGAAGCTTGATGCTACAAAGCTCCCTTCCTTCATTCCGCAGGACCATACCACGATCAAGGTATTCCGGGGAACGATCATCCACGATCGCTGGTTGACAGCTCAGTTGCCCTGCGTATCGGTGCGCAGAACCATCACTTGTCGGCTCTGAGGTCCGAAGCTCCAACCGCAGACCACGGCCCCATCGGTGAGGGCACGGATGTCGAGCGGATTGTCCCGGTCATCCAAGTCGTAAATGTGCTCCCAGATCGGGGTGCCGTTGGACGTGGCCTTCGCCACGAGCGCATCCACATTCCCATCCGTTGGGTATTCCCCGGCGAGGTAGAGTTCCCCGTTCGCCGTAATCGAAATAGTGTTGAAGCCTTGGTCGCGGATGGTGTCCCCAACGCTGCGCGTCCACAATGTGTCGCCGTTCATGTTCAAGGCGATCAGGTAGCGTTGGTCATGGTAGATTCCGGAAGTATGGTCGTATGGACCGAAGCTGTTGGAGCGACCGGCCATGATGAAGTCTCCAGCCGCCGTGCGCGCAATGGCCCGGCCCACATCGTTCCTGTTGCCGCCCCAGCTACTGGCCCATTGCAGAGTCCCGTTCAGATCCACGCGGGCGAATAGGCAATCCGATGTTCCTCCGAAGTTCATCTGGCGTCCGGTGATCATTACTCCTGTGGCGTCCGATGCGATGCCAAGTCCTTCCTCGTCCAACGCACCCGGGATCACGGTGGTCCACATCAATAGACCCGCACTGGACACTCGCATCACCAGGGCATCGTGCTTGTCAGGTCCTATCGTGGTTCCTGTGGCCACCACGCTTCCATCGGTCAGTACTGTGGCATCCATCAGCACTTGTCCTGCAGGAAGGTTCGGCGCCAGCGACCAGAGCAAGGCGTTGTTCCCATCCACTTTCAAGATCAGCGCATCCTGCTCGACACTGTCCGTCGGGATCACCGAGCCCACGATATAGGCACCTCCTGAAAGGGCCGGTTCCATGGCTTGGATGAACACCTGGCCAGGCAGGTTCAGCGGTGAAACGGATTGTAACGCACCGCTGTTGGATACCGTCCGGATCTCCGCCCGGTGACCATGGGCCGGGTCATAAGTGCGTGTGGCCACTTGAAAGGTGTTGCCCGTCCGGATCACGCCCACACCGTCCTCTGCATAAGGACCGCCGGAAAGCACGGCGAAGGGTGCTTGCGCTTCAAGGTCGGTGATCAGTAAGGCGAAAAGGGAAGTAAGGAGTGCACTCGTGTTCATGGCTGTGCGGTGGTCCTGTGGAAGGTGCTGAAAGATAGCTTTGGGCCATGCGTGAACCGGCGGTGCGGACCTTTTTGATCGGCTATGCCGTTGTGATCGTCCCCGCGGTCATTGCTGTGCTCCTTACCGATCGGTTCGAATTGCACGCAACCATCAACTGGCATCACACGGCACCGTTCGACCTGTTCTTCAAGTACGGGACGCACGTGGCCGACGGCTGGGTACCCACGATCCTCGCGTTGGTGTTGCTGTGGAAGAACTGGCGTGCCTTTCTCATGGTGGGCGTTTCCGTAGCGTTGAGCGCGATCGTGGCGCAACTCCTAAAGCATGGGGTCTTCCCTGACATGGACCGCCCTTCCATGTTCCTGGAGCGTATGCCCGGCGTTCGCTTGGTGGCCGGGGTGGAGATGCACCACCACAACAGTTTTCCTTCGGGACATTCCACTGCGGCCTACAGCATGTGCCTGGCCCTTGCGGTGCTCATCGCTCAGCGCGGTCCGGCCTTGGTGCTTGCGTTGCTGGCCGCAGGTCTTGGTCTGTCGCGCATCTACCTGTCGCAGCACTTCACGGAGGATGTGGTCGCAGGCGCTACCATCGGCACGCTCACGGCCTACTTGGTCTACCACTGGCTGTACGTAAGCTCCTTCGCTTCGCGGAAGTGGTTGGACCGTTCGCCGTTTCGTCGTCAGAACCAATAACGGGCGCCGAGCGCCGCGTCCAGGTCCACATCGGTCTCCGGGATCAGGTTAAGGGTCGGTACAACCTCCAGAAAAATGTCCACCGGGGCACCATCGAAAAGGTAGGCGATTCCTACCGGGAAGCGCACCCCAAGGTCAACTCGGTTGTTACCGTCTTCGTAGTATTTGCCATTACGCCAGTAGCCATCATCTCCCCAGGAACGTATTCGAAGACCAGGGCCGAAGTAAACAGGGAGCTTGCCCTCGCTCACTTGGATCAGGTCCATTTTGTGGAAGAGGTAGTCGGCATGCAGGTGAAAATAACCACCGTGGGAAAGGCCCCAGGCGACACCGCCATCCAGCGCGCGGTCGCCACCGATCCAGTACTTCCAAGAGATGCCGGTCGGCTCGCCTACCATGAGCCCGAGCCCGAAGCCGGAACCTTGAGCGCGTGACAGCAAAGGCAATGCGACCAAGGACATCAGAACGAGGAACTTCTTCATGCTGCAAAGGTCTTTCGTGCGGGATCCCTCGCGCAGCAGCAGTGACCGCGAGTTTCAACAAGGCCTGTTAACGACGGTACCGGAAACGGCAAAGGGCGCCTTTCGACGCCCCGCCTAAGGTGATGCGCTCGGATCTCTCCCTTCCGCCGCTATCCCCAAAGTCCATTGTTCAGACCGGGGGGATACGCTCAGGTCACAGGTCACGTGAAAAAAAGTTCGATCGCTGGTCAGAAGTCCGGTCCCGAGCAGACCGGAGCCGCTCAAAGTCAGGGCTCCGCTTGGTAACTGATCCGGTAGATCAGATCGGCCGCATCGTCGCTTACGAGCAAGGAACCGTCGGGCATTTCCAGCACATCTACTGGACGTCCCCAGGCCGTGCTGCCCTTCAGCCAGCCCTCAACGAAGACCTCGTGTGTGGCGCTGCCATCGGGTTGTGGATGTGCCACCACCAAGCGGTAGCCGATCGGTATGCTGCGGTTCCAGCTCCCATGCTCGGCAATGATCATGGATCCGCGGTAACTCTCCGGGAACATGCTTCCACGATAGAAACGCATGCCCAGGGGAGCCACATGCGGTCCAAGTTTCGCGGCAGGTGGGGTGAACTCACTGCATGCATGCTTCGCGCCGAACTCAGGGTCCGGGACATCACCGGCATGGCAGTAGGGATAGCCGAAATGCTCTCCCGCACGGGTCAGCTTGTTCAACTCACAATCAGGAAGATCGTTGCCCATCATATCGCGACCGTTCTCCGTGAACCAAAGCTTGCCGTCACGTGGATCCCAATCGAAGCCGACGGTGTTACGCACACCCTTCGCGACGATCTCCGGGGTACCACCGTCCAAGCTGATGCGTGTGATGGTGGCGAAGATGCTGTCCGCCGGTTCGCAGATGTTGCATGGTGCGCCTACGGGTACGTAAAGCTTGCCGTCGGGGCCGAAGGCGATGAACTTCCAGCCGTGATGCGTTTCACTTGGGAAAGCGTCCGTTACCAGCTCCGGTGCAGGAGGGTCCTTCAAGCGATCCTCAATGTCCCGAAGTCGCAGGATGCTGCTGACCGCACTTATGTAGAGATGGCCGTCCTTGAATGCCACGCCCACCGGCATCTTGAGGTCCTTGGCCACGGTGAACACCTGGTCCGCGACATGGTCCTGGTCGGTGTCCAACAAGGCGTAAACACTGCCTTCATCCCTCGACCCGACGAAGAGGGTACCCTTGTCCCCCCAGCACATTTCCCTGGCGCTCTTCACCCCGGTCGCGTAGATGCTGATGCGGAAACCAGCGGGGAGCTTCAGGTCCTCCAGCCGCGGGTCACCGGCGAACATGGTGGGTTGGCATACACCGCTAAGTAACGGGAGCGCCCCAAGGACGATCCACCATGCGCTTGGCTTCATGCCGAAAAGTAAGGCGCCTTAGCTGCGATCCTCCGGTGGGATCAGCATAACCGGGATCCGCGTGCGCTTGATCACCTGTTCGCTCACACTCCCGGTCAGTGCCTTGTACAAACCGCCGCGCCCGTGGGAGCCTAGCACAAGCAGGTCCGCCGCGAGGCGCCTGGCCTCATCGAACAAGGTCTCCACCGTCATGCCTTGGACCAGTAAGGCCTCCACGTTGGTGCCCTTCGCTCGTTCGGCATCACGCATGTCCTGTAGCAGCTGGTGTTCCTGGCGTAGTTGCTTGGCACGAGAGTCCCGGATGTACTGCGGGCCCTCCCCGAAGCCCACGAAGTCCGGGTCAGGTGCTGCGATGTGAAGGATCCAAAGGTGGGCGCCCGTCCCGCGTGCAAGTGAAGCGGCCTCGTCCACGATGCGCGTGCTGATCGGTGAAAGATCGACCAAGGCAAGAATGCTTTTCATAGCAGATCGTTTCTGCCCGTTAAGGTAGGGAGCCTTTGGGTCAGCATGAACTGACCCCGGACAGGTATTGAACGACGAAAGGCGGCATTGCCGCCTTTCGTAAGATGATGGGTGAACACGATCAGTCGTTGGTCAACACCAGCTTATCCAGGTGCTGTTTGCGCAACTTGCCACTGCTGTTGAAGAACCAATCCTTCAGGCCGTAGTGGTAGCCGCGGCGAAGGCCGGAGTGGTGCGTGCCCAGAAGGTCCTTTCGACCGCTCAGCTTCTGCAGGGTGCGGGTGAGGAAGGCCTCGACCTCGGCGGCCTTCATGCGCGGCTCCTGCTTGGTGGCCCACGCTTTGGCCTGTTTGAGCAGTTCCTCCTTCGGAAGCAGGCGGTCCGAGGTCTTGATGGCGTTCATCACCATCAGGTCCCACTTGTTCAGTTCGCGTGGCTTGCGAACGCGTTTCGGTGGGCGACCCGGGCCTCGCTTGGCTTTCTTGATCACCACTTCGCCTTTGCGTGGACGACCAGGTCGGCGCTTCACCGTTCCGTCAGGAAGAGTGATCGTTGATGGGGCCTTCTTGGCCACTGGTAGTGTGCTCTTGGTCTTCTTCAGCCCAAGGATGGCGGTGCGCACCGTTTCCAGTTGGAAGATGAGCCTGCGGCGTTCAGAGCGGTAGTGACCAAGCAGTTGGTCAATGTCCTTTTCAGAGAGTCGTTTCTTGGCCATTGTTGATATCGTTCTAATTGTAGGAGCGCTCCGAAATTAGCTGATCATGGCCGAAGACCAGTAGCCACGTGCGGACCGGGGTCGAATGAGCAGGTTGAAATGACGGGCGGCCGACGGATCAGCTCACCGCAATGGCGGTCGTGTCCGCCCCCTGAACGAGTCTTCCAATGGTGGAACAACCACTTCCATTGCGATTCACTAAGTCGATGACATCGGTGAGCGCTTCGGGTGCCACGGCGATCAGCAGCCCGCCACTGGTCTGCGGATCGCTCAGGAGCATCATGCGCTCCATGGAAGCGGATCCGGCCACGCGATGCCCGTAGCCTTTCCAATTCCGGAAGGACCCATCGGGGTAGCAGCCTTCGTTCAAATAGGTGATGGCCTCCGGGATCACTGGGACCGAGGCGTGGTCGATCTGCGCCGTGAGCCCTGCACCATCACACATTTCCAACAGATGTCCAAGAAGCCCGAATCCTGTCACATCGGTCATGGCGTGCACACCTTCGATCATGGATAGCTGTGCGCCGATGGCATTGCTCCGGCACATGAGGTCGCGAGCGATGTTGACGTGCTCTGGCCGCAATTTTCCGCGCTTCTGCGCCGTGCTCAGGATACCGACGCCCAACGGCTTCGTTAGCACGAGCAGGTCACCAGGCTGGCCAGTGTCATTGCGCTTGATGTTGGCGATGGCCACTTCACCGGTCACTGCGAGCCCGAAGAAGGGTTCCGGCGCGTCGATGCTATGTCCACCGGCAAGGGCGATGCCCGCTTCGTGACAGGCCTGTCGGCCTCCATCGATAACGCGTGCGGCAAGCTCGGGCGGCAGCTTCTCAACAGGCCAGCCTAGGATCGCGACCGCTAACAGGGGCCTGCCCCCCATGGCGTACACATCGCTCAGTGCGTTGGTAGCCGCGATGCGGCCGAAGTCGAAGGCGTCGTCAACGATCGGGCTGAAGAAATCGGTGGTGCTGATCAAGGCGCGACCACCACCGATGTTGAAGACGGCGGCATCATCACGGGTACCATAGCCCACCAACAGACGCGGATCGGGGAAGGTGCCAAGGTCACTCTTCAGGATCGTTTCCAGCACGGCCGGCGCGATCTTGCAACCACAACCAGCACCATGGCTGTATTGCGTCAGGCGGACAGGTTCAGTGGATGGTTCGGGTGGCAGCGACATGGTCCTTGAGGCGTTGGGCGAGGCCACGAAGATCGGTCGCGGAAGCAGGTAACCTCAGGACCTTCTGCGGATCGCGTCCTTCAGTGCCGCGCAAATAAGCCTTGTCGTAGTAGCGGAGGGTGATGAGCGCCACGGTGCGCAGGTCGCCCGCCACCAAGGCTTGCAGTGCGGCCTTGCAATGCTGGGGGCCGAGTCGTTTCTCGATCCGCATGGTGGCTTCCGCGAGTTGTTCTTTCGGGTAATGACCATAGTCGACCACCAAGCGGTCGGCGCGTTCTTCGATCGGCATTTCGGCGAAATAGAGCGTGCTGCTTCGGAGCTGGGCGAAGAAGTCGTCCGGGATCCGGGCGCGGCCCACCATCAGGCTTTCATCCTCCACCCAAAGGGGGTGTTGTGGGTCGATGCGTTGCAGTTGGGCCCAGATCAGGTTCTCGAAGTGCTCGCTGGTTGGCTGGGCTGCTTCGCCCAAGCCGCCGTAAGAAGATCCCTTATGCTGGGCCAAGGCCTCCAGGTCGATCACTTGCTCGCCGACCTCCATCAGGTGGTGGAGCATCTCGGTCTTGCCTGTACCCGTGTAGCCACCCAGCACGCGCAAGTCCAACGGACGTTTGAAGGAGGAGAGCACCAGCTTCCGGAAGGCCTTGTAGCCACCTTTAAGCGTGAAGACCTCCGCGAACCCAGCTTTGTCCAGCAGCCAGGCCACGCTGCCGCTACGCTCGCCACCACGCCAGCAGTGCACACCGATCCTTCCATCCGGTGCGAGCGCACGTGCCTGCTCCACGATCGCCGCCATCTTCGGTCCAACGATGCGCAGGCCTTCAAGCACCGCTTCATCCCGACCTCGTTGCTTGTACAATGTGCCCACAACGGCCCGTTCCTCATCCGTGAACAAGGGTTGTGAACGGGCTCCGGGAATGTGACCGCGCAGGTGCTCGCCGGGTGATCGAACGTCGATCACAGGAGCCGCGGTCATGGCGTTCAAGAAGTCCTCAGGGGGGAGTGGTCGGAGCACGGGCGAAGGTATCGGTCGTTGCGTAGAGCACCGATGACAGTACTTCAGCCAGACGCTGATGTCCCGCGTTCCCCAGGTGGATCCGGTCCGTGTAGAGCGAGGCATCCGAGCCGTCCAACAGCTCAATGACAGGCACGTGCCACGCGTGGAGCGAGTCGAGTATGCGTTGGCCCCGATCGTCATAATGCCCCATGGTCAGTTCGCCTGACTCCGGATGCAGCAGTACGACCAAGGGGATCCGCAGCGAAGCGGTAGTGTCGCGCAGCGCCTTCCAGCCGTCCACGAACGCGCCCCGTTCAGCCGGTGGTCGATAGCCCCGGCCTGCACGGTAGAGCAAGCGGTCCATCACGATGCTCCAGGCGAACAAGGGACGGTGGTCGGGGTAGGAGGGATGCACGCCCACGATCGGGGTAAAGGTCATCCGGTCATAGGCATCATGGCTACTGAACACGAGAATGATCGCATCCGCTTCGAAGGTGCCATGCGTGCGCAGAAAAGCCATGGCGTTGTCCGGTCCCCAGCTGGCGGCACTGAGGTTGATGAGCTCGAAGCCGGTGCGCTGTTGGGCAAGTGCCGTGGCCAAGCTGTCCTGCGTTGTCTGCAGCCCCCGTTCACAACGGAATCGCCGATCACCAGCACACGCTTGCCGCGTTTCTTGCGGATCGGCGCGGAGCGAAGGCCAAGCTCATTCGTTCGGAAATGGACCCGACCGTAGTGCACGTCCTGATCCGGTAGCGTCATGTACTCGTAGCGCGTATCCGTAGCGTACAGCGGATGATCGCGAAGTCCCCAGAAACGCAGCACGAGCTCGCCAAGGAGGACAAGACCAAAAGTCGACAAGAGGAGCACCTTCCACCACTTCCGCATCGCGACCAAAGATGCACCGTGCGGGAGCTGATCGTACATTTCGGCATGAGCCGGATCCTCTACATCCTCCTTCTTGCCGCAGCCTGCACGCCGCCCACACCAATGGTGGAGGAGGTTCCCGGTGCGACCGTTGAACTGCGCGATGACCTGCACGTGCTGTACGACTCTTTCCAGGTCAGTGGATCTTTCATCATGCACGATGTTGGTCGTGATCACTGGCTCTACATCGACAGTGCCCAGGCTGATGTGGCCACCCTGCCGGCCAGCACGTTCAAGCTCTTCAGCAGCCTCTATGGATTGGAGTCGGGTGTGGTGAAGGATGCTGACGAAGTGTTCAAATGGGACGGTGTCGACCACGGTAGGCCGGAAGTGAACAAGGACCTGACCTTGCGCGAAGCCTTGAAAGTGAGCGCGTATTGGGTACACCGCGATATCGCCCGTCGCGCCGGTGGGGCCACATTGAAGCACTGGTTGGATACCGTGGGCTATGGCAATGCGGACACGAGCGGTGGCTTCGACCATTGTTGGGTGGCGGGGAACCTGCGCATCACACCCAGGCAGCAGGTCGCATTCCTCGAACGCCTGCAACGCAACGACCTTCCCTTCTCGCAGCGGAGCATGGACATCGTGAAGGAGATCTCCCTTCAGGAGGACACGCTCGGCTACACGTTGCATGGCAAGACCGGCTGGGCCTTGGGCGCTGATGGAAGCACGGGCTGGTTCGTTGGCTGGGTGGAGAAGGCGGACAGCACGGGGCCGTACATCTTCGCGAACAGGGCACATACGGCCGATACGCTATCCACCACGTTCGGGCCATCGCGGCGCGCGATCAGCTTGGAGGTGTTGCGGCGCACCGGTGTCATCCCCTGAACGGTGTTGTCGTTCGCAAGAAAAAGGACCGAACGTTCGGTCCTTCTTCTTTGGTCGGATTTGTATTTAACCAAAAGGTATAATACGTTTGCCTCGTCATGCTCGCCACCGACCGCCTCAGTGCCACTTTCCATGCGCTCTCCGACCCCACCCGGCGGGCCATCCTTTCGCGTCTTTCGGAGGGGGAGGCTACGGTGAACCAACTTGCTGCTCCGTTCAGTATGAGCCTGCCTGCCGTCTCCAAGCACTTGAAGGTGCTGGAGCGCGCGCAGCTGATCACACGCGGCCGGGAGGCGCAGTGGCGCCCGTGCAAGTTGGAAGCCGCTCCGTTGCGCGAGGCCGATGATTGGATCGAGCAGTACCGGGCCATGTGGGAAGCCCGCTTCGATCGACTGGATGCCTATCTGCAGGAGCTTCAGGCGAAGTCCGCGGTAAGCAAAGCCGCTTCAACCAAGACCAAGAAGAAGAAGCCATGATGAGCAGCGACCGCGAAGTCATCATCACCCGTGTTGTTAAGGCTCCGCGTGTGCTCGTCTTCAACGCGTGGACCGATCCCGTGCACCTCGAGCACTGGTACGGTCCGGACGGCTTCGTGACCAAGACCATCTCCATGGAATTCCGTGTCGGTGGCAAGTGGAAGTTCACCATGACCGGTCCTGACGGCACCGTATTCCCGAACCTGGTGGTGTACAAAGAGATCACCCCGGTGGAACGCATCGTACACGATCATGGCGAACGGGAAGGCCACGTGATGTTCGAAGCCACCATCACCTTCGTTGAGACCGACGGCGCAACGCTGATCACCATGCGCTCCCTCTTCCTCACCAAGGAAGCGCGCGATCTGGTGGTGGAGAAGTTCGGAGCGATCGAAGGCGGCGAACAGACGCTGGCGCGATTGGACGAATACGTGAAGCGGATCCGCTGAACCCACCACCCGACCCTACAACCTCACTGATCACTGGACCATGAGCAGCCTAAAGGATACCCGCATCAGCGGAGATGGAACGATCACCATCATCCGCGACTTCAACGCGGAACGCGCCCTGATCTGGAGCATGTGGACCGAAGCCGAGCACGTAGCGAAGTGGTACGGACCGAACGGCCTTTCCGGAAATGTGAGAACGATGGACTTGCGTGTAGGTGGCTCCTACCATTGGGTAATGACCGGTCCCGGTGGACAAGAACATCATGCCGTTGGCGTGTATCGCGAGGTGTCTCCCATTGAGCGCCTAGCCTTCACGCAGGAGCGTGGAAACTCCGAGGGACAACGCATTGATGGCCCAGTACCCGAGACCTTGATCACCGTCGTACTGGAGGAACTCGGAACCGGCACCAGAATGACCATGACCCATGCCGGTATCCCTCCGGGTGAATGGTCGGAAATGGCCGCCATGGGATGGAACCAGGCCTTTGATAAGATCGAACGCGCCATTTGACCAACCAGCACAACCAGTCTGCCAAGCCATGACCCAACCGGCCATCTTCAACTTCAACGTACAGAAGGAAGCGAGCACGATCACGGTAGAACGGTCCTTCAAGGCCCCATTGGATCCGGTCTGGGCTGCCTGGACCGAAGCGGACATCCTGTGCCAGTGGTGGGCGCCCAAACCCTATCAGTGCGTCATCAAGTCCCTCGACTTCCGTGAAGGCGGGCGATGGCTCTACTACATGCAAGGGCCGGAGGGGGATCGGCATTGGTGCTACTTCGACTACGAGGCCGTTCGGCCGAAGACCTACTTCTCCGGCAGCGATGCCTTTTGCGATGAGCACGGCGTGGCGAACAGCATCAAACCGAAGGTCAGTTGGGAAGCGACATTCAGCGAGGGCAAAGATCAAACCATGGTGCGCATGGTCCTGCACTTCGATTCACCTGAAGATCTCGATCAGATCGTGGCGATGGGCTTCAGGGAAGGCTTCACCATGGGCCTTGACCAATTGGATGCCCTGCTCGCGTCCTCAATTACTTGACGTACGTAATCAACTCCATCAATATGAGCACGCCTACCCGGGTCACCGTTAGCGCATTCATCAATAAGCCTGTGTCGATCGTCTGGAACGTTTGGACCGACCCAGCTCACATCATGCAATGGAACGCGGCCAGTGACGATTGGCATTGCCCCAAGGCCACCAACGATCCGCGCACAGGCGGCAAATTCAGCAGCACCATGGCCGCCCGTGATGGCAGCTTCAGCTTCGACTTCGAAGGTGTGTACGACGATGTTCAACTACACAAGCGCATCGCTTACACCATGGCCGACGGTCGCACCTGCGAGATCCTCTTCACCGACGAGAACGGAGGAACAAGTGTGGTCGAATCCTTCGATGCCGAGACCGAGAACAGCGTGGAGATGCAGAGAGGCGGCTGGCAAGCGATCCTCGATCGGTTCAAGGCGCACGCAGAGCGCAACGCCTGACGTCATGTCGATTCAACGCTTCGCCCCCGAAGTAACGGCCCTGCTCGATGCCAACAAGCATCCGTTGCGCAAGGAGATCGACCTGCTGCGTGCGATCGTTCTCGGCGCCGATGCTGCGATCGAGGAAGGGGTGAAGTGGAATGCCGCCAGCTTCCGAACCAGTGAGTGGTTCGCCACACTGAACGGCCCCAAGCAGGTGAAGGTGGCCATGATCATCCTGCATGCCGGTGCCAAGGTCAAGGGCCTTTTGCTGAAGGACCAGGTCGCCGATCCCCAAGGCCTGATCACCTGGCTGGGCAAGGACCGGGGCATGATCACCTTCAAGGCCGCAGCGGACATCAAGGGAAACGACAAAGCGCTGCAGGCTATCGTGCGCGACTGGATACATCTCATATAGCACCATTCACCATGATCACCACACCTGAGCTCATCACCACAACAGAAGTAGCGACCGCAGTCATCCACCTCGTGGTCCCCGGCCGCGACATGCCGAAGTATATGGACCCTGCGATCCAGGAGGTCCTTAAGACTCTGGCCGACCAAGGCGAGCACCCGGCCGGGCCGATGTTCTCCTACCACCACCGCCGCCCGATCGACACGTTCGACTTCGAGCTGGGTTTTCCGGTAAGCAAGCCGGTGAAGCCTTCGGGACGCGTGGTGGGCGGTGCATTGCCTGCGGTCACAGTCGTACGCGCCGTGTACCAAGGTCCATACGAAGGCCTTGCGGAAGGTTGGATGGCCTTGCAGAGATGGGTCCGCGACAAGGGCATCGCAGAGACCGGCCGCTTCTGGGAGAGCTACCTCACGAATCCGATGGAAGTCGCCGATCCGAAGGACTATCGGACGGAACTGAATTGGATCATCGGCGCTTGAAGGGCTGGACAGATCCGGCAGAAGCACGTCGCTATGACAACCATGGGCCCCATCACCTCCGCACATGAACTCGTGATCACCCGCACCTTCGAGGCGCGTCGCGCGCTGGTGTTCGCGTGCTGGACCGAAGAGGAGCACAAGGAGCATTGGCAGGGCGCTCCGGAGGGATCCACGGTCACCTTCCACGAAGCGGATATCCGTCCGGGTGGGTTCTTCAAGTTGTGCATGCGTTCGCCTGAATGCGTGGGTCACTGGGTGCAGGGGACCTATGTCCGCGTGGTGAAGCCCGAATTGCTGGAGTTCACCCATTGCTGGCTGGACGCAGAAGGACGATCGGGGCACGAGACCCTCGTCACCGTCACCTTCGCGCAGCAGGGCACGGGCACCGAGCTCACCCTCTGGCAACGCGGCTTCATATCCGCTGGCTCCCGTAATGGACATGAACAAGGCTGGAGCAGCACCTTGGAGCGCCTCACTGCGTACCTCAACGAGATCAACTGAACATCCTGACGCCCACAGAACCATGCCTACCCAGATCTTCGTCAATATGCAGGTCATGGACCTTGCTACAAGCATGAGCTTCTTCAAGAAGCTCGGCTGGAAGTTCAACATGCAGTTCACCAATGAGGACGCGGCCTGTCTGGTGATCAGCGACAGCATTTATTGCATGCTGCACACACCATCCAGCCTCCAGCGGTTCCTTCCGACGGGCAAGACCGCGGCTGATCCCTCGAAGAACACCGAGGTGCTGCTCGCTTTCTCCGTGGAGAACAAGGAGGGAGTGGAAGCGCTTTACGCCAACGCCATCGCCGGCGGCGCCACGGAATGCCGTCCGGCGGAGGACCACGGCTTCATGTACGCCCGAAGCTTCAACGACCTGGACGGCCACATCTGGGAGGTGTTCTGGATGGATCCGCACCACGTCGTGGCCTGATCCAACACCATGTCCATGGAAGCCCCAACCGATACCGTCAGCCGCACGCTCGTCATCACGCGCACCTTCGAGGCGCCGCCACGGCTGGTGTTCCTGGCCTGGTCGAAGCCCGAGCATTTGGTGCGTTGGTTCGGCCCGAACGACTTCACCCTGCCGACCTGTGAGCAGGACTTCCGCGTTGGTGGGGCGTATCGCTTCTGCATGCACGCACCGGACGGGAGCGACCACTGGGTGGAAGGCGAATACCTGGAGATCAGCGAGTACGACAAGCTCGTTTTCACCTGGACGCGGAGCGATGGGCTACCCGAACCCTGGGTGGATAACGTGGTGACCCTGACCTTCGAGGACCTCGGCGGGCGAACGAAGTTCACGATGCATCACGCGTTCTTCAACACCACATCGCACCGCGATGAGCACCACGGTGGATGGGTCGAATGCTACGATCGACTGGCCGGCTTCCTGGACCAATACCGGACGTCATGAAAAGCAAGATCTCGAACACCGACGATTACCTGACCGCGCTGCCGAACGATCAACGCGAGGCGTTGCTGAAGCTGCGCAAGCAGATCCTGACCGCTGCGCCCGGGGCCGAGGAGCACTTCGGTTACGGTCTGCCCGGTTTCAAGCTGCTCGGCCATCCCTTGATCTACATGGGTGCGGCGAAGGAGCATTGCGCCTTGTATGGAAAGATGCCGGCCGGTTTCGCTGAGGCCTTGAAAGGCTTCAAGCAGAGCAAGGGGTCGGTTCACTTCACGCCGGCCAAGCCGATCCCGGCCGCATTGGTGAAGGCCATCGTGAAGGCGAAGGTGATGGAGCAGCACGCTCGCTGGGGAGTGAAGCCGGACAAGAAGGCCACTGCCCAAGCGAAGACCGCAAACCGACGGATGGCGACCCGAAAGTGATCCTGAACACGTAACCAACGCCCGAACGACCGACCATGCTCTTCTACATCCTCCTCGTAATTGGGCTGCTGATCGCGGCCGTGATCATCCGCGCGTTGACCAAGCCGGACGTGGTGCGTTACCAACGCAGCACGTGGATCAACGCCGGCCCCGATCGGATCATTCCGCACGTTGCGAATTTCCACAACTGGAGAGCCTGGTCCCCTTGGGAGAACATGGGAGAGATGGAGCGCACGTATGGCGGGCCAATGGAAGGTGTCGGGGCGAAGTACGGTTGGACGAGCAAGGGCAGGGCGGGAGAGGGGTCCATGGAAGTGCTGCAAAGCACCGCCAGCGGCGTCAAGATCGACCTGCATTTCATCAAGCCCTTTAAGAACGACTGCGTGGTCACCTTCGAGTTCACACCGGAACGAGGCGGTACTGCCGTCAACTGGGTCATGGACGGCCCAACCCCTTTCATGGGCAAGGTGATGAGCGTCTTTATGGACATGGACAAGATGATCGGCAAGGACTTCGAGATCGGCCTGGCCGGGCTGAAGCGCGCAGTGGAGGAGGGGAACGGGAAATCCGGATCGTGATGAGCAGCCCGTCGTCCGGTGCAGCACACGAGGTCAGATCGGTGCGCCTGCTAAGCGCTTCACGGGATCGGGTGTTCGCGGCGTGGACCGACCCGGAGCAGCTCGCCCGCTGGTGGGGGCCAAAGGGCTTCACGAACACCTTTCATGCCTTCGAGCTTAGGCCGGAAGGTCTTTGGGACTTCACCATGCATGGTCCGAACAACACGGGCTTCCGGAACACGTGCCTCTTCAAACGGATCGAACCGCCCGGCTACCTGGAGTTCGATCACTTGAAGGAGATGCACTTCTACAAGGCCATGGTCACCTTAACTGGGACACCTGAAGGAACGCGCATCGAATGGACGATGCGTTTCGACACCGTGGAAGAATTGGCACCGATCCGCGCATTCATTGAACTCGCGAATGAAGAGAACCTGGACAAGCTGGAAGCCCTGCTTCTGCATATGAAATGAACCAACGGTACCGGGCCGGACCCGGAAGAATGCGAACGAACACATGAAGAAGATAACCATCGCCTACTGGATCGTGAACGGCCTCTTGGCTGCCTTTATGATCTTCTCCAGTCTGGACAACGTCGTCACCGGCGAACAGTCCGTAGCCTTCATTCACGACAAGATGGGCTACCCGGTCTACTTCATCCCGTGGATCGGTGTGGCCAAGATCCTCGGGGCCATCGCCATCCTCTTGCCCATGCTGCCAGCGCGGGTGAAGGAGTGGGCCTACTTCGGTTTCTTCATGGACCTGAGCACGGCCATCTATTCCTTCATCGCGCTCGGTGAGCACGTGAGCGGCTACGCACCCATGTTCATTTTCGTCGGTGTACTGATCGCTGCATACATCCTCCACCATAAGCGTTTGAAAGCTGCGGCCTGAGGTGCCTGTGGTTTCAGTGAGGGCTGTGGCGGGGTACTATCTTCGTCGGCATCCCTCCTCCATGGCACCAGCTGTCGAAAACCTTACCGGCAACGTCGTCACTACGCCGGCATCCACCGAGATCCGGATCACACGGGTCTTCCTGGCACCACGCGAACTGGTCTACAAGGCATGGACCTCGGCGGAGATGCTCGTGCACTGGTTCGGTTGTGCGGCGTTCACCACCATTAGTGCTGAAGCGGAAGCGCGCGTGGGTGGTACTTGGCGTGTGGTGTTGCGTTCACCCGATGGGACCGATTTTCCAGCCTTTGGACGCTACCTCGAACTCGTCCCTGTGGAACGGATCGCCATGACGCATCAGTGGGAGAAGCAGGTGGTGGAGGTGAACCCTGCTGGGCTCGAGACCGTCGTCACGGTCGAGCTCTTCGAGGTTCCGGGTGGCACGCGGCTGGAGTTCCGGCAGACCGGTCTGGCCAGCGAAGCCTCGCGTGACTCACATGTCGGCGGCTGGTGCGATTCGATGGATGCACTATCAGGCCACTTGGCGGATAAGGGGAGTTCCTAGCGCGTTAAGAGCTACACCACCATCTTGGCTTTCCCGGCCATCGCCTTCTCCACCTCCGCGATGGCCCGCTTCGTCTTCAGCAAGCTATCCGGTGTCACGCTGATGGAATCGATGCCGAGCTCTACCAGGAATTGCGCGAAGTCCGGGAAGTCGGAAGGCCCCTGGCCACAGATGCCCACCTTGGTCTTCGTCTTCTTGGCGCTGGTGATGAGCATACGCAACATGCCTTTCACGGCCTCGTTGCGCTCGTCGTAGATGTGGGCAACAAGAGCACTGTCGCGGTCCAATCCGAGGGTTAGCTGGGTAAGGTCGTTGCTACCGATGGAGAAGCCATCGATGTACTTGGCGAACTCCTCGGCGAGGATGATGTTGCTGGGAACTTCGGCCATCAGGTAGAGCTCGAGGCCTTCCTTGCCGCGCTTCAGACCGTATTCGTCCATCACGGCCTTCACCTTCTTCAGCTCTTCCACGGTACGGCAGAAGGGCACCATGACAACCACGTTCTTCAACCCCATCTTCTCACGGACCCGGCGAATGGCCTTGCATTCGAGGCCGAAAGCTTCCTTGTAGGCGTCGCTGTAGTAACGACTGGCACCGCGCCAGCCGATCATCGGGTTCTCCTCGTTGGGCTCGAAGTGCTCGCCGCCCAGCAGGTTCTTGTATTCGTTGCTCTTGAAATCGCTGAAGCGCACGATCACCTTGTTGGGGTAGAAGGCAGCGGCGATCTTGGCGATGCCATAGCTCAGGCGCTTCACGAAGAAGGTCTCCTCGTCCTCGTAGCCGTGGATCAGGTAGCTGATCTTGCCGCTGAGGTTGGTGTCCCCGAGCTCCTTGTGCTGAAGCAACGCGAGCGGATGCGCCTGGATGTAGTTGTTGATGATGAACTCTTCCCGGGCCAGTCCGACGCCGGCGTTGGGCAGACCGGCGAACTTGAAGGCAAGGTCCGGGCTGGCGACGTTCAACATGATCGGCGTCTTCGTCTCCGGCATGTCGGCGAGCATCGTCTCTTCCTTGTGGAAGGGGATGATGCCGCTGTAGATGATGCCGGTATCGCCTTCGCAGCAGCTGGCGGTCACCTCCATGCCGGTATCGAGCAGGTCGGTGGCGTTGCCGCAACCAACGATCGCTGGCACACCCATTTCGCGCGCTACGATGGCCGCGTGGCAGGTACGGCCGCCCTTGTTGGTGATGATGGCGCTGGCCTTCTTCATGATCGGCTCCCAGTCCGGGTCGGTCATGTCGGTCACGAGCACATCGCCCTGTTGGAAATCCTTGCCATCACCGCTACCTCCACGGCCATCCAGGCTGAAGAGGATGCGGACCTTGCCAGCTCCTGCGCGGTCACCGATGGCGATACCGGTGGTGATGACGGGGTGCTTCTTGGCTTCGTTGGGCGTTGCTTCGTCGGGGTTGATCAGTTTGTACTCCACTACGCGGTCCGTGGCCTTGCGGCTGTGGATGGTCTCGGGGCGGGCCTGCACGATGAAGAGCTGGTTATTGAGGCCGTCAACGGCCCACTCCACGTCCATGGGGCACCAATGGCCTTTCTTTTCGCTGTAGTATTTCTCGATGGAGGCCACGCTCTTGGCGATATCCAAGGCCTGCTCATCCGTGATGCAGAACCGGTTGCGCTGGGCGCGTTCGATGGGGATGGTTAGGGTAGGCTTTCCGGGCTCCACGCCATAGACCATCTTGCGGTCCTTGTTGCCGAGCTTTTTCTCGATGATGGAGCTGAATCCCTCGGCCAGCGTGGGCTTGAAAACGAGGAACTCATCCGGGCTCACGGCACCCTGTACCACCATCTCACCCAGACCATAGCTGCCGTTGATCAGCACCACATCCTTGAAGCCGCTCTCCGTATCGAGCGAGAAGGCCACCCCGGAGCTGCCAACGTCTGAGCGTACCATTTTCTGGATGCCCACGCTGAGGCCGACCTGGAAGTGATCGTAGCCCAGGCTTTCGCGGTATACGATGGCCCTGTCGGTGAAGAGGCTGGCAAAGCAGTTGCGCACAGCGCTCATCAGGTCCTGCGGGCCTCGGATGTTCAGGAAGGTCTCTTGCTGACCAGCGAAGCTCGCATCGGGCAGATCTTCCGCGGTGGCGCTGGAACGTACGGCCACGTCCGTAGCCTCGTTGCCATATTGCTTGCTCATTTCCGCGTAGCGCTCAATGATGCCTTTCTCAATGTCCGGGGGGAAGGTGCCGTTCTTCACCAGCGTACGGACGGCAAGGCCGGTGCGTCGGATGTTCTCCACGTCATCCACATCCAGCTTGGCCACGATGTCGCGGATCTTCTGGTCCAGCACGTTGTGGGCGATGAATGCCTGGTAGCTGGCCACGGTGACCACGAAGCCCCCGGGAACCTGCACGCCGAGCTGTCCGAGGTTGCGGATCATTTCACCGAGGCTGGCGTTCTTGCCACCGACGGTATCGATGTCCGAAAGCTGCACTTCATGCAGCCATTTGAGGTAGGGAAGGGTGCTCATGCTTGAATGGTCCGAGAGGAATGATGACAATAAGACGTAGCCTTCAACGGAAGGTCATCCATGGAAGTTCTGAGCAGAGCAAAAGTCCTGCTGGATGCTGTAGCAAAGAAGCACTATCGTCCCGAACATGGCGTGTAGAACAATTCGTCAGATCAATAAGCCGCACGGGGTGGGAATTCCCCGTGAGTGGGTGATCCTTGCCGCCTACGGTCATGATGAGCACGCGCAACGCAGGTGAAGGATCCACGACCCAGCGTACCGAAACACCAGTTGGCAAAGCGCGGCACGTGATCACCTGTGGAAGGGCGAACACATCCACTCGCACCCGTTCTCCCATGAAAGCAATGCTACTCTCGCTCGGCGTGCTCACCGCTCAACTGACCCTTGGTCAAACCGTGATCTTGGAACCCGTCGTATCGGGCTTGACCAATCCCGTCGACATCGCGAATGCCGGTGATGCGCGGCTCTTCATTGCCCAGCGCGCAGGCCTGATCCGCATTCTGCAACCGAACGGGGTGCTGGACCCGGTCCCATTTCTTAACCTCACGGATCGGGTGCTCAGTACCAGCAACGAGCAGGGACTGTTGGGCCTGACCTTCGACCCCAACTATGCGAGCAACGGCTTCCTCTATGTGAACTACGTCGCGGGAACAGGCAACGGTACCACGCGGATCTCGCGCTTCACCGTAACACCAGACCCTGAGGTGGCAAGCCCAACGAGCGAGGTGATCCTCTTCAGCCTGGCCCAACCGGCCACCAATCACAACGGGGGTGACCTGGAATTCGGTCCGGACGGGAACCTTTGGTTCGCGCTTGGAGATGGTGGTGGGACGGGAGATCCGAACAACTTGGCGCAGAACATGACCACTCCGTTGGGGAAGATGATCCGCATCAACGTGAGCGGTGGGCCGCCTTACACCATTCCGGCCGACAACCCGTTCGCCAATGCTGACCCGGCCGACACGCTCCGCTCCATCTGGGCCAATGGATTGCGGAATCCTTATCGGTTCAGCTTCGACCGCCTGACCGGAGATGTATGGATCGGTGATGTGGGACAGGGCGCACAGGAAGAGGTGGACTTCGTTCCTGCGGGTGTGAACAATGGCCCCAACTTCGGTTGGCGCTGCTATGAGGGCACCGCTGCCTACAACACAACGGGTTGCCAGCCTATGGCGAACTATGTTCAACCCATCTACCAACACCTGCATTCCGATGGTTCCTGTTCGCTCATCGGTGGCTTCGTCTATCGGGGCGGTTCGTATCCCTCGCTTTACGGCAAATACATCTACACGGACTATTGCCATGGACGCATCCACGCCCTTCAACCGAACGGATTGGGGGGCTGGACACCAAGTACCTTGATGGCGAGCGGCAGCTTCGGTCTGTCAGGGTTCGGTGAGGATGCGAGCGGTGGCCTGTACGTATGCAACACCTCCACGGGCGTGATCTCACGAATCATCGATCCAGCAGCAGTGGTGCGCTTGGATCCCTCTGTTCTGTTGGACGGTCCTCTGAACAGCACAACACTTATCATGAACGACGACCTGCGTGTGAACGGGACCATTCCTTTGACAGAGCCTTACACTGCGCTGGGCTATGCGCAGGCTGGCGGAGGCGGTGGGGAGACCACCAATGCCACCGTATTGAGCACTATAGGCAACAATGCCATTGTGGATTGGGTGCGGTTGGAGTTGCGCAGCGCCACGGAACCCAGTGTCATTGTGGCCACACGGCAAGCCTTGGTGCAACGCGATGGCGGCATTGTGAAGGCGAATGGGACGGCCAGCGTGGAGTTCGGTGTTGGGCCAGGCAATTACTTCGTGGTGGTGCGGCATCGCAATCATCTGGGGGTGATGACCGCAAGCCCTGTTGCGCTGACCACCACAGCGATGGTCGTAGACCTTACTGCAGCTGTGACAAGCACCTACGGTTCAGAAGCGCGTAAGACCGTGGGGGGGAAACAAGCTTTGTGGTCGGGTAACGTGATGGTGGATGACCGCTTGCGCTACACCGGACTGAGCAACGACCGCGACCCCATCCTCTCCGCCATCGGTGGCACAGTACCCACCAACACCGCCACTGGCTACCGGGTCGAGGATGTGAACTTGGATGGCTCTGTGCGATACACCGGCACAGCGAACGACCGCGATCCGATCCTCTCGAACATCGGAGGGGTGACGCCCACCAACATGCGTTTGGAACAACTGCCTTGAACGAAGAGATGATCCTACCAGCCGCAACCCATCGCGCCAGTGATCTTGAACCGGTGAACGGTATTCGTAGCGCAGCGTCGGCTGGTCAGAAACGGGACCTAGCTTTCGCCAAACACACAGTACATGACCACGAAGCGAGCGAACAAGCGGAAAGGCGGCACGAGTAAGCCCACAACGAACAAGTCGGGCGCTTCTCGCGCGGATCGCAAGGCCGACACCGCTGCTCGTGTGGCTGTGGCCTCTGTGAAAGCAGCGGCGATCACCAAGACGGCCAACAAGGCCACGGAAGTGGCGAATGCATCGTCCAAGAAGAAGCCTGCGGCCAAGGCGGCTACCAAGGCGAAAGCCTAGAGGGTATGATAGAAGGAGGTTGGTGTTCACCCAATGAACACCGGCCGGTGTTCGTCCGAACGTACGATGGCCGTTAAGGGCAAGCCGAAGAGCTTTACTCTGAGGCTTCACGGTCGATGGTGGAACCACGCTTGTGACGCTGGAAGACCTAGCTTCGCGATACCAGGCGAGGCGCATGCGCACAACCCCATCCCCCCAAAGCGTATGGTCGCGAAGGCACCAATGGGCGAGGCGCTCGGCGCCGGTGGCCATCACCTTGGTGGTCGCTTTATTCGTGGGTTGTGCGAAGGATCCTGATGAGGGTACCCCGCAGCCGATGCCCGCTCCACAGCTTCCTGCCACCCTGGCGAGCTACGCCTTGCCAACGCTTCCTGCGCATTTCAATAGCGCAGCGCTTCAAGCCTTCGAGAGCACCCCGTCCGACAACCCCATAACCGATGCCGGTGCCACATTGGGGCGAGTGCTCTTCTACGACAAGAACCTTTCGGCCACGCGGGCTGTCTCTTGCGGAAGCTGCCACCACCAGGACCATGGCTTCGCCGACACGCGGAAGAAGAGCAAGGGCCACACGGGCCTGAGCACACGCCGCAACGCCTCACACATCGTGAACCAGTTCTATACCCGCCGTCAGTTCTGGGACCTTCGCGCCAACACGTTGGAGGACCAAGTGCTCATGCCGCTTCAGGACACGGTGGAGATGGGCATGACCTTGGCGCAGGTGAACATGCGGGTCGAAGGGCTTCCTTATTACCCGCTCTTGTTCGAGGAGGCCTTCGGCGACAGCACGATCACCTCCGACCGGATAGCGCGTGCCGTGGCGCAGTTCGTCCGCTCCATAGTTTCGTACCGAACCCGCTTCGACGAAGGCGAGGCCAATGGATTCGTGGACTACACACCTATGGAACTGGCCGGAAAGGCGCTGTTCTTCAGTCAGGAGACGCGATGCAACCAATGCCACATGACGGCCAACTTCTTCACGCCGGGTTCCTTGAACAACGCGCTGGACGTGGATTACGCGGACAATGGGGTGGGGGAGCGTACCGGTGATCCTGCCGACAACGGAAAGTTCAAGGTGCCCAGCCTGCGCAACGTGGAAGTGACCGGTCCCTATATGCACGATGGACGTTTCCTGACCTTGGAGGAAGTGGTGGAGCACTACAACAGTGGCCTGAAACCCCACGCGTACATCGATGACCGACTGACCACGGACATGACCATTGGTGGAACGCCTTACCAGCTGGGGCTTACGACCTATGAGAAGCAGGCCTTGGTAGCCTTTCTTAAGACCTTGACCGATCTGCCTCTGATGGCCGATCCGCGGTTCTCGGATCCGTTCATGCCCTAGGTCGTAAGCCTGATCTCCTTAACTCCGAGCCGCCACGAAGTGGCTCACATTACTACCATCGGAGGCCCGCAAGCCTCGGAAGGTGAGGGATGAAAGCACGGTGAACAAGCCGAGCACAACGAACGCCAAATGGAGCCCTTCGATGTAGGCCGCGGTCTCGGATTGGGAGACCTCCTTAAGGAATAAGGCAGCGACCAGGGAGGCGGAAGCCACGCCGAAGCTGAGCGCCATCTGTTGGGCGGTGCTGGAGATGCTTGTGGCCTTGCTGGCGTCCGTATCCTTCACGTCAGCGAAGGTGAGCGAGTTCATGCAGGTGAACTGGAGCGAGGAGAAGATGCCCTGTGAAAGGCTCAACAAGCCGATCAGCCAGAACGGGCTTCCGATCCCGATGAAGTGGAAAGCCGCGATGTTGAGGCCGAGCAACACGGTGTTCCACACCAGGACCGTCCGATGTCCGAAACGCTTCAGCAGCGCGCCGCTCATGATCTTCATACCGATGGCGCCGAGGGCGAGCGGCGTGGTGAGGAGACCGGCCTCGAGGGGCGAATAGCCAAGCCCGATCTGGTAGAGCAAGGGCAGAAGGAAAGGCATGCCACCCACACCGAGACGTGTGATGAACCCGCCGATCACCGAGACGCGGAAAGTGCGCAGCAGGAACACTTCCATGTGCAGCAGCGGATGCGGGGCGCGACGGGAGTGAATGCCGTACGCCACCAGCAGCACAATGGACGTCAGCAGCATGATGGTGATCTCCGTGGGCGGCCAGGTGTGCTCGCCGAACACCTCGAGCACGTAGGACAATAGCGCGATCCCGGCACCAAAGAGGAGCATGCCCAAGCCATCGAGCGGCGCAACACCGCGATCCACGTGATCGGGCATGTACCGCCTGATCATCCACCAGCCCACGATGCCGATGGGCAGGTTCACGAAGAAAATGGTCTGCCAAGGCAACCAATGCACCATGAAGCCACCGATGAACGGCCCCAGGAGCGGAGCGATCAGTGCCGGGATCACCACGAAGTTCATCATGGCCAACATCTGTGACCGGGGGTAAGCACGGATCAGTGCGATGCGGCCCACGGGCGTCATCATGGCCCCACCGACGCCTTGCAGGAATCGTGAGGCCACGAGCATCGGCAGGTTCTGGGAGAGGCCGCACAACAGCGACCCGATCGTGAATAGGGCCACCGCCATCCGGAAGATCCGTCGCGTGCCATAGCGGTCCGCCATCCAGCCACTGATCGGGATGAACACGGCAAGGGCAAGGGTGTAGGTGGTGAGCACGGCCTTCAAGCTCAACGCTGAAGTGCCAAGGTCCTCGGCAATGGTGGGCACCGCGGTGTTCAGGATGGAGATATCCAGGTTCTCCATGAACAGACCTACGGCGACCAACCAAGGCAGCACGCGCAAGTTGCGCTGATCAGGTATGGCGGTGGTGCTCATGCGGTAGGTGCGCTCCAAGTGGTCCTTCTTGGAAAAAGCACCCGATCATTCGTCCGCGTCGTCATCCCCCAGGAACGTGTTCGGGTCGAACGGATCATCGTCGTCCAGGTCCTTGTCGAAGGGACCTACCCCAGGAGGGTTGAAGAGCCCCCAACGGTCAATGATGTAGTTCTCACGATCGAACCCCGCCACCCAGTCGATGAAGAGCAGGCGGAACTCCTCCACTTCAGCACGGAGCAGGTTGAAATAGCGGGGCTCGTTCCATCCGTAGATCTCCAGGCCCCGCAAGCCTACCACCAGGTCGCGGGCCGCCTTGCGGATAATGGAGGCGTTCTCCATGCGCAGGTCGTAGAGTGCCACGCCCTCCGCTGCGGCGATCTTGGCGGGGATCATCATCGCATCCGCCATCATCTGGTTGCTCTGCTCCTTGAGCATCTCCCCTTCGTCGCCTTCCACCTGCGGGGCAGCATCGACCAGAGAACTTACCACATGAAAGATCTCCATGGCCTTCTTGTAGATGGGAAGGTCGCGTGGGTTGGTCCTGTCTTCGCGCATGGCACTGCGTACGTGGTGTGCCGGGAAGATAGCGGCCGCCACCCAAGTTCATTGCACCTCAACGACCTGGGGAAGTTCCTCACCGGTCCTCAACCAATGCTGTGCCTCCTCGGGACTGCGGAAGAAGCGGATGGGGAAGGGGACAGTGCCCTGCACGGCCTCCACCACGCGCTCCAGCGTGCTGCGGTTGAAGAAGTCCGAGCTCTGCACAATGGCGGCGCGCTTCAGGGTGGTGCGACCCATGCGGGGACACCAGCTTTGGATCAGCCACAGCTCATCGTCGTGGAGGATGACACCCCGGCGGCGTTGGTCGGTGAGGAAGTAGCTGAGCTTGTGGTCCGTGATCCACTGTACCGCCAGATCGAGCGTGCACCGATAGGTGCCACTGGGCGCGAAGTTCTTCCACGTCACGCTCAGAAGCCCGTTCTCCGGATCGGCTGAGACATTCACGTATGGCGCATCCTGAACGTACCGCGCTTCCATGCATTGAAGCTAACACGGGAACGGCCTCTTTCCACCGGCTCATCCCTTTGGTCGATGCGATGGCCGTAGACCGGAACAGTATTTTTTCTGAAGGGGGTGGGGGTATTCCGGCCGGTCCTTGTCATTGGGTCAACAACACGATCATCATGACCTTCGATCTTTTCCGTCCCGTCGCCCTTGGCGCTCTCTTCACGCTTTCCGCAGCGCTTCATGCCCAAACCACCGAGGAGCAGCCCATGCGCACGCTCTTCGGCTCCGACCATGATCTCCATTCCGGAGGGTGGGGCGCACCCACGGCCGCTTACACCCGGATCATGGATCAGGATGCCATGCTTGTGGGCCTGCGGGGTGGATGGATCATCGACCACCGCTTCACGCTCGGCATCGCGGGCTATGGTCTGGTAACGCCGGTGAACAACGCGAACTACGATGCCCACCTGATCGCCGATGGCCTCACCCCGCAGCAGAAGAGCCGCTTCCAGACCGGTTATGGCGGACTGTTGTTGGAACCCATCATCGCCTACCGGAGCCCGATCCACATCAGCCTGCCGATCCTCATTGGGGCAGGTGGTTGCGGCTACCAGACCTTCACCGGGCTACCACAGGACTTCGACCCCTATTCCTACCACGACGACTTCCAGGCCTTCTTCGTGCTGGAACCCGGCATCGACCTGGAAATGAACCTGGTGAAGCTGGTGAAACTGGGGCTCGGGGCTTCGTACCGCTACACCTCGGACGTTACGCTGCCGGGTACGCCGAAGAACGCGATGGAAGGATTCAACGCTTCACTGAGCATCAAGGTGGGCGTGTTCTGAGAACACAGTGGTCCATCGAGCAAGGGCTAGGCGAAGTAGCTTGGCCCTCGCTGTTCCAGACCCATGCACCTTCGCTCTTCCGCGTTCGCTCTTCCGCTTTTCCTGCTCTCCTCCTTAGCGCTCGCACAGACCGCTGCGTCGACCATCGAGCCACCGGCGCTGATCGGTTATTACTCGGGCGATGGGCACGACCTCGAAAGCCGCCGCATCGACCAGCTGACGCACGTGATCTGGTGTTTCGGGCATCTTGAAGGCGACAGCATGGTGGTGCCTCCTTCGCAGGAGAAGGTGATCCGGAAGATGGTCGGGCTAAAGCGGCAACACCCCTCATTGAAGATCCTGCTTTCGCTCGGGGGCTGGGGCAATTGTCCGACCTGTTCGGAGGTCTTCAGTCGTGACGAAGGGCGCAGGCGCTTCGCGGAAAGCGTACGGAAGCTGTTGAAACGCACCTGGACCGACGGCATCGATCTGGACTGGGAGTATCCCGCCGTGCAAGGGCCGCAAGGACACCGCTTCGCCCCGGAGGACCGTCGGAATTTCACACTCCTCGTGCAGGAACTAAGGGATGCAGTGGGGCCGAAGGCCGAGATCAGCTTCGCCGTGGGAGGTACGGACGAGTGCATTCTGAAGGGCTTTGAATGGGACAGTGTGATGGTGCAGGTGGACCGGGTCCATGTTATGAGCTACGACCTTGTTCATGGTTTCAGCACGCGTACCGGGCATCACACGGCCTTGTTCCCGGTGAAGGAGCAATCGCTTTCCGCGGACCGCGCGGTAGAGGTGCTCGACTCGTTGCACGTACCCAGGAGCAAGGTGGTGATCGGTGCGGCGTTCTATGCGCGCTTCTGGAAGGACGTTGCAGCGAAGGACAATGGCCTCTTCCAACCCGGCGTGTTCAGTCATACCCGCACCATCAGTGCAATGGATACGGTGGTCACCGAAGCGAAGGGTTGGCGGTTGCTGCGCGACGATAAGGCCCAATCTCCCTACGCCTACCGTTCAGCCTCCAAGGAGTTCGTGACCTACGATGATGCGCAGAGCGTGGCCGCCAAGGCACGGTACGTCCGCACACAGGGGCTTGGTGGCATCATGTTCTGGCAGCTCGCGGATGACAAGCGCAAGGATGGCTTGCTGCAGGCCATTCATGATGCATTGCGATCACCTTGAAGCCGTCGCACGACCTTCGCACCATGGAGCCGGAACACATCCAACGCAAGAAACCGATGTACCCAGTGAGCGCGGCGCTGAACACCTACCTGGAACAGCACTCGCGCAAGGTCAGCTTACCCATCGACTATACCGAGCTGCTGCGTTTCGATGGGCTGATCCCCAAATTGGATGACAACGGCAAGGAGACCTTGTGGAACACCGTGCTGCTGCGTCCCTCGGACCAGGAGGACCTCCACGCCCGGCTTGTTGAGGTGTACCAGCTGTTGATCGCCGACGGCCGTCCGATCGACTACCTGAAGGTGGCGAGCATCGATTACTGCATCTACGGCAACAGCCAACCCTTCCGGATCAAGATCCTGAACCAGATCAACGACAACCACGACTACTACTACATCAAGAAGGCCGACGCAAGCCGTGTCTATGGGCTGGAACTGGAACACCTGCTGAGCCCGAACCGCATCAACTACATGTACGGCGAAGGCACCTTGGTGGAGGAGCACATCATCGGGGTGCCAGGGGATGACTTCATTGCTGCGCCTCAGCACTTCGGGGGCAACCTGAACGCCGTACGCTTAAGCAAGGAGTTCGTGAAGTTCAACGAACGTTGCTTCGTGCGGCTGCTGGGCGACATGCGCGCTTACAACTTCGTGGTGGATGTGATCCAGGACTTCGACAAGGTGCAGTACCGTATCCGCAGCATCGACTTCGACCAACAGTGCTATGAGGGCAGGCACCGCATCTACCTGCCACAATTCTTCAAGGAGAACAAGCCTTATGTGGAGCTCGCCAGCACCACGATCGGGCTGGAGACCGCACAGCAATACGCCAATGAGGAGCGAGCATTATTGCGGAAACGCTACCGTCTGTCGCAGGACCAACTGGATCAACTCTTCGATGTGATGCGCGGTGATACCATCAGCACTCCGGAACATGTGGCCTTGTTAGCGGCGGAGCTGGCCGAAGTACATGGACTTCCGGCCCTGCGTGAGTGTGGTACCATGGGCGAACTGCTTCACCAGCACCTGCGAGCGCGCCTGGAGCTGGATCGCGTCAGCGGCTGATCTCTGTTCACGAACTTTCGAAGGAACTGTGCGTTGAAGGCCCCGGGCCGCCGTGTCAACAACTCCCCGGATGGCCCGGACCGTATGCGTGCGCTGATCTTCCTACTTGCTTGTTCGCCTTTGGCGCTGCTGGCCCAAAGCCTCGACTATCGCTGGCCCAACCAGCCCTGTGCCCAGGTGTTGAGCTGCGACACCGGATGCACGGCCTGTAACCTGCCCGATGGCAGCAGCGCAGTGTTGCTCGGCACCAACATGGGCGCAGTGGGCGTTGATGTGTGTCCGCACCCGGTGGAAGTGGGGGACAACGCCCTGTTCACCTTCGGCTGGCCCGCGATCGCGGACAACGACCACAAGCTGCTGATCTCCGGTTTGGCCTTTCAGCCATTGCATATTGACAGTGTGATCGTGTGGCACCGGGCAGGCAGCGACGGTCCCGAGAGGCTTCGCGTCAGCATCTCCATCAACAACGCCGCTCCCGTACTCGTCTCCGACTGCTACGTGGAAGCGACCTTCACAGAGGCCACCTTCACGGATGTGGGTGTGGTGGCGATCTCGGAGGGCAATGTGAGCGGCATGTTCCAGCTCGAACTGCAAGCCTACCAAGGCGCCGGCGGAAGCTGGGATGTGGATGAAGTGCGGATCGTGACAACGCCAGCCACGTCGACCGGTATCTCGGAGCTCGGTGCTCCCCGGTACAGCAATGCCCCCCGCTACGACATGCTGGGTCGTCCGGCGCCACGCACCGATGCTGATGGCGTCTTCATCGACCGTTTCAAGAGGATACGGGTGCAGTAGGTCCCCTTCCGATCCGCGCGACCATTAACGGCTTCCCGCCCTGGGATGGAAGCGCATGATGTTGCTGCGCAGGTACTCGCGGTCCAGGTGCGTGTAGATCTCCGTGGTGGTGATGCTGGCATGTCCGAGCATCTCCTGAACGGCCCGTAGATCGGCCCCGCCCTCCACCAGGTGGGTGGCGAACGAATGCCGGAAGGTGTGCGGGCTGATGATCTTCTTCACCCCGGCCAGGGCAGCCAGCTTTTTCGACAGGTTGAATACCGAAACGCGTGACAGACGGCCTCCACGCGCGTTGAGGAAAAGGATGTCCGCTGCCTTGGTTTGAACGGGCAGATGCACACGCTCCTCGTTCCTGTAGCGTTCGATCTGCTTCATGGCCTCCGGACCGATGGGCACCAGGCGTTCCTTGTCGCCTTTACCGACCACACGGATGAAGCCTTCGCTGAAATGCAGGCGGCTCACCTGCAGGTCGCAGAGCTCACTGACCCGCAGCCCGCAGCCATAGAGGGTCTCGATGATGGCCCTGTCACGGTGCCCCAGCTTGCGGCTCATGTCGATGGCGGCAACGATGGCGTCGATCTCGGCCACGCTGAGGAAGGTGGGCAGGTAGCGGCCTGTGCGCGGGCTCTCCAAGAGCTCGGTAGGGTCGGTCGTCACCACCTTCTCGCGACGCAAGCTGCGGTAGAAGCCCCGAACGGCGCTCAGAAGACGCGCCTGGCTGGTGGCTCCCAGTCCCTGCTTGCTCACCCAGGTCGTGAAGGCCTGCAGGTCCTCCAAGGTCATCGCCTCTGGTTTCAGCGCGGGCGAATGTTCCTCGGCGAAAGTGCGCAGCTTGCCCAGATCGCGCAGGTAGGCCTCCACCGTACGATCGCTCAGCGAGCGCTCCAATTTCAGATGCACGCGCAGGTCAACAAGGGCCTGTTGCCATTCCACGGTGCGAAGTTCAAGTGGCACAGGGCGCTGCCGAGCACGGGATCCAGGAGATACAACGATCACGGTGTTATCAGCAGGCCTTCACCACCTTTGCCCCACTGCATCCCCGATGAAGCTCCTCCTCCTCAACGGCCCCAACCTGAACCTGCTTGGCAAGCGGGAGCCCGGCATCTATGGTGATCGTTCCTTCGAGGAATTCCTGCATGCGCTTCGGAAGCACTACCCGGATCACGACCTCGATCATTTTCAGAGCAACGTGGAAGGGGAGCTGGTGAACGCCCTACAGGCAGCCGATGGCCTGTATGTCGGTGTCGTCTTCAATGCGGGTGGCTACACCCACACCAGCGTGGCACTGCGCGATTGCATTGCGGCGATCAAGGTGCCGGTGATCGAAGTGCACATCAGCAACGTATTGAAACGTGAGGAATTCCGACACACCTCGTTGATCGGTGGCGTGTGCCTCGGCACCGTGTCAGGCCTCGGCCTCGATGGCTACCGGCTCGCAGTGGATCATCTGGTCAACCACGTCGGGTAAAGGCCTCGCGGTCCAACCGGTCAAAGGTCTTCCAGCCGAGGATGAAGCGATCGTAGGCCACGCTGCGGCGGTACTGGCCGGTAAGGTCCGTGTGGCGGTCCAGTGTTTTCAGGCGCTTGCGCTCGCGGAGCAGACGGGGTAGTCGGCTCACGAAATGGCGGTGCGCACGGCCCACTTCCCAGGCGTGCGAGGCGTGGCCTTCGACAAGGAATTTCAATGCGGCGCAGTCATCCAGGAAGAAACGGCGCAGGATCCGCATGGGCAGCCAGCCCCGGTGCAGGTTCTTGGTAAGGACGATGAGGCTGTTGCGGAAGTTCAGGTAGGTCTTGCGCGGGCTGCCGTAGCCGAGTGCGCCACCGCCGACATGGTACACCGTGGTGGCCGCAGTGTACCCGATGTGCCAGCCTTGACGGCGCAACCGCCAGCACAGGTCGATCTCCTCCATGTGGGCGAAGAGCGAATCATCGAAACCGTCCGCTGCCTGGAAGGCCTTGGCCCGGATCATTAGGCATGCGCCGGTGGCCCAGAACACCTCCAGCTCGTCGTCGTACTGACCTTGGTCCTGCTCGGTGATCTCGAAGATGCGCCCGCGGCAGAAGGGATAGCCATTGCGGTCGATGAAGCCACCGGCCGCACCGGCATGTTCAAAGCGATCGCGCTGGCCATGACTGAGCACCTTGGGCTGGCAGGCCGCCATTTCCGGGTGCCGCTCCAGGTAGCCGCGCAAGGCCGGCACCCAGCCGGGCATCACCTCCACATCACTGTTCAAGAGGACATAGAACTCGGCGTCCACATGTTTCAGGGCCTCATTATAACCACCCGCAAAGCCGAGGTTCGTGTCGTTCCGAACCACCTTCACGTTCGTGAACCGGCTCTGGATCCACGCCACAGAGCCATCCGTGGAGCCATTGTCCGCCACGATCACGTCCGCGTCGGCACCTGTCGCAGCGACAACGTTGGGTAGGAAACGTTCCAGCCATTGCTGGCCGTTCCAGTTGAGAATGACGACGGCGGTGTGGTGGCCCATGTGGCTCGGGGACCGCAAAAATGCGCGTTCCCGGTCAACCGGCGTCAGCGAGGTGTTTCGTAGAACTCCAGCGCGCGTTCCCCGCTCATGGTATTCACCTTCTGCGGGTCCACATTGTTCATGCTGTTGTTGCGCGAGTGGAGGATCTCGTTCCACCGGGAGTTCTGCACTTCGCCGGGCACTTCACTGTTGAGCAGTTCGTAGCAATCGCCCACCAGTTCGCGCTGGTAGAACACAAAGCGGCGGTTGGTGTACTTGCCGGCGCGGTAGTAGTGCCAGATCTGGTAGGGGTAGGCGTCCATCTCGTTCGCTCGGTCCATAATGGTGTTGGGCGCGCCGTACTTCAGGTGCACATAGCCCCGGTCGGTGTCGAAGCCGCGGATGTTTCGGCAGCCGTAGAGCTTGTTCACCTTCACTACCTCGCGGGCGTAGCGTTCCCAAGCGGCCTGGGCATCAGGCCCGTTCTTGTTGTACCAGAAGGTGTACATGAAGCGCTTCATCAGCTCAATGTCCTTGTCCTTATACCGGTCGTCGATGATCTTCCGCTCCAAGTTGCTGGAAATGGGCCGCAGGCTGCGCAACGCGTCCGCCAACGTATCCGCATCGGTGAACACGTCGACGAACGTGTGCCCCAGTGGCGTATCGTCCGTCAGGCTGAACTCGATGGGGTTGTTGCGCTGGATCATCTGCTCGCCCCGACCCAGCAGGGCGCCGTTGCGGTCGCGCGCTTCCATGGCGAGCACATAGTTGCCGCTGGGCAGGGGGGCGATGTCGAACTGGGCCAGCACAGGGCTCACTTCAGCCGCCCGGATACGGGACACTTTCTTGTAGGCCCCGACCACCTCGTGGTTCTCGTAGCTCTCCAACTGGTAGCTCAGCAGGTACATACTATCCCCTTTCAGCGCCAGCGGGGCGTTGTACACCTCCGCGTAGAAGGCCAAGCTTTTGACCTCAGAAGGGTAGTAGATGCTGGTGAAGGGAAGCACCTCGTAACCACTGCGGGACACCTTGGGGTCGGTGGACCTGTTCACTTGGGAAGCGAGGAGCACGTCGCTGAAGAACAAGCCTTCCGGTGTAGATCCGATCGGCAGGGGAAGGCGGATGCGCGAAGCGGTCGAATCACCGCTCACCAGGTCACGCAGCTCGATGGAAAGGCCGTGTTCACCGGGTTGCAGAAGAAAGCTCTCTTGGTGGATGAAGTCAGGATGCAAGCTGTCGGTGCGCTCGGGGCCGTTCACTACGGATTTTCGGAAGTCGGCGATGGCGCCATTCTTCTCGATGATGGTGATGGCCTCGATCCTGGCCTGTTGGAAGCCACGTTCATTGGCCCCCATGGTCACCGAGCCGCCGAGCATGGAGATGATCACGTCGACCCGTTCCCCTTGTCCCGGCACATGGAACACCTTGGTCTCCACGATGGCATCCGGCCCACCTTGGGCATGGAGCATGGACCCGAGCAAGAGCGCCGGGATCAGGGTTGGAAGGGTGCGCATCCTCATGAGCCAAAGATAACCCCGAAGCAGGGCGGGGCTGTCCCGTTGCCTGCGCGTGAATGGCCGTTCCTGACCAGCTAGCTACATTCGCGCCGCTTCCACGCACCAAAGGAGAGGTGGCAGAGTGGTCGATCGCGGCGGTCTTGAAAACCGCTTTACCTACGGGTAACGGGGGTTCGAATCCCTCCCTCTCCGCCAGTATTGAAGCCGCCCGAGGGGCGGCTTCGTTCCTTCGGACGGCCCTGTGCTTGCACAATGGGTCGTCTGAAGGAACGAAGGATCGCGCGCAGCGCGATCGGCTTCAACGCTGTAGCCTCCCCCCAACGGGAAAGCGCGCCACGCGCAATCCCTCCCTCTCGTTCGAACGACACTCTCAACCTGTGCATCATCTGTGGACGTCGGCGGTCGAATGGGGCCCAAGATCCCTCATTTTCGTCCCATACACCTTCGCCGAAGCCTTCGGCGTGAACCATGCGCCTCACTTTCCTCGGCTCCGGCACCAGTCAAGGAGTGCCAATCATCGGGTGCGACTGTGCTGTTTGCACGAGCCCTGATCCGCGCGATCAGCGGCTTCGGGTGAGCGTGCTGGTGGAGACCCAGGGCAAGCGGCTGTTGATCGATGCTGGTCCGGACATGCGCCAGCAACTGTTACGCGCCAAGGTGAAGGACCTGGATGCGGTGCTGATCACCCACGCGCACATGGACCACATCGGTGGCATGGACGACCTGCGGGCGATCAGCTTCCTGCACGAACCGCCTCGCCCGGTGCCCATCTACGCCGATGCCGCGACCACGGACTCCGTGAAGCACATGTACCACTACGCCTTCGGACCGGGCAAGTACCCGGGCGTACCGGAGTTCGACATGCGGCTGATCACGCGGGACGCCTTCACGGTGGCCGGTATCGACGTGCTTCCGGTGGAAGTGATGCACATGCAGATGCCTGTGCTGGGTTTCCGGATCGGAGGACTGGCCTACATTACCGATGCGAAGTCCATCACCCCCAAGGAACGGGAGAAGCTCCATGGCTTGGACGTTCTGGTGCTGAACGCGCTGCGCAAGGCGGAGCACTATTCCCACCTGAACCTCGACCAAGCGCTCGAACTGGTGCGTGAATTGAAGCCCCGCCAAGCTTACTTCACCCACATCAGCCATTGGATGGGGATGCACGCCGAGGTCCAAATGGAACTCCCCCCTAACGTTTTCCTGGCCTATGATGGGCTGGTGGTGGACATCCAAGAAGGGTAGCCCATTTTCAAGGGGGCCAACGGTGGTCCGAACCGTTTCCTTCACCATCTTGTTCCTCCTGAACAACGAACCCCTATGCGCTCCACCGTACTCTTCGCTTCCACCCTCACCTTCTGCGCGCTCTCCGCGCAGGCCCAGCGCGCCGTCCCAAGGGCGGAACGCCTGGAAGTGACCTTCATCAAGGATGCCCAACGACCACCGGACGATACTTGGCAGAGCACCTTGCGTGCCCGCTCCGCCTGGCGCCAGTTCGTAGCCGCGAACCCCTCCTGGACCGTGGAGTTCAACGAGGCCAACGGGCTTCCGCACCGCGCCTTTGGTCGACCGATCCCTTCAGCGGGGGCCACCCCGGCGGCTCAGGCCCAAGCCTTCCTTGCCGGACAGCTCGCTGCTTTCGGGCTGCCCTTGGATGAGCTTCAAGTGAAGCACGTATCGTCGACCACCAAGTACCACTTCGTGCATTTCAACCAGCTGCATCAAGGAGTGGAGGTGCTCTTCGGCCACGTGGTGGTGAAGCTGGACCAACAAGGGCGCGTGGTGCAGTTCGGACTGGACGCCTATCCGGGAATTGAGACCGCGATGTCGCCGATGATGGATGGCACGACGGCCGGCAACGCGGCCACGACCGGACTATCCCAAGTGACCACGGTGGAACATCAAGGCATTCGCATTCTACCCCTGCCCGTGTGGCACGGCGTGGAGCATCGCCTCGTGCACGAGGTCACGGTGCGCACCTCGGAGGTCGGGCAACCTGGTCGCTGGCTGTGCTGGGTGGATGATGCGACAGGTGAATTGCTGTACCGTCAGAACTTGATCATCAACCATGCACCGGACAAGGATGAGGACGTGGGCGCCGATATTCAAGTGAACAGCACTGTCTACACCTCGAATCAGCAGACGCCTTCCTCCGTGGAGGCCATGCCCGATGTTGACATCACCGTGGGTGGGCAACCCTTCACCGTGGATGGTGGTGGCTTCGTAGGTTCCGGTGTTTCCGGACCCACATCCTTCACCATGGAACTGTCCGGCACCTGGTCGCGAGTGGTACGTTTCGGTACCACTGCCACGGTCACCGGCACCTTACAGGACGGCCCGAACGTGGTCAGCTTTGACAATGTCGCCACGATCCAAGAGCGCAGCGCATACCGTTACGTCAGCATGGTACACAACCACGCCAAGGATGTGCTTCCCACGTTCACCGGCATGGACTTCCAGCTTCCCACGAACGTGGATGTGAGCGGGGGCACATGCAACGCTTTCTATGACGGGTCTTCCATCAACTTCTACGCGGAAGGCGGTGACTGCTTCTCGATGGCCAACATCTCCGAAGTGGTGTGGCATGAATACGGCCACGGCATCAACGACAACTTCTACCAGGACAACGGTGGTTTCTTCCAGAACGGAGGGATGGGAGAAGGCTACGCGGATTTCTGGGCGTTCAGCCTTTCGGAGGATCCGGTAATGGCAGCGGGCTATAACATGATCACGCCGAACGAGCCGATCCGACGCTATGATGTGGACCGGAAGATCTATCCGGTGGACCTTACGGGTGAAGTGCACGCGGACGGTGAGATCATCGCAGGTGCGTGGTGGGACACGTATCTGCTATTGGGCAACGACATGACCTTGACCGAGTCGCTTTTTGCCGAGGCTTATCCGGGGCTTCAGGCTTCGGTGCCGAACGGACAGGAAGGGCAGGCTTTCCGGGATGTGCTCCTGGACGTGCTTCAAGCGGACGATACCGATGGTGACCTGACGAATGGAACACCCAACGGGCTCGCCATCGTGGAAGGATTCGCTTTGCACGGCATCACGCTGATCAGTGGTTTCGACCTGTTGCACACCCCTCTAGCGGACCAGAACGAGAACACGGGCATCACGATCACCGCACAATCCACGGTCACGTTCCCGTATACCCAGTATATGGACGGCGTGCAGTTGAACTACCGGATCAATACAGGCACTTGGGTCTCCACGGTGATGACCAACACCGGCGGAAGCAACTATTCAGCTACCATTCCCGGCCAACCGGAAGGCACCGTGATCGCCTACTACTTGGGCATGCTCGATCTCAACCAGGAGCTGAGCGGCGTGCAGCCCATCGGTGCAGCGGAGCCAGACCCCAACGTACCCTATTACATCCTGGTAGGCTTCGCGCTGGAGGGCACAGAGGACCTTGACTTCAACAGCCAGGTCGGTAACTGGACCCCAGGACAGCCGGGTGACAACAACACCACCGGTACTTGGGAGATCGCGATCCCGATCGCCTCATTGAGCACCGTGGACAACAGCGAGATCCAACCGGGCGACCAGCATACACCAGGCGGCGAACTTTGTTTCGTGACCGGCAACTCCACCAACACCACCTCACCAGGCGATAACGATGTGGATGGCGGACGCACGACCTTGCAGAGCGGGCCGATCGATCTGTCGTCCTATGTGAACCCCACCTTCACCTACTTCCGCTGGTACACGAACAGCCCTCCCGGTGGCGCGAACCCAGGTGCGGACTGGTGGCAGGTGCAGATCACCAACGATAACCAGAACTGGATCCCGGTGGAGAACACGATGAGCAGCGACCGCAGCTGGCGTCGAGTGGCCTTCCGCGTGCAGGATTACGTGACCCCGAACGCCACGGTACGCATCCGCATGGTCGCTTCGGATAGCACCCGTGCAGGCCAGTACCTCGATGGCGGAAGCTTGATCGAAGCGGCCGTGGATGATATCCAGCTGTGGGATAACAACGGCAACATCGGCATCGGAGAGGCCGCTACGATCTCCTTTACCTCGGTCCACCCGAACCCGGCGAACGATGTATTGAACGTGTCCATTGCGCTGAAAGGAGCGAAGGGCTTGCGTTGGCAGGTGATCGACGCGAGCGGTCGCCTTGCCATGGACCGCTTTGTGGGTGACCGTAGCGGCGAGGTACGTGATCGCTTGGATGTGAGCGCCTTGGCCGAAGGTGCCTATGTCCTCCGTGCCACTTGGACCGGCGGCAGCGCCGAGCAACGCTTCACGGTCGTGCGCTGATCAGCATCTCTGTTCATGGCGAAGGCCCTTCGGATCTTCCGGAGGGCTTTCGTCGTTCAGAGATAAGGTCATCATCTAGCGAGGGACCGCTTCAAGCTCTCACGCACAAGGAGCGCAAGGTCTTTGGGGAACTTGCCATTCACGAGATGGCCCTGGTTCACCTCCAGTTCGATGCCTGCGTAGTGTGTGGGGTGCAGCTTGCGCAGGTAGGTAGGCAAGCCGTCCGCCTTGCCGAGATACGGTCGATTCATCCGAACCTCAACGGTCGGGTCGATGGCCAGCATCGTGTCGCGCCAACGTAGGGCCCATTGCTTCTCGATCCTTCGGGACGGGTCGTAGAGCAAGCCGATGTCGAGCGTACGCACTTCACTGTTCAAGACCGGGGTGAAGGAGTGCACAGCCACATGCATCACCGTTTCGCGCTTGGTCGCCCACTTCGCGACCTGCTCTTCGACAGCGGCGCGGTAGGGTAGGTAGTAGCGCCCTAGCAGCGTCTTCCGTTCCGTCAATGGCAATGGCTTCGTGTAGCGGGAGAAGAGGGCAGGATGATGAGGAGAGCGGTTCAATTCCACAAGCAGGCGGCTGGTGGTGCTGTGGAAGTGCGCGTCGGCATCCGCCTTCAGCCGTTCGAACAGGCCCAAGGCCCCGGGGTCCCAGCCGCGATGGCTGTGCAAGACCGCATCAGCATCCTTGAACAAGGGGCGGTAGATGGTCGGCACCTTGTTCCCGCCATGCTCACAGGTCAGCAACAACTTCATTCGAAGGGGCGGTCGTCCTGTAGGCAGGTGGCCAGCTCCGTGTAGACCTCGATGATCCTCTCGCGAGAAGGTTCCTTGCCTGTGCGCGCGAGAATGCGGGAGGCCAGGCAGCCGTGTTGAAGGATGTGGCTGATGCCGCGCTGGGCGTTCTCGCTCAGCTCGCTGCGTAGCTCGTTGAACAGGTGTTCCCAGAGCTTGCCAGCCGTCATGCGGTCCTCCTTCAGCACACCGAACATGATCAGGAACTCCTTGTTGGAGATCACCGACTTGCCCGCATCCTTGATCACTTGCAGGAAGATGGGCAGCAGGTCGGTCTCGCTCCAGGCACGCTGCAGGTAATTGCTCACCCAACGGCCCTTCACCATGGCGCGGCAGACGGCCACGATCAGCTCGGCGATGGCCAGGTCCATCGAGGGGCACTCCTGAATGTCGATGACGCGGATCTCAATGGCGCCCCGGTCGAAGCGTGCGATGGCGCCGCGCGAGTTCGCGAAGTGGTGGTCCATCACATGTTCGGTGTCGAACGGCGCGAGCGCTTGCGCGATGGGGCTGAAGATGGCGCGGTAATAATCCTCCTGGCTGAACACGGCCTCGGGGATCAAGGATCCCATCAGCTCGGGCAGCTTCTCCTGGTGGTGCAAGTAGGCCTCCATGCGGCCGTCGAGGAAACCGGTGGTCTTGCCGTCAAGGAGGGGGGAGCTGGCGCTGAGCGCGGGGATGATGGGCAGCACCATGCGGATGGCTGCGTGCAGCTTGCCGAACTCCTCATCGTTGGCAAAGGGAAGGTTGAGGTGTGTGCTCTGCAGATTGCTCCAGCCATGGCCGCGGCAATCGAAGATGCGGTTGTACAAGGCGTATACCTCGTTGTAGTCGTGCGGCCAGATCACGGTCTCGGTGAAGGGATCCATGAAAGGGTGTGCGGCCGTGGGCAGCAGCATGCGCCCCCGCTTGGCCAACTGGGCGTTGATGGCCTTCACCTCACTGGCGAACTTCTTCTGGAAGGAGGGGATCTTGCGGGTGGGCTTGGCGGTCTTCAGTTCCACCACGTGGCTCACCAGCTCGTTGCTCCATTCCACATCCCCGCGTTCCACATCACCGGTGATCGCGCCGGTAACGTCCTTGAAAAGTTCATCCACCGTGGGGCTGACCTGCAGGGTCTCTCGGTCAACCACCATGTACTCCAGTTCGATGCCAGTGACCTCGAACAGCTTGAATTTCTTCGGGGCGCTCATGCCTTGATGCTCGTTTTGCCCATGGTGGGCGTGATGCCGATGCGGCGCTCGATGGTGCGCTTCATCGATCCAATGATCTTTCGGTACAGTTCGTCGCCCAGGGCCACATCCTCCACGCCGTGGTCGATGTTCGGGCATTCGTTCACTTCGATCACATAGGGTTTGCCGGCCACCTCCTTGATGTCCACGCCGAAGAGACCCTGATCACCGACGATGGCTTTCACAGCATGCACGGCCGCATCGATGATCTCCTTCGCACACTCATGCACATGCATCGTGGCGAAGTCGCCGCTCTGGTGCTTCTTGGTGTCGCTGCCCCAGTTGTAGATCTGCCAGTGGCCACGCGCCATGAAGTACTTGCAGGCGTATAAAGGCTCACCGTCCAACACGCCGATACGCCAGTCGAAGTCGCTGGGCATGTATTCCTGTGCGATCACCAGATCGCTCTCATCGAGCAGCTCATCCAGCTTCAGCACCAGCTCTTCGGGGGTCTTGGCCTTGGTGACACCGCGGCTGAAGGTGCTGTCGGGCAGCTTCAGCACCACCGGCAATCCGAAGCGTTCGGCCACCTCATGTCGGTTCTCGCTGTGTACGATCATGGTGCGGGGGCTGGGCACCGCGTTGGCCTCCATCACCTCGGCGAGGTAGACCTTATTGTTGCACTTCAGGATCGCGTCCGGTGCGTCCATCACGGCCAGCCCTTCCTTCTGGGCTTTGCGCGCGAAGCGGTAGGTGTGGTCGTTCACGTGCGTGTTCTCCCGGATCAGCAGGGCATCGTACTGGCCAAGCCGATCAATGTCGTTCGGACCGATGATATCGACAGCGAAGCCCATCTGCTCGGCGGCCTGCCGGAACTTCACGATCGCGCGCTTGTTGCTCGGGGCTGCCTTGTCCTCGGGGTTCACCAAGATCGCCAGATCGTACTGGCTACGGTCCTCGCGGGCCTTGTCGTAGCGTTTCTTGGCGAAGTACTCCTTGGCGAAGTGCCGCACATGGGGGAGGTGGTCCTCGGGGATCTCGTTGTAGGGAATGGCCCGCATGCCGCGCAGCTCCCACTTCTCACCCTTCACAAAGCGGGCGCGAAGGAGCGGCGCTTGGAAAACCTTGTAGAGCTCGTGCGCCAGACGGTCGTACTTGCGGTTCACGTTGCGCCCGAAGTAGATGCTGAAGATGAACTCGTCCTTGACCTTCTCGCTGAGGCTTTGTTGGATCACTTCGTCAAGGTCGCGTGACAGCACCTTCACCAAGCTCGGGTTCTTCAGATCGAGGATGGTCTTGGCATCGGGGATCACCTTCTGCCCACGCGCTTCGGCCAGGAGGCTCACATAGTAACCGCGGCTCTGGTAACTATAGCTGCGCGCGAGGTTGAAGATGCGCACGTTGGAGATCGCAGCGTATACGGGATCGGTCAAGTAGTCCTTGCTGGACACCACTTCCACCCCCTTCACGCCCAGGTTGAAGGTGCTCGGGTCTCGGACCACGATGATCTTTCTCATGCAGGGAGCGGCTTCTTGGAAAGGATGAGCAGGTTGGCGTCGTAGGTCACGATGCCCAGCAGAATGGAGTTGATCAAGCGGCCCACTGGCACTTGGTAGTAGCGATCGTCGCCCAGGGGATTGTCCTGATAGGGGTCGGCAACAAGCACCTTCTTGCCTTCCATACCGCAGAGCACAACGAAGTGGCCCATGGGCTTGCCGCGCAGGTCGTCGAACACGCTCTGTCCATTGCTACCAGAGTATTCGCGCTTGCTCTTGTACAGGTAGGTGGCGCTGAGTCCGGTGAGGACCGGCAGGTCGTGATCGAAGTAGCGCTGAAGCAACGAAGGCCGCGGGTCGTCGAAGCGGACCTCGCCGCCCATCTTAAGGAACCGGGCATAGGCCAGGCAAGCGGAGTGCAGCTTCTTTCCTTCCTTGAAGCGGGTCTGCGCAACGAGCTTCTTACGGAGCATCTCGCTCGAAAGGCCTTCCCAACTGGGATCGAACACGCGCAGGTTGTAACTGTGGATGCGGGCGTGGAAGCCATGCTTCAAGGCATGAAGACCGAGGAACACGGCCAGCGTGCCGCCATCTTCCAAATGGTGCACCTCACCGATCACCTCGTCGAGACCGACGTCGAGTCCGAAGTACTGGTATACCGCGTGCAGCGCGGTGGGGCCGCAGGTACTGTCGTCCGGTTGGGCGAGGATCCGAATAGCGCGCATGACCAAGGCTCAAAGGTGGCACGGTGACAGGGGCTGGGAACGTTCGTCCAGCGCGCGGCATCCACGGATCGATGTGGACAGCGGAACCTTCAGATACCCGGGTTCAGCGGGCTGGTGGGGGTGGCGCCAGGAAGCCAATTGCCGCGCGGGCGGAAAAGGCGGGGTAGCTCCCGTTCGGCATCGAACCACAGCAGGTTGTCCGGGTTCAGGCTGCTGCGAAGGAGGAAACGGGCATCCCGGGTCGCGAAGATGGAGACCACGATCGGCGCAGGACGGGTAACGTCCGTTATGGTCAGCGTGGCCACTTCAGGCAGGCTGTCCAAGCTGGCACCTTTGGCTGCGGAATGGGCTTCGCTACGCGCCAGGCTGCGCAGGTAATCGGCCACACGAGCTGTATCGGAAAGGACGCTGTCGAGCATCCAGATACCATTGGAGCGCTGAAGCACGTAGTCGTTCCCCGGGAAGCGATAGTGCAGGTAGCTCCAGTTCTTCGGATCGCCGATGACCACAGTGCGCGGGCGCCAATCCTCCACCTTCATTTCGGTGACCATGCTGAGCTTTCCATCCACGGCGAAGACCTCGCGCTCACCCGGCACGTTCACGTGCGACCACGGGCCTTTCGGGCTGAAGGTGCTTTTGCCGATCAATAGCTCCTGCTTGGAACCGTCATTCAGCTCAATGATCATGCGGTCGGCCAGCGTGTCGTTCAGGTCGTAGCGGTCTTTCACCAGGTCCATGGTGCCGACCTGCCGCTTCACACGCATGTCAGCGAGCGGTGCCAGCACGTCCAGCACGTACTTGTTGTCCACGCGTAACGTATCTGCCTTGGAGTAGAGGCGCCACAGCCCACCCTCGCGCACCACGCGTACATCCGGCCGCAATGTGCCTCCGGGTTCGATCACGATCGCTTTCACCTCAGCCGTATCCAAGGTCAGCACCACCTCGCGGTACGTACGGTCCTTGGACCGCATGCCGTAGCGGTCCCCGATGAACCAGAGCAGGGCCAGTGCGACCACCACGATCACCAAGGCCTTGGTACGCGCGTTACTGGACATGGCCTGGGTGCATTCGTTGATCGCGTTGCTTCTTTCTCCAACGCAGCCGGAAGGCTCCATAACCCAGCACCAGCACCACCGGAAGCAGAAGCATCGACCACTTGATCAGGGCACGTTCGCCATCCGACACTTCGTCGAGCGGCCTGTATCCGATGCCTTTGTTGCGCAGTTCGATGAGCCCTGTGCGGTCCGTGGTCCAATCCACCGCGTTCACCAGCAGGTTCACATTGTCCGGCTCGATCTGCATGGGCTGTTGTCCATTGCCGTTCAGCACGAAGCCGCCGTTGCCGACCACCACCATCCGCGAAGGGTGCCCGTTGGTCAGTTGACCTTCCAGCGCGGCGCCGACCGTCTGCGGGCCGAGCAGGAAGTCCATGTCGTTCCACTGCTTCTGGATGTCGATGACCTGTGGGGCAGGCAGTGAATTGCTTCGCTTGCTGGTGAACAACAGTGGTGTCCACTTCACACGGCTGCTATCACCGGTGAAGGACAGTGGTGAGGTGAACTGGAACACCACCGCATCAAGGCCGCTGGAAACCGGATGTGGGCTGTAGCCGGAAATGATCGGGAAGTAGGGGAACATCACCGGTACCGGCATGGTGAACTGGCCTCGCTGTTGCAGCACCTGTACCTGTCCGCAGTTCGCGTCGATCAACACCCGCGGCTCCAAGCCTACGCCTCGTTGGGCAAGCCAATCGGCAAGATCGGGGCGGCGCAAGCTGATCATGTTCGATGTGTTCACATCCGTGCTCAGGTTGGAAGAGGCCACCACGAGACCCCGTCCCTTGGCCATGAAGGCTTCGAGCTGTTTCAGTTGGAGCGCCGGAATGGAGTCCTTCGGATCGATCCAGATCAAGGCGCTGAATCGGTCGTGGATGGGGAAGCTGTCGTAGATGGCCATGGGTTCCACGGCATACAGGACGCTCAGTGCTTGTTCCAGTTGGGGCATGTTGCCCATGGCAGGTTCGCCGTGCCCCTGGATCAACCCGATGGCGGGCTTGTCCACAATACTCACGCGCTTCATGGCCGAACTCAGCTCCCACTCCAACGAACTGCCCGGCTGAAGCACAGGGATGATGGCCGTCTGCTCGCCCATCTGTACCACCGCGCCCATATACACTTTGAGCTGTTCGGCCTTGTCCTTTTCGCGCGTGTTCACGAGCACCCACCGCACCCCGCTCTCTGTCGCCTGTTTCTCCAAGCTGTCGGCGGTGTTCGGATCCACGAAGGCGAAGACAACGTTGCCTTTGCTGCGCTCGGCGTATTCCACCAACAGGTCCTTCAGGTCCTGCCGCACCATGGCCAGGTCGGGGGGAAGGTCTTCGGTGAAGTAGGCCGTCACCGTCACCGCCTCGGGCAGTGAATCCAGCATCTCGATGGTGGCTGCGCTAAGGGTGTAGCGTCCGTCGCCGGTGAGGTCCTTACGCACATGGTAGCGATGCCCGAGCAGGTTCACCAGCACGAGCGCCAGCAGCACAAGCACCACGTTGCGGAGGGAGCGGGCGCGCAGGCTCATGACCGATCGAACATGCGTTTGGCCAGGTTGCGTTCCGCCAGCACCAGCGCGAACACGATCACGCTGGCGAAGTACACGAGGTCGCGGCTGTCCACAACACCCCGGCTCATGCTATCGAAATGCTCCGCAGTGCTCAGGAACTGGAAGAAAACGCCGAGCGGCCCAGTGAAGTTGGAGCTGAGCACCATGGCCAGCACATGGAACACCACGATGACGAGCATGCCCACGAGAAAGGCCTCGATCTGGTTGCGGGAAAGGCTGCTCGCATAGATGCCAATGGCCACGTAACCAGCGCTCATGCACAGGAGTCCGAAGTATCCGCACCACACAGCACCGTGGTCCATGGAGCCCATGCTCGCGATGGCGAAGTAGTAGGGTAGGGTGAAGGCCAGTGCAAATACGATCAATAGCAGGCAGGCCAGGAATTTTCCACCCACGACCTGCCCGTCGGAAACATCTTTGGTCAACAACAGGTCGAGCGTTCCGGATCGACGCTCTTCCGCCAGCGTTCGCATGGTGAGCGCCGGGATGAAGAGGAAGAGGGTCCAATAGGCGGTCTGGAAGAAGGCGGAAAGGTCGGCCTGTTTTCGCATGAACACGTCCGGGTACCAGGCGCCGTACCACCAGGTGAAAAAGCCCCAGCTGCCCAGGAGGACCACCAGCAGGATGTAGGCCATGGGACCATCGAAGAAGGAGGCCAGTTCGCGCCGGGCGATGATCCAGGTCTTCCGCATCTCAGTCCAGGGTCAGTTCGCGGAACACATCCTCCAGTCGCGTTTCCACCTGGTGCAGGCCGGTAAGGATCCAGCGGCGCTGCACGCAGAGCTGGAAGATGGTGCGCTCCAGTTGCATACCCGGGGCCACACGCAGCAGATAGCCGTTGGCACCATCGGCAGTGACCTCTTCGACCTGTTCGATCGATCGGAACGCATCGAGCACTTCCTGCTGAACAGCTTCTTCGATCCGGACATTCAGCATCGCACGTCCTTGGGCCTTGCCACGCAGCTCCGCAGGACCTCCATCGGCCACGATACGGCCCTTGTCGATGATGAGGATCCGGTCACAGGTGGCCTCGACCTCAGGAAGGATGTGCGTGCTGAAGATCACCGTCTTGGCTTGTCCAAGCTCTTTGATCAGCTCACGGATCTCCACGATCTGGTTGGGGTCGAGACCGGTGGTAGGCTCGTCGAGGATGAGGACGTCCGGGTCGTGCACCATGGCCTGCGCCAGCCCTACGCGTTGCCGGTAGCCTTTGCTGAGCTCGCCAACGCGCTTGTGTTTCTCCCGGTCAAGGCAACAGGCTTCCACCATGGTGCGCAGGCGCTCATCGATGCGGTCGGCGGGCACGGCCTGTAGCTTGGCAGCGAACCGCAGCAGGTCCAGCACCGGCATGTCCTCGTAGAGCGGATTGCTTTCGGGCAGGTAGCCGATCATGCGGCGTACCACTTCGGGTTCCGTGGCGACATCATGTCCCCCGACGGTGATCTTACCTGCGTTCGGCGCAGTGAGCCCACAGATGAGCTTCATGGTGGTGGACTTGCCCGCACCGTTGGGCCCGAGAAAGCCGAGCACTTCGCCCGCGCGCACCGTGAAGCTGATCCCGTCAACGGCCTTCTGTGGGCCGTAGCGCTTGGTCAGGTCTTCGATGCGGATGTCCATGGGCGTCGCCGAAGATACCGGAGCGTTTGAACGCGGGACCGGTGGGCGCGTGAAGAACTGTTAAGACCCGACACGATGTGCGTCCTCCTTGCCCTTGCCTTCGCGGATCATCTCCAAGGCCTGGGCGATACGCCGTTTCCGGGTCTCGTCCTGCTTGGCATCGGTCACCCACTCGATGTATTCCTTCTTGCAGCTGTAGGTGAAACCCTCCCAGTTGGCCCAGGCAGTAGGGTCCTTGTGCAGCACGTTGCCTAGGTCATCCGGCAGCACCAGAGCCTTGCGCGCTGGCTTGGCATCCGTAAGCTTCGTGCCTTTCTCGTTCAAGGCAACGGCCTGTTTCACCAGGTCCACGAAGGCCGCTTCGTTGATGGCATCCCCTTCGACCAGCTTGTAGGAGCGCATGCCTTTTTCCTCTCCCTTCGCCAGCTTCTCAAAGAGCGACTTGGGGTCTTTGATCAATGAGCCCTTGTGGAACCAGACGGCAACGTGCTCTTTGAAGCCTTGAAGGCCGATCATGATCCCGTTGTGGTCGAAATGCGGACTGTTCCATTTCCAGGTCTCTTCCACCTCCGCGTCCGTGGAGTGGATCAGCTGGCGACAGCGAACGAGCAGCTTGCGCTGCCATTCAGGGAGTTCGGAGATGTAACTGTTGATCTGTTCCTGGGGGAGCATGGGCAGATGGACTGTTGGGAGCGCCCTTACTTGGCGGATTCCTTGCTGAACTGGATGAGCACCGGATAGGTCATGTCCGAGCCGAAGCCCGGTGTGCCGATGGTGACGAGGGTATTGGGGTTGAGGCGCCAGATGCTGGAGGCCTTGAAGTACCCTTGTTGTAGACCGTCCTTCATGATCTGGCGGGGCTTCTCCGTACCATCGGGCTTGAACTCCAACAACGTGGCGTCCTTGCCTGAGCTGATACGGTCGAGGGGCTCTTTCTTCTTGCGCTTCTCGTAGTTGGCCATGTCGTCGTTCAAGAGGATGAACAAGGCTCCCTCAAAGGTCGCACAGATCAGACGGCCCGGGATGTCGTTATCGTACGACATGTCACGATCGATCTGCTTGTACCATTTCGCATCGCCCTCAGCGCCCAGGTCCATCACATGCAGGTCCCAGTTGTCCCAGCTGTACTTGGGTTTCTTGTTGCCGCTAAGGTCGCTGACCATGGTGGTGATGCGGGCACTTCCGTGAGCCACGAGGTAGGCGCCACCATCCTTGCGGGGCATCACGCGCTCCACCACGATGTCGGTCTGGTAACGCTCTTCGTCCTTGGTCTTGATCTTCACCATCTGCTTGGCCAGCGGGTGCTGCTTCCAGTTGCCCCAGGCCATGGTGTTCACATCAAGTGTGGTGTAGTAGAGCCCCACGGCTTCGTTGCGATTGAGATCGGGCTGGCTGTACACCCCGGCCACGGCCAGGTTCCCATCAGCGCGGAAGGCGAAGGTGGCGTCCATGGCATAGTCCTCGGCAGGTAGGTCGATGGCGGCGGTGCGCTGACCGGCGCTATCCAACTTGTAGAGCGCGTAGCTGTAACCGATCTCGCCCTTGGTCTTGGGTTCGGGGTTGCTAACGTTCTTCACCAGGTACCACACGGCGCCGGCCTTGTCCACCTGCGTGTCGAGGATCTTCACGGATCGCGCGCTGGCATCGGTCTGGAGCGTGTAGTTCCACAAGGGCTTCATGTCCTTGCCGAGCACCATGGCGAAAATGGGACAACCGGCGCTGCGGCTGGTGGTGTTGGGGGTCAGCTGCAGCAGGAGCTTGGTGCTGTCGGTGTTCACGATCGTGGTGAAGCCGATGGACATGTTGCTCTGGAAGTACTCCGGCCCCTTGCCCAAGCGGTCGTAGGGCAGTTCGGTGATGATCTGCGCTCCTTTGCCGGTGAGGCTACGGGGGCTCAGCACTTGTTGGATCAGCAGGAGCTTGTTGTTCTCGGGATCCGGCTTGGAGGCGATCATGCGGAACTGCCCGCCGAAGTACTCGATGGTCTCAATGGCCACAGGGCCTTCGCCCCACACCACCTTGGGCTTGTCGTTCTTGATGGGCAGCATGGTCTCGGTGGCGTAGCTCCAGAGCGACCAGTCGGTCTGCACCTGGCTGAGGCCGCCCAGCACGGGGTCGCCGCCTTTGGTCTTCAGGGCCACCACGGATCCAGCGTCGCCCTTCACCACTTTCACGACCCCATGATCCTCGTCCGCCTTTCCGCCGATGTCGGCCTTCACCTTTACGCGCACCTTGCTCTCCTGGGCGAAGAGGAGGGCGGGGGCGCTAAGGAGCGCCAGCGTCAGCAGGGGAAGGGTGAGGGTCCGGAGGCGCATGGGCAGGTGGGTGTTCCGCAATGGGGGGGTGAAAATAGAGGTCGTCATGGAACCGGACGTTCCAAGCATCAGGCCGATCAGGCCCGCTCGATGATCGTGGCGTAGCCCTGGCCTACTCCTATGCACATGGTGCAGAGGGCGTACCGCTTGTTCTGCCGATGCAGTTCGAGGGCGGCGGTCTGCAACAGGCGCGCACCGCTCATGCCCAGTGGATGGCCTAGAGCGATGGCTCCACCATTGGGATTGATGCGGGTATCGTCATCTGCGATGCCAAGGCTACGGGTGCAGCTGAGCACCTGCGCGGCGAAGGCCTCGTTCAGTTCAAGGATGTCGATCTGGTCCAACGAAAGACCGGCGCGCTTCAAGGCCAATTTCGTGGCGGTGACCGGACCGATGCCCATGATGCGGGGCTCCACGCCGACCACGCCGCTGCTAACGATGCGGGCCAAGGGTTTCAGCCCATGGCTCTTCATCCCTGCCTCGCTGGAGACGAGCACGGCGGCGGCGCCATCGTTCAGGCCGCTGGCGTTACCGGCCGTCACGGAGCCGTTCTTGCGGAAGGCAGGCTTCAACCCGGCCAGTCCTTCCAAGGTGGTCTTGGGCTTCACGAACTCGTCCTGTGCGAAAAGCACAGGGTCGCCTTTACGCTGGGGAATGGCCACCGGCGCGATCTCCTGCGCCAGGCGACCATTGGCCTGCGCGGCAGCGGCCTTCTGCTGGCTCCACAGGGCGAAGCGGTCCTGGTCCTCGCGGCTGATCGTGCTTCCGGGAATGTCCAGGAGGTTCTCCGCCGTCTCGCCCATGGCGTCCACGCCGTAGTTCTCCTTCATCAAGGGGTTGATGAAGCGCCAGCCGAAGCTGCTGTCGAACATCTGCGCATCGCGGCCATAGGGCGTGCTGGTCTTGCTGATCACCCAGGGACCACGGGTCATGTGCTCCATGCCACCGGCCACGAACACATCACCATGCCCAGCGGTGATCGCGCGACCGGCGTTCACTACCGCGTTCATGCCTGAAGCACAGAGGCGGTTCACCGTCTCACCGGGGACCGTGACGGGCAGCCCGGCCAATAGCAGGGCCATGCGGGCCACATTGCGGTTGTCCTCGCCGGCCTGGTTGGCGCAGCCCAGGATCACATCGTCAATGGCTGCCGGGTCCAAGCTCGCGTTGCGTTCCATCAAGGCCTTCAACACGTGGGCGGCCAGGTCGTCGGCGCGAACGGGGGCCAAGGTGCCTGTGAAGGATCCGATCGGGGTCCGGATGGCGTCGATGATGTAGGCTTGGTTCATGCTTGGTGCGCCGAAGGCTCGGCGATGGCTTATCAGGGTTTCGGTTCTTCCTCCGGGAACCAGGGCTTGCCCGTGCGGTACACCGTGCCTTTGAACAGGGCCACGGTCTTACCGTGTTCGTCGGTGACGGTCACATGGTACACGCCGATGCTGCGGCTCAGGCTTTTCTCCTCGCTGTTGGCCGTGAGCACATCGCCTTCCTTCAAGGCCCGCGTGTGGCTGATGGAGGTCTCCACGCTCACCGCTTGGATGCCGTGGGAGTTGGAGGCGAAGGCCAGGCAGCTATCGGCCAGGGAATAGGTGATGCCGCCATGGGCGATGGCGAAGCCGTTGAGCATCTCGTTCCGCACCGTCATCCGCAATTCACAATGGCCGGGGCGCAGTGCAACACGTTCGATCCCCAGCCAGATGCTGAAGGGGTCGTTGTCGTACATGCGGGCCACGACCTTCTCGGCCAGTTCCTGGGGCGTCATCGGGCACGAAAGTAGGGTGCAGGCTAGATGAGCTCCTTGGGCAGCACACCCTCGTGCTCCAACAGCCACTTCTTGCGCCAGAGCTCGCCCGCATAACCGCTCAACAGGCCGTTCTTGCCGATCACCCGGTGGCAAGGCACCAGGATCAGCAGCGGGTTATCGCCACAGGCGGTGCCGGCGGAACGGGCGTTGCCACCCACCACGTCGCTAAGCTGCTCGTAGGTGAGGGCCTTGCCGAAGGCGATCTTGGAGAGTTGCTTCCAGATGCTCTTCCGGTAATCCGATCCTACTTGGAACAAGGGCAGGTCGAACTTGGTGCGCCGTCCGGCGAAGTAGCCCTTTAGCTGCTCCGTGGCCTCTTTCAAGGCCTTAGGTTGCTTACCGCCATGGCCGCGCCCCAACGACTTGAAGGAAACGCGCGTGATGCGCTCACCGTCGCATTCCACGTACACCTTGCCAATGGGGCTTTCCACCGAGGCGACGTACATGGGTCCGAACAGTTCAGGGGCTTCTCCGGGTGACCGCATTTTCATGCAAACTTGCAGGCAGGGACACGAATGTAATCACCCATGGCTTGGTTCACGGACGACTTCAACCGCTTCTTCAAGGAGCTGGCAAAGAACAACAACAAGGACTGGTTCGATGCGAACCGGAAGCGCTATGAGAAGACCGTGAAGGAGCCTTTCTCGGGCTTCGTTCTGGAGATGATCAAGCGCATCCATGCAGTGGATAAGGCGGTGCACATCGAGCCCAAGGACGCGATCTTCCGCATCAACAGGGACATCCGTTTCAGCAAGGACAAGACGCCTTACAAGCTGAACAGCTCGGCCATCATTTCATCCAGCGGTCGCAAGGACCACGGCACGCCTGGCATCTACTTCGAGCTGGGACCTGAGCATGTGGCCATCTACGGCGGTCGCTACCAGCCGGAGCCGGAAGACCTCCGCATGATCCGGGAGCACATTGCTGGCAACCTCAAGAAGTTCAAGACCTTGCGTGAGGACAAGACCTTCGTGAAGCTCTTCGGGACCATCCAAGGGGAGCGGAACAAGGTGCTGCCCGCCGAGTTGAGGGCGGCTGCGGAAAAGGAACCGTTGCTGTACAACAAACAATTCTACTGGACCTCGGAGCACCCCGCGAAGCTCGTTACCGACCCAACGCTGGCGGATCTCCTGATGGAGCACTACCACGCCATGCGGCCGCTGAACGCCTTCCTCGGCGGACCGAGGGGGTGAAAGCAAGAAGCGCCCGCCTTTCGGCGAGCGCTCCCTCACTTTCACCTTGGTGCTTACTGGGCCTTGCCCGTCAACACCACGGAGAGGACGATGTCATCGGCAAGGAACATATCCTTTGCAGGGTTCGCCCATGTGGCGCCGTACTTCTGGCGGTCGAAGATCAGTTTGCCGGTGGCGGTCACAGTGCCGTCGGCGTTCGGGGTCACCATGATCTCGGTAACCTTCTCGGTACTGGTCTTGCCACGCACGGTCAGGTCAGCGGTGGCGGTGTTGCCTTCCACAGCCGTGATCTTCACGGTGGCGGTGGGGAAACTGTCCACAGCGAAGAACGCCGGGCTGCTGAGGTGACCGATCAGGCCTTCACGGGGGTGCTCTGCACTGTAGCCGTCGTCCTTGGGATCGATGCTCTTCATGTCAGCCGTGAAATTGCCACCGGTCAACTGGCCACCTTTGGTCATTAGAACGCCCTCGGTCAAGGTCAGCTCACCGAAGTGGCTGTAGGCCTTCACTCCGGTCATGTTGCCTTCCCACTTCACCTTGCTGGCAGCAGGGTCGATGGTGTAGGTCATTTCCTTTGATGCAGCGGCAGCGATGCTATCGGCCACGGCCTTTTCACGCGCAGCGGCCTGCTCTGCTGCGGAGGGTCCACAGGACACGAAGATCACAGCTGCAGCAGCAGCGCTCAGTACGGTCAGTTTCATGGGATGTCGAAAAGAGGTTGGTTGAGGCCGCAAAGAAAGGCATAGAAATGATTCCATGGAAACTATTTCAATGGAATTTTCGAAGGTCACGGCAAAGGGAGCAGGCTAGTGGAAACGTTGCGCGTTCCGGGCCATGCGCCGGAGCAGGGGGGAGGGGCGGTATCGATCCTCGCCGAACTCGGCTTGAAGCGCGTCGAGCACGGAAAGCCAATGGGCTGCTCCCTTCTCGTCGGCCCACGCCAGAAGCCCCTTCGGGTAGTTCACACCCTTGGTCATGGCCAGGTCGATGTCCTCCTTCGAAGCCACGCCGAGGTGGAGGGCATCGGCCGCTTCATTGATCAGCATCGCCAGCACGCGTTCCACGATGCGGGCACCAAGCTCCGGTGCAACGCTGGGCGCAGCGCCCACTGCGGACTGGCCCTTCTCGTCATAGATATAATAGCCGCGACCTGTCTTGCGTCCGAGCCAACCGGCCTCCACCATGCGCTGCTGGGTGAAGCTGGGGCGGTAACGCGGCTCGTAGAAAAAGCTTTCCCACACGGTGCGCGTTACGGTGAAGTTGATGTCGTTGCCGATCAGGTCCATTAGTTCGAAAGGCCCCATGCGGAAGCCACCGATGGTCTTGAGCGCGTGATCGATGGTGGCCATGTCCGCCACACCTTCCTCGTAAAGCCGGATACTTTCGCCGTAATAGGGGCGGGCCACACGGTTCACAATGAAGCCCGGCGTGTCCTTGCAGGTAACGGGTACTTTGCCCCAAGCGGTCATCAGCAGCCGCGCTGCATCACAGGCCCGTGGGTCTGTGGCCACACCGGGCACCACTTCCACCAAGGGCATCAGGGGCGCGGGGTTGAAGAAGTGCAAGCCCACCACACGACCCGGCTTGGTGCAGGCCGCAGCGATCGCAGTTACGCTCAGGCTGCTGGTGTTGGTGGCGAGAAGGGCATCGGAGCTCAGCAGAGCATCAAGTTCCGCAAAGACCTTCTTCTTCACCGCGAGGTCCTCCACGATGGCCTCGATCACCAGTCCGCAGCCGGCCAGCGCCTTGATCTCCGTAGCCGGGGTGATGCGATCGCCGATGGCCTTCGCCGTTCCGGCTTCGAGCTTACCCTTCTCCACAAGCTTGTCCAACGTGCGCTGTAGTCCGGTCATGGCCTTGTCCACTGCTTCCTTGCGCGTGTCGAACAGCACGGTAGGGTGACCGGCCTGCGCGGCCACCTGTGCGATGCCGCTGCCCATGGTGCCAGCACCGATCACGCCGACGATCATCTTGTCGCTCATGTGGCCAAAGATCGGCGGCAGGAAATGAAAAACCCCGGAACAGGTCCGGGGTTCTCCGTGTGTCGTAGGGAACGGCTCACTTTCCGCCGGTGAAGGAAGCCAGTTCGGTGCCGTCCTTCATCAGTTTCAGCAGGCCCTTGTCAAGGCTGAAGCTGTTGGCCTCGCGCAAGGCGCCCATGAAGCCATCCTCGATCTTCTGGGTGCTTTCGCAATACTTCTTGGTGCTGCCCACACCGGGGAATCCAATGGTGCTGCCATCGAGGTTGAACTGCCCCATGAGGTTGTTGCAGCCACCGAAGCCGGAAAGCGACTTGTCCGCCGCCAGCTGGATCCACGGGTTCTGTGCGCCTTCGGGAAGTTGGAGCGCCTGTCCGGCGACGGACTGCAGCATCCACTTCTTGTCCAACACGTCGGTCATGCTCATGGCACCGCTCTTGTCCGCGCACTTGCTCGCGCTAAGCACCAGACCAAGGGCCAGGGCCACCAAGGGAAGTTTCGCGCGCATCAGCTGTTGAGCATCACGGGCATCACGAGCATCAGCACATCCTCGCCGACCTCACCAGCTTCACCGGGAAGCAGGATGCCAGCGCGGTTGGGTGCGCTCATCTCCAGCACCACGTGTTCGCAGCTCAAGTTGTTCAGCATGTCCATCAGGAAGCGGCTGTTGAAGCCGATGGTCATGTCCTCACCCTCGTAGGTGCAGGTGAGCTTCTCGTTGGCCTCGTTGCTGAAGTCCAGATCCTCGGCGCTCACGATCAGCTGGCTGCCGTTGATGCTGAGGCGCACCTGGTGGGTGGTCTTGTTGCTGAAGATTGCCACACGGCGGATCGAGCTGAGGAAGGTGGCGCGATCGATGGTGAGCTTGTTCGGGTTCTTCTTCGGGATCACCGCCTCGTAGTTCGGGTACTTGCCATCGATCAGGCGGCACACCATGAGGATGTTGTCGAAGGTGAACGAGGCGTTGTTCTCGTTGTATGCCACGCTGACCTCGGCGTTGGTGCCGCCCAAACTGTTCTTCAGCAGGTTCAGGGGCTTCTTGGGGACGATGAAGCTCGCGGGCTTGTCGGCGCGAACGTCGGTGCGCTTGTAGCGGACCAGCTTGTGGGCGTCGGTGGCCACGAAGTTCACGCTGTCTTCACCGAGCTCGAAGAAGATCCCGCTCATCACCGGGCGGAGGTCGTCGTTGCCGGTGGCGAAGATGCTCTTGTTGATGGCCGTGGCCAGGGTGCCGGCCGGCAGCACGAAGGTGCTCGGCGATTCGAGGACGGGGCTCTTGGGGAACTCCGCGCCGCTGAAGCCGGTCATCTTGTACTTGCCCTGGTCGCTGATCAGCTCCACGCCGTGGTGCTTGCCATCGATGCTGAAGGTGAGGGGCTGCTCGGGGAAGGCCTTGAGGGTGTCCAGGAGCAAACGGGCGGGAATGGCCACGCTGCCTTTGTCCTTCGCCTCCACGGCCATCGTTGCAGTGATGGTGGTCTCAAGATCGCTGGCGGTCACTGTGAGCTGCTTGCCGTCGATCTCGAACAGGAAGTTGTCGAGGATGGGGAGCGTGTTGCTGCTGGCGAGCACGCCCTGCAATGTCTGCAGCTGCTTCAACAGCGCCGTACTGGACACAATGAACTTCATCGTTGCGGTCTTTTCCTTGGTTGCTACCGTTTCCATCTCTAGGTCTCGCCAGGTCGTTTTCCGGCGCGCCCAAAGATAGCCCGGCCCCTAGGGGCGTTCCGGTCCACTTATCAACACGGAAGCGGCTTTTTCCACAGTCCGAGCGCCTCGCTCAGCGCGCCACCAGCAACTGGATCGGCAAGGTGATCCGGTCGAAGTGCATCCGTTGTACCACCACCATGCAGGTATCGTCCAGCAAGGCCCACTGGCGGTCGGTGTCCTCCACCAACAGCTGGCCCTCCATGTTGCGCTCTTCCTTATAGGGCTTCTTCTTCCAGAACGGCACACGCTGCACGGCCCCGTCCGCCTTGGCGATCTCCAGTATGTGGGAAGGGGTGCTGGCCAGCACCGAATCGCGCTCTGCCTTGGTGATCTTCCGCTCGAAGTACTCGAAGTGCTGGTCCCGTAATGTGCGCATCAGGTCTTTCACCGCTGAACTGTCCATGGCCACCGCCACCTTGTCGTTCGTCAAGAGACTCAAGGCGTTGCCACCGTCGTAGGTCACCGTCCAACCGTCAGCCGGGCGTGTTGTGTTGGTCATCGTCACCCGGCGGATCGCCGTCAGGTCCGGGTAGTTCAGGACGTCGGTGCTCCGCCAGTCATCGATGCCAGTGTGAAAGCGTGTGGTGAGAAAGCCGGAAAATCCGCTCATGGCCATCACGAAGGGGACACTGCTCTTGCCTTTGCCAGGGATCTCCAGCAACATGAAGGTGCCGTAGTGGTCCTGCGTGGCGTGGCCCACATACCAGACCTTGGCAGGCACATCATCGCCCATGTAGATCTCCACCTTCTTGGCCGTGCTGCTCATCACCTTCAACACGTTCGCCTCGGCCGCCTTGGGCACGGGCGTACGCACTTCCACGCGCAAGAAGGTCTTCAGCAGCAACTGCACGTTCTTGGGGTTTGCCGGCATGCCGTTCACGGTCCAGGTGCCAGGGCCGGTGCGCTTCAGGTCGGCCGTATGCCCGTTCATTTCCGCGATGAAGATCCGGTCCACCGCGCTGGTGTCGGCCACGGCGAAGTCGGTGAGGGGACCGCTGAGGGTGCTCCCCGTGTTGGAGCGGTAGAGCCAGAAGGCCACACCAGCCAGCAGCAGGAAGATCGCGAGGAGCAGGCGGCGGTTCATCAGGACTGCAGGGTGCTGGTTGCGTAACGACGGCGGCGGTACAGGTGGAAGAGGAAGCCGGCCAGCACGCTGATCAGGATCGGACCGGCGATGTTGATCACCTGCCACTTGGTGCGCTCGGCCTCGGTGCGGTCCACATCCAACGTGCGTAGCGTGATCACACGTGAGCGGATGCTGATGAGGCCTTGGTCATCCAACAGGTAGTTCAATGCGTTCACGAAGAACTCACGGTTGCCGTAGACCTTGGTACCAGCATAGCGGTCGAAGCCCAGTGGGAAGTACATGCCCTTCTCGGGGTCCACACGGTTCTCAATGGCATCACCGTCGCTGATCACCACCATGGCGGTGGGGCGGCTCCATTCACGGAAGGCCACCTCAGGGTCGTTGGCGAACTCGACGGGCAAGCGGTCGGTGAAGGCGCTGCGGTATTTCCCTTCGCTCAGCACGGCCAACCAGCGGTCCGGCGTGGTGGTCTTGTCGAAGGGCGGCGGGTGGTCCACGATGCCCAGCGAGATGCGGGCGGGGTTCTTCAGCACCCAGGTGTAGGGCGAACTGGTGAGCAGCACGGTCTTGGTGGCGCTGTCGGTGCCGATGGTGTCGATGCTGCTGGGGAAGCGCAGGTGCACCGGATCGATGTTGTTGACGATGGGGTGCGTGCTGCGCGGGATCACGATGGGCTCGTAGGGGAAGGGGAAGCGCTCCAGCTTGCGTTGGTTGCCGAAGGGCGTGGTGTACAGCTCGATGGGCGCGCACTGCTGGTCCAGCACCACGTCGGTGTTGATGCGCATGCCGTAGGCGAAGAGCAGGTCCGTTAGCCCGAGCTCATACGGGGTGGCAATGCTGAACTGCTGCACGCGCAGGCTATCCAGGTGCGCATTCATGGCGTCCACGCACCAGAGCACCTTGCCGCCGTTCATCACGAACTGGTCGATCACGTACTGGTCGCGGCGGCTGAAGGCGCTGTCAGGCTTGGCGATCACCAGGGCCTCGTAGCGGTTCGCCCGGTAACGGCCACCTTCCACCTTGTCGCTCAAGGCGTCGATGCGGTCGTTGATGCTGACGCGGGTCACAGTGTACTGCTCCCCCAGCACGTTGGCAATGTCCTGCACCAGCGGCGCAGGCGATTCTCCGTGGCCCTCCAGAAAGGCGATGCGTGGCTTGTTCGCATTGGTGACCTGGCGGATGGCGTTGCTGAACTCGTACTCCAAGTTGTTCACCGAGCGGTTCACCATATCCGCATCGGGCGTGCGCAGCTGGGTCTTCAGGAGCTGCAGTGCATGGCTCTTGCCCTTGTAGGTGAGCATGGCACCGGGGAACACGATGAGCTCGCTCTGGCCGCCCTTCTCCTTGGTGCGGATGCTGGTATACTGCAGACCTTGCTCGGTCAGGTTCTTGTAGACCTCCAAGCGCGTCTTCTCGTCGGGGCTCGCGCTCGGGTCGGTGAACTCGTACTGGAGGTTCACATCGTTCACCGCGCGCATCTCGTCCAGCAGCTCGCGCGTGCTCTGCTCCAGCCGACGCATGTCCGCAGGCAGCTCACCATGCAGGTACACCTTCACGAAGACCACATCGTCCAGCTTGCCGATCAGCTCTTTCGTTGCCGGGGTCAGGGTATAGCGCTTCTCGCTCGTCAGGTCGGCCCGCAGCCGAACGAAAGAGCTGATGAAAAGCACGAGCACCACGATGCCCAGACCGATGCCCAGGTCGAGCAGGTCCTTCCCCCGGTTGGTGCGCGCTTTCATCACCATTTCCGGCTTTGAAGGGAGGCGCGCGTCAGCAGCATGAAGACCGCTGTGACGCAGAGGAAGTAGCTCACATCACGAAGGTCCACCACACCGCGGCTCATGCTGGTGTAGTGCTCCTGGATGCCAATGGCCTTGATCGGTCCTTCCAGCGCGCCCAGCAGCTCGAAGGAAGCCACGAGTTCGAAGCCCATGTGGAGCACGAAGCAAAGGAACACCGCGATCAGGAAGGCCACGATCTGGCTTTCGGTGATGGAAGAGGCGAAGAGGCCGATGCTGGTGAAGCAGCCCGCGAGGAACACGAGGCCGAGGTAGGAGCCCCATGTGCCTCCGCTATCCACGTTCCAGGCAGGCACCGCGAGCTGGCCGATGCTCCAGTAGTAGAAGAGGGTAGGAACCAGCGCCAGCAGCACCAATACCAAGCAGGCCGTGTACTTGGCCAGCACCAGTTGAAGCTCCGTCAACGGGCGGGTGAGCAGCAGCTCCAAGGTGCCCGTGCGCTTCTCTTCACTGAAGCTGCGCATGGTGATGGCCGGAACGAGGAAGAGGAAGACCCATGGCCCGATCTGGAACAAGGGGCCCAGGTCGGCGTAGCCTTGGTCCAGGATGTTGTCGGGGAACACCCACAGGAAGAGCCCCGTGATCAGCAGGAACACCACGATCACAATGTGGCCGATGAGTGAGCCCAGGAAGCCCCGGACCTCTTTGCGAATGAGCGCGCGCATTTCGGGGCGCCAAGATAGCCGGACCGATGCCGACCGATCAAGCCGTTGCCCAACGGATATCAACCGGAGTGTCGGAAAGGGGTTGTCGGGGGGGGGGGGGGGGGCGCGGGGGGGGGGGGGGGGGGGGGGGGGGGGGGGGGGGGGGGGGGGGGGGGGGGGGGCGGGGGGGGGGATGGGGGGCGGGGGGGGGGGGCGGGGGCGGGGGGCGGCCGCCGGGGGGGGGGGCGGCTGGGGGTGGGGCTTTTCTGGCGTGTTCGCTCGGGTGTGGCCGGGTGAGCGGGGCATGCGCTGACCGCATTGCACTGGCCAGCGTTCCAGTGCCATGCCTTGCGGCATCACGCGGGGTCGTACTGCTTCGGTCATCGTTCGCGCTCCAGGGCGGCAGCGCCAGCGACGATGTGGGGACATGCGGTCGCTGGGGTCACGGCATCCCAAGACGAGCTGCTGCACACCACAAGATCCGAACATCGCCAGGCCAGAGCGCCTGGAAGAAGCGGTCCTCATCTACAATACGCAGCGCCCGTTGCGACATGCGAACCCGAGCATGCACATCACAGGTCGGCCGCGTCGCTGGCGTCGTATGCTTCAGGGGTTGTCAACCAGCTCGGAAGATGTTGTAAACCACACAGGAATAGAACCATTGTCACTTCAGGACGCAGGTCGTGGCTAAAGGAAAAGGGCCCGGTGACGGGGATCCTCGACGTTCGGCCATGCCTGGCTTTCTCAGCCTAGAACTCGATAACGGTCTTCCGCTTCTTGGCGGGCTTCTTCGGGATCTTGGTAGCGTCGGTGTTGCAGTAGTTCTTTACAATGAACACGGCATCCTTGTCGCCCAAGCGGGAACTGACCTTCCAATCGGCACAGGCTTGCTCCTTGTTCTCCAAGTTGTAGTAGCAGTCGCCCCGGTAGTAGTAGGCTTCGGCTTTGCCCTCGGCATCCTGGTCGATCACCTGCGTGAACCGCACGATGGCCTCCTCATACCGTTGGGTCTCGAACAGCAGCACGCCAGAGGCCATGAGCCCGCCTGGGATCGTGGGCTTCAGGCGAAGCGCCTCTTCCACTTCGGCCAGGCCATCCTCTTCACGGTACAGTTCACCCTTGCACACACCGCTCAGGTAGAGGGCATCGGCATGCTGTGGGTTCAGCTTGAACGCGCGTTGCGCATCCTTGAGCGAGCCCTCGGTATCCTGCCCCATGTACTTGGCGCAGGCGCTGTTGTACCAGGCGTCGGGGTCGTTCTCGTCGAGCGCCAAGGCACGCTCGCAATCCTTCAATGCGCCCTTCAGGTTGCCGTTGCTGATGCGCAGGGCGCTACGGCTCACGTACAGCCGGGCGTCGTTCGGGTCCAGGTCCTCGGCCTTTTCATAGTCGAGCAGGGCACCGTCCATGTTCTTGGCGCGTTGGCGAAGGTCACCACGCAGCTTCCAGGCCTTAGCAAGCTTAGGGTCCAGTGCGATGGCCTTGTCCACGTGCACAAGCGCGCTGTCGTTGGCATCGCTGGCGTAGAGCGTCTGTGCAAGGCCCAACTCCTCCTTGGCAGGGGTCTGGGCATGCAACAAGGCCGGTAGCACGAACAGGAGTAGGGAGAAGGATCTCATGGGCGGCGGTTGGCAAAGGCCGGGCCGATCAGCCTGCCGCGTCCATCAGATGGTCACGGTCCAAGCTCCAGGCTTCGGCGGGTTGGGCGAACATACGCTTTACAACAGGCCATACGGAAGCGAAGACCTCACTGTTACGGTAAGCCTCAAGATCTTTCGGCGAAGCCCACACGCTGTAGGTCATGAAGACGCTTGGGTCCTGGCGGTCGTGGAGCAGCTGCAACTGCTGGCAACCGGGGAAGGCGATGATGCGGTGGCGCCAGCCTTCGAACAGGTGCTGAAAAGGAGCGACCTCTTCGGGACGAAAGGTCATCTTCACGATGCGGATCATCCGACGGGGACGGGGGCAGGGGTGGCCCGCGGTGTAAGCACAAGTTCCACGCGGACGGGGTCGTTCACATGCAGGCCCAGAAGGCCAGCGGCGCCGCCGCCCATGCCATCCACGCCCTTGTTCAAGGCGATCTCCAGGTGGCCACTGCTGCCGAAGAAGGCGAGGCGCTCGCCCTGCGGCACATCACCGTAGGACTTGCTGAGCGTGGTGATGTCGTAGCTGTGGCGGCCGAACGTGATGCGGAAGGGCTGGCCCTTCACCAGATCCTGGAACTGCAGGCGCGCGATATTGGTGACCACGTTGCCGTAGGAATCGATGTAGATCACCGCCCCCCGGATGCTCAGGTTGTCCGTGGCCGGCCGGAAGCTCATCATCTCCTTGATGTGGACGGTCTTGCGGCCGATCACTTCCGCCGTGCCACCCTTCAACAGGTGCGCGGCCGCCTTCACGAACACGTTCTTCAGAGGAAAGACCGCATGGTCGTCCTCCAGCTTCATGGTCAGCTCGAAGGCTTCCTGCGGCATACCGTCGAAGATGAGCGGGAAGATCCCGTTGTCCGCGCCGATGAAGAACTGGCCGTCGTGGCGCACCACCAAATGCGGACTGGTGCCGGTGGCCTCGGGGTTCACCCCGATCAAGTGCACCGTGCCACGCGGGAACTCCGGGTAGGCATGGCGCAATACGAAGGCGGTCTGCGAGTTATCGAAGGGGGTGATCGAATGGCTGATGTCGACGATGCGCGCGTCGGGCACCTGACTGTAGATCGCACCTTTCACCACGGCCACGTAGTGGTCCTTGAGGCCCATGTCGGTGGTGAGGGTGATGATCGACATCGCGTGGTTCGGACAGCGAAGAAAATCGTTCGCGCTACCTTCGGCCGGGTGAAAGCCCCCTTGTCGATCAACAGTCCGCAGTTCATAATTCCATCAGCCACCGCGTGAGCGAACATTCGATCCAGATCAACGCCGTGGACCCTGTTGAGGTGCTCGGGGCGAACGACCAGAACCTGCGGATCATCCGCAACCACTTCCCCAAGCTCAACCTGATCGCCCGCGGCGATGTGCTGAAGGTCATCGGCGCCGACGAGGACATCGCCCCCTTCCTGGAACGCTGGGACCAACTGGTGCAACACGTTGTCCATTACAACGAACTGCCGCGCAAGGTGCTGGACGACATCATGGGCGTGGGACTGCCGAACGAAGCTGCTCCTGAAGAAGCCGATGTGCTCGTGCATGGCAACGCAGGTCTGCGTGTGAAGGCCCGCACCCGCAACCAGCAGCGCTTGGTTGAGGCTGTGAACACCAACGATATGGTCTTCGCCATCGGCCCTGCGGGCACCGGGAAGACCTACACCGCCGTCGCTCTTGCCGTGAAAGCCTTGCGTGACCGTCAAGTCCGGCGCATCATCCTCACGCGTCCCGCTGTGGAAGCAGGGGAGAATCTCGGTTTCCTTCCCGGCGACCTGCGTGAGAAGCTTGATCCCTACCTGCAGCCGCTCTACGACGCGCTCAAGGACATGGTCCCGTTGCAGCGTCTCGCGGAGCACTTGGAGAACGGCGTCATTCAGATCGCACCGTTGGCCTTCATGCGCGGACGTACGCTCGATCACGCCTTCGTGATCCTGGACGAAGCCCAGAACGCCACCTTGCCGCAGCTCAAGATGTTCCTGACCCGCATGGGGCGCAATGCCAAGTTCGTGATCACTGGTGATGTGACCCAGGTGGATCTGCCCGAACGCCAGCCCAGCGGACTGATGCCCACCGTGACCATGCTGAAGGATGTGGAAGGCATCAACGTGATCGAGCTCGACGAGAAGGATGTGATCCGCCACGAGCTGGTGATCCGCGTGCTCGGGGCCTTCAAGGAAATGGAGAAACGCGAAAAGGAAAAGCGCTCATGATCCCCACACTCCCCGCAACGCTCACGCGCTCGGAGCTCAACTTCCCCGGCGTCATCAAGGTCTACCATGGCAAGGTGCGCGACGTGTACCACCTGGCCGACGGCCGCATGGTGATGGTGGCCAGCGATCGCATCAGCGCCTTCGACGTCATTCTGCCGCGCGGCATTCCCCACAAGGGCCAGGTGCTGAGCCAGGTGAGCTGGAACATGCTTCAGGCCACCGCCCACCTCGTGCCCAACTGGACCATTGCAATGCCCGACCCGCAGGTGATCGTGGGCCACGCGTGCGACCCGGTGAAAGTGGAGATGGTGGTGCGCGGCTACCTCAGCGGCCACGCCTGGCGCCAATACAAGGCCGGTCACCGTACTCTCTGTGGCGCCACCATGCCCGAGGGCTTGCGTGAGAGCGACCGCTTTCCCGAACCCATTATCACTCCGAGCACCAAGGCCGACGAAGGGCACGACGAGGACATCACGCCGGACGAGATCCTGAAGCGCGGCCTCTGCACGCCGGAGGAATGGGCGACCATGACGCGGTACGCACTGGCCCTGTTCGCCGAAGGAAGCCGCATCGCCAAAGAGCGCGGGCTGATCCTGGTGGACACCAAGTACGAGTTCGGCCGCCGCAACGGCGAGATCCTCGTGATCGACGAGATCCACACGCCCGATAGCTCACGCTACTTCTATGCGGAAGGTTATGCGGAGCGGCAGGAGTGGGGCGAGGCCCAGAAGCAGCTCAGCAAGGAGTTCGTGCGCGAATGGCTCATGGCCAATGGCTTCATGGGCAAGGACGGCCAGCAGGTCCCGCACATGGACGATGCCTTCGTGCAGACCGTGAGCGAGCGCTACATCGAGCTCTTTGAGAAGATCACGGGCCAGACCTTCGTTCCGGCCGACACCGCCGACATCGAAGGTCGGATCCTGAAGGCGGTGGAAGGGTACTTGAAGGGGTGATCCGAACCCGTTCCCATGACCCTCCCCATCTCCCTTCGCACGGTGCGCGTGTTGCGCTACATCATGCCGCTGCGCGAAGGCGGTTCGTTGCCGGGCCTTACGGAAGCGGATGACGGTTTCAAGTACGTGGTGAAGTTCCGGGGGAACGGACATGGCCCCAAGGCGTTGATCGCGGAACTGATCGGTGGCGAGGTGGCGCGTGCCATGGGCCTGCGCGTGCCGGAGCTTGTGTTCGCGGAACTGGATGAAGCATTCGGCAGGACCGAGGGCGACGAGGAGATCCAGGACCTGCTGCAAGCCAGCCAGGGGCTGAACCTGGGGCTGCACTTCCTGCCGGGCGCCATCACCTTCGATCCGGTGGTCACCAACGTGGACGCGGACCTCGCCTCACGCATTGTGTGGCTGGACGCCTTCCTCACCAACATCGACCGCACCGTGCGCAACACCAATTTGCTCATGTGGCGCAAGGAGCTCTGGCTCATCGACCACGGTTCATGCCTCTACTTCCACCACAGTTGGAGCAACTGGGAGCGCCACGCCACCGGTCCTTTCGAGCCCATCAAGGACCATGTGCTGTTGCCACAGGCCACCCGCTTGATCGAAGCTGACGCGTATTGCCGATCACGCTTGTCCAGCGAAACGCTCCGTGCCATCGTGGCCACCATCCCCGACGATTGGTTGCGCTGGGACGATGCCGAGGGTACGCTCGACGAACTGCGCGCCATTTACGAGCGCTTCCTGATCATGCGGCTGGAACGTTCCGCTGCCTTCACCACCGAAGCCCAAGATGCACGGCAGGCACTTGTATGAGTACGCGGTTATCCGGCTGTTGCCGGTGCTGGCACGGGAGGAGTTCCTCAACGTGGGCATCATCCTGTTCAGCAAGCAAGCCCGCTTCATCCGTGTGCATGTGGCCTTGAACGAGGAGAAGCTGCGTTGTTTCGCCGCCGATGTGGATCTAGATCAGGTGCGCGAGAATCTGCGTTCCTTCCAATTCATTGCCGAAGGGGAGAAGGAGGGCGGCCCGATCGCGGCACTGGACATCCCCTCGCGTTTCCGCTGGCTTACGGCCGTGCGCAGTTCCGCCATCCAGACCAGCCGCCCGCACCCCGGTCTGTGCGATGACCTTGATGCCACCACGCGGCGGTTGTTCGAAGAACTGGTGGGGTAGGAAGTACGCACACTCATCAATCCTTCCCCACCCGCGCCTTCAGCTCCACCAGCAAGCTGCCGAGCAGGATGCCCTTGTACTCGTCGGTGTTGCTGGCGATGGCCGCGTTCAGGCGCTTGATGCCGGCGAGCACGCCCTTGTCGTTGAGGAATTCGTTGTTCTCCAGCACGGTGAGGCACTCGAAGCACTCCTCGGCGTCGCCTTCCACGGCCACCGCCACCAGCGCGTCCACTTGATCACGCACATCGAGGCCTGCATTCCAGAAGGTGGCGAGGATGGTACGCCGTACGGAGCGCAAAGCCGGATCCTGCAGGGCCTTCATCAACTCTTCCACGGCGCCGCTCACTTTCACCTGGTAGAGCATTTCGGTGATGCGTTGCTGCACCTTCTGCTCCGAGGTCTTCGCCAGTGCGTTCAGCAGGGGCATGATCGAACGCGCATCGCCGCGCTCATCCACCGTCGCCAGGGCTTTCAGAATGCGTGCATCGTCCGCCGAGAGCAACGCCTCGAAGGTCTTGTCCATGTTGGACTTGTTGGAAGAAGTGGCCATCGCCGCAAAAGTAGAAGAAGCTCGTGGCTCCGGTGGTCTGCGAAAAGTCCGAAGCACTTTGCTCTGCGTCTCAGCGCCTCTGCGGCTAAAAGAGCGTCTTAGAACTTCATGTACAAGCGGCGGCTGGGCTTGCGCTTGAACTTGTAGCTGACCTCGAAGCTGAGGTAGCTGAAGTAGTCGGGCATGCCGGGGTTGCCCCGGCGACTGCTGCGGATGCTCACGGTGCCGTCCGTCCCCCAACCAGTAGGATCGCTGATGTAGCGGGCCAGGTATTGCGAGGTGCTGTCACCGACATACACCGAACCGATCTCACCGTAAGTGGCGTAGCGGCCGCTCACATTGTCCAGGTAGTCCGTAGCGAAGGTGTAGTAGGAGAACTCTGCACCGACGCTGATCTGCTTCGTCACCATGTACCGCACGCCCATGCCGAAGGGAATGCCGATGTGCCAGGGCGAAGGACGTTGTACGGTCACGCCTTCCTGGTTCAGGTCGCCTTCCGTGGCCCAGCTGTAAAGGTCGGTCTCGTAGGTGCCGTCCTGCTCGATCACATTGCCGCTCTCTGACTCGCGGGGTGCATCACGGATGGTGCCATCGTCCCAGTAGAAGTAGCGGTTGTCCAGGTTGGCATCACCACGGAACAGGTCGCCTTTGGGCTTGCCGTAGAACACGCCGAGGCCCGTGTAGAAGTACATGAAGAAGCGCTGCTGGAACAGCGGCTTGAAAGGCTCGCGGTAAGCGTTGAGCACCACGTGGGTGGAAACACCATAGAGGTCCGTGCGGAAGTTGAGGCCTCGGCGGAAGTTCTTCAGGTCCAGGCCGCTTAGGCCGTCGGTGGGTTCCGCTTCGTTGTAGCCAAGCCGGTGCCAGCTGAAACGCCCTTCCATGGTGAGCGAGCGCGTGACATAGCCACGCGGATTGTTGAGAAAATCGCGAACGGTGAGGCACACACCCGGTCGTGTGCTGTTCCACTGGATGGGGCTGTCCCAATTGCCAAGGTCACCGTAGTACTGCGTGGCACCCACGGCCAAGCCGACCTCCATGTTGCGCTGTGCGGACAGGGAACAGGAGAGGGCCAGAAATGCGATCGTGAGTGAACGTCCGATCATCCGCAGGTCGAATGGTCCATCGAAATTACATGATCAAGACGCCGAATGCGCAAAGGGTTGCCCTTTGGAGTGCCGTTTCAGGTCAGCGGGCAGCGAAAATGGCGGTGCCCACACGGACCATTGTGCTCCCCGCTGCGATGGCCAGGTCAACGTCCCCGCTCATGCCCATGCTCAGTTCCGTGAACTGGTCCCGGGGGAAGACCTCCGTGCTCCGGAGCTCTGCCCAAAGCGCCGCGAGGCTCTCGAATTCACCCTGCACCTGTGAGCGGTCCTCCGTATTGGTGGCCATGCCCATCACCCCGCGAACACGCACGTTCGGCCATGCCGCCCAAGGCCATGTCTTCAGTGCGGACCGCAATTCGGCGGGGGAGAGGCCGTGCTTCGTTTCCTCTTGAGCGATGAAGACCTGGAGCAGCACGTCCACGCTACGGCCTTCAGCTAAGGCGCGCTTCTGTATCTCTTCCAACAGCCTTTCGCTCTCCACACCATGGATCAGGTGAACGAAAGGGACGATGTGCTTTACGTTGCTGCGTTGCAGGTGTCCGATGAAGTGCCAGGCGATGTCATGCGGGAGGACCGGCTGCTTCTCACGAAGCTCCTGCGGGTAGTTCTCCCCGAAGTGCCGTTGCCCCAGGTCGTAGAGGGATTGGATCTCGGCCACACTACGCGTCTTGCTCACGGCCACCAGCGTCACGTTCGGCGGAATGCCGGCCTTTACGTGGGCGTATCGTTCTGCGAGGGGCATTGCGAATGGTCGACCCGTGGGGTCGACTGTACATGGGCGTTAAACGTCCTCCAACGAATACACGGTGAGGCCGCTGCGGAGCTTGGGTTCGATGTAGGTGCTCTTGGGGGGCATGGTGCCACCGCTATCGGCCACGGCCTTCAGTTCCTCAAAGCTCACGGGTTGCAGGTGGAAGGCGGCTTCCATGGTGCCGCTGTCCACGAGCTGCTCCAGTTCCTCGATGCCATGGGTGCCGGGGATGAAATGTATGTGCGGGTCGGTGCGCAGGTCCTCGATACCAAGAACAGGACCCAGCACCAGTTCGCTCAGGCGGGCGGGATCGAGCTTCTCCGAGGCCGTGGCTTGCTCGGGCGGATCGGGCAGGTGAAGGGCGTGCCAACCCAGCTTGGTCCGCACACAGACAATACCATGCACCGTGCCGGGGGAATCGACCTTCTCCACTTTGCCGATGCGGGAAAGGGCCTCGATGAACTGCTCGGAGCTCAGGCCGTTCAAGGTGGTGACGGCGCGGTCGAAGTTGAAGATGTGGAGGTGCGTGTGCGGCAGCACATAGGCCAGGCACCAGGCCTTGGGGTCCACGTCCGTGGCGCCGCTGGTCTCGCCCAGGCGGGCACTGCTGGCCAGACGGTGGTGCCCATCCGCGATGTACAGCGCCGGAAATTCGGAGAAGACATGTTGAAGCGCGTTGCGAACGGCCAGATCGCTCACGGCCCAGAAGCGGTGCCGAACGCCGTCGCCTGTGGTGAAATCGCTGTCGGGCTTGCCGTGGGTGATGGGGGTGAGCACGAACTCCATGGCGCCATCATCGGGCGCTGCCAAGAGGACAGGTTCCGCGTTGATGCCGGTGGCTTCGAGGTAATCCTTGAACAGCGATTCGCGGGCAGTGAGCGTTTGCTCGTGCACCTTGATGAGCCCGGCGCGGTAGTCGGCCACGCTAACACCGGCGATCAGGCCCAACGAGGCCACGCCATGGTTGGTCTGTTCATAGACGTAGATGCAGGGTTCCTCATCGCGCTGCAAGTAACCGAGGTCGCAGAAGGCCTTGAACTTCATCTGCACGCGGTGGTAGCGTTCCAGCCGGGGCAGGTGCGCGTCCCGCCCTTGGTCGGGGTGGATGACGTGCAGGAAGGTGTAGGGATTGCCGTCGAGCTTGGCGGACAGTTGCTCCTGCGTGTAGGCCACGTAGCTGCGGCTGCCCACGCGGTGGGCCTTCTGCTGCACCGGTCGCCACGCGCGGAACGGACGGAGCTGGATCATGCTCAGGAGTTCACCTGAACGCTATCCCGCCAGCTGATGATCAGGTCGGCGAGCTCTTCACCAACACGGCCTTGTGCTTCCGCCGTAGCGGCTCCGATGTGCGGGCTCAGGCTAAGCTTGGGTTCGGTGAGCAGGTCGGCGCGGGGCTCGGGTTCGTTGGTAAAGACATCTAGCGCGGCACCTTTCACGCGACCGCTCTTCAGTGCAGCGAGCAGAGCGTCCTCATCGATGCTGCCACCACGAGCGGTATTCACGATCACCACTCCAGGCTTCACTTGGGCCAGGTGTTCCGCGGAAAGCACTGGCTGTCCATCTTTCTGGCCGGGCACGTGTACGCTTATGGCATCGGCCTGGGCAAGCAGCTCTTCCATGGTCACCATCTTCACGCCGACACGCACCGTCTGACCGTTGATCTCCAGTTCGATGGCCTCGGCCACCGCACTGTTGTCCACGTAGATCACACGCATGCCACAACCCAGGGCGTAACGGGCAGTCCACTGGCCGATGCGTCCGAAGCCGATGATGCCGATGGTCTTGCCGCGCACCTCGGTCCCCTTCTCGTAGGCTTTCTTCAGGTCCTTGAACTTGGTGCGGCCGTCCACCGGCATGGTGCGGTTGCTCTCGTGCAGGTTGCGCATGAGGCCGAAGAGGTGCGCCATCACCAGTTCCGCCACCGAGATGGAAGAGGAGGCCGGCGTGTTGATCACGGGGATGCCTTTCGTCTTGGCATGTGCCACATCGATGTTGTCGAGCCCAACACCGCCGCGACCGATGAGCTTCAGTCCGGGGCAGGCATCGATCAGCTCCTTGCGGGCCTTGGTGGCGCTGCGTACCAGCAGCACGTCGACCTTTTCCGCGTTGATGAAGGCGATCAGCTGTTCCTGGGGAACGTGGTCGGTGGTAACGGTGAACCCTTCCTCCTGAAGGCGGGTCTTGGCATCGGCGTTGATGCCGTCGTTGGCGTGAATGCGCATGGGTGGTTATCCGTTCTTCTTCGCAAAATGCTCCATCACATCCACCAGCGCTTGCACGCTTTCAATGGGGAGGGCGTTGTACATGCTGGCGCGGTACCCGCCCACGCTGCGGTGGCCGCGTATGCCGCTGATGTTGGCCTCCTTCCAGAGAGCGTCGAACGCAGGCTCCAGGGCGGCATCGCTCAGGACGAAGGTGGGGTTCATCACGCTGCGGTCCTCCACGGCCGTGGTGCCTTTGAACACCGGCAGGCGGTCAATGGCATCATAGAGCAGCGCGGCCTTGGCGGCGTTGCGCTTCTCCATGGCGGCCACTCCGCCCATTTTCTTCATCCACTCCATGGTGAGCATGCTCACATACACGGCGAAGACGGGGGGCGTGTTGTACATGCTCTCCTTGCTGGCGTGGTTCTTCAGGTCCAGCATTGGGCTGAGCTTGCGGCCGGTGTGGCCAAGCGCATCCGGGTCCATCAGGTACACCGTAGCACCAGCGGGGCCCATGTTCTTTTGCGCACCACCGTAGATCAGGGCGAAGTCGGCCACGTTCACCGGGCGACTGAAGATGTCGCTGCTCATGTCGCAGACCACCGGCACCGAGCTTTTCGGGAACTGCTTGTACTGCGTGCCGAAGATGGTGTTGTTGCTGGTGAAGTGGAAATAGTCCGCATCCGCTGGGATCTCGAAACCCTTAGGGATGTAGCTGAAGTTCTTGTCCTCGCTGCTGGCCACGACAATGGTCTCGCCGATCAACTTGCTCTCCTTTACGGCACGGGTGGCCCACTCACCGGTGTTGGCATAAGCCGACTTGCCGCCGATCTTCATGTAGTTGAGCGGCACCATGTGGAAGCCGAGGCTGGCACCGCCGCCCAGGAACACCACTTGGTACTTGTCCGGAGCACCGAGAAGCTCCTTCACCAGGCCTTGGGCATTGGCCATCACGGCCTCGAAAGGCTTGCTGCGGTGGCTCATCTCCAGAATGCTGAGGCCGCTGCCTTCAAAGTCGAGCACCGCCTGGGCGGCCTGTTCGAGCACTTCCTGCGGCAGGATGCAGGGGCCTGCGCTGTAGTTGTGGACCTTCTTCTTGGTGGCCGTGAGCATGGGGATGTGTTCTGATTTCGGCGCCAAAGGTAGAAGGACGGGGGGAGGGCGCCGGTCAATGATGTGGTGCTTCGTGAAGGGCTGATCGTTAAGAACCGGCCAACGACCCGGAACGGTCACGCTGGTGGAGTGTTCCTCTGGTCAACGGCCCTTGGGAGGTGGGTTCCATGGCTTGTGGATGTCCATGTCCCGGGCGTCGATGTCGCGTTGGAAGAGCCAATGGTCCTTGTCCCAGACGTAAGCGTCGTAGCTCATGTCCGGACCGTAGAAAGCGGCCTGTCCTTCGAGGTCCTGCCGACTGGGGCTCAGGTGGTCGAGCACGATCCGCTTCATCGCCGCGTCCCAACGCAGGCTCATGGTGGCCTGGTAGGAGTAGCCAAAGACCTCGCGTTGCCGGCGAACCTTGCCTTCACCGAAGAGCGGGGCACCGAAGCGGGGCATGCCACCCTTGAAACTGAGCACCTCGATCACCTTGCGCGTCTCGATGGTGCTCTGGCCTTTCCAGCCCAGCAGGGTGTAGTAGACCTTGCCCCCTTTCGAAGCAGGTACAACGGCGTAGTAGACGGCCCCGTACCACTTGTCCGGTCCCAGTTCCACCGCAGTGGGCGCGGTGATCTTGGCGGACATGTCGCGCAGTTCGAACAGCACCCGGCGCTTCTTCTCCTGCACCAGGAGAAAGCCCTCGAACCCGTGGCTGCCATTGGCGTAGGGCAGGTTCCAGGTGAAGAGCCTGAACTTCCCATCCGGAGCATCGACCCGGCTCAGCTTGATGTCATCGAAGTTGGCCGTGAAGGCATCGTCAGCCTCCAGAAGGATGCGCAGTTCGTGCTTCACCAGCAGGTTCGCACTGTCCTTCGCGGCGTCGGTATCTGCAGCACCCAGCTCAGCGATCCGGGCGGCCAACGCGCTGTGGTCGGGGGGCTGTCCCTGGGCGAAGGTGCTAACGACGAGCAGAAGGAAGAGGGCTACAGAGATGCTCCGCATGGATGGACCAACGACAGGTTCCGTGCCGAAAGTACAGGGATCAGAAACCAAGAGTCGTTCACGCTGCGTGGACGACACAAGTGTTGCCCTACAGGTGCATGAACTCCTTCTTCGCCATCAGCTGCTCCTTGGTCTCGCGGTGGTCGGGGTCGTCCACGCAGCAATCCACAGGGCAAACGGCGGCGCACTGGGGCTCATCATGGAAGCCTGTGCATTCGGTGCACTTATCGGTCACGATGTAGTAGACATCCATGGCAACCGGGGCCTGGGCGCCATCGGCATCGAGCACGGTGCCCATGGGGGTGGTCTGCTGCCCGTGCAAGCTGGTGCCATCGCTAAGGCGCCATTCGACGCCACCTTCGTAGATGGCATTGTTGGGGCACTCGGGTTCGCAGGCACCGCAGTTGATGCACTCGTCCGTGATCGTGATGGCCATGGCAACAGGGTCTAATTTGGCGCCGCGAATATAGCCCGTACACATGCCGGTCACCTCAAATGCTCGTCCTACCGTGCCTTACGCGCAGCGCGTGTCGGCCTTCGTCCAGCTCGGGCGGGTCTTCCACCTCTTCGCTGCCAGCGCTCCCTGGCCCGGCCATGCTTGCGGTTTGGATCAAGCGGAATATGAGGAGTTCGATGCGCTGATCCGACGGGCTAGGCAGCGCAACGGCTGGTTCACGGAAGAGAACGTGCGACATGCATTGGGTGGCCTTTCCGTGATGTTACAGGAGGAAACGCTGAAAGCATGGCTGGCGGCCTATCCGGAACTGGAGCGGCCTCGTAGCGTTGCCCGGACGGTGGGCCTGGTACTGGCAGGCAATATTCCCCTGGTCGGCTTTCACGATGTGCTATGCGTGGTGCTCAGTGGCCACCGGGCCCGCATCAAGTGTTCCAGCGATGACGCCGAGCTGATCCCGGCGGCCATCAACATGCTGGAGCACTTCGCGCCGGGTATCGCCGCGCAGGCCGAGGTGACCATGGGCAAGCTGACCGATGTGGAAGCCGTGATCGCCACCGGCAGCAACAACACCTCGCGCTATTTCGAGCATTACTTCGGCCACTTGCCACGTTTGGTGCGCAAGGGAAGGGTGAGCGTGGCCGTGCTGGACGGAACGGAGACCGAGGCGGAACTCAAGGATCTGGGAGAAGACCTGTTCCGCTACTTCGGTCTGGGCTGCCGCAACGTTTCCAAGCTCTACGTACCCCGCGAATACGACCTGGACCGCGTGTTCGGGGCCATCTTCCCCTGGCAGGACATCGTGAACCACAACAAGTACGCGAACAACTACGACTACAACCGCGCGCTGTGGATGCTGGACCGCGTGCCCATCCTGGAGAACGGATTCGTGGTCTTCAAGGAGGAAACGGCGTTGGCGAGCCCGGTCGCGGCGGTCTACTACGAACGGTATGATGACGTCAAGGCCGTCGAACGCTCATTGGAGGTGCAGGCGGAACAGATCCAGTGCGTGGTAGGGCATGGCCATGTGCCCTTCGGTTCCGCCCAATGCCCTGCCCCCGGTGAGTATGCCGACGGGGTGGATACGCTGGGGTTCTTGCTCGACCTGAAGTGAGCCTTGACTAGGGTGTGAACTCGTAGCACCCCACATCCGGCGACGCATCGCGGGCATCGCCGTCGAGGTCATCGAAGACGCCCGTTCCGGCAAAGCCCTTGTCCACAGCGAAAGCGTTGACGCTGCCCAAGTGGAAGTCGGCTGCGCCAACATCCGTAAAGCCGGGGTTTTGGTTCCGCCAGATGGTCAACTGGTCTGGGAAAGGCACGGTGTCGTTGGTGGGCTGGTCAGTGCGTAGGATGCAGTTACGGAACGTGTAGTCAGCCGCATTTCCCGGGTCCAGTTCGATGAGGAACTCGTTGGTATTTCCTCCCTCCACGATCATGTTCCGGAACGAACTGGTGAAGATCTCGCGCACCTGCAGCACGCTGTTGATCAGGTCCTCGTAGGTGTTCGTCATCACGAATGCCGGGCTGTTGCGGATGGCACCTGACACGTTCCAGTAGTTCGCTACGGTGATGAAGTTGAAGTCGTACTGCCCACCGCCGGTGAGTGCCACGCTGTACTGACCACAATCGGCGAACAGGGTGTTGGTGGCTGTCACCCGGTAGTTGCGGCTCAATAGCCCGGCAGCGGAACAGCCCCGGATGCTCACCTTGTCCAAGATCAGCTTGGCCTCGCTGGTAGCGGCATTCGGGTAGTAGGGGAAGTTCTCGCACTGGATGCCTACAAGCGCGTTGCGGATGTCACAGTTGCGGAACTCGTTGTCCTGGCCGGCCGCACCGTCGTTGATCCAGATGCGTTCCCATTGGCCGGGCACGTCCTGGTACTGCGGCTCCAAACGGTCGCCCTGGAAGGCGATGCGGTCATCAGGCTGGCCCAAGGCCTGGATCCGTCCGAACCGGTAGATCCACAGACCGCCGCCGCCATGCACGTACACCCGCACGCCAGGGTCGATGATCAGGGTGCTGCACGAGTCCACCACGCCATAGCCGTAGATCACGTAGGGCTTGTCGTTCGGCCAGGTGACCGTTTCGCAGATCACGTTGCCGTCATCATCCTCACCGGCAATGATGCTATACTTCGGCAAGCCCCCGCCACCAGCGTCAGGATAGAAGAAGTGCGCGTCCTGGCCCCAGGCGGTCAACAGCACTTCCTGGTCGTTACCGTTGGTGTTGAACAGGATATGATCCTCGATGATGAAGGGGTCATCGCTTCCCCCCGGCCCTAAGGTGGCTTCTACGAAGATGAAGATGCTGTCGCCCCCGAGGATCTCCACATCGGTGAAGCTGATGCCCGAGGCACCGTCCACGTTGATGCGGAAGGGGGAGGGACTGCCACCTTCCAGCGCGACATCGACCTTTACGGCCATATCGCCGGTGTTGCGGGCCACAAAGCGCTTGGTGACCGAGCCGACGGTGGTGAAGATGGTGTCGAAGAGCACTGAATCCTCGCTGAATTCCAAGGTCACCCCGGAGTCGTCCGTGAACTGCAGGTCCTTGCGGCATCCCACGGAAAGGGCGAGCAGGATGAGCAGGAGGAGGGGTAGGCGGAGGGTGTGCAAAGCGCGCAAAGATGGGGTTCCGGCTGTTTGGTACGTTGGCGGAGGAAGGATCATTGCCTTGGAAGGCTTTCAATTCTCAATGGATCATCTATCTTCGCGGCCCGAAAGCGTCAAGACATGAAAAAGGGCATTCACCCCGAGAACTACCGCACCGTGGTGTTCAAGGACATGAGCAACGAGACCATGTTCCTCGGCAAGAGCTGTGCGAACACCAAGGATATGGTGACCTACGAGGACGGGAACGAGTACCCCCTCATCAAGCTGGACATCAGCAACACGTCACACCCCTTCTACACGGGCAAGATGATGCTGATCGACACGGCTGGCCGCGTGGACAAGTTCAAGAAGCGTTTCGCACGCCACACGAGCATCAAGGATGGTGCTCCAGCCGCCGAAGCTCCTGCTGAAGCGGGCGCTGACGAAGCGAACTAAGCCTTACAAGGATCTCGAAAGGCCCTTCGCCACCCGGCGGAGGGCTTTTTTCATTGACGGTTGCCCCGCTGTGTGCGCTGCTCACCATGGATGCCGCTCACGTCCACCACCGAGCGCTCGGTCACAGCGAAACAGCGGTCCGTGGAGGCCGGTTCGATCACGAACAGGCCTGTGGCGGTGCCGAAAGCCGGAAGCACGGCCTGTTCCGGGGCGAACCAGAAGCAGGGCAGCCGTAGGTGCTGCTTACCAAGTCCGCTCAGGACAACGCCTGGATGGATATGGCCGCTCAAGGTGTAGTGATCCTTGACGGACCGGGGCTCGTGGGCCAGGGCGAAGGGGCCCTCGAGCAGGATCTCATCGTGCAGCTTCAGGCCGGCGTCCAGATAGCGGCGGTCGGCGAGCACATCATGGTTCCCAAGGACCAGGTGTACCTCGAAGCGCTGTCGGAACATCCAGAGGGTGAAGAGGTCCCAGCTGCTGTTATAGGCACTGTGGAAGAGGTCGCCGAGCACAACGAGGCGTTCCGCGCCATACTCGTTCATCAGCCAACTGAGGCGGTCCAGCAACACATCATCGTGCACATCCGGCAGGGGAAGTCCGGCCTTCCGAAAGTGGGCCGCTTTGCCCAAGTGCGCATCACTCACCATGAGCCAACGTTTCCGTGGCCAGTACAGCGCCTTGTAGGGGCTCAACAACAGCTTCTCCCCAACCACATCGATCTCCGCAGTGAGCATGTGCCCAAGGTAGGGCTGTGTGCCCGCGCAGGGCAAGCGCCTAAGCAGATCGGATGGCCGTGATCACCGGAACCGCGCTACGAAGGCCGCATACCCTGAACAGTCCTCAATGGCGGCGTAGCTCTCCCTGCTCTTCGCGTCGTCCAAGGAGCGAACGAAGGGGTTCTCCGCCTCGTCCATACCACCCTCTCCGGCGAAGGACCACCAGTTCTTCTGGCACTCCCATGCCATGCGACAGGCCATGGCTTTCAGGATGGGATCCTTCGCCTCCTCCAACGCCAGCTCGTAATACCGCTGGGCCCGTTGACACCCGAAATAGTCCGCATCACCGGGTCCGCTCACTTCGCGATCACGCCAATCGCTCATTTCCCACATGCTCCAACCGATGCGCGACATGATCCAGTACTTACCGTGCCAGCTCATGCTGTACGCTGCGTTGCCGAGCAGATAGTGATTCAGGGCGCGCTTCTTCGGATTTCGTTCCGCCTCGCGCTTCAAGGCGATCATGCGCTCCACGATGGTGCGCTTGGTATAACGCACGCTGTCCTCGTTGTTGTAGTTGTGCGGGTCTTCGATGTTCACCACAAAGGGGTCATCCTCCGCGAACATTGCATACGGGTGCTCTTGCCAGAAGCTATCGGGGATCTGGCGGAACACAGTGGCCGCTGCTTCAAGGCTATCCTCCCGCAGATACCAAGTAGCCTTGTAGTCGAGCAGTTTCTCGCGAGAGAATTCGGTTTGCTTGAACACCTGCTCTGTGGACTCCCAGTCAGCAGGTCGGTCGTCGGTCGCGGTCAGGTAGCGCTCGAAAGGGCTCTTGTCCGGCTTATCGAGCAGCGCGATCATGCGGTCATAGTCTGTTGGCGTGGCCTTCTCAAACACCACGATCCGAGCGTTCGTGCCCCACCAACCCATGATGGTGCCGTATAGCCGCTCGGACCTTGCCAGTAGGAACGCACCTTCCGCCAATTCGCCACGTTCGATGAGCTTCTTACCAAGGTAGAGGTGCAGTTGGTCCAGTATCACGGACCGCCGACGCTGTAGCTCCGGTGCGGTGTTCACCAGTTCCACCAAGGCCAGGACATCGTTCCGGGTAGCATCCGTAAGCTGCTTCGAATCCATGACACCGCAGAGGATCAGGTCCATGCGAGCCTGAGCGCGTACCGTGGCGGAACTGTTCGCCGACCGTTGGACCTGGCCGAGGAGGGTTCGCGCTTCATCGAGGTCACCACAGATGAAGCTCATGTGTCCGTTCAGCAGAAGCATCAAGGCTTGGTCCTTCGGCGCAGCGTGTACGGTCACACGCGAAATGAAGCGCTTCACTTGGTGGAGGTAGTCGAGGTCGGCTTTGCGTATATCGGAAGCGGATACACCATCCTCTCCATCGGACCATTGACGGATCGCCGCGCCCATGTCCGTGAGATCCGGCGTCAGCAGCCAATCCTCCAGCTTGTTCACTTCACGGCTCAGCAGCAGGGGCAGGTGCGGGTTGGTCGGATCCCAGTTGGCGATACGTTCCAGATCCTCCAAGGCGCGGCCGGGGTGTTGCAGGTCCCGCATCACTACGAGGGAAGCGCGCTGCTTATCGCTCGTGGCCATCGACAGGTACGTTTCCACTTCACCGCTCACGAACAAGTTCACCATCCGCGATCGCTTGTCCAGTGCCCGATCCAGCAGATCGGCGTAGGCCAGGTCACGCGCCGGGTTCGGCTGCATGCTCGCGAGATAGAAGGCGGCAGAAGGCTCCAACCACGTCTTGCCGCGTAAGGGTGCCAGGTGCGCATCGAACACCTGTTCCGCATCCTGCAAAGGCAACCCACCATAGTGTGCAATGCGGACCAGCTGGTAAGCCACGCGGGCTTTCAATACTGGATCGGTGGCACGCTTCAGCAAGGCTGTTCCATCGGTCCATGCTCGGCGAATTCCCACGCTGTCGTGCTCAGCAAAGCCCCACGGATCCCCTTGGTTAGCAAGTTGCTCGCAGGTCTTGGCATAGCGTATGAACTCGGGCCAACCACCCTTCAGTTCGGTCAACCGCTTCAGGAAGGCATTGCTTGCGAAGAGTTCCTGTTCATTCAACCAGAAGTCCGAGGGGGTGGTGCCGTAGAGTATCGTGCTGATCGCTTCCTCGGGAACCTTATTGCCGACCACAACTTTCCATTCCGCGATGTTGAGCTGATAGCCAATCTCCAACAGTTCCTGGTCGTCCGTCTCGTAGATGTGGTCCGTGGTGAAATAGAACGAGTGAAGCGAGCGTGATTCGGCCAGTTCGGGTTGTAACAACCAGAAACGGTAGTCCTCGCTCATGAAGCCGGGGCCGCAGCCGTTCAAGGGTTCGTACACCAACGAACCGGCAACGGCGAGGAGAAGAAGAGTTATGCGCTTCATGGCTTGGCTGGCATTGCGACGGTATCCACAGCTATGATCTCCGGCATATCGATCACCTCCTCATGCGGTGCGGACAAGTGTTCGCCCTGCAAGGAGGAACCACGCACAGCGCCGAATGACCCATAGGTTCCGGCCAAGAACACGGTGTCCAGTTCCTGAAAAGAACGTGCACCGACTTCGAAGAAGGCGATGGCGACGGTGTCAGTGTTCACTGCATGGCGGGCCAGCTGGACGGCTTGAGTGATCTGCTCCGGCGTGATACGCTCCACACGCACTTCATCACCGAGGTGCAGCTCCGGCAGGTTCTCGTTATCCTCCACGATCACCTGCATCAACCCATCCTTCGGGTCGTGCAGAAGGCCACGACGCAATGCTTCGTCCACCTGTTCTTCCTGTAAGATCCCTTGGAAGCGGCCCTTGCGGAACTGGGCTCCCCAGGAGAAGGCCGGCAACGCCAGGTCGAGCGGAAGGGGATAGGGCTTGGCATTGGCGAAGTAGGGCGTCGCGGTGGCCTCATCGAAGATCGAGTTCACATCGCCGCGTTCCTGCAAGCGCCCCACGTTGTAGACCATCAGCATGCCTCGGTCAGCGGGTGGAACGCCGGTCTTGGTGGGGTCGGCGTATTGATGCAAACGGATCGTCGCGATCACCGGCACTTCCAGGCTATCGTTCATGCACCTAGTGAGCTGGAAGAAGCGGTCCTTGGTGCCTGGCGTCCAGTCGCAGTCCAACATCACGCCGTGGAGCTTCGCAGGGCACTCCTTCCGCAGCTTGCGTAACAGGTTGTGGACCAGCTCGTCGGTCCCTGGCGCGTCCAGCTTCTCGAAGGTGGTGTTGGTGATGTAGATGCACGGCACGAACTCCACCTTGTCCGTCCAAGGCCCGCCCTCACGAGAGTAGTCGCGCCACTCGTACGGCACGGCCACGGAAGATACCGGATGCGCTCCGTTGGCGGGGTTCCAGCCGATGTCCAGCAGCTTGAAGTAGACGCGTTGAACCCCGTTGCGCTCCATGGCCTGGTGCTCTTCTCCGGCCAATCCGTGGCCATTGCGCCAGCGGAAGACGGACGGGATGACGGTGACCTCGCGTTCCTCGCAGCCCATGACCGAAATGACCAGAAGGAACAGGACCCAGCGAAGCATACGTTTCATGGTGGCGGCCAGAGATGGAACGCCTGGACGAAGTTCCTATTTCATCAGCTAGCGGATCGCGTGGATCGGAGATGGACCTCTCAGTTCTTCTCCAACCGCTCCGTCATCTTCCTGATCCTATCCTCCAATTGCTCGCTGCTGAGCTTTTCGCGCAGCCTATCCACAATGATGGGGAAGGCGAAGGGCGTGAACTTGCCGGGGTCTTTGAGCACCTTACGCTGGGCCTGTATGCGGAGCAGCGCTTCGCGCAGCCTTGGCAGTTCCATCTGCACATCGAATGCCTCGTCGTAAGCCTGCCGCAAGAGGAGATGCTCCGGTTCGTGATCACGGAACACATCGAAGAAGAGGCCGCTGTTGGCGCGCATATGACGTTCCTTCAGCGGTCGCCCGGGCATGCCTTTGAAGACGAGCCCTGCAATGCTGGCGATGTCGCGGAACTTCCGCCGGGCCATCTCGGTGGCGTTCATGCTGCGCTGCAGGTCGCTCAACAGGTCCTGCGGGCTGAAGAGGTCGTTATCCAAGGCCTCTTCGATCGGAATGGGCTGGTCGCTCAGCAGCTCGAAGCCGTAGTCGTTCATGGCGATGCTGAAGGTGATGGGCTTCAGCAGGCTCATGCGGAAAGCGAGGAGGGAGCCGAGGGCCTCGTTCACGAAGCGGCCTTCGAAGGGATAGACCACGATGTGATGTCCTTCCCGACTGGTGAAGCGCTCGATCAGCAGATCATCTGGGCCTGGTACGATGCTCGTCTCCCGTTGTCGCTCCAGGATCGGGGTCACAGCGGTCATCTCGACGCCCGGACGATCGGTGGTCAGCTGCTCGCGCAAGATCTTCGCCATGTAGCTGGTCAACGGCATTCTTCCTCCCTGCCAGCTGGGGATCTTGCCTTTTTGCTCGCGGCTCTTGCGCACCTGCGCCACAAGGTCCTTCACCCGCACCAGTTCCAATGAGCGCCCGGCGAACCAGAAGACATCACCGGGCTTGAGCTGGTTGATGAACCACTCTTCCACGGTCCCGATACGACCTCCGCTCACGAATTTCACCGCGAAGCTGCTGTCGCTCACGATCGTGCCGATGCTGAGCTTGTGCCGCAGAGCGATCCGCTTGTCGTGGACGCGGACCAGCCCATCCTCATCCACCACCGCCTTGCGGAACTCCTCGTAGGCCAGAAGGCTTGTTCCACCGCTGGTGATGAAGGTGAGCAGCCAGTCCCATTCCTCTGGCGTGATGTCCTTGAAACACCAGGTGGATCGCACCTCGCCGTACACTTCGGAAGGAGAGAAGCCATTGCTCACCGCCAGGGTCACGAGATATTGCACGAGCACATCGAAGCAACGGAACAAGGGTTGGCGCGCCTCGATGCTGCCTTCGATAGCGGCTTGTCGGAGCGCTGCGGCCTCCACCAGTTCCAGGGCATGGGTGGGCAGGAACCAGATGCGGCTGGTAGCGTCGGGACGGTGTCCACTGCGACCGGCACGTTGCACGAAGCGCGCTACGCCTTTGGGTCCGCCTACTTGCACCACGCTCTCCACCGGCCGGAAGTCCACGCCCAGATCGAGGCTGCTGGTGCACACCACGGCTTTCAGCTTGCCCGCGTCCAAGGCCTGTTCCACCCATTCGCGCACCTTGCGGTCCAATGAACCATGGTGCAGGGCGATCGTACCCGCCAGCTCGGGTGCGATGTCCAGCAAGTGGTGATACCAGATCTCGCTCTGTGCCCGGGTGTTGGTGAAGATCAGCGTGCTTGTGCTCTGTTCGATGATGGGCAACAGCCGGTGCGCCAGCTTCAGTCCCAGGTGTCCGGCCCAAGGATAGTGTTCGACCTTCTCGGGAATGATGCTGCGGACCTCGATCGGTCTCTTCACATTGGAACGCACAAGCACGGGCACAGGTCGATGCTGCTGGTCGACGGTACTGGTGCTATCCAAGAGGTCGGAGCCGTGAAGGACCGCCATCGCCTCCTCAAGGTTTCCGATCGTCGCGCTAATGCCCCAGATACCAAGATCCGGTCGTAGGGCTTTCAGTCGGCTCAAGGCCAATTCCACTTGCACGCCGCGCTTGCTGCCCAGCAGTTCATGCCATTCATCGGCAATGAACCAGTCCAGCTGCTTGAACTGCTCGGCGTAACCCTTCGTGGCCAGGAGCACATGCAGGCTTTCGGGCGTGGTCACGAGCAACTGAGGAAGGCTTTTCTTCTGGGCTGCACGTTCCTTGGTGCTCGTATCCCCGGTGCGGACGCCGACCTTCCAGCCGAGTCCGGCACCGTCACACATGCGTTGGGCGCTGTCCGCGATCTCACCTGCCAAGGCCCTGAGCGGCGTGATCCATATGGCCCGCAGACCGCTGACCTTCCGGGGATGCGATCGTTCAGCGTTCACCACGCCCCCCCAGACGGCATAGGTCTTTCCTGAACCCGTTGGCGCGTTCAACAGTCCGCTGTGCCCGGCGGCCATGTGCGCCCAGACCTCGCGTTGGAAGGGCTGCGCCCTCCAGCCATGTTCCTTGAACCAGTGTTCAACGGCGGACACTGATCGACCAGCCATGGCGTTCCGAAGAAGCGGTGGTCAGTCCTTCACCACCCGGAAAAAGCGGCCGCTGCCGTCCAGGAGCCGGATCACATAACTGCCGGTGTCCAGCGCCCCCATATCGATCGCGGCTGTACGTGCCGTGAACGAGCCGGAACGCACCGAACGCCCTGTGGCGTCCAGCAGCTCATAAGACGTTGAAATGTTCAAGCCTTCAATCTGGAGCAGCCCGGCACAAGGATTCGGCCAGGCCTGTAACGATAGGGCGCTCGGAGCCGTCATGCTCGTCGCAAGCTGCCCGCAACTGAAGTTCTGGAAGAAGCTCCAGATCTCCTGGCTCGCATCAATGTCCTGATTGGTGTTGCCGATGCCGCCTAATACGGCACTACTGCCCGGCCATTGGTGTCCTCCGCCGTTCACCTTCAGAAGCACCACTTCGCTACTTCCATCGCATGGTGTATACCCCTGCTTCTCGACCGTGCTGCCATCGCCCGTATCAATATCAGGAAGAGCGGTAATTACAGGTGTGGTTGGGCAGTTCAGAAGCCCGCTCCATTGCGCGATCACATCGCTTACACCGATGCCGCTGAAGATGCTGCCGTTGTAGCTGACGATGATGTCCGAAGTACCGTGGATCTGCATGACCGGGGTGGAATGCTGCGGTGCGCAGTCATCGGAAGCGTTGTTGCTCATGGTGCCGCTCACGGAGGCGATGGCCGCGAAACAGCGGGGGCTCTCGCATGCCAGACGGTGGCTAAGGAAACCGCCCGCCGAGAAGCCGCAGGAGTAGATGCGCGTTGTGTCGATGCCGAACTCCGCGGAAAGACTATCAGCCAGCGCATCGATGAACCCTATGTCGTCCGCCGAGCTCCCACCTGGAAAACCGGAGTTCGTGTTCCATGCGTTGCCAACGCCGTTCGGGTAGGCCACGATGAAGTTGTTCGACTCCGCTACAGCGTTGAACTCGGTCACGTCCATGATCGTCTGGGCGCTCTGGGTGAATCCGTGCAGCACAAAGACCAGCGGCACGCTCTGGCCGACCTGATAGGTCGTCGGCACATACAGGATGTAGTCCCGCGTCAAGCCATCGTGCAGCATGGTCTCGTTGGTCTGCGCATGAAGGCTCCGGTAGGAGAGAAGGGCCAGGAACAGCGTGAAGTAGAGTATTGGTTTCATGGTGGGTGGAACAAGCGAAGGTGGTGGAAGTTCGATGGAAAGTTCGTGTTCGATCAGCTGATCAAGGCCTTCAGGTCGTCCAAGGTGTTCGCTTCGGACGCATTCTTGTCCCTTCGCCAACGCACAATACGCGGGAAGCGAACGGCCACACCGCTCTTATGTCGGCTGCTGGAGCTGATGCCTTCGAACGCGATCTCGAAGACCAATTGCGGTTCCACCTGTCGCACCGGACCAAAGCGTTCGACCGTGTTCTTCTTCACAAAGGCGTCCACCTCCTTCATTTCCGCATCAGTAAGGCCGCTGTAAGCCTTGGCGAAGGTGACGAGCTTGTCGTCCTGCCAAAGCCCGAAGGTGTGATCCGTGTAGAGGTCGGCTCTGCGGCCATGACCTTGCATGCTGAAAGTGAGGACCGCATCGATGGTCAATGGGTCCACCTTCCACTTCCACCAATCTCCACGCTTACGGCCTACCTCGTAAGTGCTCGAGCGGCGCTTGAGCATCAATCCTTCAATGCTCGTCGTTCGGGCATGTTCACGGTGTTGAACGATGTCCTGCCAAGAGGTGAAGGCGAGCTTGGAGGAAAGGAGCAACGCGGGATGCCCGGCTTCGAGCACCAACTTCTCCAAGAGCTCCCGTCGCTCAACCAAGGGACTTTGCCGGATGTCGACCTCCTTTGTTTTCGAGCAGGTCATACGCCATGAAGACCACCGGCACGTCCGCAAGGATCTTCTTTCCGACCGACTTGCGCCCGATGCGTTTCTGCATCTCCGCAAAGGGGAGCGGGGTGCCTTCCTTCCACGCGAGGATCTCGCCATCGAGCGCCGTGCCCTGTGGCAGCACCTCGCGCAACGCTTGGAATTCGGGGTACTTGTCGGTCACCAGTTCCTCCCCGCGGCTCCAGACATAGTGCTGATGTCCTCGTACGATCAGTTGTCCACGGATACCGTCCCACTTGTGCTCTGCCTGCCAGTCCTGCGGGTCGCCCAGTGGCAAGAGCTCCGGCAGTCCCGCACCGGCGGCACGTCCTTCCTCTCCTTCAAGCCCATAGGCGAGGTAGAAGGGGTAGGGGCGAGAAGCCTGATCCGCCGCGTTCTCCGCGAAGAGCAGGTCATGAAAGGTGGTGGTGTGCGGGCTCCAGTCGCCCATAAGGCGGTGCGCGATAGCGTCCTCCTCCAGTCCGGTGGCCTTGCTCAGGCCCTTCACCATGATCTTCTGGCTGACCCCGATCCGGAATCCGCCTGTGATGATCTTGTTGAAGACGAAGAGCTCCATGTTCGCAAGACCCGCCCAAGCGGCCTTCACGCGGTGAGACTTCTCCGGCTCGGTGAGCAGTTTCAGCCCCTCCACGTAATGCACCCATTCGGTGAGGCTTTGCGTGATGGGTTGCTCCAACTTGGCAATGTGAGTTACGGTCTCCGCGAAGTCACCGACCACATGATAGCTGGCCTCGAACAGCCAATCGGGAATGCCGCTTACTTCGGCGGCCCATTGCCGCAGCTGCGTACTTGTGACAGGACGCTTAGGACGCCGACCACTGAGCAGAGCGATGGTCCACAGCTTGTCCGCATCAGTAGCCTCACTGAAATAGCGCGCCAGCGCATCGACCTTGGCGTTAGTGCCGGAAGTGGCGTCGAGTTCCTCAAAAAGCTGCGCGGCCCGTTTCATAGGACTTCGGGCGAAGTTGGAGGTGGATCTGCGATGCGACCGCCATCCACGACGTCGGTGCCTGGTTCCGCGCCACCATCACCAGAGAATTCGGTGCTTTCCGCCGTTGCGTCATACCCGACACTTCGCAGGTACTGACTGAACACCTCCGTATAACCATGTGTAGCGATGATGCGTTCGGCCCCCGTTTCCTTCACGGCCAGCAGGAGCGCATCCCAATCGGCATGATCGCTGAGCACGAAACCCTTGTCGATGTTTCCCCTTCGCCGCCAACCGCGCAACTGCATCCAACCACTGGCCATCGCGGTGGCATAGGGTTTCATCTTACCTGTCCAGGGTGTACCAATGGCGCTACCCGGAGTGATCACCAGCGCATGCCGGAAGCGCTCCTTCGGTGTGTCCTTGGTGATCAGCTCCCACGCAGGAAGTTGAAGCCCGGCCGCCTCCAGCACGGTGTTCATGTTCGCCACAGCACCATGCACCAGGATGGGGCCGATGCTGGGATCCACACCCTTGAGCACCCGTTGAGCTTTGCCCAAGCTGTAGGCACTGATGATGCTGCATATGTTGTTCACAGCGTTCTGTCGCCACCAGGCGTTCATCTCTGCGAAGACCTGTTCCGGTTCAGGCCAGCGGTAGATGGGGAGCCCGAAGGTGCATTCGGTGATGAAGGTGTCGCATTTCACCGGTTCATAGGCGTCGCTCACCCCGTCCGCCGCTCGCTTATGGTCGCCTGTGGCCACGCAGACCTCGCCCTTGTGCTCAACGCGGACCTGAACGCTTCCTGGAATGTGACCTGCGGGATGAAAGCTGAACTGGACCCCATTGATCGTCACGGACCCGCCGCGGTCAAGCGTATCAATGCGTAGATCTTCGCCGAGGCGTGCCTGCAACAAGGGCTTGGTCACTGGGCTGCACAGGTAGTGCCCATGTCCCCGACGGGCATGATCGCTGTGGGCATGAGTGATCAGGGCCTTATCCACGCTTCGCCAGGGGTCGATGTACACATCGGCCTGCGCGCAGTGGATGCCACGGGGGCTGAATGAGAGCAGAGGGACCATGGTCTTGACGAACTACCCGTCAGCATAGGAAGTTCCAAGATGGGCACGAAGCGCGCCCGCTACAACGGTTCGGCGTCGTTTTCTACATTGGCACTTCACCAGACCGGAATTCCGCCATGCCCGTAGCCATCGCCGAGAAGTTATGCCTGGAGTGCGGCGAGCCGATCAAAGGGCGCACCGACAAGAAGTTCTGCTCGGATGCTTGCCGCAACATCTATCATTATCACGCCAACAACGCGCCGATCAACTACGTGCGCAACGTGGTGAACATCCTGAAGAGGAACCGCAGGGTGTTGAGCGAACTGAACGACGGGCGGGAAGGCACGAAAAAAGTGCACCGGGACAAGCTGGTCGAGCGCGGCTACAACTTCATGTACCACACCAACATCTACCGCACCAAAGCAGGCAACACTTACGTGTTCTGCTTCGAGCACGGGTACTTGGAGCTCAGCGAGAACTGGTTCACCCTCGTGCGAAGGGACGAATACTTGGAACGGTCCGGGGACGCGAAACCGGACTAAGAAGGGCTTCTAGCAGCCAGCCCAGATCAACAGGATCACGGCAGCGAAGCAGCAGAGGGCAAAGACGACCGGCGCACCGATCTCGTTCTGTTCAGCTTCTTCAGGGAAATGCCCTTCGTGGTGGTGGTCTGCCATGGCGTTATGTATCGTGCGGCAAATATATCCGCATCAGCCAATGGTAGCGCGTTGCTCATCGAAGTGCTCACCAACAAGAGGCGGTGGATCACCGCAGAAGGCCTGGCCAGCTCTCAGTTCATGCTGAACGTGGGCTGCCGCAACACCATGCGTGCGATCACATGGGCCTCGTTGGCCCGCATCCGTCTCACGATCGCGCTCACCTGTTCGTCCAGCTCACGGTCGCTCAACTTGCTCAGGTCCTTGTACACCGGAAGGCTGTTCCGGCTCTTGAGGATCAAGGCTATTTTGTAGGCGCGTGACATGGTTCCTGTTCAATAGACGTGTCAACAGGAGGGAAGGATGCCTCCGAACCCTGCCGATCGGACCGAAGGGGCATTCCGGCTGGTGAACGGTCGTTCCTGGCAGAGGAAGTGCGGTCAGCTGCCTTAGGGGCTCCGATCGAAGCCCAGCTCGCCTCGCTCGGGGGGGCTACTGTCGCCCTAGCTCAAGGCCATCAAGGATCGCCCTCTCTTCGGTCGGGCCTGTTCACGCCCGTCTTGCTCAAGCTGCGCTTGGCTCGGACAGCATGAAAAAGCCCCGGTGACTTCGTCACCAGGGCTAGGTCTGGTCGGGGTGAGAGGATTGGCCGAGAACGGCCTTTCCTAAGGGGGGCTTCATACGCAAGCCCAGGACGCTGCTGCGCATCGTCGGCGTCTTCACGCCCGTCCTCGCTCAAGCTGCGCTTGGCTCGGCCGGCATGAAAAAGCCCCGGTGACTTCGTCACCAGGGCTAGGTCTGGTCGGGGTGAGAGGATTCGAACCTCCGGCCTCTACGTCCCGAACGTAGCGCTCTACCGGGCTGAGCCACACCCCGAATCGGGTCCGCAGGCCTTTCGGCGAGCGGGCCGCAAAGATAAGAGGTTCAGGGAACGATCAGGCGTCGTACTTGTAGCCGATGCCCTTTACGGTCTTGATTCGCTCATCCCCGATCTTCTCGCGGAGCTTGCGGATGTGCACGTCGATGGTGCGTTCACCAACGAACAGATCGCTTCCCCAGATGTGGGAGTAGATCTCGTCACGCTTGAAGACCTTGCCGGGCTTGCTCATCAACAACACCAACAGTTCGAACTCCTTCTTGGGCAACTGGATCTCCTCCTTGCCCTTGTAGACGAGCACGCGCTCAAGGTCGATCTTGATACCGTTGGATTCCAGGATCTGGGTCTCGGAGCGTTCGCCGGTGGAACGCTTCAGCAGGGCCTTGACCTTGCTCACGAACACCTTTGGCCTTACGGGCTTGGTAATGTAGTCATCGGCACCGGCATCAAAGCCTGCGATCTGGCTGTAGTCCTCGCCGCGGGCGGTAAGGAAGGTGATCAGCGTGTGCTTGAACTCGGGCAGGGCTCGCAAGGTGGTGCATACCTCCACGCCGTCCATGCCGGGCATCATGATGTCGAGCACAACGAGGTCCGGTCGCTCTGTCTTCGCGATCTTCACGGCATCTTTGCCGTTGTTCGCCACGAGCACCTTCAGGCCTTCGCGCTCCAGATTGTAACGAAGCAGCTCAAGGATGTCCGGCTCATCGTCCACCAGCAACACCTTCTGTATCATTCCTCCCGCCATCAGTTCGTCCATAGTTCGCTGCAAAGGAATAGGGGGTGTGAAGGGAGGGTGTTAAGGCCTGATCAAATATAGGTTAAGCCCTTCAGGGTCGAAGGAAGACCAGGCCTCGCGCCAAGTCCTATTTTCGCACCCTCAAGCGGGAGTAGCTCAGTTGGTAGAGCATCAGCTTCCCAAGCTGAGGGTCGCGGGTTCGAATCCCGTTTCCCGCTCAAAGGCCCCGGAACATCGGGGCCTTGCATTTTCGGCGCGGTGGTTAACAGATGATAACACGGGACATCGCACAAGAAGTGGGCTCAAGCGTTGTTCATCGCACAATGATCCAACGACCAGTCGTCATGCTCATTCCCATTTCGCTCCTGTCCAGTGCGCTCACCTTTGTGGCGTGCGAGGCACCACCGAACACCACACCCAAGAACGAACGTACCATGGACAACGAAGTACAAGCCTCGACCCCAGGATCGGATACCGCCACCTTCGGCGCTGGTTGCTTCTGGTGTGTGGAGGCCGTGTTCAGCGAGATGAAGGGCGTGAGCAAGGTGGTCTCCGGCTACGCTGGGGGAACGGTGGTCGACCCGACGTACAAGCAGGTGTGTACCGGAACGACCGGCCATGCCGAGGTGGCTCGTATCATCTACGACCCGAAGGTGGTGACCTTCGACGAGCTATTGGAGGTCTTCTGGCAGACGCACGACCCTACGACGCTCAACAGCCAAGGTGCGGATGTTGGAACCCAGTATCGCTCGGTGATCTTCTACCACAACGTGGAGCAACAGCGGACCGCCGAGCACTACAAGGCCGAGCTGGACAAGAGCGGTGCCTTCAACAAGCCCATTGTCACCGAGATCTCCCCACTGCCAACTTTCTACGCGGCGGAGAACTACCACCAGGAGTATTACGCGCAGAACCCCGACCAGGGCTATTGCCAGTACGTGATCCGACCGAAGGTGGAGAAGTTCCGCAAGGCCTTTGCCAACAAGCTGAAGCCCTAGCTCGCCTACCTTCGGCGGCCGAATACAACCGGTCCGCATGGTGAAGTCCGCTCTCCTGGTCGCTTCCTATCTGCTGTTACAGCACGCATTCGCCCAAACCCCTGCCGCCAACTTGGTCCCGAACGGGAGCTTCGAGGTGGTCACCGACAAGCCTTACACCTACGATCAGTTGAAGGTGGCCGAAGGTTGGACGAACGTTACCCTTGGGCTTTCGGAGGTGTTCGACAGCACGGCCTCGTTCAAGACCGTTGGACTTCCCCTGAACGATTACGGCAGCATCCAACCGACCGACGGTTCACGATGCGCGGGTTTTTTCGCTTGGAAGGATGATATGCGCAGGAATTGGGATGGAGGCGCTGAGGACCCCTTCACGAAGGGCTGGAGCGCATACTCCGAGTATTTGATGATCCCGTTGGAGAAGCCTTTGGAGGCAGGAAAGAACTACACGTTCAGCATGCAGGTGGCCTTATCGGGGAACAGTGATCGCGCGGTCTCGGGGATCGGCGCCTATTTTTCGCCAGTTCCATTGCGCGGCGAGCACAGGCGCTTCCTACAGGAAAAGGCCCAGGTAGCTACAGAGGACATTGTGCTTGAGCGCGGAACGTGGACCACCGTCAAGGACAGCTTTGAAGCCGATGGGGGGGAAGCGTATCTGATCATCGGGGTGTTCCCATACGTCGGCTTCGACACGAAGCGGATCATTGAAGGGCCTGACAATCAGTATGCTTACTACTACTTGGACCAGTTGGACCTGAAACTGGTCACTTCGGAACAGTGACCGAGGTAACGATCGGCTGTTCGATCGCGGAGGAATTGTTCATAACCGCGAAGAACACAAAACCTATCTTCGCATCGTGACTTGGACCATGCATCCTCGTCCCTTACCAAGAACAAACCAAACGAACGAACATGATCATACGCTACGCCTTCGCGTGCTTGGGTTCGGTAGCGGCTGCCGGGCTTATGGCCCAATCGGCAGGCCCGAACCTCGTGAAGAACCCCGGCTTCGAGGAATTCACCACCCCGGTGACCACGTGGGACCAGCTGGACCGTGCCACGGGATGGTCGAACGCCAACAGCGGCTCCTGCGATGTGTTCACGGATGTGGCCAAAGGCACTACCGTGGGCATTCCGGAGAACGAACTGGGCAGTGGCGCCTCTGCTGCAGAGGGCAAGTACTACGCAGGCTTCGTTGCCTACAAGGACGACCAGCGCAAGAATTGGAAGCGCGTCCTGGACCACAACGAAGGTCCGTTCCGCCCGGCCTACCAGAACTACAGCGAGTACATGCAGAGCGAACTGAGCTCCGCCTTGGTCGCCGGTCAGGAGTATGACATCGTTCTGAAGGTGAAACTGGCGTCGAACAGCGACCGTGCCGTTTCCGGCATCGGCGCCTATTGCTCGCCTGTGGCGCTCGGCTACAACCACCGCCACCTGATCGACGAGAAGGCCCAAGTGGTGTCCAAGACCGTTGTGAGCGACAAGGAGAACTGGACCGAGGTGAAGGGCTCCTTCGTGGCCGACGGCACGGAGAAGTTCATCGTTATCGGCGCATTCCCTGCTGCAGGTATGGAAAAGACCAAGGCTGTGGTGGGTGCCGACAACCAGCGCGCGTATTACTACATCGACGGCGTGAGCCTCTCGGTGCATCCCGAACCCGATGTGGACGGTGATGGCATCCCCGATAAGGATGACAAGTGCCCACAAGAGAAAGGCCTTGCCAACCTGGGTGGTTGCCCTGACGCTGACGGCGATGGAGTGGCCGATAAGATGGACGCCTGCCCGAACCTCGCCGGTCCTGCTGACAAGCAAGGTTGCCCCGACAGTGATGGCGACGGCATCAGCGACAACCTGGACAAGTGCCCCACCGTTCCTGGCGTGGCCAGCATGAAGGGTTGTCCTGAGATCAACGAGAAGACCAAGAAGCTCTTCGAGAAGGCCCTCACTGGCATTCAGTTCGAGACCGGCAAGAGCACCATCAAAAAGGTGAGTTACCCCATCCTCGATCAAGTGGTGACCGTGATGAAAGAGAACCCCACGTACAACCTGGAGGTCCATGGACACACGGATGACCAGGGCGATGATGCGAAGAACCAGACCCTCTCCGAGCAGCGCGCTGCCGCCGTGGAGAAATACTTAGAGGACAAAGGCGTTTCTGCTGCCCGTGTGACCTCTGCCGGCCATGGCGAGACCATGCCTGTGGATGACAATAAGACGGCCGCTGGCCGCGCCAAGAACCGCCGCGTGGAGTTCAAGGTGACCTTCATGGAGTGATCCTGTTCAATGTGAACATGCGAGAGGGGCCTTTGGGCCCCTCTTTCATTTCCATCCATGTGACCTTGGTCACCGGCTTCAGCGAATGGTCGGATCCAACTTTGCATCATGGAATGGAAGCGGACACGCCTGCACAGCATAGTGACCTTCACTTGTCCGTACTGTCACGAGGGCGCCTTCTTCGTATCACACCCTTACGATCTGAAGCACGCGGGCGATCTGCACAAAGAATGCTCAGTGTGCCACCGACGCTACAGCATTGAGCCTGGCTTCTACTACGGCGCCATGTACGTGGCCTATGCGCTTGCCGTGGCTTGGAGCGTGAGCATCTACGTCGCGATGGCCGTGCTATTGCCGAACGCCTCCCTGCTGATGCAGTTCGGCACGATCACGATCGGCCTGGTCCTGGTCGGACCTTGCCTCTACGCCCTGTCCAAGATCATCTGGGCAAATCTGTTCTTCGGCTATCGTGGGGTGGAGCGCACCAAAGAGGAGCTTACCGTCGCCCCCAAAGGGCGCTGACCGCCATCCCGATCATTCAGGCATTCCAAGCTCCAAAGCTTGGATCACGAAGCGGTGCGGGATCTTCTTGGTATTGGAGATGATGTCAGAGAAACCGCATGGCTGTAATTCGTCCATTACCTGGTTGATGTCCACGCGCAATTCCATCGGTGGGCCCATGGGCGTCTGCTCCTGAAGGAAATCCACCACTACCAGTTGGCCGGCGGGCTTTAGCCCGGCATGCACCTGGGTGAAGAAATGCTGGCGGTCGGTGATGTTCACGTACACCGTGGTGCACAGGGCGTGGTCAACCTCTCCGGGTGTGATCCCGGGATCTCCGGTCGCCACCAGTCGTGTCTGAAGACGGTCCGGACCAATGCCTTTCTCGGCAGCCTTGGCCTGAATGGCGGAGATCAAGGCCGGGTCGCTTTCGATCGCGATCACCCGGGCGCCAGCATCAAGGAGTTCGAACGTGTAATAGCCGTCGCCGGCGAAGAGATCGGCCACAGTGCGACCTTCCACATCACCCATGAACTTGATCACGCTGTCAGCCATGCGCCAATCCGCGGTCGGTACAGCTGGCCTGTTCGCCTGTTGCCCATCATCCACAGGTTGGGGCCCTTCGCCAGGTGTGCACGATGCGAATGCGACAATGCAGGCGACGAGCAAGAGAGCGACGTTCGGTTTCATGGGTGTGGTTCGGCCCAAAAATAGGCCTTCATCGAGTAGTGGTCATGTGTATTGGTTTCCATGGCAAGCAATCGGATGGTTAACTTTGCGCCGTGCCTAGCATCGGAGAAGAACTCGTAAGCCGCTTTGAGAGCGAGCAACAGAAAGCGATGCTGAACATTCTGTTCACGTCGAACTGGTTGCGCACGCATCATACGGCCCTGTTGGCGCCATACGGGCTCAGCATGCAGCAGTACAACATCCTGCGGATCCTGCGTGGTGCGAAGGGGGAGAAGATGAACATGCACAGCGTGAAGGAGCGCATGATCGACCGGGCCCCCAATGCTACCCGCCTTACCGATAAGCTGCTGACGAAAGGATTGGTAGAGCGCGAGCGGTGTGAGAACGACCGGCGGGTCGTCTACATCCGAATCACGCCCAAGGGTATGGACATGCTTCTGGTGCTGGACAAGCAGATGAAGACCCATTGGGACTCGATCCATGGCCGCCTAAGCGAAAAGGATGCTCGCACAATGAACACGTCCTTGGACGCACTGCGCGGCTGATCCGGTTCAGGGCTTCACAGGAGCTGCTATCGTTCGTTCCCACAATACCTTTCCTTCCTGGTCATGCACGGCCATCACCATGGTACGGGCCTTGCGCGGTCCCTTTAAAGCAAGCGTGGCGAAGTTCCGTTGTTCCACGTATGTCCCGGGCACGGCGAGCGTGTTGTCCTCCTTTTTCGCGTGAACCCCGGAGGTGAGCGGTGATACCGTGAGGTCGTGGATCACGTTACCATCCTTCAATTCCAATTTGCTAAGGTCGCTGTGGTGCCGGTCGCCGGTGAGGAAGACGACGCCGGTGATCCCTTCCCGTTCGATCCGGTCGATCAGCTGCTGCCGCTCCTCCCCGTAGGTCGCGTAGGTCTCATACACAGCAGCCGTGTTCAAGAATTGACCGCCCAAGGCCACGATCTTGAACGAGGCATCGCTGTACTTCAGCATCTGGATCAAGCGGTCGACCTGTGCTTGACCGAGCATGGTAGGTTTCGCGGTCACCACATCCGGCGGCACACGGAAGCTTCGGTCATCCAGCAGGAAGAAGTCGACATCGGCATAGGAGAAGGATGTTCCATTTCCCCCGGGTCCAGGCAGGCCGTGTGTTGGGTTCGCCCAGAACAGGTCGAAGGCCTTGTGGCTCATTTCCGCGCCGATGAAGCTGCCGTCGCAATCGTTCGGACCGAAGTCATGGTCATCCCAGATGGCATAGTGTTGAGTGGTCCGCAGCAGGTGTTGTAGCTCGGGCAATGAGCGGGTGTGGGTGTAGCGGTGCAGGTAGCCTGGCCAGCTACCCCAATCGGGTTCGCGCAGGTAGGTATTGTCGCCCAACCAGAGCATCAGGTCCGGCTTGGTCTCCGCGATGCTGTTGAAGATCCCATAACCACCACCATATGCCGTTCCAGGCCGATCGTAGGCGGGTTCGTTCACGTAGGTGCAACTGCCCGCTGCCACGGTGAAGTCGGGTGGTTCGGAGCGGAACTTCCACAGCGGTTGTGTGTGGAACCACAGCTGCTCGCCGACATCCACGGGCTTGCCTTCCAGCCGCACGCGATACCCGTAGGTGCTTCCAGGCACGAGGCGGTCCAGCGTGAACTCCATCGCATGCGCCTTGCTGGTCTCGCTGACAATGACCTCGGAGCGAAACAAGCTGTCCGGTTCCTCTTTTACCCAATATTCGATCTGCGCCTGGCACTGCCCGGTGCATTGCAGCCAGATGGTGGCTCCAAGCATATCCACATGGCCTGGCATGGGACCGATGATCGATAACTGGGCCTGGGCGGAAACGGCACTGACGGAGAGTGCCAAAAGCAAAGCGCGGAGCATGATGCAAAGATGCACCTGCTCCGCGCCGTACGGATGCGTTATCAGGAACGGCGGAACAAGCGGCCGAGACCGGTGCGCTTAGGCTTCTGCTCTTCCTGCTTCTTGGCACTGCTTCCGTTCTCCTCGCCGAAAAGCTCCTTCGTCAGGGCAGCATAGTCAGGCTTGGCCGCGGAATGCTGGCGTTCGCCTTCGTGCTGCGGACGTTCGGGGCGCTCCGTGCGGGGACGCTGCTGTTGCTGTGGGCGTGGGCCACGCTGATCGGGACGGCCACTGCTGCGAGGCTGGCGGTCACCTTGCGGACGGGCTTCGCGCGGGGCTTGTGGACGGCGATCATTACGACCGGGACCACCTTCACGACGTTGCTGCGGAGCGCGTGAGCGGTCGCTGCGCTGACCATCGCGAGGAGCACGCTGGCCTTGACCTTGACCGGGGCGTGCCCCACGACCTGGGCCACGCGGCTGACGCGGTTCGCGCACTTCGGGCTCGGGGCGCTTGGGACCACCCACCATCAGGAATGGATGCTCAGCCACCACGGGGATCTCACGCTTGATCAAGCGGGTGATGTCGCGGAGGAAGGACTTCTCCTCATGATCACAGAAGCTCAACGCACGGCCCGAAGCGCCGGCGCGACCGGTACGACCAATGCGATGCACGTAGGTCTCGGGTATGTTCGGGATGTCGTAATTGATCACGTGTGTCAGGCCGTCGATGTCGATGCCACGTGCAGCGATGTCGGTGGCGACCAAAGCGCGGATCTTGCCGTCCTTGAAGTTCTTCAGCGCGTTCTGGCGGGCGGTCTGGCTCTTGTTGCCGTGGATGGCCTCAGCGCCGATGCCGGCCTGCTCCAGCACCTTCACCACCTTGTTCGCACCGTGCTTGGTGCGGGTGAACACGAGGGCCTCGCGGATGGCGTCACCTTGCAGCAAGTGCACCAGCAACTTGTTCTTGTCCGTGCGGTCCACGAAGTACATGTGCTGGTCGATGGTGTCCGCGGTGCTGCTCACCGGGGCCACTTCAACCTTGATGGGGTCCGTTAGGATGCTGTTCGCCAGCTTGGCGATCTCCGGTGGCATGGTGGCGCTGAAGAACAGCGTTTGGCGCTTGTGCGGGATGCGTGCGATGATCTTCTTCACGTCGTGGATGAAGCCCATGTCCAGCATGCGGTCGGCCTCGTCCAGCACGAAGATCTCGATGTGCTTGAGGTCCACGAAGCCTTGTCCGATCAGGTCGAGCAGGCGGCCGGGCGTGGCCACCACGATGTCGACCCCGCGGGTCAAGGCATCGGTCTGCGGGCGTTGGCCCACACCACCGAAGATCACGGTGTGCTTGATCTTCAGGTGTCGGCCATAAGCGGCGAAGCTCTCGCCGATCTGGATCGCCAGCTCGCGGGTGGGGGTGAGGATGAGCGTCTTGATCAGGCGCTTTTGCCCCTGGTCACCGCGCTCGTGCAGCTCCTGCAGGATGGGAATGGCGAAGGCCGCTGTCTTGCCCGTGCCGGTCTGTGCGCAACCCAGCAGGTCGCGGCCCTTGGTCAGGTGCGGAATGGCCTGCTCCTGGATGGGGGTGGGGTGTGTGTAGCCTTCTTCGTTGAGGGCTTTCAGAATGGGCTCGATGAGCCCCAGATCGTTGAACGTAGTACGTTCCATATGCATGCGCGCCTTAGCCCCGGCGTAGGGATGTGTTTCGCGTGTTCAGGCCATTGAACCTGGACACACTTCTTTGAAGTGGTGATGTTGCCCCTTTGTATCGGGTCCGGCGTGCAATGATCCGCTGGTGGATCGCGCCTGGACATCTGGGGAGCCTTTGGACCGTGGTCCGCGGCAAGAGCTGGGCGCTCGGGGCATGTCCCGATCCTTTCGGGACGGCGCAAATGTAGACTAATCAGTGAGAGCGGCTACAGAAGGGCCTTGTCCTCCACGCGGAAGAGGTAGCGACCATCGTCGAAGACCCACGTCACCACACGCGTTTCGCGCCCTTCACCGGATTGCAGATGGATGTAGAGCCGGTAGCCATCGGCAGAGCGCAAAGCGCTGCAGTAAGGCAGGATCAACTGAAGCCCTTCGTCGAAGCCGCAGAACCGTGGGTCACGAAGTCCGATGTAGGCATCCTTCGGAATGAAGAGCAGCGAATCGTCCTGTAACACCTGGAAGTTCATCAGTTCAACGCGTGCAGCGCTGGCGCGGGCTGTGAAACGGACCGTAATACCGTCGCAACCGAGTTCAGCGTGAAGTGGAGAGCAGGAGCGGAGAGGCACATCAAGCAACACGGCATCGCTGAAGCCGCCTTCGATCTCCGGGTAAAGACCTAGCTGCGCGATCTCCGCATGGAGCAACGGATCCTCTACCTCCGCCAAGGTGATCGGCGCCTGTTGAAGTATTGCGAGAAGCGGGAGGGGGAGAACGAATACCGCTGCGAGCGAGCGGTTGCGGAAGCGGAGCATGGGTCGGGGTTCAGGTGACCCCGTGATGCATCAACGCGATCCGTGCCCCGATCAGTGCGTGGCGAGCTTGCGCACCAGTTCCTGTGTCATGGCCGAAGCGTCCATACCGTAGGCGTTCACCAGAATGCCCTTGATGTCGTGGTGGATCGAGCTGATCGCATAGACGATGCTCTGGTCCTCCGGATCGCTATTGCCCTCGAAGCGGTGGAACTCATCGATCTCGAACTCGGCCGGGTCCAGGCTAAGGCCGCGTGCGTCGCACACCAGGCATTTTTCCGCGAGCACGAGGTCATCCGTGTAGCCCCGGCGTTGCAGGTCATTCACAGCTTCGGAAAGGGTGGTGTAGCTGGGCATGGCGTGAAAGTAGCACCGGACGCCACGAAAAAGCCCCGCCGATGTCACCATCAGCGGGGCTTCGCATTGCTTGTCCGGGCTCAGCCCTTCACCGTCTTCGCGGCATCGAGCATGTCCTTGATGCCACCGACGCTGCTGAGGATGGCCGTGGCCTCGTAGGGCATGTAGACCACCTTGTTGTTCTGGCCGCTTGTCATGGATTCCAAGGTCTCCAGGTACTTCATCGCGATGAGGTAGTTGGCAGGGTCCGCGTTGGCACCCTTGATGGCTTCGGTCACCAGACGGATGGCCTCGGCTTCACCCTGTGCACGACGAATGCGCGACTGTGCATCTCCTTCAGCCTCCAGGATCTGGCCTTGCTTCTGGCCTTCAGCGGTCGTGATCTGCGCCTGCTGGATACCCTCGGCCTGTAGCACGGCAGCGCGCTTGCTGCCTTCCGCGTCGATGATCTGCGCCCGCTTGTCACGCTCGGCACGCATCTGCTTCTCCATGGCCTCGCGGATGTCGCGGGGAGGGTTGATGTCCTGCAGTTCCACGCGGTTCACCTTCACGCCCCACTTGTGGCTGGCTTCGTCCAGAATGGTGCGCAGCTTGCCGTTGATGGTGTCGCGACTGGTCAGGCACTCGTCGAGGTCCATTTCGCCGATCACGTTACGGAGGGTGGTCTGCGTGAGCTTCTCGATGGCCATGGGCAGGTTCTCGATCTCGTACATCGCCTTCACGGGATCCATCACCTGGAAGTAGAGCAGCGCGTTGATCTCCGTCATCACGTTGTCCTTGGTGATCACGTTCTGCTTGGGGAAGTCGAACACCGATTCCCGCAGGTCGATCCGTTCCTTCTTCATGAACTGCACGTACTTGTTGCCGTCGGGCAGTTCGCGGGTGAAGCGGGAGATGATCTCGCGGGGCTTGTCGAAGATGGGGATGATGACGTTGAAGCCTGCGGTGAGCGTGGTACGGTACTTACCGAAGCGCTCGATGACCATGGCTTCACTTTGCTGGATGATGCGTACGCCTTTCGCGATCGCGAAGACGACGAACACGGCGAACAGGAGGAGTATGACGGTTCCGGCTTCCATAGCTTGAGTAGGGTGAGGGGTTGTGTGTTGGTTGGTGTTGGGATCAGGTCGGGTCGATGGCTTTTACGATAAGCGTGTTGCTCTCCACACGCACCACTTCCACCAGGTCGCCCACGCGCAAGGCACGGTCGGTGGTGCATTCGGCGCGCCAGTCATCACCAGCAGCGGAAACACGGCCCAGGCGAAGGCCCGATTCGAAGTCCTGCGTCACGCGGCCCCGCTGGCCCACGAGGGCGTCCATGTTGGTCTTCACATCGCCATCCTTCCACATGCGCTTCATCAGCACCGGGCGGATGGTGAAGAAGGCAAGCAGTGAGAATCCGCTGAATGCGATGAGTTGGGCACTGGCCCCAAGACCCACGGCGGCCACGATGCTTCCACCCAAGCAGCCGATCCCCAGGCACATGAGGAAGAATCCGGGCACGAAGATCTCGGCGATCATCAGCACCAAGGCCAGTCCGGCCCACCAATGCCATTGGAAAAAGTCCATCTCGTCGTTGGTTTCTGGGGTGAAGATAGAAGGGTGGCCCGAGCGGGCAGGTGGTGATCAGGATGAGCGGTCGGACGGCGTGATAAGGCAAGGCCAAGCGCGGGGATGCCGGTCCGTTCAGCTATTTTCGGCGGCCCATGCTTCAGAAGATCCTTGGCATGTTGCGATCGCGGGACGGTCGCGACAGCATCCTGACCTACGCCGCCGAGGGCTTGGCGATGGTGGGCATGGTGCTGGCCTACCGGCTGGCGGCCAACGAAGGCCGGCACGATCTGGATCTTTACGTGGTGGTGCGGAGGACGGTGTCGTTCATCTTCCCGGTGCTGTTGCTGGGTGCGGTGATCGGCATCACGCGGTTCGTAGCCATGAAGAGCCGCCCGGAGGAGCAGCGGCGTTACCTCCTGGCTTCCCTGACCTGGGTGGTGCCGCTCTGCGTGCTCGCCTTTCTGATCGGTCTCGTGTTCGCGGAGCAGTTGTCCTGGCTGGTGTTCGGTTCAGACAAGGAACGGGACCTTGTGGCTCCGCTCGCACTCATGATCTCCAGCGTGAGCCTCTACGGCATCAGCTACGCTTTCCTCCGGGGCCAACGCCACCTGGTGGCGGCGAACATGATCCAGGTGCTTGCCTTGGCGGTGGTGCCCTGCGCGAGCTTCCTGCTGTTCCCCAACCTGGAGACCGTCTGCTGGGCCACGGGCATCGGCTGGCTGGTGATCGCGGTGTTCGCCTTGTTGCCCACCTTCCTTCAACCCACGCCCGGAGGCCGCAGTCGCGAACGCGGTGAACTGCTCCGCTTCGGCCTGCCCCGCGTGCCCGGTGACCTAGCTCTCGGTGCTCTGTTGACGGTGCCCGTCTACGTCGTGGCGCGCACCCACGGACTTTCCGCCAGTGGGGAAGTGGGCTTCGGCACCACATTGTTGAACCTGGCCGCCGCCGTGTTCTCTCCCTTGGCGCTTGTGCTGCTTCCGGCCTCTGCATCCCAGCTGGCCTCCGGAGATCACGCCGGTCTTTCGCTGCGCATTGGTCGGGTAACGTGGCTGACACTGGCTGCGAGCACTGGCATGACCCTCGTGTTCGAGCTCTTCGCCGATCCCATTCTGCACCTGTACCTCGGCGCGAACTACGCGGACTATGTGGAAATGAGCCGGATCGTGTTCCTGGGCGCATTGCCCTTCGGGTTGTTCGTGGGTCTGCGGAGTCTGCTCGATGCCTACTACCATACACCCCGGAACGGCATCAACCTGACCTATGCGTTCGTCATTCTGCTGGCCGGAAGTCTCGTTCACTTCGTGATCACCACACCAGTGACCTTCGTGGCCTGGGTGCTGGTCGCTTCCCTGTTGTACCTCGGCTACGCCACTTGGCGTGATGTGCGTTACGTGCGCGACGAGTTGGATCGACTGGCCGCTACGCAAGACACACGCCTGCGCATTGTTGTGGTGATCCCGGCCACCGAGGAAAGCGGTCACTATCCGCACTCGCATAGGCAGGCCACGGCCTTCACGGACGCCCACGGGGCCATGGTGGAGTTCTTCCACCTGGAGGACAGGACCTCGCTCCTTCGCCTGTGGAAGGACCGGTCACGCTTCAAGAAGCTGATACGGACCATGAGGCCTGATGTGGTCCACGTGCACTACGGTTCGGTCTCGGCGCTGTTCGCTGTGCTGAGCAGTTCGGTGCCGGTCGTGATCACCTTCCTGGGCAGTGACCTGGACCGGCCGAAGGATGTCGGTGCCATGCGCACCACACTTGGCCGCTTGTTCTCTCAAGTGGCAGCGTTCTTCAGTGCAGGCATCATCTGCACCACCATGGAACTGCGCGAACTGCTCTGGTGGCGGCAGGACGAAGTGCAAGTGCTGCCGAACGCCGGTGCCGCGAATGATGAGGCCACCTTCAGCTTCCTCCGCTCGGTGACGATGCGGACATGAGCGTGTCAGCATTTCAAAGGGGCTGCAACAAGGCGGCACGGTGAGCCCCGGTACCTTTCGACCATGGCCTCGGATACCAGCGTTGGTTTCACGCGTTCGCTGACCACCCTGCTCACGGGCACGGTGTTGGCGCAGGCCATCCCGTTCCTCGCGGCCCCCGTGATCGCCCGCCTGTTCGGTGCCCCTCAGTTCGCGCTTTTCGGCGGCATGATCGCCGTGTTCAATGTGCTTTCGGTGTTGGTGACCGGGCGGTACGAGCTGGCCGTGATGGTACCCAAGGAACGATCGGAAGCGGCGCATCTGGTGCGTGGTGGCTTGCTGTTCTGCGTGTTGGCCAGCGTGGGCATCTACGGCCTGCTGCTGGCTTTCCACAGACCCCTTGAGCTGCACACGGGCATCGTCAGCTTGCACAACGTGCTCGCCGTGCTTGCGTTGCTCGCGCTCTTCGCCGGGACCCAGCAGGTGGTGCAACAATGGTTGCTGCGCGAACGGGCGTTCAAGGCGATGGCCCAGGTGAAGGTGGTGCAGGCCCTTGGCATTACCGCTCTGACCCTGTTGGCCGGTTGGCTCGGGTGGAAGGAAGGCCTTGTGCTCGGCTACCTCGGTGGCTGGTTGCTGTTCGCTGGTGCCACGGTGTTCCTGATGATGCGCACAGCACCCCTGCCGGATGCCTGGGACCGTCGACGCTCACTGAACGCGCTGGCGCATTACAAGGATTGGCCATTGCACAATGCCTGGCCGGCGCTGTTGAACGCCATGGCCTCTGGTGGTGCGGTGATCTACATGGGCCTCTTCTATAATGCCGAGACCGCAGGCCAGCACAACTTCGCCCGGCAATACCTGCTGGTCCCGATCAGCATGGTCACGGTGGCGCTTGGCCAGGTGGTGTTCGAACGCATGTCATCCCGGATCCGCGAACGACAAGCCATCGGGTCGGAGCTTCGGCGCATCGTGTATGCCTTGGTGCTGCTGGCCTTGGCTGGTGGCTTGGTCGTTACCCTGGCGGGCCCTTGGTTGTTCGATCTCGTCTTCGGTGCACAATGGTCCTATGCGGGTACTGCTTCGCGGATCCTGATCTGGGGCTATGCCATGCAGCTGGTGGCCAGTCCGCTCGGCGTGGTGCTCCTTGCGCTGGGCAGGGTGAAGTTGACCATGGTGTTCCCCCTGATCTACGGTGTGCTGATGGTGCTGCCTTTCTTTGCTAGACACATGGAGGCGATGCAGTTCATGACGCTGTTGGCAGCTATCGAGGTTGTGGCCTATGGGGCCTACCTGGTGCTTGTGCGGAGCGCTGTGCGTGCCTACGACCAAAGCCTCGTGAACGCATGATCGGCGCCTTCTTCAAGCGGCATCCGGTCTTCGAAGTACACATGGTGCTGATGGCCATCCTGTGTATCGGCCTGTTGCAACGCAGCGGGTTCAGGTTCATTCCGCTGTTCGGCCTGTACCTCGTCGTATTGACGGTCAGCTATGCGCTCCTTTCCCGCGTGGGCATCACTCGTCGTCCACCTGCGCTGCTGAAAGGCAACCTGCGCCTGTTGGGCATCGGCGTGGCGCTGTTCACCGCCGTGGTCGCGCTGGTGCATTGGTGGTCCATCGGCCAGATCCCTTTGCTGGAGGCCCTTCGGCAACAGGACGACTTTCAGGTGGGTGCATTACGCCGCGCCGCCAGTGACCTTGCACCGCGCTGGGTGAACTATGCTTAAGCAACCTGGCCATCAAGGCGCTTTTGCCTTTCGCGTTGCTGATCACGTGGTCGCGGCAGCGCAACCTGTTCTGGGTGCTGTGCGCAGTCGGCCTCGCCTAAAGCCTGTCACTGATCCAGAAGAGTTACGTGATCACCCTCTTCGTACCCCTCTGGGTGAGCTTCCTGATCGCAAGGAAATGGGTGGCTTGGGCTTCACTGAGCGGACTGTTCGTTGTGATGATCGGCTTCTTGTTCATTGTGGCGAAGCCCGAGAAGCTGGTGCAGACCAGCCAGCAGGCGGATGCTCCGGTGATGGACGAGGGCGTGAAGCAGCATGGTCTTGTCGGCGACCTGTTGTGGAGCACCACACGTCGCGTGCTCCTGATGCCAGGGTGGACGGTCTCGGCTTGGTTCGAGTATATCCCTGCGGTGATCCCCTTCCAGCATGGTGCAGCGGTCAGGCCCCTGGCCACGGCGATGGGCAGGCCATACGCGGACCTATCGATGGATGTGTATGTGCTTGAGTATCCTGAACAGGCGGCCATGGGCACCAAGGGCACAGTGCCAACGGCAGCGTGCATGTACGACTACGCTAACTGGGGCTGGCCCGGGTTGGTGCTCGCTGGTGTTCTGCACGCCGTGTTGCTCGTGATCCTCACCTGGCTGTTCGGTCAGCGATGGCGATGGGCGGTGGTGCTGAACGCCTTCCCGCTTCTGGCCTTCACCAGTTGCGCGCTACCTACCGCGCTGCTGACCCATGGATGGGCCGCCACTGTGGTCCTGTACCTCATCTTCGCTGACGGGGATGACCCACTGCCATGATCAGCGTCTGCCATATCACCACAGTGCACGGCACGCACGATGACCGCATCTTCTTCAAGATGTCCAGGAGCGCGGCAGCGGCCGGCATGCAGGTCTTCCAGGTCGCTCCGAAAGCTGGTGCGATCATGGAGGACGGTGTTCAGCAGGTCGGCATCAATGTGCCATCGAACCGTGCATTGCGCGCCACAGTTGGCGCGTGGAGGGCCTATCGGGCAGCGCTGGCCACCAAGGCCACCATCTGCCACATCCACGATCCGGAGCTTCTGTGGGTGGCGTTCCTGCTGCGTTGGAAAGGGCGGAAAGTGGTGTACGACATGCACGAGCTGGTGAGCAGCCAGATCCTGGACAAGCAATGGGCCGGTCCGACGTGGCTTCGGAAGGTCGTTGCGAAAGCCTACGGTCTGCTGGAGCGTCGCGCAGTGCGCAAGCTGGCGGCGATCGTGCTGGCGGAATCGCGCTATGTGGATGAACTTCTTCCCCTGTACCCCAACGAACAACGTAGATTCCACATCATCCGCAACCTGCCGGTTCTGTCCATCATAGATAGACCCGTCGCACCCGCTCAGCGCAGTAACAAGTTCACCATCATTTACGTGGGCGGGCTATCGAGGATCAGGGGGGTGAAGGAGACGATCGAAGCAGTAGGCCTGGTCCCTGAGGCGGAGCTTTGGTTGTTGGGTTGGTGGAGCGATGAGCACTATCGGCGGGAGTGCGAAGCCCTTCCTGCCTACGCGCAAGTGAACTACCTCGGTAGCGTGCGCATGGACGAGGTGTACGCACCGATGCGCGCTGCGGACCTCGGTATTCTATGCATGTACGCGGTGAAGAACCACACCACGAGCGAACCCATCAAGGTGTTCGAATACATGGCCTGCAACATCCCCATGGTGATGAGCGATTTCCCGTATTGGAAAGAGCGCTTCAGTCAGGTGGCCTGGTTCGCTGATCCGCACGACCCTGCTCAGATCGCCCGGACCATTCGAGCAGCCATGGCGAACGATGCCGATCGCAAGGCGAAGGGTGCCCTTGGTAGGCGGCTGGTGGAAGAGGGCCTCTGCTGGGAACAGGAACAGGGCAAGCTGTTGGACCTTTACCGCGACCTCGAATCCCCAGTGGTGTAGTCATGAAGGTGATCCCGATCTCCGATGTTGCCTGGGCCATGCTATGTGCTGCTTCGCCGGACGCTGGGCTTCTGCAACGACCCGAATGGCGCGGAGTGCAAGGCGAAGAGCTGTTGCGCTACGGGGTCGTCGATGACAAGGAGGTTCCGGTGGCCGGGTTCCAACTCGTCCGGTCAAAGCGGAGCGGACTTACGCTTTGGAGCCATCCTCCGTTCCATCAGAACTGCGCCTTCATCGCCAAGGCCAGGGCCAAGAATCCGGCGAAGCGAGTGGGCGAGGGCAAGAAGCTCCACGCAGCCATCGCAGCGTTCCTGAACGAACTGCCGGGCGTGGTCACGGTGGCCTTCCCTCCCGAGGTTGTGGACATGCAGCCCTACATCTGGGCCGGATGCAAGGTGGTCCCGAGTTACACCTACCGCATCGAGCTCGCACCGGGTATCGAGGCTGTGCGATCGGATTACGCTGCAGAAACGCGCAACGCCATCCGCAAGGCGGAGGCTGATGGTGTCGTGGTGCGCAGCGCATCACGGTCCGAAGTGCTTCCCCTGATCCAAGCCACCTTCGACCGCAAGGCCAAAGCGTTGGACAAGGCACGAGTGGACCGCATCCTTCAGGCCTTTCTGGATAGCGGCCAAGGCTACGCCTTCCTCACCGAGTGGAAGGGAGCAGCCATTGCGGCGGCCTTCTGCGCAGTGGATGCCCAACGTGCCTATTACCTGCTGGGCGGGCACGAGAAGACCGGTGGCCACGCTGGAGCCGGAGCCATGACCGTTGATCGGTGCATCGCGGAAGCGGTTCTCCGCAGCATCCCGCAGTTCGACCTCGAGGGCTCCATGCTGCCTGACATCGAACGTTTCTTCAGGGGCTTCGGCGCAACGCTGACCCCGTACTACACCGTGAACCGCGCGCCCTTCCTGGTGGAGGTGGCCCTGAAACGCCGCTGGCGCCACCAGTTCTGACGCCATGCAAGTGATCCTCAGCCACGACGTGGACCACATGACCGTTTGGGAGCACTGGAAGGACCCGATCCTACCCAAGTACTACGTCCGCAACTCGCTTGAACTTTCCATGGGGCTGATCACCTGGAAGGAATATGGTCTGCGCTGGGCCGACCTCTGGCGCAACCAATGGCAGCGGATCGAAGAGGTGATGGTGTTCCATGAGAAGCTAGGCATCCGATCCTGTTTCTTCTTCGGCATGGCCAACGGCAAAGGGCTCAGCTACCCGTTGCACCACGGTGAGCAATGGATACCGAAGGTGCTAACCCGTGGCTTCGAAGCGGGCGTGCACGGGATCGCGTTCAACGATGAAGCCGCGATGCGCCAAGAGCACGCGGATTTCCAGCGCATCAGCGGCCGGTCTGACTTCGGCATCCGCATGCACTACCTGCGTCAGGACGCGCACACCTTCGAGCGCATGGAGCGAATCGGATACCGCTTCGATGCCACGGCACAGGGCATGGTGCCACCGCACCGCATCGGACGCATGTGGGAGTTCCCCTTGCAGGAAATGGACGGATGGGCCATGGACGGAAGCAAACGCTACCAGTCGCGCGACCTGAAGGAAGCCGTATCGCACACCTTAGCCAAGCTGGATGAAGCGGAACGGGCCGGGCTGCCATACTTCAATCTGCTCTTCCACGACCGATACTACACGCCCGCCTTCGCCACATGGATGGCTTGGTATGAGACGCTGGTGCGGGAACTGAAGCAACGCGGACATGGCTTCATCACCCATGCGGAGGCCATGGCCCAATTGGAGCGCACGGCATGAAGGTGATCTTCCTCACCCAGTATTTCCCTCCTGAGACCGGAGCTCCGCAGAACAGGCTCTTTGCCACCGCCCAGGCCTTACAGCGACACGGAGCGGAGATGACCGTGCTGACGGCCATGCCCAACTATCCGGACATGCGCATTCAGGAAGCCTACCGCGGTTCTTTCTACCGCAAAGAGGAGCTCGCTGGCATGTTGGTGCATCGCGTGTGGCTGTTCGTTTCGACCGGACGCGGGATCATGGCGCGCCTGCTCAACTACTTCTCGTTCTTGTTCACGGCGCTTGTGGTGGGGCTCTTCAAGTTGAAGCGCTCGGACATCCTGCTGGTGGAATCACCTCCGCTGTTCCTAGGGATCACGGCGATTCTGTTGGCGCGTGCGAAAGGGGCGAAGCTGGTGTTCAACGTCAGTGACCTGTGGCCGGAGAGCGCCGTTCAACTGGGACTGGTGACCAACCGGACCATGATCCGCATGAGCACGTGGTTGGAGATGCTGTGTTACCGACGGTCGGCATTGATCACCGGACAGACCCAAGGGATCGTCGCCAACATTGAAGCGCGCTGCCCTGACAAGCGAGTGCTCTGGGTTCCGAACGGCGTTGACTTCACCGCCATCGCTTCTGCTGAAGAGGTTCCCAGCTCGGATGTTCGCGCGCGTCTGGGCATCGGAACTGACGACCTCGTGTTCGCCTACGCCGGTATCCTTGGCCACGCTCAAGGATTGGAGGTGATCCTTCAAGCGGCGGCGCTTCTGCGTGAGCGGAGCGACATCCATTTTCTACTGCTGGGCGATGGACCGGAGAAGGCCATGCTTCAGGCGTTGAAAGGAACACTGGATCCCATCCGCGTCCATTTCGTTGACCGCATGCCACGTCAGGAACTGCTCGGCCTCATGCGTTCCATCGATGGCGTGGTGGTGCCCTTGCGGAAGAACGACCTGTTCAAAGGTGCCATTCCTAGTAAGATATTCGAGGCCCTCGCCCTGGGTAAGCCGCTCCTCCTCGGGGTGGAAGGTGAAGCGAAGGACCTCTTCATTACGCAGGGTGAAAGTGGGCTCGCCTTTGATCCCGAGAACGCGCAGGCACTGGCCCAGGCCGCGATCCACTATGCGGACAACAGGTCACTTTTGGGTGTGCATGGAGCCAACGGGCAGCGCTACGTGCGGGAGAACTTCGACCGCGAGCAGATCAGCGATCGTTTGTGGAACGCCATCAAGAAGCTTGGGTGACCTGAAGGAATATCAACCACGGATCGCCACGGCCGGGTACTGGGCTTGGCTGCTGCTCTGTGCTGTGCTCCCGATCAGCGGCTCGCTCGTTCCAGCACCATTGGCCATCGCGGTCATCCTTTTGCTGGTGTCGGCCATCGGTCGCTTTCCCGTCCTGGACCTGCGCACGCTCTGGCCGCTGCTGGCCTTCTATGCGTTGCACCTGTTGGGTATGCTGTGGACCACCGATCTGGACTTCGGCTTCTTCGACCTACAGATCAAGTTGGGCATGGTGCTGCTGCCTTTGGCGGCCGCCGTGGTCACCAGAGCTTTTCCGGACATTCTGCGTCGAACGATGCTGGCCTTCACTGCTGGGATCCTCATTGCCATTGCGCTGAGCCTCTGGAAAGCTTCGGTCTGCTTCGGCGAGAAGGGATGGAAGGAGTGCTGGACACAGAGCTACCTGAGCTACGACCTGCACCCGAGTTATGCCGCATGGTACCTCTGCTGGGCCGTTGTGTACTGGGGCAACGCGTACATCCGTGGTCGCATCACAGAAGGATGGCTCCGGCGAGCGATCGCCGTGGTGGTACCTGTGCTGCTCGTGTTCATTGTGATGCTGGCCAGCAAGAGCGGTCTGGTATCGCTACTGCTCGCCGTGGTGTTCCTCATTGGGCTGGCCGTGCGAAGGCTGCAGGGACGCGTAAGGTCCATTGTGGTGATCGGATCGGTTGCCTTAGTGCTCGTCGCCGGATCGGTGGCTTGGCCCGTGTTGAAGGTCCGGGTCGGAGCCGCGCTGACCGCAGTTGAACGCGCACGCGCTGGCGATCCTGCCATCTATGCTTCCACCGAAGGCAACGAGGAGCGACTGGTCGCATGGAGTTGCAGCATCGACCTGCTGAAGCAACATCCACTCGGTTCTGGCACCGGTGACATCAAGAACGACCTGGTGGCCTGCTACGAGGCGAAGGGTGCCACCGCCGCTGCCGAACGTCGGCTCAACAGCCACGACCAATTCCTGCAAAGTGGCGTGGCCTTGGGTTGGCTCGGCCTTATCGTTTCGTTGCTCGTGGCCCTCATACCCTTGGTGCTCGGCATCCAGCGCCGCGATGGGCTGATGATCCTGTTCACGCTGTTGTTCCTGTTGAACGCTGCGGTGGAATCCTTGCTGGAGGTGCAGGCCGGTGTTGTCTTCTTCGCAGTGTTCATGGGACTGCTCACGGCTCAGCGGAACGGTCCGTCCGTGTAGCGAACTTCGCCCCATGATCCCTTTCAGCCCACCCCGCATCGACGAACGCACCATCGCCGAGGTCACCGCTGCCTTGCGCAGTGGCTGGATCACCACCGGGCCACGCACCAAGGAGTTCGAGAAGCGCCTGGCGGCTTATTGCGCAGTGGAGAAGGTGATCGCGCTGAACGCCTGGACCAATGCTTGCGAATTGGTGCTCCGCTGGTTCAATATCGGCCCTGGCGATGAGGTCATTGTACCCGCCTACACCTATTGCGCCACGGCGAACATTGTGCTGCACGTGGGTGCCAAGCCGGTGATGGTGGATGTGCTCGATGACTTCACCATGGATCCGGACGCTGTGCGAAAGGCCATCACACCCCGCACCAAGTGTATCATGCCGGTGGACATCGGGGGGCTGCCGGCCGACCAGCAGCAGGTCATGCGCATCGCCGAGGAACACCGTTCCGTGTTCGTGCCGAACGGCGAAGTGCAGCAACAGCTGGGGCGGATCCTGGTGCTGAGCGATGCGGCCCATTCTTTCGGCGCCCGTATCGGCGACAAGCGGGTGGGGGCCATCGCCGACATCACAGGCTTCAGCTTCCACGCGGTGAAGAACCTGACCACGGCCGAGGGTGGTGCGCTCGCATTGAACATGCCCAAGCCCTTCGACAACGAAGCGCTGTACAAGCACTTCAATGTGATGAGCTTGCATGGCCAGAGCAAGGACGCGCTCAGCAAAATGCAGACCGGCGCCTGGCGCTACGACGTGACCATGGCCGGTTGGAAGTGCAACATGACCGACCTGCAGGCTGCGATCGGGCTTGTGGAACTCGACCGGTACGACAGCGAGACCATTCCCCGGCGCAAGGCCATCTGCGAGCGGTACAACGCCGCATTCGGTGCCGATGCCCGCTTCGTTGCCCCAGTGTTCGCTGACGCCGGACGCGAAGGCTCCTACCACCTCTACATGCTCCGCCTCGCGAACGCCGCCGAGGTGCAGCGGGACGCTGTGATCGCCGCCATCGCCAAGCGCGAAGTGAGCGTGAACGTCCACTTCATCCCCATGCCCATGCTCACGATCTACAAGGAGCTCGGCTACCGGATCGCCGACTTCCCCAACACCTTCAACCAGTACAGCCGCGAGATCAGTTTGCCGGTCTACTACGACCTTACCGATGCGCAGGCCGACACGGTGATCGCAGTGGTGAAAGAGGCCGTGGCCGAAGTGATGGGTTGAGCCGCCATGATCAAACGGCTGTTCGATATCGTGTTCTCGCTGGTTGCCTTGCTCTTGCTCCTGCCCCTGCTCCTGGCCTTCGCACTGGCGATAGCGCTCAGCTCACCGGGCGGCGCCTTCTTCCGGCAGGTGCGCGTGGGAAAGGGGGGGAGGGAGTTCCGGCTGTTGAAGTTCCGCAGCATGCGACCCGGTAGCGAAGCCCAAGGCCAGCTCACGATCGGTGGTCGAGATCCACGCATCACTGGTGTCGGCTATTTTCTCCGCAAGACCAAGTTGGACGAGCTGCCGCAGCTGTGGAACGTGTTGATCGGTGACATGAGCGTTGTTGGTCCACGTCCGGAAGTGCCGCGCTATGTAGCCCTGTATTCACCCGAACAACGGGTAGTGCTCAGTGTACGCCCGGGCATCACGGGCATGGCGAGCATGGATTATGTGGACGAGAACGAGATGCTTGCGAAGGCTACCGATCCCGAACGCGCCTACATCGACGTGGTGATGCCGGCCAAGATCGCCCTGGACCTGCGCTACGTGCGGGAACGCAGCATGGCCTTGGACCTGCGCATCATCGCAGCCACGGTGAAGCTTATCTTCAGGTAGCAGGCCCCTCAACGCACGAAGCGCCCCCGGTTCCCCGGAGGCGCTTCGCCATTCGTTCAGCTCAAGCTTACTGCTTCACGATGCGGCGGGTGGTCTGACCCTGCTCGCTGCGGATGGTCAGCATGTAGATGCCAGCGGGCTGCTCGCTGATGTCGAGGGTGTGCTGCAGCTTGCTGGTGCGCTCAGCGGCCACCATGCGGCCGGTCACGTCCATCACGCTCAGCTCCACGGTGCCGAGGTCGTTCAACATCACTTCCACCGCACCGTTGGTGGGGTTGGGGAACACGGCCACCTTGTTGTCGATGGCGTTTTCGGTGATACCGATTCCGAAGGCGAACTCCGAATCATTGAAGCCCACGCCCTTCAGGTAGAAGAATCCGCAGGGATCGGTGTCGGTGCTACCGGGTTCAGCGTAGACGGTCGGGATCTCGTAGTCGAAATCAGCACCGCCGGTGATGGAGATGGGGGCCACGGTATGGAACCAGGCAGCTCCTTCAGCATTGGTGTTGAAGGTCAAGCTCTTGGCAGCGGTCCAGAGGCCGGTGGTCACGTTCAGACCAGCACCGTACATGTCGGGCAGGATGTTCTCGGTCTCGCTGTCGCCACTGCTGTTCCAGCTGAAGAACACTTTCGTGCCATCAGCGGTGCGGCTAGCCTGCGGACGGTTGCTCTGTCCAGGTCCGGGGGGCTGGCTGCTCGGCCACTCGTAATCCGTACCGTACACATCGCTCAGCTTGTCGATCTCCCAGCTGATACCGTCCGAGGTGGCCAGGTGCATAACGAACTGGGTCGTGAGGTCCGTGAAAACGTAACCAGCGGAATCGCTGGAGTTGCCCAAGGACTGCGTAACGATCTCGGTGATCATGTGCATTTTACCGTTCGCATCCACGGTCATGTCCATGTCGCTGAAATAGGGGCGGGGGAGCTGGGTATCGTTGGCACCGGGGATGTTGTCGATGACCCACTGTTCCGCGCTGAAATCATGGACAGGAAGGGGGGTCCAGTTGGCACCTCCATCAGTGGTTTTGTACACGTAAGGCTGGGGGGCAGGACGTGGAGTAGTGGTGCTCTGCGTTCCGTTGATCACGGCATAGCCGGTCTGACCATCGGGTGCGAAACCGATGTTCCAGCTATTAGCCTGGCCGGTAAGGCCATTGTCCGGATCGTTGTAGGTGAAGATGCTCCATGGCAGGGCCGACGCCACGGTCCAATCCACGCTGTTGGTGCCGGTGTTGAACACACCCTTCAGTACGCTGAAGCTGCTGTAATCCACTTGGTCAGCATTGTCAGCAGTGGTGCTCAAACGTGAGGCCAATGCCCACATATTGCCGTCAGACGCGGTCTGAACACCATAGCAATGGAAGGTGGTGTTGTCCCCGAATACATCGAAGTAGGCGTCCACGTTATTGCTGCCGTCGAACTTGGCGGAGCTGGCTTGAATGATGCCCCACTGGCCGGGGTTCACCGAGTTCAAGGTCGCACCGGTGCTCACCGCATAAGCGTTGGCCGGATCGGTGTTCCCGCTCGGGTTCCAGATGGTGACCTGCGGGTAACGGCATGCGGTGACAGGCGCGGTGGTCCCTGCCAGGATGCCAGGGGTCAGAAGCTTGTTCAGTTGGAACGTTGCTCCACCGTCGGTGCTCACGTTAAACCGGATGACGTTTCCAGCGCCAACGCCACCGTTGTCCGCCGCATTCTGGCGATGAACGAAGAGGATCGAGTTCAGCTCAGGGTTGTAGGAGACCTGGTTCTGGCCGCTCAACAACACAGTGAGCATGTTCTGCGCATTGCCGAGCGCCACGGAAGAAGCCCGCAAAGCGCCTGGAGTAGACACTTGCGTGCTGCCATTGTCGATCAGCTTGTGGCTCGTGGGGCGGAGTGCCATCTGCTGGGCTTGCGCACCAACGAAAGCTCCTGCCGCAAAAAGCGAGAGGTAGACCTTTTTCATGTGATAGGGGTTAAAGTGTTCGTTCAGGGCTGGAAAGTTAACGACGGCTTCATATTTCCCGACGGGAAAATGAGCCACCCTCTGAACTGTAGTGGTGATCCTATTCGAGGGACTCAGGGGCGAGGGGAAAGAGTGAAAGGGTAAAAGGGTGACAGAGTACAGGAGGCAACCTCCACACTTTCACCCATTCACTCCACACGCCTGGCGTTGGTCTCTACGACGGTTCCCCCAGCAAGCCTCTGAGCCGCTTCAACTCGGCCGCGCGCTCCGGGTCACCGGACTTTTCATAGCTGTGCACCAGGTTGTTCAGCTGGCGCCGCACAATGTCGATGTTGGAGCACGGCTGGTAGAACGACTCCCGCGCATCAATGTCCAGCTTCCGAAGGAACTCATCGATCTCGTTGCGCCCCAGGATGTCGCCTTGGCTGAAAGCGTTCACATAGAACAGGATGTTCTGCCGCCCTTCGGGGTCGCTGCCAATGCTATCCTCATCCAAGTAAGCGAGCACGAAATGGTTCGGGAGGTTCACCCCGCGCAAGGGCAGGCCCAGCTCTTCAGCGAGCACCTGGTACAGGATGGAAAGCGAGAGCGGATTGCCGGTGCGGCTGTCGAGCACCTCGTTGATGTAGCTGTTCTGGGGGGCGTGGTAGTTCCGCTTGTTGCCCTTGAAGCCGTGGACCTGGAAGAAGATGTGATTGAACACACGCACCTTCTCGAAGGCCGTGAGGTTGTCGTTCAGCTCCAACCAGATGTCCTGCCGGATGGCGGCCAACTTCGCGCGGAAGCGTTGCTCATCCAGTTCCATGTAGCGGTAGCGGCACACGAGCAAGGCCCCCTCCAACAGGTCCTCGCCACCGCCAGCATGCCACGCCTTCAACCCTTCATGCACGGAATCCACGTGGATGGTGTGCAAGATGTCTTCGATGCGGTTGCGATACAGTTCACCGAGCTGATCAAGCTCCCAAGCCCGCTCCAGCACCGGCACCACCGGTACGCCGATGGCAATGATCCGTTCCCTGACCTGCTGGTAGATGGATTCGTCAGGGTCGTCGATCAGGTTGACCAGGGCCTGGATCTCATTCTCGCTCATCTCCGGGTCGGTGCAGGGAAGAACTGCCCGGACGAAGGTCGATGAAGGGTGATGCGATCGGCGCGGAGCTGCCCCGGTCTTTCCACCAGCAGGGTGTTGATCAGCCTAACACGCGCTCCAGCACCTGTGCGATCATGCGCTCCACGGCGGCATGGTGGTCCTTGCTGTACTCCTTGCGCAAGCGATTGGCCACCACGGCGCAAACGGTGCATGCTCGATGCCCAAGCAAGCCGGAAAGACCGTAGAGCGCGCTCGTCTCCATCTCGTAGTTCACGATGCGCTGTCCTTCGTGGGCGAAAGTGCTGAAGGAATCGTTCAGGCCTTCCACGCTCGGAATGCCGCGCAGTTGCCGACCCTGGGGGCCATAGAAGCCGCCGGCCGTGACCGTGATGCCCACGTGATTGTCCTGTCCCAGCAGTTCCACGAGGTCGGTATCACCACTGCCCACATAGGGCACGGGCAGGTTGTCCGGCCATTCGGTATGGTCCAGGAAGTCCTGAAGCAGACGCACCTCAGCGTTCTCCTGCTCGTTGGCATAGTAGTGCATCACGTTGTCGAGCCCAAGGCCGTAGCGCGAGACCACCAGCTCATCAACAGGAATGTCAGGCTGCAATGCACCGCAAGTACCCAGGCGGATGATGCGGAGCGAACGGTGCTGGGCCTTCGGCGTGCGAGTGGCCAGGTCAATGTTCACCAAGGCATCAAGCTCATTCACCACGATGTCAATGTTGTCCGTGCCGATCCCAGTGGCCAGCGCCGTGACCCGACGACCATGATAGGTGCCGGTGTGCGCGACGAATTCCCGGTTCTGTGATCGGTGTTCGATGTGGTCGAAGTGAGCGCTGATCAAAGCGATTCGACCGGGGTCTCCGGCCACCAACAAGGTGTCGGCGAGGTGCTCGGGACGAAGTGCGAGGTGGTAGACCGAGCCGTCCGGGTTCAGGATCAGTTCGCTCTCCGGCAGTACCGTGCCAGCAGGGGTGAGGGTGATGGGTCGCATGATCAAACGTCGTTCTCCATCAGTCGCGCAAGGGCCAGGCGCCAGGCTTCGGGTACGCTGATGCTCGCGCCCACCTTGTAATCGAAACAGACCATCACACTGCGGCCCTGTGTGCACAGGTTGCGGCCTTCGGGGGTCTTCACGAAGAGCGCATAGCTGAGGTCGAAGCTCTTGTTGCCCACGTTGCTGCACCAGGTCTCCACCTCTACAATGTCGCTCAGATGCACCGGTTGGCGGTAATCCACTTCGTTGCGGGCGAGGATCAGGCCGAACTGCTTCCAGTCGTGGTCCTTCTCAATGAACTGACGCAGGAAATCCATGCGGGCCTGTTCGAAGTAGGAGAGGTAGACACCGTTGTGCACATGGTGCGCCATGTCGATGTCGTGGAACCGGACCTGTATGGGCGTTTTCGTACGCATGTGTCAGTTGGCAGTGAGCAGGGGCAGTAAGCAGGAACAGAGGGCAGTAAGCATTAGCAGCCAGCAGTAGATCACTTTGTGTTCCTGCACCATTTTTCGGGGTGAGCGATCATGTCTCCGAGGAGCTTTCCGACTTCATTGGATAGATCCATTATGGGTGCAATGTCGTTGATCTTGACATAGCCATTGTCAAGAGCGAATTTCATCCACACTTGGGTCTCCGAATTCTCTGCATCGGAATCGGTGAGCTTGGAAACGAAGTGGAGCGGGTAGCGGCGCTTACGGTACGCCTCCGCCAAGTTGGCGCACACCGATCGGGAAGATCGCCTGCATTGATCGGTCAGTGCATACTTCTCTTCACCACGGAAGCGCTTCGACAACAAGAGCACTAACTGCGCTAACTGTTCCGCCTTCTTGTATACCACAAGGTCCCAGAAACCTCCGGTGAAGTAAGCGGGCTCCTGCGCCATGCTGAAGTTGTATGTGGCTGGGAAGAAATGACTGCCTATTGCAGCTGCCAGCTGCCTACTAATGACTCAACTAATAGGATTCAAGATCACGCTGAACACGGTGATGCTGTTCGGATCGCGATCGAAGAAGAGCTTGTCCAACGCTTCGAGGACGTTCTTGGCTCGGAAGTACGAGGTCTGCAGGTTGTTCTCGCCCTTGGCGCTCCACTGCACCGTGTAGCTGCTTGTGCGTTCCTTGTAGGTGCGGACGTAGTCCAGCATGTTGCGCAAGGCATCCAGCTTGTCGGTGCCTTCCACGGCGTGGAACAGGAAGCTCTGGTTGTGCCGCGGGTTGATGGTGATCAGGAAGAGCTTTCCACGGTTGGCGCCATGCTCTTCGAAGTTGAACACCAAGCTGTCCGGGCCAACGCCGATGTGGTCGCTGATCTCCTTCTGTAGCCTGGCGATCTCCAGGTTCCTATCCCTTGTCATCGTTGCGTGGTGCTGGGTGTTCAGGCCTTGCCGGCCGTGGGTGGGTCGAAGGTAGCGTAGACCGAGTTCTGGCTCCGGTACTCGGGGATGATCCGCTTGAGGGCATGTACGCAGTCCGCATCATTACCCGCAAGGCCATGGCGTAGCAGATCGGCAAGCACCGAAGACAATTCCTGAGGGACCGGTCGCACGCGGCCGATCAGGATCCGGGGGTGGTGCGTGGCCTGTGTGTCCTCCTGCGTGGCTAGCAGTTCCTCGTAAAGCTTTTCACCCGGACGCAGGCCTGTGAACTTCACCTCAATATCGCGGCCTGGCTCTTTTCCACTTAGGCGGATCATACGATCGGCCAGGTCGGCGATCCGCACGGGTTCACCCATGTCGAACACGTAGATCTCGCCACCCTTACCCATGGTCGCGGCCTCTAACACCAAGCGACAGGCCTCCGGAATGGTCATGAAGAAGCGCGTCACCTCAGCATGGGTCACGGTAACGGGTCCGCCTTCCGAGATCTGGCGGCGGAACAGCGGGATCACCGAGCCATTACTACCCAGCACATTTCCGAAGCGGGTGGTAACGAAGCGGGTGCCTGCTGATGCCGGCTCTTCGGAAAGGGACTGCACCATCATTTCAGCAGCACGCTTGGACGCGCCCATCACGCTCGTGGGGTTCACGGCCTTGTCGGTACTGATCAGCACGAACTGCTTCACCCCATGCTTCACGGAAAGCGTGGCCACGGTACGTGTGCCGCCCACGTTGGTGCGGACCGCTTGTGCGGGTTGTGCTTCCATCAATGGCACGTGCTTGTAGGCCGCCGCGTGGAACACCACTTCAGGCTTCACTCGGCTGAACAACGCTTCCATGGCGGCCTCATCGCGAACATCACCGATCACGGGTTCGAAGCCGCTGAGGCCGCGGCCTTGCAACTCCATCTCCAGGTCATAGAGCGCGCTTTCGGCCATGTCCAGCATCACCACGCGGGCAGCGCCCAAGCCGATCAGTTGTCGCACGATCTCACTTCCAATGCTGCCCGCCGCACCGGTCACCAAAGCCGTGCGTCCAGCGAACCGTTCCTTCACCAGCGCATCATCCAAACGGATCACGGGGCGACCGAGCAGGTCTTCGATACGCACTTCACGGATCTGCCCGGAGCTGAGCTGTCCGTTGATCCAATCGTGTACGGGCGGGATGCTGCGCACACTGACGTGAGCGGCCATGCAGGCGTCCACCACCTGGCGCCGCAGCTCCGGGTCTGGATGCATGATGGCGATGATCACCTGGTCCACGCTGCCATCGGCCAGCATCCGTTGCAGGTCCTTGGTGGGGGAGATGAGCACCCCTTCCAAGCGCTTGCCCTGCTTGCGCGGATCATCGTCCACGAAGGCTTCGACCTTGTAACGGGCCGAGCCTTCGCGTTCCAAGGTGCGCTTGGTGATCAGCCCCGCCTCACCCGCCCCATGGATCACCACCCGGACCGTGTCCTTACCCGAGCCTTGAGCGCGCAGGTACAGGAGCTTCACCAGGATCCGCGAGGCGATCAGCAGGATGGCCGTGGCCATGAAGTCGATGATGATCACCGAGAAGGGAAGGAAATAGACCCCCGCCAGCAGGTTGTAGCGGACCACGTTCAGCACCACGAAGAGCAGTGTACCGCCCAGTACGGTGAGGAAGAGCCGCTTGGCATCGTCGGTGCTGGTGTAGCGTACCATGCCGCGGTAGGTGCCTGCCAGAATGAAGCTCAGCAAACGGAACCCGAAGAACCACGGAAGAACGGGCAACAACAGGTCCACCTCGTAGGAGGGCACTTGGAAGTTGAAGCGCAACTGATACGCCGCCACCAGCGCGATGCCGCAAAGGCCCAGGTCGATCAGCAGGATCGTCCAGCGGGGAACGGAGCGGGTGGTGGCCATGGGGTGACCGGCCGAAGATAGCGGGAGGGTGGTGCTTCAAGCAGGCCGCACCACGCAGCACGCATACCACGCCTGGATCGATGCACCCCGGAATGCTCTATTCCTTGACGATCCGGAGCGTACGCTGCTGGTCTTCTGTCGCGACCCGAATGAGGTAAGGACCCGCGGCCAAGGATGTCGTAGCGATGGTGGGCCCGTAGCCCGACAGCAAGATCCGCCCCTTCAGGTCCATCAGTTGGTACGAGCTCTTCAAGTTCCCTGGAATGAGCAGGCTCAATTGGTCGTGGAAGGGGTTAGGGTACGCGCGAACGCCCTCAACGGCTGAAATATCCAGTACGGCGCTGGACGAGTTGGCTCCATATCGCGCCACAAAGACGCTCTCGGTGTTGTTGTCGCCGATGAATCCGACCACGACCGAACGGCCTTGGTCATCGATGATCATGTCATTCGGCACTTCCCGGGTAAGCGCCCCGTTCAGATCGGTCAGGGTCACTCCATTGGTACCGAAGGAGGGGTCCAGGGAACCATCCGGCTCCATGCGTGCCACGCCGACCAAGGCCTCCATGGGTGCGGGTTGCTGGGACACGATGCACACGTTCACTTCCCCGCCAGCCTCCACGATGGCGCGCCGGGCGAAGCCGTACGCGTTGTTGGGCAACACGTAAGTGGCCACCCCTGACGTCCCGAAGCTGGCATCCGCAGAACCGTCGTTCAGCAGCCTAGCCACGGCCATGTCCGCTGAGTAGATCCCGTTGGGCGCCTTCCAGCCGGAGAGCACGATGGTGCCGTTCGGACCTTGTTGGACATCGTTGAATCCTTCCGAGATGCCGAAACAAAGGTTCAATGCAGCCAACCCATTTGTTCCGAATGTGGGGTCGAATGCACCGGACGGAGTGAATCGTACCACTGCGCTCAGCAAATTCGTGATGCTCTGAGCGTGCTGTCCAAAAGCAGTATCCTTTGCTGATCATCGATCGTGAGCGATCGGCCAGTGATGTTGACCGCTTGCGAAGGTGCATAGGCGAAGCCTGAATTTCCGAAGCCCAGGTCCGGTGCACCGGTCGCATCCCGACGCACTACCGTTCCACCTTGTTGAGGTGAATCACCGCAGAACACAAGGGATCCGGTGCCATCGAGGACCATATCACTCATCATGACGCGTAGACTTCCGGTCGAATCACAGACCACGGACCCATCGTACCGAAGGTGTTGTCCAAGAGCCCGTCGGCGGTCAATCCCAAGAGAAACCATTGTTGGTAGGAAGCCAAAGGCACCATTACCGCCCACCACGATCCGGTCATCCGGGCGCACCGCCACAGAAACCGCCTCATCAAGGAATGGGGAGACCGGGATCTCCAGAACCCCATTGTTGTTCGGCCCGAAGGTGGGGTCCAGCGATCCATCAGGGTTCAAGCGGAGCACCAAGGTGTGTGAGGCACCCATGCTCGTGGTGTAGGAGCCTGCGACCACATATGCCCCCGTGCTCTGCTGGGCGATGGCATTTCCATGCCAGCTCTCGTTGGAGAGGTTCACCACCGCTGTGCCATCGGCATCGAAGGTCGGATCCAGCTGGCCGTATTGGGCCACGCAAACGCCCGAGAGCAGCACGCATAGAAGGGTGAAGAAGCGCATGGAATGTGGGTTGAGGAGTGGACACGGACAATTGAAGATACGCTGCCTGGCGCCGCTTCTCGGAAACGCCGAAGGGGCCCCGAGGGACCCTTTCGGACAAGTTCAATTCAAGAGGATCACTCCACAACGAAGCGCTGAGCGGCCAATGCTTGGTCCCTGCTGGTCACGCGCAGCAGATAAGCCCCCGCCACAAGGCCATGGGTCGGTATGGTGAGCAGGGGGCCAGGCCCGCCCGAACCTTGGACCACGGTGCGACCAAGGGGGTCGAGCACCTGAAACGTGGTGGTGCCCTGAACGCCGGCAAGTTCAACCTGCAAGGCGGCCCCGGACCGGACCGGCACTGGGAAGAGGTGGGCGTTGGGTCGCTCAACCTCGGCCACGCCCACGAACAGACCGCAGGCGCTGACGATGTTCAGTTCGGACAGAGATGAGAGGACCGGCATGTCCATAAGTTCAACAGGCTCCGCGTATTGAATGAAACCAGCGGTCGGCGGAAATGCGGTGACCCATGGCATGGGGGAGGCACTGGCGTTCAAGGAAACGCCTGTGCTACAGCCAATGGGATTGGAGAAGCTAGTTGACGCCATACACGCGTAGAAGGACACCCAATCGTTGGTCATGGTGAAGGTTCGTACTATCTGTCCGTTCTGAGCGTGTGAGTGGAACGGCAACACGCCATAGGAGCTGACCGACCAAGAACCAAGGATTGTTCCGTCCTGCGCCACGCGCACGTAAAAGGTGCCCCCGTCATCCACCATGTAGCTGCCGTCCGGAAGGTCGACTACATTATCCACGTACCCGAGTCCATTGATCGACGAACATGAGAGCATGTTCCCATCCGCATCAAAACGAGCGATCAGTGCTTGACTGTCCGTTGCTCCAAGCACGATCATTTCGCCGTTGGGCAAAGGGCGGATATACCGCCAGTGCGAATAGGCCCCCAGCCCGACGTAGCTGTTGCACCATTCTGCGTTCCCTTGCGCATCCACCTTCATCAAATAGGGCCAATCACGGTCCTTCCCGACGATGATGCAACCGCTGTCCGAGGTGAATTGGATGTCGAAGCTTGGCTCCTTCTCGTAGCTTGAATCCTCTGTGGCAACGAAGGAATGGCTCCATACCTCGGCAAGGCTCTCATCCAATTCAGTGAGGATCACACGGTCCACACTGGAGATGTTCATGAGCACATGGCCATTGTCCCGGACCAGGAACGTGGAGCTGTAGTTGTACTCGGCCACAAGCTCTTCGCTGCTCGGGTAATAAACACGCACCACGCGTTGCACGGTGCCATCGTTGCTTAGCCGCACCAGATTCCATGCGGGCGCCGTTATGGAATTGTTGGTGTATCCCGAAACGAGCACGAGCACATCACTCCCAATTGGTTTAACGGAGCAGACCATGGTGTAGTCCAGGTCCTCGAGCGCTCCGGACCGCAGGTCGATGGACCGGTTCCAGGAGACCACACCCATCGGATCGGTCTTCAAGACCTCCAAGGTGATGTCCTCCGTACCGGACGCCCTACAAAAGGCCATGACCGTGCCTCCATCCTGGGTCGGAGCTGCTTCGATATCCCCGTATATCGCCTGTAGCTCTGGGAACTGGACGGCCACATCAATGTTCTGAGCTGATGCTGAGAACAAGCCGGCAATGAACAACAGCAGGGTAAAGGATCGTTCCATGGCTCGAACATGTTGGTGAATGGAGACTCCGAGGCGAACTTGAAGGTAAGGTGCAGGTCACACCTAGCACGCGTCTGACCTGCTTTCTCGTGCCGAACGGTGAGCTAAGATCGGATGCCCAAATAGCGAAAGGGCCCCGAGGGGCCCTTCCGGAATGTCCGCTGTGATGGCCTTGCGACCACCCGCGCAACAAGGGGTCTTACTTCAAGCCCGTGACGATGGCCTTGAACGCTTCGGCATCGTGGTAGGCGATCTCGGCCAGGGCCTTGCGGTCCAGCTCGATGTTGTTCGTCTTCAGCTTGTTCATGAACACGCTGTAGCTCATGCCGTGGGTACGGGCGGCTGCGTTGATACGCTGGATCCACAGGCTGCGGAAGTCACGCTTCTTGAGACGGCGACCATCATACGCGTGCGAGAGGCCTTTCTCCACGGTATTGAGGGCCACGGTCCACACGTTCTTCCGGCGGCCGAAGTTCCCTTTGGCCAGCTTCAGCACCTTTTTGCGGCGAGCGCGGGCGGCTACTTTGTTCTTACTACGAGGCATCGTTCAATTGTTTTTTGGGCGTGAGCGTCAGCGGTTGGCTGGTCTTTGGGGCTGCACGTCCTGGTTCAAGCTACCTGTTCTACCCGGAGCGATGGGTCTTACTTCAGAAGATCGAGAATGGCTTTCTCGTCACGCTTGTGCACCAAGCCCATCTTGGCCAGGTTACGCTTGCGCTTCTTGTGCTTCTTGGTAAGGATGTGGTTGTGATTCGCGTGCTTGCGTTTCACTTTTCCGGTGCCCGTCAGCTTGAACCGCTTCTTGGCTCCGGATTTGGTCTTCATCTTCGGCATGGCCTCTCTTCTATTGGTCGTTGACTTATCGTTGGTTATTCAGGTGTTCAGTAGTATCGGCGGTCTGGGCGACGTGAACGCTGCCCTTACTTTTTCTTCTTGGGGATGAAGTACATGATCATGCGCTTGCCTTCCAGCTTGGGCATGCTCTCCACCACACCGACATCCTCCAGGTCCTGTGCGAACTTCAGCAACAGGATCTCACCGCGCTCCTTGAACACGATGGTCCGGCCCTTGAAGAACACGAAGGCCTTCACCTTGTGGCCTTCTTGCAGGAATTTGCGGGCGTGGGCGAGCTTGAAGTTGACGTCGTGCTCGTCGGTGTTGGGTCCGAAGCGGATCTCCTTCACTTCCACCACGCTCTGCTTGGCCTTGATCTCCTTCTGCTTCTTCTTGAGGTCGTAGAGGAACTTCTTGTAGTCCACGATCCGGCACACGGGGGATCGGCGGCCGCGCCGATCTCCACCAGGTCCAGGCTCATGTCCTGGGCCATCTTCAAGGCCTCTTCGAAGGGTATACGCCCTGTTCCACGCCTTCGCCCACCACGCGCACCGTGTATACGCCACGGATCTTGTCGTTGATGCGGTGCGGATCTTCTTTGATCACACGACCGCGGAACGGACGCCGGGGACCAGCGCCGCCACCGCCAGGAGGACGGGAACCAGGGGGACGAAAGAAAGGAGGACCTGCCACGTAGGGGTATTTGGTTTCTGTAGTTCTGTTCAGTTCCGCTTCAGTTGCTGGTCGATGCGTGCCTTCACCAGTTCGCTGAACTGGGCCGGTGTCATGGTGCCCAGGTCGCCCTGGCCATGCTCACGCACCGCGACAGTACCTGCCTCGGCTTCCTTCTCTCCGATCACGAGCATGAACGGGGTCTTGGCCATTTCCGCATCGCGGATCTTGCGGCCGATCTTCTCGTTCCGTTCGTCAACGGAGGCGCGAATATCGGATTCTTTGAGCAATTCCAGCATCTTCCGGCTCTGATCCAGGTACTTGTCGCTGATCGGCAGCACCACGGCCTGCTCAGGCGTAAGCCACAGGGGGAAGTTGCCGGCGGTGTGCTCGATCACTACGGCCACAAAGCGTTCCAGCGATCCGAAGGGGGCCCGGTGGATCATCACGGGGCGGTGCTTGGCGTTGTCGCTGCCCACATATTCCAGCTCGAAACGTTCGGGCAGGTTGTAGTCCACCTGGATGGTCCCCAGCTGCCAGCGTCGGCCGAGGGCGTCCTTCACCATGAAGTCCAGCTTGGGCCCGTAGAAGGCGGCCTCGTCATACTCCACCACGGTCCTCAGCCCTTTTTCAGCGGCCGCATCGATGATGGCCTGCTCGGCCTTGGTCCAGTTCTCGTCGCTGCCGATGTACTTGCTGCGGTCGGTCTTGTGGCGCAGGCTGATCTGGGCTTCGTAGTCGGTGAGGTCCAGCGCGCTGAATACCAGCAGCACCAGGTCGATCACCTTCATGAACTCCTCCTTCACCTGATCGGGACGGCAGAACAGGTGGGCGTCGTCCTGGGTGAAGCCCCGAACGCGGGTAAGGCCGTGGAGCTCGCCGCTCTGCTCGTAGCGGTACACGGTGCCGAACTCCGCCAAGCGGATGGGCAGGTCCTTGTAGCTGCGGGGCGGCTCTTATAGATCTCGCAATGGTGCGGGCAGTTCATGGGCTTGAGGAGAACTCCTCGCCCTCGTTCGGCGTGCGGATCGGGTGGAAGCTGTCCTTGCCGTACTTCTCGTAGTGCCCGCTGGTGATGTACAGGTCCTTCAACGCAATGTGCGGGGTGCTGACCTGCTCGTAACCGCTCTTTTCCTGGGCGGTCTTCATGAAGTTGACCAGGCGCTCGCGCAGGGCGGTGCCCTTCGGCAGCCACAAGGGGAGACCGGCGCCCACCTTCTCGCTGAAGGTGAACAGGTCCAATTCCTTGCCCAGCTTGCGGTGGTCGCGCTTCTTCGCTTCCTCCAGGAGCACGAGGTACTCGTCGAGCTCTTTCTGCTTAGGGAATGTGATGGCGTACAGACGGGTGAGCTGCTTGCGCTTCTCGTCCCCGCGCCAGTAGGCCCCGGCCACGCTCATCACTTTGGCGGCCTTGATGAAGCCGGTGTCGGGGATGTGCGGCCCGCGGCACAGGTCGGTGAAGTTGCCCTGGCTGTAGAAGGTGATCTCGCCGTCGGTCAGGCCTTCGAGCAATTCAAGCTTGTATTCGTCGCCCTTCTCGGTGAAGTAGGCGATGGCCTCGGCCTTGGGCACTTCCTTGCGGACGTAGGCGCTCTTCTTGGAGGCGAGTTCCTTCATCTTGGCCTCGATGGCCGCGAAGTCACCTTCGCCAATGGTGCGCTCGCCCAGGTCCAGGTCGTAGTAGAACCCGTTCTCAATGGGAGGCCCGATGCCGAACTTGGTGCCGGGGTACAAGGCTTCGATGGCCTCGGCCAGCAAGTGGGCGCTGCTGTGCCACAGGGTGGACTTGCCTTCCAGATCGTTCCACGTGAGGAGTTGCAAGGTGCAGTCGCCGGGGAGGGGGCGACCTGCGTCGCGCACCTCGCCGTTCACCTTGGCGGCCAGCACGTTGCGGGCGAGGCCTTCACTGATGCTCTTGGCCACGTCCATGGCGGAAACGCCTGGGTCGTAGCTCCGGATCGAGCCGTCCGGAAGGGTGACGTTGATCTGCATGTGCGTGTCCCGACCACCCTACGAACGGTGGAAAATGGGGCCGCGAAAGTAAGGCTTTTCAGGCACGGATGGGCATGGCCCTCAGCAGCTTTCCATGGTAGGGTATGGATGGGGGCCGCGGAGGGTGCGTTGAACCACAGATGGCGCAGATGGACGCAGAGGTGAGGAATAGAAGAAGCAGTGGCAATCTGCACAGCCGAGCGCAACTCAGCTTATGGCATCGCGCGAACAGTCGAGCCCTGGTAGGGGGGCATACCGGCTTATCTTATGGTCACAAGGTAGTCGTAGAGGAAATTATCCAGGTATTCATTCATCAATTGGTTTTCTGTCTCTGGATTCTTAGCCAGCTTGAAAACTGGTAGTTGTTTCAAAGATGATGCTATTATACTACGCCATTCATTATGAGAATAATTCGATGCTGTTTTCTTCATTTTCTTAATCAGGTGAATGTAAATCATGATTTGAATGTGCACCTCTCCAACCCATTCCGATGTTGGTAAATGCATCGTGTCTTCGTACTGTCGAGGCTCGTCGCTCCAGCTCCTTTCGGTCAATCCACAGTGAGCTAGTAGATACCAGCTACGCTTTTCTGGTGGGTCAAACGAATTCAGACTGGAAAAGCTCATGTGCGGATAATCCATCAACGTTCGACGCCTTGGAACTTGGTCAAGCAGCTGCCACTTTCCGTCGCCTCGTTTCGGAAAGCCATTGGGCAACATTCGGGAGATGGAGTACTTGGACTTGTGTTGAAAGTTAATATCTCTCCTGTAGTCCTTTAATTCATTGAGTAGGACATCATACAATTCAATAAACCAAGATTCATATGAGTGATTAAAATTCTGTTCAATTGACGGATAATGTATAACCCCCAATGCAAACCCGGGAGGAATGTTGAGGCTATGCTTCTCGCACCGCAGTCCAATGAAGGGTATGCCGAAAACATAGTCCTGATCAAATTCAATCTTCATCGGACCACTTGTGATAATTCCCCGACCGGCGCTCGGCTGTACCGAGTGCCCTTTGCATACCAATCTCAGGCCGATTGACGGATCTCATGCCTCGAACTTACGCGATCGGATGATGAACCGCTGATGACGCAGATGGTCGGACATAGTTGAACCGGCAGGTCAGTGTTTCTCCTTCAACACCCCCACACTGTAGTCCTTCTCCCAATCGTAATAGGCACCGATCTTTGTCGCCGTTGTCCTTGATCCAGCTCTTCACATCCTTGTCGTCGGTACTGGCGTAGGCGAGGTAGGCGACGGCCTCGGTATGCCCGGCGTTCTTCACGGCGATCATCCAGTCGGCGTGGTACTCCCAGAGGAAGCCGTGGTTCTTGGCGCGGCCCTCCAGCAGGAGGCCGCAAAGCATATCCAGCTTTCGTCCGAAGGCGCTGGCACTGGTGCCGCCCTCCACGGTGACCGTGGCGCTCATGCCCGGACTGCTCGAGCAGTTTCGCCAATTCGTTCGCCATGTCCATGCTCTTGCCCACGCTCCAGACCACCTCCTGATCGCGGAAATCGTTGGCCACATGCATGGTGTCGGTGCTGTCGCGCACCATGCTGGCGTCCACGCGGATCTCGGTGCTGCCGTTGGCATTCTTCTTCACGTTCCCGTTCAGCAGGCGCTGCAACAAGGCCTGGTTCTCTTGGCCCGCGCACCTTCAGGCTCAGGATCAGGAAGCGGCACACCGTCATAGTGGCTGGTATGTTCCGGTCCTCCCGTGCCAGCAGGCGGGCCATGGCGTTCTGCGTGCCGGGGTGGTAGGGATCAAGGCGGCTCGAGCGTTCGAAGCACTTCATGGCCGCAGCGGCACTGTCTGGCCCCATGCCGGTGAGGGTGATGCCCTTGTTGAAGTGCAGCATCGCCAGATTGGGCAGCACGCTGATGCCCTTGTCGTAGACCTTCAGCGAAGCTTCCGGACGGCCCATCTGGTCCATGCAGTTGCCGTAGGTGACGTAGACGATCGGTGCTTCGCGAGCGCCGTCATGCTTCTCGATGATCTCCTGGCACAGCGCGGCACCAGCTTCGTGATCGCCCAGCGCGTTCAGCGTCATGGCCCCTTCTCCGCCATAGCCTCCAAGTTGTCCTGGTCGAGCTTCAGGGCCTTGTCGTACTTCTTGATCGCGTCCTTGCCTTGCCCTTGTCGTGCAGTTCCACGCCTTCCTGTACCAGTGCCTTGGCACCGACCGGATCCTGCGCACGGAAGAGGGCCGGGGTGAAAAGGGAAAACCCTGCGAGCAGGGTAGGGAAAAGGGCGCGTGCTGCAGGCATGGAAGTGTGTTCGGTCGCTCAAGATAGCGGACGAGGGTGTAACAGGAGGTGCGTGGGCACGAGTGGGTTGCTAGCGCGACTTTGAGCAGCCTTCGTTGGGCAAGGAAGTGCGTGAGCCAGGCAAGATGCCTGTGGCACTCTGGATCGCGACGCTGCCTTCCCCAGCGCTCGGTGGATAACTGGCGGGGCAGGGCGGGGCGAAGGGGTTGGGTGCTCGCTATGTTCGCCCCATGCTGTTCAAGTCGGAAGAGATCAACGTGGACCTGGGGGTCCTGTTGCTGCGTGTGGGGGCGGGAGGCATGATGCTGTGGCAACACGGCTGGCCCAAGCTGGTGAACTTCACGGACAAGATGGACCACTTCGCCGACCCGATCGGGCTGGGCTCCACCATCTCGCTGAGCTTGGTCGTGCTCGCCGAGTTCGTCTGTGCCCTGTTGGTGGCTTTGGGTCTTTGGACGCGCTTCACCACCATTCCGTGGATCATTGCCATCGCCGTGGCGGCCTTCATCGCGCATGGTGGCGACCCCTTCGGCGAGAAGGAGATGGCCGTGCTGTACATGACCGCCTTCCTGACCATTTTCCTCACGGGTTCGGGTCGCTTCAGTCTTGACCGGTTGACCTTTCAGTAAGCAGCAGGCAACCGTCCGCGTCTACCTTTCGCAACGTCGCCCATGTGAACGGGTGAACGAACAATCTCTGACTACATGCCTGTATCCCTCGTTACCGGCGGCGCCGGCTTCATGGGCGCCCATTTGGTGAAGGAACTCCTGTCCATGGGCCACACCGTGGTGGCGCTGGACGACCTCAGCGGCGGCTTCCGCGATCAGGTGGACCCACGCGCCACCTTCGTGCAAGGCTCCATCAACGACTATGCCTTGCTGGATGCGCTCTTTGAAGCCCACAAGTTCGACAACGTCTACCACCTCGCGGCCTACGCGGCGGAAGGCTTGAGCCACTTCATCCGGGGCTTCAACTACCAGAACAACCTGATCGGCAGCATCAACCTGATCAACGCCAGCGTGCGGTACAAGGTGAAGTGCTTCGTGTTCACCAGCAGCATCGCTGTCTATGGCGCCCTGCACCCGCCCATGCGCGAGGACATGCAGCCCGTGCCCGAGGACCCGTATGGCGTGGCGAAGCTGGCCGTGGAGCTGGACCTGTACGCCGCGCGCCACATGTTCGGTCTCAACTACGTCGTGTTCCGTCCGCATAACGTGTATGGCGAATACCAGAACATCGGCGATCGCTACCGGAACGTGGTGGGGATCTTCATGAACCAGCTGATGCAGGGACAGAGCCTGAGCGTCTTCGGCGATGGGCTGCAACAGCGTGCCTTCAGCTACGTCGGCGACATCGCTCCGGTGATGGCGCGCTGCGTGGATGTGCCCGAGGCTTACGGACAGGTCTTCAACATCGGGGCCGACACGCCCTACACGGTGGTGGAACTGGTCAAGCGCGGTGATGGAGGCCATGGGTGTGAAAGGCGAGCTGAAGCACGTGGAGGCCCGTAACGAAGTGGTGCACGCCTGGAGCGACCACAGCAAGTTGGAACGCATCTTCGGCAAGCAACCCAACACACCACTGGTCGAAGGCCTTACCCGCATGGCCGACTGGGCGAAGCGCACGGGTGCCCGCCAGAGCAAGACCTTCGGCCACATCGAGATCACGGAGAAGCTGCCGCCATTCTGGGCCGCGCAGTCATAGCAGCGCAGGTCCTTCGAGGGACACGCACCGTGCGTTCCTCCGTCGTTTCGCATCTTCGCAGCCCCCATGCCCCGTATCCTGTTCATCACCCAGCACCGTCCGGACCGCAGTCCAGGGCAGCGCTTCCGGTTTGAACAGTACCTAAGGCTACCTGGAGCAGCACGGCTACCGGTGTGAGCATTCGCCCATTGTGAGCGAAGGAGACGACAAGTTCCTCTACAAGCCCGGCAACTACTTCGAGAAGGCCCGTTTCGTTCGACGCAGCCATGCCATCCGCAGGCGGGATGTGGAACGGATGAACGACTTCGACATCATCTTCATTTTCCGTGAAGCCCTGATGACGCGCAACATCCGCTTCGAGAAGCTGTTCCGCCAGAGCCGGGCCAAGCTGGTGTTCGACTTCGACGACGCCATCTGGTTGCAGAACGTCAGCGAAGCCAACAAAGTGGTTCAGTTGGATCAAGGACGCGGGCAAGACCAGCAAGCTGATCGGTCTCAGCGACCTCATCTTCGCCGGAAACGCCTACCTGGCGGACTATGCCAAGCGCTTCAACCCGAACACGGTGATCGTACCCACCACCATCGACACAGAGGAGTACAAGCCTGTGGAGCGGAAAGGAGAGGGGCCAGTCACCATCGGCTGGAGCGGCAGTATCACCACCATCCAGCATTTCCGCTACGCCATCCCAGCGCTCAAGGTCATCAAGGCGAAGTACGGCGACCGGGTGGCCATCCGCGTCGTGGGCGACGGCAGCTATCGCGAACCCGAGCTGGGCGTGGTTGGTATGCCTTGGCGGAAGGACACCGAACTGCAGGACCTGGGTGGCATGGACCTCGGCATCATGCCCCTACCGGACGACGAATGGGCGCGGGGTAAATGCGGCCTGAAGGGCCTTCAGTACATGGCCCTTGGCATACCCGCGATCATGAGCCCTGTGGGCGTGAACAGCGAGATCATCCGTGACGGGGTGAACGGTCACCTGGCCACCACCACGGAAGAATGGGTGGACCGCCTGAGCCGCCTGATCGACAACACCGAAGCACGACGCGCCATGGGTATTGAAGCCAGGCGCACCGTGGAAGAACATTACAGCGTGCATGCCTGGCGCAGCCGCTACCTGGAGCATTTCAACCGATTGATCGAACCCCATGGACCCAATGACCAACGACCTGAAGCGGACCGCGCTCACGCACGTGCATGAAGCGCTTGGCGCCAAGATGGTGCCCTTCGCCGGCTACCTGATGCCTGTGCAATACACCGGCGTGAACGATGAGCACCTGGCCGTGCGCAACGGTGTCGGCGTGTTCGACGTGAGCCACATGGGGGAATTCCTGGTACGTGGTCCGGGTGCGCTCGATCTGATCCAGAAAGTGACCAGCAACGATGCGAGCAAATTGGCCGTGGGCAAAGTGCAGTACAGCTGTTTGCCCAACGCTACCGGCGGCATTGTGGACGACCTGCTCGTGTACCGCATGCAGCACGGTGATGACCACCACTACGTCCTCGTGGTGAACGCCAGCAACATCCAGAAGGACTGGGATTGGATCAACTCCCTGAACACCTTCGACGCGCAGTTGGAGAACATCAGCGATCACATGAGCCTGCTGGCCGTGCAAGGCCCGAAGGCCACCGCCACCCTGCAACCCCTGTTCAGCGTGGACCTGGCGGCCATGGAATACTACACTGCCCAATATGCCGAAATGAAGGGTGTGGGCCTTGTGCTGATCAGCAGCACGGGCTACACCGGCGCCGGCGGCTATGAAGTGTACGTACCGAATCCCTTGGCGCAGAAAGCGTGGGACACGGTGTTCGAGAACGGCGCCCCCTACGGCATCAAGCCGACCGGCCTGGCCTGTCGAGACACACTGCGCTTGGAGATGGGATTCTGCCTGTACGGCAACGACATCGACGACACAACTTCGCCTTTGGAGGCCGGTCTGGGCTGGATCACCAAGTTCACGAAGGAGTTCACCAATAGCGCTGCGCTGAAGGCCCAGAAGGAGCAGGGCGTCACCCGAAAGCTCGTCGGTTTCGAAATGATCGACCGGGGCATTCCGCGCCACGGCTACCCCATTGTGGATGCGGCTAAGCAACAAGATCGGCGAGGTCACCAGCGGCACGCAAGGTCCTTCGGTGGGCAAGGCCATCGGCATGGGTTACGTGCCTGCGGCGCTGAGCGCTCCGGGTTCCGGAGATCCACATCGAGGTGCGCGGAAAGGGGTTGAAGGCCCAAGTGGTGAAGATCCCGTTCTATCTTCAGCCCACCGCGGCCAAGGCTTAGTGGATCAAGGATGAAGGCTGTCAGCAACAACGCCGATTACAAGTTCAGGGTGGAGACCTGTTTCCTCCCCGGGCAGTTCCCGCTCTACCAACAGGACATGGGCATCGTGGTGGTGATCGACATCCTGCGCGCCACCAGCGCCATGGTCACTGCTTTCGACCACGGCGTTGACCGTATCATTCCGGTGGCCACCATCGAGGAGGCGCGCCAGTACATCGGTCGCCCCGGCTACATCGCTGCTGCGGAGCGGAACGGAGAAGTAGTGGAGGGGTTCGCCTTCGGCAACTCGCCCCTGGCCTTCCGCGACGCGGACATCAAGGGCAAGACCATCGTGATGACCACCACGAACGGCACCAAGGCCATCAACCTGGCCCGCAACGCCCGGAAGATGGTGATCGGCGCTTTCCTCAACATCACCGCCCTCACCGAATGGCTGGTGAAACAGGACGACAACATCCTGCTGTTGTGCAGCGGCTGGAAGGACAAGTTCAACCTGGAGGACAGCGTGTTCGCCGGCGCTGTGATGGACAAGCTGCTGGAGAGCGGCAAGTTCGGGGTGGAGGAGGACAGCAGCATCGCGGCCAAGTACCTGTACATGGCGGCCAAGGAGAACTACCTGAGCATCCTGAAGGCCGCGCCACGACGGAAGCGCCTGGAGCAGCTGCGGCTGTTCGATGATGTGAAGTTCTGCCTGACACCCGACCAGAGCCGCGTGATCCCTGAGCTGAAGGATGGCGTGTTGGTGCGGATGGAGAACTGAGTTCGAGGATCACCGCAACGACGCTGCGAACGCTACGTTGGCCCACATGGCAAGCTCCGATACCAAGGGAACCGATCGAGCATCGCGCCGTTCGTGGCGGTGGAAGTTCCTGTGCGTGATGCTGGTCTTGGCCGTGCTCTGGCCGGCGACAACGAGCGAGGATGCCGGAGCCTGGGGCTTCTACGGCCACAAGCGCATCAACCGGATGGCCTGCTACACGCTGCCGCCCGAGATGTTCGGCTTCTTCAAACGCCACATCGACTTCATCAGCGATCATGCGGTGGATCCGGACCGCCGTCGCTACGCTGATCCTGCGGAAGCCCCGCGCCACTACATCGATATCGACCATTACGCTCACGATGGTTTGGACCCGTTCACGGTCGTGCCGCGCTCATGGACCACGGCGGTCGAGAAATACACGGAGGACACGCTCCAGGCCTACGGCATTGTGCCCTGGCACCTGCAGATCATGCTGATGCGGCTCACCAAGGCCTTCCAGCGTGGAGACGTGGACCGGATCCTCTACTACGCCAGCGACCTGGGCCACTATGTCGGTGACGCGCACGTGCCCTTGCATACCACGGAGAACTACAATGGACAGCTCACCAACCAGCACGGCATCCACGCTTTCTGGGAAAGCCGCATTCCGGAACTGTCCGGCGAGAACTACGACCACCTGATGGGCCGCGCGAAATACCTCGATGATCCGTTGGATGCGGCTTGGACGGCGGTACGGGAAAGCAACGCTCGTGTCGATTCGGTCTTCTCCCTGGAGCGCAGGGTGAACGAGCAGTTCCCGGACGACCGCAAATTCGTCTTCGAAGACCGCGGTCGTGGGGCCATGCGCTTCTACAGCCGCGAATTCACCAAGGCTTACGAGGATGCCATGGGCGGCATGGTGGAACGCCGAATGAACGCGGCCATCATCAGCTTGGGCAGCTGGTGGTACACGGCCTGGGTGAACGCCGGTCAGCCGGACCTGGAGCACTTCGAGCAGCAGGAGGTGAGCGACAGCTTGAAGAACGTGCTCGCCGCGGAAGAAGAGCAGTTGAAGATGGCTGGGAAGGCCTTCGGGCGCGAGCATCCCGAGTGACGCGCACTAGCGCAAGCGGCTCATACCACCATCCACGCCGATCACCTGGCCAGTGATCCATCCTGCCTCCGGTCCCAGCAGGAAGGTGGCCAATGATGCGATGTCGTCCACAGGACCCACGCGCTTCAGCGGATGCCGATCAGCTGCTGCCTTCGCGCGTTCCGGGGACCCGAGCAGCTTTTCCGCCAAGGTGGTGTCGGTCAGGCTTGGGGCGATGCAGTTCACCCGGATGGAAGGTGCGAGTTCGGCCGCGAGCGCCCGTGTGAGGCCTTCCACCGCACCCTTGGCCGCGCTCACAGAACTATGAAAGGCCATGCCTTGGCCCACAGCCACGGTGCTGAAGAACAGCATGGATGAGCCCGGAACCCGTTTCAACCTGTCCGCGCAGGCTTGTGCAGTACGGAAAGCACCGACAACGTTCAGTTCCAACGCACCGCGAAGGTCCTCCGGCTTGATGCTTCGCATCGGTCGCAGATCGATGCTGCCAGGGCAATACGCCATGCCGGACAGTTCCTGTGGAAGCTGATCCAACGGCAAGCCTTCGCCGACCACATCGGTCGCCAGGAACAGCGCTCCTTCGGGCAGCTCTTTGGCGGTTCGCGACGCGACGATGACCGTTCGACCTTGGTCCAGCAGGCGTTGCGCGATGCCGCGACCGATGCCTTTGCTTCCGCCGATGATGAGGTAGGGTGCGCTTTCCATGGCCTTCACAACAAGGGACCTGACCAGGAGGTTCGTTGTAGAGATCCGTCCACGCATGAAGAAAGCTCCCTTGGTTACCTAGGACTTACCGCGATCGGGGATCAGCCTGACGGGGCAAGGCGCACCGATCATGTGACTTGGGCCTTAGCTTTCTGTCCAAACCCGCAAATCACCTCAACTCCATGCTCGACCAACTTCTCGAAACCCTCAAAGGCCAGGTAGGACCTGAACTCATTAGCAAGATCGGCCTCAACCAAGACCAAGCCAATGGCTCGATCAATGCAGCAGCATCCAGCGTGAAGGAAGTGATCGGCGGTGGCGATGGCTTCGGCATGGACGACGTATTGAACCTCTTCAGCAGCGCCACGAACAGTGCTGGAGCGAACGGCATCCTCAGCAACATCGGCAACGTTCTTCAGGGCAAGCTCACCGGCGAAGTGGGCCTCAACGCTTCCCAGGCCGGCAGCGCATCGGACATGATCCTGCCTGCGATCACCAGCTTGCTCAGCGACAAGGTGGGCGGCAACGCTGGAAACCTCCAGAGCCTCATCGGCAGCTTCACCGGAAATGGAGGTGGCATGGCCGATATGGCGAAAGGCATGCTCGGCAAGCTCTTCAGCTAGTCAGCGCTGCGGAATTCGCACCATACACTTCGTAGTCAACCTCCCATACCATGCCCATCCTGAAAGTCATTGAGATCCTCGCCAGCGGCAAGAACAGCTGGGAAGAGGCCACCGCCAATGCGGTGAAAGAAGCCAGTAAGACCGTCCGTGGCATCCGTTCCGTTTACGTACAAGAGCAGAGCGCCGTGGTGGAGAAAGGCAAGATCACGGAGTACCGTGTGAATGTCAAGATCACCTTCGCCATCGAGAAGTGATCGTGCACTGAACTTGGTCGCGAGGGGTCCGATGTGGCCCCTCGCTTCGTTTACTTTGAGGCCATCATGAAGACGCAGGAAGAGTTCATCCAAGTGATGCAGAACGGCAATGCCGTGCAGGGTGGGTACATCGTGCTCGGATCACCCTTGTTCAATGGCGAATGTCCTGCGGGACTGCAGGTCCGGGTGCCCTTGCGCACGATGAACCGGCATGGACTGATCGCCGGTGCCACCGGTACCGGCAAGACCAAGAGCCTGCAAACGCTGGCCGAACAGCTGAGCCTGCATGGCGTGCCCTCGTTGCTCATGGACATCAAGGGCGACCTGAGCGGGATCGCTGCACCAGGTGTGGCGAACGACAAGATCACCGCGCGGCATCAGAGGCTCGGGCTTCCGTTCGAACCGGCCCAGCTTCCGGTGGAACTGCTCAGCCTCAGCAACGAGAAAGGCGCTCGCCTGCGGGCCACCGTCAGCGAGTTCGGTCCCGTGCTGTTGGGTCGCATACTGGAGCTGAACGACACCCAGCAAAGCGTGCTGGCGCTGGTGTTCAAGTACTGTGATGATAACGGGTTACCCTTGCTCGACCTGAAGGACCTGCGGCGCGTGCTGCAGTTCACCACGCAGGAAGGGAAAGCCGCGATCCAGAAGGAATACGGTGCGGTAAGCCCAGCCACGGTGAACACCATCATGCGCAAGCTCATCGAGATCGAGCAGCAAGGTGCGGACACCTTCTTCGGCGAGCGCAGCTTCGACGTGAATGACCTGTTGCAGGTGCGTGATGGCAAGGGCGTGGTGCATATTGTGCGCCTCACGGACATCCAGGACAAGCCACGGCTCTTCAGCACCTTCATGCTGTGCCTGCTGGCGGAGATCTACGCCACCTTCCCCGAGGTCGGCGATGCCGAGAAACCCAAGCTGGTGCTCTTCATCGACGAGGCGCACCTGATCTTCAACACGGCCACCAAGCCCTTGCTGGAGCAGATCGCGACCATCATCAAGCTGATCCGCTCGAAAGGGGTGGGGGTCTACTTCTGCACGCAGGATCCGAGCGATGTGCCGGAAGGCGTGCTGGGGCAGCTGGGGCTGAAGGTGCAGCATGCGCTGCGCGCATTCACCGCCAAGGACCGCACCACCATTAAGCGCACCGCTGAGAACTACCCGCTCACCGACTTCTACAACACGGAGGAACTGCTCACCTCGCTGGGCATCGGTGAAGCCATTGTGAGCGCGCTGAGCGAGAAAGGAACACCCACACCGCTGGCCCACACGTTGATGCGCGCACCAGCCACGCGCATGGATGTGCTATCCCCCTTGGAGCTTGACGGTCTGGTGGGACGCAGTGATCTGGTGCGCAAATACAATGAGGAACTCGATCGCGACAGTGCCTTCGAGATCCTCGAGAAACGCTTGAAAGGAGAGGAGGAGAAGGACGAGCCCGCCCCGAAGGCGAAGGAGCGCGCCAAGACCGAACCCAAGGAGACCAGCGTGATCGAGGACATCAGCAAGAACACCATGGTGCGCCAGGTCGGCAATACCGTGATGCGCGAACTGACCCGCGGATTGCTGGGCGTCTTCGGCATCAAGACCCGGCGTCGTTGAGACCCTTGGACATGAAGCTCTCCTTGATCTTGTCCACGGTGGCTTTGCTGTTGAGCTGCGGTTCGGCCGTGGCCCCGGAGGCGGACATTGCTGTTCAGCCGCCAGTACCGACCAACACAGCGTTGCAGCCGCTCGCCCCCGGCGCTACCGTGGTCTTCTACAACGTGGAGAACCTGTACGACACCCAGGATGACCCGACGCGCGACGACAATGACTTTCTGCCTGATGGTCCCATGCACTGGACGGAAGAGCGACTTCAGACCAAGTACACGAATCTGGGCAAGGCCATTGCGCTGAGCGGCGAGAAGCTGCCGGCCATGATCGGCCTGGCGGAAGTGGAAAATGCGACGGTGGTCGAAGGGCTGGCCCGCAGTGAAGCCTTGATCGCCGCCAAGTATGTGGTGGTACACCACGAAAGCCCCGACGAACGCGGCATTGATGTGGCCTTGCTCGTCGACCCGCACCACTTCAATGTGCTCAGCTCTGAGGCGTTGAAGGTCCCCTTGAAGAACGACCTGACGCGGGACATTCTTCATGCGGTGCTGGCCGGAGCTGCGGACACCTTCCATGTGTTCGTGAACCATTGGCCCAGCCGACGTGAAGGGCAGGAGAAGAGCGAACCGAAGCGCTTGGCCGCAGCCAACACCCTGGCCCAGGCGATGGCACGGATACGCACCGGCCTTCACGTGCATGTGCTGGTGATGGGCGACTTTAACGACACCCCGACGGACAAGAGCATCCAACAAGGACTGTCAGCCGGCTGCGACCGCAAAGCGCCTCTGGTGGACCTGATGTGTGTGGATCAGCCGAAAGGCTTCGGCAGTCACCAATACGATGGCCATTGGGACTACCTGGACCAGTTCATCGTGAGCCAGGACATGATGCCGCTTGTGGCTTCCGCAGAGGCGCTCTGGACCAAGCGACTCCTGTTCAAGCACCCGAAGTTCGGGCTGTCACCGAACAAGACCTACAGCGGACAGAACTACAAGGGCGGCTACAGCGACCACCTGCCGGTGGTGCTACGATTGAAGTAGAGCAGCATCCTAGCTGCCCCTGAAGGGAACTTCTGTCCCCGACCAATTGGTCCGCCGCACCATGACCGCTAGTTCCGGCGATTCATGAAGATCGACACGTAGTAGAGCAAGGTGGCCAGGGATCCGATGGCGGCAACGACGTAGGTGCGTGCGGCCCATTTCAAGGCATCGGCGCTCATGTCGTATTCGCTCGGTGTCACAATGCCTTTCTGCTTGATCCACGCCAGTGCCCGGTTGCTCGCGTCGTACTCCACCGGCAGGGTGATGAAAGCGAACAAGGTGGTCACGGCGAACATGATGATGCCCATCAGCAGGAGCTGTGGGAACGTGTTGATCAGCAAGATCCCGCCCAGGATGACCCACTGCATGAAACTGCTGGAGATCTGCACTACAGGCACCAGCTTGCTGCGCATGTTCAGCCACTGGTATGCGGTGGCGTGCTGAACGGCATGTCCGCACTCGTGGGCGGCCACGGCAGCGGCTGCCGCGTTCCGGGCATGGTACACTGGCTCGCTCAGGTTCACGGTCCGGGTGGCCGGGTTGTAGTGATCGGTCAACTGACCGGCGACGCTCACCACCTTCACGTTGGTGATGCCATGGTCATGGAGCATACGTTCCGCGATCTCGGCTCCGCTCATACCGTTTGTGAGCGGGGTGGCTGAGTACTTCTGAAAGCGGTACTTCAGTTGCTGGCTTACCAGCATGCTGATGAGCATCGCAACGATGCCAATGATCCAAGCTCCGGCCATGTTTATAGGTGATTGGTGCTGTTCGCCTTCATCAAAACCAGGTCCAATGCTGATCGGGCACGAAAAAGGGGCTGATCGTCAGCCCCTCATCGTCCAAGTTGTCAGTAGTGCTTACTCGCCTTCCGCCTCGGCCAGCTTGATCTGCTGGTCCAGGATCTCGTCCATCACCTTCAGCTCCTGTTCGCTGATCTTGGCGTTGGTGCGGGCTTGCTTCTTCATGAAGCGGAACATGGCTGCCTTTTTGATCTCGTAAGCCACGTATTGTGTGTAGTCCTTGGTGGTCTCGTTGAAGTAGGTCTCCTCACCGATCTTGCGCAGGTCGGCCAGTTCGGTGCTCATCACCTCACGGACCAGGGTCTGGAACTTGTCGGCGACATCTGCGGCGTTGGCGTTCTCCGTCTGGCCGAGGTACTGGTCGCTCACGGCCTTGATGTTCGTTCCGACCTGAGCGGCCAGCTGGTTCTTGGCATCCAGGTCGGCCTTACTGCGCGCAATGTTCTGCTTCACGCTGACCCCCTGGCCGGTTCCCCGGAAGAAGCGGTTGTTGCTTTCGTAGGCGTTACCGCTGAACGGCTGCTTCACCTTCACCCCGGCCGGGCTGGTCTTCTTGGTGCAGGATGGTAGCGTGAACGTCAAGGCCATCAGCAACATGAGGGGGAAAGCGAAAGAATATCGGAGGGTCTTCATGGCAGGTGCGGTTAACGCTGGGCACCGCAAAGAAAAGAGCGTGCCAACCTTCCGGCACCAGGGCTTGGGAACTTCTACTGAATCCACATCTTTGGGTCACCAAAACACCGGACCATGAGAGCATTGAAGACCATCCTGATCATCCTGCTGGCCTTGGTGGCCATCTTGGTGATCCTCGGGCTTATGGGCCCGAACGATTACCGCGTTGAACGATCCGCCGTGATCAACGGTACGCCGGACAAGATCTATCCCTGGGTAAGCAGCTTGACGCGCATGAAGGACTGGGGCCCTTGGCAGGCCATGGACAAGGATCAGGTGGGCAGCATGGAAGGAACGGACGGCACCGTTGGCGCTATTTGGAAATGGGAAGGCGACACCGTGGGCAAGGGCATGCAGGAGATCACAGCCTTGGAACCGGGCAAAAGCGTGCGAACGAAGTTGACCTTCAGCGTGCCGGTGATCGGGGACATGGTAAGCACGGCCACCATGGACCTTGAACCAAAGGGTGATAGCACCCGGGTGATCTGGGGTATGGAAGGAGAGAATGGATTCTGGGGCAAGCTGATGAGTAAGTTCTCGGACCGAGAGGCCATGCTGGGCCCCATGTTCGAAACGGGACTGGCGAACCTGAAGGGCATGGTGGAGGCCGAAGCCACCGCCGCCAAGGAGAAGTCCGCACCCAGCATGGAGATCGCCAGCATGGACCGCCCGGCCACCCTCTATTTCGGCGAGCGTAAGCGCGTAAAGTGGAGCGAGCTCAAGGCCTTCTACGCGGAGAACCTGATGAAGTCCATGGGCATCATCCAGAAGGCGGGCGTTCAGCCGATCGGGGCCCCCAGCGGTGTCTACTTCGAGTGGGATGAAAAGAACCAGGAAGCCGACCTGCTTGCCGGCATCCCTGTTCCAAGTGACGCCAAAGGCAAGTTGAAAGGGATGACCTTCTACGAGACCCCGGCTTCCAAGGCCTACCAGATCGCTTACTATGGCGGCTACATGGGCGTCGGCAAAGCACACGAAGCCATGGACGCTCGCATGAAGACGGACAAGGTGTCAATGAACGCCAACGTGGTCGAGGAGTATGTGACCGACCCTGGCGCTGAGCCGGACAGCACGAAATGGCTGACCAATGTGATCTACCTGATCAAGTGAACAGCCATTCACATCTTGCGGAGCCCGGCCCTTGGTCGGGCTTCGCGCTTTTGCGGGATCCCATGGCGGATCGTGGATGAAGCATGTCCGGGTCGGTGAGAAGCACTAGTTCCACAGGTCACCTTTGCTCATCATGTCCCTGAAGATCAGTTATTGCCGTTACCGTCTGCTGTTCAAACATCCCTTCGGGACAGCCCATGGCCTGCGGACGGGGACGGACTCGGTCTTCATCAAGGTTGAGGAGAACGGTTGCATCGGCTACGGAGAAGCTACGCTGCCGCCGTACCTGGAAGAGACCGTCGATTCGGTGATCCAACGGCTGATAGCGCTGATCGGGAACGCACCGACGGATGCGGTCGGACTGCTCAGCAAACTCGAAGAACATCCGGAATTGCTTTCTGAAGGTCCAGCAGCTCGAGCGGCTTTGCACACCGCACTAGTGGACCTGAAATCAAAGGCTATTAATAGCTCTGTACGTCAGCTGGATATGGTCAACACCTTAAAGTCACCGACCACCTTGATGACGGTCGGCTCCGGAGACCTGAAAGACATACCGATCAAGCTAAAGGACACGCTGCTGTCCGGTGCCGTAAAGGTGAAGCTCGGGGCGTCTAATGACCAAGATGCGCTGAAGATGATCAAGGAACTGGATCACAGGCCGTTGTTCCTCGACGCCAACCAAGGCCTGGATACCGTTCAAGACGCCTTGGACAGGGTCGCTTGGGTTGGTCAGGATCGCGTTATCGGCATGGAACAGCCTTTCCCAAAGGACAGGCCGGATCTGCACGCAGCCTTGAGGGCAGCGACCGAGGTTCCGATCTATGGGGATGAATCGATCCAGAGCTTGGCGGATCTGGAAGCCCACGCCGATAAGTTCAGCGGGGTGAACGTGAAGCTGATGAAGTGCGGTGGCCTGGACCGGGTCAAGGAGTTGATCGACCGGGCACGTGAGCTTGGGCTTAAGGTGATGCTCGGTAGTATGAGCGAAAGCTCCTTGGGATGCACGGCGATGGCTTGGTATGCAGATCAAGCGGATGTGGTGGACCTGGATGGACCGTGGCTGATCAAGAATGATCCGTACAAGGGGATGATCATGCGGAACGGAAACGTGGTATTGCCTGAAGGACCAGGCCTTGGCGTGGTACTTACCGCCGAACTGAACTGGACCCCGATTGGCGCATAATTTATATTATGTTAAGTTGTATTGTGCTGAAAGCGAGCGTCTAGCTTCCCTGCCATTCAATTCCTCACACCCTTGAATACTGCTCAATGAGCCTCTGAACGGGCCCGCACTCCCCGCCTAGTTCGACCGCACGTGGTCATGTATCGGAACCGGGCGACCGGTCTTTCGAGCTTCAGCCAACTCCTTCTGGAGCTGCTTACTGGTCATGCTGCTACCGTCGTGGCTCCAACCTGGAGGCCCGAAAATGTACATGAGCTTGTTCTTCAGTCCAGGGGCCTTCTTCACGTCCCTCCAGATCTCCTTGAACTCAAAGATGTTGTGCGTGATCGGGTTGTTCGTGTTCGGATCATGGCTGATGCCGAATACCGGTACCACCCCTTTGATCGGTGCTTGCCATGTCTTGTACAGTCGGTCCCAGAACGTGAAGATGCCGCCGTGGTTCCGGTCCAGGTACTCGGTGTTGCTGCTGTGGTGCACAACATGCACGTAGGAAGAATTGAAGATCTTCTCGATCCAGCCGTATGATGGCATCAGCTGTGAATGCAACGTGAACTGGTAGAACGCGTTGGCGATCAGGCAGGTGGCGATCATGATCGGCTCGAAGCCCATGATCGGCATCCAGAGCCAATAGATGGGTTTCACAAGGGTAATGAACCAGCCGTTGCGGATACTGATGGTGAGGTTGTACTTCCGTCCACTGTGGTGCGGCAGGTGCGCGGCCCATAGCAAGCGTACGTTGTGCGCCAGTCGATGGTGCCAGTAGAAATTATGGTCGTCCAACACCACGCAGATGACCCAGATGTACCACGCGAATCCCAACGTGGTGTAGCCTAGATATTGCTCCCTGATCGGCGCGAACTTCCAGAACAGCCACATGTACAGGGTGATCTCGAACACGTTGGTCACCACCCGGATCAAGGTGGCACCTACGCCAATGATGAAACCCGAGAAACTCTCCTTCAGGTCGAACAGGTCCTTCGCCTTGAAGTACTCGATGAGGATGAGGACGATGAAGACCGGATACACGTAGACCAGGCCGTAATGCTCGATATCCAGCTTGGGCATCTGGTCCCTCAAGCGGAGCCACTCCTCGATAATGTTGAAACCCATCTCTGCGCGATTTGCGATCTGACCTGGCGGTCAAAGCGGCCGCGAAAGTACCGCTCAACGCGATCTGGAACATGACAAAAGTCGAAGTGCCCCGACCTGGGGTCGGAGCGCTTCGCACGCTTGAGTTGAGCAGGACTTATTCGCCCAGAAGCTTCTTCATGGCCTCGTACTTGGCCGTATCATTGGTCTTCGCGTACAACTTCTTCAACTGCTGCATGGTCGGCTTGTCGTCCGGGCGCAGTTCATGGGCCTTTTCGAAGTAAGGCACGGCCTTCAGGTAGATCTCGTCCGCCCCTTTCTTGGCCTCGTTGTACTTCGCATCGTCCTTGATGTCGGCGATCTTGTCGTAGATGAAGGCTGCGCGGTTATTGTAGAGCACACCGATGTTGAAGTAGCTGTCGAAGAACTTGGGGTCCTTCTCAATGCTGCTCTTGTAGGATTGCTCGGCGAGGTCGTACCACTTCATCATCTCCGCCTCGGGCAGGGCCTTGCCGTCCTTGGGATTGGCCTTGGCATCGTAGAGACTGCCGAGCACGGAATAGAGCACGGCATTGTTCGGGTCCTTCTCCACCGCGGCCTTGGTGCTCACCTCAGCTTCTTCGCTGCGGCCGGCCTCCAACAGGAAGGCGACCTCATCAAGCATTAGCTCCTTGTCGTTCGGGTGGGTCTTGCGGCCGGCCTGGGTGGTGGTGATGGCTCCGGCCAGGTCACCTTGCTTCTTCTGCAAGCTGGCCAGATAGCGGTAAACCTCCGGCTTGTTGTAGCCGATGTTGATGCACTCCTGGTAACGTTGGATGGCCATGGCGGCGTCGCCCTTGGTCTCATAGGCCAATGCACTGTTGAACACAGCATTGCTGTCCACCATGCCGAAGGCCTTGGCAATGCGCTCGCTCTGGCCGTACATGGCGATGGCCTGGTCGTAGTTCTTGGCACCGAACGCTTCGTTCCCGGTGTTCAACGCCACACCCTGCAGGGCTCCCAGCGCCTTCATGTTGTCTACCTTGTAGTCGCCTTTGATGTCCAACTCGTTGGCTTTCAAGTAGCTATCGATGCCCTTCTGGAGCGCGTCCGGGAACTGTCCGCGCAGGTTGGCATCCTCGCTCATGGCGATCATGCGGTAGATGTCACCGCGGTAGCGCCAAGTCTTCTCCTTGCCCATGGTGGTCTCATGGGCGGTCGCCGGGTCGATGTACTCCGCCGCCTTGGCGTAGTCACCGTCCTTCATGTAGTTGTAAGCGTTCACCACGTTGCTGTTCTGGGCCGTGGCACCCAGCGCCGAGGTGGCGATGACGATCGAAAGGATGGTTCTCATTGCGTGTGCGCCGGTCCTGGCGAGGCGTTGTCCTTGGTCTGCGGTCAGTTGGTTCAGGCTTCGGGCGAGCCGTTATCAAGTTCGGTGCCATTCCCTTCTTCTTCCGTAACGTCGCCGTCCGGAGCAGTGGTACCGTCTTCGCCCAAGGGATCCTCTTCATCCTCGCTGAGCCCGGCGTCCACCTTGGCCACCGCTGCGATGCTGTCCTTGTCGCGCAGCTCGATCAGGCGCACACCTTGGGTGGCTCGTCCCAGCTCGCGGAGTTCGCTCACGCGGGTACGAATGGTGATGCCACTGCGGTTGATGATCATCAGTTGGTCATCGTTCATAACGTCCTTGATGGCCACCACCTTGCCGGTCTTCTCGGTGATCTGCAGGGTCTTCACGCCTTTTCCACCACGGTTGGTGATGCGATATACATCCTCGCCTTTCTCATCGATCATGCGGGTGCGCTTTCCGTAGCCTTTCTCGCTGACCACCAACACCTGTCGCGTGGCGGTATCGGCCTGATCGATCGTGATCATACCGACCACCTCATCGCCATCTTCCAACGACATGCCGCGCACGCCGCTAGCACCGCGACCCATGGGGCGTACCCGACTTTCTTCGAAGTGGTTGGCCTTGCCTTCGCGGCTGGCCATGATGATGTGGCTGTTGCCGTTGGTGAGGCGTGCCTCCAGAAGTTCGTCGCCCTCGCGGATGCCGACGGCGATAATGCCATTGGAACGCGGACGGCTATATGCTTCCAGCGTGGTTTTCTTGATCACCCCTTTCTTGGTGCAGAGCACTACGAAATGGCTGTTGAGGTATTCCTCGCTCTTCAGGTCCTTCACATTGATGTAGGCCAGCACCTTGTCGTCGCCTTCGATCTGGATGAGGTTCTGGATCGCGCGGCCCTTGCTTTGGCGGGTGCCTTCGGGAATGTCGTACACACGCATCCAGTAGCAACGGCCCTTCTGGGTGAAGATGAGCAGGTAGTTGTGGTTGGTGGCCACGAAAAGGTGCTCGAGGAAGTCCTCGTCACGCGTGGTGGAACCACGGCTGCCCACCCCGCCTCTGCCTTGGGTACGGAACTCGTTGAGCGCTGTGCGCTTGATGTATCCCAAGTGGCTGATGGTGACCACCACCGCGTCATCGGCGATAAGGTCCTCCATGTTCAGGTCGGCACCGCTGGTCACGATCTGCGTGCGTCGCTTGTCGCCGTACTTCTCCTTCATCTCCAAGGTCTCGGCCTTGATGATGCCCATGCGCAGGCCTCCGTCGGCCAGTACGGAGCGTAGGTAGGTGATCAGTTTCATCAGTTCCGCATGCTCGTCGCGGATCTTATCACGCTCCAGGCCGGTGAGGCGCTGCAGGCGCATGTCGAGGATCGCGCGGGATTGGATCTCTGACAGGCCGAACTGGGCCATGAGGCCTTCGCGCGCTTCGTCAGGCGTCTGGCTGGCTCGGATCAGGGCGATCACGGCGTCCAGGTGATCCAGAGCGATCAGCAGACCTTCCAGGATGTGAGCCCGTTCTTCCGCCTTTCGGAGGTCGAACGTCGTGCGGCGCACCACCACATCGTGGCGGTGATCCACGAATCCGGCGATCATGTCCTTGAGGTTCAGGAGCATGGGGCGACCGCCCACCAACGCGATGTTGTTCACGCTGAAGCTGGTCTGCAGCGCACTGTACTTGTACAGCTGATTGAGCACCACCGTGCCCATGGCCTCACGCTTGACGTCGTAGGCGAGTCGAATACCGGTGCGATCGCTGTAGTCGTTAACGTCGCTCAGGCCCTCAATGCGCTTCTCGTTCACCAGGTCGGCCACACCCTTGTAGAGCTGCACGGCCTTGTTGGTCTGGAAGGGGATCTCGGTGACAATGATGGTCTCGCGTCCCGTTTTCACATCCTCTTCAATATGCGCCTTGGCACGGAGCACCACCTTGCCTCGGCCGGTGTGGTAAGCCTCACGGACACCTTCCACACCATAGATCACACCGCCTGTCGGGAAGTCAGGCCCCTTGATGTGCTCCATCAGGCCATCGATGTCGATGTCCTTGTTGTCGATGTAGGCTACCGTGGCGTCGCAAACCTCGCCGAGGTTGTGCGGCGGCATGTTGGTGGCCATGCCCACGGCGATGCCTGCGGCGCCGTTGATCAATAGGTTCGGGACCTTGGTCGGCATCACGCTGGGCTCTTCCAGGGTGTCGTCGAAGTTGGGTCGCATGTCCACCGTCTCCTTATCCAGGTCGGCGAGCACTTCCTCGGCGATCTTTTTCAAGCGGGCCTCGGTGTAACGCATGGCGGCGGGGCTGTCCCCGTCGATGCTGCCGAAGTTGCCCTGCCCGTCCACCAAGGGGTAACGCAGGCTCCACTCCTGTGCCATACGGACCATGGCATCATACACACTGCCATCACCGTGCGGGTGGTACTTGCCCAGCACTTCACCCACGATACGGGCGCTCTTCTTGTAAGGGCGGTTGCTCAACACGCCGAGGTCCTGCATGCCATAGAGCACACGGCGGTGCACGGGTTTCAGGCCATCACGCACATCGGGCAGGGCCCGGCTGACGATCACCGACATCGAATAGTCGATGTAAGCGGTGCGCATTTCGGTCTCGATGTTGATCGGGACGATCTTCTCTCCTTCTGCCATGGTCGTTCTGTCAGTTCTTCAGCCTTGCATGGTCCTTGCAAGACACCCCTTGAAAAGGGAGCCCGAAAGTAGCTTGATCGCACACACCGGAACCCCTGATTTTTCCACAACCACACACGCTTCTGTGGAAAAAAGGACCGATGGCTGAAATGACCACCCGATGCCCGTTGGATAGCTTGCCCCCGCTGGGGATGCACCTACCTTCGCTACGCAAGGGAACAACGCAGCCCGGACCTACGTTCCACTGAAGACCGAACGAACCAAATGGACGCCAAATTCTCACCCAAGGTCAGGGATGTCATCACGTACAGTCGTGAGGAAGCCCTGCGTCTGGGACACAACTACATCGGCATCGAGCACATCCTGCTCGGCCTTATCCGTGATGGAGAGGGTAACGCCGTAAAGATCCTCAAGCGCTTGGATGTGGACCTGGACGAGCTCCGCAAGGTGGTCGAGGGGTCCATGGAACCGGCCAGTGCCATGCGTCCGCCCGATAAGGACAAGATCACCTTGATCAAGCAGGCCGAGAAGATGTTGAAGATCACCTTCCTGGAAGCCAAGCTGTTCAAGAGCCCCAACATCGACACCGAGCACTTGTTGCTCAGCATGTTGAAGGACGAGGACAACCTTGCCACCCGTACCCTCCACAAGTTCCAAGTGGACTACGAAAGCGTGAAGAACGAGATCGATACCATTTTGGCCGACGGCGGCGTGAAGCCGGGCAAGAGCTCGCCCAAGGCCCAAGGCCCGCAAAGCACCGACGATGACGATGAGGAGGGCGGCACCTTCTCCGGCAGCGGCGGACAGCGCAAGCAGGGCGACAGCAAGAGCAAGACCCCCGTGCTGGACAACTTCGGTCGCGACCTGACCAAGATGGCCGAAGAAGGCAAGTTGGACCCCATCGTTGGTCGGGAGAAGGAGATCGAGCGGGTGAGCCAGATCCTGAGCCGCCGCAAGAAGAACAACCCCGTACTGATCGGCGAACCCGGTGTGGGCAAGAGCGCCATTGCGGAAGGCTTGGCCCTGCGCATCATCCAACGCAAAGTGAGCCGCGTGCTGTTCGGCAAGCGCATCGTGGCCCTGGACATCGCCAGTCTCGTGGCGGGCACGAAATACCGCGGTCAGTTCGAAGAGCGTATGAAGGCGGTGATGAACGAGCTGGAGAACAGCCCGGATGTCATCCTTTTCATCGACGAGATCCACACCATCGTGGGTGCCGGTGGCGCCTCGGGTTCCTTGGACGCCAGCAACATGTTCAAGCCCGCCTTGGCGCGCGGCGAGATCCAGTGCATCGGCGCCACCACCTTGGACGAGTTCCGCCAGTACATCGAGAAGGATGGCGCCTTGGAGCGTCGCTTTCAGAAGGTGCTTGTGGAGCCCACCAGCGTTGATGAGACCATCCAGATCCTCAACAACATCAAGGAGAAGTACGAGGATCACCACAACGTGAACTTCACGCCCGAGGCCATCGACGCCTGCGTGAAGCTCACCAACCGCTACATCACCGACCGCCACCTTCCCGACAAGGCGATCGATGCCATGGACGAGGCCGGCAGCCGCGTGCACATCAGCAACATCGTGGTGCCCAAGGCCATCCTGGAGGTCGAAGGGAAGATCGAGGAAGTGAAGGAGGAAAAGAACAAGGTGGTGCGCAGCCAGCGCTATGAAGAGGCTGCCAAGCTGCGCGACAAGGAGCGCCAACTGCTGGAGGAGCTTGACCGCGCGAAGAAGCAGTGGGAGGAAGAGAGCAAGACACACCGCACCACCGTCAGCGAAGACAACGTGGCCGAGGTGGTGGCCATGATGAGCGGCATTCCTGTGACCCGTATCGCAGAGAAGGAAAGTGGCAAGCTGCGGCGCATGAAGGAGGAGATGCAGGGCATGGTCATCGGGCAGGACGAGGCGGTCGCCAAGGTGGTGAAGGCCATCCAGAGGAACCGCGCTGGTCTGAAGGACCCCAACCGCCCTATTGGCAGTTTCATCTTCCTCGGCCCCACGGGTGTGGGTAAGACACAGCTCGCCAAGGAACTGGCGAAGTACCTCTTCGACACCGATGAGGCCTTGATCCGGATCGACATGAGCGAGTACATGGAGAAATTCTCCGTGAGCCGCCTGATCGGTGCGCCTCCGGGCTACGTAGGCTACGAGGAAGGTGGTCAGCTTACCGAAAAGGTGCGTCGTCGCCCCTACTCCATCGTGCTGCTCGACGAGATCGAGAAAGCGCACCCGGATGTTTTCAACTTGCTGTTGCAGGCCTTGGACGATGGGCAGATGACCGACAGCTTGGGCCGTCGCATCGACTTCAAGAACGCCATCATCATCATGACCTCGAACATCGGGGCGCGCGACCTGCAGGACTACGGCAAGGGCGTGGGCTTCGGCACCACCGCCAAGGACGCCGCCAGTGATGAGAACAACCGCGGCATCGTGGAGAAAGCGCTGCGCAAGGCCTTCGCTCCCGAGTTCTTGAACCGGATCGACGACATCGTGATGTTCAACTCGCTGAAGCGCGAGGACATCCACAAGATCATCGACATCGAGCTGGGGCACTTGTATAAGCGCATCAGCGAGCTGGGCTACGAACTGAAGCTCACCGACGAGGCGAAGGACTTCCTGGCCGAGAAGGGCTACGACGAGAAGTTCGGTGCCCGCCCCCTGAAGCGTGCGATCCAGAAATTCATCGAGGACCCCATGGCCGAGGAGATCATCAACCAGGCCATTGAGGAAGGCGACAAGATCAGCATCGCCCTCACCAAGGAGAAGGACGCGCTCGCCATCAAGGTGGTGAAGGGCAAGAAGAAGGTGAGCAAGGGCGAAGGCAGCAATAACGGCGATACCAAGGAACTGCCGCCAGCAGGCGACACACCTGCCTGACGGAGATCCTGATGCAAGGCGAAGCCCCGGTCATTGGCCGGGGCTTCTTCATTCCATGAACGGAATGCAACTACCAGTTCGGGCCTTCCTGGGACTTGGTGAAACGCGTGCTGAAGCCGAGCCCGATGGTGATGTACTGATAGGGCTCACTGGGGCCTTTGTCCGTGCGACCAGGATAGCTATCGAGGCAGAGCAGGTCCGGGGTCATTCGGGATTCATCATGTTCATAGCCGAGCAGAAGGCCGAAGGCCAGGTTATCCGATGCGTGCACGAAGTAGCTGACATTCGCGCCCCAGAAAAGGCCTTGTTGAGTGCGGGGCTCAGCACAATTCGCACAGTTCCACGTGTACTTGCTGCTGCCCATCTGCGCCGCGAACTGGTAGTAGGTGATCGGGCCGGTGTAATGCTCGTATTGCAGCTGTCCGTAGAAGGTCCAGCGGCGCACATCCCCGGCGATATTGGCGGGTGCCAGTGCATTCTCGCGGAGATCGAAAAGAGACCCCTTCGCTCCCACCCCAAGCCCCAAGCCCTGCTTCACCACAGGCACTTGGAACTTGAAGTCCAACTGCCCAACGGCATCGGTCACCTCCTTGAACATATTGTTGACCACGGGTACCGGTAGCACCAAAAAGCCCTGAAGACTGGGCTTCGGTTCCGGCTTACGCACCTTCTTTTCCTGCCCTTGTGCCGTTGCGGCGGCCAGCAGCAGACCGAGGGTCAGCACGAAGTACGTTCTGCTCATCGCTGTTGAAGACGGAAGAGACGGACCGTTCGTTGTGTCGCCGTGGAAAGTTGGAAGAAATGTTCGCCGTCCTCCAAGGCAGGCAGGGGCAGTTCAAAGGTGTGCTCGCCGGGCGTAAAGGTCCTTGAAGGCCAGGCATACAAGGGGGAATGGTCGCGATCCACGAGGTGAGCGTGAAGTTCCTGATCCAAGGGAACAAGCACTTCCACATGTAACCGCGCTGGGTGGTAGGCCACCTGCAGGCCAAGCAGTTCGGCGTGCAGCGGCGCGGGAAGGTCCCTGGCCATCACGTTCCGCTTGAAGCGACGCCACAGCAGCGCCACCACCAGGATGGTCAGCGACAGCAACAAGGTCAGACGTACGTTCTCGATCAGGTCCATGTTCACAGCACGATCACACCCTCTATCTCACTGGCACCCACATATCGTTGCACCACGTCCTCGGCATTCATCATCACTTCGCGGATCGTAAGGCTGAGGTACTTGCCCCCGCTGGAATACCGCCGCAGGATCTCGGACTCCGCCGGGAACAATGCGGTGATCTTGTCGATGCGCGCCTGATCGGGCTCACAGATGAACTTGAACATGTACACCGAGGGCCACTCGTGCACCTGATCCAGTCGTTCGCGCAACCTGGCCTGTACTTCTTCGCTCAGCATACCTTGTCAAAGGTACCGCCGTGCGATCGAACCTTTCGGCATGAAGCGTGTACCGCTTTCCGAATGATGCCCTTCCCCCACCACCGACGCGCCCTCTGGACCGCCCTGCTGCTGGCCTTCAACGGCGTGCTGATGGCCCAGGCGAACACCGAGGCTCCGAAGACCGACGCCCAGGTGACCCAAGCCCGGGCGGCCGCTCTGGAGACCTACCAAGGTGCCTGGAACGTGGGTCAACAGCGGGACGCCGCGGAGCTGTGGAACACCATCCGCACCGAACAGCCCGCCAACACCGAAGCACAGTACAACTACTTCCGCAGCACCCGTAACAGTAGCCTGGCCACCAACAACGGCCGGATCCCTGCTTCGGATAAAGCCACATTGGAGGGCGCTGCCAACGAGCTAGAGCGCGTTGCCCCTGGCAGCTTCGAAAGCAACATGGCCAATTTCTACCTCGGCTACCCGGACCGTGCGGCGTTCACCGAGCTCGGCAAGGCCTACCAGAAGGCCCCGGACCGCACCGAGCTGATCGGCCCCATGATCGACCGGGCCATGCTCGATAACGACGGCGCATCCTTGGAACGTTGGACCCGAGCGCTGCGCACACGCGGCGGCCTGGCCCCCGGACTGATCGATGCGGCCTCAGACCTGCTCCAAAGTGTTGATGCCAACGGCATCGTGTTCACCAATGGCGACATGGACACATACCCTGCCGTGGCAGCCCAAGTGGTGGACCAGCAACGCACCGATGTTCTGGTAGTGGACCAGCGCTTGCTCGCTGACCCCGGTTACCGTGCGCAGGTCTGGTCGGCTTCGGATGCTTCGGGAACCGCTCCTGGGCCCGGCCCTTCGTATGCCAAGGCCTTGTGTACCAGTACGGACCGCCCAGTGTTCCTGGCGCTCAGCCTGGATCCGAGCTGGTTCCAAGCGCTCCGCGGTCAACTATACGCTTCGGGCCTTGCCTTTCGCCTGAGCAACACACCGCAGGAGAACATCCCTGTGCTTGAAGCGCGGTGGGGTCTGTTGCGCAAGCCTGCGAACGCCGGTCCGATGAGCCGCAACTACCTGCTGCCGGCCACCGTGCTTCTGCAACACTACCGCAGCATGGACGATGAAGCGAACAGCAGCCGGATGGAAGCGGAGCTACGGAAGTTCGCCGAGCGCATCGGCGCCACCCCTGAGCTGTACAAGGCCGGCATCCTCAAGCACTGATCATGGCCTTCTTCCGAACTGACCTCACCGGCCTGAGCGACGAGCGCCTGATGGAGCTTGTGGTCCGGGGCGACGAGCGTGCGTTCGGGGCCCTGTATGATCGGTATCGGCGCAAGCTCCTCACCTACTTCCACCGCATGTTGTGGCAGGACCGTGAGCGAGCGCAGGACTTCATGCAGGACCTCTTCGCCAAGATCGCCCAGCGACCGGAGAGCTATGACCCAGCTCGACCCTTCAGCACATGGTTGTACAGCGTGGCCAACAACATGTGCAAGAACGAGTACCGCCGGGAGGAAGTACGACGTACCGCTGCACCTCGATTGAAAGCAGAGACCGACCACATCCAAGCCATCCACGGGGACGGCGTGGACCGAGCCAACTTCCGCGAACGCCTCGATGTTGAACTGGACAAGTTGGATCCCGACCACAAGGCCACTTTCGTGATGCGCTACCACGAGGACCTGGCCATCAAGGAGATCGCGGTGGCCTTCGGTTGTTCGGAGGGCACGGTGAAGTCGCGCCTGTTCTACACCTTGAAGAAGCTGGCGGCCCGCCTCAAGGAATTCGACCCCAAAGCCCTGCACCAAACTCAGGCGCCCTTAAGCGGGCGCAGCGACGATGGAACGACGTGAACATTACGACCCCGAGGACATCGAGCAGCTGCTGATGGAGCGCTCCTATGACGAACTGCTGGACGAAGAGCGCGCCTATGTGCTGCGCCACCTCAGCGGCAGAGAGGAGTACGAGGCCATGCGCAAGCTGTTGGACCATGTGCAACGCTCGGAGCCTGAACCGGAACTGCTGGACGCCGATCCTGCTGTGCGGGCGCATGTGATGCAGGTGTTCCGCGACCAGAGCAAACCCCAATGGCGGGTCTGGCTGAACAGCGTGGGTGCATTGCTCATGCCTGAAGAGGCCTCTGCCATGTGGCGACCCGCGCTCGCGTTGGCCGGTCTGGCTGCAGTGATCACCACGGGCGTGTGGTTGTACCGTTCAGGTGACCAGGCCCCCGACCAGCTCGCCGATCTCAAGAAAGTCGAACAAGCTGAACCCCGTAAGCCTTCCGTCCCGGTCGACAACGCGCCTACAGCGGATGCGCCCGCGCCCACCACAAAGAACGAATTGGCTGCACAGCAACAGCTTCAGCCCACTGTGAGCAATGCCCAGGGAACGCTCCAAGAAGAACGCAGGGAGGCTCCCGCAACAGGTTCGGCCCTGGAGGAAGTGGCCAATGTCGCAATTGCTTCCGCAGAACCCGTAGCTGATGAAGAAGTAGCGTACGCGCGAAAGGATGTAGCGGCCAGCGCGGACAGGATGCGCAATGCGGACACTGTTCAGTTCGAGGACGCGGTGAAATTCACTCAGGCAGCCCCGACCGCAACGAACTCCGGCTACGTGAACAACTGGAGCCTGGCGAACGCGGACGGCACGGTAGCGCGACAGACCGCTGCAGCGAAGGAGAAGAAAATGGAAGATAGGCGTTCGAAGGCGGGCTCTGACCGGGAGCGCGCATCAAGCCGTAGCCTTTCGGAGGACCAAACAGCGATCGCACTGCTCAACGCAGCCTGGTAGTAGGTAGTTTGAAGATCACTCGACAGTGAAGCGCTGGCTCACGCGGAAATCACGCGCTGTTACCAGCATCGTCAATTCCCCTTTCGGGAAGGTACCCTTGTCCAGCCGACGGATCAGCTCAGGTGTCATGGCCTTGCCTTCCTCGCGGTAAAGCGTGTGGCCCTCGCTGTCCTTCACCTCGATCACTACGTTGCCGATCTTGCGGCAGCTCACGATACTGAGGTCGATAAGAGCGGAGTTCCTGGAACAGCAAACCTGCAGCTTCGTTTCCCGAACACAGCCTGGTGCAGCTGCCATTGCGGGCATAGCTGACAGCAGAGCGAGGGAAAGGCCAACGAGGAGCTTGCGCATTCTCATGCTGTAAAGGTAGGCCGAGGCTCTTGTAAAGTCCAGTACCAGCTTGATCGGGGATCTTGGAAGCCTAGGGGGTCGCGCTCAGGAACGTGGCCTCATGCAGGCTGTTCCCTTCAGATGTATGCAGCGCATAGGTGAATCCCTTCACCACGCTGCAGGCACCGTGGGCGCCATCCTTGCGCAAGGCCAGGAAGCCCACTTGCGTATCCTTCAAGCCCGGGTTCTTGGCCAGGATGCGTTGCACAGCCTGTCGGCAGGCCTCTTCAGGCTCAACGCCGTTCCGCATCAGTTCAACAACGGTGTGGCTTCCAGCGATGCGGATCACCAGTTCGCCGGTGCCGGTGGCGCAGGCGGCACCAACATCGCCGTCAACGAACAAGCCACCACCGATGATAGGCGAATCCCCCACCCGGCCATGCACCTTGAAGGCCATGCCGCTGGTGGTGCAGCTGCCCGCCATGTGTCCATTGCCATCAACCGCGATAAGGCCAATGGTATCATGGTTCTCCACGTTGGGTGCGGGCCAGTACCGTTGTTCTTTCTTCCAGTCCTCCCACTGCTTGCGTACCGCGGCGTCCATTGGCACGCTCCGCTTTGTGAAGCCGTTCTCCAGCGCCCAGTGCTGGGCACCTTCACCTACGAGCATAACGTGCGGGGTGCGCTCCATGATGGCACGGGCCACGCTGATGGGGTGTTCGATCTGTTCAAGGAATGCCACGGCCCCGGCCCTGCCCTCATGGTCCTGGATGCAGGCATCCAGTGTCACCACCCCATCGCGATCAGGCATACCGCCCAGCCCAACGCTCCGGTTGGACATGTCGCTTTCCACCACGGCCACCCCGGACTCTACGGCGTCGAGCACGGAGCCACCTGCCTTGAGCACATCCCACGCCTTGGCATTGGCTGCAAGTCCATGGTCCCATGTGCTGAGCACCACCGGCCCTTTCAGGGGCAACGTCTTGGTGGGTTGAACAACGTTCTCGACCTCAGGCGGCGGAGCTGTACCACAGCCCGTGGCCAACGCGGCAGTGCCCAGGGCGCTCCACTTGAGGAACTGTCGGCGATCGGTCATGGTGGTTAAAGCGCGTCAAACGTACATCGCGGTCGCGTTCGTAACGGCGAACGATCCTATTTTGTGCGCATGACCAAAGCAACAGCCCGTGGCATCGCCTGGCCGATGACCGTGCTCATCTCTCTGTTCTTCATGTGGGGGTTCCTCACGGTAATGAACGACGTTCTGGTTCCACATTGGAAGGAAGCCTTCCAACTGAGCTATGCGCAAAGCCTGCTGGTGCAGTTCTGTTTCTTCGGCGCCTATTTTCTAGGTTCCATGCTCTACTATTTCAGTTCGCTGAGCGGTGCCGACCCGATCCAGCGTTTCGGTTACAAGAGGGCCGCAGTGGGGGGATTACTTCTTTCGGCCACGGCTTGCCTGCTCTTCATCCCGGCCTCGTACAGCCATTCCTACTCAGGCTTCCTACTTGCACTTTTCATGTTGGGTCTGGGCTTCACCCTGTTGCAGATCGCAGCGAACCCGTTCGTGGCCATCATCGGAAGTGCGGAAGGTGCCAGCAGCCGGCTGAACCTGGCGCAGGCCTTCAACTCATTGGGGACCACCTTGGCACCGCTCGTGGGCGGATGGCTGATCTTCGAACGGTTCCAAGGAGATGCGGCGATCCGCTATCCCTATGCTGTTTATGCCGGTCTCTTCGTGCTGCTCGCCATATGGGTGCAACTGACGCCTTTGCCTGAACCACCGCGCGCGGAAGAGGCCCGAGGTAACGCCTTACGCCACCGCTCCTTACGCCTGGCCATGATCGCGATCTTCTGTTACGTGGGTGCAGAGGTCACCATTGGCAGTCTGATCATCAACTTCCTCAAACTGCCCGAGGTGATGGGATTGCCGGAGAAAGCCGCCAAGAACTACCTGAGCCTCTACTGGGGCGGTGCCATGGTCGGACGCTTCCTTGGCGCACTAGCGCTCAACAACAAGCTACCCTCGCGCAGGATGATGTTGATGTTGCCGGGTCTGAGCTTCCTTCTGTTCCTGTTGCTCATGGTGATCAATCAGGCTGGTGGTGGGTTGGACATCAAGCACCTCTGGCCGATGCTGGTGCTGATCTTCGCGAACATGGGGGCCTTCGATGATCGCCGGCCGGAACCCCGGCCGTACGGTGGCTCTTTTCGCGACCATCGCAGCCCTGTTGCTTGTTTCGGCCGTGATGCTGCATGGCGCCATGGCCATGTGGGCCCTGGTGGCGATCGGCCTGTTCAACTCGATCATGTGGAGCAACATCTTCACCCTCGGGATCAAGGGCCTTGGGCATGAGGCCAGCCAAGGCTCTTCGCTGCTGGTGATGATGATCGTAGGTGGTGCGCTCCTCCCCTTCCTCCAAGGGTTGGTGGCCGACCTAATGGGCACAGAGACCAACAAGGACGCCGGCCTGCAGATCTCTTTTCTGCTGCCCGTTCTCTGCTACGCTTACCTGGCCTGGTACGGCTTCAACCGCAGCAAACACGCATGATCGCTGGCATCGACATCGGTGGCACCAGCACCAAGATCGGGTTGGTGCGGGACGGCAAGGTCGTCGCCACCAAGCGCATCCCCACCGTGGGCGAGGATGCGCCCGGCATTCCACCTGGCACCGCCTTCGCGGAAGCGCTCGCTAGCGCCCTGAAAGGCCTCTGCGACGAGCATGGTGCCGTTACGGCCTGTGGGATCGGTGTGCCCAACGGCAACCCTTTCACCGGAAGCATCGACCGGGCGCCGAACCTGCCCTGGAAGAGCGACGTGCCGCTGGCCCGCATGCTTCAAGACCGGCTTGGCGTGCATTGCTCCCTCGGGAACGATGCCAACGCCGCCGCGCTGGGCGAATGGAAATACGGGGCTGGACAAGGCTGCAACGACCTGCTCGTGGTCACGCTCGGCACCGGGCTAGGCAGCGGCATCATCGTGGATGGCAAGTTGTTGCTTGGCCCGTACGGCAATGCCGGCGAACTGGGCCACACAACCTTGGTGATCGATGGCCGCATGTGCACCTGCGGTCGCAAAGGTTGTTTGGAGACCTACGTGAGCATCCGCGGCATGCGCCAGACCTACCTGGACCTTGCCGACAGCTCCGAACCGTTGAAAGCCGAAGGCGTGCTGCCGATCGCCGAGCAGGCCCGCAACGGCGAGGACGCTGCGATCCAGACCTTCCGCGATACCGCGCGCTGGCTCAGCGTGGGTTTGGTGAACGCGGTGGCCATGACCGTACCGAAACGCATCGTGCTGTTCGGCGGCATCGCCCGCAACGGCGACCTGCTGATGGGACCCTTGAAACGGCGGTTCGAGGAGGACCTGTTCTACATCTATCACGACAAGGTGGAACTGTTGCTCAGTGCCTTGCCGGAGGATGATGCTGGGATCCTTGGGGCGGCGGCGTTGACCGAACAATAGGTGGCATTCCGCGCCGTGGGCTAGGTTTGGGGAACATGCGAACCCCCTCCTTGATCTATCGTCGTGCGGATCGACCCTGTGGGTCGACGCTACAGGTGCTGGTTACCGCGCTGGTCGTATCCGCAGCTCTTGATGCGAACGCGCAGGCGATCGATCGCGCCCGCGACCTCGTCAATCCCTTCATCGGTACAGGCGGACATGGCCACACCTTCCCTGGCGCCTGTGTGCCGAACGGCTTGGTGCAGTTGAGCCCGGACACACGACCCGACGGGATAATGGACTGGGACGGATGCGGGGGCTACCATTACAGCGACAGCATCATCTACGGCTTCAGCCACACGCACCTGAGCGGCACTGGTGTGGCGGACCTGTGCGATGTGTTGATCACACCTGTGGCCGGTAGCGGCGGTATGGCCTTCGATGGATCCGCAACGCGATCGCTCTTCAGCCACGCTAGCGAAGAGGCCAGTGCCGGGTACTACAAGGTGGACCTGTTGGGGCCACCCCACTCCGGCGCCGACGGAAGTTCTGTCCAAGCAGCTCGACCAACGCGCTTGGCCGGGTCCAGCATCCGCGCTGAACTGACGGCCACGGCTCGTGTGGGGGTCCATCGCTATCAGTTCCCCAAGGGTCAAGCCGCGCGCATCGTGCTCAACCTCTCCCATCGCGACAAGCTGCGCGGGTCCGAGATCCGTCAGATCAGCCCGACCGAGGTCGTGGGCGAGCGTCGCTCCTCCTCCTGGGCCAGCGACCAGCACCTCTTCTTCTGCATCCGCTTCAGCAAGCCGATCCAGGAGGAGGACATCTTCCCATCGAACCTTGCGACCGGCCTCCTCGCAGGATACCAATTCGGGCCGCTCGAAGAACCACTCGTCGTCAAGGTCGGCATCAGCGCTGTGAGCGTTGAAGGAGCCCGTGCGAACCTGGATGCTGAGGTTGCGGGGTGGGACTTCGACGCGGTGCGCAAGCAGGCCGAGGACAAGTGGAACGCCAAGCTCGGCAAGATCGAAGTGACCGGCGGCACGCGCGAGCAGCAACGCATCTTCTACAGCGCTCTCTACCACACGTACGTGGCACCCTACATCTTCAACGACGTGGATGGCAATTACCGGGGCATGGACGGGCAGGTGCACCATGCGGACCACAATGTGTACACGGTCTTCAGCCTGTGGGACACCTTCCGTGGCCTGCACCCGTTGATGACGATCCTGGAACCGGACATGACGGCGGACTGGATCAAGACCTTCCTACTGCACTACCAGCAAGGCGGGCGGTTGCCGGTCTGGGAGCTTTGGGGCAACGAAACGGACTGCATGATAGGCTACCACAGCGTGAGCGTGATCACCGATGCCTACCAGAAGGGCATCCGGGGCTTCGACGTGCAACTGGCGCGAGAGGCCATGCAGAAAGGTGCCATGCGCGATGAACCCGGGCTACAAGCCTACCGCACCAAAAGCTTCATCAGCAGCGAGGACCAGAGCGAAAGCGTGAGCAAGACCTTGGAGTACGCTTACGACGATGCGTGCATAGCGCGATTCAGTGCCTACAGTAGCCCGACTCCATGGCGGGACGACACGATACGTTACTTCTTTAAACGAGCTGAGAGCTTCGCGAACCTCTATGATCCCTCCACCGGTTTCTTCAGGGCCCGCAGGAACGGCGGTTTCGTGGCAGGCTTCGACCCGTTCGAGGTGAACTTCAACTTCACTGAAGCGAATGCTTGGCAGTACAGCCTCTTCGTGCCGCAGGATGTGGACAAACTCATCGAGCTGCACGGCGGCAAGGCCGGTCTGGAGGCCCACTTGGACCAGTTGTTCACGGCGAAAAGCAAGACCAGCGGCCGCGAGCAGGCGGACATCACCGGGCTGATCGGGCAGTACGCGCACGGCAACGAGCCCAGCCACCACATGGCCTACCTCTACAACCGCGTGGACAAGCCGGAGAAGACACGCGCCATGGTGAAGCGGATCATGGACGAGATGTACCACGATGCCCCCGACGGACTGAGCGGCAACGAGGACTGCGGACAGATGAGCGCTTGGTACGTGCTCAGCGCCTTGGGCTTCTACCCGATCTCCCCAGGCATCAACGAACGATATGAACTGGGTTATCCGCTGTTCGACGAAGCCACGATCCACATGCCTGGAAGGGATCGGAGCATGGTGATGACAACTACCGTTCCCTTCGACACTATCCTTTCTTCTTACTGGATCGATCACTCTGAGCTTATACGCGGTGGAGAGATCGCGTTCCGAGAAGACCGCTCAGCATTTCAATTGTACTGGCGGGATCCCAGGGTGCTCGATGGCGCATACGTCAAGGAGAACAAGCAGCCATGTTCTACGCCCAGCCGCCCCGGCGCACCGCTCATCCAAGCAGCAGCGGCTGCCTTCAGCGATTCACTGGAAGTAACGGTGACCGGTTGTGGCTCCTGCATGGTCGAAGAGGCCGGTGCGACCAGGACCTGTTCAGTGGGCAAGCCCTTCGTGATCCACAACACGGCCACCGTTTCCGTAGCATGGAACGAAGACTACTCCCCTGTCATCGCGCACTACACCAAGACCGATGGCTCGCGGATCATCACGCTGGGCAGCACCTATGCGAACGAGTATGCTGGCGGCGGCGATCGCGCCTTGGTGGACGGGCTTCGTGGGGGTCCCGATTTCCGCACAGGCGAGTGGCAGGGCTACCATGATCAGGATGTGCTGGCAACCATCGACCTCGGTCGGGTTCGGAAACTGAACCATGCCGGTGTAGGCATGCTGCAGGACCAGAACTCCTGGATCTTCTATCCCGAATACGTTGACATCGCCTGGAGCATGAACGGCCGCCAATGGAGCAGTACGAAACTGGTGCCCGGTGTGGACCGTAGGGCTGAAGGCGGCTTGAACATGGACCTGTGGAGCGGCACCATCGGCAAAAAGGCCCGCTTCATCAAGGTAATGGCGAAGAACGGAGGCCCCTGCCCCGAATGGCACAAGGGCAAAGGCGGCGCCACATGGATCTTCCTCGATGAGCTGCTGCTCGACGTCGAGTGAACGGTTCGCCCGAACACGAAGAAGCTCGGCTTTGCGGCCGGGCTTCTTCGTTCCATGGAATGTTGGCGATCAACGCATCACCTGCACCTGGCGGGCCTTCAGCCAGTTCGGTGTGGAGAAGAGCATCGTGTAGTTGCCGTTGTCCAGGTCGCTGAGGTCGATGGTGGCGTTCTGTCCACCGATGAAGGTGATGGGCAGCGCCTTCACCACGCGTCCCAAGGCATCGAGCACTTGCACATTGACCATGCCGCTCATGTCACTGCCACCGGCCAGATAGAGCGTTCCGTTGGTCGGGTTGGGGAACAGGTTCAGGTCGTCGGAACGAACCTCGTTCACCCCCACCTGCCCGCACCCCACGGCCCACATCAACGGCGGGAAGGATTGTCCTGTGGCGCAGGATCCTTCAGGGCTCGATACGATGCGGAGGGTCAGCGCGTCATTGGCGTTCTGGCTGTTCACTGTGAAGCCGGCGAGGTTTCCGCCTTGGTTGCCTTGATAGAGCAGCCCGGACAGCTGGTCGTAGCCGTTGAACACCTGGATGTAGTCGTTCACCAGCAGTTCACCCGCAATGAAGTCGATGGTGATGGGGTCACCGGTGCCGCTTTCGTAAACGAACCAAGCGGTGTCCCCGTTCGCGTAGCAGTACTCGAACTGGCTGGCTTCGCACGCCTCGATCACACAGCTGTCCGAGGAGTAAGTGAACACCTCGCTGAAGATCCGGCAGAGCGGGTTGGTGGCGTTCAGCACGGTCACGGTGGTCACGGAATCGAACGGAATAGGCCCTACGTTGGTCACGCCAGGACCGATGTTCACGAGCGTATCGCCGCTGTAGGTGTCGGTCAGTCGTACCGTACTGGAGGTGCCGGTGTTGGTCACGTTCACCGCCACATAGAAGGCATGTTGGATGCAATCCGGGATCAAGGTGAAGGTGGCTTCCGGGTTCGTGCAGTCCAAACAGCTCACGGTCCAATCCAGCGGGATCAGGCCATAGAGGCCCGAAGCACAATCCACAGAGCCATCGCTGTTCCACACGATGGTGAGGGCGTTATCCGGATTGGTGCTCGTGAAGAACAGGCCGGTCATGTCACCGAAGTTGCCATTGCCAGTGTAGATCAGGGGCGCATTGGCGTTCAACCCATCATACACATAGATCTCATCGCAGCACGATTCCATGGTCCCACTGTTGAACAGGATCGCGATGGGGAAGCTGTTCGCGCTCTGATACACGGTGGTGCTGTCCCAGTTGTCCGCATAGCAGTAAGTATAGTTGTCCGGACCGCAGCTGATCACCGGGCAGGGGCCATTGATAAGCGAAGGTGAGGTCACCGTGCACAGCGGGCTTCCCGTGGTCAGTGATACTGAAGCGGAAGTGCCCAACGGAAGAGGGCCGCTCAGATACGTACCCACCGCCGTGGCCACCACATCCGGTGCTCCACCCGTATTGGTGATGGTGATGGTGCTGGCCGTACCGAGGGAGGTGATGTTGGACTCGATGAAGAAGGCGCTGTTCACGCAATCCAGTTCCACATCGAACGCTGCTGTGGGCACCGTACAACCATCGTAGCAGGCCACCAGGTAATTCCATGGGCTGGTGAAGAACCCATCGGTGCAGCTGTAGAAGGTGTTCATGTTCAACACGATGGTGAGCGCATTGTCCGCGTTGGTGCTTGTAAAGAGCAGTCCGCTCAGGTCGCCGAAGTTGCCGATGCCGGAGTACAATACCGGAGAGAACTGGTTCAACCCGTCATAGATGGTGATGAGGTCCCCGAACTGGTCCATCTCCCCGTTCTGGAACAGGATACCGATGGGCAAGCTGCTCGCCGATTGGTACACGAAAACGGACTGGTCGCTGTTGTCGAAGCAGTAGGTGTAGGCATCCGGCCCACAGCTGATGATCGGACAGGGGGCGTTCGTGAGCACTGGGGAGATGACGTTGCAAAGTGGATTCAGATCGTTCTCCACGGTCACGGACACCTGCGTGCCTAAGTTGAAAGGTCCGATCACATAGGAGCCTGGAGCGGAAGCGGAGATGGCCGGAGCACCACCGTTGTTGGTGATGTCAGCGACAGGGTCCGTTCCCATGGCCGTGATGTCAACGACGGCGTAGAACCCGCCGATGCCACAATCCAGGTCCACCCCGAAGGTGACCTGGGGAGCCGTGCAATCCAAGCAGCTTACGGTCCAGTCCAAGGTCACAAGCCCGTAAAGGCCGGACGCGCAGTCAACCGACCCATCACTGTTGAAGACGATAGTGAGCGCATTGTCCGGGTTGGTGCTGGCGAAGAACAGGCCGGTCAGATCACCGGAGTTGCCATTGCCCGTATAGATCAGCGGTGCCGCAGTGCTCAACCCATCGTACACGTAGATCTCGTCGCAGCACACCTCCATGGTGCCGCTGTTGAAGAGGAGCGCGATGGGAAAGCTATTGACCGACTGGTAGGTCACCGTACTGTCCCAGTTGTCCGGGTAGCAGTAGGTGTAGTTGTCCGGCCCGCAGCTCTGCACGAGCACACCTCCCCCGGGTGGCATTGGTGCAAGCAAGGGCGTCGGCGTTGAGGTGAGCGCGAAAAGGCCGTTGCTCGTAAGCAGCAGAGCCCCAAGGATCCACCTGAAATTGTGGCCGGAACGGACCAAGGAGAAGGACATGTGTGAGTTAGTTGGTGTCCGAAGGTAGGTGCGTGCAGCCTCCCTCATCCATCGTTTCCACGGACCGTTCTTGAAAAGGCGAAAGCCCGGTCGTGGACCGGGCTTTCGCGAAGACGAGTTCGGAGCTCTCAGCGCATCACTTGCACGCGCTGGGCAACGACCTGATCCGCCGTGGTCACCTGCACCAGGTACTGTCCGTTCTGTAGCGCTCCCAGGTCGATGGTGTTGGTGCCTGCGATCAAGTTGTTGGTCGGCACGTTCATCACCTGGCGTCCGGCCAGGTCGAAGACCACCACGCTAAGGGGGCTTGCCGCACCTTGGGTCATCTGCACATACAGAAGACCTTCGGTCGGGTTGGGGTACATGTGGAAGCCATGATCGGCCAGTTCGTCAATGCCCACAGCGCCGCACTGAACATCCCATACCAAGGGCTCATACTGTCCACCCTGGCAGGATCCTGTTCCGTCGCTCATCACACGGAAGGTGATCGCGTTGTCCACGTTGGTGGAGTTCAAGGCAAAGTTGGCCATGTTGCCGCCGTTGTTCCCCAGGAAGATGACCGCGCTGTAGACCGTGATCCCGTTGTAGAAGAGGACCTTGTCGTTCGGCCCAAGGTTACCCGACAGGAAACGGACAGTGACAGGGACACCTTGCGTGGAGCGATAGGCGAACCAGGCCGTATCGCTGTTCGTGTAGCAGTAGCTGTAGTTCGCGGATCCGCAGGTATCCACCACGCAGGTGTCGGAGGTCCAGATCAGCTCGGTGCTGATCTTGCGGCAAAGGCTGTTGTCGTTGTTGAACACCGTGATCTTGGTGGCGCTGTCCATGGGGATGGGGCCGATCAGGGTGACGCCCGCTGGCATGTTGTACAGCGTGTCGCCACTGAAGCGGTCATAGATATTCACCGCCGTAGCGCTACCGAGGCTGTCCACATCCACAGCTACCTGGTAGGTCCGGTGAATGCAATCCGGGATGATGTTGAAGGTGGTGGTGGTCGGCTCACAATCCAAGCAGCCTACCGTCCAGATCCACTCCAGCATGGAACCAGAAGAGCAGCTCACGGAACCGTCCGAAGTAGCCGCCATGTAGATATCCGGTCCCGACGAGACCGCCAACACGTTGCTAAGGTCTTCCGTACCGCCGATGTGCTGCCACAGGATCGGATAGCTCGCGTCAGGACCATCGTAGATCGTCAGGTCATCGTAGAAGTCGGACTCGATCGTACCTGAGGAGAACAAGATCGCCAACGGCTGACCTCCGCTGGACTGGTAGTGCCAGTCCTCGTTCATGTTGTTGGGGTAACAGTACGTCTCGTTCAACTGGGGACCAGCACAATCGATGATCACTGGGCAGTTGCTCGGGCTGGCGATGTTGTTCCATGTGAGGTTGCAGGCCATATCGAACTCGTGGCCCACCACCACCTGCACCAGGTCACCATAGGTGAAAGGTCCGAGGGCGTAGGTACCCACACCCAGGCCGGGCTGTGACACCAGTGTTCCACCATTGATGCTGAAGCCCAAAGCGATCGTGGCACCATCGCCCGTCGTCGCCACGTTCACATTGATGGAGAACTGGTTGGTCAGGCAGTCTTCGGTCACGGTATACGTGGCCTGTGGTGGCAAGCAGTTCAGGAAAAGCTGAACTGTCGTGACTTGGCAAACACCTGAAGCCGTGGTACACAAGTCGTCCACGGTCCAATGAGGGAACAGGTCCCCGGCCGTCACCGCTGTAACCGTCACCGGAGAGTATCCCTGTCCGATGATCGGTCCATCGAAGGTGTCCTGGTGCACGGTGATGTAGCCCCCTGAGCTCAGCGTGAACTGGTAGGTGGCCGCAGCGATCACGCTGGAAATGACCGAGTACTCCGACTCGTAGCTACAGGTGGAAATGGTGGTCACCAAGCCTCCGGGATCCGCTACAGCGCCCCCGAATTGGCTGAAGTTGGTGCAGTTCCCCTGCCCTTGGGCATTCGCGAACAGAAGCGCCGTGGAGGCAGCGAGGAAGAGTCTGGAAAAGGGTCGAGTTGCGTTCATGCGGATCCTTTGGGTTGTTCTTCGAACGGCCCGAAGGTAGGAAACCGAGCCTATGCCGCACGGCCCGATCGGGCCCTATTCTCACAGTCCTTCGTGGACAGCCATACGCCTACAGCCGGGGCCAGACCGAAAGCACCAGCTTCGAGCGCCCTCCAACCCCGCAAGCCACCGTTACCAGCCTGTCCGCACCCGGCACCAATGGGAAATAGTTCTCGCTCAGTTCACTGCCGCGCGCCTCCAGCCTCACCACAGGAACCGGCTTGTCCGTGCTCACCCGGTAGGTCGCCAAGCGCTCGCTGACCTCCACCCGCTCCACCCGCACTTCCGCCTTCTCCCAAGCCATCTCCCCCATACGCTTGAAGGGCAGGATGCGCTCGGCCAGGACCTCACCCCGGTCTTCCAGCACCGCCACCCGGACCACGTGCCGGTCCGCTCCGCCCCCCTTCAACAAGGCCTCCTGCCCTGCCGACAGCACCTCGGTCTTGCCCATGGCCAGCGTAACCGCGACGGTGTCACTACTGATCAGCTGCCCGTCGGTCCGGATCACCTGGGTCACCACCTTGGCCGCCTTCAGGTCCGTTCGTTCGTTCCATAGCGTGGCCGTAACGTGTCCGTTGGCCATTTCCAGGTCCAACACCACGGGCTTGTAGCTGCGGGCCACCTCGTACATGGCGGCCTTCCAGGTGCCGGTGTGGTCCACTGTGCTCCAACTGGGGCCTGCCCACACGTCGTTCAGTTGCCAGAACAGCGTGCCCATGCAGTGCGGCTGGCCGGTGACGTGCGCCCAGATGGCCTGGCGGTAGGCTTCGGCCTGGGCCAGTTGGCTGAAGAGGATGAACTCGCCCAGGTAGCGCGGCTTCACCGCGAACTCCCGGTCGATCGCGGTCCAGATGGGCTTATCGGTCTTGTAGCTCTTCTGCCGCTTGGCCAACATGGGCGAACCGAGGTACAAGTGCTCCGGATCCAGTTGGGTGGCGAGGGTGGCGCTGTCCGGATAGCTCTGGAAACCGTACTCGCTTACGAAACGCCCCACGTTGTTCTTGAAGCTGGAAAAGGCCGAATCGCCGTGCCACACGCCCCAGTAGTGCAGGTCGCCGTTCTTCAACCCCTCGGCGTTGCCCCAGTTGCTAAGGGGGGATGAACTGATTCCGAGGCCTCCTCTCAAAGCGGCTTTGGAATAGTTGAATGCGTGCTGAACATGGTCATTGAAAAAGTAGTTCACCGACGAGTCTACTCGAATGGAATCGTCTGCGTGTAATCCATAACGTTCCTGCCAACCCCAGTTCTTCCAGGCTACGCTCAATTCGTTGTTGCCACACCATAAGGCAATGCAAGGATGCTCTGACTGCCAATTCCCCTGCTCCGTAACCTCCTTGTGCACATTGGCGAGAAAAGCACCATTGAACGGAGGAATGTTAGCGAACATTAAATCCTGCCAGATCAGAATTCCAGCGGTATCACAAGCATCATAAAAGGATTTCGGGGGATAGACCCCACCTGCCCAAACCCGGACCATGTTCATTCCAGCTCGCTGCAGATGCCGAACTTGAGCAACCCAGGCACTATCAACGTTCGACGCTGGATAAAGAGCGGGTGGAACCAGATTACATCCCTTCACGAAGAACATATGTCCACCAGCGCAGAACTCGAATGAACTACCCTCTGGGTCTTTCGCGGGATAGAAGTAAGTGCTCTCAAACGCAACTTTCTCTTCATGGTCGATCACGACAACTCCATCAACTCGCACTTCGAGCCGAAGTCGGTGAACGCGCTGATGGCCGGTCCCCACGGGCCACCACTTCTCCGGCCAGCCATCCATGATCTTGATTGGTCCTCCGAAGTAATAATCATTGATTACTCGAGTTCGGTAGTTCCCTACCAATGAGTCATTCCAATAGACTCGGGCCTTGGCTTTGTGTTCACTGTCACCCTCCCAGGTCGCCCTAAAACCCAGCCAACGCTTGCGTTTCTGGTAATTGAGCGTCGGGTCCACTTGGACATCAACGAGTCGAGCGATGCTCCCCCCCCGCAGCTCCACCTCCTGCCAGATCCCGCAGGTCACCAGCCTCGGCGCGAAATCCCAGCCGAACTGGTAGGCCGCCTTGCGGATGTAAGGGCTCACGCCGCTGGGGTCGCTGTCGTGCGGCAGTTGGAGACCGTAGGCCTCGCGCAGCTTCGCTCCTTCCACGATCGGGCTGCGGAAGATGACCTTCAGTTCATTGGCCCCGGGCTTTAGGAATGGCCTCTCGGTTTCGGGCCAATCCCAGCCACGGGGCTTCACCATCGCCTTCACGGGCCATTCCCAACTCCGAAACATGTTGTCCGCCCTGCCTAGCAGCGAGTCGTTCAGGTAGACCTCCGCAAAGGTGTCGAGCCCCTTGAACACCAGGTCCAGGTGACCGTGCTTCAACATCGCCTCATCGGCTACAAGTGTGCGACGGTATTCCCAATCCTTCAGCTCGACCCATTGCACGCTGTCGGCGTTGGCGTTGTGCATGGGATCGGGGATCAGGCCGTTGCGCAACAGGTCCTGCTGCACCACCCCGGGCACCTGCGCCGGATACCATTGCTCCGTGCCCACCTGCCGGAAGCTCCAGCCCTCGTTCAGCGATATATTGACCTCTTGGGCCGAGACCAATGACACGAACAACGAACAACCGACAACGGACAACCAGCACCTCATCGTAAACCTGCCTTGGTAAGCGCATTCAACACCCCCTCGATCTTGGCCACATCGGGTTCGCTGTCAAAGCTGAGGCCCCGATTCGCGGAGCTCATGCTCACCTCGTGGGGCTGGGGCGGGAGCTTGCGTTGCGCAGCGAAGTGCACTTCGGTGACGCCTGTTCGTTGCACCAGTTCCACCACGTTCTCCGGATTGATCCCACCCGCTGCGGCCACCTGCACGAGGCCGCGAGCCCCGTCCACCATGGCCTTGATGGTCAGGGCGCCGTCGATGGCGAGGGTGCGTCCGCCGCTGGTGAGCACGCGCTGCACCTTCTCCTCCAGGCAAATGGCGAAGGCACGCCCCACGTCGCTGCTGCGGTCGATGGCGCGGTGGTAGGTGAGCTCGGCATCGGGTGCGGCCAGTTTCACCGCTCGAAGGAAGGACACATCCGGAAGCCCTGACTCATCCAAGGATCCGGCCACCAGCCCATTGCCACCCATGCCGATGAGCATGGCGTCTCGCAACATGGCCTGCCGCTCGGGCATGGTGTAGACGAAGCCTCCTGGGGTAGCGCGGATCAGCACGCGCAATGGGACCTTGATTTCCTCCTTGATCGAGTTGACCAGTCCGTAGCTGGGGGTCACCCCCCCGCAATCCAGCCAGGTGCAGAGCTCCACGGTGTCGGCACCGGCCTTGGCCGCTGCGAGCGCTTCGCTCAGGTTGGTCACGCAGACCTCAACGGCAACGCGCATGGCTTGGGGTCAGGTCAGGGTTGGAAAGGTCGTGCGAATGGTTGTGCATGAACAATGGTCCACAAGCGGCTCTGCAACGAAACGGCCCGGAACAAGGTATAAGGCCGGTGAAAGCGCGAACGCATTGCCCTTCATGCGCCCAAAATAGCCACGGATGAACACTGCTTCCTTCTGCTCCCCTGCCGTCCACAGGATCCTGATCAGCCTGTTGGTGGTAGGCTCCTGCTTCTTCGGTGCCTCAACGGTCCTTGCCAATGATGGTCGCGGATCGGAAGGCCGGGTGACCCCGAGCAACAGCGGTCGCGCCAACGACCCCACCGCCCGTGCCATGGCCGATTCCGCACTGGCCCTCAGCGACCGCGACCCAGGACGGAGCATGACCTTTGCCCTGAGCGCCATCGACAAGGCGCGCCGCGCCAGCGATCTTTCCGCCCTTCACGATGGCCTGAACGCCAAGCGCTATGTCCACTACTTGCGCGGTGAACATGAGCTGCTGCTGCAGACCTCCATGGAGGCCTTGCGCGTTGCGCAGGACCTTGGCAACGAGCGCGCCATGGGCGACGACCACGGCTGGATGAGCGTGGCCCTTATGGAGCTGCGTCAACCGGAGAAAGCCTATCAGCATGCCCAACGTTCCCTGGACCATATGCGGGCGTCCAACGACAGTGTGGCCCTTGCGCGCGGCCTGTGCGACATGAGCAACGCGTGCCTGCCGGTGAACAAGCACGGCGAAGCCATCATGCGCGCCACCGAGGCCATCCGCATCTACGAAGCGCTGCACGACTCCTCCGGGTCGGCCTTTACGCAGAACTTGATGGGTGGCATCCTCATGGACCAGAAGCGCTGGTCCGACGCACTACCCACCCTACTGAAAGCCTACCGCTACATCGCCAAGCATGGTGAAGACACAGAACAATGCTGGATCGAACGGGACATCGCCATGACCTATGCGGGCCTGGGTCGCTGGACCGATGCGGAGCACTTTCTGAAGCTTGCTGAAACGAAGGCCCATCGCCTGAACGCTGTGCGCGAGTACCCTTCGCTGTTGAGCATCCGCATGGACATGCTGGAGGCCCGTGGCGAAGTTGCCCAAGCCCTTTTGCTTGCCCGCCAATGCCTGGCGCTCAACGACTCACTGATCCGCGCGGATGTGGCGGGTCGGATCGCTACGATGAATGCCGTGCATGATGTCGACGAGCAACAGAATGAGATCGAACGCTTGCTGGCCGCGAACACCGAACTGACCACGAAGGTGGAAAGCGCCAAGGCCCAAGGCCGTTGGTGGCTGCTCGGCTTCGGGGTGCTGCTGAGCATCGCTGCGGTCGCCGCCTTCCAGCTCCGCTTCAACCGGCGTGCGGTGCAGCGGCTGCGGGACAAGAACCAGCAGATCCGAGAGCTCACCGAACAGGTGCACGCCCGCAACATGGACATGCAACGCCAGCAGATGCGTCTGACGGAGACCATGTTGAGCGAAGAGGAGAAGGACATCCTGTTGAAAGAGATCCACCACCGGGTGAAGAACAACCTGCAAGTGGTGAACACCCTGCTGAAGCTGCAGGCCATCCACCTGGGCGATCCCAAGCTGGAGGGCATCTTCGACGAAGCCCAAGGCCGGGTCCGTAGCATGGCCCTGGTGCACGAGCACATCTACAAGGTCGGTGACCTGAGCCGTGTGAACGTGAAGGCCCACGTGCTCGCCTTGGCCGAAGGGATCCTGCAGAGCCACGGGTTGGACAAGAAGGTGCGCATCGACCTGCAGGTCACTTACGACAAGGCCAGCGTGGAAACACTGATCCCTCTGAGCCTGCTGCTGAACGAGCTGATCACCAACAGCGCCAAGCATGCCTTCCATGGCCGGGAACACGGGGTGATCCGTATTGTGTTGCGCCGCCTTCCGGACGGCAGCTGCGAGCTGTTGGTGAGCGACGATGGCACTGGACTGCACCACGATCAGCTTTGCGGCGGCGATTCCTTCGGCATGGACCTGGTGAACACCTTGAGCAAGCAGGTCAACGGCTCCATCCGGTTGTTGAAGGGCGAAGGCACCACCTTCGAGCTCTCGTTCCGGTCCGAGGAGCGGGCACTGCGGGCGGCTTCCTAACGGACCGGTCCGCAATGACCTATTTTCGCGCCGCCCGCCAACGGGCTTTCCCACTCCGTGAACGATTTCCATTCGCTAGGCCTCGGCGACGAGCTCATTGAAGGCTTGGATGCCATGGGCATCCGGACCCCCACCCCGATCCAAGCACAGGCCATCCCCGCTGCCCTCGAAGGACGGGACCTGATCGCCTGCGCACAGACCGGCACCGGCAAGACCGCGGCCTTCCTGCTGCCGCTGATCGACACCATCTACTCCTACAAGGCGAAAGCTGAGGGCATCCGTGCCTTGGTGATCGTGCCCACGCGGGAGCTGGCGTTGCAGATCGACCAGCAGTTGCAGGCCATCGCCTACTTCACCCCCATCACCTCCATTTCCATCTACGGGGGCACGGACGGCTCCTCTTTCGACCAGCAGAAGGCGGCGCTCGTGGGCGGCACAGAGATCATCATCGCCACGCCAGGCAAGTTGCTCAGCCACCTTAACCTCGGCTATGTACCCACGAAAGGGCTCGAGTTCCTGGTGCTTGACGAAGCGGATCGCATGCTGGACATGGGCTTCATCGACGACATCCAGCGCATCATCAAGTTCCTGCCAGCCGAGCGACAGACGCTGATGTTCAGCGCGACCATGGCGCCCGCCATCCGCGAACTGACCCGCACGGTGCTAAAGGACCCGTTGGAGATCACCATCGCGCTGAGCAAACCGGCGGAAGGCGTGGACCAGCAGGCCTACGTGATCTACGAAGCGCAGAAGGCGGCGATCCTGGAGCACATCCTGAAGACCACCGAGGCCACCAGCATCATCGTGTTCGCCGGCAAGAAGGTCGAGGTGAAGAACCTCGCCCGTCACCTGGCCAAGCGCGGCTTCAACGCCCAGGCCATGCACAGCGACCTGGAGCAGAACGAACGCGAAGAGACCATCCTCTCCTTCCGCAACCGCCGCCTGCGCATCATGGTGGCCACCAACGTGGTGAGCCGTGGCATCGACATCGACGACATCGACCTGGTGATCAACTACGACGTGCCCCGCGATCCAGAGGATTACGTGCACCGCGTAGGTCGCACGGCGCGCGCCGCCCGCAAGGGACAGGCCGTCACCTTCGTGAACGATAAGGAGATGCGTGAGTTCGGGCGCATCGAGAAGCTGATCGGCTACGAGGTGAAGAAAATGCCCATGCCCCAAGCCATCGGTGATGGGCCTGCATATAGGCCCGACGCGAAAGTGGCCAGTACCAACGGAAACCGCCGCGGTCCGTCAGGCGGACAACGCGGCGGCAATTCTCGTCGGTAAGGTCTAGCGGGAGCTCTTCCGGAACTTGTCCTTGTACTTCTCCAGTACGGCCGTGGCGTCATAGCCCTGTGCTTCGGCACCCACGCGCTGAATGGTCACGGATTCCATCACATCGCCGCCAGCGATGGTGTTCACCACGTCCATGCCGCTGGTCACGTAGCCGAACACGCTGTGGCGTCCATCCAGCCAAGGCGTGTCCTTGTGGGTGATGAAGAACTGGCTGCCGTTGGTGCCGGGGCCTGCATTGGCCATGCTCAAGGTGCCTTCGCGTGAGTGCTTCAACGAAGCATCGAACTCATCGGGGAAGTTGTAACCGGGTCCGCCCGCACCGGTGCCCGTGGGGTCGCCACCCTGCACCATGAAGTCAGCGATCACGCGGTGGAACTTCAGCCCGTCGTAGTACGGCTGGCCTTCGCCCTTGGCGCTGTTCTTCATCTTCCCTTCCGCGAGCGCCACGAAGCTGGCCACGGTCATGGGTGTCTTCTGGTATTCGAGCTGGCACACGATGGTGCCCTTGTTGGTCTTGAAGGTGGCGTACAGGCCGTCACCGAGGTTGGATCCTTCCACAGTTCGCGTTTTTTCTGTTGTTCAATGAGAGGGTTCAGCAGCTGAAGCTCAGTGCTTGAACTTGTCCTTGTTGGCCTCGAGCACTTTCACGGCATCGAAGGCCTCAGCGTCCTTGCCCTTGGCCACGATCGTCACGGATTCCATCTTATCACCCTGCTGAATGGCCTTCACCACCTCCATCCCGCTCACGACGTGGCCGAACACGGTGTAATCACCGTCCAGGAAAGGCGTGTCCTTCAGGGTGAAGTAGAACTGGCTGCCGTTGCTGCCGCGGGCTGGCGTGCGGGCCATGGCCATGGTACCGGCCTTGTCGTGCCTCAAGGAAGGAACGATCTCTTCGGGGAACATGTAGCCGGGGCCACCGCTGCCGTTGCCGGAAGGGTCGCCGCCTTGGATCACGAAATCGGGAGCCACACGGTGGAAGGTGAGCCCATCGTAGAAGTGCTTGGACTTCTCCACAGTGGTGACATAGGGATGCTTGCCTTCAGCGAGGGCCACGAAGCTGGCCACGGTCATTGGGGTCAAGGCATACTCCAGCTGGCAGACGATGGTACCCTTGGCGGTCTTTATCTCCGCGAACAGGCCTTCGCCCGGTGTGGTGGTCTGTGCAGGCTCAGGCTTCGGGGCTTCCACAGGTGCGGGCGCCAGCGGATCGGCGGCTACGCTGTTGGAACGGCCGTTGCCTTCCGGTTCAGCGGAAGAGCAGGCGAAGAAGGCCAGGAAGGTGCTGGCCAGAAGGATGGAGGTCTGTTGTCGGATCATGTTGGTTCGAAGTGGCGCGAAAGTACAGGGCCGGGGATCATTCAGGCGACAAGGCCTCCTCGATGGCGTCCAGCTTGTCGTCGCTGTAGGCTCCTTGGGTGCGGTGAACGATGCGCCCCTGGGGATCCACCACGAACACATAAGGTGACTCCTTGTCCTTCATGCCCAAGGCTTCGCGCAGCCCATCGTGGTCCCCCTTCAGGAACACAACGCGCTTCGCCACATCGGGGTCGCCCTCTTCCCGGAGCTTCTTCATGGTCGGCCCGTAGCCGGCCTTGTTCAACCCCACGAACAGGGGCACGAAGTAGACGTCCGCATCGATCTCCGCTGCGAACAGTCCATGCTTCGCGATGAAGCGGAGGTAGGCGGGACCATACCATTCCTCCAGCAAGGGGCCGGCCTTCTGTCCGTATGCCATGCAGATGATCGCGTATCGCCCGCCCGAAGCCTTCGGGAGTTCGACCATGGTGCCGTCACTGCGTTCACCCGAAACGGCTGGGAATGTTCCCTGCGCCTTGACCGTGGAGGCGATGCCGAACAGCAACATCCCGATGAGCAGGCCCGAAAGGCCACGAAAGGCAGCGAAGGTCATGGTGCGGTGGGGCGCTCGTTCTTCCCCTTGAACTGCGTGAAATACTCCTGGATCCAGGCCATCTCCTTCTCCACATCGTCACCGACCATGTAGGGTTCGCGGAAGATGACCTGTTTGCGGCCGTAGTCGAAGGACGTTAGGATCAACGGGACCTCGGCCTTGCGGGCGATGTGCCAGAACCCGGTCTTCCACTTGGCCACGTACTTGCGGGTGCCCTCAGGCGCAATACCGATAGCGAAGTCAGGGTCGTTGCGGAAATACGCCGCCATCTGATCCACGATGTGGGCGCTCTTGCCACGGTCAACGGGCACCCCACCGGTCACCTTGAAGATCCAGCCAAAGGGGGGCTTGAAGAGCTCGGCCTTGGCCATGTAGCGTGCGTTCTCCAGGCGGCCATAGCTGCGGGCCATCAGGCCAAGGGGAAAGTCCCAGTTGCTGGTGTGCGGGGCCACCACGTAGATGCACTGCCGCAGTCCGGGGGGACGGTGATCGATCACCTTCCAGCCGAGGATCTTGAACAGGAACACGGCGAGGGGTCGGAACATGCGGAACGGCTTGGGCGGACAAGATAGCCGCCGCCCGGAACTCAAGGCCTGCTGCCTGCGTAGAACGCCACCGGATGCAACAGCAGCAAGCCTTCGCCGTGGTGGATGTGGAAACGACGCATGGGGATCCCATGCAGGGCCACATCATCGAGCTGGCCGTGCTGGTGCACGATGGCGAGCGCGAGCTGGAGGCCTGGAGCAGCTTCGTTCGCCCGCGGACACCGGTGCCCCGCTTCATCACCCAGCTAACGGGGATCAACGAGCCCATGCTCCGCGAGGCGCCGATCTTTCCGGAGGTGGCCCGTTCCCTGATGGAGCTGACCCGCGACCGCTTGATGGTGGCGCACAACATCCGCTACGACATGACTTCGCTGGAGCACGAGTTCGCGCGTACGGGACTGGTGTTGGAACGCAACACGCTCTGTACAGAGAAGCTCAGTCGCGCCTTGGTGCCGAACCTCTCCCATTACAACCTGGGCAGCTTGTGCCGCTACTTCGGCATTCCCTTCGAAGGCAGGCACCGCGCCTTGAACGATGCCCGGGCCGCCTTACAGCTGTTCTTGCGGCTCCGCAGCGAGTTCGGTGATGAGCGTTTGCGCAGCATGTCCACCGTGTGGCCCGTGCAGAAGCGCGCCTAGCCGAGTATCGCGTTCGTCGCGTACAGAACCCACATGATCACGGCGCAGGCCGTCCCCACCAACGCCGCGCGGAACCCGAGAATGGAGTTCTTCAAGCTGCTTTCGGTGTAGCGCCGCATGGGGTGACCTTGGCGCGAGCGGCCCCACAATGCGAAGGCCAGGGCCAGCATGCCCAGCACGAAGGCCAGTGAGCATAGGTGGCGCGCGAAAGCCAACGGAACCGATAGCACGCCGAACACCAGGGTCACGGTGCTCAGGGGCAGTCGCTTGGGATCAAGCTGGTCGCTCATGGCCGGTTAGCTGGCGGTGAAGTTCGAGCACTTGGGGGATCACCAGCGTGCGGTCATCGTTCACGATCACGGTATCGGCCATGGCGAGGCGTGTGGCCTCATCGGTCTGGTTGCGAAGTCGGGCGCGAACGGCCTCCTCCTCCACCCCATCGCGCCGCATCACCCGCTGGATCCGTAGCTCCTCGGGCGCCGACACCACCACCACATGGTCGAAGGCCTTGACCCCGCCGGTCTCAGCAAGTATCGCTGCCTCCATCACCACATAAGGAGCCGTCTGTTCGGCGGCCCAATCACGGAAACGCTGGCGAACAGCGGGATGCAGAATGCCATTCAGCTTCGCCAAGGCCTCCGGGTCCTTGAATACGAGCTCGGCCAGAGCCTTGCGGTCCACCACGTCGCCGACGTAGAAGCGTTCACCGAAAGCGTCGATCACTGCGTTGCGCACCTTGGAGCTCGCGTAGAGCGCCTTGGCCTCACGGTCGGCGTTGAACACAGGAACGCCCAGTACGCGGAGCACCTCGCAAACGGTGCTTTTGCCGCTGCCGATCCCGCCGGTGACACCGACCTTCTTCATGTGCCCAAGTGACCAAGTGCGCATATGCCCGTGTGGGCCTGGCACATGTATAGGATCAGTTGGCCTTGGCCACTTCCTCGGTAAGCTGCATGGTGCTGTCCATGGCCACCGCGCTCTTCTCGAAACGCAGGCGTACGTTGGTATCAGCCTCGATCAGGATGGTCTTGTCGTTCACTTCCACCACCTTGCCGTGCAGGCCACCGATGGTGATCACCTTGGAGCCCTTCTGGAGCGACTCGCGGAACTTTTTGGCCTCCTTGGCCTTCTTCTGCTGAGGGCGGATCATGAAGAAGTAGAACACCACGAAGAGCAGGCTCATCATGGCGAGGAACTGCCAGTTGTTGCCTTGCGGTTGGGCTTGGAGGGCGATGGAAAGCGGGTTCATGCGGGTTGACGTTCGGTCGGGTTTCTAGTTCTGGATGGGTGTGGGCGGGGCCACCACTTCACCGGTAAGGGCAAGCACGGTGGTGGGCGGTGCGGTGTTCGCGATCACGCTCACGGTCTTCTCTTGTTTGCCGTTGCGCCCTTCGCTGTTGAAGGTAACGGTGACCTCTCCCGACTCTCCGGGCTTGAGGGGCTTCTTCGGCCAGTCCTTGCCAACAGTACAACCGCAGCTGCCGCGCACATCGCTGATCAGCAGGTCGCTGCCGCCGGTGTTGGTGAAGCGGAACTTCTTCTCCACCAACGTCCCCTGTGGGATCATGCCCATGTTGTAGGCCATGCTGTCGAAGCTGATGATCGGCATGTCCTCCGGGTCGATCTCTTCAAAGCCACTACCGGGAACACGGATGTCACCGGTGTTGGGAGCGTCGCCTTCGCGCTCGGTGTAGTCGGTGAGCTGGCAACCCCCAGGACAAGGACGAGCAATGCCACGGGCCATGGGCTGCGGGCCACGAGCTTATGCTTGGTAGATGCCATGCCTTCCATGGGTGTTCAGCTTTCGAGCAACCCGCGGCCCACCTTGCGGATCTGGCCGTTCTCCTTCATCTCCGCGAAGAGCTTGTCGAGGATGCCGTTGATGAAGTTCTTGCTCTTGGGCGTGCTGTACGCCTTCGCGATCTCGATGTACTCGTTCAATGTCACCTTCACGGGGATCTCGGGGAACTCCCGGGCCTCGGTCAGCGCCATCTTCATCAGGATCATGTCCGTAACGGCGATGCGGTCGCTCTCCCAGTTGCTGGCCCTGGCCGCGATGGCCGTTTCGTGCTCTTCCCCCTGATCGATCGCGCGACGGTATAAGGTGCTCACGAAAGACTGTTCTTCGGCAGGTTCGCAGGTGAGGTCGTTGAGCGAAAGGTCGCCTTCGGCCGGACGCACCTCTTCGATGGTCCGTTTCACCAGGGAACAGGCCAGGTCCAGGTCCTCGAGCCAGTAGATGCTCTTGGCCTCATAGTGGTCGTGCAGCTGGTCGTAGTTGGCCATGTGCTCCAGGAACAGGTCCAAGATGATGGCCTGGTCCTTCTTCGGCGTGGTGGACGGCAAGGTCATGTAGGCCTTGAACGCCTCGCTGTTCTCGAACTGCTTGTAGAGCTTGGAGAGCATCTCGTTGTGCCCCACCCAGCTCACGCGGCGCTTGTCCGCATCGGCCTGCAGGCGTGGGCTTTCGGAAAGTAGCACCAACACCGGATTATCCACGAAACGGCGGCTGGCGCTGAGGTCCTCGGCCGTGGGCAAGTGCTTCTTCAAGCGGTCCTCGATGCGTTGTTCCGCCAGACGGCGCATTTCCCCGAACAGCATCAGCAGCCCGACATACAGGTCGAAGGTGCGCTCGATGCTCAGGAAAAGCTCCTTCTCGATGCGTGCCGCATTGGAACTGTCGCTCTGCCAATAGGCGTAGAGCGATTGGTAGACCTTGATGCGGAGGTAGCGGCGGTTGAGCATGCGTTGCGCGCCGAAGCGCTTGCGTAGGTGCTGGTTGGTTGGATCAGAAACGAAGTCCCGCCTGCTTCATGCTGCGGATGCGTTGTTCAGCGGCCTGATTGGCGGCCAGGTAGGTGGGGATGTTCTCCTCAGCGCTGCGCTTGAAGATCGAGAGCGCGGTGTTGTAGATGTTCTCGGTCTGGTTGAGCGCCGCCTTGCGGTTGTAGCCCTTCCTTTCCCACGCGCAGTTGATGATGCCACCGGCGTTGATCAAGTAGTCCGGTGCGTATAGGATGCCGCGCTTCATCACCTCCGGACCGTGCACCACCTCGTTGGCGAGCTGGTTGTTGGCTGCTCCGGCGATCACGCTGCACTTCAGCTTCGGCAGGGTCTCATCGTTCACCGTGGCGCCCAGCGCGCAGGGTGAATAGATGTCCATGTCGAGGTCGTAGATCTCGTTGGGCTTCACGATAGTGATGGACGGATGCTCGGCCTTGATGGCGGCGAGCTTGTCGTCGTGAATGTCGGTCAGGAACACCTTCGCACCATCCTTCGCCAGATAGCCCACAAGGCCGCGGCCCACATTACCGGCACCTTGAATGGCCACCTTACGGCCGTTGAGGTCATCGTTGCCGTAAGCCGTCTTGGCAGCGGCCTTCATACCGCAGTACACACCGTAGGCAGTGACCGGGCTGGGGTCGCCGCTACCACCCATTTCCTCAGGCAGACCCGCCACGTTGTTGGTCTCCTTGCGGATGTTCACCATCTCGGCGGTGCTCATGCCCACGTCCTCCGCGGTGATGTAGCGACCGTTCAGGCTGTCCACGAAGCGGCCGAAGCGGCGGAACATGGCTTCGGTCTTATCCGTGCGGGCGTCGCCGATGATCACGGCCTTGCCACCGCCCAGGTCCAGTCCGGCCAGCGCGCTCTTGTAGGTCATGCCACGGCTCAGGCGGAGCACGTCGTGCAAAGCCTCAGCCTCGGTGGCGTAGGGCCACATGCGGGTGCCGCCCAATGCAGGACCGAGCGTGGTGTCGTGGATGGCGATGATGGACCGCAGGCCGGTGGTGCGATCGAAACAGAAGAGCACCTCCTCGTGCTCGTATTCTTCCATACGGCCAAGCACCAATGTGCCTTCGGCGTTCTTTGTGGAGGTCAGGACCATGGATGCGGATCGTTTAGGGGCGGGGTGGGCGTGGTCACCGTTCGATCGTCGCGCTTGTGCATCCGGTCAAAGAGGTCCTCAACGCTGGTCCCGCCTACTTTTGTGACGTTCTCGTGCGGCCCTTTTGCTTTTTGGGCGGCCCAAAAGTAGCACGTTCCCCATCACCTCCATGCGCTCACTGCTAGCGTTGAACCCTTATTTCCGCAGGTACCGTGGAAGGCTGCTTCTGGGGGTGCTCTTCGTGGCGCTCAGCAGCCTTTTCTCGGTGATCGCTCCGCAGGTGGTGCGTGGCGCCTTCGATCTGATCGCGGCCGGCATCAAGCAGCGGGAAGTTCCGCTGGACCAGCGCCACATCGCCGTACCGGAGCAACTGGAAAGTTGGCTCGGGTGGACCGGCATCGACCTGCAGAGCTGGCTCTCGGGTCCCTTGGACAATGCCTCGATCGACTCGAAGGTCATGAGCTTCGCGGCGCTCTACGCGGGCATCTTCATCGCCTTCACGCTTTTGCAGGGCTTCTTCATGTTCCTCATGCGGCAGACCATCATCGTGATGAGCCGGTTGGTGGAGTACGACATGAAGAACGACGTGTTCCTGCATTACGAACGGCTGGACCGGGCCTTCTACAAGCGGAACAGCACGGGTGACCTGATGAACCGCATCAGCGAGGACGTGGGCAAGGTGCGCATGTACGTGGGTCCGGCCGTCATGTACATCCTGCAGATGATCGTGACCACGGTGATGACCGTGTGGGTGATGGTGCAGGTGAACGGGGAGCTCACCCTTTACGCACTTCTGCCCCTGCCCCTGCTCTCCGTGGTGATCTACTACGTCAGCGACATCATCAACAAGCGCAGCCTGGAGGTGCAGAAGCAACAGAGCCGCTTGAGCACCCTGGCGCAGGAATCGTTCAGCGGGGTGCGTGTGCTGAAAGCCTACGCCAAGGAGGACATGGCCGCCGAACGGTTCAAGCGCGCAGCGAACGACTACCGCAAGAGCAGCTTGGCCCAAGCCAAGGTCGACGCGCTCTTCATGCCGGCCATGATGCTGCTGATCGGCCTCAGCACGGTGCTCGTGATCTTCATCGGTGGCCTCATGCTGATGCGCGGCGACAGCGCCGTGACCGTGGGCAACCTCGCGGAGTTCACGCTTTACGTGCAGAAGCTAACGTGGCCCTTCGCGAGCCTCGGCTGGATCACAAGCCAAGTGCAACAGGCCGCAGCCAGCATGACCCGGGTGAACGAATTCCTTGATACCGAACCCGAGATCGTCAACGAAGGCGATGCGCTGGAGACCTTGAAAGGAGCCATCACGTTCGACCGCGTCAGCTTCACGTACCCCGATACGGGGATCCAGGCGTTGGACAACGTTTCGTTCCATGTGCCTGCGGGAAGCACCCTGGCCATCGTCGGTCACACCGGCAGCGGCAAGAGCACCATCGCGGACCTCATCGGCAGGCAGTTCGACACCAGCTCGGGCGAAGTACGGATCGACGGTGTTCCCATCCGGACCATCGCCTTGGAGAAACTCCGCAGCCAGCTCGGCTTCGTACCGCAGGACGTTTTCCTGTTCAGCGATAGCATCCGGAACAACATTGCGTTCAGCCTTGATAAGGAGTTGGCAGTGGGCAGCGGGCAGTTCGCAAGCGAGCCTGCGAGCGCATCTGCGCCCATCCATCGTCAAGGAGCATCGCCCGCCAGCCATTCATCTGCGCCCTCTGCGTCATCTGCGGCTTCCATTCAAGCTCGTGTTGAGCAAGCCGCCCGGATCGCCCAGGTACACGACAACATCACGGGTTTCCCGCAGGGCTACGACACGTTGTTGGGCGAACGGGGTGTGACCTTGAGCGGCGGGCAGAAGCAGCGCGTCAGCATTGCGCGGGCCATCATCCGGCGACCGAAGATCCTGGTCTTCGACGATCCGTTGAGCGCTGTGGACACCGCCACGGAAGAAGCGATCCTCCGCGACCTGGAGCAGGTAATGACCGGTCGCACCACTGTGATCATCAGCCACCGGATCAGTGCAGTGAAGGACGCGGACCACATTCTGGTGCTGGAACAGGGCCGCGTGGTGGAGGAAGGGCGACATGCTGAGCTGATCGCGCACGGCGGCAACTACGCCCACTTGCACGAAGAGCAGTTGCTGGAGGAGGCGCGGCCGGAATTGGGGTGAGCAACCTGACCCTTGCCCATCCCGGCGGTCCTTCTATATTTGGTTCAGGAAGAGACCTTTACCCGACCCGAACATGGCCGACGATCGCGAGGATGTGTACTCGAAAGCCGTACGCGCAGGCAAGCGCACGTACTTCTTCGACGTGAAGAGCACCCGGGGCCGGGACCTGTACCTGACCATCACGGAGAGCAAGAAGCACACGAACGACGACGGTTCGGCCACCTACGAGAAACACAAGATCTTCCTGTACAAGGAGGACTTTGAGAAGTTCCTCGAAGGTTACAAGGACGCTGTGGCCGAGATCGAACGGCTAAAGGCCGGTGGTGACTTCGTGCAGCGGGAAGAGCCTCGTCGCGAAGATCCGCATGGTACGGAACCAGGGCCTACGGAAGGTGGTTCGCGCTACACCGATGTCGACTTCGACGATCTGGACAAGAAGTAGTTTCTCCGGGCGGTCGCGTTCCGGCGCTCCCCCCCTGGCTGCGGGCGCGGGGCCAACGCGGCTTCCGACCGGACAAGAAGTAGATCTCAGCGTTTCCGCAGCAGGTCGATCACATCATGGAGCTGCTTCAGTGCTCGCTCGTCCACCACTTCGCCTTGGGCGTTAAGGACGTTATCGATGGCGCTGAGCTTGGGTTTCATCCACAGCACATCCACCCGTAGGTAGTTGAGGATCGCTTGGAAGTGATCGAGGCCGCGCAAGTTGCCGGCATGTCCGTCGCTGATGCCCACGAGCGCTGCGTGCTTGCCGTGAAAGTCGCGCGGATGAGCTGAATCGATCAACACCTTCAGCATGCCGGGGAAGCTGCCGTTGTATTCGGGGATCACGAAAAGCAGCTTGTCGAAGGGCGTGATGTGACGCTGGATCAGCCGGCGTACGTCGGGAGCATCGCCGCCGTAGAGCCCCAGGTGATCGAGGTCGCGGGGCAGGCTGCGCAAGGAAAGCAGCTCGTTCACCACGCCCAATTCGGTCAAGAGGACCTGGATGTGGCGGGCCACTTGTTCCGTGCGGCTGTCGGGGCGGTCGGTGCCGCTGATAATGCTGATGCCTGACATATCGGTGTTCAAAAGTCGGTGCTTTTATCAACAGTCCTGAACGCGAATGCGATCCTACTTTAGCCGCCGTTCGAAAACGTTGACCCAACGCTTACGACCAAGTCCTCAGCATGCGCCTTCCCAACTGCTTCCTGATCACACTGGCCCCACAACAGGTTTCACGGCTTCGTTGTTCGTCGGGGCCGAAGAGCTTGGCACAGTTCATCTGAGCAACCTCCTTGAATGATCACCCCACGATAACGTCCCCCAACCCGCAAACGAACCGACACATGGCCAAGATCATTTCCATCGTGAACCAGAAAGGCGGTGTGGGCAAGACCACCACGGCCATCAACCTGGCCGCCTGCTTCGGCGTGCTGGAGCGTCGCACCCTGCTGGTGGACGCCGACCCGCAGGCCAACGCCACCAGCGGCACGGGCTATGATCCGCGCAACGTGAAGGCCAGCATCTACGAGTGCATCATCAACGGCACTCCGGCGGTGGATGTGATCCTGAACACCGACAACCCGAACCTTGATCTGCTGCCCGGCCACATCGACCTGGTGGGCGCCGAGATCGAGATGATCGACATGCCCGAGCGCGAGAAGCAGATGAAGAAGGTGCTGGAGCCGCTGCGCGACCTGTACGACCTCATCATCATCGACTGCAGCCCCAGCCTGGGCCTGGTAACGGTGAACAGCCTCTGCGCCAGTGACAGTGTGATCGTGCCGGTGCAGTGCGAGTACTTCGCGCTGGAAGGTCTCGGTAAGTTGCTCAACACCATCAAGATCGTGCAGCAGCGCTTGAACCCCGAGCTCAGCATCGAGGGCATGCTGCTCACCATGTACGACAGCCGCCTGCGCCTGGCGAACCAAGTGGTGGATGAGGTGAAGACCCACTTCCAGCAACTGGTGTTCGATACGGTGATCCACCGCAACGTGGCCTTGGGCGAGGCGCCGAGCCACGGGCAGACCATCATCATGCACGACGCGAGCAGCAAAGGCGCGGTGAACTACCTCAACCTGGCACGCGAGATCCTTCAGAAGAACAGCATGACGCGTATTCCGGACAGTGAGCGCATCGTTGCCATCGAACAGGAACAATGACCAAGAAACGAGGGCTCGGGCGCGGATTGAGCGCCCTGCTGGAAGACCCCGGCACCGACATCACTTCCCCGGCCGCATCGGGTGACGTCTCCCCTTCCCGCACAGCGGGCAGTGTGGCGGCCATCCCCATCGCGCACATCGAGCCGAACCCCTTTCAGCCCCGCACCACCTTCAGCAAAGAGGCGTTGGTGGAACTGGCGCAGAGCATCCGCGAACTGGGCGTGATCCAGCCGGTCACCGTGCGCAAGCTGGGCTACGACCGCTACCAGCTGATCAGCGGTGAGCGCCGCTTCCGCGCCAGCCAGATCGCAGGCCTGGTCGAGATCCCCGCCTTCATCCGCATCGCCAACGACGAGGCCATGCTGGAGATGGCGTTGGTGGAGAACATCCAGCGCGAGGACCTCGACGCCATTGAGGTGGCCATTAGTTTCAAGCGTCTGTTGGACGAGGTGAACCTGACGCAGGAACTGCTGAGCGAGAAGGTGGGTAAGGACCGCACAACGGTCACCAACTACCTGCGCCTGCTGAAGCTTCCACCGGAGATCCAGATCGGCATCCGCAACAAGCAGATCGGCATGGGCCACGCCCGCGCCCTCATCAGCATCAGCGATCCCGACCGGCAGCTGGAACTGTACCAGAAGATCGTGGAGAGCCAGTTGAGCGTACGGGCCGTTGAGGACCTCGCCCGCCACAGCACCACCGGCGGTCGCATTCCGACCGGCTCCGCGCTCAGTGCCGCACCCTTCAAGCAGTTCAGCAAGGACCTGGGCCAGCACTTCGGCACCCGCGTGGTGGTGAAAGGCAATGCTTCAGGCAAAGGCCGCATCGAGATCACCTTCAAGAACGAGGAGGAACTGGAGCGCATCAAGGCGCTGCTGGCGCGATAGTTGCCGGTTCCGCGTGCCATGTCCACCGCTACGCTACGCACGCTGCTGCTCGGTCTTGGGTGCGGTGTGCTGATCGGTGTCAGCGGGCAGGACAGTACGCTTCGGATCACCACGGCGGACACCGTTCCGGCCAAACAACTGGACTGGCGGCTTCGGCACACACCAGGACGAGCGGGGCTCTACTCGGCCTTGCTCCCGGGTGCAGGCCAGGCTTACAACCACAAGTATTGGAAGGTTCCCATCGTGTGGGGCGCCATTGGCACCAGCATTTACTTCGTGCAGCGGAACACCCGCGAATACGAGCGCTACAAGGATGCCTACGTTGCGTTGGTGGACGGTGACCCCACCACGACCGATGAGTTCAACGGTGCCTACACCTCGGATGCCGTGCTGGACGTTGCCGAGACTTACCGCAAGTGGCGGGACTGGAGCTACATCGCGCTGGCGGGATCCTACATCCTGAACATCATGGATGCCTCCGTGGATGCGCACTTCACCCGTTTCGATGTGGGGCGCGACCTTTCGCTGCAGGTGATGCCATACGCTCCGATGACCGCTCGTGGAACCGTTGGGCTGAGCCTGCTGGCCACCTTCTAACTTCGGCGCCCACAGCATCGCATGAACATCGCCCTTTACGGAACCGGGAAAATGGGCCGCGCCATCGAGGAGGTGGCCCTGAAGCGCGGGCACACTGTTGGCCTGAAGGTGAACGCCACCAACGCAGGTTCCCCACCCACCGGAATGGACGTGGCGATCGAGTTCAGTAAGCCGGACCAAGCACTGACCAACATGCGTCTCTGTCTGGAGGCCGGGGTGCCGGTGGTGGTGGGTACCACGGGCTGGTACGAGCACCTTTCCGAAGTGAAAGCGATGGTTGAGCATTCGAAGGGTACGCTTCTGTGGGCCAGCAACTTCAGCATCGGCGTCAACCTCTTCTTCCGGGTGAACAAGTACCTGGCCCGGTTGATGGATCACCAGTCCGGTTACGCGGTCCACATGGATGAGGTACACCACGTGCACAAGCTGGATGCGCCGAGCGGAACGGCGATCACCTTGGCGCGGGACATCGACCTGAACACGCAACGGTATTCGGGGTGGCAGCTCAAGGGTCAGGTGCAGGCGCAGGGGCATACGGATCTTGGTCCTGGTCCTGCTCCTGCTCCTGCCCCTGGTCCTGTGCCCATCAGCAGCGAGCGCACCGGCGAAGTGCCCGGCAAGCACAGCGTGACCTGGACCAGCGCCGAGGACAAGATCACCATCACCCACGATGCCTTTGGTCGCATGGGCTTCGCTACCGGAGCCGTTGTGGCCGCCGAATGGCTCAAGGGCAGACTAGGGCTTTTCACCATGGATGATGTGCTCAGCATGCATTGATGGCTCACGGTCGGCCCGGTGGGTCGACGCAACAGGATCTTCGACCGAACCGCACCACCACTGACCCGATCTTTCAACCCGAACTCATGATCCCCTGGCTCCTGCTCCTCTCCTACTTCGCGGTCGTTTACGCGTGCCTCTGGAAACTCTTCGTGAAGGCGGGTCGCAAGGCGTGGGAAGGCTTCGTGCCCTTCTACAACCTGTACGTGTGGAACCAGATCATCGGCAAGCCTTGGTACTGGCTGATCCTGCTGCTGGTGCCGGGCATCAACCTGCTCATGTTCATCATCATGAACGTGAACCTCAGCATCGTTTTCGGTGAGCGGGAGTTCAAGCAACACATCAAGGCCGCCTTCCTGCCCTGGCTGGTGATCCCGCAGCTGGCGTACCAGGAGAAGTACACGTACGTCGGGCCCATTCCCTTGGAGAAGCGCCACCGCGGCTTGCTCGGACAATGGGGCGATGCGATCCTCTTCGCCGTCATCGTGGCCACCACCTTCCGCGTGTTCACCTTCGAAGCCTTCACCATTCCGACGGAATCCATGGAGAAGAGCTTGCTGGTGGGCGACTACCTCTTCGTGAGCAAGCTCAGCTACGGCGCCCGCATGCCGATGACGCCGGTCACCTTCCCCTTCACGCACCACACGCTACCGCTCACCACCAGCACACCTTCCTTCACCACCTGGTTCAGGCAACCGTACCGCCGCCTGCCTGGCTTTGGTTCTCCGCAACGCGGAGATGCTGTGGTCTTCAACTTCCCCAACGGGGACACGGTGGTGGCGAACTACCAGACCATGGATTACTACCAGCTGGTCCGGAGCTTCAACCGCAAGGACATCGCCAACGGCTATTTCATCGTGAAGGATGAGATGGGCCGCAACCGACGCGTGGCCACTGGCGGCTTGCTGATCCGCCCGTTGGATAAGAAGGAGAACTACATCAAACGTTGCGTGGCCGTGGCCGGCGATTCCCTCCAAGTGAAGGACGGGCTGGTCTACGTGAACGGGGTGCCACAGCCCTTGCGCGCCACCGGCCAATACGCCTATGGTTTCAGCATCACCGGCGTGTTCAACAAGAAGGTCCTGAAGGAGACGATGGACATCACCACCACCGATGTGAACGAGCAAGGCGACACGGCGGAAATGCCGCTCACCGCTGCGAACGCCGAGAAGCTGAAGAGCTTTGGCAACGTGGCCCGCATGGTTCGACAGAACAAAGAGGCGGGTGCCTACGGAGCGAAGGATGCATGGCCGATCTTCCCGAACGACCCACGTTACAACTGGAGCGAGGACAACTTCGGTCCGCTGTGGATCCCCAAGGCCGGCGCCACCTTGCAGCTCACGCTGGAGAACCTCCCCCTCTACCGCCGGGCCATCGAGGTGTACGAGCACAACACCTTGGAAGTAAAAGGCGGTGCCATCATGATCAACGGAACGGTGGCCACGAGCTACACCTTCAAGCAGGACTATTACTGGATGATGGGCGACAACCGCCATCGCTCGCAGGACAGCCGCTACTGGGGTTTCGTGCCGATGGACCACGTGGTCGGCAAAGCCGTGCTGGTATGGCTCACCGTGGACAAGGAGAACGGCGGCTTCCCCATGGGCATCCGCTGGAAGCGCCTGTTCACGTTGGTGAAATAGGAGGCTTCTCTGGGATCGCTGCGACTAGCGGCGAGCGACGAGTGGGCGAGCGGCAGGATGGGTTTGCCGCTTCCTAACTAGCCGCGTGCCGCTGCTCCGGTTGCTCTGTTCCATGCTAAGTTTCCGCCTTCGGAATGGATCGCCTCAAGAACCTCCTGGCCAACGACTGGCTCCGCGCTGGGCTGCTGGCGGTCGGGATCTTGGTGTTCCTGCACGTCTTCGTGATCCGCTGGGTCACCGTGCGCAGCACCAGCATGTACGCCACGCTCTATCCCGGCGACCTGGTCGGCGTGTCGCGCTGGCCCGTGTGGACCGGCTTCGATCGAGGTGACATTGCGGTGTTCCGGGATCCGCTCCAGGACCGGAAGGCGTTCGAGCGGCGGCAGTTGCTCGTGAAGCGTATCGTGGGGCTACCGGGCGACGAGATCATCCTGAAGGACGGTGTGCTCTTCGTGAACGGTGAGCGCCTCAGCTTCCCCGGGGAAACGCACAGCTACCTGGTGCGGCTGAAGCAAGGCACCGACCCCAAGGCCGTGCTTGCGGACCTGGGCTTGCCGCCTGCCTTCGTGCCACCGGGACGCAACTTCATTGAACTGCCCTTGAACCAGGAGATGGCGGACGGCATCGACAAGCGGGCCGACGTGGTGAATGTGGCACGCATGAGCACGGCCACCGGCGCACCCCGCCACATCTTTCCGTTCAGCCCCTACTTCCATTGGAACAGCGACGACTACGGGCCCTTGCGGGTGCCAGCCAAGGGCGACACGGTGCGCATCGACCCCACGACCATTCCGCTTTACGACCGCATCATCAGCCGCTATGAAGGACGGAAGTTGGAGGCCAGTGGCAACACCCTGCTGCTCGATGGCCAGCCGTTGCAGCGCTATGTGATCGATGCGAACTACTACTTCGTACTGGGCGACAGTCGCCATTACAGCGCGGACAGCCGCTTCTGGGGCTTCGTACCGGCGGACCATATGGTGGGTCGTGCTTCGTTCGTGCTCGTGTCACAGGATCCGGACAACGGCGGGTTCCGAAAGGAAGGGTCCTCAAAAGCCTTTGATACGCGGCTACTTTTGCGCCATGCGCTGGCCCTTCGGTTCCATCCTCGTCCTCTCGATCATCTTGTTGGTCTCCTGTGGTGGGAAAGATCCCTGTGGGACCTTCTACCAGCCTTACCCTGATGTGGTCTCCACCCGTTTCCGCACAGAGCGCAACAGCTTGTACCTCGATGCGATGGGCGCCTATGCACGCCGCGACTACGCCAGCGCTGCGGAACAACTGAAGATCCATGTGGAGCAACGGCGCGATGATGACGCTGCGCGCCTCTACCTCTGCTGCGCCTACCTCTCGACCGGCCGGCCGTACGACGCCGAACTCCAGCTCGACTTCATTGAACAAGCAGACCGCCCGGGTTTCCGCGACCAGGTGGACTGGTACAACGCCATGTGCCTGACGTGCAGCGGGCAGTACGGGCGAGCCGTGGAACAGGCGGACAAGATCCTGGCGGCGAAGACCCACACATACAAGGTCGAAGCCCAGCGCTTGAAGGAGGCGTTGCAAGCCAAGTGAGCATCCACGCCCCCTTGATCGAGCACCTGCGCGAAGCGTTGCGCGGCGAACTGCCCGGCCACGATGCCTTCCTGCACCTGAGCGGCTACAAGCGTCCGGATCTGGAAGCCGCGATGAAATTGGAGCCGCGCCCCAGGGAAAGCGCGGTACTGGCCCTGCTCTACCCCCGCGCCGGTCAGCTGCACACGCTACTGATGCTGCGGCCTGAATACGACGGCGTGCACAGCGGACAGATGGCCTTTCCCGGTGGAAGACGCGAGGACGTCGACGCGACCATCCAGGACACCGCGCTGCGCGAGTTCACCGAGGAGACCGGTGCGGCCACGACCGGCTTCGAGCTGTTGGGGGCCTTGACGCAGGTCTACATTCCGCCGAGCCGTTCGTTGGTGACACCCTTTCTCGCCTTTGCGCACGAGCTACCGCCCACAACACCCGATCCGCGGGAGGTCGCAGCGTTGATCGAAACACCACTGAATGAACTGCTGCGGCCCGATGTGGTGCAGGTGCGTCGGCAGTACATCCAAGTGATGGGTCGCGAAGCGGAGATCCCCTATTTCGACCTGCAAGGGCAGGTGGTGTGGGGTGCCACAGCGATGATGCTGGCCGAACTACGCGAGCTCCTGCTGCGCTTCCGGTAGTCCGCAGGCTTTGCGGAAACGGGCGTTGGGCACCAGTCCACGGTCGTCGGCACTGAACTCGGGCTTGATGCGCCGCACGAAGTACATGTCGATCTCCCCCTTGTTCTTCGCCTGCACCTTGCCGCGGTGGTCGCACACGAACCAATCCTTGATCAGCTCATAGGTGGTGCCGCTCACGTTCACCTCCCCGGGCTCACCGCTGCTTTCCATGCGGCTGGCGGTGTTCACGGCATCGCCCCAGATGTCGTACGCGAATTTGCGCTTGCCCACCACACCGGCCACCACCGGACCAGTGTGCAGACCGATGCGCAGCACCCAGGGTTGCATGCCCTTCGCTTCGCGCTCCTGCTTCCAGTGGATCATGTCCTGACGCACGTCCAACGCGGCCATAACGGCCTTCGCGGCGTGGTTGGTGTCGCTCGTGGGCACACCGCAAGCGCTCATGTAGCTGTCACCGATGGTCTTGATCTTCTCGATGCCGTACCGATCGATGATGGCATCGAAGCGGATGAAGCACTCGTCGAGCTCGGACACCAGTTGCTGCGGCGTCATGGTCTCGGCCACCTTGGTGAAACCCTTCATGTCGGTGAACATCACCGTGACCTCCTCGTGCTGGCGGGCGGTGGCCTTGCCTTTCTCCTTCAGTTCCTCGCTGATCTCCTTGGGCAGGATGTTCAGCAGCAGGTCCTCGATCTCCACCTTCTGTCCTTCGATCTCCTTGCTCTGCGCCACCACCTCGGCAGTGCGCTCCTCCACCTTCCGCTCCAGCACTTGGTTGCGCAACTTGAGCTGCCGTTCGCGGAACTTGATGTAGCTGAAAATGCTGATGACGATGGCCGCCGCCAGTGCCGTATAGAACCACCAGCTCTGCCACCACGGGGGAAGGATGGTGAAGTGCAGCTCTGCGGGCTTCTCGCTCCACAGTCCCGCGCGATTCATGCTCTTCACCATGAAGGTGTAGTTGCCCGGTGGAAGTGCTGGGTAGTAGGCGTTGGTCTCGTTGGTCACCGGTTGCCAATCCTCGTCCAGGCCCTTCAGCATGTAAGAGTAGCGGACGGCCGCCGGGTCGCTGAGGCTGACGCTGCCGTAGGCGATGCGCACGCTGCGTTCGCTGTGATCGAAGCGTAGATCCTGCTCCACGGGCCGGTCCTCCAGGTTGATGCTGAGCGCGCGGATGGCGATGAGCGGTGGTAGCGTCTTGTCAGCCCCTTTCTCGGGTACCACGCGCGAAGCACCGGTGGCGGTACCGAACCACAGATCTCCGTTGCGGGTCAGGCATGCCGCGTTGGGCTTGGCCTCGACACCAATGAAACCGGAGCGAGCTGTGAACGCCAGGAACCCATCCTGCTTGGGGCGCCACTTGTTCAAGCCTTCAATGGTGCCCACCCAGATGTGCCCGTCCTTGTCGCGGATCAGTGAGCGCACAGTGTTCGCCAACAGGCCGTCCTCCTTTCCATAGATGCGCTCCTCCTTCCCATCCTTCAGGATCACCAAGCCCTGCCCTTCGGTTCCGACCCAGAGACGGCCTTCGCCATCCTGCACGAAACAGTTCGGCGTGAACGAACGCCCGAGGTCGATGCGTGTGGCCTTGCCGTTGTCCATGCGCGTGATGCCCTTGCCCGCGTTGCCCACCCAGATGGTGCCCTTGTCGTCACGATACAAGGCGGTGACGGAGGTGGTCGGCACGCCATCTCCTTCGCCATAGACCATGGGGGGTGCTCCTGCGGAATAGCGTTTCAATCCATTGATGGTGCCGATCCACAATTCACCGGGTTGACCGGTGGCCATGGCGGTCACCTTCCGGTTTCCAGCGGCATCCACGGGGATCACGATCTCCAGATCGGGATGCGGCACAGGGTGAAAGGCCTCCGGATCCAGGTCGACGATGCCGTTGGTCTCTGAGCCCACCCAGATGTTCCCGAGCGCATCCTCGCACAGGCTGCGCACGCGGCTGGTCTTCACCGTCTGCAAGGTCTTCACCATGCCCGTGCCCTGCACAGTCGGGTCCAGGATGCTGACACCGCCGTCCGTGCCGAACCAGATCCGGCCTTCGCGGTCCTCCATCACGGCCCAGACCTGCTTGTCCATCAGGCCGTCCTGCTCCAGCAGGTTCAGGAAGCGTTCGCCTTTGAAAATGTTCAAGCCAAAGTCGTTCGTAGCGAGGAGCATGTTGCCTTCGCGGTCGCGGGCAATACGGCGGATCACCAGGCTTTCCAGTCCGTTGCCGGGGAAGTAATGGCGGCGCACGCCGTTCAATCCGATCACGGCCACGCCCGCGCCCCAGGTCCCGACCCAGACCTGCCCTGTAGCATCCTCGCCGAAGCACGATACCGTGTTGCTCGGCAGACCATTGGTGGTGGAATAGTTCACCACTTGGCCCGTGCCATTGTCACGGCAGTAGGCACCGTTGTTCTGTGTACCCACCCAGAGCCTTCCGTCGGAATCCTGGTACAAGGCGGTCACGAACTGCACGTCCTCCAGTCCGGTCCAATCCAACGAGGTGAAGCGCTTGCCCGCAGCTTCCCACTTTTTCAATGTTCCACCATCCTCAAGAAAGGCGAGCACACCATCGCTCAGGTGCTCTACACCGACCAGGTGATCCACAAGTCCTTGCTTGTTGCCGTAGCGCTCTGCGGTCAGCGTCCCATCCTCTCCTACCTGCGTCACCTTCACGGCGCCTTGGCCCATGGTGGTGATCCACACCGCACCGGCATCGTCCTGCACGAAGCCAGTGATGTCCGTCGTTAGTGGTTCAGCGGTCAGCTTCAAGGTCTTGAAATCACGACCTGTGCGCAAGCTTAGCCCACCACCGGAGTGGCCCACCCAGAGCCGGTGTTCCTTGTCAACGAAGAGGCAGCGCGCACTGTTGGGAGCCAGGCCTTCCTCCGTGCCGAAGGAGCGCACGCCATCGCGGTCGTTGCCGTTGTAGCTCACCAGACCGGCCTCAGTGCCCATCCACACCATGCCCGTGCTGTCCTGAAGCACGGAGAAGACCTTGCTCGTCGGTAGACCGTTCTGCACATCCAGCCGCTCGAAGTAGAAGCGTTGGGCGTGCAGCAGGGAGCTCAGCAGGAAACCGAGAACGAGAAGAAAAGGACGTTGGAACATGCGGAGAGGATCAGCGCGTAAGGTCGTAGAAACTGGCTTCCGAACCGGCGGCGTCGCTCACCACAAGGGCATTGCTCACGCTTTCACTGTAGTTCTGGATCAGGCCTTTCAGCGGCCCGTAGTTGTAGAAGGAATAGATGTCGTCCTTCTTGCCGTCCACCGGGATCCAGTAGCTCTTGCCACCCACGGTGCGACCGTGCCCGGCGTACCATACCAGCACGGTGTTCACCTTGTTGGAGCGCACGAGGTCACGCAGTTCGATGCTGAAGAAACGCTCGAGCTGTTGCTTGCTGAGGTTCTTCTTGGTGATGGTCTTCTGCACGTTGTACTTGGCAAAGGCCTTCTGCATCTTGGCCACGTCGTTGCCCTGACCCTGTAGCGCGGGGAAGCTGCGGTAGTCGCTGTTCTCGATGAATACCACCCAGGTGGTGCCGGAGCTGACGTTGGCGCCGCTCATCGGTTTCTCCACCGGCTTCTCCGTGGGCTTCTCGACCGGCTTGTTGCCGTTGTCGACCGGCGGCCTCACCACGGCAACCGCCTCGGCCTTGCGCTGGATCTGGTACACCATGTCGGTGCCGTTGCCGAACTGGTCCTCCGCACGCACGGTGAAGCGGTCCTTGCCCGCGATCACCAACTTGATGCTGAAGTCGGTGCGGTTGGTGTCGGGGATGTAGCTGGCCATGATGCCGTCCACCGAGATGCTGCGGATGATGCTGCCATCGCTGGCGTTGCCCTCGATGAAGAGGTCCTCTTTCGAGGCGGCCACGGTGATGATACGGTCCGACCCGAGGTTCGGTGAAGTGACCGCCAGCACCGGCGGGATGCCTTCGGTCCGTTCCACGCGGAGCGACATGCTGGCCACGTTGTCGTACAGGTCCGTGGCCTCCACGAGGATCTCCTTGGCGGCAGGCCCGAGCGGCACGGCCACGAAGAACTCGGGGTCGCGTTCGTCCTTGGCGAAGTCGGCCGCTACGCCGTTCACGGTGATGCTTTTCAGCTTGTTGCGGTCGCGCACATGACCGTTCACCTTCACCTGGGACAGCACCGAGCTCACCTGCGCCACACCACCCGGATGCACTGGATCCACAACGGTGATCACCGGCGGATCGCTCTCGCGGTTCAGTTCGAAGAGCTGCTTGTCCACGCGGTCGCGCTGTTCCTGCACCTTGCGACGGTCGTCGAAGTCGTAGGCGTCGTTGCCTTCCATGGCCTTCTTGGCGGCGTCCAGGTCGGCGATGGCGCCTTCGAGGTCCACGTTGGCCTCCTTGCATTCGGCGCGCAGCAGCAGGAGCTCCACGTTCTGGGCATCCTTCAGCAGCACCTTGTTCAGGTCGTTGATGGCGTTCTGGTGCTGCCCGAAGCCATGGTAGTAGCGGGCGCGCTGGCTGAACACGGCATCATCACTGCGGCCTAGAGCCACGCAGCGGCTTACATCATCAATGGCCTTGGAATAGTCCTTCTGCATGGCGTAGGCCTTGCTGCGGGTGAAGAGCGCGTCGGTGCTGGCGGGGTTCAGCTCCAAGGCACGTGTGGTCTTCTCGATGGCCTTGTCCAGCGTGCGCATCTGCATGGTGGGACCGGAATACTGACCGTAGAGGGCCAGCTGCACTTCAGCCAACGCCACGTAGGCGGGTTCATACTGATAGTTCCACTCGATCACCTTGTCCAGGTCGAACTCGGCGGTCTTCAGATCCCGCGTAGCGAAGCGGGTGATGCCGTGCAGGTAGTAGGTGTCCGTGGTGCCCTTGGCGGCGAGCGCTGCATCAGCGGCGGCTGTGGCCTTGTCCAGGTCGTTCATCGCCAAGGCACAACGCACCTTCGTCTCCAGAGCGCTGAGCTGCTTGGGTTCCACCCGCAAGGCCTGTTCGCACAGCGTCAGGGCCTTCGCATGGTCGCCCAGCTCGTAATAGGCCTTGGCGGCTTCGGCGGCGTAGGCTGCTTCGGAAGGCACCAGCTCGGCCACCTTGGCGCGGTCAGCAGCGCATTCGGCCTTCTTGCCTTGTAGGTTGTAGATGTCCGCCCGGGCCTGGTAAGCCTTCAGCATGGCCGGATCCACCTGAATGGCGAGCGAGTATTTCTCGAGGGCCTGATCGAGCTGTTGCTCCTCGCGCAGCTTCTCACCCTCTTTGAAGAAGGCTTTTCCGCCTTGGGCGGACACGCTGCAGAGCAACAACAAGAAACCCAGTAGGGAGAGTACGGATCGGTTCATGGTCGGGGCGGAAGCGAAAATAGGGCCATTGGGCATGCGCGCATGTGCCCATGTGAACGGGTGTCCAGGATCAGCGTTCCCCGTGTGGCTCCGCCGACCGCTAGAACATGATCACCAGTACGACCCAAAGGATGTGGATGCCGATACCGATCAAGAACTGCACGCCATCATCTCCATCCAGCCAAACGGACTTGAACGTGCGGCCGCTTGTGAAGGCCCACACCAGCAAGGCGCCGGGAAGCCGGATGAGCGGAACGATGATGCCCCTGAAGAACAGCTCAACGAGCGCCTCGAGGATCATGCCCGTAGCGACCGCATCACTCCGGCGTCGTGAACTTCGCCATCACCTGGGGGGTCACGCCACTGCTGCTGAAACCTCCGTCATGAAAGAGGTTCTGCATGGTGACGTAGCGGGTGAGATCGCTGAAGAGCGAGATGCAGTATTCGGCACAGTTCTCGGCGGGCGCGTTGCCCAGCGGGCTCATCTCCTGCGCGAAACCATAGAAGCCTCCGAAGCCCTTGATGCCGCTGCCCGCGGTGGTCATGGTGGGACTCTGGCTCACGGTGTTCACCCGGATCTTCTTGCTCATGCCCAGGTAATAGCCCCAGCTCCGACCGATGCTCTCCAACAGGGCCTTCGCATCGGCCATGTCGCCATAGCCGGGGAACACGCGCTGGGCGGCGATGTAGCTCAGTGCGACCACACTCCCCCAATCGCTGATGGCGTCGGTCTTGCTGGCGGCCTGCAGCATGCGGTGAAAGCTCATGGCGCTGATGTCCAGCGTCTGCTTGTACCACTCGTAGTTCAGGTCGTCGTAGGTCTTGCCCTTGCGCACGTTGGGGCTCATACCGATGCTGTGCAGCACGAAATCCATCTTCCCACCGAGCTGCTCCACGCTACCGGTGAAGAGCTTCTCCAGGTCGGCGTCGTTGGTGGCGTCGGCGGGGATGATCGGAGCCTTGATGGACTCGGCTAGCTTGTTGATCTCGCCCATGCGCATGGCCACGGGCGCGTTGGACAGCACGATCTGTGCGCCTTCCGCAGCGGCCAGCTCGGCCACCTTCCAAGCGATGCTCTGGTCGTTCAAGGCACCCGTGATGATGCCGCGCTTCCCCTTCAACAGTCCGTGGGCCATGGTCAATGCAAGTTGATGGGCCGAAAATAGCCGTTCCGGGCGGGTGGAGAGACCAAGTAAGGAACACCAAAGGATATGCAGCCGTGGTAGGTGCCCTTCCGCTTTGTTGCATGGCTTCCGTATGTCGCGTACAGCGAACCAACCACAAGCCACCGCCCACTGGAATTCGGACAGGTATAGATATGACGAACAATTTCAAGCCGTGTGAGCCGTTCGGGACCTTGAATTTGACGATCGTGGGACGAAACGGGTATTTTCACCAACGAAGACATGGAAAGCCCGGATGAACTTGGTCCAGCCTTCGGAGCGATCCGCTATCCTTCCCTAAAGGATATGCTGGATCGGAGCCAGATCGACCAGGAGCAAGTGGTGAAGGCGTTGGACCTGGTGAACCAATTCGCGTATGGACATCGGCACGCCATGCTGCTGCCTTCGGAGCGCCATGACAGACTCACCTTGTACAAGCTCGTCAATCTGGTCCGCTTTCTGGACCTGCTGCCCGACGTGGCGGTCTATGAGGTCGGGTATCGTTGCCCTGAGCAACTGTGCTCCTACCATCAAAGCCTGAAGGTGTCCATCCAGCGCGCATACCGCCGCGGGATCGACCGTGCCTCATTGCGCATTGCGGAACAGGCGCACGAACGGCTATGGCAGGTGCAACAGGCCGTTACGCACTTTTACGACGGTCTTTCTTGAGCGTGTCCACGCTCTTCTCAAGGCGGCCCACCTGCTTCTCAAGGTCGCTTACGGCTTCGTCCACCAGCACGTTGCGCTCCATCTGAGCCTCCACGGAGCGTTGCATCAGGCGTTCCATCCGCTCCAAGCGCTCATCCAAGGCTTGCACGGAAATGCCCCCTTCCCGGCTGACCGGGAGGGCATCGGCCAGGCCCATGGCGTTCGGGCGCCGGAACATCTTCCCGCGACCGCTAAGCAACCAGTCCGGGTCCAACTCTTCATACTTATTAAGTAAGTCCTGTACGAGGAGGATGTTCGGCGGGTTCTTCCCGTTCCGGATGTGACTGATCACCGCCTCGGACGTGCCCAAGGCCTTACTCAGCGCATATCCGCTCAAGCCCAAACGCTCCATCGCATCCACGAAGCGCTGGTTCAGGGGCGGAAGTTTTTTATCGACAGTTCTTGACACTTAACTATATTTAAGTATGTTCGCATCCCGTAGCTCGCAAATGTACGCCCACCGGCAGCCCTAGCCTGAACCCATACCTCAGGATCATGAACCACGCGATGTTCGATCACGCCTTCCAGTTGAAGATAGCCCCACGCAACTCGCTCGGTTCTATGCTCCTGGTGGTAGTAATGGCCGCCTCCACCACCTTGAGTAAAGCGCAGGACACCTTGGTCATCTCTGTCGACGTTGAGAATGCCACGCTGAGCGCTCCTGGAAGCATCGATCTGCAAGTGACCGGCGCGGAAGGCTCCGTACGGATAGTGACCACGGACACCTTACCGGACAGCACCGCGTACGGAACCCTTCTGACCACCATAGATACGACTGGTTTCCATGCGATCGGGCTACCCGCATTCGCACCTATCGATGTCGGCTACCAACAGTATTTGGAAATGCTCGAACCGAAATTGGATAGCCTGCTCCCGGGTAAGTACCAGTTGATCGTGTTGGACGAGGCAGGGAATCAAGGCAGCGCCGAAGTGGAGGTCGGGCGGAACCTCACTCAGTCGACACTCCAAGGTGCGGTCATGCCCAATGAAGGCTCGGTCACCAAAACGGCTGGTGATGGATGGACGAACATGCGGTACTCCACCAAGAACATCCTCCTCGACCAACAGGATGGCTGGATCGTGTTCAATGCGCCGGATACGGAAGGAAGATCAGCCGTAGGCCTCAGGGATGAGAGCATTGGATCAGCTACAAGCTATCAACAAATGGAGTTTGCATGGGTGCTCGACGGAGACTCGGCGGCAACGTGGGAGAGTGGGGTCTTCGCGGGTGAAAAGGTGGCATTCGTTGCTGGTTCCAAGTTCTCCATTGAAGTAAAGAAAGGGGTCGTGTTGTTTGCCTTGGATGGCAAGGAGGTACGAGCTTCCAGCCCGCCCACATTCCCAGAAGCCATGATCGCCGATGTGGCGATCTACGATACCAACGGCAAGGTTGAATCCCTTAAGACAGACTTTCCTGCTCAGTGCACCATCATTCCGACCGTAGGGCACATCAAACCTTTGTTCCCAGGATCAGGTCGAATTGAACTGACCGTCGAACCCAACAAAGGAGACTTTACTTATGAATGGGCGGATGGCCCATCGACGCCCGAGCGTGACGAGCTCGGGCCAGGTACCTACACGGTCGAAGTTCACTCAACCTACTACCAGACCGCACAGATCGTCACGTTCGATGTGGGCAACCTCATTGTTTGGGAGAACGACCCTTATGATTGGACAACAGACCCGCTCGGACTGACCAAGCTGCCGTTGGGATCCGAGGGAGGATCGGAGGGTGCCATGAGCATGAACATGGGTACCGCCCAAGAAGATCACTACCTGCGGTACACCCCTCAGCTGGAAGGTGCAGACGGCAATGATCAGGTCGTGGGGTGGAAAAGCCGAACGACCGGAAGGATCTTGGCCTCATGGTGGTTGCACCCGCTAGGTAGCGAGATGATCGCCGAAGCCGTTGCCGCTTCAGGTGTTATCGCCAGAACGGTCGTTCGGGAGGGGGACGAGTTATCCATAGAGAATCGGGAGGGCATCGCGAATTTCAAGATCAACCAAAAGGTCATTGGTTCAGGCAGCATTGCCTCCGAGCAAGGCGCTTTCGGGCTGTTCGTACGGGATCGGAGCGGAAAAGCCTCACTGAACGGGTTGCGCACTTCGCTGGCTGTCCCCATCAAGATCAACACCCGGATGTTGGCCGCGACCGTTCCCTACAGTGCTCGAACGCCGGACGAGATCATCACTGTAGGAGCGAGCGGATCGCGGCTCGACATGGACCTGGGCTATGGTCCGCTCTCGGGGGATCACGTGCTCGACATCCCTGCCACGGCCGACAGCCGTAGTTGCACGGTTCTCTTTGAGCTGGACAGTGGCCGCGTCGAACACATGCGCATCGTGGAAGGTCAGGACACATACTCCGTGGATGCCTCACTCTACAGCGTCGTAGGCGTGAATGAACTCGTCCTGTACGACCAACCTGAGAGCTACTTTGAAGAAGCAATTCCCCCCTTCCATCTCGACCTACAGGACCAGGTATTGATGACCCCGAACGGGGACAATGCCAACGATGTGTTCCGGGTCCTTGGCCTCGTAGGCATGCCTCAATATGGTCTTACGATCACGGATCGGGACGCGAACATTCTGTTCCAAAGCGAGGATCCGAGCTCCTCTTGGAACGGACGTTTCATGAACACAGGGAGCGCCGCCGTTGACGGTGTTTACCGGTACGAGATCATGCTCGATGGTGTAGCACACAACGGTCAATTCCTGCTGAAGAACTAACAGGTGGACATCATGAAGAACCGCTGGCCCCTCTTACTCGTCGCGCTGTTCCTGGCCGGGAATCTCGCACTGGGCGTATGGTCCTTGAAGCGAACGCCGCGTATAGCCTACGTCCGTTCCCAAGAACTCGTCTATGGCTATTTCGGAATGAAGGAGGCCATGAGCTCTTTCCAGCTGGAACAAGAGGGCTGGAAAGCCAACATGGATACGCTCACCACGGACCTGCGGAGAAATATGGAAGCACTGCGCGGTCCCGGAAGCGGTGGAACGGATCGGTCACAGAACGAAGATGCCGTGCGAAAACAACGGGATGACCTTGCCCGCTATGCCGACGCCATGGAGAAGAAACTTCAACAGAAGGAACAGGAAATGCTCGCCACGGTCCTGGGTCAGGTCAACAGTTTCATTGAGCAGTATGCGGCCGATAAGGGCTACGACATGGTATTGGGCACCACGGACGAGGGCAGTCTCTTGTACGGGGATGGTGCAATGGACATTACAGAGGAAGTGTTGACCGCTTTGAACCAGGATCACCAAGGAGCGCAGCCATGAAACGCAACACTGCACTGCTTGCCTTGGTCCTGCTCTTCTGCAGGTGCTCCGATAGCGCAAAGCCGCTTCGGTTGAACGAAATGCTGGCCTATGCCAATGCGCCGGAGAACGGCTTGGTGCGCAGCCGTGATGTGCAGGGGATCCGGACCACAGTGCGCCTGATCCCACCGCAGCTTGAAGCCTTACGCGATCGCGTGACCAATGCAACCGACCTGGACTCGGCTGTTAAAGAGCAGGACCGGCAGCTCTGCTTCCTGGTGAATCTGGGCCCCGATGGGAAGCACTTCAAAGGAGATGTGATGTACTCAGGGGCGCAGAGCAAGGAAGAATTCCTGCAACAGGCCTATGACCTCAATTTCAATTGGGAAGCGATGGTTTCACTGCGCTGCGGGGGGCGCACCTATGCCCCTGTGCTCAGCAGCCTGGAGAACACCTACAGCCTAACGAAAGACCGAAATGTGATGCTCGTATTCGTTCCGGAGACAAGCGGGGATCCAGCGTTCTATGGCTCTGAGCAATTGGAGCTGGTGATCGCCGACGAACACCTCGGCACCGGCATCCAACACTTCACCTTCGACCGTGCCGCCTTGCGCAAGGTCCCACAACCGACCGTATGAACATGGCCAGCCCCAAGCGCACCCGGTACCAACGCTTCTCCCGCCCCATGCGGATAGTGTCCGCGTTCACGATCCTGTCGTTGTTGGGGGACGTGATCTACCCAACAGCAGCCTACGCACTCACCTCCGGACCGGCCCAACCCGAGTTCACCAGCTTCGAGCCGGTGGTGACCACCAACATGGTGAACGAGTTCACCGGTGACTTCACCTACAACTTGCCCGTGCTCCAGATCCCTGGGCCCAACGGCGGCGGGTATGCGCTCTCACTCTCCTACCACGGTGGTTCCAATCATGAGGAAGAGGCAAGCTGGGTCGGCTATGGTTGGACCTTGAACCCCGGCGCCATCAATCGGCAAATGCGCGGGTTACCGGACGATTGGAAAGATCAACAGGTCAAGTACTGGAATAAGACCATCCCACAGCGCACCGTTTCGATCACCGGTCAACTGGAGCCTGAAGCCTTTAGCAGTGCGGTACAACTAAGTGGACATGGTACGATCCGCTATAACAACTACCGGGGGTATGGGTACACCCTGGGTATGGGTGCCCACTTGAGCCAGGGTGTGGTGAACATCGGATACAGTGTCACGGATGGCTCGGAGAGCTTCTCGCTTCAGGTCAATCCTTCCATGCTCGGCAAAGAGAATCGCGCAGATGCGAAAAAACACATGGCGGACTTGAAGCGAAAAAGACGCGACAAGGCCTTTGACCGCACCAGCCAATACGACTTCCGACCTACGAAGATCAAAGGCGCACATCTGAAGCGAATGAGCTTCAATAGTGCAGGCATTGCGAACGCATTCATCTCCAAGGCGCTCAATCCACAGGGCTATTCGCTCACCACCCCAGCAATGAAAGATGGAGAGGCGTGGACCCTATCCCTGGGTGGCATGGTCGCACCTGCTCCCTTGCCAGTCGGCATGAACGCTGCCCTTTCTGGACAATACAGCGTCCAACAGCCCCTTCCCGAGCAGGATGTTAAATCATCGGGCTACCTGTACACAACCAATAGTGATGCTGAAGGTCTGGACTACCATACAGAGAACCTATCCTCGTACGAGCGGCGCGACAAGTTCCTAAGCCTGCCGGTCTCCGACGCGGACCAGTTCGCCATCACCGGTGAGGGCATCTCCGGCTCAGCACGGCTCTTCCAACGGCAGATCGCTCCGTTCAGACCAGTGCGTACCACGAGCACCACCACCCTTGCTCGCATTGGAGGTGAGTTCACTGCAGGGGCTTGGCTCGGGCTTGGTTGGCAGTTCCAATTGGGCGAACAGCACCTATCGGTCAACGACTGGTCATCCGGACCCACAGGAGGACAGCCTTTCGATGAGCCCTACCTGTTCCGCATGGCCAACGACCAAGGCGGATGGATCCGGTACAGCGACAACGACGATGCGGAGCAGGCTGAAGCCACGATGGGTGCCCCTGGCGCCTCGTTGGCCGGTCGCTATGCCAACAACGGCGAGCGGCCCGGAAGGTCGAGCCACATGGGTTTTACGCTGGTGAACCCGAGCGGTACGAGCGAGACAACCAGCACACCGAGCAACTTCTTCCGGCGTTACGAGAAAGGAGACCTGAGCAAGGGATTGGATCCGCTGAACAGCCTCGCCTTCCTGCAACCAATCGAATTTGACCGTGCACAATTGCCAGACGACCAACTTGGAGAACTGTCGATACTGAACGGACAAGGGCAACGGTACAACTACGGCCTTCCGGTCTACGCTCGGAACGAACATTCCTTGAGCTACTCCATTGAGGAAGGCAACACCACGGTAACTGACCTATCGCGGGCTCATAGCGTTAATGACCCCGACGACGCCGCTTTCAAGGCAGGGCGGGACGCTGCTGCACCTTATGCGACCAGTCACCTCCTCACCTCGATCCAAGACCCGGACTACCTCGACCTCACCAACAACGGACCCAGTCTGGACGACCTGGGGGGCTTCACCATTTTCCGCTACACCCAACAGTCCGGCAGCAGCGACAAGAGCGGTGGAGGGAATTGGTACAATTGGCGCATGCCCTACAGCGGCTTCGATTACTCCATCGGCGCGATCAGCGAATGCCATGATGATCGGATCTCCTATGCGGATGGTGAGAAAGAGCTTTACTACCTGGCCACAGTAGAGACCAAGAGCCATGTGGCCGTGTTCGAACTGAGTGACCCTGGCACCCGGCGGGACGCATATGGCGCACCAACGATCGATCCTTGGCAGGCCTCTCCAGCTCAAGGTTTGGACAAGCAGCGCTACTTGAAGTCCATCAAACTCTACTCAAGGGCTGAGTATGCGATCTACTGCGTCAACACTAACCTTGCCCGACCGATCAAGACGGTCCACTTCGACTATGACTATTCGGCTTGGAAAGGCGCAGGAGCCAACGCCCCGTCGAATAGCTATGCGAACGAAGGCAAGCTGACCCTGAAAAGGGTATGGACCGAATACAACGGCACGGTTCCGGCCAAGATCGCTCCGTATCAATTCGACTACACCTACGCCCCCTCCTACCCTGCGCCCTACGCGGCCTTGGTATCGCCCTACGCCGGTGTGAACGAGACACCATCCTACGGTGAGGCCTTTGCCCCTGATCCGTGGGGCAACTACCGCGCTGATGGTCAAGCCCGTGCACAGACCATATGCCCTTGGATCGACCAAGCAGTCATGGGTGCCACCACTCCAACGTTCGATCCTTCCGCATGGCAGCTCAAGCGGATCACGTTGCCTTCCGGCGGAGAGATCCATGTGCAGTACGAGCCGGACGATTACCTCTTCGTACAGGACCAACCGAGCCACGGCATGGTGAGCATGCTGGGTTGGAATACAGGGCCCACCCAACAGACCCCGCTCAACGCTTACGACGAAGTCCTGCTCGACCTGTCCGTGCTCGGAGCTTGGCCAACGACGAATACCGACGAAGCCTTGCTGCGCATGCGGAATCTGATCCAGAATGAATACGTCGGCAAGGACAAGCGGATGTTTTTCCGCATGCTCTATCGCTTTATGGACAATGTGAACGGGACGGACCCGATCGCCCATGGCAAGAACATGGAGTTCATCGAAGGCTACGCAGAGGTCGTGGACGTTCAGATCGTTCAAGCGACGAACCCAGGTGAATACACCTTGTCGATCCGATTCGCCGATGTGGATCATTCATTGCCAGAGGATGTTTGCAGGGATCTGTTCAAAGCTCAGAAACGAGGCCGCACCATTACCAACGCGAATTGCAGCTGCTACGATGGACCGAGCAGTGTGGCGCAATTGGAGCAGGCGGGGGATCTGATCGACTTCGGAGTCGCACAAGGTGGTACCCCCCCCCCTCCTGACCCATTGTCCACGATAACGGGTGCTGCGGGCTTCCTGATCGGATTTGTCACCTCTCCGGCTTCATGCGATGAGGTCGTACTTGACCACAGCTATCTCCGCGTTCCCTTGCCCATGCGGAAATACGGCGGTGGCTTGCGTGTCAAACGCCTTTTGATGGTGGATCCGACCGGGATCGCTGAAGGCTACCCGGCGGTCTACGGCACTGAATACAAGTATGCCATTGTCGATGACGAGGGGAACGAGCTCAGCAGCGGCGTTGCCACCAATGAACCAGCCTCTATAAGCGCTGAAAACCCGCTCGTAAGGCCCTTGGAACGGTTCAGCCAGGGTTGGCCCAGTCGTGTGATCGCTGGACGCGACCGCGAACAAAGCGAAGGTCCCTTGGGCATGAGCATCTACCCTGCGCCGAGCGTGGGCTATTCCCAAGTGATCATCTCGAACATTGGTCAAACTCAACTGGGCGTTGGCTGCACACCGAACGGCGCGGGATTCATCGCCAAGGAATTCAATACGGCCAAAGATCACCCGGTCAAATTCGAGATGACCGGCATCGGCAATGCCCCACCGATCTATCTACCAGTGATCACCCCCTGGGTCACCACGATCATCGATAGAAAGAGCGTCACCCAAGGCTTCGTGCTCAAGTTCAACAACATGCACGGGCAGATCAAGTCGGAGACAACGTATAGCGGCAACGTCTCGGAGCTGCTAAGTCTCAACCCGGCCGGAGCTGCGTACAGTTCCCGATCCGAGTACGATTACTACGGAGATGGTGAGGAGATCCCCACGCTAGTGGACCGCTATGGCCACACGGCGCTGCGGCCCCTCGGCCAGGAGATGGACGTGACCATTGAGGGCCGCACTTCCAAGGATGAGATGGACGACGCTGCTGTGGAGGTTGATATCGGCACCGGCATCCCGTTGCCTCCTGGCGTTTCAGCGTCACCCTCGGTCACCTACATCAACACCACGATCCGGGCGCATACCACGACCAAGGTGATCACCTATCCGGCGATCTTAAAGCGCACGCACACCAAGGTGGACGGTATCATTCACATGACGGAGCCCATCGCCTTCGACCCAGCGACCGGTGAGCCGGCGATCGTGCGCACACACGACGGCTTCTTGCCGAACCTGGGCAGCACTGCAGACCTGTCCTCCGCCACGGCCGGCATCTACACCAAGCACACGATCCCGGCCCACATGCCTTACCCGAACCTGGGGCAGATCGCCAAGGGTGAGCGGAAAGTGGTCCTTCCCCTTTCCGTCACGTTGACCTGCACCAGTGCGACGGCTAACGCGGCTCAGGTATCGGTGGCACCCGGCAGCGTGAGCAATGGCGTCTGTGACCTGCTTGGAGCCCTCTGCCAAGGTGATCTGCTGGCCTTCTACCCAACGGGATCCCCGGGAGCCAAGCTGTACCATCTGGAGCGTGTCGATCCAGCAGGGCCGACCCTGTTCCTGCACAAGGCGATCCAATCGAGTGCGCTGGCAAGCAGTGCCGTTATGAACCGCATGGAGGTGGTGCGCAGCGGTTGCAGCAACCAATTGGGAGCACCGGCCGGTGAGTACACCGTGTATGATGACGGGCAGCTGAACCTAACGAGCGACTGGAGCTTGCGCCAACTGTTCGTTGATGCATTGAACACGATGCTATGGGGGCCTGTGGCGATCGACTACGCCAATGGTGCACCCTACAGCAGCCATGCGGTCAACGTTCCTCCAGGGCTCTCGTTCCTGAATGATGCGGAGGAGTGTGGTGTATTCGATGGCGAGGTGTACTTCGAACCTGTGCAACAAGGCTCGAACACGGTACCTGCGCTCATCAGCAGCGTCGCTGTTCCACCCGAGGGTTTTGACTATTGCGACGATCCCTTCGAAATGAGCTTCGTGGAATCGATGAACAGCTGGGGTTCCTTCGCGCTGGACCCGAGCACCGGGCAGATCGTGTACAAGCCTGCGGACAGCCCGTGCTACCCGATCCTGATCACCTGCCCGCAGCTCTGCCCTGCCGAGCCCGAGTATGTGGTGGAGAAGGTGGTGAGCTGCAATGCAACGGTCTACTCGGACATCTGGAATTATGAGGAAGCGGATTACGGGATCACCGCAGGCATCTACAACCCCTTCGAGACCGGCAAGCGCGGGCAGTGGCGACCCGATTCGACCTACGCCTTCCGCGAGGCCACGGAGTCCGGCGGACTGAACAGGAACACGGGGTGGTTCACCATGCCCTTCTTCGACTACGATGTGGTGACGAACAACGATCCGAACCGGTGGATCGAGACCAACCACGTGGTGGCCTACTCCCCCGACGGACAAGCGTTGGAGGAAGAGAACGCCCTAGGTATCCGCAGTTGCAGCAAGTTCGGATACGACCGCCAGCTGCCCTACCTGGTCGCACAGAATAGCGCAAGCCCCTTGGTCCTGTTCGAAAGCTTCGAGAAGCAATACACGAGCGGTACGTATTTGGAGGACCGTGTGCAGTTCTCTTGGAACTCCTACGGGACGATCAACACCGCAGCAGCACATGCGGGTAAGAAGAGCTTCTCGTCGAGCACCGCCTCTGCCTTCCTCTACCGATCGGGAACAAGGTCGTTGGGATACACGCTGGCGGCACCGAAGGCCATGCAGGTGAAGGCTTGGTTCCGCAGCAAGGACGTCACGGGCTTCATCGACCCGATCGCTCCGGCGGTCACACTGAACACACAACCGGCGGTGCCCATGAAGGTGGTCGCCAGGGTCGGTGAATGGGTGCAGTGCCAAGCAACGGTCGATCTGCCTTCCGGTAGCGCGGCCTACAGCATCGACATCACCTGCGTGAACGTGGCAGCGAATTCGGGCACCACGTGGATCGATGATGTACGCGTGCAGCCCAAGGACGCGCAGATGACCGCTTACGTGTACGACCCGAACAACTACCGCTTGCTCGCCACATTCGATGACCAGCACTTCGGCATGTACTACCAGTACAACGATGAGGGCAAGCTGGTCCGCAAGCTGATCGAGACCGAGCGCGGGCTGCGGACCGTGCAGGAGACCCAGTACAACACACCGCAGGACCAGAACCGCCAATGGCCATGAGGAAGCACGGATCGATCACCACCACACTGCTTTTGCTTGTCGGACTTCACGTGCAGGCGCAGGACGATTGCAAGGCCAAGCTTCAGGCCGTTGTGCACCACATGCAGCAGCAAGTGCAAGAGGCGCCCGAGCAGGCCCTGAAAGCGCGACTGGAGATCACCAGCCAGGCTGAAGGCGAAGCACCCGCCGTGAAGATGACCACCGGTATGGCGGTCGGCATGGGTCGCACCATTGTGGAGAACGAGCACTTCAGCAGCTTCACCGATGGGGAGTCGCGTGTGGTGGTGCTGCATGATGAGGACCAGGTTCTGGTCTATCCGCAACCCACCGGCGGAAAGATCAGCGCGGCCAGCTGGGAGCAGTTCAACGACACTTTGATCCGCGTGAGTAACGTGGCCCAATGCGGCACGGCGCGTACGAGCAACGGAACGGAAATGACCGTGGAGCTGCACGTGCCCGCTTCCGTGAAAGGCGCTGTGCAGAGCATCCAGTACACGGTGGACCTGGACCGCCAACAGGTGACCGATATGAGCACCCGGTATCGCCCGCACCAGCAGTTGCGCAGCTATCGTGTGAAGTTCATCAGCTACCAGCCCGGACTTCTGGATCCGCGCTTGAAGCGCCCCTCCGTGGACCTGGTCCTGAAGGACGGGAAGTTGAGACCCGCTTATACCGGCCACCGCTTGCGGGACCGGCGTGACCCCACCGTTGTGCAGGCCCAGAACGATTGATACCCATCCGCATGAAGCTCAGCTCCCTGATCCGGAACCTCTTCGTGGCGCTCGTGGCCCTAGCCGCCACGACCACCAACGCCCAGCAAAGCACCACATTGCTCGACAACAGCGCAATGGCCGGCGCCGCGATCGTGTGGAACGTGAGCACGCCTCCGTTGTCCTGTGGAATGGTGCACAGTGCGGAGCGCTTCAAGGTCCGGGTGAGCCTGCGTACAGGTGAGGACCACAACACGGGGGTGGGCGACCCGAACGCCATGTACCGTTTCCGGATCATCGGGTATGCCATGAACGGAACCACCATCGTGCTGAACGATGGCCCCTATGAGCTGAAACTGGATGAAGACCAACCGGAGCAGGTTCTGGAGCGCGACCTCTCGGCCTTCTATCAACAGATCCATTATCTGAAGGTTGTGCGGGAAGATGTGCCCTCGTTCGGCTATTCGGTGGCACCTGCCTATGTCAACTACGTTCAACTTCGCATCGACCTGGACAAGCGACTGAGCTTTGCGCCCACGCTCAGCAGCAATTGCGCGGTGATGCCCAGCGCCGTGCAGAACGCCTTGCCTGCAGGTTCCAACCAAGTGACCCTGAAGTGGGTGAACAACGCGCTGTGCCCATGCAACATCCCCTTCGCCAACTACGAAGTGCAAGTGTTGCGCCTTTACAACAGGGACGTGAGCTTGACCACGGAGCAGAACATCTCCGCCACGATCGACTGGAGCCAAGCGCTGAGCATTGAGACGGGCAGCCCAGCCCAGGAACTTACGCTCACCCTTGCGGAAGGCACCGGCTTCTATGCATGGCGTGTGCGGGCCATTAGCGACTTTTCTCCGGGAGGCATCGCCGATGCGCGGAACTGGTGGCCCTGGAGCCCCAACCACCCCACGCAAAACAGCACCTCGCTGTTGCAGCGCACGAGCGCCTTCGGCACCATGGGCACGCTTTGGGAGAGCAACGCCTTCGCCTACCGTGTGTTCTACTACGAACAGTTCGACAAGGGCCGCAACTGGTCCTTCAGCAGGGTCTTCACCGAGCCGGACCCCGATGGAGCCAACGGTGTGCGCATCGGCGAACGGATGAGCTTCGCCACGGACCTGCAACAAGTGCAGCAGGAGCAGGTACACCAGAGCGTGGGCGACGTGCTGCTGGCCACCCAGACCGTGATGGATTTTCAAGGCAGGCCCGCACTCCAAAGTTTGCCGACACCTGTGGCGAACAAGTCTTCCCTCGGCTATGAGAACCAGTTGCTGCCCGGTACCTATGGCAACTACGATGCAACGGATTTCGATGCGGCGGGTACGTTGGGCAACAACACCCAGATCAGCACCGGTTCGACCACTTACTATTTGACCAATGCGGACCTGCAGATCCCCAGTGCCGAGCGTCTGCCCTTCAGCCGCACCACCTTCCTGCCCGATGGAACAGGTCGGGTGCGCCAGGTGAGCGCACCGGGTGCCGAATTCTCGTTCACCACAGGCCACAAGCCTCGTACGGCACGCACCTATTACGGCGCCGTGAGCGAACAGGAGCTCACCAGCATCTTCGGTCATGAAGCTTACGATCGCCGCAGCGTGCAGAAGATGCTGACCGTGGACCCGAACGGGGTGACCTCCGTGACCTACCAGGATAAGGAAGGAAAGACCCTGGCCACCTGCTTGGTTAAGACCAGCACATTGCCTTTGGAGGATGATGAACGGAAGCAGATGGGCTTGCTGAGCGAGCAGTATGCCGATGAGCAGGAGACCTACGACCTGACCGGCGGCACGGCCACGGACCCGTACACCGTGGATGTGAGCGCGGACATCATCATTCCGGCGGACGATACCGAAGTCGAGATCACGTACACGATCACGCCTTCCCAGGTACAGGACTGTGCGGACTACTGCAGCACCTGCGACTACAGCATTACGTACTACCTGCGCAACACCGAATGTCCGACGGAGAATCTGATACCGCTTTTGCTCCAGAACGATGAGCTGCCCGACCCCATGGCCTTCCCGCCGCCGGGTTGCAACGGATCCCCGACGGAGCTAACGTTACTGACGACCACTGTACAACTGGACATGGGATCGTATCAAGTGGGGCGCATCATTCAGGTGAACAACCAGGTGAACGGCACCAATACGCCAAGCACTCCCGCACAGACCATGTTGCAGGGCCATCTGGAACTGTTAGAGGCGCAGTACAATGCCGACTTCGACACGCAACTAGAGGATCTGGTCGTTGCTCTGGAGAACAACGACCTGGATGCCTTCTATGCAAACTCCTTGGTGGTCGATATGGGCAACGGCCAGGTGGCCATCCCGTTGGGTTGCGATACGATCAGGCTGCCTAAGCTTGAGTGCCCGCCGTGCGTGATCGATGCCGACACACTGTTACACTACTTCATCAGTGTGTACAATGAGGCCTTTGACCCTGACATCACCACCGACCTCAACAACCTGCCGACGAACTTCTGGAGCGACTTCTTCAGTTATCCGGAGAGCGGGGCACCATCGAACTTCACATATTCTCACTCTACCCTCAGTGACTCTTGACCGAACCTATCATGCGTTCGACCCACCACCAGTGCAAGACACAACCTTTCCTGTGAAGAAACCTGGGGCTGTTGGATCGGGGCTGTTCAAGGTTATGTAGCGTACTTGGAAGGTCAGTCGGCCATTCTGGTCAGTGGCATCCCTGGCGCATCAACGCTCCCGTTGGTCGGTGGCGCACCGCCAGCGATCCCTGATCAGCATTTGATGGACATGTTCATTGGGTGCGTGAAGGCAAAGATCGAGTTCAACTACACGTCTTGACTTGCACCGCTTGCCATTGGCTCCATACGGAATGAGACCGACCAAATTTAGCGCCAGCCTACTGGACGGTCTATCCGCGGCAATTGGTATCCCCCCGCCTCAAGCAGCGATTGTCTCGTACTCTCTGCGTATGGTTCCAGGCTTGGACCCGAATATTCCCGGAACATTCGAGTCTGCATGTGTTTCGCTCGGTGGAACATGGAGATGTGCCTGGCCGAACTCGTGTTCGAGTGCCAGCAAATGAACTTCGGCTCCAACACCACTTGGACATCGACCGAGATCGCGGCTTACAACGCGCAGCAGACCGATCATATGACCGACTGTTCTGCAGCCTGCACAACAGCAACACGACTTGCGGAATACGAGGCCGAGATCGTTGCAGCCTACCCAGGCATCAGCCCAGCGGACCTGACCTGCTTGCGGAACGCCATGCAAGCGAGCTGCCTGCAAACGTGCAGCAACGCGTACCCCACGGTCACCGCAGCACCTGTGGCGCTACCCAACACCGATCTGGACAACGCCGGCATGATCGAATTCGGCCACCCGCAGCTTACAGCAGGTGCTTGCTCCGGCGGTGGATACAACATGACCGGTTGCAGCCAAGCCGCCTGCCTCACCTGGGTCGGTGAAGTGGAACCCGCCGGCGCCCCTGACTCGACTTTCGCCCTTACGTGCGAAGAGATCCAAGCCACTGCCATGCTCCAGGAATTGCTGGTGCAGCGCAGCCTCCAGCTACAGGAGCAGTTGGAGCAGTTCACCTCCAACTACCTGACCGAATGCGCCGTATCGGACAACATCGAGGACAACCTGCACGTGGAGTTCCTCAGCGGCAAGCACCACTACACGTTGTACTACTATGATCGCGCCGGCAGCTTGATGAGCACCGTGCCGCCCAACGACGAGCCGCTCCAACTGGACAACGTATCGGCGCCAACGCCCCCAGCCAACTGGCCCACCACGGACATCATCTACCCCGAGCGCACGCTGTACCGCTACAACAGCCTGGGCCAACTGGTGATGCAGAAGACACCGGACGGTGGGCAGACCTTGATGGCCTACGACCGCTTGGGCCGCCTGCGCTTTAGCCAGAACGCCAAGCAATTTGCTGTGACCCCCACCCCCGCTTACAGCTACACCAAGTACGACGGCCTGGGCCGCGTGGTGGAAGTGGGTGAAAGCACAGTGGGCAATGCGGGCAACGACCTGTTCGACGATCTGGTGTACCAGCTCCTGAAAGCGCAGGACCAGAACTTCCCGACCAGCGGCACGCACCGCACCCTCACCACCTACACCGATGCCCTCTCGGGCCTCACCTTCAGCAACGGGCAAGGCCAGCGGTACCTGGTGAACCGTGTGAGCTGGAGCATGAGCGACCAGGACGGCAACACCGCCACCACCTTCGACCAGGTGGTGACCGCCTACAGCTACGACCCGCACGGCAACGTGGACTGGCTCGTACACCAGCTGCCTGATGTGGGCCAACGCTTCATCAGCTACGACTACGACCTGGTGAGCGGCCATGTGCGCCAATTGCGCTACAACGAAGGCTTTGTGGACCAGTTCTTCCAACGCTACAGCTACGACGAGGATGGCCGCATTTTGAACGCGCAGACCAGCGCGGATGGCGTGGTGTGGGACAACGATGCGCGCTACAGCTACTATGCCCACGGCCCGCTGAAGCGCACCTTATTGGGCGAGGACCAAGTGCAGGGCATCGACCACACCTACACCACACAGGGTTGGCTGAAGGGGATCAACGCTGCGGACCTCACCAATGGGGACGATCCTTCAAAGGACGGTTTCGCGGGTGCGAACGTAAAGGTGGGTAAGGATGCCTTCGGGATGATGCTCTCCTACTTTGATGGCGACTTCAACCACCCTGGTAGCCCGTTCCATAACGACCCGCTACCAGTACCGAATACTGCTGGCATTCAAGGTCGCGGTAAGCACTCCCTCTACAACGGCAACATCGCAGCTTGGAGCTGGCAGGGCCAGCTGGCCGAGACCGCGAGCATCAACGCAGCGAACCCCTTCGACCCGTATGCGAGCAATGCCCCGTTGGCCATGCGCTACCGCTACGATGTGCTGAACCGCTTGCGGGCCGACCAACCACGCGCGTACAGCGGGGCTACGTGGGCGGATGATGCCACCAACGCCTTCGCCACCAGCTACCGCTACGATGCGAACGGGAATTTCTATAACGCTGTAGCAGGGGCCGTAACGCGCAAGGATGCGACTGGCGGGGCTGTCGACAACATCGGCTACACCTATGGGGTCCCCTTCCACCCGAATGCGCTTGCCAGCATCTCCGAAGGAACCAATGGTGCTGGTGCTGACCTGGCCGAAGGGCACACCTACACCTACGACGCCATCGGACAACTGACCAATGAGAGTTGGAACTCCGTGAACAACCAGATCACCTGGACGCCCTACGGCAAGGTGAGCCAGGTGGCGCTTCACGATGGCACGTACTTGCGCTTCGCCTACGATGCAGCTGGCCACCGCATCCTGAAGGCACATGTCACCAACTTGAACAGCGGGCTCACCGTGGCACCCGCTCCGGTGGATGAATTCACCTACTACATACACGACGCACAAGGCAACTTGCTCACCACTTACCGCCGCAGCTTTACGGCCAGTGGGGTCGGGCAGATCACCGACGAGATGCGTGTGGCCGAGCAACCCTTGTACGGCAGCGCGCGGCTGGGCCTGCGCACGCCGGACAACCTGCTGGTGCGCAAGCTGATCTGGACCGGCAATACGCCCCAGGTGGCACCGCTGCCCCGGGTGGGCAAGGCCGAACTGGAGCGGCTGGACATCCCCGCCCGCGTGGCCAAGCTGAAGGCCGGCGACCCCAAGGTGACCGCGGGCAGCAATTTCACGCAGACGCGCACCTACGCCACCAGCCCGGTGGACAAAACCATTCCGGCCATTACCGCACAGACCACCAACCCCGGCACCCAATGCATCAACGTACACCGCGCTGAGGACCGCTTTGGCGCCACCGTGTTCACGGCCACCACCACGAAACAATCCGGGGTACACACCCTGTACCTGATGGACCGCAATGGCGACCTGCTGTGGAACAGCAACGGGATCCGGGCGGCCAGCGGCGCAGTGACGCACAGCTGCCAGGTGCCTGGCAACCCCATGCAGTACTACCTCTTCACCATTGGCGACGACCAGAAACCCTACGTACACCTGATCGACCTTTCGGTAACGGTGATCACCCAAGGGGCCGTGCTGCTCAAGAATCAGCTGCTGGACCTGGGCAGTGGCATTTACGACCGCGGCCTGGCCGTGATCGACGACCGTACCAGCTACGGCCGTGCCATGCTGTACGCGGTGCGCCGCGTGAGCGGCCAGTACACCTTGATGGGCCTGGACCTGGAGACCTTCACGCAGAACGGCGGTGGGCAACTGGCCCCGCTGGCGGCGTCCATTACCGGCAGTTCCATAGGGCAGCACGGCCTGCTGCAGATCAGCCCCGATGGGCGCGAACTGGCCATGGTGTCGGGTTCGGGTGCCCCCATGGGTATGTTCATGTGGGCCACGGCCAACATACACCGCTACAGCCTGAGCGCCGACCATACGCAGGCCACCTTCCTGGCCACCTATTCCGAAGGGAACGCTGCCTTCCACTACATGGACTACAGCCCCGCCGGGCAGTATTTGTACTTCGTGAAAAGCGGCATTACCTTGGGTGGCGCAACACACGAAGTGAAACGCCAAAACCTCACCACCACTGTTGTGACCTCCGTGGTGCGGGACTACGGCGGGGACATCCGCCGCACCAAGCATGGCGAAATGCTGGTGGCCACCCCGGCCTTCCTCTACACCGATGAGGCGTTCCGGATCCTGGGGCCGAACACGGCTACGCCCACCTGGATATGGGGTAGTTTTACCGGTATCGATGCCAAAGCCGAAGGCGCTATTGGCCTGCAACCCTTGGTGTACGAGCTGCTGCCTGTGATCAGTACCCGCACCCTGAACTACAAGCGATACGAACTGACCGACCACCTGGGGAACGTGCGCGCCGTTGTGAGCGACCGCAAGCTCTGTGACAACAGTGCATTGCCAACACAGCCGACCGCCTACCGGGCCGAAGTGCTGAACCAGACCGACTTCTACCCCTTCGGAATGATCTCGCGGTCTACGACGGCTAGTGGGGGGGATTATCGGTTCGGCTTCAACGGCAAGGAGAACGATAATGAGGTACACGGAGCCCCCGGGACCTTCCAAGACTATGGCATGAGGGCATACGACCCACGGTTGGGGCGGTTCGCGAGCGTCGACCCGCTGACTACAAAATTCCCTTACTTGAGTCCTTATCAATTTGCTGGGAACAAACCTATTTGGTGTTATGATCTAGATGGGTTAGAGGATGTTGTTTACTGGAAACATACCATTTATGAGAATGGTTACCAGCGAAGAATGATACGCACTTTGAATTGGAGCGATCTTTTCCCTGGAGAAGCCAATGGACCTTTGGGGCATGGCTCTCTGTATTACGCCAGCGCTTCAGCTGAAAGCGGCAAAGCAACGGCAGCAAACTCACAATTTTTCGCCTCAACTCCGGAAACCGCTGGATTTGCTTGGCCAAAAATGGGAGGTTCTTGGGGAACTGGTTCTGGTAAAATGAAGGACGGAGGATTAAAGCCTGTTGATTTGACGGCACTTGCTCTAGTAATGGAAAGGCTAAAAAACAGAATTCTTCTGAAATGGAAGGGATTTGACTATGAAAAACACAAGCCTGGATCGTCCATGGAATCACCCGAAAAGGTAATTGACAAAGGCGGTAAAATCGAAGAATATGCTGACCCCCACTGGAACGAAGGCGTGATGACAAAAGAGAAGGAGTCAAACTCCAAAGTGAAGGTTGACTCCATTGGTTATAAGGATGGAACAAGACAAGTCTTGGATTCCTACTTCAGGGATACCACTGGAGGTGTTCTAGATGAGAATCCTAATCTGCAACTTACACCCCCTCGAACGACCTACCCCTGATTGTTATGCGTATGACCTTAGCTGCGCTGTCCTCTGTGCTAGCACTTGCTGCATGTGAACCGAAACAAGTAAATAATGCAACAACCACAGATCCGATTTTTGCGACGATAGAGTCTGCTCGCGAGTTAGATAGGAGCGGAAACCTCCAAGGGGCAGATTCCGCCTATCAGTCTTTGTTGGCCTCCTCAGCTAATACGACAGATTCTGCTAGAATAGCGACCAGCTATGTCTCGCTACTGATCCGGAAGGGAGCCCTAGATGAAGCGCTGTTCTACATAGACAAAGCCTTTCCAGCAAATAGCGCAGATCCCAAAGATCTCCTTCGTAGATACTCTTACCGCTTTAGTGTTTACATGGATAAACACCGTTGCGACAGTATCCGAATGGAACTGAACAACCTTTTTAATCTCGTTGAGAATCATGGTCCTTTGCAACTATCTATGGAGGACCTGATTCATAATCGCACAGTTATTGACAGCCTGTGCGGTACTCCTGACACTCTTGTGGTCGACCAGTAAGCGTTCGACCAGGACGTAAGCAGTAGTAGAACCCATTGAAATGTGGACAGCTCCCTTCACACACTGCTCCGCTTCTGACCTGCCCACATTCCAACAGGCACTACAAGGCACCATCAGAAAAGGCCTTCACCCCAGAACTAGGGTTCGGGTGAAGGCCAGTGGGGTCGCTATTCGTTCAAGGGCATGCGGTTCCCTTTCGGTTTGTTGCTGATCTGGGCCAGCACTTTCTCGGTGCGCATATCACCCAGCTTGGTGTGGTACTCATGCCGGAGCGCCTCGTTCTGGATGTTGTAGTAGACCTGGCTTGAATTGGGGTTCCGATGCCCGAGGAGGCTTTGAAGGAGCGGTGGGTACATCTGGCTAGCTGCAGCGCGCTTCCCTACGGCGTGTCGGAAGGAGTGCGGCGAGAACCCGCTCGGGTCAAGCTTGGCTTGGCGCAGGTATTCCTTCAGGTTGCGTTGGATGGATCGGACGGTGAGCCGGTCCCTGCCCTGCAGGTTGATGAAGAGTTCGTCCGATGAGGTCAGCTCTTGACGCTTGTCCAGGTATTGGAGCAAGACCAAGTGCGTTTCGATCGTCCAGTAGGTTTCTCGGTGCTTGAAGTGGTCGACTCGCTTTCGGGTCACCACCTCGGCTGAGCGGCGAGCCAGGTCGATGCTCGATACGTTCAAAGCTACTAACTCAGATATCCGCAGGCCGGTATCGTAGAGCAAGGTGAAGATGGCCAGGTCACGCGAGCGGACGAATGGTAATGCCGTCGAAGAAGCTATAGCTTCCAGCAGGGCGGCGTACTGAACTTCCCCGATGGGCTTGTGGGAACGCGCCACGATCAGCCGCTTTACCGGAATGACGTCCCCCCTTCCGGTGCTCGGGTGTCCGCGGGAGGCCTAAGAAAGAAACCGGCGCTCGCTTGCAGCGAGTGCCAGCAGGTCCATCCGCCTCTGGCGGTCACCGGTAACTTGGCCGGTAAATGAGCGAACACCTCAAAGCCCACAAGGAAGGCACGTTGTACTTCTGCACGCTCACGGTGGTCGGGTGGGCGGACGTCTTCACACGGAAACGCAATGCGGAAGTGATCATCGAAAGCCTGGCCTATTGCCAGAAGGCGAAAGGACTTGAGCTTTTCGCCTACGTGCTCATGCCGAGCCACCTCCACCTGATCGGCCGTGTGCAAGAAGGGAGGCTATCAGATGTCCTCCGAGACTTCAAGAGCTTCACGGCCAAGCGACTCCTGGAACTGATCGCCAATGAGTCGGGCGAAAGCCGCCGTGAATGGCTGATGCGGCTGTTCCGGGAAGCGGCTGAGGGCACGAACCAGAACAAGGAGCTCATGTTCTGGCAGAAGACGAACCACCCGATCGAGATCACGCACGAAGCCATGTACGACCAGAAAGTGTCCTACATGCATACCAACCCCGTAGAAGAAGGGCTCGTAACGTTGCCGGAACATTATGCGTGGAGCAGCGCACACCCGAACAGTCCGTTGCGTATGTTCGAGGAATGAGATCCTGCAAGCGGCCGGAGGCCAGGAAGGAAAGGGCACTCGGCACAGCCGAGCGCCGGTTGGGGTATGTTCGAGGAATGAGATGCTGCCAGCGGCTGGAGGCCGGGAAGGAAAGGGCACTCGGCACAGCCGAGCGCCGGTCGGAGTAAGACCAGGTGCGTTTCGATCGTCCAGTAGGTTTCTTCCGTCGCTCAGGTGGATCGCTAACCCACCCGATTAGAGCGCGTGCTGAACAGCTTTCCGTCCTCGCTGTACAACTCAGCGAGCTGGTTGAACAACGCACGCGCCATGCTGATGAGCACGGCCGATCAGTTGTACGACCAAGCGTGCAAGCTCTTAAGCACAACGTTCGTGCCGTTGAACAAGACGGCTTTGTTCAAGAACATGGAGGCCATGTCGTTGAGCAGCGAAGTCAAGTTCAACGACGCGAACCGATCGCTGTTCGACTTTGGGGCTTTGACGGACGGCATGTCGACCGAGCTCAACACCAAGGCAGCCGTGTCGGTGGACCGAGCGTGAAGGAAAGTGACGGATACATCACAACGGCAAAGTGATCGGGGAAGGCACGCGGCCAGGCCAAGTGGATCGGAAGGCTTTATCAGCATGAGATAGTGCTTTGGTCGGCATCGTGATCGGCCACCCTGATCGCTTGACATTACTTATTATATGTTTAGTATCTTGGTCGCATCATGCCCGCGACCGACCATATCCCTCCGACCCGTCTTTCCGCCTTCACGCTCACCGAGCTCCTGATCGCCTTGGTGATCGTGGGGGTGCTGGTGTACCTGGCCCTGCCAGATTACAGCCAGGTGGTGGCCAATGCCAAGGCCACGGAGGCCAAATTGCAGTTGGAGCATGTGTACAGCTTGGAGACCACGCATTTCTACGAGCGCAGCCGGTACAGTGCGGACCTGGCGGAGATCGGCTTCCAGCAGCAGCGGCTGATGAGCGAGGGCGGCAACGCCAACTACCGCGTGGAGGTGGTGAGCGCGGGCGCCAAGGAGTTCCTGGCCCGGGCCACGGCGGTTGCGGACTTCGACCAGGACGGCGTGTTCAACGTGTGGGAGATCGATCAGGAAAAGGGCCTGAGCGAAGTGGTGAAGGACTGAACCATGCTGGCGATCAAGCTCTGCACCATCGCGATCCTCGTGATCGTCTTTCTGGAGGACCTGCGCCTGCGCGCGGTGCAATGGGCCTTGTTCCCCCTGCTCCTGGCGGCCCTGCTCCTTCCCCATTTCCTCCAAGGCTCCGCCGTCGACGGGGTCGCGAGCCTGGCCTTCAACCTGGGCTTTCTGCTGGTGCAAGGCGGGGCCGCCCTGGCGCTGGTGATGCTCCGGCGCGGCGAATGGAGCAACCCCTTCCACAGCCTGATCGGATCGGGTGATGTGCTCTTTCTGGCCATAGTGGCGGCCGGCCTGAGCACGGAGCGCTTCCTCCCCTTCTACCTCAGTGGCCTGGTGCTCTGCCTGCTCGGCTACGGGCTGTTGATCTGGTTGAAGCCGACCACGCAACGCACGGTGCCCACGGCCGGCTTCCTGGCCCTGTACCTGGCCTGCTGGGTGGCGCTGGAACAACTGGGCGTGCTGCCGGCCCTGCACACGGGCACCTTCGCCCACGACCTGCTGGCCCATGGCTGAGCCGCTTGCCACCGAGCTGGCCCCGGCGCTGCGGAACCTGGTGACCACCGACCAGGCCTGGCACTACCGCGTGGTGCCCTTGGAGCAGGACGCCGAGGGCATGGTGCTGGGCACCGACCGCACGAGCGAAACGCTGCGCACGGAGCTGGAGGTGATTTTGGGAAGGACAGTGCGTCTGCAGACCTTGGAGCCCACCACGGTGGACCGCGCCCTGAGCACGCACTACCGCCGCACCGGACAACGCAACCGCCGGATCGACCTGAGCGCGCGGACGGCTGAGCACGTGCTGCACGACCTGGTGCACGAGGCGCGCGAGCTGGGCAGCAGCGACATCCACATCGAGGTGTACGATGGCACGGCCCGCGTGCGCATCCGCATCGACGGTCTGTTGGTGGAACGCTACCAATACGCGCGCGCCGACCACCCGGGGCTGGTGAACCGCGTGAAGGTGCAGGCCGGACTGGACATCAGCGAGAAGCGCCTGCCGCAGGACGGGCGTATGGTGCTGGACCGCGAAGGGAGGCGAACGGACATCCGTGTTTCGGTGCTGCCCACCCTGCATGGCGAAAAGGTGGTGTTGCGCCTGCTGGGTCAGGATGCGGGCCACCTGCGCGTGGAAGGCCTCGGCATGGACGAGCGGCAATTGGCGGACTACCAGGACGGCATCCGTCGCCCGCACGGTATTGTGCTGATCAGCGGGCCCACCGGCAGCGGCAAGACCACCACGCTCTACGCCACCCTGAAGCAGCTGAACGAGGTGCGCCGCAACATCGTGACGGTGGAGGACCCGATCGAGTACACCCTGGAAGGCATCAACCAAGTGCAGTTGCGCGAATCCATCGGCCTTGGTTTCGCGCAAGCCCTCCGCACCTTCCTGCGGCAGGACCCGGACGTGATCATGCTGGGTGAGATCCGCGACGGCGAAACGGCGCAGATGGCCATCCGGGCGGCGCTCACGGGTCACCTGGTGCTCAGCACCATCCACACCAACAGCGCGTGGGGCACGGTGAGCCGACTGGTGGACATGGGCGTGCCGCCCTTCCTGATCGCCGGCACCTTGAACACGAGCGTGGCGCAACGCCTGGTGCGCCTGCTGTGCCCGCACTGCAAACGCACGGAGCCCTGGGATGTCGCCTTGGCCGGTCGCTTGAAAGTGACCGACGCGCTGGAAGAACATGCGGTAGCCGTTGGCTGCGGGGAATGTCACTTCACCGGCTACAAGGGCCGTCGGGCGGTATACGAAGTGGTACAGCTGGACGGTGAGCTCGCCGACCTGTTGCGCAGCGGCGTTCACGATGCCACGGATGCCTTGCATGCCCGGGGCATCCGCACGCTGGCGAGCAGCGCCACCGAATTGCTGCGTGCCCGGCTCACCAGCTTGGACGAGGTCCACTCCCTGCTATCCGCCAGCTGAGCCATGCAGCGCCTCCTCTTCATCCTCTTGCTGCTGATGCCTGGCGCGGCCTTCGCACAGGACCGTTTCGCAGGCATCCGTGCCCAACTGGAAGCCAGCATGGCCGACCAACCGGGCCTGGACGAGCGCGTGGAGATGAGCGTGAGCGGCACCCCCGTGAGCGAGTTCGCCCGCGCCCTGGGGCTGGCGCACAAGCTCAACATCTCCGTGGACCCGGCCGTGAAGGGCGAGGTGGTGAACACCTTCAGCAACGCGCGCGTGGCCGATGTGCTGCTCTACCTCTGCAAGAGCTTCGACCTCGACGTGGAGCAGATCGGCTCCATCCTCTCGTTGCGCCCATACCGGCCCCCCGTGGTTCCGGTGGAAGCCGCGAAGCCGGCGCCCCCCCTGAAGGTCATCTTCCACAGCGACAGCTCCTGGGTGGACCTCGACCTGCACCGCGACACACTGGATGCCGTGGCCCGCGCCATCAACCTGGCGAGCGGTGCCAACGTGGTGCTGGCCCCCGGTCTGGAGGACCGCGTGGTGTCGGTCTTCCTGCGCGGCAGTCCCTTGGTGAACGCCTTGGACAAGTTGGCCTATGCCAACGGTCTGCTGGTGGATCGTTCACGCGATGGCACCTTTCTGTTGAAGGCCAACGAAGCCGTGCCCCCCAAGGCGGGGGAAAAGGGCAAGCGTCCGGCCGGTGCAGAAGGCCTGTCCAACGGCGGGCTAAGCGTGGACGTGAGCGATGGCAAATGGCTGAAACTCGATGCGCAAGGCGTGGAGCGGGCGGAGGTGCTGGCGGCCATCTCCGTCGCGCTCGGCAAGAACTACTTCCTCTACGACCCGCTCGAGGGCACCACCAGCCTGAGCGTGGAGCAGGCCACCTACGACGAGGTGCTCGACCACATGTTCAACGGCAGCGCCTTCACCTACAAGGTGATCGAAGGGGTGTACCTGATCGGCAAACGCGAGCAGGAAGGGCTGCGACGCACCGAGCTGGTGCGGCTGCACAACCGCCCTGTGAAGGACATGGCCGTGGTGATCCCCGAGGGCATTCGGAAGAACGTCACCATCACCGAGTTCGTGGAGCTGAACGGCTTTGTGATCAGCGGCGACGTCCAGCGCATTACCGAGATCAAGGACTTCCTGCGCAGCATCGACCAGACCGTTCCGGTGGTGATGATCGAAGTGATGATCGTGGACGTGAACCGCTCGCGCACGCTCACCACCGGACTGAAGGCTGGGCTGGGCAATGGTCCTGCACAGAGCGGTGGCACCATCAGTCCCGGCATCAATTACAACCTGAACGCGAACAGCATCAACAGCCTGCTGAACAGCTTCAACGGCGCGGGCGTGTTCAACCTCGGCAATGTGGCTCCGAGCTTCTATGTCAGCATTCAGGCTTTGGAGACCGATGGCGTGCTGAAGCTGCGCAGCACCCCGCAGCTCTCCACACTGAACGGGCACGAGGCCACCCTCAGCATCGGTGAAACCGAGTACTACCTGGAAGTGCGCAACGACCTGATCGGCACCCAGAACCCGACGGTGACCACCTCGCAGACCTACAAGCCCGTGAACGCCGACCTGAGCCTGAAGATCCTGCCGATCGTGAGCAGCGAGGACATGGTGACCCTGGACATCGAGGTGAGCCAGAGCACCTTCACCGACCGCATCAGCGAAACGGCGCCGCCGGGCAGCGTGCAGCGCAAGTTCAGCTCCAGCATCCGCATGAAGGACCGCGAGATGATCGTGCTGGGCGGACTGGAGGAGAAGGAGACGAGCAAGAGCGGCAGCGGCCTCCCCTTCCTCTCCCGCATCCCCGTTCTCAAGTGGTTCTTCGGTTCGCGCACCAGCAAGAACAGCCAGAGCAAGCTCACCATCTTCATCCGCCCCACCATCATTTACTGAGCCATGGACAAGGGCGGCTTGTACATCGGTGCGGGGCATGTGGTCGGTGTGGCCGCGCAGGCTAACGAAGCTGGTGCTATGGTGTACACCTATGCCTACCTGCAGCGCAAGGGCGAGCAGATGCTGTTGCGCGGTACCGGTGAAGCCAGCAGCATCGAAGCCTTGTTGAAGGCCATCGGTACACGCGTGCCCATCGCCTTGTGCCTCGATACGCCACGGTGCGTTCATCGCGTGCTCCATAGCACAGGAACGCCCGAGGACCTGGTGGCACAGGCCTTTCCGAACGCTCCGCTCACGGACCTGCGCGTCGGTCAGTGGCGCATGGGCCAAGGCACGGGCCTCAGCATGGTGCGGGCCTCCGAGGTCAGGCAGGTGTTGGAGGAACTGGTGGGCCAGGGTGCGCGGGCTGTGAGCCTGCACATCGGTCCATGGGCCTTGCTGGGTGTGCTGCCCCTGCTCGGCGACCTGCCGTTGGAACGCACCTTCGGTCAGCACCGCTTCCGTTTCGAAGAGGGCTCCCTCGCTGACTTGGAGCGAAGCACAGGAGTACAACAACCCGAACTGCACATTGGAGAGGACCGCATCCCCGGCGCCCATGCGCTCGCCTTCGCCACCGCGTGGAGCCACCTTGTTCCGTCTGCGGATGAGATCGTAACCACGGACGCACTGGTCACCGATGGGCAGCGGCAGGAGAAGGCGCGTCGGTGGTACGAAGGATGGATGCTCGGTGCCCTAGCCATCATGCTCCTCCTGCTCACTGGCGAGCAACTGCTTTCGCGCAGCCTCAGTGACCGGCGCCACCTGTTGGAAGGCTCCGGTGCGGACCGCGCGGCGCTGGCCCGGCAGGTTGAGGAGGAGAAGGCCTTGCTTGCCGAACGCACGGCCTTGGCGCAGAGCCTCGGGTTGAACGCTGCGCGCCGATCGGCCGTGCTCGCGGCGGAACTGGCCTCCACCGTGCCCGACGGCATCCGCTTGGAACGGCTGGCCGTGGACCCCTTGAGCGGAACGCTGAAGGAGCGCGAACCGGCGGTCTTCGAGCACGATGCAGTGCTCTTGCGCGGCACCTGCAGCACCACTGCTGCGCTGAACACCTGGATGGATACGCTGCGGCGCCATGCACCCGGCCGCACGGTGCGCTTGCTGGGCTACAGCACCGATGCGCAACATCCCGAACCGGTCTTCGAGATCAGCCTGGAGCCATGAAGCAACACGCGATCCATCGGGGCACCGACCACCGCCGCAAGCTGGGCCTGCTGGTGGCCGTCACCGCGCTGGTCGGCTTCGCCTTGGTGCAACGGAAGGTGCTGCCCACGGTACAGCTGTGGCGCGCCTGCGAAGCCCTGGCCGAGGAACAGCGCAACGGCACCGACCTACAGGCCGAACACCAGCGTTTGCAAGCCGCCATTGCGAGGCTGGATGCCCAGTTCAGCCCGGGAGGGGCCTCGGAGGACCGCTGGCAACAACTGCTGGCCCTGGCGGCAGCCGCCACATCCGAGCAAGGCACACAGCTGCAACGCATCGCACCGGCCCATGTGGAGGACCGTGAAGGCCTGCACATCCACACGCTACCCGTGGTGCTCGAAGGGCGGGCCGATGCGCTGCTCAACACTGTGGACCGCCTGGAGCGTGAACTGGACCACGTGCACATCGCTTCACTTGACCTGAACGTGCCGCCCGTCGTGTTCGGCAGGCCACGTTCCCTCACCGCCACGCTCTACATCCGATCCGTAAGCCCATGAAGCCCTTCATCCCCCTTCTTGCCGCGCTCCTGCTGACCGGCTGCACCGACCTGCTCGAAGAGGACCTGGACGGCGTAGGTGTGCTGCTGCTGACCCCGCAAGATGGCGACACCATCACCAGCAATGTGGTCACCTTCAAATGGGAGTCCGTGCCCTATGCCACAGAGTACCTGTTCCAAGTGGCCAAGCCCGACTTCAACGCGCCCCAGCTCTACCTCGCGGATTCCGTGATAGAAAGCTCCACCCTCACCTTCCCCCTGCCCCCAGGCACCTATGCCTGGCGCGTCCGTGGGCAGAACGGAAGCAGCCACACGAGCTTCTACCAGCGCACCGTTGTGGTGGAAGCCGCATCCACGCTGGCGGACCTCTTTCCCATCCTGATCGCCCCAGCGTCGAACGCGGCCTTGCGATCGCAGGATATCGCGGTCTCCTGGCAGGCCTTGGGAGGCGCGGAGGACTATCGCGTCGAGCTTCGCCAGGGCGATCAGAGCGGTCCCTTGGTGCAGGCGCAACTGGTGACCGCTTCGCCGTACTCCTTCACTTCATTGGCAGAGGGCGTTTACACTTGGGGCGTGCAGGCGCAGAACAGCAGCTCGGTCTCCAACTTCAGCTACTGGGGCTTCACGGTGGACCGCACGGCACCGAGCGTGCCCCTGCTCACCGCGCCGGCCGCCAGCGCAACCGTGCCCAACAGCGACATCCAGTTCCAATGGCAGAGCGGCACGGACGCGGCCACGGCCACCACGGACAGCCTCTTCGTCACCGATGCCAACCTGGTGCTCGTTCGTCAGCTGTCGCTCACCGGCACCAACTACACCGACTCCCTCGGCACCGGCGTGTACCAATGGTCCGTGCGGACCACCGATGCGGCGGGCAACGGAACCACCTCGGCCAGCCGAACACTAACGGTGCAATGAACGCGCGCTGGGTCCGCATTGGTCTTATCCTGCTCGTCGCCACGGTCTGGGGTGCCGTGCTGGTGAAGGCGTTCTTCCGGAAGCCTCCGGTGGTTGAGAACAACACGCCCTTGCCTCAGCGCGGGGTCCCGACCGAGGTCGCACGGGAAGCCCCTCCACTGAACCTGCACTGGGCGCGGGATCCCTTCCTGAACGAGGCTGCCCCGGTGCATTGCGTGGTTGAGCGGAGCGCTGGTGCCTCTGCTTCTGTGCATAGCGTTGTGGCACCACCGAAGGTTGACGTGGCGGTGGCTTGGCCGGAAGTGGTGTATAAGGGGGCCTTGAACGCCTCCGGCCCCTCTGGCAAGCGTGTGGCCATGCTGTCCGTTGATGGCGGCGATGTGATCCTGAGAACCGGACAGGAACAGGATGGCATCAAGCTCTTGGCCGTGGGCGCCGATAGCGTGGCGCTCCGCCTTGGGGGTAGCGATCGCGTGTTCACTAGGAGCACCAGTCCTTCATCCGCTCATCAACGCTCCCGACCATGAAGACACGGCACCTACAGTTCGCCTTCGGAAGAAGCTCCCCCGTATGCTCGCTGAAGCCATGCGGAAGGAGAGCCCGAAGCATGGCGATTCTTCTTCACCACCCTTACCTTCAAGCCGCACTTCCAATGAAAACACGCCTCTTGCTTCTCGTCGGCCTCGCCCTCTGTGCCTTGTCCGTTTTCGGGCAAGGCACCGCTGAGCCTTTGCAAGTGGAGCTCAGGCTCAGCGCTGGGCGCTACCCGGAAGCTATTGCCAACGACACGCTGCACCGAATCGGACAGTTCGGGTACAATACGGTGACCGGTAAGGCATACCGTTTCGGGGCCCACCGGCCTGCAAAGAATGACGAGTTGCATGGGGCGTCAGGAACGAGCTACAACTATCTGCAACACATACATGATCCGAGGGTGGGGCGCTTCTTGAGTATCGACCCCTTAACGCGTAAGTACCCCTACTGGGCGCCATATGCGTTCAGCGGAAACCGAGTTATCGATGCTGCGGAGTTAGAAGGACTCGAGCCAGCAAGCATCATCGACTCCAAAGGGAAAGTCACTGGGCCTATCATTGGCTTCATCACTGGCGCTACCAATATCTCCGCAGACGTATCGCGTAGTACAACTTGGGTAATGGGCACTCCGCCGGATGACGCAGGCGCAATCACGCTCTTCTCCACGGTTATCTATTCCTCCGGCTGGGCTGCGTTAAGAGGAACTAGCAATGGAAATCAACTTTCCCTCTCGGCTGATGAAATTGCCTGGATCGGCCTTGTTTCACATGAGCACACTCACCGCGACCACATCGAGGCACAAGGTGCCGTGAGCTTCTATAGCGAATACGGTGAAGAATTTGCCGCTGGTATTGCATCCGGTTTGTCTTGGGAAGACGCCTACCATAGCATCAGCACGGAATTGATCGCATACAACGTTGAAGATCGAATTACCGATTATCTTAAATCGAACTCGAACCCCGTCGCTTCCATCCTCAACTCGAATCTGTCGAATGAAAGAAAGGAGCTCAATCTGCGCCATGTGGGACTGCGCGATGTCTACATCCCGAGCCTCGAAAATGTCATCGGTAAGGTGGCGGGTCAACTGAATAGCGCCACCGGTGAAGAGGCCGGATTCTTAAGAGGTACACTTGATGTTCTCACTAACCAGCTCAACGATGCTCAAACTAGGAAAGCCGAGCTCGAGCGGCAGATCAACGACGATTAGATCATTCCTCGCCATCATTGTCAGTACATTGCTCTCAGGCTGCTTCAATTGCCAATCATGGCGTCAGCATGCCATCGCACCTCTTGAATGGGATGGGGTCGTCCTGAGCAAAACAGATTTAGAGCCCCCCTGCACTGGGCGTATCATCATCCAGAATTCCTTCCGAACCGACACCATTGAAGGTTGCAACTGTGGTCTGGCTTCTGAGTTTTGGGCTTCGATAGTGGTCGGTGATCACTTGTCCAAACCGAAAGGTGAGACCCTCATAACCCTATCCCGCTCAACGGTTAGCACTTCTCATGATTTTCCTTGTTGCGATCACTGACCTCATTTAGAGCGGATCTGTAAACCAAACCAACGCTCGGCTGTGCCGAGTGTCCTACGCGCTATCCGGATCCTGCGGTTCGTGGCCATCGCAAGCCATGAGCCCGCTCTATTCCAGTTGTTGAAGGCGATACCTGGCCGGTCAGGTGCGTTGCTGGGTTCCTTAGGCCAGCCTTAGGAGTGAGACCCACCCCCTATCACGGGTGAACGGGATGGTAAGGAGCGGCCGGATCAATACTTAGCATATATTTAGCATCTGACCCATGCGACCATCTATCCCTTGGCTCATTCCGGCGCTCCTCTTTTGGTGCGTTGCAGCGCCAGCCTTGGGGCAAAGTACAGTGGGTCGCGTTGCCCCGCCCCCTGCCTTCTCCGGCTTCACACCCGTAGTGCCTGGGGCCTCTGGACCAATGGGCCTCATGCCTCAGTTGACCGGTCCGCTGGGCAGGCCCAATGCTCCGACCGCAGTGCTGAGCGTGCGCCCAACGGACGAGGCCCAACGAGCGATCGAGGAGAGTCGCATGGCCGGCCGTTCCTACGGCACCTCCAGGCCCTACCCGGGCCCTTTCCGGTTCGCCCAGTTCGAAGCGCCGACCACGGCAAGGGCCACCCAGGCTTTCGTGGATGCCCGGCTGCGCTTGGAAGCGATGCTCAGCGGCAAGGAGCCCCTTGACCTGAACAAGGCTGTCGAGGTGATGGAGCGCCCGCTCTTGGACAGTACCGTACAGATCGGATCAACGACCGCCATGGTGGACCGCTTGGCAGCCATGGTGCGTGCCCGGCTCGTGGAACAAGGCTTGGATCCGCATGACCCGGAGGCCATTCACCTAGGCATCCAGCAACTGTACCGGGACACCTTCCTGGATCCACTTTCCGGCAAGGAATGGCGCCCCTTGCGCTACGACTTCGAGGACCCGAACGGGGAGAACGACCTCCAGCAGGTCACGGTGACCAAGTTGCTCTTGAGCGGTGAAGGGCAATGCCGCTCCATGCCCCTGCTCTACCTGATGGTGGCGGAGCGTATGCAGGTAGAGGCCTACCTCGCCTTCGCCCCGAACCACAGCTACGTGAAGTTCCGCGATCGCTCCGGCACCTACCTCAATTTCGAGACCACCAACGGGCGCCTAGCGTCCGATGCTTGGATCGCCGGCTCAGGGTACGTGAAGACCGAGGGCATCAAGAGCCGCGTTTACCTGGACACGGTGGGTACGCGGCGCATGGTGGCGCACCTGCTGGTGGACCTGGCCACCTACTACGAACAGCGATTCGGCTACCATGCACCGTTCATGGAAAGTTGCCTCGAACGAGCCCTGCAGGAATATCCGCAGGACATCCATGGGTGGTTGGAGCTCTCCAACCTGCGCACGGCCACCTTCGACCGGGCGGCTTGGGCGGAAGGCTATCCAAAGCTTGCGAGCCTACCTACCACGCATCCTGCCCTTTCCCAGCGCTATGCAGAGCTGAAGGCGCTCTATGGGCAGGTGGACCGCATGGGCTACGCTCCGATGCCCCCTGAAGCCTATGCCCGATGGCGGAGCTCGGTGGACATCGAACGGGAGGCCCGTGCCCGGAAGGAACTGGCGCAACCACTGCAACAGCCTGCCCTTTCGAAATGATCCGCGCGCTGCTCCTCTGCTGTTCGCTGGCCGTAGCCGGGCCCTTGTGCGCACAAACGCAGGTCGACTCCGCCTATGAACAAGCCTACGATCGGATCACCGACATGCTGGAGGGCCGGGCAACGCCAAGCTTCAAGCAGGCCGTGTTCGAGGTGGAGAACGCCTACTTTCTTGGTGCCTTGGATCCCGTGGCCTTCAATGTGCAGATCCACCGCCTTGCCAGCATCGCCGAAGCCTGGGCCCAATCCAACAAACTGGACAACTACCACGCGAAAGACTCGGTGACCTTCCTACGCAATGGTGCCGTGTTCCACCTGATGACGGATACCATCTTCATCGCGCCCGGCATCCCGATCAACCTTCCCTACCGCTACGACACGGTCGACTTCTTCGCGTGGCACGACTGGACCAAGATGTTCGTGAGCAAATTGTTGGTGACGCACAGCGGCAACTGCCACTCCATGCCCCTGTTCTACAAGATCCTGTGCGAGGAGCTGGGCAGCGCGGCCTACCTGGCCATGGCACCGGGCCACATGTACCTGAAGCAGTACAGCGAGAAGATCGGTTGGTACAACACCGAGCTCACCAGCGCCTGCTTCCCCAGCGATGCCTGGATCATGGCCTCGGGCTATGTGAACACCGATGCCATCCGCTCGGGCCTGTACATGGACACCTTGGGCGTGCGGGAGTCCTTGGCACTCTTCCTGGTCGACCTGGCGCAAGGTTATCAGGGCCGCGCCGAGCCCATGGACGATGCCTTCGTGCTGCGCTGCTGCAACACGGCATTGACCCATTACCCCGCATGCGCCCAAGCCCTTTTGCTGAAAGCAGCGGTATTGGGCGACCGTGAACCGGTGACAGCAAGTAGCGCCATGCAACCCGTCACGAACCCTGAACTGGAAAGCACCCTGGCCACTTTGGTAAACCTTGGCTACCACGAGATACCTTTGGAAGTGTACCTCCAATGGATGAGTGAGCTGGCCCGGGATCCCATGAAGTATGCCAATCCCTTGATCACACCGACCAACCGGCCCACCACCCCATGAAAGCCCTTCTCCTCTTCGCCATCGGTCTGCTCTCGCTTGCCCGACCGACTTTCAGCCAATCCACACCACCAAGCCTCGGCCCTTCGCTTACGCTTTCAAATGGACAGTGCGCTGAGGTGATCCCAGCCGACACCTTGCGACGGATCGGGCGCCACGCGTATAGCACGGTTACGGGGAAGGCTTATCGGTTCTCCTTCCAAGGGCAAGAGAAGGATGACGATCTGCACGGGGCAGCTGGAACGAACTATGCCTTTGAGTTCAGAATGTATGATTCGCGTGCTGGTCGATTCTTATCTACTGATCCATTATCAAGGAGCTATCCAGGTAATAGTCCATACGCGTTCGCAGAAAACGACGTAATTCGATCTATTGATGTGGAAGGATTGGAGAAGTACATCGTAGTTCGCAAGTACTACGATGACATCAACTACAAAACAAACATCGTCGAAGTCCCTAGTGCTGAACGCGTTAGGTCGGATCAGTTCATTGTGGTCGTGAACATACATCACAATGATCGAGATTTGAATCTTTTAGGAGGAGATGTTAGGCGGCAATTGATTGAGAATGCCCAATCCGTCGGAGGAAATCCAGCCCACGGACGCTTTCAACCCATAGGAAATCTCAATGAATACGAAACTGACCATATCGCTGACGAGCTAACAGGGGTTCGGCCTGGAATTAAGCATGTTACGCTTGTTCCTCTTCCCTTCGTTGACATTCCATTCGATACTGATTTATCTGATGTAGATAATTTAAGATCAAACATTACTGAGACGGACAAGACCAACCTTCGGCGATTGAGCAAATTATTAAATGCCCCTGATATGGAGCCTATGTATCTTGACGTGGGCGGTCACACAAGCGATATTGCTACTCGTTATGGTTCTGGCGAATTGACGACTGAAAATAACAATCAACTAAGCCAGGACAGAGCCTGCACAGGTGAGGGATTCGCAATTACAGATTTTGGAATTCCGTCAAATAAGGTAACATCTCAGGGACATGGCTCAAGTAAACCTATAGACGGAACGAACAGATCGGACAGGAAGAATCAACGCGCATCATTCTCAATAAAAGCAGGAAATGCAGCACACTAAGTCAATCAAAATTTTCACCCTATTAGGTGCATTGCTTTCTTATGCACTGGCCTGCAAGTGCAATGCTCAAAAATTGGTGGAGATTTATAATGAATTGGGAGTTGTCGAGGAACGCTATTTCGGCAATATCGATTCATTACGTACGCACATTGGTCGATTGAAGAATGTTAAATACTTGGTCTCTGTATCCGATTCCAACCATGGAGATTCATCGTTGTGGAAAAAGAACATGACGTGCATGTTCAGTGATCCATTCTGTCAAAATGACTCGCCGCTTGTTCCCGATTCAGTTTATGAAGCCATTGACTTCTATGATGGTCATTGGATTAGTATTGATAATAGAACTAGTAAAGCGCAATTGTTGTGGGAAAAACATCTCCATCATGGGTTATTTGATGGCTTGCTCATAGTTTATGGAGAGAAGCAACTTCCGACCTACATCGCCAACTTCAGAAGTGGGATGCTCGATGGATTGAAGGTGGAATACGATTTCGAGTCAGGCCTGTACAATTGCTCGCAGTATGACAATGGGACCAAGATTCGCGTTTTAAGTTGGGACTTAAATGGAACCATGTTTGTCGACACAGTTTGGAAACCTAGTATTCCAACCGGCATTAGATAAGACGTGAATATATGATTGAGTTTACCAACCGGCGCTCGGGTGTCCCGAGTGCCGATCCCTAGATCACACCGACCAACCGGCCCATCACTTCATGAAAGCCCATCTCCTCTTCGCCATCGGTCTGCTCGCTCTTGCGCGACCGACTTTCAGCCAATCCACACCACCAAGCCTCGGCCCTGTGCTTACGCTTTCAGATGGGCAGTGCGCTGAGGTGATACCAGCCGACACCTTGCGCCGGATCGGGCGCCACGCGTATAGCACGGTTACGGGGAAGGCCTATCGGTTCGAGTTCAATGGCAAAGAGAACGATAACGAAGTGCATAACGCGACCGGAACGAGCGTGGACTTCGGGGCTACGATGTACGATAGTCGCGTTGGGAGGTGGTTGAGCTTGGACCCGCTTGCAGCGAAGTATCCAGGGACTAGTCCTTACGTGTTTGCCGCAAATAGTCCCATCGTAACGACGGATCCGAATGGCGGGGAGAACGTTGTCTATCTCGTTCTATTGAATCCCAACTCAACCAAGTTGAGCAAGAAGGAAGCGGGATATATCGCCGCTCTTGCCACTGCACGGTTAATGTCCATGGGATTGAACACGCGTGTTAAAGTCTTTGAGGGCGAAGCACCGTTTGACCCTGGTAACCTGGACCAGACCGACAGCTACGTGATGTTCGGCTCCAAGGAGCAGATACTCGAGGCAACCAGCGGGCCCAACTTTGATGGTATGCGCGCTGGAATGGACGCTCCAGATCTAAATGCGCTTGGTACCAACCACCCGGAAGAAAGTCGCAAGAACGGAGCGGGCGTTTTTGTCGAGGAAGGCGCTCTTGAACAATGGGCGAACACGGTCGATGAACCCAAGGCACAACTTGCCTCATTGGTCGTCGCTCATGGCATGGGCCACAATGCAGGTGTCCGCCACAGTAGTGGTTCACTCATCATGTGGGATGGTGGCAGGGTGTCTCGCATGCTCGATCAAGGCACCCTCTATCAGGATGAATCCCTTCGTTGGGAGGTCGGAAACAATCCAGATATCACAAAGTCAGGCGATTTCTTCGGTCTTGAGAAGAACTGGGACTATGCCAAGGCGATCAAGGAACGCTTCGGGACAACGGAGGCCAAGGACAACTACTCGTTGAACGAGGCGAATAGACAGAAGCAGTGATGTCGATACGGGTAGTCATTGCCATATTCTGTTTGGGCAGTTGGCTGTTGCCATCATGCGATCATAGTGCGCGAAGCAAAGGCACTGATCGAGTGGAGTTGATACAAACGCCGCACGTTCTGAGCGTGTTGTATACCGATGTAGATAGTCTGTCCCGGCTCTTGCATTCCGTAAAGTGCCGTCGAGTAGAGGAATGTTACATGGGCTACTCCACGCCTGACACGTCCTTCTCCATTGGCTTCTCCCTTGACACAAACACCAAGGGTATTAGCGCTACTGAATGGCTCAGGATCGATGTGGCCCAGCGGCAAATAGAAGTGGGCAATGGGCTTAACGTGACAGTCGTAGAGCATGTGCCTGGCTGCGATGAATGTGCTTACGCGTATTACGTTCAGGATAATTCCCTCGGTCGTGTATCTTACTTCACCGGTGTAGTTGTCCGCAATGGCTTCCTTGCAGGTGTGTACTCTCAACTAGTACAACGTGATGCCCGGCTGTTCGCTGACGAGTGCGCTGTGCTCTTGAAAGGAATAGAGGTTGAGGCCCCCTAACCCAACGCGCCGCAAAATCCCAGGTCCCCGTGCCGCAAAGCGTTCCTTGTAAGGGACGGCGCGGGTTAACCGACCACTGGCGGGCTATGCCGCTGTCCAGCCCTCAGAACGCCGTGCTCAGCTTGAACATGGGCAGGTACATGGCCACGAGCACCGTGCCCACCAATACAGCGATCACCAGGATGGTGGCAGGTTCCAGCACGCTGCCCAACAATGTGGTGCGGTGCTGAACGTCCTCCGTGTAGGTGGTCGCGAGCCGGGAGAACATGCGATCCAGCTGCTTCACTTCCTCAGCGACACCGATCATGGCCACCATGCTGGCGTCGAACTCGCTGTGCTCCGCAAGGCCCTCGCGCAAACTTCGTCCACGAACCACACGGTCGCGGATCGCGAGCAATGCGGTGGCGATGCGCGGGGATCCACACATGTGGGCGGTGAGGTCCAGTGCCTTGTCCAACGGAGTGCCGGCCTGCAAGAGAAAAGCCATGGAACCACAGACCCTTGCCATGTTGGTGAGCCGTGCCATGGGACCCAACACCGGAAAGCGCCAGCGGAGGCGCTCCGCCACGGCCGCGACCTTGGGCCTGTTCCGGATGCGGGTCCAGAGAACGATCAATAGCGCGACAGCGCCGAGCAAATAGGGCCAGATCCAACGCAAGACCTCGGCCACATGCAGAACGGCTTGCGTCAAGGCAGGTAGTTCGGTCCCGGTGCGGGAGAAGACCTGTGCGAACATCGGCACGATCACGCTCATCATGAACGCCACCACGCCGAGGGTGACGACGAGCACGAATAGGGGGTAGGCAAAGGCCTGTCGCACCAGGCGCTTCAATTTGAGGCGTTCGGCGTAATGGAGTGCGAGCTGGTCGAACACCTCGGCCATGCGACCGCTCTCCTCACCGATCCGCACGGAATAGCGTTCGTGCTCATTGAAGGCCGGCGAACTGCCCATGGCCTCGCTCAACGTGCGACCGAGCATCACTTCGGATCGGAGGTGACCGATGAGGTGCTGAAGCTGCGGGTCGGTCTGCGCCTTGTGCAGCAGGTCGAGCACTGCCCTGGGGTCCACGCCGGCCTGAAGCAACACGGCCAGTTCCTTGTAGAGCCGCTCTTTCCGGGTGTCGTTCGGGGTGCGCTCGTTGCGCGCGGCCCAGCGCTGTTGGAGCTGCTCCAACACACCGCCAACGGCCGGCAGCACGGAGGCGGAAGCACGCGCGGTGCGCTGTTCAGTGTGGATCCGAATGGCCATGGAGGTCGTTGACTAGCGTGGAGCGGTCCTGTTCGACGGCGAAAACCAGCACATGCGATGGACCGTCCTTGTCGATCAGCCATTCGATGGATCGCACCGTCGCCGAACCCGGGCGCGTTGTGTGGACATCAGCATGCGCGACGTGTACCGGAAAGTGCCCCGCCCGTTCTCCGTTCAGGTCGCGTTCGACGTGATCAGCGAGAACACGATATTCCACCGTGCGGCCTTGGGCGCGGAGCTCGATGGTCCCCTCCGGCCCTACTTCGACCGAAGCGGCCTGTAACAGGTCAGCACGCAGGGCTTGCTCCAGCCAGAGCTCATCGGTGCGGCCGGCGGTGTTTCGTGCGAAGGACAGGCTGTCTTGCTGCATGGTGCGCAGCACCACGAACACGAAGGAGGCCAACACCGCGAGCAGCAGCATGGAGGCCAGACCTTCGATCAGGGTGAACGCGGGGATGCGCTTCATGGTGTCGGAGCAAGCAGTTCGCGGATCAGCAGGACCCTGTTGCCCTTGGTGCAGGTTATGGTCCATTGTTCCAGTGCAGCGGCGTTGGCGCGGTGAACCACCTCGATACGCCACCCTTCCTTGGCGCTCGGCGTTCCGATGAAGGTGCCTGTGCGCAACACTTCTTCGGCGACCCGTTCGCTCATGGACCAGGCTTCACACCTATCTCCGGAGCGTGCTGATGACATGACGCGAAAGTGCATGTACACCCCGAAGGACAAGGCACCAGCGAGCAAGGCCAAGGCCAGCACGCTCTCCAGAAGCGTGGCCGCTTTTATTCGGCTTCGTAAGGGTCTGCGAGGGTGTTCCATTTTACGATGCTCCACTTGGAAAGGGGGGCCGGAGCGACTGATAAGGCGCCGCCCAGCGTATCGGGACGGAGCACGCCGTCCAGCAGGTAACCTTGGTAGGTGGAGGAAGGGGTGCGCACCAGCAGATGATCCGCCGTGATGCGACCATCCACTTCACCACGCAATTCGACGCCGCCTTCGCAATGGACGGTACCGAGCACCAAAGCACTCGTGCCAATGGCGATCTGCGGAGAAGCAGCTGTGGTCGTGGTGGAACGGAGCGCCAGCAAGCCACCCAGCACAACGGCATTGCTGTCAAGCGTAATGCCGACGCCCCCTTCATCCCCACGCCCCGGCATCACACAGAGCAGCGACGGGTGGGCCAGATGCACATCGTTCCCCACATGGATCCCTCGTGTTGCGAAGCACTGAACGGCGATCTCCGCCTTCGATCGGATCTCGATGTAGGGTGCCTCGATCATCACCATGTCCAGTTCCACGTCAGGATCGATCACGAGGGTATCCTCCGAGCGGATGATCAGCGGACCTTGGAAGCTGCGCGCGGTCAGGTGTCGCGCTGTCCAAAGCAGCACGGGCATGGCGCGCTCGAACACGGTCAGTGGTGGCTGTGCAAGGGCTTCCACATCCACGATGATCTGTCCTTCCAGCATGCCTCGTTCACAGGCGGCCTGCAAGCGCGATCGCCATGCTGCTTCAAGTCCGGGGTTCGGATGTTCCGGGGCGCTCACCATCCCTTCAATGAGCCGTTCGCCGGTATAGGACCGGCCGTCGATGTATCCTCGGCGTAGGTCGGCCTGATGCACGATCGCATCACCATGGATCCGCGCATCGCCACAGAGGTGCAATGGCCCCGATCCCTTGGGAAGGCTGAGCACTGGGCCTTTGCTCTCCAGAATCGCCGCATAGGCACTTCGCGCCACGGTCCTGTTCCCTTCGCTGGCACGGACGGTGATCAGGTCGAAAAGGCCGTAGGGCGTCCGGGCCCATTCCACGGTACTGGTGTCGCCTTCGAAGAGCGGATCGCGTCGCGTTGGTCCGGGTTGCTGGGTGAGCGCCCTCGTGATGCCGGACCGGGCTTTGGAACCGGCGCGCTGCAAGGCCAGCCAACGCTCCACCTCCACCATGCGGTAGTGGGCCAGCAAGACCGAGGAACCCGTGACCATGGCAATGACCAAGGCCACGGTGACCGCGTAGAACAAGGCCGAAGCGCGCAGTCGCCCTCGCTGGGTCATGGTGCTGGGGCAGCTTCAGGCTGCGACTTATCGGTGTCCTTATCGCCGTCCTTTGGTGGTTTCGATGGCTTGGACTTGCGTGTCTTGGCGGGCTTCTCCTTCTTCAGCTCGGGCTCGGTGGCGACGGGCTCCTTCTTGGCTTTACGGACTTTGATAGGCTTGGTCTTTACCGGGGCCTTTTCGGGCTGTGGCACGCGTTGCTTCCTGAGCTTGCCATTCCGGTAGACGACCTCCCGCACCACGGCACCCTTGGCATAGCCGATGGAGTCCCCATGGAGGCGTCCCGCTTTCCAGGTCACCGAAGCGGTCAGTTCCCCGGTACTGGACCATGTTCGCCACTCCCCTTTCCGTGTGCCTTTCGCATAGGAACCAGCCTCCCGCATTTGCCCATTCGGATAGTAGGCTTGGTAGGGTCCATCGAGCAGCCGTCCGCCGGCTCCTCCACGTGTCACTTGAAGTTGCTGTGCCCGGAACCAGTGATAGTCCAGAGCGGGGTCCCACGTGGTCCGCCCCTCCTGTTCATCAAGCACCGATACTTCCACATAGCCCGCCTGCTCGGCCAGGCGGAGCGTATGGCGGGTCTGGGACCAACTACTTGATCCAAGCAATGCCGTCATGCCCACCAACCACACTCTCATGTCCTGCTTTCTTGCGGTCCACGAACTTACATACTTTGTATATATTAAGCAATAAGGTCGAGCGGATGGCCTTTGCGGCGGCTGGAACGCGACGGCGGCCCTACTTTCGTAAGGCCGCCGCGCATGTGGTGGTGGTAACATCAGGTCGGGTGCCGGCCGGGGGTGCCGTTCCAAGGAAGCCCCCGGTGGCGCCCGCCTAACGGACCAGGGTATGGGCCACTTCGCTCAGTGGTCCGACACCGGCGGTACCGATGGCCGCTACACGGAACCAGAACGTTTGACCGGAAGCGAGCCCGACCACCTTCGTGGCGGCCTTGGTGCTCACGGCCACTTGTTCCCAGGTCGCCGTGGCACTGGGTTCGGTGCGGCACAGGTACAGGTGGTAAGCCACTGCACCGCGCACCGTCTTCCAGCGCAGGTCCACGCGTCCAGCGAACGAGCTGATGTCGGCCTGGAGGTCAGCGGGCGCCAGCAGTTCCCCCACGGGGGTGGCTTGCCGCTTCACACCGAAACCCATGCTCAGGATGGCCAACGCGTTCCCTTCGGCCACGGAGCTCACATACCCCGCCAATTGATCCAACAGGAGCTTCAGCTCCTTCTGCCGTACACGGCGGATGGCCACCGCGGTGCGGCCTCCGTCCAAGGCCCCGGTGATCGAGGCCTCCAGCGCTTCGCGCGCTGCCACGATATCGGTCAACTTCGGGGTCGGATCGGGGAACGCTTGGTTCCCATCCATCCGCGCCTCAATGAACTTGCACTTTTCCACCAGCTGGGTGGCGTTCAGTCGTGTGATCTGTTTGATGAGCTGCGTCATCTCGAGTCTCGGGTCTTAACCCGGCTTGTTGGTTATGGTGAGTGAGCTAGTTCCTACACACTGCACCTGGCGCTCGACGAGCAGGTGCTGGGGTTGAGCGGGGCATGAAGCAGGCGGTGGCCGGGGCTTCACGAACCATGCGCGTGCAAGGCTCCTCAACGAACGAATGAGGTCTGGATCAACCGAGCGTCCGGGTTGCGTGCAACGGAAGTATGCGAACGAGGTCCATCGAGTGCACAACAAAGCGTTGATGATCTCCGACCCATGTGTTCCAGCGCGCATCCAACGCGGTGCCATCTTCACCAACGCGGAAGTGGCATGACGGATGATCGACCGATAGAGGTGACGGAAAGGTTTCATGGCGTTGTTGGTCTTGGACGATGCGAAGGTCCCGTCGCTTTTGCCGGATTAAAATGACAGGGTTTGGTCGATTTATGGTCCGCTCTGGGCGCGGGTTTCAGGGTTCCGATAAATCCACCTGCACCGCAGAAAAGATCGATGGTGGACACGGTCAGGCCGGACTTGCTGGCGCAGATCCTATCCAGGTCGCTTTCTGATCTCATCGGCTTGCCTTCAAGTTGGTCACATAAAAGTGCAGTTCATTCCCGGGGCGAAATAGCATCAGGACCCTGCTGGGTTCATACTAAGCTCTGCGGTGCATCGCGCACTTCGCAGAATGCATGAATGCCCTGATAACATTGGCCGGAACGCGGATCAAATGACCGCGACCCGACCGCAGAACCGTAACATGAACCCGGCATGTTCTAGGACATCTGACCGTCCGCGTGTCCTCAGCCTCCCGAAAAGTCAACACATGCTCCTGAAGTCAGCGGCCTCTGGTAGCGATGACACGGCGGCAACGTTCAGGATGTTCGGCTGGACGCTCTGACCCGTCCACGAAAGCAGTGCCGCGCCTTAGCCGATACCGAGCCCTGAATAGAAGCGGAACAGAAACGACTGCCACTGCTCGCTGAACAGCATTCCCCCGGCATGTGCGAAGCCCAGGACCAGGCCGATCCAGGTACACACCTTCAAACCCACATTCGTGCTTCGGAATTCAACGATGTCACCTTGACCAGGGAATTGGCAACCCACCCCCATGAAGAACAGCACAGGAAGCATCAAGTTGAACATGACGTAGAACTTCTCTTGCTCCACCAACAGGATAGCGGTCGACCACCACATCAAGAGCGCAGCCACAATGAATGCTACCCCGAGCCTCTTGGGGTTCATCTCGGCACCTCGCGGAACCTCACGTTTGAAGGTGAAATAGAGAAAGCCGATTCCGATCAAAGCAGGGACAAGGAACCATAGGTCACGCATTTCACTTGCTAGCTGGAGGTCGGCCGAAACTATCCGTCAAGGTCTATCAGCACAAGTATTCCTGCCTAAAGCGATCCAAACGAATGAACGAGGGGGCCACTTGTGCCATCTCGAGTGAGCGTGGGCGGATCAAGCGAACACCGCGACGGGGAAGGCTGCATCCTACCACCGGCACGATGCCTGGGCGACTACCTCCCCTTTAGCAATTCCCGCGCATTGTCCAGCGCCGCCTTGGTGGTCTTCTTGCCGCTGAGCATCTGGGCGAGGGCCTGCACGCGTTCTTCGCTGGCGAGGGGCCGGATGTCGGTGGTGACGACCTCGGCCGCGTGATCTTTGCTCACGAGCAGGTGGACATCGGCCTTGCTGGCGATCTGGGGCAGGTGGGTGATGGCGATGACCTGACGTTTGCGGGCCATCTGGGCCATGAGCACCCCGACACGGTCCGCCACTTCGCCGCTCACGCCGGTATCGATCTCGTCGAAGATCACGGTGGCAAGGCCAAGGCTTTCGGCGCTGAGGCTGATGAGGGCGAGCATCACGCGGCTCAATTCACCGCCACTGGCCACCTTGTCCAAGGGTTCGGGTGCGCGGTCCTTGTTGGCGCTGAAGAGGGCGCGCACCTCGTCGATTCCTTGTGGTCCGGGGGCGGTCAGGTGATGATCGATGGTGAAGCGGGCATTGGGCATACCGAGCTTGCGCAAGGCCATGACCACTTCCAGCTCCAAGGTGGGCAGCACTTTGCGACGTGCGGCGCTGATGCGCTCGGCCTGTGCGCCGAGGTTCTGCTGCATGGCCTGCTCCTGCCCTTCCAATTCCGTGATGCGGTCAGCCAAGGAGCCCATGCGTTGGGTGCGGCCGCGGAGGTCCTCTTGAATGGCCAGTAGGGCAACGCTGTCCTTCACGCGGTGCTTCTGTTGCAGGCGAAGGAGCACGTCCAGGCGCTCCTGCATGCGCGCGGCCTCACGGGGATCCACGGAGACGCCCAGCGCGAGACGCTCGGCTTCGCTGCCGATATCCTTCAGTTCGATGGTGACGCTGTTGAGGCGGGTGAGCAGTTCGTTCACGGCCGCATCGTGCCGGGCGCTCTTCGCCAGTTGCTGCCGGAGCGTTGAAAGTGCAGCGAGCATACCATCATCACCAGCAATGGCCGCGTCGGTGCTTTGCAAGGCTTGTTGGATCTCGCCGGCATGTTCGGCGCGCGCCAGGTCCTGTTCCAAGGATTCCTGTTCCCCCTCCTTCAGTTGGGCCTGATCCAGTTCATCGAGTTGGAACTGGAGGAAATCGAGCTCGGCACGGGAGCGGGCCTCTTCGTCACGGGCGCGGGCAAGCTCATCGGCCACGGCCCGCCAGGCGCGAAAGTCGGCGCGGTAGGCCGTAACGCCTTTGGCCTGGCCAGCGGCATGGTCCACCAGCCCGAGCTGGAAGCGCGTGTCGTTCAGCAACAGAGTGTGGTGCTGGCTATGGACGTGCACGAGCCGTTCACCGAGTTCGCGGAGCTGCTCCAGGCGCACGGGCGTGTCGTTGACGAAGGCACGGCTCCGGCCACCCGGATCCAGTTGGCGGCGGATGATCGTGGTTTCCTCGAAAGGCACTTCGGCGGCTTCGCACCAGGCCTCGAGGCCCAGTCCGCGCACGTTCACCTCCAGTTCGATGATGCAACGCTGCTTGGGATCGCGCGCCAGGCCGGCGTCGGCCCGTTCACCCATGGCCAAACCCAAGGCGCCGATCAGGATGCTCTTGCCACTGCCCGTTTCACCGGTGATGATGGTGAGCCCCTCCGACAGGTCGAGCTCCAAGGCTTCGATCAGCAGGTAGTTGGTGATGGTCAGGCGCTTCAGCATGTGCTTCATCCCTCAAGCGAGGACGGGAATATCGTCAACAAGATCACAGCCTAAGATGCGGATCTAATTCAGTCGTTCGACAAGGCGTTGCGGAAGCTGCTGGCTCTTGGCTACTGGCTGCTGGCTTGATCTTTCGGGCGGCTGGCTTATTCCATTGGATGAGCTGCGCTCATCAAGTGCCGCGCATCATGTTCTGGTACTTGCTGATGTTGCCCGGGTCGATCACCTGAACGATGTTCAGCAGCTTCACCTTGTCCGCGGGGTCGGCGGGCTTGAAGATCTCGACGATCTCGTTGCCTTTCGCGTTGAAGAACACCTGCATGTTGTAGCTGGCGGGCTTGGCCTGGTGAACGGTCTTGAGCTTCTCGATGGCGCTCAGCATGGTCTTGCGGGCCGTGGCGGGATCGCTGCCCATGATGTCGATGCCATTTATATGGTAGTTGTAGAGGAACTCGCGCAGGGGGCGGAACACGGCCTGCTGCTGGTTATCGAGCAGCCAGTAGCGGTTCTTCTGCTCCTCGAAAGCCTTCCAGCCCGGCTCGGAGGTGTTCTGGGCGTTGTTGACGATCTGCTGGGCGATGGCATAGAACTCCGAACCGCCCATGCTCTGGAAGGTGTCACCGTCCACCCCAAGGATGAAGTAGGCGTAGAAGCCGATCACGCTTGCCAGGTTGTTGGTGAAGCGATCAGGGCTGAACTCGATCTGCGTGTTCTCCAGGAACTGGAACTCGATGTTGTTGTCGAGAATGTCGAACACCGGGCTCAAGTAGTCAGAGTTGAAGGCGGGGCGAGAGTAGGTGACCTGGAGGGTGCCTTTGAAGCGGTCCGCGGAAGGCTGCTCGCTGATGGTGAGCAGGAAGTTGACATCGATGCGCTCCTGTTGGGTGTAGTTCAGGTTGGTCCAGCGACGCGTGTTCATGAGCTGAACGATGGCCGTTTCCATGCTCTGCCAGATGCGCTTGGGCGTGCTCTGGATCTGAGGGGCGATCACCTGCACCTTGCAGTTGAACTCCTGGGCCTGACCGGGGATCAGGGGCAGGAGCAGGACCAAGGCCAAGAACAGGCGCAGGAGGAAGGGCTTACGCATCGGGCAGCAGGGTTTCGAGGCGGTCGAGGATCCGTTGGGCCACAGCGGCCTTGCTCATCAACGGAAGGGCTTCGGGATCGTTGTTCCGGGTCAGCAGGGTCACCTGGTTGGTGTCGTGGCCGAACCCGGCCCCGGCATCGCGGAGGGAGTTGAGCACCACGAGGTCGAGGTTCTTGCGGGTAAGCTTGCCTACTGCGTGGGCCATCTCGTTATCGGTCTCCAAGGCGAAACCGACAAGGGACTGGGTGGCCGTCTTTACGCCTCCCATCCACGCCAGAATGTCCTCGGTCGGCTCCAAGGTAAGCGCCCCCAGAGCGGAGCCCTTCTTCATCTTGTTGGCAGCGGGGTCGGCAGGGCGCCAGTCGGCCACAGCGGCACTGGCAATGGCCACATCACAATCCGGAAAACGGGTCTTGCAGGCCTCGGCCATCTGCGCAGCGCTGACCACATCGGAGCGGGTGATGCCTGCGCGGTCGGTGGTCAGCGCCACGGGTCCGGTCACCAGTTCCACGTGGGCCCCACGCCACGCGGCTTCCTCGGCAAGGGCGAACCCCATCTTGCCTGTGCTTCGGTTCCCGATGTAGCGCACCGGGTCGATGGCTTCCTGTGTCGGGCCTGCGGTGATCAGGATGCGCTTGCCGGCCAGCTTCGAGCTGCCGACCAAGGCCATGTGCAACGCGGTAACGATGTCGTCCGGCTCGGTCATCCGGCCCTCGCCGACCAGTCCGCTGGCCAGTTCGCCGTGGGCGGGTCCGATGGTGCGCACACCCCGTTCCTTCAACGCACCGAGGTTGGCCTGGACACCGGTGTCGCGGTACATCTCCAGGTCCATGGCGGGGGCCACGAACACGGGGCATTCGGCACTGAGGTAGCAGGCCAGCAGCAGGTTGTCGCACAGCCCCTGGGCCATCTTCCCGAGCGTGTTGGCACTGGCTGGGGCGATCAGCATCACATCCGCCCAGCGGGCCAGGTGCACATGGTCGTTCCAACGGCCGCTGCCGTCGCGGACGAAGAGCTCACTGAGCACGGGGCGCTTGCTTACGGTGGCCAGCGCGAGCGGCGTAACGAAGTCGTGGGCCGAAGGGGTCATGACCACCTGCACCTCGGCGCCGGCCTTCACAAGGGCACGGACCAGATAAGGGGCCTTGTAAGCAGCGATACCGCCGGTGATGCCCAGCAGGATCTTTCGTGGCAGCGCGTGTTCCATGCTCAGCGGCGTGGAGCGGCCCGGTGGATCACTTGGTCTCGGGAGCGGCGACGGCCACTTCGGGGCGGCGCACGTAGATCTTACCGTCGAGCATCTCCTGGATGGCCAGGGCGGAAGGCTTCGGCATCTTCTCGTAGTGCTTGCTCATCTCGATCTGCTCGCGGTTCTCGTAAACCTCTTCGAGGTTCTCGCCGGTCACGGCGAACTCCTCCAGCTTCGCGCTGAGCTCGGTCTTGATCTCAACCGCGATCTGGTTGGCACGCTTGCCCAGCACGCTCACCGTCTCATAGATGTTGCCGAGCTCCATGTCCAGGTCCTTCACGTCGCGGGTGATGGTGGTCTTGGCGGCATTCATGTTGTGGGTGTTGCTCATGGCTTCGGTGCGTTGTTCAGGCGTTCGAGAAGGAGGGTGAGATCGGCTTGCAGGCGACGGGCCTCGTTCATCCGCCCACTCTCCGGAAAAGCGTCGGCGAAGTTATTGAACGAACGGATGCCCTCGTCGATCCGTTGTGCTTTCTTCACATCCACGCTGTTCATGGCCAGATCGTGGTCGGACTCCAGCACGGTGAAGAGCGCATCCTCCCGGTAGATGCTGTTGGGCCACTTCCGCACGAAGTTGGTCAGGGCCACCCGGGCGCTTTCGTAGTTCCGCAGGGTGAAATACTGCTTCGCGGCAGCGTAGTCCTTCACTTCCAGCTTCGACCGCAGCCCGTCGATCAGGGTGTTGCAGCTGTCCTTCAGGTTGGTCTCCGGATAGTAGGCCAGGAAAAGCTGGAGCTGGTCGATGGCCGCCTCGGTGTCCGTTTGGTCCAATTCCCACTCCGGACTGTTCTTGTAGTAGCACATGGCGCTGAGGAAGGTGCATTCCTCGGCATACTGGCTCGTGGGGAAGGTCTTGGCGAAGTGGTCCAGGTAGTAGCCGCCCAGGATGTAGTCCTTCATGCCGTAGATGGTCTTGGCATGCATGTAGTTGATGCGCTCGCTGCGCGCGGTGCCCCGGGTCAGGGCGGCCAATTCCTCCAACAAGGGAAGGGAGCGGTCGTAGTCGCCCTTGGCATAGTACTTCTCGGCCACCTCTACCTTGTACTCCAGGCTGTCGCTCTTGAGGGCGTGGTTGAACTCGCTACAGCCGGGCAGCAGGGCACCGGTGCCTAGGAACAGCACGGCCCAGACCAGGGCCACCGCCAAGGGAAAAATCTGCGCCAGGCGAAGGCTGGAGAAGGAAGGACCGGAGGAACGCGTCATTTCGAAGGGCGGCAAAGGTATCAACGATCCGCAGGGGGAAGGAACGTAAGGCTCCGTGAACGTGGTATGAACGGTTGGTTACTTTTGCCGGGCCTGCAAGCCGGGGGCTTTTCCCCGCACGAACCGATCAACCGAAACCGCCGAGCGTTCGGCGCACACCGTATGAACGACATCTTCGACAAGATCCGCAAGGACATGGGCCCCATCGGGCGCCACCACAAGCAAAGCCATGGCTACTTCAGCTTTCCCAAGCTGGAGGGTGAACTGGGTGCGCACATGAACTTCCGCGGCAAGCCCGTGCTGGTGTGGAGCCTGAACAACTACCTCGGCCTGGCCAACCACCCCGAAGTACGCGCCGTGGACGCCCAAGCCGCCAAGGATTGGGGGATGGCCTACCCCATGGGTGCCCGCATGATGAGCGGACAGACCAAGTACCACGAGCAGCTGGAGAACGAGCTCAGCACCTTCATGGGCAAAGAGGACAGCTTCCTGCTGAACTATGGCTACCAAGGCTGCATGAGCGCCATTGAGGCCCTCCTCTCCCGCCACGACGTGCTTGTGTACGACAGCGAGTGCCATGCCTGCATGATCGACGGAGCCCGCCTGCACATGGGCAAGCGCTTTGTGTTCCAGCACAACGACATGGACAGCCTGGACAAGCAACTGGAGAGCGCCCGCAAGCTGGTGGAAGGCACCGGCGGCGGTATTCTGGTGATGACCGAGGGCGTGTTCGGCATGGCCGGCGACCAAGGCAAGTTGAAAGAGATCGCGGAGCGCAAGGCGAAGTACAACTTCCGCCTCTTCGTGGACGACGCGCACGGCTTCGGCATGCTGGGCCGCGACGGTCGCGGTACCGCTGACGCGCAGGGCGTGCAGGACGCGGTGGACATCTACTTCGGCACCTTCGCCAAGGCCATGGCCAGCATCGGCGCCTTCATCAGCGGTCCGGAGGACATCATGATGTACATGCGCTACAACATGCGCAGCCAGACCTTCGCCAAGAGCCTGCCCATGCCCATCGTGATCGGGGCGCTGAAGCGCCTGGACATGATCCGCACGCAGCCCGAACTGAGCCAGAAGCTCTGGGCCATCACCAACGCCCTGCAAAGCGGTCTGACGAACGCTGGCCTGGACATCGGCAAGACGAACAGCTGCGTGACGCCCGTCTACATGAAAGGCGGTGTGCCCGAAGCCACCAACGTGGTAGTGGACCTGCGCGAGAACTACGGCATCTTCTGCAGCATCGTGGTGTACCCGGTGATCCCCAAAGGTGAGATCCTGCTGCGCCTGATCCCCACCGCCTCGCACTCCATGGAGGATGTGCAACGCACCATCGATGCGTTCAAGGAAGTGCACGCGAAACTGACCTCTGGCGCTTACAAGAGCGAGACCATCGCGGCGTTCTGAACCGAACGACCTCAGGTATTGGAGAAGCCCCGGCTCTGCGCCGGGGCTTTTTCGTTCGCACTGCTTCGCCGAAGCGCTACTTTCGGGATCCATGTTCATCATCTTCAACGGCCGAGGTTGGCTGGTGCCCATCACCGCACTGGGTTCGATCGTTCTCTGCGGCGTTGCAGGCTTCCGCGATCCGCGCGTCGTTTGGACCGCGATGGCGGCATCCGGCTTGATCGACCAGTACTTCGGGCGCAAATGGAACAGTGTGCACAGCAAGCTCTTCCAAGACCTGGAGACCGGAGCAGTTCACGAGGTGAAGCCCGACCACTCGTTCTTCTGGATCGCCATGCAGCATTGGCTCTGGGTGAAGGTCGGCCTGGCCACCCTGTTCATCGCCATTGTTCTTACGAACGGAACCTGAGCCCATGACCCGCCTGCTGACCTTGCTCGGTGCTTGTCTGACCCTCGCGGTGGCCCAAGCTCAGTCGCCGTCGTGCTTGCACTTCCATTATGGCACCTTCCTCCTGCCCGCTGATCATGCTGGAGAGGAGATGAAGGTGGTCCGGCGCGGCAACACCCAGAAGGAGATCGGCAAGAACGGTCACCGCTCCCAATACCGGGTCCGGTGGGTGGATGAATGCACCTATGAGCTTTACGATCGCCGCGTGACACGCGGAGAGGACACGTTCCAGGGATCGCCCACGGATAAGCTAACCGTGCAGATCCTTGAAACCTGGGAGAACGGATACCGCTTTCGTGCGACCAGCAATTTCAGCGCGCGCGAAATGCTTGGTACCATGGTGTTGGAGGATCCGAAAAGCCATGGTCGAACTGGCATCCGGAACGGAAAGTGATCCATGGCCCGCCTGCTCTCCTTGCTCATGCTCTGTCTGGCCTTCGCCCATGCGAAGGGTCAATCGCCGTCGTGCACGTTGTTCGTGCACGGCACTTTTCAGGAAGGCGGCACGGACAAGCAGTCGGTCATCTCCGGCAAACCCAGTGGCATTCGCACCCTGCGCCGGGGCCACACGCAGAAGGAACACCACAAGGCCACTGGACTGAAGCTGATCTACCAGGTGCGATGGCTGGATGAATGCACCTTTCAACTCTACGACCGCAAGGTGACGCATGGGAAAGTGGACCCGGCAACCTCTCCCACCGATACGCTCACTGTGCACATCACGGACACTTGGCAGTACGGCTACGCCTACAGTTGCACCAGCACCAGCGGCGCCCAGGAGGTGATCGGCACGGTGGAGATGGTGATGCCGAAGGGCTATGGCGCCACCGGCTTTTCGATCGGATTCTAGCACGCGCAAGCTTCACCCGCCGATCCGCGTTCCATCATCATGCGACGCCGCCTGCGGAACCTGCTCGTGACCTTGGTGGTTGTGATGGTGCTCGGACTGTTGATCCCGGAACGCTGGCAACTTCCGGTGCAGGGCGCTGACCGGCGGAGCTATGACCAACGCAGCTACTGGTACTACCCCTGGGGAAAGAGCGTGACACACAAGGGCGTGGACATCTTCGCCAAGGCCGGAACACCAGTGAACAGTGCCACGGGCGGACTTGTGGTGTACACGGGCGTGATGGGCCGCGGTGGTAAAGTGGTGCTGGTGCTCGGCCCGAAATGGCGGCTGCACTACTTCGCTCACTTGAAGGACATTCATACGTCCACAGGTACATGGGTCAGCGAAGGCGATGCGATCGGAACCGTCGGCGATACGGGCAACGCAGCAGGTAAGCCCGCCCATTTGCACTATACGATCATGACGCTCGTACCCCATCCTTGGAAGGCACGCCAAGGGCCGCATGGCTGGCGAAGGATGTGGTACGTTGATCCGACGCTGTTGCTCAACGCAGCGACCTGAGTCCGGAGGTCAACTGCCTGTCCGGGTTTCCAGCTTCCCTGCGATCCAGCCGGTGGTCCAAGCGGCTTGGAAGTTGAAGCCACCGGTGATGCCATCAACGTCAAGCACTTCCCCAGCGAAATACAGTCCGGGTGCGACAAGGCTTTGCATGGTGCGGGGTTCAACGTCCTCCAGCGAAACGCCACCTGCGGTCACGAACTCCTCCTTGAAGGTGGTCTTGCCGCTGGCGTGGTAAGCGTCATTGGTCAAGGCGTTCACCAGTCGGTTCAGCTCCTTGCGGCCGAGGTGCTCGCACGCCAGTTCGGGGTCCATCTGCACCTTGCGGAGCAGGAATTCCCAGATGCGGGCGGGCAGTAGGAAGGGGATCGCGTTCTTCAGCTTGCGCTTGGCCTGATCGGTGCGCAGGGCCTGCAGTTCGTTGCGGATCAGCTCTTCGTTCCGTCCCCCGGTCCAGTTCACGTTCACAGTGAAGGTGTAGTTGGCGGCCTGCAGTTCGCGGGCGCCCCAAGCGCTGAGCCTCAACACCGCCGGGCCGCTGAAGCCCCAATGCGTCACGAGCAAAGGACCGGTGCTTTCAAGCTTGGTGCCTGCGATGCGTACAAGCACGGGATCCGCCACCACGCCCATCAGTTCGCGGAGCGGCTCCTTGGGCAGGTTGAAGGTGAAGAGCGATGGCACCGGCGGCACGATGCGATGACCAAGGTCCGCCAGCCATTGCAGGCCTTCGAGCTTGGGACTGCCCCCGGTGGCAATGATGACCCGTTCTGCGGGAAGCACCTCCTTCTCCGTGTGGACCGACCAGCGGTCTTCGACGCGCTCCAATTGCTTCACGGGTGTGCGTTGCAGCACCTTCACCCCAAGCCGCTCGGCCTCGCCAAGCAACGCCTCGATGATGGTCTCCGAATCATCGGAAACGGGGAACATGCGGCCATCCGCTTCGGTCTTCAGCTCAACACCATGATCCCTGAACCAGGCGATGGTGTCCTTCACGGTGAACTGCTCGAACGCCTTGCGCAGGAAGCGTTCACCACGCGGGTAGTGGCGGGCGAGTTCCTTGTTGGTGGGGCAGGCGTGCGTTACGTTGCAACGGCCGCCCCCGCTCACCCTCACCTTGGCGAGCAGCTTGTCGCTCTTCTCCACGAGCGTAACGGTCGCACCGGGATGATGCGTGCGAGCACTGATGGCCGCAAAGAACCCGGCCGCTCCCCCCCCGATCACCACGATGCGCATGGTGCAAAGGTGCGCGGTCTACCTTTGGTGCATGCAGCGCTCCCTCCTTTCTCTCTTGGTGATCGGCCATGCCGGGTTGGCTTTTGGCCAGCCGCCACCCGGCTACTACGACCCTGCGCTGGGGCTTTCCGGGCAGCCGCTGAAGACCGCTTTGTACGGCATCATCGACAACCATGTGGCCTATCAGTACACACAGCTCTGGTCCTTCTTCCCCAGCACGGATGATCGCCCGGACGGCAAGGTGTGGGACATTTACAGTGACAACCCCAGCGGCGCCGAGCCTTACCTGTTCACCTTCGGCACGGACCAATGCGGCCAGTACAGTGATGAGGGCGATTGTTACAACCGCGAGCACAGTTTTCCGCAGAGCTGGTTCAACAGCACGGTCCCCACGGTCTCGGACCTCTTCCACATCTATCCCACGGATGGCGTTGTGAACGGCCATCGCGGTGATCTTCCCTACGGTCGTGTGGGCAGCGTGGATTGGGTATCGCTCAACGGAACGAAGGTCGGCCCCAGCAACTGGCCCGGCTATTCCAACACGGTCTGCGAACCCATCGATGAGTACAAGGGTGACCTGGCGAGAGGCTACTTCTACCTGATGACCCGTTACATGCCGCAAGTTCCTAGCTGGTCCTGCGACATGATCGCTGCTGGCGACCTGAACATCTGGGCCACCAACTTGCTGATGCAATGGCACGCGCAGGATCCCGTGAGCCAGAAGGAAGTGGACCGGAACAACGCCATCTACGCTGTGCAGCAGAACCGCAATCCCTACATCGACCATCCCGAATGGGTGGCTTACGTGTGGGGCCCTACGGCCGGTATCGAAGGAGTTGAAGCCTCGACACTGCGGCTCTGGGTCGCTGACGATGTGCTGCATCTGGAGGGCGCCGTGCCTGATGGGTCCTTAGTGGAGGTGCTCGATGCCTTGGGACGGAGCACCTGGTCGGGCCGTTTCACCTCAAGTACGGTAGCACTGCCTACCTTGACCAATGGCACCTACATCGTCCGCGTGGGGCAGCGTGTCCTGCGGTTCGTACGCTGAACCTGAGGAAGAGGCCATGGTCAAGCAGAACGGACGAGCATGGTCAGTGCTGCTCTTCGTTCTGTTCGGCTTCACGGCGCACGCGCAGCTCACGGACAAGGTGCACAAGCTCCTGTTCGAGGATAGTCTGGCACCAGCGAAGTACGACTCCAGCTACGTGCTTCGCTTCCGCAACTCGTTGGTGGTGAGCGGCGTGGTCTATAACCAGAACTTCGGCGTGGACATCGAGGACAAGCAAGGCGGCTCGCTATCCTATTCCACCAACTCGGCCGTGCAATATGGGTTCGCCGTTGACCTGAACTGGTTCTCTGTTGAAGCCACCTTCGCTGCGCCGAAGCTGGATCCCGTGGACCCAGCGAAAGGGGTAAGTGAGTCGCGCACGTTCGGGCTCGGGGCCACCGGGCGGCACCTGTGGATGCGTGCCATCTGGAACACCAGCAAGGGCTTCTATGCCGAGGACCCGTTGAAGGTGGATAGCACCTGGGTGCCAGGCGACCCCTACCCCACACGCAGCGATCTGGAAAGCAGCACGTTCATGGCCACGGCGAACTACGGCTTCAACAAGCGGCATCGGTTCTCGCAGAAGGCGGCAACGAGCCAGATCGAGCGACAGCGCCGCAGTGCGGGCACGGCCGTGGTCGGCGGAAGTTTCTGGTACTCACGGATCACAGCGGAAGGAAGTGTGGTGCCGGAATACCAGGCGGTCAACTATGCGGCGGATGTGCAGTTCGACCGGCTTCAACGCTACATCCTCGCTGTGAAGGCCGGCTACACACATACGTTCACCTTCTGGGGCAAGGGCTACATCAACCTGTTGTTGCTGCCTGGTTTGGGTGTCCAGCGTATCGCGATCCGCCCCGTGGGCACAACGGAACAATCCAGCGACTGGGTCGGATGCAGTGTGAACGAATTCCGCGCTGGGCTCGGCTACAATGGCTCGAAATGGTACGCCGGCCTCACCCTTGCCTCCTACGTCAACTCCGGAGATGTGACCGAGGAAGTGCGCTTGGGCACGAGCTACACCACCGTGCGCTTCGCTGTGGGCATTCGTTTCCGCTCGCCCCAGAGCGGGTTCATGCGGCGTGTTGGGCTGTAAAGCGAAAGCCCCCGGGTTTTGCCGAGGGCCTTCAAAGAGAACGAAGCAGCGTTCTACTCCGTGGATCTGACCACACGCACTACGGATGGGCGATCGCCTTCTGTACGCAGGATGTAGAGGCCGTCAGGCAGGTCCTGCAGATCGATGGTGGACGCACCGGCACCGAGGCGAAGGCGTTTCACGCAGCGACCATCCGCCGCCAGGATCGATACGTTCGATGCTTCGTCGAGGCGAACGGTCACCTGGCCCGTGGTGGGGTTCGGGAAGGCGGTCAACGTGGGGTTGGCGTTCTCCGGTACCGCAACGTAAAGTGTTCCGCACGTAGGCGTGACCCCACAGACCATGTTCGCACAGAACTGGGCCACGAACTCCACGCTGTTCACGGGATCGGAGGTGAGGTAACCCACGTGCCCATTGCCTGGGTAGCTCAAGAAGCAGTTGGGGATGCCCAGGTGGTCGAAGCGCGGATGGATATCACCTGATCCGGAGGCCATGAGACCTGTGGGGATGCCGACCACGCTTACCTCCATGGTCCCATAAGGCACCACGCCGTCCTGCACCTCGTGAATGCTGCACAGGGGTTGATCGCCGGCTTGGAACCAGGTCGTATCTCCAATGGCGCCGCTCATGCTGTAGCAAGCCAGCACATCACTGCTGTATCCGGGCGAACCGCTCAAGCCCTCCACTCCACCTGTGGTGGCGGTATCACCGAACAGGATGGGCGGGATCTCGGACGATTGGTCGAGGTAGGTGCAATGCAGTGCTCCGATGGCCCCGGCGCTCACACCGCCAACAATGATGCGGTCCGCGTCAATGCCATAGGGATCACCATCCTCTGCCACGGTCTTCCGCAGGAAACGGACGCAGGCCTTGAGGTCGTGCATGGAACGCACCACGGCTCGGGTGGTGGTGGCCTCCGTGGGAAAGAAGAAGCCGACACGGTAGTCCGGTGCGATGGCCACGTAACCACGGTGAGCGAAGGCCAGGCACAGTTCGGCCACATCCTGCCGTGTGCCAGCGATGAAGGAACCTCCAAAGGCGACGATCACCACCGGACGGTCCTGGTAGGTATCACCTACCGGCTGATACACATCGAGCAGCAATGTTTGCGGCTGACCATTGACCCCGTTGTTGGCGCCATAGACCACACCCGACAGCACGCTGACGCTGTCGAAATAGAGGGGGTCGGTGTAGCGCCCTGCGCCGCAATCGGATTGGGCGTTGGCTGAACTGAATGCGAGAAGAAGCAGCGAGGAGAGCGTAGCGTTCCGGATCATGTTCTGCAGGTTGGACCGGAAAGCTAGGTGGTAACTGAACACCATGATAGGTGATCCGACGGATGCTCCACCACCATGGACCATTGAAGGGTACGATGGGATGGAACGGCCGGGAATGCTCACATTTCCAACATTGGCATACAGATTGGAACTTCGCGGCCAGATCAACTGATCGCAACCATGAAAAAGCAACTCTTCGCCCTGTTGGTGGGCAGCGTGTGTGGCACGGCCGCGATGGCCCAATTCCAAGTGAACCCGCAAGCGGGCCTGACCTATCAGAACCTCACCAACCCTTCCCCCGGGGTGAAATACAAGGGTGCCGCAGGCTGGCAGCTCGGCGCGGACCTTCGCTTCGGCGACCGTCTTTACCTGCAACCCGGTGCCTTCTTCGGTCGCAACACAACGGTGGTGAGCGCCACGGGCGATACGATCGCCTTCGAGGACAACCTGGTGCGCACGAACCTGAAACTGAAGGCCATGGTCGGCTATCGGATCATCGACACGTACCAGTTCGACATGCGCTTCGCCGTGGGTCCCACGTATGACGTGCTGCTGAGCACCGATGTGAAGGGTGATGACATCAGCTACGATGACGGTGCGTTCAACAAGGGCATCTGGAACATCGACGCGGCCCTGGGCTTCGACATGGGGCTGATCAGCCTCGAACCAAGCGTGAGCTTCGGCCTCAGCAGGGTGTTCGACAACGACGTGATCGTGGTGAAGGACATCGACAGCCGGTACATCACATACGGCCTTACGCTGGGTGTGAACATCGGCAACGACGACAACGAGTAACGGAACCTTTCCGGTACACGGACCAAAGAGAAAGCCCCTGCTGGAAAGCAGGGGCTTTCTCTTTGGTGGCTGGCGATACCATTCGGCCTTGTCCCGGTCCGTTCCTCAAGAAAGCGGGGAAGCCATCTTGATCCGAACGATCTTCACGGCATGAAACACCACCTCTCCACCCTCAGCGTGCTCCACTATGTCTTCGGCACATTGATCTGCATCGGCGGCTTGGTCATGCTCTCGATCGTGTTGGTCGGTGGATTCCTGAGCAGCGACTGGCTTGCCGAACAGTCGAACGACCCTCCTCCGGTGTGGCTTGGAGGTTTCCTTCAGACGCTTGGTTGGGTCCTGTTCATCTTCATGGAGATCTGGGGCATTCTCAACATTCTGAGCGGCTACAACATCTCGGTCCGCAGGGGACGCACCCTCAGTTTCGTGACCGCCGCCTTGAACTGCTTGAACGTTCCCTTCGGCTTGGGCTTGGGTATCTACAGTTTCATCACCCTGAGCGATGTGCAGGTACGGCAGGAATACGGGCTGCCGGTATAAGTCGGACGCGTGCCATATTTGCAGCGGTACCGGGGCGGTAGCTCAGTTGGCTAGAGCGCGTCGTTCGCAATGACGAGGTCGAGGGTTCGACTCCCTTTCGCTCCACCCCAAGGATGGCCCTCCGCTTAGCGGGGGGCTTTTCCGTTCGGTGTCACTTGGTCGTTCGCGCCATCTTGATCCGAACACCTTGCTTGGCCAGTCGGTCCAAGGCCACCGCAGCATCCGTGAAACCGGGCTCAATGCGTAGGGCGATCTGGTAGTTGGCGGCAGCGCTGTCCAACTGACCGGTCCGTTCCATGGCCACACCCCGATTGTACCATGCTGGATAATAGTTGGTGTTGAGCGCGATCGCCTTGCTGAAGTCGGCCTTCGCTCGCCCGGGATCGTTCAGGTGCTCCATGCGAACGTAGCCGCTGTTGTATGGCGCCAGGGCGTTGTTGCTATCGATGGCCATGATCCGCGCGTAGGTATCGAGCGCGAGGCTGTCCTTACCGTGCTCCTGCGCGAACATCGCCTTGGCATAGTGAGCCTCAACGCTATAGGGTCGCAGCTCGATGGCCGTGTTCAGGTACTGAAGCGCCAATGGGTCATCCTGCCCGGCGCTCAACAACCCCAGTTGCAGGAAGCTCTGATAGTCCTGTGGATCCTGTTCAGTGGCGGTGCGGTAACTGCTGATGGCCGTGGCCGTGTCGCCCATCTCCATGTAGACCCAGCCTTTGAGGTAATAGCCCTTGGCAAGATTGGGATCCTTCCTCAAGGCCTTGTTCACCAGTTCCAGGCTTCCGTTGTGGTCACGCAGCACCAGCTTGATCTCTGCGAGCTTCAACAAGGCCTCTGTGTTCTCCTGGTCCAACGCAAGGGCCCGATCGAACTGGGTGGTGGCCTTGTCCACCTGCACGGTGGTGTAGTACAGGTTCCCTAGAAGGATGCGCTTCTCTACATCGTTGCTATCCAAGGCCACGGCGCGCTGCACGTCGTTGATGGCAAGCTTCAAGCTATCGATGCTCATGTAGAGCTTGGCGCGCTCCACATACAAGGCAGCATCACCCGGGCTACTTACGATGCGCTGCTCAACGGAACGGATGGCGAGCGCCACACTGTCAACCGGTGAAGTGGTTGGCGAGAGGGTCGCGGCCGGCGGCTCATTGCAGGCCATCAACAACGTACAGGAAGTAAGGACCAGAAGTGCGCGGATGACCATGGTTCTGAAAAAAGCGGGGTCCCGATGCTTCAGACATCGGGACCCCAAAGTAAACCCTGGCAAAGAAGCTGGGAGTACCGTTACTCGGTAGGCACCGCCGCTCCTTGTGCGACGGCCTCCTTGATCTTGTTCTCAAGCTCCTCGCAGAGCTCGATGTTATCGTCCAGCAATTGGCGCACGGCATCACGGCCTTGGCCCAGCTTGTTGTCCTGATAGGAGAACCAACTGCCGCTCTTCTTGATGAGGCCCATTTCCACACCCATGTCGATGATCTCGCCGGTCTTGCTGATCCCTTTGCCGAAGAGGATGTCGAACTCGGCCTTTCGGAACGGTGGGGCGACCTTGTTCTTCACCACTTTCACCTTGGTGCGGTTACCCACTGCGGTTTCGCCGTCCTTGATCTGCGTGGCACGACGAATGTCGAGGCGGATGCTGGCGTAGAACTTCAGCGCGTTACCGCCGGTGGTGGTCTCGGGGTTGCCGAACATCACGCCGATCTTCTCCCGCAGCTGGTTGATGAAGATGCAGCAGCAACCTGTCTTACTGATGGTACCGGTGAGCTTCCGCAAAGCCTTGCTCATCAGGCGGGCCTGCATGCCCACCGCGCTATCTCCCATCTCTCCTTCGATCTCTGCACGTGGCGTAAGGGCCGCAACGCTATCGATCACGAGCAGGTCAATGGCACCGGAGCGGATCAAGTTGTCCGCGATCTCAAGGCCTTGTTCACCGTTGTCAGGCTGGCTGATCAGCAGGTTCTGTGTGTCCACGCCGAGCGACTCCGCATAGAAGCGATCGAAGGCGTGTTCCGCATCGATGATGGCGGCGATACCCCCTTTCTTTTGCACTTCTGCAATGGCATGGATGGCCAAGGTGGTCTTACCACTGCTCTCCGGTCCGAAGATCTCGACGACACGGCCTTTGGGATAACCACCCACACCCAAGGCCAGATCGAGGCCAATGGATCCGGAAGGGATCACCTCCACCTGTTCGATGGCATCATCTCCCATGCGCATGATGGCACCCTTACCAAAGGTCTTCTCCATCTTGTCCATCGTGAGCTGAAGGGCTTTCAGCTTCTCCTTGTTCACCTCGTTAGCCATGGTATTGTGGTTTTTGCGTTACGTAGTTGGTCCGTGTTGCCTTCTGATGCACCCTCAGCTCCGGTGCTCGATCATGTGCGGTTCAGTGGCGACTTTCTTGATTGACGGTATTCCTGTCAGACATTCGACGGACAATTAAGCATCGCGACCGGCAGATCGCCAAATATTTCGGCAAGAAGTTTTGAACACCCCCCAAGGGAACCCGCGTCAATGCAGCAGTTCGTACCGGTGCGCGCTCCCTCACGCACCGGCACATGCGAAGAGACCGACACTGGACCCTTGGCCCAACAGACAGTACGGACTGCGCCGACCCGCTCCTCGTCGACACCCTAAAAATGTCGACGAAAGCCTGTTTTGAAGCGACGAAACTTGACAACCGCAAGGCGATGACCCTTGCTTTGCACCTGCTCGCCCCTCCGTTGACCTGGCTACTTGGACCGTACGCCCAGCAATGAAGGACCTGAAGCACCTCCCCTGGTTGGACCGATCGATCGGTCTGCTGCCCCCTCCGCTCCGCCGCGAGCTTCTTGACCCTGAGTTCTGGTGCTTGGCCTGCATTGCGGCCATGCTGCTGCTCTTCAGCCCTTCGGTGATCTGATCGGTCCTCCTCCATCCCTCGAAAACCAACCAACCTCCCTTGAACATGAAGCGTTCGATACTCCACAGGGCACTGTCCTGGAGACCGCTGGCGATCGGCCTGTTGTTGGCCGGTCCGAACTTGTTCGCCCAGCGATCCACAACATCGGCCACCCCCGATCACGCCGCGATCGATGCACTGCTGCACGATCACGACCAACGGATCGAGTTCATCGAGAACAAGGGTCAGTTCTCCGATGGTGTGCTGTTCAAGGCCGAGTTCCCGTTGGGCCAGGCACTGGCCACTCGGGAGGGCATGGTGATGAAGGCTTACGACGCGGAAGCTGTACGTCAGCGGCAGGAAGAAGGTATTCGTATCGAACAGGAGATGCATGATGGCCGACCCGTACGCCCCTTGGTGTGGCGTGAGAAGGGTCACGGTTGGATGATGCACTTCCTGAACACTTCCAACGCCATGCGGATCGAAAGCCGCGATGCGCACGAAGAGGTGAACAACTACTTCACCGGACGCGGACAGGCCTCTGATGTGCACAGCTACCAAGAGGTTTGGTACACCGGCGTGTACCGCAACACCGACGTACGCTACTACCCGGCCGCCGACGGTTCCTTGGAATACGACATCCTCTGCATGCCGGGCAGCGACCCGCGCGAGATCGCCATTGAACTGAAAGGCATTGAGCGTCTGCGCGTGAATGACAAGGGCGAGCTCGTGATGCCGACCAGCCTGGGCGACATGACCTACCCTGCTCCTGTTGTGTATCAACGCATCAACGGCCGCGAAGTACCGGTTACAGCAAGCTACAAGGTGAGCAACAGTAACGTACTGGGCTTCACGCTCGGCAACTACGACCGCACGCAGCCTTTGGTGATCGACCCCATCGCCATGCGTTGGGCCACCTGGGTGAACACGAACAGCTCCGGTGACAACCACGGCCACGCCATCTGGGTGGACCCCAGCGACGGTGCCATCTACGTGGTGGCCCGTGTGGTTGGTACCACGGACAACATCACGGTCGGCGCATTCGATGTGACCGCGAACGGCAACCTGGAGATGATCGTGGGCAAGTACCTGGAACCCGCTACGGTGGGCGGTGCTGGAACGCGTGTGTGGCAGACCTACATCGGTGGTAGCGGTGACGACAACCCCTACGCCATGGAACAAGGGCCGGACGGCAACCTCTACATCACCGGCCAGACAAGCAGCACGGACTTCCCTTTGCTCGGCGGTACCGGGTTCAGCGGCAGCAGCCTCAACCAACAGGCACAATCCGATATCGATGTGTTCGTGTTGAAGATCAACACCGCAGGCACCGGCATCAAAGCTGCGGTCGTTGGTGGTAATGGTGCCGATGACAACTTCGACGTGCGGATCGCCACCAACGGCGACGTGTTCGTGTGCGGCAGCACCACCAGTACCAACTTGCTCACGCTGAACGCAGGCAGCGGCGCCAGCAACACGAACAATGGTAGCTCGGATGCTTTCGTGTTCCGCATCAACCAGGACCTCTCCTCCCTCGTGTGGATGCGCAACTACGGTGGGTCCAGCGCGGACCGGGCCAGCATCATGCTTCACGAACCCACCACCGGTGATCTGTTCGTGGGCGGTAATACCTCCAGCACCAACTTCCCGACGGTAAGCCCACGGCAAGCCACACGCGGTGGTTCTTCGGCCGGATTCCTACAACGCCTGACCGGCGCTGGTTCCACCACCTGGTCGTCCTACTTCTCCTCGGCCACCAGCCAAAGCGCGAGCTTGCTGTGCATGGAGTTCAACACCGCGCACAGCGAAGTGTATCTGGGCGGTGTGACCACCGGGTTGAACGCAGCGAACATCTCCGGTTCCGGTGTGCTGGACACCAGCCCGAACGGTAGCAACGACTTCTACGTGGCGCGCATGGGCGTGGACCAGACCTTCATCGCCGGCACGTACATCGGCGGCACCAACAACGAGGTGAACATGATGGGTCTGAATACGGACCTGAACAACGACGTGTTCGTGTTCGGCTACACCAACAGCACCAACTTCCCTGTATCGGCCTCGCCGAACACACCGCTTCAAAGCACCAACCAGGGCAGCAACGACAAGGTGTTCCTGAAGCTGAGCGCGGACCTGAGCGCACTCCAGTTCAGCACTTACTACGGCGGAACAGCGGATGATTATGACCCTGTGGGCGAACGTGGTATCAAGTTCAGCAACTGCCGCATCTACACCATTGTTACCGCACAGAGCAACAACATTCCGCTCACGCAAGGCGCCCTGAACACCACGAAGACCAGCTCCACCAGCCGCTATGAACCCGGACTCGTGGTGTGGGCCAACCCTCCCGACCTGCTGAACAACACCATCACCGGCAACCAGAGCGTGTGCGCTGGAACGGTCCCTGGGGACATCACCGGCAGTGCTTCGACCTATACGCTGCCCACGATCGTTCGGAACAACAGCGCTTCGACCTACCCCTCCCTCGGCGGCGGTGTCACCTACCAATGGCAGATCAGCACGGACAGTGTGAACTGGGGCAACATCAGCGGTGCTACCTCACAGAACCTGGATGGCTCACTGATCGGTTCGGTAACACAGAAGACCTTCATCCGGCGGATCATCGGTGGTGACGCTTGTGTACTTGCAGGCGCCGCCGATCAGGTGGTGACCGTGAAACTCGTGAGCGTGGATGGCACCGTGACCAACGCATTGTGCAGCGGTACCGCCACTGGCTCCATTACCGCGACCAGCGATGGCGAGGGTCCCTTCACCTATCTGTGGAGCAATGGGCAGACAGGCGCTACGGCCACTGGCCTAGCCGCTGGCCAATACAGCGTGACCGTTACTGACGCGAACCAGTGCAGCGCGACGGGGAACTTCATGGTGGGTCAACCCGCTCCATTGGGCGGTAACGTGAACGTGACCAACGCTACCTGCGGCAATTCCAACGGAGCCGCGAACGCAAACCCATCAGGCGGCACTGCCGGATACAGTTACCTCTGGAGCGATGGACAGGTCGGCCCGAACGCTACAGGCCTCATTCCCGGACAGTACAGCGTAACGATCACCGATGCGAACCAATGCACGGTGAACCTGCCTTTCCAAGTGAACGGCACCACGCAGCCCGGAGCCAACGCGGGTTCGGACGTCGAGATCAACTGTCTCAATGGTCCCTCCATCCAGCTAAACGGTTCCTCGAACACGCAGAACGTGTCCTTCAGCTGGACAGGCCCTAACAACTTCACCAGCAACGCACAGAACCCCAGCGTTTCACTCGCAGGCACCTATACGCTGACCGTGACCGCTGATGGATCGGGCTGCACGAGCACAGATGCTGTTTCCGTAACAGTGAATACCACTCCTCCCGGAGCACAGGCCAACGGCGGAACCCTCACTTGTAACACTACGAGCGTGATGCTCAGCGGCAGCGGCAACGGCTCCTACAGCTGGACCGGGCCCAACAACTTCACCAGCCAGGACCAGAACCCGACCGTGAGCGCGGCAGGTACCTACACCCTCACTGTCACAGGCAGCAACGGTTGCACCAGCCAGGCAAACGCAGTTGTTGGTCTCGACGACGAAGCCCCAGGCGCACAGGCCAACGGCGGAACCCTCACCTGCACCACCACCAGCGTGCAGCTCAGCGGTAGCGGCAACGGCACTTTCAGCTGGAGCGGACCCAACAACTTCACCAGTCAGGACCAGAACCCCACCGTGAACGCGGCAGGTACCTACACCCTCACCGTCACCGGTAGCAACGGCTGCACCAGCCAGGCCAGCGCAATTGTAGGTCTCGACGATGAAGCACCCGTCGCGCAAGCCAACGGCGGAACCCTCACCTGTAACACCACCAGCGTGCAACTGACCGGTAACGGCAACGGCACCTTCAGCTGGAGCGGTCCCAACAACTTCACCAGTCAGGACCAGAACCCGACGGTGAACGCGGCAGGTACCTACACCCTCACCGTCACCGGAAGCAACGGCTGCACCAGCCAGGCCAGCGCGGTTGTTGAACTGGATGACGAACTGCCAGGAGCACAAGCTCAAGGCGGAACCCTCACCTGCAATACCACCAGCGTGCTGCTCAGCGGTAGCGGCAACGGCACCTTCAGCTGGACCGGACCCAACAACTTCACGAGCCAGGACCAGAACCCAACGGTGAACGCGGCAGGTACTTACACCCTCACGGTCACCGGTAGCAACGGCTGCACCAGCCAGGCCAACGCGGTTGTTGGTCAGGACGACGAAGCCCCAGCCGCACAGGCCAACGGCGGAACCCTCACCTGCAACACCACCAGCGTGCAGCTCAGCGGTAGCGGCAACGGAACCTACAGCTGGAGCGGGCCCAACAACTTCACCAGTCAGGACCAGAACCCGACGGTGAACGCGGCAGGTACCTACACCCTCACCGTCACCGGTAGCAATGGTTGCACCAGCCAGGCCAACGCGGTTGTTGGTCTCGACGATGAAGCCCCAGGCGCACAAGCCAACGGCGGCACTCTTACATGCAACACCACGAGCGTTCAGCTCAGCGGTAGCGGCAACGGCTCCTTCAGCTGGAGCGGCCCCAACAACTTCACGAGCCAGGACCAGAACCCAACGGTGAACACGGCAGGTACCTACACCCTCACCGTCACTGGCAGCAACGGCTGCACCAGTCAGGCCAGCGCAATTGTTGATCTCGACGATGAAGTACCCGGAGCGCAAGCCAACGGCGGTACCCTCACCTGCAATACCACCAGCGTGCAACTGACCGGCAGCGGCAACGGCACCTTCAGCTGGAGCGGGCCCAACAACTTCACGAGCCAGGACCAGAACCCAACGGTGAACACGGCAGGTACCTACACCCTCACCGTCACCGGCAGCAACGGTTGCACCAGCCAGGCCAGCGCGGTTGTTGGTCAGGATGAAGAACTGCCAGGAGCGCAAGCCAACGGCGGAACCCTCACCTGCAACACCACCAGCGTGCAACTGACCGGCAGCGGCAACGGCACCTTCAGCTGGACCGGTCCCAACAACTTCACCAGTCAGGACCAGAACCCGACCGTGAACGCTGCGGGCACTTACACCCTCACCGTCACCGGCAGCAACGGCTGCACCAGCCAGGCCAGCGCGGTTGTTGGTCAGGATGAAGAACTGCCAGGAGCGCAAGCCAACGGCGGAACCCTCACCTGCAACACCACCAGCGTGCAACTGACCGGCAGCGGCAACGGCACCTTCGGCTGGAGCGGGCCCAACAACTTCACCAGTCAGGACCAGAACCCGACCGTGAACGCTGCGGGCACTTACACCCTCACCGTCACCGGCAGCAACGGTTGCACCAGCCAGGCCAACGCAGTTGTTGAACTGAACGACGAAGCCCCAGGCGCACAGGCCAGCGGCGGAACCCTCACCTGCAACACCACCAGCGTGCAGCTCAGCGGCAGCGGTAACGGAACCTTCAGCTGGAGCGGCCCCAACGGCTTCACCAGCCAGGACCAGAACCCAACGGTGAACGCGGCAGGTACCTACACCCTGACCGTCACCGGAAGCAACGGCTGCACCAGCCAGGCCAACGCGGTTGTTGGTCAGGACGACGAACTGCCCGGTGCGCAGGCTCAAGGTGGCACCCTTACTTGCACGAACACTACGGTCATGCTGATCGGTAGTGGCAACGGCACCTTCAGCTGGAGCGGTCCTGGATTCAGCAGCATTCTGCAGAACCCGACCGTCAACACAGCAGGTACCTACATCCTCACTGTCACCGGTAGCAACGGCTGCACCAGCCAGGCCAACGCGATCGTGGATGAAGATGCTCAACTGCCAGGTGCGCAAGCATCCGGTGGAACCATCACCTGTGAGAACAGCAGCGTGATCCTGATGGGCAGCGGCAACGGCACCTACAGCTGGAGCGGACCCAACAACTTCACCAGTCAGGCGCAGAACGTGGCGGTTACCGAAGCGGGCACCTACACGCTGACCGTACTGGGAGCGAACGGTTGCACCAGCACGGCCACTGCGACCGTGGACCAGGACGTAGAGATCCCTGCCGTAGATGCCTTCGGTGGCGTGATCAACTGTTCGAACACCATGGTGACCTTGGACGGCTTCGGCAGCCCCGGTGTGAGCTTCGCTTGGACCGGTCCGAACGGCTTCTTCAGTAACGATGAGAACCCTACGACCTCTGTGGCGGGTATGTACGCCTTGACCGTAACGGCCGCGAATGGCTGCACGAACTCAGTGAACACGACGGTCTCCGAGGACACGAACGCTCCGCAGGCTTCAGTGGCCGGTGGCATGCTGCCTTGCGATGGAACAGGCCTGCCTGTGATCGGGTCGATCCAGACGATCGGCGCGGAAGGTGAATGGACCGGACCGAACAACTTCCAGAGCCTGGATCTTGCCCCTGTGGTGTTCGAGGCCGGTATCTACACCTTCACCGTGACCGGCGAGAACGGCTGTGTGACCCTCTTGGATGCTGAGGTGACCACGCCGGAGTGTGATGAATGTGAAGAGCCCCTGATCCTGAGCTGCGGTCCTGACACTACGGTGGAATGTGGCTCCGCGCTGGATGCGCTCTACGTCGGCGTACCGATCCTCCGCAAGGACGAGAAGTGCCCCGAGGTGAACTACTACAGCTACGTGGATGACTACACCGGCACCTGCCCCATCATCCTGAGCCGCACGTGGACCGTGGCTGATGCCGCTGGCGACACAGCCACCTGCGTGCAGACCATCACCATCATCGACACCCAGGCTCCGGTGGTCATGGGCATCCCTGACGACATCACCGTATCGTGTACGCAGATCCCGGAATTCGACGGTGGTGTGTGGGCGGAGGATGCTTGCAAGAGCTATCAGCCGGTGTACCCCGAGGACAAGGTGAACGAGGGCCCCTGCCCTGGCACCTACACGATCGAGCGCATCTGGTGGGCCATTGACGACTGTGGCAACGTAGGCTACGGCATCCAGACCATCCATGTAGTGGACGATCTGCCGCCGACGCTGGAAGGGACCCCTGCGGACCTGTTGGTGCAGTGCGACGATGTGCCCCGTGCGGCTGAAGTGACCGCCGTGGATGATTGCTCCGGTGCTTCCCCCGTGACCTTCACGGAAGAGATCCAGCAGAGCGAGGAGGAAAGCGCATGCAAGTACACGATCCTGCGTACTTGGACCGCTACCGATGGCTGTGGCAACACCGCCTTCGCCCAGCAGATCATCGAAGTGGAGGACACCCAAGCACCGGTCTTCGAATGCGAAGCGTTCACGACCAAAGCTCCCTGTGGTGAAGTACCTGCGGCCGAGGAGTGCAAGGTGCAGGACAACTGCGACGATGATGTGACCATCACCTACGAGGAGACCAGCACGGAGAACCTGAACGGCAGCGTGCTGCATGTGCGCACCTGGACGGCCACTGATGACTGTGGCAACACCTCCACGTTGGTGCAGCAGATCTTGGAAGGATGCGGGAAGATCGAACCGGTCCGTATCGGCCGCATCGCGGTCGCTCCGAACCCCTTCGCCTACCACACCCGCATCACCATCAGCAGCCCTGTGGCCGACGAGGTGACCTTGGAAGTGGTGGCTCCCGATGGACGTCTGCTCACTCAGCTGTATCGCGGCTCGCTCCAAGCGAACGAGGAACGGACCTTCACCTTCACGGAACCTGAGCAGGCCTTCGGCAGCTACCTGCTGCGCATGACAGGCTCCAAGGTGGTGGCCCACGATCGACTGATCAGTACGCGCTGACCCTGACCCAAGCGCAAGCGAAGCCCCCTTCCGAAGTGGAAGGGGGCTTTCGCGTTCGGGGTGGCGGCCCGGTCGGGTAACTTCGCGCCGTGGAGCACGCCCCCCTTGCCGAACGGATGCGCCCCCGCGACCTGGACCAGGTGGTGGGCCAGGAACACTTGGTGGGTGCCGAAGGCATTCTGCGTAAGGCCTTGAGCAGCGGCATGCTGCCCAGCATGATCCTTTGGGGTCCACCGGGCGTGGGCAAGACCACCCTGGCACGGCTCATCGCCGAGCGGCTCCAGCGACCTTTTTTCACCCTCAGCGCCATCAGCAGCGGTGTGAAGGATGTACGCGAAGTGATCGAACAGGCCGGTGGCAAAGGGCTCTTTGCCCGGAGCGCCGTGCTCTTTATTGACGAGATCCACCGTTTCAGCAAGGCCCAGCAGGACAGCTTGCTCGGTGCGGTCGAGAAAGGAACCATCACGCTGATCGGGGCCACTACGGAGAACCCCAGCTTCGAGGTGATCGGGGCCCTCCTCTCCCGCTGTCAGGTGTACACGCTTCGTCCGCTGCATGAAGAGGAGCTGCTCAACCTTCTTCAACGGGCCATGACCACGGATGAGGAATTGCGCGGCATGTCGATCGAACTGAAGCAGATCGATGCGTTGATGCGCGCCAGTGGCGGCGATGCGCGACGGTTGCTCAACACCTTCGAGCTGTGCGTGAAGGCAGCTCTATCGCAGAGCACCGAGGTGGTGATCACCGATGCCTTGGTGATGGAAGTGGTGCAGAGCAATGCGGCCCGGTATGACAAGCAGGGCGAGCAGCACTACGATATCGTGAGCGCCTTCATCAAAAGCCTTCGCGGCAGCGATCCCAACGCTGCGGTCTATTGGCTTGCGCGGATGGTGGAAGGTGGCGAGGACCCGATGTTCATTGCGCGGCGCATGGTGATCCTGGCGAGCGAGGACATCGGCAACGCCGACCCGAACGCCTTGCTGATGGCCACCACCAGTATGCAGGCGGCCCAGATGATCGGTTGGCCCGAGAGCCGCATCATCCTCAGCCAATGCGCCATCTTCCTGGCGTGTGCGCCCAAGAGCAACGCCAGTTACATGGCTATCGGCGCGGCCCAGGCCAAGGTGCAAGCAAGCGGCGACCTGCCCGTACCGATCCACCTACGCAATGCGCCCACCAAATTGATGAAGGAGCTGGGCTACGGCAAGAACTACCAATACAGCCACGACGGCGAAGGGCACTTCATCGATCAGGACTTCCTGCCTGATGCGCTCCGTGGAACGGTATTCTACACCCCCGGCGACACCCCAAGGGAGCAGGCTCATTCCGCGTTGATCGAACGGCTGTGGAAGGACCGCTACAAGCGTTCCTGATCGCCCCTACTTCGCCCGTTCCGCATCCATGAAGGTGCGGTGCATGTCGTACATCAGGCCGAAGCTTACCATCAGGCCGCCAAGCCCTTGTTCCAGCATCTGCCAGAGAATGTCGACTACGATGTGTACGACCTCGCGGCTGGCGAAGGACATGCCAAGGATGAACACGAGGAGGTAGACAACGAAGCCGACCGCGGCCCCCAGGAGCATGCTCATAAGGGGAAAGCCTCGCTTCAGGCTGATCCATTCGTGCATGATGCTCTGGTGAACGCCGATGGTGATGACCAAGCCGAGCACAACATACACCAGCCCGCTGAGCGCCAGATAGAGCGGCAATGGAATGCGCAGTTCCTGAAGGTCGGTAAGGGCCACGCCGTGCCAGAGGAAGGAAAGTGCGTACATCACTACCGCCGAAAACAGCCAAGGCAGTAGGATGCGACGTCTAAGCAACATGACCTCTGTTCATTCTCCTCATTCCGGTGAGCCGCACGGCACTTCCGAAGGGGCGACCAATGATGTGGCTAAATTACCGCCCTGCATGAAGAACGCGGTGTTGGGGGGGGTGGTTGCCTCCATTTTTTCAACAGTGGCCCTCAGCGGCTGCCAGAAGGACCCGCGCGGGCCGCAATGGGATGTGGACGTTGTGGCGCCTTTGGTGCACACCACCTTCACCATCGCCGACCTGGTGGCCGACAGTTTGCTGAGCACGGATGCGGACGGAAGCCTTACGCTGGTCTACAACAGCGAGCTCTTTGCGCTGCGCCTGGATACGGTGCTGCAAGCGCCGGACACCACGCTCGCCTACCCTTACGCCATGCCCATCACGGGCAACATCCCGGCCGGCTTCACCTTTCCGGCGAACAACGACGTCACGCGGTTCGACCTGGAGGACCTGGAGCTTCGGGCCTTGCGCATCCGCTCAGGCACGCTGGCACTGGACATCCGGAACGAGAACAACTGCGTGATCATCGGCTCCTTCGCGCTGCCCGGGGCCACCACCTCGCAAGGCACGCCCTTCAGCATTCAACGCTCCATTCCTGCGGGCAGCACCTCCGTTCCAGGCACGGTCACCGAGGTCACGGACCTTTCCGGCTATGCCTTCGACCTGCGCGGGCCTGGCTTCAATGAGGTGAATACGCTCGCGACCCAGCTCGGCTACCAGGTGGATCCGAACGGACCTGCGAACGTGAGCATTGTGGCGGGTGATAGCCTGGTGGCCCTGGTGAGTTACACGGACATCATACCAGCATACGCGAAAGGCTACTTCGGGAACCGCTTGATCGATATCGATGCGGAAGCGACGGAATTGGACCTCTTCAGCTCGATCACGGCAGGAACGTTGGACTTGGATGAGGTGACCGCCACCTTGACCGTTACCAATGGGATCGGTGTGGATGTGCAGGTGGACCTCGACTACCTGAGGGCCATCAACAGTCGAACGAACGTCACCGTGGACCTGATGCACCCGATCATCACTGGGCCCATCAACCTGAATCGCGCGATCGACGGCGGCAACTCGCCCCTTCCAACCGGCTATTCCACTGTGCTGGACGGTTCGAATTCCAACATCGACCTCTTCCTGGAGAACCTGCCCGACAGCATCGCCTACGCCGGACGGATCCGGGTGAACCCTTTGGGCGACATAAGCAATGGCAACGACTTCCTCTACTACGAGAGCGAATTGAAGGCGAACCTGCAGGTCAATGTTCCGTTACGTTTGATCGCCACGGGCCTCACCCTTCAACAGACCACACGCCCCGACCTTCCAGGAACTTCCGATGGCCACGCGATCCAGAGCGGCGTGCTGCACCTTTTCGCCACCAACGGCTTTCCCTTCTCCGCGGACATCGTGTTGGAGATCCTGAACGACGCCGACCAGGCCTTGGGCACGATCCCTGTGCAGGGCAACGTGGCCAGCGGGATCCTGGGCGCGAACGACCTGGTGACCGCCTCGGTGAACTCGCAACTGGATGCGCTTGTTTCCGCCGACCTGATGGACCTGCTGTACAGTGCTGGTCGCCTGCGGATCTCAACCGTCTTCAACACGGCCGACCAGAGCCAGCACCTGCAACTTCTGGACAGTTACCGCATGGAATTGCAGGTGACCGTGGAAGCCAACTACGTGGTGAACGGAGATGAGTAAGCTCCTCGCCGCACTGTTGTGCTTCAACCTTGCCTGCATGAGCGTGGCACAAGTACAGGACAGCCTCCAGGTGCTCACTCCGGGTGAGATCGAGGCTCTGCCGACCGTTGGAACCGAAGCGGAACTTGAGCAATACGAGGATGTTGTCGGATCGCCGTTCAACATGCAGAAGCCCAAGTCTCGATTGACCATCGACATGATGGGCATGTACGACAGTAATGCGCTCCGCAACGACCTGGTGGTGGGCCTTTGGAAGGGAGGCGACCTGAGCCGCGATGTGCGTGAGCTTTCCCAACAAGCACTTCAGGGGCACAACCGCGCGGGTTACGAAGGCAGCTTCCGGACCAGCTACACGTGGGGGGCCTCGTTGTTCGGCGACAAGAGCATGCGACCCTTGGTCAGCGTAGGTTACAGGGACCTGATGGGCATGCGCTTCACCGACGACCTGTACAACCTGACCTTCTTCGGCAACGCGGCCTACGAGGGAAAGACCGCCGTGCTTGCCCCATCCGCGCAGGAAGAGCAGCGCTACCAGACCATAGGCGTGGGCATGAAGGCGGCTGGCAGCGAGACCTATCTGCGCTTGGACCTGGTGAACGGACAATACCTGAACGCGGTACACCTGAAACAGGCCGACGTATACACGGCCGAGGACGGACGCTACATCCAGGCGGATCTGGACGGCACTTGGAGCACCAGCGACACTTCGGTCCAGAGCTTCAGCAACGGCCTTGGTCTTGGACTGAGCGCGGGCGTGCAGATGAACGGCCGCCTTTTCGGCAGAAGATTGAAGGTCTTCCTCGAAGTGAACGACCTGGGCTTCATCGCGTGGAACGGTGGTTCGCAGCGGCTCGTGAAGGACGGGGTCGAACGGTACGATGGGGTCTATGTCGACGACATCATCGACCTTGACGGGGCCTTGGTTGGCGAAGGTCAGCTGCGTGATACGCTGGGACTGAACACGAGCGGCGGTGGCTTCATGCGCCCCCTTCCGACGCGTGTACGGGCATCGTTCTCTCTACGCAACAGGTCGTACAAGTTCCGGTCAAGGCCTCGTCCGGAACAGTTCATGGTGGAACAGCTTGCCGTGCCGGGATACCTGGTGCATATGAGCTACACTTACTCCATCGCCATAAGCCGCCGCTGGTTGGGCTACGGACAATTGAACTACGGTGGCTTTGGTGGTGTGCGTCTTGGCGCCGGTGCGTGGGGCAGCTACAGTTGGGGCACCATCAAATTGGAACTGCCCAACGTGGTGGGCCTGTGCCTGCCCAGCGCAAAAGGCAAGGCGGCATCCATCGGCTTCGTCTTCGACCTCTGAGCTATTGGCGGTCGGCCAGGGCTTCGCTCTCGTAGATCAGCTGGCTACAGGGCTGGCCGTTCTTGAAGTAGAAGGTGCCGCCGTATTTGCGGACCACCTTGCGGTACTCGCTCTTCTGGGCGTCGGTCTGTAGTTCGATCCGGGTCACCACTTGGTTGGCCTCCACGATCAGCTCCTCTTTCCGCACCTTATCGGCGACAACAGGGACGACTTCGGGCCGCTGCTCCTCCTTCATCACGGCTTGGGCGGGTCGCACTGGGCTCTCCTCTTGGGCCGTGTTCGCTTGCAATCCTTTGCGGCCGTCGTCGCCCTCGTGGGGCTTGGCCCCGCTGTAGTTGGCCTGCACCACGCGCGGTGCGGGCTTGGGCTTCGGCACTTCCGCCTTGATCGTGGGTGCGGGCTTCGGCTTGGGGTTCTCCTTGGCCACAGGCGCTGGTGGATCCGGCTTCGGCTTAGGCTCCGGCTTCGGTTGGGGCTTAGGCTTTGCGACCTCTTTGGCTTTGCGGGCCTCCTCGGCGACTCGTTCCTCCTCGGCTTTTCTAGCAGCAAGTGCGGCCTTCTGTTTCTCCACTTCAGCAGCTTTTGCGGCGGCCTCCTGTTCCTTCTGTTGTTTGGCTTGCAGCTTGGCCTGCTCCGCGGCTTGGCGTTGGGCTTCGGCATCGGCCTTTGCCTTGTTCTTCTCTTCGTCCGCCTTGCGCTTCGCTTCGGCATCGGCGTTCTCCGCTTCCTCCTTCTGCTTCTGCGCCACCTCTTCCATGGTCTTCTGCAACTGCGACTGGATCGACTTGGTGTAGTCGGTGTCGTAATCGAAGTCATCCACGGTCGGCTCGAAACGGATCATGCCCACGGGCTGGTTGAAGACCACCATGTTCACATCGTCGTACTGCTTGAACATGGACACGGCGAACTCGAAAGGTGTGAACCCGTTAGCGATGGCATCCGCCGGTGCGTGCGTATCAAAGCTCAGCTTCTTGGTCACGAAGCCATCCTTCTCGAAGCTAAGCACGTAGGTCTGGTTCAGATCCAAGTCCAGCGCGAACTTGCTGAGGTTGTTGTTCACCACACGGTCTTTGACACCGTTGCGGTACACCACCACCTTGGTACCATCGATACTACCCCCTTCGATCTTCACCCGTCCATTGATGGTGAAGCGGCCTTCCTGGGCAAAAGAGGTCGCCGCCATGGCGAGGATCGCGATGACAGCGCTGAAGAGCTGGCGGAGTTGCATGTAACTCACTTCATCCAAATGGTCTGTACGGTGGAGGCCTTGGAGGCTACAGCGATCAGGATCACAGCGATGAGGGCACCGGCCATCAGGAGGGTACGCTTGGCAACGGAGTTGGTCTGTTTCATGGGTGATAACTCGTTGCGCTTTCCTACGTAGGAAGGTGACCACAGGTTACCCATGAAAACACTCATCGTCACATTCTTGTTGATCGGGCTGTTCGCAAGCGCACCCACCCAAGCACAGGATCCGAATGAAGGGCTGGTGCGTGTGAACGAACTGTTCGGCGGCCAGGTCCGCTTCAAGATCGACAAGCGGGATAGGCTGGTGGCCGACTTCTTCGATCAGAGCGGTCACTACCGTCAGGATATGGTCTATCTGGAATTCCTGGCGCCCGAGGCATTCGCATTCAACGCCGAGGAACAGGTGGTGATGCTGCGTTGCGCCGATGCCCATTCCCAGTGCATTGACAAGGAGGTCTTCAAGTTGAACACCATTCGCCACATGGGCCGCATGAACCTGCCGTTGCCGGCAGGTGATCCCGACGGAAGCAAAGCCATTGCGGCACTGTCCGATCTGATCCGTCAGGCACAGGCAGGGCTCTCTGCTGTTGAAACCAAGTCGCCTGTTCCACGTAAGAACTGACACCTGATCAAGATCCGGACCGATGAGGACCTTCGCGCTATTGTCCACCGCCCTGTTCGCGAGCTTCACCCTGAACGCACAGGAGCTGGCGCAAGTACTGCCGGACGCGGAGACCGAGAAGCTATTCCGTGAGGGTGAGAAGGCGTATAACAGCGGCAGCTACGGTAACGCCATCAGCTTTTTCGACCAGGTGTTGAAGCGCGACCCGGATCACCTGAACGCCTATCTGCAGCGTGGTTTCTGCCATAGCCTGCAACACGAATACGAACTGGCCGTGGCCGATCTCACCGAAGTGATCGCCCGCAAGAACGACCACCTCTGGGCCTACACGAGCCGCGGCAGCGCTTACAACAAGCTGGAGAAGTACGAATTGGCGATGCGCGATTTCGACACCGTTATCGGTCTGGACCCGAAGGACCAGGAAGCCTACAACAATCGCGGTTGGACCAAGAAAGCCACTGGCGACATGAGCGGGGCCTGTGCTGATTGGCGGACCAGCAAAAAGCTGGGGAATGGCGAGGCCAAGATCATCCTGACCAACAATCGATGCAAATGATGCGCAACCTGATCCTCTCTCTCCTTGTGTCGGCCGCAGCAACGGTGAATGCGCAGGACCAACGCTTCAGTGAATGTGTGGTGAAGGCCACCAGCGAATGGGGCAAGCCATGCGAGAAGTGCGAATTCTACCGCGAAGGCTACAAGCGAGACTTCAGCGGCACCTACCAGATCACCTTACGGAACACGTGCAACGAGACCGTGGAAGTGAAGGTGGCCATGCAGGAGCAGAACGGCAGCTGGCGCACTTTTCCCATCAAGGCCATCGCAGCCAACGAGACCATGAGCGCCTTCGCCTGCCAGGGCACCGGTAAATACCTGTACTGGGTGCGTCGCTTGAACGACACGGAGATCGTGTTGCCGAGCGACCGAGAGATCCTGACCGAGTACAGGGATCACTGATCGAACAGCGTTGTTTGGGACAAGGGTCGGCACTGCCGGCCTTTCGTCATTAACGGTGGTGTGTTGAGAGAGCGGTGCTCCAAGATCCAATGAGGCGGGCTCACGCCGGTAGCTTCGTCCCGAAGCACACCTTGCCATGGCCACCAAGCACCTGCACATCGACCGGACCGAAACCTCCCCCCAGATCGACATGGACCTGGAGCACGGTGTCATCGAGTTCACCGGACGCAGCCTGCCGGCCAACAGCGAGGAGTTCTACAGCCGGGTGTACCGGTGGCTTGATGAGTACATCCGTCGTCCGCAACCAGAGACCACGGTGAACATGAAACTGGACTATCTGGACACCAGCAGCAGCAAGCACTTCTTCAACATCTTCGACAAGCTGAACGCAGTAAGCGAGCGCGGGCAGAAGGTGTGCGTGAAGTGGCACTTCGAGACCGGCGACGAAGAAATGGCCGAGACCGGCAAGGATTACCAAAGCTTCTTCGGTATCGACTTCGATTTCGTGGAGGTGAAGGAGTTGTTCTGACCTAACAACTAGAAGTACAGAGAGGCCCGCTTCACCGCGGGCTTTCCGTTCTCCGTCCAGGTGTAAAATGAAGAACGCGGCCCGTGTGGACCGCGTTCCTTAAGAAAAGACTTGTGATCAGAGCAGCTCGTTGGCAAGGTTGGCCAGCGGGCTACGTTCCCCCTTCTCGAGCGTGATGTGCGCAAAGAGCGGATCGCCCTTGGCCTTGTCGATCAAGTAGCTAAGGCCGTTGCTCTCGGAGTCGAGGTAAGGCGTGTCGATCTGGTGCACATCACCGGTGAAAACGATCTTCGTGCCTTCGCCTGCGCGACTGATCACGGTCTTCACCTCCAGCGGCGTCAAGTTCTGCGCCTCATCCACGATGAAGAAGATGTTACTAAGGCTGCGCCCACGGATATAGGCCAACGGAGCGATCGCGATCTTCTCGTTCTCCAGCATCTCATCGATGCGCTTGGGCGTGCTGTCGTGCTTCTCGAAGTTGCCCTTGATCAGCTTCAGGTTGTCCCATAGCGGCTGCATGTAAGGGTCCAGCTTGCTCTGGATATCACCCGGCAGGTAGCCGATGTCCTTGTTGCTTAGTGGCACCACAGGACGGGTCACGTAGATCTGGCGGTACAAGCGCCGTTGCTCCAATGCACAAGCCAATGCGAGCAATGTCTTTCCGGTACCTGCAGCTCCCTGAAGGGTCACAAGCTTGATCTCCGGATCAAGCAGAGCGCTCATGGCGAGGGCCTGTTCCGCGTTCTTGGGGCTGATGCCGAACACGTTGTGCTTCTCGACACGATCCACCTGATCGGTGCGCGGGTCGTACTTCGCTAGGATGCTCTTCTTCTTGTGCTTGAGGATGAAGAAGTGATTGCCTTTCTGCGACTTGATGCCAAGGTCCTTCACGGGCAGGGAGCCTTTCTCGAAGAGCTGATCGATCAATGACTCATCGAAATCCTCCTGCACGGTGCGGCCGGTGTACAACTTGTCCTGAACGTCCTTCACCTTGCCTGTGAGGTAGTCCTCCGCGTTGATGTTGAGGCTCTTCGCCTTCACGCGCAGTGCCACATCCTTGGTTACGAGCACCACCTTGCGGTCCTTGTTCTGGCGCTGCAAAGTGAGCGCTGCGTTCAGGATCTGGTGGTCGTTCTTGCCGTCCTGAAAAACCTTGGTGGCATCGACCCCGTTGAGGTCGTGCTTGGCCACCACCTTGAACTTGCCCTTGGTCGGACCGTTCAGCGGTGCCCACTCGGTGATCACATCACGTGCAGCGATGCCATCCAAGTGTCGGATGAACTCGCGGGCTTCATAGTTGATGGTGTCGTTCCCTTTCTTGAAGGTGTCAAGTTCTTCGAGGACTTGTATCGGGATGGCCACATCGTGCTCGTCAAAACAATCAATGGCTGAATGGTCGTACAGGATCACTGAGGTATCGAGTACGAAGATCTTGCGGTCTTTTTTTCTCATCCGATCAATGAACGGTGTTGACCAAATGTATCGGAGCGAAAAGGCGGGGTCCGGATCATGCGTCGCGCACTTATGCACGATCGATCGTGCGCCCAAGGCCAACGCGCGTCAAACTGTGAAGGCTTTCGCCAGCGGGTGTTCGCGCAGTATGAAGGCGATGTGAAAAAACGAAGCGGGGAGCAACGTTGGCTGCTCCCCGCCCCCATCGAGATCCCGGCCTTGACCGGTCCTCCATGTCAGATCTTCACATCGGTGCGGCCATTGACCCGTGGATCCCCGACCACCTGCTTCCGCTACATCCCACCGGCTGTTCTGGCATCCGGTGTGGAGCGCTCGTCGACCTCTTACCAGGCCTTGAACACATCCGAAGATGTGCTCAGTGACGTGCCCCGTGGCTTTCGCGGCCTTTGCTAGTGACCTGCGCAGCGAAACTAGAAGAGCAGCTCAAGGCACTCCAATTTTTCAAGCCTCGCCTTTTCCACAACTTGTGCACAGATCCGGCTCTATTGCGCGGTGCGCACGAGGCGCAGCGCACCAATGCCTTCTAGTGTGCGGACCACCACCACATATGTGCCGGGGGCTGACGAACGAAGATCCACCGTGACCCGCTCGCCTTGTGAAGATCCTGCATGGCCAGCTACGCGTTGACCCACGGCGTTGAGGACCGTTATTTCAAGGATCTCATTGGGGGCTGCCAGAACATAGAGCCCCTGACCGTCCGCGCTGAGCAAGCTGATGGTCGGACCTGCTTCCTGAATACCGGAACAGGGATCGATCGTGACGGTGACCTCCGCGATCGCATCGGAACAAGGAGCTGTACCCGGAACGATATACTGCAAGGGGTAAACACCCGGGCTCAGGGATGCTGGATCCAGCATACTAGCCGTCAGCGCCCCTGTAGCGTTCGCATCCACCCACGTACCGCCCGCGTCCGGACTTCCGCCCAGACCATCGAACAGGTCGTAGGGTGCAGCGTTCTGGCAGATCACGACCGAGGAATCCAGTCCTGCATCCGGACCGGGCACTTCGGCAGTGACGGTGACGATGGCCTGATCACCACCGCAGGCATTGTTGATCTGGTAAATGAAAGGCCCAGGCTGGTTCGCAGCAGGATCGTAAGTGCCACTGAAAGGGGTGCCACCGAAGGTTAGCCAGGTGCCACCTGTGTCCGCATCCGCGCCCAGACCGGGGAACAGGTCGGTCGGTCCGTTGTCGCACACCACCACTGAAGAATCCGATCCGGCGTCCGGCGCGGGTACCACACCGATGATGCAGAGCACCGCCGTGGCATTCGCACAAGGAGCCATGCCAAGCACCGTGTAGGTGTAACAGCCGAGCGGGTCCACACCCGGAATGAAATTGGGACCATGTGGGGCGCCCCCTGGAGCTGACCAACTGCCGCCTGGCTGGGTGGCGCCCCCCAAGAAGGGCAACATTGGAATGGATGTGGCATTGGAACAGAGCGTGCCTGTGTAGCTGATGCCTGCGTTCGGTGCGATGGCCACCACCACGCACAACTGACTGGTCGCAGCAGGGCAACTGCCAATACCCGCCACTACGTAAGTGTAACAACCCGCAGGCGAAACACCTGGGGTGAAGACACCACTGAACGGAGCGCCCAAGGGATCGGTCCAGACACCACCCGGATCGGGCGTTCCACCGAGGAAGTTGAACAGGTTGAACGGGGCCACATTGGAGCAGATGGTCAACGCGCCACCGGTACCCGCGTCAGGGGCATCGTTGATGGCGATGTTCACCGGCGCCGGGGTTCCGATCGTAACAGGGGTCGAAGCCACGACCCGGATCTGGTAGCCAAGACCTGGCGTTGCCCCGGGCGGGACCTGGCAGGTGATCACCCCCGAGGTCGTGGACAGCAGTGTTCCGATCGCGGTCGGTGCTGCGAAGCTCCCTCCGGCATCGCTCAATTCAGCGGTGAAGACGTTGCCTGCCGTGTAGGTACCTTGCGCTGTATAGGTAACGAGCAAGGACTCACCCGTACAGAACTGGTTCGCAGCGGTCTGACAGGCGATGGCGTTGGTACCCGCGCCAGCCACGGTTACAAGCACATCATCCACGCCGAAGCCTGGATCGCTTCCACCCAGCAAGGAAGTGGCGTTGAAAAAACGGAATCCGAAGCGGAGCGTGGCCTGTCCATCGAAAGCCGGAAGGGTGATGGACTGCTGCACCCAAGTAGATTGGTTGCGGTACTGGGCGATCGGCGTGCTGATGAGGTTCCACGAAATGCCGCTGTTGGTGCTGTAGTACACTTCGCCATAGTTCTGGTTGCCACCGTTGCACAACCACCAGAAGGAGAGCGTGGTGCCCGTCTGCCCTGCCGTGCTCACATCACTGTTCATGCGGGCGAAGTGGTTGCCGGGGTTGGTGCAGAAGCCGTCCGCAGCGGCGAAGGAGCAACACAGGATGCCGTCCAACACAGCTTCGCTACTGGCGATGTGCAGGTAGTTGCCATTGGCGTTGGTGATCCCTGCTGGCTGGCCGGGTGTGCTGGGGATGGTGAAATTCAAGGGGAATCCGCTACAGATCACATCCCCGTTGCCACCAGCATACACGTCATTGATGAGCCAGGTGTTGGCCCCGGAGGCCGAGGAACCGACATCAGAGGTGTTCACATCAAAGGCAAAGGGGGGTGCATCGAAGCCGGTCTGGAAGAGCGTGGTCTGTGCGGAGAGGGGAACGACCGTCACAAAGACTGCGACAAGACTGTGGATGAGACGCATGGGGGGCTACGGTTGGTCCGGTAAATTAGAGGACGTGTACCGCACCCGCAAGCGGGATACTTGCTAACGATCACTTAACGGTACGAAGTGGTCCACCTAATTTCACTTCTCTTCTTTTGGACCCTGACCCTTACGCAGATGAAACGACCCTACCAAAAAACGATGCGACCCTTACGTCGTGCGCTCCCCTTCGTGGGTGCGTTGCTCAGTGCCAGTTTGATGCAAGCCCAGATCGCAGCCTGGGACTTCTTCGGTGAGACCGCCGTTACGACCTCCACAGCTGAGGTCTACAACATCAATATGGATGCCTCCAACGTTATGACGCGGGGCGCAGGTGCTGCGGCCAGCGCAGGCGCAAATTCCTTCAGGACGGTCGGCTTCCAGAACAACGGGATCAGCACGGCGAACACCGACTACTTCCAGTGGACGCTTTCCGCAGCAAGTGGCTATACGCTTTCGCTCAGCACGATCGACGCACGGTTCGCTGGCACGGCTGGCTTTGCTGCGGCACCAGGTGTCTCTTGTCAATTCGCATACAGCCTGGACGGAACGACCTTCACATTGATCGGTTCACCGACAGTGACGGTAGGCACGCCAGCCACCCTGCCTCAGATCGACCTGACGGGCATTCCTGCACTTCAGGGCATTGCCGACGGAACCACTGTGACCTTCCGATATTATGCCAGCGGGCAGACCGGGACAGGTGGCTGGGGCTTCAACTCGCCTGCCGCCACTCAGTACGGCCTAGCGGTCGGGGGATCCTTGACACCGCTTGTGGCGAATACGAGCGTAGCCTTCAACGGCTCCTCGGCCACTGTACTTGAAACGGTGGGTACCACGCCCATCAACGTTAGCATCACCAACCCTTCACCGGGCAACGCGACAACGGCCGATGTGGTGTTGACCAGCGGTAGCGCTGCACGCATCAATAGCTATACGACCCAGACGGTCACATTCCCCGCCAACACCTCGGCCGATCAAACGGTGACCATTACGGTGACGAACAATGGGATCAATGACGGCAACGCCACCTTGGTGTTCCAACTTCAGAACGTTGCTGGTGGCCAGGGCACTCCTTCCGCTGGCAGCCCGAGCACCTTCACCCTAACGGTGACCGATGACGATGCCCCTCCCACGGTCGGCTTCACTTCTGCGTTCTCCAGCGCAGCGGAGGCGAATGCAGGCACTACCGGGATCACGGTGAGCGTGACCATGGATGCCCCCCCTGCTGCGAACGTTACCGTCGATGTGGCCGATGCCCTCACGGGTTCAGCTACAAGCGGTGCGGACTATTCAGCATTCGGACCAGTGACCTTCACATTCACTTCTTCGGATGTGTACCCCTTCACCCAAACCACCACACTGGACGTGCTGGGCGACGTTCTTTTAGAGGGCAACGAAACGGTGGACCTGAGCCTCACGATCACTTCAGGTGCAGCCACTGCAGGTGCCTTGAGCTTCACGCATACGATCCAGAACGACGACTACGCTGATGTGGTGATCAACGAGGTGGATGCTGATTCACCAGGCACCGATGCTGCGGAGTTCGTAGAGCTGTTTGGCCCGGCCAACGCTTCGTTGAATGGACTCACCGTGGTGTTCTTCAATGGCTCCAATGATCTGAGCTACGCATCGTTCGACCTGGACGGCTTCTCGCTGGATGCCAACGGGTTCTTCGTCCTAGGGAACACCGGGGTGACGGGCGTGGACCTGACCTTCGCCGGTAACGTGCTCCAGAACGGTGCCGATGCCGTGGCCGTGTATTTCGCGGATGCCACAAGTTTCCCCAACAATAGCGCGGTGACGACCACCAACCTGGTCGATGCCTTCGTGTATGATTCGGATGATGCTGACGATCCCGGTCTCTTGGTACTGCTCAACCCGGGTCAACCGCAGGTGAACGAGAACGGTGGGCTGAACATCCAAGGCCACGCCAGCGCCCGTGTGCCCGACGGAGGCACCAAGCGGAACACCGATACGTATGTGCAACAAGCACCGACCCCCGATGCCACGAACCAGAACACCTGCGACATCACCTTGCAGCCCGAGTCAGCAGTGTGCAATACTGTGACCGTCGGCCCTGGTGATACTTACACCGTGAGCATTCCCTACACGGGTATCGAACCCGGCATCACGGTCGTGAACAACAGTGGTTCGGGTACCGTGGGTGGTGATGACCCAGCAGTAACGACCAACGGCACCATCATCGTGAGCGGCATCAGCGAGGCCAACAGCTACAGCATCACCTTTACCAGCCCGTGCAATTCGCTCACCCGTTCGGGCGCTGCCCCGACCTGCGAGCCGCTGCCTGCGATCGTGATCAACGAAGTGGACTATGACCAGCCCGGAACGGACAACGCGGAGTTCATTGAGCTGAAGAACACAGGTTCCATTTCGTACGACCTGGCCGGATTCGTTGTGGAGATGCGCAATGGCGCAGGTGGCGGAGCGACCCAGTACTCCCCTCCCCTGAACGTAACGCTGCCTTCGTTCACCCTCGCACCGGGAACCTACTACGTGGTCTGCGCCACCGGAAGTAGCGTACCCAACTGCAACCAGTTCGTGACCGGCTTCACCTTGCAGAACGGGGTACCGGATGCCATCGGCCTGCGTGATGCCAGCAACAACCTGCTTGATGCTGTGAGCTACGGCGGGGTGAGCGGAGCACCGTACACCGAAACCGCTGGCGCCCCCGTGGATGCCAGCCTCGCCGTGGCCTTGACAGCGAGCATCGGACGGTTCCCGGATGGTGTGGACAGCAACGACAACAGTGTTGACTTCATCCTAAGCTGCACGAATTCCCCAGGCGCATCGAACAACAGCTCGGTCGATACCGATGGTGACACCTTCCTCGATTGCTTGGACGGCTGCCCGCTCGACCCCTTGAAGCAGAACGCCGGTACTTGCGGATGTGGCGTTCCGGACACCGACACTGATGGGGACTTCGTTGCCGACTGCATCGATGGCTGCCCTGCGGACCCGAACAAGATCGTGCCCGGTGCCTGCGGATGCGGCAACCCTGATACCGACACGGATGGTGACTTCGTGGCCGACTGTGTGGACAACTGCCCTGCGGATGCCAACCCCGGCCAAGAGGATATCGACGGCGATCTGATCGGCGATGTCTGTGACGTGTGTCCGAATGGCCCGAACCCCGGTCTGCCTTGCAACGACAACAACCCGTTCACGGCGAACGACCTGACCCAGAACGATTGTAGCTGTGCCGGTACCCCGGTCCCTTCCACCACCTGGACGCTTGAGTTCACCACGGACAACGTGGGCAGCGAGAGCACCTGGCAGATCGTTGATGCCAGCAGCCCCTTCGTGCTGGACGCTGGCGGACCTTACGGCAACACCACCACCACCACCGAGAACATCACTGTTCCCACGGGTGCCTGCTTCAACCTGATCGTGACCGATGCGAACGGTATGAGCAACGGTACCACCGGTGGCTGGATCCTGCGTGACAGCAACGGCAAGCGCGTGATCGACAACAGCGGTGATGGCGTATTCGCCGGTACCGTTCAGCCTGCCCTGCCCTTCTGCAGCCCTGTTGGCAACGATGCCATCATCGCCAGCCAGTGCGACAAGGTGGATTGGACCCCCGGTCAGATCATCATCGCCACGCCGAACGCTGCTGTTACCGCCCAGTTCGGCGTGAACAACGCGAACAGCGGTTACGAGTTCTGGTTCTTCAACCCTGATGGTGGCTACAGCCGTCGCGTGTTCCTCACCCATGCCAACCCCGGCATCGGCGGACCCAACGGAGCCATCAAGTGCGCTCACTTGGCCTACAGCAACCTGGTAACCAACCCGGTGCCTGCCAACGTGCTGTTGAACGTGCGTGTGCGCAGCGTGGTGAACGGTGTTTACAGCGACTTCGGAGCGGCCTGCCGTTTCAAGATCGACCAGACCGCCGCCAACTGCCCTCTGACCCAGCTGATCAGCACCCCAGGTGCCACCTTCAGCTGCGGTGCTACGGGTAAGATCGTGAAGGCTTCCGGCAACGTCGGTCGCGTTTACGCCCAGCCTGCAACGCGTGTGGTGAACGGCAACAACCAAGTGGCCAACGCCTACTTGTTCGAGATCACCAACACGGCCACCGGCTACAACCGCTTGATCGGCGCTACCAGCTACACCCTGGTGCTCGGTCAGTGGGTCACCAACCCGCTGCTCTGCGGTACGCACACTTACAACGTGCGCGTTCGTGCCAGCTTCGACGGTGGAGCTACCTACTGCCCTTGGGGCGCTGTGTGCTCGGTGGGTATCACCAACAACCTGGCGGCTCCCTACTGCACGGTACCGGTAGTCAACCTCTGCGGCAATGGCGTCACGGACCCGGGCGAGACCTGCGACGATGGCAACCAGGTGAACGGCGATGGCTGCGACAACAACTGCCAGCCCACCGGCAGCGCGAATGCCCACAACGACGACCGCGTGTTCTTCGACGGCGACGAGACCAGCACCGAAGCGGTGTTGACCCTCTGGCCTAACCCGAACAACGGTGAGCAGCTGTATGTGACCATCGACCAACTCAACGCCGATGTGACCACCGCCACGTTGGACATCTTCGACATGGTGGGTCATAAGGTGACCACCCGCACCATCGCCGTGAACGGCACCACCCTGAACACCGTGATCGCCCTGGACGCTTCCATGGCCAACGGCATGTACCTGGTGAACGTGACGGCCGGTGACCAGACCTTCATCCAGCGCCTGGTGATCCAGTAAGCTGAGCCACTTTCTGCGAAGCGCCCCGCCTCAACAGGCGGGGCGCTTTGCGTTGGGGGAATGTCGTGCGGTGACCCGGGCGTCAGCGGCTCAAGAGATCGCTCCTTGCTCAGCCGAAGCGGCTACGCGAAGGCGCAGTCGGACCCTGCGGGATCCTCGCGATGACGGCATGACTAATTCCGACGTGGCGAGGAGGGCACAAGCGATCCCACCGGACCAAGCCCGGCGTGGCCATCTCCTGGGCCGCTGGCGCATAAGCGTACATTGGTTCTCCTTACGGCACTGCGGATCACTTTCATCCATCCCCGCGCAGGCCGCGGGCCGAGCAACGAGGGGGCGGAGGGGCAGCGCGGCGCACAGAGACCACTGCGACGTGGCGACCGCTTAAGCCGCTAACGTGTCGCTCCGGAGCTTTAACGAAGGCAGCCATGGAACTAGTAATGAGAAGCCGAGATCCTAACGCAACGATCGCTCAGCATGACTACAGCGATCCGGGAACGACCCATGAAATGAAAAAGCCCCGCCATTGCTGGCCGGGCTTTCCCTGTAAATGGTTGAACGATCAATGCATCACCATCACCGGTGCCCGGTGTAGCACCATTCCTGCACTATTCTCCACCAGCACCACGTATGTACCGTTCGGAACGCGCTCAACATTCAAGGCCAGCTGCGTTGCACCTGCGGACCAGCGCGTGTTCAATACCTCGCGGCCTACTTCATCGACCATACGGACCATCCCAGCCACCTGATCTTCCGTTGAGCGCTGCAGAACGACTTGATCCTTTGCTGGCTGTGGAAAAACCTGAAGATGCTCAGCCGCCTGTTCACCGAGGCCCGTGGCAATGAAAGTGAGCGTGTCGCTGATGAGGGAGCAGCCACCTGTGAACTGACCGACCACGTAATAATCACCGGCATTGGCGGGCACATAGGTCTGACCTGTGGCGCCCGGGACCGCCGCTCCGTTCCAATACCATTGGTAGCTGTTCGCCGTCGTGCTGCTCAGTTCGAACCCGTCGGATGTAACAGAGGGTGCCGGCATGGGGCACTTGTCCACGATCTTCTGGACGGTACCGAAGGAAACGTTGGTGGTGTACAGTGAGCCATCATAGCCCTCCGTAACGCTTGAGAATCCGGCGGTACCCGTGTTCAGTACGTCCTCGTCGATCCAACCGCCCAATCCGTTCGGCCGCAAGGACCAGAAGTGGCCTGCGCAATAATCGGTGTAGAAGTAGCGACCGTACATGCGCGGATACTCAGTACCGCGATACACACGCCCGCCGATGCTCGAGCACCACGTGCCACCATTGGCGACGTTGCTGTGAACGGCGACCGGGAAAACGTAGTTGGCCGCTCCCTGACAACCGCTGGTATTGAACGTCGCGTTCCCTTCATAACAGCGCCAGCCGAAGTTGGGCATGTTGGTGGAACCAGCTGGCCAGTAGTCCACTTCCTCCCAATCATTCTGCCCCACATCGCCGATCCAGAGGTCGCCGGTAAGCTGGTCGAATCCGAAGCGGAACGGATTGCGCAACCCGCTGGCCCAGATCTCCGGCAGGGTGTCGCCACCAGCGTTCGCCCATGGGTTATCCGCAGGAATGGAATACGTGCTGTCCGCTTCAGGGTGAATGCGAAGCAGGTTACCCAAGGGGTCGGTCGGGTCCTGAGCGTTACCCTGTGGATCACCGGCGCTACCACCATCGCCCAAGGCGATGTACAGGTGCCCATCAGGTCCGAAGTGGATATCACCCCCGTTGTGGTTGGGGAAAGGCTGCGGCCAAGTGTACAGGATCACCGCGCTTCCGACGTCAGCAACGTTGCTATCCGCGGATACCGTGTAGCGAGCAATGGTGCTGATGCCGTTCCCCGTTCCGCCGGTATAGTGCACGTAAAAGAACCCGTTGTTCGCGTGATCGGGGTCGAAGGCCAGGCCCAGCAGGCCCTGCTCGTTGCCGACATCGTACACCGTGGAAGTGATGTTGAGGAACGGCGTGGGCAATACGGTCATACTGTCTGTCACCACACGGATGATACCGGCCTGTTGCACCACGAAAAGGCGGCTATCCCCGCAATGGGCCACACCCACAGCGTCGGCAAGACCGGTGGCCCAGTTGTTCAATTTCAACTGTAAGGGGTTCTGGGCTTGAAGACCCATGACGGACAGGAAGGCAGCGACGATCAAGGAACGCTTCATGGAAAGATGGTGGGATTGAAGAGCCGCAAAGTAAGCCCCAACACATCGACCAACTACGCACCGCCCGGGCACCGGGTATCAGGTTCCGGCCCAAGGCAGGGATCCCAGCCACGAGCGGGCCGTGTACATTTGCCGCCCGTTCAATTGAACGGTGCGCATTCCGACCGCCACATGGGCCTGAAAGAAGAGATCACACGCCGGCACACGTTCGCGATCATCAGCCACCCTGATGCGGGCAAGACGACATTGACAGAGAAGTTCCTGCTGTATGGCGGCGCGATCCAGACGGCGGGCGCGGTGAAGAGCAACAAGATCCGCAAGGGCGCCACCAGCGACTTCATGGAGATCGAACGGCAGCGGGGCATCTCGGTGAGCACCAGCGTGATGACCTTCGAGTACGACGGGAAGCTCATCAACCTGCTGGACACTCCGGGTCACAAAGACTTCGCGGAGGACACGTACCGCACCTTGACCGCAGTGGATAGCGTCGTCCTGGTGATCGACTGCGTGAAGGGTGTTGAAGAACAGACCCGTCGCTTAATGGAAGTGTGCCGCATGCGGAACACACCAGTGATGGTCTTCATCAACAAGCTCGATCTGGAAGGCCAGGACCCCTTCGACCTGCTGGACGAAGTGGAGAAGGAACTGAACATCAAAGTGACACCGCTCAGCTGGCCTATCGGCATCGGCGCGACCTTCCAAGGCGTATACGACCTATACGACAAGGACCTCCGCCTTTTCGAGGAGTTGAAGACCAAGGTGGAGGCTGCGGCAGTGCACATCGACGACCTCTCGGACCCTCGCCTGGACGAGCAGCTGGGTGGCGACGCGGCGGCCTTGCTTCGCCATGATGTGGAGCTGATCGATGGGGTGTATGGTAAGTTGGACATGGGCCGGTACTTATCGGGGCATACGGCACCGGTTTTCTTCGGGAGTGCGTTCAACAATTTCGGGGTGAAAGAGGTGCTCGACACCTTCGTGCGCATCGCTCCTCCTCCTGGTCCCCGCCCGACCGACCATGGCGAAGTGCTTCCGGACGAGCCCAAGTTCAGCGGCTTCGTGTTCAAGATCCACGCGAACCTGGACCCCAACCACCGGGACCGCATCGCCTTCCTCCGTGTTTGCAGTGGTCGCTTCGCCCGCAACACCTACTACCACCACGTGCGGCTGGACAAGGACGTACGCTTCAGCACACCCACCACCTTCATGGCTGCTGCGAAGACCATTGTGGACGAAGCCTGGCCCGGTGATGTGATCGGTCTGTTCGATACCGGTCAGTTCAAGATCGGCGACACCATGACCGAAGGGGCCAACTTCAACTTCCGCGGCATTCCGGAGTTCTCCCCCGAGCTGTTCCGCGAGCTGGTGAACAACGACCCCATGCGCAGCAAGCAGCTGGAGAAAGGCATCCGACAGCTCACCGACGAGGGAGTGGCCCAGCTCTTTACGCAACAACCAGGCAACAAGAAGATCGTGGGTTGCGTGGGCGACCTGCAGTTCGATGTGATCCGCTACCGGCTTGAACACGAGTACGGCGCCGCCTGCAGCTTTCAGACCATGCAGGCGCACAAGGCCTGCTGGCTCACCAGCACCAATGATGCGGTCCTGCAGCAGTTCATCCGCACCAAGGCCCTGCAGATCGTGCAGGACAAGGACGGTAATCCGGTGTTCATCGCTCCATCTGGTTACATGTTGGAGTTGGAGCGGCGCAACAATCCGGAGATCACCTTCCACACCACCAGCGAGTTCAAGACCCTCGCGGTGGACAAGGCCTGAACGAAAAAAGGCCGCTTGCGCGGCCTTCTGATCGAAAGGTCAATGACCTTATTTGGTCGCTTCGTGCCAGCGTTTCAGTTGATCCGCTGACAGCACTTTGGTGAGTTCACGGTCAACGTACTGATCCATGATGGCATACTGCCCTTGCATATCGGCCTCAACATCCTGTTTGGGCTGGCCCTGCATGCGGTGCTCCACCGACTTCATCTGGCGCTCAACCTGCAGATACACAGCCTGTACCTGGGTCTTCTGATCAGCGGTCAGGTTCACCGAACGATCAACGAGCTCCGTATGCTTGGCGGCGTTGGCCGTCATTTCCGGGGTATCGGTGGGTGTGAACTCGGTGTGCTGCGCGCTAACGGCGAAGGCTGTGCTGAGGAACACGATGGTGAGCAGGCTCCGTACCATGGACTTCAAGGATTGGTCATTCAAAGGTAAGCGAACAAGAGACGGACCGCGAAGTGAAAAGTTGCCTCCATGCACCCCGATCTGTTGGTAACCACTGGCCCAAGGTTTGTTAAAGGCCCAACCGGGCTTGGACGCCCTTCTATTTTTGGCACATCATGCTCAACCTCCGTAACAGCCTGATCCTCGGGGCGATGGCCCTTTCAGGTATGCTCCAAGCCCAAGATCCCAAGCGTCACCTCGAGTTCACCATAACAGGGGTGGTGAACGACACGGTGTTCCTGGCGAACTATTACGGCAACAAGCTCTATTACAGCGACACCGCCGTGGCCGACGCCAAGGGGCATTGCGTGTTCGAGCGGGCCAAAGGCTACAAGGCCGGTGTCTACGCCGTCGTGGTGCCTGGTCCGAAGTACTTCGAGATCTTGGTGAATGAGGCTGAAGTGGTGATGGAGACGGACACTGCGGACCTGCTCGGCCACTTGAAGGTAAAGCGCTCCCCGGAGAACCAGATCTTCTTGGATTACGTGCGCTTCCTGAACACGAAGAAAAAGGACGGTGAGGCCGTGAAGGCCCGAATGGATGCCACCAGGGACCCGATCGCCAAGGCACGCGACAAGGAGCAGCTGGTCGCGTTGGATAAGGAGATCAAGGACTACATGAACGCCGCCGTGCAGAAGGCGCCCACGACCTATGCCGCGAGCCTCATCCGCATGAGCATCGAGCCTGACCAAGTGGAGATCAAGACCGCTGAGGGCAAGGTGGACAGTTCGGCGACCTATTACCACTACCGCCAGCACTACTGGGACAACACCGACCTTACTGATGAACGTATCCTGCGCGCGCCGGTGTTCCAGAACAAGTTCGATGAGTACATCGGCAAAGTGGTGCCGCAGATCCCCGACACCATCAACAAGCTCGCGGACGACCTGATCTCGCGTATGAGCAGCACACCCGAGCTGTTCAAGTTCGCCGTTCACAACATCACCTACAAGTACGAGACCAGTGAGATCATGGGCATGGACGCGGTCTTTGTGCACATGGCCCAGTCCTACTACTGCCCGAAGGGCAATGAGCCCAGCAAGGCCACCTGGATGAGCAAGGACAAGCTTGACAAGCTGTGCGAGCGGGCCAGGAAGCAGGCACCCATCGTGATCGGGGCCAAGGCCAAGAACATCATCCTGACCGACACCACCGAGCAGCGTTGGATCGACATGTACAAGATGCCCAGCGAGTATGTCCTGGTCGTATTCTGGGATCCACACTGTGGCCACTGCAAGAAGACCCTGCCCGACCTCTACAAGCAGTACCAGGAGAAGTTGAAGCCCATCGGCGTGGAGGTTTACTCGGTAGCGAAGGCTACGGACAGCACGCTCTTTGCCGACTGGAAAGCGTTCATCCGTGACAACAAGTTGTACTGGACCAACGTGGGACTGACCTGGCACGTGTACGCCGATGCCAAGAAGAACAGCGGCAAGTACATCCCACAGTACACCACCATCGAAAGCTTGAACTATGCCGAGGCCTGGGATGTCTTCAGTACGCCGCGCTTCTTCCTACTTGATGCGGACCGCAAGATCGTCGGCAAGCAGATCGAACCCGACCAGATCGTGAAGCTGGTAGAGCAGTTGCGGAAGAACAAGGCGCGGAAGGAAACCGTTCCGAAACCCTGATCGACCCGACCAGATCAATGACGAAGGGCCCCGCAAGGGGCTCTTTGCGTTGGATGATGGCCAGGACCAAGTGAGCCATCGACCTCAACTGGAACGCGTCGGTCACCAGTGACCCGTTGACCTGTTCGCTATCTCACGCGTTGGAGCAACGCGGGCGAGAAAAGATACACAGCCAGCAACGCTTACTTCCAACACAGGCTGGTTGCCTGTGCGGCGCTACGGGCACATCTAAGATGCCTGCGCTACTCTTCGGTATCGCGGCTCCAGACCATCTCGGTGATGCTCTGGCCGTTCTTGAAGTAGAAGGTGCCCCACTTGGCGATCACCTTGCTGTACTCGTCGGCCTTGTTGCCGTTCACCAGCACACGGCGGATGATCACCTTATTGCCTTCGGTGTAGCTTTCCTCTGTGACGCCTTGGGGATACTCGGTGGCGAGCTTGCTGCGGTTGTAATCCGCGAAGCTCTTGGGCTGGTTGAGGGCGGTGCGGTCCAACTGCTCCTTGCTGGCCATGCGCTGATCCTGTGAGCGGTTCATCAGTTGTGATTCGCGGTCGGCGAGGCGTTGCTTCTCTTCAGCCACACGATCGCTCTGCTCCTCCTGAAGCTGATCGCCGCGGTCTTTCATGCGGGCCTGTTCTGCGGCCAGCGCCTCTGCGTTCGCGGTGGCTTGCGTGGTGCGTTCGTTGCCGGCCTGTGCCAGTTGCCCCAGTTTTTCCTGATGGGCCTGCGCATCGCGCTGCACACCCTCCACGCTCTGGTCATGGCGTTCGGTCCAGGTGGTGTTGCGGTCAGCGATGGCCGTCTCGGTCCCGAGCTTGCCCTCGTAGGCCTTGCCGCGCTCTACATCGGAACGTTCCCGACGTTGGCGTTCGGCTTCTGAAAGGCGTTCCTTCTGAGCGGTCACCTCATCGGCATTGGCGCGACGCTGTCCGTCCTTGCCGCTGTACAGACCGGCACCCTCCTCGAAGGCTTGCTTCTGTCGCACACCACCATCACGGCGCACGGCTGCCTCATCTGTGTTGGCCACTTCCTCGGTGCTCACGTCGGCCTTCAGCTTCTTGATGCGCTCGTACTTCTCGGCTTCCTCACGGGCACGGGCCTCGCGCATGAACTCGATGGCTTCCTGTTCCTTGCTCACATCAATGGTGCTGCTCTTACGCACCGGCGCAGGTGGCGGGTCCTCCACCTTCTGTGCGGCCAGTTCAGCTTCGCGGCGCTTGCGGTCGATCTCGGCAAGCAGCTTGTCGATCTGCTCGATCTTGCTCTGGGGATAGGTATCGTCCGGCTTGATATCCAGGGCCTGCGTATACAGGTCGCGGGCATCCGTGTAGCGGGTCTCACCGAAGGCGGCGTCGGCGTCCACGATGGTCTGGCGATAGCGCTCCTCACGGGCCTTGTCCCCTTCCATGCGACGGCGCTCCTCTTCCGCTGCGCGGCGAGCGGCCTCGGCATCCTCAGCTTCCTTGCGGCGACGCTCCTCTTCCAAGCGGCGGGCCTCCTCGGCCTGACGGGCAGCGTCGTCCATCGCCTTCAGCCGGTTGGCCAGTTCGGTCTCGATGCGTGCGAGCTGATCCTTCGGATACTTCTCTTCTGACTTGATGGCCAACGCGGCCGTGTACTTGTCGCGGGCCACATCGAAGTTGTCAGCGCTGAACGCCAGATCGGCGGCAGCGATGGCTTCGCGGTACTCCGAATCGATCGCATCCTGTCCAGCCTGCTTGCGGCGGCGCTCCTCTTCCAAGCGGGCCCGCTCGGCGGCATCTTGCTCAGCTTTCAGGCGTGCTGCTTCGTCGTTGGCGGCGAGTTCGGCAAGAATGCGGTCGATCTCCGCGAGGCGATCGGTCGGGTGCTTCTCCCCCTCCTTGATGCTCAGCGCATCCGTGTAGTTGGTGCGAGCCGTCTCATATTGCTTGCCACTGAACGCAGCATCAGCCTTGGCCACCAGGTCAGCATAGCGCTTCTCCTTGTCGGCCTTCTCACGCTCCAAGCGCTCCTTTTCGGCCTTGTCGCGGGCAGAAGCATCCAGCCGTTGTTCGATGCTGGCGATGCGATCCTTCGGATGCTGCTCGGCCGGTTTTAGCTGCAAGGCGTCCTTGTAATCCTTGAGGGCTTCGGCCAACTTTTCACCGTCGAAGTTCTTGTCCGCCCGTTCGACAAGCTCGTTGTACTTGGCATCGAGTTCCTGGCGCTTGCGCTCTTCCTCGGCCAAGCGGGCGAGTTCCGCCAACTTCGCATCGATCTCGGTGATCTTCTGCTTCGGGTAGACCTCTTCAGGCTTCACCCCGGAGGCTTCTTGGTACTTGGTCTTGGCCGCCTCGTAGTTCTCGTTTTTGAACAGATCGTTGGCGTTGTCCACCAGCTTCTGGTAGCGGGCCTCCTTCTCCTGCTTCGCTTTCTCTTCCTCCTCCAGTCGCTTGGCGTCCGCGATCGCCTTGTCGATCGCCAGGAGCTGGTCCTTCGGATACTTCTCGGCAGCCTTCAACTTGATGGCCTCGTTGTAGCCGCTCTTCGCATCGTCCCACTTCTTGTCACGGAAGGCGGCGTCAGCAGTAGCCAGTGCAGCAGCGTAGGCCTCATCCAGCTCCTTCTTCTTGCGGTCCGCTTCGGCCTGCTTGTCCGCATCGGCGATGGCCTTGTCAATGGCCCCGAGCTGATCCTTCGGATACTTCTCGGCTGCCTTCAAGCCCAAGGCTTCGTTGTAACCAGCCTTCGCCTCGTCCCACTTCTTGTCGCGGAAAGCAGCGTCGCCCTTGGCGATGGCGGCCTTGTAGTTCGCTTCCAGTTCCTTGGCGAGTCGCTCCTCCTCATCCTTCTTCGCCTTGTCCGCCAACGCCTTGTCAATGGCGCCGAGCTGGTCCTTCGGATACTTCTCTTCAGCCTTAATGCCCAGGGCTTCGTTGTACTTCGTCTTCGCCTGTTCCCAGTTCTGGGCCTTGAACGCGGCATCAGCGGCCACGATGGCGGCCTGGTACTTGGCTTCGAGCTCCTTGGCTTTCTTCTCCTCGGCTTCCTTGTTGGCGAGCTCATCCAGCTTCTTCGTGATGGCGGCGAGCTGGTCTTTGGGGTACTGCTCAGTAGGTTTCAGCCCCGAGGCCTCGGTGTACTTGGTGCGAGCCTCCTCGTACTTCGCGCCTTTGAACGAAGCGTCGGCAGCGGTGATAGCGGCCTTGTACTTCTCCTCCAGTTCCTTCGCCTTGCGCTCTTCCTCTGCCTTCTTGGCCAGGTCGTCAATGAAGGCCTGACATTCCTTGATCTTGCCTTTCGGATAGGCCTCTTCCTCCTTCACGTCGCTGGCGGCGCTGTACTTGGCCTTCGCTCCTTCGTAGTCCTTCTTCCCGAACAGGCCATCCGCTTCCTTGATCAGTGCAGCGTACTCTTCGTTCTTCTTCTTGTCACCTTCCAGCTCATCGAGCTTCATCTTGGCATCACTAAGCCTGGCGGTGGCCTTGGGTTCGGCGGGCTTCAAGGCCAGCGCACCGTTGAACGCCTCCACGGCCTTCTTGTAATCCGCAGCGGCCATGGCAGCTTCCCCATTGGCCATGGCCTTCTTGAAGTCCTCCTCGGCGTTGGCCTCACGCTTCTTCTTGGCGTCGTACTCCTGCATCAGCCGCGCGATCTCGCTGCGGATCTGCTCGGTGTACTGTAGGTCCCAGGTCACCTCGCTGGTGGTGGCGTCGAACTTGGCTTTGCCGATGGGTTGCTGAAGCACGCTGGAAATCCATGCCCGGCAGCTCATTGAACAAGGTCATCTCCACGTTCATGCCGTGGCCGCCGGTCCGCTCCTCCTCTGGAATGTTACGCGTGTCGATGGTGATGTTCTTGGCCACCATGCCACCCTTGCCGTAAACGATCTTGTAGTCGCTGCCGTAGTCGAGGTTGAACTCGTACTTACCGCTCGCGTTCGTAGTGGTCTCCGCCAGCTTCGCGCCGTTCTTGAAGACGCTCACCACCACGCCGTCCAGTTTCTTGGAGCTGATGTAGTCCTTCACCGTGCCATACACGTACACGTTGTCCACCTGCCCGAAGAGCAGGGAGGACAGACAGACGGCCATGACCGTCCAGAGCAGTCGCGTTCGCAGCATCATCTTCCTTTGCAGGTATCGGTCCGTAAGGCTTGACGCCCAAGCGGTTCCGGTGCGCCAATTTACGACAACTTTGGACCCAGCGGGGCCTCGGGCCTCCATCGGGACATGATCAGCATCTGGGAACAGCGTTCGTTCGTAGGGGAACCGCATCTGGTGGTGGTGGGTGCAGGCATCGTGGGCCTCTTCACGGCCTTGCACTACCAACGGAAGCATCCGGCCCATCGCGTGTGGGTGCTGGAGCGCGGTCCGCACCCCAGTGGCGCCAGCGTGAAGAACGCCGGTTTCGCCTGCTTCGGAAGCCCCAGCGAGCTGCTGGCGGACATCGCTGCGGAAGGCGAAGCGGCCGCCCTTGCGCGTGTGGAAGAGCGCTGGCTCGGGCTGCGGGAACTGCGCGCCGAGCTGGGCGACGGCAACATCGGTTTCGAGGCCACGGGTGGTCATGAGCTGTTCGGGAACGACCTGCTGTACACGCTCGTAGCTGAAGGGTTCGATGGGCTGAACCGTTCGCTCCACAGCATTTTCGGCCGTTCCGTGTATGAATGGCACGATCCCCGGAAAGGTGACCTCGGCCTGCGCACCGAACACCTTGCCTTTACCGACCTGGAAGGCCCGGTGGACAGCGGAAAGCTCATGCGGACGCTGCTTGCCAAGGTGCAGGCGGAAGGTGTGCAGGTCCACTTCAGCGTTGGGGTGAAGGCCATTGAAGAAAGCGCTGATGGCGTCGTGTTGCAGCTGGCCTCAGGCGAACAGCTGCGCGCCGCGCAGGTGGTGGTGGCCACGAACGGGTACGCCCGCGAACTGCTGCCCCAGTTGGACGTGCAGCCCGCCCGGGGCCAGGTGCTGCTCACCGCTCCCATTCCCGGTTTGCGCTTGAAGGGTACGTATCACGCTGACGAAGGCTACCTCTACTTCCGCGACTTTGCTGGCGGCGTGCTGCTGGGCGGCGGCCGCAATCTGGACAAGGCCGGCGAAGCCACTACGGAAGATGCCGTGACACCGCAGATCCAGGAGCACCTTGAACAGCTGCTGCGCACCACCATCCTCCCCGATCAGCCGTTCACCATCGCGCGGCGTTGGAGCGGCGTCATGGGATTCGGAAGCGACGGGAAAACGCCCTTGGTGGAACGTGTCTCGCCGCATGTGGTGGCAGCGGTGCGCCTCAGTGGCATGGGCGTGGCCATCGGGATCCGGGTGGCGCGGAGGGCGGCGGGGTTGGTGGGGGAATAGGCTGAGATTCTAGCCGGGTCACTCAACACACGGGAGTGTTCCGCGATTGCGATAATGCCTGGGCGTGGAGATGTCTATTCTACGGGCATTAGCATTACAATATAATTCGCATCACTCAAGGAAATTGAGAGACCTACCTTGCCATTATTAGTGGTGAACAAATCTGCTTTTCGTATCCATCCATCACCCGCAACAGTTGCGCGACACATATTTTCATAGTCGTCCCATCCCGAGGCATAGCTCGGTATATGGAAGTCATCAAGTTTATTATCAGGGTTCCCATATAGCTTGGTCATTTCAATACGAACCCTAGCCCATTCAAACATTGAATCATGATAGCCCAACGGCGTTTGATTGTGAATCATTACCACAATTCCGTCAGCTCCAACATGCCAAGCTCCATCTATGGCTCCTTCTCCAGTAGGTGATATCCCTACGTTCTTAGCAACATCTATTGCAGCGGTTTGGGCAACGCAGCTAGACGTTCCAGAAAAACTGAGTACTAACGTGGCACAGAAGGCTATCGAACAACACACATTTTTAACTTCCAGCATTGTCGCTTTCACCTTCATTGAAGCTTCATTCAAAGTTGAGTGGCCCTTACCTTCCATTCGATTCACATTCAAACTTAGTCGAGTCAAACTAGCAATCGAGATAGAACGGATGTCTACAAACTATACACCACCGAAGGCCTGAACAATCAAGCGACGAAGAAACTCGTAATTCGTTTTGCCAGCAAATCGTCCTCCTCCTGAGTAGCAAACTTTGCCTGCACCTGATTGCCGTTGACCCTAAATGAAATCACGCGCCACTCAGGGTTAGCATGTGTGTCCGCCATGGCGAACATGACGACCTCTGTCTTGCGACCCGTAATAGGCCACGTACCAGAAATCGATGCGCTGCACTCGTCGTGGCTGAAACCCAAGTTCTTCACAGCAACATTACTGAACCCGGTTGCTCGGAGCGTTGCTTCCACCATCACCAGAGCGGGCATCAGCTTACTTTCCAGAATGGTCCGAAAGGCCTTCGAGAACTCTTGTATCATGAAGTCATTCGCCTCTCTCACTTTTGCTTCATTAGCACGGTGGGCTTCCAATTGGTTGCGCATCTGCACAAGTCGTTGATCTTCCGTCATGGCTCTCGTTTTCCGATTCAGGTGCAGCTTTCATACCGGCTCATCTTGTCAGGGCAATCTGACAGAAGATTGGTCAAAGTGACTCGAAGTCCTTATCCTCTGAACCAATTGAAAGACGAAGCCCCCCAACTTTCGCTGAAGGGCTTGCTGCTGTAAGAGAGCCTCCTTTCGGATTTGAACCGAAGACCTGCTCATTACGAATGAGCTGCTCTACCGCTGAGCTAAGGAGGCTTTACGACCCGAGCGGCTGGCCGTTCGGGGGCGGCAAATGTAGGAAGCTCCGGCGAACCGCCGTCAAACCCGTGCATCGTTGTTCGGGGCGCATGTCAGCTCCCCCTACGCCCCCTCGTAGCTCCGACCTGGTCACCATCGCAGATGCTTCGGTGCTCAGGTCGGACGAGGGGGATCAGAAGCCGCGCCCCGATCACTACTTCGTGGTCAGAGCACCCACAGAGGACTCAGCGCACAGGAGGAACACAAAGGAGCGACGTTCCGGATCCATCTGTGTCATCTGCGACATCTGCGGTTACGATCACTGCTTCGTGAAGCGGGCGATGAGGGTTCCGTTCTGCAGGACGCTGTAGAGGCCGGTGGCCAGGCCTTCCACGTTCATGCTGGCTGTGGTGAGGCCAATGGCGGTGCGGTCAGCGCGTACGGTGCGGCCGGTGGCATCCACGATCGTGAAGGCGCCCATCTGTGGCAAGCGAATACTGATGAGCTGTGTAGCGGGGTTCGGGAACACGGAGCCCTTCACTTCGCCGGCTTCGGCCATGCCGCTGGTGCTGCGCAGATCAAGCGCAAGGCGACCGGGAGCAACGCCAACGGCCAAAGTGTTCAGTACCGTGCCATCGTAGCCCATCACGTGCAGGTCACCGCTGGTGAGAAAGTCCGTGGTGGTGGCATACATGATGCTGTTGATGGGGTCATCGAGCAGGCCGTAAACGAAGGGCGAGCCGGCGAGGGTGTCGAGCACGGCATCACTGCCGAGGTTGAAGCGGGCCAGCTGGCTCTGTGCGTACTCGAGGAAGTAGATGTTGCCATCGGCCAGGGCGCTGGCGGCGCAACCGCTGTTCACGGCCACGTTGTTGGTGTAAGTGAGCGCACCGCTGCTGCGGCCGATCTTGCTGATGCTGCTGCCGCTGAAGTCCTTGTTGTTGAAGGCGTAGATGGCATCGGCCGTCACCATGAGGTTCTCGGGGTTCTTCCCTTCGGGACCCAGGTCGATGCTGCCGGTCCAGCTATCCGTGGCGAGGTCGAGCACACCCACCAGGCCGACGGCATTGCCCCAGTCGAAGCCGTTGTTCACAGCGATGTAGGCCTTGCCATCCGCGATCTCCACGTCCTGACAGCTATAAGGCAACGTCGCGCTGTCGATGCTGTAGAGCAGGTCCAGGGTGGCCTTGTCAAGCACTTCAACGTAATGTGACAGCCCACCCACTTCACCCTGCGTGCAGATGATGCGATCATCCGCAATGGCGAACTGGCGGATTCCATGCACGATGGTCTGGTCCAGCAGCTGGAAGTTGTCGGCGTCGTACTTCAGCAGGAAGGAATCGGCGGCCACATAGATGGCGCCATTGTCCACCGCGACATGGTTACCGAAGCGCGCATCGGCAACGGTGGCCACGGTCTGGTAGGTGCCAGCGTTGGGGTCGTAGCTGCCGAGCGAAACGGGCACCACCTGGGTCTGGGTGCTCATGTCGTAGTAGCCTTCGTTCAGCACCAGCACTTGGTGTACGGTGGTCTGTGCGTTGAGCGTCAACACGGCGGCCAGCAGGCTGGCAGAAGTAAGGGTACGATACATTGAACTGGGGTTTTGCGCTGCTTTCTCCGAGCAGCAAGTGGATGAAATACCCCGGGAACGAACGGATGCCGATCGCAAGCACCCAGCTCTTTCCCGGAGCTGTTGACTGACGAAGCCCTTGCGAGCCCCGGCGTGTTGGCAGGTCTTCTGACTCACCCCCCTACCCGTTGCGCCTTCCCGATCACCTTGCGGCAACAGTGGCTACATGCATCGGGCGTCAGGGGTTCACAGCTGCGGGAACAGTTCCCGGTTCTCACGGGATTCCCTTTTCATCCTCCCAGGCACCTTGCCTGTTCAGAACCACTACGCGGGGCGAAAGTAGGGTGCGCGGGCGGTGCTTCTATCTTTCCACCCGATGAGCGCCTACGACCTGCGGCTGTTGGACCTTGATGCGGCGGGCATCCGCGCCATGACGGGCCTGCTGCAACGCGTGTTCCCCGATGCGCAACATTTCACGGAGGAAGTGGTGAACTGGGAGTACACCGCCAATCCGGATGGTCACGCGGTGGGCTTCAACGCCTGGATGGGCGATGAACTAGCGGCACACTACGTCACCATTCCACTGCTGGCGCGAGTGAATGGCAAAGAGGAGCGCGGTCTGCTCTCGCTGAACACGGCCACGGCGCCCAAGCACCAAGGCAAAGGGCTTTTCACCAAGCTGGCGGACAGCACCTACCGCTACGCGGCGAAGAACGGCTACGGCTTCGTTGTCGGTGTGGCGAACGCGAACAGCACGCATGGATTCATCAAGAAGCTCGGCTTTCAGTTGGTATCACCGCTGAGGGCCATGGCTGGCGTGGGTCCGTTGAAGCGCGTGGACGGGGGTGCCGTGCAATACGAGCGTGTATGGCACCGTGATGCGCTGAAGTGGCGGCTAGCCCACCCGTTGTACAACTACAGCGTGAAGCATGCCGACGGACTGGACCTGCTGATGAGTGAGCGCACGCAGATGGGCGGAAGGCTCCTGCTGGCCGCTTTGGACCATAGCAGCATGCACGGCGTTGAGCTTCCTGAATTCAAAGGCCTCGCACCGTTCCGCATCTGGGTGGGTCTGGACCCCGCGTTCCGTTGGCGCTCGCGACCTTACGTGAACATCCCTGTGAAGCTGCGCCCAAGCCCGCTCAACCTGATCTTCAAGGACCTCACCGGTCAGGGCCGTTCGCTGGATCCGGCGCGCACGCGCTTTCAAGCCATCGACTTCGACACGCTCTAGAACCGCAAGGCCAACGAAGCCTGTAGCGCGAATCCGGTCGTGTTCAGTTCAGCTTCGATGGCAGAGATATCGATCGACGCTCCGTTCTGCTCGTATTCCTTCAGATCGAAGGTGGTGCTCATGTAGCGCGCATGCAGTTGGAGCCCGATGTGTTCGCCGAAGTAGAAGCCCACGCCGCTGCTCAACCCGAAGAAGGGACCTCTATACAGCGCCTCCGTGTTCTGGCCGTTCTCCGTGTCCTTGATGCGCAGGCCGGCGCTACCGATCTGCAACGAGCCCATCCACGTGAAGCGATCGTGGTTGATGATGTACGCGCGCGGTTGGAAACCGAACAGCACCAAGCCATTGCTGCGGGTGTTGCTGGAGTCCAGGTAGGAACCGGGTTCCACGAACAGGCCTAGGCTCACCGGCTTCGCAATGCCATACTGAATGTCGATCGGGAACAGCACCGTGGCCGCTCCGTCATTCTCTTCCGTACGCGAGGTGATCGGAACACCGAAGATGTCGATGGTGATGTTCTGAACATACTGTGTGGCGTGGCCCCCAGCGGAAACGCCGAGGCCAAGGTGGAAAGTGCCTTTCTGGTTGACCTGCGCCGCAGCGCAAAGGGGCACGGCCGCGATGGCCAGTGAAAAGATGCGGTACATGCTCATGGTCGGTTGCGGAACGAAGGTGTGGTGTGTCCCGCCTTTCAACGTCCATGCCGAAGAACAGTTGTCAACGGCCGATCGTCCGGAGACTGACCAAGGAAGGGCATTCTCTTGGGTTCCCACCGAAGCCAAATTTGCACCGCCGATCGACAACTCGTTGATCTTCAACTCCTTTTTCAGCGGCGATCCAATGGATCCAAGATGACGGAGGTGTGACGTGGACATTGGCGGTCCGTCCGAACATCACGTTACCTTTGATGTTCTTGTACGTGAACAGAACTTGAACACGGCAAGACCTGAGCAACGCATCAAACAAGCGGACGAGCGACCTGCAACGTTCCCCGCACTGACGATGGAGAACCAGAAGAAGGAATTGGAAAAGACCGAGAACACCGCCACAGCCTTGAACGAGGAGCAACGCTCCTACGCCGGGTATTTCAGTGGCGGGGACCTCACGTTCGACCCGATGAAGGACCTGAACCTGCCCGGCAGCTACGAGGAAGTGCTGTCGCGGTTCGAGAAACTTCAGGGTGAGCGCGCCGTGGAAGTGTTGAACTGACCGGCCCGAAGATCCTTTGCGAAAGCCCCGCCCCGAGCGGGGCTTTCGCGTAGCTGGTCCCGCCTCAGCGCATCTACCTGACGATCGTCTTGGAATTGTCCGTGGTGTGGTCCTAATTTCAAGGCATCCCCCGCGCGTCCCGGTGGACCGGGACCTCCACGGTGGCACGAACCTCACGTCCCACCAATCCCTTTTAGCGCCATGAAAGTCTTCGATGCGAAACACATCAAGAACATCGTCCTGCTCGGCTCCCACGGATGCGGCAAGACCACGCTGGCCGAAACCATGCTCTTCGAAGCGGGTCTGATCAAACGTCGCGGCCGTATCGAGGACAAGAACACCGTCAGCGACTTCCACGAGATCGAACACGAGCGTGGAAGCAGCGTGTACGCCACCTGCCTGCACACCGAGTGGCGCAACTACAAGATCAACATCATCGACACGCCCGGCCTGGACGATCTGGTCGGCGAGACCATTCCCGCGTTGCGGGTGGCGGATACCTGTGTGCTGCTGCTCAGCGCCCACCATGGTGTTGAGGTAGGAACGGACCTGATCTGGGAGCACATGCAACGCTACGATCGCCCTGTTGTGATCGCCGTGAACGCCTTGGACCATCCGAACGCCGACTTCGATGCCACGGTGGCCCAGGCACAGGAACACTTCGGTACAGCGGTGACCATCATGCAGTATCCCGTGGAGCAGGGCGAAGGCTTCCATCGCTACATCGACCTGTTGAAGATGACGATGTACGTGTTCAAGGACGACGGCGGCAAGCCCGAGAAACAACCGATACCGGAGAGCGAGAAGGCACGGGCCGAAGAGCTGCACAAGATCCTCGTGGAAAAGGCCGCGGAGAACGACGAGGCCTTGATGGAGCACTACTTCGAGAAAGGCGAGCTCGACGAGGATGAGATGCGCATCGGTCTGAAGAAGGGCATGATGCAACGCACCTGCTTCCCCGTCTTCTGCCTGAGCGCCTTGCGCAACATGGGCAGCGGCCGGCTGATGGGCTACATCGACAACGTCGCACCGAGCGCTGTGGAGATGCCTGCAGAACCGCTGGTGGACGGTGGTGAACTGACCTGCCGGGATGATGGTCCGACAGTGCTCTTCACGTTCCGAACGGTCCAGGAACCGCGCACCGGACAAGTGAGCTTCTTCAAGGTGATGAGCGGCACCCTGAAGGAGGGACAGGAACTGGTGAACGACAACACCGGCGCTACTGAGCGCATCGGACAGCTCTTCATCGTGGACGGCAAGGAGCGCAAGCCTGTGGAGCAGCTCGCGGCCGGTGACATCGGTGCCACCTTGAAGCTGAAGGACACAAGCACCGCGCATACGTTGCACACGCCCGGCAAGTCCATCAAGCTGCAACCCATCGCCTTCCCTGAGCCGCGCTTGCGCCTCACCATCAAGGCCACCGACACCAAGCAGGAAGAACGTTTGCATGCGGCGATCCTGGAGATCCAGAAAGAGGACCCGACCATCGTGTTACAATACATGCGCGAAACGAGCCAGCAAGTAGTGGCGGGCCAGGGCGAATTGCACCTGAACCTGCTGAAGTGGCGGCTGGCGCACCAGTACAAGATCGACGTGGAGTTCGGCAGCCCGCGCGTGAGCTACCGCGAGACCATCCGCAGACCCGCTGAAGCGAGCTACCGGCACAAGAAACAGACCGGCGGCAGTGGCCAGTTCGGCGAGGTGCACCTGAAGATCGAACCCTGGACCGAAGGCATGCCCGAGCCCCACGGCCACAGCGTGCGCGGCAAGGAGGAACACGACCTGCCCACCGGCGGCAAGCTGGTGTTCTACAACTGCGTGGTCGGAGGCGTCATCGACACCAAGTTCATGCCCAGCATCCTGAAAGGGATCCTCGAGAAAATGGAACGCGGGCCGCTCACGGGATCCCCAGCGCGCGACATCCGTGTGATCGTGCACGAAGGCAAGATGCATGCGGTGGACAGCAACGACATCAGCTTCAAGATCGCGGGCACCATGGCCTTCCGCGAAGCCTTCACCAAAGCGGACCCGCAGCTCATGGAGCCCATCCAGGAGATCAAGGTACGTGTGCCCGAGGACCTGATGGGCGATGTGATGACCGACCTGCAAGGCCGTCGCAGCGTGGTGATGGGCGTTGACGGTCAGGGACGCTACAGCATCATCACCGCCTTGACCCCGCTGTCCGAACTGGACCGCTACAGCACCACGCTCCGGAGCCTCACGCAAGGGCGCGGCACCTACACGGAGAAGTTCCACGCCTACCAGGCCGTACCGGTCGAGCTACAGCACAGGTTGATGGCTGGTCACAAGGAAGAGGAAGTGGCGGCGTGATGGAAGCGAAAAGCGAGCGCCGACCCGGGATCCGTGGTCGGCGCTCGTTGTGGCCGTATTGACGTTACCGACCTTTGCCACCATGCGATTTCCTCCTTGCTTTTCGGGGTCTTGGCGTTGTCGACCTCGTGCAACGTAGCGCGAATGCAGGTGCGCAAAACCGCGCATCGGCTTGAGAAGGAGGGCTATGCGGCACGCAGTTTTCAAGCCCCGGATGGAGCGCACTTCGTGTGGTCCCGCAGTACCGGGAAGGAGAAGATCCTACTGCTGCACGGCTACAACGGCACGGGGCAACTGCAATGGAGCCGCACCGCACAGCTGCTCAGCGAGGACCACGATGTGATCATGCCCGATCTGTTGTGCCACGGGCGTAGCACCACCTTCTGGCGCGCGGACACCAGCACCTTTCCCGGCATCAGCTTGGAAGCGCAGGTCGCGCATGTGACAGGGTTGCTGGACAGTTTGGGGGTGAGCACGCCGATCACTGTGGTAGGCAACAGTTACGGCGGTGGCGTGGCGGCCTGGTTGGCGCAGCTCCACCCGGAGCGGGTGAAGAAGCTGGTGATCTACGACGGTCTGGTGAGCGACTACACCAAAGCGATGGCGGACAGCATTGCGCGTTCGGTCGGTGCGCCGGGCATGCTGGCGGTCATGTCCACTCCCACTGCGGCCGACCTGCGTATCGGGCTGAAGCTTGCGCTCTACCGCCAACCACCCATTCCCGGCTTCATCCTTCGGCAGATCTACGAAACGAACGTGCGCCCCTTCCGCCCCGCGCAGATCACGCTGATCAAGGACCTGATGGCGAACGAACAGAAGTTCACCGCCACCCAGTTCAATTGGCCTATGCCGGTGTACCTGATCTGGGGCGAACGCGACCGCCTGATCCCGAACAGCGTCGGCTTGGCCGTGATGGCACGTAACGGCATCGCCCCGGACCATTGGACCGTGATCCCCAAGACCGGTCATGTGGCCAATCTGGAGCGCCCGAAGGCTTTCGACAAGGCCCTGCGCGTGATCCTTGCCGCTCCGTGAAGAAAAACTGACGAAGCACACCCCAGAATTGCATCACCTGCCAGATCTTGCAGCCGATATGCGCGCCTTCGCTCCTCTCCTCATCCTCTTCTGGCTGCTCGCTTATGCGGCGCCGTCGTGGGTGTTGGTGCGTTTCCACATGGACCGCGAGCGGATCGTGTTGGAAGAGTGTGTGCAACGTGGCGTGTCGTTGGAGAACCGCACCTGCTTTGGCCAGTGCCACTTGGTGAAGGAGCTGAACGAACTGGAGAAGCAAGAGCAAGGAGGCGTCCCTGGAACCGTTACCGTGAAGTGGGAGCCTGAGGCGATGTTCGACAGATCAGCGGTCCCCCCTCCTGCAGCCGTGGAGCTCCTGCACCTGCGCCCCCTTGAGCGGGCGAGCGGTCTCTTGAGCGGGATCCGATCCGTTCAGGAAGGCGTGCCGCGAAGCTGAGTTCAAAGGCGGCTCCACGTGGGCCTGATCGTTCGAACTCACTTCACTCTTTCTCAATGAAACGAACCCTCCTGCTGGGGGCGCTGGCGTTGGCCACGCTCTCCGGCTTCGGATGCGACGTGTGCGGCATGTTCATGAGCCTGCAGCCCCACGACCGCACCAGCACCATCGGCCTCTCATGGCGACTGCGCTACCGCGAAGGCGTGTTCACCACCACCGGCTTCAGCCAAGCCAAGCACGGCGGCACCGAGGCCGCGATCGATGCGAAGTACCGTGAGATCTACCAAGTGGCGGATGTGCGGGCTGACGTTTGGGTGAAACCCCGTTGGGCCGTGTTCGCTTCGCTGCCCTTGGTCAATAACTACCAGAGCGTGGATGGTGCCACCACTGCGGACATCTTCGGCATGGGCGATGCGATGGTCATCGGACGCTACCTCGTGGCCAATACTGAATGCGGGGCCGACACTTCGCGTTCACGCCATCGCCTCATGTTGGGGGGGGGCGCCAAGCTTCCCTCTGGTCGTAATGACCTCATCTACCAAGGTGAGACCGTGGGTCCCGACCTGCAACCCGGCACGGGCACCACGGACCTGTTGGTCTCGGCGGAATACCTGTATCGCAAGGGCCTCTGGGGTGCTGGACTGAACCTGATCGGCCGTTACAATGGCGAGGCTAACGACTACCGTTTCGGGCACGGGCTGAACGCCACGGCCGAGGTCTTCCGCGTCATCTCAGCAGGACATATGCGTATCATGCCATCGCTGGGCACCTACCTCGAACTCGCCACTGAGGATCAGGCCAATGACGTTTCAGTTTCAGGGACGGGCGGCCCCACTCTTTTCACCCACGTCTCTTCCCGCGTGTGGTGGCGTTCCTTCTCGCTGGGCCTTACCTGGCAACATGCCGTGGTGGACCGACAGGGCTCCATGATGGTGCCCAACAAGGAACGCGTGATCATCGGGATCAACTACAACATCTGAACAACAACAACCTCATGCATACCCTACGAACATTGACCTTTCTCGCCATCACCGCAACGCTGATCACAAGCTGTAAGAAGGATGATGACGTTGTCGAGGACACCCATGTCCATCACCATGGAACGATCAAGGTGGCCTACAACTTCGTGAACGAGGCACAGCCCTTCACGCTGGACAGCACCGTAGCCGACAGCCTTGGGCACAAGGTGCGTTTCACCTCCGTACGCTTCTTCACCAGCGGTTACGCGATCGAGGATGATGCGGAGAACACGGTCGCCGACTTCCCTGCGAACTACATTCTGGTGGACGCGGCGTTGGCGAGCAATGAACATGAGCTGGGCGAAATGGAAGAAGGACATGCACACGCGCTGGCCCTCAACCTCGGACTGGACAGTGCCACCAACCACAGCGACCCCACGCAATACACCACGGCACCGCTGAACGACGCCACCATGCACTGGAGCTGGAACCCGGCCATGGGCTACAAGTTCCTCGTGTTGGAAGGACGTGTGGACGCGAACGGCGATGGACTGGTGGATGGTTCCGATCCAGAGTTCGTGTACCACTGTGCCTCCGACGACCTGCTCACGGAAACGGAAGTGGAGGCACATCACGACCTCGTTGAGGGCGAGACCTTCACGGTGGCCGTGAAAGTGAACATGGCCACCATGCTGGCCGGCATCGACGTCGCCAGCAACTTGAACGCCATGGGAGCGACTCCCGTGAATGCGCGTGCCATGCAAAACCTGGCCGCATCCCTCTCCACCGAGTAACGCGACCGTTCATCCATGAAGAAAGGGGCCTCATCAGCCCCTTTTTTCGTGTTCGTTCCGGGCGGTCAGCGTTGCAGAACGCCGTCCATGCCTTCGGGCAGCACCAGCTCATCGTTGGAGCGGTCCATATCGGCCACACGTTGCGTTGGGTCCAGACGAATGGCAGCTACACGTTTCATGGGGACAGGTAGGGCGAACGCGTAGGTAGGATGCGTCCACAACCAAGGGCTCAGCACGGTGAACGCATAGACATCGGAACCTTCAGGCTTCGCACCCAGCATCAGTGAAAGCGGGATGTGGTAGGTGACACGCGTTCCGTCACGCAGCTCCACATCCACGTCCACTGGCATCAGCATTCCGCCGTTGTTGGCGAGGGTGATGAAGGTGGAATCGTTGCGCTCCAGCACACCGGTCACGGCGTAATCGAGCTTGCGCGTCGTATTGATCCACTCATCGAAATACCAGTCCAACTGCAAGCCGCTCTGCTTCTCCATCACGCGCTGCACGTCGATGGGTTCGGGGTGCTTGAAGCGGCAGGTGGCGTAGTAGCGTTTCAAGCCTTCGTGCACGTTACGGTCACCGATCACCGGAGCCAGCTGGTGAAGGAACATCTCGCCCTTGCTGTACGACGTTGCTCCGTAGCCGAAGTTGGTGGTGTAGTGGTCCGCATGCGTGCTCATAGGCTCGTGCTCCTCACCCCTTTCGGCCAGCGCGTAATAGCCCTTGTAGGCATCCAGATGCGGGTCGCCCTTGGTATCGAACAACTGTTGCATCACCTCGCTGCTGGCGTACTCCGTAAAGCCCTCGTCCATCCAGGGGAAGCTGGCCTCATCGCTGCCGAGCATGCCGTAATACCAGTTATGAACGCTCTCGTGCACGCTGGTGCCGACCAAGCTGCCTAGGCGACGCTTGCCCGTCAGTAGGGTCAAGTTCGGGTACTCCATGCCACCGTCGCCACCTTGTGCGAAGGTGAACTGCGGGTAGGGATAGGCACCGAAGTGCATGGCCATGAATTGGAAGCTCTTCACCATGTAGGCGGGGAGCTCCTTCCACGTGGTCTCCAGTTCAGGCCTGTCCTCGTAGAAGAAATGGAGCAGCGGGCCTTCGGGCACCTGAGCCGTGATGTGCTTGTAGTCCGGATCGGCGGCCCAGGCGAAATCGTGCACGTTCTTCGCTTCGAACAGCCACTTCGTCCGCCCCCCCATCCCCTTCTGAACCTTCGTGCGGACCGCATAGCCATGGCCGATCTCCGCAGCGTTCTTCAGGACACCCGTCGCTGCCACGGTGAAACTGCTATCCAGGGTCAGGGCGACATGGAAATCTCCCCATTCGCCGTAGAACTCGCGCCCCACGTACGGATCCGCATGCCAACCCTGATGGTCGTAGGCGGCCACCTTGGGATACCACTGGGTCATGCTGTACGAGATACCCTCTGCATTGTCCCTGCCGCTGCGTCGGATCTGCACTGGCACCTGTCCGTTGAAAGCAAAGGCCAGATTGCTGGTCTTGCCTGGCAGAATGGGCCGGGCGAGCTTCACTTTCAGCACCGTACCGATGTGCTCCAAGCTCACGGGCTTGCCATCCTGTAGCATATCGGCGCATCGCAGTTCGCCCATCTGGTCCGGTGCCAGTTCTGCAATGCGATCGCCCACCCGTTCATCAGGGTCCTTAATGGTGCGGCTCCGGACATCCATCTCGCTGCCAGGCCTGAATGCATTGAAGTAGAGGTGGAAGAACAGCGTGCGGAGCGTATCCGGGCTGTTGTTCTTGTAGGCGAGTTTCTGTGTGCCGGTGAAGCGATGCGTGCGCACGTCAAGTTCCACGTCCAGGTCGCAGGTGATCCGCTGCTGCCAGCGGTCACATTGCGCAACAAGCATGAAAGGGGCCGCAAAGGCCAGGGCGGAAACGAGCGGTCGCATACGGATGTGCAGGTCGGTGCCAATGGGGCAGGACGGCGCAAAGATGGGCGCGGCGGGCTTGCCGCCTTACTTCCCAATGGGACCAGCGGCGCGGAAGCGGACGTTCAGCTCAGGAGCCGTTGGCGCAGGGCGAATTCGAGCTGGCGGTTGGACTCCACCAGTTGCTCGGTCCAAGCCTGCTGCTCACGCTCGCGGCGCACGGTGGCGAATGCCTCATCCACCGAATCGATCACTTCTTTGGGGTCCCAAGGTTTGCTGATGTAGCGTACCACGCCACCGCGGTTCACGGCATCGATCACCGCGCTCACATCAGCATAACCGGTCATGAGCATCCGCTTCACCAGGGGGAAGCGCTCTTTCACCAAGTGTAAGAGCTCGCTCCCGGTAACCCCTGGCATGCGTTGGTCGCTGATCACCACATCCACCCCACCGCGGCCGAGCCATGCCCAGGCCTCATCGAAGCCCGCAGCCGCTCGCACGACGAAATGCCGACGGAAAGCCGCCTGAAAAGCCTGTCGGTTACCGGCATCATCATCCACGTAGAGCACTACAGGCAAGGGCTGCACGTCGTTGGGTACCAGATGGAGCGGATTCATGGTGTTCGTCGTAGGAACGTTGGTACGGATCGACCGAAAGGAAGGTTCTGTCGATAGATTGTTCATAACATGTTCATAACTCAAAACCTCTTCGCTATCTTCACCGCCGCTCTGGACCTGCAAGGACACTTTTCATTTCTTGGACCATGAATGACCGTCTAGGGACGCTTCGCGCGTCCTCTGTGGCTGGGCGCGACGTATGGCGACCGGAGATCTACCGCATGAGCGATGCGGCCGATCGGACCCGCTTGGCGGCGCTGTTGGAAAGCGGCGAAGTGCATTCCGTTCATGACGAACTGCACAGCCAACTGAAGGAACTCATCCGGGCCCTTGATCCCTCATCCAAGTTCACTCCGGTATCCCTTGACGAAGCCGCTCGCGCTCATTTGGGTCCGGTTCCTTCTGACGAGTATGGGGTTTGGGTCTATTACCCTTGGAGCCATCGGTTGGTGCACCTGCTGGAAGAGGCCGAGTTCATCTTGGTGCGCACCGATCGCAACCGCAACAAGATCACCCGCGCCGAACAGGAACGCCTGATGGAGCTCAAGGTCGGCGTGATCGGCCTTTCCGTGGGGCAGTCCGTGTGCATCACCATGGCGCTTGAGCGCACCTTTGGTGAACTGCGCATCGCGGACTTCGACACGCTGGACCTCAGCAACCTGAACCGCATCCGCAGTGGCATCCACATGCTTGGCCAGCGCAAGGCCGTGAACGTGGCCCGCGAGATCGCCGAGATCGACCCTTTCCTGAAGATCACTGTGTATTCCGACGGTATCACTGAAGCGAACATGGACCGCTTTCTGCTTGAAGGCGGAAAGTTGGATGTGCTGGTGGACGAATGCGACAGCGTAGGCATCAAGATCCGCAGCCGTGTACGCGCCAAAGAGCTGGGTATCCCTGTGGTCATGGACACCAGTGACCGGGGCCTGATCGACATCGAGCGCTTCGACCTGGAGCCGGACCGGCCGATCATGCACGGATTGATCGCGCACCTGGACGTGAGCAAGGCGATGGAGGCCCGGACGCAGGAGGAAAAACTCCCGTACGTGATCCCCATGACCGGGCTGGACACGCTGAGCAAACGCATGAAGGCCAGCATGCTGGAGATCGATCGCACAGTGACCACCTGGCCCCAATTGGCCACTTCCGTGGTGCTTGGTGGTGCCGTTACGGGAGATGTGATCCGACGCATGGCGCTTGGTCAGTTGACCTCCAGCGGCCGTTGGTTCGTGGACGTGGAAGAGCTGATCAGCGATGCTCGAGGCACCAGCACTCAGCCCCCCGATCTCACGGAAGAGCTTTTCAGACCACCGCCCTTACAGGTCGAAGAGATGGAAGCGACCGCGGCCCTGCTCCCCCCATTGGCCGCCGAACGCTTGGAGCTGAGCGAGTATCTGGCCAAGCAACTGGCTGAGGCGGGCGCTCTGGCACCCTCCGGTGGCAACGACCAGCCTTGGCATTTCCACCTTTCCGGTGGTCGCTTGCTACTCTTTCACGATGCCAACCGCTCCTACAGCCGGACGGACCCGAACCACGTAGTGGCCCAGATCAGCCTTGGCACCTGCGTGGAGAACATCCTGCTGAAGGCCCGTACAATGGGCGTCGGCATGGAACATACGTTGGTCCCTTTGAAACAGGAACCACGCTTGGTCGCGGTGTTCGAAGGGCGTCGGGCGAACGCCAATTCCGCGGCCATTCGCCCCGACCCTTTGACCGAACGCATCGGCCAGCGCTGCACCAACCGCAAGCTTGGCGATGGAAGGCCCATTCCGACGGATCATCTTCTGGCCATGCGTTATGCGGCCACATCGGTGATCCCCAGTTCCGAGGTGCACTTCGTGACCGGGCAGAACGGCCTGAACGACGTTGCAGCGGTCAGCGGTGCGGCGGAACGCGTGCGGATCATGAATCCGATCTGCCACAAGGAGCTGTTCACGCGGGAGATCCGCTGGACGGCGGAAGAAGCCGAGCGCACGGGTGATGGACTGGACCTGGCCACCTTCGAGCTCACCTTGAGCGAACGCACAGGTATGAGCGTGGCTTCTGATCCGCTGGCCATGGGACACCTCCGCTCTTGGAAGGCGGGCAAAGGCTTCGAGAAGCTATCCGGACCCGGCATCCGCTCGTCAAGCGCGGTGGTCCTCGTCAGCATTCCGGAGAACACCATGCGGCATCGTCTGGAAGGCGGCCGGGCGGTGGAACGGGTCTGGCTGAAGGCCACAGAGCTGGGACTCTCCGTACACCCGATCGCGGCCCCCATCCTGCTGGGGATCCTGAAGCCGGACGGTGTGTTCAATAGCGACGAGCAGGAGGAGATCGACCGCTTGTACAAGCGCACGGTACGCCTTTTCGAACTGGGTGAGCGGCAGCCCCTGTTCATGATGCGCCTGGCCTATGCCGGCGATCCTTCGGTGCGAAGCCTTCGACGGCCCTTGGAGGACATGTTCACCGCCGGCAACCTCGTCAAAGCCTGACCATGGAACACATCCGGATCCGAGCCTTCCGCGCCGTTGATGACAGGGCGTCGTGCATCCGGTATGTGTACGAGCATAGCCGACTACTGGAGGAGATCGGTGTATCCAGTGCCCTGCTCCACGACGATCGTTGGTGCACGGATGAGCGTACGGTGATGGTCTTAGCGGAGCATGAAACGTTAGGCATCGTGGGTGGGCTCAGGCTTCAACACGCGGCCCCCGAACGGCGACTGCCAGTGCACGTTGCGCTCGGCTCGAGAGACACGGGCATCGAAAAACTTGTGGAAAATGCCCGACCGGGTATGGCGGAGCTCTGTGGTCTTTGGAACGCGCGTCGCTTCGCCGGCCGCGGAGTGCCCTGGATCATGACCTCGGCGGCCGTTGCCGCGGCTCCCCGGGCAGGCGTTCACCAACTTCTCTGCCTGGCCGCAGACTACACGATGAAGTACCCCCTGATGAACGGCTTCCGCGTGTTGTCCCAAGTGGGTGAGAAGGGAGCCTTCTCCTATCCCATTCCCGGTTACACGTCCTACCTGCTCTGCCATCCGGACACTTCCGCCATGGTCGCCGGGGATTCCACGCATTTCCGTCGGTTGAACGACTTGCGGCGGAACACAGGCATCACTCGACTGGAGGTGACCAACAAGGTGCCGTTGCTCGTGACCTACGACCTGGACATGAACGGCACCGCCTCCATGTCCAGCCTGCCCCACACAGAGCTCCGCCGCTCGGCCTGAACGGACGCGAACCAAATCCTGCCTGAAGCCGTACAAGCGGCCCATGCGCAGGTCTCTTCTTTTCGTGGCCGCATCCGCCGCCTGTCTTGCGGTATCGGCCCAAACAGCTTCGCCGGTCACCTTCGGCGCCACTGCCGAAGACACCTTCATAGGCAAGCAGACGGGGATCCTGGAGGATCCGGACGGCCTCATGGATATCCGCGCCGCGCTGTCGAGCAAGAGCTTCCAGGTCAGCGACCAGGATGTACCGAACCTGGCGATCTCCTCTGCGGCTCACTGGCTGCGCTTCGACCTTACCAATGCTTCCCAGGAACCCGTGCTCCTTTTGACGCTACCCTACAGCGAGATCGAGGAACTGGACGTCTACATGGCCCGCTCAGGCGCTACAACCTTGATCGGCCACACCGGTCAGGCGCGTGCTTTGGGCGATCGGGTCGGATCAGATCCTGAATTCGTGTTTGAGATCCCCCTGCCCCCGAACGAAAGGTGCGAGGTCCTGCTGCGGATCCGGGGCACGAAGCAGATCCACGTGCCCTTGAAGGTGATGGCACCCGGCGCTTTCTCCCAGACCCGGGCGCGGCGCAACCTGTTGCTGGGGGCCTACGTGGGCATCATGCTGGTAATGGCACTTTACAACCTCTTCGTGTTCGTTTCGATCCGCGACCGGAGCTACCTGTTCTATGTGCTCTACATCCTCGTGATCTGCGCTACGCAGCTTTCCGTGTTGGGCATCGGTCAGGCCTACCTGTGGCTCGGTCTTCCATGGCTCTCATCGTCATCCTCCATCATTCTTGTGCTGGGATCCATTCTGCTCGGTGTTCAGTTCGCTCGGCGGTTCATGGATATGCGGAGTTATACACCCCGGCTGAACCGGATCACGCCCCTGTTCTTCATCCTGAGCACGATAATCCTGATGGTCTACCTGTTCGCCGATGCTTCCACCGGCTACAAGATGACCCAGGGACTTTCCGGCCTGTCCGCCTTGTTCCTGCTCACTGTAGCCGTCATCGCCTTGCGCCAAGGCTCGCGCCAGGCGGGCTTCTTCCTGTTGGCGTGGGCCGCCTTCCTGATCGCCGTGGTGGTGTTCGTGATGAAGGATGCCGGGGCCCTGCCCTACAACGACTTCACCACGGCGGCCATGCCCGTAGGTTCCGCCATCGAAGGTGTCCTCCTCTCCTTCGGTCTCGCGGACCGCATCAACATCCTTCGCCGCGAGAAAGAACGCTCACAGGAAGAAGCGCTACAGGCCTCCCTCGAGAATGAGCGCATCATCCGCGAGCAGAACGCCATGCTGGAGGTGAAGGTGACCGAGCGGACCCACGCCTTGCAAGAGAGCAACGACCACCTGAAGCGCACGCAGACCCAACTGGTGAACGCCGAGAAAATGGCCTCCTTGGGTCAGCTTACAGCCGGTATCGCGCACGAGATCAACAACCCGGTGAACTTCATCACCAGCAACATCCCTCCGCTGCGTCGCAACCTGGGCGAAATGTTGGAGGTACTGAACGACTACCGCAAGGCCGGCAGTACTGCCGATGCGGAAGCGCTGAAGGCCGTGGCCGTGAAGGAGAAGAAGCTTGGGCTGGACGAATCCATCGAAGAGCTGGGCGACATTCTGGGCAGCATCGAGGAAGGCGCTGGACGCACCGCCGAGATCGTGCGGGGCCTGCGCAACTTCAGTCGTCTGGACGAGGATGATCTGAAACCGGCCGATATCAACGAATGCCTGCGGAGCACGCTTACCGTGTTGGGTCCGCAATACCGCGAGCATGTGGAAGTGGACCTGCAACTCGGCTCCATTCCCCGCGTGGAGTGCTTCGCCGGAAAGCTGAACCAAGTGTTCATGAACATGCTGAACAACGCATCCCAAGCCGTGAAGGCACATCACCCGAAAGGGGGCGGTCGCGTGACCATTGCCACCGCCGAGCGTGAAGGCCAGCTGGTGGTGACCATCCGCGACAACGGGCCGGGCATGACCGACGCCGTGAAGGCCCGGATCTACGAACCGTTCTTCACCACCAAGGACGTGGGGGAAGGCACCGGGCTTGGCCTGAGCATCGCCTACAGCATCGTGGAGAAGCACCACGGCACCATCGAAGTGGATTCGGTTCCCGGTGAAGGATCCGAGTTCCGCGTAGTGCTGCCACTTGAACAACCGCAACTGAACGCCCGCCGCGCCTGATGGAAGAACCACGCATCAAGGTCCTCTACGTCGACGACGAGGAGGGGAACCTGAAGGCCTTCAAGGCCATGTTCCGACGCGACTTCGAGATCCGCCTGGCCCAAAGTGCGGAAGAAGCCATGGCCCTGCTGGACCGCGAAGCCATGCACGTGGTGATCAGTGACCAGCGCATGCCGCGTTGTACGGGGTCGGAATTCCTGGCCCAAGTGCGTGAGCGCCATCCGCGGAGCATCCGCATGCTGCTTACCGGCTACGCAGACATCGAGGCCGTGGTGGAGGCCGTGAACAAGGGCGGTATCTACAGCTACACCACCAAGCCCTGGGACCCCACCGACCTGAAGCTGCGGATCGAGCAGGCCTATGAGGTAAGCCACCTGCGGGCCGAGCGCGAGGACCTGTTCCATCGCTACCGCCAGGTCTTCGAAGCATCCGGCGACCCCATTGCCATCATCGAGGAGAACGGTCGGATCCTGGAGGCCAATCCTGCAGCGCTCAAGCTTATCGGGTTGACGCGTGATGCAGTGATGAGCGCCCGCATCACCGATTGGGTGGAAGATGGACGTGCCTTATTGAAGGCCATGCGCGACAGGCGCACCGGCCAGTCGTTCCCCAACGTGGACCTCACGCTGAACACGCCGAACGGTCATGTGCTGGACTGCCTGATGACCGCCACCTATCTGGGGCGCTCACCGGAGGGACAGGCCCTGTTCCAAGCCATGATCAAGGACATCAGTGATCGAAAGCAGGAGGAAACGCGGCTGCGGAAGCTCAACGTGGACCTGGACCGACGTGTGAACGCACGGACACAGCAGCTCTTGGAGGCCTTGGAGGACCTTGGTTCCTTCAGCTACACCGTGGCACATGACCTTCGCTCCCCGCTGAAGAACATCCTGGCCCTGAGCGACCACTTGAAAGAGGTGGGCGCGGGCACGGAACAAGCCGAGTTGAGCGAGCGGATCCACAAGGGCAGCTCACGCCTGATCGAGCTGGTGGACGACCTCCTCCGCTTCTCGCAGACCAGCACGCACGAGCTGAAGCGCGAAGAGGTGGACCTGTATGAGGTCGCTGCGGAATGTGCGCAGGAACTCATACCTACCGGATCGAAGGCGCATGTCGAGATCCGCATGCAACGCCCCACCATGGTGCAGGCCGACCGGGCCATGATCAAGGTGGTGCTTACCAATTTGCTCTCCAACGCCATCAAGTTCACCCGCACCACCGATGCTCCGCAGATCGAGATCGGCCAGCAGGACACGGCTGAAGAGCACGTGATCTGGGTGAAGGACAACGGCGTGGGCTTCGACAGCAGCCGGGCGGACCAAGTGTTCGGTGCGTTCAAGCGCCTGCACCGCACCGATCAGTTCGAAGGCACTGGCGTAGGCCTGGCCATCGTTCAGCGCGTACTTCAGAAACATGGTGGCAGCTGCTGGGCCGAAAGCCGACCCGGTGAAGGTGCCACCCTTTTCATCAAGCTGCCCAAGCAAGCGCAACAGCTCCAGCGGCTACCCTTCGCTTCCTGACCATCGCTCTTAACGCGAACGACCGGTCGATGCACAAGCACCGACCGGTCGTTCACTTTTGAGGGTATCCGACTACGGCCTGATCAGGCGCAGCAGGCTATTTCCGATGCGGACATTGTAGGCGCCGGAGCTCAATGCGGATACATCCAGCTGCACACGACCTCCGGCGGAGCTGATCCGCGTGCTGACAACGGTCCGACCTGCGGCATCCACCACAAGCACATCCTGGCCGCCGTTGCCAACGCCGTCAATGAAGACAACATCCGTGGTGGCCGGGTTCGGCGAGATGGTGAGCGGCTTGGCTTCCGGTGCATCGATACCCGTAATGGCATACGTGGAAATGCCCTCTGGAAGCGCACCATAATCGAGCCATTGCGCACTCGGGGTCGAAGCATCCAAGGTGATCACGTAGTAGGCCAACATGGGAAGACCGGGGTGATCCACGATGATCCGATAAGTGCCGAAAGGCACGTTCGAGAAGTGGTAGTTGCCGTCCACATCGGTTCGGGTGAAGGCCACCAGCTCACCAGCAGGCCAGGATTCCAAGATCACGCCTTCACCCGCCCAAGCATCACCAGGGCCGCTGCTGCGCACAATGCCAAGGTCACCCAAGTAACCGGACAGGTAGCCCGTACCAGCCAGGTTCCCGTAACCCACCAGCTGAATGTCCGCTTGGAGCGTAGTGTCGCAGATGGCACCCAACACATCGGCATAGGTCCAGTAGTAGGTGCTTTCGTGATAGGAGGTGGCCGTATTGGGGTAGTTCACCGTGTCGGGCACGGCCCGCACGATGTACTGTCCATTGGGCTGGTTAGTGAAGCTGTATTCGCCAAGACCGTTCACGGTGGTGGAGGCCACCATCATGGAACCGGCCTGGTTCAAGCCGTACGCGTAGAGCTCTACATCGCCAACGGTGACCGGGTTGCCGAGCGTGTCTGTGACGGTGCCGGCGAAATCCAGCACAGCACTGGCACAGACACTGGTCCAGATCTGGATATCGCGTACTACTGAACCCACGAACACGCCGTTGCGGTATTCCTCCACCTTGTAGGCCATTACCCAGGCACCGTTCTGGCTGGGCACGGCGCAGTGATTACCGGTCACCGGATCGAAGAAATGGCCACCCACCGTAGGGAAGGGATCGGCCACGCTAAAGGGTGCGTTGTAGGGAATTGGCGTGCCTTGGTCATCCAATGGGTTCACCATGGAATACACGAGTGAATCACCATCGGCATCATACGCTCCGTTGTCCAAGCAATAGGTGGAGTTCACACAGGTGAACGGCATCTCGAGTTCCTGGAATACAGGTGATGAGTTGCCAGCAACGGCCAAGTTGTTCAAGTGGGCCTCAACGTGATATCCGTACTGGTCAGGCGCTGTGAGGTTGGTGACCGCCGCATTCCGGCAGCAACTTGCCCACGTGAACACCCAATCAGCGCAAGCCATAGGAAGGGACACCGTGTCACGATAGGCATAGACCTCGAAACCGGGCAGCTGGCCACCCTGGCACGTTGTAAGCAGGTTGCTGCAGCCGGAGGCCAACTGGGCCACGCCGATCGTGTCCACAGGCAGACTGATGGATTGACCACAACTGCTGGAGGTGATCAGGATGGCCTCTGGCGAGGAAATAGGGATACCGTAACAGTCCCTGTAGATCACCAAGGTCACTTCATAGTCCAGGCCACCAAGGTGCTTGTACACCAGTTCACCGCCCATGATGTGGCTGGCCTGCGAGACCATGGGTACCGCAAGCAGAGCGGCGAAGAACACATTGCGAGCGTAGCGTGAAAGCATGGCTTTTGGGTTTGGTACTGGGTGGATGAAAGGAAGTCCCCTTCGTTGTCCATCGAAGGTAACCTTCTCCCCGATCCAGCGTAACAAGGCGCAACGGTCCATACTGAACGCAATGAAACCGACCATGCGCACACTGCTCCCCTGCCTGTTCATCGTCCTCAGCACCTCCCTGATGGCCCAGAAGAACGGGAAGTCCAAGACATTGGTGGACACCCGCAACCAGGCCGAAGGCTGGTACCTGCCTGTGAAGGGCAACGTTACCGAAGGTGGCGCCAAAGCCAAGGAGTTCACGATCCATGTGTTCCAAGAGAACAAGGACCTGGGCGAGATCAAGGCTTCAGGCAAGGGAGCCTTCTCCTTGGAGTTGGACCTCGACAACTTCTACTCCATCCACATCAGCAAGGAAGGTTACCAGGACAAGCTGGTCTACTTCGACACGCACATGCCGGAGCAGCAGGTGGCTTACCCGGCCTACATCTGCAACGTCAACCTGGAAGCAGCCGACAAGTTCAAGCACTCCGACCCCTTCTACCTCGATTTCCCAAGCGCCATCGTTCGGTGGAACGATGAACTGAAAGGCTTCTACCACAGCGAGAACTACCTCAGCGACATCCAAGTGAAGATGGCCTTGCTGGAGGCACAGGTGGAACCCTGAGGAACACCTCTTCCGTTCGCCACAACAAAAACAAACGAGCGAACGAAACAGGAAAGCGGGCCCGTAAGCCCGCTTTCTTCTTTACAGTTCGGCCGGATCAGTGCTGGTCGTAGTCGATCACCACGCGGGCGCTGCGCGGATGGGTCTGGCACGTGAGCACGTAGCCGTCGGCCACTTCTTCATCCGTCAGAGCGTAGTTCATGGCCATTTCCACTTTCCCTTCGAGCACGCGAGCCTTGCAGGTGCAGCACACGGCGCCTTTGCAGGCGTAAGGCACGTCGAGGCCTGAATCGATGGCGGCATCCAGCACGGCATCACCCTTGGCAGGGATCTGCAGTTCGTGCTCGCGACCGTCCAGGATGATCTTCACGCTGGCGGTGCCGGTGAACTTGGCCGTGGAACCGTGGCTGTGGTCCACTTCTTTCTTGGCCTCGGCGGTCACCGGGCTCGTGAACAGCTCGATGTGCAGGTGCTTCTTGTCCACGCCCATGGCCTCCAGAGCTTCGCTCACGTTCACCATCATTTGCTCGGGACCGCAGATGAAGAATTCCTTGTGCAAGGCATCCGTTACGAAGCGACCGAGCAACTGCTTCGCCTTGTCGGTGGTGATGCGGCCGTTGAACAGCGCATCCTCATCCTTGCCTCGGGTCAGTATGTGATGCACGCTGAGGCGCTGTCCGTGCTGGACCTTCAGCTCTTCAAGCTTCTCCCGGAAGATGATGCGGTCGGTGTCCGTGTTGCCATAGAACAGCGTGAAGCGGCTCTTGGGCTCAGTACGGAGGACGGTCTTGAGGATGCTGAGGATCGGCGTGATGCCGCTACCCGCAGCAAAGGCCACGAAATGGCGTTCCTGGGTGGCATCGAGGGCTGTGGTGAAGTTGCCCATAGGCGTCATCACCTCCAGCGTCATGCCCTGCTTCAGTTTCTCGACCAGCTGTGAACTAGCGCGTCCCTTGTCCACCCTTTTCACCGCGATGCGCAGCTCGTCCTTATCAAGCGGGCTGCTACAGATGCTATAGGAGCGGCGCAGTTCCTCCCCGTTCACGGTGAGCTTCAATGTGACGTACTGCCCGTGGGTGAAGGCGAATTCGGCGTGCAGTGCGGCCGGGATCCGAAAGCCCACCACGATGGCATCGGGGGTCTCTTGGTGGACGGTGGCGACTTCGAGGGAATGGAACCGGGCCATGCGGGTGGGGATCATTGGGGCGGCGAAATTAGGGGTCAGCCCGGGAGCGGGACCTGATGAACCACCAAGCGCCCCCGATCGTTCAGCTGCTGACCGAAATCAGTGCCGCACGCCACACCCCCGCTATCTTAGCCACCCCTAGAAAACGCCATGACGGACGTAAAGAACCTCGAGGACCTCTTCCAAGCCAAGATCGACGCCGAGCAGAAGATCGAGCCGAAGGATTGGATGCCGGAGAAGTACCGCAAGAACCTGATCCGCCAGATCAGCCAGCACGCGCACAGCGAAGTGGTGGGCATGCTGCCCGAAGGCAACTGGATCGGCCGCGCCCCCAGCCTGCGCCGCAAGGCCATCCTGTTGGCCAAGGTCCAGGATGAGGCCGGTCACGGCCTTTACCTCTACAGCGCCGCCGAGACCCTCGGCACGAGCCGGGAGCAGACCATCGACGACCTGCTCAGCGGCAAGGCCAAGTACAGCAGCATCTTCAACTACCCCACCCTTAGCTGGGCCGACATCGGTGCCGTGGGCTGGCTGGTGGACGGTGCCGCCATCATGAACCAGGTGATGCTGTGCCGCACGAGCTACGGCCCCTACGCCCGCGCCATGGTGCGCATCTGCAAGGAGGAGAGCTTCCACCAGCGCCAGGGCTACGAGATCATGGCCGTGCTGGCCCAGGGCACGCCCGAGCAGAAGGAAATGGCCCAGGACGCCCTGAACCGTTGGTGGTGGCCCAGCTTGATGATGTTCGGCCCCACCGATGCCAACAGTCCGCATAGCGCCGAGAGCATGAAGTGGAAGATCAAGCGCCAGAGCAACGATGAGCTGCGCCAGACCTTCATCGACCGCACGGTGCAGCAGGCGGAGGTGATCGGCCTTAGCATCCCCGACCCGGACCTGAAGTGGAACGAGGCCACCCAGCACTACGACTGGGGCGCGATCGACTGGGCGGAATTCAACAACGTGGTGGCCGGCAATGGTCCTTGCAACAAGGAACGCCTCACCGCCCGCAACAAGGCCCACGACGAAGGTGCCTGGGTGCGCGAGGCCGCCCTGGCCCACGCCGCCAAGAAGGCCAAGAAGAAGCAAGCCGCCTGATCAACGCACCTGTACCGTCGACCCATTGGGTCGACCCTCCACCCACCGGACAACAATGAGCAACAACCCGAACAACTGGCCCCTCTGGGAGATCTTCATCCAGAGCAAGCGCGGCCTGGAGCACAAGCACGTGGGCAGCCTGCACGCCGCGGACCCACAGATGGCCATCGAGAACGCCCGCGACGTGTACACGCGCCGCCAGGAAGGGCAGAGCATCTGGGTGGTACCTGCCGAGGCCATCTCCGCCAGCCAGCCCGATGACGCGGCCATGCTCTTCGACCCCGCCGACGACAAGACCTACCGGCACCCGACCTTCTACACCATGCCCGAGGGCGCGAAATACATCTGAGCTTCACGGAAAGCTCTTTCCGAAGCACCTGTACCGTCGACCCACTGGGTCGACCTGTGATCATGAGCCAGACCAACGCCCTCTTCACCTATACCCTCCGCCTGGCGGACGACCTGCTGATCCTGAGCCACCGCTTGGGTGAGTGGTGCGGACACGGCCCTGTGCTGGAGGAGGACATCGCCCTCACCAACCGCGCGCTGGACCACATCGGCGAAGCCCGCAACCTGCTCACCTACGCCGGTGAACTGGAAGGCAAGGGCCGCACCGAGGACGACCTCGCCTTCCTGCGCCCCGAGCGGCAGTTCCTGAACACCAAGTTGGTGGAACAGCCCAACGGCGATTACGCGCACACCATCGTGCGGAGCTTCCTCTTCGACGCGTACCACCTGCCCCTGGCCGAGGCCCTACTGAAGAGCAGCGATGCCCAGCTGGCCGCCATCGCCGGCAAGGCCGTGAAGGAGGCCCAGTACCACCTGCGCCACAGCAGCGACTGGCTGATCCGCTTCGGCGACGGCACGGAGGAAAGCCACCAGCGCGCCCAAGCCGCCCTCGACAACCTCTGGACCTTCACCGGCGACCTGTTCACACAGGACGAAGTGCACCAGGCCATGGTGAAGGCGGGCGTGGCCCCGGACCTCGCGAAGATCAAAGCGGCCTTTGACGCCACCGTGGACACGGTACTGAGCGAAGCCACCTTAAACCGCCCGACCGACGGCTTCATGGCCAGCGGTGGCCGCCAAGGCAAGCACGGCGAACAGCTCGGCTTCATTCTGGCCGAGATGCAATACCTGCAGCGGGCCTACCCGGGGGCTACGTGGTGATGCGGCGCCGACCTTCGTTCGGCGCACCTGTACCGTCGACCCATCGGGTCGACCTGTGAAGATGTCTCTCGAGAACCCCATGATCACCCAAGCCCGAATCCTGGAGCTGCTGGCCAACGTGCGAAAAACAAGCAGTAGATGGCGACCTCAATCACAGCACAGATCGATGCCATCTGTCCGAACTGCTCCCAGAAGGCAACCTACTTCAGCGAGCAGGTAAGAAAAGGGATCATGATGGTTCCGGACGTTCTCGGTAATATCCGTTGCACGAACTGCGGGCTTGCCAAGGCTCTTCGCTTCGACCCATCCATGTACTGGTTCAAGGTGCCAGTGGAGGATCGTTATCTCTTTGCACGCGATGTAGATGAAGCCGTGCGTCTGATTGAATTCTTCCAGTCTGAAGAGAAAACGACCAGTGGTCCTGAGCATGATTTTCCCGCTTCGTTCTATCGGAACAGGGCACACATCATTTCCAAGCTTCGTGTTCTTGTGGAAAGTCAAGTGCGAGGCTCAAATGTGTAAAAGAGTATGATCACCCAAGCCCGAATCCTGGAGCTGCTGGACAACGTGAAGGATCCGGAGATCCGGTGATCAACGTGCTGGAACTGGGCGTGGTGCGCACCGTGGACCTGGAGCCCAGCGGCAAGGCCATCATCACCATCACTCCCACCTACACTGGCTGCCCAGCCATGGATGTGATGGCGGCCGACATCAAAAAGGAACTGCTCGACGCCGGTGTGCCCGAGGTGGAGGTGAAGCTCACCCTCTCCCCCGCCTGGAGCACCGACCAGATCACCGACGAAGGCAAGCGCAAGCTGAGGGAGTACGGCATCGCGCCGCCGGAGCTGACCGGCGACATCCGCGCTTTGAAGGGTGAACAGCCTGTGGTGGCCTGCCCGCAGTGCGGCTCCACGAACACGGTGATGCTCTCGCTCTTCGGCAGCACGGCCTGCAAGGCCCTATGGAAGTGCAACGACTGCCTGGAGCCCTTCGATCAATTCAAGTGCCTGTGAAATTCATGCTGCGCGGTGTTTCCATGCTGGTTGTGACCGCGCTGTTGGCCGGCTGTGACTGCATGCGGACCGTCTCTGCCACGGTGCTTGACCAGGATACCAAGGCGCCACTTCAGCAAGTGGAGGTGCGGGAACGCTACGGCGACGGCACCTACGAGGAACTTACGTTCACGACGAACGAGTCGGGCCTGTTCGTGTTCAGGGACAATTCTGGTGGTCTTCGGAAGTGCCCGGATGTGGAATTGCATTTCGCCAAGAAAGGCTACGTGCCGGTGGACCGCACTTTCCCTTCCGCCACCGCAGGTGATACTGTGTTCTTGAAAGCACAACGATAGTCGCGCTGCATCCGATATTTACCCCATGTCCTACACCAAGATCCACTACACCGTCGCCGAGGGCGTCGCCACGATCACCCTGAACCGTCCGGACAAGCTGAACAGCTTCGACCGCGAGATGGCGTTGGAGACCATCGATGCGTTGGACAAGGCGAAGGATGACGCCAACGTGCGGGCCATCCTGCTCACCGGCGAAGGGCGGGCCTTCTGTGCGGGTCAGGACCTGGCCGAGGCCATTGCGCCGGGCACCCGGATCGAGGAGATCATCAGCACACAGTACAACCCCATCGTGCGTCGCCTGCGTGCCCTGCCGAAGCCGGTGGTGGCCGCGGTGAACGGTGTGGCGGCCGGTGCAGGGGCCAACATCGCCTACGCCTGCGACCTGACGCTGGCGGCCGAGAGCGCCAACTTCATCCAGAGCTTCATCAACATCGGCCTGATCCCCGACAGCGGCGGCACCTTCACCCTGCCCCGCCTGGTGGGCATGCAGCGCGCCTTCGGGCAGATGATCCTGGCCCCCAAGGTGAGCGCCAAGGAGGCCGAGGCCCAAGGCATGATCTGGAAGGCCGTGCCCGATGCCGAGCTGATGAACGAGGCCCTCGCGCTGGCGAAGAAGCTCGCCGTGATGCCCACCAAGGCCATCGCCCTGACCAAGGACGCGCTGAACCGGAGCCAGAACAACAGCCTCGACGGCCAGCTGGACGTGGAGAACGAACTGCAGAGCCTCGCCGGCCGCAGCCACGATTACACCGAGGGCGTGAACGCCTTCCTGGAGAAGCGCAAGCCGGTGTACAAGGGCGAATGATCCGTTCAACGCCGATGTAGCGTCGACCCACCGGGTCGACCGTGTCACCCAACGAAGAGAGTGATCAACGCCCCCCGTGTTCATCCGCACCCTCTGCGGGTGGCTCGGGCTGCTGGTAGCGCCATCCGACCTGTCCGGAGCTGGTGAAGCTGGAGCGGTAAGCCGGTCCGAAGGGATCGGGGCTTTCGGTGTGCGCCGCCTCTTGGGCCATCCGTTGCCGCCAAGCCAGTTCGGCTTCGTCAACCTCATCGCCTTTGGGCGCTTGGCCTTCAGCGGTCTCCAGAGCTTCGTCCTCTTCCTCCGGGAACTCGATGGGCGGAGCGACGTGTGCGGGTGGGACCTTGCGGTGGACATAGGCCAGCACAACACCGGAAAGCGCACCGAAGAAATGGCTCTCGTAGCTGATGCGTTCCATCAGCGGCAGCATGCCCCACCACATGCTTCCGTAGAGGAACACGATGATCAGGGAGACCGTCATAAGCCCCCGCTGCCTGCGTATGACACCGCTGATGAAGAGGAAAGCCGCGAGCCCGTAGACCACGCCACTGGCTCCGATGTGGTAGTTCTCGCGCGCGGTGGCCCAGACCCACAGGCCACCCACCAGCCAGCTCACCCACACCACACGGGCCGCCACCTTCGGGTAGAAGTAGACGAGCATCCAGCCGAGCACGAAAATGGGAATGCTGTTGTTCAGCAGGTGATCAAGGTCCGCGTGCACGAAGGGCGAGACTACAATGCCGACGAGACCGCGCAAGGTGCGGGGCAGGATACCGAAGCGCGCCAGATCCAGGTGGTAGACGCGATCGAACGCGAACGCGATCCACAGGGCAACCACGCAGAGCGCAGGCATCAAGGCCGCCGTGAACAACCTGCGCCGTTCAACGACCTGTGGATCGATCGGGACCACCTGCATGGCGTGAAGATGGCGATCATCGTGCCTGCGGTCGTGATCCGGACAACGTGGCAGGCGGTTTGCGTCGTCGTGCCCTCGACCGCCCGTTAACTTGGCCCCATTGAACAGACCATGCTGATCCGTACCCTGCTCGCCACTTCCACGATCGCCTTCAATCTGCTGGCCAACGCACAGACCCCGGCCGTTGGCGCAGCGACGCCAGCTTCTGCGAAACAAGCCTCGCCCCTGGTCGGTCCGAACTTGCTGAAGAACCCGGGTGCCGAAGCCAAGGACGAGACGGAAAAGGCGGTGTGGGCAGCACCCGACCAATTCAAGGACAAGGGCTACCGGATGAACCAGGAAGCCTACGGTTCGACACCCGGCGTGTTCATGAAAGGCTGGGGCGAGAAGAACAAGCACGGAGCGAACTACTTCCGCTTCACCGCTGATGAGCGGGCCGAAGTGCGGACACAAGCGCAACGCTTCGACCTCACCAGCCTTGGCGATACGATCGATAAGGGACGTGTGATCGGACGCGTGGCAGGCTACATCGGCGCCATTGGCAACAAGAGCTTCAAAGGGAACGTGGTGGTGGAGTATCGCAACAGCGACGACAAGGTGCTCAAGACCATCCGTACGCCGAACATGCCCTACGATGTGCAGCTCAGCGACCCGAAGCTGACACGCTGTTCGCAAACGCTGGTGCTACCGGTGGGCACGCGCTACGCAGCGGTCTATCTCAGCGCCTACTTCGAATCGGATGCCGACCATTCCGGCTCACTTGTGATGGACGACGTCTCATTCGAGCTGATCTACCGCTGATCCATGACCACCCGTCACCTGCTCGTTCTCACTATCCTGGCCCTTTGCGGTCTGGCTTTCGTCGCGCCAAGCCCCACCCATGTACCCCAGGACCTGAAGCCCCCGAGCGAGCTCGCCCTGCTGATGCGGAACATGGCCAGCTTCATGGACACGGCCAAGAGCCACACGGTGCGCGGGATCGACCGGCCGCCCTACCCTGAGCAGTTCAAGAAGATGAAGACCGCCACGCCCACCGAGGGCATGGTAGAGCACGAAGTGTTCGACCCCTTCGCGGATTTCTTCCTGACCACCTTGGACAGCTATTACAAGGCAAAGAAGAAGGACCGTGTGCAGCGATACAATGCGTTGGTGCAAGCCTGCGCGAACTGCCACATGCAGGTGTGTCCGGGCCCATTGGTTCGCATTAAGAAGATGTACGTACCCCTGCCGGAACCCATTCCTACGAAGAAGAACTGAACCTTTTCCTTCGGGCAGCGTCGAAGCGAACATGGTACGCAACCTGCTCCTCTCCGGCCTGCTGGCCCTGCCTGCGTCGTTGAACGCCCAATCGCTCTACTTCCCACCGAACGGGTCCACCACCTGGGACACCCTTTCACCCGCGACACTGGGCTGGTGTCCGGACCGCATCGATAGCCTCGTGGACTTCGTGGGCTCGCGCAACAGCAAGGCCCTGCTGATCCTGAAGGACGGCAAGATCGTGCTGGAGCATTACTACGGCACCTTCACAGAGGACAGCCTGTGGTATTGGGCTTCCGCAGGGAAGACGCTGACCGCCATGCTCACGGGCATCGCGCAAGAAGAAGGCTACCTCGACATCGACAACGCATCGAGCACCTACTTGGGAACGGGCTGGACGAGCGCCACGCCGTCGCAGGAAGCGCAGATCACCGTGCGGAACCAGTTGACCATGACCTCCGGGCTCGATGACGGCTTGGGGGATGCGGACTGCACCGACCCAAGTTGCCTTCAGTACCTGGCCGACCCCGGAACGCGCTGGGCTTACCACAACGCACCGTATACCCTGTTGGATGGTGTGATCGCCGGTGCCACGGGTACCAGCTTCAGCAACTACTTCAACACGCGCATCCGCAACCCGATCGGCATGGACGGGTTCTGGTTCCCTGCCGGGTACAACAACGTCTACTTCAGCAAAGCGCGCAGCATGGCACGCTATGGGTTGCTAGCGTTGAACAGGGGCATTTGGAACACGGACACGATCCTTCACGATACGGGTTACTTCACGGACATGACGACGCCTTCGCAGGGCTTGAACGAGAGCTACGGCTACCTGTGGTGGCTGAACGGGCAGCCCAGCTTCATGATACCCACTGTCCAGTTCGTGTTCCCCGGTATGCTGATGCCTGATGCACCAACGGACATGTTCAGCGCCCTCGGCAAGAACGACCAGTTGCTGAACGTTGTGCCCAGCCAGAACCTGGTGGTGGTGCGCATGGGCAACGAAGCCTACGGTTCCCTGTCCGTGGCCATCGTGTTCAACAACGAGATGTGGCAATACATCAACCAGCTGAGCTGTGCCACGGGTGTCGCCGATCCAACCGTCCGGTCCACTGCATTGCACGCCTACCCCAACCCCAGTGCGGACCAGGTGACGATCACGCTACCCGCCAACGCGAATTGGAACGATCTGCGCTTGACGGACGCCCTTGGCCGTGAAGTGCTTGTCCGCCGCAACGGCGCTGTTCTTGACCTCACCACGCTTCCGTCGGGCACCTACACCTTGAGCCTGCGCGCTAGCCTTGAGCGCACGCGCCTGGTAAAGCAGTAGGATCAACGCCAGGCGGCCACGGGCGTCACCTTCCCTCCGGGTGTACGGTGGCCTTGCGGATAGAAAGCACCGACCTTGACCTGCGCTCCGGTAAGAAAGCCGGTGATGGTCTCATGCCCTTCGGCAGCGCGAAGCACCAACTCGGCGGTGGCCTCGGCGTCATTGCCCGCGCGATGGTGCTTCAGCGGAATGCCATGGGCATTGCAGAGCGCCTTCAGGTTGTACGTCGGCCGGCCAGGCCATGCACGTCGGGCCATGCTGACGCTACAGAAATACTGGAAGGTGGGGTGCGGCTGCCCGTGGCTGGAGAGCGTGGCGCGGATCACCCCCATGTCGAAACTGGCGTTGTGGGCCACCACGGTGCCGTGTTCCAATAAGGTCACGGCCTCCTCCCACACAGCCTCCCAACGCGGGGCATCGGCCACATCGTTCGGTGTGATGCCATGCACGGCCACGTTCCATGGGCTGAAGTAGGGCCACTGCCGCGGCTTGATCAGCCAGTTGCGCACCTCACGCACCACCCCACCCCGCACCACCGCAATGCCCAGTTCACAGGGGCTGTCGGGCTGTGCCGTGGCCGTTTCGAAGTCGAGGGCGAGGAAGTCCATCGGGTTACTTCGCTATGGATCGAACACGGTTCACTGCTAGTTCGATCAACCACGCATACAAAACCAAGTTCAACGAGAAGCCAAGGAAAGAGATGATCGGGTGAACAGCATTCGGGAAGATCGTTGTACTAGGAAAGAGAAGCACATCATACGCCCTCGCCATCAGCCACTTCAACGACCAGGGTGCTAGTACCAAACCTTCATCTTCGGCGACAACACCCGGGAGACAGAGAAAAGCAACATTGAATAGTGCGAAAAGAGTGATCCAAAAAACTGGACGGCGATTAGGCTTACTCACGGCCATGAAAGTCAAAGCTTCACCACCTCAGCATCCGCCAAGGCATGGTAAAGCTTGTTGGCCGTGGCCTCGCTGATATTCACCAGCGGCAGGCGCATGGTGTCGCCGCAGATGCCCAGCACCTTCAGCACGTTCTTGATGCCGCCCGGATTGCCTTCAGCGAAGAGCAGGTCGATGACCTCGATCAACCGGAGGTGTTCCTTGCGCGCGGTCTCCAGGTCGCCTTTGAGGGCGGCATTCACCAGGGCGCTGAACTCCTGCGGGCAGGGCGTTCCCGACCACGCTGATAACGCCGACGCCCCCGAGAGCGATGATGGGCAGGGTAAGCGCATCGTCACCACTGATGAGCATGAAGTCCTTCGGCTTATGCTTCAGGATCCGGCCCATCTGGTCAAGGTTGGCGCTGGCCTCCTTGATGGCGATGATGTTCTTGAAGTCCTTCGCCAGCCGAAGCGTGGTGTCGGCGGCCATGTTGCTACCGGTGCGGCCCGGCACGTTGTAAAGGATGATGGGCCGCAGGGCCACCTGTGCGATGGCCTTGTAGTGCTGGTAGATGCCTTCCTGGGTGGGCTTGTTGTAATACGGGCTCACACTGAGGATGGCATCCACGCCGTCCATCTCGAAGCTGTTGAGGGCCTCGATCACCTCGGCGGTGTTGCTGCCTCCCACCCCGAGCACCACAGGCACCCGGTTGCGCACGAAACCGATGGTCTGCGCGAGCAGTTCGTACTTCTCGGCCTTGGTCAAGGTGACGCTTTCGCCGGTGGTGCCCATTACAACGAGGTAGTCCACTTCACCGGCGATCTGGTGCTCGATGAGCTTCTCCAGCGCCACATAGTCGATGGCGCCGTTGGGTCTGAAGGGCGTTACGAGGGCCACGCCGAGGCCAAAAAAACGGGAGTCCATATCAGTTGAGGGAAGGTTCGTTGGTGGCCGGCGAGTTGATCATCAGCAGGTAGCGGTCCACCTGGGCGATGAATTGTGGTAGGCTGTTGGCGCCTGCCATGTCGATCATCATGTCGAGGAAATGCTTGTTGCTATCGCCCCAGCGCCCCACCTTGAACCGGGCACGGCTCTTGGCCACGATGTACTGTATCGGCAGGTAGTCCGTGAGCGTCAGATCGATGAGCACATCGAATTCCTCGGCGATGAAGTTGTTCACCGTGTTGCCACCGGGTATGCGGTACCAGTTGAGGTCCTTTTGGTGGATGGCGTCGAAGTGGAGCTTGGCAGCGAGGTAATGCGGCATCACCTTGTCGTCGTAATAGCCCAGGCATTGGATGCGGTGGATGCCGTGCTCCTCCTTGATGCGCTTCACGTAGTTGCGGACATGCGCGTGGGCTTGTTCGTCGGTGGCGACGTACACGATACCGATCTTCACGCTGGCCGCAAGGTTCTTGGCCACGGGGCGGCGGTCGGGCATGGCCTCGCGCAACAGGGCTCTACGGCCCAGCCATTCCTTGATGCGGTCGAACAGTTTCATGCTCCGATCATCCTCCTGTATTCCTCCTCATCGATCACTGGCACTCCGAGCTCCTCGGCCTTGGTGCGCTTGGCAGGGCCCATATCGGCACCGGCGAGCACAAAGCTCGTCTTCTTGCTGATGGAACCGCTCACCTTGCCTCCGTGGCTTTCAATGGACGCCTTGATGCCGTCGCGGCTGAAATTGAGGAAAACCCCTGACACCACGATGCTTTTCCCCGCAAGCAGGTCGCTGACCGGCCCTTGCTGAGCCTCCCCTTGAAAGCACAGACCGGTCTCTCGTAGGCGTTCAACGATGCTCCGGTTCCCTTCCACAGCGAAAAAGTCCAGGATGCTCTGCGCGATCACGCCGCCTACCTCGTCAATGCCAGTGAGCTCCTCCTTCCCCATGGAAATGAGCTTGTCGATGGACCCGACCGACCGTGCGATCTTCTTCGCCACGGTCTCTCCCACATGCCGGATGCCCAAGGCGAAGAGGACCTGCTCGAACGGAATGGCCTTGCTGGCCGCGATGCCATCGATCACCTGGCTGGCGCTCTTCTCACCCCAACCCTTGCCAAGGTCCAACAGTTGTTCCTTCTTCAGATCGTAGAGGTCGGCCACGTTGTGGATCAGGCCAGCGCGAACGAGTTCGACGACGGTCTCGCCGCCCAGCCCATCAATGGCCATCATCTTCCGGCCCACGAAATGCTCGATGCGCCCCGTTATCTGCGGCGGGCAGGCGTGTTCGTTGGGGCAGTAATGCTGCGCTTCGCCTTCGTATCGGACCAAGGCGGTGTTGCATTCCGGGCAGTTCTCTGGAAAGACCACAGGTGCGGCATCCGCGACACGTCGCGCCAGTTCCACACCAACGATCTTGGGGATGATCTCGCCGCCCTTCTCCACCTTCACGAAGTCGCCGATGTGCAGGTCGAGCTTGGCGATCTGATCGGCGTTGTGGAGCGACGCACGCTTGACGGTGGTACCTGCCAGCAGCACAGGTTCCAGCTCGGCCACGGGTGTGATGGCGCCGGTGCGACCCACTTGATAGCCCACGCCGTTCAAGCGGGTCACCGCCTGCTCTGCTTGGAACTTATAGGCAATGGCCCAGCGCGGGCTCTTCGCAGTAAGGCCCAGTTCCTCCTGCACATTGCGGTCGTCCACCTTCACCACAACACCGTCGATGTCCATCTCCAGCTGGTGGCGGGCCTTGTCCCAGTGATCGATGAAGGCCATGATCCCTTCCACACTATCTGCACGCTCGATGAAGCGGCGCTTAGGGTCGGGTGTCTTGAACCCCCAGCGGTGTGCGGCCTGTATGTTCTCGTAGTGGCTGCGCGAAGGCAGGTGTTCACCTTGGAGCGTATAGATGAAGTTGTCGAGCCCGCGCTTGGCCACGTCCTTCGGATCCTGCTGCTTGAGCGAACCGGCGGCTGTGTTGCGCGGGTTGGCGTAAAGCTCCTCCCCGTTACGGGCCCGCTCGGCGTTCAGCTTGTCGAACTGGGCACGCATGAAGAGGATCTCGCCACGGGCCTCCAGTTCCTTGGGGAAGTCGCCGCGCAGCTTCAGCGGAATGGAACGGACGGTGCGCACGTTGGCCGTGATATCGTCACCCTTCTCCCCATCGCCGCGGGTGACGCCGCGCACCAGTTCACCGTTCAGATAACTGAGGCTGATGGCCACACCATCGTACTTCAGTTCCATCACATAAGTGGTACGCCCCACTTCCTTCTCGGCACGCGCCACGAACTCGGCCACCTCCTCACGGCTGTAGCTGTTGCTCAAGGACAACATGGGGTACTTGTGCACCACCGTCACGAAGGACTTGGTGATGTCGCCGCCGACGCGCTGTGTGGGGCTGTTGGCGTCGGCCAGCTCGGGGTGCTCGGCCTCCAGCTGCTCGAGCTCCTTCAGCATCACGTCGAACTGCTGGTCACTGATCATGGGCTCGGCGAGCACATAGTAGCGGTGGTTGTGGAGTTCCAGCTCCTGGCGCAGGGTGGTGATCCGGTCGGTCGCTTCGCTCTTCGTCATTTCATTCGCTCATCAACGCGTGGCCCGCACAAAGCGCGGCGCCCCGCTAAGGTCCTTGATGGATCGTACGTCGTGGTAGCCAAACTGCTCCAGCAGCACGGCCACCTCAGGGGAATGGATGTGGTGCCCTTCGAACCACAGCGCACCACCGGTTGACAATGCGCTCAGTGCCTTTCCCCCGATAGCCCGGTAGAAGCGCAGGGGATCGGTGTCCTCCACCAACAAGGCAAGGTGTGGTTCGTGCGCGCGCACGTGAATGCCAAGACCTGCTTCCTCGGAACGGGGCACGTACGGTGGATTGCTGACGATGAGGTCCACCGACGGAATTACCAGGTCAGCATGAAGCACGTCGCCATGAAGCCAGGTGACCTCCAACGCATTGCGGCGACCATTGTCCATGGCACGAAGGAGCGCTTGGTCGCTCACATCGATGCCCGTGACCTGCGCCTCGGGGAAGAACTTCTTCAATGCCAGAGCGATGCACCCACTGCCGGTGCCGAGGTCCAGGATGCGTGATGGCCGAATGCCGGAACGATGGATGAGTTCAACGAGTTCTTCCGTTTCAGGGCGTGGGATCAACACATTGGAGTCCACGCCGATCACCAGCCCGTGGAATTCCGTTTCACCGATCACATACTGAAGGGGTTCGCCAGTGCGCAAGCGTTTCAATGGCATGTAGACCCGCAGGAGTTCGCTCTCGCTCAGAGCGGCATCCCGGTCCATCAGGACGCGGATTAGGTCCCATCCGAGACCATGGTGGAAGATGGCGGCGGCGATGGCGCGCACCTCCGTGGCCGGGTACAGGTCGCCCAGATCACGCTGGTATTGCTCCAGCACGGCGTTCACGGTATTGGTGGCCACGCGCATCGGTCAGATCGGGAGTGAGGCGCAAAGTTCGGCATGGAACGCGCTTCGCATCTTCGCGGTCCCGAACACCGATGGATCACACGCCTTGGATGCAACGCTGCCTGCAACTGGCCCGCAACGGCGCCGGTGCTGTAGCGCCGAACCCCCTGGTGGGCGCCGTGCTGGTCCATGGCGATCGGATCCTGGCCGAAGGCTGGCACCGCTCCTACGGTGGTCCGCATGCCGAAGTGGAATGCCTGAACGCCTTCAGTGACGGACCCTTGCCTGTGGATGCGGTCATGTACGTGAGCCTGGAACCTTGCTCACATCACGGACGCACACCACCTTGCGCGGATCTGCTGATCGAGCGCGGTGTGAAACATGTGGTCGTCGCGCATGTGGACCCCTTTCCAGAGGTGAGCGGTCGTGGCATTGCGCGTTTGCGCGAAGCGGGCATCCGGGTCGATGTGGGTGTGCGCGAAGAAGAAGCTCGATGGACCAACCGCCGCTTTCTCACTTCGGTGGAGCGGCAACGACCCTACATCATCCTGAAATGGGCCCGCTCCGCGGATGGATTTCTCGATCGACACCCTCGGGGTGAGCGTGGCGTGCAACGCATCAGTTCACCGGCCACCGACGTGCTCGTGCATCGCTGGCGGAGCGAGGAACAAGCGATCCTTGTGGGCAGCCGCACGGTCGTGAACGATGATCCGCAGTTGACGGTGCGTCTTGTGGAAGGTCGCTCACCCTTGCGTGTGGTGCTCGATCGGAACAACGCGGCACCTGCAGGCTCCAAGGTGTTCGACATGTCCGCTCCAACGCTCTTGTTCACTGTTGCCCAACGACCCGATGTGGAAGCGGAGCAAGTGATGATCGCTGCTTCAGAGAACGTGCTGGACCGGCTGGTGGAGGAGTTGAACGCTCGTAGTGTCCGTTCCGTGCTGGTTGAAGGCGGGGCGGAGCTGCTCCGACATTTCCTACAGCGTGGACTGTGGGATGAGGCCCGCGTGATCACCGGTGAAGTGGTGTTCGGCGCAGGCACCAAGGCTCCTTCGTTGGGTCTTGCACCACTACGCACTGAGCGATCCGGCACCGACAGCATCCAGTACTTCACCCATACCAACGCCCCTGATCCAACATGGTCCTGGTGATCCTTGCCGCCCTGTTCGTGGCAGCGCTCTTTGTGCTGTTCAAGTCCTTTGAGGTGCGTCGCATCGCGTTGTTGCCGGCCATCGTCATCAACTACTTCACCGCCCTCTGCTGTGGGCTGCTCATCTCCAAGCCATGGGCCGCAGGCGACCTCACGCTGCTGTGGACACCTTCTTTCATCCTGAGCTTTCTCTTCATTTCGGTCTTCTACCTCACGGGCATTTCCGCGCAACGCGCGGGTGTGGCACCGACCACCGTGGCGAGCAAGATGAGCCTGGTGCTCACGGTGCTGTTCTCCGTGCTCGTGTTCAAAGAGGAGCCAGGTCCGTTCGGGTGGCTGGGCATCGGACTTGCGTTGGTGGGTGTGGTACTGAGCACGTGGAGCGCCGAGGGACGCGCCCGTGGAAGTGCCTGGTCATTGCCGGTGCTTCTCTTCTTCGGAAACGCGGCGATCGATATCGGCATCAACGTCACGCAACGCACGCGCACCACCCCCCTTACCGAAGCGGTGTTCCCCACGATCGTCTTCGGTTGCGCCGGTGTGCTCGGGCTGCTGTGGTCACTTCAGCGGAAGGAGCGCGCAGCATACCGCGACCCACGGACTTGGATCGCAGGCCTCATCCTGGGCACCGTGAACTACGGCAGTCTGTACTTCGTGGTGAAGGCGCTCGCCAACAGCGGACTACCATCGAGCAGCGTGTTCCCCTTGATGAACATAGGCGTTATCCTCTTCGGTTCGGCAACGAGCATGCTGTTGTTCAAAGAGCGCTTGAAGCCCGTGCACATCGCAGGTATCGTTGTGTCGGTGGTGGCCATGGCGCTCATCATGTCCGCGCAGATATGAGCGCGGACAGGTACCTCACCCTCGCCGGTGAGAGCGACGGGCTGTACCGGGAGAAGGCGAGCAAGTTCCTGGCCTGGGCCTTTCCGATCACGGATGAAGAAGCGTTCCGGGCGCGCATGGAAGCGATCGCACGCGAGCACCACACTTCACGGCACGTGTGCTACGCGTGGATCCTCGATGCGGATGGACAACGCTATCGCGCGAACGATGCGGGCGAACCGTCGGGGACCGCTGGAAAGCCGATGCTACGACAGCTTCAAGCGCTCTCCCTCACACATGCGGCCGTGGTGGTGGTGCGCTACTTCGGTGGCACTTTGCTCGGCAAGGCAGGGCTCGTGCATGCCTATGCGGAAGCGGCACGCGAAGCCTTGGCAAACAATACGATCATTGAACGCGTGCTGCTTCGCGAGCTTCTTCTTCAATGCACCTATGCCCAGGTCGAGGAGGTGCGGAACGAGGTGATGAAGGTGGGTGGTGAAGTGCGCGATGCATCATATGGAGAGCCTTGCGAACTGCGCGTAGCACTTCCATTGAGCTTGATCGAACAGAGCTTCGAGAAGTGGATGCGCATGGGCATCATCGTGAAGAACGATCAGGTGAAGTAGGGCGCCAGCGCATCCATCAATTCTTGCATCGCCATGCGCGGACGTCCCGTGGCACGATCCACGAACACCAGTGTGGTCGAGGCTTCCGTGAGCAATGTGCCATTCGCATCCAGAACCTGATAGTCGAAGATGATGCGCACACCGGGCATGGTTCGGATGGTGGTGCGGATGGTGAGCGCATCGTCATAACGCGCAGGCTTGTGGTACTTCACTTGCATGTCGTGCACCGGCAACATCACGCCTTGCTCCTCGATCGCGCGGTACGGAAACCCCAAGCTGCGCAAGGCCTCCACGCGACCCACTTCGAAGTAGAGCGGATACGTTCCGTAGTACACGTATCCCATCTGATCGGTCTCGCCATAGCGCACTCGCAGGGTGGTGTCGTGGGTGAACATGATGCCGGAAAGGTAGGCCGGGCAAGGGTTGCAGGATCTTTTGCGCCGATGGCGTGGGAGGACGTAACTTCACGGCATGGCGTATCGGCATTGTATCGGAACGTCAGCCACCGGATGCCCCACGACTTTTACACAGCGCACAACGGATCGCACATCAGAAGGTGTGCGCCACAGGTCGCGACCACGGCGGCGAGGACCACGCACACGTGCTGGACACCGCGCGGGGCAAGGGTTTCAGCGCATCGCACCCTATGTTACGGCGATGCGAAAAAATTCTTTCCCGTCAAGTGGTTCACAACTTTTTTTTTCACTTCCTCTGGTCCATATTTGCGACCCTTATTCGCTGAAGCCCTTGTGCGACAACGGATACAAGGGGAACCCACCGACCACCGAACCCACTAACGATCCCCCATCTTGCCCATGAAGAAAGACCACGAGAAGATCTGGGAACGGTGCCTGGAGGTGATCAAGGACAACGTGAGCCCGCAGAGTTTCAAGACCTGGTTCGAACCGATCCGGGCGATGAAGCTGGCGGACAATGTCATGACCATCCAGGTGCCTTCGCAGTTCTTCTACGAATGGCTGGAGGAACATTACATCGGACTGCTCAAGAAGATCATCAAGAAGGAACTGGGAACGGAAGGACGTTTGGAATACTCCATCGTGATGGAGAACGGATTCCAGAACTCGAACCCATACACCGTCAAGGTGCCGACGAGCAATGCACGCGAGGTGAAGAACCCTGCGGTAAGCCTGCCGATCGATGTGGCCAACAGCCCGATCAAGAACCCGTTCATCATTCCCGGTCTTCGTAAGATCAAGGTCGAGTCGCACCTCAACCCGAACTACTCGTTCGACAATTTCATCGAGGGCGACTGCAACCGTCTTGCCCGGAGCGCTGGTTTCGCTGTGGCCCAAAAGCCCGGTGGCACCGCCTTCAATCCGCTGCTGATCTATGGCGGCGTTGGTCTGGGCAAAACGCACTTGGCGCACGCCATCGGCATCGAGATCAAGAAGAACCATCCGGACAAGACGATCCTCTACGTACCTGCTGAGAAGTTCACGCAGCAGTTCATCGAAGCGGTGAAGAACAACACCGTGGGCGACTTCAGCCAGTTCTATCAGATGATGGACGTGCTGATGATCGACGATGTTCAATTCCTTGCTGGTAAGGAGAAAACACAGGATGTGTTCTTCCACATCTTCAATCACCTTCACCAGACCGGAAAGCAGATCGTGATCACAAGCGACAAGGCACCGGTGGAGATGCAGGGCATGGAGCAACGCTTGCTGAGCCGCTTCAAGTGGGGCTTGAGCGCCGACCTGCAAACCCCTGGTCTCGAAACGCGTATCGCCATCCTCGAGAAGAAGATGTACGCCGAGGGCATCGAACTGCCCAAGGAAGTGGTGGAGTACCTCGCATACAGCATCACCACGAACATCCGCGAACTGGAAGGTGCTATGATCAGCCTGATCGCCCAGAGCTCGCTGAACAAACGTGCAGTGACCCTGGACCTGGCGAAGCAGATGATCGACAAGTTCGTAAAGAACACCGCCCGCGAGGTGTCGATCGACTACATTCAGAAAGTGGTGTGCGATTACTTCGACCTGCCGATCGAACTGTTGAAGAGCAAGACGCGCAAGCGCGAAGTGGTTCAGGCCCGTCAGATCGCGATGTACTTCGCGAAGAAGATGACCAAGAGCTCACTGGCCAGCATCGGAGCGCATTGCGGCGGCAAGGACCACGCTACCGTGTTGCATGCCTGCCGCACCGTGAACAACCTGCAGGAGACCGACAAGCAGTTCCGCGGTTACCTGGAGGACCTTGAGAAGAAGCTCAGCATTCATTGACCCCACCCACGATCATTCGGAAGGACCGCCCATCAGCGGTCCTTCTTCTTTTCACACCTTCGCGCCGCTGGCACCCACACCAGCCCCGAACCGATGAAGATCCTCATGGTCTGCTTGGGCAACATCTGCCGAAGTCCGATGGCTGAAGGCATCCTGCGACGCCGCGCTCAGCAGGCCGGGCTCATGATCACCACTGATTCGGCCGGAACCAGTTCGAACCATGTGGGCCAAGCACCTGACCACAGAGCCACGCAGACCATGCGCGCCTATGGCATCGACATCACCGATCTGCGCGCGAGGCAGTTCACCGCATCGGACCTCGATCACTTCGATCGGATCTTCGCCATGGACAGCAGCAACTTGGAGGACATCCGGGAACTGGCCGTGAACGATCCGCAGATCAAGAAGGTGAGCTTGTTGATGGACCTCGTTCCGAGCGGACCCGCGCGCAACGTTCCGGATCCTTACTACGGTGGTCAGGAAGGCTTCGACCAGGTGTTCCGCATGCTCGACCAGGCGTGTACCGTGCTGGTGGAACAACTCCGCGACCGTGGCTGAAGGTTCGCTCTACTTGATGCCCGTGTGGCTGGGTGATGCGGGCGGACCGGAGCAGCTTGCACCGGAGAACATCGCCATTGCACTGAGCACCAGCTTGTACTTCGCGGAGCATGAGAAGACAGCGAGGCACATGTTGCGCCGCATGTCACCCACGATCGATCTGCCGTCGTTGGAGATCCATCGCATGGACAAGGACACGGATGAACAGGACGTTCAGCGCTACATGAGCTTGCTGCGTACACGCGATGGAGTGATGCTCAGCGAAGCCGGCATGCCGGCCATTGCGGACCCCGGTGCTCGCTTGGTGGCCGCCGCGCATCGGGCAGGCCTTCGTGTGGTGCCCTTGTCAGGACCATCTTCCCTGCTGCTCGCATTGGCCGCATCAGGCTTGAACGGACAGCACTTCACATTCCATGGCTACCTGCCGGTGAAACCGGATGAGCGCAAACAGGCGATCAAGCGACTCGAGCACGAAGCACAACGCACGGGCGCTGCACAGCTCTTCATTGAAACACCCTACCGCAACGATGCGATGCTGGCGGAACTGCTGCGCACCTGCCAGGACCGTACCCTGCTCTGCATCGCCATGGACCTGATGCAACCCACCGCCTTCGTGCGCACACGTACCGCGCATGAATGGCGACAGATGCACACGGAGCTTGGCAAGCATCCGGCGGTGTTCATCCTCGGAGCGCGACCTTAGGGTAGTTCGGGAGCAGCGCGCTCCAATACCTCCAGCTCATACACCACGGTGGTGAACGGTGGAACGATACCCGCAGCGGAACCATCCGCGCCAAAGGCATACTGCGACGGAATGATGAAGGTGGCCTTGCCACCCTGCCCGAGTTTCCTCAACCCGATCTCCAAGCCACGGATCACTTGTCCGGGATCACCCAAGCGGAAACTCAGCGGTGTGCCACCCTTGTACGTGTCGTCGAATCGTTCGCCATTGAGCGCGTGCGCTACATACCCGATGGTGATCAGATCTCCGGTGCGCAACAGAGGCTCGGCGCCTTTCAGATGTTCGACCACGTAGATCCCTTGGAAGGCAGTGGTGCGTTCGTCGATGCCCTTCGTGTGCAGGTAGCGCCCTAGTTCGGCCTGCTCCTCCAACTCACGGTCCTCTCGCCATGCATTGTAAGCGGCGGCTTCCTCATGCATCTGCATCGAGGTCTTCAATTCCTTCACGGCCAGGTCCACGCGCACCATGCCAGTGTCCACGGGCACTTTCGTACAACCCAAGCGCTCCCACGGCACCTTAGCGGCGGGCAACCACATGCTCAGGCTATCGCCCTGATGCGAACGTTTCAACGCCGGGGACATCTCCGTTCCTAGGAGCGGCCATGCCTCGCTGATCAGTTCACTGCTATACAGGGAACCGAGCGGAGCGTTCCCTGCGGAAGCACGGATCACCAATGCCACATGATCGCTATCGTTCATCACACGATCCCCCTCGCCCAAGGTGATGAGCCTGAAATACAGATCTCCACCGAGCGACTTGTACCCGGGATAGGGCGAACGCGAACAGGCGGTCCACAGGACAATGATGGGCACCAGCGCCCACAGCTTCCTCATTTCCGGGGCGAGGTCAGTTTCTCAAGGCCGATGTGATACACCACCGTGCTACGCATGGGCACCTTCGACAGATCACCAGCAAGTCCATGTGCCCGATGGCTCGGGATCACGACGATAGCACTGTCCCCTGCGGACATGGACTGAACGGCCTCATGAAGCCCGCTCTCCACCTCATCATGCTCCACGCGGAACGATTCAGGTGCACCGGGTGGTGTGAAGTAGCAGGTGTCCCCGTTCAACAACGTGAGCAGGTAGTTGACGCGGGCCAGTTGTTCCGGTCGTGCAGGTTCACCCGGGACATCACGGACCATGCGCCACCGCACACCGGTGCCGGTCTTGGTGAACGCTACTTGCTGGCGCGTTACCCACAGATCGATGTCGCGGGACTCCCGTTCCAACCACCGCTTGTTCTCATCGATGAGCGACTCCTGTCGCTGCGGAACAGCAGGTGCTGGAGGCACGCGCCCATTCTCACAGGCAACCACCAACAAGGGTGCGAACAACAGGAACTTCATACCGGATGGGAAGCGATGAACGCAGGCAGCTCGGCCAGGAAGAGGTCCACGGCGGCATCCAACGAGATACGGGTAGCACCACCGGCCGCATTATTGTGCCCGCCGCCTTCGAAGTGTGCGGACAGGAAACGGTTCACCGGCAGCTTGCCCTTGGACCGAAGGCTCACCTTCACCATGTCACCACGCTCTACGAAGAAGGCGGCCAATCGGATGCCACGGATCGAAAGGCCATAGTTGACCAAGCCCTCGGTATCTCCTGGCTTGAAGTTGTGGCGGGCGAGGTCCTCCTTGCTCAATGTGATCAAGGCGGTACCCAGCTCAGGCATCACGCGCAACCGCTCGCTCAAGGCGAATCCGATAAGGCGAAGCCGGTCCTCCGTGTTGTCATCCAGCACCGAACTGACAATATGGTCGGGCACGGCGCCCAGTTCCATCAGCCGGGCGGCCACTCGAAGCGTGTGCGGGACGGTACTGCTGAAGCGGAACGAACCCGTATCGGTCATGATCCCGGTATAGAGGCAGGTGGCTGCGTCCGCAGTGATCAGCGCATCGTGGCCCAAGGCGTTCACGATGTCGTACACCATCTGGCAGGTGCTGCAAGCGCTCACATCACTGAATGTGATCGCGGCAAAGTCATCCGGATCCTGGTGGTGGTCGATCAGCACGCGGAAAGGCGCGGCGCGCAGGCTCTCTTCCAAGCCAGAGACCCGATCCGGGCGATTGAAGTCGAGGCAGAACAGGACCTCGCATTCGGACATGGCCTTATTGCCGGCGGGCGCATCCTTGTCGAGCGACAGGGCGGTATCCGCTCCTGGCATCCAATGCAGGAAGGAAGGCGGCGTGTTCGGGAGCACCACCTGCACCTCATGTCCCAGCTGCTTCAACACCAGCGCCAGACCAAGGGTACTGCCCATGGCATCACCATCGGGATTGTAGTGCGCGGTAATGGCGATGCGGCGCGGTCGGGCGAGCGCTTCGCGGAGCGCTGCGATCTGTTCGGGCGGAGCTGAAGACGTGTAATGCATGAGGGCGGCCCCAAAGGTAGCCGCCCTCATGGAGTGCGATCCGGAAGGATCAGAAGCCGATGTTCGGCGAAGGCATGTGCTCGATCAGGATGCCTACGCAACCGATGTCCAAGCCTTTCTTATTGCCGTCCGTGGCCCCTGCGGCCATCACCTCGATGATGAGGCGCTTGCTGCTGGTGGCGCTGAACTCGATCTCGTTGGCCATATCGTGCTCGGAGTTGTCCCAGAGCACCTTGCGAACGTCCTCGTACACGGTCTTCTTCTCTGTACGCGTCACATCCTTCTCCTGACCGGTAGGCTCGTCGTTGGCGTCCATCACGGCCTGCTTCTCGGTCACCTTCTCCTCCACGTTCTTCGCTTCGCGCACTTTCTCGACCAAGCGGATCGAGAGGTTATCGCCGAGCACCTTGGTGTCGTGGCACAAGGAGATGCGGTAGTCCTGCCCCTTGTACACGATGATGTTCAGCTCGGTGGGTGTGCCGATCTGTACGCTGGCGCTCTTGCTCTGTCCGTTGATGGAGAAGCGTGTATCGCTGGAGCGGTCACAGTTGAACTTGTGGTAGTCAGTGCATTCGCTCTGGGCGTGTGCGACCACGGACAAGGCCAAGGTCACCACGGCCAGGCCTCCACGGAAGTGTTTCAATTGGCTCATCACGCGTTGGGTTTGATGGATGCTTGATCCTCGGTGCGGATGATCTCGTCCCGAAGTTGTTCAACGGCTTTGCTGATCTGGTCGTACTGTTCGGACGTCAGTGACACCACCACGTCATCTCCCAGCACCATTCGGCCCGAAGCGGACTTGCCAGAGTGCGGTACCCGCTTGATGTCGAGGCGGTCGAATTGGTCGCGGATGGCGATCAGCTTGTTGCGCCAGGTCACAATGTTGGGATCGGCCTTGTGTTGCTCCATCAGGTCGAGCAAGTGCTCGAGGCTCACCTTCTGGTCAGCCACGCGGGAAATGAGCGGGCTCTGCGGGTCGAAGGTGACGACCTGACGCATCACCAAGTGCATGCTTTCCACCCAGCCACCAGCAAGCACCAAGGCCAAAGTGGGGCCCATATCCTCTTCCTGCAGTTTCAGGTAGGCCTTGTAGTAGGCATCGTTGCTCAGGATCTCGAGCGAGTCGTTGTTGCCACGGGTCAGGTTGGCCTCCAGACGAACGAAGTCGTTGTCGCTGAACGCGCTGGCGATACCCACCTTGTCTCCCAGCTTCTTCACGGCCAGGTAGTAGCGTACCACTTCCACGTTCAGCTTGAAGTAGCTGGCATAGACCAGATCGGTGGAATACACACCGAAGTTGAGCGCACGCGCTGGCAGGGACACATATCGGTCGGCGTTCACCGCCGGGTTCATCATGCGTTTCTGTCCTTCCCCGGCCATCTCCCTCACAATGGCGAAGAGCTCGTTAGGGGTGGGCATCTGATAGTGGCTGGAGGCGGTGGCCTGCGCGTCCTCACCACCGATCACCAGGTGGGGTTGCTGCGCGGTGTCCGTTCCCTTCTCCGGCTCGCCGCCACAGGCAACGAGCACCGTGGCCAGGGTGGCCAGGATCATGGTGGGTCTGCTGGTCATTGTTCTATCGCCAACGAAGGTCCTGGGGTGGACCTTGGTGAACGTTGAGCGAAGGAAGCTTGTTCCCGAGGCCCTTTCGTTCGGCTGAAGCAGTTACTTTTGCGCCGCTTTTTCAACAACCCATGTCAGGCAACCGCACTTTCACCATGATCAAACCCGAAGCCGTGGCCGCAGGCCATGCCGGGAAGATCCTGGACATGATCATCAGCAATGGCTTCCGCGTGGTGGCCTTGAAATACACCCGCCTCTCGCACCACGAGGCCGGCGCGTTCTATGAAGTGCACAAGGAGCGCCCGTTCTACGGCGAGCTGGTGGACTACATGGCCTCCGGTCCGGTGTACGCCGCGATCCTGGAGAAGGACAACGCTGTGGAGGACTACCGCAAGCTGGTGGGCGCCACCGATCCGGCCCAGGCCGAAGAGGGCACCATCCGCAAGCGCTACGCTGAAAGCAAGGCGAAGAACGCCGTGCATGGCAGCGACAGCGATGCGAACGCCTTGATCGAAGGGCACTTCTTCTTCAGCAGCCGCGAACAGTACTAGTCGCGCCGCAAGGCCGACCGACGACCACGTTGCCCCGGCGGCGTGGTCTTGTCGTTGGGTAAAGGGGCGTCGTTCAATCCAAGGCGATGGTGCGCACCACCTCGCGGCCCAGCTTCTCGTTCAGCAGCTTCATCAGCCCTTCCTTCAGAAAGCCCAGTTCGTGGCGCAGGGGGGCGGAATCCACCTTCACGCGCAACACGCCGGCCCTGTACTGTAGCCGTGTGGTATGGCGGGCGATCATGGGGCCTGCCACGTTGTCCCACGCGCTGATGAGGGCCTGTTCGTCCAGCTTCTCACGCAGGCCGAAGGCATCCACCAGGGCGTTCATCGCTTCACCGAGCGACCGTTGATTCGAGCGTTTCACTGGTGATGGGGTGATCGTGGGCCATGTGGAAGAAGCGGACATCCAGCTTCAGTCCGTCCAGAACATGGTGCATGCGGCGGGCATCGGTATCGGTGATCAGCACCTGCCCGAACCGGCCGCCGCCCAAGAGCTGCAACAGGTGGCGCATGCGCTGCGGATCGATCTTGTCGAAGATGTCGTCCAACAACAGGATCGGGCGTTGACCAGCGCGGGCGGCGGTCAGGTCGAACTGCGCAAGCTTCAAGGCGATCAGGAAGGTCTTCTGCTGCCCCTGTGAACCGTAGCGTTTCAAAGGTTGCCCTTCCAGCGTGAACAGAAGGTCGTCCCTGTGGATGCCAACGGTAGTGTGCTCCGCAGCCAAGTCCCGTGACCACGCCTCGTTCAGCAGTTCACGTAGGGGCTTCTCCCCGAGCTCGCTACGGTAGGACAGCTTCACCTGCTCGGGGCCACTGGAAATACCTTGATAATGGGATTCAAGCAAGGGCACCAGCTCCTCCATGAAGCTCTTTCGGACAGCATGGACGGCTTCGCCATGTTGGATCAGCTGTTCGTCCCAAGGTTCCGCCGCGCTGCGATCGAGCCCTCCGTTCTTCCAGGCCTGCTTCAACAGCTGGTTGCGGTGGGCCATGGCGCGGTTGTAGCGCAGCAGGGCATCGAGATAAGCGCGGTCGAACTGGCTGATCAGACCGTCGAGAAAACGACGACGCACCTCACTGCCCTCCAGCACGAGCTGTCCATCGTACGGGGTGATCATTACCACCGGGTAGCGCCCCACGTGGTCGGCCAGGCGCTCATACTCTTTCCGGTTGCGGCTCAGCACCTTGCGGTGACCCTTACGCACGCTGCACACCAGATCATCGTCCCCTGCGTCCGTGGCCATGGTGCCTTTCACCATGAAGACCTCCTCGCCTTTCAGCACATTGTGCGTGTCGGTGGGCTCGAAGTAGCTCTTGCTGAGGCTGAGGTAGTGGACGGCATCGAGCAAGTTGGTCTTGCCCACTCCGTTGGGCCCGGTGAAGCAGTTCACCTGCGCCCCGAGGGCAAGTTCGGCCTCGCGGTGGTTGCGGAACTGGAAGAGGGAAAGGTGGCTGAGGTGCACGGCCGCCAAAGATAGGTCCGCAAGGCTGGCGGCCCGGTCCAGGCATCGTTCCGGAAGCTGTCAACCTGGCGCTGTGGATCATCGAAAGCGCACTCCTTCGCGTTCAGGGGAATTCCGCTACTTTTGCGATCCGAATTCAGAAGCGTACCATGTCCACCAAGGCCCCGCAGCACCCCGAACAGAAGGACCTCGATATCGGGGAGATGTACACCTCGACCGAGCTGTTCTTCGAAAAGAACAAGAAGGCCGTCACCATCGGCATCAGCGCTGTGCTGTTGTTGGTGCTGGGCGTGTTGGGCTACAAACGCTTCATCGCCGAACCCAAGGCCGAGGAGGCCCGCAACATGATCTGGAAGGCCCAGTACTACTTCGAGATCGATTCACTGGACCTGGCCATGAACGGCGACGGCAACTTCGTCGGGCTGCTGGACATCGCGCAGAACTATGGCAGTACCCCAAGCGGTGAACTGGCCCACTTCTACCTCGGCACCATCCTGATGCAGAAGGGTGACTTCCAAGGCGCGCTGGACCACTACAAGGAGGCCGACCTGGAGGATGATGTGTTGAGCGTGATGGCCGTGGGCAACCAAGGTGACGCGCTCGTGGAGCTCGGCAAGGTGGACGAGGCCATCGGCCAGTTCGAGAAAGCCGCCGACATGGTGAAGAGCGACTTCACCACCCCGATGTTCCTGATGAAGGCCGGTGTACTGCACCAGCAGAAGGGTGACTGGAAGGGCGCTGCCCGCGTGTTCGGTCGTGTGGCGAAGGACTTCTCCACAACGCCTGATGCCGCCAACGCCAAGAAATTGGCTGCCCGCGCAGAGGCGATGGCCGCCCAAGGCTAAGTCACACTAGCGCTTCTGCCCCATGGCCACGGCGCTTACCGACCTTTCCAGCTACGACCCCAAGGGGGTTCCGGACGGTACCGGCATGCGCATGGCGCTGGTGGTGGCCGAATGGAACGAGGAGATCACGCATTCCCTTGCTGAAGCGGCCCGCAAGACCTTGTTGCACCACGGTGTGGCCGAAGCGGACCTCCGGATCGAGCGGGTACCTGGCAGCTACGAGCTGGCCCTGGGTGCCAAGCTGGTGATCGACGGTGACCAAACTGACGCGGTGATCTGCATCGGCAGCGTGATCCGCGGTGAAACGCCCCACTTCGAATACGTCTGCCAGGCCACGGCCCAAGGCATCATGGATGTGAACCTGAGCACCGGCGTGCCTACGATCTTCTGCGTGCTGACGGATGATAGCATCCAACAGGCACGCGACCGCAGTGGCGGCAAACACGGCAACAAGGGAGTGGATTGCGCCATTGCTGCGCTGAAGATGGCGGCCATGCGCCGCAAGTTCCAGGTCTGATCCACGGGCAGAAACGAACGGACCGGCCCAAAGGACCGGTCCGCGCTGATCTCCGATAATTCGGTTCAATCGAAGGTCACCTTACCGAAGCGGTACTCGTTCTTGCGCTCGGCGAAGATGAACATCCTCTCGTCGGTGATCTGCACGCAGTCCTTGGGTTTCAGGATCACATCGCGGCGTTCGGGAGTGAAGAGGGCCTCGCGGGACACCCCGCCCATGGCGTCCACTGTGGCGAGTACGACAAGTGCATCCTTCCCCTTGATCTCGAACTGCTGGACCTTGTCACCATCCTTCAGGAAGAGGTTCTCACCTGAATCGTTGAAGATGAAATAGATGTTCTCGCCTTTCACCTGCAAAGCATAGCTGCTGTACTGGCCATTGTCGTTGGCGCTGTGCTGGCGTTTGGGGATCTTGGACAACCACTCGATCTCCCCGGTCGGATCGATGTTCACCACGATGATGTCGTTGTAGACATAATGGTAGGTGTACGTGGTGCTCGTGCGTCCATTGGCATCACGGAAGGTGGATGTGGTCACATACATGTAGTACTGCTCCCCGATGAACAGCGCGCCACCATCATCGCGGTGTACGATCTCGCTCAGGTCCATCGAATACAGACCCAGTTCCTGGTCCTTCTTCTCCGCCTTCTTCTTGGCCTTCTCCTCCTCTTTCTCGGTCCAGAAGGAGGTGATGAAATCCTCCGAGAATTCCTTCATGCTGCTATCGATGATCTTCTTCGTACGGCGGTCCAACTTCATGAAGAACGTACCCCGGATGGCGCCCCGGCTGTCCTTGGTGCCATAGAACCCGCCACAGAGGATGTCCCCGTTCTCTGGCAGGGTGATGGTGATGTCCTGCAAGTACTTGTCCGGTAGGGAAAGCTTGTGCTGTTCCACATCCGTTCCGTTCGGAGGGAATACGAGCAGGTACTGGTCGAACACCTCCTGCCGGGCCTTGTTACGGTCGCGCTGTTCCTTCTTCTCCGGAAAGAACGTGCCCAGCACCAGTACACTGCCGTCATTGTCCAAGCGGGACGACCCGAGAAGGAACTCATCATCAGTGTACGGCATGGATACTTCCTGTGTCCACAGTTCGGTCATCTCGCTGTCGAACATCTTGGCCTTAAAGCGCTCGGCCCCTCCCTTTTCATAGGGCTGCTCGATCACGACCATCACCTTGCTCTCATCGGGCGAGACCTTCACGCTGTAGCCGCCCGTATTGCGCTTGGACTCCACGGGAATGCTGGCCACCTTGCGGTGCTGTCCGAGAGCTGCGCCGCTTGTCTGGTCATAGACCTGCACGTAAAGGTTGTTCTCATCCTGTTTCTTGTCCAGCAGACTGGAGAATACCAGCACCTTGTCCTTGACGTACCAGATGCCTTCGCTGCTCAGGTCCTTCTTATCCAATTCGTACGACACGGGCTTCATGTAGGCCTTCTTCAGGTCCAGGTCCATGCGCTGCAGCTGCGACTCCTTCTTGTAGTACATGTCCAGAAAGAGGGCCTCATCGTTGACGCCGGATACACGGGAGAAGGAGCCGTCCTCCTTGGCGTTCAACGGTGGTCCCCAGTCCACATCGGCTTTGTCGGTCTTGGACTGTGCCCCTGCTGGCATCGAGGCCACTGCCGCAAGCAGCAGAAGGCCCAAGTTGGATCTGTATGTCATGAGGTGCGCAAAATAGGACGCCCCCCCATTCCAACCCGCAAGACCGGGACGATCGTGCTTCCCTACCTCCATCGCGGACATTACCTTGCCTCAGCGCGATCCGCCAGATCCGGTTCTGTCGCTGCTATTCCCCCGACCATGGCCCTCAAACGCATTCGCACGAAAGAAGAATACGACGCCAACTACGCCGAAAGCGTGAAGGACCCGGTCGGCTTCTGGACCTCCCAGGCCGACAATTTCGAGTGGCACCAGAAGTGGAACACGGCGCTCGAATGGGACTTCGAAGGCCCCAACGTGAAGTGGTTCGCCGGCGGCAAGCTCAACATCACTGAGAACTGTCTGGACCGCCACCTGAAAAAGCGCGGCAACAAGCTCGCCCTCATCTGGGAGCCGAACGATCCGCACGAGCGCTTCGTGCGCCTGACCTACCGAGAGCTCCACGAGAAGGTCTGCCAGTATGCCAATGTGTTGAAACGCAATGGAGCGAAGAAGGGCGACCGCATCTGCATCTACATGCCCATGGTGCCCGAACTGGTGATCGCCACACTGGCATGCGCGCGCATCGGCGCCATCCACAGCGTGGTCTTCGCGGGCTTCAGCGCTCAGAGCATCGCGGACCGGATCCAGGATGCACAGTGCAGCATGGTGCTCACAAGTGACGGCCTGAACCGCGGCCACAAGCAGATCCCCGTGAAACGGGTGGTGGACGAGGCATTAGAGACCTGCCCTAGCGTGCTGCGCGTGATCGTCACCGAGCGGCTCGGTTGGGCGGTGAACATGGAGGAAGGTCGGGACGTGTGGTTGCACGACGAGCTGAAGCTGGTGGACAAGCACTGCCCGGCGGAAGTGATGGACGCCGAGGATCCGCTCTTCATCCTCTACACCAGCGGCAGCACCGGCAAGCCCAAGGGCGTGGTGCACACCTGCGGCGGTTACATGGTGTACACCGACTACACCTTCCGCAACGTGTTCCAGTACGAGGAGAGCGACATCTACTGGTGCACTGCGGACGTCGGCTGGATCACTGGGCACAGCTACATCATCTACGGTCCTTTGCTGGCGGGTGCCACCACCTTGGTCTTCGAGGTGTGCCCACCTTCCCCGATGCCGGTCGCTTCTGGCAGGTGATCGACAAGCACGGGGTCAACATCTTCTACACCGCTCCTACCGCCATCCGCAGCCTCATGGCCGCCGGGCTCGACCATGTGCTCGCGTATTCGCTCGATTCCCTTCGGGTGATCGGCAGCGTGGGGGAACCCATCAACGAAGAGGCTTGGCACTGGTACAAGATCCACGTCGGTAAGGACCGCTGCCCTGTTGTGGACACCTGGTGGCAGACCGAGACCGGGGGCATCATGATCAGCACCATGGCAGGCGTTACAGATGAGAAGCCCAGCCACGCCGCTTGGCCCATGCCCGGCATTCAACCCGTTCTGCTTACTGCGGAAGGCAAGGAGATACCGGAGAACGAACAGGAAGGACTGCTCTGCATCAAGTTCCCGTGGCCCGGGATGCTGCGCACTACCTACGGTGATCACGAGCGCTGCCGCCAGACCTACTTCAGCAGCTACAACGGCTACTACTTCACCGGCGATGGCGCCAAGCGTGATGCCGACGGCCGCTACCGCATCATCGGTCGCGTGGACGATGTGATCAACGTGAGCGGCCACCGCTTCGGCACGGCCGAGATCGAGAACGCCATCAACCAGGCGAAAGGCGTGGTGGAGAGCGCTGTGGTGGGCTATCCGCACGACATCAAGGGCCAGGGCATCTATGCCTACGTGGTCTGCGAGAAGCCCATTCCGCCGGACGACAAGGCGGCCAACGAGAACATGCGCGGCGAGATCCTGGAAGCGGTGGTGGCGGGCATCGGCCGTATCGCAAAGCCGGACAAGATCCAGTTCGTAAGCGGCTTGCCGAAGACGCGCAGTGGCAAGATCATGCGGCGCATCCTGCGAAAGGTCGCCGAAGGCGAGACCAGCAACCTCGGTGACACCTCCACCCTGCTCGATCCGGCGGTAGTGGATGAGATCAAGGAAGGCAAGCTCTGAGGCTCGGCTCTGCGCTGACCGAGGAGCCTGCTCGCTTCAAAGCAGCCTGATCCGGCGCTGAGCAACGACCCCGTCGGGGAAGGTCAGGCGCACGATGTAGAGCCCCGCGCTGAGACCGGCAACATCCAAGGCCGCGCGACCAACCGACAGTGAGCGGTGCATGACCGGACGACCCAATGGGTCCAGGAGGTCCATGCTTACGGTTCCAGCAGTACGCTGATCCCAGCTCACATTGAAAGCGTCGTTGGCGGGGTCCGGGTACACGATGAAGTTCGACGAAGCATTGCCCTCAGCGATGGAAACAGGTTGGAACAGCACCGTGTCCGAAGCGAGGATGCAACCGGGACCCAGGTCGGCCAGCACACTGTAGTTGCCAACAGTAGCAGGATAGAGCACTTGCTGATCCGCGCCAGGAATGAGCGCTCCGTCCACGGACCAGGCATAGCCCAAGGCGGCCGAACAGATCAGCGAATCACCGGCAACGATGATGGTCGGCATTGGCATCGGGCAAGCATCCTTGATCTTGTAGAGCTTGCCCCCGAAATTGCTGATCGCATACAATTCTCCGTCCGCACCTTCGTCAATGCAGACAAGTCCGAGCGGCCCGGACTGGAGCAGCACATCCTCCTGCCAGCTACCGAGCGATCCGGGCAGCAAGGAGCGGAACTGGCCAGAGCAATAGTCCGTGAAGAAGTAGCGCCCTGCCAACCGGGGATACTGCGTTCCGCGGTACACGCGCCCACCCATCATGGCGCACCAGCTGCCCCCGTTGAGGATGTTGGCCTGTACGGTGACCGGTGGAACGTACACAGCGTCGCTGTCGCACAGGGTGAAGTTGAAATCCACGAAGCCCTCGCGGCAGCGCCATCCGAAGTTGGGACCGCTGTTGTCGTCAAGGGGCCATCGGTCCACTTCCTCGAAGCCGCCCTGCCCCACATCCCCGATCCAGAGGGAGTTGCCCACGGGATCCACCGCGATGCGGAACGGGTTGCGTAACCCGCTGGCCCAGATCTCCGGCAAGGTGTCACCGCTGGCCTGCGCGAACGGGTTGTCCGCAGGGATGGAATAGGTGCTGTCGATCTCCGGGCGTATCCGGATGATGTCGCCCAAGGGGTTGCTCAGGTCCTGCGAAGCGTTGAGCGGATCACCACCGGTGCTGCCATCTCCGAAGGTGATGAAGAGCGTGCCGTCTGGCGCGAAGGCCAGGTCGCCGCCCTTGTGCTGGTCGGACCATTGGGGCCAGGTGTAGATCACCTCCTCGCTGGCAGGGTCGGCTTGATCGGGATCCGTGGTGCTTACCGAGTACCGAGCGATCACGCTGCGATGGCCCAGGCTATCATCGGCCACATAGTGCACATAGAACAGACCGTTCGTCGTGTAGTCGGGGTCGAAGGCGATGCCCAGAAGCCCTTGCTCAGCGTTGAAGACCACCTTCGAACTGATATCGAGGAAGGCTGCGGGCGAGACCGTATTGCTATCCGTAACGATCAGCACGCGACCGTTCTGCTGCGCGATGAAAAGGCGCGCGTCACCAGCATGGGCGATATCCGTGGGGTCGAAGAACCCTTCCGCCCAGGGAACAAGCTGAATGGAGACCGGTGATTGGGCCGTAACGGCCATGGCAATGGAACAGGAAGCAAGTACCGAAGCGATGCGCATGGCGCAAAAGTACCCGCGGCCTATCCCCTTGCCGACGCTGCTTTCAAGGTATTCAACAACAAGCTGGTGATCGTCATTGGCGCAAGAGCGGCGTGATCCACGGTCGTCGAGAAACGCGATCGAACGGCTCACCCACATTCAGGCGCAACACAGAACTAAACCTGAATGCCAGCACTCCTCATGAAGAGGCTAATCCTTCAAACAGCGAATCGACACCCCCTGCCTGATGTTCGTGATCAAGCGGTATACACCCATATTGTCATTGTGAAGCGACCTATACATGGCTGTATTGGGGTCGCTCTGGGTCGATGTCCACCACCACGCATGTTCTCCTTCGAACGAATAGCTACCCGAACTGGACCTTAAGCCGCCAGGAAGCCCTTCGAAACCGATGCTGTCTGTCGCTCCTGTATTCGGCAGGCTCCAAAGCTGGGTCGACTTGAGTTTGCCACCGATGTTGCTGCCCGCCCCCCTGATCCCCATCTGATCCACTTCATTCAAGGACATTCCCAGTTCGGATTCGAGCTCCTTCCAATCGGCGTCGCTCGGCACATGCCATCCTTCGGGACACACATTCCGCGGGTCCAAGACCACAAAGTAGTTGTACAGGTTCCCATAAACAGAGGCGAATCCGGGATCACTTTCGTAAATGGCCCATGCACCGTTGTTCAAGCCCATCCAGGCTTGGGAGTTCGGAACGTAGGGGATCGGATCACCATTACCATAGTGTGTGGAGCGGAGATTCGCTCCCATCCAACGTTGGGCACCGATCTGCAGCACCGGATAGATGTTGCCGTCGATATCCTGAACCGAGTTAGGGTCGGAAACGATCGTATCGATGATCACATGGATAGTCTGGGTGAGATCCTTGTTCTCGTCCTTTTCGCACCCGACAAGGCCAGTCATAGCCAAGGGCAGCATAAGCAAGGCTATCCGCCCACCTCTGTAGAGCATGGATCGGCCGGTTTCAGCGCTTTTCATTGGTCAGGATGAAAGTAAATCTGAACTCCCCCTACAGCAGGAAGACCTCGCTTAGCCCCCTTTCGCTGCTTTCAAGGTATTCAACAACAGGCTGGTGATCGTCATCGGCCCTACGCCACCGGGTACCGGCGCGATCCAGGAGCATTTCGGCGCCACCTCATCGAAGCGAACATCGCCTACCAGTCGGTAACCACTCTTCTTCGCGGTATCGGTGATGCGATGGATGCCGACGTCCACCACCACGGCCCCGGGCTTCACCATGTCGGCGGTCACGAACTCCGGCTTGCCGATGGCAACGATCAGGATATCCGCTTGGATGGTGATGGCAGGAAGGTCCTGGGTGCGGCTGTGGGCCAAGGTCACCGTGCAGTTGCCAGGGTAGCGGTTGCGGCTCATCAGAATGCTCATGGGCGTGCCCACAATGTGGCTGCGGCCGATCACCACGCAATGCTTGCCGGCGGTTTCAATGCGGTAGTGGCGCAAAAGTTCCACGATCCCAGCTGGCGTGGCGGGCAGGTAACCGTCCAGCCCCAGCACCATGCGACCGATGTTCTCGGGGTGGAAACCGTCCACGTCCTTGTGCGCGGCGATGGCAAGGGTCACGCGTTCCTCATCGATGTGCGAGGGCAATGGCAGTTGCACGATGAAGCCGTCCAGGTCCGGATCAGCGTTCATGGAGGCGATGCGATGCAGAAGCTCCTCTTCGGTGATGGTCTCTGGAAGACGCACCAAGGTGCTTCGGAACCCGACCTCTTCACAGGCTTTCACCTTGCTTTCCACATAGGTCTTGCTGGCGCCATCGTTGCCCACGAGCACGGCGGCCAGGTGCGGAGGCCTCCCCCGCTTCGACTTCACTTCCACCGCGCCCTTCGCGATATCGGCACGCACGGCCTCGCTACAGCGCTTGCCGTCCAGCAGTTGATAGGTGGCCACTTCCGACATATCACAAGGGTACGAGATCCGTCGCCTCGTAGCATGACCGCGGACAGTATGCCCCCCCAGAACAAAAGGCCGGTCAGCGGATCACGACCGTGCGGCTCAAGGGCGTTCGATCGACCGGCAACACCCTCACCACATAGAGCCCGGGTGCCTGGCCCCGCAGATCGATCTCCGTCCTCAAGGGACTGGGGGTTGATGCACGGAACTGAACGCGCTTACCTGCAGCATCGATCACCTCGTAAGCCATGGCGGAATCCATCTCCTCAGGCCATGCGATCGTGAACTGGCCTTCCCCCGGGTTGGGAAAGATGGTGGGACCTGTCAACTGGTCGTACCGCATGTGGACCGCACGGGTGTCGGACAGGGTGAACGCTCCGTCGTTATCGGTCTGTCGCAAACGATAGTAGAGCACTTCGTTATCAGCCTCTTGATCGAACAGCTCGTAATTGAGCACCTCGCTGCTGTTGCCGGCCCCTGGAAGTACACCGGCCAGGTTCCAGAAGATCCCATCCACCGAGCGTTCCACGGTGAACTGGTGGTTGTTCCGTTCCGTGGCCGTGGACCAAGTGGCGCGGACGAGGTGAGGACCGACCGGTTCCGCATCGAACGCGAGGAGTTCGATTGGCAGCGGCGTTGCCAAAGCGTTCATGGTGCCGATGGTGAATCGTCGGCCATTGACCAGCGCTGCTGTGTTGCTGAACCGATAGAGCGTTCCACTAGGGTTGGTGGCCCCACTGATCGGCGTCTCATCGGCGAACAAGCCATCATTGTCCGTGTCCACCAGTAAGCGCAGGTCGCTGGTGGTCACAGTACCCAGTCCGGCCAGGTCGAAGGTGATGTCCACATTGCCCACATCGACAGCAGTGCCCGAGCCATTCACTTCGTTCACGCGCCATACACGAGCTACCCGGCCCTGCATCGTTGGCGGGTAGTCCGTCACGCCCCAAGCGTCCATCTCCGCATTGTTGTGGCCCCAAAGCAGGAACTCGTTGTCGCCAAGACCTGTGTAGGCCGCCTTTGAGATCTGTACGATGCCTGACCCGCGTGAATCGGTCTGCAGGTCAGTGCCGGTCACCCGGCCAATGCCCGCCACATCGTGGTCATAGTTCCCGTTCACAGCGTTGTCCTGCACATAGATATCGTTGGCGCCGAGCGTCCGGTCATACTTGGCGGCCAGGTAGTTGTTCACGATGATGCGCTGGGTGCTGTTCAGCGGCACGTTGTAGGCGACCACTTCGGCGATATCGCCATTGATGCAACGTCCGGTGGTGCTGCGCTCATTGGCGATGTACAGCGGCAGGTTGTTCACCTTCGGCGTCTTGTTATCGTTGTCGGTGATGATGTTGGTGGCGTTCTTGTACACATCGCGCCCCACTCCGGTACTGTATGAATATTCGATCACCTCGAAGGTCGTGGTGGTCACCTGCCCTCCAGCGGAACTTGGGAATGTGCGCGTGCCGTCGGTGTACTTCGTCGGCGTGTGGATGTTGCCATCCGAATAGCTCAGCATCTCCCAGTTCTCATCGCTATCATCCCCCTTCACCATCCAGGCGTTGTAGTCCTTCTGCAGATCGGCGGTCACTACAATGAAGAAATGCCATTGGGTAAGGTCGAGGGAAGCCGCATCGCTCACCCACAGCTGGTCATCGGTGCCATCGAAATCCAACGACGGATAGCCGTTCACGGAGTTCGACACGAAGGCAGGCTTTGCCGTGGGGATGGCGCCCGGCAGATAGGCGTGATTGGCGTTCCCGCTCTGGTCATCCCACTGGCTCACGGCGCCGCTGCTTTGGGTAACCCCGGAATTCGCGCGTAACCAGAGTACGTTGTTGGTGTTCGAACCCACACCTCCCGGCCCCGTCTGGGCCATGGCAGCAGAGGAACTAAGCAACACAGTGAATAGGAATGAACGCATGAGCAGGCTTCTTGGCTGCCCCTCATACGCACCTTCGATCGACTTGGATACTTCCCCCTGAACGTGCGGCCGACGAGGAAGGTCATCCCCACCCTTCCCGCTTCTTCAGCCCCGTGATGTGCGCCAGGTGATGACCGCTGTGCCACACGTTCAGCTCCAAGGCTTCGCTCAAAGGCATTGACCGCTGTTGTTCAGGATGGAAATAGGTGCGATCCAGGTCCCGCATCGACATCCCCTTCAGCAGTGCCGCCCATCGAATGTGCACACCGTCCAGGATCATCAAGGATGGCTCCACTGCCAAGGTCATATCGGGCTGAGCGCTCCAAGGGTCCTGCAGGTAGGGCTTGATCGTCGGGTTGTCCTCGCTCAAGGCCAACTTGAAGCGGATCAACGCGTTCATGTGGCTGTCGGCCAAGTGATGGGTGACCTGCCGTACGGTCCAACCGCCCGGACGGTAAGGCGTTTCCAACTGCACCTCGCTCAGGCCCTCCACCTCGGCCCGCAGCTTCCCGGGGAAGGCTTCCAGAATAGCGATGCAGGCAGCCACACGCTCAGGTGTTTCGGCCTTGCTGCCCCGGGCGAACTTGCCGATGGGGTACTTGAGAAGTTCGAGTTCCGCGTCGGTCATTGCTTGTGCGTGAACCGTTCAACGGACACGGCCGGTGCAACGAACACGAATGTCCGTGAAGCGCGTGTCCTGTTCACACCGGCAAAGTTCGTCGCACGAAGGATACGAACGGCGCTATCGGAGGAGTAGCTTCCTAGGGCACCTGTTGCATAGGCTTCCAGGCCTGGTCCTTCAGGACGGATGACGGATCGAAATTGGGGCTGTTCGATAGGATGTAGCTGCCATCACCACGGCTCCAGGCATGGTCATAACCGGAGGTCAGTTCCACCCGGCCATTGCTGCCATCGTTCCAGGTCTCCACCTCACGGATGGTCTTGACGAACTGGGTATGCTGGTTGTCCTGTGAGGCCTGCTGCTGTTCCCAGTTACGCATTTGCCGGTCGCTGGCATCGCCTTGGGCGTTCGCGTAAGCCTGTGCCTGTTCGCCCATCAAGCGGATCTTCTCCATGCGTCCGGCATGCTCTATGTTGCCGAGTTGGGTGAGGTAGTTCTCCTTGGCTTGCTGCCAGACCGGGTTCATGCGGTGGCTGCTGGTGAAGAGCGCCAGCATGCGTTCGGCCTCCTCCTTCCGCTCGGGCACGAAACGGGTGATGGTGACGTAGAACACCATCGTGCTCGAGAAGGTGCTGACCCCGCCAGTGTACATGTCCGGTTTGCGGGTGATGCTGTTGGTGACCCCCGCCTCCATGATGCCGTGCGTGCCATCAGGCCAGGTCAGCATGCCCTTGGCGTAGGTGGTGGACTGCTCGCTGTTGTTCCCGTACTGCGTGGCGATGGCGTTGGCCTGCTCGTCCATCTCCCGTGCGCGGGTCATGCGCCTATCATCGCTCATGATCTCCGAAGCGGTCGCACCCAAGTCCTGCTGAGCATAACCTTGGATATACTGTTCCGCCGTGAAGGGCTGGTTCACACCACAGCCCCCCGCCTGCGCCCCCGCCATCAGCGCTTGTGCCATCATCTGGTCGTCGGCCCAGTTGAAGGCTCGTGGCGCGGTGGACTCGAACTGGATCTTGCCGTCGGGCGAGGTCGCCTTCACCGGCATGCTCACGATCTCGCCGCGGCATTCGCCAACACCCTTCCAGCGCACACCGCCTTCGGTCTTCCAATCCGTCGGGAACAACATGCTGAACGCCTCCACCGGCCGGTCGAAACCCATCTCGTCCAGGAAACGAACACGTTTCAGCACCACGTAGTCCTTGCCTGGGGTGAAGGTGCCCGGTTGCTGTTGCACACCGGTGCCACCCTCGCCCATCGCGGCATCCGCTTCCCCGCTCATCGGCTGGCCCATGTTGTTGGAACAAGAGACAAGCACAGCGACCGAACTGAGCAGCAGTGAACGTGCAGTGGACATGGCTGAGGGGGATGATGGTGAATGCGTGTACACCCTTATCGAGGAAGCCACCCGAACGTGAACACCTACCTCCGCTTCACTGCATGTGCCAGCAGGAACTCCTCCGCGTCCAGCACCTCCACCTCCGCAAAGTGAAAGTCCTTCCGGTCGTAGGTGACGATGCAGGTACACTTCGCGGCAACCGCCGAGTAGTACTGCAGCCCATCCTCGAAGTCGTTCACCTTCTTGTTGGCCAGGGCTTGCTCCACGCACTTCCCGTCCATGGACGTGAACTTCAGCTTCTCCGCCAGCAGCGCGACCTTCTGCTTGGCCAGCTTCTTCCCGCCCTTCTTCTCCGCGAAGTAGCCCCCAATGGCCAGGCACATCGGCGAGGTGTAGACCTCAAAACGCTTGTCGTCACAGAGGCTCAGCACCCGGGCACAGGCCGTGAAACGCGGGTACTCGTTGCACAGCACGGATACCAGCACATTGGCGTCGAGGAAGATGCGCATCCCCGCCATAGCTCACAGGAAAATGTGCATCACACGGAGGCACGGAGACACAGAGAAATGCGGACTCACCCTCGTGCCATTTACCAAGGAGAGCGATGCTCTCCGTGTCTCCGTGGCTCCGTGTGCGATAGCACCCATGCTCAGGACTTCCTCCGGCTCTCGAGGTACTCCTTCTTCACGTTCCGGGCGGCGTTCTTGCGCACGTAGGTGGCTTCGCCTTCCGCCACCTGGCTGATCCAATCGGAGACCGGCAATTCATCCAAGCTGCGGTAACGTGGATCGGTCACCTTGCTGAGCATGAACTCCACCAGCCGCGAAAGGCTGATGTTGTTGGCCTCCGCGAAAGCCTTGGCCTGCACAACGACCTGCTGATCGAAGCTGAGGGTGACCTTGGTGTCCATGTCTGAAATGTTTACACGGCAAAGATACAATTACTATACGTATAAACCATCAATGTACATTCTAAGTTGTCACTGAGGTCAAATACTGCCCAGCCAGTTCTCTAGCACAATCCTCGACAGCACGAAAAGACCTATCGCAATCGTGCCCATCGTGTAAGGCCTTCTCCAGTTGAAATGCTCCCGCTTCCATGCCCGACGGAACACCATCACCACCAGCAGAAGGATCGGGATCGCGGCGTACCATGACGTAACGATCCAGAGGAACCAGAACATTCCCGACGTCAACATGGCGGGGTCACCATCGAACCAACGCGTCCACAAAGAGGGGATCAGGTCTCGCTCCTTTAGCAATGCCTCCCACTTGAGCCTGTCAGTGTGCCAGATCACCTCCGACTTTGCCTCCTCCACCACGAACCATCCTTTGCTATCAGACAATTCACCAATGACGCATCCCTTATAGAAGTACCATCGCTCCAAGTCGTCGAGTTGTTGGCCATCCTTCAAGTAAAGTGATACCGACCTGAAATTGTCGATGTAATTGTTTCCTGGGGCACGAGTCCGGCATGGCCAACTGATGACGACGAAAGAGAGAATCAGAATGGCGCGCATGGACTAGATATCGCAAATCAAACAGTACTACCTCCGCATCCCCTGCGCCTGCTGCATCTGCTTCATCATATTCATCATCTTGGTCTTGTCCCCCATCATCTTCATCATCTTGCGGGTCTCCTCGAACTGCTTCATCAGCTTGTTCACCGCCTCCACGTTGGTGCCGCTGCCCTTGGCGATGCGTTGACGGCGACTGCCATTGATGAGCGCGGGGTTGCTCCGCTCCTCGGGGGTCATGCTCTTGATGATGGCCTCAATGCCCTTGAAGGCGTCATCGGGGATGTCGATGTTCTTCAGCGCCTTGCCCACGCCGGGGATCATGCCCATGAGGTCCTTCATGTTCCCCATCTTCTTGATCTGCCCGATCTGGTCCAGGAAGTCGTCGAAGCCGAACTGGTCCTTGGCGATCTTCTTCTGCAGCTCCCGCGCGGCCTTCTCATCGAACTGTTCCTGCGCCTTCTCCACCAGCGACACCACGTCGCCCATACCCAGGATCCGGCCGGCCATCCGCTCCGGGTGGAACTCGTCCAGCGCCTCCATCTTCTCGCCGGTGCCGATGAACTTGATCGGCTTGTCCACCACGCTGCGGATCGAAAGGGCCGCACCACCGCGGGCGTCGCCGTCGAGCTTGGTGAGCACCACGCCGTCGATGTTCAGGCGCTCGTTGAAGGCCTTGGCGGTGTTCACCGCGTCCTGGCCGGTCATGGCGTCCACCACGAAGAGCGTTTCCTGCGGCTGGATCGCCTTCTTGATCGCGGCGATCTCGTCCATCATCGCCGCGTCCACGGCCAGGCGACCGGCGGTGTCGATGATCACGGCCGTGAAGCCGTGCTGCTTGGCGTAAGCGATGGCGTTCTGCGCAATGCTGACCGGGTTCTTGTTCTCCCGCTCGCTGTACACGGTGATGTCCAGCTGTTTGCCCAGCGTTTCCAGCTGGTCGATGGCCGCGGGGCGATACACGTCCGCAGCGGTCAGCAGCACGCGCTTGCCCTTCTTGCGGATGTAGGCGGCCAGCTTACCACTGAAGGTGGTCTTACCCGAACCCTGCAGGCCGCTCATCAGCACCACCGTGGGGTTGCCGCTGAGGTTGATGCCGGCGTTCTGCCCGCCCATCAGTTCGGCCAGCTCGTCGTTCGTGATCTTCACCAGCAGCTGCCCGGGGCTCACGCTGGTCAGCACGTTCTGGCCAAGGGCCTTGGCCTTCACACGGTCGGTGAAGTCCTTGGCGGTCTTGTAGTTCACGTCGGCGTCCAGAAGGGCGCGGCGCACCTCCTTCATGGTCTCGGCCACGTTGATCTCCGTGATCTGGCCCTGGCCTTTCAGGACCTTGAAGGCCCGCTCTAACTTGTCACTGAGGTTCTCGAACATGTCTGGTCTTGCTGGGGCTGCGAAGGTAGCGGGCGGGCGGGCTTCGGGCGGTGGCGGGGTTCCCGGGGGCGCTCAGATGGACACGGATGGACAGGATGGGCCGGTCCATCCGCGTCCATCGGGGTCCATACGCTGCGGGTTGAGAACGCACGCTGTCACCCTGAGCGCAGTCGAAGGATGGGCGTGCCCCGGCTCAAATCGCCGGGTCGGGTCCTCCGCTGTAGCCGTCTTGTCAGGGCCAGCGGTTGCGGCGCTGCGGGGGCTTCCGTTGGTCGCCTCCTCGCTGCTCGCACCCGCAAGGCCCTTCCGGCGCCGGGCTGGCGCTTCGGCACCTCACGCGACTTCTTCAGGAATCAGCAAGTAGTCCTTACTGATCTCGACGACACGCGGCTTTGCATGGGTGCTAGCCGCACTGAAGTCCGCCAGGTTGACAACGATGAAATAGAATCGTTTGTGATTTAATGTCATTATAGGCGGGAACCGATTCTGCTGTTCGTCAAACGCGAAACTCACCTCCGCATCATCCAAGTTGAAGATCACCAAGTAGCCGACGTCCTTTCCAAAATCGTTCGTGTACTTGACGACTTGATTGAACCCTTTCCGTACTCGGTCTTTGCCGTACTGTCGCTCTTTGTCGAGCACCTTCACTTCAACTACTAAGGGGTCGTTTGTATCAATGGACCCAACAATATCCGCCCGGCCTGATGGGCTGTTCGGAGCCGAGAATGGATAGTCCACTCCTTGGTCAAACAGGAAAAGTCGTAAATCCTCATCGAGAATCTTTTCATAGGCCGAAGCTTGAGCTGACCGGTATCTATCTCGAAGTGAATCACGCATGAACCATTCTGTCCGTCTCTTGTACTTTTCAAGCAAGAACAAAACTGAACTAGACTTGTCGAGGCGGTCGTACAAGTAGTTTACAATAGGGCGCACAAGGTTGTCGGTCTTGCCCCCCAAACTGTCTCCCTTTCTATGAAAAATGTAAACATCCCGGAAGCCAGCGATTCCGTGCTGAGTTATCAGTGCTTCTAAAACCTTCCAGCAATACGAAACATACTCACGCTCATCATGCGGAGGAACGAGCTGGCAAGATTCATGAGCCTCCAACCTTTCTTGGACCTCAACTTCGGTCAAAGGATAGGCAGCACAAGATTCCTCAACTAGACCGATTAGTGCGGGTTCCTTTTTAATGTAGGCAAGCAGGAGTTGCAGCTGATTGGGGTACTGATCGTGCGCTGCTCGATCAAGCCTTGCCAAAAACTCTTGAAGGTTTGACCGCAAATTGTGATTGTAGTACATGACTTCAGCGTAGGTTGTCGAATGCTCTGTTTTTATCGTTAAGGCTTGAGGTCATCTGCCTGATTCCCCTTGAAGCGCTCGCATTGCAATCCTTGAGTTGGACTTGAAGCTTGCAGCAATGGCAGATGATTCTCCTCTGAGAAGCCACATCAGCCAGTTGAATTTCGATGAGATAGCCACACCTAGGGCAGTTCACTAAGGTCCACTGTTTGCGGATGATGTTCAAAGCTCGAATTCTGGTGACGAAGATTCTGTCAATCACCGATGCTTAAGTAACAAACGGACAGATGCAAATACACCCAAACAGGATTCAAAAGTTCTCAACAAAGGGTCAATGTTTGGGCCGTGGTGGCCCTTAAGCCCAATGCTCAACGCCCCGGCGCCGTCAGCACTGCCCTTACCCATTCATCTTCCTCGGGTCCTGCCGCGCATCGAACATGTCCGCGATGCAGATGGGTCCCAGCGCTCGGGCAGTTCCCCAACACCGTTGTACTTTCCGCATCGCCCCGCCCGCCGTGCTTCCCACCCGCCTCTCCCTCCTCTGCTGCGCCTTGCTGTGCGCGTCCGTCGCCTCAGCACAACTCCCCTACAAGGATCCATCGCTGCCCATCCCCGCCCGGGTGAGCGACCTGCTCGCTCGGATGACGCCTGATGAGAAGTTCCGGCAGCTCTTCATGGTGGCCGGTGAGCTGGGGCCCGACAGCACGCGCTTCACCAACGGCCTCTTCGGCTTCCAGGTGAACGCCACGCAGCAGCAAGGCGGCGCCGCAGACCAGCTGCTCACCTACGCCGCTGGCCCCGATGCGCAGCGAACCTTGGAAAAGGTGAACGGCATGCAACGCTTCTTCATAGAGCGCACGCGCCTCGGCATCCCCATGATCGCCTTCGACGAGGCGCTGCACGGCTTGGTGCGGAACGGGGCCACGGCCTTCCCCCAGAGCATATGCATGGCCGCCAGCTTCGATACCACCTTGATGGGTCGGGTGAGCGCGGCCATCGCCAACGAGACCGAGGCGCGCGGCCTGCGCATGGTGCTGAGCCCCGTGGTGAACCTGGCCACCGATGTGCGCTGGGGCCGCGTGGAGGAGACCTACGGCGAGGATCCCTACCTCGCGTCGCTTTTCGGCGTGAGCTATGTGCAGGCGATGGAGAGCCGGGGCATCCTCACCACACCCAAGCACTTCGTGGCCAACCACGGCGCCGGCGGGCGCGACAGCTACCCGGCGTTCTGGAGCGAGCGGCACCTGCGGGAGACCTACTTCAAGCCCTTCCAGGCCTGCATCCAGCAAGGCGGCGCGCGCAGCATCATGACGGCCTACAACTCGCTCGATGGCCGACCCTGCTCCGCCAACGGGCACTTGCTGAACGATGTGCTTCGCCGCGACTGGGGCTTCCGCGGCTTCGTGATCAGCGATGCGGCCGCCACCGGTGGCGCCAACGTGCTGCACGTCACGGCACGCGACTACGAGGATGCGGGCAGGCAAAGTGTGGAGAACGGCCAGGACGTGATCTTCCAAACCGACTTTGCGCACTATGAGCTTTTCAAGAAGCCCTTCCTGGATGGGACCGTGAAACAGGCCGCCATCGACAGTGCCGTGGCCCATGTGCTCGCCATGAAGTTCGAGCTCGGCCTCTTCGACCAGCCCTATATGAGCGACTCGCTTTTGAAGAGCCTTGATCTGAACGCGCACCGCGAGCTGGCCTACGAGATGGCGGTGAAAGGTGCCGTGCTATTGAAGAACGAGAACAACGTCTTGCCGTTGTCATCCACGGACTATCGCATCACTGTGTTGGGCAGCGATGCGATGGACGCACGGCTCGGTGGCTACAGCGGTCCGGGCAACGCGCCCATTTCCATTTTCGCGGGCATTGAAGCGCAACTGGGCAAGAAGCCTGGTGAACTGACCTGGGCGGTCGGTTGCACGCGCGTTGACGAGCACACCCGACCTGTGGAACCGGAAGTGCTCCGCCATGGCAAGGGCAAGGACATGGCCCCAGGCTTGATCGCCACCTACTTCAACGGCATCGACCTCAGCGCTGCACCGGCGTTCACTCGCACCGACGAGCAGATCGACTTCCAATGGACGCTCTTCGGTCCGGACCCGCGGGTCGACTACGACCATTTCGCCGTGCGTTGGGAAGGCATGATCGCACCGATAGAGAGCGGCACCTTCAACATCGGTGTCGAAGGGATGGATGGATACCGGCTTTGGCTGAACAACACGCTCGTGATCGATCGTTGGGAGGCTCAAGGCTACGCCACGACCTTGGTGCCCTACCCCTTCACCCAAGGCAAGCCCTGCGAGCTGCGTATCGAATACCGTGAACGGGCCGGCAACGCGCGCTTCAGGCTGGTGTGGGATGCGAACGTGAGCCGCGCTGCATCGGACAAGCTGGTGAACGAGGCTGTCGATCTCGCCGCTGAAGGTGATGTGGCCGTCGTGGTCGTCGGTATCGAAGAGGGTGAGTTCCGGGACCGAAGCAGCTTGAAGCTTCCGGGGCGCCAGGAAGAGTTGATCCATCGCGTCGCGGCTACAGGCAAGCCGGTGGTGGTGGTGCTTGTGGGCGGTAGCGCCATCACCATGGATGCCTGGATCGATGAGGTGGATGCGGTGCTCATGGCCTGGTACCCCGGAGAAGCAGGTGGGTTGGCCCTCGCGGACCTGCTGTTCGGGAAGCGTAACCCCAGCGGCCGTCTGCCCATCACCTTCCCGCGCAACGAAGGCCAATTGCCGCTTGTCTACAACCACTACCCCACCGGTCGCGGCGACGATTACGTGGACGGCACCGGGCAGCCGCTCTTCCCCTTCGGTTACGGGCTCAGCTACACCACCTTCACCTACAGCGAGCTGAAGCTCAACCGCAACACCTTCACCACGAAGGACACTGTGCTGCTCAGCATCACCGTATCGAACACAGGCAGCATGGCCGGTGAAGAAGTCGTGCAGCTCTACACACACGATGAACTAGCCAGCGTGGCACGCCCGGTGAAGGAGCTGAAGGGCTTCCAGCGCGTGGCCCTGGAGCCCGGCACATCCAAGCAGGTCACCTTCAAGTTGACGGCTTCGATGTTCACGCTGCTGAACGAAGCGATGCTGGAGGTCACCGAGCCCGGCACGTTCCGCCTCATGGTCGGCGGTTCCAGCAAGGACATCCGGTTGCGGGCGTTGGTGGAGCTTATGGAGTGAAGCTGACCAGCTACTTCTCCGACCTTCGCAACATGGCCGCTACCGATCCTTTCCTTGATCCCGTCCAAGCACCGACCGAAGCGGATCTGAAGGCGCGCATCGGCAAGACCCACCCGCTCGTGGGCGATCCGGTGGACACGTTGCGCGCCATGCACAAGGGCGTCACACTTCACTGGAAATTCAGCAAGACCAGCGGCTGGTACGTCACGGTCGACAAGGGCAAGCGACGGCTCTTCTACCTCTTCCCCAAGCCCGGCAGCTTCCTGTTGAAGATGACCTTCAACGACAAGGCCTTGGAGCTTATCCGGAACAGTGATCTACCCGCGACCGTGAAGTCCCGGTTGAACTCAGCCAAGAAGTTCCCCGAAGGCACGTTGCTGGAGTTCACACCCGAGACATTGACGAAGCCTGTACTGACGGGGTTGCTGGAGGTGAAGTTGGCAGGTTGAACTTGTTGCGGTCGATCATGGAAATTGCCCACGCCACTTTGCCATCCACGACGGGGCCAAGAAGGTGATGATCGGCACCACCACCCACACCCGACCGTTCAGCACGTTGTAGTCTGCGAGCATCTCGGGCCAAGTGCGGTGACTGATGAGGGCGCCCGCGCCGAACTCGAAGCCGAGCGTCAACAGCAGCCAGACCGTGCCGATACCTCTGGCCTGCTGGTCCGTCAACGGACCGATCCATCCGATCATGGCCCAGGTGATGACCAGGATGAGGACGCAGAGCAGCGCGGTGCTGATCACATGGCCAATAGGTTCTCCGGTGAATGGAATGATAAGCTTGATGCGCACCGCGCCATTGGCGATTGCACCTACCATCAACACGAACCAGATGAGGATCGCTTTCCACCACATGCGTTCAGGGACTTTTCCAAAGGTGCATGGCGACGGACCGTTACCAGTTGACGGTGGACAGTCGTGCGTCGAGGCTACCTTGGCGTACATGCAAAGCGAAATGTTCCGGAGACCGAAGGAAAGGGGCTGGTTCGTCACGCAACCGACGTACCCTGGATCGCTCTTGACCTTGGCGATGATCCTGTTCGCGGTCCTCCTCGGTACCCCCACCGGGGCGCAGGACCTCACCATCCTCACCTACAACATCCGCTATGACAATGCTGGCGACAGCCTTGACCGGTGGGACCTTCGGAAGGATGCACTTGCCGAGGAAGTGCTCAAGCACAAGCCCCAGGTGATCGGCCTGCAGGAAGCGCTCGCCCACCAACTGAGCTACCTGAACGGGCAATGGCCCGGCTACGAACGCTTCGGCGTTGGGCGCGACGATGGTGCTGCGAAAGGCGAGTTCAGTCCGGTCTACTATGACACCACGGCATTCGCGCTTCTTAGCGGTCGCACGCTCTGGCTTTCGGAAACACCCGCCCGCCCGAGCAAGGGCTGGGATGCAGCCTGCGAACGCATCGCGACGTTGGTGACCCTCCGTGACAAGAGAACGGGCGATAGCCTGCTCGTGGTGAACTCGCACTGGGACCATGTCGGCATCGAAGCCCGAACCCATAGCGCCGAACTTCTGTTGAGCGAGCTCCATCCAGCCCGCCGCAACGGCGTCCGCATGATCCTGATGGGCGACTTCAACGCCACGGCGAATGACAGCGCGACCCTGTACTTGGCGGAGCACCTGCTGGATGCCTGCCCCAAGGAGCACGATGGTGAAGGCACGTTCAATGGCTTTGAACTGGAGCCCAAGGCGCCCAAGCGCATTGACTACGTCTGGCTATCACCCGGGAACTGGAGCGTGCTGGGCTACGAGGTGCCACACCCGAAGGTGAAGGGTCGGCAGGTCTCAGATCACTATCCGGTGGTGGTGAGGATCCGGGCGAACGAATAGCGCTCCTAGATTCGCTCCCATGCGCTATGCCCTGCTACCCCTTCTGCTGTTCGCCGCTCAAGTGCATGCCCAACCAGGGACACTCGATGCCACCTTCGACGGGGACGGCATCGTGCAGATCGACCTTACGCCCAGCGGCGATACCGGATACGACGGCCTGCCCACCAACGACGGGCGGCTCTACGTCTGCGGCTACCTCGACAACGGCCCCCAGGACAACGGTTTCTTGTTGCGCCTGCTGAACGACGGCACGCCCGACCCGACGTTCGGCACGGTCGTGTTGCCCAGCGGTAGCAACGGCCGCGCCTTCCGCTTGGCCTTCGCGCCGGACAGCAGCGTGTATGTCTGCGGCTATGCGGACACGCTGGGCTATGAGGCCTTCACGCTCTGGCACGTGCTGGGCAGCGGCGCAATGGATACGGACTTCGGCACGAACGGACGCAGCAGTGTGCAGATCGGTTTCTCGGACGCACGGGCGCGTGGGTTGGCAGTGCAACCCGATGGCAAGGTGGTGTTGGCCGGCTACGAGAGCAGCGGCTTCGGGCGCGACGGCGTGCTGGTTCGTTTCCACGTGGACGGCGGTGTGGACTCCACCTTTAGTGGGGACGGCATCTTGGTCCTCTCCAGCTTCAGCGAACTCGATCAATTGGATGCATTGACCATCATGGACAATGGTTCCCTGATCGCTGGCGGCTATGCACGCGTGAACAACTACGACCAAGCCATCCTCATCAAGGTGACCCCGACGGGGTCGTTGGACAACAGCTTCGGCTCCTCGGGGGTGGCATCACCTGCGATCGATCTCAACAACTCGCGCATCTATGGTGTTGCGGCCTTGGGTACAGAGGTATTCGCGGCGGGCGTGCAGTTCGATGGCAGTACATCGGCTGATCTCTTCATCACGAAACGCAATGCCACTGGCGGTCCGGTGATCACCTTCGGCACCTTCGGCGTGGCCAACATCGATGTGCAGGACGATGACTGGATGGACGACATGGAACTGCTGCCCGACGGCCGCATCGTATTCGCTGGTTACACCGGCAGCACGGCCCCGGGCGGCGACATCGACTTCTTGCTGGGTTGCTACCTGCCGAACGGACAGCCGGACCTGGGCTTCGGAACGGGCGGGCACGTGATCACGGAGACCTCGCCGAACTACGAAGGCGGATTCGGGGTGTGCGTGCAGCCGGATGGCAAGTTGGTGGTGGTGGGCTTCGGCGGCGTGCTCCTGAACAGCTCCCTCGTCGTGCTGCGTTATGCGAATGACCTCACTACGACCGTATCCGAGACCTCCGAAGCATCCTCGCTCACGCTGTGGCCGAACCCTGCGAGCGACCACATGCGGATCCGATCCAGCACGCCTGGCGCACTGCACGTCGAGGTACTGGATGTCACCGGAAGGCTGGTGCGCAGCATGTCCCTCACCGGCCTGATGGATGAGATGATCCCCGTTGACGGGTTGGAAGAGGGACAATATCTCCTGCGGACGGTGCAGGGAGCTGAGCTACGAACCACCCTCTTCATGATCATGAGATAGCCGTGATGGCGTACTGCGACAGATCGGCGACCCTGAGCCGGTTGGAGAACATCAGTGCGGGGCGCAAGAACAGCACCTGATATGAGGTGAGCCCAGTGATCAGGATCGATCACTGACCCTTCGCTCCTACACTCAGAAATTCTGCAAGCCCCACACATTGAGGCCGTGTACGAGCGTGGCCGGTAGCAGGCTCTTGGTGCGGTAGGTGATATAGCCCCACATCAACCCGAGCGGCACGATCCGAACCGCACCCATCAAGGCTTCATACAGGTCACCACCGTCGGCATACCATTTCGGGGAGTGCAGGAAGGCCCAGACCAAGGTGGCGAAGAACCAGCCCACCGCCGGGTTGCGCAGGTAAGCACCCACACGCGTTTGCAGGGCCATACGAACGAATTCCTCGGAAAGTCCTGCCGTGATCAGGCCGGTGATCAGCGCGCCGACCACCCCCTCGGAGGCGAGGATCTTGCTCAACGTGAATTCAGTTGGCGCCACCAGGTAAGCCGTTCCCGAGGTGATCAACAGCACCGGCAGGAACACCCAGCTCATCGCATTGAAGCGGATGCCCAGCTCAGCGGGCCTGTACTTCCACCACAACAGCACCAATGGCAGTGCGATCGGAAAGATGATGGCCATCGCGGGAATGGAGGCGATCTTCCAAACCGTCGGAAGGGTATTCAATTGGAACACCACAAAGAGCAGGATCATCAGCACCAATGCGAGCACTTCGATGCCCACCACAAGTGCCGCTTCGCGGTGGGGTCGGCGTACAGGGAACTCCCACTGCGTGGGGAACCACCGAGCGAACAGGTCAACGATGAAGGCACAAAGCAGCATGGCACCCAGGTAGGCCAGTGCCTTGGGTAGCTCCTCGTGCCGAATGGCGAGTTCCAGCACACCCGCCACACAGAGGAGGATGCCCAGTACGGTCCACGGGTGGCGGCGCACCGCGTTCCACTGCATGTGCAAGACGTCGATCGCGTTCGTCATGTCTCAAAGATGGGGGATCCTGAGATGTTCCTGAACGCAGAACGGGGCAGCCTTTCAGCCACCCCGTTCATTCTTGAACAACAAGGACCTATTGCTCCCTCACCGGTGCATCACTTGCTCGTTGTTCGCATTGCGCATGATGCGCTCCGCAGTGCTGGCCATGCCAGCGTGGGCCGATGGTGAACCGCAGTGTTGCGAAGCTGGCGATCGCGAAGGCCAGGACGATGAATTTCCGTTTGCTTCTCATGATCAGGCGTTGGTGTCAGGTGTGGTCGGGTTGCTTGGAGCGGGTTCCTGCCAGCCGCCGCAGCGGTGGTTGCGGAACTTCTCGCGCATGGCGGTGCGCTGCTCCTCGGTCATGCTTTGCCAGTGCGCTGCGTACGCGTGCCGCATGTGCGGACCGCCCCAGCGGCCGAAGCCGAAGAAGAGGCGGAACAGCAGCCCCATCACGAAGACGAAGGCGATGGCCGGGACAATGAAGGGAAAGAAGTAGATCGCCGCGCCTGCGATCACGCCTCCGAGCGCGAGTTTCCAGAACGGTGTCTGGTGGTTCATTGAGTGTGTCATATCAGGGTGGACGAACGAGGTTCCGGAATACTTCGATCACCTTGAAAAAAGAACGGCCCCGGTGTTCCGAGGCCGTTCGCCATTCAATCCGCGCGGGGCGGCCCGCATCGTTCTTGCCAGCGCTTTCGCATTTCGCTTCGCTCTTCATCCGACAAGCCCTTCCACTTCTCGCGCCATTCCGCGTGCCGCTTCCACGGTGCCCCCCCATGCCCACCACTACCTCGGAAACCACCGAAGAGGATACGGCACAGGACCAACAGGCCAAGCGCCTGGGGAAAGTTCAACTGCGCCCAGCCCGTGAGGCCGGGGATGATGGCGTTCCACAACAGCATCACCAGGGCACCCAACGCGAGCGCCGCAACGATGAAGAAGAGCGGAAAGAGATAGGGACGTTTCCAGGGGTTCATGGGCGTTCGGTTTCGGCCGATCGGATCAGCCGTTCATGAGTTCTTGGTATACTGAGGTCAGGCGCTCGCGCAGCTTCATCACCGCGTAGCGTTTCCGGGAAATGATGGTCTTCAGGTTCTCGCCTTGTTCATCGGCGATCTGTTGCAGCGTCTTCTCCTCCAGCTCGTTCTGCACGAAGACCTCGCGCTGGTTCGCTGGCAGCTCCTCCAAGCCCGCCATCAGCTCTTCCCAGAAGATGCGCTTCAGCTCGGCCAGGTCGGGGTCGTGGTCATCCGCCAGCAGGATCTCGCGGAAACCGAGCTCACCATCCTCGTCTTCGTAGGACAGATCTTCCAGCGGCGTGGTGGTCTTCTTGCGGTAGCGGTCGGTGATCTTGTTGCGGGCCACACGGTACAGCCAGCCGCTCACCTGCCCAATGGCCTCCACTTCGGGCTGGCTTGCGAACTGCGTCCATACATCCTGAAGCACATCCTCAGCATCCGCCTCGGTGCGCACGCGACCGCGTATAAAGGCGTACAGCGCACGGCCGTATTCCTTCACCACGTTGGTGATGCGCTTGGGTTTATCCGCCATGTACGGGAGGGTGAGGTCCGGATCCACACAAAGGAAGACGGGATCCGGTGAGGAATACTTCAACGCCCACATGAACCGCCGGACCCAACGGGTATCCGCGCTATCCGATGCGGTCATGGATCCATGCCGCCGTTCATCATGTAACCAGCGATGATCCAGGAGCGAATGCCCATTTCAGACTCCGACATCGAGTTCACCATGAGACTGCCCTTCGCTTCTATCGCCTTACTGGTCATCACCACTTACTGCCATGCACAAGGCGGAAGCCCTGAACGAACAGCGGCCATGGACAAGGCCCTGACCGATCATTTCACTGGGGATGTACCGGGCGGTGCGGTGCTTGTGGCGAAGGGTGGCGTGGTGCTGTACGAGAAGGCCATTGGACTGGCCGACATCACGAAGAAGACGCCCTTGAGCACGGACAACGTGTTCCGCATCGGCAGCGTGAGCAAGCAGTTCACGGCGTTGGCGATCCTGCAACTGGCGGATGCGGGCAAGTTGAAGTTGAGCGACGAGATCCAACTATACGTGGCCTTTCCGAAGAAGGGGCAGATCATCACCATCGAGCACCTGCTGACGCATACTTCGGGCATTCCCAACTACACGGCTCAACCCTCGTTCAACGCAGAGCGCTACGGCAAGGACATCACCCTTGACAGCTTGATCGCCTCGTTCGCAGAGCTGCCCTTGGAGTTCGCTCCCGGCACGAAATGGAACTACAGCAACAGTGGCTACATCCTGCTGGGCGCCATTCTGGAGAAGGCCTCAGGGCAAAGCTGGGAAGCCTACCTGAGGGAGCATATCTTCAAACCAGCGGGCATGTCGCACAGCAGCGCATCCGCGTTCAACGGTCAGCTTCCCGGTGAAGCGCTCGGCTATGCGGAAGGTGATTCAGGCTACGAAGTGGCGACCTACCTGAGCATGAGCTGGCCTTACGCCGCAGGCACCATGCGCAGCACTGTGGGGGACCTGTGGGCCTGGAACCGCAGTGTGTTCGCGGGCAAGTTGCTGCCCAGGTCATGGGTCGAGAAAGCGCACACCGAACACCTGCTCACCGACGGTTCGGCTACGCACTACGGCTACGGCTGGTCCATGATGAACGTACAGGGCAGTCGCACGATCGAGCATGGCGGCGGCATCAACGGTTTTGTGAGCAGGAGCCTCTACTTGCCTGAGGAGGATATTTACGTTGCAGTGCTAACGAACCGCGAGAGCGACGACGCGAGCACCCTCGCACCCACATTGGCAGCCATCGCCATGGGCAAGCCTTATGCTGGCACGGTGGTACCCTTGGATCCGAAAAAAGCAGCGGAGTACACAGGTGTGTACACGAACAAGGACCGTGTGGAACGCTACATCACTGCGGATGAAAAAGGAATGCACTCGCAGCGGCAAGGTTCCTCCGTGCGCGACCTGGACCACTTGGGCAACGACCGCTTCCTGGCGCATGGAGATGTGATCACCTTCACCTTTCAACGTACGGACGGCAAGGTCACAGGGGCCTTGCTCCGCACCCGGCAGAGCGAAGAACAGCTCACCCGGACCGACAAGCCTCTGCCAACGCGGACCGAGTTACCCTTGAACGGGGAGGAACTCCAGAAGTACGTCGGCGAATATGAACTGATGCCCGGCTTCACGCTCACCTTCCGTGTGGAGGGCGATCGCTTCTTCGCACAAGCCACTGGCCAACCGGAGTTCGAACTGTACGGCGAAGGTCCCGATGCCTTCTTCCTGAAGGTAGTGGATGCTCGCATCGTGTTCTACCCTGAAGCGGATGGCACTGTGAAGCGCATGAAGCTCTTCCAAGGAGGAGAGATGGAAGGGAAGCGGATCGAGTAGTGCGGAATAATAGGTCTCAGGTCCGCATCTTCAGACGATCGGCGTGCTACCCGGCGGCCAGTAAGCGCCAGCCCAACCCCGCCAGGATGCCTGCGAGGATGAGCCCATAGATCAGCTTGTTGTACTTGGCCAGCCACAGCGGTAGGTAGATGTCGAAGTTGGCCGCATCGGAATCCGAGTAGCGACGGGCGATCAAGGTGGAGGGACAGACCATTCGGAAAACAAGCAATACCAGGCATTCGAGCCCGATCAGAGACAAGGCGACCCAGAACCAATGGTCAATGTGATCCGTGATGACCGCATACAGCAGGTAAAAGATCACCACGTTGAAGAAGACCCATACCGCCGTGTGGAGGGCCTTGATGGCGACGAGCTTGTCCCGGTCGGTCATGCCCTGAAGGTAGCCAGCACGCCGGCTGAAATGGGTCACGTGCGTTCTAACTTTCACACACCAATTCGACTCGCACATGGAACGCAAGGAATTCCTTCATCGCGGATTGCTCGGCACTGCGCTGGCCTTCATCGGTGGCGCCTTCAGCAGTACGGCCAAGGCCATGGAGAACATGGCGGGCAACGGTCTTCGTGGCGTTGAGGGAGTGCTGTCCCCCACCAACACGCACATGGTGGGCAACGGCTTCAAGGTGATGAACTACTTCCCGAACGGGAAGGGCTTCGAGGAGCGCATGAGCCCCTTTTTCCTGCTGGACTTCAACGCGGAGGTGAACTTTCCGCCGAGCGAGCTGAGCCAGGGCGTGGGTGTGCACCCGCACCGCGGCATCGAGACGATCACCTTCGCCTACAAGGGAAGCGTGGAGCACCATGACAGCAAGGGCAACCACGGCATCATCAACGCGGGTGATGTGCAATGGATGACGGCCGGTGGCGGCGTGCTGCACAAGGAATATCACGAGCAGACCTTCAACCGCAGCGGTGGCGCCTTCGAGATGCTGCAGTTGTGGATCAACCTGCCCGCCAAGCACAAGATGGTGCCAGCGAAGTACCAGAGTATCCTGCACGCGAACAAGCCCAAGGTGGTGCTGCCCAAGGGGCATGGCACGGTGCACGTGGTAGCGGGTGAGTACGAAGGTGTGAAGGGCATCGCGAGCGCCTACTCGCCGATCCACATGTACGACATGCACCTGAACGTGGGCGCCGACGTGAGCTTCCAGCTGCCCGCGAACTACAACACCGGTATCCTGGTGGTGGACGGGGCGATCACGGTGAACGGTACCTCCGCACCCGAGAACCAGTACGTGCAGTTGAAGAACGAGGCTGGCGCCATTCGCATCCAGGTGTCGCGCAAGTGCATCCTATTGGTGCTGAGCGGCGAGCCGCTGAACGAGCCCTACGTGAACTACGGTCCCTTCGTGATGAACACCGAAGAAGAGATCCGCCAGGCGATCGAGGACTACAACAGCGGGAAGTTCGGGTTCCTGGCCGACTAGCGCTCAGCTCTTCCGCACCACCACCGCCACGCGGAACCCCCCTTCAGGTGAGGGGCCTGTGAAGGGTGCGGAAAGGGCCTCATGCTAACTGGTGTTCAGAACCTCCGTGAACGTTCCGCGTCGGCCCTTTCCCACTATCCACCGGACGTACCGAACTTGCCACCATGTCACATGCTAGCGACGGGTCGCGTTTCACCATCCGCGAGGCCACGACCACGTCCGATCAGGTCGCTGCCTGTGCGTTGCAGTTCGCCGTGTATGTCGGTGACGGCTATGTCGAAGCGGAACGGGCGGCTACCAACCTGAAGCCTGAGGTCCTCGGGAGCGGCGGCACCCAGCTCATTGCCTGTCGACCGGACGGGTCCGTTGTGGGCGCAGTGCTCTACCTGCACCAAGGCAGTGCGTTGCAGCAAGTGGCGGCGCCAGGCGAGCGGGAGATCCGGATGCTGGGTGTGGCGCGGGAAGCGCGAGGCGAAGGCGTGGGCGAAGCGCTGGTGCGGTCCTGCATCGAACGCGCACGGATGGACAATGCGAGCGCGCTCGTGTTGTGGACAAGGCTGAACATGGAAGCAGCCCAGCGGCTCTACGCCCGGCTCGGCTTCACCCGTATCACGGACAGGGACATGCAGGACGACCGCGGCTTCACCCGGATGGTCTACGCTTACATATACTGACCTAGGCCAGCGCCACCACCTGATCGACCTGATCGTTGGCGAAGGGCACCGGTGCCGTTCGGCTGCGCAGAAAGGCGATCACCTCCTCATCGTTCTTGTACACGTTGCCCACGTTCACGAAATGCTCCGCCAGCTTATCGTAGCGGTCGCTCATGAGCATGCCGAAGATGTTGAGGTAGTTGAGGCCAGCGAACACCACGGCACGGTTGTCCGCGAAGTCCTGAAGATGCTCCCGGAAGTAACGCGGGTGATCCGTCCAATGCATGGTGGCATCGATGTGGTGGCTGATGTGGTAGCCGTCGTTCCAGCACTTGTGATTGAACTTCACGTTGATGCAGGTCACGCTGTTCTGGAAGGGATTGCCGGGTTGGTCGGCGCTCACGAAGGCATGTTGCACCCAGTTGCCGGCCATGGCCACCAAGCGGAAAATGATGAAGGGCAGGATGAAGACCACAAGGGTGGCGGGCCAGTTCACCGTGCAGAGCAGGGCGCAGCCCAGAATGAAGAGCAGTTCGCCGCGCACCACGCGGTAAAGCAGGCGGTTGCGTTTGCGTTGGAAGAAATAAGCGGCCAGCGTGTAAATGCCCGTGAAGAAGAAGGTCAGGAAATATCGGGTGAACGCCCAGCCGGAGTCGCGCTGGTAAGGCATGGTGCTGCTTTCATCAGGCTCCAGGTTGTTCTCGGCGTGGTGCATGCCCACATGGTGCGCATGGTAGGTCTCGGGGCTCTGTCCGAAGAAGGGCGCCAGCACCCAGGGCAGGTAGTAGTTCATCCACGGGGCCTTGAAGAAGGGCCGGTGCGTGGTGCAGTGCAGCATCAGGCCGAAGGGACCCTTGTACGTGACGTTGTTGATGAAGAGGTAGACGATCGCGATGGTCCACCAAAGCCAGCCGGTGACGAAAGGCATGAAAAGCAGCACGCCCAAGGGGATCAGGGTGCAGGTGACCTCGATGGTCTTGTAGATGAAGGGCAGGTCGCGCTCGTCGCGGATCAAGCGCAGGAAGAAGCGGTCCAGGGGCGAACGGTGCGTGGGAGCAACGTACTCCGGATCGGTAAGGGTGGTGAAGGCCAGCATAGGTGGCGCCAAGATCGGCGATCGTAGGGCCATCTGGTGCTTTTGTTGACCGAATCCTATGGGAATGTTGTGTCGGCCCTCTTGACATTCCAGGCTGCCGACCCATGGGCAGATCCATCGACGAAAGGCAACAATTCGTCGAATAAGGCGAACCCTAGGCAATAGGAATGAGTAGGACCGATCGCAGACCCATTCAAGGGGAAGCAGCCGGCCGATGAAGCGGATCCTTACCATCTCCCTCCTGATCCTCCTCGCAGCCTTTCACGCCCAGGCCACCCACATCAGCGGCGGAGAGATCTACTACGACTGCCTCGGGAACAACCAGTACCGGGTCACCCTGATCATTTACCGCGACTGTGCCGGTGTGAACCTGGACCCTTCGTTCGACGCCACCTTCAGCAGCCCCTGCGACACCTTCACGGTACAGGTGAACACCCCCAACGGGGTGGAGCTGAGCCAGCTCTGCGGACAGCAACTGCCCAACAGCAGTTGCAACGGTGGCAATCTGCCCGGAATTCAGCAGTATACCTACACCACTGTGGTAACACTGCCACCCTGCGACTTCTGGACCATCAGCTGGTCGTTGAGCAACCGGAACGGGGCCATAGCCAACCTGCAGACACCGAACCAGACGCAGATGTATGTGCAGGCCACCTTGAACAACACGGTGGACGCCTGCGACGATTCGCCGCAGTTCACCGGCATCGCCAGCCCCTTTGTCTGCCTCAACTACCCGGTGACTTACAGCCTGGGCGCCTATGATACCGATGGCGACTCCCTCACCTACACGCTGATCGGCGCCATGGGCCAGGGGCAGGCTTTGCTTCCCTACGTGAACCCTTACAGCGGCACGCAGCCCATCACCGGACTGGTCCTTGACCCGCAAACGGGCTTGCTCAGTTTCACCCCGACCCAGCAGGGCAACTGGGTGGTGGTGGTGCAAGTGAACGAGTACGACACGCTCGGCAACCTGATCGGCACGGTGATGCGGGATATGCAGTTCGTGGCCTACCCCTGTAGCAATGTGCCACCCAACGCCGCATCGGGCAGTATCACCAACGTGAACGGCAACGCCGTGATCACGGGAAGCAACGAGATCGAGGTGTGCGAGAGCGGCAGTGTGTGCTTCAACATGGTGATCAACGACGTGAACACCAACAACGTGCTCGACGCGGTCTCCAACATCACCAGTGTGTTGCCCGGCGCTACCTTCAGTTTCACCGGCACAAACCCCATCACCTGCACGGTCTGCTGGACAGGAAGCAATGGAACGGCGGGGTACTATCCGTTCACGATCAACGTGGACGATGGTGCCTGTCCGATCCCCGGTATCCAGACCTACGCCTACACGATCCATGTGATCGACGGCGTGTTCATCAACGTACAGACCACCGATGCCAGCTGTCAGGGAGTTAACAACGGTTCCGCCGCTGTAAGTGTGTTCGATGGAACCGCCCCGTATCAATACAACTGGGGGTCACTACCCTTCAACACCGCCCTCATCACGACAGGTGCAGGCACCTACCAAGTACAGGTGACGGATGCGAACGGCTGTGTGTCTGCACCGGCCACCGCGATCATCAATGCACCTGCACCTCCTACGGCCAATGCTGGACCTGACCTTGTGGTGTGTCAAGGCGCCTACCCCATAACCCTGAACGGTGCGGTCGGCAACGCCGCCTCGGGCAATTGGTCGGGAGGTGCGGGCAGCTACACGGGTAGCGGCACCAACGTATCGTACACCCCCTCTGCGGGCGAGATCGCAGCGGGTGGTGTGGACCTCATGCTTACCGCGGTGTCCAGCACAGCCTGCCCGAACGCCACGGACATGGTGCACATCAGCCTGAGCAACAGCTTCGTGAACGCCAACGTCAGCGGAACCAATGCCACCTGTTTCGGTACCGCGAACGGCACGGCCACCTACACCCCCGTGTTGCCGGGTCTCACCTACCAATGGAGCACCAGCCCCGTGCAGAACACACCCACGGCCACCGGCCTCGGAGCAGGAACCTACAGTGTGACCGTTGTGGATGCGCTGGGCTGCAACAACACCGAGACGGTCACCATCACCCAACCGCAAGCGCTGGCCGTCGCGAACCTGCAAGTGGTGAACGAGACCTGTGCAGGCCAAGGCAACGGCAGCGCCACGCTGACCATGACCGGCGGCACCCAGCCTTACAACTACGTCTGGAGCAACGGCACCAGCAGCTCCGGCATCGTGGCCGGCGCGGGAACCTACACGGTCATCATCACGGATTCGAACGGTTGCGCACCGGTGAACACCACGGCCGTGATCGGCACTACCTCACAGAACCCCACCGCCAACGCGGGTCCTGACCTCATTGCCTGCCAGGGCACACAAGCTGTGGCATTGAACGGGTCGATCACCAACGCGGCCTCGGGTGGTTGGTCCGGTGGTGCCGGCAACTACAGCGGAACGGGCACCAACGTGCTCTACACGCCTTCGCCTGGTGAAGTGGCTGCCGGCAGCGCGACCCTTACGCTCACAGCGGTATCGGGCTTCGGCTGCCCCACGGCCACCGATGTGGCGGTGATCAACATCAGCAACAGCTTCCTCAGCTCAAGTGTGACCGGCACCAACGCCACCTGCAATGGCATCGCCACCGGCAGCGCCGCGTACAGTCCCGTGCTGCCGGGTGTTACCTACCAGTGGAGCACCAATCCGATCCAGACCACGCCCACTGCCATCGGCCTCGGCGCGGGTAGCTACGTGCTCACCGCAACAGATGCACTGGGTTGCAGCATTGCTCTACCCGTCACCATCACCCAACCGCAGGCCCTGACCATCGCAAGCCTTCAGGTGGTGAACGAGACCTGCGCGGGACAGGGGAACGGTAGCGCCGGCATCGCCATGGTGGGCGGCACCATGCCTTACAGCTATCTATGGAGCAACGGTGCCACCACGCCCTCCATCACTGCGGGTGCGGGCACCTACAACGTTTCCGTGACCGATGCGAACGGCTGTGCTCCGGTGAACGCGACTGCCGTGATCAATGCCGCTGGCCAACCCAACATCGCCAGTGCCGGACCAGATCTCGTGGCCTGCCAAGGTGCTTACCCGATCGGCCTGCAAGCCACCGTGGTGAATGCCACAGGTGGACAGTGGAGCGGTGCCGGACAGTTCTTCGGGGGCGGCCTCAACGTGCAGTACACGCCAACCAACGGTGAGCGCATGGCCGGCTATGCCGACGTGATCTTCACCACCACGGGCAACACGACCTGCCCGCCCGACACCGAGTTAGTGCACATTACCCTGCCGAACAGCTTCCAAGGGGCCACTATCACCACCAGCCCGGCCTGTTCCAACGCCAGCACCGGCAGCGCCTTCTACAGCCCGGCCACCCCTGGCCTCAGCTACCAGTGGAGCACCGTGCCGGTTCAGACCACGCCCAACATCACCGGTCTTGCGGCGGGCAGCTACACGGTGGAAGTGACCGACGCCTACGGTTGCGACACCGTGATGATCGCTTCCGTGACCGCCCCCCCTGCCTTGGTGGCCAGCAACATCACGACCACACAACCCAGTTGTTTCGGTGGAAGCAACGGTTCCGCGCTCGTGACCGTGACCGGCGGAACGCCCGGCTACACCTACCAGTGGAGCGCGAACGCAGGCGGCCACAACACCCCCCCGGCATCCAACCTTGGCACGGGCACCTTCATCGTGGTAGTGGTGGATGCGGCCGGGTGCATCGCCCAAGGCAGTGTAATGCTGGCCTCTCCCCCAGCCATCACACTGGCCGCGCAAGTGCCTGATACCGCCTGCATCAATGCACCGGTGCTGCTGACCGCACAGGCAGCAGGTGGACAGGGCAACTACCAGATCCAGTGGGTCGGCATCGGCTACGGCTCGCCTGTGACCTACTCCTTCCCCGCTTCGCAGAACGTGCAGGTCACGGTGACCGATGGAGCAGGTTGCCAAGGCCCGACGCTGACCTTCCCGCTCACCGTGCTGAACCTGGCCACGGCCGTCCTTGCGCCCTACGGCGGTGGCATCTACTGCCCCGGCACTATGGCCACCATCGGCGCTACGGTGAACAACTACCCCGGAACGGTCACCTTCACCTGGCCAGAGCTGAACCTCACGGGCCCCGGTCCCTTCAACGTGGCCGTTACCGGCAACCAGAGCTACACGGTGATCGCCAGCAACGGCTGTGGCCAATCGCTCACAGGACTGGTCAACATCACCATGGAAGTGCCGCCAACGGTGACGCTTCCGCCGGTGATCGCGGAAGGCTGTTCGCCCCTGACGGTGACCATGCCCGACAGCCTGACCACCGAGCCGGTGACCTACCTCTGGGACTTCGGTGACGGAACCACGGGCGGTGGCGCTGGTGCGGTGCATACCTACACGACGGCAGGCACCTACACCGTCTCGCTGATCGTGACCACCCCGAACGGTTGCTCGGCTCCTGCAGCCAACACGGGGCTGGTGATCGTACACCCCTCGCCCACTGCGGACTTCAGCGCTTCGCCCTGGAGCACCACCTTCGACTCGCCCACCATCCAGTTCACCGAGCTGGCGGGTGCCGGCATCACCAACTACGCGTGGACCTTCGGTGACGGTGGCACGGGCGCGGGCACCACGCCTTCGCACACCTACGACGACATCGGCACCTTCGAAGTGGAACTGATGGTGACCGACGGCAACGGCTGTACCGGTTCAGTGTCGCACGATGTGCAGATCCTGCCGAACTACGACATCACCATCCCCAACGCCTTCACGCCCAACCCCAACGGCGGCAGCGGTGGCGGCTACGACCCGAACGACCTGGGCAACGACGTGTTCTACCCCTTCGTGAAGTTCGTGAAGGACTTCAAGATGCGGATCTACAACCGCTGGGGCGAGCTGGTGTTCGAGAGCAACGACGTGCTGCTGGGCTGGGACGGTTACTACCGCGGGCAGTTGAGCCAGCAGGACGTGTATGTCTACCAGATGTGGATCCGCTTCGTTGACGACAAGGAGATCGAGCGGAAAGGCGACCTCACTCTATTCCGATAACCCATGCGCACACGACTCCTCCTTACCGGAACCGTGCTGATGTCAATGGGCCTGCGTGTGCAGGCACAGGACCCGCAGCTCTCCCAGTTCTATGCGGCGCCCATGTACCTGAACCCCGCGTTGACGGGCAACACCTTCCAGGACCGCATCGCGCTGAACTACCGCATCCAATGGCCGGGCATCGCGCCGGGCTACGAGACCTACGCGGTGGCCTATGACCACAACAACGCCAAGGCGCACAGCGGCTACGGCTTCATGGTGATGCACGACGAGGCCGGCAGCAACAGCCTTGCCTTCACCCACATCGGCGCCAGTTACAGCTACGAGGCGCGCATCAACCACTCCAATGCCATCCGTTTCGGCATGCGCCTGGGCTACACCACGCGGCAGTTCGACATGGGCAGCTTCCTCTTCGCCGACCAGGTGATCCGCGACGGTGCGCCCACAACGCTTGAACCCGTGCTTGTGCAACGCACGAGCTACTTCGATGCCAGCATGGGCGCCATGTACTACGGCGAACACGTTTGGTTGGGCGCCTCCTTCAGCCACATCAACCGCCCGCAACAGACCCTGTTGGTGAGCGGCGACACCCGCCTTCCTGTGCGCACCAGCATCCACACCGGCTACCGTATCGCCATGGACGACCGGTCGATGGCACGCACCAAGAGCACCTTCAACATCGCCGCGCACTACAAGGCGCAGCAGGACTGGGACCAACTGGACCTCGGGGTCTACATCGACCACAATCCGCTGATGGCGGGGCTATGGTACCGCGGTCTGCCCGGTGTGAAAGCTTACGAGCCCGGTTACCCCAACCACGACGCCGTGATCCTGATGGCCGGTTTCCAGACGCAGAAGCAGCTCCGCATCATCTATAGCTACGACATCACCATCAGCTGGCAGGGGGTGAAGACCGGTGGCGCGCACGAGATCAGCCTCACCTATGAGTGGCCCGCACGGCACAAGAACCGCAAGTTCCACATGGTGCCGTGCCCGAAGTTCTGATCGAGACCACAGAGGCGCAGAGGCACAGGGTTCACTGAGAGGAACGCGGGTTGTGCAATCAACTCCGTGTTGCTCTGTGGCTTGGTGTCTCTGTGGTCTCTTCTACATCCGCTCAGGCACCTCGATGCCCAGGCACCACATGGCTTTCTTCAGGACTTTAGCTACATCGATACTCAAGTTGTGCCTGAACAACTTCTTCCGTCCATCTTCTTCCTTTAGCACAGGTACGGCCTGATAGAAACTGTTGTAAGCCTTTGCTATTTCGTAGGCGTGATTGGCAAGTATGGAGGGATCCAACTTATCTGCCGACTCAAGGAGCGCAGAGGGTGTGTGATGCAGACGCTTTAAAAGCTCCTTTTCCAAAGGCTGCAATTGATCTGACGTAGTACTTGGTTGCCACGCAAACTGAATCTCCGCTTCTGGAAATTTCAGACTTCCAGTCCATACACCAGCCATCACTCTTCTATTCAACGACCTGATCCGCGCGTAGGTGTACTGGATGAAAGGGCCGGTGTGCCCCTGTAGGTCGATGCTGGCGGCGGGGTCGAAGAGCATGCGCTTCTTCGGGTCCACTTTCAGCAGGTAGTACTTCAAGGCGGCAAGACCGATCATCTCATACAGGTCCTTCTTCTCCTTTTCCGAGAAGTCGTCGAGCTTGCTGAGCTGTTCGCCCATGGCGCGGGCCTCGTTCACCACCTCTTCGATCAGGTCGTCGGCGTCCACCACGGTGCCTTCGCGGCTCTTCATCTTGCCACTGGGCAGGTCCACCATGCCGTAGCTCAGGTGGTGAAGTTCGCTGGCCCACGGGAAGCCGAGTTTCTTAAGGATGATGAAGAGGACCTTGAAGTGGTAGTCCTGCTCGTTGCCCACCGTGTAGATGAGCTGCGAGAGACCGGGATACTCCTCAAAGCGCTTGATCGCCGTGCCGATGTCCTGCGTCATGTACACGCTGGTGCCATCGCGGCGCAGCAGCACCTTCTCATCCAGGCCTTCGGGGGTGTTGTCCACCCACACGGCGCCGTCCTTCTCGTAGAAGACGCCCTTCTCCAAGCCCTTCAGCACGTCCTCCTTGCCCAGCACGTAGGTCTGGCTCTCGTAGTAGTTCTTGTCGAACTCCGGAACGTTCATCGCCTTGAAGGTCTCGCGGAAACCTTCGTAGACCCAGCCGTTCATGGTCGACCACAGGGCACGCACTTCAGCGAAGTTGGCTTCCCACTTGCGCAGCATCTCCTGGGCTTCCAGCAGGATCGGAGCTTCCTTCTCGGCCTGCTCTTTGGGCTTTCCTCCTGCTTCCTGCTCTTGCACCTGCCGCTTGAGCTCCTTGTCGAACTCCACGTAGTACTTGCCCACGAGCTTGTCGCCCTTCAGCCCGCTGCTCTGGGGTGTTTCGCCATTGCCGAACTTCTGCCAGGCCACCATGCTCTTGCAAATGTGGATGCCGCGGTCATTGACCACCTGCACCCGCACCACTTCGTTGCCGGCGCTTTCCAGGATGCGGCTGACGCTGTGGCCCAGGAAGATGTTCCGCATGTGGCCCAGGTGCAGTGGCTTGTTGGTGTTGGGCGAAGCGTACTCCACCATCACCTTCTTTCCGGTGGAAGGCAAGGCGAGGATGTCGCGCGTGCCCGCCTCTTGCAGGAAGCCCAGCCAATAGCTGTCCGCGATCACCAGGTTGAGAAAGCCCTTGATCACGTTGAAGCGCGCCACCACGGGTTCTTCCCGCGCGAGGAACTCACCGATGGCCGTGGCAGTGGCCTCCGGGGCCTTACCGCTGAGCTTCAGGAATGGGAACACGTTCATGGTCACGTCCCCCTCGAACTCGGGGCGCGTCGGCTGGAAGCCGATCTGCTTCAGTGCCACCTCAGCGTTGAAAAGCTCTTGGAATGCGCGCTGCACGGCCAGTTCGAGCCGCGCCTGCAAGGGGTCCGTCATCATGCCGCGAAGATCGCGTTTGAACGACTATGCCCCTAGTGCTTGGAGGAAGTTCTCCGCGAGCATGCAACGCACACTACCGCCGCCCACGGTCTCGATCGTGGGGATGGCCACCGGCACCAGCTGCCCATGCCGCTCCAAGGCGATCCGCTGCTCAGGCTTCAGGGCGTTGAAGGCGGTCTCGGAGAGGAAGATGAAGGAAGCGGCGAGCGACGAGTTGGCCAGCGGCGAGTTAAGACCCGTACCCTGTAGCTGCAGCATGTTGCCTACGTACCGGTGCATCTGATCGAGCGAGATGGGGATGACCTCCTTGCCGGCGCGTTCAAGTTCGGCGCGCACATCCTCGCGGTCCACGGGATAGGGCATGGCCTCGAAGCAGACCACCGCGAAGCCCTCGCCGATGCTCATGACCACGTTGGTATGGTACACGGGTTGGCCGGTGAGCGTACCGTCCATGGTGGCCAGGAAGGGGACCTGATGCCCGTCCATGACACCGCACCACACGTTGAGCGCCCGTTCGGAGGAGCGGGGTGAAAGCGCGGCATAGGCGACGTTCCGCTCCCGGTCCAAAACCAGGCTGCCGGTGCCTTCAAGGTAGCGTTCGTCCTGTTCCAGCGCGGTGAGGTCGGCCATGCGGCGCACATGGAAACCTTCGCGTTCCAAGGTGTCATCGAAAGCGCGATCGCGTTCGGCGCGGCGGCTGGGCGTACACATGGGGTAGAGCACCACCGAACCATCGGCATGGGTGCTGAACCAGTTGTTGGGGAACACGGCGTTGGGCGCCTCCGGATCGATCGGGTCCAACACGGTGGTGCCGATGCCACAGCGATCCAAGGCATGCAACAAGGCATCGAACTCTTCAGCGGCCTGTTTCCGTATGTCGGGGTCGTTCAGCAGCTGTTGAAACCCGTTGCTTGCCGCCGTCTCCGGGTCGAAGCCGAAGCCCGTGGGCCGGATCAGGATGACGCGTGAAGCTACTTGGCCCATATGCCCACGTGGTCATATCCGCATGTGCCCATGCCTCTAGCGGTTCCGCAGAATGTGGAACAGCGGCTCCAGCACCGTCAGCACCTTCTCAGCCATGGCGTTGTTGGAATCCAGCGCGGGGTTGATCTCCACCACATCGAGGGTGGCGGTCTTGGGGTCATTGCACAGGCCGGACAGCAGTCCACTTGCCTCCTCTAGGAACAGTCCATCGGGGACCGGGGTTCCGGTGCCGACGGAGATGCTGGGGTCGAGGCTGTCCACATCGAAGCTCACGTGGATCTTGTCGCAGGCGGCCAGGTGGGCCTGGGTCTCGCGCACGATCGCCTCTGCGCCACGCTCGCGCACGTCCTTCACTGTGATCACCTTGATGCCGTGCTCCTTGATGATCGCCTCCTCTTCGGGCTCGTAGTCGCGCAGGCCGATGAAGACGAGGTCGCTGGGCTTCAGCTTGGGTCCGTTCACACCGATCTTCCGCAGCCGGTCCCAGGTGTCCATGGTGAACACGCGGGGTCGGTTCTTGCCCTTCTTCTCAATGCTCATCAGCAGCGAGAGGGGCATGCCGTGCACGTTGCCGCTGGGGGTGGTCCAGGGGGTGTGCAGGTCGGCGTGGGCATCGATCCACACCACGCCGAGGCGCTCGTTGGGGAAGGCCATCTTGGTACCCGACACCGAGCCGATGGCGATTGAATGATCGCCTCCAACAACAATAGGGAACACGTTGTTCCTGAGGAACTTGTAAACCTCGTACGCCAGATCCGATTCAAAACGGATCAGACCGTCGATGTGGTGGGCGTTCGGGGAGCGGTCGTCCTCGTAGAGCACGTCGTTCTCGTCGCGCAGGATGCTCTCCTCGGCATGGCCGAAGAGCTCGCTGCCTTGCTTCCATGCCGCCACCCTCAGCGCCGCCATGCCCATGCTGGCGCCGCGCTTGCCCGCCCCGATCTCCGAGGCAGCTTCGATCAATCGTACTTCCATGCATAGCCCGGAAAAGGGCGTCCAAAGGTAGGTGGGGCGTCAAGCAGCCTCTTCCTTGGACCCGTTCCGTCATGCACGGTAGGCTGTGGACTGACGGCGAGGCTTTCGGGGAACCCTGTGGGCCTCAGGCTCGTAGACAAGGGACTTTTCGCCCAAGAACATGAACCGACTTCCTTTCCGTACCACACTTGTCCTGCTGTTGGCCACTGGACTGACCGTGATCCTGAACGGCTGCGGACAGGACCTGCTGAACCGCAAGGTGACCGAAGGGATCATCGAGTATGCTCTCAGCTTTCCGGAGTACGACCCCAACGGCATGATGGCCAACATGTTACCGGAGAAGACCACCCTCTCCTTCACCCCTGAGAAACAGGTGGCGGAACTGAGCGCCGGCATGGGCGTGTTCAAGACCAGCATGATCGCGAACAACGACACCAAGCAGCTCGACTACCACCTGAGCGTAATGAGCAAGAAGCTGGTGGCCAACCTGCACCCACGCGACCTGCACATTTTCAACGCCGATTGCGAGCCGATCTCCATTCTGTACACCACCGCCGTTGACACCGTGGCAGGCTATCCCTGCAAAAAGGCCATCGCCATCTTCCCTGGGCTGGACCAACCGGAGATAGAGATCTGGTACACCGACCGCATCGAAGTGAAGGACCCCAACTGGTTCGGCCCCTTCAGCGAGATCCCCGGCGTGCTGCTGCGCTACGAGCTGGTGCAGTACGGTATGCGCATGCGCCTGGATGCCACCACGGTAACGGTGGGACCGGTCGACCTGGCGAAGTTCGCAGCGAAGGACAACTACCAGAACGTTTCGCCCGAGGCGCTGCACAAGGAGCTGGAAGAGGTGCTGGGCACCTTCACGATGTAATACCGCCCCGCGAAGCGGACCCGCCTGATCTGCTTGCTCTTTTCCCGCATGGCTTCTCCAAGGAGGTCCTCCCGTAGGCCCCGCTACGCAACGACCTGCTTGTATCGCCCTGCGGAAAAATAGCGGCGCATCTTTCGTCGCCTCCGCTTCGCGGAACGGCACGGCCAACTGTCCACTACCTACCGTTGATAATAGGCCGGGCGCCTGGGACGTTGCTCCCTCGGCGCCCGGATACTTTTGGTCGCACCTCGCGCGCGCCGTGCATCTGCTGCGCGTGTGGGTAATTCCCCCGACCACCGTGGCCAACGAACGCAAGAACAAGATCCGCGAGGAAGCCCCCGTGGAGGAGGCGCCCAAGCGCGAACGCCGCGCCCGCAAGAGCGCCCCGCCGACCGAAGGAAAGTTCGCGCGCTTCAAAGCCTTCCTGGCCGACGAACGCACCCACAAGGTGGGCGGCCTCTTCCTGGTGCTCACCAGCGCCTTCCTGCTCGTGGCCTTCACCAGCTACTTCTTCACCTGGCGCATCGACCAGGACATCACCAGCCGTTCCTGGGGTGGCATCTTCGACCGTTCGGTGCATGTGGAGAACTGGCTCGGCAAGCTCGGTGCGCTCACCAGCCACCAGTTCATCCACCAGTGGTTCGGCGTGGCCGCCTTCGTCTTCGTGCTGTGGAGCTTCCTGCTGGGCGTGCGCATCCTGCTCGGTAGCTGGATCATGCCCGCGCGCCGCACGCTGGGCTGGAGCGCCATGACCTTGTTCTGGGTCCCCGCCCTGCTCGGCTTCTTCTTCGCCAAGACCGACTACACCTTTCTAGGCGGCGGCATCGGCTACACCATCACCGCGCACCTCAGCACCATGCTCGGCACCTTCGGCACGGGTGCCCTGCTCCTGTTCGCCGCCGGAGCCTTCGCCGTGTTCACCTTCAACCCCTCGTTCGAAGCGCTGGGCCGCCTGTTCGAGCGCAAGGCCCTGGCCGTCTCCGATGCGTTGGACGAGGCCGACGAGGTGCCCGTGATGAAGAACAGCCGAGTACGGAACCAGCCCGTTGAAGAGTCACCCTTCCAGGAAGAGAATGTGCCTGCCGACCTGACGATGGGCTTGGGTGAGGAGGAGGTCGAAGAGGAGGATGTGGAGGAAGAGGTCATCGCCGAAGAAGAACTCGTTGAAGAGGAGGAAGAGGTTGTTGAAGAAGAGGTGGAAAGCGCTCCGGCGATGCTCAGCGTGACAGGCATGGAGGTCGAAGGCCTTCAGCCGATCGAAACACCCTTGCTCGATCCGATCATGCCCGCCGTGCCCATTTCCGTGGACGGCATGAGCGTTGTTGCCGCTGCGGCGGAGAAGACCCTCAGCGACGACCAGATCGAAGCGAAACTGCAGGAGTTCGGGGAGTACGACCCCACTCTCGACCTCAGCAGCTACGAACTGCCGCCCATCGACCTGCTGGTGGACCATGGCACCGGTGAAGTGACCGTGACCAAGGAGGAACTGGAGGCCAACAAGGACCGCATCGTCGAGACCCTCGGCCACTACAACATCGCCATCGACAAGATCAAGGCGACCATCGGCCCCACGGTGACGCTGTACGAGATCATCCCACAGGCGGGCGTGCGCATCAGCAAGATCAAGAACCTGGAGGACGACATCGCGTTGAGCCTCGCGGCGCTCGGCATCCGCATCATCGCGCCGATCCCCGGCAAGGGCACCATTGGCATCGAAGTGCCCAACAGCAAGCCGCAGGTGGTGGGCATGCGCGCCGTGGTGGCGAGTGAAAAATTCCAGAACAGCACCGCCGACCTGCCCATCGTGCTGGGCAAGACCATCAGCAACGAGACCTTCGTCACCGACCTGGCCAAGATGCCCCACCTGCTGATGGCCGGTGCCACGGGCCAGGGCAAGTCCGTCGGCCTCAACGCGATCCTCGTTTCGCTGCTCTACAAGAAGCACCCGAGCCAGATCAAGTTCGTGCTGGTGGACCCGAAGAAGGTGGAGCTCACCCTCTTCAACAAGATCGAGCGGCACTTCCTGGCCAAGCTGCCCGGCGACAGCGACGCCATCATCACCGACACCAAGAAGGTGGTGGCCACGCTGAACAGCCTGTGCATCGAGATGGACGATCGCTACGAGCTGCTGAAGGATGCGCAGGTCCGCAACATCAAGGAGTACAACGCCAAGTTCATCAGCCGCCGCCTGAGCCCGGAGAAGGGGCACCGCTTCCTCCCCTACATCATCCTGGTGGTGGACGAGTTCGCCGACCTGATCATGACCGCGGGCCGCGAGGTGGAAACGCCCATCGCCCGCCTGGCCCAGCTGGCCCGCGCCATCGGCATCCACCTGATCATCGCCACGCAGCGCCCCAGCGTCAACATCATCACCGGCACCATCAAGGCCAACTTCCCGGCCCGCATCGCCTTCCGCGTGACCAGCAAGATCGACAGCCGCACCATCCTCGACACCGGCGGCGCCGACCAGCTGATCGGTCGCGGCGACATGCTGCTGAGCACCGGCAACGAGCTGATCCGTATCCAGTGCGCCTTCGTGGACACGCCGGAGGTGGACAAGATCACCGAGTTCATCGGCAACCAACGCGGCTACCCCGAAGCCCTCATCCTGCCCGAAGTGCCCACCGAGGACGGTGGCGAGCTGGAAGTGGACGATGGCGAACGTGACAGCATGTTCGAGGAGGCCGCCCGCCTGGTGGTGCAGACGCAGCAAGGTTCTACTTCGCTCATCCAACGCAAGTTGAAACTGGGCTACAACCGCGCAGGCCGCATCGTCGACCAGCTGGAAAGCGCCGGCATCCTGGGCGCCTTCGAAGGCAGCAAGGCTCGCCGTGTGCTGATCCCGAACGAAGCCGCCTTGGCCGCGCACTTGGGACAGGCCATGACGGGTGCGGGGGTGGGTGGGTTCTGATAGCCTTTAGTGCAGTGAATCCAATGAATGACCTCGTTCAACACTTCCAGACTGAGCCAATCAAGTTCGTACTGATTGACGTTGTGGAATTCACTCGAGACGACCGTCTGCTAGAGAATCAGGTCGCGATCATCGAGTCAATGAACAGAATCGTTATTGATGCGATGGAAACACTTTCCCTTGAGCCGGGCAAGAATTCCATTCTACTTCCAACAGGAGATGGCGTCTACGTTGCCATTCGCGGAACATCAGCAACAGATGTACATGTTCGATTGGCTTCTATAATTCGGGAAGGAGTCGACCTATTCAACTCAAGATGTGATGATGCGTCAGAACGATACTTGCTTCGCATTGCGGTGCATGAACATGACGACCTCGTGATTCGCGACATCAATGGGAGCGAGAATATAGCGGGCCACGGCATTAACACTACTGCACGACTATTGAAGGCTTGTAAGGCCGGATACATTGTTGTTGGCGGTCCAGTCTATCTAAAGACATTTAACCGAAAGGAATATACTGGTCGCTACATTCCGGTTGAGCATACGGACCATCATGGCAAAGTACATGAGGTATATGCCCTGATGCCAGCTACTAAAGAAGGTTCAAGCTTGATTTCAGCGGTTGGGAGATTCAAGGGGCGGATAGGTCCTCCCCTAACACTCGAACTCATAAACCAGTTGAACAAAGAAAACTGGGTTTACCATCGAGTCTATGGATTGGGGCAAATCGAAAATATTGGACCACCGAGTTATCCTCCAGCTGGAAGACAAGTCACTTTCCGGTTCAAAGACAGATTGCATCCCATTTGGTTAACAAACCAAAAAGGGAACTACTCTCAATGGCTCTAGTGAAAAGTGTCGCTCACGGATAGCTGCGCTCTGGCCTAAAGACTAGCGCCACCTATATTCACAATGCAGGTTGGAGCGACCGACTTGGAGTTAGTCTTACTCAAGGAAGTCCGTGAATGAAATCCCCGAAGTGTCGAAGTCGCTGCCAGTCTCCCCTGTCACGACCTGATCGACTATACTCATGGGCAAGGCACAACCGTACCCCAGATCATCATAGTTGCCTCCTTCTTGGCTGTCCGGCTGATTCACTGATACAGCTACCACTCTCCCATGGCGATTGATAACCGGCCCGCCACTATTTCCTCCTTTGATGCGGGCAGAAATGAGCATCAGATTCTCCCGCATCCATATGTCCTTGGCCGATGCTACTACCGCCCCTCTTGTTGCAGTGTAGCGGGCGGAGATCATTGCCTTCTCAGCTGCCAAGAAATCATGGTATCCAGGGTAGCGTGGGTATCCCAACACGATGACTTCATCAAGAACCTTTCCCTCACCAGCAATCACCGTCGAAGCATCAAGATTCTCCTTCAACGCCACGAAGGCAATGTCCACCTCTTTCCGCTGATGAACCCTAAACGTTCCGTTAGCTAAACTGGCTCCAGTAATTCCCCTAATAGAAAGGCCATGGGCATCCTCGATACAATGGCGGGCAGTAACGATACCGTTCATGTATTTGAAAGCACTTCCTATCCACTGATCACCCTTACGGTCTGTATAAACCAATGGAAGAACAGCTTCCTTGTAGTGTTCATAAATGAATCTGAACCCGTAGACTGAAAAACATAGCATAGTGTTTAGAACGTTTCTCAAGAATGGTTGATCCAAAAGATCAACAGACTGTTTACAGTAATAACGGGTGTCTGTGTGATCTAGTCCACCTTGGACTCCGATGCTCATCCTGCCACTTTCGCACAAAGCCAAGCAAATAGCGTTAACGTGCTGAGGTTGTGGTAGTTTTTCGCACTTATACTTATCCGAATACCATGAGCAAAAGCCCATTATCGTACCATCAAATCCTTTCCTCACACTCCAATGCTTGGAGAAGTAGTGAGTGGCTTCAATCGGAAGCATTGGATATAGCTCTGCGTAATCAATGAACTCTACAAATGGTCGTGCCATGCCCAAAGGAAATCAATCGTAAAGTGCCTGAACTGAGAGGCGGTGCGAAATTACCCTCCTCCATCTACACCCTCTTAAACGCTCGCGACGACATCAGTTTGTGAGCTAGACTAATATCCAAATGTGAACCCGAGATAAGACTTAACGCTTGATGAACCGAGCGCTCGAACCTCCGCTCCCGGACCGAACAGACACCGTGTACATCCCAGGCGCCAATTCTCGAATGGAAATGATGGAGACACCTGCATTGACGCTGCCCTGCTCCAGCACCTTGCGTCCGGTCAGGTCGTAAACCTCGATGCTTTGGATCAAGCCACCCGCGCTCCACTGCACGGTCAATTGGTCCTCGGCCGGGTTGGGGGACACCTTAAGCATAGCCCGCTCCCGCTCCTGCATCGAAGACTGCGAAATGGTGATGCAGGTATCGGGGACCAAACCATCCAGAGGGAGGTAGCCGACCCACTCTAAGTCCCCGCCCGGGTATAGGGAGTATTGCGGCATGTACAAGTTGTTCTGGAAGAAGGCGATCTTCCCTTGGGCACCCGAAGGCATCGGCCCACCGATGGCACAGAGGTGTTGACCATCGTAGCGTAGCAATCCATACCACGTGCTTTCCCCAACGAAATTGTAAATGCCACTGATGTACACTGCCCCTTGATAGGTCTGAATATCCCACACCTGACCGATGAACTCCACTTGCGGAAAAAAGGGCTGCCAAGCGGTACCGTCGAAGATCTGGGCATGGGTGCTCAAGTTGTTACCGCCTGGAAAGAAGTAACCACCCACGTAGAGCGAATCACCCAGACCAGCTGCCGCTCGTAGCCAGCCAGTACCCATGCCGCCGCCTACACCGCTCCATGTGCTAACCCCGTCGTAAGCAACGATGTCGGGTGACCCCAACTCGCCCCCCGTGTTGCCCACGAAGTAGTAGACACCGTGCCAGTATGCTGCGCCATAGATGTCGGGGGTGCTGAATGGAGAATTCGGCAAAGCTTGAACGGTGCCATTCCGGTACTCCCCGACACCATGCACAGGCTGATCGAATATCGAATCCGTGTTATCCCCTCCAGTGAAAATGCGGCCATTCAGCCGAAAGAGATCCATCCCATAGTCCGGTTGGCCGAACGGCTGCCAGCCACCAGCCACCAGCCGAGTCCCCAAACTCATGGTGTCGCATTCCCAATCGGGCAGGCAGCCTACACCTGATACAAGGATCGTATCGTTCTGTTCCATCAACGACGTCACATACCTCAATTTACCGATCATCGCGATGGGGTCCGGCGTCGCAAGACCGGTGGTATCCCACTGGGACCCATTCCACCGAACCAGCCCGAAGACGCCGATGCTGTCTCCATTGTTTCTGGCATGTCTGAAACTGCCGCCTAACAAGAGCGAAGTGGAATCCGGGCTAAGGGCGAAGCACCGCACGAATTCATTGACCCCGCCGTTCAGCGATTGCCATTGGGCCTGAGTGAATTCACTTAACGGGAGCACGGCTAGAAAAAGCCATGCCCGAAAAGGGACCTTCCACATTCGTTCCATGGCTTAACGCTTTATGAAACGAGCGCTCGCCAAGCCTGTTCCAGTGCGAACGGACACGGTATACATACCTGACGCAAGACCTCCGGTAGCAAGGGTGCAAATGCCGGCATTCACCCCGCTGTGCTCAAGCACCATGCGACCGGTGAGGTCGTAGATACTAATGCTCTGGATAAAGCCACCTGTATGCCATTGCACCGTCAATTGATCTTCGACCGGGTTGGGGAATAGCTGAAGAACATTGAGCGGGCTGGTAGCACGATCATCAACACCGACTGTTGCGTCGTACTCGAGTTGCGCGAGGTAGCCCTCTATGGCGTTCAACGCGGAAGCGGCAAGGCAGTATGGCGTGTGACCTGGAATGAGCGGTGCATGGATGGGGAATCCTCCTCCACCCGTTGTGGCCCCGCTCGTATACAGCCTGCCGTTGATGGCCTCCAAGCCTCCCGCCCAGTCACTGCCGGGATCGCCGAGATAGGAACTGTAGAAGAGCGAACCTGCGGGGGAGAAACCAGCTATGTACACATCGAAATTGGTCAATACCCCGAAACCTTCGTCGCCGTGTTCAGTCTGTGAATAATACGAAGCATTCGCGAGCAGGTCCACTGCGGTAATGTCGGTCGCAACAGAGCCGCTCACCGTACTGCTCTGTAAGAACACATTGTTGTCCACGTCGCAAGAAACACGGATGTTCGCTAAGCTGTAATAGGATTCATCCCTGGAACCTTGGATCATGGTGCTCCAGGTCATATCGGTGTTCGAGTCGAACCTACAGATGTAGTGATCCCAGTCGGCCTGGAGCCCATCGTAGGGTTCAAAGTACTGACCCAGCCCGCATTGTGGGAACAGTGAACTGTTCACCCAACTACAGGGTGTAGAGCAATAGCCTTGCCCTTTCACGTATCCGACTGCGTAAACATTCCCGAGACCATCCACTTCCAGGTCCGTCAACCGATCCTCCAGTGAACTACCCAAGTACGACGACCAGTCCATGTGCATGGTAGGGATGGAGAACTTCACAATGAAGCCGTCCGAGTATTGACCAGCCCCATCATTGAATTCGTTCAGCCGGTCTTTGATGAAACCACCTGCACCGCAAATAGGAAAATCCAACCATCCGTTCGAAGGGCAATCAGGAACATTTAGGTCATTGGCTGTGGACGTATAACCACCTACGTAGAGCACGTTGTTCAGGTCATCCACCTTACACGACAAGGCTGCATCGCTTTGGGGCCCACCTAGCGCTGTGGAGTATGTGCGCTCCATCAGTGAGTTGAACCTCATGACGAAGCCATCGTTCCTGAACGTTAAGCCAGCCTGAGGGTAACCGATCGAATAGTAATCTGCAGTGCCGGTTGGATCCACAAATGGCCACGCACCCCAATCGACCAAGTTCGCTCCGCCCACAACATACAAGTTGCCAGAAGCATCGTAATCGACATCGCTGATGTCGAGATCCACCAAGTACGTGGGAAAGCGAGTTCCATAAAGTCCAGCGCCTGTGGCAGCGTCCAGAACCGCAAGCATGCCATACCCATCATTCCGATCGCTCGTTGGCAGCCCATTCTCAAAGTTTAACGCCGTTTGTACCGATTCTGACAGGCCGCAGATCGCCACACGACCATTGACCGGATCATAAGCCAATGATCTAGCCTTGTCCGGGCCGTTGTTGCCGTAATAGGTCATCCATGCGGCTCCATCGGCAGTGGTCTCGTAGTACTGATTGAATTTGCCAACGATAGCGTCAAAATTGCTTGGGAACAAAAAGGGTTGCACCACCTGTCCTCCATTCACCGGTAAACCAGTCGCGCTCTTGGAATGACCGGTGTAGTAGATGTAACCGTTCTCACCCTCCGCAAGATCACTAATGAAATCTTCTTGTCCGGCGCCCGGTACATGGGTACACCACTCTGGCGTTGGCCCCGGAGGCGGAGGCGGCGCAAAGGCCGCAGGATTCAACGGGGTGACTTGGATGATCAGTGGTTTGGTCGGGTCGAACGCACCGAAGTCAAAAGAAACCAAGGCGCTACCGTGCTGGTTCTCATAGCTGGGCACCCATGTCACTGGTACTATGGTGTTGCCGACCTGCTGGTAAGCCATGCCTTGATTCAGGCGAGTTTGCTTGGTCCCCATGTATAACCTGAGCATTCCGTCAACGTCCACATCCAAGCTGTCTTGCCCCTCGAACCGAAGGAGCAGGTCGTCGGGGTTCCCGCCCGGACGCACCACGTAGAGGAACTTCGGACCATAGCGATCGCTCAGGATGTGGTAATCGATCTTGCTGTAGATGTTCGGATAGATGATGCGTTGGCTTCCGGTCACGTTGGTAACGCCTTGCGGCGTGTAGGTCTCATAGAAGTTGTACTTCATCGGCAGCGGGTCGTACGCAAAGGGCACTGAAACGCGCACGGCCTCACCCGTCGGGTAGAAATCCAGGCGACACACCTTGTCATTCTGATGGTCGATGCTGTCATAGGCGGCGAAGGTCACCGCCGTTCGTATCTCGTCCATCGCATAGATGCTGGGAACAGTTCCAACACTGTGAAAGAGAACATCGTTCCGCGGATCTCCGTCGAGGTCGTATACCTGACCTCGGTTCTTCAAATAGTTCCATCCGGCCGAATAGCCCAAGCCGTCCAGATTCTCTGGAATGAAGGGTTGGGCGAAGGCGGATAGGGCGGGATCCATTGCAAGCAGAAGCACCAACAAGCGCAACAGCGTCGAAAAGTCCGTGAGCCGAATAGACGTTTTCATATCGGTGGATTTTTCTCGAAACTAAACCCCGCAACTGATCATTCCAAGCATGGCGGCAAACTCAACACAACCTTAATGCAAGTCCATGGCAAGGGATTCTTAGACCAGCTTGGTGAGGTCTGCTCCAGCATTCATGCGGGCCGCACTGCGCTTCTCCCCGCCACATCTAACAATGAACAGCATTGTGCTCCACTAGAACCGGTATAGCGTGGCGTAGAACCCGACCCTCTCAGCCCTTACACACTTCCCAGCAACTGTGAACCCTATTTGGAAGGAGGTGAACCACCCCAGCCCAAGCCTGTTCACCTTCCACATGACCCAGAACCAAGTACCTCCGAGCCTGAAGAAGCCTTGACCCAAGCAGAACCTCCCGAGCCCAGACCTAATGCCTACCGGCCTGTGTAAGAACCCACTTCCGCAGACCGAGAACCGCTCCGCCTTAGCCTTGAACCGGTGCAACGCATCCTTGATGAACCGCCAAGCGAAGCTGACCAGGCCTTCTGAACGCCGCTGGGATTGCGTGCGCATTCCGGGCCTGATCGGTAACGGTAGCGGGGCCTTCACCAGCGGAACCAGTCGAAAAGAAGCGGCTTTCGGGACTTGGGGAACGGCTGTATTGTTCGTGCTCAGCGCAAGGGCCGTCGTCCGGGAAGCAATACTGATCAAGGTTTTCCGGCATTCTATAAGCGGCGGAGCACACATTCCTTCGCCAACCCATAGGATGAAGATCATTCGTGTAGGCTTGGACGGCCTGAGCGCCATGGACAAGGTGGCGAAGTCCCTGTTCATCGAGAGCAAGATGGCAGCGAACCCCACCTTCCCGACGCCTTCGCCCACCTTGGTGGTGCTGGGGGCCGCGCGGGAAGCACTGGAAGCCGCAGTGGCGGCGACACTGAACGGCGGCAAGTCGGCCACTTTCGCCAAGGACGAGGCGGAGGCCGCGCTGGACGAGCTGATCACCCAGCTGGCCGGTTATGTGGTGAGCGTGGCAGGTGGCGACGAGGGCAAGATCCTGAGCAGCGGCTTCGACGTGCGCAAGCGTGGCTCGCCCATCGGCAACCTGCCCGCCCCTGCCAACGTGCATGCGGACCTCACCAACAAGGAGGGCCAGATCAAGGTGGACTGGGAGCGCCTGCACGGTGCAGTGGACTATGAAGTTCAGCGCAACGACAACGACCCGAAGGTGGAGGTGGATTGGAAGGTGATCGGCATGACCACCAAAAGCCGCTACCTGGACCAAGGCTTGGAAAGCGGCAGCATCCACTGGTACCGCGTGAAGGCCCGGGGAACAGCTGGTGACAGCCCGCTGAGCGACCCTGCACGCGCGATGGCGCGCTAGTGCGCAAACACGTTGAGTGGACGGCCCCGGGCAACCGGGGCCGTTCGCGTTCCGGACCTGACGGAACCCCGTTCCGCCCCTTCCGTACAAGCAGGCGAACAATGCCCTGCCATGATCCGCTCCAACATGACCCTTCCGCAGGTGGCCGCTGCCGCCCGCAAGGACGTGGGGCAGTTGCTGCGGCATGTGGAGGAGAAGCACGGTGACCTTGCCGACCACAGCTCGCTCCGCAAGGATGCGCGTATTGTCCGCAGTGGTTGCTTCCCCTCGAAGAAGGGCTTGCATTGGATCTACGTGGTTGTCGCCACACAAGGCCGTGTCACCATCTATCCGTTGTTGTGGTATGCCACCACGAAGGGCACTTGCGCCATGCAGGTGGATGCTGAAGGACCGGCTTCCTATTTCGCCCCGCATGTGCTGGTCCGCTATACCGAACGGTTTCTGCGCCGGGGCGGCGACCTCATCAATGCCCTGCGGGAGTTCCACCTGCGGAACTACGACAAGGCCAGCCAGCCCTGCAACTACAAAGGTGACCGCGAGAATTACACCGCGGTGATCGACCACGGGTATGTGGCCGGCGAATACCAGCGCGAGGATGCCCTTGTGTACTACCGCACCTTCTATGACCTGAACAGAGGCCGCAAACGCTTCGGTGAACTGCGCACCGCACAGGATTGGCGCCTCCTGATGCATACCGTGGACTTCGAGCATGTGGGACGGCGGGACACGCCTCACTTCGCGTGGGGCCGTGGCTATCCGTTCCGGGCGGAGCGCTGGCGGAAGGCGGCTTAGTTAGCGCGATCCTTCTTCTCCGCACCCGGTATCGCCGCACTTTCCTTCGCATCGCTCCCCTGCTGCACTTCTTTCGAAGCTTCATTCGCTTCCTCGCCGAGTTCCAGCAGGATGCCAGCCTTCTTGCCGGCCATGCCTACCGGATCGTATTCGTCCGGGTCCTTGCGGGGAACCGGCTGCTTGCTGTCGGGCTGTGCGTTCTTGTCCGTGGCTGCGGTATCCACTGGGGCAGGCGTTGGTTTCTTATCCTCAGGGTGTGACATGGTCGTTCTGTTTCCCGTTCACCCACAAACCAGGGACCGTGCGCGAGTACGGCCTGAATGCACGGTGCGGTCCGAACGGAATTGGTGCGCTAGGGCTTCAGAACGGGGTTCGTATTCCCCACCGGGTGAGGATGGGCGATCGGCAATACTGACCGTAAGGCCGCTCGGGCCCTCAGCAGGCGAACATCACCATGCCCGGCCTTCGAGTAGCTTTCGCCCATGAACCGGTGGAACGCATGACGACCGCGGTAATGAGCAAATTGGCTTCGCTGGTCCGGCAGGAGAAGGAAGCCTTGCTGACCCGTTGGCGGAGCCGTGTACGCGAGCTGCCTTCGGCGGCCCATTTGGACATTCCCACGCTGAACGACCACATCCCCGACCTGCTGGACGAATTGGCCGCCGTACTGGAAGAGCCCACGGAACAGGTGATCGTGGAAACGATGCGCGACGGATCACCACCCGACCATGGTGTGCAGCGTTTGGAGGATGGCTTCGATATCACCGAGGTGGTGTCCGAGTACAGCATCCTGCGGGGCTGCGTGCACGACCTGGCCTTGGAGAACGGCCTGCCCTTGGAGGGAAAGCCCTTCCACGTGCTGAACCGCTTGCTGGACGAGGCGATCGGGCTGGCGGTGAAGACCTATGCCGATCAGCGCGCGTTGGAGGTGAAACAGCGCCGGCAGGAGTACCTGGCCTTCGTGGCGCATGACCTCCGCAATCCGCTCACGGCCATCTCTCTGGCCGCCGGGGTGCTGGAACTGAACCTTCAAGGCACCGGTGACCACGAAAGTGGACAGATGATCAAGACGCTGCACCGCAACGTGGTCCAGCTGGAAACGCTGGTGGCCAAGGTGATGGAGGAGAACTCAGCCAGCGGTGGTGATGATGAGGGGAATGTGGAGACCGTGAAGCGCAGCTTCGACCTGTGGCCCTTGGTGGAGGCGATCGTGCATGCGATGAAGCCGGTGGCCACGACCGCAGGCACCGCGCTGCTCAATCACGTACCGGAGGAACTGGTGGTGTTGGCCGATTCCGGCCAGTTGCGCCGGGTGTTGCAGAATCTGATCACCAACGCGATCACCTATTCGCCCGGTGGAACGGTCGAGATCGGTGGCCTGCTGAACGAAGCGGACAGCCTGGTGGAATGCTGGGTGTCGGACACGGGCAAGGGCATTGCGGCCGACCGGTTGGACAAGGTGTTCGAGAAGGGCGAAGGAGACAACGAGCGGGCCGAGAGCACCGGCCTTGGCCTGGCCATCGTGAAGAGCTTTGTGGAAGGCCACGGCGGCGAGGTGCGGGCGGAAAGTGTGGAGGGCCAGGGCACCACCATCCGGTTCACCTTGCCGTTGCGGTAGTATTCCTTCCGACCATGAAGCCGATCCTTGCGCTGTTGTCGGTGCTCTTGTTCGCTACCTCCTGCAGGGTGCCCGACAAAGAGCCGGTCCCCAAGACCAGCACGACTTCGACACCAACAGCGGCACCCGCACAACCGGACAGCGCCACGCTTGCCACCCGCCTTTTCAACCCACCCACCGACACCGAGCAGATCAGCCAGTACATCCGCCGGATGTTCCAGGACCGCGACGGGAACATCTGGTTCGGCACCACCAGCGATGGCGTGGCCCGATGGGATGGGCACTCCCTCACCTACTTCACCACCAAAGAGGGCCTGAGCGGCAACTGGATCTCATCGATCGCTCAGGATGCACATGGGGACATCTGGTTCGGCACTGGAGGCGGCGTTTCACGCTACAACGGGATCACCTTCACCACCTACACGAAGCAGGATGGGCTGGCCAGCGATCAGGTCTGGTGCATGCTGATCGACCGGTCCGGCGGCTTCTGGTTCGGTACGGAGGAAGGCGTTTCGCGATTCGACGGGAAGACCTTCACCCCTTTCCCGATCCCTGCTGCGGACCTGAGCAAGTTCCCGTACTACAAGTACCCCAAGCAGATCAACGCGATGAGCCAGGACAAGGCCGGGAACATCTGGTTCGCCACCAACGGCGGCGGGGTCTACAAGTACGATGGGAAGACGCTCGCCAACCTCTCGGAGAAGGATGGGCTTTGCAACAACTTCGTGCAGAGCATGCTGGAGGACCGGTCCGGGAACATCTGGTTCGGAACGCGGTACGGGGGGCTGTGCATGTACGACCCATCGGCCTCGCTCAGGGCCGGTGGCAAGGCCTTCACCACCTTCGACCGCAGCGAAGTGAACAGCGATCACATCTGGACGCTATTGGAAGATCGGTCCGGCGCTATTTGGGCCAGCGCTGATGGCTACGGCCTGTGCCGCTACAATGGGAAAGCGTTCACCTGCTACTCTGAACGCGACTGCGCTGCTCTCAAGGATGTCCAAAGCCTGTTGGAGGATGCCAGCGGACAGCTTTGGGTGGGCACGTCGAGCGGTGTGTATCGCTACGGCAGTGGCCGGTTCACCAACTGGACGAAAGTGGACGCTGTGGGGGGCTAAGGCGAGTGCCCGTGCATGTCTTTGCTAAATTGCCATTCAACACCCGGACCATGAGCGCGCCCACCCCTTACCTGAATTTCCCCGGCACTTGCGAGGAGGCCTTCAACTTCTACAGGACGGTCTTCGGCGCCGAGCTCAGCTACATCGGCCGCTTCAAGGAGATGCCAGCAGAGTACACGGTACCGGCGGAACACGCGGAGAAAGTGATGCACGCGACGCTAATGCTGAACGGCCAGCCTTTCCTTATGGGCAGCGATGCACCCGAAGGCTTCGGACCTCCTTTCAACGCCGGCAACAACGTGCACCTCTCCCTTAGCCCGGCCGACGAGGCGGAGGCCAAGAAGTGGTACGATGCGCTACGCGAAGGAGGCTTGGTGGCGATGGAGCTGACACCCACCTTTTGGGCGAAGCTCTTCGCCATGGTGCGCGATCGTTACGGCATCCACTGGATGATCTCGTACGGCCAGCCGTAGATCGGTGAGCACGTTATAGCGCTTGATCCGTCCGCGGATGTTGCTCCTTCTTCTAGGTTTGAAGCCTGAACCGATCCACGTATGCGTCTGAAACGCTTTCTGCCTTCCCTCCTGCTATTGGTCTCCTACCAAACGCAAGCGACCACCTACTACGTGAACGCTGCAGCGTCCGGCACCAACACCGGGCTGAACTGGGCGAACGCCTTCACGGACCCACAGGTGGCCTTGAGCATCGCGATCCCCGGCGATGAGGTCTGGGTGGCTGCGGGGCAATACAAGCCGACCACTACGACCAGCCGCACAGTTTCCTTCGTGCTGCGGAACGGCGTGAACGTGTACGGCGGCTTCGCGGGAACCGAGACGAGCCTTGCACAGCGGGACATCGCCAGCAACCCGACCGTGCTGAACGGCGACATCGGTGCGCTGGGCGACAACACCGACAATTCGCACAACGTGGTCACAGCGAACAACATCACCACGAACATCGTGCTTGACGGCTTCCGGATCATGAACGGGTACAGCGGAAGCGCCTACCGGGGCGGCGGCTTGAGCGCGACCAATTGCCTGGGCGGAAGCCTGTTGATCCGGCAATGCTCCTTCATCAACAACTATGCGACAGGCTATGGTGGAGGACTCTACCTCGCAGCAGCGAACGTGACGGTCGATCAGTGCGAATTCATTGGCAACAGCACCGATAACTCGGGCGGGGCCATCTGCGACGGGAACAACAACGGGGGCTACTCCAACCTCACCATTCTTGATTCCAAGTTCACGGGCAATGTGGCCTACAGCGGTGCCTGCCTGTACAACTCGGTGGATTATCAGAACCTCGTGATCGACCGTTGCGTGTTCACCAACAACACGTCGGACAACAGCATCATCAGGATCGAGTACTTCGAAACGGCCTGGATCCTGAACTCCTATGTGATCGGAAATTCCGTGGATGGCTTCAGCAGCAACATCCTGTACGTGAACTCGATCTCGCCGACCGAGGACTTCCAGATGATCAACTGCACCATCGCGGATAACGTGAATGTGTACGGCTTCCCATTGCAGGACGAGGCGGTGCGCTTGGAAGAGACCTATCACGCCATCCACAACTGCATCATTTACGGCAACACGCGCTACGCCGGACGCCAGGTGAACACGGCACCGACCATCACCAATTCCATCGTTGAAGGCGGGCACGTCGGCGGCACCAACATCATTGACCTCGACCCCGAGTTCACCGCGCCCAATGGCTCAGTGACGGCCAACTTCGATGCCACAGCCTATGACTACACCTTGCAGTTCACCTCCCCCGCGGTCAACAGTGGCGATAACGGCTTCGTGCTGCCATCCAACACGTTCGACCTGGCCGGTAACACCCGTATCCAAGGCGGTGTGGTGGACATGGGCTGCTACGAGTCGGACTTCTCGGTCGGTTCGAACGCACTGAGCGACCAGGCGCCAAGCTGGTATTTCAGTGCGCAAGAGCAAGCGATCCGCTTGGTGGAAATTCCCACGCAGCGTAACGGAAGATTGGAGGTTATTGACCTTTCGGGGCGCGTTCATGCAAGAGTGGTCATGCAGGGAAACGTAGTCCCGTTGGATCTACCGACCGGGCTGTATCTGGCCACGCTGAACGGATACCAGGCACTGAAGTTCGTGGTGGCGGAGTGATGCCAAGTTCATGCCCGCGATGAAAGTGCGGTCGCATGGGCTGCTCACTGCATTGCATCATTGCTCTTTGTCGCGCCGCTTGCCCTTGTAATGGGTGCTGCGCGCACTGCCGGCATTCGGCCGATTCCCGTTGGGATGTAGATGACGCACGCGTTCCGGTTGTGAGCCAAGGCGATCATGGGTGTTGCCGTGCTCCGCGGTCTGGCCGCGGTGCAGTTCGTTCGGCTTCGCTCCGCGTGGCTCCATGAAGTGTTTGGGCTTGAGCGGGACTTTTTCCGTGGTCGCGCTGTTCTCCGCACCCGTAGCCTGTTCCTCGAGCACGGGATCGGTGTGCTTGGCGCTCTTCTTCGGCATGGCGTTGCCCTTGTTCACGGCCTTTGGTGCAGGCGCTGCCTTACCCACCGAAACCGGCTTGTCTGTCGCATTCTTCTTCGGTTCCGCGACCTTCTTGGCCACCGGTGCTGCAGGCTTCTTGGGTGCTGCTTTCTTCGCTGGAGCAGGTTTCACGGACTTGTTCACGATAGCTGGCTTGGTGACCTTCTTCGTGTTCTTCTTCGCTGCTGCCTTTTTCGCTGGTGCTGCGGACTTGCTCTTGGCGCGTACGGCGGATGTGGCCTTGCCCTTGGCGGGCACCTTCTTCTTGGTTGCCATGTTCGGTGTTTTCAGAAAGGAGCCAATCGCCATGCCGTCAGTAACGGGGTTCGCCAAAAGGCGCGTGGATCAAGGCTTGGCGATACGGGGTACTGTATTCTGATGCGGCGGCATAGGGGCGGATGTTCCCCGAACGGGTGGGAAGGTTACCGGCACATGACCGCAGCGATCTATGGGGATCGTTCGAGGTGATCCGCGAAAACCAACGAGCCCCTCGGATCGCTCCGAGAGGCTCATTGATGCGCAACTGGGCGTTGATCAGAACACCATCGGCTTCTGGCGGCGTGAAGGCACGAGCGTGCGTTCCTTGGTGATGGCCGCACAACCACCGCCCTTGTCGAAGGCGATGCTGCCTACAGGGCCAGCGTAGTCCAGACCGGCCATGTGGCGCTCGGGCTCCAACACCACAGCAAAACTGAGATGGCGCGTGTGCTGGCCGGCCTCTCCAGCGTCAGCGAAATGGGTATCCACCAGCACTTGCTTGGGCAGGTGGCCGGGGTGTTCGAAGCGAAGCACAGCGTTGGCATTGATCGGCAGGTTCAATGTGAAACGCCCGGTCTTGGAAACTGCCGCGTAGAGCACCGCTCCGTTCACATCCGCTTCCACGGTGGTCAGGTCGAAGCTGAGGTCCTCCACATGCAGCCAACCCGTGAGCACGACCGACTCCGCCGTTGCGGGAGGCTCCTCTGCAAGGGCTGTGGTGGTGGTGGCGAAGAGCAGGGCCACCAGTGCGGCCGAAGGAAGGAGGTGCTTGCGGAGTTCCATGGGTGCTGGTTTTGCGTTGGGATACGCGGCACCCTGCGTCAGGTTCTGGTTTTTCGACGGAGCATGGGCGAAGTGTCGGGGAACGCGCCTTAAGCACGGTCGAACTCCAACGACGAAGTACAGCTTCCGCTAGCGTCCCTTCTCCAAGCGCTGCCAGTTCTCCTGCAACACCACGTTCGGATCGAACGAGGGATCGTTGCTCAGCAGGTAGGTGCCATCCGGCCTGGCCCAGGCGTTCTCGTAGCCTGACATCAGCTCCACGCGTCCCCCTTGCCCATCCTGCCAGGCATCGACGCCCCGGATGGTCTGGCTCCACGCTTCGGCGGTGCGGTCATGTTCGGCCTGTCGGCCTTCCCAGTCGCGCACCTGCATCTCGCCGATCTGTGTCTGTGCGTCGTGAGCGATGCGTTGGCGCTCCGCGATACCGTTCTGTTCCATGCGGCCGATGTTGGTGAACATGCGCTGCAGAGCATCGGTCCACTCCGGGTTGGCCCGGAAGCTCTTCAGGATGGTGGTGAACAGGTTCTCTGCTTCCTTCTCCTTGCCCTTCGGGAATTTCAAGGAGGACTTCGTTGTGGTCTGGCAGGAATAAGCGGTCATCTGTCCGCCGGTGATCATGTTGGGCATGTGGGTAAGCTGCATGGTGATGGCGCACAAGGCCATTCCCGAGCTGCCATCCGGAAACCGCAAGGTGGCGACGGCCACGCTCGGGCGGTACTCGATGTTGGTGATGCCCGAGCTCGCCAATTGCTGTTGTTGGCGTTGGGCTTCGGCCTGTAACGGCGCGTTCAAGTATTCCGGAGCATCAACGGACACCACTTCGGCACCGATCTCCTGTGCCATGGCCGCCTTCAGGAACGTGGAGGCATCCATGGGTTCAGCGATGGTGCAACGGCGCTGTGCGGGATCCTGTAGCGCATAGCGCATCTGTGCGTCATCGTTCCAATCCCACTGCTGCGTTGGGTAGAAGTCGAACCGATAGGCGCCGTCCGGGCTTTTTGCGGTGAAGCGGTTGTGAACGACCTCGATCGGGCATGGGCCACCGAGTTTCCACGTGATGCCACCATCAGCCACCCAGTCACGCGGCACCAGCACGGAGTAGGCTTCGACAGGTTGTGCAAGCCCGGATGGATCCATGGCGCGAACACGCTTCAGCACGAGGTAGTCGGTGCCTTCAGTGTAGGTCTTTCCGGATCCCTGAGCCGCCGCTTCCGCCTCGCCCGGTGCGGACGGAGCGGTCGAGCAAGCCATGAAAGCAAGGGCGATGAGGCCCATTGTGATGACGCGCATGAGTACGATGGTCTGGTCGCTTCGAAAGTAGCGCAGCAACCAAGTGGGACCTGCATGGACCACATGAGCATGTGAGCGACGAGGGTACCTTCGCGCTCATGCGCAGCCTTCTTCTTCTCCTTGCCTTGGTGGTCTTCGTCGGCTCCTCCACTGCCTTTGAGGGTCTATCCGAGCCTTCCACAGGAGGCGTTAGCGACACCGTTGTACAAGACACAGCTATCACGCACTCCGAGACTACCGCCCCTTGGGAAGCATCCGCTAACACGAAAGCACCACAGCCTGCCTCCTTGAAGGACGAGCATTCGAACGCGGCTCTTTACGGCTGGCTCTTCGCCTGCGTTGCGGCGCTGGGCATGACCATGTTCGTCTGGCGCACCATCAAGAAGGCCTGAACACAACGTTCCATCGCATGTCCGACAACGCCGCCTTCGAAGCCAACCGCAAAGCCTGGAACGCCCGCGCGCTTCTGCACGTCAACTCCACCTTCTACGATGTGGAGAGCTTCGTGGCCGGTCGGAATTCCTTGAGCGCCATAGAGATGGAACTGCTGGGCGATGTGCAAGGCAAGAAGGTCCTGCACCTCCAATGTCACTTCGGCCAGGACACCTTGAGCATGGCGCGCATGGGCGCTACGGTGACCGGCTTGGACCTCTCCGACACCTCCATTGAAGAGGCCCGCAAGCTGACCGAACGCTGTGGGTTGAAGGCCAGCTGGGTGTTGAGCAATGTGATCGACCACCGGCCCGAACTCGACGGACAGTTCGACATTGTCTTCACGAGCTACGGCACCATCGGCTGGCTGCCGGACCTGAAGCCTTGGGCCGCGAACATCAAGCGCTACCTCAAGCCTTGCGGTCGCTTGGTGTTCGTTGAGTTCCACCCGGTGATGTGGATGTACGACAACGACCTTACCCACGTGCAATACTCCTACTTCAACCGCGAGACCATCGTGGAAGAGGAACAAGGCAGTTATGCGGCGCGCAATGCGGATGTCAAGCTCTCGTCAACCTGCTGGAACCACGATCTGGGCGAGGTGCTCACGGCACTGCTGAACGAAGGGCTCCGGATCGATCGGTTCACGGAACTGGACGGCTCACCGCACGATTGCTTCGCCAACACCGTGAAAGGCAATGACGGGCTCTACCGGATCAAGGGCATGGAAGGCAAGTTGCCAATGGTATATGGGGTGAGCGCCTCACGCCCTCTCTGATCGGGGACCGCACCTCAGTGAAGGTACGCTCCGCCGCCACTCTGCCCCGGAAGATCCAACCACAGATGTCCCGAGGCCTTGGGAACGGATCAACACAGATACTGATGAGGGCTTGCTGACGAGAAGCACCTGCCCCCTGCCGTTGCCTGTTGCGAACTGCCTCCTACTTCCCTTCCTGCTCGCTTGCCTGCTTCAACCCGTCCTCGATCATGTTGTAGAACTGGTCGAGCTTGGGCATGATGACGATGCGGGTGCGGCGGTTGGCGCTGCGGTGCTCGGGGCTATCGTTCGGCTGAAGGGGAACGTACTCGCTACGACCACCGGCCGTGATGCGGGCCGGATCCACACCGAGCTCCTTGGAGAAGACCCGCACGATCGACGTGGCGCGCATCACGCTCAGGTCCCAGTTGTCCTTGATGCAATCGCGGTTGATGGGCTCGTTGTCGGTGTGACCTTCCACCAGCACTTCCATCTCGGGCTTGGCGTTCACCACGGTGGCCACCTTGGCAAGCACCTCCTTGGCGCGTGGGCTGATCACCGTGCTGCCGCTGTTGAAGAGCATCTTGTCGCTGAGCGAGATGAAGACCACGCTCTTCTCCACGTTCACCACCACATCGGTATCGTTCAGGTTGCCGAGTGAGCTCTTGAGGCTGACAACGAGCGCCAATGTGATCGAGTCCTTCTTCGTGAGGGCGTCGTGCAAGGTGCGGATGCGAAGGTCCTGCTCCTTGATCTGCTCCAGTGACTTCTCGAGGTTGGCTGCCTCCTGCTTGGAGAGCGTGGCCATCTGCCCCACGTTGTTCAGCAGCGCTGCGTTCGTGTTGTTCAGGTCGTTCACCTGGTCCTTCAGGTGCTGGTTGCTGTTCTCCAGCCCCGCGAGCTTCGCATCCATCACGGACTTATCGCCCTTGCAGGCCTCCAGCTGTCGGTTCGCCTCGTCCAACTTGCCGTGCAGGGTCTCATTGGAAGCCTGGATGGCCACGTACTTCTTCTTGGACACACAGGAACCAAGGAGCAGCAAGGAAACGAAGGCGACGAGGATGGGACGTGTCATGGTGGTAGGGGAATGAACAAGTGTCGAAAGATAGGCCGAGCGCGCGAGTGGCCGCATGACCTAGGCTGCCAGGACTACTTGGGCCGGTAGATCTGTGCGGTGGCTTGGCGGGTGGAATCCACGACCAGCTCCCAGCCTTGGGCCTTCACGTAGTTGTTGATCACCTGCAGCACTTCCGTGCGCTTGGCGTGCGCGCGACCGAACAGGTCGCTGCTCAAGGCCTTGTCTCGGATGCGTTTCTTGCCTTGCGCGTTGATCGCCGTCAGGTCCTGCGCCTTGAAGTGGTTGAGCACGCCCTGGTCGAGGTCCACATAATCCACGTCGTGCTCAATGGCCAGGATAGCCGGGTACTTGGTGGTGAGAATGGTGAGCTGATGCTTGACCGGGTCCGACACCAGGTCCCCCTCTTCGAACTGATAGCCCACGGTCACCTTGCCCCGGACACGCAGCATGGCCTTCTTCTTGAACCCCAGTTTGCCGAGCACTTCGGTGATCACTTTGGAATCCTCCTGCGAGAAGTACTCTTCATAGGATTCCTTGACCAAGGCGAGCTTGAGGATGGCATGCACATCCTTCATAAGGACCCTTGTGTCGGCGTTGGAGCCGGTCGCCAGAACAGCGGCCGTGGAGCTGGGCTTCCCAAATGCGAAGCGCGTGAACAACACGGTGACCAAGGATGCCAGCGCTGCCACCAACACGTACTGAAGAACCCTTCCCTTCATGCGCCGCAAAGCTATTCGCTTCGCCCTGTCATGATCGGAATGATCACGTATTCGCGGTGATCGCACAGTGTGCTGTTCACATAGCGCGATCGCTCGGAAGCTGAGGCTGGGCGGTACTGTGCTTCTTTGCATGACCCCGACCGCCATGGCCCTCAGTCGTTTCTGGACCTTCATGTTGTTGCTGAGCATCGGCTACGTGCTGCTGATGCTGGCGGCTGGCAAGCAGTACACGCTCGGTTCCATCGTGAACGGCAAGCAAGGTGAATTGCTCGTGGTCTCGGAGACCGATACGGCCACGATACCCGGAAGCGCGCTGGTGGCAGCGGTCCGCAAGGCGGATCGGGGAGCCGTTCAGCAAGGCGACACGCTCTACACACTGAACAAGAACGGTGCATTGGTCGGCAGTGTTGGCACGCAGCCGGCGGACGGACTCTTCGCCACCTGCCGCAACACCATCACCGACCTGTGGCTGCCGCTCATCGGTTACCTCACCTTCTTCTGCGGTCTGCTGAACCTGCTGGTGGACTCGCGCGCCATGGAGAAGCTGGCGCGCGTGCTCTCCCCGATCTTCCGCCGCATCTTCCCCGACCTGCACAAGGACCACCCCGCCTACGGCTTCATGACCTTGAACTTCGCGGCCAACTTTCTGGGCTTGGACAGCGCCGCCACGCCCTTCGGCTTGAAGGCCATGGAGAGCATGCAGGAGGATAATCCGGAAAAGGACAAGGCCACCAACAGCCAGATCATGTTCCTGTGCCTGCACGCCGCAGGCCTGACCTTGTTACCCACCAGCATCATCGGTTACCGCGCGGCGCAGGGTGCAGCGAATCCGGCTGACATCATGATCCCCACGATCATCACCAGCTTCGTGGGTACGCTCAGCGCCTTGTTCATCGTGGGCTTCCGACAGCGCACCAACCTCTTCAACTGGCCGGTGATGCTCTTCGTGCTGGGCATAAGCGGTGTCATCGGCGGGCTGATGGCCTACATCACCGGGCTTACCGGCGTGCAGAAGTTCCACTTCACGGACAACCTGAGCAATGGCATGCTCCTCACCATCATCGCGTTGATCGTGGGCTACGCCTTCCTCTTCGAGAAGTATTTCACGCAGAAGGGCACCAACATGTTCGACTCCTTCATCCATGGGGCGAAGGACGGCTTCACCACCGGGCTGAGGGTACTGCCTTACATGGTCGCCATGTTGGCCGCGCTCAGCATCTTCCGCAACAGCGGGCTCATGGGCATTGTGATGGACGGCATCAGCTGGACCATGGCGCTGGTGGGGGTGAGCAAGGAAGTGATCGATGCCATCCCGGTAGCCTTGATGCGCCCCTTCAGTGCAGGTGGTTCGCGCGGCTTTATGCTGGATGCCATGAAGACCTACGGTCCTGACAGTCTCACCGGTCAGCTGAGCTGCCTGTTCCAAGGTGCTGCCGAGACCACCTTCTATGTCGTCGCGCTCTACTTCGGTGCGGTGCAAGTGAAGGACAGCCGTTACACCCTGGGCGTGATGCTGCTGGTGGACCTGATCTGCGTGGTGACCGCCGTGGTGGTCTGCACTGCCTATTTCTGATCCCCGGTCGGGTTGTTCGATCTTCGGTCGAAGTGAGGATCCGAAGCGTGCGCCGCGTACTTTCTTTGCGCCCCCGTCCAACGAAGTACGGCAGGAACTCCCATGGCGAAGACCTACTCTGAACACAAGATCAAGCGGTTCCGTTCGAAGATCCACGGCAACGGCGTTTCCGCCATCGCTCCCATCCGCAAAGGCGAGCTGATCGTGGAATACAAGGGCACCATCATCACCCACGAAGAGGCCGACGAGCGTTACCAGGGTCCGGAGACGGGCCACACCTTCTTCTTCATCCTGAACGATGACTACGTGATCGACGCCAATCGCAAAGGCAACGTGGCGCGCTGGCTGAACACCAGTTGCGACACCAACTGCGAAGCGCTGGTACACGAGCATCCCGGCAAGGACCGCAAGAAGGACCAGGTGATCATCGAGGCCAAGCGCGCCATCAAGGCCGGCGAAGAGCTGACCTACGACTACGGCATTGTGATCAAGCGCAAGCTCAGCAAGGAAGAGAAAGCCAAGTGGGCCTGCCATTGCGGTTCCCCGAAATGCACCGGGACCATGCTGCGGAAGTCGGTGCCGAAGTAATCTGCCAATTAGGACAAGGGGCGATGGGCGATGGAGAAAGGGCGAAGCCTGACGAGAAGCTCTTTCTTCGACCTTCAAGCTCCGGCCTTGGCCCTTCAGCCTTCGTCTTTGTGGCACGCCCCTTGCCTGTCCGGCGGCGCATACCTTTGCTGCCCATGAAAACGCTCGTTTCCCTTCTCGCCTCCGGTCTGTTGTTGGTGACCTCCTTGCATGCGCAGGACGACCCCAAGAGCAAGGCCGTGATGGACAAGCTGATCGCCAAGAGCAAGACCTACACAAGCTTTGAGGCCGATTTCAGCAGCCGCTTGGTCAACACCGCCAGCAAGCTCGACGTGAAGCAGGACGGTAATGTGAAGGTGAAAGGCAAGAAATTCCGCCTGACGCTTCCGGACAACACCGTGATCAATGACGGCACCGTGCTTTGGGCGTACAGCAAGAAGAGCAATGAGGTGACCGCCAACGACCCGGCCGAGATGGACCAGGAGATGGACCCCAGCAAGCTGTTCACCCTCTACGAGAAGGGTTTCAAGAGCCAGTTCATCGACGAGAAGGCCGATGCGACGGGCACCGTGGTACAGACCATCAAGTTGTTCCCCCTCGACCCCACCAAGAAGCCCTTCCACACGGTGATCCTGGGCGTGGACAAGAACAAGGTGGAGACGAAGACCATCCAAGTGCTTTACAAGGACGGCAACGTGGTCACCTATACCCTGAAGAAGTTCACCGCGAACCCCGAGCTGGCCGACGTGAACTTCGTGTTCGAGAAGGCCAAGTTCCCCGGCGTGGAGATCAACGATATGCGCTGATGCCAGTGGGCAGCGCCCAATAAGCAGTAGGCAGATCACAATTCTGGGCCCTCGGCGAAACGCCGGGGGCTCATCATTTTCAGGCAGCTCCTGCGTTGAGGCAACATGAAGGAACGCTTGGGCCGCGCTGCCGGCACCCTAGCTTGGTGGGAACTGAGGCGTTTCCTCTACAACGGTCTGGTGTTGCTGGCCGGCATCGCCAGTCTGACGTTGGTCTCCTCGCTGGCCGACGTTCCTGCCGGTGAGGATGTGGTCGAACCGATCGCCGTACTGCTCTTCGCCTTCGCCTGCAACGTGTGCTACACCGCCGGTTGGCTCGCGGAATTGCTGCGGATCGTGCCGGCCCACTGGCGTCGCCTGCTGTTCTGGGGTGGCACCTTGTTCAGCATGGGTGTAGCCTTGCTGCCGGGCATGTTGTGGCTCGGTGGTGCTGCTTACCGCTGGTTGATGGAGCGGTGACGTTACATCCTGGCGCGGGCGCATTCCAAGGTCATGCGCTCACTCCTGCTTCTGCCCTTTCTCCTCCTTTCAACGCCCCCGACCACTTACCCCGAGCTCAAGGCCTCCATTGTTCAACGACGGACAGACCTGGGCTCGGCTTACACCCGGTCCACGCGGAAGGACACGGTGATCACCTCGGCCCGGGCCTATCTGCTCACCGCGATCGACGCGCAGTTCGAACACTGGAAAGGCACACCCTGGGACTTCAACGGCACCACGCGGATACCGGGTGAAGGGACCATCGCCTGTGGTTACTTCGTGACCACCGTGCTCCAGGATGCCGGTTTCGACCTGCCACGTTACAAGTGGGCCCAGCTGGCCGCCGAACCCATGATCCGCAAAGTGGCGCCAACGGGCAAGGCCTTCAGCAACGTACCGGTGGCCACGGTGGAAGCCTGGCTCCGTTCGCAAGATGACGGGCTCTATGCGGTGGGGCTGGACAGCCATGTCGGCTTCATCCGCGTGAAGGCCGGTGTGGCGCTCTTCGTGCACAGCAACTACTACCAACGGGACATCGGTGTGATGGCCGAACCGCTGGAGGGCCATAACCCTTTGGCGGATTCGCACTACCGCTATATCGGCCGGCTTTTGAGCGACGAAATGGTGGTCCGATGGCTGGAACATCGGCCGCTGGGCCCATGAACCGCCATGGAAAAAGCAGGGGCCGGTCGTTCACCGCACCGGACAGCCTCCTACCTTCGTCCCCGTTTTTCACCGTGGCAGCTGCACAGAAACGGTCATTCCTGACCCGTTCATCCTTGGTGGGACGAACGACGATGCAGCGCGCTTCCCTTGCCTGGCCTACGCTTCCGCTTCATGGGTAACTACGCGCACGGACACCTGAGCAAGGTGACCATCGGCACCTTGTTGGTCGCACTGGGCATCATCTATGGTGACATCGGTACATCGCCCTTGTACGTGTTCAAGGCCATCATTGACACACGGGTGATCACTGAGCAGCTTGTGCTGGGGGGTATCAGCTGTGTGTTCTGGACGCTGACCATTCAGACCACCTTCAAGTACATCCTGCTCACGCTCCATGCGGACAACCGCGGTGAAGGTGGGATCTTCTCGCTGTACGCGCTGGTGCGCAGGTTCGGCAAGTGGATCTACATCCCCACCATCCTGGGCGCCGCCACCTTGCTGGCCGACGGCATTATCACCCCTCCCATTTCCGTGTCATCCGCAGTGGAAGGTCTGGGCGGCGTAAAGGCCTTTGAGGGGATCATTGCCCCAGGCAACAACCTCACGGTCACCATCGTGATCATCATCCTGTCCTTCCTCTTCTTCTTCCAACGCTTCGGGACCAAAGTGGTGGGTGCCACGTTCGGCCCCATGATGTTCGTGTGGTTCACCATGCTATTCGTGCTAGGTGCCATAAGCGTAGCGCAGGATCCCTGGGTTCTTCGGGCGCTCAGCCCTCATTATGCCTATGACCTACTGGTTAACTACCCGCATGGGTTCTGGTTGCTTGGAGCGGTGTTCCTGTGCACGACCGGGGCGGAAGCGCTTTACAGTGACCTGGGCCACTGCGGCAGGAAGAACATCCAGGTGAGCTGGATCTATGTGAAAACGGCATTGATCGTGAATTACATGGGACAGGGCGCATGGCTGCTTCGTGAAGGCGGCCACACGTTGGACGGTCGGAACCCCTTCTATGAGCTGATGCCCCACTGGTTCCTGCTGATCGGCGTTGTGATCGCCACCATGGCCGCCATCATCGCCAGCCAGGCCTTGATCAGTGGTTCCTTCACCCTGATCAGCGAGGCCATCACCATGAACTTCTGGCCCCGGGTGCGGATCAAGTTCCCCACGGATATCCGCGGTCAGATCTACATCCCCAGCGTGAACTGGCTGCTCTGGGTGGGCTGCGTGGGCATCATGCTCATCTTCCGCAACAGCGGGGACATGGAGCACATCTACGGTTTCTTCATCACCCTGGCCATGTTGATGACCACCACCCTGATGTTCGGGTACCTGCGGTTCGTTCGTCACTGGAACCTCGTGCTCGTTATGCTGATCATGGCCGTGTTCTTCAGTGTGGAGATCGCCTACTTCATCGCGAACGCTGTGAAGATCCTTGAACGTCCGTGGTTCGTGTTCAGTGTGCTTGCTCTTGTGGCAGTGATGTTCGTGTGGTTCCGCGCCCGGAAGATCACCAACCGCTTCATCGAGTTCGCCCACTTGCCGGACTATGCCCAGAAGCTGAAGGAACTGAGCAACGACAAGGAGATCCCGAAGTGCGCCACGCACCTGGTGTACCTCACCAAGGCCGACCGCCCCATCAACGTGGAGAAGCAGGTGATCGACTCCCTGCTGAGCCGCAAGGTGAAACGGGCGGACATCTACTGGTTCCTGCACGTGAACTACACGGACGAGCCGTACACGATGCAATACCGGGTGATGGAACTGGTGGACGACAAGGTGATCCGCGTGGATTTCGACCTCGGCTTCCGCGTTCAGCCTCGCATCAACAAGCTCTTCCGTCGCGTGCTGGAGGAAATGGACGCCAACAACGAACTACAGTTCAAGAACAAGTACGAGTCCATCCAGAAAGGGGACTTCCACACGGACATCAGTTACGTGCTGATGGAGCGTTTCCTTTCCGTGGAGAACGAGTTCACCATGCGCGACGACCTGATCCTGGACGCGTACTTCGCCTTGAAGACCCTCGCCTTGAGCGATCGCGAGGCCTTCGGCCTGGACCCCAACGTGACCGTGGTGGAACAGGTGCCGCTCGTGATCCAGACCGCGCGTGAATTGCCGCTCAAGCGGTCCGTTCCGAAGGGAAAGACGAAGTCGCAGGACTGAGGCGTTACCACGGGCATCCACCTGCATTGCACTGCCGATGAGGATCCCCATACTTCTGGTCGGCCTGTTGACCGCCACGATCGGTCGCGCTGAAGCACGCTCCATACACGTTGTGGTCGCGCTCTGCGACAATGTGAACCAAGGCATCGTACCGGTGCCCAAAAGCTTGGGCAACGGCCAGGACAAGGACCACAACCTCTACTGGGGCGCGGCCTATGGCGTGCGGACCTGGTTCGACCGGTCGAAGACCTGGGTGCGCCAGAAGGTGACCGTGACACTGCCGGAGCATGTGTTGGAACGGTGCATCTGGAAACACACGGGTAGCGGTGCCGTGCTTGTCGCGGACGCCTACGACGGGGCCTACATCCAACTGGCCACCGAGACCTTCTTCACGTATACCTCTGGGAACAACGCCACCTCCGTGGTCGTGGGTGGAGCGACCGTGCAAGTAGGCGGTGGGGCCGACCTGATCGCCTACGTGGGCCATGATGGGTTGATGGACTTCGCTGCGCCAACGGTCAAGGCTCCGGCCAACAAGGAGGTCCGGCGGACGATCATTCTGGCCTGCATCAGCCAACACTACTTCCGGGAGCCCTTGCGGACCACAGGAGCTTCACCGTTGGTTTGGACCACAGGACTGATGGCGCCCGAAGCCTACACCTTGGAAGCTGCGATCAGCGCTTGGGTGGGCGGTGCCGATGATGCTGCGGTACGCGAAAAGGCGGCAGCGGCTTACCATGCCTACCAGAAGTGCGGGCTCAACGCGGCCCGCAAGCTGCTGGTGACCGGTTGGTGATCCCGGTCACGGTGAACCCGTAAAGGTCAGCCCCACCTTTGCCCCATGAACAAGGAGACACACCTGTCCGTGACCGCTTCGCTGAACGGCGCACCCTATGCCACGACCATCGCCATCCGCGATCACACGATCACGGCCGATGAGCCCTTGGAAGATGGCGGCGCGGACCTGGGCCCGAAGGCGCACGAGCTGCTCTGCGCTTCCCTAGCAGCCTGCACAGCGATCACGCTTCGCATGTACATCGACCGCAAGCAACTGGCGGTACACAAGCTTGAAGTGACCTGCACCATGGACCGCAAGGCCGAGAGCGGCACCGTGGACACCGCATTCCACCTGGCCGTTCATGTGGAAGGCGATCTCGACGAAGACCAGCGACAGCGCGTACTGCAGATCGCGAAGATGTGTCCGGTCCACAAGACGTTGACGAATCCGATCCGGATCACGGCGGCGCTGGCGTAGATCAGAGCATGCCGCGATCCCGGCGGATGCGCTCGTAAGCGTCCTGCACCTTCCGGAACTTCTCCGCGGCGGCCTTCTGGAACTCCTCGCCCAGGTCCAGCACCTTGTCGGGATGGTGCTTCATGACCATGCGGCGGTAGGCTTTCTTCACTTCCTCGTCCGTCGCGCCCTGCTCGATCTCCAGGATCTGATAGGCCGTGTTCGATGCTGGCTTGCGGAACATGGCGTGGAGCGAGCCGAGATCCTTGTCACTTACACCGATGTAGCCTGCGATCCGCAACAGCATATCCTCTTCGGCACGGTCCACCTGCCCGTCGGAATTCGCCAAGCCGATCAGGTAGTGCATGAGCTGCAAGCGCATGGGGTGCGGCATGTTCACCCGCACCTGCTCGCACACTTCGCGAAGCGGAATGTCCCGTTGCAGCACATCACGCAACAGCCTTAGCAGCTCTGCGGAATGTGCGGGGCCGAACTGGCTGGCGAAGAACTCGCGCACATGGCCGAGCTCCATGCGGGTCACGCGGCCATCGGCCTTCATCACCGCGGCGGTCAGCACCACCAAGCTGATGGCCACATCGCCGCCCGTGGTCTGCTGGGGACGCTGGGTCCGTTGTTGCCGGGTGTGCTGGTCGTAACGGTCCTCCACACGCACTTCGGACCGTGGTCCCTGAACACTATCGATGAGGGCCCCTAGCGCAAAGCCCACGAGGCCTCCGATGGGACCACCCACTGCCCAGCCCAATCCACCACCGATCCACTTGCTGTAGCTCATTCCTTACCAGCTTCCCCCGGCTCCCCCACCCCCAAAACTGCCACCACCGAAGCCTCCGAAACCGCCACCTCCTCCACCACCGCTCCAGCCACCGCCGCCACCGCCCGTGAAACTGTCCCAGCGACCGCTGTGCTTGCGACGCATCTGGCTCATCAGCAGGTAGGCGGTCCAGAAATCGATGTTGTTCGCGCGGGCATACCCTTTCACGCTCTGGCGCCAGGCCATCACCACCAGGACAATGACCAGCAGGAAAACTCCGGGGACCAGCAAGGCCGCCCACCATGGCAGGCGGGTGATGCTCTTCTCGTGGTACTCCCCTTTCGCTAGGGCCATGAGCGTATCGGTGGCTTTCTCCAAGCCAGCGTCATATTGCCCTTCGCGGAAGCGGGGAATGATCTGCTCTTGCACGATGCGCCCGGCCATGGCATCAGGAATGGCGCCTTCCAGGCCGCGACCCGTAGCGATGAAGATCTTGCGTTCACCCGGCGGACCGGTCGGTTTCACCAGTACCACCACACCGTTGTCGAAGCCCTTGTCACCGATGCCCCAGGCCTCACCCAGCTCCGTCGCGAACTGCCAGGGCTCCATGTCGCACAGATCGTCCACCACCACCACCAGGATGCGGTTGCTCGTTTCCTGGGCGAAGCGGCGCAGCTTGTTGTCCAAGCGCTCCACATCGTGCGCCTCCAGCAAGGGCGTGAACTGGTAGACCAAGTGGTCCTCGTTCGCAGGCTTGGCCGGCATGCATGGCTTCTGCGCGGCAAGCCAGGATGCCAACAGCACACCAACAACGAACAGCGCGTGTCGCAAGGCGTTCATCCGAAGCTGATGTCGTTGGGCAGTTCGTTCCGGTCGTCGCGCTGATACGGGAACAGCGTGTGCAGCTTCTCGCCCACTTGACCGATGGCTTTGCACAGGCCATCCGCGAAGCGGCCGTGGCTGAAGTCCTCACGCAACAGGGCCAGCACATCGTCCCAGAAACCTTCCGGCACTCGGGCGTTGATGCCGGCATCGCCGATCACCGCGGCTTGGCGGTCGGCCAGGCTCACGTAGATAAGCACGCCGTTGCGGTCGCGGGTGCGGAACATGCCCAGCTCCTCGAACACGAAGGCCGCATGGTCCAGCACATTGTCGGTGATGGTGTCGTCCAAGTGGACGCGCACTTCGCCGCTGGTGCGTTCCTCAGCCTTGTGAATGGCCTGGAGCACACGCTCGCGTTCCGCTTCGGAAAGCAGGTCCTGTGCGGCGATCACGCTCACGGGAACTTGATGTCGGGGGCGTTCTCGGAACCGGGCGTCGACGTGAAACCGGTCTTCTCCTTGAAGCCGAAGATGCCGGCGAACAGGTTGCCCGGGAAGGTGACGATACGACCGTTGTAGTTGGCCACAGCATCGTTGAAAAGGGCACGCTCACGAGCGATGCGGTTCTCCATGCCTTCGTACTGCGTCTGGAAATCGCGGAAGCTCTGCACGGCCTGCAAGGTGGGGTAGTTCTCCACGAGCAAGCGGCCGATGGCACCTCCGAGGTTCGCCTGCGCCTGTTCGAACTGGGCGATCTTCTCGGGCGTCAGGTCATCACCGGTCAGGTTGATGCTGATGGCCTTGCTGCGGGCCTCCACCACGTCCTTCAAGGTCTGGCTCTCGTAGTTGGCCGCGCCTTTCACGATCTCAACGAGGTTCTTGCTCTTGTCGGCACGGGCCTGATAGGCCACTTGCACCTGTGCCCATTGCTGGTTCACGGCCACCTCGGCTTTCTTCACCCCGTTGAAGAGGCTGATGGCGTAGAGGACGACCAGGCCGACGACGGCGAGAAGGATGATGGTACTGCGTTTCATGGAGTGTCTGTGTTCAGGTTGACCGCACGAAGATGGTGACGGACGGCGCAAAGTTGCACAGCCGGTGTCCAGCGCATCCGCAGCTTGGATGAGCGGTCGGGGACGTACAGGAAGGTCGCTTAGCGCCAGATGGCCGTGTGGAACAACCCGTCCGCCCCGACCTGGCCGCGGTACATGCCGCTGCTGTTGAAGTCGAGAACGATGTTGCCTAGGTGGTCAACTGCGATCAGCCCGCCCTCACCGTCCAACGGAGGCAGCTTGTCGTGTACCACGATGCGCACGGCCTCTGCCAGACTGAGGCCCTTGTAGCTCATGAGCGCATGCACGTCGAAGGCCACCACCGCCCGCATGAAGCTCTCGCCATGGCCCGTGCAGCTGATGGCACAGGAGGCATCGTTGGCATAGGTGCCCGCACCGATGATCGGGCTGTCGCCGATGCGCTGAAAACGCTTATTGGTCATGCCGCCCGTGCTGGTGGCCGCAGCGAGGTGCCCGTTAATGTCCAGGGCCACGGCGCCAACGGTTCCGAACTTCTTACCACCATCGCTGTGATCGAGCTGGTAAGCATCAGTTCCCTTCACCTTCATCCACTGATCATAGCGGAACTGGTCGAAGAAGTACTGATCATCCTCCAGGGGCACCCGCATCTGGTGGGCGAATTCGAAAGCGCCCTGGCCGCTGATCAGCACGTGGCCGCTCTTGTCCATCACCAGTCGGGCCAAGCCCACCGGGTTCTTCACGTTGTTCACGCCGGCCACGGCACCGGCCCGCAGGTCGACACCGCTCATGATGCTCGCGTCCATCTCGTGCTGGCCATCGGCATTGAAAACCGCACCGCGACCAGCGTTGAACAGCGGGAAATCCTCCAAGGAACGCACGGCCGCTTCGACGGCATCCAGCGCAGCACCTCCAGCGCTCAACACAGCATGGCCCGCTTTCAATGCGTCCTCCAAGCCCTGCCGGTAGGCCTTCTCCCGCGTGGGGGGCATATCCTCCTTGGGAATGGTACCGGCGCCACCGTGGATGGCCAATGCGAAGGTGCTCATGTCAGTGTGGTAGCGGGCTTCTTTCGGAGCGGTGAAAGTAGGGGACCGCCACACCGACCACCGCGCCGATCAGGTAACCTGTCAACACGTCCGTGGGGAAATGGCGACCGGCCTTCACGCGCAGGAAGCCCATGGCCGCTGGCAAGGTGGCCGCCCCGATCCAGGTCGCCGTCTTCAGCCCGGGTGAGGCATCGGAACGTTGAACCATGGCGGCGGTGCTGAAGGTCAGGGCAGCGGTATTCGCCGTATGGCCGCTCCAAAAACTCACGTAGGCCTTGTCCTCCATGCGGAGGTGCTCGGGGACATCGGGGTTGTAGGCGTAAGGCCTGGGCCGCCCCACCCATTCCTTCACCACGTTGGTGAGCCCGCTGGTGAGGAGCACGCTTTCCAAGGTGATGGCGGCGGGCAGCAAAGGCTGTTGGCCGTGTTGGTTAACGAAGCCGAGCGCCAGGGAGCCCGCAGCGGTCAGTCCGAAAAGCACGTTGCTGGCCTTGTGCGCACCGGGGTCCCATTGCGTCAGTGCGATGCGGTCGATGCCGGGTACTCGAGAAGCATCCAGCGGCAGGGTGTGTTGGTGGCTGCCCATGGACTGTACCACGGCCGCACTGTGCAGCACCACCCCAAAGCTCACGAAGCCGATCTCCCGACCGGTGTTCAGGCTGTGGAAGGTCTGTGCTTGCGCGGTCTGCGTGACGAGCAGGGCCAGAACGGATGCGGCCCGCGCACCATGGAGGAGCGCGGGCCGCAGAAATGGCTTCTTGAAAATGATCACTGCTTGATCAGAACACCAACGGCCTCAAAGTTCCAGCTGGTCTCGGGCTCGGTGATCTTCTCGATCTCTTCCTTGCTCTTACCGGCATCATGTGCGTAGTGTCGCAGAGCGGCCACATCGGTCACTTCCTTGGTGGCCGTGCCTTGCATGATCGCCTCCTTGCCTTCCAGACCATGGGTCGGCACGAAGAAGCCGTAGTCCTTGAAACGCACCTTCATGGTACCACCGTCAGGCATCTTCACGTCCATCCAGCAGCCTTTCTTGGTGCAACTGGTGATCACCTCACAGCTCACCTTGCCGCTGAAGGTGGTCTCATCGCCTGCAGGCTGAATGAACTTGGCCAAGGGCACAGCACCCTCTGTGGAGATCACATCGCCGTAGCTGGAATAGCCGCGGGGAACGGGTTGTGTAAGGGTGGCTTGCTTCTCATCCTGGGCCAAGGCCGGGATCGTGGTGGCCAGAAGGAGGCCGAACGTAAGGGCGGTATGGAGTTTCATGTGTGTCGGTCGAATAGGTCAAAGATCGCCGGATCGCGCGAGGGTACCAAGTCGTTAACAGTTCGTTCACGCTTTCCACTGTGATCCATGGAAAGTGCCTGGACCATGCCCGTACGACAGCGCAGCGGACCCACCACCTTTGCGCCCATGGCCAAGGCGCGGATCACCATCGGACGACTGGAGCACATCGCCTTGCCCGGCCTTGGGGTGGAACGCGTGCAGGCCAAGGTGGATACCGGGGCCTTCCGCAGCGCTCTCCACTACCAAAAGGTCCGCACCCGCACGGTGGATGGCAACAAGCAGCTCGTGGTCACCTTCCTCATGGCCCGCAAGCGCGTCACCATGGTGTTCAAGCGCTTCCAGCGGGTCAGCGTGAAAAGCAGCAACGGGGAAACGAGCCGGCGCTGGCTCATCAGCACCCGGGTGAAGCTCAACGGGCATACCGTCCGCACCCAGTTCACCCTCTTCGACCGCAGCGACATGAAGCACCAGGTTCTGCTGGGGCGCAAGTTCCTGCGAGGCCGCTTCGTGGTGGACGTTGCCCTGAAGAACGTGTTGGGGTGAAGCCCTTTCCAATGACCGACCTCCCCACCTTCAAGCCCCTCGCGCACGCCCATTGCCTTGCTGTGGTGAAGGAGCGCATCGTTGATCTGGAGGCGAACATCCTCGATACCCAACGCTCTTCGCAAAGCGACACCAAGAGCAGCGCGGGCGACAAGCACGAGACGGGCAGGGCGATGGCGCAGTTGGAGGTCGAGAAACAGCAGGTGAGCCTCGGCAATCTGATCGCCATGCGCGATGTGTTGGCTCGTCTGGACCCGACCTTACCACACAAGCGGGTGCATGAAGGAGCCTTGGTGCGTACCGATCGCGGCCTGTTCTACATCGCAGTCGGACTGGGCCGCCTGATGGTGGACGGTCAGGAGGTGCTGGTGATGAGCCCACAGGCGCCGTTGGCCGAGGCTCTGCAGCGCACACCGATCGGCGGCACGGCGCATTTCAATGGCGTGGCGCATGTGGTGGTGGATGTTTGTTGAGCTCGATCGTCGCATCTTCAGCCACACGGACCATGGCGAACAACACCTCCCAGCACATCCTGAACACGGCAGCGAACCTGCTCGGGTTCTGCCTCTTCGTGATCACCTCATTGCACGTTTCCAACAGGACCGAAGCGGGTCTCATCGATGAGATCACCTCCGTTGTGGCCCTCCTGCTCACGTGCTCGTGCTTCTTCTCCTTCCTTTCGATCCGCACGGCATCGCCTGTTCGGGAGAAACGCTTGGAGCAGTTCGCCGACGTGTTCTTCGTGACCTCTCTGGTCGGGATCCTCATAGTCATACTGCTCATCACCTTCAATTTCGTGCACTGAACACGCCATGGGCCGGCAGATCCTCCGCTTCATTGTTCGGGCTTTGCTGGTGCTCGTATCTTTCATCGGCATCTACCTCCTCGCGGCATGGCTCCTGTCGAAGGTCCCGGTGAACGCAGGAGCGGCAAAGCCGCAGGACGGTATCCCCATCTACCTGTTGAGCAACGGGGTGCACACGGACCTTGTGCTTCCGCTGGCCATCACCGAACACGACTGGCGAAGCCTATTGGACCAGAACCTCGTTGCGGAACCGGACAGCTTTGCGCGCTGGGTGGCCTTCGGTTGGGGCGACAAGGGCTTCTACCTGAACACGCCGACCTGGGCGGACCTCACGGCCAGCACAGCGCTGAAGGCTGCGTTCGGGCTCAGTGGCACCGCCATGCACATCACCTACCACCGTAGCCTGCACGAAGGGCCGGTGTGCCACCGGATCCTGCTCGACCCCGAAGCGTATGGACGCTTGGTGCAGTACATCGCCAATGGCTTCGCGCGGGGTGCTTCGGGATCGGCACCCCCATTGCCGGTGCGCACTACACCGATAGCGATGTCTTCTACGAGGCCACCGGTCGCTACCACCTCTTCCATACCTGCAACTCGTGGACGAACGAAGGCTTGAAGGTCTGTGGTGCCAAGGCATGCCTGTGGACCCCGTTCCAGGGTGGGTTGATGGACCTGTATGCTCCGCTTCCGTAAGTTCACCGCCCAACCCCATCCCATGCACCGCCTTCTCCTGCCCTGCTTGTTGCTCTGTTGCAACCTGAACCTGAGCGCCCAGACCGACGCCACTGTGGAACCACCGACCATGCTCGAAGTGACCGTGGACGGACAAGTGAAGAAGATCGAGCGACGGCAGTGCCTTCGACGTGAACGGCACCAGCGTGACCGCCCGGGTGAGCGACGTGAAGACCTTGGCCACCGGTAGTGTCAGCTTTGACTACCCTCGGCACTTCGGTTTCGAGTTCGATGGCAGCACCGGTGGCATGCGCCAATGGTCTTTGGACGGCAATAATGTGGTGCTCATGCTCTTCGAGATCGACGGCGCCGGTGAAGTGAAGGACTTCGAAGAAGGCATGGCCGAGCGCTTCGGCAAGAAGAACTGCAAGGGCAGTGACACCAGCAAGCGCTTGGGCGGTCAGAAACTGGAAGGTCGTCGGCTGGACATCACCTTGGCCGGAACCGCGCTGACCGTGGACATCCTGAAGCTGCCTTCCGCCGAAGGGAAGACCAACCTGCTTTTCGTTCAGGACACCAAGACGGACGCTGGTGGCACCAGCGATGAGAGCACGGACACCATGCAGCTCATGGACCGCACGATCAAATTCAACTAGGGCTTTGTAAGCGGCCTACACGTGCCGCTCGATGAACTTCACGACCTCCCCGGCGATGTCCTCGCCAGTAGCCTTCTCGATCCCTTCCAGACCGGGGGAGCTGTTCACCTCGATGATCAGGGGGCCACGGTCGCTCTGGAGCATGTCCACACCGGCAATGTGAAGGCCGAGGGCCTTTGCGGCCTTGATGGCGGCCACCTCCTCCTCGCGGCTCAGCTCGATAAGTTCCGCCTTGCCGCCCCGGTGCAGGTTGCTGCGGAACTCCCCCTCTTGCCTTGGCGTTTCATGGCGCCCACAATGCGGCCATCGACAACGAATACGCGGATGTCGGCGGCCTTGGCCTCCTTGATGAATTCCTGCACAATGACCCTGGCCTTGGGGCTGTTGAAGGCCTCGATCACAGCGATGGCGGCTTTCTTGGTGTCGGCCAGCACCACGCCGAGCCCTTGGGTACCCTCGAGGAGCTTGATGATGCAGGGGCGCCGCCCACGCGGTCCACCACGCTCTCCACATCCTTGCTGTAGTTGGTGAACACGGTGGTGGGCATGCCCAGCCCGGCCCGGCTCAGGATCTGGAGGCTGCGGAGCTTGTCGCGGCTGCGCACCAGGGCCTGGCTCTCGGTGGTGGTGAACACCTTCATCATCTCGAACTGGCGGACCACAGCGGTACCGAAGAAGGTGACGCTGGCGCCGATGCGGGGAATGATGGCATCGACCCCGGTGATGGGCTCTCCATTGTAGATCACCTGCGGATTGCGCTTCTCAAATGCTGAGATCGCATTTCACATGGTCCACCACGCGCACCTCGTGCCCGCGCTGGTGACAGGCTTCCACCAGGCGTTTCGTGGAATACAGCTTGGTGTCGCGGGACAGGACGACAATGTTCATCGCGTTCGGGGTCGAAGGGGTTAAAAGTAGCGGCGTGGCGTGGTTCACGAACCATCCACACCCTGTTGTGGAACGTTAACTACCGATGATCCGATCGTGAAGTGTATTTTCGCAGTCTTCACGACCAGACGATCACTGTGGCACGGACCATTGAAGCAAGTTCCCCTCTTGGCGCATCCTTGACGCCGGAACAGAAGCAGTTCTTCCATAAGAACGGCATCATTCATCTTCCGGGGTTCATCAGCCGCGAGACCGTGGCGGCGCTTTGGAAGGCCTGTGAGGAGATCCAGGCGAAGTGGATCGCGGAGGATACCAAGCTCATCAACGGCATCCCGGTGAAGTGGGGCAACGATGTGGATGGCAAGCGGATCGTTCAGCGCTTCGCGTTCGCCAACCAGCACAGCCCCACCCTGGCCGAGTTCCTGCGCGACCCGCGCTTTGAGGCGTTGCTGGAACTCGTAGGACCGGAAGCCCGCCTTGGGATCAACGAGAAGGACGGTCTGGTGGTGAATCACTATGTGAACACCGATGCCAGCATGTTCACGCAGATGGGCTGGCATACGGACAGCGTGCGTGACATCTTCCTCGGGAAGCGCATTCTACCGATGTTGAACGTGGGCATCCACTTGGATGACCAGGACCCTCGCAATGGGGGCCTGCGCCTGCTGCCCGGCACACATGAGCAGAACCTGTGGAACATGCTGTTCCGCAAAACGAACTTCCTGAACAACAAGCCGGACGAGCGCGAAGTGGCGTTCGAGATCAAGGCCGGTGACCTGACCATCCACGATGGTCGCTGCTGGCATCGTGTGGAACGCAGCAGGCTCGTTGGCGAGGCCAGTCGCCGCCGCGTGATGTACATCCCCATCATCGCAGGTAGCTACTCCCCGAAGTCCGCCAATAGTCCGACCCCGTTCTACCATCGGTTCAGCCACCTGGTGCGGTGAGGTGGTTGCACGTCCTATTGACGGCAGCGGCAGTTGTCATAGGTAATTGGGTGCAGGCACAACCTGCGCCCCCCACGGTGCGGTCTTCGCCACCTTCCCCGCCCCGCCGGCCAGCAAGGACCTGCTCTTCTACATCCAGCGGAACAAGAACGCCAACACCATCGTGTACGAGGCCAACCGCGACGCGACCGGGAAGCTCGTATCGGACGACCCTGTCAAGGTGAACTGGATCCGCCACACCGAAAGGGGGCATCCGGGAGCCGCTGAACCTGATGGAGCGCACCATCGCCTACGGTGTTTCGCACCGCCACACCACGGACGGCATGGCCACCATGAAGTTCGTGGCGAGCGAG